>JAYRJU010000012.1:0-4475 GCA_041906145.1 Rhodospirillaceae bacterium | reverse complement strand
AAATGCCGCAGGAACCGGAGCGGCCTTCGCCGCCGGCTGCGTTTTTCCGCCCTCGTTCGAACAGCCCGCAAGCGCCACGCCCATGAGCAGGGCACCGAGTAAGGGTCTGTGAACGTTGAACTTCATTAAAGCCAATCCCCCGGGTGGGGGTCCTCTCCTGGCAACAATACAAGACGCGCGAGGGTGTACCCCATGCGCACCTTTTCAGTCTGCCTTAAAGATGACACTCCCAGCGCGCCCGGCAACGGAGTTTTATGACAACTCCGCGTGAAAAAACCTCATTCCCGCGCGTTACAAACGCAAGTCAATGTATTGATTTTAAACAATATTTGCGTGTTCTACGACCGCGTGGAGCAGCACATCGCACCCGGCCGCGATATCCTCTTTCTTGGCGTCCTCAATCTCATTGTGACTGATCCCGTCCTTACAGGGCACGAAAATCATGGCCGTTGGGGCCACCTTCGAGATGTTGACCGAATCATGCCCGGCCCCGCTGATAATGCGCCGGTTGGAATAGCCGAGCTTATCCACGGCCGTCTGGACGGATTTCACGAGTTCCGGCGCGAACTTCACCGGCGGATTTATCCAGATCTCCTTGATCTCCAGCGTGAGGCCAAGCTCCTTCGCGATGTTCTCGGACACCTCACGCATCTCGCGGCCCATGTCGGCCAGCACATCGCCGTCGGGATTGCGTAGATCGACCGTGAACTTTACGCGGCCCGGGATCACGTTGATGGAATTCGGGAAGCCTTCGATGACACCCACCGTCGCGCAAGCGTTAGGCGGCCGTGAGTTGGCGATACGATAAGCCTCCGTGATCATGCGCGACGCCCCCTGCAACGCGTCCTTACGCACCTTCATGGGAGTCGGGCCGGCATGGGCTTCCTGACCCGTGACATAGAATTCGTACCAGCGGATACCTTGCACGCCTTCCACGACACCAATGGTCTTGTTCTCGGCTTCAAGAATCGGCCCTTGCTCGATGTGCGCTTCGAAGAATGCCGCGACCTTGCGTCCGCCCACAGGCTGGTCGCCGGCATATCCGATGCGCTTCAGCTCTTCACCGATGGTCTTGCCTTCGGTGTCCGCGCGCGAGAGGCCGTAGTCGAGATCGAACACGCCGGCAAAAACGCCTGAGGCGACCATCGACGGCTGGAAGCGGCTGCCTTCCTCGTTGGTCCACACCACCACTTCGAGCGGGCGCTGGGTTTCGACATTGAAGTCGTTGAGCGTGCGCAGCACTTCCAGCCCCGCGAGCACGCCGTAGTTGCCATCGAACTTGCCGCCCGTAGGCTGCGTATCGATATGGCTCCCCATCATCACAGGCGCGAGCGAATTATCCTTGCCCGGACGGCGCGCGAAGATATTGCCCATCTTGTCGACCGAGACCGAACAACCGGCGCCTTCCGCCCAACGCCGGAAGAGATCGCGTCCCTGACGATCGAGATCGGTGAGCGCGAGCCGGCAAACGCCGCCCTTCTCCGTACCGCCGATTTCGGCGAGTTCCATCAGCGAGTCCCACAAGCGGTCGCCATCGATGCGGAGATTGGTGGTCATATGCAAAAACCTCTTTGAAGAAAGAACGGCCCTTACCATGCGAGATGACGGTAAGGGCCGCGTATGTCGAGATAACGTTTGTCGGCGGCGAGATTTAGCGGCGGGCGCCCGCGCGCTCTTTCACGCCTTCGGCCGTCTTCGTCGCGCTTTCGGCCTGCGCCACTGGATGGTCCGGATGGATGATGTGGACTTGCGTCAGCGTCACGTCGAGCGCCGAGGACAAGGTCGTATTTTCGCCGGTCGTCGGATCCGGGTGACCATCGGCCGCTTTACGCAGCGCGCGATAGACCGACGGCAGCGAAACCTGGCCGTACGCCTGGTGATGCGTCGAGGACGAGCGCAACGTCTGGCGGTACCAATTCTCAAGCACGGTGTACCCCGCGATCAAGCCCGTGCCGCCCGTCGGCAGGACCTTCACCTGCATGCGCATGCCGCGCATTTCGCGGTCGGTCGGAACGCCAAACGTGGCCCACGGGAAGGTGATGTCGGCAGTCTCTGTGGTCAGCACGCCGTCCTTGATCTTGCCTTTGATCTTCGCGACGTAGCGCCCTCCCCACTTCACATCGATGACCTGACTGCCGCCGGCGAGCATGCCGTTGCCGTCGGCCTTCTTCAGAAGACCGTCGAGGCCGCGATAGGTCGTCACGGTGACATCATCATCGTTCACCAGACTGTCGACGTCGGTGAGTTCGAACAGCCAGCGGTCATAACGATCGGTGATAAGCGTGTTGTTGTCGAAGAAGTAGGCGTCACCGTCCGGCGCGCGGTAGCCGCGTACGCAGCCGAGGACACGGAAAAGCTGGTTGTCGATACCCTTCTCACCGTCCGGGCTGACGAAGTCGTTTTCGTCGGCCTTGCCGTCGAGGTTCAGGCCTTTGGCGATCTTGCTCTGCGAGAGGTGGAAGGTGAACGGCTCGTCCGTCATCGATGGAAAGTAGCCGTCCGCTTCGCGCTTCAGCTGCGTCTCGACCACCGGGCGCTTGGCGCCGTTGTCGGGGAACAGCGCCTTGAAATGTTCACGCGGGCCGTCGTTGAGACCGTTGGGGCATTCGGCCTTGCCGTCGGCGGTTTGATAGACCGCCCAGTAAAGACCGGAGACCACGTAACCAATCGTGCGGTTCAGCGGCGCGGTTTCATCGGCTTTCACAGCGGGAGCGGCGAGCAAAGCCGCCGCCGCGGCCGAGGCCAGCAAAGAATGCTTCATCGTTAGTCTCCCGCACCGTTGTAGAAGTCGTCACGCAGCCAAAGCGCCTTATAACCATTCCGCAGGCCGCGGAACTCACCGAACCCGTCCGCGTTGATATCGCCCGGTCGTTTGTCGCCGTCGTAAGTATACACGGGACGCTGCCGGTAGGCCCAGACCTTGAGCGCGTCCGGCGCATTGGCTTCCGCGAATTTACCGGTCTTGGGATTGATCCACTCCACTGTCCAGGATTGGCTAAGGCTTTGAGCATCCTTGCTGGCGAGCACATAGGGGAAGGTCTTAAGGCAGCGGTCCGGATCACCCGCGCCGCACATACCGAAGCGGTAAGCCTGGGTTTCGGACGGATGATCGCAGTTGAGCTGATCCACCGAATCATCGGCACAGGCGTAGGTGTAGATGGTCTTTCCGCTCGCATCGGCGAGGACTTCACCGGAGCTGGTGACCTGCACCGTGAATTCCTTCGGCGGCGGCGGCGACATCTGCAAGTAGACGTTATGCCAACCCGGCGTGTCGCTGCCTTCTTGGCTGCGGCCTTCGCGGTCGAGCACATTGATGTAAAGCGGCTTGCCGCGGAAGGCCCACTGACGCACGCCCGGCGAGCGTTCGAAGATCGTCCAGCCTTCCGTGGTCTGCCCCACGCTGGGCGCGAGGATCGGCTTCCAGGTTTGCGTGCAGTCGCCGGTGCAGCCGCTCTTCGTGGCGGTGTCGCCGTCGAAGAAATAAACGGACTGTTGGCTGGTCGTGGAGAGCAGCCGCCCACGGGTCGTCGAAGTCACTTCAAAGCCGGGCGGAATATCGGAAGGCGGCTTCACAGCTTCACGGTACGACGGGGCATCGCCGCGCGCCTTCTTTGGCGCGGCGGCGACTTCACCTGGCGCGCGATCAAGGACGGAGGTGTAAAGCGCGAAACCGTCGTAGGCCCACTGCTTGGTGCCGTCTTTACGCGTAAGAACAGTCCACTTGTCGATCGCTTGCGAATTGGCGGCGGCATAGACCGGCTTCCAGACATCCGTGCAGGCCGGGCGCGTATCGAGTTCCGGCAGGACGAGGCCGGGCGGATACGGACTCATGAGACCTGCGGTCTCGGTCGTCTTCACGTCGTAGCAGGCAGGCTCATTCTTACGTTCACCGGCCGACCCATTGCGCAGAGCTTTCAGTTGCCACTTGTAGAGAGTCATGCCGTTGGCGTCGGCGAAAACGGGGCCATCGATTTCGGTGGCCATGATCTTGAAGCCGGGCGGCATCGGCACGTCTTTGGCGCGCTCAACGCCGATGAGCGACTTCGCGTCGCGGATCGCGTGCGCTTTATCTTGCGCACCGGCCGCGCCAGCCACGAGGACGGCGGCGAGCGCCACAGCCGCGAGCATCAATGACTTTTTCATCGTCTTCCCTTTTTAGCCCCTCAAGACGCCCGCCCGGCGCTCCCAAAGCGCCGGGCGGTTTTTAGCTTAGACCAGGATCTCGCTGATCTCTTTCGAAGTTTGATTGCTCTTCGTGCCGAACGTCGAAACGTCGCAGCCCATGACCTTCAGCGCGGTGTAGCTGAGGCGGGTCGCGGCGGTCGCTTCGCCGGGGATGTGCAAGCCGGTCTTGATCTTGCCGCCCAGCTTACCGGCCGTGAACATCGGCATGCCGTCCAGCGAGTGGACGCGGGCATAGCCGTGGTCGGTCGTCGCCACGATGAACACGTTGTCGAGCAGCGTGCCGTCGCCTT
>JAYRJU010000005.1:142500-304923 GCA_041906145.1 Rhodospirillaceae bacterium | reverse complement strand
GGGCAACGGCGAGCCGGGCACGCGTCTCGGCTACACGCTGATGAAGGTGATGGGGCTCGACATCGCGTCGTGGGGCACGCTCAGCAACACGACGTCGAAAGAGTTCGGCGAAATTCTGGTCTAGCGCTTCAGTGCGCTGCGAGGGTGTGATGGCTCCTTTTACGAAATTCGGTATCGCTCTGTTCGCGGCTATTGTGGTCTGCGCCGGCGTCGCCGCCGCAGCCGAAGACTATGTGAAAGTACCGATGCCGGACGGGTTCGGCGTGCAGTCCACCGAGCTCGAAGGGCCGGTGTTCGCTAACGCCCGGGGCCGTACGCTCTACACTTGGCCGTTCCAGCGCATGCGCAACGGTCTGACTGGCGATGCAAAGGGCAAGTCCAATTGCGGCAGCAAGGTCTTGACCGAGAGCGCTGGACTCGCGAGCCCGTGGCCTCCGGGTCTCCTGCTGCCCGACCTCGAAACGCGTCCCGCCTGCGTGGATATGTGGATCCCCGAGCTCGCGCCCGCCGACGCCAAGCCGGTGGGCGCTTGGACGACGATCACGCGGCCGGATGGCAACAAGCAGTGGGCTTATAACGAGCAGGCCGTTTACACCTCGAACTTCGACAAGGAGCCTGGAGACGTCCTCGGTGACCGCTCCCGTGCCCGCGGAAACGACTCGCCGGCGGCGCGTATTCCGGTAGGTCCACCGCCGAACGTTCCTCCTGGATTTTCGGTGCGTGTCGTCGCGACCGGCGTCCTCGCGACCACCATCGAGGGCTACTCGGTCTACACTTCCGACCGCGACACTACGACCAATTCGACCTGCAGAGGCGCTTGCGAAGAGACGTGGCGGCCGATGATCGCGCCGGAACTGGCGCGCGAGCAGGGCGATTGGACCACGCTGGAACGCGCCAATGGCGTGAAACAATGGGTGTTTCGAGGTAAGCCCGTCTATAGGCACGCGTTGGACTCATACAAGGGGAGTCTGGAGGGCGGCGATACGGCCGGCTGGCACAACGTCTATATGAAGAAAGGCCCGCCCCACCCGCCCGGCTTCACGGTTCAGGAAGCGAGCATCGGCCTTGTGCTCGCTGACAGTAGCGGACGTACGATTTACACATATAACTGCGGCGACGACAGCTTCGACCAGCTGCGCTGCGATCACCCGGACACAACGCAGGCATACCGCATCGCCATGTGTGGCGGCAGCCAGGAGAAGTGCTCCAAGACTTGGCCCATGGTTTCCGCGGCCCGGAACGCGAAGAGCGGCAGCCGCTCTTGGACCGTCGTGGCCATCGATCCGAAAACCGGCAAGTACGCGGCGCCTGACCAGGCTGATGCGATGTATGTTTGGGCTTTCCGCGGTCGGCCCGTTTACACTTTCATCGACGACAAAAACCCCGGCGATACTGAAGGCGACTCATTCGGTGAATGGCGTGGCACCCGGAACGGCTTCACTGCCTTTTTCCTGCGGGATGATTTTCTGGACAACGCTAACTAAGCGGCGCCGCCGCGATGGAGCGAAAGATGACGAAATTCGGACTGAAGAAACTGATGGGCGGCGCCTGCGCTGTTGCGCTGACGTTCTCTGCTGCGAGTGCGGCGGATACTGCTGGGTCAGACGCTGTAAAGGTGGATATCGCGAAGACGCGTTCCATCGCCTACACGATCACTTATGTGAACTGGGCGCTGCAATACACCGAGGAAGGCAAGGAATGTCCGGACGGCTTCAACGACGGGCCGCGTGAGCACTTCAAGATATTGTTTCCCGAAGACGGCAAGAAGCGCGGCTATGTAGAGACCGCGACCGCCCGCGAAATCGCGGGCTGGTATCCGGACCAGTTCAAGGAGCCGTTTCCCTTCAAACTGGCCGGCGGACCCGTAGCGCCCGGCATGAATCTCGACGGCAAGATTGATGCCGACGACTTCACCGACGCCGATGGCGAAAAGGGGATCGACAACCAGTTCTATCGCGGTATCGGCTGTATCGAGAGCTATCGCGGTAAGGACGCCTTCAACAACTTTTGGGATATCCGCCAGCTTTTGGAAGGCACTCATAACCGGATGCTGTTCGAGATCACCGAACTCGACAGCCTGGAGAACGATCCGGAAGTCGTCGTGACGATGTACCGCGGACTGCACCTCTTGCTGCGCGATGCAGCGGGTACGACGATCGGCTTCAAGGGTATCCCAGGCGGTACGCAGAAACTCGATACCCGTTGGGGCAAGAAGTACGTCCAGCGCTACAAGGGCCGGATCGAGAACGGCGTGCTGATTACGGATCCCGGGACCTACGTGTTCCCCTGGCAGACCTTCAACTCGCCGACCGAACTCAAGGTCTATGCTATGCGAACCCGGCTGAAACTGACTCCGGAATTTGCGGAAGGTATGCTCGGCGGTTACTTGGACTTTAAGAGTTTCCACCGCAGAAAACTGCGCTCGGAGTCGCTGCATCACCAGAGCTATGGACGCAATCCTTCGGCCCTTCTCTATCAAAATCTCGAACAGATCGCCGATGGTCCGGTAAATCCCGAAACCGGAAAACGCGACAGCGTTTCCTCCGCACTCGTAACCAGATGGGCGCAAGTCTATATCGAACGCCCGGAAGACAAGGTGCCGGTTGCGCAAGCGCCGGCCCCGGCGCGCACGGTCAGCGGACAACAACAATAGGTTACGCGGTCACGGTAGAGGTAAAAATTCGAGAATTGAGGGCGGCTTCCAATAACGGAGGCGCATATGTTTTCTGGATATTTGCCGCGGTCATGACATTGGGACCGCTTGCGATGGCGCTGCCTTACGGCTGATCAACCGGGCGCGCGGTTTTCTCGCGTGTATGGACCGCCCATAGCACTTCGGAAGCTACCAATTCTTCCCCTCAGCGCGGCTAGCGTCTGCATGCACGGTTCCGAATAACGCGGCGGCGCGCACCATTAGAATCTGGCGGAGTCGCAGCAGACGCCAAGTGCCCTCGCATCGGCCCTTTGGAGGTCGCTACCTCGTCGATAGCCCTTTATTGACGAACTTCTGCAGCCGGGCGTTGCGCGTATCGACGGTGAAAAGGTTGCCCTTGGAGTCGGTTCCGAAGCCGTGTAGGCCGCGGAATTAGCCGGCTAGGTGACCGCGCGAGCCGATCGCCGAGCCGGGGATGTCCGTCAGCGTCTGACGATCCAGAATGCGCCGGGAAAGGACGATTGGATAACCTACGCGGTGAGTGTCGATGCAAAGGGCGTTGTCCGCCAATTGGAGGTTCTCGAATGTTTGGAGAATTACGACGGAATCACTAACGCGGCATGGCGCACCTATTTCCGCGGTCGGCAGCGCAAGTTCGACATCAGACATATTCCCATCATTTCCGGATCAACCTTGTCGTCGGAAAACATGGCGGTAGGTGTTCGTCGCGTATTAGCGACCATCGCGATCGTATTGCGGCCCTCAGCGGAGTAGGGTTGGAGGCTGCTTAGGAGGTTCTCCTACAGCGCGCCGTTGCCCTTGGCCGATGACAGTCGCACGGCGTGACCTGAAACAACTTTCCAAAATCGCCCCTACAAAGGTCAAAATGGGCCGTTTGCTGGCCTTATTCCGCCTCCGATTGGCAAAACCTGCTGCGCTGGAGCGAGTATACTTCCGGTGCCGGCCGGGATGAATGAGGCGGGTCGTTCAAGGAGTTGGATATGAAGCGTTCTTCAGTGGCCGCATCGGCGGCGCTTGTCGCCGTAATGTGTGGCGCCTCGGTCAGTCCCACGGCCGCTGCCGGTGACGCCCTGGCTCCAATCCAGAACGGGACCATCGGATACGTGCTCACGGAACGGCATTGGGCCGTTCTTCAGAGTGAGGGCGGAAAGAAGGAATGCCCGAACGGCTTCAATCTGGGACCCCGCGAGCAGTTCAAACTTTTGTTTCCGGAAGACGGAACGAAGCGGACCATCATGGAAACCCACATCGCGCGTGAAGGCGAGACGTGGCATCCGTCGACATCTAAAGAGCCTTATCCCTTTTACGAAGCCCAGGGCCCGATCGCACTCGGCATGGATCTCGACGGAAAGGTCGGCGCCGAGGATTTCACCAGCCCGGATGGCGAGAAGGGCGTGGACAATCAGCTTTACCGTGCCATCGGCTGCATCTCGAATTATCGCGGGCCGGAAGGCACCGCCTATCATTTCGAGAACAAGTTCATGCAGCAGTTCACCTATAACCGCATTCTTGTCGAAATCACCGGTGTCGATAGCATCGTTAACGATGACGACGTTACGGTGAACACTTATCGCGGCATGGATGACCTTCTCACGGACTCGACGGGAGAGCCTGTTTCGGGCGGATCGCAGCGCGTGGATTTGCGCTGGGGGAAGGACTTCCGCCAGACCTTCCATGGCAAGATCAAAGACGGCGTACTGACGACGGACACCGCCGATTTCATATTCCCCTGGACGGGACAGCCGGCGAACACAAACCCTTTGCTGCCCATCCGCGATATGCGCTTCCGCTTGCGGCTCGCGGCCGATCGGGCGGAAGGACTGATGGGCGGTTACGTTGATCTCATGGGCTTTTACTATAACGTCAACACGAACTGGTCGACGCATCACCAAAGCTACGGCCAGGAATCCTCCCCATCCTTGTACCGTGCACTGCGTAGAATCGCCGACGCGTACCCGGACGCCCAGGGCGTAAATACGGCCGTTTCGGCGTCGGTGAGTGTGAAGTTCAAGCAGGTGTTCATCGTGCATCCGCCTGCGGCCGTCGCGCAGGATCAAGCCACGCCCGCCGGTGAAAAGCCGGTGGCCACCACGCAACAGCGCTAAATGTGGGCGTTTGGGCTCCGGTGACGGATTGCGCGGGGGAGGCTAGTATCGCCTCCCATACAGACCTAACCGAAGGCTGCCCGAGCGTTGTTAAACCAAGCGGTCGCGTTTCATCAGGCCGGTAATCTTACCGAAGCCAAGCGCCTCTATGAGCAGGTTCTGCGGACGGACCCGCGCAATTTCCCGGCGCAGTATCAGCTGGCGCTTCTCTTGTATCAGCAGCAGTCAGAAGCCCTACCTGCCGTCGAAGCGGCTCTGAAACTCAATCCTCAAAGCCGTGAAGCGCTGCTTCTTCAGAGCGTATTGTTGATGGCGCGTGGTCACCTCGCGCCGGCGTTGACGAGCATTTCCAAGATTACGGTGCACAATCCTCGCGACCTCCAGGCCTGGCATAACCGCGGCGTGATTTTAACGCGGCTAGGGCGTTTTCAAGACGCCATCGCGTCGTTCGAGCAAGCCCTCGCGGTCACGCCGAATGCTGAATCCTGGGATGGCCACGGTTCGGCCCTACATCTGCAAAAGCGTCTCGAAGAGGCGCTGCGCAGCTTCGATAGCGCGCTCGCGCTCGCGCCGCGGTTTGCGGCTGCGCACTGTCATCGCGGCAGTGTGCTCGCGGATTTAAAGCGTTACGGTGAGGCGGTCCAGGCGTTCCAGGCCGCGCTGACGCAGTCTCCGGATTTGTTCGAAGCCTGGAGCAATCGCGGCTCCGCGCTTTATGAAATGGCGCGTATGACGGAGGCGCTCGAGAGCTACGATCGTGCGCTTGCGCTTCGCCCTCGGCACGCGCCTGACTGGATAAATCGCGGTAAGGCGTTGGAGGTGCTTGAACGGGTGGACGACGCCATCGCCAGCTACGACACCGCGCTTTCGATTGCGCCGGACAATGCGGAAGCTTGGTACGCGCGCTCTTTGACGCTGCGTACGATGCACAGATTCGAAGAAGCGCTCGCGAACGTCGATAAATCCTTGGAGATCGATCCAAATGCGCGGCCCGCTTTGGTGCAGCGCGCGTGGCTGCTTTGTGAACTCAACAGAGTCACCGAAGGCCTCGCGATCATGAACGGGGCGGCCGATCAGGCAATCGCGTCCGGGCTTATCGCGGGGATGCCGACATCCCCGCACAAGCAGAGACATGATGCCGAGCAGCGCGACTATCTGGCGGCGCAAGGTATCGCCGTGACTGCGGGCGGGTATCATTTCGCCGAAGGCGGCAAACTTACAGGGCCCGCGATCAACCAGGCCAATATAGAGGCGGCGCCGGCGCAATGGGCCAGCCGCGAGCCGCGGATTGCGGTGATAGACAACTTATTGACGGACGAAGCTTTGGTGCGGTTGCGTCGCTTTTGTTGGGATTCGACCATCTGGCATAAATCTTATAAAGACGGCTATCTCGGCGCGATGCCGGAGCACGGTTTTGCCTGTCCGTTGCTGGCCCAAATTGCCGAAGAACTGCGCGATACCTTCCCAGCGATCATCGGCGATCACCGTCTTCGGATGATGTGGGGCTTCAAGTACGACAGTCAGCTCAAGGGTATCGGTATCCATGCTGATCAGGCTGCGGTGAACGTGAATTTCTGGATCACGCCCGATGAAGCAAACCTAAATCCTGACGGCGGTGGATTGATCGTGTGGGATGCCGCCGCGCCGGACGATTGGGACCCAGCAAAGTACAACGGCGATGAACCCGGCATACGCGATTTCCTCGCAAAAGCCGGCGCG
The DNA here is from genome assembly GCA_041906145.1 of Rhodospirillaceae bacterium. Taxonomy (GTDB): domain Bacteria; phylum Pseudomonadota; class Alphaproteobacteria; order Rhodospirillales; family Rhodospirillaceae; genus SHVO01. The sequence continues at coordinate 298,425 of JAYRJU010000005.1, read as the reverse complement.
AAGCCGGTGAAGGTGCCGTACCGCTCCAATCGTGCGGTGATCTTCGATTCCGATCTATTCCATGAAACCGATACGATTGAGTTCAACGAGGGTTACCTCAATCGGCGTATTAACCTCACGATGCTTTACGGACGGCGCACTTATTACGGCCGGTAACGGTGCTCCCGGACGCCTTCGGGATAGTCTAAGCTCGGGGTCCGGCGGATGGCTTATGGGGGACTCTCATGCGTTTCGCGGCCATTGCGGTTCTGGCGGCCACTATTCCAACATTCGCATCCGCATCGGAACCTGTGATCTTCGAGATCGTCCAACCCGAAGTGCTCGCAGTCACGGATGCGTTGTCGAGTTCCTGGGCTGACTACGACAATGACGGCGATCTCGATCTCGTCGTTGCCTATGAATACGGCATCCTGAAGCTCTTCCAGAACACCGGCGGTGCGTTCGCCGATGTATCCGCGAAAGCCGGTCTCGGGACAGTAGCGCGCGCCGATGCAGAGGCGCTCAAGCCCATTGAAGTCCGCTCCACTGCGTGGGGCGATTACGATGGCGACGGCCATCTTGATCTTTACGTCGGCACTCGGTTCGCTGGGTCCGGCGCGCCTCCGGCGCTCAATCGCAGCTATCTCTTCCACAACAACGGCAATGGCGCTTTCACCGAGGTCGCAGCCAAGCTGGGCGTTGATGCGCCGGCCGCCAGCGTGCGACAGGCAAGTTTCATCGACCTCGATGGCGACGGCGATCTCGATCTTTTCATGGCTGATCGAAATGGGGCGAACCGCATGTTCCGCAATGATGGCGCGCGCTTCGTCGATGTCGCCGAGAAGGTTGGACTCGCCGACAAGCGCTTTACCGTCGGCGTCTGCTGGTTCGACATGGATAAGGACGGCGATCTCGATGCATTTGTCGCCAACCAGGACGGTGGCACGGACGCCTTCTACAAAAACGACAAAGGCATGTTCACGGACATCGCGGCGCGTCTCGGCATGGACCGGCCCGGCCGCGCGAAGGACGAAGGCGGTGTGGGCTGTTCGGTCAGCGATTACGACAATGACGGCAATCTAGACATCTTCGTTGCAACCTATGGCGAAAACCTTCTTTATCGGGGCGACGGTAAAGGCGCCTTTACGGATATGGCGCAAAAGCTGGGTATCAAAGGTCATGGCCACAATGTCGGCGCCAGCTGGGGCGATTTCGACAACGACGGCTTCGTAGATATTTTTGTCGCCGATTATCACGACGACGAGCCGGTCAATCGCCTTTATCGAAATACGGGCAACGGATTCGTTGACGTCATCACTCCTGTAATGAACGGCTCAGATCATGGCGTGCAGTGGGCTGATTTTGACGGAGACGGTGATCTTGACCTGTCGCTGACCAATGCCTTCTCGAAGAGCGTCGCGCGGCACGTATTGCTGCGCAACGGCCTGGGCGAGGCGGCGCGTAAGCGGGCGCTGCAGGTTATGGTGCGCGATACAAAAGGCAAGTACGCCCCTGGAGCCGAAATCCGGCTCTTCGATAAGGGCGGTAAGTTGCTCGCCGCGCGGCTCGTGAACACCGGCGACGGCTACAATTCACAAAGCGTCACGCCCATACACTTCGGCCTCGCTTTAAGTGACCCGGTGACCGTGGAGGTGACTTTTATCACCGCTAGGGGCCGAGTAACTCAACGCGAGGCCGGTGTTCAGCCTGGAAAAATCGTGACGGTTACGCAGAAACCGTAACGCGTCCTACTTCGGCAGCCTTCCCTCGATCTCCGAATACATGCGCGCCAGCGCGCGCGGCGCCTGTCCCGCTGCCGCGGTTGCATTGGCGTACGGGCCCCAGTCGGCCTTCGCATTGGCCGGGCAATCCTTTTCCGTCGGGCATAGCGCGCCCGTGGGATGCAGGCGTTTGCCCTCGGATACAACCAACTCCACAGCTTTCGTGAAGTCCTGCAGATCGGTCTTTAGTTCCGCCGCCGTGCCCGTTGTGAAGCCGTGACCCGGGATGAACCACGTGACGTCCATGGCTTGGGCCTTTTTCAGGGTCGCGACCCATTCCGTCGGGAAGCCGGTCACCATTGGCGGAAATAAATTGCGATCATAGATTTCGCTTAGGAACATGACCTTGGTCGCAGGCAGGTAAACGACGAGGTCGCCGCCCGTGTGCGCGCGTCCGAGATTTAGGATTTGGATCTCGGTTCCGCCGAGCTTGAGGGACCGCTTATCGTCCACCAGTTCGGTCGGTAGCACAGTGCGCTTTTGGCCCTGCATCGTTTTCAACGACGCCGACGACGAGATGAATGTCGCGTCCGGGAAAGCCGCTTTCACGACCGGAAGACCGCCGACGTGATCGCCATGGTCTGAGGCGATAATCATGTACTTGAGCGGTTGCGGGGTGATTTTCTTGATCGCGTCGACCAGCGCCTTGCCGCGGGTTTCGTTGTCCTGGCCGTCCACCAGAACCACCCCTTCATTCGTCACGATGATCAGGCTGTTGGTCGTGAAAGTGAAGTCCGGCGTAATGAGCGTATCTTCATAGGCGTATACATTGGGGACGATTTGATGCCAGCGCGGGAAGTCCGTCGGCTTCAGGTTGTGGTGAGCGATGTCGGCCGATTTCGCGGTGTCGGCCGCCGAAGCGGAGATGGACGTCATCAGCGCGCAGGCAAGCGTGGCTACGGTCAGGCGAAAATTGTTCATCGGATACCCCCTCAAAGCAGGTTCAGCTTGACCAGGAGCCTAGTATTGTCTCTCTTCAAAAGGGAACAAAAAACACGAACTGCCATGAACTTGCCGTCCCCAGATCTCCAGCCCACCTTGATCGGGCAGAAGGTAATCGTTCGTCCGATTGCTTCTGACGATTGGACGGCCATGTTCCGCGCCGCGTCGGACCCAAAAGTTTGGGAACTGCACCCGGCGAGCGATCGTTACACGGAGTCTGTCTTCCGCGAGTACTTCGATAACGCCATTGCGTCACGAAGCGCCTTTACCATTATCGACCGCGCAACCAGTGTAGTGATTGGGTCCAGCCGTTATCACGGCTACGACCCTGCCTTGAGCGAAATCGAAATCGGTTGGACATTTGTCGCGCGCGCGTATTGGGGCGGTGACTATAATAGCGAGATCAAAAATCTCATGACCGCGCACGCTTTCACTTTTGTGAACACGGTCGTTTTCTGGGTCGGCGAAACGAATTGGCGCTCGCAACGGGCCATGGATAAAATTGGGGGCGTCAAACGCCAAGGCCGGTTTACGCGACCGTTGACAGGGCCCGACCAGTACAGCTTTATCTATGAAATCCGAAAACCGGCGCCGCGTTAAACCAGGTAATGGATCGTGGCGGTCTTGCGGATCTCTTCGCCGTCGACGAAGCGTGCGATCGGATTGCGTGCCGGAGCCGTTGCCGACGTCGTTACGGTAACGGGGCGATGGGTTCCTTCCGAAATCGCCCTTCCGGCCAGCCGTGCCAACGCTTCGCTGGTAAAGCGTGCGAGCAGTTCCTTCGTTTCTGTATCGATCAGCAGCAGCATAACCGGACCGCCTATCGCGGATGGATTGACCTTATATAGGGCTGCTATATGCGGGATTCTTGCGACTGGCGGTATAAGGTGATTCCCTTATCGGCTCACCGCGCGAGCAGGTTGCGATGCTCGAGGCGGCTCAGCCAACGCACGAGCGGCCACAGAATAATCAAATAGATCAAGGCGGCCAGAACGATCGGCGACGGGTTGTAAACCAGCGCCTGTGCGTCGCGTGCTATCCGCAGCAGTTCAGGCACCGCCACTACGCTGGCGATCGTGGTGAGTTTCACAACTTCTATGCTGTTGCTCACCAGGTCGGGAAGGACGTTGCGCGTCGCCTGGGGAATAACGACGTGGATCAGCGTCTGCGCGCGGGTGAGTCCAGTCGCACGCGCCGCTTCCGTTTGGCCCGTCGGCACGCTGAGGAGGCCGGCTCTGAATATCTCGCCATAATAGGCGGAATTGTTCAGGAGGAAGCCCAGAGCGACGGCAAGCAGTTTTGGCAGATCAATGCCAAGAAAGGGGAATCCGAAGTAGATGAAAATCAGCAGCACGATTGGCGGCAGTGCGCGAAACAGATCGACATAGGCCACGACCAGAAATGTTACGAACCCGTTCCGCGATTGTGTTGCAAACAGGGCCACCACGAGGCCGCCCAGCAAGCCCATCGGAATAACGAGAGCCGACAAACCAAGCGTGGTCAGCAGGCCTTGCAAAAGAAACGGCAAAACTTCTTGGAAAACGGCGATATTGAAGAAATTCTCCAGCAACGCGTCCATTTCACACCCGCCACTGCATGCGGCTCTCCATCCGGCGGGCCAAAATCATCGCCGGAACGAAAATCGCGAGATAGGCCGCGGCGGCCACCGTAAGCGGCGTAGGGTTACCGGCGGTGCTGGTAGCCGACTGGGCATTATTCAAGACTTCGCTCAATGCGACCACCGATCCGAGCGCCACATTTTTACTGACGGCGATAACGCGGTTCGTCAGCGGCGGCAGCGCCAACCGCAGCCCTTGCGGCAGGATCACCGTCGTCATGGTTTGCCACCAGGTAAGTCCGGTCGACCGTGCCGCTTCCGATTGCCCCCGCGGCAGGCTCAGGATCGCGCCCCAAAGAGATTCCTCGGCGTAGGCCGCCAACACTAAAGAGAGCGCGAGCCATGTCGCGGTGAAGGCCGACATGGAAATGCCGATCAGCGGAAAAGCGAAGTAAAAGACGATGATGATAATCAGCGGCGGTAAGGCGCGCATTATGTCGGCGAAGCCCACGATGGGGATCGAAAGCCAAAGACGTTGTCTAGCACGCAGGATGGCCAAGCCGAGCCCAAGCGCGAGGCCCGTAACAGTCACCGCAATGCCCACGCCAACAGTGATCCAAACGCCCGCCAAAATTTCCGGCCAGTAGCGCGCCGCGACCTCGGCATTGAAGAAGGTGTCGAGTAGACGCGCCGGACCGTCCATTACGCCCAGCTCGTGTAACGGCTCAGAAAGGCCCGTGTACGATCATGCTTCGGTGCACCAAAAATCTCGTGAGGCGGACCTTGTTCGACAATGGCGCCGCCGTCCATGAAGATCACCCGGTCAGCGGCTTCGCGTGCAAAACCCATTTCGTGGGTGACCACGAGCATCGTCATGCCGCTGTCGCGCAGCTCGCGCATCACTTTCAGCACTTCCCCGACTGTTTCCGGATCGAGGGCGCTGGTGGGTTCATCGAACAGCATCAATTTTGGCTGAAGGACGATGGCCCGCGCGATCGCGACACGTTGTTGTTGTCCGCCGGATAGTTGTCCAGGATAGACCTGGGCCTTGTCGGCAAGGCCCACGCGTTTCAGCGCCGCCAGTCCGAGTGCTTCGGCCTCGGCGGCGGTTTTGCCCTGCACCTTCCGCAATGCGAGCGTCACATTTCCCAGTGCGGTTAGATGCGGGTAGAGATTGAACTGCTGAAACACCATGCCAAGTTTCTGGCGCACGGCATTGATGTCCACACTCGCGCCGGTGATCTGGGCGCCGTTCATGAAAATCCGCCCGCCGCTGGGTTCTTCAAGCCGGTTGCAGCAGCGTAACATGCTGCTTTTGCCGGAACCGGAAGGCCCAACCACGCACACCATTTCGCCCGCGTGCACGGCGAGATCGACGCCGCGCAGTACTTCGAGCGAACCGTAGGCTTTGCGAAGGCCAACGAGTTCCAGGAGTGGCGATGAACTCATTCGGCCCGCATGATCAGCATTTGAGGGTGACCGGCGCGGGATCGTAGCCCTCGAGCCCCGGCACGCCGTGGCCCGGCGCGATCGCGACCGCCGCGCTGTCCGCCGCCGGCGTGAAGCCGAACCACTTCTGCGCGGACTTCGCGATGAATCCGTCCTTTTTCATGCACTTCAACGCCATCGATGCCGCGTCGCGCCCGGCCTTGTCGTTGCCTCGGAAAGCCAGAGCCGTGACGAGTCCGGTCGTGATGGTGAAGGTGGTTTTCACCGCGGGATTTTGTTTCGCCACCCAGCCGTTGACGGTATTGGCCGCGAGGCTGGCATCGGCGCGGCCGGCTTGTACCGACTGAACCGCGTCGGCGTTCGTACCGTAGACGTCGAACTTGAAGCCATACTTTGCCGCGTTCTCACGGCACCAGGCCTCATAGGCCGAGCCCTTGTTCACGGCGATTGTTTTCCCCTTCAGCTCATCCAACGCCTTGAGGCCGGACGCCGTCTTCTTCTCGATAAAGCTGAAGTCCTGATTGAGATAGCCCTCGGTGAACAGCATCGACTTGGCGCGTTCGGGCGTTGCGGTGACCACCGCCAGGACAAAGTCGTATTTACCGGCGTTCAGGCCGGGGACGAGCCCCGAGAACTCGGTGCCTTCGATCTCAAGCTTCTTGCCAAGCCGTCGCGCGAGTTCATTGCCGAGATCGATATTGAAGCCCTGAAGCTGTCCGCCCAGGGTACGCATGGCATGCGGTGCGAAAGTCGCGTCTACGCCGGTCTTTAAGTTTTGCGCGGCCGCCGCCGTGCTGATGAGGGCTGCGATGGCGATGCTTAGACATACTTTGACGTAGCTCATGACGGCCCTCTGGTTTGGCGCGCGAGATGGGTAGGTTAGATCAGTCCGGCTTTTTTCCCAACGGGGCTCCGGCGCCGGTCCGCTCGACGATCAAGCCGTAATGCTCGGGGCGCCGATGTTTAGCAAAATTGAACACGTGTTCACGGAAAGTTTCGCCGATGGCCAAATCGATGTTGGCGAAGATAAGTTCGTCGGCCTCCGTCTGCGCCAGCGCCGTGATTTCACCGGTGGGGGAGACGATGGCTGAGCCGCCGATCATGTGGAACCCGTCCTCCGAACCGCACTTTGCAGCCGCCGCGACCCACAGCGCGTTTCCGTAGGCGTTTCCCTGCATCGAAATAAGATGCGAGGACATGCGCAGATGGGGCGCTTCCGGCCAATGAATGTTCACGCTGGGGGTGTTGTAACCAAGGACCACGATTTCGGCGCTCTGCAGCGCCATGACACGGTAGGTTTCCGCCCATCGGCGATCGTTGCAGATACACATGCCCATCCGGACGCCTTGCGTGGTCCAGACGTTGAAACCCTCATTACCCACGTCGAAGAATTTTTTCTCCAGATGCTGGAACGGCGCGGTCTCGATGTGATGAAAATGTCCGGGAAGGTGGATCTTCCGGTAGCGGCCGACGATCTTGGCGTTTTCGTCGGTCATGATCGCGGTGTTGAAACGCCGGCCGTCCGGCGTCAACTCCGCGTATCCAAGGTAGAAGCCAATCTTGAATTCGGCCGCGAGGTCGAACAGCGGCTTGGTTTCCGGCCCTGGCATGCTGCGTTCAAAGAAGCGTTCGACAGCTTCTTCTTCGCTCATCCAGTAGCGGGGAAAAAACGTCGTCAGCGCGAGTTCCGGAAAAACGACGAACTTCGCTCCGCGGGCATGAGCTTCCCGCAAAAGCGCGATCAGGCGCTTAACAACGGCGGCGCGGCTATCGGCAAGTGAGATAGGGCCGAGTTGCGCTACGGCGAGAGGAAAGGGACGTTTCAGACCGCTCATCTTTCATTCCTACTTCAACGATTGAACGCAGCGCGGCGCGCGCTTCCGCCATCGAAAGACCCGACGGGCTGGAAAGCGCATCCGGCGCCTGGCGCTTAAGAAATTGTCCCGAGCCGCGTTCGGCCTTCAGCGTATTGTTTTCGACCACGACGCGTCCGCGGCTGATCACGGTTTCCGGCCAGCCCTTGAGCTTACGGCCTTCGTAAGGTGTGTAGCCCGTATTGTCGTGCAGCATCGAAGCCGTCACCGTCACCTCGCGGTTCGGGTTCCAAATCCCAAGATCCGCGTCGGCGCCGACCGTGATGGCGCCCTTGCGGCCCGTAAGCCCGTACATCGAGGCATGGTTGGTGGCGGTGAGCGCGACGAACTCCTGCAGCGAGAGGCGGCCCGCCATCACGCCTTCGGAAAAGAGAAGGGGCATGCGCAGCTCAATTCCGGGCAGGCCGTTGGCCATTTCCTTGAACGTCGTTGCGTCGCCTTTCGGCAGTTTGCCGGTCTTGTCAAAACGATACGGCGCGTGGTCGGAGGAAAAAATTGGCAGCGTGCCGTCTTTCAGGCCCGCCCATACGGCCTCTTGCGAATCCTTGTCGCGCGGCGGCGGCGAGCAACAGTACATCGCGCCGTCGAGGCCGTTTCTGTCGAGGTCGTCGGCGGTCAGGAACAGGTACTGCGGGCAGGTTTCCGCATAGATCGCGGCGCCGCGTTGTTTAGCGGTCCGGATGGTGTCGATCGCCTCGCGCGCGGACACGTGCACGATCAGGACCGGCACGCCGATCAGGCGCGAAAGCGCGATGGCGCGATTGGTGGCCTCGCCTTCGGCGATGGGGTCGTGCGCGACGGCGTGGAACTTCGGGGCCTTGTGGCCCCGCGCCAGGAGGCGGTTCGCCAGCCATCGGATCATGTCGTGGTTTTCGGCGTGGATCATCACCAGCGCCTGCTCGCTCGCAGCCAGCGCGAGCACGTCGAGGAGTTGATAGTCGTCCAGCTTGAGCTTGTCGTAGGTCATGTAGACCTTGAGCGACGTGATTCCATCTCGGATCGCCGCCGGCAAATCGACATTCAACGCCGCCTCATCCGGGTTGGCGAGAATCAGGTGAAACCCGTAATCGATGACGGCTTTCTCGCGCGCTCTCTTTGCGTAATCGTCCACCACGTCGGGAATTTTCATTTCGCGGTGCTGCGCCGCGAACGGGATGATGGTGGTTGTGCCGCCGAAAGCCGCCGCGACCGTCGCCGAATAGAAGTCGTCCGCGCACATGATGCCCATACCGGACAACTGTTCGACGTGGCAATGACTATCGATCCCGCCGGGCAGCACCCAGCGGCCCGAGGCGCTGATGTCGCGCGTGCCGCGCGGCAGACTTTTGCCGACGGCGGCGATGACGCCGTTTTTCACGCCGATGTCGGCCTCGACCACCTCGCTGGCCGTGGCCACCCAGCCATCGCGGACTACCAGATCGAACTCTTCCATACACGTCACTCATATGGGACATTTCGGGCTTCAGGCCCCGCCCGTGGGGGCCTTCGGAGTGTGCCCTAAAACGCGCCATGGCCTCCAGCATCATCGTCATAAATCCCAATTCAAGTCAGTCTGTTACGTCGGGACTCGATACAGCCCTTGAACCCCTGCGTATGGCGGGGGGACCGGAGATCCGGTGCCTGACCCTGAAGGAAGGCCCGCCCGGTATTCAAAGCCAGTCGGACGTCGAATCGGTCACGTTGCCGCTGGCGGCGCTGGCCAAGTCTCTGGAGCCCGAGGCCGCAGCCTTCGTGATTGCGTGTTTCAGCGATCCGGGGCTGCATGTGGTGCGCGAAGCGGTTAAACGTCCCGTGCTGGGCATCGCGGAAAGCGGCGTCCTAACCGCGCTCACGATGGGGCAAAAATTCGGGGTGATCGCCATCCTGAAGACCTCGATCGCCCGCCACATGCGGTTGTGGGGCGCCATGGGCGTCACGGACCGTCTCGCGGGCGAATTCGCCATCGACATGGGCGTGACGGAGCTTTCCGACCGCAAAAAAACGCTCGCACGGATGATCGAAGTGGGCACGCGTCTGCGTGACGAGAAGGACGCCAATGTCATCGTCATGGGCTGCGCGGGCATGGCGCCCCTGCGCGACGCGCTCCAGGACGCTTTGCAAATTCCCGTCGTCGAGCCGACGCAAGCTGCCACAGCAATGGCGCTCGGCCGTGTCCGGCTTGGCTGGTAGTCATGGACATCGACGTCGCGCACCTTTCGCCCGACCGGATGTACAAGCTACTGGTCAACACGGTGATGCCGCGGCCGATTGCGCTGGTTTCGACCCTTGATAGCGATGGCCGCGCCAATGCGGCGCCGTTCAGCTTCTTCAATGTGTTCAGCAACGCCCCGCCGCTGCTGGTCATCGGTATCGAGGGCAATCGCCGCGACCCGAAGCCTCACAAGGACACGGCGCGCAATATCATCGACAGCGGCGAGTTTGTCGTGAACCTTGTCAGCCGCGAGATCACCGAGCGCATGGTCGTCTGTGCGGTCGATTTTCCGGAAGAAATCAGCGAGTTCGAGGAAGCCGGTTTCACGCCGCGCCCCTCGCGGAAGATCGCCGCGCCCGGAATCGCGCAATCGCCGGCGGGTTTTGAATGCCGCCTGTTCGATGTGCGAAACCTCCCGCACAATCGCAGCCTGATCACCGGCGAGATCGTCCAAATGTACGTCCGCGACGATTTGATCGATGAGAAAATGCATGTGAACGTCGACGGCCTGGACCTCGTCGGGCGCATGCACGGCACGGGCTGGTATACGACCACGCGGGACCGTTTTCAGGTCGACCGGATGACGGTGGCCGGATGGAAGGCCCGAAAGGGTTGATTTAGCCTCGTTCTTTGTCGCCCGGCTGGGCGCGGAACCCCAGCGAAATCCCAAGAACTTTGCCGCGTCCAGGTGTATTCTAGGTCCCGGCGACTTGGCTTGTTTTTGTCCGTGGAGGATCTCGCGATGGGGTTGGACAGACGGCGTGTGTTGCAAGGAATGCTGAACGGTGGCGCGGTCACCGTAGCGCTGCCTTTGCTCAATACTTTTCTCAATGGAAACGGAAACGCGCTTGCCGACGGTAAGCCGATTCCGGTGCGGTTCGGCACCTGGCATTGGGGTCTCGGCATGACGGCGAATATCTTCGTGCCGAAGAAGACCGGAGCGAACTACGACCTGCCGGAAGAGATCACGGCGTTTAAGCCGATCCAGCAGCATATGAATCTCATCACGAATTCCACCGCGTTTCGTGACGGCACGCCTGGGCAGTGCCACTACACCGGCTGGGTGATTCTGCGCACGGGCGGACCACCGCGCGGCCAGAACGACATGCCGAGCGAGACAATCGACGTCACCATCGCCAATCAGATCGGTCGCACCACGCGTTTCAAGTCGCTGACCGCGACCGATACCGGCGAAACCGGCAGCACCCTCAGCTTCGAGAATGCGAATACGCCGAATGTGCCCGAAATCTCGCCGATGAATTTCTACACGCGCCTTTTCGGGCCGGATTTCCAGGACCCGAATGCGCCGAGCTTCACACCCAATCCGCGTACCATGGTGCGTAAAAGCGTGCTCTCGGGCGTGCTCGATGAAGTCAAAGCGCTCAATCAAAAGATCGGCGCCGAAGACAAGGCGCGCCTCGATCAGTACTTCACCGGCTTGCGTCATCTTGAGCGTCAGTTCGATCAGCAATTGACGAAACCGGAGCCGATCGCGGCCTGCGTGAAACCCAAAGAAGTCGACAAGGAGCCGACGGCGGGCAAGGAAGTCGAGCTTTTGCACGCGCGCCACAAAGTCATGACAGACCTCATGGTCATGGCGGTCGCTTGCGATCAGACCCGCGTTTTCAACATGTGCTACACGACGCGTTCGGGCTGCGCGAGCAAGGCGGGCTACGATAAGCCGCATCACACCGCCACGCACGAAGAGCGCATCGACGACAAGCTCGGTTATCAGCCGATGGTGTCGTGGTTCACGCGCCGTTCGATGGAAGCCTGGGCGCAATTCGTCGGGGGCTTCGCCAAGGTCAAGGAAGGCGACGGCACCGTACTCGACAACGTCTTGATCTATGCCACCAGCGATCACGGCTATGCCCGTACGCATTCGCTCGACGGCATGGCGCTCATGACCGCGGGCGGCGCCGGCGGTAAGGTGAAGAATGGCCTCCACATCGACTTGAAGACGGAAGCTGGCACGCGCGTGGCTTACACCGCTTTGCGCGTGATGGGCATCGACGTTCCGTACTGGGGCGAAAAGAGCAACAACACCTCCAAGGAAGTCGGCGAGATGCTGGTCTAACCGGCCATCTCTCTATAGAAGTGATGGGGCGGGCTCGGCAAGGATCGAGCCCGCTTTATTCTTATCCGCGAACCTCCCATGTTCTCGCTCCGCTCTCCTCTCCTCGTTCCCCTGGCAGGCCTGATCTTTGCGATGCTCTCGCTCCAAGTTGGCGCGAGCATTGCGAAGACCTTGTTTCCGTCGATCGGCCCGGAAGGCGCGACGACGCTGCGTCTTGTTCTTTCCGCGGCGTTGCTCACGGCCGTGTTGCGGCCATGGCGCGCGCGCATCACGAAATCGAACTGGGGGGCCGTAGCAGTCTATGGCGCGTCGCTCGCGGGCATGAATCTCGCCTTCTACACCGCGCTGAAGACGATCCCGCTTGGCATCGCGGTGGCTCTGGAGTTCTCAGGTCCCATGGCCGTCGCGATGATCTGGTCGCGCCGCCCCATCGATTTCCTGTGGGTCGCGCTGGCCGTGGCTGGCCTTCTTCTCCTGCTTCCCATCAGCTCCACCAGCCGCGCACTCGATCCGGCGGGCGTGATGTATGCGTTGATCGCCGGTGTCTGCTGGGCGATTTACATCGTTGCGGGTCAGAAGGCGGGTGCTGATCATGGGCCGCTGACGGCCGTCCTTGGCCTGCTTATCGCTGCGGTTCTCATCACGCCTGTAGGTCTATCGACGGCGGGCGCCGCGCTCTTTTCATGGAGCCTTGTGCCGGCCGGAATCGCCGTTGCGATTCTCTCGGGCGCGCTTCCCTACACCCTTGAGATGTATGCCTTGCGGCGGTTGCCGACGCATACCTTCGGCACACTGATGAGCCTCGAGCCTGCGCTTGGCGCCGTCACCGGTTTCATCCTGATGCAGGAGACCCTCGCGCCGCTGCATGTCGGCGCGATTTTGATCATCGTCCTCGCGTCCGCGGGCGCTACGTTCACGATCAAACACAAAGCCGAGCTTCACCTGCCCGACTGATCCCCTTGAGAAATCCTCACGCCCGGCGTTGAGAAAATACCCTTTGCCGGGGCTAGGGCGGAAAAGGGATCATGGACCTCTTGGAGACCTATATTTTCTATATTTTTCAATCAACTGCGAACTTTGGACGGGAGAGCAAACGTGCATAGAACGGGATTCGCCGCCCTCGCGCTGATGTCCTGCCTCGCGGCGCTGCCCGCGCGCGCGGCGGATACGCTTCCCGCCGCGCCGGACGCGGCGCGCTACAAGTTCGATGCGACATGGCCAAAGCTGCCTCTGCCCAACAAGTGGGCCATGGGCGGTGTCGGCGGCATCTTCATCGATAGCCGTGATCACGTTTGGGTCCATGCCGCGACCCGCGATGTTCCGAATTATGCGCGCGGCGCCGAGCAGTCGCCGCCCGCTGGGGATTGCTGCGTGGCCGCGCCGCCGGTGATCGAATTCGACGCCGAGGGCAACGTCGTCCAAGGATGGGGCGGCCCCGGGAACGGGTATCAATGGCCATCCTATGCGCATGGTCTTTACGTCGATCACAAAGGTAACGTTTGGATCGGCGGCAGTCAGACGCGAGAAGGCCAGGACAAATCCCCAGCGGACGGTCAGGTCTTGAAGTTCACCCATGACGGCAAGTTCCTGATGCAGATCGGCTCTGCCGGTCCGTCGAAAGGAAGCCTCGATACGACACAGCTTTCCGGCCCCTCCAACGCGGTCGTCGATCCGGAGGCGAACGAGGTGTACATCTCCGATGGTTACGGTAATCACCGCGTCATCGTGTTCGACGCCGACACCGGCATGTTCAAGCGCCAGTGGGGCGCGTACGGAAAGCCGCCGACGGATAACGATATCGGCCGTTACGATCCAGCCGCGCCACCGGCGCAGCAGTTCCGCATTGTCCATTGTGTCCGCATCGCGAAAGACGGCCTTGTTTACGTCTGCGACCGTCTCAACAACCGCGTGCAGGTGTTCAAGAAGGACGGCACCTTCGTCAAAGAATACATTTACCGGAAAGAGACGCGCGGTTCGGGCGCCGTGGGTACCATTGAATTCTGGCCGGATGCGAAACAAAGCCTCATGGTCATGAACGATCCCGGTAATTTCCGGATCCATTTCGTTCGCCGCGAAGACGGCCAGGTGTTAAGTTCCTTCGGCCATTACGGGACCTACGGCGGCGAACTCGACCGCAACCACGAGGCCGTGGTGGACTCAAAAGGGAATATCTACGTTTCGGAAGACCGCCGCGTTCAAAAGTTCAAATACGCGCCGAACTGAAACGTCACGCACAACAGGAGAACATCTTGAAACGCACTGCAGCTTTTTCAGCGGCGATGATTCTGGCGGCTGGTGTCGCTTTCGCGCAGCAAGGCCAAAAGCCTGACCCGCGCTCCATGGGCGGCGGCGACTGCGCCAAAAGCGCCTATAACTGCAAGGATACCGCCAATCCGCTCCCGAAGGTCGATACGGTGTGGCTGGAAGAGATGACCTGGATGGACGTTCGCGACGCGATGAATGCGGGCAAGAAAACCGTCATCATCCCCACCGGCGGCATCGAGCCGAATGGTCCGTGGCTTGCCCTCGGTAAACATAACTACGTGATGCGTGCCAACTGCGACGCCATCGCCCGCAAGCTCGGCAATGCGCTCTGCGCGCCGATCGTACCGTTCGTGCCGGAAGGCAATCTCGACACTAAATCCGGCCACATGGGCACGCCGGGCACTATCAGCATGCGCCCGGCCAGCTACGAAGCGATGCTCACGGATATCGTCGACAGCTTCCGCGTCGGCGGCTTCGAGAACATCGTCATGATCGGCGACAGCGGCGGCAATCAGAACGGCATGAAGGCCGTCGCGGCGAAGGCGAACGGTGACGGCAAGAGCAAGGCTTTCGTCGTGCACATCCAGGAATACTACGACTACGAAAGCGTCGAGGAGTTTCTGCGCCAAAAAGGCGTGATGAAGCCCAAGGGTTCACCGACCGACGAACTGCACGATGATCCGTCCATCACGATGAACATGATGGTCACCGATCCTGAATCGGTGCGTTGGGCGGCGCGTACGAAGGCCGGGAAGGCGACGATCGACGGCGTTTCGATCGCCGACAAGGATAAGGCTATTCAGATCGGTAAGGAGATCGTCGAGTTCCGCGCGAACGCGACCGCCGAATTGATCAAGAAAGCCATCGCGGCCAAAGGCAAATAAGTTTCTGTCTTAGAGAAGTCGGGGGGACCGATGTTGGATTATATCGTTATCGCACTCTACATGTTGGGCATGATCGGGATCGGCGTGTGGTCGACCAAGCGATCTAAGAACGACGAGGATTTTCTCGTCGCCGGCCGCCGGCTCGGTCCTTTGCTTTATTCCGGCACCATGGCGGCGGTTGTCCTCGGCGGCGCCTCCACGGTGGGCGCCGTTGGTCTTGGGTACCAGTACGGTATTTCCGGCATGTGGCTGGTGTTCTCCATCGGTTGCGGACTTCTGCTTTTGAGTCTCGCGTTCGCCGCCTGGATCAATCGTCTTGAAGTTTACACGGTGGCGCAGATGTTTGAGCTGCGCTACGGCCCCGGCGCGTCCCTGCTCACCGGCATCGTGATGGCCGCTTATACCTTCATGCTCTCGGTCACCTCCACGGTGGCGTACGGCACGATTTTCGGTGTGTTGTTCGAGTTGGACCGCGTGCCCGCGATCCTTCTCGGCGGCGGCGTCGTGATTCTATATTCGGTGCTCGGTGGCATGTGGTCCATTACGCTGACGGACTTTGTGCAGTTCATCGTTAAGACCATCGGGATTTTCTTCATCATGCTGCCGATTCTTTTGGTGAAAGCCGGTGGTTGGGAAGGCATGCACACGGCCCTGCCTGAAACCGCGTTCTCCATCACGCATATCGGCACCCAGACCATCATCACCTACTTCGTCGTTTACTTCCTGGGTCTCGTCATCGGCCAGGACATCTGGCAGCGCGTCTTCACGGCGAAGAGTGAAGGTGTCGCCAAGTGGGCCGGATTTGCCTCGGGCGTCTATTGCATCCTGTATGCATTCGCCGGCGCGCTTATCGGCATGTGCGCCAAGGTGCTGCTGCCGAACATCGAAGTGCGCGACACCGTTTATCCGACCATCGTCGAGTATGCTTTACCGGCGGGTATCGCGGGTCTCGTCATGGCGGCGGCGCTCTCGGCCATCATGTCGACTTCGAGCGGTGCACTCATCGCGACCGCTACGGTGGTGAAGGAGGATATCGTCGAGAAACTTGCTCCGGCAAAGAGCGGTAGCGCCGCCACGCCGCATGGCGAACGGGATGAAATTCGCAACAGCCGGATCTACATCCTCATCTTCGGGATCCTCATGATCGGGGCTGCCTGTGTGGTGCGCGGTGTCGTCGAGGCGCTGACCATCGCTTATGACATTCTGGTCGGCGGCCTCATGGTGGCGATCATCGGCGGCTTCATTTGGCCGCGCGGCACCATCAAGGGCGCGCTTGCCAGCATCATTGCGGGCACGGCGCTGACCCTAGGGACGATGTTCGTGATGAAGGATGTCTTCGCCAACGAGCCGATTTTCTATGGGATTGTCGGTAGCCTCGTCGTCTACGTCGTCGTGAGTCTGATGACTGCTCCGACACCCGCGGGGATACGCGACGAGTGGAACCGCCGCAAAGCCACCAAGCGTGAGGAAGTCGCGCCGGCGGCCTAACGAGTCCTCTAAAGCAAAACGGGCTCCTGTGGATGCACGGGAGCCCGTTTTCTTTTTGTGAAAAGGTCTACGGTTCGATTAGATGCCATTTCCCGTCTTCGCCGTCGCCAAGGCGTAGTTCGGGACCGTCATGGAAGCGCATATAAACCGGCCTGTTCTTGTAGGACCACTGCAGCGTGCCGTCCTCGCGCTTCATGATCGTCCAATGGCCCATGGGTTTGTCTTCTTCATGCGCCCAGAGTGGCGGCCACACGCCCTGACAGCCGCGTCCGCAATTCGACTTCCCGGGCTGATCGTCATCATAAACGTATAAGGGCATGAGGCTCGGAAAACGCCGATAGACCCACTTTCCAGGTTCACCTTCGCTCAGCGCCACGGCGCCGGGATGCTCTTCGCTTCCTTTCGGCGGTTCAGATGCTGCGAATGCGGTGGTGGCGACAGATAAGAAGACCATGCAACTGGTCGACAATCCGAGTGCCAACGTTCTCATTTTGAGCCTCCCATGATCGTATGCCAGCGCCGGAACCGGCGGCACAAGAGGGTGAAAATATAGCGCGCCACGCGCCGCCGCACCACATCAACGCTACGCGAGGAGCCGCGTATGCGTTACAAATCCGTGGGTTAGCGGCAGGCTGGCCCTTTCCAAGGGTTCATTTCACTCCAATAATGGCCCTGCGAGGACTGCCGGGAGGAATACCCGGCAAGGGGAGGGGATAATCGAATGGTCCGACGACGCGCATCAGCCGTCGCAAAGGCGGCTGCGTGCCACGCGGCCGGGATCGCGCTTTTTTTCATTCAAACGGCCGCGTCCGCCGCCGCAGCCAGCGCGGAACCCGTTACCGTGACCATTGGCGGCCGCGCAAACCAGTTTTTCTTCGTGCGTGACGACACCGATGATCCCCGCGGCCCCGCCGAAGACACGAACGCCACCGGGATGTTCAACTACTCCCGCCTGACCATCGATGGTCGGATTCCCTTAGGGGACGACCTAGCGATACGCGGCAGCGCGCGCTTCATCGCCAATTCGCGCCAGCCCGACAACACGGACGAAGTTTACATCGAACTCTTTGGAAATTTCGGACGCCTCCAGCTCGGGGATCGCCGCGCCGCCAACGCGGGCATGGTAGAATCCGTCGCGCCCCAGGCGTTTTTGCATATGGACGATGAAATCATTTCGTCCGCGGTCCGTCCGCGCGTCGAAGTGCAGATGCGCGATGGTCTGACATTCAAGCGCTTTACCCGCAATGCCACGGGCGTGGTTTATCAGTCGCCGCGCTGGAATACCTTGGATATCGCGGTCGGTTACTATCCGAACGGCGATACGCCCATCAGTACCGCCCAACGCACGCGCACCAAGAACGGCAGCGAATCGACGATCAGAAGTGTCGGCGTGCTCGGCAATGGAGTCCGCTATCGCGCGCTGGCCGGCTACTATCGGGCGGACGCGGTGCGGTTCCCCGAGAAAGTCTCGGCGTGGAATGCCTTGGCCGATCTTTTCATCGGTCCCTTCGAGGTCAGTGGAACCTATATGAACGTCGCGCCGATCTTTGGGCTGCGGGAAAGAAATTGGGCCGGCGGCGTGATGTATGTAACAGGCCCGTGGATGTTGTCGGGGGATTTTCGCCAAGCTGTTCGCAAGCGCGAAACCAACGGCGCGACCTTTGATAAAGTTGAACGCCTGACCTTCCAAACAAGCTACAAGCTGGCGCCCGGCATTAATCTCGGTGGCGCGCTTTTCCAATCGTTCCAGCGCGATCCAGGGCGACTTGTTTGGCGGAGCCGTGGCGCCGTCCTCGGGATCACGGTCGGTTTCTAGCTTCTGCCCGAGATGCCGTACGGTTATCCTCGACGCTTCGCAGATGCCATTGGGAGGACATCATGAAGAATTTAAGGCTGATCGCGGGAATGCTCGCCTGCACGTTCGTCGCGCCAACGCTTGCGTGGAGCGCCGAGGTCGTCAAAACGGCCAATATCGCCGAACGTGGCTTGAAGCCGACGGATTTCCCTCGCTGGCACCAAGTGGTGCCGAACGTCTATGCCTATGAAGACAAGTTGACGTCCGCCGGCCAGACGCTCACGACCAATAGCCTCATCATTGTCACAACCGACGGCGTCGTCATCGTCGACGGCCAGGACAATATCGAGCAAGGCAAGGCGATGGTCGCGAACATCAAGAAGATCACGCCGCAACCCGTGAAATACATGATCATCGCCTCGGACCATGTGGATCATGTCGGCGCGAACCCGGCGCTCAAGGAAGCTTGGCCGAATATGGTGTTCATCTCCACGCCGGCCTCCAAGAAAACGATGGAAGCGCAAAAGCGCGAAATTCTGGCCAGCGAACTCGTGACCGATAAGCGCGACCTCAAGGTCGGCGGCACCGATATCCAGATCCTCAACTTGGGCCGTGGTCATACCGGCGGCGATCTCGTGGTCTACCTGCCGCAAAGCAAGGTCATGTTCATGTCCGAGCTTTATGATCGCTATGTTTTCCCGCCGATGGTCAGCGCTTATCCCAGCGAGTGGGCGGCAACGATCAGGAAGGCGCAGGCGATGGATGTCACGTGGTACATCCCCGGCCACGGCTTTACGGACAGTGATGCCGCGACTCTCAAAGCTGACCTTGGCGAGTACCTGAAGGCGACGGACCTCGTCCTCTCCGAAGCCAAGCGCCTTCGCGCCGCCGGCCTTACCTGCGAAACCGAAAAGAATTGCCCGGCGCACGAAAAGGCCAACTGGGGCTCGTACACCACGTGGACTCTCTACCCGCAGCAAGCGCCCCGCGCGCTTGCCCGTGTGTATATGGAAATGGACGGCAAGTTGCCGAAGTAGCGGTTAGCAGTGCGGCGGACTATTGACCTGCCTTGTGGAGGTCCATGATCCGCTGCGCCTGCTTTAGATGCGGTAGATCCAGCATCACGCCGTTGAGTGACGCCACGCCCGACTCCGGACTCTCGAAAGCCTCGATCACCTGTTGTGCGTGGGCGACCTCTTCCGCCGAAGGTTTGAAGCCCTCGTGGATGACGGCCACTTGCGCCGGATGAATGGCGAGTTTGCCGTTCCAACCCTGCCGGCGAATGTCTCTGCAGGCCGCCAGCAGCTTCTTCTCATCCTTGAAGTCCGTGTGTGGGGTATCGATTGCCTGTACGCCCGCCGCCTTCGCCGCCAGCAAGGTCAGCGATTGCGCCACTTTGTAGGTGAAATCGAACGCGCCGGTTTCGTCGGTATTGCCCGCCGCGCCGAGGTCCGCGGCAAGATCCCACGGCCCCCACGATAGGCCGGTAAGACGCGGTGAAACGCCTTTCGCGTATTCGGATGCCGACAAGACTCCGGCCGCGGTCTCGCCCGAAATTGCAACAATCACCGTCGTTGGATTAAGGCCGGCACGGCGTTCATGTTCCTCAATTTGCTGCGCGAGCGATTGAACGGCGGCCGGTCCTGTGGCTTTCGGAAGTACAATGCCGTCAGGCGCTCCGGACATGATCGCCGCTAAGTCATGCATCGGGGCATCCGACTCAAGCGGATTGATGCGCACGAACAGCTTACTTTTCCGTCCGACCTGCGCGCGCGCTTTCAGGAATTCTGCGGTGAGGGCGCGCCCTGCGCTTTTCCGCGCGGCGGATACGGAATCTTCAAGGTCCAGGATGAGGGCGTCGGCGGCGATCTCGTCGGCTTTCGCGAGCTTCTTTTCGCTATCGCCGGGAAT
Source organism: Rhodospirillaceae bacterium (assembly GCA_041906145.1). Taxonomy (GTDB): domain Bacteria; phylum Pseudomonadota; class Alphaproteobacteria; order Rhodospirillales; family Rhodospirillaceae; genus SHVO01. The sequence continues at coordinate 278,231 of JAYRJU010000005.1, read as the reverse complement.
GAACAGCATCGAGCGCAGAAGCATAGGAGCCGCCGCTTATTTCGGCTTGCGAAGCATGAGGGCGGAGCGCTTGCACGATCCCACCAGTTCCTCACGCTGATTGTAGGCGCGGTGAGCGAAGACGACGATGCCGTTGTCCGGCCGCGACTTGCTTTCCCGGATTTCCAGAACTTCGCTTTCGATGCGGATCGTGTCGCCGTGGAAAAGAGGCTTGGGAAAACGCACCTCGTCCCAACCAAGATTTGCGACGGCGGTGCCGAGAGTCGTGTCGCCGACGGAAATCCCCACCATGAACGAGAGCGTCAAGCAGCTATTGACCAGACGTTGACCGTACTCGCTTTTCTTCATCGCTTCTTCGTCGAGATGAAGCGCGGCCGGATTATGCGTCAGGGCCGTAAGGAATACGTTATCCGCCTCGGTGATGGTACGGCGGATGGCATGCTGAAATTTCATGCCGACGGTAAATTCCTCGAAGTAAAGCCCGGCCATCTCAGCCCTCAATCAGTTGCGCTCGGTCGAACCAGAGCTATACCGCTTTGCCGCAAGGATCAATCTGCAATGGCCGACCTAAAAGGTACGGGAAACCTTCACCACAAATCGCGAATCGCAATGGGTTCCGCAAATGGCCTCGCTGTCGGTGTCGTAGTAGCGCGCGTCGAGATTGAACCAGTCGTAGACTTTGAAGGTCGCTCCGGCGTTCCAATCGCTGTAATTCATACGGTCTTCCATGGCTGAGTAGCCAACGCCGCCACTAATCGTCATCATCTCCGCCAACGGAACCGCGATGTCGGCGCTGTAATACAGTGTCTGGTCATTGAGCAGGGGGCCGTAGTCGTCGGTTGTGTAAGCAGCGCCCAAGGTTACGGTCGCCGCTCCGAAGTCGTACCCCGCATCGACGTGGACGTCCCAGAAGCTTTGTCCGTCCTCAATGGTCTCGGGGTACCAATAGTAGGTAGTGCCGATTTCATAGCTGAATGCGTCGATCCGCCCGCGATAGCCGGCGAAGAAATCCAGTTCCACGCTTGCATCGTTCCCGAATTCGACGTTCGATCCCCAAATTCCGGCGTAGATGCCGCTACCACTGTCCCAGTCCAAGCCACCCTGAATCGCCGGGTTCTGGTTGCTGAGTGAAATCCCGCGAACGATGTAATCGCTGACAATCGCGATATTGCCGGTGAACGTTCCCGGGAGCGGGCTCGTGTCTTGTGCCTGCGCGTGAGTTGGCGAAAGGAGCGCGAGGCCGGTTGCAAGCAGGCCTGCGCGTAAAGCATTGGCGTACATATAGAAGGTATTCCCCCAGATCCCGGGCGTACCTTACTCGACTGCGTCTTCAAGACAAGTGCATGTGCGCGCCTCGCCGCGAAATTCCGCCTCAAAAACTTTGGTTCGCGGCAGATTCAGTCGCCTGAGAAATGAATTCACGCTCCATTTGAAAAAATAGACCCTAGTTCCTCTTTTAGACTTCGCCGACACTTCACGTGGAGATGTCTGTGGGGGAGGCTGGATGACGTCAGATGGAGAAACCGTGCCGGAGGCGCGGAAATTCAGCCCGCTCTATTCGTGGGTTGTCATTGGCGTTCTCATCCTTCTCTACACATCCAGCTTCATCGATCGGCAAATCGTTGGTTTGATGGTCAAGCCGATCCGTGAGGATCTGCAGATTTCAGATACCGCATTCAGCCTCCTGTCCGGCTTTTCGTTCGCGCTGCTCTACAGTATCGCCGGCGTGCCCGTCGGTTATGCGGTTGACCGGTGGAGTAGAAGCAAGCTCATTGCGATGGGCGTTTTCTTTTGGTCGGTGATGACCTTCGCCTGTGGTCTTGTGAATACCTATTGGCGGCTTTTCGCCGCACGCGTCGGCGTTGGTATCGGCGAGGCGGTGTTGTCGCCGGCCAGTTACTCCCTTGTCAGCGATCTGTTCCCTCCTAGCCGCCTGGCGCGCGCACTTTCCGTTTACACGCTCGGCGTTCCGCTCGGCTCGGGCCTCGCGCTGTTGATCGGTGGGCCGCTCGTGGAGGCCATCAGCGCTATGGGCGAGGTCGAGGTGCCATTCATTGGTGATGTGCGGCCATGGCAGGCCGTCTTTCTTGCTGTCGGCGCCCCCGGCTTCTTGTTGACGATCTTGAGCCTCTTACTGGTGCGCGAACCGCCGCGCCACACGGCCCCCGGGGAAGACACGCCAGGTATCGATATGGTCATGCGCTACATCTTTGCCAACGCGAAAGTGTACGTGCCAATCTTCTTTGGCCTGACGCTTGTTGCGCTCATTTGGTACGGCGCGGCCGCCTGGTACCCGGCTTATCTCCAGCGCGTCCACGGCTTCTCGGTTTCCGAAGCGGGGCTGTTTCTCGGTTTCTCGGCGCTCGTCTTTGGAATCATAGGCACGGCGTCGGGCGGACTGATTGCGGACTGGTTTCTTGCGCGCGGCCATGCCGACGGCCACTGCCGGGTGGGCATGATTTTTAGTGTCGGCGTGCTGATCTGCAGCGGTCTTGGTCCGATTATACCGATTAAGTGGCTTTCTCTGACTTTGATCTCTTTGAATTCGCTGTTCGCCTTCACATGGATCGGTGTGAATGCGGCGGTTCTGCAAATCGTCACGCCGAACCGCATGCGCGGCCAAGTCTCCGCGATCTACTTGTTTGTCGCCAACGCCATCGCCCTCGGGCTCGGGGCGACAACGGTCGCGGTCGCGACAGACTATATTTTTAAGGACGACAACATGGTCGGGGCGTCAATTTCCCTTGTGTCTTTCGCGACAGTTATTTTGACGGTCGTGGTCATGCAGCCGGGCCGCAAACACGTTGCCGAGGTCGTGCGTCAACACATGTTTGTGACCAGTCCTCCGGGCGCTTTGCCGCAGGGCGCGCGGTCGTGATATGGCTGTTACATTGGCATTTATCCTTGGGAGGAGCCTTGATGCGTATTCTTAAAGTTGCTGCCCTTGCGCTGGCATTGTCGCCCGCGATTTCCATGAGCCACGCGGCCTACGCCGCTGCGGCCAACCAGTCGATCGAATTCGAAAAGATGACATGGCCGGAAGTCAAAGCGGCGCTCGCGGCGGGCAAGACGACGGCCCTGTTCTACACGGGCGGCGTCGAGCAGCGCGGCCCGCAGAACGGTAACGGCGGCCATAACCTGATGGCGCAGGCGACCGTGAAAATGATCGCGGAACGCTTAGGCAACGCCATCGCGATGCCGGTCCTGCCGTTCACCCCGAACAATGCCAGCGCCGAACTGCCGGGCACCATCGGCCTGACGCCAGAGCTGCTGGGCGCGGTCCTGGAACGCATCTCGGAACAGGCAATTCAGAGCGGTTTTAAGAACGTCGTCATCATGGGTGACCACGGCGGAGGTCAGCCGAAGGTCTATCAGGACGTCGCGGCCAAGCTCGAAGCGAAGTATGCGCCGCAAGGCATCCACGTGTTCTATTGCGACGACGTTTACATCAAGGCGGGGGCCGACTTTGACAAGATCCTGGCCGAGCGCGGTTATCCGCCCACGTCTCATGGCGGCATCACCGATACCTCCCTGATGATGTACCTCGACAAGAACAACGAGTATGTCCGCCGCGAACTCGTACCGATCACCAACGGTGATCCCGTGCCGAAGGAAGGTGAGAAGCCCATCCGTAAGCTCAATAACGGCATCACGGGCGACCCGCGCCGGTCCACCGCCGAACTCGGTAAGGAAGAGCTGGAGCACAAGGTCGGCTATGCGGTGAAGCAGATCCAAGGCTTCATTCCGCCGAAGAAATAAACATTACGTTTTCGGGAAAGGGCGGGACCTCGGTCCCGCCCTTTTTTGTTGGCGCCGAGGCATCGGAATGCGCGCGTCTTTTATAGTTTCGCTGCTTTATGCGTCAGCGGGGCTAAATCGAATGCAAAAATGTCACTTCCAAGCAAATCACGCACGAAACCTGCTGATTCGATTAAGTTTGCATGAACTTTTCTTGTTGAAAGAGCTACTCATTAAGTCGGATGATCGAACGCTGCACCGCACCCTATGTGGGTGATGGCAGCTCCGTGTAAGTGTTGCTGACTCGCCTTCTTGCTATCCGACGCCGGTGTCAAATGGGGACACCGCTATTGGGGGACGTCGATGTTGCGCGTAATCACGACCTTATCTTCACCTAGGATATTTTCGCACGAGCCGTATACGCGTCGATTTGGCGTGCCTCCGTTCTCGCCCATGCGTCCGTTTTGCATTGCATCAACTTTCGTCTGCGTATGAGTGATCTGGAATAGGTCTGCCGAACGACGTTTAAGGCAAACTACCGGATTGCTTCGATTGGGACTGATGATGAACCGCTCTTCGGCTTGCTTAGCTGTGCTGATGTCGGCATCGCTCCTCGCCTGTTCGAAACAGGAAGAAGCGCCGAAGCCCTACGCCGTCGAAGAAGTGCCTCTTAGTGAAGTTTCCGCCGACCTCGCCAGCGGCGCCACGACGTCCGTCGCGGTGACGGAGGCCTATATCGCCCGTATGAAGGAATACGACGGCGCGCTGAATGCCCTCATTCTGATCGCGCCGGATGCGTTACAGCAGGCGGGAGCGTCCGACGAACGGCGCAAGGCCGGCAAAGCGATCGGCCCGCTCGACGGCGTTCCCATCCTCTTCAAGGACAATCTCGATGCGGTCGGTATGCCGACAACGGCAGGATCTTTCGCGTTGGAGGCAAATCGGCCCGCGCAGGATTCCGAAGTTGTGAAACGTCTGCGCGCCGCAGGGGCTGTGATCCTTGGGAAGGTCAACACGTCTCAGTTCGCTGGCTTCCGCAATACGAAAGCGTTCAATGGCTCCACGGTCGGGAAAGGCCCTCACAACCCATACGATCTGACGCGCACGGCCGGCGGGTCTAGTAACGGCTCTGGCATCGCGGCTTCGGTGAGTTTCGCGGCGGGCGCCATTGGAACCGAAACCAGCGGATCGATCACCAGCCCGTCGTCGCTCAACGGCGTTGTCGGCCTAAAGCCGACAATCGCCCTCGTTTCGCGCCGCGGCATCGTCCCCATTAGCTTGACGCAAGACACGGCCGGTCCGATGACGCGCACGGTTCGCGATGCGGCGATGTTGTTGACCGTGATCGCCGGGAGCGACCCCGCGGATCGATGGTCCGTCGATGCGGATGCGCACAAAGCGGACTATGTCAGCGTACTCGATGCCGGCGCCTTAAGCGGCAAGCGCTTGGGTGTCGTGCGCGGCCTGCGCGGATACAACGAGCGGACGCAGCCGGCGCTCGACGAAGCACTGGGCGTCCTGAGGGCACAAGGGGCCGAGCTAGTGGAAGTTTCCAACGACGCGTTCGTTGACGTCAGTCCGGAAATGCGCGTGATCCTCCTGCATGACTTTAAAGAGGATCTGAATGCCTACCTCGCAGGTACGCCGGCAGCCGTGAAGGTGCGCACGTTGACCGACCTCATCGCTTTCAGCAAATCCGACCCGCGCGAGAGTATGCATGCGATGGATCTGTTCGAAGACGCCGACGCAACGACCGGCGGCCGCCAGAATCCGGAATACATCAAGAATCTTGAATATGCGAAACGCACGACCCAGGCCGACGGCATCGACAAAATGTTGCAGGCCAATAACGTCGTCGCGCTTGTGACAATCACCGGCAACACCGCGCAGCCCATTCCGCCTGACGGCATGGCTAGCGGTCATCCTGTCGCGCTTGTCCCAAAAGGCCAAACAACACCTTCGATCACAACTTATGCCGCGGTGGCCGGCTATCCGCACCTCACTGTCCCAATGGGGGAGGTAAGCGGACTTCCGGTCGGCCTGTCGTTCGTTGGAACGGCGTGGGCTGAACCGCTCCTGATGTCTCTTGGCTACGCGTATGAACAAGCCTCGCACAAACGTCTACCGCCGGCGGCCTACAAGGCCGGCGCCGCTGCGAAATAATTTGCGTCGGGGAGGGTGGGCGTAACCCACCGAGTGTTACGGAACTAATAGGGTGTGGTGTCAGCAGACACTACAAAATCAAAAGGGGAAAAAGTCCTATGATGAAGCTTTCATATGGTTCGAATACGAAGCGTCGCGTCTTGACCTCGGTCAGCGCGGTCGCTCTCGTTGCCGCGGTCTCCAGTGCGGCCTTCGCACAAGAGCAGCTTGCGCAAGCGCAGCCTGCCGCCGCTGCGTCTCTCGATGAAATCGTCGTCACCGGTTCGCGCGTTGTCCGCGACGGTTACGAAGCTCCAACGCCGGTTTCGGTTCTTGGCGTTGCGGAATTGAACACCATGGCCACGGCGAATATCGCGGATTCCATCAACCGCTTGCCCGCCCTAGCCAGCAGCTTGTCGACACGTGGTGGTTCGTCGACTGCCGATATGACCGGCGGGATCAACAATCTCAATTTGCGCGGAATAAATCCGACCCGCACGCTTGTGCTTGTCGATGGCAAGCGCATCGTTGGCTCGACCTTGGCCGGCTTTAACAACAACGGCGGCGCGGTGGACATCAATACCGTTCCGACCGGTCTCGTTTCGCGTGTGGATATCGTCACAGGCGGCGCCTCCGCGGCGTATGGTTCCGATGCCTTGGCCGGCGTTGTAAATTTCGTGTTCGACAAAGAGTACACGGGCGTAAAGGGCGACATTCAAGGCGGCATCACCACGTACGGCGACAACGAAAACTACAAAGTCGAATTGACCGTCGGCGTTCCGTTCGCTGGCGGGCGTGGTCATTTCCTGGCGTATGGGGAAAACGGCTTTGAAAACGGCGCGCGTCGTGAAGATCGTGCATGGTCGGAAAACAACCTCGCGATCGCTGTCAACCCGGCGTACGCGGCTGGCAATGGGCAGCCGCAATACATCACGATGGCGAACTTTAATCCGAGCACCGCAACTTATGGCGGTCTTATCATCGGGTGCGCTGGCTTCACCGGAACCTCTTGCCCGCTCCGCGGCACGCAATTCCTCGAAAATGGCGCCCCGGCGCCGTATCGCTTCGGCACGATATCCGGGCAAGTGCAAGTGGGTGGGGACGGTTCGAACCGTTACGATCGCATCTCATCCATCGTCACTAAGTTGATGCGCGCGAACACCTACTTCCGTCTCAGCTATGATCTTGCCGACAACGTTAATGTGTTTGCCGAATACGGCTGGGCTTACACCCTCAACCGCTCGGCCGACAGCGTACCTCAATTCCAACTCGGCAGCCTGACCGTCCAGCAGGACAACGCCTTTATCCCGGCCTCCGTCCGCGCGACCATGGCGGCTAACGGCATCACGAACTTTACCTTGGGCACCACGCTGGTCGGCCAGGTCCCGGGCTTCGGGAATAAGAATGAGCGCGTGCAGCGTCGGTACGTCGCGGGCATGGAGGGTTCCTTCGATGCCTTCGAATCAGATTGGACGTGGGATGCTTACTATCAGCGGAGCACCACGCATGCGTCGGTCCGCACGCCTGACGATTTGCTGAGTGGGGTCGGCTCTACGGTCTTCCGCAGCGCCATCGACGCCGTCGTTAATCCGGCCAACGGTCAGATCGTCTGCCGTGTCAACATCGATACGAATCCGGCTAACGATTTGCCGGGATGCGTGCCGTTTAATGTCATGGGGACGAACGTCAACTCCAGCGCTGCAATCGATTATGTAACCGACACAGGTTATGCGCTCATCTATTTGCAGCAGGACGTTGCGGCGGCCAGCGTATCCGGCGAGCCATTTTCATCATGGGCAGGTCCGGTGTCGGTCGCTTTTGGTCTCGAGCACCGCACCGAAAAAGTCGGCGGAATTGCCAGCACGAAAGACGTCAACCGTCACTTCTTCGCCGGCAATTTTACTGCTTCAGTGGGCAAGTACTCTGTGACTGAAGGCTTCTTAGAATCAGTCATCCCGTTGGCAAGCGAAGAAAGCTGGGCGAAGCAGCTTGATTTGAACGCCGCAGTCCGCGCGACGGACTACAGCACGTCCGGTTTTGTCGCGACGTGGAAAGTCGGCGCAACATGGAAACCGGTCGACGACGTCACCTTCCGTGCAACCCGGTCACGTGACATTCGCGCGCCAAATCTGGGCGACCTGTTCCTCGCAGGCCGTTCGGGCACCGGCACGGTGCTCGATAAGTTCAATAATGACCGCCCGACGGTCATCGTCACCCGCGCTGCGGGCTGCGATCCTGCTGTCGGCTGTACCTTGACGCCTGAAAAGGCCGACACCACCGGTCTTGGTGTGGTGGTGCAACCGTCATTCCTACCCGGCTTCGGCGCATCGGTGGATTTCTTTAATATCGATATGAAAGACGCCATCGTGACGCTCGGTTCGCAAAACTACGTGGACCGTTGCTTCGCGGGTGAAACGGCACTCTGCAACTATATCGAGCGCGACGCCGCTGGGCTTATTGTCGGTGTGAAGGTACTGCCGGCCAACGTGTTGTCGCAGACCGCACGCGGCATCGATTTCGAAACCAGCTATCGTTTCGATCTCTCCGACATAAGCGAAGATATGGGTGGCGGCATCACTCTGCGCGCTCTTGCGACGAAATATATCAAGCTGGAAACTATCGACGGGGCGTTCTCGGTGGATGGCGCCGGCGTGCTCGCCGACGGCGCGGGCGGCTTTGCATCGACCGGGGGAATGTTCGCCCCGGACTTGAAGTATCTCGTGTCTGCGGCCTATTCCGGTGAGACCTTCGGCGCCAATCTTACGGCGCGCGGCTGGACTTCCGGTGTCTACAATAATTCTGTAACCGTTTGTACCAGTGGCTGCCCGGCGTCCACCGTGGCGGTTCCAACAATTGGTTTTGAGAATAAGGTGCCCGGCGTCGTCTACTTCGATCTCGCGCTTAACTACAAGCTCATGGACGGCGCTATCGAGACGTTTTTCGTGACTGAAAACGTGTTCAATAAACAGCCACCCATTGTTGGCGCCCCGGCGGGGAACGCTTTCTACAGCGGGATGGGCAACAAACAATACGATCTAGTTGGCCGCAGCTTCCGTCTCGGCACGCGATTCAAATTCTAACGATCGCTATGAAAGCGAAGGGAGGCAGAAATGCCTCCCTTCGTCCTTTCTACGGCTTCAACTTCTCACTGTTCGCTCTTTTGTACCGGGGACGTGAAGATGGCGTATCGGCAGCTGACAGCCGCGGCACTAATGCTCTCATTGACCGTTGGCGCCTGTTCTCGGGAAGAACCAGCCAAGCCTTATGCCGTTGAAGACGTCCCGCTCTCGCAGATTTCCGCAGACCTGGCCGCCGGCAAAGCGAGCGCGGTCGGCATCACTGAAGCATATATCGAACGCATCAAGACTTACGACGCGCCGTTGAAGGCCGTCATTATGATCGCTCCCGACGCCCTCCAGCAGGCTGCCGCATCCGATCAGCGGCGCAAAGATGGTAAGGCTATCGGCCCGATGGATGGGATACCCATCCTTCTCAAAGACAACATCGACGCCAAGGGTATGCCGACCACTGCCGGTTCCTACGCGCTCGAACACAACATTCCAGCTCAGGATGCGGATTTGACGCGCCGTTTGCGGGAAGCTGGTGCCGTGATCCTCGGAAAAGTGAACACGAATCAATTCGCCGGATTACGCACGACGCAGGGACTGCTCGGCAGCACCGTCGGTGGAATGCCGCACAATCCATATGACCTCGCGCGCACGCCCGCTGGTTCCAGCAACGGCTCGGGTATTGCGGCGGCCGTCAGTTTCTCGGCCGCCACGGTTGGAACGTGTACAACGGGCTCCGTGATCGGCCCGGCGTCTCTTATGGGCCTGGTTAGTATGCGCCCGACAATCGCGCTGATTTCGCGCGGCGGCATTGTGCCGGTCAGCTTAGGCCAGGACACCGCAGGTCCGATGGCGCGTAGCGTCACGGATGCGGCGATGATGATGAATATCATGGCCGGGACCGAAGCCCGCGACCCGGCTTCCGCCGAAGCCGATGCACACAAGACCGATTACGTAAAAGCTCTCTCCACCGAGGCGCTAAAGGGCGCAAAGATCGGCGTCATTCGCGGAATGTCGGGCTACTCCGATGTCACGAAGCCGCTCTTCGACGACGCGCTGGCTGTGTTGACGGCGCAAGGCGCGGAACTCGTCGACATCCCCGCTGATATATTCGAGGACCTGAGCCAAGAGCAGCGCGTGATCCTGGTTTACGACTTCAAGCAGGATCTGAATGCCTATCTCGCGGCGTCCGCGCCAGCGCAGAAGGTGCGCACAATGACGGACCTTGTAGCGTTCAATAGAGCGGATCCGCGCGAGAACATGTGGAGCCAGGATCTTGTCGAGGCTGCCGAGGCGACAACGGGAAGAGACAATCCCGAATACGTGAACGCCTTGACCTATGCGAAGACCAAGGCCGGGCCCGAGGGCTATGACAAGGCCTTCGCACATGGGGTGGTTGCCGTCGTGACCCCGACCGGCCAACCGGCCGGGCTCATTCCGCCGCCGGGCACCGCAGGCCATACAATTTCAGCGCGCCCGAAGGGAAGCTCGCCGCCCTCCCCAAGCATGTATGCCGCGCTTGCCGGCTATCCCAATCTCACGGTGCCGATGGGCCAGGTAGAAGGTCTGCCGGTAGGTCTTTCTTTTATCGGCCCGAAGTGGTCGGAAGCCGTACTCTTATCGATGGCCTACGCCTACGAACAAGCCTCTCATAAGCGTGTTGCTCCGACAGCTTACAAGCAGGCGGTTGCATCAAAATAAGGAGCTATCGTCTAAGTAGCCGGCGCTTCGAGCGAGTTGTAGCCTGAGCCAAACGCAGCGGAGCGTTTCCAACAATAATTCCGCCTAGACCTTGTCGTTTTGCGCCGTCTGAGCGCCATTCCACAATTTAATAAGGATGCGAAAATGTACTGTCGCCCCCTGACCTCATTTGCCCTGATCGCGGCGATCACGCTTGGCGCCTGCGAAAAGAAGCAAGAGGCCGCAACTGCGCCTTATGAAGTGGAGGAGGTGGCGCTCTCGCAGTTGTCTGCGGACCTCGCCGCGGGGAAGACCACCTCGGTGGCTGCAACGCAGGCGTATATCGACCGGATGAAAAGTATGGATGCCGGTCTCAATGCGGTGATCCTTATTGCGCCCGATGCTCTAGAGCAGGCCGCCGCGGCCGACGCTCGCCGGAAAGACGGTAAATCACTAGGCGCGCTCGACGGCATTCCGATTCTTTTTAAGGATAATATCGACACGAAGGGCCTGCGCACGACCGCCGGTTCCTATGCCCTCGAATTCAACGTGCCGGAAAAAGATTCCACCGTGGTTGCGCGTCTACGCGGCGCGGGCGCGGTGATTCTCGGCAAGGTGAACACATCACAATGGGCGGGTTTCCGCACAACGAAAGGCCTGAACGGTTCGACGGTGGGGAAGGGCCCACACAATCCCTATGATCTTTCGCGGTCTCCGGCGGGGTCTAGTTCCGGATCGGGCATCGCGGCGTCGGTCAGCTTTGCGGCGGCCACCGTCGGCACAGACACGGGTGGTTCCATCATTGGGCCCTCGAACAACAATGGCATTGTGGGGCTGAAGCCCACTATCGCCCTGGTGCCGCGCGTCGGTATCGTGCCCATCAGTATGGATCAGGATTCAGCCGGTCCCATGGGGCGTACCGTACGGGACGTGGCGATGCTCCTGAACGTGATGGCGGGCAGCGACCCCGCAGATCCGTGGAGTGCCGACGCTGATGCACGCAAGAAAGACTATGTTGCGGCGCTGAGCCCAGACGCTTTGAAGGGAAAGCGGATCGGCGTGCTGCGCGGTATGCGCGGTTACGGCGAGGAAACGATGGGTCTCTTTGAAGAGGCGCTTGGTGTCCTCAAAGGTCAGGGCGCGGAGCTTGTCGAGATACCGCCGGGAAGCATCCCCGATGCGTCCGATGAGATGCGCATCATCCTGCTCTACAGCTTCAAGGAAGACATCAATAACTATCTCGCGGGCGCGCCGGCGGCGGTCAAGAGCCGCACGCTGACGGACCTCATCGCCTTCAACAATGCCGATCCGCGCGAAAGCATGCACACGTCTGATATCTTTGACGACGCGGACAAGACGATGGGAGGGCGCCAGGCGCCCGAATACATCGCCGCGCACAATAGCGCGAAGCAGAAAACCCAAGCGGATGGCTTCGACAAGGTGCTGCGCGAATACAATGTTGTAGCGCTAGTGAATCCCACAAGCGGCCCGGCCGAAGTCATCCAACCGGATGGGACCGCCACCAGTCACGCCATCAAGGTGCCGGCCGGCGCGGCGGTCTCGGCTACGTCCTCGACGATGATCGCCGGTTACCCGCACCTCTCGGTACCGATGGGTCTCTACAAGGGATTGCCGGTGGGGCTCTCGTTCATCAGTACGGCGTGGCAGGAAGAATTGTTGCTGTCCCTCGGCTATGCGTACGAACAGGCCTCGAAAAAACGCGTGCCGCCGACGGCCTATAAACAACCCGCTGCGAATTAGCGATTTCGAGGAGATCGAACTTGAACATGCACCGCCCTCTGACTGCCATCGCTCTCGTCCTGTCTCTCTCGCTTGCGGCTTGTGAGAAGAAAGACGCTGCCGCGCCCTATAATGTGGAGGAGGTGGCGCTTTCGCAGATTTCTGCCGACCTTGCTGCGGGCAAAGTGACTTCGGCTGCGGTCACGCAGGCCTATATCGATCGTATCAATAAGTATGACGGACCTCTCAACGCCGTGATCATGATTGCGCCCGATGCGCTGCAACAAGCCGCGGTTTCGGATCAACGCCGCAAGGACGGTAAGGCGATAGGCCCGCTCGACGGTATTCCCGTGCTCTTGAAGGACAACATAGATGCGATGGGTATGCCAACGACCGCGGGCTCATTCGCGCTGGTCGAGAACTTCCCGGCGCAGGACTCCGAAGTTGCGAAGCGGCTACGTGCCGCCGGCGCGGTCATTCTCGGCAAGGCCAATACCTCGCAATGGGCGGGGCTACGTACAACGGCGGCTTTCGCCGGCTCAACCGTTGGCGGCCCAACGCGTAATCCCTATGACCTGACACGAACGGCAGCGGGTTCTTCAAACGGTTCGGGTATCGCCGCTGCGGCAAGCTTCGCGGCCGCGACAGTTGGCACGGATACTACGGGCTCGATCATGGGCCCGTCGTCGTTGATGGGGCTCGTCGGCATGCGCTCCAGCATTGCGCTAATATCGCGACGCGGCATCGTGCCCGTTAGCCTCAGCCAGGACACGGCCGGTCCGATGACGCGCACCGTAACCGATTTCGCAATGATGCTGAACGTGATGGCGGGTTCGGATCCGGGTGATCCGTGGTCTGTGGACGCGGACGCGCATAAGACGGACTACGTGAAAGCGCTATCGCCCGATGCCCTGAAGGGCAAGCGCCTGGGGGTCTTCCGTAATACCGGCGCTCACACGGATGCGACGAAGCCCATTTTCGACAAGGCGCTCGAGGTGATGAAGGCCCAAGGCGCGGAGCTCGTCGATCTTCCGGACGATCTCCTTGAGGACCTCGGCAATGAGCAGCGCCTCATTATGTATTACGATATCAAGCAGGATATGGCGTCCTACCTTTCCACGGCGCCGTCAGCCGTAAAGACCCGCACTCTCGCTGATATCATCGCCTTCAATAAGACCGATCCACGCGAAAGTGTTCACGGCCAAGAACACTTGGAAGCGGCTGAAGCTCTTTCAGGTGGGCGGGAAAATCCGGAATTCCAGAAAATCTGGGAATATGCGCATCGCAAGGCCGGTCCGGAAGGATACGGCCGCGCCTTCACCGAATTTGGCGTTAGTGCGTTGGTGGCTATCAGCCGCGGGCCGGCCGATGTGCAGCAGCCCGACGGGACAAGCGGCGGCGGTGCGGCGCTCGAACGTCCGAAGGGCGCGCGACCGGCTTCGATCAGCGGCGTCGCGGCCCTGGCGCAATGGCCGAACCTTACGGTCCCAATGGGCGATGTAAACGGTCTGCCTGTGGGTCTGTCTTTTGTCGGGCCGCAATGGTCGGAAGCGACCTTGCTCTCTTACGGTTATGCCTACGAACAGGCTTCACACGCCCGCGATCCGCCGACGGCCTATAAGGAAGCGGCGACCAACAACTAACCGAGGACGTGCGATGTACCTCCGTTCCGCCACAGCAATCGCGCTGGTCCTCTCTCTGACACTCTCCTCCTGCAATAAGCAGGAGGAGGCCGCGAAAGCCTATGAGGTGGAGGAGGTGTCCCTGGCACAGCTCTCTGCGGACCTTGCGGCCGGCAAAACGACCTCGGTTGCTGCAACTCAGGCATATATCGACCGCATCAACAAATATGACGGTGCGCTGAATGCCGTCATCGGCGTGATGCCCGACGCGCTTGAGCAGGCGGCAGCCTCCGATCAGCGGCGCAAGGATGGCAAATCCCTCGGACCTATGGACGGTATTCCCATCCTCCTGAAAGACAATATCGACGCGGTCGGTTTGGCGACGACGGCCGGGTCGTTTGCGTTGGCTGACAACATGCCGGTCAAGGACTCCGAGGTCACGCGGCGCCTGCGTGAGGCGGGCGCGGTGATCCTCGGGAAGACGAACACATCACAATGGGCGGGTCTACGCACTGAGGAGTCCTTCAACGGAAGCACCGTAGGTGGAAGCACGCATAATCCCTATGACCTGACGCGCTCGGCCGCAGGGTCCAGTAATGGATCGGGAATTGCCGCCGCTGCCAGCCTTGCAGCCGGCACGATGGGCACCGATACAACCGGTTCCATCATCAGTCCGTCCTCCTACATGGGCCTCGTGGGGATGCGTCCCACCATCGCCTTGATTTCCCGGCGTGGGATCGTTCCGATCAGCCATACACAAGATACGTCGGGTCCGATGACGCGGACCGTGACTGACTTCGCGATGATGCTGAGTGTCGTGGCGGGAAGCGATCCGGCCGATCCGGAAAGCGCGGAAGCCGACGCCCATAAAACCGATTACGTCAAAGCGCTGTCGATCGAAGCGCTAAAGGGAAAGAAACTCGGCGTATTTCGCGGGACCCGCGGATACAACGAAACGACGGCTGCTGTTCTCGACGAGGCGATCAAGGTCCTCCAGGCGGAGGGCGCGGCGGTCGTTGAACTGCCAGCCGATCTTCTGGAAGATACGAGCCAGGAACAGCGTGTCATTATGATCCATGAGATCAAGGAAGACGTGGCGGCCTATCTCGTCAACGCCCCCGCCAGCGTGAAATCGCGCACGCTTGCTGATCTGATCGAATTCAATAAGACGGATCTGCGCGAGAGCATGCACGGCCAAGACATGTTCGAAGAGGCGCAGGCAACGAATGGCCGCCAGGACGACGTGTACGTGAAGGCCAAGGCGTATGCGCAGCGCCGCGCGGGCGCTGAAGGCTTTGGGCGCGCATTCAAGGATTTCGGGGTCGATGCGGTGATCGGTCTTTCTCGCGGCCCCGCGGAAGTCATCCCGCCGGACGGTAAGGGCGGCGAGCATGTTGCGGGTGTCCGCGCGAAAGGCGCAGCGCCGCCGCACATGAGCGGCAACGCGGCGCTGGCGGGGTATCCGAACCTGACTGTGCCAATGGGCCTCGTCACCGGTTTGCCGGTCGGTCTCTCTTTCGTTGGTCCGCCGTGGTCCGAGGCGGCGCTGGTCGGCTTTGGTTATGATTTCGAACAAGCGTCAAAGAAGCGTGTTCCGCCGACGGCCTACAAAGCCGCCGCCGCGAAATAACAAGGGAAATTCATCGGTGCAGATTCGCTCTTTGACCGGCATCGCTCTGGGGCTTGCCCTTCTCGCGGCGTGCGACAAGCAAGAAGAAGCCCAGCCCTATGCGGTGGAAGAGGTGCCGTTGAGCAAGGTCGCCGATGATCTTGCCGCCGGCACTACCTCCTCGGTAGCAGTCACTCAGGCCTATATCGAACGCATTGGGCTTTACAATAAAGCGGTGAACGGTGTGATCGGCATCATGCCCGATGCGCTGGAACAGGCGGCGGCGTCGGATCAGCGGCGCAAGGAGCGCAAGACGTTGGGGCCCCTTGATGGAATTCCCATCCTGATCAAAGACAATATCGATGCGGTGGGTATGCCCACGACCGCGGGGTCCTTCGCGCTCATCGACAATGTGCCTACGAAAGATTCCGAAGTGGCCCGGCGGTTGCGGGATGCCGGCGCGGTGATTCTCGGCAAAGCCAATACCTCTCAATGGGCGGGTCTGCGGACAACGGCGAGCGGGATGAATGGGAGTACCGTGGGAGGAACCGCGCGTAATCCATACGATCTTGCGCGCGGTGCGGCGGGCTCCAGCAACGGATCGGGTATTTCCGCGGCCGCCAGTTTCGCGGCGGCGACCATCGGAACTGATACCACCGGCTCTGTGGTTGCGCCCTCGAATGCCAACGGCGTTGTTGGGCTGCGTCCCACGGTAGCTCTCATCTCCCGGCGCGGGATCGTACCGGTGAGCCTTACGCAGGACACCGCGGGTCCGATGGGCCGGAACGTTCGTGACGTGGCCATGCTGCTTACTGTTCTGGCGGGTACTGATGCCGCCGATCCGGCGACCAGCGCGTCAGACACACACAAGACCGACTACGCAAAAGCCCTGTCCACGGAAGCGCTGCAAGGTAAGCGGATCGGCGTCTATCGCGGTACCAACGCCACTGAGCGCACGCAATCACGATTTGAAGAAGCGCTCGGTGTCCTCCAGGCGCAAGGGGCGACGCTGATCGATATTCCCGACGCCGTGCTCGAGGATCTCAGTCAGGAACAGCGCCTGATCATGATCTACGACATCAAGGAAGACATGGCCGCCTATCTCGCGCATGCACCTGCCAACGTGAAGCACCGCACGCTTGCGGATCTTATCGCCTTCAATAAGGCTGACCCTCGCGAGAATATCTATGGGCAGGATCTGTTCGAGGCTGCTGAAGCCACCACGGGCCGTGAAACGCCAGAGTATATCCAAACACGTGAATATGCGCAGCGCAGGGCAGGGGCCGAAGGGTATGGCAAGGCGATGTCCGACTATGAAATCAGCGCGATCGTAGCGCCGACCGGCGGTCCGGCAGGTTTGATCGGCGGCGCTCCTCCTGTTGCGGGGGCGGCGCCGCCTGCCGGCGGTGGCCATCCGGCCGCCGTCATGCAGAAGGGCGCGCGCAAACCGTCCATCAGCGGCGTTGCCGCGCTCGCCGGCTATCCCAATCTTTCCGTGCCGATGGGGTACGTGGATGGAATGCCGGTGGGACTATCGTTCGTAGGTCCGCCGTGGTCGGAAGATCAACTGCTGTCGATGGGTTATGCCTACGAACAGGCCTCCAAGAAACGCGTGCCGCCGAGCGCATACAAGCAAGGCGTCAGCTCCAATTAATCAGGGAATTCGAAGATGAACATTCGTTCTTTCACCGCCGCCCTTCTGGTTTCCGTTTCGCTGATCGCTTGCAACAACCAAGAGGCCGCGAAGCCGTACGAGGTTGAAGAGATTTCCCTCGCACAAGTGTCCGCCGATCTTGCAGCCGGAAAGACATCGTCCGCGGCTGTCACCCAAGCCTATATCGACCGGATCAAGATGTACGATGGGCCTTTGAATGCCGTTATCAGTATCACGCCGGACGCCCTTAAACAGGCGGCCGCTTCGGACGCGCGGCGCAAGGATGGGAAATCGCTTGGCCCGCTGGATGGCGTCCCCGTGCTTCTGAAAGACAATATTGACGTGACGGGTGTAGCGACGACGGCCGGTTCTTACGCGCTTGAGAAGAACATCCCCGCGCAAGATGCTGAAGTTTCGCGCCGTCTCAAGGCGGCCGGCGCCGTCATCCTTGGTAAAGCGAATACTTCGCAGTGGGCCGGCTTCCGCACCACCCGCGGTCTCAACGGCAGCGTCTTCGGCGGCGGTACGCACAATCCATATGACCTCAACCGCCAGGCTTCGGGTTCAAGCAATGGATCGGGCATCGCGGCGGCGGTTAGCTTTGCGGCGGCGACGGTCGGCAGCGATACGACTGGCTCAATTGTTAGCCCATCCTCGCACAATATGGTTGTTGGTTTGCGCCCTTCCGTGGCCCTGGTATCGCGCCGCGGCGTCGTGCCTGTGAGTCTGGAGATGGACACGATCGGTCCGATGGGCCGCAGCGTGACCGATATCGCGATGATGCTCAACGTGATGGCGGGGTCGGATGCGGGCGATCCATGGTCCGCGGACTCCGACGCGCATAAGACCGATTACACCAAAGGGCTTTCAACAGAGGCGTTGAAGGGCGCGCGTCTGGGAGTCGTGCGCAACACGGGCGGCTATGATGAAAAGACACAAGCGGTTCTCGATGTGGCCCTTGGTGTGCTGGAATCTCAGGGCGCGACCTTGGTCGAGCTTCCAGCCGATGTGATGGAAGACCTCACGCAAGAGCTGCGGCTCATCATGGTCTACAACATCAAGGAAGATATGGCGGCCTATCTCGCGCACGCGCCGGAGGCGGTGAAACCGCGCACCATCGCCGACCTTATCGCCTTCAACAAATCTCATCCGGAGGAGAGCAAGCACGGCCAAGAGCTGTTCGAGGCCGCCGAAGCCACGACCATGGGGCGTCAGAACCCCGAATATATGAAAACCTTTGAGTATGCGCGCCGACGCGCTTCGGTCGAAGGATTTGACCGCGCCTTCAAAGAGTTCAACACCACTGCGGTCGTTGCCCTCACGGCCGGGATTCCCGCATTGATCATTCCGGATGGTACGGGCACGCATGTTGCCGCCGAACGCCCGAAGGGTTCCGTGCCTCCGACAGTCAGCGGCACGGCCGCCGTTGCGGGGTATCCGAATCTGAGCGTACCGATGGGTCTCGCCGAAGGATTGCCGGTCGGCCTTTCATTCGTCGGACCCAAATGGTCTGAAGCCACCCTGCTCGCATATGGTTACGCCTACGAGCAAGCGTCTAAAAAACGCGAGGCCCCGGTGGCCTATAAACAGGCGATCGCGCAGGCCAAATAAATCCGAGTCTCGACCGTGCTGCGAAGGAGAGCGTATCGCCGCATTGGGAGAGCTCAAAAATGCTTCAAATTCGGCCCATTTTGGGGTGATTCTCGGGGGCTGTTACAGCGCGGTTCGCTATGCAAAACTCGCGGCCACGCTGTTTCAATCAGTTCGCATAAGGGGATGTGAAAATGATGATGGACCGCCGCTGTTTCACCAGTCTTGCTCTGCTCGTTTCGCTTGGTCTTGCTGCCTGCGGCAAGGAAGAGCCCGCTGCGCCTTACAATGTCGAAGAAGTGCCGCTGAGCCAGATCTCTGACGATCTCGCCGCCGGCAAAATGACTTCGGCGGCCATTACCCAGTCCTACATGGACCGCATTAGTATGTACGACGGTCCGCTCAATGGGGTGATTGCCGTTGCGCCGGATGCCCTTCAGCAAGCTGCGGCGTCGGATGCCCGCCGCAAGGACGGTAAGGCACTCGGTCCGCTCGATGGAGTTCCCATCCTCCTCAAGGACAATATCGACGCGGTCGGCATGCCGACCACGGCGGGATCGTGGGCGCTCGAGCACAACATGCCCAAACAGGATTCCGAAGTGACCCGCCGCCTGCGTGCGGCCGGCGCTGTGATCCTCGGCAAGGCGAACACCTCGCAGTTCGCGGGCATCCGCACTTCGACCGGCCTCAACGGCTCGACCGTGGGGGGCAGCACGCATAATCCGTACGACCTGACGAAGTCCGCCGCCGGCTCGTCAAATGGCCCGGGCATCGCCGCGGCGACCTCGTTCTCCGCCGGCACCATCGGCACCGAAACCTCGGGCTCGATCACCAGCCCGTCGAGCCAGAACGGTGTGGTGGGCATCAAGTCCACGATCGCGCTGGTTTCGCGCCGGGGCATCGTTCCTATCAGCCTGACGCAAGACATGGCGGGGCCGATGACCCGCACCGTGCGCGACAATGCGATGATCCTCAACGTCATTGCCGGCAGCGATCCTGGCGACCCCTGGTCGGCCGACGCGGACGCCAACAAAAAGGACTATGTTTCGCTGCTTTCGACCGAGGGCCTCAAGGGCAAGCGCCTGGCGGTGCTGCGCGGCTTGCGCGGTCAGGACGAACGCACGACGCCGGTCTTCGACGAAGCGCTCGCGGTCCTCAAGGCCCAAGGCGCGGATCTCGTCGAGGTGGCCGACACCAAATGGATCGATATCCGCCCCGAGATGCGCATCATCCTTCTTGCCGACCTCAAGGAAGATCTAAACAACTACTTCGCGACGATGCCGGATACGGTGAAGGTGCGTACCGTCACGGACCTGATCGCGTTCAACAGTTCTGATCCGCGCGAAAGCATGCATAAGCAGGAGAACTTCACGGACGCCGACGCGACCGTCGATGGCCGCAAGAACCCTGACTACCAAAAGACATTGGCCGAAATGTTCCGTATCACGCGGGAAGACGGTATCGACCGCGTGCTCAAGGAAACCGGGGCCATCGCGCTGGTGACCGTCACTACTCCGCCCGCCGATACGATCCCGGTCGACGGTTCGACCACCAGCGGCGCGGTTTCCCCCGATCCGCGCGGTTCGCAGGCCGCTTCCTTGACGGCGTATGCCGCCTCGGCCGGCTATCCGCACATCTCTGTGCCGATGGGCCAAGTGAACGGGATGCCGCTCGGCCTCTCGTTCGCGGGCACGAAATGGGCCGAGGGCGATCTCTATCCGCTGGCCTACGCTTATGAGCAAGCCTCGAAGAAGCGGGTGCCGCCCACAGCCTACAAACAGGCCGTAGCCCAGCCGAAATAACCAGTCGCCGGAGCCCGCGTCACGATGAGTGGCGCGGGTTCTTGGGTTTTAAGAGGGGAATATGAACTCACAACGGATCGTTATCGCGCTCGGGACAGCCTTCGCGCTGAGCCTTTCCGCCTGTAACAAAGAAGAACCGGCCAAGCCCTACGCGGTCGAAGAAGTCACCCTCTCACAAGTATCGGCGGACCTCGCCGCGGGTAAGACGACTTCGGTGGCTGTGACCCAAGCCTACATCGAACGCATCAAGATGTACGACGCGCCGTTGAAGGGCGTGATCCGCATCGCCGAGGACGCGTTGCAACAGGCTGCCGCCGCCGACGCGCGCCGGAAAGATGGAAAATCCTTGGGCCCGCTGGACGGCGTGCCGATCCTGTTCAAGGACAATATCGACGCCGTCGGCATGCCCACCACCGCGGGCTCCTATGCGCTGATCGATAACATGCCGAAGCAGGATTCCGAAGTGATCCGCCGGATGCGCGGCGCCGGCGCGGTGATCCTTGGCAAGACCAATACATCGCAGTTCGCCGGTTTCCGCACGCGGATGGCCTTCAACGGCTCGACCGTCGGCGGCGGGCCGCGCAATCCATACGATCCGGCGAAGTCGGCGTGCGGATCGAGCAATGGATCTGGTGTTTCCGGCGCGGCGAGTTTCGCCGCGGCGACCGTCGGGACGGAGACGTCGGGCTCGGTCGTGTGCCCGTCCTCGATGACCGGCTTGGTCGGAATCAAACCGTCCATCGCGATGGTTTCGCGCAGAGGTGTCGTGCCCATCAGCCTCACGCAGGATACCGCGGGGCCGATGACCCATACCGTTCAGGACCTCGCCATGATGATGAACGTCATGGCCGGTTCCGACGCGGGTGATCCGTGGAGCAAGGATGCCGATACGCATAAGACCGACTTCGTGGCGGCGCTCGATGCCAATGCGTTGCGCGGCAAGAAGCTCGTCATCGTGCGCGGCCTTGCCGGTTACGATGCGAAGACCGAGGTGCCGTTCAATGAAGCCGTGGCGACCCTGACCGCGCAAGGGGCCGAAATCGTCGAAGCGCCGAAGGAGATGTTCGAGGACCTGCTCCCGGAAATGCGCATCATCCTTCTTTACGACTTCAAGGAAGATCTGAACGCCTACCTCGCGACCACGCCGGACACGGTGAAGACCAAAACGCTGGCGGATCTTATTACTTTCAGCAAGACCGATCCGCGCGAGAGCATGCATGGCGTGAACATCTTTGAAGACGCCGAAGCCACCCAGGGCGGCCGCCAAAACCCCGAGTACATGAAGGTGCTTGAATACGCCAAGCGCCGCGCCGGACCTGAAGGCATCGACAAGGCTTTGTCCGACGCCGGCGCCGTGGCGATCGTCACGCTGACCGGCCCGCCGGCCTTCCCGATCGTGCCGGACGGTACCGATACCGGTTACGTGGTCGACGATGCGCCAAAGGGGGCGCGCCCTGTAAACCTCACAAACCACGCCGCCATTGCGGGTTATCCGCACATCACCGTGCCGATGGGCCTTGTCGACGGCATGCCTGTCGGCCTCTCATTCGTGGGGCCGATGTGGTCGGACTCCCTGATGATTACGCTTGGATATGCCTATGAGCAGGCGTCGCACAAACGTGTGCCGCCGACCGCCTACAAACAAACCGCAGCCGCAAAACCGTAGAAAGAGGACGTCATGAACCGCCCACTCACCGCTATTGCGCTCGTTCTTTCGATCACGCTTGCCTCGTGCAGCAAGCAAGAACCGCCGAAGCCCTACGCCGTTGAAGAAGTACCGCTGAGCCAGGTGGCCGATGATCTCGCCGCGGGCAAGACCACATCGGTTGCCGTGACGCAGGCTTATATCGACCGCATCAAGATGTACGACGGTCCGCTGCACGGCGTGATTGCGATTGCGCCGGACGCTTTGAAGCAAGCCGCCGATTCCGACGCGCGCCGCAAGGCGGGCAAAGTCGGCGCGCTCGAAGGCATCCCCATCCTCCTCAAGGACAACCTGGACGCGGTTGGTATGCCGACAACGGCGGGTTCGTGGGCGCTCGAGAAAAACATGCCCGCGAAGGATTCCGTGGTCACGCACCGTCTGCGTGAAGCCGGCGCCGTCATCCTCGGCAAGGCCAACACCTCGCAGTTCGCGGGCTTCCGCACCGCCACCGGCCTCAACGGTTCGACCGTCGGCGGCGGCACGCATAACCCCTATGACATCACCCGCACCGCGGCCGGCTCTTCCAACGGCCCCGGCATCGTGGCCGCCGCCAGTTTCTCGGCCGGCGCCATCGGTACGGAGACCTCGGGCTCGATCGTCGGTCCGTCGAACGTGAACGGCGTGGTCGGGATCAAGTCCACCATCGCGCTGGTTCCGCGTACCGGCATCGTTCCGATCAGCCTCACGCAGGATATGGCCGGCCCGATGACGCGTACCGTCAGGGACGCCGCCATGATTCTCACGGTCATCGCCGGCAGCGATGCCAGCGATCCCTGGTCGATGGATGCCGACGCCCACAAGACCGACTACGTGAAGGCCCTTTCGACCGACGCCCTGAAAGGCAAGCGTCTCGGCGTCGTTCGTATCGGACGCGCGTTCAACGAAAAGACCACGCCGGTGTTTGACGAAGCGCTCGCCACGATGGCCGCGCAAGGCGCCGAGATCGTCGAGATCGCCGAGCCGGGTCTCGTCAACGTCGGCGGCCAGATGGGTCCGATCCTGCTCGCCGACTTCAAGGAAGACCTCAACAACTACCTCGCCACCACCAACCCGGAGATGGTGAAGACGCGTACCCTTGCGGACATCATCGCGTTCAACCAGACCGATCCGCGTGAAAGCATGCACCAGCAGGAAGCCTTCACGGATGCCGAAGCCACGGTCGGTGGACGCTCTAACCCCGAGTATCA
Source organism: Rhodospirillaceae bacterium (assembly GCA_041906145.1). Lineage (GTDB taxonomy): Bacteria > Pseudomonadota > Alphaproteobacteria > Rhodospirillales > Rhodospirillaceae > SHVO01. The sequence goes on along the minus strand of JAYRJU010000005.1, from coordinate 254,694 downwards.
GAAGATCCTCGCGGAAGGTAAGCGCCTGTCCGGCACCGACGGTCTTGACCGCGTGCTGCGCGAAAACAACGTTGTGGCCATTGTCAGCCTCACGGGTGGTCCGGCCGGCTTGATCACGCCGGACGGCAGCGGCAAGGGCCCGCCGGGCTGGGCGAACCCGGAAGGTCCGGCTTCGCTGACCGCGCTCGCGGCTCTCGCTGGCTATCCGCACCTTTCAGTTCCCGCAGGGCTCGTCGACGGCCTTCCGGTCGGCGTTTCGTTCGTCGGCACCGCGTGGACCGAAGAACTGTTGATGAGCATGGGCTACGCCTATGAGCAGGCCTCGAAGAAGCGCGTACCGCCGAAGCTGAGCCCGGCCCCGGCCCAGAGCAACTAAAGAGGTTCCATGACCGACACCACCCGACGCGATGTGCTGAAAGCCGCCGCCTGGGCGGCGCCGGTCGCGGCCACGATCTCGAAGATCTCATCGGCGCAGGCGCAAGCCGCGCCGATGACCGAGCTCACCTCGGTTGAAGCGGTAGACCGCATCAAGAAAGGCGAGATGAAGGCCGAGGATTACCTCAATGCGCTTCTGAAGCACTACGAGGCGCACAAGAACCTCAACGCCATTTGGCATATCGATCCCGCGCGCATCCAACAGGAGGCGCGTGCGGTCGACCAAACGAGGGCGAAGGGCGGCAAGCTCGGCGTGCTCGCCGGCTTGCCGTTCCTCGTCAAAGACCAGATCGACGTGGCGGGCTATCCGACGACGGTCGGCTCCGTGGTCCTCAAGAACTACGTGGCCAAGAAGAACGCCGTGGTGGTCGATGCCATGGTGAAGGAAGGCGGGATCATGATGGCGAAGTCCGCCATGTCCGACCTTCTGACCGGCGGCAACGGCCGCTATTACCCGATGCCGCGCAATCCGTACGACTTGAACCGTATGACGGGCTCATCGAGCACCGGCAATGGCGCGGCCATCGGCGGGCGTATCGCGCCGGCCGGGATCGGCGAGGACTCCGCTGGTTCGGTGCGCTATCCCGCCGCTTTCTGCGGCATCGCGGGGCTGCGCCCATCGACCTATGCTTTCGATAACTTCTTCAACCACACCGACCGCAAGCGTTACTCCGGCCTTGGCATGGTGCCGCCGACCACGTGGATGGACACCATGGGGCCCATGGGGCGCACGGTGGCTGACGTGGCGCTGCTCGATACCGCCATCACCGGGGAGAAGACGGCGAAGATGAGCCTCAACAAGGCGCGCATCGGTGTCCCGCGCGCCGACTACTGGGATAAACGCCCGCATGATCCCGTCGTGCGTAAGGTCATTGAAGACGGCTTCGCGAAGATGAAGGAGGTCGGCGCGATCCTGGTCGAAGTCGATCTCAACGCGTTGATCGAACTTTCAGAGAAAGACCGCTTAGGCCCTACGGTCACGCGCGTGGCCAAGCCAATGTCCGAGTGGCTCGCGGAGAACCTACCGAGCGTGACGATGAAGGAGGTGGACGACATGCGCCGCCTTCACGGCTTTATCCCGGAGCCGCGCAACTACTGGCGTCCGAACGGCGCCCGACCGCCGCAGCCGGAGCCCAAGGGCGACGAAGAAATGGCGATGATGAAGGCCGCCTGGGCCACATACTCCGGCGCCTTCAAGGACAACGGGATCGTTGCCCTGGCGATGCCGACCATCAACATCCTGCCGCCGCTCATCAAACACGACGTCAACACCCGCGAGACCCGGATCCTGGTGAACGGCAACTGGGTCGAGGAGTGGGACCTCATCCTCACCAACATCTGGTGGGGTTCACGCTTCGGCGCGCCCGCCTTGAGCTTGCCGGTGGCATTGGCCTCGAATATGACGCCGAACCCATCGGGAGCGCTCCCGATGGATATGCCGGTCGGCATGCAGCTCCAGGGTATGCCGGGCAGCGACGCCCAGATCCTCGGCCTTGGGATCGAAGTGGAGAAGACCTTCGGCCGCCTGCCAGCGCCTACCTATAAGCATGTTCCGGTTTAGGGCCGCCCTCGCAGCCTTCTTGATTCTCACGGTCGCCACGGCGCCCCAGCTTGCAAGAGCTTGGGGTACCGTTGGCCATGGGTTGATTTGCGAGCAGGCGTGGGATGAATTGCAGACGGCGGCCGAACGCGGCGTGCGCGCGGCCCTGCGCGTCAATTCAAAGGAAGAATTCGCCGCGCGCTGTCAGCACGCTGAGATCGGACCGGCCGATATTATGAGTCTTCCGGCGGGTGCCCGGGAGGTAAACTACGAGCGCGATTGCCCGGATACGCGCAGTTGCCCCGCGCGTGAAATAGAACGCGCTTTCGCCGACATCAGCGCGCAGCGCGGGGATGTCGGCGAAGCCATCTTGCGCCTCGCTCACTTCACGGGGGAGGTCCACCAACCGCTTTCCGTCGGCTACGCGGTCGACCGGAACGGCCTCGACACGCCGGCCATTTTCCTGGGCCGGGCCACCAACATGCATGCGATTTGGAACGACGAGCTGGTGGCAGCGCCGAGGGCCCCTCAGGCCGCAGATACGGGCTTCGATCTGCGGGTCATCACAAATTACCTGGAACGGCCCCAATGGACCCAGTCGACCCCGCTGGCCTGGGCCACGGAAAGCTATTGGATCATGCGTACGCCGGCGACCGGTTACCTTGGAAATCCTGGGAATTTGGCCTTCGATGAGGTCTATGTGGCCCAGAATAAGCTGACCGCCATGGAGCAGATCGAGAAGGCCGGTATCCGGCTCTCGCACCTGCTGAACCGTGCTTTTGGCGACCCCGGCGCGAGTCTCCCCATATCCTCCCTTCCGCTTCATTAGGCCGATTCGGCCCTTAAGGCCTCTGGCGCTCCTGCGCCCTCCCACATATAAACGACGCCCGCACCGCAACAATCAGGAGCCCTTCGCTGCATGTCGAGGAACGACCCTTCCTTTCTTGAACGCCAAAAAGCTTCGCAGGCCGCCAGACTCGCGCTGTTAGCGAAAGCCAAGGAAAAGTCGGTGAATTCGGCCGAGTTCGCCGAGCGCCAAAAGGAACGCATCGCGGTGGCCGAAGCGCGCGAAGAGCGCCGCGCGAAGCGTGACCAGGAGAAGGCCGCGCAGGCCGCCGAACTCGCCGCGAAGAAGGCCGAGATCGAAGCTGAGAAGAAGCGCCAGGCCGAAGCCGAGCAGCTGGCCAAGGAAGCCGAAGAACGCGAAAAGATCGAAGCCGCTCTGGCCCTGAAGGCCCAGCAGAAGGCAAACCGCGACGCCAAGTATGCCGCTCGTCAGGCCCGCCGCGACGAACGCCGCAAAGGCTTGCCCGCGAAGAGCGACGACGCCGAAGACGGCGAGAAAGAGAAAAAGAAGAAGAAAAAGAAGAAGTAGGACGCCGGCGCGGGGTGTTCGCACTTTCGTGCGACACCTGCGACACGCGACACTTTCTAGATAACGCCGTGGGGCCAATGCCTTGCGGCGTTTTTCTTTTATACGACACCCTGCGACACTTTGCGACACTTTCGACTTAAGTCACATCGGCGGGCGCCGCGGTCCGGCGGCGTAAGGTCGTCCTATTCACGATGTCAAAGATCCGCCTTCGCTAAAGCCACGGCGCGATACGGGCGGCGCGCGGAGGCTATCTGCGCGTGTGAATGGTGCGCCCGACGGCGATTTTTCGTCGAGCGATATTTGCCGGGCCCGCAGATTTAATGATTCAAAAAATCGGGAATGTGCATTCCGTGATTCGCGGGGGAATGCGATCGCAATACGGCAAAAAAATCTGCGATCCTTTTCCCGCGCTCTGATCATCGACCGGAATAGGCGCCGGGGCGCTTTTCCTTCATCGCGCTCAGGGCCTCGTCGTGGTCGCGGGTTTCGTGGATGACGGCTTGCATCGAGGCCGCCATTTCGAGTGTGGCGGCAAGGCTTATGGATTGGGCGTGACGCAGCAGGCGCTTGGTCATCCGCACCGCGTGGGGCGGGTTGGCGGCAATGAGACGGGCCTTCTTCAGGGCCGCGTTCATCAGTTCAGACGCGGGCACGACCTCGGTCACAAGGCCGCAAGCCAAGGCTTGATTGGCGTCAATCATCTCCCCAGTCAGGGCAAGTTCCGAGGCTTTGGCGAATCCAATCACGCGCGGCAGCAGCCACGCGCCGCCGTCCCCGGGAATAAGGCCGACGCGCACGAAGCTTTCGGCGAAGCGGGCGCTATCGGCGGCGATGCGAATGTCACACATGCAAGCGAGATCGCAACCGGCGCCGATGGCCGGACCATTCACCGCGGCGATCACAGGCACTTCCAGCGCATCGAAGACCAGCGGTAAGCGCTGGATGCCATTGCGGTAGTTGCGCCGTGTCTCAGCCGGCAATTCGTCGCGCAGGCCCTTGCCGACGACCATCTGGTCGAGGTCGCCGCCAGACGAGAAGCCGCTGCCTTCGCCAGTGACGATGACGGCGCGTAGACTGAGATCGCGGTCGGCGGCCATAAGCGCGGCTTCCAGCGCGTCGATCAGCGCGGGATCGGTGATCGGATTGCGTTTTGCCGGAAGATTCAGGGTCAGCACGAGAATCTGGTCGACGCGTTGCGACTTAAGAACGGTCATTGAGCCGGCTCCACTCTTCTGGGGTGTTGGCGTTGATCAATTGCGCGCGCTCGCCATCGTCGGCGGTGAGGTCCTGCCCCTCCAAAAGGGCGAGGACGTGCCATACAGCGACGCTCTCATGGGCCATCAGGCGCGCTTTCACGCGTTCGAGGATGGTTTGCGCGTGTGCGTCAAGGGTGAGCGCGAGGGGCAGGGGGAGGCTAGTATAAGCAGCCGCCCGCGCTTGCGCCGCCGCGAGCCTGCGGATGAGCGCGGGCTCCAGCAACGGCATGTCTACGGGCAGGACGACCCAGCGCAGCGGCCCGGCACAGCGGCTGGTGTGGTCCGCCAATGCGCAAAGGCTGGCGACCGGTCCAGCACCCTCGACGAGATCTTTGATATCTCCCTTGGGACCGCCGCCCACCAGAACGGAGGCGGCGCCGGCCCGGTCAGCCAGATCTCGCATGTGAGAAAGCAGAGTCACTCCCCTATAGGGTAGGGAAGCTTTGTCGGCCCCCATGCGCGAGGACCGGCCTCCGGCGAGAATCAGGACTCCAAATGTCGGATTGGGGATGGCTGAATCGTTCATTGAATGGGGTGGCCGAGGATGATTGTCCGCATGGATGCGACCCGCTGATACGCCCGCGCGCGTGCGGACTGGCTATCTACTTATTCTGCAACGATTTTATGACATTTTTCGCGAGCTTGTGCCGAATGGTTTATCTTGCGCCCTTATACGGTCTTGCCACCCCCCCACATCCTAAATTTGTGCTTGCCGGGTGGGGGCCCGGAGGGTACTTGAAGCGCCGAAAAAGCGAACCAAAAGTGAACATCATGAGCGCATTGCGTGCTTTATATAAGGTGACGGCGACGGGGCTTGTGGGGGTTCTCCTTTCAAGTTGCGCACTCGGTCCGGACTTCGAACGGCCGCAAGCGCCGAAGGCGACCTACAGTTCGCGGCCGCTGCCGGCTGAAACCGCGTCCTCGCAAGGGCCGGCCGGAACGGCGCAGCGCTTCGTGCCCGGCGAAAGCGTCGCTGGCGCATGGTGGGAACTCTATAACTCGCCCGCGCTCAACGCCCTTGTCACCGAAGCCATCGCCAACAATCCATCACTCGAAGCCGCTGAAGCCAGCCTGCGTCAGGCTGATGAAATCTATAAGGCCGAACGGGACTCGTTCTGGCCGTATGTCGAAGGCACCGCGGGGTTCAATCGTCAGCAGAGCTTCCAGGGTTTCCAGAGCGGCGGCGGTTCGCGCTCGCCCTACAATATCGCCACGGCCCAGGTTTCGGTTTCCTATTCACCGGACATCTTCGGCATGACGCGCCGCACGGTGGAGGGCTATGACGCCCGCCGCGAAGCCGCGCAGTTCCAGAAAGAAGCGGCGTTCCTCGCTCTGACGTCGAACGTCGTGCTAACGGCCATCGAAGAAGCGTCCCTGAGCGCCCAGGTCGCGGCCTCGGAAGACATCCTCGCGGCACAGAACCAGCAGCTCGAAGTGTTGCGAAAGCAGCTCGAACTCGGGGGCATTCCCGAAGTGCAGGTCCTGCAGCAGTTGACCCAGGTTGCCCAGACGCGCGCGGCCCTGGCGCCTGTGCAAAAAGCGCAGGCGGCGGCGCGTAACCGCCTTCTCGCGCTGGTTGGCCGCTTCCCGGATCAGGATAAGGGCGAGGTCATCGATCTCGCGCAACTGACTTTGCCGCGTGATCTGCCGGTGAGCCTGCCGTCTGTGCTGGTCGGCCAACGTCCCGACATTCGCGCCGCCGAAGCGAACTTGCATGCGGCCAGCGCCGATATCGGGGTTGCGACCGCGGCTATCTTTCCGCGCCTGACGTTGAATGCGAATTACGGCAGCTCCGCCAACCGCATTGAAGATCTCTTCTCCGCCGGAACCGGCGTGTGGGGTATCGGCGCAGGTCTTCTGCAACCGATCTTCCGCGGCGGCGAACTGTTCCACCGCCGCAAGGCCGTGATCGCGGCCCATGACGCCGCGGCCGCGCAGTATCGCGGCACGGTGCTGGGCGCGTTCCAGAACGTATCGGACGTGCTTAAGGCGCTGGAGCTCGATGCGGTGGCGCTGTCGGCGCAGATCGAATCCGAGGCCGCCGCGCGCCAAAATTTCGAAATCGCCCGCTTGCAGCTTGAAACGGGCGGCACAAGCTTTTTGTCGTTCTTGGACGCACAGCGCAGCTATCAGCAGGCGCGGGTTGCGCTTGTGCAGGCTCAGGCTAACCGCTTCTCCGATACCGCAGCGCTGTTCGTCGCGCTGGGCGGGGGATGGGAGCAACGGGAACAGGAATCCGCGAACGCGGGCACGACACAGGTCGAATAAAGCCAAACCGATTAAGGCGTCAAAGCGCCACACGAGAGGGAACTAAGTCATGAACGTCACCACTAAGCGCACCATCATCGTCGTGGTCGTGGTCGCGGTTGTCGGCGGCCTGCTGTTCGGCTTCCAGATCTTCAAGGGCATCATGATCGCCAAGTTCATGAACCCCGGGAACCTGCCGCCGCAGACGGTGTCCACCATCACCGCGAAAATGCAGCCCTGGCAGCCCACGATCACGGCCGTCGGCAGTTTACGCGCCGAGCGCGGCGCCGATCTGTCGGTTGAAGTACCCGGCATCGTCGACAATATTCACTTTGAATCAGGCGACGAAGTGAAGGCCGGAACGGTGCTGCTCGAGCTGCGCATCGAAGACGAGCAGGCGCGCCTCGCGGCGCTGCAGACCTCTGCCGACCTCGCCCGCTCGCAGTTTGAGCGCAACCAGCGCCAGTTCGAAGCCAAGGCCATCAGCAAGGCCTCGCTCGATGTTGATGCCGCGAACCTCAAAAACGCCGAAGCCGCCGTCGCCCAACAGCGCGCGACCCTCAACAAGAAGGTCGTGCGTGCACCGTTCAGCGGCCGCCTTGGCGTGCGCCGCGTGGACGAAGGTCAATATATCAATCCGGGCGAGGCGGTCGTGACGCTGCAGTCGCTGGAGTCCATCTTCGCCGACTTCTATCTGCCGGCTGACGACGCCGCGCGCGTGGTCGCGGGCCAGAAAGTGCGCCTGACCACCGATGCGACCGGTGAAGAGACCTTTGAAGGCACGATTGCGGCCATCGACCCGAAAGTCGACATCAAGAGCCGTAACGTTCTTGTACGCGCGCGTTTCTCGAACAAGAACCACCACCTACTGCCGGGCGCGTCGGCGAACCTGGTCATTGAAGCGGGCAAGCCGCAGCAACACCTGACGCTGCCGCAGACCGCGATCACCTTCAATCCGTATGGCAGCACCGTCTATGTCGCCATGGAAGACGGCAAGGACGACAAGGGCCAGCCGAAGCTGACCGCGCGTCAGACGTTCGTCACCACCGGCCCCACGCGCGGCGACCAGATCGCGGTAACTTCCGGGATCAAGGAAGGCGATGTCGTCGTGACCGCGGGTCAGATGAAGCTGCTGCCGGGATCGCCGCTGGTGATCAACAACACGCTGCAGCCTTCGATGAACCCCGCTCCGAAACCCGTGATGCAGTAACGGATGGACGATGAAAAAATCATTCACTGATATTTTCGTTCAGCGCCCCGTCCTCGCGACGGTGGTGAGCCTGGTGATTCTGGTCCTGGGGTTGCGGGCGTTCTTCAGCCTGCCGATCCAGCAGTATCCGCAGGTCGAAACCAGCATCATCACGGTCACGACCGCCTACTACGGCGCGGACCCCGACGTGGTGGCGGGCTTTATCACGACCCCGCTGGAAAACGCGATCGCTCAAGCCAACGGCATCGACTACATGACGTCGGTCAGTTCGAGCGGCGTATCGACCATCACGGTCAACCTGCGCCTGAACTACGATTCCAACCGCGCGATGACGGAGATCAGCGCGAAGGTGAACGCCGCGCGCAACGCGCTGCCGCCGCAGTCGCAGCAACCGGTGATCGCGCTGGGCATCGGGATGGGTACCCATTCCATGTACATCGGCTTCTACAGCCAAGTCTTGGCCCAGAACCAGATCACCGATTATCTGGTGCGTATCGTGCAGCCGAAACTGCAGGCCGTCGAAGGCGTGCAGAACGCCGAAATCCTCGGCGCTAAGAACTTCGCGTTGCGTGCCTGGCTGGATCCCGCCCGCATGGCCGCGGTGGGCATCACAGCCGCGGACGTCACCAATCGCCTCGCGCAGAACGACTATATCGCCGGCATCGGCAGTACCCGCGGCCAGATGGTCCAGACCACGCTGACCGCCTCCACCAGCCTTTCATCGGCGGAAGAGTTCGAGCAACTCATCGTCAAACAGGAAGGCGACGCTATCGTGCGCCTCAAGGACGTCGCTGACGTCCGCCTGGGTTCGGAAGAATACGAAACCGCGGTCTCGTTCGACGGCAAGGAATCGGTGTTCATCGGGATTATGCCGGCTCCGGGCTCGAATCTACTCGAAGTCGTGGACCGTGTGCGGGCCCAGTGGCCGGGGATCGTCGCCGAGTTACCTGAAGGCCTGACGGGCGAGATCGTCTATGACGTGACCGACTTCGTGAACGCCGCCATCAGCGAAGTGATCTGGACACTCGTCGAAGCTCTGATCATTGTCACCATCGTCGTATTTGCCTTCATGGGCAGCCCGCGCGCGGTGGCCATTCCGGCCATCGCCATGCCGCTGTCGTTGATCGGAACGCTCGTGGTCATGCTGGCGATGGGCTTCTCGATCAATCTGCTTACCCTCCTGGCGCTCGTGCTCGGCATCGGTCTCGTGGTCGATGACGCAATCATCGTTGTCGAGAACGTCACTCGCCACCTGGAAGAAGGCATGAAGCCCTTCGATGCTGCGATCCGTGCGGCGCAGGAACTCGGCGGGCCTATCCTGGCGATGACCGTGGTGCTCGTAGCGGTCTACGTCCCGATCGGCTTCCAGGGCGGCCTCACCGGCACTCTGTTTACCGAATTTGCATTCACCCTGGTCGGCGCCGTGACGATCTCGGCGATCGTCGCGCTCACCCTGTCTCCGATGATGGCCTCGCGCATGCTGCGCCCCATCGCCGAAGCACCGGAATGGGAAAAGAAGTTGCTGCATTACGTGGATGCGACCTTCGAGCAGGTGCACTCGCGTTATATGCGCGCGGTGAAATCGAGTCTGACGACCGTGCCCGTGACCATCCTATTCGCGGTGCTCGTCCTCGGCGGGATTTTCTTCCTGTACAGCTGGTCGCAAAAGGAACTGGCGCCCCAGGAGGACGAAGGCTTTCTCCTCGCGTTCTCGACACCGGCTTCCAACGCGACCCTGGAGCAACGCCGTATGTACGGCGACCAGCTCTACTCCCTCGCTGTGAAGTATCCGGAAGTCGCGCACATCTTCCAGATGGAGCTTCCGGGCCAATCGATCGCGGGCTTCCCCCTGAAGACTTGGGACCAGCGCGACCGGTCGGCTCAGGAGTTGCAGCAAGTCGCCCAGCAGGACCTCGGCCAGATCGCCGGCATCCAGCCGCAGCTGTTCGCCCCGCCGTCGCTGCCGGGCGCGCAGGGTCTGCCTATCCAAATCGCCATCGGCACGACGCAGTCGTTCAATCAGCTCAACGAGGTCAGCCAGCAGTTCCTGCAGGAAGCTTTGAAGAGCGGACAGTTCATGTTCCTGATGTCGGACCTGAAGTTCACGCGTCCACAGATCAGCATCGATATCGACCGCAACAAGGCGGCGCAGATCGGTCTGACCATGAGCGACGTGGGTAATGCCTTGGCCGCCATGCTTGGCGGCGGCTACGTGAACTACTTCAGCATCGAAGGCCGCTCGTACAAGGTGATCCCGCAGGTTCAGCAGGAGTACCGTCTGAATCCCGAACAAATCCTGGACTATCAGATCCGCACAGGTTCGGGTGACATGGTGCCGCTGTCGACCATCGCGACGATCTCGAACAAGACGGTTCCGGAGTCCCTCGCGCACTTCCAGCAGCTGAACGCCGCGACCTTGCAGGGCGTGCCGATGCCGGGGGTCAGCACGGGTGACGCTATCACCAAGTTGCAGGATATCGCGGCTAAGATTCTGCCGGACGGCTATTATCTCGATTACGGCGGTCCGAGCCGTCAGTTCATGAACGAGTCATCGGGCTTCCTGATCACTTTCGGCTTCGCGCTGATCATCATCTACCTCGCGCTCGCGGCGCTGTTCGAAAGCTTCCGCGATCCGGTGATCATCCTGGTGTCGGTGCCGATGTCTATCGCCGGAGCGCTGATCTTCATCAGTCTTGGGATCGGCGGGACGAGCATCAACATCTACACGCAGGTCGGTCTGGTGACGCTGATGGGACTCATCAGTAAACACGGAATTCTGATCGTTGAGTTCGCCAACGAGCTGCAGCTGGCGGGTAAATCGAAACTGGAAGCCGTTGAAGAAGCCGTCAGCATCCGTCTGCGCCCCATCCTGATGACGACCGCGGCGATGGTGTTCGGCGTGCTTCCGCTGATCATCGCGAGCGGCGCGGGCGCCGGCGCGCGCTTCAATATCGGGCTGGTGATCTTCACCGGCATCTCCATCGGCACGCTGTTCACGTTGTTCGTGGTGCCGGCGGTGTACATGGTGCTTGCGACCGATCACCGCGCCATGGAGGCCAAGAAGCTCACCGCAAGCAACGCGCCGGCGGAGTAGCTTTTCGTGATTGAAACGAGGCCGGCTGCCACCGTCTTGCTTTTGCGAGATGGTAGCGCCGGCCTCGAAGTTTTTATGGTGCGCCGTCATCACGCGATGGGCTTTGCGGGTGACGCGTTGGTGTTTCCGGGCGGATGCATCGACAAATCCGACCGCGCGCTCGCGCGGCGCGGCGAGCTTTGTCCGCCCGTGCCCGGAATCGATGAGGCGGCCATGGCTTTCCGCATCGGCGCTCTGCGGGAAACTTTCGAGGAAGGCGGGATCTTGCTCGCGCGCAAGGGGGATGGTCTGATTGAGGCGCCGTCCGTCGATCGTTTGAGCGCGGCGCGGAAGGCTCTTGCGAAGGGCGAGCTCGCATTCGCCGATCTTCTCGCAGGTGAGGGGCTGAGGCTCGCGGCCGACTTTCTTGTTCCCTTCGCGCACTGGATCACGCCCCCCGTATTCCCCAAGCGCTATGACACGATGTTCTTCGTCGCGGCAGCGCCTGGGGATCAGGTGGCGGCTCATGACGGCGAGGAATCCGTGGACTCTTTGTGGATTACGCCCGAGCGCGCACTCGCCGGCGCCGCCGGAGGCAAGCTCGAGTTCGTGACCCGGCGCAACCTTGAGAAACTGAACCGCGCCGGAACGGTGATGGAGGCTCTGGCGACGGCCCGCGCCAGCCGGATTGTCATCGTGCTGCCCGTGGTCGAAGACACGCCGGTGGGGCGGCGGGCATACCTGCCGGCCGCCGCCGGTTACGGCGGTTCAGTGTTCGATTTCGACCGGTAGCATTCCCACGACCGGACCAATGGAGCGCGGGGCGTGCCGCCCCGTCCCCGCTCCAAACGCACGGCCAACTTTCGGTTGTGCGATTCTAACGAAGACCCGCTAATAGGTGCGGTTTTGGCAGCCCTCATCGGTTTCGACTAGCAATCAGAACATCTTAAATTATTATGTAATTTCAACTAGTTAAGAGGCGGTTTCGCCGCATCGTGGGTTCGTTTGACGCCCCTAGACCCTTCCTATAGAGACGATAGAGGGGCTTGAGGGGGATTTCTGGTTCGATGCGGTCATATTTTCTCGCCGCTTGTGCGGTTTTAGCCATTAGTGCGCCGGCGGCAGATGGCTTCGCTCAATCCCTGGAGACGGAACTGCGAGGGCTCGCGAGCGATCATCCCATGATCAAGTCCGCCGAAGCGCAACGGGCCGCCGGTGAGCAGGGGCTGCGCGCGACGCTCTCGCCCTTCCTGCCCAGTCTCGACGTGGCCGGAGGCAATGGCTACGAACGGATCAACACCCCGGCTTTCCGTGCATCGCCCGACGGTCCCTTTGACACGGACGCCGAGAACTACGCGCTGACCTTGCGCGAGAATATCTTCGACGGCGGACGTAAGTTCGCCAACCGCCGCGCCGCGCGCCTTCAGCTCAACGTCCTCGATTTGTCGCTCACGAACACACGTCAGAACGTGCTGTACGAAGGCGCCACCGCCTACATCAATGTCCTGCGTCAGGCGGAACTCGTGACACTGACGTCGCAGAACGGCGACAACATCAGAAAGCAACTGAACCTGGAAGACGAGCGCGTTCGCCGCGGGTCCGGCATCAGCGTCGATGTGCTCCAGGCCAAGTCCCGGCTCCAGTTCTCGATGGAACGTTATGTGGCAACGCGAGGCGCCCTTGATGAATCCCGCGCACGCTATTTGCAAGTTTTCAGCCATCCGCCCGAACAAAAGGGCATGACGTTGCCGCCGCCGCCAGATCATCTTTTGCCGAAGACCATCGACGAAGCGGTTGCGATTGCCCTGGCCGAGAACGCGCAAGTCGAAAGCGCCAATAAGCGCATCGATATCGGCAACGAGCAGCGCGACGCGATCAATGCCGAATATTATCCGAGCCTCGATATTGTCCTGCAAAGCAAATACGAGCGGGACTTCAACGGCGCTCCCGGCATTCGCCGCGACAAGTCGGCGAAGGTGCAGGCGACATGGACGCTGTTCAGCGGTCTATCCACGCAGTCCCGGGCTGCGCAGGCTGCCGCAGACACCGACGCGCGCCGTGCGGACTACCAGCAGACACGCCGTAAAGTCGAAGAGCAAACGCGCCTTGCCTGGCATTCGCTGCAGACGGCCAATGAGCGCGTGGGGCTTCTGGAGAATGCCGTTAACATCGCTTCGGAAGTGTTCGGCTCGCGGACCAAGTTGCGCGAAGCGGGCAAAGAAACCGTGATCAACGTGCTCGACGCCGAGAACGAAGTTTTTTCCGCGCGCATCAACTATGCTTCGGCTCTCTACGATGCGCGGCTTGCGGCCTATCAGCTCCTGCTCGCGATCGGGCGGCTAGAAGTTGATGCCATTTCGCCCGGAGCGGCGGCGAAATAGACCTGAACCCTGAGCAAGGCGGCCGATCCGTTTTTGCTCCATAGCTATTGGTAAGCCAATTGCGCACTGATTTTAGGCCTGGGGAATCACCTCAATCCGCGAACGCCTCGGAAGCGGTGCGGCAGTGGCTGGATGTGCGCGAGATCCACGCCGAGGACGGCGTCGTCATCATCCCGAATCGCGAGTTGCTCCTGACCAGCATGTTCAGCCGCGGTGGCGCCGATCTCGTCATCAGTACGCCGAACGGAATCAAATACATCGTCAAAGGTTTTTTCCTGAACGATCACCTGCCGACAGTGTCGGACGGTGTTTCGACCCATATTGCCGGTGAACTCGCCGCCCAGTTTGCCGGCTCGATCGCGCCCGACCAGTACGCGGCCGCGGCTCCCGGAGCGCCGGGCCCGGTCGCCGGTGTCGTGCGTTCGCTCACGGGCGTCGTGCGCGTCATTCGCGCCTCCGATGGGTCCGAAGTCCAGTTGAAGATCGGTGATCCGCTGTATCAGGACGACATTGTCGAGACCGACGGTGGCGCGCAGGTCGGCCTCGTGTTCGTCGACGGCACGACGTTGGCGTTGGGCGAAAACGGCGAACTTGTGCTCGACGAGCTGGTTTATGACCCGTCGAAAGCGGTGGGCAAGGGCACGCTGCGTCTTGTCTCCGGCGCGGCGGAATTCGTCTCGGGCGGGATCGCGAAGTCGGGCGCCGACAACATGGTGTTCCAGACGCCCGTCGCGACCATCGGGATCCGCGGGACGCGCGTGCTCGCGATCTATAACCCCCAAACCGGTGACGTCACCGTTGTCAACCGGCCGACAGGCGCCGACGCCGCTGGCAACGAAACCGCCGGCCGCATCACCCTGATACTGCCCAACGGGACCGTGATCGGTGATGCGGTCCAGGGCAACAACGGATGGCAGTGGAACGCGGATCCTGTGACCGGGCTTCCCAACACGCAGCCCACCGCCGTTACGTTCACGCCGCAGCAGATTCAGAACATCGCCGCTGTGGTGCTCGACACCGTTAACAGCCTGCAGACACAAATCCAGCAGCAACCGAACCTAGTGCCTACGCCACAAGGCGGGGGCACGAATGCGCCAACAGGCGGCGCGGCGGGCCCTACCGGAGATGCGAATGCGGGCGCTCCCGGTCCGCCGGCGGATGGCGCTGCACCAGGTACGCCACCACCCGCTGATGGCGCCGCCGCGGGAACACCGCCGCCAACGACGCCTTCCCCGCAAACGACGCAAACTCCAGTCATCAACACCGGTAATGTCGCGGGCAACTTAGCGGCGACCGGCAATCCCAACGCGGGTACCGGCGGAACGCAGGGCAACACCGGAACGCAGGGCGCGGCGGGCGGAACGCCGAACCCCGGGACAGGCACTGGTAGTGGCACTGGCACCGGCACCAACAATAATACGGCCCCCGGCACAAATACGACAACCACGCCCGGGACAAATCCGGTTGTCACTTCGCCTCCACCACCGCCCAACCCGGTATTGTTCAGCATTGAAGGCGGAACAACGAGCGATGCCACGCAAAGCACAATTACCTTCACCATAACGCGCAGCGGCAATGTAGGCGTATCAGCCAGCGTCAATTACGCGACAGCCAGCGGCAGCGCCGGCTCGGGCACGGACTTCACCGGAAATGCAGGCACCGTAAATTTCGCCGCCGGTGAAACCGCCAAGACCGTCACGATCACGGTGCTGGCCAACGCGAACGGCGAGCCGGAAGAGAGCTTTTCGGTCTCGTTGAACGGCGCCAGTGCCGGCAGCGGCGCGGCGGCGAATATCATCAGCGGCTCGGCGAGCGGCACCATCACCGCCGATCCGCCGCTTCCGTCACTGTCGATCGCGGGCGTTACGGTGACTGACGCGGTGGCCGGTACGGCTGTATTGACCATCACACGTACTGGTTTCCTGACAGTTCCGACGACGGTCTCCTATCAAACCGCTCCGGGCAGTGCGTCGGAGGGGTCGGACTTTTCTCCGACGAGCGGGACTGTTTCATTTGTAGCCGGCCAGACTTCGGCGCAGGTGACGGTTTCGATCACACCCGACAGTGCAACAGTCGGCGGGGAGGGCGCGGAAACCTTTACGGTCGTCCTGATCAATCCTGTTGGCGGATTGATTGATCCAGCCGCGAGCACGGCAACAGTGGTCATTGCCGAGGATCCGCTGGCGACATTTTCGATCGCGGCCGGTGAACCGGTGCTGGAAGGCGGAAACGCGGTGCTGACGGTTACGCGGGGCGGGGATCTCAGCCGCTCCGTGGCGGTGAACTACGTGGCCGATAGTGGAACGGCGACCGTTGGCACGGATACCGGCGCCGGCAACGGTCTCCTAGTTTTCGGTATCGGCGTGGCGACGCAAAGCATCAGCATTCCGATCACGATCGATACAATCCAGGAGCAAGCCGAGTCATTTACCGTTTCCCTTCGCAATCCGGTAGGCGGAACGATTAGCCAAGGCAGTGCGACGGTTTCTATCCTCGCCGATCCGGTGGCGACTTATGCGATCAACAGCGTGCAGGTCGCCGAAGGAGCCACGGCGGTCCTCACAGTGACGCGCGCGGGCGATTTGACTCGCGCCGGCTCGGTCGACTTCGCAACGGCCCCAGGCAGCGCGACGTCACCCGGTGATTTCCAGAGCGCGAGCGGAATTTTGAATTTCGCCGCTGGCCAGGCGACCGCCACCATTTCCATTGGCACGGTGCGTGACAATACGCAGGAGCAGGCCGAAAGCTTCACGGTCGAACTCTCGAATCCGGTTCGAGGGACGATCGCCAACGGAACGGGCACGGTCTCCATTTCCGCCGATCCACCGTTGCCGACGGTCTCCATCAGCGGCGGCTCTGCCAGCGACACGGCGGCCGGTTCGTTGACCTTTACGATCACGCTGTCCGCAGCCGCGACAAACACGATCACCGTCGACTACACAACCGAAAGCGGGAGCGCGACGGCGGGCTCCGACTTTACCGCGACGTCGGGCTCCGTCACGTTCCTCGTTGGACAGACGACTCAAACGGTCTCGGTGCCGATTGCGGCGGACGCCACCGGTGAAGACGATGAATCCTTCACGATGCGTCTCACCGGCGCACTTGGCGCGGTCATCGCCGGTGGGTCCGCGACCGGTACTATATTGGGCGACGTCGTCATACCGAATATCGTGCTCAGCGGCGGCACGACGGTGAGCGATGCGGTGGCCACGTCGGTGGTCTTCACCGTAACCTTGTCCCAATCGACATCGGCTTCCGTGACGGTGAACTATGCGACCGTGACCGGGACCGCCGACAGCAGCGATTTCGTGCCGCAATCGGGGACATTGACGTTCGCCCCGGGAATAACGTCGCAGACCGTCACCGTCTCTATTAACGCGTTTGGGACGAGCGAGTCCGCCGAGACGTTCTCACTCGTGCTGTCGAACGCATCGGGCGGGGTGATCACCGCCAGCGGCGCGCAAGTCATCATTTCCGCCGACCCGGTCGCAACGTCGGCCACGATCGCGACGCTGTTGTCGACCCAAGGCACGTACAACAATCAAAACGTCATCGTGACGGACTCGGCGAACATCGCCGACATCAAGACCGTCGACACGGCCAATGGCACCGGCACCGTCACGGCGACGACGATCAGCGACGCGAATCTTACCATCATGCGTGCGAGCGGTTATGTGGGAACCGCCACGAACATCGCGTTTACGGATGTGGTCGGTGTTGAAATTCTGCACGACTTCGACATCAAGACCAGCGGTACGGTTTCCGCGTCAGTCGTTGCTGGCATCGCCCCTGTCCTTCTGGGCTCCGGTGCAGCCTATATCACCAATAAGAACGTTGAAGTCATCGCCACGCCGACGCTGACTAACGCTCAGTTGGCCAGCGTCGATACCGCGAACGGCACCGGCAATGTGACGGTGGTGGGATCGGGCGCGCTCCTTCAGAGCTTGGTCACATCTTCCGTGATCACGTCCGGTTATAACGTGCGCGTCATCGGCCCGATCAGCATCGCCGACCTGAGCGTGATCCAGGCCGTGGTGCCCGGCGTTACATTCGGCGCGATCCAAGATACCGGTGCGAACATCATGGCGTTCGTGAACGCCAGTGGAAACATCGCGGGACACCCAGCGATTGTTGTCGCGTCCGGCGGACCGCTTTCGACCAACCTGACGAACATCGACGGTGCGAACGGCACCAACCCACCGGATACGGTAACAGTGCGCGGGACGCTTGCAAATCTGCTGGCGGCCGACAATTTCGGCAGCCGCCAGGTGACCATTACAAGCGGCGTTTCCGGCTTCTCCAACGGAAATGTCACGACTTTATCCGGTATGGGCGCCTCGCTCGTCACGGTCGAGGACACCGCGCAGAACATCATTACCGCCGGGATCTCGGGAACCTATGCGGTCCAACTCCTCGGTGCGCCCAGCATCTCGGAAATTGGACAAGTCGATGCGCTTGCCGGAACCGTTTTGTATGGGTCGGTCGCCGACACGGCGGCGAATCTTGTGGCTGGTACTGCGCGCCTGACCGCATTCCCGAACATCCTACCGATTATCACGGCGACGCCGACGGTCGCGCAGGTCGAGCAGATCCTGGGGATCGTCAACGGTCAGGTGGGACTGATGATGTCGGCCGCGAATCTGATCGCCGCGGTGCCCACTTTCGCCGGTAAGCTTCTGCCGATCATCCCTATGGTCTCGGGGTCGGCGACGATTCAGCAGCTTCTGGATATCGAGCCGATTTCGCCGATCGCGACGAGTTACAAGGACATCGCGGACACTTACGCGAATATTTCCGCGAACCTCAATTACGTGACCGGCGACGTCAACTTGACAATCACCGATCCGATCACGACCGGGCAATACAACCTGCTCGACGCCATGACTACGGGCACGATCAGCTATACGCCCGCGCCAGCCAATGACTCCCCTGTGTTTCTAGGCGCGACGGCGGGAAGCGCGTTCATTCAGTTCGACGGCGCAGACGATGCTTTCGTTACCAACAATGCCCTGTCGGGACTGCAGTCGCACACCATCGAGCTATGGTTCCGCACCAGTGATTCCGGCGCCAACCAGACCTTGTCCGATATTGGCGGGAAGGCGGACCTTTACCTTACCGCTTCCGGGCAGTTGCGGCTCGACCTTCATCACAATGGCGAGACAAAATTCGTTGTTGGCGGTCCAAGCCTGAATGACGGTCAATGGCACCACGCCGGCTACACTTTCAACCATGCGACCGGCGACGTGGAACTTTACATCGACGGCGCGCCCGTCACCGAATCCTCGGCGGGCGGCACGCTTGGCCTCGGCGCCAATTTCGGCGTTCCGTTCACCGTCACAGACGTCGTCCATTTTGGTACGCCAGCACCCTTCCAGGGCGACATGGGCGATATCCGCGTGTGGGATGCCGTGCGCACGCCGACGCAGGTGCAAGGCGCTTACAATGGCCCGGTTGACGCGGGGGCGCCCAATCTCAAGATCTGGTACACCTTCGAGGACTACAACAACATCAACGGCTCCGTCAGCAACGCCGCGGTCATCGGCAGTTCCCTGGACGGTACCGGCAGCGGCGCGACTGGGAATTTGCCGCGTCCGATCCAGGTCGATGCGGACTTCAGCCAGGCGCTGAACTTTAACGGGACGTCGACTTACGTCGATACGGCTATCCGCGATCTCAGTGGAAGTTTCACGTTGACGGCAGCGTTCCGCATGGATGTCGCGCCCTCCGGCGTTTTCACGATCCTCGGCAAAGGCGGCAGCGGCGGCGGCAATTACGATCTGCAGGTTTACGTGAATTCGGGCGCCCTGGAATTCGCGATGTTCAATGGATCGACCTTCAAGATCATCAGCAGTACTGAAACCTTGCAGGCCGGCGTTTGGTATTCTGTCGCCGCCACCTATGACGCCGATTCTGGCTCCATGGCGCTTTACCTCAATGGGGCTCAGACCGGCAGCACCTCGCAGACGGTGACGACGCGTCAGCACGACCTGTCCGATCCGCTCACCATCGGACGGATGAACAGCGGCGAGTATTTCGACGGCGATATCACCCGGGTAACCGTGTGGGAAACGGTGCTTGATACCAATGATATCGGCGACTTGAGCAACGAATCGCTCCCCATCATCAATGAGACCGGCCTGGTCGCCGCTTATCCGTTCACCGATGGCGCCGGTAGCACGTGGGTGTCAGATTCCGTGAGCGGCGGGCACAATATCTACGCTGGCCAAATCCTGGGCGGTGGCGGGACGTGGCTTGCGCCCGCGCCGCCCGTCGCGCGCGATGACGATTATACTTTCAACATCTTCGAAGACACCCCGTTCACTTTCCGCATCGTCGCCAGCGACCCGGAAAACAATACCCTGACGTTTGGGGCCAATACCGTGACGGGCGGTACCCTGAGCGCCGCGCGCGTGATCAACCCGACGACCCGCGAATACACCTTCACGCCGATGCAGGACAGCACGGCCACCGGGCACGCGACGATCACCATCAACGACGGCACCAACCCGACCGTGTCGCAGATCCTTAATTTCAACATCAGTGCGGTGAACGACCGCCCCATCATCTTGGGGCTGAACGACTTGCCGGATGTTGGGGATGACGACCTCAATCCGCCCGGACAGCTGATCTCGGCGATGTTCACCGGTCCGACCTTCCTTGACCCCGACGACGGAAACGACACCATCAATGGTCTGGTGATTATTGGGAACAACGCCAACCCGACAACGCACGGCGCGTGGCAGTGGTCGGCCAACGGCACGACCTGGTTCGATATCGGAACCGTGGCGAACGACGAGAGCGCGCTGATTTTGTCCGCGAGCTCATACCTTCGTTTCATGCCGGCGCCAGCGGGTGTCACCGGCAATATGCCTTCGCTGATGGTCCGCGCTTTGGACGAGACCTACAACGGCACCTACAGCGTAAGCGGCCCAGTCACCGTGGGTGATCAAGCGTCAGGCAAATTGATCCTCATGGGACCGCCGACGAGTCTTGGCGTCGAAGTGATCGATATCACGGCGCCGCCGGTGGTGCTGCCATTGACCCCGGGCCGCTACTTGCAATTCGACGGCGTGGACGACCGCTTCAGGTCGCAGGATCCCTCGGGGGTTTCGTCCCACACCATGGAAGCCTGGATCCGAGTCGATCCAACCAATACGAACGAGATGTTGATCGTCGGCGTCGGGCAAACCGGCGCTTTCGCCCGCATGAGCATCGACACCGGCGCGCTGATCGTCCAAATCGAAAGCGGCGGAAACACCAAAACATCCGTCGCAACGGGCGGCGATGTCATCAGCGATAATGATTGGCACCACGTTGCATACAGCTACAACGCCGGCACGCAGAGCCTCACGCTTTACATCGATGGCGAGGCGATCGTCGCGAATGCGACTTCCAACCAATCTATCAGCAGCTTTTCGGTGAACGCGGACATCTTCATCGGCGGATACGCAAGCGGACCGAATAACTATTTCGCCGGTGCGATGGACAACGTTCGGATTTGGGACGACGTTCGCACGGCGGCGGAGATCGCTGGTAACCGCCTGTACTCGTATCCACAAGACGATTCGAACCTAGCCGGAATCTACACCCTCGGCGCGATCGACGGGAACCAAGTCTATAACGATGGCCCCGGCAACGCCGAAGACCTTACCGCTTTTGGTGATATTAAGATCATCGACTTCACGCCGTATGCCCTTCACTTCGACGCCATCGACGACGTCGCGAATGTGACGACGCTAACGGACTTGCCCGGCTCATTCACCATCGAAGCGCGGGTCCGCCTCGAAGATGCGACGGGCGAGCGTGTCATCGTCTCGAAGAATGCGTCCGGCGGGCCGAATATGGAGTTCGTCTTGCGAGTGAACAACTCCAACCAACTCGAGCTGCGGATGGGAACGGGGTCGACGCAGGCGTCTTACATTGCGAATGCCGTCACCCTGTCGGCACATACTTGGTACGACGTCGCGGCTGTCTACAACAACGATAGCAGCACGAACAACATTATGCTGTTCATCGATGGCGTACAGGTCACGGTAAGCGGGGATATTGACCCCGACTTTGCGGCGGCCAGCCGGCAAGTCACGTCAGAATCCGTTCATATCGGCGAAGCCTTCGACGGCGACATCGCGAGCCTCCGGATATGGGAAATTCCCCTGTCGTCCGGCACTATCGGCGGAAACATCTCACTTCCGCCGACTTACGACGACCCCGGATTGGTCGGTTACTACAGCTTCCTGCAGGGTGGTGAAGTCACGATCAGCGGCCAGGCCGTGCTGGTGGACAATTCCGGGGCGGGCCACCACGGGATCATCGCGGGCGCCGGAAACGCGCCGACGTGGGTTTACGACCAATTGGCCCTGACAACGGGAGCGACGCCCACTTTTTATACGTCCACGGCCGAAGACACGCCTATTAGCTTTACGCTCGCCGCGTTCGATGCTGACGGCAATCCGATTACCTACCTCGTCCAGAATAACCCCAGCCATGGGACTGTTTCGGTCGATCAGATGGGCCGTGTCGTCTATCGGCCCAATAATGACTATAGCGGTTCGGACGCCTTCACGATCCGAGCGACCGTGGGTGCGGCCTCCACGGACCAGGACGTGTCGGTGACGATCGATCCCGTGGACTACCTGCCATCCTTCAGCCAGAACGCGGTCTTTACCTTGGATCAGGGTGCGTCCCCATCGACCGCCCAGTATCTCTATATGACGATCGGAGCCTATCTCGTTGATGATGAGTCGTTCGGCGGGGTGGCCATCGTGAGCAACCTGGCTAACCCATCGACTCAAGGGAAATACCAGTTCCTCGACGATACCCGATCTGAATGGGTCGACATTCCGACAACCCTCGACAACGAGGGGAATGGATGGGTGTTTTCGGACGACGCGCAGATCCGCTTCGTGCCCGTGAACGGCACGGTCACCGGAAGTGTCGGCGGCCTGATGGTCCGCGCCATCGACTACGGTTACGGCGGCAACTTCACGAACAAGGTGGACTCACACGTCGGCGGATTTGAAGTCACGGTGACTGAGGCCCGCGCCAACGGCCTCCGCCTCGGTAACACCGCGATGATCTCGGCGTCCGTCATTGCCACATTAGAATGGGATGGCGGCTCCAGCGGATCCTGGACCGTGGCTAACAATTGGTCGACCAACACGCTGCCCTCGACCATTGACCGCGTCGCGATCTCCAATGCCAACGTGACCTATTCGCCGGCGACGACCCAAACCGTCAACGGGGTGACGCTGACCTCGTCCACCCTCACGATCGCGACCCAATTCGGGCAAATTCAGACCGCGGCTGGGGTCCTGGTGGATGCTAACAGCGCGCTCGTCATCGACGGGGCGATCAGCGTTGCGACGAACCTTGAGAACAACGGCCTGGTGAAGCTGAATTTCGCCGACCAGGATGCGAGCCTGTACTCCGCGCTATATCTGACCAACAACAATTTTGTCGAGATCTACAACGACGCGACGTCCAACGTCTATGTGACCTCGAATATAGGCGAGATCAAATATTTCGCCGGCAACATCAGCGCCCTCGGGAACATGGACAATCTTTCGGGCGGTGCGCTCACGTTCCAAGCCAGCGATTCCGGAGACGTCCACGTCACCTTCTCGCAGTACTTCCAGTGGTTCAACCACGGCGAAATGCACCTGACCGCCGCCGGGACCGGGAACGACGACGACGTCACCGTCACCTTCGCGGATGTCGATGTGGTCGAGAACGACGGCGATATCGCGTTCGAGGTGGGCTCAGGCGGTGCGCGCAGGTGGGAGTACACAGAGTTCCGCAATCAAAATGGCGGAACGATGCACATCGAGACCGATACGACGTTCTCAGGCACGCTGTTCGTGGGCGAGTCGGGAAGCAAAATAAAAATCTCTTCCGGTAAGACGCTGATCATCGCTTTCGGTACGTTGCGCGCGGACACGTCGTCCTTCGGCGGGCCGCCGGTGTTCCCCTTGGGCGGAACGTCCGGCGGTACGTTGCTGATTAAACCGGGCGCAACTCTTTCCACGGAGATGACGCCCGTCGACGGCAGTCACCTTTACGATATCGAGGTCGGACGCAGTGGCGGTTTCCTGACGCTGGTGCTGGGCGAGCAAGGCGGAAATACCGCGTCCTGGACCGGGTTTGGCGGCAGCGGTTTTTCTTATGAAGCCGAAGTCACCGGCGTCGTGAATATGTATAGCGCCGTCGTCGATGTGACGATGGTCCCGATGAGTTACCTTGGCTCGGGCGAGATCAATGTGATCGACGCCACGGGCAGCAGCGCCTTCAGCCCCGATTCCGTCACGTGGCGGCGCGGGATCGACTCCGAGAGCGGCGGCACGGTCAACGTCGTGGCCGCGAGCTCCGACAGCACGCTGACGATCGAGGTCAGTGAGACACCAAACAACTCGCTGACCAATACCAATCGGGGGATCATCAATTTAACCCCGACCGCGGGTAACGCAGTGCTTGCGCTGCGGAGCACCGATTTCAATAATTACGGCGAGGTTGTGTTGGTGGCGGGCACGGGACTCGCGCGCGTCGAGTTGGACGGCGGGCTGTTTTTCCGCAACCGCAGCGGCGGGTTGTTCGAGGTCAATAATGCGGCCGCGGCGTTCGCGGGCGCATTCGTGAACGGCACGAATGATGCGAGCGCCCTGGCGACGCTGAAGATCAGCGATCTCACCAACGACAGCACGGATGCAGTGCTGACGATCACAGGTACGTTCGTGAACGATCAAGAGGGCGTTATAGAGCTCGCGAGTGTGAGCGGCGGAGAAGATGCTCGCCTGGTGATCACGGGCGCGGCAACCTTGGACGGCGTTCTTAACATTGACGGTGACGCCTATCACACCGCGACGAGCGGTCACATTTTTGACGATGCCATCACGTGGGGCTCGTACTCCGGGATGTTCAGCGACATCACGGGGCTGGTGTCGACGTCAGGGACCGTCGCGCTGGACCCGATCTTCTCGGCAACCGGGATCGACCTTGAAGCCAAGCCGATCTCGCAGTCTTCCACCACCGGCGACGATAACTTGACCATCGGTGTCGGAACGGGCGCGGCGCTTTACGGCGACGCCGGCAACGACACGCTTACGGGACATTCCGGGAGCGACGTGTTGATCGGCGGCGACGGCGACGACGTCCTCATGGGCAAAGGCGGCAGTGACCGGCTGATCGGCGGCGACGGGAGCGATACGGCCTCCTACAAACTCGACGCCGGGGCGGTCTCCGTAAACCTCGCCCAGCACACGGCGACCGACGGCAGCAGCGCCACCGACACCTTAATCGGCATCGAAAACATCATCGGCAGCGGCTTCGCCGATACGCTGATTGGAGATGCAAATGACAACGCGATCCAGGGCGGCGCCGGTGCTGACACCTTGACGGGTGGGACCGGTGCGGACACGTTCATCCTCACCGGGGCGGGCGACGGCGGCGATACCATCACGGATTTCGATGTTGGGCAGGACACGGTGCTTCTGCAGGAGACGAACGCGCTCGAATTCGGCCTTGTGAATGGGGCGGTGACCAGTGGCGTCAATTTCTCCAGCATCGCGGGCGATTACGACGGGTCGAATGCCGGAACGAACGCGCAGTGGACCGCCTCGCTTCCTTCGCTGATCTACTCGGAGTCGACCAGCAAGCTGTACTACGATTCGAACGGTCTTCTGAGCGGTGGATATACCGTACTCGCCACGATTGACGGCGCGGGAGCCACATTCACGCACAATAACATTTTGATCGACTCTTACCCGTAAGGTCAGGGCAGGCGCAGCGCGTTTACGAAATCCCGCGCCATTCCGGCCGTATCGTAGCGGGCATCGGCGGCGCGCGCGCGCGCCACTGCGTCATCCATGAAAGCCTGCTCGCCGTGCAGGCGGTCCAAGGTGGCGATCCACGCCGCGATATCTTCCGTGGATACCTCGGCCATGTGGTCAACGCCTGATTTCTCCGGCACGTCAAATAGAAAACCGGCGCCGTCCAGCATCTGTGGGATACCGCCGGTGCGCGACGCGAGCACGGGGATGCCGTTCATATTCGCTTCCAGCGGGATGCGCCCCGCCGGTTCAAACCACAGGGATGGATACAGAATCGCGGCGGTCTGTTCATAGATCCGACGCGGATCAAAGGTGTTATCGGCGGTAAAGAAATTATCGAGACCGGCAAGTTCGGGGCAGGCCGCCAGCACGCTTTCACGCGTGCCGCGCCCCGCGATGAAGAGGAACTTATAGGGCTTTTTCAGGCGATGACATTCGCGCACCAGCGCGGCAGCGATCTTCAGACCTTTCTCCGGAATCGGATTGACGAAAGTGACATAGGTGGGGCGCCGGTTAGCGCAAAGCGTATCTTCGCGCCGTACGAAGGTCCGTGTGGCGAACACAGGCAACGATGTGACGGCGTTCAGTCGTTCACGCATCGCGTGGGAAACGGTGTGAACCATGTTCACATGGTTGAAGGTGTGAGGAAGTCCCGTGAGGTAACTGGGAGACGCGGCGTAGAGCACCGATCTGCGGCCCTTGGCGAGCGCATGTTGGCCGGCGTAGTAGTTGCTGACATAACCGCCGTACGTAAGCAGGACATCGGGTTCGAAGTCGGCAAAAGCATCGAGGAATAATTGCCGCAGGGCAGTATCTTCCACGGCCCGCAAGCCGCCGGGCGTCCAGCCATTTCCGGCGATTACATGGGCGACGTCGTGGAAGGCCACGCGGCGTATGGGAATGTTGAGGTCGCCGCCCGTCACAGTGATCGCGCTTGCCGGAGCGACGCTCAGTGCGCGATCAATCAAAGGATTGGGCGTATCCACTACCGAGCCCGTGACCGCGAGGCAAGAGTGACCCTGTTTCTTGAGTTCGCCCAGCAACGTCGCGACACACAACGCCGCGCCGCTGGAAGAATCGAAAAGCGTGTGCGGCGAATAGAAGAGGAGCTTCACGGCGTCCGGTTACTTGCTCGTGGCGACATAGACGCCGTCCCACTCGGAGCCTGGGGATTCAACGCGAAATTCGGCGATACGCTCGGCGATGATGTCATAGAACGCCAGCATTTCGGTTACGAGGCCGGACTGCTGGCGCACGAGGGCGCGGGCCGCTTCCATGCGTCTTTCGGCTTCGTCCCACTGCTGGGCCCGATAGGCCGCGAGAGCCGCGTCATGCTCACGTTTGAGGTCCGAGAACCATGCCTGCGTTTTTACGGGAATATCGCCGACGAGGGTAAAGATGCGCACGGCCTGTTTCTTACCCTTCACCTTGATGAGATCGAGTTCCAGCAACGGGTACATGTCCGACAGGACGGCGCTATTTTGGCCGACGACGATCGTGACACCGTAGGATTTGGACTGGCCCTCCAAGCGTGACGCCAAGTTCACGCTGTCGCCGAGCACCGAATAGTCGAAGCGTTGTTCGCTGCCCATGTTGCCGACGCAGGCTATGCCGGAATTGATGCCGATGCCGACATTGAGCACGCGATGCTCGCGGCCCTCGGCTTTCGCCTCGGCCTCCAGCACTTTGTTCACATCCTTCACCGCCTGGACCATGCCGAGGGCGGCCTTGCAGGCGCTGGGGCCGTGGTCCGTGACCTCCAGCGGCGCATTCCAGAAGGCCATGACGCAATCGCCCATGTATTTGTCGATGGTGCCGTTGGTCGACAGGATCACATTGGTGAGCGGCGTCAGGAGCCGGTTGATAAGGCGGGTGAGACCTTGGGCATCGAAAAGCTCGGAGATGGAAGTGAAGCCGCGGATATCCGAGAACATGAAGGTCATTTCGCGGTTTTCGCCGCCGAGCGTGAGCTTCGAGGGGTCTTCCGCGAGTTTCTGCACGAGGGCCGGCGAAAGGTATTGGCCGAAGGCGCTGCGGACCTGTTTGCGCTGGGATTCGGTGCGCATGTAACCCGCGAAGGCCAAGAAGGCATAGAACAGGAACGAGGACGCGATCGGGAATGTGGGATCGATCAACTCCAGTTTCGTGGAGAAGGCCTCCCACGAATACCAAGCGAAGCCGCCGGACACGGCCGCGAAGACGGCGAAGCCGGTACCGATCCCGACCATCGGGGTGATGATGATCATGATCAGGCCGATAACCGTGGCGGCGATCAGTTCCGCCGACAGGGCGTAGTTCGGATATTTAAGCTGAGAATCGAACAGGATGTTCTCGAGGATGTTGGCGTGGGCTTCCACCCCCGGCATGACCGGGTCCAGCGGCGAGGCGCGAAGGTCGGCGATGAGGCCCGTCGCCGACATGCCGACCAGAGCATATTTGCCTTTCAGCGAGTCTGGCGGCAGCCGGTTATGGATGACGTCGGTCGCCGATACATATTGCGCGCGCCATGAGGCGCTGGAGCGGAAGTAGGGACGAAGCTCGCCGTTGCCGTCGGTCTTGATCACATAGGATTCGCGGCTGCGCGGCGGGCGCACGAATATCTGAGTCACGCCGAGCAGCGAAGCATCCGTGGATATCCCGATCGTGCGGGCGCGTAAGCTGACGCGCAGCATTTCCAAGGTGAGGGACGGGTACAGCGTCTCGTCGTTGGAGACGACAATGGGGACCTGACGGACAATGAGGTCCAAGGACTTGTCCGAGAGCGCGAACACGCCGCGGCCGGCCGCGACCTGGTCGAGTTCGGGCAGCGGGCGAAGGACGCTTTGGCCGCGTGTGAGATAGGGGAACGGGCTGTCGCCGACCACGGCGAAGGATGTGCGCGGCGGGACGCCCTTATAGTCGAGCCGGTCGGATACCGTCGTCTGACCCAGGACGACCTTGCCGCTTTTCTTGATGGCGTCGGCGAGGATGGCGTCGTTGGTGGGAACGCCCATCAGGCGCCGGCGGAGGTCGTCATCAATGAGACCCTCCGGCACATTCTCGACAATCTTGGCGACGGAGGTTTGATCCGGTTCGGAGAACACGACGTCGAATCCGATGACATTGACGCCTAGCGCGGTCGCGTTGGTGATCATGTCGGCGATCGCCGTGCGTGGCCACGGGAACTGGCCGAGTTCGTCGATACTCTTTTGATCGATATCGATGACGGTGACCGGGCTTTCGGCCGGCGCTTCGCGCGGCTTCTGCACCTGATAGAAGTCGAAGACGCGCGCGCGCAGGACTTGCAGTGCGACCGGATCGTCGATGCGCACGAACAAAAGGCCGAAAAGCACGAGGATGGTCGTCAAACGTCCCGACTGCATCATCGAGACGCGGAACCAGCGGCCCCACCACCTTAAACTGAGCGCGTTGCGCCACGGGACGGAACGAATTTTCGCGCCGATCCTGGCGCCCCCGCCGGTCGTTGTGTCGCCTGTCGAATTTGTGTCGTCCAGCACTGGAAATCCCCCGATCCCCGAAGAAGTGGAGTTTACCCCAACCTGTTGCGCCCGGTCCAACAACCCAAGGCTAAAACCCTCATTTTTCTACGAAAAATCGGTCACAAGCGGCGGCGGATGGGTTAAATTCCCGGCCCATGCAGACTACCTCCGACTCGCCCGCGCGCGACCCAGTCCCGGCCTGGCTCAGAAGCCTTCTTGAGCCGCTGAAGCCCCTCTTCAAGGAGGTGCTTGCCGTCTCCTTTTTCCTCAATCTGCTCGCCATCGCTGTGCCGGTGTTCGTGCTTCAGGTTTACGACCGGGTGATCTTTCATGCCGGCTTCAGCACGCTTCAGGGGCTGGTCATCGGGATTCTGGTCGTCATCGGGTTCGATTTCGCGCTGCGTAAAGCGCGCTCGCGCATGTTGCAGGCAGTGGCGTTGAAGATCGATGTCGAGATCTCGAGCCGCGTTGTGAACAAGCTGCTTGCATTGCCGCTGCGCACGCTGGAATCGAGGCCCGGGAACTACTGGCATCTACTGTTCCGGGACGCGGATGTGATTCGCAACGTGTTCTCGGGCCAGACGGCCGTGCTGGCCACGGACCTGATCTTCGGCGGCATCTTCCTGATCATGATCGCGATCATCGCTTGGCCGGTGTTCTGGGTGCTGCTGACCGTCTTCGCGCTGTTCGTCGCGCTGGCCTGGCATGCGGGCCGTTTTGTGGACGCGGCGTCAGATAAGGAAAAACAGAAGGTCATCACGCGCGATTCGCTTATTTCCGAGATCATCCTGGGGCGCACGACCGTGAAGGCGCTCGCTTTGAGCGAGCGTATGAAAGACGAGTGGGAGCGCCGGCAGGAAGACTCGATCGTCGAAGGCATCAATCGCGGCGCGCAGAACGACCTTTATATGTACGCTGGCCAGAGCCTGACCTTGATCGCCACGGTGGCGATGACGACGGTCGGCGCCGTCGCGATTCTGAGCCAGAATCTGACCATGGGCGGGCTGATCGCCGCCAACATGCTGTCGAACCGTCTCCTCAGTCCCATGAACCAACTGGTGGGGACGTGGCGAACGTACACCGCGTTTAAGCAATCCGCCCAACGTTTGGTGCAGGTGTTCGGCGAAACGGAAGATTTGCAGGAGAGTCCGATCCAGATGCAGCGCCCCAAGGGCAGGATCACGCTGGATAACATCACTTTCCGCTACGCACCGGAGGCCGCGCCCGCCTTGGAAGCGATCAAGCTTGAAATTCCGGCTACGGGGATGACGGCGATCATGGGGCCGAATGGCGGAGGCAAGACGACTCTCGCGAAGGTGATCCTTGGCCTTTACACGCCCGACGAAGGCAAGGTGTTGGTTGACGGCGCCGATCTCGCGCAGTTCGCGCGGCGCGATCTGGCGCGCTGGATGGGTTATGTGCCGCAGGATTGCGTTCTGTTCGCGGGCACTATCCGCGATAACATCGCCTATGCGAAGCCGGAAGCTACTGATGAGGAAATTATCCGCGCGGCGACGGCGGCCCGCGCACACAATCTGATCATCACCATGCCGAAGGGTTACGGTACGCCGGTCGGCGAGGGCGGTGGGCAGCTGCCGGGCGGTCTGCGGCAACGCATCGCTATCGCGCGCGCGCTTCTGAATGATCCGCCGATCTTGGTCATGGACGAGCCGACGTCGAGCCTGGACCGCGCGGGCGAAGAGGAGCTGCGCCAGAGCCTGATGGCGATGGCCAAAGACACGACCATTATTCTCGTCACCCACAGCCCGCCCATGGTGCACGCTTGCCAGAATGTCGTGATCCTCGAGCGCGGCCGCATCAAGACCGCCGGGCCGACGCAGAAAACGCTGGAATCGCTGGGTGCGGGCCGCGCACGCCCGGGCGGTGAAAACACGCCGGCCGTGCGCGTTGTCGAAGGCGGGGCGACATGAAATCCTTTACGCGTCTTGAGAATCTCGTCGCGGTTCACGGCGTGCCGTCATGGCGCCCTGTCTCGTGGACGCTGATGGGATTCATCGGCCTGTTTCTGGTCTGGTCGCTGATCGCGCGCTTCGATGAGGTGTCCGTGGCCACGGGCGAAGTCGTGCCGCAAGGGCGTATCAAGACAATCCAGCACCTAGAGGGTGGGATTATCGAAGATATCTACGTGCGGGATGGCGATATCGTACGCGTGGATACGCCGCTCGTGCAGATCAATCTCGGTCAACTGGCTAATAACCGCGATGAACTCAAAATTCGCCTCGACGGCCTTTTACTTGCGAAGGCGCGCCTTGAAGCCGAAGCGAGCGGCAAAGCCTATGTGGCGCCCGCAGAAATCGCGGCCCGTCAGCCAAAACTCGCGCAGGCCGAGGAAGCGACCTACCGCGCCCGCCAGGAAGAGTTCATCGCGACCAGAGCGGTGCTTGAGGGCCAAGTCGTTCAGCGCCAGCGCGACGTGGGCGAAACCAACGCGCGCCTCACGGCCGCGGAGAACGGCCTGACCTTGGCCCGGGAACGCCTGGCGATATCGCAGGACCTGTTGAAAGACAGTTTGACGTCGAAGCTCGAGCACAGCCAGATCCAGAGCCAGGTGGAAAGCCTGATCGGGGAGGCGGCATCGATGCGCGAAGCCGCTCCGCGCGCGCGCGCCGCGCTCGGAGAGGCGCAGGAACGCGTGAAGGAATTATCATTGAAGTTCAGCCGCGAGGCCCAGGAGTTTCTCGGCGAGACGGAACTCAATATCGCGCGGACACAGGAACTGCTGACGACCGCCGATGATCAGGAGACCCGCTCGACCATCAAAAGCCCTATCACAGGAATCGTGAAGAATTCCCGCTATCACACGATTGGCGGCGTTGTCCGCCCCGGCGAAGCGATCATGGATATCGTGCCGTCGGAAGACGATCTCGTCGTCGAGGCCAAGCTCAACCCGGTGGACCGCGGCTTTGTGAGGGCGGGACAAAAAGCGACCGTGAAAATCGACACCTTCGACTACGCGCGTTACGGCGGAATCGAAGGCGAAGTGATCTCGGTGGCGCCGGACTCGACGGTGCCCGAGAACGCGATGCCCTATTTCAAGGTCGTCGTGCGCACCGAAAAACCCTATCTCGGTGAAGAGAGCGAGGGCCTTGCCATCACGCCCGGCATGGGGGCGACGGTGGACATACACACGGGCACAAAGTCCGTGATGTCCTATCTCGTCAAGCCGGTCCTAAAACTGAAGTCCGAAGCTTTCCGCGAGCGCTGATCATCGCTTCTGCAGCGGAACCTTCGAGAGCAGGTCCGAGGTGATGTCGGCGACCTTCGTGCACCCCGTCAACCGCATGGCGCGCTCGACCTCGCGGTGGAGCAGCGTGAGTGCGCGTTCGACGCCGGGCTGGCCGCCCGCCGCGAGGCCGTAGAGATATCCCCTTCCGACTGAGCAGGCAGTTGCCCCCAGGGCAAGGGCCTTGAGCACATGGGTGCCGCGGCGCACGCCGCCGTCGAGGATTAGTTCGAGATCGGTGCCCACGGCTTCGCGCATCGCCGCGATGCAGTGAACCGGCGCCGGCGCGCTATCGAGTTGCCGCCCGCCGTGGTTGGAGATCATCACCGCGGTGGCTCCGACCTCGCGCGCCCGGCGGGCATCGTCGGCGGACTGCAGACCTTTGATCGCGAACGGGCCGCCCCATTCCTTGATGAGCCAGGCCGCGTCGTCCCAGGTGACGCTGCGCGACAGCTGGCTGTTCACATATTGAATGAGAGACATCGTCCCCTTGCCGAGGGCGTCGATGCGGTGAACGACATTGGCAAGCCTGAAATCGGGATTACGAACGATGTTGAAGGTCCATTCGAAGTGATAGAGGAAGTTGAGGATACCTTTGAGGCCGAAGCGTGGAGGCATGATCATACCGGTACGGAAATCACGCTCGCGATTGCCCGCCACCGGCGCGTCAACCGTCAGGCAGATGGCGGCGAACCCGGCGGCCTTGCAGCGTTGAACGAATTCCGCGGTCAGTCCGCGATCTTTATGAACGTAAATCTGGAACATCTTCGGCGTCGTGGACGCCTTCGCGACGTCCTCGATACTGGTCGTGCCGAGGGTCGACAGGGAGTACATGGTGCCAAGTTTCTCGGCGGCTCGCACCACGGCAAGTTCCTTGTCGTGATGGAACAAGCGCGACATACCGGTCGGTGAACAAAAAACGGGCCACGCCAGGTCCTGGCCCAGCACCTTGGTCCGCATATCGATGGTGTCCACGTCCACCAGATAGCGCGGCATCAGTTCGTAGTCGTCGAACGCGGTCGTCGCGCCGCGCAGGGAGACTTCGTCGTCCGCGCCGCCGTCGATGTAGTGGAACATCGGCGCCGGCAGCTTCTTCCGCGCCAGCCTCCGCAGGTCATCGATATTGTGGCATTGGGAAAGTTTCATCCCGCCCAGTCCCCCCTCAGGCTGATGACGTCGCTCGGGAATTGTATGGATATTTAGACGGTCCGGCACAACATAAGTACTCGGGCCGGGTTGGGACTCAATCATAGCGAGAGAAATTAAGTTGCTGCCCAGCTATAGCCTATACCTCCCAGGGTGAAACAGATCGCTGGATATGCGCGGCAATTAGGATGCAGACCTGTATAATAAGCGGAATTTATGCACACTGTCGGGAATTGTGGCCCCCCACGGCAACCACCGACCGCCGCATAAATTGCCTCTCCCTTGCGAATACATCGACGCAAAACGGTACTCCCAATAGTTGAGCAGCTTGCGCTAATATCTGAAACGTTTGACGCTCATCAACCGGCGTGAGAACGCAGACCTCTAAAAGGTCCGGGCATGATGGGAAATGCGCAGTGACCAAGATTCTGTTGATTGAGGACGACGCGCTTGTCGCGGACGCGGTTCAAACCGTGTTGCGCAAAGCCGGCTATACGGTCGTGACCATCCCGAACGGGACGGTCGCTCTCGCGAAGCTAGAAGGCGAGAACCCCGACTTGATCCTCACCGATATCCTCATGCCGGAAAAAGAAGGTATCGAGACGATCCGCGATATCCGCGCGCGGGATCAACAGGTGCCCATCGTCGTGTATTCCGGCGGCGGGATGATGCGAAATTACGAGTTCCTCAACATGGCCGTGAAGCTCGGCGCGAACGACGCGATACGCAAACCGTTTGCCAATGAGGAATTGTTGGCGGTCGTGAAAAGGTCTCTGGAAAACAGAATTGCTTAAGACATTCCAGAGACTCTGGGAGGAGTGGAGTCGAAACGTTTCAGAGGTCTTTTTGGATATGACCGCTCGGAGCTGCTGAACCAAAAAATCGAAATGCTGCTGCCGGCGCGTTACCGCGACAAGCACCCCGGCCACCGCGAGGGATTCTTCTCCAACTCACGTTTGCGCCCGATGGGTGCTGGCTTCGAGTTGCATGGCCAGCGGAAGAGCGGCGAAGAATTCCCCGTCGAAATCAGCTTGAGCCCCCCTGGAAACGGAAGACGGCACACTGGTTTCAAGCGCTATTCGCGATATTACCGATAGAAAGCTGGTCGAGCGCGCGCTGTATCTGTTGCGGGGGGCCGGCCATTTTGTCGTCACCGCCGTCAATGGAGCCGATGGCGTACGTGCGGCGAAGGAATCGGTCTTCGATCTTGTTCTCTGTGATCTCCAGATGCCGGTGTGCGATGGATACGCATTTCTAAAGGAACTCCGCCAATTGCAGTCTTTCGCAGAAGTTCCTGTGATCGCCATCAACGCTTTCTCCATGCTCGGCGACCGCGAGCAGGTGCTTGCCGCCGGATTCAATGGATATTTCTCCAAACCTGTAGAGCCCGAGACCTTTTTGGCCGACGTCGAGCGGTTTTTGCCGCAGCGGCTGCGGTCATCCTTAGGTGGGGGCGTTTAGAGACCGAGATGGC
The DNA here is from genome assembly GCA_041906145.1 of Rhodospirillaceae bacterium. Classification (GTDB taxonomy): domain Bacteria; phylum Pseudomonadota; class Alphaproteobacteria; order Rhodospirillales; family Rhodospirillaceae; genus SHVO01. Next base: position 220,012 of record JAYRJU010000005.1, on the reverse strand, counting down.
TAAAATTCTCGTTGTAGATGACAGGCCCGCCAATCGTCAGTTCCTGATGACGTTGCTGGGTTACGCCGGTCACGCGCTTCGCGAGGCCCATGATGGCCAAGCTGCGCTCGACGCCGGCGCTTTGGCGGTGTTCTACGAGGCCGCGGAGGTCCACGAGCAATTGCAACGCCACGCGACGCGACTTCAGACCGAGAGCGCCGCGCGGGAACGCGCCGAGGCGGAACTGCGTAAAACGCTATCGCGAGCAAGCCGCGGTGGCTGAATTCGGCGTGGCCGCGCTTGGCTCCGAGCAGTTCAATGTCCAGGTTGAGCGGTCGGCGGAGATCGTCTGCCGCGCTCTCGATGTTGAAATCTGTGTTGTCGTGGCGGTGAACGTGACGCGCGATACCATTGAAGTCTTGAGTTCTGCCGGCTGGACCGGACCAGCGCCGGCCTTATGCGACCGCGGACCTGATCCGCACGGTCCAGGAAGTCATGGCGGCACCTCCGCCTACGTAGGGCCGCCGAGGCGAACGATACTGCGGGCCGGCAAAAGGTATTCCGCGGAACGGCTTTTAAGAAAATCGTACTCGCGCGCACGCGCCTCCATCCACGCCACCGTGTCGCCGGCCATGCCCGGGTGGCAGAGGATCAGCGGACGCGGCCCCATGTTCTTGAGGAACTGAGGGAAACAGGCGGCGTAGTCTCCGCGGGCGAAATCATAGAAACCGCTAAAGCCATCGTTGGTGACGAAGCCGCGCGCCTTTGCTTCACGCGTGAAGCTCCGCCCCAGGGCGTCGAGCACGGCGGCTTTGAAACCGAACGGGCGCGAAAAGACGGATCGGTCGGTCGTCGTCCGTAACCAGGGCCGCGGTGCCATACGCGCGGCGGCGGCGAGCACGAGACCGCGAATGCCCGGAAGAACATGCGCGTGCAGGTGCCCGTCGATATGCGCGGGCTGGCGTCCCATCACTTTCACAAAGGCTGCGATTTGCGCTTCGATTTCCGCCGCGATCTCGCCAAGCGGCACCATGCGCAAATAGCTCTTGGCGATCAATTGGCCGATGGAAGGTAGCCGCCTGGCGGACGCGAGGCGCGGCATCCGGGTGAGGGCCGTTTCATCGACGAGCGTCAGATGAAGGCCAATATCGACTTTATCGGCGACGGCCTTCAACGCGGGTCCTAATTCCGGCCACAGGGGAGAGGCGGTCATACAACTGACGGCGGAGATGCGCCCTCGGTGCGCGAGGTCGAGAATGGCGGCGCTGACGCGCGGCGTGAGCGCGTAGTCGTCCGCGCAGATCGCCACCTGATGAGGGGACAATGTCAGACCAAATTCTTGAGATGGCGTACTGTCGCGGCCCGGTCGGCGCCGGCATTGGCGCCTTCACGCAGGACCATTTCGCGCACGAGATAGAGCGGGCGCGCCTTCACTTCGTCGTAGATACGGCCGAGATAAAGGCCGGTCACGCCGATCTGCAGCATGGTAAAGCCCGAGAGCGCGAGAGTGGACACGATGATGGACGCGTAACCGGGAACGTCGATGCCGTAGATCACCGTGCGTACGAGATAGAAGGAGCCAAGCGTGATCGCGAGAAGCGCGATGATGGCGCCGACGTACATGGCTAACCGCAACGGCGCGGTCGAGAACGACAGGATTCCGTCGAACGCAAGCGCGAAGAGGCGGAACGGCGAGAAGGAGCTGCGGCCGTGGGCGCGTTCTTCGACGTCGAAGGGAATGGTGGTGTTCTTAAATCCGACCCAACCGTAAATGCCCTTCATGAAACGGGCGCGTTCGCGCATGCGGCGTATAGCGTGGACCACTTTACGGTCGAGCAGGCGGAAGTCGCCGGCGTCCGGCGTGATGGGCGTGGGCGAGAGCGCGTTGAAGGCGCGGTAAAACATCTTCGAGAACGCGCGGCGCGCAAAGCCATCGGTCGCGCGGTCGCGGCGAACGCCGGTGACCACGTCGAAGCCTTCTTTCCACTTCACGAGCATCTCCGCGATGACTTCAGGCGGATGCTGAAGATCGGAATCCATGATGACCGTGCAATCGCCCTCGGCGGCGTCGAGGCCCGCAGTGATGGCGATTTCCTTCCCGAAATTGCGGGAAAGGCTGATGAGAGTGATGGCTTCGCTTTTCTCGCGCCATGCCGACAGCTGAAGCCAGGTCTCATCCCGGCTGCCGTCGTCGACGCAAATAAGCTCATAAGGGACCGGCTGGTGCTCGAGCACGTCGAGGAGACGCGTCATAAGCGCGTCCACAGATGCCGCTTCGTTATAGAAGGGCAAGACGACCGAGAGCAGAGAGGGCGCTTGCCGGTTTGTGGCAGGCATTTTTTTTCCTTGGTTCCCTGCTTTGAATTTCGCCCGAACTCGGCTTTAGCGCCAGTCACAAATTGGCGGGAAGCGCCCAAATTATAACAAAAAGTTGGGTATTCTGGGGGCTTCTCGGAATAAGGGCGCGGCCATGCCGGAAACTTCCACGGATGTTACACACGCGGTTGGAGCCAGGCGCCTTGCCGTGGGCCTTGGGCAGGGCCTGGTCCTTTACCTCATGTTCCAAGCCAAGGAGCATCGGGTTTGGCCGGCGAGCGATCTTGCGATGTTTCAGGCTTTGCTGCTTCCGGCGCTGTTAGCGCCTCTCGCGGCCATGCACGCTTACGCGCATTTGCCCTTGCGCCGTTTGGCCGGGTGGCTGGCGGTGATCGTGACCGTCTGCGCGGTGGTCGGTTTCTGCGACGGCTATAAGAATGGCGGTGCGCTCGACGTAGCGCGATGGGAGCCGGGCCTTCTTCTGATCGCGACGGGGGTCGGGCTGTTCATCGCGCAAGCCCTGGTCTTAGCCGCCAATATGGATGGCCAGCGCATCGCGCGTTACGCAACGTACTTCGATGCGGCGTGGAAGCACGGCGTTCAGGCGGCCGCAGGCATAGGTTTCGCGGGCGCGCTGTGGCTTCTTCTGTTTCTGGGCGCGAGCTTGTTCAAGCTCATCAAGCTCACCTTTCTCTCGGACCTGATGCAAGAGGCGTGGTTCGGGATACCGATCACCACCATGGCATTGGCGATCGCGATTCATCTGACCGACGTGCGCGCGTCACTGGTGCGCGGCATTCGCACGCTCGCCCTGACGCTTTTGTCTTGGCTGTTGCCGCTGCTGGTCGTGATCGTCGCGGGTTTCGTCGTCAGTCTGCCGTTCACGGGCCTGCGGCCTCTGTGGGACACCAATTTCGCGGCGGGGCTGCTGCTCGCGGTGTCGGCGGCGCTTGTCGTGTTGATCAACGCGGGCTACCAAGACGGCCTACCGGACACCCGCGCGCACTCGGTTCTTCGGTGGACAATGACGGTTGCGGCGATTTTGCCGGCGCCCCTCATTGCCATTGCCGCTTACGCACTTGCTCTGCGCGTTCAGCAGTACGGATGGACTGGCGATCGTGTTTACGCGCTTGCCTGCGTCGCGGTCGGCGCGTGTTACGCCGTCGGCTATATCGCGGCGGCGGTGCAAAGAGCGGCGCCTTTGAAGGCGGTGGAAAAAACCAATACCGTCACGTCTTTCCTGGCTATCGGCATTCTTATTCTCCTCTTTACGCCGATCGCGGATCCCGTCCGCATCGCGGTCGCGAGCCAGGTCGCGCGCCTTGAGAAGGGGCTCACCTCGCCGGAAGCCTTCGATTACAAATATCTTCGTTTCCAAGGTGGACGTTACGGGATCCGGGCGCTGGAGCGCATGAAAGCGGGCGAGATCCATGTCGCCGGCGTCAATGATCGCGCGGCGCAGGCGCTCGCCCTCGCCGCCAAATTTGGAAATGAACCCGTTGATCGCGCGGGACGCGCGCTCAACGTGACGGTGGTCTCCGGGAAACCTCTTCCGCCAAGCTTCTTGGAGCAAGATTGGAACGCAAGGCCCGACGGCGCGCCCGCCAGCCGGTCAAGCGAACCTTTCCCGCCGTGCCTGCGGGAGCCGGGCGCAAGATGCGAAGCGATCGTGCGGGATCTCGATAGCGATGGAAATGACGAGGTCATTTTGATTTCTGAGATCCACGGGCTTCCACCTCTTGTCTTCAGTTATGAGAATCGGGTTTGGACGAACGTGGGGAGATTGCCTGGTCGCCTCGCCTGCGCCGATATGCGGCTATTGCTGCGGGCCGGCGACTTCAAGACGGTCCCACCGCGCTGGCCCGATCTTGAGATCGGCAGTCTGCGTACGGGGATCGCCGAGCGGAGCGATTACGACCCGGCCGATTGCCCTAAAACCGAGTAATTCCGCGCGATTCGCACCATTGTGAGCCTGGCTTTTATTGGGTAAAAGCCGGGTTCCTCATTTTCCGTTCGCAGGACACCCGCCCGCATGGCCAGCTACCAATACATTTACGTTATGAAGGGTCTGTCGAAGACCTATCCGGGCGGCCGCGAAGTCGTGAAGGACGTGTGGCTGTCCTTCTTGCCGGGAGCGAAGATCGGCGTGCTCGGGGCCAACGGCTCGGGGAAATCCACCCTGATGCGGATCATGGCGGGCATCGATAAGGAATTTAACGGCGAAGCCTGGGCGGCCGAAGGCGCCAAGGTCGGTTATCTCGCGCAGGAACCGGTGCTCGACCCCAACAAGGATGTTCTCGGTAACGTCATGGACGGGGTGGCCGAGGTGAAGGCGCTGCTCGACCGCTTTGAGGAAGTCAGCGCGAAGTTCGCCACGGAATTGTCCGATGACGAGATGAACGCCGCCATCGCCGAACAAGCCGAACTGCAGGAAAAGATCGATGCGGTTAGCGGCTGGGATCTGCAGCGCACCTGCGAGATCGCCATGGACGCGCTGCGCTGCCCGCCGGCGGACGCGGACGTGACCAAGCTGTCTGGGGGCGAACGCCGCCGCGTGGCGCTGTGCCGCTTGCTCCTGTCGAAGCCGGACATGCTGCTGCTCGACGAACCGACCAACCATCTGGACGCGGAATCCGTCGGCTGGCTCGAACGCTTCCTTGAAGAATATCCGGGCACCGTGGTGGCCGTGACCCACGACCGCTACTTCCTGGACAACGTGACCGGTTGGATCCTCGAACTCGACCGCGGCCGCGGCATTCCCTACGAAGGCAATTACACGTCGTGGCTGCAGCAGAAGAAGAAGCGACTGGAGCAGGAAGAGCGCGAAGAAGCATCGCGCGCCCGCACTATCGACCGCGAAATGGAGTGGATGAGCCAGACTCCCCAGGCCCGCCGCACCAAGAGCAAGGCGCGCGTCGCGGCGTTCGAAGCGCTCGTCGCGGGAGCCGCCGAGCAGTCTCCGGAGACCATGCAGATCATTATCCCGACCGACCAACGTCTCGGCGGCACAGTGATCGAAGCCAAGGGCCTGACGAAGGCTTACGGCGACCGCCTCCTGATCGAGAACCTGGAGTTCAATCTGCCGCCGGGCGGTATCGTCGGCGTCATCGGCCCAAACGGGGCCGGGAAGACGACGCTGTTCCGCATGATCACGGGCCAGGAAAAGCCGGACAAAGGTACGCTGAAGATCGGCGAGACGGTAAAACTGGGCTACGTCGATCAGAGCCGCGACAGCCTGAAGGACGACGCGACCGTGTACGAGGAAATCTCGTCCGGTCAGACGGAAATCAAGCTGGGCAAACACACCGTGCCCGCGCGCGCCTATGTGGGCCGCTTCAATTTCAAGGGTTCGGACCAGCAAAAGAAGGTGGGCCAGCTGTCGGGCGGTGAGCGCAACCGCGTGCACTTGGCAAAGATGCTGAAACAAGGCGCCAACGTCATTCTGCTCGACGAACCGACGAACGATCTGGACGTCGACACATTGCGCGCGCTCGAAGTCGCGCTTCTGGAATTCGCCGGCTGCGCCGTGGTCATCAGCCACGACCGCTTCTTCCTCGACCGCATCGCGACCCACATCCTCGCCTTCGAGGGCGACTCACATGTGGAGTGGTTCGAAGGCAACTTCCAGGATTACGAAGAAGACAAGAAGCGCCGCCTGGGCGCCGATGCGGTCGAACCGCACCGCATCAAGTTCAAGCCGATCACGCGATAACGTGAAAGGTGCGGCTTACTATCGACCTGACGAATCTCCGCAAGGACAGAGGAAATCATCGATGATGAAGGGCAGCTGCCACTGCGGCGACGTGAAGTTCGAAGTGGATGCCGAAATCCAGGGGCTCGTGATCGAGTGCAATTGCTCGCACTGCCAGCGCAAAGGCTACCTTCTGTGGTTCCAGCCGCGCCACAAGTTGCGTCATGCGATCCCAGAGCATCACATGGCCACCTACACCTTCAATAAGCACGTGATCCAGCACCACTTCTGCCTGCGCTGCGGCTGCGCGCCGTTCGGCGAGGGCGTGGACCCGAAGGGCAACCCGACGGCGGCGATTAACGTGCGGTGTCTCGAGGACGTGGATATTACAAAGATCGAGCGGATGCCGTTCGACGGCGCAAGCAAGTAGCGTCACCGCGATAGGCGACTGCTAAACATTACAGGATTCCTGGGCGACATGGGCGACATGCGACATGTCCCGAATTCGTGAAATCTGACAACACGTTGCTTCGAAATTCGCCCTGGGCGACATGTGGGCGACATCAGGCGACATCTCGCCCGTTTCAAATGATCATTATCGATGCACTCGCGGCCTGACCCGGCGGGCGGCGCGCAAAAGTCCAATATTCACAATGTCAAAGAGCCCGTGCGGTCCTATGGGACCGTACCCGCATAATAATGCGCCTTTCGGCGTTGCATGTGTTGCGGAATATTCGCGAGCCGCGCGAATTTAATGTCCCACGAAAAATCTGAAATATGCGTCGGGCGAGTCGTGAGAAGGGCTAATACGGCCCAAGCTTCCAGAGCGCATCTTCGAGTTGCTTTAGCTTGGCGAAGTCGGGGGCGGGGAGTTTGCTCTTCGCCGCGCGAATGAAAGCCTTGCGTTGTACGGCTTCGCCGTCGAACACCGTAATATAGGTTGCGGCCGCGTGGGAGACGGCCAATTCCGGATCGTCGATCTGGCTTTCCTTGGTGATGGAGGCGAACAGCTTCTCCATCGCGGGCGCCCGCGCGCGGCGCGGCGCCAGGGTCGCCGGGTCCTTTCCGGGTTCACCCCGGTCAATGAATGCCCAGTCTTCCTTATCCCTCTCATGATAGACGAGGCGCATGCGTGCGCCGGCGGAGTTCTCGTTGTCGCCAACGGACTGTAGGAGGATCCATTTGTCGCTGAGCGCGGTGGCGTTCTCGATGTCGGGCCATAAGGTCTTGTAGTCATCCGCGCATGTGGTCAACGCGAGATTGGCCCCGGAGAAGCCGACGGTGTCGCGGTAGAAGAGTTGGCATTCGCCTTTGAGCGGCTTGTAGAACGAGACCTCGTTCTCGTAGGTCCAGCGCGGAAGCGCGGGCGCATTCTGCGCAAGGACGGGCGCCGCGAGAAAAAGGCCAAGCGCGAAAAGCGCAACGAACCGGCTCATGCTTAGAAAATCACTTTATAAATATCGCCGTCTGAATCCGTAGCGGCTCCAAAGGCGCGATCCACCGCGGTAGCCAGGCGGGTCGAGGCCGCGATGAAGGCGAGCGCGGACAGGCGTACAGCGCGGCGCAAGGAACCCTCCCCCGAGAACGGCCGGTATGATCATCGCGGGAGCAAAATGGAAGTGCAAGCCGGCTTGCGTTTGCACTTTTTTCCGCCGTTTGCTCAGAAAATGAGCGCAACGCTATCTTCAAAACCTTGCAATATCAGTACGTTAGATTGGCACGAGAAATGCTACTCTTCCTCGAGAAGCATCGGGGGGTGCGCGTGCCGTTCAACGAGATGATCGGTCCTGATGGGGCCGTCCGAGCGCCTTATACGGATGTCGCGAAATGGTTGGAGGCGACGCCTTCCGACCAGCTCGAACGGCTGCGCATTGAATCGGAACTCCTATACCGCAAGGGCGGCATCACCTTCGCCGTTTACGGCGATGCGGCCGGCGAGGAACGCATTATCCCGTTCGATATCGTCCCGCGCATGATCTCCAGCGCCGAGTGGGCGCGGTTGGAAAGGGGCCTGACGCAGCGGGTGAAGGCGCTGAACCTGTACCTTGCCGACATCTACGGCAAACAGCGCATCCTGAAAGAGAAGATCGTACCGGAGGATCTGGTCTGGCAGAACCCGGCGTTTCGGCCTGAGATGGCGGGCCTTTCCGTGCCGCACGATATCTATGTTCATATCGCGGGCATCGACATCGTGCGCATCGACGCGGACGACTACTATGTGCTGGAGGACAACGCGCGTACGCCTTCAGGTGTGTCCTACATGTTAGGCGGCCGCGAAATCTCCATCCGCCTCATGGGCGATCTTTACGGTGCGCATAAAGTCGCGCCCGTCGAGGACTATCCGAACGAACTCGTGTCCACGCTGCGCTCCGTCGCCCCGAAGGGCGCTGGGGATGATCCGACGGTGGTGCTGCTCACGCCGGGGCAATTCAACTCGGCTTACTACGAGCACTCCTTCCTGGCCGACAAGATGGGGATTGAGCTGGTCGAGGGGCGCGATCTTCTGGTGCGGGACAATTTTGTCTACATGCGCACGACCCAAGGGCCGAAGCGCGTGGACGTGATCTACCGGCGCATCGACGACGATTTCCTCGATCCTTTGGTGTTCCGCCCGGATTCCTATCTGGGTGTTCCAGGGTTGTTCAATGCGTATGCCGCGAAGAATGTCGCCCTAGCGAACGCCGTAGGGACCGGTGCGGCGGACGACAAGGCGATCTACACCTATATGCCCGAGATCGTGAAATTCTATCTCGGCGAAGATCCGATCCTGAAGAATGTGCCGACCTGGCGCTGCCGAAATCCGAGCGAGCTGTCGCATGTATTGGCGCATCTGCCCGAATTGGTCGTGAAGGAGGTTCACGGCTCCGGCGGTTACGGAATGCTGGTTGGGCCGGCGGCGAGCCAGGCGGAGATCGAGAAATTTCGCGGGCTCCTGAAAGCGCACCCGGAGAACTATATCGCGCAACCTACACTGGCTTTGTCGGCGTGCCCGTCATTCGTGGGAAGCGGCGTAGCGCCGCGGCATGTGGACTTGCGGCCGTTCTGCCTGTCCGGCGCGAACGGCATCAAGATCGTGCCGGGCGGTTTGACTCGCGTCGCGCTGAAAGAGGGGTCGCTGGTGGTGAACTCCAGCCAGGGCGGCGGGACAAAGGATACCTGGGTGGTGGACATCTAGATGGGGCAGGCCGCAAAAAATCGAAGGCCGCGAAAAAATGGGGAAACCCCATTTCCCCCCGCGAGACCTCGGCCATGCTAAGCCGTACCGCCGATAACCTGTTCTGGCTGTCGCGCTATGTGGAGCGCGCGGATTATCTTGCGCGCGTGCTTGAAGCGACAGCGCGGCTGGCGGCGCTGCCGGCGGCCTATGGGGCGCAGGGGAATGAATGGGCGGGGGCGCTGATCACCGCTGGCTGCTACGATTCCTTCATGAAGGTGCACGGGACGCCGAGCGCGGAGAACGTGATCCAATACCTCGCCTTCTCGGACCAAAATCCGTCGTCTATCCGTCAGTGCCTGGAGGTCGCGCGATTCAACGCGCGCGCCGTACGCACCGCGCTGACGGTGGAGATGTGGGAGACGATCAACGGAGCGTGGCTTGAGCTGCAACGCATGGACCGCTCGATCCTGTCCCCGGCCCGTTTCGCGCGGTTCACGGAGTGGGTGAAGGACATCTCGTTGCGCTTCGATGGGTCCGGGTACCGGACAATGTTACGCAACGATGCCTATTGGTTCTCACGGCTCGGCATTTTCCTCGAGCGCGCCGACAATACCGCCCGCATCTTGGACGTTAAGTATCACATCCTATTGCCGGAGAGTGTCTCGGTGGGCGGGGGGCTGGACTACTCGCAGTGGGCCGCCATTCTCCGTTCGGTGAACGCGCTGACGGCGTATCACTGGGTTTACCGCGAAAGCCTGCGGCCATGGCTGATCGCCGACCTGTTGATATTGAACCGCGAGCTGCCGCGTTCGCTGGCGTCCTGCTACCGAGAGATCGTGGATGGGCTCGACAACCTCGCGGCCGCCTACGGACGTCAAGGGCGGGCGCAGCGTCTCTCGCGTGCGCTCCACACGTCCCTTGAAAGTGGAAGCATCGAGAAAGTCTTCCATACAGGCCTGCACGAGTTTCTGACTCACTTCGTCGCGGACAATCACCGCATCGGGGCGGCCATCTCAGAGCAATATCTGATTTAACATGCGCATCCGTATCAACCATCGTACCGCCTACGCCTACGACGAGCCGGCGCATTCGATCATCGAGCTTTTGCGCATGACGCCGCGCAACCATGACGGCCAGCAGGTCCGCCGCTGGCGAATCGATCTCGACCAGGACGCGCGTTTGCAAGAAACAGAGGACGCTTTCGGCAATATCGTGCACATCCTGTCCCTCCACCGGCCGCTGGATAGTCTCGCGATCACGGTCGACGGCGAGGTGGAAACCGATGACACCGTCGGTGTCATCAGCGGCGCGGCGGAGAAATTTCCGCCGGGACTGTTTCTGCGCGAGACGCCGCTGACGCAACCGGACGCGGCGATCAAGGAATTCGCCAACGATGTGGTGGGCGCCGACCGCGGCCTTGATGGCCTTCACAAGCTTCTACTGGCGGTAAAAAAGGATATGAAATTCGAGACCGGCCCGACCAATGCCACGACGACAGCCGCCGAAGCTTTCAAAGGCCGGCACGGGGTGTGCCAGGACCTAAGCCACGTCTTCATCGCCGCGGCGCGCTACAAGGGGATTCCGGCGCGCTATGTCGGCGGCTATCTCCTGCAGGAGAATGGCGCGGTTCTACAGGAGGCCGGCCACGCTTGGGCGGAAGCCTACGTGCAAGGCCTCGGCTGGGTGGGTTTTGATCCGGCCAACGGCGTCAGCCCCACGGCGGCGCATGTGCGCGTCGCCATCGGCCTCGATTATCTCGGCGCCGCGCCAGTCAGGGGCTCCCGCAGCGGTGGAAGCGAGGAGCGTCTCGCGGTCAGTGTGGCGGTCGATCATGCGCGGGGCCAGCATCAGAGCTGACGCCGCCCGCGTCCTCCATTCAAACCCTGCAAAGGAACAGAAGGTTCCTCCCGAAAGTTTGTGCCTTTCTCCGGGGTGGGCTATAAGCCCTTTCAGCGAGGAAACCTCTCATGACTTATTGCGTCGGCGTGCTGCTCAAGGAAGGGCTGGTGATGCTGTCGGACACGCGCACCAACGCGGGCGTCGACAATATCGCGACCTATCGCAAACTCCATATCCATGAGCAGCCGGGCGAGCGCATGATCGCGCTGGCGAGCTCGGGCAATCTTTCGATCACGCAAGCCGTGCTCAGCATGATCAACGAGGGGTTGCTCAGTCCCAATTCGGATGAGCCGGAAACGTTCGCCAACGTGCCGAGCATGTTCCAGGCGGCGCAGCTGGTGGGGCGCGCCGTGCGCGAGATCCATCGGATCGACGGCGAGAGCCTTGAAGATCATCATATGCGCTTCGACATCGCCATGTTGCTGGGCGGACAAATCAAGGGCCGCCGCCTGCGCTTGTTCATGATCTACGCCGCCGGCAATTTCATCGAAGCGACGCCCGATACGCCGTTCCTACAGATCGGCGAGCACAAGTACGGCAAACCGGTGCTCGACCGCGCAGTGCACTACGATACGGACATCTACGACGCTCTCAAACTCAGCCTGATCTCGATGGATTCGACCATGCGTTCGAATCTCGCGGTGGGCCTGCCGCTCGATTGCGCGGTGATGCGCCGCGATACGCAGCGCCTGGAGCTGAACAAGCGCATCGAAGCGGGCGATCCCTATTTCGAAGACTTGCGCTCGCGCTGGTCCAACGCCTTGCGGGCCGCCCACCAGGGCATTCCGCGCCCTCCCTATGACAGAAGCTAACGGCAAACCCCCGCGCGGTTACGCCGACAAGGCGCGCCTGATCGCGAAGGTGGCCAAAAATCCCCCCGCCGTGATCCTGGTCGAACCGCAGCTTGGCGAGAATATCGGCACCGCCGCGCGCGCGATGATGAACACGGGGCTGGAGGAGCTGCGCCTCGTCGACCCCAAGCAAGACTGGCTGTCGGATAAAGCGATCGCTGCTTCATCGGGCGCAGAGCGCATCCTCGAGCACGCGAAACGCTACGCTACGGTGACCGAAGCGGTTGCGGATCTGCACACAGTGTATGCGGCCACGGCGCGGCGCCGCGAAATGGTGAAGCCGTTGATGACGGCGAAGGCGGCGGCGGTGGATATGCATTCACGCGCCGGCTTGAAGCTGGGCATCTTGTTCGGCCGCGAGCGGGACGGGCTGCACAATGATGAGGTGGCGCTTGCCAATACCATCATCGAAGTGCCGCTCAATCCCGAACACTCGTCAATGAACCTGGCCCAGGCGGTGCTGATCGTGGGGTACGAATGGTTCCAGGCGGCCTACGAGGGGCCGCAGGAAATGATGGCCCTCAACCGCACCTTGCCCGCCTCGAAAGAGATGCTTCAGGGGCTGTTCGAGCACCTGGAAAGCGAGCTCGTGATCTGCGGTTTCCTGCGCAACGAAGAAAAGATGCCGGGCATGGTCAATAATATCCGCAACATGCTGCAACGGGCCGAACTCACGGAGCAGGAGGTCCGCACGTTCCACGGCATGGTGAAAGAGCTGCGCTATGGCCGCCGTCCGGATCGCCCGAAGCGGCAGCCGGGGTACAAGACCGGGGCGGACGAGAAAGCCGAAGGCGGCGACTAACCACCCTGACGCGCGCACCACTCGGCCCACATCGTACGCGCGGCGTCGGTGAATTCCCGGGCGAAGAGTGCGCCATCGCATAGCGGCGAACGGGACAGCGTTGTGCGAAGGCCGGTGCGCAGAAGCGTAAGCCGCTGCGGTTCATGGGCGAGAGAAACCGCGAGGTTCTCGAAGCCGTCGCGATCACGCGCGATGAATTGCGACAGTCCGGCCGCAGCCAGAACGCTCGCGGCCTGGCGCCCGGCCATGATATCGCCTGTGAACGCGATGACGGGGCAGCCCATCCAGAGGGCCTCGCAGGTCGTCATGCATCCCGAATAGGGGAAGCTGTCGAGCGCAATATCGACGCTATTGTACCCCGCAAGAAAGTCTTGCCGCGAGGTTTCGGCGGAAAGATCGACGCGCGCGGGCGCGATCCCTTGCGCTTCGAGCTTGGCGTGAAGGCGGTCCCGCAAACCGGCCGCGCGTAACGCCTGATATTGGATCTTCAAGCGGCTGTCCGGCACGCGTTTCAGGATGGCCGCGAAGGTTGAAAGCGCCTCGTCGCTGAGCTTCGCGGGATTATTGAAGCAGCCGAAGGTTATGTAGCCGTTGCGCGCGGCCGGCCGTTCGGCGACAGGCGGGGCCTCGGGGGCCTCGAAGCAGGCATGCGTGCTCGAAAGCCGCACGATCCGCTCCGTGGCGAAGGGGTCGAAACCGGGGGGCGCCAATGTGTCCGTTGTCAGCAGGTGGTCCATGGCCGGAATCCCGGTGGTGCCGGGATAGCCCAGCCAGCTGGCCTGCACGGGCGCGGCGCGCTGCACGAAAATACCGGAGCGTCCCGCGCCGGTATGCCCCGACATGTCGATGAGGATATCGACTTTCGAAGCCTTGATGAATTGGGCGAGGGAGGCATCGGAGAGGCCGAACACCGAGGTCCAGCGCGTGACCTGCGCGATCCTGCGGCTGATCTCGTCCTCGTATTCAGCGGGCCGGGTGGAGAACACACACGCCCTGATCTCGTGGGGGCGCAAATTCTCAAACAGTTTCACGCTGAGACGGCCGACCGGATGGAGGCCCAATTCGCCCGAGACAAACCCCACGACGATGGGCCGGTCTCGCGTCGGAGGATTGGGAAACTGTTGAGCCGCTGCGGGCGGCGCGTGTAGGGCCGCCCACTGCGCATGGCTGCGGGCGAGCGACTCATCCGTGGCGCCGGGCACGTACTGCTGCGTATGCAGCCAGTTGACCGCGGCTTGGCGATAACTGGGATCAACAGCCATCGCGCCGGCGAAGACCTCGACCGCTTCTGCGGGCCGGCCGCTTTCTGTCAGGATGACGCCGAGCGCCGAGCGCGCTTTCGCGTCTTCAGGGCTCATATCAACGACACGGCGCATTTCGCGTTCGGCCTCATCGAGCCGGTGCAGATCGCGGTAGGTATTGCTGAGGCGATAACGCGCCTCGCGGTCGCCAGGATCGGCGACGAGCGCCTGTTCGAAGGCCATCGCCGCGGCGTCAAGGTCGCGGGCTTCGAGCGCCGCGATACCGGCGTTGAAATGCGTGCGATCGGCAGTCATGGCGGGCGCTCTCAGTCCTTCTAGGGTCGTGAACGCCGCATAATGGACCGAGATCGCGGATGCGGAAAAGGAGGGGTGCGATGGAGGCGGAAGCGGTAGCGCACCGATGCGTCGCCGCAGTGGCGGAATGAAATCGTGGTTGCGCACACCTTTGATGCAAGCAGGTGTTCGTAACGGCGTTTATGAAGACCGAAGCCCGCCAGCGCCATCGCTAGTACTTATCCACAGGCACGTACGTACTCGTACTCCGGGTAATACCGGATGTTGCAGCAGCGCGGGGGTGGGTAGGATTTGCGCATAACCACGGGGGGACTTGTTATGGCGCATTACCCACACGCTCGCGGACGATATCGCGGTGGTGCAGGAAGCACTTGAGACTGTGAAGTCGCCGTTGGCCCGCGCGACGCTGACGAGCGCCCTCGAGACCTTGAACGCCCTGATGCGGGACGATGCTTTGGATGTGCGCCTTGCCGCTTATCCGCTCGCCCCCGATGAGCGGCGCGATTCAGCTAGGTATGTGATGTCGGACAAATCGGTGGATTGGTTCTAGGCGCGCCTTCGCGCCTTCGCACTCCTATTTAGTGCGCGCCTTCGCGCGCGGGCGTGCGCATGATTTGGCGTCAGATTCCACATCTGGGGGTCGACGGCTGTTCATTGCATTCAGCTGCATCGATGTGAAATCTGACCCCAAATCATGCGAGGGGCGGTCAGGCCTTGCGGAACTCCAACAGATCGCCGGGCTGACATTCGAGCGCATCGCAGATTTTCTCGAGCGTCTCGAACCGCACACCTTTCACTTTCCCCGACTTGAGCAAGGACAGATTGGCCTCGGTGATACCGATGCGCTCAGCGAGCTCCTTGGAGCGCATCTTGCGTTTGGCCAGCATCACGTCGAGTTGCACCACGATCATCAAACGATACTCGCGCTGTCGTCGGCGAGCCGGCAGGCCTCGACCATCACGTAAGCGGCGACATAGGTCGCAACACCGGCGATGAGGGTGAGGGGCTGGAACGGCAGGAAGCCCGATACGGTCAGCCACAGCGCGGCCGTGCGCAGGACACCGATGGTCTGGGCGGTGAAGACTTCGCCCGCGGCGAAACGCGCGAACAACTTGCGGGCATAAATGAGGGCGAGGCCGTAGGGGACCGCGGCGATCAGGGCGAACGCGTATTTGCCCTTCCCAGGCAGGCGGTGCGTAGTGTGCCGGGCGATCAGGTCCTGCAGGTCAGGCGAGAGCATGTAGGCGGTGAAGGCGATCAGGGCGATCACACCCAGCACCAGGCACACGGTGAGGGCAATCACGAGGGCGCGCGATAGCCGGCGGGCCCGGTCGAACCCCGGCGAGAGCGGCGGAATGGGCGTGGTTTCGGGCATTTCAGGTGTCTCAGTCATCGGCGTTCCCCAAGGCGGCGTGTTGGGAAAATTATTGTCGCAGAAATAAATTATTGCAAGACAATAATTTATAGATGTTACATGATATTAAATTATCAATTGATTCAAGCGGTTATGAGAGTTGACTTCACGCCCTCCATCCCTAAACTCCGGCCCGCTTCACTTCCGGGAACGCGTATTGGGCCAACGAGCCCGATACCGGCTTCGCAAGAAGCCCTACCGGGACAACAACAAACATATAAATGGACCCGAAATGACCAAACGTACTGAGTCGAAGTACAAGATCGACCGTCGTCTCCAAGTAAATCTGTGGGGACGCGCCAAAAGCCCTCTGAACAAGCGTGAGTACGGCCCCGGCCAGCACGGCCAGCGCCGCAAGAAGCCCTCGGACTACGGCGTGCAGCTCATGGCGAAACAGAAGCTGAAGGGCTACTACGGCAACATCTCCGAGAAGCAGTTCCGCAAGTACTACGAAGAAGCCATGCGCCGTAAGGGCGACAACGGCGAAAACTTGATCGGCATTCTCGAAAGCCGTCTCGACGCCATCGTTTATCGCATGAAGCTGGCCATCACGCCGTTCGCGGCGCGCCAGCTCGTGAGCCACGGCCACCTCACCGTCAACGGCCGCCGCGTCACCGTGTCGTCGTACATGGTGAAGATCGGCGACAAGATCGAAGTGCGCGGCAAGTCCAAGGAACTCGCGGTGATCAAGGAGGCTTCCGAGTCTCCGGAACGCGACGTGCCGGATTACATCGAAATCGACCACAGCAAGTATGTGGGCGAACTGAAGCGCATCCCGGGCCTGAAGGACGTTCCGTA
The DNA here is from genome assembly GCA_041906145.1 of Rhodospirillaceae bacterium. Taxonomy (GTDB): domain Bacteria; phylum Pseudomonadota; class Alphaproteobacteria; order Rhodospirillales; family Rhodospirillaceae; genus SHVO01. The sequence goes on along the minus strand of JAYRJU010000005.1, from coordinate 203,549 downwards.
CCCCGTCCAGATGGAACCGAACCTCGTGGTTGAGTTCTACTCGCGCTAACTTTTTACTCGGTCGCGTTATCTACGAAACGCTCCGGGTGGCGCCGAACACGAACTGAAAAGGGCCCCAGCGATGGGGCCCTTTTTTGTTGCCTCCGGAGATGTTTTATCTCTCGCAGGCGGTATCGGGAGATATTTATGCGTCATTTCTAACGCTGGGCGGGTATAGGCTGACGCGCCCGTTGCGCACGTGAGAGCTTTTCCCGATGCTTGTAAGTATATCGTCTCAAGGAGCCGCCTCGTGCCTCATAAGCCTGCGCGCCATAAGATCGCCTTCACGTCCGTCCTCGCCGCGACCTTCGCCGGCGCGGCGATGTGCGCCGCGCCGGCCATGGCGGGCGCACCTGAGATCCTCGGCCTTCAGAACAAGACCATCGGCTTCGCGCTGACCAGCACGCGCTGGGGCATCTATGAGACGAAGGACGGCAAGCAGGAATGCCCGAACGGTTTCAACGCGGGGCCGCGTGACCAGTTCAAAGCGCTGTACCCCGAAGGCGGCACGGTCGAAGGCACGCAGCTTGAGCGTGAAATCGCGGTGCGCAATCCCACGGAAAAGGAAGACCGTTTCCCGTACAACGAAATCGAAGGGAAGATTGGCATCGGCCTGAACCTCGACGGGCGCGTCGGCCCGAAGGATTTTACTTCGCCGGATGGCGAGAAGGGCATCGACAACGCGTTCTACCGCGCGATCGGTTGCATTCGCATGTTCCGCGGTGAAGCGTCCTACGCGCACTTCACCGAGTTGTGGGTCCGTGAATTCGAGAACAACCGCATCCTCGTTGAACTCGCCGACGTCGACAGCCTGGAAAATGACGATCATGTCGTCGTGAATCTGTATCGCGGTAAAGACAAGCTGATCATGGACGTGAACGGGCAGAAGGTGATGCCCGGCGGGTCCAACCGTATCGACGACCGCTTCAGCAAGAAGTACACGACGAGCCTGATGGGCAGGATCGAGAACGGCGTACTGACCACCGAACCGGCCGATATCCATTGGGCCTGGTCGTCGTGGTATTCCGATCCGTATGGCTATCTGTTCAGGCAGGCGCGCCTGCGCGTGAAGCTGGACCCGTCGGGAGAAAGCGCCGAAGGCCTCCTCGGCGGATACAACGATATCGATACTTTCCGCCAGACGCTGCTGCGCGGCTACTCGACGCATCACTCTGGCTACGGCGACATGTCGCAGCCTTCGATGTCGCGCGCGCTGTTCCGCAACGCCGATGGAATTCCTGGCCCCGACGGCAAGAACACCGCGATCTCGTCCTCGCTGGTGGTGAAGTTCACGCAGGTCTTCATTCAGCATCCGGATGCGAAAGTGGCCGCGGCGCCGCCCGGCGCGGCGACCAGCCGCTAAGGACAATACCCAAACAAAAAGGGCCCCATCGCTGGGGCCCTTTTCATTTCAGCGGTCCGAGACCTGTTAGGCGGTCGGGATCTGCTTGTCCTTGAACAGCGTCTCGAGTTCGCCGCTTTCGGCCATCTCGCGCACGATATCGCAGCCGCCGACGAACTCACCCTTCACATAGAGCTGCGGGATGGTCGGCCACTGGGTGAATTCCTTGATGCCTTCGCGGATGCCCTGATCGGCGAGGACGTTGACGCCCTTGTAGGGGACGCCGAAGTGGTTGAGCACCTGGACGACGGCGGCCGAGAAGCCGCACTGCGGAAACTGCGGCGTGCCCTTCATGTACAGGACGACGTCGTTCTCGCCGATGTCCTTCTGGATCTGCTCAATAGCGGGATTGGTCATGATGGTGTCCTTAAAGGGGAAAGCCCCGGTATGACGGGAATATAGGCGGTGGGCCGGGGAGTACAAGAGCCCCCGAATGCCCCATCAACCGGCTTTGCGGCCGCCCATCGCCGGCCCCGGCGCGGCCGGCCGGCCGCCGCTCTTGAGGCAATCCTCGAGCGAAACGAACGGGATGAAATTGCGGATGCTGTCGTAGTTGCGCGCCGCCGTCGTGACGCACTCGCCGTTCGGCAGTTTCTTGGTCGGCGGCGGCGGAGCGCCTTGCGCGGGGTTGCTGAATTGTCCCTGCATGCCTGGCGCGGGCAAGGACGGCATCCCTTGTGCGGAAGCGGCCCCGGAGGAAAGCAGAACGAGCGCGACGGTCACATACTTCATGGCGCGATTTTACCCGTTTGGGGGCTCCTCGTCACGTCTCGCCGCGCCGCATTACGGTCATATTAAGCAGTGGTGGGCGCGGACGTTGCGCAACCCCAGACTACTGAAAACGTCGAAGATCGCCGGTGGCGATACGCTCGTACTCGCCCGGCGGTTTCAAGGCCGGCGGGGCGGCGAGAGCGCGTTCGACCGTCTTTATGAAAATATCCGGCGCGACGGGTTTGACGACGTAGCCGTTCACGTCGAGACCCTTGGCCGCGCGCACCACATCCATCTCGCCGTGGCCGGTGAGCAGGATGAAACGCTGATCGCGATTGATGTGAGGATGCTTGCCCGTTCGGATGGTTTGCAGAAATTGGATGCCGTTGACCGGTTTCATATTGAAATCGCACACGATGACATCCACCCCGCGGCGCGCGTCGATACGTCCCAGGGCTGTGTCGACGCTATCGGCGCGCACGGTTTCGTCGGCGCCAAAGTGCTTCAGGATCTCGTTGATCACGTCGATCATGTAGCCGTGGTCGTCAACCACCAGGAAGCGGCGGCCGTTGAGGACGGTGCGGTCGCGCGCGGTAGGCTGCGCTTCTGACATCCTGAGGCTCCCTTGCGCGCTCGGCGGAGTTTTGCTTATGGGCCCACACTCACAGGAGCGTGAACTTTTGTCCTTAAAAAAAACGCTCCGGAACTAGGGCGGTTGCCGAGATGGCAATAGATCGGGGGCTGATTTCTCGTTACGTTTCGGCATCGCTTTTTCGGGGAGGATTGATCATGAAAATTAAACACGTTCTTGTCGGGCTGTCGTTCGCCGCGCTCGCCGTTTCCATGCCTGCCGCCGCGCAGGAGAAAGGCGGATTGGACGAAACCGGCCCGTATGACGTTGTCGCCGGCTGGTTCAAGCCGGGCATCGAAGGCTTCGACCAACGCGCCGTGGCGGTGAATGCCGAGGATCCGAACCGCGTCTTCGTGGGTTTCGTCGACCGTAACGACACGCGCGCCGGACATCCTTTGTTGTCGGCCGACGGCAAGGTGATCGGCAAAACCGTCGTCGTGAAGGACGAGAAGGATCTCGCCAAGGGCGACGTGAACAACATCCTGGTGCTGAACGCCGACGGCAAAGTGATCGAGAACTGGTCGCAGTGGAACGCCGAGATCTCGATTCCTCATCATATTGTCATCGATCCGTACGATCCCGAGCACCATGTGTGGGTGGTCGACCGCTTCAATCACCGCATCCTGAAGTTCACCAACGACGGCAAGCAATTGGTGATGAAGATCGGCGAAAAGGGCGTGCGCGGCACGGACCAGACCCACTTCAGCGATCCGGCGAGCATCAGCTTCATGCCGGACGGCAGCTTCTATATCTCGGACGGGTACACCAACTCCCGCGTCGTGAAGTTCGATAAGGCGGGGAAATACGTCACGGCATGGGGCACCAAGGGTTCGGGCCCGGGCCAGTTCAACCTGGTGCACTCGGTGGGGATCGACGCCAACCGCCGCCTTTACGTGGCGGACCGCGTCAACAACCGCATCCAGATTTTCGATGAGAACGGCAAGTTCCTGGACCAGTGGCCGAACGTGCGCAGCGTGACGCGCGTGGTCGCCACGGAAGACGGCGGCATCTGGGTGGCGGCGGCCGGCTATAACCGCTTCGCCAAGTTCGACACCAACGGCAAGCTTCTATCGTACTGGGGCATCTTCGGCGACGAGCCGGGTCTGATGGACAACCCGCATCAATACGACGTCGATAATGCCGGCAACCTGTATGTGGCTGATGCCAACAACAACCGCGTCCAGAAGTTCACGCCCAAGAAGGGCGCGGACAAGGCGAGGCTGATGGGGCAAGAAGTGAAGCTGAAGAAATAAAGCGTTTCACAACGCTGGGACTGAAAAGGCGGCGCCCTCCGGGACGCCGCCTTTTTCTGTTAGAGGTCTGATTCCATTGCACTGTGCGCCGTTTTGCCAAGCAATCGCAGGCGTTACCAGACTCGCGGCAGCGTCGATTTGCGCGCCAGTGACCACAATATGCCGGACATGACCGGCCTCACGTTCATCCACGAGGCCAAAAAACTCAACTCCAGTCTCCAGGCGGCCCTGTGTCCAGGCTCGGGCAACGCGGAGGAAGACCGGGCCTGAAGGACAAAGGCGGAAGGTTTCTTCGGTAAACCCGGGTCTCCTTTGACGCTGGCGCGGATCGTGCGCGCGGTCCTGGATGGGCAGGTGACAGGAAAAGACTGCCAGCTTACCCTCGAGGCGCACCACTCACGGGGGAGGGGCCTTTGCGGTTTTTCGCGGTTGCTCTTGTGCTGGGGTTTGCCACACCCACGCAGGCCGAAGTCGTCGATGTCGCCGCCAACGGCATGGAGATCAAGCAGGTCGTTCGTATTGCCGCGACGCCCGAGAATCTCTGGGCGGCGCTGATCCAACCGGCGAAGTGGTGGAGCTCCGATCACACCTTCTCCGGCGCATCGGAGAACATCACGTTCGACCCGAAGATCGGGGGGTGCTGGTGCGAGACGATGCCGAACGGCGGCGGCGTGGAGCACATGCGCGTGACCCATATGCGCCCTCCGGCGATGCTGGTGACCCGCGGTTCGCTGGGGCCTTTTTTCAATCTCGCCGCTGATGGAACGCTGACGTTCAGTTTGTCGGCGAGCGGCGCCGAGACCGAACTCACCCTGACATTCCGCGCCGGCGGTTACGTAAAGGAAGGTTTCCAGAAATGGGCGCCGGCGGTGGACGGCGTCCTGGCTCAGCAGACCGGAAACCTCAAGAAATTCGCGGAAGCGGCCGCGAAATAGCGGGGCGTCGACGGTCCTGACCGCAAATCAAGCGGGCGCCTGGGTGGTCAACGCCAGGGCGTGCAATTGGCCGCCCATCTTTCCCTTGAGCGCCGCGTAGACCATCTGGTGCTGCTGGACCCGTGACTTGCCCTTAAAGGCGGACGAGGTGACGACGGCGGCGTAATGGTCGCCGTCGCCCCGCAGGTCCTGAATCTCGACGGTCGCATCCGGGAACGCGGCCTTGATCATCTGTTCGATTTCGTTCGCGGCCATTGCCATGAGGATGCTCCTAGTTCGGCCGGGACATGTAATTCGGGAACCAGTCCTCGTTGAGCTTGCGCAGCTCGGCGAGGGAAACGCTCGCGCCGCCCAGGCTGATCGCGCTGCCACCCGTGACACCGATTTCCTCGAGCGGAATATTGGCCGCGAGCGCTGCCGCCTTCACGCCAGAGAGATCGGACGTCTTTACGGTCAGCACATACCGCGCCTGATCTTCACCGAAGAGGCGGGCGTGACCGGCGATGCCGCTCAACTGCGCGCCAATATCACCCGTGAGCGCCATTTCGGCGATCGCGACCATCAAGCCGCCGTCGGAGAGATCGTGGCAGGCGGTGATCTTGCGGCCGTGGATCATGGCGCGCACGAAATTGCCAACGGCAAGTTCGTGCTTGAGATCGACGGGAGGCGGAGCGCCCTTTTCCTGACCGCAGACTTCCCGGAGGTAGAGCGACTGGCCAAGCCAGCCGCCGCCGCGCTGACCGGCAAGGAGGATGATCTCCTTCTCGGCCTTGAAAGGCACCGTCATCATGGTGTCGAGGTTGTCGATCAGGCCGACGCCGCCGATGGCGGGGGTCGGTAGGATCGGGTTGCCGTCCGTTTCGTTGTAGAGCGAGACGTTGCCCGAGATGACCGGATAGTCGAGTTCCTTACAGGCTTCGCCGATGCCTTTGATGGCTTCGACGATCTGGCCCATGATCTCGGGCTTCTGCGGATTGCCGAAGTTGAGGTTATCGGTGATGGCCAGCGGACGGCCGCCCACGGCGGTCACGTTGCGCCAGGTCTCCGCGACGGCCTGACGGCCGCCTTCCAGCGGATCGGCCAGCACGTAGCGCGGCGTCACGTCGGTGGAAATAGCTAGGCCGCGGTTAGTGCCGTGGATGCGCACGACGGCGGCGTCGCCGCCTGGGCGTTGGCAGGTGTCGGCCATGACCATGTGGTCGTATTGCTCGTAGACCCAACGGCGGCTGGCGAGATCCGGACAGCCCATGAGTGTCTTGAGGGCTTCGTTCCAGGCAACGTCCTTGACGTCCTTGGCTTCCAGGATCGACTGACGGCGGGTCGGGGTCCACGGACGGTCATATTCCGGCGAAGCCTGGGCGAGGGGATCGATCGGCAGATCGCACACCACTTCGCCGTGGAACTTGAGGATCATGCGGCCAGTGTTGGTCAAGTGACCGATCACGGCGAAATCCAGTTCCCACTTCTCGAAGATGGCGCGGGCGATGTCTTCCTTGCCCGGCTTCAAGATAATGAGCATGCGCTCCTGGCTCTCGGAGAGCATCATCTCGTACGGGGTCATGCCTTCTTCGCGCTGAGGCACTTTCTCCATCTCGAGCTCGACGCCCATGCCGCCCTTGGAGGCCATCTCGAACGACGAGCTGGTGAGGCCGGCGGCGCCCATGTCCTGGATCGACTGGATGGCGTCGGTCGCCATCAGTTCCATGCAGGCTTCGATGAGGAGCTTTTCGGTGAATGGGTCCCCGACCTGAACGGTGGGGCGCTTCTCCTCGGAATTGGCGTCGAACTCAGCGGACGCCATGGTCGCGCCGTGGATGCCGTCGCGGCCCGTCTTGGAACCGACGTAGACCACGGGGTTGCCGGCGCCGGCGGCCGCCGAATAGAAAATCTTGTCCTGCTTCGCGAGGCCAACGGTCATGGCGTTGACGAGAATGTTGCCGTTGTAGCTGGGGTGGAAATTCACTTCGCCCCCAACCGTCGGTACGCCGACGCAGTTGCCGTAGCCCGCGATACCCGCGACCACGCCGCTGACGAGATGACGTGTCTTCGGATGATCGGGCGAGCCGAAGCGCAGCGCGTTCATGTTGGCGATGGGGCGTGCGCCCATGGTGAAGACGTCGCGCAGGATGCCGCCCACGCCCGTCGCCGCGCCCTGGTAGGGTTCGATGAACGAGGGATGGTTATGGCTTTCCATCTTGAAGATGGCGGCCAGGCCGTCGCCGATATCGATAACGCCGGCGTTCTCGCCGGGGCCGCAGATGACCCACGGTGCGGTGGTCGGCAGAGTCTTCAGCCACTTCTTCGAGGACTTGTAGGAGCAATGCTCCGACCACATCACCGAGAAGATGCCAAGCTCCACCAGGTTCGGCTCGCGGCCGCCCAGCACTTCGAGGATCTTTTTGTATTCGGCGTCCGACAGACCATGGGTCTTGATGTCTTCCGCTGTAATTTTCTTGGTGCTCATGCGAGGGTCTCCACGAGCGCATCGAACATGGCGCGGCCATCGGTGCCGCCCAGCTTCGGGTCAGACAAGCGCTCCGGATGAGGCATCATGCCGAGCACGGTGCGGGATTTGTTGAACACGCCGGCGATATTGCGCTGGCTGCCGTTCGGATTGGCGTCGGGCGTGATCTCGCCCTTGGGCGTGGCGTAACGGAATGCGATGAGGCCTTCGCCTTCGAGGCGCGAGAGCGTCTCTTCATCGGCGAAATAATTGCCTTCGCCGTGGCCGATAGGAATGCGGACCACCTGACCTACATCGTAGCGCGCCGTGAACGCGCTCTGTGAGTCTTCCACGCGCAGATAGACGTCTTTGCAGACGTACTTGAGACCGGCGTTGCGCATCAGTACGCCGGGAACGAGGCCGGCTTCGGCGATGACTTGGAAGCCATTGCAGATGCCGAGGACACGCGTGCCTTTATCGACGCGGCGTTTGATCTCGCCCATGATCGGCGAGTGGGCGGCCATGGCGCCGCAGCGCAAATAGTCACCGTAAGAGAAACCGCCCGGTACGACGATGAGGTCGAGATCGGGGAGATCGGTGTCGCGATGCCAGAGCATCGCGGTTTTCTGGCCCGTGCTTTGTTCCAGAGCGACGGCGACGTCGCGATCACAATTGGAACCTGGGAAAACGACGACGCCCGCCTTCATTACTCGATCACCTCAACGGTGAAATTCTCAATCACCGTGTTTGCCAGGAGCTTGCGGCACATCTCCTCGACTTCGGCTTTAGCTTTGGCCTTGTCGGTGCCGGTGAGTTTCAGTTCGATGAACTTGCCCTGGCGCACGTCGCTGACCCCCTTAAAGCCTTGGCCATGCAATGCGTGTTCGACGGCCTTTCCTTGCGGATCGAGGACGCCGTTCTTAAGGGTGATGTGGACTTTGGCTTTCACCGACGCTCTCCAGTCAGCAGGGTTGAATGGTTCATTATGCCGCCTTCAAAGCCTGAAGGAATTTCGCGAAATTCGGGTAGTTGGGACTTTTTACGTCGCACTTGCCGGGCCATATTGCTGCGCGTTCCGTGCAGTGGCCGTCGCAGATCGCCGCGTTAACCGGGTCGATCGTGGGCGCGTCGTCCGCCATACCAACGTACACGGCGTATAAGATAGTTTGGTCGGTTCCCCAAGGGATAACATTGGCCTTTATGCAGGCCGCGGCATACCCGGCGACACGCTGCAAAAAGCGCCGCCCGCGGACGGTTGGTGCGATGCCGACAAGTCCCGCCGCAATTTTGTTGCTGGGCTCTACCCGTCCAGGCACCAGCCAAACCGATATGTCCTGTCCGTGGGCACGATTGAAGAGCACCGCGAGGTCCCCGTGGAAGAGGCTGTCAGCATCAAGAAGCCACGCTCTGGTCTCGGGCTCCGCGCGCAGGATTTGCCAAAAGCGGAAAAACCGGGCGACGTGATAGTAGCCCCTGGCCGCCTCGGAGGCTGGCTGCGGCGAGGTATTGTTGGACCTCATGCCGGACCATTCGCGGGACAGGGAAACGTTATCGAGACCCATGTCGATGAGCCGCGCGACCACGCTCTGGGCCTCGTCGTCGGTGGTGTCGAAAAGGTGGAGGTGAAACCCGCAGTTTGCCTCCTGGCCCCGAAACGACGCCATCATCCGCAGTCCGTAGGTTTCGAAGTAGGTGTAGTCGCAGGCGCTAAATACGAACCGTTCGCCGCCTCGCCGCGGCCGCACGGCAACGAACTCCGGCATCGCAGTCCGAGTTTCTTCAGCGGCTTGCTCTAGACCGTGATGAAACCTTGCATCGAAATTGGTGATCGACGGCAAATCCGCCCGCATGTGGGCTCGGAGTTTCGCGAATAAGGGCTCCACCGATTGTGCGGGCTGATTCGCGATCAGCGACAGGGCGCGTGTGTAGACTCCGCTGTATGAATCCGGCTTCAGCGCGAGCCATTGCGCGGTCAAGCCTTGCCATTGCGCTATTTCCGGCTGCACGGCGTGGAACCGCCAATCATCGAGGCTGACGGCATTATAAGGCGAAGGGTTCGCCTGTTGCCGGGCGTAGATTTCCTTGTGATGAACCAGAAAGTTTAACTGGGCCGCGCGAATCGCGACATTGCCTTTGCCGCTGCGGCAAATTTCTTCCAGGGCGGCGACGACCGCATCGCGCCGGGTTTCCGCATTGGCGATGCACATGGATTGCAGCGCCGCCAGATCATCCTGTGTTGCGGCAATCTGCGCGATGAGGCTTTCCGGACTGCTTTGGGACATCTCTTATCGGCTTCCGGACTCCACGGCGCGGCTTCAAGTCCGAAAGTTTCTGCGCTTGCCCTACTGTAAGGTCGACGGGCCTTTGACGTCGGTGGGCCCGCTTTCGGGCAGGATGCCGAGACGCCGGGCCACTTCCTGATAGGCTTCCTCGATTTGGCCGAGGTCGCGGCGGAAGCGGTCCTTGTCCATCTTCTCATTGGTCTTAGCGTCCCACAGACGCATGTTGTCCGGCGACAGCTCGTCCGCCAGCACAACTTGAACATCGCCATTCTCATGGAACAGGCGGCCGAACTCGACTTTGAAGTCGACGAGGCGAATGCCGATGCCGAGAAACAGACCCGCGAGGTAGTCGTTGATGCGCAGGCTCATATTCAGCATTTCGTCGATCTCATGGATCGCCGCCCAGCCGAAGCCGGTGATGTGTTCTTCCGAGACCATCGGATCGTCGAGCTGGTCGCTCTTGTAATAGTATTCGATGATCGAACGCGGGAGGCGCGTGCCTTCCGGAATGGCGAAGCGCTTGGAAATGGAGCCGGCGGCGATATTACGCACGACGACTTCCACCGGGATGATCTCGACTTCCTTCACCAGCTGCTCGCGCATGTTGAGCCGGCGCACGAAGTGAGTCGGGATGCCGATCTCCTCCAGCTTGGTCATCAGGTATTCGGACATGCGGTTGTTGAGCACGCCCTTGCCCGTGATGGTGCCCTTCTTCTTATTGTTGAACGCCGTCGCGTCGTCCTTGAAGTACTGCACCAGCGTGCCGGGCTCTGGGCCCTCGAAAAGCACCTTGGCCTTGCCTTCGTAAACTTGTTTGCGACGTGCCATGAAAGTTTCCTGATGGGTACGGGCTACTAGCCCCGGTATTTTATTGGGGCGAACCGCCCTGCTTATGGGGGTCCCTATAGCAGGATGGGTTACGGGCGACAACGCAGGCGTTCGTGCTTAGAAAACCAGCTAAAACCGGCCTAAACCGGGGGCAGGATGGGGCCTCAGGACATATCCACAGCCTGAAAGGGTGCAGACTCGGGCCGCCCGGCGGCGAACAGCCAGGCCGGGCGCTGTCCGCCCTTTTTAAAGACCTGTTCCGGGGACGGGAGCGCCAGAAGGGAAGAGGAAGAGGTTCCAAAGCCGTTCGGCATCTGGAAGCTCATGGCCCGGCTCTCGGTCCCGCCCTCTGTCGAACCTAAAAGGCGCTGCCAGCTTTCCCATTCGTTTTTGCCGGGATCGGGGATTGGGGCACTTTCAAAGAGCGGCCGGTAGTGGGCGATGCGCGCGTCGGCCGGGTCATTGCGGTCGAAGGCTGTGAACATGGACAGACCTTCCGGGATCTTCTGCGTATCGACCCACGCACCCGCGACCGAGGCGCGCAGGGTAAGCCAGTAGGCGTCACGATTGTCCGCGATCACGAGATTGAACGGCCGGTAAGCAAGAGGATCGAGATCAGCGAAAGCCTCGGCCGCGTCGGCCGCGTTGGGATGATCGAGCGCGTCGAGCACCAGCTCCCCGCGGCTGCGTTTCCCCGGAGCTGGACCGAGAGTGCCGTGGCGGTTGAGAATGCAGGCGACGACGCCCGTATCGCTGAGGCCCATCCACGTGCCGCCGGCAAGTTCATCGAGGCCGGCAACGATGTCCGGCCGCTCTTCCCAATGGCGCGCAGGGGGCTTCCAGGGGCGGTTCGCCATCTCGTCGCGATTGGCGCCGATGAGGATCGGCCAATCGTGGCCGGGGCGGCGGCGGAGGACAACGGTGCACATCCCTGTAACGTAGTGTCTCCGTAACACCTCCGCCAGTTGCGCCAAGGTATAGCGGTCGCTATATCAAAAGCCCCACCTTTGCTGAGAGGACTTCAATGAGCGACGCGTTTTCGGACCGGGAAAAGGGTTTTGAGCGGAAATTCCAGCTCGACCAGGAACAGCAGTTTCGCGCGCAAGTGCGCCGCGACAAGCTGTTCGGCCAATGGGCCGCCGGTCAGCTCGGCAAGTCGGGCGCCGAGGCCGATAAGTACGCGCAGGACGTCGTGGACTCGAATTTCGAAAAGCCGGGTGACGACGACATGATCGCCAAGGTCAGCAAGGACCTTGGCGGCAAGATGTCGGGTGCCGACCTGAAGAAGAAGCTGACCGAGTTATTCGGCCAAGCCGCCGCGGCCGTGGCGGACGAGAAGAAGTAGGTCCCCTAAATGTCATTCCCCGCCGTGCGGTAGCGCGGGCGGGGAATGCATTTTTCATCCGTTTGTCTCGCGCGTGCTGCGCGATGGGTTATTCCCCAAAAACGCGCTTGAAGATCGTGTCCACGTGCTTGGTGTGGAAACCCATGTCGAAAAGCGCTTCCAGGTCCTTCGTTGGAATACGGTCGGTAACGTCCTTGTCCTGCTTCAAGAGGTCGAGGAGTTGGCCGCCGCCGTTCCACACCTTCATCGCGTTGCGCTGAACGAGGACATACGAGTCTTCGCGCGAGACGCCCGCTTGCGTGAGCGCGAGCAGGACGCGCTGCGAGAACACGAGGCCGCCCATCATGTTGAGGTTCTTCTCGATGTTCTCCGGATAGATCACGAGCTTATCGACGACGCCGGTCAAACGAGCGAGGGCGAAGTCGAGTGTGATCGTCGCGTCGGGGCCGATGTAGCGTTCGACCGACGAATGCGAGATGTCCCGTTCGTGCCACAGCGCGACGTTTTCCATCGCCGGAATGGCATAGCCGCGCACCATACGCGCGAGGCCGGTCAGGTTTTCCGTCAGCACAGGGTTGCGCTTGTGCGGCATGGCCGACGAGCCCTTCTGGCCGGGCGAGAAGAATTCTTCTGCTTCACGCACTTCCGTGCGCTGCATGTGGCGGATTTCGGTGGCGATGCGCTCGATGGAACTTGCGATCACGCCAAGGGTCGCGAAGAACATCGCGTGGCGGTCGCGTGGGATCACCTGCGTGGAGACGGGCTCGACATGCAGGCCAAGTTGTTGGGCCACATATTGTTCGACGAACGGATCGATGTGCGCGAACGTGCCGACCGCACCGGAAATGGCGCAGGTCGCTATGTCCTCGCGGGCGGCTTTTAAACGTGTGCGGTTGCGGTCGAACTCGGCGTAGAAACTCGCGAATTTGAGACCGAGGGTCACGGGCTCGGCATGGATGCCGTGGCTGCGGCCCATGGTGACGGTCATCTTGTGTTCGAGGGCGCGGCGCTTCAGCGCCTTGAGAAGATCGTCGAGGTCCTTCAGGAGAAGATCGGCCGCCTGGGTGAGTTGAACCGACAGACATGTGTCGAGCACGTCGGACGATGTCATGCCTTGGTGAACGAAACGCGCTTCCGGGCCGACGTATTCGGCGAGGTTGGTGAGGAAGGCGATGACGTCGTGTTTGGTCTCTTTTTCGATCTCGTCGATGCGCTCGATGTTCCATTTGCCGCGCTGCCAGACCGCTTTCGCGGCTTCCGCGGGGATGATGCCGAGCTTGGCTTGTGCGTCGCACGCGTGCGCCTCGATCTCGAACCAGATCCGGTACCTGTTGTCCGGCTCCCAAATGGCGGTCATGGCGGGACGGGCGTAACGCGGAATCATGTTCGAAACGATCCTTAGGCACGATGTGAATTTGTGGAGGGGATGTATAGGGCACCGCCGCGATGCGCACAAATGGTCCCGGTTGCGGACGGCGAAAATTCGCTTCCGAAAGTATTCAGGACTGACAAGGGGTTACGGGCGAGCGGGAACCTTGGCCGAAGATGCCCATTGAGACCGGACCTCGCCGCGGAAGTCCGGGGATACCCAAAATGGAAGACACGGCTGCCGTGACGTCGTTCGACACGCTCGATGCGCGCACGGCGCGGATTGTTGCCGGATTCTCGTGGCCTGAGCGTTTGCTCTACGGTTTTTCCAAAAACCCGAAGGATGTCTTCGCGTCCGGGGGGCACGCGAAGCCGACCGCGCAATGGACGGCGGCCACGGCTTTGCACGAATTTATCGGGGAGTTTCCAAACTTCAAATCGCTGATCCGCGGCGAACGTGTACTGGATTACGGCTGCGGCGACGGCTTTCAGACCGTGGCGATGGCGCAGGAAGGGGCCGCCTTCGTTTTGGGCGTCGATATCGAACGCCAGCGTCTCGACCATGGACGGCGCATGGCGCGCGGGCTTCCGAACGCGGTGTTCGCCGAGAAGGTGCACGGTGCGTTCGACCTCGCAATTTCACTAAACTCGTTCGAGCATTTCCCGCAGCCGGAGAGGAATCTTGACGAACTCGCCTCCGCGATCGTGCCAGGCGGCAGGATCCTGATAACTTTCGGATCCCCGTGGTTGTCGCCCTATGGTTAGCACATGAATTTCTTCACCCATTTTCCGTGGGTGAACGTGGTGTTCTCTGAGAAAGCGGTGTTCGCCGTGCGCCAGCTTTACCGCGACGACGCGTCCCGCGGCTACTTGCCGGGCATCAACAAGATGACCATTCGGCGCTTCGAGAAAATCCTCGGCGCCAGCGGTCTCTATGTCGTCTCCCTTGAATATAAGGCCGTGAAGAATCTGCCGGTCCTGTCACATATCCCGGCGGTCCGGGAGTTCTTTATCAACCGCGTCAACTGCATTTTGACCAAGTAAACAGGTTCCGGCCCGGCTGGAATCCGCGCTAGCATCTTTCCAAGGGGCCGCCTTGGGGAAGGGATGTGGCTCGCCGATTCACAAGGAACCGAGGGGCATCATGAAAATTCTTCCGCGTTTTCGAGCCGCCGTCGCGGCAGCTACGTTGCTTGCCGCCGCACCCGCGTGGGCGAAGACCGTCCCGATGGAGCAGGCTACGATTGCTGATCTGACGGCCGCCATGGCGGCGGGAACGCTGACGGCCGAGAAGCTTGTGCAGATGTCGATCGCCCGCATAGACGCTTACGACCGTCAGGGCCCAAAGATCCACGCGGTCATCACGTTAAGTCCGAAAGCGCTCGATCTCGCGCGCCAACTCGATGCCGAGCGTAAGGCCGGCAAAGTGCGCGGGGTACTCCATGGCATTCCCGTTGTACTCAAGGACAACTACGACACGGCCGACATGCAGACGTCGGGCGGATCCGTGTTGCTCGAAGGCTCTCTTCCGCCGGACGATGCTTATATGGTTCGCCGTTTGAAGGAGGCCGGCGCGATCATCCTCGCCAAGGTGAATATGTCGGAGTTCGCTTCCTCCAGCAGCAACAGCTCGCTTGGCGGCCAGTCTCTCAATCCGCACGATCTCACGCGTCAGCCGTCGGGATCCTCGGGCGGTACGGGCGTTGCCATCGCGGCGGCATATGCGCCGCTGGGCTTCGGCACCGATACGGGCGGTTCGATCCGCGGGCCGTCGACCGTGAACGGGATCGTAGGGTTGAAGCCGACTCACGGTCTTCTCAGCCGGGACGGCATCATTCCGCTTGCGCTCACGTTCGATACGGGCGGACCGATGACGCGTAACGTCGCCGACGTCGCCATCGCGCTCGGAACGATGACGGGGATCGATCCCAACGACGACGCCACCAAAAAAAGCCAAGGCAAGTTCGAGAAGGACTACACCAAATTCCTGAACGCCGATTCATTGAAGGGCGCGCGCATCGGTGTCGCGCGCGATTTCATGAAACAGGACGAGGAAGTGGATTGGGTGATCGAGAACGCGCTCAAGGTCATGAGGGCGAAGGGCGCCACCATCGTCGACGTGAGCTATCCAAAATGGATGCTCGATGCGAAGGGCGAGTTCTACGCGGCTATCCGCAATCCGGAATTCGTGCCGCAGGTGGCCACGTACCTCAAGACGCTCGGTCCGAAATATCCAAAGAGCCTGCCGGAGATGATCGAACGCGCGGGCCAATACACTAGCCCCCGTCCGGACGGCGCCGGCCCGAACTCGGCGCGCTGGACGCTGTTCCAAACCGAACTCGCGTCGTCGGCCACGCTGTCGGACTATAGATACCTGTCGGTCCGAGATTACGGTTTGCCGTTGATGCGCAACGCCATGGAAGGCGTCTTCGCGGTCAACAAGCTCGATGCGATCGTTTATCCGACGGCGCCGAAGCGTCCGCCGGCCATCGTCGAACCGACGGCGATTCCCGGCGGCGCCGCCAACACGCCGGCCAATTTCGCGAATCTGACAGGTTTTCCCGACCTAATCGTTCCGGCCGGTTTCACCAACGACGACCTGCCGGTGGGGATCTCGTTCCTGGGAACGGCCTTCAGCGAGGGGAAAATTCTGGCGCTGGGCTACGCCTACGAACAAGCGAGCCGCGCGCGGCGTTTGCCGGTGAACACCCCGGTGCTTGCTGGAGAGACGATTGAGGTGCCGGATCCGAAGTAGGGGTACTTTGTTACCCGGGGGCCTAGCCCGTTGTGACAAAAATACATGATATTACAATAAACTAGACCCCTCCGGATCCTCGCGGTTGTCTGTCGCAAGGATGGCTAAAAATGTGAAATGGCGGTTTTAGACAATAGGTGTCTAAAACCGCCATTTTCTTTTGAGTTATTGCTAACTTTCGTCGCGGCGTGGAAATTAATTCCATTATTTCAATGGCTTAGATCAAGTAAAATTTGTGGCACGGGCTTTGCTCTAGCGGAGGTCGGCGGGCTTTTCCGCCGATAAGGAGCGCTTCCGGCCCATGACCTCCCCAGACCCACACGCGACCCCTCGCGTCATCCACGGCGGAGCCATGGATCGCAAGATCGAAGCGCCGGCTTGGCACAAGCGCGCCAAGCTCGCTGCCGCGGCCGGCGGCAGCGCTCTTCTTCTCATCGTCCTCGCGATCTTCATCGCAATGCCCGGCGGCAAGGCCGTGAAGGTCGAAAGCTCCACCGTCACTGTGGGCGAAGTCACCCGCGGCGCGTTTGAGGATTTCGTGCCCGTTCGCGGCCGGGTCGCGCCGCTGAAGACGGTCTATCTCGACGCCATCGAAGGCGGGCGTATCGAAAAGATGTACGTCGAAGACGGCGCCGAGGTGAAAGCCGGCGATGTGCTGGTGGACCTGTCAAACACGCAGCTGCGCCTCGAAGTACTGACCCGCGAAGCCGAGGTCGCGCAGCAAACCAACAACGTGCGCACGCTGGAACTCAATCTCGAGCAAAGCCGCCTCAACAATCGCCGCGACATGATTGAGGCGGAATACCAAGTGCAGAAGCTCGGCCGCGCGCTGGAACGCCGCAAAGCGCTGTTCGCCAATGGCAACAGCTCGAAGGCCGATCTCGAGAACCTGGACGATGAATTCAACTTCCAGAAAAGGAAGTTCACGCTGCTGAGTGAGACGCTGAAGAACACGGAGCATCTTCAAGAGACGCAGCTCAAGCAGATCAAGGAAACGGCGAAGCGCCTCACTGAGAACTTGGAGATTGCGCGTCAGAATCTCGACGGCCTGACCGTGCGAGCCCCGGTGGATGGCAAGCTGACCGCGTTCAGCGCCGAAATCGGGCAAAGCCTGGCGAAGGGTGAACGCCTGGGTCAGATCGATGATCCGGGCCGCCGCAAGATCGCAGCCGACATCGACGAATTCTACCTGAGCCGCGTCGAACTCGAGCAGACGGCCATGCTGTCCTGGAATGGGAAGGATTACACCGCGCGGGTCGCGAAAATCTATCCGCAGGTGCGCGACGGCCATTTTGTCGCCGACCTGGTATTCGCGGACACGGAGCCTGCCGATATCCGCCGCGGCCAGACGCTGCAATTGAAACTCACGTTGGGCGATCCCACCGATGCCCTCTTGATCCCGGACGGCGCGTTTTTCCAAGACACCGGCGGATCGTGGATTTTCGTGATGGCGCCCGACGGCGGCGAAGCCGTGCGCCGCGGCGTCCGTCTCGGCCGCCGCAATTCGCGCTTCATCGAAGTGCTCGACGGGCTGGAGCCCGGCGAGAAGGTCGTGACCTCGCCCTACACCACATTCTTGGACAAAGACCGCCTGCAGATCGCGGCCAACTGATCACAAAGGGGAATCAAAATGCTGAAACTCTCGAACCTCACCAAGACGTTCCGGACGGACGAAGTGGAAACAACGGCGCTCAATGCCGTGAATATCGAAATCAAGGACGGCGAATTTGTTGCGATTATGGGCCCGTCCGGCTGCGGCAAGTCGACGTTGCTCAATATCATCGGCATGCTCGATACGCCGAGCGCCGGGTCCTACCTCTTCAAGGGCGAGGAAATCTCGGCCTATAACGAGGCGAAGCTTGCCGACCTGCGCAAGCAGAACCTTGGTTTCATTTTCCAGAGCTTCAATCTGATCGACGAACTCAGCGTGTTCGAGAACATCGAACTCGCGCTGCTTTATCACGATGTTCCGGCGAAAGAACGCCGCGAACGCGTTGCGGCCGTGATGGAGAAGGTCGGTATCGCTCACCGCGCCGGGCATAAACCTGCTCAGCTCTCCGGTGGCCAGCAGCAACGCGTCGCGGTCGCCCGCGCCGTGGTGTCGAACCCGTCGCTGATCCTTGCCGACGAGCCGACCGGAAATCTCGACTCCCAGCATGGCGCCGAAGTGATGTCACTTCTTCGGCAGCTCAATAAGGAAGGTACGACGGTAGTCATGGTGACGCACTCGCGCACCGACGCCGGTCATGCGGGCCGGGTGATCAATGTGCTCGACGGCCATGTTGTGGCCGAAGGCCTGCGTCCCGACGGCGACGTCGTGTCGCGTCCGTTTAAATCTGTCGCCGCCTAATAGATCCGAAGGCGAGGGGAACCATCATGCTCAAGAACTACGTCACGGTTGCTTTCCGCAACCTGCTCAAGAACCGACTCTATACGGGGATCAACATCTTTGGCCTCGCCGTCGGCCTTGCGAGCTGCATCTTGATCCTTTTGTACGTGCGTCACGAGACGTCGTACGACGAATGGTTCCCCAATGCCGACCGGGTCTATGCCGTGCAAAGCCGGTTTGACATTCCGGGGCGCGAAGTATTCAAGGCCGGACAGGCGCCGGGGCCGGCGCGCGACGCGCTGATGAAGGATTTCAGCGAGATCGAGGCGGCGACCCGCGTGACCGAGCAGAACCCCATCATCACGCGCGGCAGCGACGTCTTCCGCGAGCCCGTGGCGCTGGCCGATCCGAACTTGCTGGAGGTGCTCGACCTTCCGATGGTGAGCGGCGACAAGAAAACCGCGCTTGCGGACGTGTCGTCCATTCTTTTGTCTGAAGCCATGGCGCAGAAGTATTTCGGTTCCGCCGCCGCGGCCATGGGGCAGACTCTGCCCCTGCATTTCACGAGTATTAGTCTCAAGCGCGACTACCGCGTGACGGGCGTATTCAAGGAACTGCCGACCAATACGCACCTCGATATCAAACTGATCGCACCGATCAATGCGGAGGATTGGAAAGCCCGCCCGTGGATGCTCGAATCATGGTCGTCGGTTAACACCTCGCTGTACCTCAAGCTGAAGGAAGGCGCACGTCCCGACGCCATCACGGCGGCGCTACCGGCATTCGAGAAGCGCAACATTCCCAACATCAACTTCGGTGGTCAGGACTTATCGGTCGCTGATTTCCTCACCATGGACTTGGTGAATCTTAAGGACATCCACCTGCATGGCGACCGATCCAATATCGACCGCCCGCCAGGCGATGTGCACTCGATTGCGGCGTTCACCGTCGTCGCGGGAATGATCCTTCTCATCGCGTGCATCAACTTCACCAACCTCGCAACCGCACGCGCAAGCCAGCGTGCCCGTGAAGTAGCGCTGCGCAAGGTATTGGGCGCCCGCCGCTCGCAGCTGGTGTTCCAATTCCTGTCGGAATCCCTGCTGCTGTCGGTTATCGCATTCGTGCTCGCGATCGCTTTCGTCTACGCCGTCTTGCCGGCGTACAACACGATCCTGCAGCGGGACTTGGGCCTGAATTTTCTCGCCGGCGACCTTCTCGTGCCGACAATGGCGGTGCTGATCGTGTTTGTCGGCCTGGCGGCCGGGCTTTACCCGGCGCTTTATCTCTCGGGCTTTCGTCCAGCGCGGATCTTGAAAGCCAATAAGTCCGCGGCCGCCGAAGGCTCCGGGCGCCTGCGCGCAGGCCTCGTCGTCGTTCAATTCGCGATCTCGATCGGCCTTTTGGTTTGCACGACGGTCATCTACACACAGACGGTCTTTGCCCGAAATATGAATCCCGGCTTCGACCGCACAGGCCTGCTCATCGTCCGCATGCCGTTTGGCGATGAATTCCAAGCCCTGCGTACCACCATGGCCGCGGAGGCGGCAAAGGTCCAAGGCGTGACGGGCGCGACGTTCAGCAGCGCTATCCCGACCGACAATGACAGCAACAACAACATCTTCGAAATTCCGGGAAAGCCCAGCCCCAATCCGATCTTGATTTCGAATCGCACCGTCGATTTCAATTACTTCGAGACGTACAAGATACCATTGCTGGCGGGCCGCGTGTTGGAAGCAAGCCGTGGTGGCGACGATTACACCGGGTCGGATGACGACAAGGCTGCGCGCGGCGGCAACATTCTTCTGAATGAAGCGGCGCTGGGGAAACTCGGCCTGTCTTCTCCGCAGGAAGCCATCGGGAAAGAATTCCGCATCGGCGTCGGCAATGCCGATAAGGACAGCCGTCAGGCAACCGTGACCGTTGTCGGCGTCGTCGGCAATGTGGCCTACCGCTCGGCGCGCGATCCGATCGAGCCGACCTTCTATCAACGCGACGAGGAGGATTTTTATAATCTTACAGTGCGGACGGACGAGGTTTCGGGCCCGGCGGTCAACTCCGCACTTGAGAAAATCTGGCGTCAGCTCGAACCGCAGATTCCGTATCGGTCGGAATTCATGCAAGTGCGCGTCGATGCGCAGTACGAACAGGAAGAAGCCGAAGCCACCATGTTCGCCGCGTTCAGCGCGCTGGCGATCATCATTGGCGCTCTCGGTCTCTACGGTCTCGCGCTGTTCAGCGCCGAACGGCGCACCAAGGAGATCGGTATCCGTAAAGTGCTGGGCGCCAAGGTGCAGGACGTCGTGCGTCTGCTGGTGCTGGATTTCTCGAAGCCGGTGCTCATCGCCAACCTCATTGCCTGGCCGGTGGCCTGGTATTTGATGCGTGACTGGCTCAACGGCTTCGAACATCGCATCGCCCTCAATCCCATGGTCTTCGGCGCCGCCGGCTTCCTTGCGTTGCTGGTTGCCTGGATCACCGTGGGCAGTCACGCCTTCCGTGCCGCGCAGGAAAACCCGATCCGCGCGCTACGTTACGAGTAGCCCGGGTAACCCTCCCTCTCCAAAAAGAAGAAAAGGCAATTGTCATGAAGAAGTTCACAGCTGTGTTTTGTAGTCTTGTGTTGCACGCCATGCTCGTCACCAGTTTCGCCGCTACATCGACGGCGGCTGTGCAGATCGCGGCCGACCGCGCCGCGCACACCTTGGTGGGATAACGACGTTCAGGGACCATGACGGCGGGCGGGGAGGCGCCCTCCGTCATGATTTCGCCTCTGGAGAAACCAGAAGCGCGGCGGTAACGTCATGCACCGCCATATCCCAGGGAGGGGCAGATGTTCCGTAGAACCAGTGTAGCGCTCGTGATTGTCCTCGGCTTCGCGGCCGGGTCTTACAGCTTCGCCGCAGATACCGTACCGGCGCATATTGCCGGTGCAGTGGCGGATCAGGGCCGTCCTCAGAAAGACAAGGACCGCGACGCTGAGCGTAAGCCCAGCGATATACTGTCCTTCATCGGCGTCAAACCGGGCGACAAGGTCGTCGACTTCATTGCGGGCGACGGGTACTTCACGCGCCTGTTCGCAAAAGCGGTCGGCCCAAACGGCCGGATTTATGCCGTGTCGCCCAACGAACTCAATGCGCTCCTGAAGACGGATGCCTCCGCGGCGACAAAGGCGATCGCCGCAGACGCGGCCTACAAGAATGTCGCCGCGCTCTCGCTTCCGATCAACGAGTTCAAGATTCCGGAGAGCGTCGACGTCGTTTGGATCCGCCAGAACTACCACGACTATTATTTCAAGCCGATCGGCGTGACGGATGCGGCCGCACTGAATAAGGCCATCTACAATTCTCTCAAGCCGGGCGGTCTGTATGTCATCGTCGACCACGCGGCGAAGGCAGGCAGCGGCGTCGAAGTCGCAACCAGCCTGCATCGTTACGACGTGGAAGCGGTCAAGAAAGAGGTGATCGCGGCCGGGTTCAAGTTTGAGGGCGAAAGCAGTGTCCTGCGCAATCCCGCGGACGACCTTTCAAAGTCGGTCTTCGACGCCGCGTTGCGTGGCCACACGGATCAATACGTTCTGAAATTCAGGAAGTAAGCGGTTTTACGGCCGCGGATGCTTGGGCTGGTAAAGGCTGAGCTTCCCACCGCCCGGTAATGTAAAGGATGTGATCGAGCCCCAACGTGCTTCCTGCACGTCGGCGCAGGTCACACCCTTTGCTCCGAGCTTTGCGATCTCCGCTTTGAGATCATCGGTCATGAGGTAGATCTCATGGCTATTCGCAGGTCCTGGATGGAAGGCCGCTTCCGCCGGGGGCAGCGCGAAAATCAACCAGCCATGACCGGCATCGACATTCTTGAAATTCAAAACGTCGCGAAAGAACGCGCGATCGGCATCGGCATCCTTGCTGTAGAGGACGACGTGCGCGCCTGAGATCATGTGTACGGACCTTTATTTTGGGATCATCCACGGAAAGAGATACTGCTGGCCCATCACGAGGAGGCCCAGCAAAACCGTGAGGATGATGCTGTGCTTGAACGTGCGTGCCAGAACTTCGCCCTCGCGGCCGGCGAGACCGGTGATCGACGTGCCGGTCGTCAGGTTTTGGGGGGAGATCATCTTGCCGAGCACGCCGCCCGACGAGTTGGTGGCGGCCATCAGCACCGGATCGAGATTCAGCTCACGGGCGGCGACGACCTGAAGGTTTCCGAATAATGCGTTGCCCGACGTATCACTGCCCGAAAGAAACACCGCCAGCCATCCGAGGAAAGCGGACAGGAATGGGAAGATGAAGCCCGCCGAGGCGACGGCGACACCCAGAGTGTACGTCATGCCGGAATAGTTCATCAGGTAAGCGAGACCGATGATGAGCATGGTGGTGAGCGCGGGCATGCGCCATTGCTTAAAGGCATCCCCGAAGGCGCGCATAAGCTCGCTGAACTTCAGACGCACGAGGACCGCGACGAGCAGGGATGTCACCAGAATGGCCGTTCCAGTGCCGAGCGGTTGGAAGTTCCAGATCGCCGCATAGGGCCGGTCATAGGTCGTGATGAAGATCTGGTTGTGCAGGGCCGGCCATTGCACGGGGACCTGGGCGATCCCGGCCACGCGGAAGTGAGTCCACAGGATGACCACCGCTGCGAGCAGGGTCCACGGAATCCATCCATGCCAACTGTCCACTCCCGCCGTGCTTTCCCCCCGCGGCTGAACCGGCGCGTTGAGTGCGAAAGCGGGATCGAGGGGCATCTTCCAAACTTTGATGAATGACACCGTGAGGATAAGCGAGCCCATAGAGGCCAACACGTCCGTGAGCGCATAGCTGAGGTAATTGGACGTTACGAATTGGGCGAGGCCGAACGAGCCCCCGGCGACAAGGAGGACCGGCCACGCGCCTTTCAAGGCGCGGAGGCCGCCGTAAAGGCCAATGGCGTAAAAGGGCAAAAGGAACGCCAGGAATGGAAGCTGGCGTCCGATCATCGCACCAAGCGTTTGGTCGGAAAGCTGCGTAACCGCCCCCAGCGTGGTCACCGGTGTGCCGAGCGCCCCGAAGGCCACGGGAGCGGTGTTGAAGATCAAGGTGAAGACGATGGCTTCCATCGCCGGGAAACCAAGCGCGATCAGAAGCGCGCTGGTGATGGCGACCGGCGTTCCAAACCCGGAGATGCCTTCCAGCAAACAGCCGAACGAAAAGCCGATCACAACAAGCACCACGCGCCGGTCGTTGGGCAAATGTTCCATCATCCACGCGCGGAAGGCGTCGAAGCGCCCGGATATGACGGTGATGTTGTAGAGGACCAATGCGTTGAACACGATCCACATCACCGGCAGGAGGGCGAAAGCTGCACCGTTGGCGATGCTGCTGAGCGCGGCGACGGCGGGCATCTGCCACGCTGTCACTGCGATGATAAGACCGATAAGGAGACCGGCACCGGCGGCTTGCCAGGCGGGCCTGCGGATGACGCCGAGGAAGATGAGGACCACCGCGATCGGGATCGCAGCGACGGCAAAAGACAACAGCAGACTCTCGCCGACCGGCGTCACAAGCTGATTGAACAAGGCTAACCCCCCTTTAGCTAGTTCGGCACTTTTCACGTCGATCTGATTGCGCTTTGCTCCCAAATACTTGCGCGGCCCTGTCCGCGGGCTGAGCGCCATGCTAAGCTTCGCCTGCGCCAAGGTGTATTGGAATCTTTGAGACGCCCATGGAAGACGATCCCACGGCGAGTCCGCGCACGGACCAAGCCGCTCCCGACTTTTGGTCGCGGGTCCGGCAGACTTTCCGGCTGCTCGTCCATATCCCCGATTACGATACTTACGTTCGCCATCTCCAAGCGACGGAACCGGGCAAGCCGGCGCCGACCTACGAAGAGTTCATCACGATTTGCCAGGAACGCCGTTTCTCGAACGGCTATCTGATCGGTAAGTGCTAGAGACGCCGCGATCCGCGGCGGTTCCTCGGTTCTGTTTTTGCGCACTTGATCGCGATGTCGGCGACGATCTCGGCGATCGGGTCTCCGGGATTGTTTGGCCAACTGGCCGTGAATGAAAGATCCGGCAACGCGGTTTCAGACGCGATGACGCGTAACTTTCTCTCCGCGATTTCCTTTTCGACGATAGCCGGCGGAATGATCGCGATAGCCCGCCCGTCGAGCGCCATGCGCACCGCAGGCGCGAGCGATGCGGTGGCGTGCAGGCGAATAGGCGCAAAGCCCGGCTGCGCGAACAGCTCGCTAATCTCCATGTACGGACGTGTGAGACGGGAAAACGTGATCATCGGGTGCCGCGCGAGTTCAGCGAGCGGCACCGGGCCTGCCGGCAGTGCGCGCGTAGGGCTCGCGATGAAGGCGAGCGGAAAACGGCACAGATCTCTATTGCGGATGGACGCGGCGCTGACCGGGCCGAGAAGAAACGCGAGGTCGATGTCCTGCGCCACAAGCCGTTCGCGCAGATTGGCTGAGATGTCGACCTCGATTTCCAGAGACAGGGAGGGATACATCTCGTCGACCAGATCGATAAAGCGCGAAAGCCAGGTGTGAACGATGGTTTCGGAAACGCCCAAACGCAGCACGCCGCGCACGGCGGAACGGTCGGCCAGCACTCTCTCCATTTCGCCCCGCATCCGCAAAAGCCGCTCGGCATGGATAAAGAGGTCGCGCCCTTCCTTCGTCGCGACCACGGGCCTGCTTTCGCGCTTGAGAAGTCGAACGCCGAATTCTGTTTCGAGCTGCGCGATGCGCTGCGAGACCGCCGGTTGGGTGGCGGACAGTTTGGCCGCCGCGCCGTGAAAGCTGCCGAGTTTCACGACCCAGACGAAGGTTTCGAGGTTCTTGAATTCCGCCATGGCGCTTATGATAATAAAAAATTATCAAATTTAATAAAAATCGATAATTGGACATGACGCAAGCGGTTCCCTATCCAGGTTGGGTGAGGATGTCATGAACACGATGAAGCAAATGCGAGAGCCGCTTTCCGTGCGGAAGGCGTGCCGGACCGGGGCCTTTGATGGCCCGACCTCCGGCCAAGCGCCAGGCTTCGCGCAAGGCAATCTCGCGATCCTGCCGGCGGTCCTCGCGAAAGACTTCCACGCGTTTTGCCGCGCCAATCCCAAGCCTTGTCCCATCCTGGGTGTTTCGGAACCGGGCAATCCGCACATTCACGGTTTAGGCGCTGACCTCGATATTCGCAGCGACGTGCCGCGCTACCGCGTATGGAAAAAGGGCGCTTTAGTCGATGA
This sequence comes from Rhodospirillaceae bacterium, assembly GCA_041906145.1. Taxonomy (GTDB): domain Bacteria; phylum Pseudomonadota; class Alphaproteobacteria; order Rhodospirillales; family Rhodospirillaceae; genus SHVO01. The sequence goes on along the minus strand of JAYRJU010000005.1, from coordinate 177,999 downwards.
ACCGACCGACATCGCCAATTATTGGCGGGACGATCTCGTCTCTTTCGTGATCGGCTGCTCCTTTTCCTTCGAAGAACTGCTCATGCAAGCGGGGCTTTCCATTCGCCACATCGAGGCGCGTACGACCGTGCCGATGTACAGGACCAGTATGGCCACCACACCCGTGGGACCTTTCGGCGGGCCGATGGTGGTCTCGATGCGGCCGTTCAAGGCGGCGGATGCTATCCGAGCTATTGAGATTACCAGCCGATACCCGCAAGCTCACGGTGCGCCGGTGCATTTTGGCCAGCCGGATCTTATCGGGATCAAAGATATCGGGGGCCCGGATTTCGGTGATCCATCATCGATTGCAGATGATGAGGTGCCGGTGTTCTGGGCGTGCGGCGTCACGCTGCAGCAGGCGATCGAGACGGCGAAACCGGACTTTGCGATCACGCACGCACCGGGCCGCATGATCGTGACCGACGTGCCGATCGATCTTGCCAGCGCATAACGGTCTTAGGGGGACCTCGATGCCATCTGACATGGAGCGGGCGCCCGTACAACAGGGCCGGAAAATGTTCGGCTGGTATGCGGAGTTCGACGGGAAGGGCAAAAAGACTTTCTGGGCGTGCTTCCTCGGGTACGGACTGGACGCCTTCGATCTGCAAATTTACAGCTTCGTGATGCCTGTTCTCGTCGGCCTGTGGAGTATGTCCAACACTCAGGCCGGGCTGATCGCGACGTCGGCGCTTGCGATTTCCGCGCTCGGCGGGTGGCTCGCCGGCATGCTGGCCGACAAGATCGGACGAGTGCGGCTCCTACAGATCACCGTTGCGTGGTTTGCGTTCTTCACGTTCCTTTCGGGCTTCGCCAACAGCTTCGAACAATTGCTCATCATTCGCGGATTGCAAGGGCTGGGCTTCGGCGGCGAGTGGGCCGCAGGCGCGGTGCTGATTGGCGAGATCGCCAAGGCGCGGCATCGCGGCAAGGCCGTGGGCATGGTGCAAAGCGCATGGTCGTGGGGCTGGGGGCTCGCCGCGCTAATGGCGACGCTGGCGTTCCAACTCCTTTCACCCGAAGTGGCCTGGCGTCTGATGTTCTTCATCGGGATCCTGCCGGCCGGCCTTATCTTCTTTGTCCGGCGTATGGTGCCTGAGTCCGAGGTTTATCTGCAAACGCAGCAGGAGCCCGGCGAGCGCCGCAGCGTCTTTTCCATTTTCTCGAAGGACCTGCTTTACACCACCTTCTTCGGATCACTGATGGCCGTCGCGCACGGCGGCTACTACGCCATCACCACATGGTTGCCGACATTCCTGCGGACGGAACGGCAGCTCTCCAACATCGGCAGCGGCGGCTATCTCGCTGTGGTGATTGTTGGCTCCTTCGTCGGCTACATGACCAGCGCTTATCTCAGCGACTATCTCGGCCGCCGCCGCACGATCATGTTGTTCGCCCTGGGCGCCATGGTCATGGTGGTCGGGTATACGCAAGCGGATATCTCCAACGGCTTGATGCTGTTCCTTGGATTCCCGCTTGGGTTCCTCTCGTCGGGGATCTTCAGCGGTTTCGGCCCCTTCTACACCGAGCTTTTCCCCACCAGCGTGCGCGGGACAGGGCAGGGGTTCTGCTATAATTTCGGCCGTGGCTGCGCCGCCGGCGTGCCGGCGCTGGTCGGATTTATCTCCGCGCAAGCATCCCTCGGTAAAGCGATCTATATTGTCGCAGGATGCGCTTACGTCATCGTGATTGCCGCGGCCCTATGCCTGCCGGAAACGCGCGGCCGTGAGCTGCGCTCCAACTAACGTGAAGGCGGCGCCATGGTGCATATCGATCTCAACAGCGATCTCGGCGAAGGTTTCGGCGCATGGCGGATGGGCGACGACGCCGCGATGTTGGCGATCGTGACCAGTGCCAACGTCGCCTGCGGTTTTCATGCGGGCGATCCGGCCGGAATCCTTTCGGTGCTCAAGGAGGCTGCGCGGCGTAACGTGGGGGTTGGCGCACACGTGGCTTACCGCGACCTTGTCGGGTTCGGGCGCCGCAATATGGAACCGGGCAGCGCCGAGTTGGTCGGCGACATCATCTATCAAATCGGCGCACTGCAGGGCCTTGCGAAAGCGGCGGGAACCGCAGTGCGTTATGTCAAGCCGCATGGCGCGCTCTATAATACGATCGCGCATGACACACGCCAAGCCGCGGACGTGATCGCGGCGATCAAAGCGGTTGATCCATCGTTAGCGCTTATGGCTCTGGCCGGAGCGCCGATCGTGGCGCAGGCCCGCGCGGCGGGACTCACGGTTGTGTGCGAAGCTTTCGCCGACCGCGCTTATAACGCAGACGGCACCCTTGTGAATCGCCGCTTGCCGGGCGCAGTCCTTCACGATCCAGATATCATCGTGGAGCGCACGGCGCGGATGGTCGAGAGCGGCCGTGTTGTGGCTATCAATGGTGAGGACATCGCGCTCGACGCACAATCGATTTGCGTTCATGGCGATACACCGGCCGCCGTGGCGATCGCGCGCGCGCTACGTGCGGCCTTTGAGGCCCGCGGAGTGGCGTTGAAATCTTTTGTACAGGACTGAGCGGTTGCGTTTTCTGCCCGCCGGCGACGACGCTTTTCTGATCGAGTTACGCGATCTTGCTGAAACACTCGCGATGCTCGACGCGTTGCGCGCGGCGCCGATTGCCGGTGTGATTGAAGCGGTTCCGGCCGCGCGTACGCTTCTCGTCCGGTTCGATCCTGGTGTCACGGATCGGCGCGCGCTTGCGGCGGCGCTCGGCGGTGTCGATCTTTCCGTCCGCAGAACACAATCAGGGGCGATCTTCGACATCCCGGTCATTTATGACGGCGAAGACCTTGGCGATGTCGCGGACATTCTAGGGTGTTCCGTCAAGGAATTGGTGGCCCGGCACACGGCAGCGACCTACACCGTGGCCTTTACCGGTTTTGCGCCCGGCTTCGCCTATATGACGTGCGACGACCCGACCTTTGATGTGCCGAGGCGCAAAAGCCCGCGGGTGCGCGTGCCAGCGGGCGCGGTGGCGCTCGGCGGGAAATTCTGCGGCATTTATCCGTCGGATAGTCCTGGGGGATGGCAGTTGCTTGGACGGACACCGGTGATGATGTGGGATGCGGACCGCCCCCGCGCTGCGTTGCTCGCGCCAGGAGACCGCGTGCGGTTCCAGCGCGCTGATAAGAAGACGATCGTCTGGCTTTCAGAAACCGCGCGGAACGCGCCTTCGGGCAAGCCATTGACGGCCGGCCTGCTTGTGACCCGGGCAGACCGGTCCGCGCTGTTCCAGGACCTTGGGCGCCTCGGGTATGCAGATCAAGGTGTGGGAGAGTCGGGAGCGCTCGATCGCGCCAGCCTCATTGAAGCGAACGTATGTGTCGGCAACGCGCGCGGCGCCGCCGCGCTCGAAGTCACGTTTGGCGGATTCGGGCTCAAGACGGACCGCGAAATCACACTCGCGGTCACCGGCGCGCCGTGTGCATTAGCCGTCGAAAGCGCGAACGGCCAGCGGTATTGGGCGCCGTTAGCGCGTCCATTCACGCTGGAAGCGGGCGATGAACTGAGGCTTGAAGCGCCCTCGGCCGGGATGCGCAGCTATCTTGCGCTGCGTGGTGGTTTCAAGGTGGCGCACGTTTTGGGGTCAGCCTCGACAGATACGTTAGCGAAAGTCGGCCCCGCGCCTGTCGTGCAGGGGAATTTTCTTGTTCCGGCGAATTTGCCGGTGGGCGATCTCGATGCGTCCGCGCCGCGGCATCGGCCCATTCCAAAGCCCGGCAAGACGGTAACGTTGGATGTGGTGCTCGGGCCGCGAACCGACTGGTTCACCGAAGAAAGCGTCGCCTTGTTATTCGCCCAGGATTGGAAGGTTACCGCTGAGGCAAATCGCGTCGGCATCCGGCTGGCGGGCGCGTTGCCGCTGGAGAAACGCAGCACCGCCGAGCTGCCCTCGGAGGCCACGGTGCTCGGCGCGATCCAAGTGCCGCACAGCGGTCAGCCGGTGCTTTTCTTAGCCGATCATCCGTTGACCGGCGGCTACCCCGTCATCGGGGTTGTCGCCCGGCATCATCTGGATCTGTGCGGCCAGCTGCCCGGCGGCACTAAGGTCCGCTTCAAACCAACAGCGGCTTTCACGCCGTTCGTCAGTTAGCTTTAGCTCAGGCCTGTGCTGGGTTCGGCCGCTATCGCCGCGAGAAGACCCGCCGCTGCGCGTCGGTTAGGGTTACTTTGTCCGCCCGTAAATTAGCGAGCGCGAGGTTGGAGACATTTCTGATGAAGAGATCTCTGTCGGACTTGCTTGAGGTCCGATCTATTTCGATAAGTGCTGAAAGGGCGGCGCTCGCAACCGCCAACCAGTCAGGCCGCAGCGAAGCTTCACGCCATAGCGGCGGGAGACTATCGCGCGGCTCCTGGACGAGCTGAGTACGCACGCGTTCGAGTGGAGTTCCCGTCAATCTAACGAGGATTCGCGCGAAAAGGTCGAAGTTGCCGTTGCATATCGTCTGAGTCAGAAAGGCCTCGCTCAGCGTCCTGCCGCCAATCAGCGAAGATATGCGCTGGTCCCACTCCTCCTCACTTTGGTCGCTTAAGAATCCCGGGAGGGAACTGAGAAGGCTACTCGGTGCGCGCGCGGCGAGTTCCTCCTTAAGCCGTGAACTGATGCCCGATTGGGACAACCGCACAATCACGGCCGGGGATAGCGGGTCGCGGCGAACGACTGATTCTTGGATCCGTTCGCTCGCGCCGAACCGGTCAAGTACCGTGCCGTAAGCATCTTCCGGGATGTCGGCTTTTGAGTTCTCAAGAAGTGTCTGCGTGGTCGTTTCATCGCCGTGATGCACCAGGGACCTGGAGAGATTGGCGCTCACATGAGGCCGGCGGGCAATGGAATTCATTTTCACGAAGTTCTGACAATTCTCGACGATACAGACGAGGTCTGCGTCACCGAGGGAAACACACTGTGCAAGGATCGGCGCCGCCGCTGCTTCGTCGTCATTGGCGAGGGCCCATGCCAGGGAGCGCGATGTATTGGGATTGAGCGCTGCCGCCAGCGCCGTTGCTTCGACGACAGAAGGCTCGGCGTTCCAAATGAGGAGGCGAAGGATCGCTTCGGCCTCAGTGCTGAAATGGCCATCAGTCCCTTCAGGGGGCGGGAGCGTGCGGGCAAGATAAGTGGCGAGAGCAACTTTCTGCTCAGGCGACAAATTTGCTTCCACTTTCAAATAATCGGCAGTGCTCAGATCATGGAGTTGCAACTCGGAGATTTGACGCCCGTCCTGGCCCGAGGAAGAAGGTGGATTTGCCATGTGCAGCTCAGATTGTGCTGGGCACATAAACTTCCAAGTGCCGGCCGGGGTTTGGAGGGAAAACGATTCGCCGCGCTTTCAGGATAGCGGCTTCGAACTTCATGGGGTCGACCGGCTTCACTATGAATCCGTTTGCATCAAGGGAGGCGGCCGTCTGGATGAGCCCAACCTGCGGGAAAGCCGTCGTCAGGACGAAAGTGGAATTCAGCCGCATGCCTTTGATGTCGCCGATTCTGAGCGCCTTGAGAAGTTGGAGACCGTTGCCGCCGGGCATTCGGATGTCGGAAAGGATTAAGTCTACCGGGCGGCCAAGAAGATTCAGCAGGTTAAGCGCTTCAGAACCGCTTGCTGCGGAGAGCACTTCCTTGGCGCCGACACCCTTGAGGTTCGCAACCAGATTATTTCGGTGTTCTTCGCTGTCTTCGACAACAAGACAAACGATTTTTAAGAGCACGTCTTCAATTCGCATGGGCTCGTAGAGCGTTCTGTGCAGATACCCGGAGTAATGGACGACTCGGGGCGGACTTTGAAATCTAGCCGCGGCACGGCGCAGGAGCCAATGCTTCCGGCGAGGTCGTATCGTCACGAAATCATGAATTCTTTAAAGCAGCGCAGAAGCCAGGGAAATGCAACTCAGGCGCTGGTTTCGCCCGAGGAGCGCGAGGCCGCACTACACCGTTCGTCAGACGGTTCTAGATCAGGCCTTCGCTCCTGAATGAGATGTGCCCGCCACGGCTGACGACAACATGGTCATGCAGGGTAATGCTGACGGCCGCCGCCGCGTCTTTGACTTTACGCGTCATCTCGATATCCGCGCGTGACGGCTTCGGATCGCCGCTTGGGTGATTGTGCACCATGATGAAAGCGCTGGCGTTTAGCTCGAGGGCGCGTTTGATCACTTCGCGCGGATAGACCGGCGTATGATCGACGGTGCCGCGTTGCTGCGCCTCATCGGCGATCACCTTGTTCTTGCGGTCGAGGTAGATCAGCCGGAATTGCTCGTTGGGTTCATGCGCCATGCGCGCTTTGCAATAGTCGAGCAGGTCGTTCCATGACGAGATCACATCCGCGCCGCGTACACGGGTCTGCAGTGCGAGTTGGATCGAAGCTTCGACGGCTTTCAACATCAGCGCGGCGCTGTCGCCGATGCCGCTCACGGAGGTCAGCGCTTCAGGGCTCGCGGCGAGCACTTCGTCAAAGCTGCCGAATTTCGCGAGCAGGGCTTTTGCAATCGGTTTTGTATCCCGGCGGGGAATGACGCCGAACAGGAGCAGTTCAAGGATTTCATAATCGGGAAGCTGCTCGGCGCCGGCGCTCAAGAACCGTTCGCGCAACCGGTCGCGGTGACCGTGATAGTGGGGCGTCTCAGTTTCGGTTTGAACGGGAAACAGGCCAGAGGACACATCTTCCATCCCCCCTTTGCCCATGTGTTGCTCCCCTGATTTGCACGGCTCAGGGTAACATCATTGCCGGAGGCAATTGAAGCCGCAACCCCGGGGCGCTCAAAGAAACGAGGTGATGCAAAGCGTTAGAGGATGACGGCTTTGACCCGCGCGGGCAGCGAACGCCTCCAGGCGATCAGCCCCGCTAGGTCAGCAGGCGTCCAGCGCCGCAAGCTGCGCCCGCGTGGTTTCATTCCGGCGCAGGTCGTAATCGGAAATCAGCAGCACGAACCGGCCTGTTTCCGACGTCAAAAGATACGTCGAAGCGGGCAGAGGACCCTCGGTCAGCGGTCCCGCGGAACAGAATTCGCGCGTCTCAATGCCAAGACCCAGGCTTGCACGCTTGCCGTCCTCTTGGGCCTTCAATAGATCGCGGCGAAGCGCATTGAAACGCGCGACGTCAGACGCGGCGAGCCTGTAGACATGCACCCCCATGCCGGGACGCGCGGCAGCCTCCAGGCCAGGCCGCGGCTCTCCGCTGTCGTCCGGCCTCAGTCGGAACGGTGTCTTGGATTGCGCGCCTTGCACTGTGAGCACCGCGTCCATCACCACGCCCTGCGGGCGCGGGCGTATCGCCTCCGGCATGCGAAGGGCGACGCGCAACTCCTCCACATCCGTCGTCATGAAATCGATGCGTGCGAGGTCGGGCAGGGAGCTCAGTGGGATCGACACGCATGCGGACAGCACGAGCGCTGCACAGGACAGGAGTACACGCGTCATGGTTAGCTTTACGGTCATGGTGGACTTATCCCGCCGCTGCGTCCGCGTCCGGTTCATACCGCAGCAGATCGCCGGGCTGGCAATTGAGCAATTCGCACAGCGCGGACAAGGTGTCGAACCGCAGGCCGCGCACATGCCCGCGCCTGAACAGCGATAGGTTGGCCTCGGTGATGCCGATTTTCGGGGCCAACTCGCGCGCACGCATGCCGCGCTGGGCCAGCACGACATCGAGGGTCACGAGGATGGCCACTAGAAGAACCCTGCGTTTTCTTCGGCGATGCGCGCAGCCTCTTCCATCACATGTGCGATGACGATGAGCATGAAGCCGATCAGCAGCAGCACCAGGTCGTTGCTGGACACCGACAGCGTCAGGTTCCGCGCGCCCTGCGGAAGGCCGATCGACAGCGCGGCCGAAAGCAGCAGGCCGCCGACGGCCGTATGCTGGGACGACAGCAGCACAGCTGTCGCGCATCGCCGCAGCCGCTTCGCGGCGTCGCGTGTGAAGACCTTGCCGGCGGCGTAGTTCTCGAACAGGCGCGTCAGCTCCCAGAACCCCCAGATCGAGGGCAGGCTGGCGACGGTCAGCGCGCCGATGGCGGCGGCCTGCGCGGCGGGCGGCAGGGCGCGCTCCGGCATATTGGCCGCCGCGATGCTCGGATGATTCATCAGGTACTCGGGCATCAACAGCACGTAGGCAGCGATTAGCGGTACGATGCCCCAGGTAAGCACCCGCAGCGCCAGCGCCACATGCCGGCTAAGACCCTTCAACCGCTCCATGGACGGCGAAACCATGTCCCTTTACCCCTTCAAAAATTTCTGTAAAACAGAAAGTACTTTCTTTATAACAGAAAAGCAAATGCAGGCCAGGGAAGGGAACAAAGCGTATGGAAACGGTGGAAATAGCGGAAACGCAGCGGCGCCGGCGACCTCTCACCCAGGCGGCCGCGCTCACGCTCCTCGCGGCTTTTCTCTCAGGCTGCTCGGCCGGCACGGTCATGAACAGCGTCCTGGGCGGCGCAAAAAACTGGTGCCGTCACGACAATAACGTCTGCCACGTGGACGACCGTTCGCCGCGATACCGCTGACGGCGGAATGCCAACCGCGCAGCGCAGCCGCGGCGGCTTTACTTCCGCAAGTCGCACCGCCGCGAAGAAGCTGGGAACTCAGGCTTGTGCAAAGTAGGGTATATGCAAGCTCATCCATTGCAGGGGTACACCATGGCTTCTCGAAGACTGAAGACGGCCGTTAAGAGCGCGAAGAAGGTCTCAAAGAATTTGCTGCGAGCCGCCAGCCGCAAGATCGCCAAGGCCGAAACTGCGTCGCGGCCGGCACGCAAAGCTGCCGCGAAAGCCGTGACAAAGGCGGCGCGCATAGCGCTTAAGGAAGCCACCGCACGCGCTCCGGTTATCAAAAAAACGGTACGCCGTGCGGTTCCCAAGGTCGCGGCTCAAGCGAGCGAAGCGCTGACGACGGCGAAAGACATCGTTGTGAAGGCCCTCAAGAAGAAAACTTTCCGCCGCTAGCTGGAGCGTAAAGCGCCGTGCCGTCGCTTACGCAGGTGGATCGGATATAGGGTGGATCAATAGAGTCACACCCTATTGATCCTCCGACAATGCGCCCTCCCACGTTTGTGGAGTCGATTGGGGCCTCACGCGACGGAAGTACACGGCACGTTCCGCTGTCTCTGGCCTCAACACCGAATGGGACGGAAATGTCACGCTCCGTAGCCTCGCATCATGTGCCGTCTCACTGTACATATCGAGCGCCTTCGATACCGTTGAAGACGCCGGAGTAAATGCGGACTGGTACACAAGCTCCGGGAAGCACAATAATCGGGCTATCGAAAGTACGTCGGCTACCCCACCTCGACCGTGCAGAACCCGACCATCAATAATAACTATTTCCCTGCCACGATCTTCTTCGACCTCGCCGTCAATTACAGGCTGATCTTTGGCCCGAGCGTAGTGGCCTATTCTTCGTACCCTCGAACCGTTCGAACGAGATCCGCCGCTGATCACGGGAGCGAGGAGCACTATTGGAAAGGCCAAGTCAATGCGGCCTATTATGACCGTGTCGGCCAAACGTTCCGTCTTGGCTTGCGCTTCAAGATGTAGGGAAAATGACAATGTACGAAAGCTCCGTGATCCGTGCCGCGCTTCTGTCCTCGCTCGCGCTGACGAGTTGCTCGAAGGAAGTGCCGGAGAAGCCCTACGCCGTCGAGGAAGTTTCGCTGGCGCAGGTCTCCGCCGATCTTGCTGCTAAGGCGACGACCTCGGCAGCCGTCACGAAGGCGTATATCGACCGCATCAACACCTATAACGCTCCGCTCAATGCGGTGATCGTTGTCGCGCCCGATGCGATGGAACAGGCCGCCGCGTCGGATAAGCGCCGTGCCGAAGGAAAAGCGCTGGGGGCGCTCGATGGCGTGCCAATCCTGGTGAAGGACAATATCGATGCGGCCGGCATGCCGACGACGACGGGCTCATTTGCGTTGGCGGAAAATCTGCCCGCGCAAGATTCGGAGGCGGTGCGGCGCCTGAGAGCCGCGGGCGCTGTTATTCTCGGTAAGACAAATCTCTCTCAGTTCGCCGGCTATCGTACGACGGGCACTTTCTCGGGCAGCTCGGTCGGGGGGACGGCGCATAACCCCTATGACCTTACGAAATCGGCGGCCGGCTCAAGTTCAGGTTCGGGTATCGCCATGGCCACCAGCATGGCGGCAGGTGCGCTCGGCAGCGACACCGCAGGCTCCATCACGGGGCCGTCCAATGTGAATGGCGTCGTGGGTTTGCGCCCGACGACGGGTCTGGTGTCGCGCCACGGTGTGATCCCCAACACCGAACTCCAGGACACCACCGGTCCGATGGCGCGTTCGGTGAGCGATGTCGCGGCGCTGTTGACGGTGATGGCGGGCACCGATCCCGCAGATCCGCGCTCGAAGGATGCGGATGCGCACAAGGCCGATTACGTACAATCCCTCGACAAAGATTCGTTAAAGGGTGCGCGCATCGGTGTACTGCGCGGTTCGCGCGGATATAGCGAGACCATCGTGCCGACGTTTGATGCGGCTCTCGCAGTGCTGAAGGCGCAGGGCGCCGAGCTTGTGGAGATTCCCGAGGGCGCGCTTGAGGATGTTACGCCGGAGGCGCTCACCGCCGAGGCCTGGAACTTCAAACACGACATCGCGGCTTATCTTTCTTCGGCGCCTCCGGCGGTGAAGGTGCGGACCGTGGAAGACCTGCTGGCGTTCCACACGACGGACCCGCGCGAGTCGAAAATCGGCGTTCAGTATTGGGAAGAAGCGGCGGCAGCGCAGGGCGGATTCGAGAATCCGGAACGCGTAAAGCTCGTCGAATATATTCAGCGCAAGGCGGGCCCTGAGGGCATGAGCGCGCTGCTCGCGCAGCATGACTTAAGCGCGCTTGTGGCACCGGCCGGCGGACCTGCGGACGCCATCCCGGAAGACGGCGTCGTAAGACCCGGTCAACGCGAAAAAGGGGCGGCGTCGCTCACGTGGCATGCTGCGATTGGCGGTTATCCCGTGCTAACCGTGCCGATGGGCGCCATCGATGGTATGCCAGTCGGTCTGTCGTTCATCGGCGCGCCGTGGAATGACAAAGCCGTGCTGTCCTATGGCTATGCGTACGAACAGACAGGTTACAAACGCCAGCCGCCTGAAGCTTACAAGCAAGCCGTAAAACCCAACTAGAGCCTGGGCGCTCCCGTCTGTAAGCTGCCCGTATGCGCCAACTAAAATTTGGACATACGGGCCGCGAGACCTCGGCCGTCGGGCAGGGCACCTGGCAGATCGATCATGGTGATCGCGCAGCCGCGGTCGCGGCCTTGCGCCGCGGACTCGACGCCGGGATGACACACGTCGATACCGCCGAGATGTATGGCGACGCAGAACTCATCATCGCCGAAGCCCTCAAGGGACGTCGTGATGAGGTCTTCCTCGTCTCGAAAGTTCTTCCGAGCAATGCGTCGCGCGCCGGTGTCATCAGCGCCTGTGAACGATCCTTAAAGCGCCTCGCGACCGACAGGCTTGAGTGTTACCTCCTGCACTGGCGTGGACGCTTTCCACTGGAGGAGACGATCGCCGGTTTCGAGGAGTTGGTGCGGAACGGGAAAATCCTGTCCTGGGGCGTCAGCAATTTTGACGAAGAGGACCTGGAAGAGGCGTTGGCGATTTCCGGGCCGGGGCGGATCACCTGCAATCAAGTGCTTTATCACTTGGAAGAACGCGCTATCGAACACGCGGTGCTACCCTGGTGCGAGAAACACGGTGTCGCGCTGGTGGGCTATAGTCCCTTCGGCAGTGGCTCGTTCCCGGAAAGGAGTTCGCCCGGCGGGCAAGTGTTAGCGAAGGTTGCGGCCAAGCACAATGCGACGCCGCGCCAGATCGCGCTGGCCTGGCTTGCGCGTCATACCTTCGCTATTCCCAAGACGTCTTCGCCCACGCATGCAGTGGAGAACGCCGCAGCGGGTGATATCGTACTCACACCTGAAGAGATTGCGCAGATCGATGCCGCGTTTCCGCGCGGCCGCAAGCCGAACGGCTTGCCAATGATCTAGGCGTAAGGCGGCGTATTCCAGCCGTTGGGCGAGAGCGTGAATATCTCGACGCCCGTTTCCGTCACCGCAACCGTGTGCTCGAACTGCGCGGACAGCGATCCGTCGCGGGTGATGGCCGTCCAGCCATCGGCGAGGATGCGCGCTTCGGCTCCGCCGATGTTGAGCATGGGTTCGATGGTGAAGAACATGCCGGGTTCGAGACGCAAGTCCGTGCCCGGAGCGCCGTAGTGAAGCACTTGCGGCACGGTGTGCATGGTGCGGCCGATCCCGTGGCCCGCAAAGTCGCGTACGATGGAATAGCCGCGCGCCTCGGCAAAAGACTGGATGGCGTGGCCGACATCGCCGAGCGTGGCGCCGGGCTTCACCGCGCCCACACCGCGCATCATGGCCTCGTGCGTCGCCTTCACCAGATCGCGCGCAAGGCGGCTGACGTTGCCTACAAAAAACATACGGCTGGAATCGCCGAACCACCCGTCAACGATCGGCGTGACGTCGATGTTTATGATGTCGCCGTCTTTGAGCACTAGGTCGCCCGGCACCCCGTGGCAGATCACATGGTTGACGGACGTGCAGATGGACTTGGGATAGCCGTGGAAACCAAGCGGGCCCGGGATTGCGCCGTGCGCGAGGTGATAGTCGTGGCACAGCCGGTCGATCTCACCGGTGGTGATTCCCGGTTTCACGAACGGCGTGATGTAGTCCAACATCTCGGCGGTGAAACGCCCGACCTTGCGCATGGAAGCAAAAGCATCGGCGCCGTGAATGACGGGCTGTTGCGGCTTCTTAAGCATTTAGGCCGCGTACGGCGGGCAGGCGTAGCCCTTGGGCGAGAGCGTGAAGATTTCCACGCCGGTTTCAGTGACACCGATCATATGCTCGAACTGCGCCGACAGCGACTTGTCGCGCGTGACCGCGGTCCAGCCGTCATCAAGGATTTTGGTATCGTACTTGCCCGCATTGATCATGGGCTCGACGGTGAATACCATCCCAGGTTCCAGGACCATGCCAGTGCCCGGGTCGCCGAAGTGCATCACATTTGGCGCTTGATGGAACACGCGGCCTATACCGTGGCCGCAAAAGTCGCGAACGACCGAGAAGCGGTGCGATTCCGCGTAAGATTGAATAGCGTGCCCGACGTCACCGAGAGTCGCGCCCGGCTTGATGGCCTGGATGCCGCGCATCATCGCCTCGTATGTGACTTCCACGAGGCGGCGCGCTTTGATTTTCACATCGCCGACATAAAACATGCGGCTGGAATCGCCGAACCAACCATCGAGGATGGGCGAGACATCGATGTTCACGATGTCGCCGTCGCGCAAAACCTTGTCGCCCGGAATCCCGTGGCAGACCACATGGTTGATCGAGGTGCAGACCGACTTCGGATAGCCGCGATAGTTCAAGGGGCCCGGGATGGCGCCGTGCTTCACGTGGAAGTCGTGGCACAGTGCGTTGATCTCGTCCGTCGTGACGCCCGGCTTCACATAGTCGGTGATGTAGTCGAGCATCTCGGCCGTGAGGCGTCCCGAACGGCGCAGGGCCGCAAAAGCCTCCGGACCGTGAATTTCAACATCCTTGGGACGTCTGATAGCTGCTTCTCTCATGGCACTTTCTAACTGGACGCGTCGAATGACCTTATCTATGGCGCTAGACCGGTAAATCCAAGGTCAACGGCCGGGCGATGGTTATACCACCCGGGGTAATGTCACAACCATAGCCGATGGCCTCGACTCCGGCCGCCAGGGCCGCCTTGAGGCCATTTTCGTATGTCGGATCAATATCTCCCGCGACGCGGAAGGCCGCGCAATCGGAGCGTTGAACCAGATAGAACATGACCGCCCGGGCACCGTTTCTGACCATTTCGGTCAGTTCCACCAAATGCTTGGCGCCGCGTTCGGTGACGGAGTCCGGGAATTCGGCCTTGTCGGCGGCTGTAATGCCACGCCGCATCGTTACATTCTTGATTTCGACGAAGCAGGGCGGCCGGCCCGGAGATTCGAGCAATATATCGATGCGTGAGTTTTTACCGTATTTCTGCTCCCGCTTGAGGCTCTCGTAACCAGCGAGTTCCTTGATCTCATTGGCCGCAATGGCCTCGGCGACGATTCGGTTCGGATGCCCAGTGTTGATTCCCACCAAGGCGCCGTTCACTTCGATCAGTTCCCAGGTGTAGCGCAGCTTGCGCGCGGGGTCGGCTGCCGGCGAGATCCAGACTTTGGAACCGGGCCCCTTCACGGACAGCATGGAGCCGGAGTTCGCGCAGTGTGCGACCACGACTTCGCCCGAGGGCAGGCGCACATCGGCAAAGAAGCGCTTGTAGCGCCGCATGAGAACGCCCTCAATGAGCGGCGCATGAAACTTCATTTGGGCTTCGACGGGAAAGCGGCGGCGTCGGGCAGGGAGACCTCCGTCGCCTTGAGCGCATCCGCAAGACGCGCGGCCGCGCTGCCGGGGCGCAACGGCTTCTGCTGCGAGGCATGAGGCGCCCATGCGGTCATCGTGATGATCTGGAAGCTGGCAACGATGCGTCCGCGCGTGTCTGAAAATCTGTCCGCATAATGCGCGGCGGCGCGCAGGAGTACATCGCGGCGTGTGGGCATGCGGCGGCGCTCTAGGACCGTATTAGTCTCACCCATGGCGCGCAGATCAGCCATCAATTTGAACATATCGCTGTAAGTGACCGTGACGGTTTCGGCGTCGACCACGGGCAGCGCGAAACCGGCGCGCGTCAGGAGGTTGCCGGCGTCACGGACATCGGTGAAAGGCGAAACGCGCGGTGCGGCGCCGCCGGCGATTTCGATCTCGGCGTCGATGAGGACGCTGCGCAGCTCTTTCAGCGTTTCAGTGCCGAACAGTGTCGCAAGCAGCAGGCCATCCGGCTTCAGCGCGAGGCGGATCTGCGAAAGGGCGCCGGGGAGGTCGTTGACCCAATGCAGCGACAAATTACTCAGCACGAGATCGAGGGATTGAGGGGCGAAGGGGAGAGCCTCTTCATCGGCGCAGACGGATGGCCGTCCGTTCGCACGAGCGGCGGCTCGCGCCATCGCGGGCGCGAGATCCGCTTGAAACAGCGTCCCGACTTTTGGCGAGGCGCGGAGTTCCTCCCCGAGGGCTCCCGTATGGCAGCCGAGGTCGAGGGCGGCGGGAAAGCTGCGCGTGACGTCCAGAAGGCGGTCGACAAGGCGCGCGGCGCTTTCCCGGATCAGGAAATCGGCGTCCGCAAAGCCCGGCACGGCGCGTTCGCGGCGCCGTTGCACAAGTTTTCGATCGAAGACCTGCATACTGTCTGTCATGGGGCGTTTTATGGCACTTTATATAGGAGCGAGAAAGCCGGGGTGCGAATGGGGCTTCTGACCAACTTTGCTGAGACGAGTCGTGCGGCTGGACGGCTCCTGCTCAATGCCGTACTGCCGCCCCAGTGCCTGGCTTGTAATGCGGTGGTCGATACACCGGGCCATTTGTGCGGGGCCTGCTTCGGGCGTTTCACCTTCATCACGCCGCCGCACTGTGGGATCTGCGGTCTGCCGCTGGATCAGACCATCACCGACGATTTGATCTGCGGCGCCTGTGTCGTGGAGCGCCCGGTTTATGGACAGGCGCGCGCGGCATTTATCTATGATGAACATAGCCGGCCGCTGGTGCTCAAATTGAAACATGGTGACCGCACCGACATGGCCGTACATCTCGCAAGGTGGCTGCAGCGTTCCGGCCGCGAGGTCATCGCGGCTGCCGACGTCCTGGTGCCCGTACCGCTGCATCGCTGGCGCCTCCTGATGCGCGCGTACAATCAATCGGCGCTGCTCGCGCATGCGGTAGGCAAACTTTCCGGAAAACCTGTTGCCGCCGACGTGCTGACCCGCACGAAGGCGACGCCGCCGCAGGGCGGGCTTTCCCGGTCAGAACGGCGGCGGAACGTCGCGAAAGCGTTTGGCGTGCGGCGACAGGGGCCAATCGACGGAAAGCGCGTCTTGTTGATCGACGATGTGCTGACGAGTGGTGCGACGGCGAACGCTTGCGCGTTGACGCTGATGCAGGCCGGCGCAGCTGCGGTCGACGTGTTGGCGTTAGCGCGGGTTCCAAACCCGGCCGACGCGCTCTAGCGCAGAAGCGATCCGCACGCGCGTTGGCGGAGCGCGATCTCTGTTTCTGAAAGGCCTGGCGTTAGTTGGCAGATGGCCTCGCAATCGGCTTTGGTGCGTTTTACGCCACTCCATGGAATGAAAATCCGCGGCAGCGGATTGGCATTCAGCGCGAGGAACGGCGCGAGGCGCTTAAACACGGCGACAAGGTATTCGAGAGATAGCGTTTCAAGATCGGCGAGGGCGGCGCCCTGGGGCACGGCGAACCATTCGGCCGCGACGATGGGACCGGCGTCGACCCTGTCGGTCATCTCGTGGATCGTCACGCCATAGTGAGTCGCTTGGTCATAGATCGCGAAGACCGAAGGATAGCGCCCGGGCCGGTCCGGCGGGCCCGGATGGAAATTATAGGAGGGGCTGGGCAGGGCCTGCAAAAGTCTGGCCGGCACAATTACAGGAGAGCAGAAGGAGAGAAGACGGGTCGCCGCGAGGTCTTCCGCCAATAGGTGTTCAAGCGCCGCTTTGTCGGAAACCAGCGCAATCTCCAGATCCGGGTTGTGCGCGGTGAGGATCTTCCCGAGAACGGCGCCCTCCGGGGGCTGCGTCAAAAGAACGATACGCGTGATTGTCAAAGCCGTCCGCCGCCCCCATCTAGCTGTAGTATCGTTTCCCCGAGCTTCAGGACCACATCCGTGCCCCAGGTTGAAATCTATACCTCGCCCTATTGCGGATATTGTACCCGCGCCAAGGCGCTTTTGAGCAAAAAAGGCGTGTTGTTCCAGGAAATTGACGTCGCGGACGGCGGCGCCAAGCGGGCCGAGATGCTGCAGCGTTCCGGCGGACGGCGGACCGTTCCTCAGATTTTCATCGGCGGGACCCATGTCGGCGGGTGCGACGACCTCTACGCACTTGATGCTGCGGGTGGGCTCGATCCCATGCTAAAACCGGGGCCATGACAAACCAGATCAAATTCAAAGCCGCCTGCATCCAGGTCAATGCGACCAACGATATGGCGGCGAACATCGCGACGGCGAGCAAGCTCACGCGCGATGCGGTGGCCGACGGCGCGAACTTCGTGCTGATGCCCGAGAACGTCTCCATGATGGAATGGGGCAAGGACAACATCACCGCGAAAGCGATGCCGGAGTCCGAACATGCGGCCCTGAAGGCCTTTCGCGGTCTCGCGCAGGAACTTCGTACCTGGCTCCATTGCGGCAGCCTTTCGGTGAAATTGCCGGACGGCAAGCTCGCCAACCGCACATATGTCGTCACACCCGAAGGCAATATCGCGGCGAAGTACGACAAGATTCATATGTTCGATGTCGATCTCGGCAACGGCGAAAAATACGTCGAGAGCGCGACGTTCAGTGCCGGCCACCAAGCCGTGGCGGTCGATCTGCCGTGGGGCTGCCTTGGCCTCTCCATCTGCTATGACCTTCGCTTTGCGCATTTGTACCGGCATCTCGCGCAATCGGGCGCGCAGTTCCTGACCATCCCGGCCGCGTTCACGCAGCGTACCGGCGAAGCGCACTGGCATGTGTTGCAGCGCGCCCGCGCTATCGAAACGGGATGTTTCGTGTTCTCGCCCGCGCAAACGGGCACCCACGCGGGCGGCCGTCAAACCTATGGTCACGCGTTGATCATCAACCCGTGGGGCGAAGTATTGGCCGATGCGGGGACCGAGCCGGGGTTTGTCACGGCAATGATCGATCCAGCCGAGGTCGCAAGCGCGCGCGGCCGCGTGCCGGCGATTTCGCGCGATACGGCGTTCGCCCCCGCCATTGCGCCGGCAGCCGCGGCGCAATGATCCTCTACGATCTGAACTGCGAGCGCGAACACCGCTTTGAATCGTGGTTTCGCAACAGCAATGTGGTGGAACAACTGATCAAAGCCGGCGAAGTGACTTGCCCGCGCTGCGGCAGCACGAAAGTGCAGAAGGCGCCGATGGCGCCGCGCATCGCGAAGTCCGACGAGGCCTCGCAAGCCGCGTCCGCTGAACAGCAACAGCTGGAAGCGGCGATGGATAAAGCGAACAGCGCCCTGAAAGAGCTGCGTGACGTGATCGAGAAAAACTTCGAGCACGTCGGTGACAAATTTCCCGACGAGGCGCGCCGTATTCACTACGGTGAATCGAAGGAGCGCGGCATTTACGGGAACGCCTCGAAGGAAGAAGCCAAGAAGCTTCTTGACGAGGGGATCGAGGTTTACGCGATCCCGGGCAAACGCAGGACCAACGCCTAAGGTCCGGCTGAGGGCGATGTGGCGAGCCCCGGAAGGGCTTGTCCGCAACGACGGCAGAACCGCGCGTCGGCGTCGTGGCCGGGCGTTCCGCACGCGGGGCAGATTCGCGCATCTCGGCCTGCGCGCGTAGCGCTAAAGAGCTCCGCGGCATAAATTCCGGTCGGCACGGCAATGATCCCGTATCCGATGAGGATGAGCGCCGAGGTAATGAAACGGCCCAGCGAAGTGACCGGGGAGATATCGCCGTAACCGACAGTTCCCACGGTCACGACCGCCCAATACATCGACATCGGGATGCTGGTGAACCCGCTTTCCGGGCCTTCGACCAGATACATCAAGGCTCCGAAAACAGTGACGACCGTTGTGATCGTCAAAAGGAAAACCAATATTTTCCGCCCGCTGCGCGTAAGCGCGGCAACGAGGATGCTGCTTTCCTCGACATACCGGTCCATGTGGAGGATTTTGAAAATACGCAGCACGCGCAGCACGCGCAGTACGATCATAAATTGGGCACCGGGAACGAAGAGCCCTATGTACGACGGCAAAAAAGCAAGGATATCGATGACGCCATAAAAGCTTGTGGCGTAGCGCACGGGCGCTTTTACGATCGTCAGGCGGAAGAGATATTCGAGGGTGAAGAGGAACGTGAACGCCCACTCGAGGACGTAAAGAGTCTCGCCGTAGGCGGCATGTATCGTGGCGACTGAGTCAAGCATCGCGACAAGGACGCTGAGGGCGATCGCGCCAATCAGCGAAATGTCGAAGGCCTTGCCCGCGACGGTGTCGTGCCGGAACACGATGCGCCAGCACTTTTCCCGCCATGAAACGGCTGCTGATTCTATGGAATGAAGGTCCGCCATTCTTTCATTGCCAGGATCGGGAGTGCTCAATGTCAGGCCGGCTTCGCCGCGTAGGCCGTATAGTTCACGGCAAGGTCATCCGTGACTTCCCAGCGGTCCAGGAAAACGTTGTAGCTGATGCCCGACAGCTTGCCGACCTGAAGGCCATTGGCGCGCAGGGCGCGCACCATCTCGCTCGGGCGGACGAACTTGCGCCAGTCGTGTGTGCCCGCAGGAACCCAGCGCAGCACATATTCCGCTCCGATCTTGCCTAGGGCGAGGGATTTCATGGTGCGGTTCAAGGTGGCCGCGATAAGCGCGCCGCCCGGTTTCAAGCGCGCGGTGGCGGCGCGCCAGAATGCATCCACATCCGCGACGTGTTCGATGACTTCGAGCGCCAGCACCGCGTCATAGCGTGTTTCGGAGAGGTCCTCGGGCATCGCGGCGCGGTAGTCGATGTTGAGCCCCATGCGATCGGCATGGACGCGAGCGGTGCCAATGTTCTCTTCCGAGGCGTCGATCGCGGTCACGGAAAACCCGAGGCGCGCCATGGGCTCGGCGATCAAGCCGCCGCCGCAGCCGATGTCGAGGAGGGTCAGGCCCTTGAAGGGGCATTCGCCGTCTCCATCACGCCCAAAATGGGCCAGGAGGCGGTCCCGGATGAAGGACAGGCGTGCCGGGTTGAATTTATGGAGCGGGCGGAAGGCGCCGGCGGGGTCCCACCAGGCGTCGGCGAGGGCCGAGAACTTCGCGACTTCGTCGGGCGCGGCGGTCGATTGAGGAGGCGTTTGCATGGCGGCGACTATAAAGCCCTGAAAAGCGGCGGAAAATGGCTGATTCCGTAAGCCCAAAAAACCCGGGTCCGAACCCTTGTTCGCCCGAGGTGCTTTGGCTATTTATACGCGCCCTTTAAGTGCCGGGGGCTCTTTTCCATAGCTGGAAGACCTTTGGTGGCGGCGCGGACTTTTTCAGTCGATGAGGCCGGCCTTTTGGGCTGAGCGAATAACAGTTTAGAGAATTTAGAGAATGGCGCGGATTGTTCAGAAATTCGGCGGTACTTCGGTCGGCGACATCGCCCGCATCAAGAATGTGGCGAAACGCGTGAAGGCCGAAGTCGAGCGCGGCAATCAGGTGGCCGTGGTGGTCTCGGCCATGTCGGGCGTGACCAACCAGCTGGTCGCCTACTGCAATGAAATCTCGCCGATGCACGACCAGCGGGAATACGACGCGGTCGTATCCACCGGTGAGCAGGTGACCACGGGGCTTCTAGCCATCGCCCTGCAAGAGATTGGAATGAAAGCCCGTTCCTGGACCGGCTGGCAGATTCCCATCTCGACCGACGACGCCCACGGCAAGGCGCGCATCGAATCCATCGACGGCGAGGGTCTGATCCGCTGCATGGAAGCCGGTGAGATCGCAGTCATCGCGGGATTCCAGGGTGTTACGGGCGAAAGCCGGATCACCACGCTGGGCCGCGGGGGCTCGGATACGACGGCGGTCGCGGTCGCGGCGGCTGTTAAGGCGGACCGCTGCGATATCTATACCGACGTGGACGGGGTCTATACGACCGATCCGCGGATCGTTGCGAGCGCGCGCAAGCTGGATAAGATCACCTATGAGGAGATGCTCGAGAGCGCATCCCTCGGCGCCAAGGTGCTCCAGACGCGCTCGGTGGAAATGGCGATGAAACATCGCGTGCGGGTGCAAGTGCTGTCGAGCTTCAGCGACGCCCCGGGGACTTTGGTTTGTGACGAGGACGAGATCTTGGAAAAAGAACTGGTAAGCGGCATCACCTACAGCCGCGACGAAGCGAAGGTGACGCTGGTCGGCGTGCAGGATCAGCCGGGGGTGGCCGCGTCCATCTTCGGACCGCTCGCCGATGCGAATATCAACGTCGACATGATCGTGCAGAACACGAGCCGTGAAGGCACGACGGACCTGACTTTCACCACCAGCCGCGGTGAACTCGACCGCGCCCTGAAGGTGATCAAGGAAAGCATGAAGGTTCCCTATGCTTCCATCGTCACGGACAAGTCGGTTGTGAAGGTTTCGGTGATCGGCGTGGGCATGCGTAGCCACGCTGGTGTCGCGCAGACGATGTTTAAGGCCCTCGCGGACCGCAAGATCAACATCCACATCATCTCGACCAGTGAAATCAAGGTGAGCGTGCTGATCAGCGAGGAATACACCGAGCTGGCCCTGCGCGCGCTTCACACCGCCTACGGCCTCGACGCCGCCTAATAAAGACAGGATCTGGAATGTCGGACGCGGTCGCGAAAGAAACCCACTCCCGGACCGCGCCGCTTCCGGCCGCGGAGGTAAGTCCGCGCCTGGCCGCGCTGTGGAAACGCGGCACGGATTTCCTCGAATGTCCGATCGCGATCATGTGCGGCGCCATGTCCTGGGTGTCCGAACGCCATCTGGTGGCGGCGATCTCGAATGCCGGCGGCTTCGGCGTGATCGCCTGCGGGTCCATGACCCCGGCGCTGCTCGACGCCGAGATCAAAGCGACGCAAGCGCTGACCAGAAAGCCGTTCGGCGTGAATGTGATCACCATGCACCCGCAGCTCATGGAGCTGGTGGAGGTGTGCGCGGCCAATAAGGTCAGTCACGTCGTGTTCGCCGCCGGCCTTTCGCCGGGTGAGGCGATGAAGAAAGCCAAGACGTTCGCCAAGGTTGTGTGTTTCGCCCCCGCGGCGTCGTTTGCAAAGCGGCTGATCAAAAGCGGCGCCGACGCCATCGTGGTGGAAGGGTCCGAAGCCGGCGGCCACATTGGGCCGGTATCCACCTCTGTGCTCGCGCAGGAGATACTGCCCGTCATCCGCGACGTGCCGGTGTTCGTCGCCGGCGGTATCGCCCGCGGAGAGGCTGTCGCCTCGTTCCTGGAAATGGGCGCCTCCGGCGTGCAGATGGGAACGCGCTTCGTGTGCGCCACCGAAAGCATCGCGCATCCGAATTTCAAGCAAGCGTTCATCAAGGCCGCGGCGCGCGAAGCCATGCCGTCCGTGCAGCTCGACAAGCGCTTCCCGGTGATTCCCGTGCGTGCACTCGTCAATAAGGCGAGCGAAGCGTTTATGGAAAAGCAACGCGAAGTGCTCGGCAAGTTTGAGCGCGGTGAACTCGACCAGACCGCCGCGCAGCTCGAAATCGAACACTATTGGGCCGGCGCCTTGCGCCGTGCGGTGATCGATGGCGACGTCGAAAACGGCTCGCTGATGGCAGGACAGAGCGTCGGCATGGTGACCCGTGAAGAGCCGGTGACCGCGATTATGTCCGAGATCATTGCCCAGGCGAACGCGGCGCTCTCGGGGCGCCACACGCCATGAGCGGCTTCAGCGCCGCTGACCTGCGGCGCATGCTGTCGCGCTTGCGCGACGTCATGGCCGGCATCGGCGCTGTCCAGGAACGTCTCGATAAGGTTGTGGCGCTTATCGCCAACGACCTCAGAGCAGATGTCTGCTCCTGCTATGTAATGCGCGCCGGTGAAGTGCTCGAACTGTTCGCGACGTTCGGTCTGTCGCAGAAAGCCGTTCACTTAACCCGTCTGCGGGTTGGTGAAGGTCTCGTCGGTGAGATCGCCGCTCATGCGCGCCCCCTCGCGCTGGCCGACGCCTGGTCGCATCCGCAATTCGTGTACCGCCCTGAAACCGGTGAAGATTTCTTCCGCTCGCTGATGGGCGTGCCGATGATCCAGGCGGGCCGCGTCATCGGCGTGCTGGTCGTGCAGACACGCGAAGAGCGTCCGTTCAACGATTGGGAAGTGGAAACCCTCGAAACGGTCGCGATGGTGATCGCCGAATTGATGGCGGCCACCCAGATCGTGCGGCGTGAGGAGTTGTTCCAGGCTGAAGGTAATGCGCTGCTTCATGTGCGTCTGACGGGCGCCTCGCTGCATCCCGGCGTCGGGATCGGCGTCGCGGTGATGCACAAGCCGCATATCCGTATCGGCAGGCTGGTCAGCGACGATCCGATGGTGGAGGAGCAGCGCCTTCAAACCGCGCTCGATACCTTGCGTACGGAAGTCGACGCGCTGATCGACAGCACGCATGGCGATGACTTCGCCGAGGGCTATCGCGATATCCTCGAAGTTTACCGCATGTTCGCCGACGACCGCGGTTGGATCAGCCGCATCTCCGAAGTGATTGCATCGGGCCTGACCGCCGAGGCGGCGGTACAGAAGGTGCACGACGACACGCGCGTGCGCATGATGCAGGTGAACGATCCCATCTTGCGCGAGCGGCTGCAGGATCTTGATGACCTCGCCAACCGCTTGCTCAGTATTCTGGCGGGCGGCGGGATGCGCGCGGAATTGCCCGACAATGCCATTCTCGTCTGCCGGTCTATCGGCCCGACGGAGCTTCTCGACTACGACCGCCGCAAGCTGAAAGGCTTGGTGATGGAAGAGGGCTCGCCGACCATGCACGCGGCCGTCGTGGCCAAGGCGTTGGACCTGCCTGTCGTCGCCCAGGTGCAGGGCGCGCTCACACGTATCGATGCCTTCGACCAGATCGTCTTGGATGCGAATGCGGGGCAGGTGGTTCTGCGCCCGTCGGAAGAAGTGGTCGATCTTTATACGGCCGCCGTGGATGCGCGCACCAAGCAGAAGGCCACTTATGTCGCGATTCGCGATCTGCCGGCGGTCACGCGCGATGGCGTGAAGGTGACGCTGAATCTCAACGCCGGTTTCTTGCTCGACATGCATGGTCTGACGGAGACCAACGCCGACGGCATAGGTCTTTACCGCACCGAGATGCCGTTCTTGGCGCTGCCGCAGCTGCCCGATGTGAAGACGCAAGAAACGCTCTACAAGCAAGTGCTGGACGGCGCCGGTGGGCGCCCCGTGACGTTCCGCACCTTAGATGTCGGCGGAGACAAGATCGCGGCTTCATCAGGCCAAGCGCCGGAAGACAATCCTGCGATGGGTTGGCGATCCATCCGGCTGACGCTGGACCGGCCGTCATTGCTGCGCCAGCAGCTTCGGGCGCTGATCAAGGCAACCGCCGGCCGGCATTTACGCGTGATGTTTCCGATGATCTCGACGGTCTCGGAGTTTCAGGCCGCGCGGCACATTTTCAACATGGAACTGGACCGCCATTTCAAACAGGGCGGCCGCGCACCGCTGTCCGTGAAAGTCGGCACGATGCTGGAGGTGCCCTCGCTGCTGTGGCAGCTCGAGAGCCTCGTAAAATATACGGACTTCATCTCCATCGGTACGAACGACCTGATGCAATTCATTTTCGCCGCCGATCGCGGAAATACACGCCTGGCCAACCGCTACGACAGCCTGTCGCCTGCTGTGCTCAACATGCTCGCGAGCGTGATCGCGCGGTGCAAACCGGGGAATGTCGAGCTCTCCGTGTGCGGCGAAATGGCGGGGTCGCCGCTCGATGCCTTGACCTTGATCGCACTGGGCTTCCGGAACCTTTCGATGTCCGCGGCCGGGATCGGCCCTGTGCGCGCGGCCATCCGCAGCGCTGTGCTCGCCGACTTGGAGCCTTTCGTACAGAGTCGCCTTGCGTCGCCGGAAACGTCGTTACGCGAAAGTTTGCGTGCTTTCGCGCGTGATCGCGGGCTTACGGTTTGAGGGAAAAGGCAAGACTTCCAATTAGGGGGCTAGCCCGATAAAATTTGGCATCGCGTGCAAGATGAGGTTCCCGCAACGTAGGAGGAACCGGCGCATGCAAGCTGGGGGATATGACGAGCTTAAACGATAGCGCTCGCGAAGGTTCGAGCAGGCCGTTCATGGGATTCGGGGCGAAAAACACGCCGCCGGAGGCCCCTGTGCCTGCCGGTCCGACTGAACTGGGGAAGCTGTTGTGCGCAACACGTATGCGCCTCGGTAAGGACCTGCAGCGCATCGCCGATATTCTGCACATCCGTTATAACTACCTGGTCGCGATTGAGGACGGGCGTTACGAAGATTTGCCCGGCCAGGCTTATGCGATTGGGTTTGTGCGCGCGTATGCGGACCACCTCGGCCTTGATGGCGATGAAATCGTGCGCCGCTACAAGGAAGAAAGCGGGGGCGTAAAACACAAATCCGCGTTCGAATTCCAGATGCCCACATCGGACTCAGCGTTGCCGTCGGGGACGCTGCTTCTTATCGCGGTCGTCGCGGGCATGCTGTTTTACGGCGCGTGGTATTCCATCGCAGGTTCGGACCGCAGCGCCGTGGAACTCATTCAGGAAGTTCCCGATCGTCTCGCTTCGATTGCCGACCCAAACACGATTGAAGCCGCGCTTCCCGTGACAGCCAGTGGGCCCGGCGCGGGCGCGGCCGTCGACGGGAGCGACCTTGCCCCTGCCCCCGATCAATCGCTCATGGGGGCTGACACCGCGGGCGAAATGGCGGTCGCGGAGCTCGCGTCAACCCCGGCGACGACATCGCCGCCCGTCACGGGACTTCCTGTCCTTACCGATGTGATCGAGCTGCGCGCGAAAGCGGATGTGTGGGTTACGTTGCGTGATGCCAAAGCGGTCGAACGCACGCAGTTTTTGCGTAAGGAAGAGGTGCTGCGGTTACCCGAACAGGGTGTGACGACGCTCGTGACGGCGAATGCGAACGATCTGGAAATCCTCGTGAACGGCAAAGCGATGCCGCCATTGGATGCGGGCCTGTTCGCGCGCGGCGTGGCGCTGGACCCTCAAAAATTGAAGTCGTCCTCGCCGGCGCCGGTTGCTCCAGCCTCCGTGAAGCCGGCGGAATCGGCTGTAATCCCAGCCTCGGTCTCGGCGGCAAGTGCGCCCTCGGGGCCCGCGGGTCCGTCGGCGGCCAAGCCCGAAGCCGCCGCTGCGTCATCGCCGCCGACCGCCGCGCCCCCCTCCGCGCCGACGCCTGCGGCCGTTCCCACCGCGCCCGCGGCTTCAAAGCCTTCAATCAATTAAATAATCGGCTGCCGCTTGCCGCTTTAGGGGCGAGCCGATTTGCGGTATAAGCCGCTCACTGGGGGCTGAAGGCCCTTTAAAGTGAGTGTCATGAGCCTACGTCCGTACCGCGATATCCACCGCCGGAAGTCCCGTCAGATCCACGTCGGCAAAGTGGCCGTGGGTGGCGGCGCGCCGATCAGCGTGCAGACCATGACCAACACGCTGACCCATGACGTCGACGCCACCGTCGCGCAGGTCCGCGCGGCGGAAGCGGCTGGGGCCGATATTGTGCGCATTTCCTGCCCGGACGAAGAGTCGACCGCAGCCCTCAAACACATCGTCAAGCAAGTATCGGTCCCGATCGTGGCCGACATCCACTTCCACTATAAGCGCGCCATCGAAGCCGCGCAGGCCGGTGCGGCATGCTTACGCATCAATCCGGGCAACATCGGTTCGGCCGCGCGCGTGAAGGAAGTGGTGCAAGCCGCGAAAGATCACAGTTGTTCCATGCGTATCGGCGTCAATGCTGGTAGCTTGGAAAAGCACCTTCTGGAGCGTTACGGCGAGCCGTGCCCGGAAGCGATGGTCGAAAGCGCGCTCGAGCACGCCAAGATTCTCGAAGACAACGACTTTCGCGAATTCAAGATCAGTGTCAAAGCCTCCGACGTTTTTCTTGCGGTCGCGGCTTACAATGCGCTGGCTGAAGCTTGCGACTATCCGTTGCACCTGGGAATCACCGAGGCTGGCGGCCTGCGCTCGGGCACCGTAAAGTCATCCATCGGCATCGGATCGCTGTTGTGGGCCGGTATCGGCGACACAATCCGTGTGTCGCTATCCGCCGACCCCGTGGAAGAAGTGCGTGTCGGCTTCGACATGCTGAAGTCGCTGGATTTGCGACATCGCGGCGTCCGCATCGTTTCTTGCCCGAGCTGCGCGCGTCAGGGCTTCAACGTGATCAAGACGGTCGAGATCCTTGAACAGCGTCTGGCTCACATTGCGCAGCCGGTGTCGCTCTCGATCATCGGTTGCGTGGTGAACGGTCCCGGCGAAGCGCGCGAGACCGACATCGGCCTCACTGGTGGCGGGAGCGGAAGCCACAAGATGTATATCGGTGGTTTGGCCGATCATAACATCGACGATGAGGGCAAGATCGAACACATCGTGAAGCTCGTCGAAAAGAAAGCCGCCGAGATGGAAGCCGCCAAGGCCGCCGCAGGCGAGCATAAGCCGCACGCCGCCGAGTAGCGGGCCTTCTGGCCCAATTACTCGTTGTTCACCATCAATGGAAAACCACCCGTGTCTAATCTCCAATCCGTCCGCGGTACCCACGATCTGATGTTCGATGACGTTCTGCGTCATCGTCACGTGGAAGAGCGCGCCTTCGAACTGGCGAAACGCTACGGGTTTAGCGAGATCGCCACGCCGGTCTTCGAGTTCACCGAGGTGTTCACGCGCACGCTTGGCGGCACCTCCGATATCGTCACGAAGGAGATGTATACGTTCGAGACCAAGGGCGGGGAGCGGATCACCTTGCGTCCCGAGGGCACGGCGGGCGTCGCGCGTGCTTTCATCGAGGGCGGTCTCGCTCAGCAGACGCCGTTGAAGTTCTTCTATCGCGGTCCGATGTTCCGCCACGAGCGCCCGCAGAAGGGCCGCCAGCGCCAGTTTCACCAAATCGGCATCGAACTTCTGGGCGTGCCGGGTCCGCAGGCCGACGTCGAATCAATCGCGCTTGGTCACCACATTCTGGCCGAGCTTGGCCTTTCCGGAGCGATCACCCTGGAGCTGAATTCCCTGGGCGATCCCGAGAGCCGCGCGGCCTATCGCGAAGTATTGGTGAATTATCTGACCGCGCGCAGAGACAAGCTCTCGGCGGAGAGCGTGGAGCGGTTAGAGCGAAATCCGATGCGTATCCTGGATTCCAAGGACCCGGGCGACCGCGCCGCCGTTACCGACGCTCCGCTCTTATCGGAATACCTGAACGAAACCTCGCGCGTCTTTTTCGAGAAGGTGAAGGCAGGTCTAGATGCCCTCGGTATTACGTACAAGATCAATCCAGCATTAGTGCGCGGCCTCGACTACTATTGCCATACCGCTTTTGAATTCACGACCGATGCCTTGGGCGCGCAAGGCACCGTGATGGGCGGCGGCCGTTACGACGGCCTTATCGGCCAGATGGGCGGCCCTTCGACCCCCGGCGTGGGCTGGGCGGCCGGTATCGAGCGCCTGTCGATGCTACTGAAGGAAACACCAGCCGCGCCGCGGCCGATTGCGTTTATTCCGGTGAGCGAAGCAGAAGAAGCTGTAGTGCAAGGGCTGGCGGCGCGCCTGCGCAAGGCCGGATTCATCGTCGATGTCGGCTACAGCGGCAATATGAAGAAGCGCATGAACCGCGCAGACAAGATCAAGGCGGTCGCCGCCGTGATCATTGGCGGCGACGAGACCCGCGATGGCAATGCAACGGTCCGCAACCTAACTTCAGGGGAACAGACCACTGTTTCCCAGAACAACTTAGAGACGGCCTTGGCCGCATTCAGATCATGAGTTTTGACGAAAATTTGAGCCGGCTGCTCGGCCGTTACGACGAACTGCAGGCGTTGATGATCAACGCCACCGGGCAGAAGTTTGCCCAGCTTTCGAAGGAATTCTCCGATCTGGGACCCGTGGTCGAAGAAGTCCAGACGCTGCGCCGCCTACAGAAAGAGTTCGAAGACGCGAAAGCCCTGGTCGAGAGCGGCGATCCCGACATGAAAGAAATGGCGGAGGAAGAGTTCCATCGCCTCAAGCCGCTGGTCGCCGAGCAAGAGCAGAAGGTCCAAATCTCGCTGATCCCCAAGGACGAGGCGGACGCCAAGAACGCTATCTTGGAAGTGCGCGCCGGGACGGGCGGCGAGGAAGCGGCATTGTTCGCCGCCGAGCTGTTCCGCATGTATGAACGCTACGCCGCCCAGAAAGGCTGGAAGTTCCAGATCGTGGATCTCAACGAAACCGGCCTTGGCGGCTTCAAGGAAGCGATCGCCAATGTGCAGGGCCGCAACGTGTTCGCGCGCCTCAAGTTCGAATCCGGTGTGCATCGTGTGCAACGCGTGCCCGAGACCGAAGGCAGCGGCCGCGTCCACACCTCCGCGGCCACCGTCGCGGTCATGCCGGAAGCCGAGGAGGTCGATATCGAGATCCATCCGGACGATTTGCGCATTGAAACCATGCGTTCGCAGGGCGCGGGCGGTCAGCACGTCAACAAGACCGAAAGCGCGGTGCGTATCACGCATATTCCGACGGGTTTCTTCGTGAAGTGCCAGGAGGAGAAGTCGCAGCATAAGAACCGCGACCGCGCTATGAGCATCCTGCGCGCACGTCTTTACGACGTGAAGCGTCAGGCGGTGGATGCCGCGCGCGCCGCCGACCGCAAAAGCAAGGTCGGCAGCGGGGATCGTTCGGAACGCATCCGCACTTATAATTTCCCGCAAGGCCGCGTAACTGATCACCGCATCAATCTGACGCTCTACAACATCCATGACGTGATGGAAGGCGGAGGGCTCGATGGCCTGGTGGACGCGCTGACGGCCGAGGATCAGGCCGAGCGTCTCGCCGCGCTCAACTAAAGGCCATGGCGCACGACTGGACCATCGGCGGCGCCGTCAATGACCTTACCAAAGAGTTCTCTGCCGCAGGTCTCGATACGCCGCGCCTGGATGCGCGTATCCTCATAGGCCACGCCACGAACCTGGAGCCGTCGATGCTGTTCGCACGCGCGGGACAGGCGCTTACGAGCGCGGAGAGCGACACTGTGCGCGGGTTTGCCGCGCGCCGCCTCAAACACGAGCCCGTCTCACGCATCCTCGGATACCGTGAATTCTGGGGGCTCGATTTTAAATTGAATGCGGAGACACTCGATCCACGTTCCGATACCGAGACTCTTGTGTCCACCGCGCTGACTTTGAAAGCGTCGTATCCGGGACCTCGCCGCATATTGGATCTCGGCACCGGCACCGGCTGTATTCTTCTCGCGATATTGAGCGCGTGGCCCGAAGCGACGGGGCTGGGAATCGATCGCGCGCGGCGGGCGGTGGAAGCCGCAGCCGAGAACGCGGCGCGTCTTGGCCTTGCGGCGCGTACGGCATTTCGGGAAGGCAACTGGTGCGACGGGATCGATGAGCAGTTCGATATTATCGTGAGTAATCCACCTTATATTGCAATTGGCGAAGCAGCGGCGCTGGCGCCGGAGGTTGCGATTTTCGATCCCCACCTTGCGCTGTTCGCCGGCGAGGACGGGCTCGAGGCGTACCGCGCGCTGATTCCGGCCGCCAAAACCCGGCTCCGGCGGGGAGGCAGGCTGCTTCTAGAGATTGGTGCAACGCAGGCGGATGCCGTGGAAGACTTACTCGTGGCTGCCGGATTCGCCCGTGAATCGCGGGTTTCCGACCTGGCGGGCAAAAACCGGGTTCTTATGGCCCGTTTCGGCTGATTTTTGTGGAAATCTAACCCTCTAGACTCACAAAAAAGGCTTGGACAACGCCCGAAGGGACACTAGATTTAACACCGAAGAGCGAAATTCCCATGGCCCCGAGGGGCGAGGCTTCAGCGTTTGAAGCGCGGTGAATTTCGCATGAGGCGGCCAGATTTGCCGCTGCGTGCCACCCCCAAAAAAAGCCGTGCTGTCGTGGCTCTACGCCGCGCCAAACGTTGAGGGCGGACGTCTCAAGTGGGCTTTTCCTGGGTCTTAACCAATTGAATGAATATAAGCAGAATCACATGAAGGGACGTCAGCGCGGACGTAACGGCGGCGGTGGTGGCGGCGGCGGTAAGCCGCGTCCCCCTGGCCGTAATCCTAATTTCGATGGCGGCGGCAATAACCGGCCACGGGGCAATGCCCAGCAGCTGATGGAGAAGTACTTGGCGCTGGCGCGCGACGCCTCGTCCGCGGGCGACCGCGTGCTGGCCGAGAACTACTTCCAGCACGCCGACCACTATTACCGTGTGCTCAACGCCCGCTTTGAACAGCAAAACAACGGCCAGCGGCGGTTCGACGGCCAGGGCGGCCAGCATCAGAATTACGACAATCGTCAGGGGGGCTACGGATCCTACGACGATCAGCAACCGCACCACGGTCCGGGGGGCGGATATCCGCAGCACCAACAGCCGCAGCAGCCGCAACAGCAGCCGCAGCAGCAGCCGCAGCCGCAGCAGCATCACAATCCGGCGCCGGAACCCGAGCAACCGCAGGCTCACGACGCCGAAATCGCATTGCCGCCGGGGATTCTGGGTGATGCGCCGCTTGAAGGCGGCGCAGAACCTCAGGAAGCCGAAGGCCAGCCGGAAAGCGGCGATCAGCCGCGCGAGCGTGGGAGCCGTGATCGCGGCCGCCGCCGCCGCGGCCGAAGCGACCGCTCGTTCGCAGGCGCCGCGAGTGAATAGGAAAAGACCGCCGGGTGATTAACCCGGCGGCTTTTGCCTCCTAAGTATCCACAAACGATGGAATAGGTGCGGGGCCACCCCCTTGCGCGGGTGGCCCTGGGTCCCACATTACCTGTGTGCCGGGTTGAAGCCCGGCCCGGGAAGGATCGACCTATTATGGATATTGAGAAATTCACCGACCGCGCCAAAGGCTTTTTGCAGGCCGCGCAAACCATCGCGCTGCGTGAGAACCACCAGCAAATCACGCCCGAACACCTTTTAAAGGCGCTGCTCGACGATAAAGAGGGTTTGGCGTCGCAGCTCATCGCGGGGGCGGGCGGCGATGCCGCGCGCGCGCAGCGTGAAACGGAAGCTGAAGTGCGCAAGCTGCCGAAGGTCGAAGGGCGCACCGCGCAGATGTACATGGCGCAGGACCTGACCCGAATCCTCGATCAGGCCGAACAAGCCGCCGAAAAGGCCGGCGACTCCTTTGTCACCGCGGAATATCTGCTGCTCGCTCTTGCGCTGAGCAAAGTGCCGGCCGGACGAATCCTTAAAGATGCGAACGCAACGCCGGCGGGTCTCGTCAAAGCCATCGGCGAACTCCGCAAAGGTCGCAAAGCCGATAGCGCCAGCGCCGAAGATCAATACGAAGCCTTGAAAAAATACGCGCGCGACCTCACCGAAGCGGCGCGCAACGGAAAACTCGATCCCGTCATCGGCCGGGATGAAGAGATTCGCCGGACGGTGCAGGTCCTATCGCGGCGGACCAAGAACAATCCGGTCCTCATCGGCGAACCC
The DNA here is from genome assembly GCA_041906145.1 of Rhodospirillaceae bacterium. Classification (GTDB taxonomy): domain Bacteria; phylum Pseudomonadota; class Alphaproteobacteria; order Rhodospirillales; family Rhodospirillaceae; genus SHVO01. The sequence continues at coordinate 145,745 of JAYRJU010000005.1, read as the reverse complement.
GGCGTCGGAAAAACGGCCATTGTCGAAGGATTGGCGCTGCGAATCGTCAACGGCGACGTGCCGGAAAGCCTGAAGGACAAAAAATTGCTCGCCCTCGACATGGGCTCGCTGATCGCCGGCGCGAAATTCCGCGGGGAATTCGAAGAACGTCTGAAGGCCGTGCTTAACGAAGTGAGCGCGGCGGCGGGCCAGATCGTTCTGTTTATCGATGAAATGCATACGTTGGTCGGAGCCGGTAAAGCCGAAGGGGCGATGGATGCGTCGAATCTTCTGAAACCCGCCCTGGCGCGCGGCGAACTTCACTGCGTGGGCGCCACGACGCTCAATGAGTACCGCAAGCATGTGGAAAAAGACGCCGCGCTCGCGCGCCGGTTCCAGCCGGTGTTCGTCAGTGAGCCGACGGTAGAGGATTCGATTTCGATTCTGCGCGGCATCAAGGAAAAATACGAGCTGCATCACGGTGTGCGAATCGCCGATAGCTCGCTCGTCGCCGCCGCGACTCTCTCGAATCGCTACATCACCGATCGTTTTCTGCCGGACAAAGCCATCGATCTGATGGACGAAGCGGCAAGTAGGCTGCGTATGCAGGTCGATTCGAAGCCCGAGGAGCTTGATGAGCTCGACAGGCGAATCGTGCAGCTCAAGATTGAGCGTGAGGCGCTGAAAAAAGAAAAGGACGAGGCGTCACGCGACCGTTTGGTCAAGCTGGAGGACGAACTCCACGACCTCGAATCGGAAGCGGCGGACCTCACACAGCGTTGGCAGGCGGAAAAAGCCAAGCTCGCCAGTTCGACGAAAGTGAAGGAAGAACTGGAGCAGACGCGACAGGAGCTTGAGCAGGCGCTGCGCCGGAGCGAATACGAACGCGCCGGGCGGCTTCAGCACGAAGTGATCCCACTGCTCGAATCGCAGCTGAAGGCCGCCGAAACGCAAAGCGCAGGCGGCATGGTCACCGAGGAGGTGCTGCCGGAGCATATCGCGCAAGTGGTTTCGCGCTGGACCGGAATCCCTGTGGATAAAATGCTGGAAGGCGAGCGCGAGAAGTTGCTTCATATGGAAGATCAGCTCGGAAAACGCGTTGTTGGACAGAAAGAAGCGATCGAAGCTGTTGCGAATGCGGTGCGCCGCGCGCGCGCCGGTCTGCAGGATCCGAATCGCCCGATGGGTTCGTTCCTGTTTTTGGGGCCGACCGGCGTCGGCAAAACCGAACTGACCAAAGCGCTAGCCTCGTTCCTGTTCGACGATGAGCACGCGATGGTGCGAATCGACATGTCCGAGTTCATGGAGAAGCATTCGGTGTCGCGTCTCATCGGCGCGCCGCCGGGGTACGTTGGTTATGATGAAGGTGGCGCGCTCACCGAAGCCGTGCGGCGCCGCCCCTATCAGGTCGTTCTGTTCGACGAAGTCGAAAAAGCTCATCCGGACGTGTTCAACGTTCTTCTCCAGGTGCTCGACGATGGGCGCCTGACGGATGGACAGGGGCGCACAGTCGATTTCCGCAACACACTCATCGTGCTCACGTCGAATCTCGGCGCCGATATCCTGGCGAATCAGGGGGAAGGCGAGGATTCGGGCGCGGTCCGCGAGCAGGTGATGGAGCGCGTGCGTGCCGCCTTCCGCCCGGAATTCCTCAATCGTCTCGATGAAATATTGCTGTTCCACCGCCTGTTCAAAGCGCAGATGGCGCGAATCGTGGACATCCAGATCGAGCGCCTCGCGAAGCGTCTTTCAGACCGCAATATCACGCTGGATCTTGATGAAAAGGCGCGAGCATGGCTCGCCGATCACGGTTACGACCCGATTTACGGCGCACGGCCGTTGAAGCGCGTGATCCAGCGTTATCTGGAAAACACGCTCGCGATGTCGGTGCTGGAAGGCAAGGTCGCCGACGGCGCCACGGTGCGGATCTCGGCCGGCGAGGACGGTATCGTCATCGACGGCCGGAAGGTCAAAACCGCGGGCTAGGAGTTACTCGGCGGACGCGACTTTATCGTCGTCCTTGCGGGCCGCTGCGTACTGCTGGATGGAGTTTGTCGCCGCGTATCTGCGGTCGGTTTGCGCGAGCGTCGTCTTGAACTGCGCCAACGTCTTTCCATCAAGTTTCTGGGCGCCCTGAAGCTTCACGGTGATCGGGTTCACCTGCGCATTGTTGCGCAAGATCTCGAAGTGCAGGTGCGGCCCCGTGACGCGGCCCGTGGCACCCACATAGCCGATGATCTGACCCTGGCGTACCCGTTTGCCGGCCGCGACTCCCGCGCCGAAGCGCGACAGATGCGCGTAAGCGGTCGAGAAATCGCCGTTGTGCCGGACGCGGATGTAGTTGCCGTAGGCGCCGTTCGGGCCGGCTTTCTCGATGACGCCATCACCGGCGGCCATGACAGGCGTGCCTGTCGTGGCGCCGAAGTCGACGCCGCGGTGCATGAGCGAGTAGCCGAGAATCGGATGCTTGCGTTGGCCGAAGCTGGAGGTGAGGCGAGCGCCGTTGACTGGCGTACGCATCAGCGCTTTACGAATGCCTTCGCCTTTCTCGTTGTAGTACTCGACGCCGCCGTCCGGATATTCAAACGCATAGAGTTTGAGGGGCTGGCCGCCAACATTCATCGCCGCATAGGCGATGTCGTGATTGTTCACAGTGCGGCCGTCTTCGGTAACGGTGCGCTCGTAGAGAACCGAGAATGTATCGCCCTTCTGGATGTCGCGCTGGAAGTCGACGTCATAGGAGAAGAGCTTCACCAGCGCGGCCATGACGTCCTGCGGGACACCCTGATTCTGCGCGGCTTCAAACAGGCTTGATTCGATCGTACCCTCGGCGCGCACGAATTCACGATGTGTCGGCGTGAGAATTTCGCGGGCGGCAAACGATCCATCGTCCTTGCGCGCGACGGACACAAGGTGTCCCGGCGTGACTTCGAGATCCATCTTGAGGAGCGGTGTTTCGCCGTCGACGACAATGGCGTTGTAGGCGAGTTCAAGTTCCTGTCCGGCGCGCAGCTTTTTCGGATTGAAGACTGAATACAGCGCATTTGCGATGTCGGAAGCGGTGGACGTATCGATTCCGGTACGCGTCAGCACTTCTTGCAGCGTATCGCCGGCGCGCACACGCACGGTTTCTGTATCAACACCGGTGCGCAGCACTTCAGGCAGGGAGTCGAGCCAAAGCTCGGGCTCCGGCGCGGGTGGGACAAAATCCTCGGCGATTGCGGCCAACGCTTCGCTGGTCCAGCGTGTTTCCACGCCGAGAAAGG
>JAYRJU010000005.1:0-137500 GCA_041906145.1 Rhodospirillaceae bacterium | reverse complement strand
GGTCTGACGCCTGCCCGGTGCCGGAAGGTTAAAAGGAGATGTGCAAGCATCGAATTGAAGCCCCGGTAAACGGCGGCCGTAACTATAACGGTCCTAAGGTAGCGAAATTCCTTGTCGGGTAAGTTCCGACCTGCACGAATGGCGTAACGACTTCCCCGCTGTCTCCAACGTAGACTCAGCGAAATTGAAATCTCCGTGAAGATGCGGAGTTCCCGCGGTTAGACGGAAAGACCCCGTGCACCTTTACTGCAATTTTTCACTGGTATTAGACAATGTATGTGTAGGATAGGTCGGAGGCTTTGAAGCCGCGGCGCCAGCCGTGGTGGAGCCATCGTTGAAATACGACCCTTACGTTTTCTGATATCTAACCGCGTTCCATTATCTGGATCCGGGACACTGAATGATGGGCAGTTTGACTGGGGCGGTCGCCTCCGAAAGAGTAACGGAGGCGCGCGATGGTGGGCTCAAGCCGGTCGGAAATCGGCTGTTGAGTGCAAGAGCATAAGCCCGCCTGACTGTGAGACTGACAAGTCGAGCAGAGACGAAAGTCGGTTCTAGTGATCCGGTGGTTCTGAGTGGAAGGGCCATCGCTCAACGGATAAAAGGTACGCCGGGGATAACAGGCTGATACCCCCCAAGAGTCCACATCGACGGGGGTGTTTGGCACCTCGATGTCGGCTCATCACATCCTGGGGCTGGAGCAGGTCCCAAGGGTATGGCTGTTCGCCATTTAAAGTGGTACGTGAGCTGGGTTTAGAACGTCGTGAGACAGTTCGGTCCCTATCTGCCGTGGGTGTAGGAAATTTGAGAGGATTTGTCCCTAGTACGAGAGGACCGGGATGAACGTACCTCTGGTGTACCAGTTGTTCCGCCAGGAGCATCGCTGGGTAGCTATGTACGGACGGGATAACCGCTGAAGGCATCTAAGCGGGAAACCCACCTCAAAACCAGATTTCCCTTGAGAACCGTGGTAGACCACCACGTTGATAGGCTGGGTGTGGAAGCATCGCGAGATGTGGAGCTAACCAGTACTAATTGTTCGATCGGCTTAAGAGCCCGTATGCTCAGGCGCCGATGATACAAAACCCATCGGAACTACAAGATCTTGGTTATCGCTGTTTTGAACTCGAGAGAGTTCATCTCTGATTTCAGATGACCTGGTGGTTATGGCGAGGATGAAACACCCGATCCCATCCCGAACTCGGCCGTGAAAAGCCTCTGCGCCAATGGTACTTCGTCTTAAGACGCGGGAGAGTAGGTCGCTGCCAGGTCTTCTGAGATCAGAGTGAAAAAGCAAATCAACCTGTCACGTATGTCAATTCAGCGGACGCCGGCATAATTCTCGAACATCGTTACGCCGGCGCGCCGCGGATCTTCAGCAAGATCCGCCGAACGCTTTTACGCGGGGTGGAGCAGTCTGGTAGCTCGTCAGGCTCATAACCTGAAGGTCGTTGGTTCAAATCCAGCCCCCGCAACCATCGTAACTTGCAGCCCGGTCTCTCTGAGACCGGGCTTCTTGTTTTGGGCAAGGATCAGCAACTGAGCCAGCGCGCCGGTGAGATGGATACGTAGCTGCCCACCCTCGGGGACCAGCCTGATCTCCTCTACCAACTGGCGCAGAATGGTTGAGGCTTCGACGCGGGTCGTTTCGTCGTTCAAGGCTGCATGAAGCCGCTCAATCTTGTCCTGATAGACGGTCGCAAGATTGGGATGGAGCCGCACCGGATCGACCTTCACCTTCAGGTTAGCTTTGAGGGCGAGCTTTTGCGCTTCCAGCGATTCGAGTTCTTCGCGCATCGCCTCTGTGCGGAATCCGGCCTTTACGCTCTCGATGATGGCCCGGATGTCCGAATCTACTTTTTGTAGCTCACGCACCTGGGCTTGGCGCCCGGCATCAGCTTCGTCCCGAAGTCGGTTCAGTTCCCGGTGATACTCCGCGACAAATTCCTTCAGCAGGTCCGGCCGCATGAGACGGTTCTTCAAGCCGTGAAGTACGGCCGCCTCGAGCCGATCCCGCCGAATCGATAGCTTATTGGAACAGGTGCCTTTCGTTCGGGCGTTATTGCAGCCGTAATGAATCGTGTTGGCCATAATAAAACCGCCACCACAAACACCGCAGCGAATCATTCCCGAAAATAGATATGTCCCGCGCCGGGCCCGCTCGGAGCGCACGCCGGCATTAGTTTCGATGCGGGTCCGGATCGCCGATTGCCGCTCCTTGGCGCGGTCCCAAAGTTCCAGGGTGACGATTTGGAGCTCGGGATTTTCTTTGATGATCCATTCAGAGCGAGCATTAAGCTTTGAGACACGCTTGCCTGTCGAGGGATCCTTCAGATAGCGAAGGCGATTCCAAATGATCCGCCCAAGGTACAGCTCGTTGTTGAGGATCCCTGTCCCCCGGCGCCAGTTTCCGTAAATGGTGGACGGTCCCCATGGCTTTCCGAGCGGGCCCGCTACTCCGGAACGGTTGAGGCGTTTCGCGATCGCTAGGGGAGACTCACCATTAGCGAACGCAGAGAAGATTTCATTCACGACCTTGGCCTCAGCGGCGTTGATTTCGCGACCACCGCGAACCGGCTCGCCCCGGGAGTCGAATTCTTTTTTCACGGAATATCCAAAACACAGGCCGCCGCCTGACCGCCCATCCTCCACACGCCCTCTTAATCCGCGGTGCGTTTTCGCCGCAAGATCCTTGAGGAACAGGGCGTTCATCGTTCCCTTTAGGCCCACGTGCAATTCGGACACGTCGCCTTCCGCGAGGGTGATGATCTTGACCCCCGCGAAGGTCAGTTGCTTGTAAAAGCCAGCCACGTGCTCCTGGTCGCGGCTAATGCGGTCGAGTGCTTCGGCGACGACGATGTCGATGCGGCCAGCGCGAATATCTTGCAGAAGTTTCTGATAGCCGGGGCGCAGCGCGCTCGCTCCGCTGACCGCACGGTCAGTGTAGGTCCCGACGAGAGTCCATCCTTCCCGCTGAATTCGCTCGTTGCACAGGCGGATCTGATCCTCGACCGAGGCATCGCGCTGATTTTCAGAGCTGTAGCGAGCGTAGATGGCGGCGCGCATCAGTTTTACCCCTTTAGCTCCGCTTTGATCTTCGTAAGAGCGTCGTTGAGTTTTCGGCTGGCATCAACCTGTCTCGCCTGGACGTAATGTTGCTGGGTAGTTTTGAAGCTCAGGTGTCCGAGCAGGGGAGCAGCGGCACGAGCGAACTCGGGCGATTCCAGCGCCAAGCTGCTGGCGGCGCAATCCCGAAAAAGATGCGGGTTGATCTTAGTGCCGAGAAGCTCCTGAGTGCGGCGCGAAAGACAGTAATAAATCGCATGAGCGGTCAAAGGCTTACCACCCCACCCGATCCAGAGGTGGTCGTGGATCGTCGTCTGAAACATCAGCGGCCGCACCTTATCGAGATAGTAGTCCAGATACGGTGCCAGCTCGTTCGGTAGGTCGAACTCGAGCGGGTAGCGCCGGTTTTTCACCTCGTAGTGCGGAACATCGATGTGCCATACCCCCCGGCGCTTGGTCATATGTACTCCGATGCGCAGCCCGGCGAGATTGTGCCGGCGCAAGGGGCGACCGGCCATTAGGGCTATCATCAGCGTGTCGCGGAACGCACAGATCAGATTGCGCCCCGTTAGCGGGATCTTCGACAACTCTTCCAGCTGCTTCATAGCGACGCAGAAGATCTCCTGCATCGAGCGCAGGCGCGACTGCTTGTCGACGCTCGGTGGAGAATTGCGGTTAAGGGCATTGCAAATGTCCTTAAGCCACTGCCACTCCGCTTCGGGCGCCATTGCCATGATGGTCACCTTCAATCCGACGACTAGGGCAAGAACGCTGCGCGGCGCGATCAGGGGCCGCAGATGATCAACGTATTTGGATACCGTTTCGGACGTTACCCGGAGGCCGGGACTGCAATCCGGGTCCAGCAAACCAGAGTTTGCGAGGAATCCGAGCCAACGGCCATAGTTAACGATATTGGTGGACTTCGTGCGGGGTGCCCAATGGGCAGCAGGACCGCGACCATCGAAAACATTCCCCACGGCGATCGCTTTATCCCAGGCGGCTCGATCCGTATCGGGCCATTCCTGAAACCGAAGGCCCCGGCGCTGGGGATCAAATTTCTTAGTCATTCAGCGCATCCTTTGCCTTGCCCATCGCCTTGGTCAGCAGCCCGTTGACGTGTCGGCCTGCGGCCTTCGTCTCCGTTCCCAGGTAGTTGCTCAACGTCGTATCCAGGCGCTTATGCCCGAGATGCTGGGAGAAGGCGGCATAGGCACCAGGGTCCTGCTCGACCACGATCTTGCCGATGGTGTGACGGAACAGATGCGGGTGCATTTCCAGACCTGTCCGTTGCTTGATGCACTTGGTGAGCCCATCGCGCATCGCGCCGTGCGACCGTGGTCCACCTTCGTCTCCGGCGAATAGGTAAGGGCTATCCGGAGAGGCGAGGCGAGGGCGGTAGATGGTCAGGAAATCAGCTAACGCCTCCGCCACTGGCTCCGGCAGTTCGAAATCGAGCTGCCGTCCGTTTTTCACACGCTCTGCGGAGATGGTGAGGTACGACTTGCCGTTCGCGGTGTAGACGTCGGTTTCCAGGTTGATGGTGCGCAGGTTCTGGATGCGCAGGCAGCAATGAATGAGGATGTCGATGGCGAGCGCACGTTCCATGAAACGGGCTTGGCGCACCGGATTTTTGCACTTGAGTCCTCTGGCCCGCTCCTCTGCCGGTAAAGCGAGTAAGCGCTTAACGTTTTCAGGGTCATCGAATTGACGTAGCCGGCGGCGTACCGTTTCGGACAACTCCTTCCGGACCTGGTTGTCCAGGTTATTGCAAATCCCGGTGACCACGCTCAGAGACCCCGGTGCCAGCTTGCAGTAATGTTTGGCGATATTGCGCAGGTCCGTGGCCAGAGCGACGAGGTGCCTGGTAACCGCGCCGCCGTCGCGCTCGACAAAGAACGTCAGTCCCTGCTTGAACCGATCGCCGCTGAAGAAGTCGGTTAACGAGTTCAGGTTGCCTCGGGCGACGGCACCGCGATGAACCAAAGCCGAAGCAAAACGGCGGATAGTCATGATGTAACCGGCGATCGTGGACGCCTTCAGCGCCTTCTTTAACGCCGTGGGGTCAAACACATCGGGTTTGGATGCTCGCTCCACCCAGGCCGCGACATCCGTTTGAAACGAAACCGGAAACGAGGAGAGGGGAAGCGTGTACGGCGTCGTATGAAACGGAGATTGCAGCTTAATCGCCGGCCAACCGGCAACTTCGCGGCTGCACATATTCCAATTGGCGATCGTGAACTTCACCAAGTTCTTCGGGTGTTTAACCAACTCCTCAGCTTCAAGCGCTTCGTAGAAGCCGATTAGCACGTCTTTGGTGACGGCGGTCGGGGCCACGCCCATATGGCTGCAGAAGCTTGCAAGACGGTACAGAGCCATGCGGCGCTGACGGCGGGAGACCGTGTCGAGGAGGGCCTTCCAAGGCTCGGTAAGGGGAATACGCGTGGTGACCGGCTCCGGGCCAGCGCCGTAGGAGCGGACGGCGCTGGTGATGAGAGACGCGATGTTAGCCATCCGCTTCTCCGAGACAACGAACCGAGCCGCAGGATGGTCTCTGAGCATCACCCGGAGGTGGTGCGGGTTGGCGGGAATGGTTGCAAGGGCTCGCTCAGAAAATCGGGCGAAGCTATCCAAGGCCGACAGGGTATCGCGCCGCACCGCGCTCGCCGGTCTCAACGCTACCTTCGCCCGGATATCCGCGAGGGTCGTGCCGGCGTTCGACGTGAAAACGGTGCGGCTCTTTTCGAGAAATTTCGGATCAATTGCCTTCATCGGGAAGCTCCTTTCGGGACATCTGCGGCCTCGGGAGGACACCCAGGGCCAAACCCCTTATTTCGGGATATAACACCAATCAGGTCTATTCGCGGTCTGACGGGTATGTTCTCCCGACAGAAGAAAGGCTTAATTTTAAAGGACATCTTTGACTGCCGGCGCAGGCGACCGGCGCTTGTTGATATAAGTTCTGAGATCGTCGGGGATGACGCTGACAACACCGTCATCGCGAACGACGGCCAACTCGCCGGCGTTGATGCGCCGCCACAAAGTCTTCATGGACATGTTGAGGATCTTCGCGACCTTCGGGAGCGGCATCAGCTCCTCGATCGGGCTACCCGGCGTGCTCATCGGCTTCAGGCTCTTTCTCTTCCTGGGGTGACGCGAGAAGTTCGCGTGCGGCTTGGCGCGCGAGGAGCCGGACCAGCAAGAGCAGCGACTCGTTTGAGGAACGAGTATTTGAGCGAGACTCAGGATTAGAAGGCTTTGATCTGCTCATTACGGCCGTTGGTGCGCACAACGATGAACTGGCCGTCTAGGTAAGCAGATGGACGCGACTTTGGATTGAGGGTCAAATCCTAGGCGTTAATTTTCTCTTGAATTTCCATCGGTTACGCCGCGCCTTGCGCGGTTCACCACGAAAGCTTTCGAGCTTTTCTTGGTGGTCGAAGGGTTTGCCCCTCTCCTGCTGCAACCTCTTCCATCGCAGATATAGTGCATTTGGACTGATGTGCTTGCTCGGCAAGAACGGCGTGAGGACGACGTTAAAGAACTTAATTAGACGACTCCGTTCCGCCTTGCCCAACTCATACCGGCTGAATGGGAACCGGCTGTGGACAGCAAAGATCTCCGCTAGTTCTATGAGCACCGTATCGAGGTCATTACGTCGTTTTGTGCGGTTTCGCGAGACGTTGTCATGATACTGCGCTAGTTCGGCCGCGGCTTCCCTGACCCGCTGAATCTCTGCTTCGCTAACCTGATCTGCGGACTCGGTAAGCAGCCTCGCGACGGGCGCGGCATCTTTATGACCGGCTGCTTTCCACTTGCCGCGTACCTGAGCACCGAGCGAAGAAATTGAGGCCCGGAACGCCTTGTGCGCAAATGGGTCGCTCGCCGACGCGATTTCATGGAAGCGCAGTGCTAAGGTGCGATCCCGTGGGCGACTGGCTACGGCCTCGCGAAACGCGACTGCAAACTCACTCCCGTCGTGGACTATCCCGGCCGAAGTCAGCAGGCTTTCGATGTCGTCGAGCATCGGTCGCAGAATGGGACCTTGGACGGTCCGATTTTGGCGTCGGATAAGGGTACGAAGCAGGCGGAGGTGTCTGCGGGAGTATCCGCGGCTACCCCGTGGTTCAGTGGTATTAGCACAATGCAGCGACATTGCGGCTGGCCGCCTTCCGTGCTTTTTCTTAATCGCGAAGCGCGGTCGCCGTGAACTCGCCTCTGCACCATTCTACACTGGCTGGTCCGCTACCGCTGCGTAATTTTCAAAACCTTACCAGTCCAGTCCGCTGGTACGACTTTCTCCATCCGCTGCGTGGAGCGCCCCGTCTTGGTGAAATAGGTTACTTCGACTGTTATCAAATCCTTGGTGGGCAAGCCAAAGTGTACGGGCGTAACGCTCTGCGCATCATACCCTTCGGATATCGTAACCAGCCTCGTACCCAAGAGCTTGCCGGAGTTGTCGTAAAGCCGAACTTCAGAGCCGGGCCGGTTGGAGCGCCCCTGCTGGTCCAGCACCATTACCTGCAAGGAGCTTTGCCTGCGCGATTCGGCAAGGATGTTGTGAAGTACAGTATGAGCAGTCGCAGTCTTAGAGAAATTGTTTGTGACAGATAAGTCGAGAGCCCCATCATGGTCAAAATCAGCCCACTGAACGCCGTGGTCAGCGACGTTAAGGGCCGTGCCGGGCGCGAGCACGTTAACAAAACGGCCGCCCACATTGCGGTACAGGCGGTCTTCGGGCTCTCTCTCGGAGTTGAAGCCCGTGACAAATAGATCGAGAAGACCATCGTTGTCGTAGTCGCCCCAGAAAGCGGAAACTGAGTTACCTTTGCGCTGGTCGATACCAGTCGCCGAACCCACTTCGGTGAACTTGCCGCCGCCATCGTTGTGGTAAAGCTGGTTCTCCCCGTAGGCGGCAAGGAATAGGTCGAGCTTGCCATCATTGTCGTAGTCGCCGACGCTGCATCCTACCCCGCCTTCGTTCTTGGCCCGACCATAACGGTTCATGTTGAGGGACGGGGCAATGTCCTTAAAAGTCCCATTTACATTATGGTAGAGCACGTCAGTGCCGCCGTCCTGATTTGCTAAGAACAGATCGAGACGACCATCTGAGTCCATATCGAACCAGCATGCGCCTAGCGTAAAGCCGAGGTCGGTAAGTCCGATTTGCCTGGCGATATCGGTAAACCCCCCGTTGGCGTCGTTATGGAAGAGGTATTTGGGGCCTTTGCGATCGGCCACAAAAAGATCGAGCCGTCCATCACCGTCGAAATCGAGAAAGCTCACTTGGCGCATACTGGCGTTCGTCACGTCGACGCCCAGTTGCTTTGCGACCTCGGTGAACTTCTTGCCTTCGACACTATGAAATAAATAGCCGCGGTTGAGGTCCACGCCCGCGGGTGCTCTACCAGTGACAACTGTGCCGACGTAGAGATCGAGATACCCGTCGGCGTCGTAGTCGCCCACGGCGAGGGAGCGCACATCAATCGATTGCATGGCCTCGGCGTTACCGATCTGGCCCAGGCCGACCTCCTCGGAGACATCGGTGAACTTGCCGCGACCGTCGTTGTCGAAAAGGCGGACCACGCCGTGCCTGTAGGACACAGCAAGGTCCAGGTGACCGTCGTTATTGAAATCCCCCCAAGCGCTCGTTATAGCGCCCGGATGGGCGAATAAATCAGGCTGTACTGCCTTAAACAGCGGTTGCTCGGCCGACTGGGCGAGCATAGGCGCCAGCACAAGTGCGAGGCCAAGGGCCACAAACAGCTCGGATGATCGACGGGCCATGCGCTTTTCCTTCTATCAGCTGTTGTGGACTCAGCGGGCAGGCTTGTACCAGTAGGAGTCTTTGGCACCGTCCTTAAAGACGTTTTTCGGGATCATCGCGTGGACACCTTTAGTTCCGTCGACGACTTGGGTGACCCGAAAATCGACGCCGACGCTGGAAAGCATATAGGCGCTGTTGTAGTCGAGGCCTTTGCGATCCTTCATATAAGCGATGGCTTCCCGGACAGCCTTTTTCATGGCTTCTTCGAGATTCGGGTCTAACCCAAATGCAATGAAGTGCGTTGGCGTTTCTGCGCGGGGCGTCGTGAGATTCACGTTCTTGTGCAAAATGAACTGGAGAACCGAGGTGTTCGCGGTTTCGATCGCGGTACCCGTAACCTCACCATCGCCTTGTGCGCCGTGGTCGTCGCCCGTAAAGAACCGTGCTCCCGGATGATACACGGGTAAGTAAAGGGTCGAGCCGGCTACCAGTTCCTTGCAGTCGAGGTTCCCGCCAAATAGCCCAGGGGGTCCGCTACGCCGGTTGGGACCGTCGGAGTCAGGTGGCTGGACGGCCATTACGCCTTGGAAAGGGGCGAGCGGAACTTCGATATTGTTAGCGAACACCCCGACATTCCGCTTGAGGTCGATATGGATCGTGCGCAGGTCGGAAGTTTGGACTTTCTTGTCTTGATCGTCCGGTAGTCCACCACCTCCGGGACGAAGCATAACGACCCCATAGGGAATGCGAGGAGTAACCGATAAAACGCGGACTTCCAGCATGTCGCCCGGCATTGCACCTTCGATCTCAATGGGCCCGAGAATAATGTGGCCTGTTTCAATGCTTGCGTATCGTGGGGCTTCGTTGATGACTTTGAGAGTCTCCGAAAGGCCAGGGTGCGCGGCGACCGTGGTCGCCACGTTCTGCGAGGCTAACCATTTGTCGGGATCTTGATCGCCCCAGCGGTTGCCACCGCCCCCGTCGAAGCGAACGGTGTCGCCCGACTTGATCCTGAGGATGGCCGCTTTCTGCGCGGGGAAGTTTCCGATGACCGCCGTCTGCGGGGTGAGCTTCACCCAATGGTCATACTTGAGCTCGGCTGCCCCAAGCGGAAAAGATAAAGCGCAGATGGTGGCAGCCAAGAGAGATTTCCGAAGCATCGCGACCCCCGTTTGTTGCAGTGCATACATGCACCATAGGTGCCAGCGGGATGGCGCAGAAAATACGGAATGCTGATGTGCCCATCGCCCTTTCCTATGAAACGTTTTAGGCGCGATCCACTCTTTCCCCGACTTTGACTGAAAGGTCGGGAAGTCCTGCGATCATTCCGACCATGGTGTCGCCCACGACAACGGGTCCGACATTCTCCGGCGTGCCCGAGAAAATGATATCGCCGGCGAACAGTTCATTTGCGCGCGACAGCTGCGCGATCTGTTCGGCTACGCTCCAGATCATGTTGGTGAGATCCGAATTCTGCTTCACAGCGCCATTTACGGAAAGCGCGATACGCCCTTTAGCGAGGTGCCCGACTTTTTCCACCAAATGTATCGAGCCCATGGGTGCCGACTCGTCGAAACTTTTCCCGATCTCCCAGGGCCGCTGTCCTGCCTTCATCTGATCCTGAAGGTCGCGACGGGTCATATCCAGACCCACGCTATAGCCGAGCACGTGATCGAGCGCCTTTGCTACTGAAATGTTGAGGCCCCCTGACTTCAGGAACGCCACCAACTCGATTTCGTAGTGGAAGTTTTTCGTCAGCGTTGGATAGGCGATCGTACCAGTCGATCCCGGTTGAACGACCACTACTGCGTCCGTCGGCTTCTGAAAGAAGAACGGCGGATCTCGGTTCGGATCGTCACCCATCTCGCGCGCATGCGCTGCGTAGTTGCGGCCGATGCAATAGATCCTTCGCACCGGGAAAACAGAGTTACTTCCAACAATTGGTATAGTCGCCTGGGGAACGGTGAAGAGTAGTGGATTGATCGCTTGAGAAGCATCAGCAGATCCTGCTGGCCCTGCCGCAAGCGCGCCGAGACCACCTACGGCGGCTGTGACCGCCGAACGTCTCGTCATCCGTTTCATCATCTGCGTTATATCCCTAACGTGCGGTGGTCTCCGCGCGACATCTGGCGCGCCTATGACGCCAAGACACTGCATTGTGAGCTTGGTTGCAAGCTCCGCCTCGATACAAAAACGCGATTGCAGCATCACTATTCCATATTTTCCGGCTATGGCAGCCCCGCCGTATGCTGTCTTTACCGGACGGGCGTACACTAGTGGCGCGCGCGGGCCTGTTTGCGCGAGTTGATTTATGTACGGGAGGTAATATGAGTGCCGGGGGAGACAATATTTCGTCCGCAATTGCGCAGCCGGTGTTTGCCGCCGCCGAAGGGGGCGACCGCGTGCAGCGGCGGGTGATCATTGCTTCGTCGCTAGGCACGACATTCGAGTGGTACGATTTCTATCTCGTTGGATCGCTCGCTGCCGAAATCTCCCGAAATTTTTTTTCCGGCGTAAATCCGCAAGCGGCATTCATTTTCACACTCCTTAGTTTCGCAGCCGGGTTTGCCGTCAGGCCATTCGGCGCCCTTGTATTCGGACGCATTGGCGACATCGTCGGCAGAAAATACACCTTCCTCGTCACTATTATGTTGATGGGTGTCGCAACCTTCGTGATAGGCCTGCTACCTGGGTACGCCTCAGTAGGCATCGCGGCGCCAATTCTTTTCGTACTCATGCGAATGCTCCAAGGGCTTGCACTCGGCGGCGAGTATGGGGGCGCGGTGGTTTATGTGGCGGAACACACCTCGAATAAGAACCGCGGCGAAAAGACCGCATGGATTCAAGTCACAGCGGCGCTGGGGTTGCTACTCTCGCTCCTCGTCATTCTCACGACCCGCTCGTTGCTCGGCGAGGCGGAGTTTGCGGCCTGGGGCTGGCGCGTGCCGTTCCTGGTTTCCATCGTGCTGTTGGCGATCTCCGTATGGGTGCGTGCGAAGCTTCACGAGTCCCCTGAGTTCAAGCGCATGAAAGAGGAGGGCCGGACGAGCAAGGCGCCTATTTCCGAAGCGTTCGGGCAGTGGTCAAATCTTCGGCTCGTTCTGCTCGCTCTGTTCGGCATGGTGATGGGGCAGGCGGTCGTTTGGTATGCCGGCCAGTTCTATACAATGTTCTTTCTCACCCAAACGCTGAAGGTCGACGGCGGGACGGCCAACCTTCTCATCATCGCCGCGACGGTTCTCACCTCGCCGTTTTACGTCGTTTTTGGAAAGCTCTCGGACCGGATAGGCCGTAAGACCGTATTTCTCACGGGATGTCTGCTCGCGGCCCTGTTCTTCTTTCCGCTTTTCAAGGCCCTCACGGCATATGCAAATCCAAGCCTCGCAGCTGCCCAAAGTTCGGCGCCTATTTCCGTTGTCGCCGACCCAAGCGAATGCGCCTTTCAATGGAACGTAACTGGAGCATCGAAGTTCACGAGTTCCTGTGATATTGCGCGCAGTATCGTCACCAGGGCGGGACTGAACTACCAGGATGTCGCGGCGGAACCTGGGACGGTCGCGAAGGTGCAAATTGGGGATACCGTTATCCCGGCCTATAGCGGTCTCGACCCGGATGCGGCGGCCAAAGAAAAGCAATTTGGCGGCCAATTTACTGACGCATTAAAAGCGCACGGATACAATTCCGGGCCAGCGAATCCGGACGAGATCAACATTCCAATGTCGATCTTCATCATCGCCCTGCTGATGCTGTTCGGAACCATGACTTACGGCCCTATCGCCGCAATGCTTGTGGAACTGTTCCCGTCGCGCATTCGCTACACCGCCATGTCGCTGCCGTACCACATCGGCGTTGGCTGGTTCGGAGGCTTCCTACCAGCGACGGTTTTCGCGATTTCGGCGAGCACGGGCAATCTCTACGCAGGCCTTTGGTATCCAGTCACTTTGGCCGCCGCGTGCTTCGTCATCTGCCTCTTCTTCGTCCGTGAATCGAAGGACACCAATATTTATTCGTCGCGGGGGCCCAATGTTTGAGCGACACCCGCAAGGAGATACACAAAACGTCTTTGTGGAATCGAACGGGGTCCGCCTTTATTCCGAAAGTACTGGGGCAGGGACCGCGATTATCTTCATCCATGAATTTGCCGGGGATTACCGCAATTGGGAGAGTCAGGTTCGCTTTCTCTCGAAGCGATATCGATGCATCACCTATAACGCGCGCGGATATCCACCGTCCGACGTTCCGGGCAGTGTCGACCAATACAGTCAGGCGCACGCGGTCGAAGACGCTGCGAATGTCCTTCGGCACTATGGAATCGAAAAGGCACACATAGTGGGTCTCTCCATGGGCGGCTACGCCTCCCTAAATTTCGGGCTCTCGCATCCCGAAATGGCGCTCTCCGTTGTGGTGGCGGGAGCCGGTCACGGCTCCGACCCAAAAACTCGCGCTGAGTTTCTAACGGGCAGCGCGGAACTAGCAGACCGTCTGGTCAATATTGGGATGGAACAAGGCATCGTCCATTACGCCAATAGCCCGATCCGGCGCCGATATAAGGAAAAAGATCCCCGAGGCTTTGATGAATTCAATCGCCAATTCGCCGAACACTCCGCTCTCGGTTCCTCCCTTACGTTACGCGGCTACCAGTTGAAGCGCCCGACGATCTATCAGCTGCAAAACAAGATGGGGGAGATGAGGGTTCCAGCTTTGATCATTACCGGGGACGACGATGAGCCATGTCTGGAGCCGGCGCTATTTATGAAGCGTCACATTCCGGATGCACGGCTCTGGATCGTGCCTAGGACCTCTCATCCGGTAAATCTGGAAGAGCCCGAGGCGTTCAACCGTGTGGTCTTGGACTTTTTGACCGAGATTGACCGGCGTAGCGGGCGCTAGACCAAATGGACCTAGGCCTGGCTGAAAAGAAGGTCGTTATTACCGGCGGCTCTCGCGGGATCGGTTTCGCTGCGGCTGAATCGTTTCTCGCGGAAGGCGCTTACGTTGCGATCACTGGTCGCGGCGAGTCAGTGGAAGCGGCGGTGCGAACCCTCGAGAAGGGCCACCGCGGGCGCATTTCCGGCCTACAAGTAGACTTTGAGAACGGCCTCGGCGTCCCCGAACTTGTCGCGCGTCTGGAGGCTACAGACGTTATCGTCAATAACGCGGGCGCGATTCCCGGAGGCGGCCTGGAGAGTGTTGATGATGCCAGCTGGCGCCGGTCGTGGGATGTGAAGCTCCATGCCTATATCGACGTCGCTCGGCAGGCGCTGCCGCTGATGATGGAGCGGGGAAAGGGCGTCATCGTCAATGTCATCGGGATCGCCGGAGCGGATCCGCGCTACGACTACGTCTGCGGCTCCGCAGCAAATGCTGCCTTGATTGCTTTCACAAAGGCTGTCGGCGGCCACTCGACTTCCCGGGGCGTGCGTGTCGTCGGGCTTAATCCTGGCCCCACACAAACCGACCGCCTGATGTCGCTTTATAAATCTCGTGCTCGCGAGCGCTTTGGTGACGAGAACAGATGGCAAGAGATGCTATCGCATCTTCCTTTCGGCCGGCCGGCGCGCCCGCAAGAAATGGCGGACTTGATCGTATTTCTCTCGTCCGAAAGAGCCTCATACCTCAGCGGCGTCGTCATCGACGCCGATGGTGGAGGCATGTATGCGAGCTCCTGACAGCCCCATCGATGTTGTCGCCATCCAAGCGGAGATCCTTAACGGCAGAATGTTCGAACCGCTCGATGTTGGCCAAGGCGATCTGTCCGCGCTTCGGACAACAATGGACGGCAGGGGGCTTCTTTTGCTGGGCTTCAATTACCAGATAAATCAAGGCTCCATCGGAATCCACGAAGCCGACCAACTCGTGGCGGCCATCCGCTACTGTCGAAATAACAACCTCGCCGTTGTTTTTCTCTTCGAAACGAGTGGGATTCGCGTCACCGATGGCACGGCAGGAATCGCCTCGCTTCGAAAGGTGTTGCGAGAAGCCGAAGACGCTCGTCTCGACGGCGTCCGAATGTTGGCGATCATCGGCAAGTGCGCCTTTGGTGGGGCAAGTATTCTTTCGGCGATCTGCGAACGCCGAATCGTACATGCAGAATCCCTGTTTTCGGTGAGTGGACCGAAGCTGATCGAGCAGAGTGTCGGTGCCGACGTTTTCAACGCCCGGAACCAGAACACTGTACTCGGACTCCTTAGCGGGCGGGCTCGGGCGCAGGTTTCAGACGCGTTCCAGCTTGTCGAGCCTACGCCGGAGGCTTATCACGCGGCGTTCGTCGAGTGGTGGCGCAGCCCTGCGCCGCCGCCCATGACCCTCGATCGACTGTACCTTGCCGGCCTTTCTCTCAGCGCGCGTCTTGCGGCACCGTTGTCCAGCAGGGCCGCGGTTGACCCACAATCTCCGATGCTGCCATCGAATGTATCCGCTGCGATAGGCATTGTACTGGCCGCTGGATACGAGCTGCAGCAAAGGGAAAACGTCGTCATCGCGACAGACCGTAGGGTGCCGGAAAGCCGGACATTTGCTCTGCTGACGCACGATGGAGCGGGAGCTCGCGATGTTCTTGCGCTGACCCGCGAACTGATTGGCGGCGCCCGAAGGAGCGAGCGTTTCAAGCGCTGCGTCGTCTTGCTCGACGCACAGAGTCACAAGGCAACTCCCGGTGACGAGGCGATCGTCTTCTCCGAGGCTCTTGCGATCCTCAGTCTTGCCGTGCGCGCCCTTCATCGACGGGGCGAGTTGGTCGACCTCATTATCGTGAGGGCAGGTGGCGGCGGGATCCAAGCAGCTCTGGGTAGCGGCGCCTCGTCGGTCACCATGAATGCAGGCGCACGGCTTCATGTGTTGCCGGCGGCAGCGCTTCGCGCGCTGAATAAATCAGAAGATATAGACGCCGGATCATTAGAAGTCGCAGTCCGATGCGGCGCTGTCGATGGACCCCATCATCTGCCGACAACACCCGCGGCAAGCAAGCAGGCGATATAGGAACTCAGGATGTTGTACGACGGCAATTTTTACGAACTCTTTGCATCGCACCTGCGAAAAGAGCCCGTCGCTCCGGTTTTCATCGGTCAAGACGGGGGTGTTCTTACCAGGCAGTGGTTGGAGAACCAATCGGCTCGCTATGCCAACGCCCTTGTTAACTTAGGCTGCGTGCCGGACGACCGCATCGCCGTGCAAGTGGAGAAGTCGCCGGAAGCGCTGGCTCTTTATCTTGCATGTATTCGTGCTGGTTGCTGGTTCCTGCCTCTCAACACGGCCTACCAACGGGCCGAACTCGCGCAGCTGTTGGAAGACGCTCAGCCTCGCGTTTTTATTGGAAGCGAGGGAACCGCAGAACTTTTGGCTGAAGCAAATCAGCCTGTGGTCCAAACGCAATTTCTTACCTTCGACGCTATCGGTGGAGGAACGTTTGCCACGGTGGCAACTGACGCTAAAGCGGAATTTGTGACGGTGCCGCGTTCCGGCGAGGACGTTGCGGCGCTGCTATATACGTCCGGCACGACCGGACGTCCGAAGGGGGCAATGCTCAGTCATCGCTCCATGTCGTACTGCGCTCAAACACTAGGCGGTCTTTGGAAGTTTTCCTCCAAGGACGTGCTGCTTCATGCATTGCCAATCTTCCATGGGCACGGGCTCTTCATCTCATCCAACGTCGCCCTTGCGAGCGGAGCAACCCTTCTTTTTCTGCCGAAATTCGACGCTGGTGTCGTGACTGACCGCTTGCAGCATGCGACCGTTTTTATGGGAGTTCCAACGTTCTATCACCGGCTTCTTGCAGATCAGCGGATCACTCAGGACCACTGTCGCCATATGCGTCTCTTCACCTGCGGATCGGCGCCACTCTCAGCGGAAATGCACAGGGAGTTCGAAGCGCGCACCGGGCACGGCATCGTGGAACGTTATGGCGCGACAGAAACCATGATCCTCACCTCAAACCCGATAGATGGCGAACGTCGACCGGGTTCGGTGGGATTTCCGCTACCGGGCGTCGACTTGCGCATCGCCGACATGCATGATCGGCCACTCCCGAATGGCGAGATCGGCATGATCCAGGTCCGCGGACAGGGTCTCTTCTCGGGTTACTGGCGGATGCCTGAGCAGACCCGTCAGGAAATGACGCCGGAGGGCTTCTTTCGCACCGGTGACTTAGGGTGCGTTGGCGATGACGGCTATGTCACCATCACGGGTCGCTCCAAAGACCTCATTATTAGCGGTGGCTACAATGTCTATCCGGTGGAGGTAGAAACTGCGATCAATGAGATGGAATCGGTTCATGAGTCCGCGGTCGTCGGCATTCCGCATGCGGATTTTGGCGAGGCGGTCGTTGCCTTTGTTGTACCAAATGGAGACAACAATCCAACGGCCAATGAGATCATGCAGTGGTCCAAAAAGAGACTCGCCAATTACAAGGTGCCCAAGCAGATTTTTGTAGTGCCCGAACTCCCTCGCAACACAATGGGCAAGGTGCTGAAGAATGAGTTGCGGGAATCCTTGACGAGCGCGGAATTGCGATCGGTTATCCGGGCCGCCGGCTGACAGGGAAAACAATGATGCCTGAGACCGCGAACGCAGCGCAAACCTTCAGCTTCAATACGACGCCATCTATTGTCTTCGAGGCTGGCTGTTCGCGCCGGATCGAGACGCTCGTCGGTAAGCTCGGCCCGAGCATCCTGTTCGTTACTGATCCGGGTCTGAAGAGACTCGGCCTATCTGATGCGGCGGAAGAGTCTCTGAAGGCGGGCGGACGGAATGTAGTCGTATTTGACGCCGTTGAACCGGACCCGTCGCTGAAAACCCTAACCCACGCTGTGGAGGTCGGGCGCAGCCAGGGCGTGACTGGGGTGATCGGGTTTGGTGGTGGGTCTTCCCTGGATGTTGCTAAACTAGCAGCCTTGCTGCTCGGCAGCGGCGAAGAGTTGAACGGCGCCTGGGGCGTTGCCAATGCCAAAGGCCCGCGACTCCCTCTCGCCCTGGTCCCCACGACCGCAGGAACGGGCTCGGAAGTGACGCCGGTTTCGATCATCACGGTGGGCGAAGAGGAAAAGCGCGGCGTCTCGTCGCCCGTTATCCTCCCTGACATCGCCATTCTCGACGCAGAACTCACTATCGGACTCCCGCCCGGAATCACTGCCGCAACCGGCATCGACGCGATGGTACATGCCATTGAGGCCTATGCGTCGAAGAGCTCTAACAATAACCCGATGTCGCGAATGTTGGCGCGAGAGGCGTTGCGGCTCTTAGGCGCCAATATTGAAATGGCCGTATACGACGGCCGGAACTTGGCTGCCCGCGGCGCGATGTTGCTAGGATCGATGCTGGCTGGGCAGGCCTTTGCGAATTCGCCGGTGGCGGCCGTACATGCTCTAGCGTACCCATTGGGTGGTACCTTCCATGTGCCGCACGGTCTTTCCAATTCTTTGGTCTTGCCGCATGTGTTGAAATTTAATGCTCCGGCGGCGGCCGCCATTTACGCCGAAATTGCCGCGGACGCGTTCCCCAAACTCTCGGAGGAGGGGGATGCCGGGGACCGGTGCACAGCGTTTATTCATGAACTCGGTACTCTTGCAAAACGCCTCGGTATGCAGACGCGGTTGCGCGAGGTTGGAGTCAGTCAGGAACACCTTGCTAAACTGGCGACGGATTCAATGAAACAGCAAAGACTTCTCATAAATAACCCCCGCCCGGTAAGCGAGGCAGAGGCACTTGCCATCTATCGGGAGGCCTGGTGATGTCGGAACGACCTACCCCGTCGTCGCGCGCGGGCTACAAGGACTTCCGCGCTATTGGAACTCGGTGGATGGATAACGACATCTACGGCCATATGAATAACGTCGTTTACTATTCATTTTTCGATACGGCGGTGAATGTTTGGCTTATCGAAAAGGGTGTGCTCGATATCAACCACGGCGAGCAGATCGGGTTGGCGGTGGAAACTGGCTGTCGTTACTTCTCCGAACTCGCATTTCCGGACGTTGTGACGGCGGGACTACGCGTCGGCCGTCTCGGTACGTCGTCGGTACGTTACGAGATCGGACTTTTCCGCAACGACAGTGACATGGCGGCGGCAGAAGGGTTCTTCACCCATGTTTATGTGGACCGCGCGACGCGCCGCCCCAAACCACTTTCGGAGGTTCTAAGAAATGCTCTCTCAGCGCTCGTCGTCTAATTCCCTCGTGCAGGAAAAAACCTCAGCTGCGTTGCAATTGAAGGACAGTTCTCTCTTACGGGAGGCCTGTTTCGTCAATGGCACGTGGATTGCGGCGACGACCCGCAAGACCATCCAGGTCACCAATCCGGCAACGGGTGAATCGATTGCCACGGTGCCGGACATGAGTGCAGCCGATACGCGGGCGGCGATCGAAGGCGCGGGGGTAGCTCTGAAGTCGTGGGCAGCCAGGACCGCGAAGGACCGCGCCACGGTACTGAGGCGGTGGTTTGAGCTCATTATGAGCAACCAGGATGATCTGGCTGCGATCATGACAGCCGAACAGGGGAAGCCACTTGCGGAGAGTCGCGGCGAAATCGCTTACGCAGCCAATTTTATCGAATGGTTTGCAGAGGAGGGAAAACGCGTCTATGGCGATACGATTCCTTCCTTTGCGGGCGATAGGCGCATTGTCGTCCTCAAGCAGCCTATCGGCGTCTGCGCTGCGATTACGCCCTGGAACTTCCCTGCCGCGATGATCACGCGCAAGGCGGGGCCAGCGCTCGCCAGCGGCTGTACGATGGTCATTAAGCCGGCGAGTCAAACGCCGCTCTCAGCTCTTGCACTCTGCGTTCTTGCGGATCGTGCCGGAGTTCCCGCCGGGGTTCTTTCCTGCGTAACCGGCTCAGCTCGCGAGATCGGCGGTGAACTTACCTCCAACCTACTCGTTCGCAAGTTGTCTTTCACTGGGTCGACAGAGATTGGGAAGCTGCTCATGAAGCAGTGCGCCGATACTGTGAAGCGCACGTCCATGGAGTTAGGTGGAAACGCGCCTTTTATCGTGTTCGACGACGCAGACCTTGATGCAGCGGTAGAAGGTGCAATTGCTTCAAAGTACCGGAACGCCGGCCAGACCTGCGTTTGCGCCAATCGGTTATTCGCTCAATCAAAGATTTATGATCGCTTCGTCGCAAAGCTGGCGGAACGGGTCGCTGGCTTACGCGTCGGAAACGGCGCCGCGGAAAAAGTGGACCTCGGCCCCCTGATCGACGAACCCGCTGCCGCGAAGGTCGAGGAACTTGTGCGCGACGCGGTTTCAAAGGGAGCTCGCGTAGTTGCCGGAGGCTCTCGCCACAGTTTAGGCAGAACTTTCTTTTCGCCCACAGTGCTCGCCGAGGCGACGCCAGACATGCAGGTATTTCAGGAAGAGATTTTTGGCCCCGTCGCTCCGGTCGTCCGTTTCGAGACGGAGGAGGACGCTATTCGACTTGCCAATGATACGCGCTTTGGTCTTGCCGCTTATTTTTTCGGGCGCGATTTATCGCGCGTGTGGCGGGTTGCTGAAGCCCTTGAGTTTGGGATCGTTGGAATCAATCAGGGCCTAATATCCACTGAGGTAGCGCCATTCGGCGGGATGAAGGAAAGCGGACACGGTCGTGAAGGATCTAAGTATGGGATCGAGGAGTATCTGGAAGTCAAATACCTCTGCATGGGCGTTTAGCTCTTTACGGACTTCTGAGGAATAGATTCGGCACCAACCCAGGTCTTCCCGGCAATGAGATCGTCGAGAATTGACAAAACGTAGCCGCGAATCACTTCCGCCGCCCGGCTCAGGGGCACCGAGTCCGAAATGCAAATCGAGAGTTCACGGCTCATGCGCGACCGCGATAGCGGCGCGGCCCGAATGCTACCGCGTTTTGCTTCTTCTCCCACGGCCGCCCAAGGCAATACCGTCCAACCAAGACCAGCGGTAATCATGCGAATAAGCATGTCGGTCGCGCTTACTTCTCCGACCAGCCGATACTTGAGGTGCGCATTCATGAAAGCCGTGTCGACACGTTGTCGGATCGTACTTGGATGAGCAGGAAGGATTAACGGCTGCGCGGCGAGCTCTTGCAAAGTCACTTGGCTCTTAGCCTTGGCTTTCCCTCTTTCACCTTTCATAATTACATAGAGGTCTTCGAGGATAAGCGCAGTAAGGCTGGCGCCCTTGCAAGGTTGCGCGTCGACCACGATCGCGATATCGAGCCGGCCTGCAGCGACTAGCGAGAGAAGGTCCGCGCTGGGGCGCTCGACGATCTCTAGAAGTATGCGGTCCTGCATTGCAACGCGGCGGAGAAGCGGCACGCTGATCAATTTGCCGATACTGCCCGAGATACCAATGGTCACCTTACCGCTGGGGTGATCCGACTCTTCGCGCACAGCCGATTTAGCGTCCTCGAGCTGCTTCAAGAGCGATTTGGCGTATCGGTAAAGGACATGCGCCGAGGGCGTCAGCTTCACGCCGAGAACGCTCCGGTCGAAGAGACGCGTGCCCAACTCTGCCTCGAGATTGGCGATTTGCGCACTGAGGGCCGGCTGCGCGATGCGCAGGACTTCAGAGGCGCGGGTCATGTTTCCCGCGTCTGCGATGTGAACAAAGTAGTTCAGTTGCTTGAAATCCATCTGATTTCCTGGCGCGTCGCTCCATAAGGAAGCGTAATCGAGGTATCACTATTCCATAATAAACCGCGATTGGGTACGTCACTACACTTTCCCAGAGTCAGTGGCCGATCGGGGAATCCGCGTTTCTAACGCGGTACGAACCGGTGCTCGCCGAAACGACTTCTGCGGATAGTCCCCCAAATCGACCTAAAAAAGAGCCGAATATCGAGGGTAGTCGCGCAAGGCAGTGCCTTAACGTACCAGGTTGCTCTCCATAACATAATCAGATTGAGGCATCGGTATTCCATATTATGTGTGTATGGAAGCCACGCCTATACTTCCGAATGCAACATCCCGACGAGGTACCGAAGTGCCGGTATTGGCGCGCGTGAGCAAGAAAACCAGAGGCACCCTCGTCGATGTTCTAAGAGTGAATCGGACCGTCGAATCATCTAGCGAATTCAGACGTACTGCGCTCGGCAGGGTGAACACGGTGGGAGTTAATCAGCTATGGGGGCGTTCACTATGAAGAGATTGCTACTTGTATCCACCGCCATGTTTCTGGTTCCAGCCGCGTCGTTCGCGCAAGAAGCGGTCCAGACTGCGAAGGGTCCGGCGCCAGCAGTAGAAGAAATTGTAGTAACTGGCTCGCGTATCGCCGTCGGTGAACTCAATGCCCCGACGCCCGTTTCCGTAGTATCGGCTGAGACTCTTTTGCGCGAAGCGCCGGCAACCATAGCGGAGAGCCTCAGAAATCTCCCGGTCATCAGCAGCGCTTTTTCACCCCGCCAAGCCTATGGAACTGTTCAGAGCGTTAGCGCAGGTGACTCTGGCCTCAGCACTGTTAATCTGCGAGGCTTAGGCGGGAACCGTACGCTGGTCCTCATTAACGGACTTCGAATTGTCAATTCGTCCCTAGGCGGCGGCGTAGATCTCAGCACCATACCGCAGTCGCTGGTGGAGCGCGTTGAAGTCGTCACGGGCGGCGCGTCTGCGGCCTACGGCTCGGACGCGCTGGCCGGCGTTATCAACTTTATCCTGAAGAAGAACTTTGTCGGGGTCGACGCCGAGGTGGAAGGTGGCGGCACCTTCTACGGCGACGCACCGTTCTATAAGGCCAACCTTACCTACGGAACAGAGTTTGCCGGCGGCAAAGGCCGCATGCAGTTGAATGGCGGTTGGTTCGACACGCCGACGACGGTGTATTCGAAGGAAAGAAATTATTACAAGGGCCAGCGCCTTATCAACAATCCTCTCTACACAGCGTCCAACGATCAACCGCTCTATATCAAGGCCTTCAACGTCAACGTATCCCAAGCAACGGACGGGGGGTTGATTACCGGCGGGCCTCTAAAAGGGATCCAATTCGTAGGTCCGGAGGGATCGCCAGTTCCGTTCGACTTTGGTCAGGTGTCTGGTCAGCTAGGCTGGGGAGGCACTCCGAACGATACCATTGGTCAGCACACCCCCATTACCGCGCCGCAGCGGGCTCTCACTTCGTTCGGCAATATCGCTTACGACCTTTCAGACGAACTTACGCTCGACGCACAGGTCATGTTTGGCAAGGCCTGGTCCAAAGGGGAGAGTGTTCCTTATACGCGCCTAGCGACGATCACTGTTCGCAACGACAATCCATATCTCGATCCGACCATTCGGACGCAGATGGCGGCGCTAAATATCACGACGTTTCCCTTTGGAACCACCAATTGGCATACTTTTGGCAACGTCGGTAGCGACAACATTCGCACCCTCGTTCGCCACGTCGTCGGCATCCATGGAGACCACAGCGGGTGGCTTTGGAACGCCAGCTGGCAGCATAGTCACGTTAAATCATACGTTGCTCCGACGAACGATCCTATTACCGCTAGATACGCTTTGGCGGTCGATGCGGTCAGAGCCCCAAACGGAAGCATTATTTGTCGTTCGACACTTACAGATCCCGCAAATGGATGTAACCCGATCGACATCTTTGGCACCAATGCGCCGTCAGAAGCTGCGTTCGCTTACGTCGTGGGCGCAGATGCCCTACCCTGGGGTCAGTATGACCTCGGTCAGCATCACCTTGTTTTCGATGTTTCGACCGAGTTGTTCGACCTATGGGCCGGCCCTCTCGCGGCGGCAGCGGGTGTTGAACATCGTCGCAGCTCAGCCCAGACGACAGCAGATGCGCGCTCTGCCACGTTCGCGTACGCCCTGGGCAACTACCAGCCATTTTCAGCCAAGACTCACGTGACGGAAGGTTTCTTTGAAGCAAACGCACCGCTGCTAAGAGACCAAGCATTCGCAGAATCGCTCGATCTGAACGGGGCCGTTCGTCTAACGAACTACCAAACGAGCGGGCTCGTAACTACGTGGAAGGTTGGAGCGACCTGGGATGTCGGCGGCGGAGTTCGCTTCCGCGTAACGCAATCACGCGATATTAGAGAGCCGAGTCTGGATCAGCTCTTTAATCCCTCCACGAGCACCTTCGCCTCCGTTTTTGATCCTTTCAATAATCAAACCGTCGACGCGACCCTTAATACTGGCCAAAATCCCGATCTTGCGCCCGAAAAAGCGAACACCACGGCCGCGGGCATCGTGTTGCAGCCCGAATGGCTCAGAGGATTTACAGCGTCATTCGACTACTATCGCATCAATATCAATGGTTCGATCGGAAGTCCGTCCTACCCGAACGTTTTGAATTTCTGCTTTCAGGGCGTCCAAATTTACTGCCAGGGGATAAGGCGTGACGCATCCGGAAGACTAACGCGCGTCGACAGATATCCAGTTAATCAGGGCGGAACGCGGGTGCGTGGTATGGACGCGACCATTGCCTATTCATACCCGCTGGATGCCGGTTCCCTGACCTTCAAGGCGACGGCTAACTACCAGCCGAAGCAGGTTGTCCTCGATCCGCTTGGCAACAAGAATAATATTCAGGGCTGCGTTTCGGCCAACTGCCTTTTTGGCACTGGCTCGTCGAAGTTCAGGGGGAGCCTGTCGACAACTTATGATGTCGACGCTTTCTCTATCACCGCTCACGTAAGGTACATTGGCTCGGCAAAGCTCAACAACGAGTGGGGACCCAAGATGATCTCCGCCGAAGACAACGAGATATTGCCCGTTGCTTACTTAAACTTGCAAGGAAGCTACACCCAAGAGGCCGACAATTACACGGTCCAGTACTTCGTAGCGCTCGAGAACGTGACCAATACGAAGCCGCCCGCGGCATACCGTGGCCCTACAACAAGTCTGCCGTTCTTCTTCCCGCCTTTCGTGTCGGGTGTCTACGACTTCTTGGGTCCGCAGTTCCGTGCTGGAGTGCGCTTCAAAATGTAATGTCGTTAAGTCGGGAGGTCGTTGACGTGCGATTGAGAGTTCTGTTCTTGGCGGGATTAATGCTAGCGGGATGCGGCGACACGGATCGTGTTCCTCAAACGCCGTCGCGAACCGTCTCAGAAGCAGAGCCCGACGCCGTCTCGAAGCTGCGCGTCCGCCTCATTACCCAGGCGCAATACCTCAATACCCTTGGATACATCTTCGGCTCCGACCTCAAGCCCGAGGTCCATTTTCAACCGCCCCAGCGGACAGATGGCCTCCTCGCTGCGGGCACGTCGAAAGCGGGAGTGACCGGCGATCAATTGGAGATGTTTCAGAGGGCGGCTAGTTCGGTAGCAGCGTACGCTATCGGACCTGAGCAGCGACGATTTCTCTTCCCATGCGAACCGGTTGAACGCACCAAACCGGATCAGGCCTGCGCTACCAAATACCTGAGTTCAACGGCAAGACTGCTCTTCCGTCGGCCGCCAACTCAACAGGAAGTCGTGCAATACGTCGCAATTGCGCACGAAGCGACGACAAAGCTCGGCAACTTTTACGACGGTGTCCGGGTTGCGTTGGAGGCGATGCTCATCAGCCCCGCCACGATGCTCATCGTTGAAACGACCGAGGCGGATCCAAGAAATGCCGGCCAACAGCGGCTCGACGCATTTTCTCTCGCTTCGCGCTTGAGCTTCTTTCTTTGGAATGCCGCTCCTGATGAGGTGACGTTACGCGCGGCGGAAACTGGGGAGATCTTGACGGCGAAAGGTCGCGCAAAAGTTATCGATAGGATGCTCTCTAGCCCGCGATTGGAGGATGGCGTCCGGGCCCTCTTCGACGATGCGTTCCACTTCGAAGAATTTGAGGCATTGACAAAGGATGCCGATGTTTATCCAGCCTTCACTGAGCAAGTGTTGGTGGACGCGCGAGAACAGACGCTGAGAACCGTTGTGGATCACCTTGTGCGACGGGGTCTTGACTACCGTGACCTCTTCACTACGCGACAAACTTTTCTTTCCCCATCACTGGCCGCACTTTATCAAATGCCGGCTTCCGCTGCCGGCTGGACCGCCTTTGAATTCCCTGCGGAAAGCCCCCGATCTGGTTTGCTGACTCACATCAGCTTCCTAGCCTTGCACTCGCATCCGTCGCGGAGTTCGCCGACGCTTCGAGGCAAGGCGTTGCGGGAGATTTTTTTGTGTCAGCTCGTGCCGCCGCCGCCCGCTAATGTGGATTTCTCCTTAGTGAATAATCCAAAGTCGAAATATCCCACGCAGCGCGATCGCGTGAACGCGCATTTGGAAAACCCGGTGTGCGCGGGCTGCCACAAGATTACAGACCCGATGGGTCTCGCACTGGAAAATTTTGACGGTTCGGGGCGGTATCGCGATAACGAGAACGGTAACAAGATCGACATTAGCGGCAGTCTTGACGGAAAAAGCTTTACGACAGTCGCCGGGCTCTCGGAATCGCTGCGCAACCATCCCGCGTTGCCGCAATGTCTGGCCAAGCGTGCCTACGCTTACGCTACAGGTGGTCCGACGGGACGGGAAGATAATGAACTCGTGAGCTTTTTTTCGAAGCGGTTCGGTCAGAGCGGTTATAAAATCGTCGATCTGTTGCGCGATATTGCGATGAGCGAGGCATTTGCAACGACGACGAAAAGTGTTGAGGGAGTTGCTAACGTGGCTTCGAGTGCCCCGCAATAGTTCTTGAGCACTTATTGGATGACTCAAACCAAGGGAGCGGACAATGAGCCTAAATAGACGGAGAGTACTCCGCGGCATGCTCAACGGCGGTGCGGTGACTGTTGCGTTACCCTTGCTCGATTGCTTTCTGAACGGTAACGGGAACGCCATGGCAGATGGTGGGCCCATGCCAGTGCGTTTCGGCACCTGGTTTTGGGCTTTGGGAGGCAATAAGCCGATTTTCAAGCCGAAGGAAACCGGCGCAAAGTATGCGCTCACCGAGGAATTGACGGCCCTGAAGGATGTGCAACAGCATATCAACCTTGTCACGGATTTGACCTGCCATCGCGACGGACCGGTGTTTTGTCACTTTACTGGCTGGGTCGTGATGCGCACCGGGATGGCGCCAGCGCTAGGCGGCCAAATTCCTCTCGAGACGATCGACGTGACGATTGCCAATCAGATCGGCAAGGCAAGCAGGTTCAAGTTGCTTTCCGCAACGGCAACGAGTGACATTCGTACCGTCTATAGCTATGAAAATTCCAATTCTCCCAACACTCCTGAGATATCGCCCTTGTCATTCTATCGGCGCCTCTTCGGGACGGAGTTCCAGGATCCGAATGCGGCAAACTTTATGCCCGATCCGCAGGCCATGGTCCGTAA
This sequence comes from Rhodospirillaceae bacterium, assembly GCA_041906145.1. Lineage (GTDB taxonomy): Bacteria > Pseudomonadota > Alphaproteobacteria > Rhodospirillales > Rhodospirillaceae > SHVO01. Next base: position 110,454 of record JAYRJU010000005.1, on the reverse strand, counting down.
GAGCGCCCTCTCCGCAGTCAAGGACCAAATCAAGGTCCTTGAGACGCGGATCGGTGCTGAGGACCGGCAGCGCCTGGACCAATACCTCACCGGCGTCCGCTACATCGAGCATCAGCTCGACCAGCGGCTCAAAAAACCTGAACCGATCAAGGCTTGTACGGCACCGCGTGCGCCGGAAGACAGCATTCCAAGCGGCATAGAGGCCGACTTGGTATCGGCGCGACATAGAGCAATGACCGATCTAATGGTCATGGCGATTGCGTGCGATCAAACTCGCGTCTTCAACATGGCGTATGCAAACGCCTTTTCGAACATTATCAGGCCAAATTACGACAAGCCGCACCATACGTGCACTCATGAAGAGCCGATCGACCAAAAGCTTGGATACCAGCCCAATCATTCTTGGTATGTGCGCAAGGCAATGGAGGAATGGGCGTACTTCGTCAGTGCATTTACGAAGATCAAGGAGGGCGACGGGAGCCTTCTCGACAACCTCTTACTCTACGCCAATACCGATGTTGGTACGGCAAGATCACACACCGTTGATGACGTGCCTGCGTTTACAGCCGGTCGCGCCGGTGGACGTCTCAAGACAGGGCTGCATGTCGACGGCGCGGGACGGCATGCGACAAGCCTCGGCTACACCGCGTTGAAGGTCATGGGGTTGGAACTTTCTTCCTGGGGGCGCCGGAGCAATGTCACCTCCAAGGAGCTGAGCGAGATTCTTGTCTAATTGATTGACCGAGGACTTCGGAATGTTCGACCGACAGGTACGTACGCTAGCTGCAGCGCTAATTGCTGCTTGCGTCGTCGTGCCGATGAGCCATGCTGCGGATCGATCGACGCAGGGAGCCGAGTCCTTTATTCCAGAGGCGATGCCCGCCGGTTATCAGGTCATCCGCAATGAGCTCGATGGGCCCGTCTTCGCCGACGAAAAAGGACGTACGCTGTATACGTGGTCCGTAGTTTCGTTGAGAAGTGGAAACGCGGGTGAGGAGCGCGGCAAACCGACCTGCGATGACAAGGTCTATACGGAGACGACAGGATTTATGAGCCCGTATCCGCCCGGACTGATCTTGCCCGATCTAGAGTCGCGAATGAGCTGCACGGCCATGTGGCCGCCGGCCCTTGCGCCCGACGGCGCCAAAGCGGTAGGTAGATGGACTGTTTTGAAAGGGCCTAGCGGCCGATCCCAGTGGGCCTACAACGGACAGCCTCTCTACACATCGGCATTCGATAAGAAGCCGGGTGACGTCTTAGGTGGCAGCAAGACCCGCCGAGGCGGAGATGGTGAAGGTGCATTGCGGGTGCCCATCGGCCCGCAACCTGATGTCCCTCCGCAATTTAGCATTTTTCAAGATACGACCGGCCGCGCATTGGCGCTTAAAAACGGCCTCTCCGTTTATGCTTCAGACAGAGACGGGAGAAATCTGTCGCGTTGCACCGACGAGTGCCTTGTGAAATGGGAGCCGGTCACTGCGCCTTTAACCGCCAAACCATCAAATGAATGGTCGATTTTCGAAAGAGCGCCCGGAATTCGCCAATGGGCGTACCGTGGCCAGCCGCTCTACAGTTTCAAGCTCGACGCTCGTGCACGTAGCACTGCGGGGAGCGACGAGAAGGGGTGGAGCAACGTCTACACTCAAAAATTGCCCGTTCCGTCTGCTCTACGAACGCAGGATGCGCGGACGGGTCAAGTTCTGGCCGACAAGTACGGCAGGACGATTTATACGTACAATTGCAACGACGACGCCTTTGACCAGCAGCCGTGCGATCACCCCTCAACGACCCAGGCCTATCGCCTAGCAATGTGCGGTAAAGGAGATGCCAGGAAGTGCATCGCAAACTTCCCTTACGTCGTCGCGGAAAAAGCAGACCGCATTGAGAGCCAAGTCTGGAGCATCATGACCATAGATCCCTCGACCGGGCGCCAAGCTCCGGACGGGAAAGAGGGCGCCCTTCGCGTATGGGCGTTTCGCGAGCGGCCACTATACCTTTGCTGGCGTGACAAGAAGCCCGGCGATCTTGAGTGCGATAACTTTGGAGAGTTCAGCGGCGACCGGAATGGATACAAGGCTTTCTGGCTAAGGCGCGTCACCGGCCCATGACGATCGGCCTGTTGAAGAAAGCGGAGAAGAGCATGACACGATTTGGCCCATTCGGACATCAAAGAGCATTCGCGTCGGGCATCGTCCTCGCGTTTTCAGTGAATGTTGTTGCAACGACCGGTGTTTTCGCGAACGAGCTGGAAGGCTCGCCGATCCGCAATAGGAGCATCGGATACGTGATGTCGGAGAAGTATTTGGCGGTGTATCAGACACCTGAGGGCCGCGACGAGTGCCCGGAGGGTTTCAATATCGGACCGCGAGAGCAGTTCTCCATCCTTTTTCCAAGTGATGGGACGAAGCGAAACGTCGTCGAGACGCAGCTGGCCCTTGAGGGCGAAATCTGGCACCCGGAACCTGGCACGGATCCATTTCCCTTTAAACAAGCAGCGGGAAAAATCGCGATCGGCCTAAATCTGGATGGCCGCGAGGGACCAAAGAGCTTCATGAGCCCGGAGGGCGAGCGCGGCATCGACAATGAGTTGTTTCGAGCTGTGGGCTGCATCAATAACTATCGGGGGCCCGACGGTACCAACTACTTCTTTGTGAACCAAAGGATGCGGGAGCGCGACTACAATCGCACACTCATAGAGATCACCGAGCTAGATAGCCTCGTGAATGACGATCAAGTCGTGGTCACCTACTATCATGGACGAGACCCGTTGCCGCGGGATGCAAGTGGAAAAAATGTGCTCCCAAGAACGACACAAAGGGTCGATGATCGCTGGGGGCGGGAGTTCATTCACAAGACGCGTGGCAAAATCGTTGAGGGAATGCTCACAACGGAACCGGTTGATGTAATTCTTCCGGAGCGCATCAATAGTGCAGACGCGCCGATAGTTCATGCCATTCGCGGCTCGGTTTTGAAATTGAGACTGACCCCAGATTCCGCCGATGGTCTCATCGGCGGCTATTCCGACGTCGATAGTTTTTATGATGCATCCAACAAGAATTGGGGCACACACTTTCAAAGTTATGGACAGCAATCGATGTTTTCGCTCTACAAGCAATTGAAGGCGCTGGCGGACGGCTATCCGGACCCACGCTCCGGCGAGAACACCGCCATATCTTCAGCCTGGCAATTGAAGTTTACGCAGGCGTTCATTTTGCACCCGGCCGGAGCACCGGAATCCGATCACGGGCCTGGAACGAACGGCACTCGTTGAGGGAGCCGTTGGTAGCTCACCACACCCGCGTCAGTTATGGGAGTCATGCGGCAACCGCCGGCCTTGAGGCGCGAAATTGTCCTGACCAACGAGTTCTTTGAAATCGCATCCGACACCAACTGAGGAGCATGCTTTCGGCGACTAAGCATAGGCAAACGCGATTACAGCATCAGTATTCCATATTGTCGGCTTATCGCTAGTTCGTGGTTGAATTGCTCTCGTACACATAGCTTCGGGCGCGTCCATGGTGGCGTGGATGTGGTCCGCGGAGGGGGCAAAATGGACACGCGGCGCAAGTTTTTACAGTTCCTCGCGGCGAGTCCGCTGTTGGCCGGTCGCGACGCGATGGCGCAGGCCGTCGGTGCGGACGGTCTAGATCCGGTGACGCTGCAGATCGATAAGCCTGAGCACGCCCTGGATATCGGCGATCTCCAGCGGGTAGCCAAGAAAAACATTCCGCCTGCGCATTGGGGGTATCTGATTACGGGGGTGGATGGCGAGCAGACGCTCCGCGCCAATCAAGAGGCTTATGCGCAATGGCAACTCCACACGCGGCGTCTTATCGACATTAGCAAGATCGATATGAGCGTGGAAATATTTGGGACACGCTACAACAGCCCAATCTACCTCAATCCATTGCACGGTCAGAAGGCGTATCACCCTGATGGGGAATTGGCCGCTGCGCGCGCAGCGAAGAAACACAACCAGTTGCAGATCCTGGCTACGGGCACTTCCACAGCGGTGGAAGAGGTGGCCAAGGCTCGCGAAGCGCCAATCTGGTTCCAGCTCTATACCGGCGACAGCCTCGAGTATGCGACAAAACTCATCAAGCGCGCGGCGTCGGCGGGATGCCCGGCGATTGCCGTGACCGTCGATCGGCCCATTCCTCGGAATACACCCACTCAAGAACGTTGGAGGCGTCTGGACAAGCGCAACTGCCTTGAGTGCCACGCCGGGGGCGACAGAAGCCCGATGCAGCAGGGCATGGAAGGAATAGACGCCGGAAGCCGGCCAAAGATGACGTGGGACTTCATGCGTCGGCTACGCGACGCGACGAAGCAGAAGTTGCTGGTGAAGGGGATCGAGGTCGGAGAAGACGCCGAACTCGCGGTTAAATATGGCTTTGACGGCGTGATCGTGTCGAACCACGGGGGGCGCGCCTTTGAATCTGGTCGTTCAACTATCGAAAGCCTTCCCGAGGTCGTTAAGGCCGTCAATGGCAAGGCTATGGTGTTCGTCGACGGAGGAGTGCGACGCGGCACTGACGTATTGAAGGCGCTCGCGTTGGGCGCTACGGCCGTCGGCATTGGGCGCCCATACATTTGGGGCATGGGGGCATTTGGAGAGGCTGGGGTTTCGCGCGCTTTGGAGATTTTGAATCTCGAACTGAATAATGCAATGGTGGGCGTCAGCGCTAGAACGCTGAAAGAAATCACTCCCGCGGCGATCCGTAGGGCGTGATATCGCAGTGACCATCCCCGGCCAGGGAAGGGCGCGCTCCGGGAGAACAATCATGACTGCCAATTCGGTAATCACGAGCCGCCGCCGCCTGCTTCAATATCTTGCGGCGAGCCCACTATTTGCGAGCCCCGCTTTAGCAGAGGAAGGTCTCGCTTCGCCTCGCGCGTTGAGCGACCCCATGATTTGGGCGCCCAACGGCCTCGAAAATATCATCAAGAGTCCCAAGGAAGCGATCGACGTATTCGACTTCGAGCCTGTTATGTTCAAGAACGTGCCGCCGGCCCACTTCGGCTACATGGCCACCGGCGCTGGGGACGAAAGCACTCTGCGTGCAAATCGAGCCGACTTCGCAAAATTCACACTGCGTAATAGACGCTTACGAAAGCCCGAACCCGTCGACCCCAGCATCGAGCTCTTCGGAGCGAAGTGGGATACGCCGATTTTCCTTGCACCAACTGGGTACAATAAAGCGTTCCATCCCGACGGTGAGCTTGCCGTAACAAAGGTCGCTGGAGGTGGAAACTATCTTCAGATCCTATCGTCCGCTGCAAATACCTCTATCGAAGAGGCCATGAAGGCGCGCAGCACGCCTGTGTGGTTTCAACTCTATGCCCCAACGGATTTCGAGATTGCAAAGGGGATGGTTGAGCGCGTCGAGCGGGCCGGTACTCCCGTATGTGTCATTACGGTGGATAACGTGGGCACGCGCAAGCTGACCACGCTCGAGCGCCTGCGGCGCATCGACCGCCGCAACTGCCTTGAGTGCCACGAGACACCGCAGGGTGGGTCGGGCACCACCAAGATGGCTGCCTATTCACATATCGATCGCTCCATCATCAAGAATGTAAGAATCCAGGCAGGCATGCTGGATTGGGATTACGTACGCCGCTTACGCGACACGACCAAAATGAAATTTCTCATCAAAGGAATTTTAGATCCCGAGGATGCCAGACTAGCCGTGAAATACGGGTTTGACGGGATCATCGTGTCGAATCACGGCGGCCGTACAGACGACACGGGCACCTCTGCGATCTCGGTGCTGCCGGATGTTGTGGCGGCGGTGAAAGGCAGAATGCCCGTGCTAGTGGATAGCGGGTTTCGACGTGGCACCGATGTCGTCAAGGCGTTGGCCATGGGCGCCGCGGCCGTCGGCATTGCTAAGCCCTACCTTTGGGGACTGGGTGCGTTCGGCCAGGAAGGCGTGGAAAGCGTTCTGAATATTCTTCGAGCGGAAACGCTGACCGCGATGGCGCAGGCCGGCGCGGCGAGCGTTCGAGGCCTCGAGCAGAAGATGGTTCATCGGGCCTAAGAACCTAAGGGCAAGGGCATCGACCCTTCTCCATCGGGCCGGGACGCCGAGCGACCTAATCGAAGAACGCTAGTTTTAGCGTGGTCGGGTTCCTCCGCTGCGGTCAGAGGTCAAAACGCCGGAGACGCTGCGCCTTAAGTTACGGGGGGATACTTGGTCGAGAGCATCGCCCTGCATGAAACGCGCTGCCTAGTGCTCGTGCTAAGCCCGAGCGCGTCGTTCGCTTGACCTGAATGGCCGCGGTAATTCCCACAGTGTTGAACCGTCGGGTGTGCGTGAACTGCCCCCAGTGCTCCGCGACCTTTTCCTGATAGGTTTTAGCCAGTTTACGGTAGGGCGAGGATAGATCTCAGAAAGGCGCTGTCTCTTTTTGACTTCCTTCGTCCGCCCCGCCTTTCCGAATTCCGGGAAGGCCGGGTTCGTCTGCCATCGGCGAACCTGGCCCCACAGGTAGCGGGTAAGTGATTGTGAAAATCCGGATCGTAACCCGGACTGAAAAGAACATCTTGCCCCCCGTTCTACTGCTTCCTTAAGTGCCGTTATGTAGGAATTGAGTTGCGTTTCGCAACGTGTGGCCGGATACGCCACGGCGGGAACGCTATCTCGAAAAAAGCAGACGTCGCGGTATAATGCACCCGCGCGGGCATAGCACGGCAGAGTCTCCAAAAAGGTAAGGTAAAAATAGTGCGTGGTTTAGACCTAGTCCGACCTAGCCGGGACGGTGATCAATTTCACTATCTATGGGCTTCAAGGCGGTGCCTCGAGCTCCTTGCCTCCGAAAGCGACCTCGTAGCGGTCAGCATAGAAGGATCGTCGCCTAACGAGGGACCGGGAGGGGCGCGGGCCGGCGAAACCGTAATCGACATAGGTGAGTACTACGGCGATGAAGATCTAAGTGAAGCGCGCTTTGTCCGATATAGCCAGCTCAAGCACTCAAGCCGTCATAGTGCCGAACCATGGAGCGCGAGTGGGCTAAGAGAGACCATCAAAGGCTTTGCGGCGAAATATGGAGAGATGCTTCAGACCTTCAGCCGCGAGACGCTTGCTACCAAACTGGAATTTTCGTTTGTCACAAACCGTCCCATTAGTCCGGCGATTGTATGCGCAATCGAGGATGCAGCGAATGGCGTTAAAGCCCGTTATCCCCTCGAGTTGCAGAAATTGGCGAAGTTCACCCACCTGAAGGGCGAAGATCTATCAGCATTTTTGAAGATTTTACGTCTCCAAGGTGGAGAGGATGGAGTTTGGCAGCAGCGAAATATCCTTTTGCAGGATTTTGCAGGTTATTTGCCTGATGTAGACGTCGACGCTCCCATTAGACTCAAGGATCTCGTCACCAGGAAGGCGTCTTCCGAGGGTGCGCAAAATCCGACGATCACGAAGATTGACGTCCTCCGGTCACTTAACACGGATGAAGAGCGACTTTTCCCGGCCCCAAATTTAATAAGTGACGTGAAAAATGTAATTGCGCGGAGCCAGGAGGAGGGACTGATTCGCTCCATCGTCACCGCGTACGGACCAGTGATAGTCCATGCACCCGCGGGTGTAGGAAAAACCGTGTTCGCTTCTAAAATTGGGGCGCATCTCCCCTCTCGTTCCGTGTCTGTCCTTTATGATTGCTTTGGCAACGGAAGTTACCGGAGCGCTTCACGCTATCGTCATAGACATAAAGACGCGCTGGTTCAAATCGCGAATGAATTGGGAAGTAAGGGACTCTGTCACCCGTTAATTCCATCGCCGCTCGCAGACAACTCTTCATACATGCGCGCTTTCCTATATCGCATTACGCAGGCTTCAAAAATCTTAGCCGCAAGTGACTCCGCTGCGCTTGTTTGCTTAGTAATTGACGCGGCGGATAATGCTCAAATGGCCGCAGAGGAAGCTGGCGAAGCGCGCTCGTTTGTACGGGACTTAATAAGGGAGCAGTTTCCCTCGAACGTGCGAGTGGTGTTTTTATGTAGGTCGCACCGACTGAACTACCTGGATCCACCACTCTCAACTCTAACCCTAGAGTTGAAGCCCTTTAATGAGGAGGAAACCGCGTTATGCCTGCGCCGGAAGTTTCATAATGCAACGGACCAAGATGTGGAGGAGTTTCATCGTTTAAGTTCTCACAATCCAAGAGTCCAGGCGTTAGCTCTCTCACGCGTTGCGAACTTATATGAAACGCTTCGGCTATTAGGCCCGAACCCCACCAGCGTTGACGATACGATCGGGACTCTTTTGGAAAGCGCAATAACCAAGCTCAAGGACGCCGCTGGGGACGGCGTGGAACGGCATAACATTGACCGAGTGTGCGCCGCGATGGCGATGCTTCGACCACTGATTCCCCTTCACGTACTTGCTGCGGTATCTGGTATCCCAACGGCCGCCATAAAAAGTTTTGCCATTGATTTAGGGCGCCCCCTTCTGCTGGCGGGTGAAAACATTCAGTTTCTGGACGAGCCGGCAGAAAGTTGGTTTAGAGAACGGTTCAAGCCGCCGGCCCCGAAGATGCTGGAATTCATCAGTGCGCTGCGCCCACTCGCCGTCAAAAATGCGTACGTTGCATCGGTGTTACCCCAGCTACTTTTAGAAGCTGGCCAATTTGCTGAGCTGGTGGAAACTGCATTGTCTTCAACTGATTTGCCAACGAGCACGCCTTTGGAGCGGAGAGATGTCGAACTCCAGCGCCTCCAATTCGCGTTGCAAGCAAGTTTGCGATCGCGGCGTTACGTGGATGCGGCAAAGCTAGCGTTAAAAGCGGGCGGGGAGTCTGCAGGTACCGATCGTGAGCGAAACATTATCCAACAGAACACTGACCTTGCTGCAACGTTTCTTGCGCCCAACATTTTGGAAGAGATTGTTTCGCGGCGCACTTTCGGATCCGGATGGCTTGGCTCGCACCACGCCTATGAAGCTGGACTTCTTTCAGGAAGCGCCGAATTAAAGGGGGATGCTCGTAGTCGACTACGTATGGCTTACGAATGGCTGCATAACCGCCGTTCGTTGTCGACTGAAGAGTTGAAAGAGGAGAAGGTTGAGGATGTCGATGTTCTTGAGCTGACGATGGCTCAGATTAACATTCACGGACCGGAGGCGGGCGCGCGAAGCTTGGCTGCTTGGACCCCGCGCGCTATATCTTTTCGGGTCGGTGAACTAGTGGCGCGCAGACTCCTCGACCATGGTCGCCTTGATGACCTAGAGAAATTCGTTATATCCGCGGACATAGCGGCTGCTCTCTCAATCACTATGGTGTTGGCGGACGACGCGCGATATCCACCGATCGCCGTTACGCGTCGAACGCTGCGGTTCGTGAGGTTGTTCCGCATTACGTGGAACCGTTCGGCTTTGATGGAGCCGGAGTATACCGCCCTGAACGTGGTATGTGCGACCGTTGAAGCTGCGTTGCGCAGTAATTTGTGTACCCGACAGGAGGCCGCAAGCATTCTTTCGAGGCATCTACCAACCGAGGCACCACGAGGCCTAGAGTCGCATTATTCGAAGTCCCGTGCCGTCGTCTTGCGGGCGCACAGTCTGTGCGCTGCTCTTTTGGGTAAGCATCTTACTCCCCGAGATTTAGCGCACGACGAGCTGAAAAACGCCTTGGATAAGAAAACGGATTATTCCTCGGAAGATGTTCGCGAATTTCGGGGTGTAATCGGGAGATTGCTTCCTTGGTATCAGTTTTCTGCAGATGTTTCTGTCGGGAACGTGACGGGGAGCTCTTTCCTCGATGAGCTACAAAAAACAAGAGATAAAGCGCGGTCTGCCGATGTCACTTATTATCGAGACTATGGGCACGTCTCTAACGAGATGGCGGGACTTTGGATACTCGCCGCTAGTAAAGCTGGGGCGCTGAATGGAGTCTTGTTGCAAAAGTTTGTCGAATGGAAGGACGAGCTAAAGCACAAGCTGTTTGCTCCCACTTTGAATTCACTATCCCGCCTTTTGGCGAGAGAGAAAGATCTCGCCCCTGTGGCGCTGAACTTCGCGCTCGAGGCGTTTCAGCTAACTAAGGAGTCCAGGTCGGACGCAGAAGCAAAGTCTGTCGGGTATGTGGCCGCAGCACGCTCAATCCTTACAATCAACAGAGATGAAGCCGCGGCCTATTTCACCGCGGCGGTAGACGTAGCTAGTAAGATAGGCAATGAGAATCTCTTTCGGTGGGATGCTGTTTTGGATCTAGCTGATTGCGCCGCAATCCCGAATGGACGCCATCACCAGTTGGCATATCGGCTCGCGCGGTCTGCGGAACTTACCTACGATTACGTGGATAGAGATAAGCACTTCGATTGGGGCGGCACCGTTCGCTCGTTATGTGGACTTTCCCCAACGTCTGCTATCGCAATCCTAAGTCGTTGGCGAGACCGTAAATTTGGCCGCATCGAGAGATTGCTTCCCATCGCATTCCAACAATTGCTCGATCAGGGAGCAATATCTCCGTTAGATGCGCAACCCTTTGTGGGATTCAGAGCAAACTGGAAACATCACGACCTGCTCCGTCGGATTTTGCCTACTATAACTGAACGTGAGGCAAAAGACCGGGCGGTGGCGCATCTCTTTAAGTATGCCCAATTCTCGGAAGAGCGGTTTGCAGAAATCGAGAAAACCGCGCTTGAACATGGAATTGTTCTTCCGGAGGTCAAGGAGCGTGCTGCTCTTGAAGAACTAGTCCGTATCAAGCAGAAGTCGAAGAACGAGTATCCCGATACTCACAAGGTTCCTCTGGAGTGGAATCTATACGGGGATGGGAAGAACCCTTCTGTTCTAGATGAGTTTTTAGAAATTTACTCGAATTGGAGGGTTCGAGAAAAGTATCTGGATCACGAGGGGTTCTTTGCCGAGGTGTTTAAACATGTCCCGTTAGGAAGGGAGGCCTCATTCATAGCAATGCTCGAAAACGTGCCCCAGTTTGATCTCTATCATCTGGGCATCCTCTTGAAGCAACTGCCTTCAAACTATGAACAGTTGCTTTCGGTGAAGATGGCGTTAAACAACACAGCAAGAAGCCTTTTTAAGCGTAATGCCTATAAAATCGCGAGGACTCGGCATTGGGAGAACTTTCCATACGAGAGGCTCTATAAACTCACTGATATGAGTGATGTGGACCTCAGTGAGGTCGTCCTGAATACGTTAGGTGAAGCGTCCGGTGCGTTCAGTTCAGACCGCTTTTTTACTCTTATTAGTTTGCTAGTTTCGAAGTTGTCCCAAGACGAGGCTATTGATGCACTTTCTTTCGGGCTCGATTTCTACGACAACCTCTTCGAACCGACGGACGGTGATGGAAATTGGACCGCCGACTTGGCGCCGCCAGAGGGTGTGAGAGAATCGCTCGCTGGATTCGTGTGGGCTGCCTTAGGAGCGCCGGAAGCATGCTTGCGCTGGGAGGCCGCCCACGTCGTCCTTGGCGGCATAACACTGAATCGCGTCGAGTTTCTTGGACACCTCATGACAATGGCACGTGGTCATGGTGCGGGACCATTTTCGGATGCGACGCTTCCCTTCTATCGGTTGAATGCGTTGCAATGGTTGCTGATTGGAATTGCGCGTGGAGCGCTGGAGAATCCCACATGTTTAGCGCCTTTTATCGGGCAGTTAATTGACTGGGCATTGTACGATCAGCCACACGTTATCATTCGCGAGTTCGCGGCCCGTGCCGCGATCAGTTTGATTGATTGTGGCATCTTCCCGAATCATCAGGGACAAATGCGCCAAGACCTCCTGGACGTAAATCGTTCCAGACTGCCGATTGTTCAGCTGGGGTCGCACGAGCGCGAACTGCTTGCAGAGTCTTCGATGCCTCAGCATCAAGACAAAGAAGATAGTTATCTTTTCGGTATCGACTTTGGTCCCTATTGGTTCGCCCCCCTAGCCCACGTGTTTGGTCTGCGAAGTGGCGCTATAGAAAGGGAAGCGTTGGATATTGTCGTGAAATATTTCGGTTTGAAAAGTGAGTGGCGTTGGGATGCGGATCCGCGTCATAAACGGAAGCTTTATACCGAGGGTCATACTTATCACTCGCACGGCTCATATCCTCGCGCGGACGCGTTGGATTATTACTATTCATATCACGCGATGATGATTGCAGCTGGACGGGTACTTGCCACTACGTCCATTCAACGCGAACCGAATTCGGACACAGATGAATTCGCAGATTGGCTTGAACGTCATGATCTGTCCCGTAAAGATGGCCGATGGTTGGCCGACAGGCGGGATTTGCCTCCCTTAGATGCTGTGACTCGGCGGGACCGAGCAGGGGCTTACCAAAAAGTAACTCCAGGATTGTCCGAGTTTGACGAATTAGTTCTTTCGGGCACAGGTCTTCGAGTATGGGGTGGATGGACAGAGGCGAATGGCGAGCGTCAGCAACTAGTTTCCATTACGAGTGCGCTAGTGAATCGAGACAAGTCAGATGCACTTGTTCGGGCGCTTGAGGCCCTTGAAAATGCGCACGATCTTTCTTTGCCTGCCGCGCAATCGCACAGCGAGGTTGCCCACCCCGGGTTTGATTTGAAGGGCTGGGTGACTTCAGAAAGCCCCGATCGGGGGTTGGACAGGTTCGACCCTTGGTCCGGAGGAATATCGTTTCCTCCACCGGTTCCTTCTACTGAACTCGCGGAACGATTATCTCTAAAACCCGATGTTGATCTGCGGAGTTGGTGCGATGGAGATGCTCGCGCCCTCTACTCAGAAGTCTGGGGTCATTACGATGATGGCGAAGATCGTTATGAGAGTTCAAACCCCAACGCTGGAGAGCGTCTAACCGCATCTCGGCATTTTCTACAGGGGATGCTTAGCAAACTGGATCGCGATCTTATTTTACGAGTGAAGGTAGACAGGCGGCGACGTTATCGTTGGTATGGACACGAAGAAAATGAGCACGAGACGATCCCCACTCACGCCAAAACATTCCGGTTTACGGCGGACGGGGAATTCCGCTGATTTTGACGGCTTACTAGAGCTGGGTAGAAAATTGGTCGCTCAGCTTGGGAAAGGCCGCGCCGACATGCTGTCGCATTGGATGGCTCACCATATCGCAGAGCTGATAAATAATGTGCGGGAGCTAAGGGGGGAAAACCAACGTAAGGCGAAAAAAGAATGCCGGGAGGCAATCCTCGCTCTTTGGAAACACCGGGGCGACTTTCCGGAATCTAAGCGTCCATACGGTGAGGTCGAACCGATAATTCGAGCTATAGCTAGCCTTGATCCAGAAAGGGAAGTTGGACGTCACTTTCGCTATCCTCGCCAAACCACTCGCGGCGATGCGAAGCCGGAAATAGAAAAGTGGCTCGATGCGGCGGAAGCGGTCGACCTCTCAGCAAAGGTGATCATAAGAGACTTCCTGAAGGAAGCTACGAAGGGAAACTCGAAGACGCTGGGGAGTTGGCTGGAGGCATCAGAAAAGGCCGGCGTGGAGCCGGAGGCCCCAGAACGCATTCTGCGCTTTATATTTGAGGTGGGTGAGAGGGGCGGGACGCCAGAAGCTGAGACGATACTGAAAGAAAGCCTTGAAAAGAAGTTGGCTCGTCTTGAAACGTTCGCAAAATGCGCGGAGGAGATATCCGAGGGAATTAAGAAGCAACTAAGCGACCTTGAATCCCGGAGAAGTGGGGGAAAGAAGTCGAGGAAAAAGAAGGCCCTGGCGTAGCGGACCTGCGTTCTCACGTTAGAATCGCGCTTGATATGTTTCCCGAATTGTTTTGTGCTCCGTATCTGCGCTCAGCGAAAGATTGTTGTTTCGACGTCTCTCTGCCTAACGTTCGTATAGAGCCGCCGCGTGGCGCTGTTCTATCCGTTTCTCGCCGCCGCACGTAGTACACTCCCCGTACGAGCTTTCGCCCTTCCCTTTGCAGGCAGGGCACTTAACAAGCTGGTAAGGCGTGCTATCGAAGTTATCGGCAAATACGTTATCGACCTCACCAGAGCCGCCGCAGACTGGGCACTCATTTCCGCGATGGTGTCGCTTACCCTTGCAGAGGGGGCAAGATGTCAGCTTGAAATCATCCGGGTTGATACGGTCCGCGAAACGACGCTCCATCTTCCGATCGCCGTCACATCGAGGACACTCTTCGCCTCGGATAAAACCTGTGCCGCTACACGCCGGACAGTCGACTTCATCATAGTTTGAAAGGTCGACCAGTTCTGCATGGCGCGCCTGCATTTTCCCGTCGCCGCCACATTCTGGACAATCATGCCCTCTGTGTCGTCCAGTCCCTTCGCAAACTGGGCAGTCTGTGCGACGAAAGGGGCTCAGATCCATATCTGCGTCAGCTTCATCTACGACGCCAGAGGCACCGCACGCTGGGCAATCATATCCCTCGAATTGGCCATGACCGCGGCAAAGTGGACATTCGGCGAGTCCTGCCGCGAGGCGAATCTCTTCTTTGAAGCTGTCGGCTAGTTTCAACTGAGCGACAAGCGGTAGACGTTTTGGTGCAGCTTTCGCCTTTGCCTTTTTCACCCCCTTCTTAGCGCTCGTTTTCTTCCTCTTGACAGCGGCAGGCAGCCCAAGACCGTGGGCCAGCTTCTTGTAGGCCCCGTAAGCCTCTTCGGTCGGAGCCGGCGCCAGGGAAGGAAGAAGTGCGATCGTCTTTTTCGCCAGCCTGGCGAGCGGTTTCGCCTTCGCTACGTCGTGGATAGCTTCTAAATTCTTGATAAGCTTTCCGCATTGCTCAAGTAATTCGAATAGCTTTTGCGTAAGATTTGCTTGGGCAGTCCATTGGATCCGCCTGAAGGCATGCAACCCTTGCTTCATAGCGCGCGCGATGTGCCGGGCGTCTTTTGTCGGGCCTAAGGCGCCGTTGTCGAATTTCGTATGATGGTTGGCGCAAAGCCAGACTAAATTGTGCGGATGATTGTTCTTGCTTGTTGCAACTGGGTCGAGGTGTGCAGCTTCACAGGCATCGCCATGTAGGGTGCAAACCGCGCACTGCGCATTTGCTTCGATTCTTACTTCCTCCCGGATACCCTTGGGGAGGCCTGGTCGTTTACCTGCTTTATGAGGCCAAGGGGCCTTTAGCCACGCGTTGTAATCGAGCAGCTCAGCTTTTTCGAAATACATGAGGCCATCTTGGAGCTTGGCCCTCTTCAGCTTGCGGTCATCATTCAATTTGACGGCGTACTTGGTGAGCCAACGGAGCAACCATGGGGACAAGCCCGTAAGTCGTGCGGCTTCGTATTCGTTAATGAGATCGCTGCTCATAGAGACGTCAATCCGGAACGATCGATAGACAATGAATAATGTACCTCAAGCCGCTGCAACAGGCACCGAGCCCGTTGATATCGTTGCCCTAATTTGCGGCCGGGCTGGGCCGAGGCGGGGATCCTAAGGCATTGGGAATACTGCAAATTTGGCATTGGTCCGACGGCGCGGACCTTCATTGCCCTTTTCGTACTTGCCGCCGCAAATTAGGGTTTAGTTCGGTAAACGGCGATGCGGGCGCTCACAACCAAACCTCGGACAACTGCAAGTAACGCTGGTTGCGGGCCCCCGCAACCAAATAAGCCCGCTAGGTCAATGACTTAGCGGGCTCTTGTTTGTCCAGATTTTGCCGGTGACCTGTGACCTGCTCCCCTGAAATGCCCCCGCTTTTGGGTTAGGGTTCTGTTCTCCATGAAGGAGGCGGACGATGCGTAAGAGCAGGTTCACGGAAGAGCAGATCATTGGGATCTTGAAGGAGCACCAGGCCGGAGTGTCGGCTGGTGATCTTTGCCGCAAACACGGCGTCAGCGACGCCACCTTCTACAAGTGGCGATCTAAGTTCGGCGGGATGGAGGTGTCCGATGCCCGCAAGCTGAAGGGTCTCGAGGACGAGAACCGGAAGCTGAAGAAGCTCCTGGCTGAGTCGATGGTGGACAACGCCACGCTCAAGGAGATGCTCACAAAAAACTTCTAACGCCCAGGTTACGGAGAGCGGCTGTGAGCTGGGCGATCCGGGAGAAGGACTACTCTCAACGCAAGGCGTGTGCCTTGGTGGGCATGGAACCGAAGACGTTCCGCCACACCTCGACACGGCCTGACGATGAGCCGATCCGGTGTCGGCTGCGGGAGCTTGCGTCCCAACGCCGGCGCTTCGGCTATCGGCGCCTTGGGCTTTTGCTCGGCAGGGAAGGCATCGTGCTGAACCACAAAAAGCTCTATCGGCTGTACCGCGAGGAACGGCTGATGGTGCGTAAGCGGGGCGGCCGCAAGCGTGCCCTCGGGACCAGATCGCCGATGGCGTTACCTCAGGGACCGAACCAGCGGTGGTCCCTGGACTTCGTCAGCGATGCCCTGGCCAACAGCCGCCGCTTCCGCATCCTCGTGGTCGTCGATGACTTCACCCGGGAGTGCCTGACCCTGGTAGTCGATAACTCACTGTCAGGGATCAGGGTGGCGCGGGAGTTGGACCGGATCACCGAGTTCCGCGGCCGCCCCTGTATGGTCGTCAGCGACAACGGCACCGAGCTGACCTCGCACGCCATCCTAGCTTGGCAAGAGGAGCGTCACGTGGAATGGCACTACATCGCACCGGGCAAGCCGATGCAGAACGGCTTCGTTGAATCATTCAATGGTCGGCTGCGCGATGAGTGCTTGAACGAACACCTGTTCGCCAATCTGCTGGAGGCCCGCCGGCTGATCGAAGACTGGAGGATCGACTACAACACCAACAGACCGCACACGAGCCTCGGAGGGCTCACACCGATTGAGTTCGCAACCCGCCCCAGCGAGGGGCATAACCAGAACAGAATCTCCCTATGAACGAGGGAATACAGGGGAGCAGGTCAACAGAAACCTTCGAGATTAGGCGAATTCCAGGATCATCTGATCGACCGCAAGGGACGCTCCGGCTTGCTCGTGAATCTTCTTCACTGTCGCGTCACGCTCAGCCTTAAGGACGTTCTCCATTTTCATGGCTTCGACAATTGCCAAGGTTTCTCCTGCCTTAACTTCCTGGCCGTCCTTGACGGCCAATGACACGAGCAGGCCGGGCATGGGGGAGAGAAGGTACTTAGAAAGATCCGGCGGTGGTTTGTTCGGCATGAGACGCGCCAGCTCGGCCTCACGCTCGGTGTAAACCGTGACGTCAAGCTGGCTACCAGCAGAAAAGAGGCGATAACCTATGCCGCGGCGGTCTACTTGGACCACCATCGGCTGGCTTTCGATAACCGCGCGAAACAGCGGTTGTCCTGGGGTCCAGTCGGAGATGATGTTTATCGTTTTCGTGCCGACTTTGACTGTCCATCCGGAGGTATCGAGGGTCACCTTCGCTTCAATCGGGTCTTCTGCTTTTTTTGTAACTACGACCCACGTGAGCGGCACCTTGCGGCTGCGGCCCGAAATCTGCCCTGAAATGCCTGCGGCCCGGCGGACATAGGTATTGTGTACCAGGGCCGCCACGGCGAGGAGCTTCGAGGGATCCTCCGCGGGAAGGTCCTTATCCGAGAAGCCTTGCGGATATTCCTCGGCGATGAAGTTGGTCGAGAGGTCACCGCTTTCGAACTTCTTCTTGCCGAGCACCGAGGCGAGGAATGGAATGTTGTGCGAGACGCCGCGGATGTAATAGGCGTCGAGCGCGGCGCGCATATGAGCGGTCGCTTCCTTGCGGTCTTTTCCATACGAACAGAGCTTGGCGATCATCGGGTCATAAAACACGCTGATCTCGCCGCCTTCATACACGCCCGTATCGACGCGCACGTTCGCGGTTTCCGCCGGCGCGATGTAGCGCGTGAGGCGGCCCGTGGATGGCAGGAAGTTGCGGTACGGGTCTTCGGCGTAAACGCGGCTTTCAATCGCCCAACCATTGATCTTCACGTCGCTTTGTTTGATGGGAAGCTTCTCGTTGTACGCGACGCGGATCATGAGTTCGACGAGATCGAGCCCGGTGATCAGTTCGGTGACGGGATGCTCGACCTGCAGGCGGGTGTTCATCTCGAGGAAGTAGAAGTTGCGCTTCGTATCGACGATGAATTCCACGGTGCCGGCCGACACGTAATTCACGGCCTTTGCGAGCGCCACGGCCTGCTCACCCATGGCTTTGCGGGTCTTTTCGTCGAGGAACGGGCTCGGCGCTTCCTCGATCACCTTCTGATGGCGGCGCTGGATCGAGCATTCGCGCTCGTTGAGGTACAGGGTGTTGCCGTGACGGTCGGCGATGACCTGGATTTCGATATGGCGCGGCTGTTCGATGTACTTCTCGATGAACATACGATCATCGCCGAAGGACGACTTGGCTTCCGACTGCGAGCGCTCGAAACCTTCCTGCACCTCGGACTCGTTGCGGGCGATGCGCATGCCCTTCCCGCCGCCGCCGGCCGAGGCCTTGAGCATGACGGGATAGCCGATCTCGCCGGAGATCTTTTTCGCGTGCGCGACGTCCTTGATGACGCCGAGGAAACCGGGGACGGTCGAGACGCCGGCCTTGTCGGCCAGCTTCTTGGACTCGATCTTGTCGCCCATCGCTTCGATGGCGTAGGCGTCGGGACCGATGAAGGTGATTTTCGCGGCGGCCAGCGCTTCCTGGAATTTCTTGTTCTCCGAGAGGAAGCCGTAGCCGGGGTGTACCGCTTCGGCGCCGGTTTGCTTACAGGCGTCCACGATGCGGTCGATGACGAGATAGCTTTTTGCCGTCGCGCTTTCGCCGATGTGGACGGCTTCGTCCGCCATTTCGACATGCAGCGCGTTCCGGTCGGCATCGGAATAGACCGCCACCGTCTTGATGCCCATCTTCTTGCAGGTCTTGATAACGCGACAGGCGATTTCGCCGCGGTTTGCGATCAGGATTTTCTTAAACATGCGCATCGCCCTTAAAGCGGAATGTTGTCGTGCTTCTTCCAAGGATTTTTGACGTCCTTGGTTTTCAGCATGGCGAGCGACTTGCAGATGCGCCGGCGGGTGCCGTGCGGCATGATCACGTCGTCGATGAAGCCGAGGTTCGCGGCGCGGAACGGATTGGCGAAGCGCGATTCATACTCCTTGGTGCGCTCGGCGATCTTGGCGGGGTCGCCGATATCCTGGCGGAAGATGATCTCGACAGCGCCCTTCGCGCCCATGACGGCGATCTCGGCCGTCGGCCAGGCGAAGTTCACGTCACCGCGGATGTGCTTGGAACTCATGACGTCATAAGCCCCGCCGTAGGCCTTGCGGGTGATGACGGTGACTTTCGGAACCGTGGCTTCGGCATAGGCGAACAGGAGCTTCGCGCCGTGCTTGATGATGCCGTTGAATTCCTGGTTGGTGCCCGGCAGGAAACCCGGCACGTCGACGAAGGTGACGATGGGATATTGAAGCAGTCGCAGAAGCGCACAAAACGCGCCGCCTTGCGGCTGCTGTCGATATCGAGACAGCCGGCGAGCACCATCGGCTGATTGGCGACGATCCCTACCGTCTGGCCTTCCATGCGCGCGAAACCGACGATCATGTTCTTGGCGAAGTGCTCGCCGATCTCGAAGAAGTCGCCCTCGTCCACGACCTTCAGGATCAGCTCCTTCATGTCGTAGGGCTTGTTGGGGTTGTCCGGGATCAAGGTGTCGAGCGAGGCGTCGTCGCGGTCGGCCGGATCGACCGAGCCGAACACCGGCGGCTTCTCGCGGTTGTTGAGCGGCAGGAAGTCCATCAGGCGGCGGAGCTGCAGCAGCGCATCGACGTCATTTTCGAACGCGCCGTCCGCCACGCCCGACTTCGCGGCGTGGGTCATGGCGCCGCCGAGCTGTTCCTGGGTCACGGTTTCATGGGTGACGGTCTTCACCACGTCAGGCCCGGTGACAAACATGTAGGAGCTGTCCTTCACCATGAAGATGAAGTCGGTCATAGCGGGGGAATAGACCGCGCCGCCCGCGCACGGGCCCATGACGAGGCTGATCTGCGGGACGACGCCAGAGGCCAGCACGTTCTGAAGGAACACGTCCGCGTAACCGGCGAGCGAAGCGACGCCTTCCTGAATACGCGCGCCGCCCGAATCATTAAGTCCGATCACAGGAGCCCCCACCTGAACGGCCTTTTCCATCACTTTGAGGATCTTCTTGGCGTGGCTTTCGGACAAGGAGCCGCCGAACACCGTGAAGTCCTGGCTGAAGACGAACATCGGGCGGCCGTTGATGGTGCCATAACCGGTGACAACTCCGTCGCCCGGTACGCGCTGGGACCCCATGCCGAAGTCCTCGCAGCGGTGCTCGACGAACATGTCCCATTCCTCGAAGGAGCCTTCGTCGAATAGGATCTCGATGCGTTCGCGCGCAGAAAGCTTGCCCTTGCCGTGCTGGGTCTCGATGCGCTTCTCGCCCCCACCGAGACGGGCGGCCGCGCGTTTCTGTTCAAGCTGATTGATTACGCTCATTCGTGGCCCGTGTGGCGCATGACATTGTCCCGATCCGCAGCGTCTGCCGCGTACCAGCCCCCTCAATGTGAAAACACCCCCAAGCTATCGCCGCTGGCCCTATGGGACAAATAATGACAAATGATGAAATTCATAATTAATGCTTATAGCCAAGCGCACGAATTTCGACGGCACCCTAACTAATCCAACAATCTGGGCACCACTACCTGGGCGCTCGGCGGTGCATTGTGGTCAAACGGCTAGGCGCCGCCAGCTGGGCCCATTGTTCGGTAAAGGTTGATTCGTGCCCCCGCAATCAAATAAAACCCGCTAGCTCATCGAGCTGGCGGGTTTTTGTTTGCGCATCTGGCGCGCGGTCTGCCGCTCGTCTGATTTTTTTCAATCAGCTCACGCAGAATCCGCAATCGGTAACGGCGCAATCTCGTGGAAGCGCGCGGCCGCCGATTCGCCGAGTGTCACTCTCTCACGTTGGGGTACACAATGTAGAAGTTGCCGGCGTTCGGCATCTTCACCTTCGGCAGTGACTTCGCATCAAGAGTTGCGCGTTCGCTGATAATGCCGTTGAGGTTTAAGAGGTAGGCGGACACAGAATAGACTTCCTCGGCGGTCAGTGTCTGCGGTTCCGTGAGCGGCATGGCGCGGCGGATGTAATCGAAGAGAGTCGTCGCGTAAGGCCAATAGCTGCCCACGGTCTTGATGGCGCGCGGACCGCCCACGAGCGTGCCTTGGCCGCCGACCAACTGGTCCGCGGGCGTGCCTTTTCCTTCCTCGGCGTGGCAGGCCAGGCATTTTTGTTCGTAGACTTCTTTCCCACGCTTCACGGTGCCGCGTCCTGGGGGCAGCCCCGTACCATCAGGGAGAATGGAAATGTCCCAAGCGGCCGCATCGGAATCGGTGATGGGCTGGCCGAGATCTGGCGTTTCAGCGGCGGTCGCCGGAAGAGTGCAGAGAAGAGTGGAGGCGAACAGCGCCGCGATGCACTTAGGCGTAAACATGTTTCACCTCGCCGCCTTGGGCGATGCCCCAGCTGGTGATGAGATTACAGTGATACTGCGCGCGATTGCCGCGCGCGGCGATCAACGCCTGACGCGTTGGTTGGACGTAGCCGGTGTCGTCGGTCGCGCGGCTTTGCAGCGTCGCGGGGCCGCCGTCCCACTTCCACGGCACGCGGAAGCGCGTCACGGCCTTGGACAGAACGGGCGGCGCCAGCGCCGCCTCCGCCCAGCTTTTGCCGCCGTCGGCACTCACCTCGACTTTGCGGATCGTGCCGTTGCCCGACCAAGCGATGCCGGATATCTCATAAAGGCCCGGTTGTCCCATGTTCACGCCCGGTGACGGTTTGGTGATCACCGATTTCGCGTCGAGAGTGAACTTGAACTGCGCGACTTTGCCTTCCTTCAGAAGCAGCGAGTATTTGGAGGTCTCGTCCTTTGTCATCGCCGGCTGATTGGTGAGTTTGAGGCGGCGCAGCCATTTGACATTCATGTTGCCCTGCCAGCCGGGCAGAAGGAGGCGCATGGGGTAACCGTTAGCCGGCCGGATGCGCTCGCCGTTCTGATAAAGCGCGATCATCGCGTCATCGAGCGCCTTGGCCAAGGGCACCGAGCGCGACATGGCCGCAGCATCGGCGCCTTCGGCGATCAGCCACTTTGCGTCGGGGTGAACGCCCGCTTCGTCGAGTAACAAGGCCAGGGGCACGCCGGTCCATTCGGCGCACGACACAAGGCCATGCAGGGTTTGCGCCGTACCCGCGGCAGGTTGGTCGCCGTACAGCGCGCCGCTATTGCCCGCGCATTCGACAAACGAGATGCGCGAGGTCATGGGGTAGCGCGCAAGGTTCCCGAGGGTGAACACGAGCGGCCGTTTCACGAGACCGTGGATGAGAAGTCTATGCGCAGCCGGATCAATCTCGGGAACGCCGTTGTGGCTGCGCTCGAAGTGCACACCGTTCGGGGTGATCATGCCTTCAAGGAACTGAAGGGGGCTGCGGACGCTGCCGGGCCCGATCCCGCCGTAAACGCTTTCAGTAATGGGGCCGCGTACGACCTTATCTTCGTACTTCGAGGGCGTGGTGTATGGGGTGAACCAGGCACCGCCGGTCTTCGTCCACGGCGGTACAGTCAAGGCTTCGGCCTGAGCGGAGCCGCTCGCACCCATCAATCCGATGGCCGTTCCGGCGACCCCAAGAAGCCCGCTCTGACGAAGGAAGAGCCGTCGGTCGAGAAGCCCGTTACCCGCGACCTGTTCGAGTTCCGTATGCTCTGTCATCGAAGCCTCCACATGATTGGAGTCCTGTATCTGTCACAATGGCTGGAAACTGGATATTTCTCAACCGCGACTCACGCTCGAAGGCTAGCAACCAAATCAAAACCCGCCCGCTCATCATGCTGGCGGGTTTTTGTTTGCGTATCCTGGCTATTCTAGAAGTCCGCCGCCAGACGCAGCGACACGCGCCGCGGTGGATTCGGTGCGAATCGCCCGGAAGCGCCATCGACCGTCCAATCGTAGGAATTAAATACGTTGCGGAGCTGTATGCGGATGTTGGCGTTGGCGTCGTAAACCTTGAATGAGTAGCGCATCCCCGCGTCGAGCGTCGCCATCGCAGGCACGCGGAATGTGTTGCCTCGATTTGCAAACTGCGACGAGGTGTACTCCGTCAGCGTATCGACTGAGAAACCGCGCCATGAGCTCGGGCCGTATTGCAGGCTGAGGCGAAAGATTCGCGGCGGCGTACCTGGCGGCGTATCCGCTATCAATCCGCGCTCCACCGATAGCCCCGAGATTCGCGGCTGAAGCAAAACAGAACCTGCAACGACCGTGAGCCCCGGCACCGGCTGGCCGCTGAGCGAGAGCTCGATGCCGCGGTGCCTGATACTTCCAACGTCTGTGTAGATATTCGCCTGATCGCGATCGAAATAAGGCTTTCTGACGTCGAAAACCCCGGCGACGAAACTCATTCCCGGAATGATTCGCCAGCGAACGCCGGCATCCACCTGCTTCGTGAGCGCGGCGGGGACAGGGGCGCCGGCGTTCACGGCGTTGTCGGGCGCCGTGCCGAACTCCTCGAGCCCGCGCGTATAACCGGCGTATAGCGCGAAATCGCGCGACGGCGTTGCGGTCACCGTGCCGCTATAGAGCCACGGGCGGCTGCTTGTCGGCGTCGGCGCGGCGTTCTCCTTCCCGAATTCGCGGTCGTAAAAGCTTTTTTGAACGGCGACACTGAACTCGCCGACGCCCGCCCACTGGCCGCCATAAGAAATGCCGGGCGTGATCTGTTTGACCACGTCGCGGTCGCGCACGCCGAAAGGAGCGAAGGTGGGGCGCGCCACGGGCATGGCCACGCCGATCGCGGCCCGTCCCAACGCGACCGTCTGTCCGCCCCCAAAGAGCCGGACCGTATCGCGCCCGCGCACGTCGAGGTGTAGGGTGTGGCGGTAGGAGCCTTCGGTGTAAGTGCCGGTCGCGCGAATCTCGCCTGATATCGACGTCAGCCGGTGATGAGGGTCGCTGCGAACGGCGAGATCCGCGAAACCGTCCGATTGGGTGTTGCGATAGAAAACCACGAAGTTGTTGCGGCGGTCGGATTCGGAGCGGAAGATCG
This sequence comes from Rhodospirillaceae bacterium, assembly GCA_041906145.1. GTDB lineage: Bacteria > Pseudomonadota > Alphaproteobacteria > Rhodospirillales > Rhodospirillaceae > SHVO01. The sequence continues at coordinate 86,515 of JAYRJU010000005.1, read as the reverse complement.
CGCCTTGCAGTTGCCAGTTGCGCGCCAACTCGCCCCGCATGATGACCCCGCTGTTGAGGTCGTTGTAACGGTGCGTGGTCCAGTCCTGACCGAAGTATACTTTGCGGTCGTGACGTGGCGGCCGGTAAGCGCCCGCGGTGAAAATCTGCGGCTGATTCTCGGGGTCCATCTGCTGGTTAAAGTAGACGAACGGAATCGCTTCGAATTTCTCGTTCGGCGTGAAGCGCCAGAGCGCTGCCGTCGTCACGAACAGTTGCGTGCCGTTCCAATCATTAACCGTCGGCTGGTAGTTCGCGCCGACAAACATGCCGAGCTTGTCTTTAATGACCGGCGTCGAAACGTCGACGATGATCTGTCTCTGCCCCTGAGGCACTGAATACTGGGCCACGGCACTGACAATAAGGTGATCGGCCGGCATGATCAGCGAGGTGTCGACGATGCCGGTCGGCGCCGGAAACGGATAGGATTGCGCGGTCAACCCAACGCGGATCGATTGGGTCCGCTGGAGCCTGCTGCCGAAGACGGCCTGCTGATCGAAATAGAGGCCCTCAAGGCGCATATTACCCGCTTGCTGCGGATCGAAGCCGCGGGCATTGCGCGAATCATAAAGGCCGACGCCTTCGTTGCCGACCTTTGTACCAAAGGCATCGTCGGCCGAGGTGACGGCATTCTCGTCGGCGCGCTGGGCGGCGGCCGGTTGACAATAGAACGCCAGCCCGACGGCGGTCAGGCAGCTATAATACCAGCGCTTCAAGACAAACTCCCCCTTCGACCGCCTCACCCCCGCGGCGACGGTACCTCCTCGGTACCTATAGCTTAGCGCCTTCGCAACCAAATCAAACCCCCTAGCTCATTGTGCCGGCGGGTTTTTGTTTATCGAATCGGTTATCGTGCGCGGGCACCGAGGGCGGGAGAACGGCGCTGGTCAACATCACGCGCGACATCGCGGATCTGTTTGAAAAGGGCATCGCGGCGCTCAACGTGAGGGATTTTGCGGCGGCCGCTGAGGTTTTCGCGCGCGTCCTGGCGCGTGTACCGGCGTTCGCGCCTGGGCATAATGCGCTTGGCCTCGCGTTCGCGGGACTTGGACGTCCTGCGGAAGCATTGGCGAGTTATGAATCCGCCGTGCGCGCGGATGCCTTTTTCGCAGCGCCCTATATCAATCGTGCGACACTGCTACGGGACCTCGGCCGCGTTGAGGAAGCGCTCGCGAATCTGGACAAAGCTGTCGTTCTGGAGCCCGACGACGCGGCCGGTCACGGGAATCGCGGTAGCTTGCTCATGGAAATGAACCGGCCGGCGGCCGCGGTTGCAAGCTTCGAGCGTGCGCTCGCGCTCAATCCCGCGTTTCCTTACGCGCCTGGCCTGCGGCTGATCAATAAAGCCTATATCTGTGATTGGACTTCGATCGATGACGAGACGGCGGCGCTCAAGGCAAGGATACAACGCGGGGAGCCGGTCTCGCCGCCATGGCCGCTGCTGGCCCTCATCGATTCACCGCAGATCTTGCGTGGAGCCGCGGAGGCATGGGCGTCGGCGCGGCTTCCGGCCAACCCTGTTCTCGGCCCGCTCGGGAAGTACCCGCGTCATGAGCGTATCAAGGTTGGCTATTACTGCGCCGATTTTCATCGCCACCCCACAGGTCATCTGATCGCAGGACTGTTCGAACGCCATGATCGGGCCAAGTTCGAGATCATGGCGTTTTCCTTGCGGAATGTGCGGGACGACGACATGCATCGGCGGATCAAAGCCGGCGTGGACAGGTTCATTGATGTTCGAGACCGCAGCGACCGGGATGTCGCCGCGCTCTCCAGGACGCTCAAGATCGATATCGCCGTCGACCTCAACGGACTTATCACCAACAATCGCGCGGGGATCTTCGGCTTTCGCGTTGCGCCTATCCAGGTGAATTACCTCGCGTATCCCAGCACGATGGGCGCGCCGTATATAGATTACATTATCGCGGACGCCACGGTTATTCCCGATCCGGCTTTCTACACGGAGCGCGTGGTCTACTTGCCGGACTGCTATCAGGTGAACGACGCGCAGCGGCAGGTCTCCGCGCGAAAATTCACACGGGCCGAGCTCGGCCTTCCCGAAACCGGTTTCGTCTTCTGTTGCTTCAATAACAATTTCAAAATCACACCACGGATGTTCGACATCTGGATGCGCATTCTGGACAACGTCGAGGGCAGCGTTCTTTGGCTTATCGAGGATAATGCGGCGGCGGCGGCGAATCTTCGCAAGGAGGCGAAGCAACGTGGCGTGGACCACGCGCGTCTCGTCTTCGCCCCGCGGGTACCGCAAGAGGACCATCTCGCGCGCCAGAGTGCGGCGGACCTTTTCCTCGATACCCGGCCATACAATGCGCATACGACGTGCAGCGATGCGTTATGGGTTGGCCTGCCGCTAGTGACCTGCCCGGGCGAGAGTTTCGCCTCGCGCGTTGCCGCCAGTCAGTTGCGGACTATGGGGCTGGCGGAATTGATCGCGCCGACCCTCGCGGATTACGAAGCGCTGGCGATTAATTTAGCAAAGGATACGCAGCGCCTTGGTCAGATAAAGCAGAAGCTGACGCTTCAACGCACGTCATCGCCGTTGTTCGATTTGGGCCTGTTCACGGAGAATATCGAGCGCGCCTATGCGCGCATGTACGAGGGCGGCCGCGGCTCTTGATGGCTTACGGCAAGCCGGTCTTCGTTAGAATGTTTCAAGATCTACGGCCGCGCTGCAGCAAAATCTGCGATTGAGCCGTCTGGTCACAGAAAAAGGCAGCTAAACAGGGCCAAATGCGTGGTCCAGTTGGTTTTTTTCGTCGCGAGGCCAAAAATGCGTCGGGAAGGTGACGCTGGATGCGGCGCAATGCGTAGTGTCATTTAAGGGCATACGCTTGGGAGGGCGTCGGCGGAGGGCGTCGGCGCGGTGACGATTGGGCGGCAAGTCCGCTTACGTCACCTGTTAGCTGGAGCATCCTTTCCTGTCGTCGTGTCGGCGTGAATGACCTGGCCAATGCCGGGGGGGGGGGGACCTACGGATCATGACATCATCATCACGCCGCCGCTCGCGCGCTGGGACAATGGCGGGCTGATTGCATATCGCTCGATTCACAGGAAGGGAACCAGCCGTCTCTAAGGCAGATCAACTCATCAAAGGCCAGTTCATCAGTTGCCAAACTCTAGGGGAGGGAATTTAAACATGAAGAAGCACATTGTGGCCCGTCTTGCATCGGGCAGCAGCCTATTCGTACTCGCGCTGGGTGTTCAGGGCGCTTTCGCGCCGCATGCACAGGCCCAAACTGCCGCGCCCGCACCCGCTGCCGCAGTGGACGAAATCGTCGTTACGGGCTCGCGCGTTATTCGCGACGGCTATGAAGCGCCGACGCCGCTTACCGTGGTTGGCACCGAGGCCCTTGAAAAATCGGGGGTTTCCAACGTCGCCGACATGATGAACCAAATGCCGACCTTTTCGGGAAGCGCTTCGTCGGCCGGCAACGTCGGGACGAACACGGGGGTCGCCGGGATCAGTTCCCTCAGTTTGAGAGGCCTGGGTGCCACACGCACGCTGACGCTGATCGATGGCAAGCGTTCCGTGGGTGGAACGCTCACGGGTTCGGTCGACGTGAATACCATTCCGCAACAATTGGTCTCGCGGATCGACACGGTCACTGGGGGCGCTTCAGCCGCTTACGGTTCTGATGCCTTGGCAGGTGTGGTGAACTTCGTCCTCGATAAGGAATATACCGGCATCAAGGGCGAGGTTTCCGGCTCCATCACCAACTATGGCGACAACGAAAACTGGAGAGTAGTTTTGACGGGTGGCACTCCGTTCGCGGGGGGGCGCGGCCATGTCATTATAAGCGGCGAGGTCGAAGCCACAGCCGGCGTGCAGGATCCCTCGAACCGCAAGTGGAACATGACGAATATCGGCGTCATGAATAATCCCGCTTACACGCCGACCAATGGCCTGCCTGAGCAGCTCGTCCGGGATCCGGTCATCAACATGCGCTCGACCAAGGGCGGTTTGATCACGTCCGGCCCTCTTAAAGGTATTGCCTTCGGACCGGGCGGGACGCCTTACATGTTCGATTACGGTATCTTCAACGACGGGACCAATGCCTACGGTTCTTCTCAGTCCGACGCCCACAGCCTACACAACGTTCCAGATTTAGGCACAAAGGAAAACAATCAGAATATTTTTCTGCGAGCCTCCTATGACCTGACGGACGACATCAACGTCTATTTCCAATCGTCGTGGGCTCACACCTTCTCGTACAACGTTGCCCTGGCGCCGCTCTTTTCGGGAAATCTCACGCTTCGGGCGGACAATCCCTATCTGCCTGCCGAGATCGCGGCGCGTGCGACCGCGCTCGGCGTCACGTCATTTTCGTTCGGCACCAGCAATGCTGACTTTGACTTCCGTGCTCCCGAATTGCGCAATAATCGCGTCACCAATCGCAACGCCATCGGCATCACGGGCACGATGGACGCGTTTGGAACCATTTGGAATTGGGAAGGCTATCTCGGGACCGGTATTACCAGGCAATCATCTCGCAATGAACGCGTGCCTTTCCTGGCGAACTATAACCGCGCGCTGGATTCCACGCGCAACGCGAACGGTGCGATCGTCTGCCGCTCACAAGTCATCGATCCGTGGGGCAATGCGTGTGTTCCCTATAATCCTTTCGGGATCGGTGTGAACTCGCAAGCCGCCCTTAATTACATCCTGCTGCTTGATCAGCGCAATGAACACTACATCCAAAACGTAGCGTCCGCCGATATGACCGGAGAGCCGTTTGAGATTTGGGCGGGACCCGTGTCGCTCGCAATGGGTATCGAGCATCGCACTGAAGAGGTGGACGGCTCGGCGACTGTCCCGACAGGCTTCTTGAACGGCAACTATGTTCCAGCCCACGGCAAATACAGCGTGACGGAAGCCTTCCTCGAGACAGTGGTGCCGCTTGCTAAAGAAACGTCGTTTGCCGAGGCGCTCGACTTCAACGCAGGGGTGCGCGCAACGGACTACAGCGTTTCGGGATATGTCACGACCTGGAAAGTTGGCCTGACCTGGGCGCCGGTTGATGACATCCGCTTCCGCGCGACGCGGTCGCGGGATATTCGTGCGCCGAACCTGTCCGAACTATTCGCGGGGTTGTCTTCGAGCTTCCAAAGCAATCGCGTAGACCCGTTCAACAACAATGCGATCGTGACCATTAACGCGCAGTCGACAGGCAACCTCAACCTTAAGCCCGAAAAAGCAGACACGACGGGGGTGGGTGTGGTTGTACAGCCGGCCTTCCTTCCGGGGCTAAGTGCCTCGGTCGACTATTGGAATATCGATGTCAACGGCTTGATCACGACCATCTCTGGTCCGCTCAACCTGTGCTTCCTCGGATATACGCAGTTCTGTAATTCGTTCCAACGCGTGGTCCAAGATGGGGTGGCGCTGATCGTCGAACAGTCTCAACCGGTCAATATCGCCAAACAGATCACGCGCGGCATCGACTTCGAAGCCACCTACACTATGGATCTCGACAGCATCGTGGAAGACTGGGCCGGCTCGCTCCGCTTCAATATGGTCGCGACAAAATACCTCAGGAGCTGGCAGGATCCTGTTCTGACTCCGCCAGTGGAACGCGTGGGCTGGAACCAGGGGACGTCCAATGACGGAGGCTTACAGAAGTTCCGCTGGAACGGGTCGATCACCTATACCAACGACCCGCTCACCTTGGCCCTGACCGCGCGCGGCTTCTCGGGCGGAACAATCGATCCGACGTTCATTGAATGCCAAACCGGTTGCCCCAGGTCGACCCTCACCAATCGAACCATCGATCGCAACTGGGTTGATGGGCAGTACTGGTTCGACGGCTCCGTGCAGTACCAGTTTTCGGACGGGATCACGGCGTTCCTTAACATCCAAAACCTGCTGAACTCGGATCCGGTGATCGTGCCCAAGACCGGGATCAACGCGATGCACTATACTCAAACGAACGTGAATATTTACGACGCCCTAGGCCGGACGTTCCGTGCAGGTGTGCGTTTCAAGATGTAACGACAAAAGGTAGAAAACTGCGACCAAAGGCCGCCCTAGGGCGGCCTTTTCTTTTTTCAGAAATTTAAGCGGACCTCGGAATCCATTTCCCGGCCAACACTGTGCCTGCAGGGAATAATTTCTGTTTGGCGGTCCGCTTTTCATTGTAGTTGTCAAGAAAATCGAAAGTGCCGCTGCGCATCTCGAATAGCGAGACATCGGCGGGCGCCCCAACTTTGAGAGAGCCTTTGTTGCCGAAGGCCTCGAATATGCGTGCCGCGTTGCTGGTCACGCAAGCGACGACTTGCTCCATCGTCATGCCGAGATACATCAGTTTGGACATGACCGTCGGCAGATCCACGGATTGCGCGACCCGGCCCTGCGGGGTCCAGTCGGTCGAGAGCGTGTCGGGCAGGAAGCCGGCGGCGAGGATTTTTTCCGTCGTGTCCCAGCGGAAGTGCCCGCCTCGGCCATGCCCCATGTCAAACCATACGCCGCGTTGGCGCGCGTCGAGCACGGACGGCAAGATCTTGCCGGCCTCATCGACGATGGCCTCGGGAGGCGGCGCGAACAGGTGGGTCACCACATCGCCTTTCTTCATAAGCGCCATGACCTGAGACAACGGCGAAAGTGATTGTCCGATGTGGATCATCACCGGTACGCCGAAGGGTGCCGCCGCCTCTTTGGCGCGCCGCAAGGCCTCGACATCGTTGTCGCCTGCAACATTCTTGGAAAGCCGCGCTTTAATGCCGGCGATTACATCGCGGTGCTTGGCGATCGTTTCCTGCGCGAGGGCAACATTGGCATTGTTGATGTCCTGAAGCTCGCCGCCAGGGAGGAGGCCCGTGCGCGCAATATTGATCAGGATGCGGCCCAATTGCGGGCCCGATTTCACGACTGCGATGATCTCGTCGATCTTGTCGGCGCCTTTACTGCCCGCATCGACGTAACCGGTGATACCATCTTCGATGTTCATCGCCGGGCCGCCTGGCGTGTCACCGGCGTGGGAATGGATGTCGATCATTCCCGGAATGACGTATTTGCCGGCGGCGCTCACCGTTTGCGCGCTCCCGGCGTCGATCTTGGCCGCAACGGCGGCAATCTTGCCGCCGGCAATGGCAACGTCCCGTATCGCATTTACTCCGGAGGCGGGGTCAATGACATGCCCACCTTTAATCACGAGGTCATACGGCGCCCCCGCGCCGAATGCGCGCCCCGCCGCGAGCAGACCGAAAGCGGTCGTCGTGGTCAAAAGCTTCCGCCGGTTCATCATCCCGTCTCCCCGAAAGTGGACCCATCCCAGCCTACCTGAAAGATGCGATAAATTAATGGAAATAGAGCGTATTGCGGATGAGGGAGGTTTCGAAGCCACGCCCGGTCATGAGGGTTCATGCATTTCCGGCACAAGCTCACCCGGCGCGATGTGATAGGGCTTCTCGGCGGTGGTATTTGCGCCGCACCAGCCGGCTTGTTATCGCGCCACGTGCGTGCCGAGGACCAGACGCATAGCCTTGTCGTCGGCTTCGATAGCGCGGCGCGCGTGACGGTCCCAGTTTCGATCGATGGGAAGGGACCTTTTCCCTTTATCGTCGATACAGCTTCTGAACGCACCGCCATCGCTTCGGAACTCGCGGAAAACCTTCAGCTGGAGAGGGGCCGCCGTGTGCAGGTTCATACTGTGAGCGGACCTGTGATGTCGGACACTGTCGTCTTGCCGAATTTCGAGATCGGTGGCCGCACGCTGGCGCCGAAAGCCGCACCGCATTTCGCGCAACGCAATATCGGCGCACTGGGAATAATCGGGCTGGACGTTCTCAAGTCTCAACGCATCGTGCTCGATTTTCGCCGCGCGACCATGGTGATGAATGCGGAACCCACGCCAGCGCCGGATTGGGCGGGTGAGTCGGTTCTGGTGTCGGCTCGGAGCCGTTTGGGCCAGCTTGTTCTGACGAACGCGGGGCTCGGCCCTGATGACGACACCATCTGGGTTATCATCGATACCGGCGCTCAGTTCAGCATTGGTAATGATGCGTTGCGCCGCTTTGTCATGCGGGAACGTGGTCTCGGCGAGCAGCAGAAAATGGATTTGATCAGTGTCTCGGGCGTCATCTATTCGATAAATACAGATGACAAGGGCCACCTGATCTCCAACATCGGCACCGGATACGCCATTATGGCGCTGCGGGCGACCGGCGCCTTAGAAGTGAAAACAGCGGACGTCGCGCGGTAAATCGCTTCTTTTGGGCGGCCGCCTAGGGGATGCCCCGGGCTGTCGTGAAAATTTTTCTCATAGATCGTGAATTTTTCGGCAAGGCGGGCCCATGGCCGCGCCGTATATATAAGGCCATGAATTATTCGATCTGGAGGAAGACCATGCAGCTCCGTTCCCGTGTGCCGGGCGGCGGTACGCCCAAGCCGAATCGCTGGGGTGTCGACAGCGAGTACGGCGTATTGCGTGACGTTCTCGTCGGCCCTATCGACAATTTCCGCTGGACGCCGGGCAACGCTGTCGCGCAACGTACGGAGCGCGTCGGCCTGAAGTTCGATCTTGCGACGGCGAAGAAGCAATATGCCGAAATGCTGGATGTGTACCGCCAGGCCGGCGTGACAACGCACATTCTTCCGGCGGAAGATGGGCTCCCTTATCAGATCTTCGCGCGCGACAGCAGCGTGATGACGCCGTGGGGCGCCATCGTCATGCAGATGCAAAAGCCGTATCGCCGCGGCGAGATCGCTTCGGTCCTGCGCTTCTATCTCGAGGCCGGTATCCCGATTTACGACATCGTTTCCCAGGGCAATGTCGAGGGCGGCGATTTCATGGTGCTGAAGCCGGGCGTAGCGGTTTGCGGTTTCTCCGGCGAGCGTTCGATCGAACCTGCCGTTAATCAGATCAAGGGATGGTTCGAAGGCGAGGGCTGGGAGTTCCGCGGCTACGCGTTCGACTCCCACTTCCTGCATCTGGACGTGCAGATGGGCATGCTGGCTGAAAACCTCGCGGTCGTGTGCACGGAAGCGGTGGAAGAAGAGTTCGTCACATGGCTCAAGTCGCACGGTATACGGATTATCGACGTGTCCTATGGCGATGCCATGCAAATGGGCACGAATGTTGTCGCGTTAGGCGGCGAACGTGTTCTGGTCCCTTCGACCAGCAAAAAGCTGGCCGCGGCGTGCCGCGCGGAAGGGCTCACGGTCTATGATCCTGACGTCTCGATGATCGCCGCCGGTGGCGGCGCCGTGCACTGCATGTGCCAGGCTTTGCGCCGAGACCCGGCCTGAGGCCAATAAAAAAGGCCGTCCCCTTGGACGGCCTTTTTCTTTTCCGGGTTTTTCTTACTTACTTCGTTTCCATGCCGGTCACGGCCATCAGGATACTGAGGGACGTGGTCATGCCCTTCACCATCGGACCTTTCTCGACATCGATCCACTCATCGAGTGAGTGGGCGCGGCCACCACGGTTGTCCGGAGCGTTCTTACCGATCGTAATCGCGGGAATGCCAAGGCTCATCGGGATGTTTGAATCCGTCGAGCTGTAGCCGTAATCAGCCTTGTAGCCCCCAGCCACGATTGCGGCGGTGGCCAACTGCACGAGTTCGGACTTCTCGGCAGTGCCGCCGGCCGGGCGATCGCCGATCAGCTTCACATCGACCGTGAGTGCGCCTTCCTTGGTGGAGTGACGGCCGTTCTCGGCCTTCACGGCGTCTTGGACGGCCGCGAGGATCTTGTCTTCAATCTTCTTCAATTCGGCCGGCGCTTCCGAGCGCATATCGACTTCCATCCAGCCTTCGAGCGGGATCGAGTTGACCGAGGTGCCGCCGCCAATGACGCCGATGCTGTAGGTCGTCTTGGGTTTCTCGGGTACTTCCATCTGCGACATGTTGGCAGCCGCTTGGCCCAGCGCGTACATCGGGTTCACGAGGCCGAAGGCGCCGTAGCTATGGCCGCCGGGGCCTTTGAACGTGAAGCGATAGCGCTTCGAACCCACCGCGCCGTTGGTGATACTGGCCACGCTGCCGGCTTCGATCGAGAAGAAGGTCTTGATCTTGTCCTTGTAGGGACCCTTGGTGAACATGTAGCGCACGCCGCGCAGGTCACCTTGGCCTTCTTCGCCAACGGTGCCGACGAACATGATGTCGTCGCGGGTCTTGATGCCGGCGACATTCATCGCGCGGATCATGCCGAGCATGGCGGCAAGGCTGAAGGTATCGTCGCCGACGCCGGGCGCATTGAGCTTATTGCCAACGCGTTTCACCTTCACGTTGGTTTCCGGCGGAAAAACCGTATCGAGGTGGGCGGAGATCACGACAAACTTGCCGTCGCCTTTGGTGCCCTTGCGGAATCCGAGCACGTTGCCTTCCTGGTCGAGTTGCACGTCGGCGAGGCCGGCTTCCTTGAACATCTCGGCGAATTTCTTCGCGCGCTTCTCTTCCATGAAAGGCGGCGCGGGGATTTCAGTCAGCACAATGCCTTCATCGACGATGCGGCCGTGCTGCTTGTCGAGGTCCGCGGCCGCCGCCTTGAAGGCTGGGCTGGCCAGAATGGCCTGCACGGCGGCAGAGTGCGAGGTCTGAGCGAGGGCGCTCGATGCCGAGAAAAGCAAACCGGCGGCGAACAATGATGTAGAAATGCGGTAAGTAAGGCTCATGACTTCTCCCCTTCGGCAGGGGCCACCCCAAGCGGCCCTCAACGGCAGGATAAAATGATATGCTAACCCTACCAGCCGCGCCAACGAGCTCTTTTGGGGCGCCCCGCTCCTTCCGGCAGTAATTACGTGAATTCTGGATCGTTTTTCGGCCTATTTGGCACGCTGTTACAAGACCTCGTCAAAATCCCGACGGGGGCTATGCAGTTCTCGCCCATCGTTCCCGGCGCGTGCGTGCTGGAAGAGGCGATGCCTGCGAGCCTGACTGACATGGCCATCGCCGCTCCACCCGGGACGCTGGAACGCCGCTATACGCTGGCGCTGGCCTTGCGCGCGCTTCGACCGGGTGCGCCGCTGACCGCTATGGCGCCGAAGACCAAGGGCGGCAATCGGATCGCGAAGGAACTTGAATCCTTTGGTTGTGACGTCAAAACGACGAGCGGACGCCACCAGCGAATCTGTCAGACATCCCGTCCTGCGTCCTTCACTGCAGAGGCGCAAGCAGCGTTGGACGCTGCCATTGCCGATGGCGCCCCGCGATTGGTCGTTGAGCTGGGATTGTGGAGCCAGCCGGGTGTCTTCAGTTGGGACCGCGTTGATGCGGGGACCGCGTTGCTCCTGTCGGCTCTGCCAGCATTTGCGGGACGCGGCGCCGACCTAGGGTGCGGGCTCGGGATCCTTGCGCGAGCCGTGCTCGCGAGCGGGGATGTGACGCAGCTGGAGCTTCTGGATATTGACCGGCGTGCCATCGCAGCCGCGCGGCGAAACGTGGATGACGCGCGCGCGCAATTTCATTGGGCCGACCTCCGCAAACTGGCAGACCTCAAGGATCTTGATTTCATCGTTATGAACCCGCCGTTTCATGACGGCGGACTGGAAGATCGGGCCTTGGGCGAGGCTTTCGTGAAGCAGGCTTATCGCATGCTCCGCGCCGGCGGCCGTGCGTGGCTCGTTGCGAACGTTCATCTACCCTACGAAGCGGTGATGTCGTTTTCTTTCTCGAAGGTTGATTTGCGCGCGGAAGAGGGCGGCTACAAAGTATACGAGGCGACGAAATGAGCGGCACGACCAGGATCGACCGGTTGATCGCGAATATGGGCTACGGATCGCGCAACGAGGTCCAGGCGCTGGCGCGTAACGGCCGTATTCTGCTCGATGGCACTGAGGTGGAGGACGCAGCCGAGCGTATCGCCATGACACCGGACTTGTCGTCGCGGTTGACCATCGATGGCGAGCCCCTCGATCCGCTGCCGGGGGTCGCGCTGATGCTGCACAAGCCGTTGGGTGTGACTTGCTCTCACAAGGAATCCGGGCCGCTCGTCTATGATCTGCTGCCGCCGCGCTGGCGTCGCCGCGATCCCGCGATCTCGACGGTAGGGCGTCTCGACAAGGAAACGTCGGGGCTTCTGCTCATGACCGATGACGGTGCGCTTTTGCACCAGATCATCTCGCCCAAAAAGAACGTCGCAAAACACTACTTAGCGACGCTGGCGCGGCCGTTGCGAGGCGATGAGGCGGCATTGTTTGCGGCGGGCACTTTGATGCTCGAGGCTGAAACGAAGCCCCTTGCGCCGGCGAAGCTGGAAGTTCTTTCAGAGCAGGTGGCTCGGGTAACTGTCACGGAAGGACGTTATCACCAGGTGCGCCGCATGTTCGCGGCGGTTGGTAATCATGTTGAGGCACTACACCGGGAGCGTGTCGGCTCACTTGCGTTGCCTGCCGACCTGTCTCCCGGGGCTTTTAAAGTTATGTGCGCAGCGGACATCGCAGCTATTTTTAACCATCCCTAACGCCCGACAAGGTCTTAACAGCGCCGATGCGGGCGCGGCGCTTGTGCGCTACACTCGCGGGTGGGGCCTATTCACGGGGGGAAATCATATGGACGGGATGGGAAAAGCGCTGTGTCGGCGCTTAGCCGGAGTGTGTGTTGTTGCGGCCCTTGCGGGTTGTTCGACGCTGCCCAACTTCAATGTTTTAAGAGAACCTACCGATGTGCCGTCCGTTGAGGATGTTTCGAAACATGTTCAATGTGAGCTTCAAGGGGCGCTGGCTGATCACAAGGTACAGCAAATGCTAAGCAGGGCGACGCTGACGGCGACGCCCACATTGACCATGGAAGTGACCAATCAGCAGGGTTTGGCACCGGTGCTGAATTTCATTGACCCGCTCACCGATCCAAAAAAGAACTTCACGGCCATGGTCAACGGCAAACTGACCGGCACGCAGAAGCGGACTATCAATGTCGGGATGGCGCTGACGCTGAATACCAAAGCTAAAGCGTGCAGCTCAGAGAACACGGCTAGGAAGGGCTTTTCCGGTATTGAAGGCGATTTGGGATTAAAGGAAATCATTCTGGCGGGGCTCGCTCGTCGCGAGCAGTTCATTTATCCGATCTATCGCAAGACAGAGGGGAAGACGATGACCTCGTCCCTTACCTTCGGGTCAACAATCGAATTCACGCTCATCTATGGACTTGGCGGCGCGCCAAAGTGGACGATGACGCACTTCTCGGCGCCGCAAGCCAACGACGGGTTGCTCAATGTGGCGAGGACATCAAAGGATACATTGACGATTGGCTTTGCTTTGACCGAGCCGACTGTCGACGATCGCGGCAACCTTGTCGAACCAAGTGAAGTCGATTTGGCGCCTGCCGTCCGCGCGGCGGAGGACAACGTCACCCGCATGATTCTGCAAAATATTTTGCCGCGGCCGTAGCTCTAAAGAGTGAGGCTCCGGCCATGTGGCCGGAGCCTCGTTTCGCACTCTCTATCGATAGTTACTTCTTTCGAGACTTCTTGGCGGATTTTTTCTTTGTCGGTTTTTTTCTGCTGGTCGCGTCGAGCAGCTTGAGGCCGATGCGGATGACGAGTTTGACACTGAAGGAGTCGATCGGATCGTTGCCGAAGACCTTCAGGGCGAGCTTTTGATAGTCCTTCACATTGAAGGAATCGATCGGGTCGTTGCCGAGTGGCTTCAACGACGACATCAGGACCCACTGCGCGAGATCGACGCTGAATGAATCAATCGGATCGTTTCCGAAGACGTTCATGCGCTTGAGGGCTTCCAATACAGCGTCGGTCCCTCGCGCGCCGCTCTGTGCACGCCCGTACTGCTCGATCATGTCGCGCAACTTGTCGATTTCGCGACGCACCAACATTTCCTGCGTCTCTATTTTATCTCTCTGTTTCTTTTCACTCATCTCGTTCCCCTGTGGTTGGTTTATCGATCGTCAATGTCATCGCTTTGCTTGCGCGGACGTTATCGCGTACGCATCGCGAAACGACTTTCGGCGGTAACCTGTTTGGTGCACTTGTTCCAGCAGTGGATAGGCATCTTTGTACCGTCCTAGATGGAATAGGGTCATGCCTCGGGTTGTCGCGGCTTGCAGCTCGAAGCGATCAGATGTCTCCGGATAGGTATTGAGGACAGTCTGAAGCACGCGCGCGGCCTCGACGTTGTGGCCCATACGGCGAAGTGCGGCTCCCCAATACATATTCGCCAAAGCCATGCGGTCCCGAAGACTGGGCTCGTCAGGGAACATGCGAGTCAAACCGTTGAGTTTTGCTCGTAAGCGTTCAAAGTTCCTGTCCGCCTCGGTTTCCTGACCTGCGACCATGAACAGGCGGGCGCGCATGACGTCGGCTCGAACGAGATCGACCTGCCACTTCAACACGCTTGGATCGACTTTGGTCAATTCGCGAAAAATGCGTTCTGCACGCGAAAGATACTGATCTATCCGGACGACGTCAGAGGTTTCTAGATAGCCATCGCTAAGGTCCAGCAGGGCGCGGCCTTGCTCCGCTTTCCATTCCGTGTTCGCAGGATCAAGGTCGGTCAAAGATGTGACGACGGAAAGCGCTTCCTCGGCTTGAGTGCGAGCCTCGGCGTCGTTCCCAAAATTCAGGTTTATATTTGCAAGCGTGCGCAGCGCCGAAAATAGTTCTGCTTTTATGATCTTATTCGCAGGATCGATAGCCAGCGCTTTCTGATAGATGGCGGCTTGCCGTTTGCGATAGGCGATTGCCTGGCCAAAATCTCCTATCCGATAGTAGGTTCCCGCGATCCATTCGAGGACGCTTCCAATATCTCTTATGAAAGCGGGATCTCTAGGATTTTCCGCGGCAAGCCGCTCGAAAATATTTTGCGCTTCGCGAAGCTCGCCCAAAGCCTGCTGCGCGGCGAGTAGATCGGAAGACACATTTCCAAGTCCCAACCAAACGCGGGCGAGCTGCAGCTGCCACGGTACGGGAGGATGCTGCCTTTTATTCAGTTCCTGGGATGTTTCGAGCGCTTGTGAATAGGTGCGACGCGCCTCCTCATAATTGCCCTGCCTGTAGAGCAGGCCGCCGACTTGTACCAGCGCTTCGCCGTATTCATAGGTGCGTTGAGCGTTGGAAGGATCCCGACGCACTAGGACTTCAGCCGTGTCGCGAGCTTCACTAAATCTGGCGGCGGCGTCGGTTAGATCACCTTTGTTTATCGCAATGGCGCCAAGTATCTGCAGCGCCCGCGCTCTGCGTGCGAGCGCTTCGTCATCCTGTTCATCCGCGCGAAGACTGGAGAAGTGAGTGAGCACCTTTTGGCCGACGGCGTCCAGGACATCAAGACGGCCAACGGGCTCCAACCGCGAGCGAAGATCGCCGACCATAAATTCAATGAGTTCTTCCGCCTCAGCGCGTTTGCGATCCGCATTGGCCTGTGATGCAACAGCGAGATTGCGTGCGCGGATCGCTTCGATCGTCAGGCCCGCAAGTACGAGCGTAATGCAGCCCATCGCGACAGACGCATATAACAGAGCTCGCGCGCGGCGCTGACTGTCGCGCCGAATGAGCTCGTCGAGTCCGACGCCTAAAAGCCCCGCGACGACCTTCAGCGTTACGCGGGCCTTGCTGTCTTTCCCATCTCGCAGATCCGCAGCGATAGGCTCCGCGGGTTCATCGGTAAGTTTTCCGGATGGAGAAACTTTAAACCGCAGGGCTGGGACGAAGCATTCCTGCGACTCATCACCAGGTTCGCCGTCCACGATGACAGCGATGATGTGCTCGGCGCCTTTCAGCCGTTTAAAATTAATGACTTCTTGATTCACCCACTTGGAACGCGCGGACGCCGGTGAACAAAGGACGACCAGGAATTGCGATTGCTCCAGCGCCTGGTTGATCTTCCCGCTGAGGTCGGCGGCGACTTCCAACTCGTCGCGGTCGCGGAAGACCTTGCCAGGCCGTTGTCCGATGAGGCCCGTGCCGGTCACGCGGCCGATGAGCGGCTTTGGGACGCGGTAGGTTTCGATAGCGCGGTGAAGCCACTCAGCGACCTTGGTGTCGCGGTGGCTATAGCTGATGAAGGCGCGGAATCCCGATACGCTTACGGCTGGCGATTGGCCAGCCGGCACATTGGTTGGATCAGCGTCCTTCGGTACCATCGGCTCGTCCCCCAGCGCCGCGCCGTTTTCCGGTCTGCGTGCGCCTTCCCCGGCGATGAACAATTTGGGGGAGAATTCTTATTTGTACTCCCCCTTAAGATACTCCATGTTTTCCCAGGGATCCGCAAGGTGCGGAAGAGGGGCGGGCGTAACGCGGTGACGGCAGAGCAGATACTCTCCGAGGCCATCCGTTTGGAGCTCGGCGGCGACATACTCGCCGCATACGATCTCGTGGCCCAAGGCCTTTCCAAATTTCCGCAAGATTTGGATTTACGGCATCGCGCGGTGCTGCTTCTCGCGCGCGGCGGTGCGACGAGCCGCGCTTATAGCGAGTACGAACGGCTCGAACTGCGTCATGTGCGGGACCATGTCGATGTGATCGCGCTCGGCGCTCGCCTTCATAAGGATCTCGCCCTCGCGGCCGAAGGCCCCGAACGCAGGGGCTTGGCGCGAGAGGCCGCGGATATGTACGCGGCGGCTTATGCGCTTCATCACGACTATTATCCCGGTATCAACACTGCGACGATGCTGCTTATCGCGGGGGATTCCACGGGCGCACGGACGATCGCAACGGAGGTGTTGAGCGGACTTTCGGCCGGCTCCGACAAAGGGGCGGAAGATGCCTATTATCGCGCGGCGTCTCGCGCCGAGGCCTATTTCATCCTTGGCCGCATCGATGAGGCTGAACAAGCGCTCGCCAATGCGCTCATGCACGATTCTGCCAACTATGCGGCGCATGCAAGTACCTTGCGCCAGTTGGAGGCGATCTGCGCCACGTTGAAGTTGGACAGCGCTTGGTTAGAGCGTCATAGCCCGCCACCGTCGCTTACTTATTGTGGCCACATGTTCGACGAGTCCGTGCTTGCGCCGTCGACGCTCGGCAATATCAAGGCCGACATCGTATCCGCGCTCGATCGGATACGGCCATGCGCGGTGTTTGGCGCGCTCGCGGCAGGCGCGGATCTTCTGATTGCGGAAGCGGCCCTCGCGCGAGGCGCCGAGCTCCATGTCGTGTTGCCGATGCAGGAAGAGGTGTTCATCGCGGCCTCCGTTGCACCCTTCGGTGCGGCCTGGATCGGCCGGTATGAAGCGTGCAAAGCGCGCGCCGCGACGTTCCGGCTTGCCAGCCAGGATACGACGTCGGGCGACGCCGCCGCGTTTGCATTCTGTTCCGAGTACGCGATGGGACTGGCCATTCGCCACGCCGAAACCCTGCGTACGCGGGCATGGCAGCTCGCCGTATGGGATGGCAAAGCGGGGGAGGGCGTCGCCGGTACCGCGGCCGACGTGCGGCGCTGGACGGCTACAGGCCGGCCGCAAACAGTCGTCGCGTTTCCGCCGCGGACCTCAACTAACGGCGGACGACGCGTTGATGATGAGCGAGCGGACCGGCGACTGAAGGCAATGTTGTTTGGCGATGTACGTGGTTTTTCCCGGCTGCGTGAAACCGATATCTCGCCGTTCGTGGCGCGAATCATGGCGCCGCTCGCTGAAGCGCTGCGCTCTCTCATTTCGCCAGCAGACCTTGTCGCCACGTGGGGGGACGGCATTCACGCCGTTTATCCGTCCGTGACCGCGGCTGCCGAAGCGGCGCTCGCGCTCCAGGATGCTTTCGCCCGGATTGATCTCGGCGCGGCGGATTTGCCCTCACACCTGGCTTTGCGTCTCGGCGGACATTTTGGACCGGTCACAGAACTGGTTGATCCGTTCCTAGAGGCCCGCAGTTTCTATGGCACACATATCACCATCGCCGCCCGCATCGAGCCCGTGGCTGTTCCCGGAACGGTGTATATCAGCGAGCCTTTCGCCGCCCTGTTGGCGCTAGAGGCGCCCGGCGGTTTCAGCACCGACTATGTCGGACAGACCGAGCTTCCTAAGCAATTCGGAACCATGCGCCTTTTCGTCCTGCGCCGCGCCAGGCCGACATAGCGGCTGTATTTGCATAATCTATGCGGCTCCCCAAAGAGAGGGGACAGGACTCATGTCCAAAGGCGGTTTATATTAGGTAACCCAGCGGGATAGACCCTGTTTGGGATCGGGAGGATGCAAGATGCTAAAATTCACCGTTGCCGCGTGCGCGATCATGACCGCCGCCGGAGCCGTATTGGCGGCGCCCGCCGTAAACGCTGCCGGAAGCGACATCCCCCTCGCCGTGAAAGACGGTAAGATTGGCTTTGTGCTCACCAGCCGCTACTGGGCGGTCCGTGAATCGCCCAACGGCAAAGCGGAGTGCCCGAACGGCTTTAACGATGGACCGCGCGAGCAATTCAAGCAGCTTTTCCCCGACGACGGCAAGAAGCGCACCTTGCTCGAAACGCAGTTGATGCGCGAAGGCCGTCAGTGGTTTCCCGATATGTCGGAGGAGCCATTCAGCTTCAAGGAAGCTGGCGGCCCCGTATCCTACGGTATGAACCTCGACGGCAAAATCGGACCCGAAGACTTCACCGATCCGGACGGGGTTAAGGGTGTGGACAACCAGTTGTTCCGCGCCATCGGCTGTGTCTCGCAATATCGCGCACCGTCGAACCTCATCTATTTCTTCGAGAACAAGTATCTCGGTCAATACAACAACAACCGCTTCATGTTCGAGATCTCGGGCGTCGATAGCCTTTCGAACGATGACGACGTGACGGTGACGACTTATCGCGGACTCGATGATCTTCTGGCGGACGCAACCGGTGGCTCCTACGTTCCGGGCGGAACGCAGCGTGTCGATGAGCGCTGGGGCAAGCAATTCCAGCAGACGTTCAAAGGAAAAATCGTCAATGGCGTGCTGGTGACAGACGGCGAGGATTTGATCCTCCCATCATCGGCGACCTTCGATACGAACGGCATGCACAAGTTCAAAGGATTGCATTTCCAGCTCAGCCTTACGCCGCAGCGCGCGGAAGGCATCATGGCGGGATATGTCGACGTGGCCGCCTTCTACCACCATCTTAATACATCATGGTCAACGCACCATCAGAGCTACGGACAGCTCTCCGCGCCGTCGCTTTATCGCGCGCTTCATCGTCTCGCGGACGGGTATCCGGACGATAAGGGGCAGATGACCGCGATTTCAGGTGCGCTGAAAGTGACCTTCACGCAGGTCTACATCGAGCATCCGCCGAAGCAGACGGCGGACGGCGGCCAAGCGGAGAAGCCGGCCACGCAGTCCGCGCGTCAGTAGAAGTTACTTCGCCGCTTTAGAGTCTTTCTGAAGGATCGGCAGCGCGGCTTTGCCCACCGCAAGGCCCGCTGGCCATCCCGCGTAGAAGGCGACTTGCACGGCCAGGCCGCGAATTTCGTCGGCGGTGACACCGTTCGCGGCGGCGCGTGTGAGATTCAGCGCGAGCTCATCGTCACGGCCCAGCGCCGCAAGCACGGCACAAGTCACGAGGCTGCGGTCGCGCGTATTCAGTTCCGGCTGTTTCCAGACATCGCCGAACAACACTTCTTCGCGCAGGCGACCCATCTGCGGGATCGCTTTGTAAACTTGTTGCAGGTCCGACGGCGCCGGCGGTGATTGTTGCGCCGTCGCCTTGTCGGCTCCGGCGACAGCGGCAACGAGCGCAAGGCTTCCCGTCGTCAATGCGCTCCGGCGTGAAATCTCACCCATGATGTCCCTCCCTGATGGTGCCGTGCCAGCATACACCCCGGCACAAAAAAAGGCCCTCCGTCGCGAGAGCCTTTTTTCTTTTACCGCACCGGAGGATTAGTCCTCCTTAATCCGGCTGTGCCGTTTCGTATCCGGCATGAACGCCGCCGTCACCAGCACGATCACCATGAAGAAGGTTACATACCAGTAGAAGGAAGTTTCGTAGCCCATCTGCTTCAGCTTCAATGCAACCGCCTCGGCCGTGCCGCCGATAAATGCCACACCGAGCGCGTACGGAAGGCCAACGCCAAGGGCGCGGATCTCAGTCGGGAATAGCTCGGCTTTATACTGGCCACTGATAGACGTGTAGGTGCTTTGAACGAGAAGGGCGCCTGAGATAACCAGGAACGCTCCCATCGCGCTGTCGGCGGTCTGCAGATAGTTCATGACCGGAAAAGTCATGAGCGTAGCGCCGATTCCGTAGAACACGAACATCGGCTTACGTCCGATTTTGTCCGACAACCATCCCATGACGGGTTGAGCCAACATGAACACGATCATGGCCATGGCCATGATCAAACTGGCGTCGTCCTTCGTGAAGCCTGAAGTGTTGACCAGGAACTTCTGCATGTAATTGCTGAACACATAGAATCCGAGCGCACCGCCCATAGTCATGCCGAGCACGAACATCAGTTCCTTCGGGTGACTGCGCATCAACTGCCACGTGTCGGCCGCGCTTTCGCGCTTTTTCTTCATGTTCTTGAAGGAGTCGGTTTCCTCCAGCGAGCTCTGGATCCAGAAGGCGACTAAAGCGCCGACCGCGCCGATGGCGAACGGAACGCGCCAGCCCCAATCCGAGAGCTCCTCCGCGCTCAGGTTGTGCTGCAAGCCGACAAGAACGAGAAGCGCCAACAGCTGACCCGCGATTAGCGTCACGTACTGGAAGCTGCCGTAAAAACCCCGGCGTTCCTTACCGGCAATTTCGCTGAGATATGTGGCGACGGCCGCATATTCGCCGCCGACGCTAAGGCCTTGCGCGATGCGCGCGATCATCAAGAGGAGCGGCGCGGCGATGCCTATGCTGGCGTAGCTGGGCGTGAAGGCGATCACGAGCGACGAACCGCCCATGACGGCCATCGCGAGGACAAGGGCAGGCCGTCGGCCATGCCGGTCGGCGTACACACCCATTAGCCAGCTACCCACAGGGCGCACGATGAAGCCGACCGAAAAGACGACAGCGGCGTATAGGAATTCGGTGGTCTGGTCGCCCGCAGGGAAGAACACACTCGCGAAATAGAGCGAGAAGGACGAATAAACGTACCAGTCGTACCACTCGATCAGGTTGCCGACGGACCCGCCGATCACGGCCTTAAGGCGTCCGCCTGCACTTTGTGTGGCCGCCGCCGTGCCCCCCACAGCCGCAGCCTCTTCAGCAACACTCATGGTCCCCTCTCCCAACGTTCTCAGGTCCAATACTTATAGTGTACGGAGGGAAGGTCGTGACTAAAACGATATAAACTAATGGACCTGTGATGATCGGTGATCCCCACGGCCGGTACCGTGACGCATCGCCGGTGGCGAGGTTCGCAAAATTCATGAACCGATTGAAATCTTTCGCTATCTGGCCCAGTTACTTTCCGCCATTGTCCGGGCGATTGGCCGGTACTTAAATTTGTATCCGGTGCGAGGGAGGGGCATATGGGACATCAGCAGCATCAAAACCTGATCGGTGGATCGTGGGTCAAAGCCGACCGTGACGCGCCGAATATCAATCCCTCCAATCTTACCGACGTCGTCGGCAATTTTGCCCAAGGCGGGGCCGATCAGGTCACGCAGGCCGTTGCTGCGGCACGGGAAGCGCAGCCGGGATGGCGCCGCGCGACCGCGCAAACGCGCGGTGATCTCCTCGACAAGATCGGTGAGCGGCTCCTAGCCCGCGAGACCGCACTCGGTACGCTTCTCGCGCGCGAAGAGGGCAAAACCCTCGCCGAAGCGAAGGGCGAGGTTCAACGCGCGGGGCGCATTTTCAAATATTTCGCCGCTGAAGCGTTGCGTGCGCACGGCGAGGTTATCCCGTCCATCCGCCCCAACGTTTCCGTAGAGACGCGCCGCGAACCCCTGGGCGTTGTGGGTCTTATCACGCCGTGGAATTTCCCAATCGCCATCCCAGCTTGGAAGGCGGCGCCGGCGCTGGCGTATGGGAATGCGGTGGTGATGAAGCCAGCAGATATCGCGCCGGGCAGCGCATGGGCGCTTGCCGAAATCATCGCTGAAGCCGGCTGCCCGGCAGGCGTATTCAATCTCGTGATGGGCCGTGGTTCCGTGGTGGGCGAGGCGATGCTGAACAGCGACGGCATCGACGGGATTTCCTTCACTGGATCGCAGACCATCGGCGCGCGCGTCGCGGGCGTATGTGCCGGCCGCTTCCGACCCTTCCAGCTCGAAATGGGCGGCAAGAACCCACTTGTCGTGCTGGATGACGCCGACGTCGACACCGCCGTTGAAATTGCCGCGCAGGGGGCATTCTTTTCAACAGGCCAACGTTGTACCGCCTCGAGCCGTTTGATCGTGACCAAGGGCGTCTATAAAGCGTTCGTCGAGAAGCTCGCGGCGCGGATCGATACCCTTGTCGTTGGCGATGCACTCGACCCCAAAACCAACATTGGTCCGGTCGTGAGCGAAGATCAGCTCAAACAGAATTTATCGTACGTCGAAATCGGCCGCAGCGAGGGCGCGCGTTTGGTAAAGGGCGGCGAGCGCCTCAAAGGCGTGAACGACGGCTACTATATGCGCCCGGCTTTGTTCGCCGACGCCGACAATAAGATGCGCATCTCGCAGGAAGAGATTTTCGGACCAGTCGCTACAGTGATCCCGGCGAATTCGCCGGAAGAGGCGCTGGCGATCGCCAACGACACACCGTTCGGTTTGTCCGCCGGTGTTTGCACCACTTCCCTCAAATATGCGCGGCTCTTCCAGGCGGAGTTGAAAAGCGGGATGGTGATGGTCAATCTTCCGACCGCAGGTGTCGAACTGCAGGCGCCCTTCGGCGGTTCAAAGGCGTCGAGCTTTGGTCCGCGCGAACAAGGCGGCGCCCGTGAGTTCTTCACCCGTATCAAAACCTCTTATGTGACTGCCTAAAATCCATGACCCAAGAGATCACGGCTGCCCAGCGCCTTGTAGAAACCCTTGTCGTCAACGGGATCACGCATGTCTTCTGTGTCCCGGGCGAAAGTTATCTCTCCGTGCTCGACGCGCTTTACGACGCGCGGGACAAGATCAAGGTCGTCACCTGCCGGCACGAGGCTGGCGCCGCCAACATGGCCGTCGCGTACGGGAAGCTGACAGGCAAGCCCGGCATCTGCATGGTCACGCGTGGTCCGGGCGCTACGCACGGCAGCATCGGGATTCACACCGCGCAGCAGGATTCTGTTCCGCTGATCTATTTCATCGGTCAGGTGGCGTTATCGGACAAAGGCCGTGAAGCGTTCCAGGAAGTCGACTACGGCCAGGCTTTTGGCCCGCTATGCAAGCTCGCGCTCGAGGTTGAGGACCCAACGCGCATGGTGGAAGTGTGCACGCGCGCTTTCGCGGTCGCCCAACAGGGCCGTAAAGGCGCGGTGGTTATCGCATTACCCGAAGATATGCTTGCTGAGTCCGCTGGCGCGCGTAAGCCCGCGCCGGTGACCGTCGCGCACAGCGGGTTGGAACCGGGTTTTCTCGATGCGCTGGCGGCGCGTTTGGAAGCGGCGGAACGTCCCATGCTCATCCTCGGCGGTACGGGATGGTCCGAGGACGCGCTCGCCGCGCTGTCGAAGTGGATCGAGAAACTCGGCGTGCCGGTCGCGCTTTCGTTCCGCCGCAAGGACCTCATCGACAATACGCATCCCTGCTACATCGGCGATCTCGGTCTCGGTCCAAATCCGAAGTTGGTCCAGCGCGTGAAGGCCGCGGATCTGGTGGTCACGATTGGCGCGCGCCTCGGCGAAAATCCGTCGCAGGCCTATACGCTGCTGACGCCGGAAGAAAGCGCGGCGAAACTCGTGCACATTCACGCCGACCCCGAGGAACTCAACCGCGTGTGGCCCGCATCGCTCGCGGCCGCGTGCGAAACGGCCAACGCCGCGCGGTCGCTTTCAAAGCTGTCCATCCGCCGCTCCTGGGCCAATACGCCCTGGGCGAACGACGGCCGCGCGGATCTCGAAGCGTTCCTGGCACCGGTCGCGGTGACGGGCGCGGTCAACCTGTCGGAAGTTTTCAAGCATCTCGAAAAGGCGCTGCCGGAAGCAATCGTGGGTAACGGCGCCGGCAACTACGCGGCTTGGCTGCATCGCTTCTATCGTCATCGTAAATTCGGCACGCAACTCGCGCCGACCAGCGGGGCGATGGGATTTGGGTTCCCGGCCGCCATTGCCGCGAAGATCATGTATCCAGCGCGTCCCGTCGTCGCGGTGGCAGGCGATGGTTGTTTCATGATGACCTCGAACGAACTCGCGACCGCTGTGCAGTACGGCGCGAATCTCATCACCATTGTTGTCGACAATGGGTCTTACGGAACCATTCGTATGCATCAGGAGCGCGACTATCCGCAGCGCGTATCCGCGACGGACCTCAAGAACCCCGATTTCGCGGCTTTCGCGCGCTCATTTGGCGCTTGGGCGATCACGATCGACCGCACCGACGCCTTTCCGGCGGCGCTTGAAGAGGCAGGGAAGGCGGGAAAGCCTGCGCTCATCCACATCAAGACGAGCGTTACCGACATCGCGCCGGGCCGTACGATTAAAGCTTAGGCGCGGACCTGGGACAGCAGCCAGTCGCGGAACGCCACAAGCGGCGGGTAATTCGCACGTTCGCGCGGATAAGCGAGGAAGTACGCCTTCGTGTTCATGATCGATTTGTCGAACAGCGTGACCAGTTCGCCGGCGTCGAGTTCTTGCTGCACCAATACTTTTGGAACAAGCGCAACCCCGAGCTCGGCCACGGCGGCGCGGAGCACCATGCCAAAAACCTCGAACTCGAGGACTTGGCGAGGTTCCACTTCAGACATTCCCACGGTATCGAAGAACGTCTTCCATGCTTCGGGACGCGTTGCCTGAACGAGCAGAGTGGTGTTTGCCAGATCCGCGGGTTTCTTGATCTTCTCGCGCTTGATCAGCTTTGGCGAGGCGACCGCGAACAGTTCTTCGCCGGTCAGCTTATGTAAGAAGACGCCGGGCCAATGCGGCTCGCCGAAGTGGATGGCCGCATCGAGGAAATCGCGCTGAAAGTCGACCGGACGGATGTGACTCGAGAAATTGATCGTCACGCTCCGGTGCGCGGCGAAGAAATCAGGGAGGCGCGGGATCAGCCACCGCGTCCCGAACGTCGGGAGCATGCCGAGCCGGAGAATCCCGCCCCGGGCGCGGAACGACATGGCCTGAGCGGTCGCCGAGGCGAAGCGATCGAGGGTTTGGCGGATTTCGTTGGCGTAAAAAGTACCCGCCTCGGTCAGGACAAGGCGCTGGCGGATACGCTCAAAAAGCGTCACACCTAATTGATCTTCAAGGACTTTTATCTGACGGCTGATGGCGCCTTGGGTGAGATTCAGCTCTTCGGCGGCACGGGTAAAGCTGCTCAAACGGGCCGAGGCTTCAAACGCCATCAAAGCGGGAAGCGACGGCACGAACCGACGATTGAGATTCAACTTTGCCGGTTGGTCAGCCAAGATTTTATTATAAATCAATGGGTTGAATGTCCAGAGGCCGGACAGCGGTAGTAATTACCTCTGCTCATAGTTTCAATCAATAAAATGGTTTGTGATAATAATCTCAATTGCTTCTAACTGATGCTCTAAATGTGTACGGACGCGGGAAGGCGTATGGCGTCCGGTGGAGTGTTTATGAAGCCACTGCACGACATCCGCGTTGTGGACTTGTCACGAGTTCTGGCCGGCCCTTGGTCGAGCCAGATCCTTGCGGACATGGGCGCGGACGTTATTAAAGTTGAGCGCAGCGGCGACGGCGATGATACCCGCTCGTGGGGGCCGCCGTTCGTGCCGGGCGAAGATGGCGGCGACTTGAGCGCCACCTATTTCCATTCCGCCAACCGCGGCAAACGCTCCATTGCCATCGATTTTAATCGCGCTGAGGACCTCGAAGTCGTGCAGCGGCTGATCGCCGACGCCGACATTGTGATCGAGAACTTTAAAGTTGGCGCGCTGAAGAAATTCGGCCTCGATTACGCGACCTTGAGTGCGCGCCATCCAGGCCTGATTTATTGCTCTATCACGGGCTTTGGACAGACCGGACCCTATGCTCATCTGCCCGGCTACGACGCCATGATCCAGGCGCTTGGCGGCTTCATGGCTGTTACGGGCGAACCGAACGGCGAGCCGATGAAAGTCGGCGTTGCGGTGGTCGATCTTTTCACAGGCGTTTATGCGACCACAGGAATCCTCGCCGCGCTTCATGCGCGCAAGTCGACGAACAGGGGCGCCCATATCGATATGAGCCTCCTTGATGTGCAGGTCGGAGTTCTGGCCAATCAGGCCGCGTCGTATTTGATTTCCGGCCAGGCCGCGCCGCGCCTCGGCAATGCGCATCCGAACCTCGCACCGTATCAGGTGTTCGCAGCGGCGGATGGGCATCTCATGATCGCCGTCGGTAACGACGGCCAGTTCGCCCGCCTTTGCAACGTGCTCGGCGACGACTCTTTGGCCTTTGATGAGGCCTATCGCCACAATCCGGACCGCGTGCGCAATCGCGACGCCCTGATCGGGCTTCTGAGCGAGAAAATCGCGAAATGGAAGAAGGGCGATCTCGTCGCGAAATTGGAAGGCGCGGGCGTGCCCGTAGGCCCGATCAATACCGTGCCCGAAGTCTTCGCCGATCCGCATGTAATCGCGCGCGGGATGCGCGTTGATATCGCCTCGCCGGCGGCGGCGGGTGGCAGTGTTCCGGGCGTACGAACGCCCATCATGTTCAACGGCGAACCGTGTGTCGCGGAATTGCCCGCGCCGGCCCTTGGTCAGCACACGGAAGAGGTCAAACAATCCCTCGATGCGCCGGAGCGCAAGAGGGCCCGTCTGCGGCTAAGCGTCGGCGCTTAAGCGCTGCGCAAGGCATAGGAGCGCGGACGAGGTGAGAGATGAGTGGAGGAGAGCGTCAAGCTGATGGCCGCGACCCGTGGTCGTAACGGCTGGAAGCGCGCTCTTGAGGAGGAAGGTGCACGTGAGTCCGGTTTCTAATTTCGAGTCCAAGTCCAAGTCCTGCCGCAAGTTCGGTATGGCGCTGCGCGCAAGTGCGGCCGGCCTACTGACGTTTGGTGTCGTTGCTTGCTCAGACGCCGGTTCCGAGCGTGACGCTCCGGCGGCCAAGGCGCCTGCCGCCGCTGTCGCGGATTTCGACGGTACGCCCGCGCGCGTGCGCCGGATGAGCCCCGAGCAATACGCAAACACTATCCACTACATCTTCGGCGACGACGTCCGTGTCGTTGCGGCCCTTACGCCGCTTCCCCGCACCGATGGCCTGCAGGCCTCGGGGGCCGCTTCCGTGGGTATGACAATCGGCGAAATTCAGCAGTTGCAGAGTTCGGCTTCGTCGATCGCCGCGCAAATCCTGGACAAGGGAAATCCCGGCGAACGCATCGCGCCGCGCCGCGACTACCTTGTGCCGTGCAAACCGGTGAACCCGGCTGCCGCCGATGATGTTTGTGCCGCCAAGTTCATCAAGCAAACAGGCCGGCTCCTGTACCGCCGAGCGCTCCCGGACGCCACCTTGGCAGGGCTCGTCGCTGATGCGAAGCGCGGCGCGACCAACCTGAAGGATTTTTACGCCGGCCTTGGCACGGTGATTGAAGGGATGTTGATCGATCCCAACGTTCTGATGATCGCCGATGTCACCGAGCCGGATCCGAACAACCCCGGTAAGCGCCGCCTCGACAGCTATTCCGTGGCCGCCCGCCTCAGTTTCTTCCTGTGGAACGCCGCGCCCGACGAGATGCTGCTCACCGCCGCCGAGAAGGGTGAGCTGCAGACGACGAAGGGCCGCGCCAAAGTCGTCGCCGCGATGATGGCGAGCCCGCGCCTTGAGCACGGCGTGCGCGCGTTCTTCGATGACATGTTCGGCTTCGAGGAATTCATCGGTCTCGCCAAGGACCCGGCGACCTATCCGATGGTTACCGGTCAGACGCTGATCGATGCACGTGAACAGACCTTACGCACCGTGGTCGAGCATCTCGTGACGCGCAACGAAGATTACCGCGATCTCTTCACCACGCGCGCGACCTTTATGTCGCCGGCGCTGGCGCCGGTCTATCAAGTGCGACCGTCGCTCGGATGGGTGCCTTATGAGTTTCCGGAAGGCAGTCCGCGTGTCGGCCTCTTGTCGCAGGTCAGTTTCCTCGCGCTTCATTCGCATCCTGCCCGGAGCTCCGCCACAAAGCGCGGAAAAGCGCTTCGTGAGCTCCTGCTTTGTCAGAAAGTTCCGGCGCCGCCCGCGAACGTCGATTTCTCCGCGGTTGAAAATCCCGATGCCCGTCTGCGCACCGCGCGTGAGCGGCTGAACTTCCACAGCCAAAATCCGGTCTGCGCCGGTTGTCACAAGATCACCGATCCTATGGGCCTCGCACTCGAGCAGTTCGACGGCGCGGGCCGTTTCCGCTCGACCGAAAAAGGTGTGCAGCTCGACGTGACCGGTACGCTCGACGGTAAGGCCTTCAGCGACGTCGCCGGACTTGGTCAGGCGCTTCACGATCACGCGGCGCTGCCGACCTGTCTGGTACGCCGCATGTACAGCTACGGCACCGGCGGCCCGCTTTCGCGTGCGGACGATCCCGCGATCAAGGTGCTAAGCGGAGCTTTCGCGCAGGACGGCTACAAGGTGCCGGCCCTGATGCGCATGATCGCAACGAGTGATGCATTTTTAGAAGTTGTTGAACGTGTTCCGTCGCCGGCGCGGACCGCCGGCCTGACGTCGCGTAGCGCCGTCGAAGCGAATTGAGGAGGCTCTCATGGCATCTTTAAAAGATTTATCCCGCCGCCGCGTCCTGCGCGGCATGTTGAACGGTGGCGCCGTCACGGTCGGCCTGCCGCTGCTCAATGTGTTCCTGAACGGGAACGCTACCGCGATGGCCGACGGCGCGCCGTTGCCGGTGCGCTTCGGAACCTGGTCCTGGGGCTTGGGCCTCAACAAGCAGGTGTTCGTGCCGAAGAAGACCGGCGCCAACTTCGACCTGCCCGAGGAAATCGCCTCGCTGAAGGACGTGCAAAAGCACGTCAACCTCTTCACCAACTTCGACGGGTTCAAGGATGCCAATCCGAACCTCTGCCACAAGACGGGTTGGGTGATCATGCGCGCCGGCGCCGCGCCGGCGACGCAGACCGATTTGCCGGGCCAGAGCATCGACGTTACGATCGCCAAGGAAATAGCCGGGCCTACGCGTTTCCAGACTCTGACCGCGACATCGACCGGCAACGTGCGCGACAGCTTCAGCTACGAAAGCGCGACGTCGATTAATCCGGCTGAAGTGTCGCCGCTGCTGTTCTACGCGAAGCTCTTCGGCGAAGACTTCCAGAACCCGAACGCTCCGGAATTCAAGCCCAGCCCGCGCGTCATGGTGCGCAAGGGCGTGCTCTCCGGCGTCATGGATCGCACCTCGGACCTGACGAAGAAGATCGGTTCCGAAGATAAGGCGCGCCTCGATCAATACTTCACGGGCTTGCGTGAGCTGGAGCGTCAGTTCGATCTCGCGCTGACGAAGCCGGAACCGCGCGCGGCCTGTGTGGTCAATCCGGGACCGAAAGACGAAATCGCGCCGGGCCTCGATTACACGCTAGTCGGCGAGCGTCACAAGATGATGACCGATCTGCTTGTGATGGCTTTGGCCTGCGACCAGACCCGAGTCTACAACCTCGGCTACGCGGCGGCCTTCTCCGGTACGATTAAGCCGGGCTACGAGAAGCCGCACCACACCGCGACGCACGAAGAGCCGCTCGATCCAGTGCTCGGATACCAGGTGAACTGCTCCTGGTTCATCCGCCGTCAGATGGAAGCGTGGGCGTATCACGTGAAGGCATTCGCCGACTTCAAGGAAGGCGACGGCTCGCTGATCGACAACATGCTGATCTATGCCACGACGGACCAGTCGCTCGCTCGCCTGCACCAAATCGACGGTCTGCCGATGTTCCTGGCCGGCCGCGCCGGCGGCAAGATCAAGACCGGCTTCCATGTCGACGGAAACCACGAAGCGGCGACCCGTGTCGGCTACACCGCCATGAAGGTCTTTGGACTTGATGTCCCGCACTGGGGCGAACAATCCAATAGAACGTCGAAGGAAATCGGCGAAGTTCTCGCTTAAGAAACGGCGCGCTTCTCCGGAAGCGCGCCTCTTCTGCTCTCAAGGACAGAAATGATGCGATACAGCCTTCTTCTCGTTGGTGCTCTCCTGACCGCTCCCGTCGCGTACGCGGCGTCGAGCGCCGTCACGGCACAGGGCGGCGTGAAAACTGAGTCCTTTGTGACCGAGCCGATGCCAGCGGGTTTCAGCATTCAGGCGACCGAGCTTGAAGGTCCGGTGTTCGCCGACGAACGCGGCATGACCCTCTATCGCTGGCCCTACGACACCATGCGCGTCGGCACGACCGGTGACGGTGACAACAGTTCGGCCTGCGAGAACGAAGTGACCACCAAGACGGCCGGCATGATGGCGCCGTATCCGCCGGGGCTGGACCTGCCGGAACTTGAAGCCCGCAAGGCCTGTTCGCAGGTATGGCCGCCTGTGCTGGCAAAAGACGGCGACAAGGACGTCGGGAACTTCACCATCTTCACGCGCAAGGACGGCCGCCGACAGTGGGCTTATGACAAACACGCCCTCTACACGTCGGATCTCGACCAGCAGCCGGGTGACACGTGGGGCGCGCGGACGAATGGCAACGGCGGCGATGGTCCCGCGGAGCGTCGAACGGTCGGCCCGGCGCCTTCGGTGCCGCCTGCCTTTTCCGTCGAGACGACTCGACGGGGCCGCATCGTTCTCACCGAAGCGAAGTTCTCGATCTATACCTCGGACCGCGATGGCTCGGAGAAGTCCAATTGCACGGGCGCGTGCTCGCAAGCGTGGATACCGATGACAGCGGGAGCAACGGCGCAGGCCCAAGGGGAGTGGACGATTTTTGAACGCGCTCCTGGCGTGCGCCAATGGGCCTTCCGCAAAAAGCCCGTCTATACCCGTGCCAAAGATGTGGACACGATGAGCCAGCAGGGAAGCGACGAGCCCGGGTGGCACAACGTGTACATGCAACTCGCGCCGGCCCCGCCTAAGGGCTTTGGCTACATGAACAACGAAGTGGGCGAGGCCATCGTCACCGCGGAAGGCAAGACTGTCTACATCTACAACTGTGGCGATGATTCGAAGGACCAGCTGGCCTGTGATCATCCGGCAGCACCGCAAGTTTATCGCCTTGCCGTGTGCGGAGGAGGTAATGTCGATCGCTGCTTGCGCCGGTGGCCGTATATTCCCGCTGCCGCCGATGCTGTCAGCGGAAGCAGGGCGTGGAGCGTAATGTGGATCAATCCGAAGACGGGACGTCAAACTGCGAAAGGCGCCGCCGGAGCGATCAGTGTTTGGGCGTTCCGCCAACGACCTGTGTTCACGTTTGAAGGTGATAAGGCGCCCGGCGATATCAACGGCAATCGCACTGGCGAATTCAACGGCCGCCGCAACGGTTTCCACGCTTTCCTTGTTCGCGACGATTTCTTCGACAACGCGAACTAAGCCCGATCAGGGAGACGACCATGAAGACACTTCTGCAAGCGACCTTAGGCGCCGTCGTGCTGAGTTTGAGCGCGCTTCCAGCGGCGGCCCAAGATACGCCTCCGTCCGGTCTGCGTAACCGGACGATCGCATATGCATTGTCTGGCGGTCATTGGGCGATCCATCAGACACCAGACGGAAAAGCCGAATGCCCGCAGGGTGTAAATCCCACCGGTCCGCGCGAAAGCTTCAAGGCCTTGTTCCCAAACCTGGGTCCAGTCGGCGAAACGCAGCTTGCGCGCGAAGCCGCCGCCCAGTTCCCGATGGATAAGGATGAGCCTTTCACGTTCAACGAAGCGGGCGGAAAGGTAGGCCTTGGCCTCAATCTCGACGGTAAGGTTGACGCCAACGATTTCACAAGCCCTGACGGCAAGGTCACGGGGATCGATAACCAGCTCTTCCGCGTACTGGGCTGCGTACGCTTCTTCCGCGGTCCGGACGGCATCGGCTATCACTTCACCGACGTTTATCTTCGCCAAAACAACTTCAACCGCGCGCTGATTGAACTCACCAATGTCGACAGCCTGGTGGATGACCCGGATGTGGACGTCTCGGTGTACCGCGGTATGGACACCCTTATGACTGACGCCACCGGCGCGAAACTCATTCCCGGCGGCCTGCAGCGCATCGATACGAAGTTCGGAAAGAAGTACGAATCGCACTTCAAGGGCAAGATCGTTGGTGGCGTGCTGATCACCGAGCCGACGGACCTGTATTGGCCGTTCGCTTGGTTCGGCGGTCAGCCCGGTACGCAACATTGGCTCCAGACGCGCTTCCAAATGAACCTGACGGAAGAAGGAGCCCGTGGCCTCGTGGCCGGCTTTACCCCGGTTGATACTTGGTACTACGGCCTTATTCGCGGCCGCTCGCAGTACCATCTTGGTACCGGCACGGCTTCTTCGCCGCTGATTTATCAGGCGATGCGCCGCCTCGCCGACGGCTACCCCAACGAGAAGGGCGAGATGACCGCGCTGTCGTTCGCATTCGACTTGCCCATGGTCCAGGTGTTTATCGCGCATCCGGATAAGGCGGTCGCCAGCAACGCCGGCGAAGTCCAAAAGTCCGATCGCGCCCCGTCGCGCGAATAAGCGCACGCGGCAAAGCTACTTAATTCAAAGGGATGCACCCTCGGGTGCATCCCTTTTTGTATTTGTAAGAAACCGGGAAAATTTTATATTTAAAGGAACGAGCGGGAGGCCTTATCTTCGGGATCACTCGGGCTCATCATTCGATAACCAATCATCATTTTGTTCGCTTCCCGTTGATTGGCGATATTGGGCAATCATTTAACTAGGAACGTTGTCGATGAACTCCGCCCTCAAGACCGCTAAAGAAGCGCCCGACCTTTCGAAATTCACGTGGGATGACGCCTTCCTGCTTGAAGATCAGCTCACGGACGACGAGCGCATGATCCGCGACAGCGCACGCGGCTACGCGCAGAAAAGTCTTCAGTCGCGCGTCATCGCGGCCTTCCGCAACGAAGAAACCGATCCGGCTATCTTCCGCGAAATGGGCGAACTCGGCCTTCTGGGGGTTACGATCCCCGAAGCTTACGGCGGCGTCGGGGCGGGTTATGTCGCTTACGGCCTTGTCGCGCGTGAAGTCGAACGCGTCGATAGCGGTTACAGATCCATGATGAGCGTGCAGTCGTCGCTCGTGATGTACCCCATTTACGCCTACGGCAGTGAAGCGCAGCGTCTGAAGTACCTTCCTAAACTCGCTACCGGCGAATGGATCGGCTGTTTCGGCCTCACGGAACCCGACGCAGGGTCTGATCCCGGCGGCATGAAAACGCGCGCGGAAAAGACCGCGAAAGGCTATCGCCTCACCGGCAGTAAGATGTGGATTTCCAACAGCCCCATTTCAGACGTTTTTGTCGTGTGGGCCAAGTCGGAAGCGCACGGCGGCCGCATCCGTGGGTTCGTTCTTGAAAAGGGGATGAAGGGTCTTAGCGCGCCGAAGATCCACGGCAAGCTGTCCTTGCGTGCGTCGATCACCGGTGAAATCGTGATGGACGGTGTGGACGTCGGCGAAGATGCGCTGCTTCCGAACGTCGAAGGACTGAAGGGTCCGTTCGGCTGCCTTAATCGCGCGCGCTATGGCATTTCGTGGGGAGCGCTCGGCGCCGCCGAATTCTGTTGGCACGCAGCGCGTCAGTATGGCCTCGACCGCAAGCAGTTCGGTCGCCCTCTGGCGCAGACGCAGTTGTTCCAGAAGAAACTGGCAGATATGCAGACCGAAATTTCGCTCGGCCTGCAAGCGAGCTTGCGCGTCGGCCGCTTGATGGAGGAGGGCCGCGCGGCGCCCGAAATGATCAGCATCGTGAAGCGCAACAACTGCGGCAAGGCGCTGGCCATCGCGCGCGAAGCGCGCGATATGCATGGCGGCAATGGAATCTCCGAGGAGTTCCAGGTGATGCGCCACATGTGCAATCTGGAAACCGTAAACACCTATGAAGGCGCGCACGATGTCCACGCGCTGATTCTCGGCCGGGCGCAGACAGGTCTCCAGGCGTTTTTCTAAACTAGCCGGCGACCGGCCGAGGCGTCGGTCGGTCGCCAATGGCGCTCCCCGGCCGATTAAGGGTCCTGGGTGCGGCGCACAAAGATTTTAAATGAGAGGTCTCGGCTGCCCGGCCTTTTGGGCCGAGGCGCGCCCCGTTAGTCGCTTATTGCGATTATGACCGGGCCGAATAACCGCATTACAAAGAATAGCTGTATTGCCCGGAGGTTGGGGCCAATACTGACTATTGCTGTCGCCCGGTGGAGAGGCCGTGCGCCGGAGAGATATAATTACCTTGGGGGGAAATCATTATGAACACGTCCGGACTCCGTCTTGCTGCTTTGGCTTCCACGTCGTCGGTAGCCTTGTTGGCAGGCGCTCTTATGTCCGTGCCAGCCTTCGCGCAGACTGCACAAACGGCGCAGGCGCCGGCCGTCGACGAGATCATCGTGACGGGTTCGCGCATCGTGCGCGACGGCTATGAAGCGCCCACGCCTGTGTCCGTGTTGAGCGCGGATGAACTCAACGCCATGAACGACGCAAATATCGCTGATTCGGTGAACAAACTCCCCGCGTTTTCGGGCTCCCAAACGCAGCGCACCGGCGCGGTCAACCTTTCCAGCGGCGCGGCGGGCGTGAACATCCTCAACCTGCGTGGTCTCGGCGGGCACCGCGTATTGATCCTTCTGGATGGCAAGCGCGTGATCAATTCCTCGCTGAGTTCGGGTTATACGGGCGGGGACACCAACACTATGCCGCAAGGCCTCATCTCTCGCGTGGATGTGTCGACGGGCGGCGCGTCGGCCGCCTACGGCTCGGACGCGCTGTCCGGGGTCGTGAACTTCGTCCTCGATAAAGAGTACACAGGGATCAAAGGCGAAGTGCAGGGAGGTATCTCGACCTACGGCGACGATCCGAATGCCCAAGTCAACCTTTCCTTCGGGACACCCTTCGCCGGCGGTCGCGGCCACCTGTTGCTCTTCGGCGAATATGCCTGGAACAAGGGCCTCGTCGGCGCCTACCGGCCCTGGAATGAGGAAGGCGGTGTTGTGATGCAAAATCCCAGCCGCACCGCCACGAACGGCTTGCCAAACTGGCTGCTCGGTACGCGGATGGGGATTAACAACGCCATGCCTGGCGGTCTGATCACGCGTGGTCCTTTGAAGGGCTTGTACTTCGGGCCCGGCGGCAGCGTGAATCAGTACAATTACGGTATCGTCTCCAACTCCAACCTCATGCAGGGCGGAGATTGGAAAATTTCGCGTATCGACCAAGGCGTCGACCTTGATCCCCGCGCGGTCCGCGAGAACGTATTTTCCCGCCTCAGTTACGACGTAGCTGACTCGGTCACATTGTGGGGTGAATTGCATTGGGCCTACGCTCATGCGGAAAACACCAACAACGTGAACCGACTCTTCGATCAGGTCGTGATCCTGTCCGGCAATCCCTACATCCCGGCGCCGGTGCAGGCCCAGATGACTACGCTGGGCCTAACTTCGATCACACTCGGTACCAGTTCCTATGATGTCGGCCGCTTCTATGCCGATAACAGCCGCAACGTTCGCCGTTGGTCGGTGGGCGCCGAGGGTAATTTCTCGACGGGTGACCGCGATTGGTCTTGGGATGCCTATTATCAGTATACCAAGCAAGGACTTTCCTCCCGCGTGACGAATAGCGGGAACACCGCCAGGATCAATTTGGCGCGTGATGCCGTGCGCAATCCCAACACCGGCGCGATCGTATGCCGGTCCACGCTCACGGATCCCACGAACGGCTGCGTGCCCTTCAATTTCTTCGGGACAGGCGTGAATTCGCAAGCGGCGATAAACTATTTCGTCGGCAATGCGTACCGTTATGATTCAATGACGCAAAAGATCGCAGCAGTCACTTTGAACGGTGAGCCTCTCGATACGTGGGCTGGTCCGGTCTCGGTCGCGGCCGGTCTCGAACATCGTACCGAACTTGTGAACGGTCTTAACTCGGCCGACGACGAGGCGGGTAATTTCCTCGCCGGCAATTTCAAATTGAACATCGGTAAGCTGACGGTGAAGGAAGCTTTCCTTGAGACTGTTGTTCCGCTCGCGAAAGATGCGGGGTGGGCACGTGCACTCGATCTGTCCGCAGCGGTTCGCGCTACGGACTATTCATCGTCCGGATACGTGACCACATGGAAATTGGGCGCGACTTGGCAGGTTGTCGACGACCTGCGATTCCGCGTGACGCGCTCGCGCGACATCCGGGCCGCGAACCTAGGCGAGCTCTATGCCGGCGGAACGGCTGCGGGCGCGTCGACGTTCACTGACCCATTTACGGGCACCCAGGTTCCTCAGGCCTTCTCGCTGAGTTCCGGTAACCCCTCACTGGCTCCGGAAAAGGCCGACACGACGGGCGTCGGCGCCGTGTTGACGCCGACATTCTTCGAAGGCTTCGCGGCTTCCGTTGACTACTACAACATCGACATCAAGGGCGCCGTGGCGACCCCCAATGGGCAGTCGATCATCGACGGCTGCTTCGCCGGTATCACAAATCTTTGCCCAAGCATTTTGCGGGACTCCGCCGGCCGCATCCACACGGTCGTAACGTCTCCGCAGAACGTTGCGTATGAAATTGTGCGCGGCATCGACGTGGAGTCCAGCTATCGCATGTCGATGGCGGATGTCGTGGATTCATGGGAAGGGGATCTCTCGCTCCGTGTGCTTGCGACCTTCACTTTGAAGACGGAGTCCTTCAATCCCACGCTATCAACCAATCAACTGGTCGATGGCAAAGGCGTTCTCGGCGGTTTCGCCATTGCGGGCTACTCGGGCCGCACGAACCCGGACTATAAAATCAACTCGCAACTCCGCTACACCACAGAACGGGCGTCTGTCTCACTCGGCCTGCGCTACACCCCGAAGGGCGTTTACAATAATGCCTTTACGGAGTGCGCTTCCGGCTGCCCGGCGAACGATACGCGTACCATCAATAGCAACCGCATTGCTTCCGACACAGTGGTCGATTTGGGTATGACCTGGGACCCAATGCCGGACGCCGAGATGGATTCTGAGGTGTTCCTGAGCATTCAGAACCTGCTCAACAGCCCGCCGCCGTTCGTCGCTGGCGGCAACGGCAGTGGCTGGTACTCGGGCATGAACGTGCGCGATTATGACACCATCGGTCGTTTCTTTACGGTGGGCGTGCGCTTTAAAATGTAAGCTGGCCCTACTTGAAGCTTCAAAGCCCTCCCGACGTTGTCGCGGAGGGCTTTGTTTTTGTAACGGGCACTTGGGGCGGATTACTCGGGCTCATAGCTCTCTCCGCCAAAATAGTTTGTGGGGCGAACTGCGCTGCCTGATGCTAAACTCGCTTTAGGCATTCTTTTTCCGCATCGCATCAATTGGGAGGGGAGTGTGATGAGAAACGCTTTTTCGGGAGGAAAGGCTGTTGTTTGGGAAACTACGGCGTCTTCGGTTGGGCGTTTTCGCGGCGATGGCTTGCGCCGGCATCATCGCGCCATTCGCAGGCGGTTCTCCCATCGTCACCAGGCCGGCCCTTGCCGCGAATAAGGGAGTGACGGCCCAAGAGCCGGGAGGCGTCGGTTCAGAGCGTCATTTTCGACTCCTTACCACTGCGCAGTATGTAAACACTCTTACTTATCTGTTTGGGAGCGACATCAAAGTCGAGGCGGAATTTGCGCCGCTGCGGCGAACCGACGGGCTGCTGGCTTTGAACGCCTCAACGGCCGGCCTCACGGATACGCAGCTCGAAGTCTACCAAAAGATCGCATCGCTCGTGGCCGCTCAAGTGATGAGTCCCGGGCGCCGGAGCCTTCTGGTGCCTTGTAAGCCAGTTGATCCGTACGCTGCGGATCGCACTTGCGCGGCAAAGTTCATTACCGAAGTCAGTCGTAGGCTCTATCGTAAGACGCTCAGCGAAGAACGCATCGTCGAGATAACCGACGAAGCGGACAGGGGAGCAACCGCCCTCAAAGACTTTTATCTCGGGCTCGAAAGTGCACTCGAGGGTATGTTGGTAAGTCCGAATGTGCTGTTCCTCGCCGAACGGACGATACCCGACCCGGCCAACGGAGGCCGCCGCAGGCTGGACGATGCATCGCTGGCCTCGCGGCTGTCGCTGTTCCTTTGGAACGCCGCGCCCGACGACATGGTCCTTCGCGCCGCGGAGCGAGGGGAATTGCGTACGCAACGCGGCCTGGCGAAAGTGGTCGATAAGATGCTCGCCAGCCCGCGCTTGGAATCCGGGATGCGCGCGTTTTTTGACGATATGTACGGATTTGACGCTTTCACAAGTCTTGCCAAAGACGCTGCGGTATATCCGGGCTTTACAGGCCTGACCGCTTCGGATGCGCGGGAGCAAACGCTTCGCACGGTGATAGACCACGTGGTTGCGAAGGATCTCGACTACCGTGATTTGTTCACGACCCGCGAGACGTTCATGTCCCCGTCGTTGGCGGTGATCTATGGAGCCGCGACGGGGCCAAGGTGGGAGCCTTATACATTCGCCCCCGATGGTCCGCGCGCAGGTGTTCTCACGCATATCAGCTTCCTGGCGCTTCATTCGCATCCGGGCCGAAGCTCGGCGACCTTGCGCGGCAAGGCCCTGCGCGAACTACTCCTTTGCCAGAAAGTGCCGGCACCGCCCGCGAATGTGGACTTCTCGGCTCTAGAGAATCCCAAGCCCGGATTGCGGACCGCCCGTGACCGCGTGGGCGAGCACCTCGCCAATCCGGTTTGTGCCGGCTGTCATAAGATCACCGATCCGATTGGCCTGGCGCTCGAAAATTTTGACGGCTCGGGCCAGTATCGTTCGACTGAGAAGGGCGCCGTGATTGATGCAAGCGGGACGCTTGACGGCGTGGATTTCAAGGACATCCAAGGCCTCGGGCGCGCACTGCACGATCACCCGGCATTATCGTCCTGTTTGGTACGACGCATTTACAGCTATGGCACGGGCGGAGTAACGGGGCCGGACGACCGTCCACTGCTGGACACCTTTACCCAGCGCTTCGAGCAAGATGGCCACCGCGTGAAAGGTTTTCTGCGGACCATCGTTCTCAGCAGCGCCTTCTCGACCGTACACGAGAAGGAAGAACAATCGGCTTCGGCGGTGCCCTAAGACAAGAGGAGGCTGGATATGTCCAAGCTCAATCGACGCAGGGTCCTCCGAGGCATGTTGAATGGCGGCGCCGTTACGCTGGCTATCCCACTTCTTGACTGCTTTCTGAACAACAACGGTACGGCGTTGGCCGATGGAAAGGAGATGCCACTGCGTTTTGGCACGTGGTACTGGCAATTGGGAATGGCCAAGTCCGTTTTTGTGCCTAAGAAATATGGCGCGGGTTGGGACCTGCCGGAAGAAATCGCCTGCTTTGGGCCGATCCAGCAGCACATGAATCTGCTGACAAACTACACGGCGTTCCGGGACAACGCGCAAAATCTCTGCCACTACACCGGATGGGCCATTTCGATTTCGGGGATTGCGCCGATGCAACAAGGCGGCGGCGCGCCGGGCGAAACATTGGACGTGACGATTGCCAACCAGGTGAGCCGCACGCAGCGTTTTCGTCTTCTGAATGCGAATGCCTCAGGCGATGCCCGCGGCACACATTCCTACGAAAACGCGAGCACGCCCAATCCTTCCGAGCCGTCGCCTGTGGCATTCTACACACGGCTATTTGGTCCTGACTTTCAAGACCCGAATGCTCCGACGTTCACGCCTAATCCCCGCATCATGGTCCGCAAAAGCGTGCTCTCTGGCGTCATGGGCGAGATCAAGGAACTGAATCAGGCGCTCGGGTCGGAAGACCGCGCGCGGCTCGATCAATACGTCTCAGGCGTGCGGCATCTGGAACGGCAGTTCGATAAGCAGTTGACAAAGCCGGAGCCGATCGCCGCCTGCCGCAAGGCGGACGTCGTGAAGCAGGATCCTCCGACCGGAAACGAATCAAATCTCGTTACCGAACGGCACAAGCTGTTCACCGATCTGATGGTGATGGCGATCGCCTGCGATCAGACGCGTGTGTTCAACCTTGCCTACGACTACGGGAACACGACTAAAGCCGGGTATGAAAAGCCGCACCACACCACCACCCACGAGGAGGCGATGGACGATAAACTCGGCTATCAACCGACGTGTTCCTGGTTCACGCGCCGCCAGATGGAGCAATGGGTGTATTTCGTTCAAGCCTTCGCCAACTTCAAGGAGGGTGGCGGCAGTCTCCTCGACAACGTTTTCATCATGGCGCATTCAGACCATGGTTGGGCGCGCACACATACGCTGGACGGCATGGCAATGTTCACCGCGGGTCGCGCCGGCGGCAAGGTGAAGACCGGCTTGCATATCGACGGCCGAGGAACCGCCGTTACCCGGCTTGGCTATACCTCGATGCGAATCATGGGCGTCGAAAAGGACGCGTGGGGCACAAACAGCAACAAAACCTCGCAAGAAATTGGCGAGATTCTGTCGTGAGCGAGCTCGGCAAGGTGAGCATGCGTTCGTGCTTGGCGGCCATCATTTTCGGCGGCGCGGTGTACGGCTCTGCGGCGGCCTTAGCCGCGGCCGCACAGGAAGACTATGTTTCCGAGCCGATGCCACCCGGTGTTCAGGTGATAGGGACCGAAGCCGACGGCAACGTTTTCGCAGATGCGTCGGGTCACACTTTGTATATCTGGCCGCAGCACGAACAGCGCAACGGAAATGCGGGCGAAGACAAAGGCAAGCCGCTTTGTGACAACACCGTCGCGAAGGAGACGATGGGGTGGATGAGCCCCTATCCGCCCGGGCTCGAGCTGCCGGAGTTAGAAACGCGTCCGACCTGTACCCAGATGTGGCCGCCGATGGTGGCATCCGCCGACGCGAAGGCGGTCGGAAAATGGAGCGTTCTCGAGCGCAGCGACGGTATGAAGCAGTGGGCGTACGATGGCATGGCCGTTTACACCTCTGTCATGGATGCCCGGCCGGGGGATGTTATCGGCGGAACCAGCCGGAAGGTTCGCGGCGATGGCGCCTCGATCCGCGCGCCCATTGGGCCGGCGCCAAATGTGCCGTCGCAGTTCGAAGTTGTCAGCGTCGCGACGGGCCGGCTTGTGACGATGAAGTCCGGCTTTTCAATCTATACCTGGGACCGCGACGGGACGAATAAATCGTCCTGCACGGGCGTTTGTCTGCAGCACTGGGATCCCGTGCTGGCGCCC
This sequence comes from Rhodospirillaceae bacterium, assembly GCA_041906145.1. GTDB lineage: Bacteria > Pseudomonadota > Alphaproteobacteria > Rhodospirillales > Rhodospirillaceae > SHVO01. Next base: position 45,374 of record JAYRJU010000005.1, on the reverse strand, counting down.
GACTATGCGCACCCAAGCGGCGAATGGTCCATTTTCGAGCGCGCGCCCGGCATCAAGCAATGGTCCTTCAGAAAAAAGCCTGTCTACACTTATATCGGCGACTGGAAAGCCCGCGCGATGGACGGGTCTGACGAAGCTGGCTGGCAAAACGTCTACACGAAGAAGCAGCCAGATCCGCCGCGCGGATTTTTCACCGTACAGGACAGCCGCTCGGGTGAAGTCCTGGCCGATGCGCGCGGCATGACGGTGTACGTTTACTACTGCGGCGAGGATTCGCTTCACCAACTAGCGTGCGACCATCCCGCAGCGCCGCAGGTCTACCGGTTCGCGGTGTGCGGTAAGAAATTCGACCCTGCGGATTGCGTGAAAACGTTTCCATATGTAATCGCGCCCGCGAATGCGAAGAGCGGCAGCCGAATTTGGAGCGCTATGTACATTGATCCCATGACCGGCAGGAAATCGACGGCGACGATGCCGGGCGCTTTGCACGTTTGGGCCTACCGAGACCGGCCGATTTACACTTTCTCCGGCGATCGGCAGCCGGGGGACATCAATGCCGATGGCTGGGGTGAAGCCACGGGTAAGCGTAACGGGTTTAAAGCATTCTGGCTCCGCGACGCATTTCGATCGCAATCGGAATAAGGAGATCTTCCATGAGCAAATGTGCAGCTCTTCTTATGCTGCCTGCGATCGTCCTCTTTATCGCTTCCGGCATAGCAAACGCCGATGACGCGCCAACAGGCAGGCGTATCGCATACGCGCTGACCGACTATGCTTGGGAGGTGTACCAGACGCCGGACGGGAAAGCTGAATGCCCCGACGGTTTCAATGACGGTCCGCGCGAACAATTTACCGCGCTGTTTCCCGACGATGGAACCAAGCGCACATTGGTTGAGACGCAGTTATTGCGTGAGAACCAGACCTGGCGCCCGGATACGGCGCCGGACGTTTTTCCATTCCGGGAAGCGGTGGGAACCGTTGCGTACGGTATGGATCTCGACGGCAAGATCGGCGCGGAAGATTTTACCAGCCCGGAAGGCGAGAAGGGCGTGGACAACCAGCTGCATCGGGCCATCGGTTGCATCGGTAATTTTCGAGGCACGGCAGGAACGCTCTACCAGTTTACCAGCAAGTACCTCCAGCAATTTGTATATGACCGGGTGGTGATTGAAATCACCAACGTAGACAGTCTCACCAATGACGACGATGTGACGCTGACGACCTATCGCGGTCGCGAAGACCTTATGACCGATGCAACGGGAAACGGTTTTTTCCCAGGCGGAACGCAAACGGTCGATCAGCGATGGGGAAAGTCATTCATCCATAGTTTTCGAGGCAAAATCGTGAATGGAGTCGTTATTACGCAGCCTAACGACTTCACGTTTCCTTCAACGGCCGGATTTGAGGATACGTCGATCCATGAGATGCGCGCGGCTCGCTTTCGTCTCACCCTCACGCCGGAGCGCGCGCAAGGGCTGCTGGCCGGTTACGTGGATGTCGAAGCGTTCAATCTAATGCACAACAAAGCTCGCTCGACCCATTTGCTGAGTTATGGACAGCAGTCGTCGATCTCGCTTTATAAGGCCCTGCGGCGCCTCGCGGATGCTTATCCGGACCCCGTGACGGGAGCAAATACAGCTATCTCGTCGGCAATTGTCGCGAAGTTCGTGCAAGTGCATTTGCGGCATGCGCCGCAGGAAACGTCGATGAACGCTCAGGAAAAGAAAGCCGCCGGCACAGCGGGGGCATCCTCTCCTTCCCGGAGATAGGAGACTTACATTTCTAACGGCTCTTTTCGTGCGCGCGAGCAGGGAATGCGCAACTTAATTCTCTCGTCACGCGAGCTCGGCGCCCTGAGCTTGCGCTGCCGCCATTTGTTTGGCGCGCAGGAAGTTGCGCTCCATCTGGATAAATCCGGGATAATACTGCTTCGGCGGCGTGAAGCCGGGCCCGCTGTAACTCTGTTCGGCGGCGGCCCTGAAGGTCCACTGGGGGTCCGCGAGATGGGGGCGGGCCAGGCAGCACAGATCGGCACGGCCGGCCGCCAGGATCGAGTTCACGTGGTCGATTTCAAAGATATTGCCGACCGCCATCGTTGAAATGCGCAGTTCATTGCGGATCTTGTCAGAATAAGGCGTCTGGAACATACGCCCGTACACGGGCTTGGCCTTGGCCGACGTTTGGCCGGTCGACACGTCGATAATGTCGCAGCCGGCGCTCTCGAACGCTTGCGCGATCTCAACAGAATCCTGGGCCGTGATGCCGTCCTCCACCCAATCCGTGGCAGAGATGCGCACCGACATCGGCTTGCGGGTGGGCCATACGGCGCGCATGGCCCGGAAGACTTCGAGCGGGAAGCGCAGGCGATTGGCGAGCGCGCCGCCGTACTCATCGGTCCGGGTATTGGTAATCGGCGTAATGAAGGCCGAGAGCAGATAACCGTGCGCACAGTGAAGCTCGATCATGTCGAAGCCGGCTTCGTCTGCCATCTCGGCGGCCCGCACGAAGTGTGCCTTCACCTGGTCCATGAGCTGCCGCGTCATCACGACGGGAATCTGATTTTGCTCTGACCACGCGATGGGCGAGGGGCCGAGAATTGGCCAATTTCCGGTTTCCAGCGGCTGGTCGGTGCCCTCCCAACTCACTTTGGTCGACGCTTTCGGCCCAGCATGGCCGAGCTGCATGCAAATCTTCGTATCGGTGTTGGTGTGAACGAACTCCACGATGCGCCGCCATGCCGCGCGCTGCTCGGTCGTATACATGCCGGGGCATCCCGGTGTGATGCGCCCCTCGGGCGAAACGCAGGTCATTTCCGTATAGAGCAGCCCCGCGCCGCCCATCGCGCGTGCGCCGTAGTGCACAAGGTGGAAATCACTTGGCATGCCGCCTTGTGCGCTGTAGGTCGCCATTGGCGAGACTACGATACGATTTTTGAGCTGCATCCCGCGCAAGGCAAAGGGCGTGAACATCGGCGGGCATGGTTTTTCGGCCTGCGACCCGTACGCGCGGGACGCGAACCACGTCTCCACGCCTTCCAGCCAATTCTTATCACGCAAACGCAGGTTTTCATGGCTGATGCGCTGGCTGCGGGTCAGCAGCGAATAGGCGAATTGGATAGGCTCGAAGCCAAGATAGCGCTCGACCGTCTCGAACCACTCGGTGGAATTGCGCGCCGAGTTCTGGAGTTTGATCACTTCCAGTGAGCGGGCATCCTGGTAGGCCTTTAGTCCGTCCTGGGGAGAGACGTTTGAATGCAGGATCTCGCTGAGGAGGATTGCATCCTCGAGGGCGAGTTTGGTGCCCGAACCGATCGAGAAGTGCGCGGTGTGAACCGCATCTCCCATGAGAATAATGTTCTTGTGCCACCATTTCTTACAATTGATCCACGGGAACGTGAGCCACGCAGAGCCGCGGATGTGGTTCGCGTTGGACATCAATTTATGACCGTCCAGATACTTCGCGAAAATCCGTTCCAGCGTCGCGTTGGTATCTTCCTTGGACATGTGTTCAAAGCCGAACTTATCCCAGGTTTCCTTGCTGCACTCCGCGATGAAGGTCGAAGTCTCCTTGTCGAATCGGTAGCAATGCGCCCAGATCCAACCGTGTTCGGTTTCTTCGAAAATGAAGGTGAACGCCTCGAAGACTTTATGGGTGCCCAGCCAGACGAACTTATTTTTGGCGTATTTGATCTCCGCGCCGAAATCGGCCGCATGGCGCGCGCGGATCACGCTGTTCAATCCATCGGCGGCGATAATGAGGTCTGCTTCGGGATGCAAGGCCTCGACATCATCGACGGGCGTCTGGAAGACAAGGTTGACCCCAAGTTCACGGGCGCGGTTCTGCAGGATGAGCAAAAGCTGCTTCCGGCCGATGCCGATGAAGCCATGGCCCGAGGAGCGGATGCACTGTCCGCGGAGATGGACGTCGATATCGTCCCAATGGATGAAATTATCGCTAATCTGATGGGCGCTGATCGGATCGTTCTTGATCAGGTTGGTCATAGTTTGATCGGAGAAGACGACGCCCCAGCCGAAAGTGTCGTCGGGGCGGTTACGCTCATAGACGGTAATGTCGTGCGACGAATCGCGCAGCTTCATCGAAATCGCGAAATAGAGCCCAGCGGGGCCGCCGCCAACGCAAACGATCTTCATCTTGAGTCTCCGTCCTCGGGGCCGGGAAGCCGGCACGGCGATATTTTAGAACTCAAATATCCCTTGGGTCGATAGATATTTTAATGTTAAAATATTGACGGTTCAAAATGGGAGCTGACATGCAAGGCGCGCTCACGGGGCGGCACGCGGTAATCACCGGGGGTGGCAGCGGAATTGGTGCCGCCGTGGCGGATGCCCTCGCGGTGGAAGGTGTCGTACTGACTCTTGTCGGGCGTTCGCAAGATAAGCTCCAGAAAAAAGCCGGGACCTTGAAGGGCGCTCATGTCGCCGCCGCAGATGTCACGGATGCGGCCGCTGTCGCGGCCGCGATCGACAGCGCGGTAAAGGCGCATGGTCCGGTCGCCATCCTGATCAACAACGCCGGTGCCGCGCCGGCGCGTAAATTCCTCGAGACTGACCTCGCCACCTGGCGTCAGACACTCGATGTCAATATGACCGGCGCCTTCCTGTGCAGCCAGGCCGTGCTGCCGGCGATGATCGCGGCCAAGTGGGGCCGCATCGTCAACGTCGCGAGTGTGGTAGGCCTGATCGGCTACAAAGGTATCTCTGCTTATGTGGCCGCGAAGCACGGTCTGGTCGGCCTCACGCGTGCGCTCGCGCTCGAATACGCGGACGCTGGAATAACAGTAAATGCCGTCTGCCCAAATTTCACGGACACGGACATGGTGGCGCAAGCGGTGGCCAATATCCGGGCGCAGAGAGGTGTGTCGGAAGCCGACGCACGGGCGATGCTGGCGGGGAAAAACCCTCAGAAGCGCCTCGTAACGCCGGCGGAGGTCGCCTCCGCGGTGGCCTGGCTATGCCGTCCTGAAAGTGCGGCCATCAACGGCCATGCTCTGCCCATCGACGGGGGCGAGACCGTCTCGTGATCCGCGACCTCCAAAAAGTCAGCGAAAAGCTGGAAGGGACCGCCGAAAATCACGGCAAATTGAAGCTATGGCTGCGCCTTCTGACGTGCACCATCAAGGTCGAAAACCTCATTTCCAATCGGCTCAGGGCTCAGTTCAATACAACGTTGCCGCGTTTCGACGTCATGGCCGCGCTAGCGCGGGCCGAGGCCGATCTGACGATGGGGGAGCTGTCCAAATGGCTGTTGGTTTCCAACGGCAATGTCACGGGCGTCGTCAGCCGTCTGGTGAAGGATGGACTGGTCGAGCGCCGGCGCGCCAAAGATCGTCGCATTCAATATGTGCGGCTCACCGCGGCGGGGCGGCGCCAATTCAAAGCGATCGCCGCGGCGCACGAAGGCTGGATCAATCAAATGCTTGATCCGCTGTCAGACCGTGATGTGCGGAGCTTGATGCAACAGCTGAGCAAGTTGAAGGGAGTGCATTGATGCGTGTGGGAGGAGACCGCTCCAGCAAGATCGCGGCCTATCAGGCGCAGCACTTTAAATGGACATTGGCGGGCGGCATTGGCGAAATCACGTTGAACCGGCCCGACCGTAAGAATCCGCTTACATTCGAGTCTTACGCTGAGCTGCGCGATCTTTTTCGCGATTTGGTTTACGCGCCGGACCTTGTGAAGGTTATCGTTATCAGCGGTGCCGCAGGCAACTTCTGCTCGGGCGGCGATGTGCACGATATCATCGCGCCGCTGACGGAAATGGACATGCGCGGCCTTCTCGATTTCACTCGCATGACGGGGGACCTCGTCAAAGCGATGCGCGGATGTCCGCAACCAATCATCGCCGCTGTGGACGGTGTGTGCGCAGGCGCAGGTGCGATTCTAGCGATGGCATCCGACCTGCGGATCGCGACTCCCGTCGCCAAGACGGCCTTCCTGTTCACACGCGTAGGTCTCGCCGGTTGCGATATGGGCGCCTGCGCTATCCTGCCGCGCATCATCGGACAGGGACGGGCCGCCGACCTCCTTTTCTTTGGCCGATCCATGTCCGCCGAAGAGGGAGAGCGCTGGGGATTCTTCAACAGACTATGTCCGCCCGAGCAACTGATGGATACCGCACGTGAGATGGCGCGCACTCTCGCGGCGGGGCCTTCCTTCGCTCACGCCATGACCAAGAATCAGTTGAATACGGAGTGGGCGATGAGCCTCGATGTAGCCATCGAGGCGGAAGCGCAGGCCCAGGCCATTTGCATGCAGACCGCCGATTTTACCCGCGCCTATGAAGCGTTCGCTGCCAAGAAAAAGCCGGTCTTCGAGGGCAACTGATGTCGGACCGCAGCTTTCTCACCTGGCCCTTTTTCACTGATGCGCATCGCACCTTCGCGGCAGATCTCGCTGCGTGGATTGAGGGCCAGGGCGATGCGCTGAGAGGCGACGAGCGCGATGCCGACGGCACTTGCCGGGAGCTAGTCCGCAAGTTGGGCGCGGCGGGATGGCTGAGGCACGCGGTGCCGGACGCCAACCGGCCCTTGGATGTGCGCTCTCTCTGTCTTATGCGCGAGCATCTCGCCTATCAGTCCGGTCTCGCCGATTTTTCCTTCGCGATGCAGGGGCTGGGAAGCGGACCTATCAGTTTGTTTGGGACGCCTGAGCAGCGCGAGGCCTATCTGCCGCCCGTCGCACGCGGACAAAAGATCGCCGCCTTTGCTCTTTCGGAGAAAGCCGCGGGATCGGATGTGGCGTCCATCACGACCACGGCTGACGCGCACGAGGAGGGCTATGTCCTAAACGGCGAGAAGAGCTGGATCTCTAACGGCGGGATCGCGGATTTTTACTGTGTGTTTGCCCGCACCGGAGAGGGGCCTGGCGCGAAAGGCCTGTCGGCTTTCATCGTCGATGCCAAGGCGCCGGGTTTTTCCGTCAGCGAGCGGATCAACATCGTAGCGCCGCACCCGCTTGGCACCCTTTGCTTTGAGAATTGCAAAGTACCGAAAGCCAATCTCATTGGTGCGCCGGGGCAGGGCTTCAAGATCGCGATGGCGACTCTCGATGTCTTCCGGTCAACGGTTGCAGCCGCCGCGTTGGGATTTGCGCGACGGGCCCTGGATGAGGCTTTGCGTCAGTCGTTGCAACGCCATCTCTTTGGGGCTCCGCTCTTCGATCTGCAAATGATGCAAGCCTATCTGGCCGAGATGGCGCTCGATGTGGATGCTAGTGCGCTGCTCGTCTACCGCGCTGCGTGGACGAAGGATTCCGGGAAGGACCGGGTCACGCGCGAAGCGGCGATGGCCAAGCTTTACGCGGCGGATCACGCCCAACAAGTCATCGATAAAGCTGTCCAAATCTTTGGCGGGCTTGGCGTCGTGTCCGGCGTTCCTGTGGAAAAGCTCTACCGCGAGATCCGCGCGTTGCGGATCTACGAGGGCGCCAGCGAAGTCCAGAAAGTCGTTATCGCGCGACAGTTGCTCGCCGGCCAGCCTTAGCGCGGGACCGCTTGGCGGCCCTGGGTTCCGGCGGCGAGATGAAGGACTGACGCGTCAGGTTGCCGAGAATCGCTTTGAGGGTCTTTGCGAAGGCCGCGGTATCACCGGAGGGCGCTGCGCCAAAGGCGCGGCGGAAGATCTGCCCGCCGACGTCACGCACCATCGCCAACCGCTCCCGCCCGACGGGCGTCAGGTAAACCTCCGACACGCGGTTGTCCTTTGGGTGCGGTGCATTACGGACGAGCCCCTGCGCCTGCATGCGCTGGATCAGGCGGGTCATGGTCGAGTTCTTGATCACCGCCCGCTCGGATAGCTCGCTCATATTGCTCGGATTTTTCGCCCCTAGGATCATGAGGACGCGCCAGCGGGGTTGGTCGACGCCCACTTTCTTCAAGGCGTCTTCCAACAAGCCATAGTAGGCCGCCATGACCCGGGTCATGAGATAGAAGGGGTAATCGTCGAGCGAGAAATTTTCCGCGCTCGGGTCGTTCTTTCGTTTGCTCAACTTCATGTAAGTTCGCTTAAACTATCGCCAAGCCAAAACGCAAGCGCCCTGGCAAGGCCGGTTACACTTCCGGGTCGTCGGGTAGTTTTCGCGTCTGTGTAATTGCAAAATCAATTGAAATTGGTAATGATTTTTCCAGCGAGTCTTATGGCACGAAGTTAGCCAAGCAAAAGGAGAGGGGCGATGGACGGTGCTAAAGTACTAGGTGCGGTTGCCGAGCTTCTAGCAAGCGGCGGCATTAAGGTGATCGATCTTACGCAAACGCTGTCGCCGGAAACGCCGACACTCGTGCTTCCACCGAATTTTGGTCAGTGCTCAGGTTTCAAGGTTGAAGAGATCAGCCGCTACGATGATCGCGGCGTGGCGTGGTACTGGAATAACTTTACGGTTAGCGAACACACGGGCACGCACTTTGACGCGCCGATCCACTGGATCACCGGGAAGGACTTGCCGAACAACGCCCTCGACACCATCGCGCCCAAGGACTTCATGGCGCCTGCGGTTGTCATCGATTGTTCAGCGGAAGCCGCGGCGGACCCCGATTTCACCCTTACCGTTCCGGTGATCGAAGCCTGGGAAGTCAAGCACGGACGCATTCCACCGCGCAGCTGGGTTTTATTCCGTACGGATTGGTCAAAGCGGACCGGGGACGCATATACGAACCGCGGCGCGGACGGACCTCATACCCCGGGGCCAGATCCGGAGGCGGTGCGGTTCCTTGTCGAAAAGCGCGACGCGCACGGTTTCGGCGTTGAGACCATCGGCACCGATTCCGGCCAAGCTCACGCTTTCAATCCGCCCTATCCGGCTCACGCGATCTTTCACGGCGCTGGTCGTTATGGGCTCCAGTGCTTGGCCAATCTTGATCTTTTGCCGGCTGTCGGGACATTCGTCATCGCGGCGCCGCTTAAAATCGCGGATGGCTCCGGCAGCCCGCTGCGTGTGCTTGCGCTTGTTCCGGCATAGGAGTTAGCTAGTGGCAGAGCGGTCATTCGCGAAGGAAGTCCAGCAACTTCGGATCGGCGCGGGCGTCGAATTTCGGGGCGAGGGCATCCTCGCGGTGACCAAGGCTCTGCTGCAGGCAGGTGTGTCTTACGTCGGCGGGTATCAAGGTTCGCCCATTTCGCATCTGATGGACGTGCTCGCCGATGCGCGCGAGATCATGGAGGAACTGGGGATTCATTTTGAATCCTCCGCCAGTGAGGCCGCCGCCGGCGCGATGCTGGCGGCCTCGGTGAATTATCCGTTGCGGGGCGCGGTCACCTGGAAGTCCACTGTCGGCACCAATGTTGCGTCGGACGCCCTCGCCAATGTCGCGTCGGGTGGAGTCAAAGGCGGCGCTGTCGTCATCGTTGGCGAAGATTACGGCGAAGGCTCTTCGATCATGCAGGAGCGTACGCACGCCTTTGCCATGAAGTCGCAGATGTGGCTCCTAGATCCGCGTCCGAATCTTACGTCCATCGTGAATATGGTCGAGAAGGCGTTCGAGCTTTCAGAAGCCTCGAATACGCCGGTGATGCTGGAGCTACGAGTGCGCGCCTGCCATGTCTATGGCCGGTTCATTGCCAAGGACAATGTGCGCCCTTCGTTTGGTTTGAAGGATGCAATGGAAAATTCGGTGCGCGACGTGAATCGCATCGTCCTTCCGCCCGCGAACTACTTACACGAGCATGAGAAGATCAATCAGCGGTGGCCCGCCGCCGTCGACTTCATCAAGAAGCATCAACTCAACGAATTCCTGGGCGGCGCAACGGGCGATGTCGGAATCATCGTCCAAGGCGGTCTCTACAATACACTGATCCGGGCGCTGGAGATGCGTGGGCATTCCGATAGCTTCGGCGACAGCAAAATTCCGATCTATGTCCTGAACGTGACCTATCCGCTGATCGACAACGAAGTGGTGGGGTTCTGCGCCGACAAGAAGGCGGTGTTGCTGGTCGAAGAGGGACAACCTGAATTTATCGAGCACGAGTTGAACACCATTCTGCGCCGTGCCGATCTGCAAACCCGGATCGTCGGCAAGGAAGTGTTGCCGCGCGCGGGTGAATATACCGGCCAAGCCATGATCGATGGCTTCGACAAGTTCGCGCAGAAGTATGCGCCGCACCTTGCCGGTGACCGGCCGCAGCGTCCGCCCGTGCTTGCCAATACCCCAGATCTGACGAAGGTTGTGCCACCGCGCCCCGCCGGCCTTTGCACCGGTTGTCCGGAACGTCCCGTGTTCACAGCCATGCGCTTGGTCGAGAAGGAGCTTGGCAAACATCACGTCAGCTGCGACATCGGCTGCCATCTCTTCTCGATCTTGCCGCCCTTCAACATAGGGAACACCACAATGGGCTACGGCCTTGGTTGGTCCGGAGCTTCGGCGCTCAATGATCCGACGGCGAAAAAACGCACCATATCCATGATGGGCGATGGGGGATTCTGGCATAACGGGCTGACCAGCGGCGTCGGCAATGCGGTCTTCAATAAGACGGACAACCTGCTCGTTGTGATCGACAATAATTATTCGGCCGCCACTGGCGGTCAGGACATCCTTTCATCACGCGCGATGAATAAATCGCGCAGTACGAACCATCCTATCGCGCGCGCCATCCGCAATATCGGCGTCGATTGGCTGAAAGTCGTGCGGACCTACGACCTTCAAACCATGCGCGACACATTGAAGCAGGCTCTTACAACGAAGGAACGGGGCCCAAAAGTCATCGTCGCGGAATCGGAATGCATGCTGAACAAGCAGCGCCGCGTGAAGCCGCAGATCGCAAAGCAGATCAAGAATGGCGAGCGCGTGGTGAAAGAGCGTTTCGGTGTCGATGCAGACACGTGCACAGGCGATCATAGCTGCATCCGCCTTTCGGGGTGCCCGTCGCTGACTATCAAGGACAATCCCGATCCTCTGCGCCGCGATCCGGTCGCGGCCGTGAACAATGATTGCGTCGGGTGTGGCCATTGTGGAGAGACCGCTCACGCCGCTGTCCTATGTCCATCTTTCTACCGCGCCGACATCGTATTCAATCCAACGTGGTGGGATCGTGCGCGGGCGAAACTGCGTGGCGGTATCATTGGCTGGCTGCAACGTCAGGCCGATGCGCGCCGCGCGCGTTATGCGGTTTAACGTGATGAATACGCAAAAGCCGATCACTATCGCGGTCATGGCGCTCGGCGGGCAGGGCGGCGGCACCCTGGCGGACTGGCTGATCGAGGTCGCCGAACATTCCGGCTATTTCGTGCAGGGCACGTCGGTCCAAGGGGTTGCCCAACGCACGGGCGCGACAATCTACTATATCGAACTCTTCCCCGAAGCCGCTGCGCGTGCGGCCGGCAAGGATCCGGTTTTGGCGCTGATGCCCGTGCCGGGCAATGTCGACGTTGTCGTCGCGGCCGAGTTGATGGAAGCGGGCCGCGCCATGATCCGCGGTCTCGTCACGCCGGATCGTACCGCGTTGATTGCATCCTCCCACCGCATCTACGCTATCAGCGAGAAGAGTGCGATGGGCGACGGGCGCGCGGACAGCGCGCAAATCCTGGAGGCCGCTACGGCTCAAGCGAAATCGACCCTGCTCTTCGATATGGAGGAGCTTGCACGTCAAAAAGGGAGCGTCATCAGCGCCGTACTGTTCGGCGCCATCGCCGGTTCCGGTGCGCTGCCGTTCGCACGTCAAGTCTATGAAGACGTCATCAACGCCGACAGCCGCGCGCGGGAATCAAATCTTGCGGCGTTCGCGGCCGGTTATGAGAATGCGCAGGCGGCGGCCCCTGCGAAGGAACCGAGTGCGGTGAGCCCGGTTCATGGTGCATCACACGCCGGCCGCGCGCTCCTGGAGAAGGCCGCGAAACTACTGCCGGCCGAAGTCCTAGACATTGCTGTGCACGGTCTTCGCAAAGTCGTCGACTATCAGGACATCGCTTACGGTGAGGAGTATCTTAGCCGCCTCGGCGGGATAGCTGCGACAGACCGCCAATTCGGCGGGGGCCGCAGAGGCTGGGAGCTGACACGCGAGGCGGCCCGTCATTTAGCGCTCTGGATGGCGTTTGAAGATGTCTTCCGCGTCGCCGATCTTAAAACACGCGGGGCGCGTTTTGACCGTGTGCGTGAAGAGGTGAGGGCTGCGCCCGGTCAGATCGTCGGCGTTTCCGAATTCATGCATCCGCGCGTCGAGGAATTCTGCGACGCGCTGCCGGCCGGTATTGGCCGCTTTGTTCTACGCAGCGCCGGCTTGCGTGCGATCTTTGGTCGCTTATTCGGTCATGGGCGCCGCGTTGCCACGACCAGTCTCGGCGGTTTCCTCACTCTTTTTATCGTTGCGCGTTTAGGGCGATTTCGCCGTCACTCGCTACGCTTTCAGAACGAGATGGCGGCAATTGACGCTTGGCTATCGGCCGCCGCCGAAGCTGCTGCGAAGAACTATGACCTCGCCGTTGAGATCGTCGCATGTCAACGCCTGGTGAAAGGCTATGGCAGTACGCATGAGCGGGGCATGCGGAACTTCGAGACGCTCATGGCGGCATACCGGCGCCTTATCGATGACCGGGATGTGGTCGCTAAGATGAGGCATTTGCGGCAGGCCGCCCTCGGGGACGAAGAGGGTGTGGCCCTTCAGCGGGAACTCGGCGCTATTGGTCTCGCCTAAGCCCTTGGCACGGCGGGATGTCCTTGTCGCGTCTGCCAAATCTCTTTATGTTTAAACTATGTTGGCGGCGCCGGCCGGTGTGGCGCGGCTTGTAAGGATACTTAGCTGCAATGATCAGGTTGATGAATCCGCCGCATTGGCCAGCGCCCAAGGGCTATTCGAACGCGGTCATCGCGCGGGGCGACTTGATCTTCCTGGCGGGTCAGATCGGTTGGAAGGATGGCGCCTTCATCGAGAAGGGACTGGTCGGTCAACTTCGCCAAACCCTGATCAATATCAAGGAAGCGCTTGAAGCCGCCGACGCGAAGCTCACGGACATCGCCCGGATGACTTGGTTCGTCACTGAGCGCACCGAATATGTCTCGAATCTCAAGGAGATCGGCGCGGTTTACCGGGAAGTGATCGGAAAGCACTTCCCCGCGATGTCCGTCATCGAGGTAAAGGGCTTGATGGAAGCCGAAGCCAAGATCGAGATCGAGGCCACCGCGGTCATTTCACGTTCCTGACAGTCTGTTACGTGCGCCGCCACGGTTCACTCCTGCGAGAGAACGACCGCTCAATTATTTTAAACATAAATCAAAGTTGCCTCCGGAATGGTTCAACTATAAAATAAAATTCATCGGAGGCGGGCTTCTCTCGGCACGGGGCGGTCCTTGGGAGTGTATTTTTGAGCACATAGCAGGACTTTTTGCGCCCAACGGGGCTGTCCTCCGTAGTGTCATAGTGAATCGCGCTGTCATTTAAGTTACACGTTCGGGTTCCAATGTCGGCCCTCGGGGCGGCCGGCCTAAAAGGGGGTACTTGCGATGACTTTGGTAAGCGTTTCCGCGCGCGCGAAAAAATCCGGCATCAAACACACGTTGAGCATCACACCGTTGATGGTGGCGATGCTGGGCGCCGGCGCGGTCCAGGCGCAGCAAACCGCCCAGGCTCCTGCCGCGGGTGTTGAAGAAATCGTCGTCACCGGCTCGCGCATCGTGCGCGACGGTTATGAAGCCCCGACCCCGGTCTCGGTTATCGGCGTCGAGCAGATGCAGAACCAAGCGACCTCGAACCTCGCCGACTACGTCAACACACTGCCGAGCCTTGCGGCGAGTTCGACACCGCAGTCCGGCGCCGCGACCGTCACCAGCGGCCGCGCCGCCATCAACGCGCTCAATCTGCGCGGCCTTGGCACTGAACGTACGCTCACGCTCCTCGACGGTAAGCGCGTGGTCGGCGGTATCATCACCGGCGTTGCCGACGTTTCTGAATTTCCGCAACAGCTTATCAGCCGCGTCGATGTCGTAACGGGCGGCGCCTCGTCAGCTTACGGTTCGGACGCGGTGTCCGGCGTTGTGAACTTCGTGCTCGATAAGCAGTACACGGGTGTGAAGGGCGAAGTCTCCGGCGGTATTACCGACTACGGCGACAATGCGAACTACAAGGTCACGCTGACGGCCGGCACCGGCTTCGCGAACGACCGCGGCCACTTGCTGCTCAGCGGCGAGAAGGCGCATGACGATGGCATTTTGGTTCCGGATCGCGAGTGGAACCGTACCGGTACGTCCTATCTGACCAATCCCGCCTACACCGCCACCAACGGCCAGCCGCAGCTGATCCGCCGCTCGCAGACTGGTCTCGCGGTTGCGACCCTGGGCGGTCAGATTGCCGCGGGTCCGCTGAAGGGGATCGCCTTCGGCCCGGGCGGGACGCCGTACAACGTCGTCTTCGGTCCGCTGATTTCTACCCCGATGATGCAAGGCGGTTCGTGGGAGTCGGCGACCCACAAACACATTTTCGGGACTGCGCTGATCCCGCGTCAGGAACGCGAGAATGTGTTCTCCTACGCGTCCTATGACCTCAACGACACCTGGAAGGTGTTTGGGGAGGCCTCGTGGGCGCATATGAACTCTGAATCGCGCAGCACGCCCGTCTTCTATCCGGGCAACCTGACAATGCGCGCGGACAATGCCTTCCTCCCGACCTCGGTCGCGCAAGCCGCAGTCACCGCCGGGATCACCAACTTCACATTCGGCACTATGAATGGCGATATGGGCGCGCAGCAGCCGCTCTATGACCGCCGCATCTTGCGCTTCATGGCCGGCATTGAAGGCAGCTTCAACGCTGCGGACACCGAATGGGCGTTCGATGCGCATATTTCGTCGGGCTTGAACATGAGCACGACGACGTCGGGAAACACGATCAACGTTCCGAAGTACATGGCTGCGATCGACGCCATCCGCGATCCTGCGACGGGGGCGATCGCGTGCCGCGTGAATGCCGACACGAATCCGGCGAACGATATGCCGGGCTGCGTGCCGTTCAACCTGTTCGGTCGCGGCGTGGCCAGCCAAGCGGCCAAAAATTTCGTCCGCGCGGACCCCGACAACATCATCCGCCTCAAGCAACAGGTCGCCGCCTTCAACCTCAGCGGCGAACCGTTCTCGACGTGGGCCGGCCCCGTGGCGGTCGCCTTTGGGGCGGAACACCGCGAGGAGAGCACTCGTCAGGCAGCCGATCCCGGCGTCTTTAACACCAGCCTCTACTTCTTCCAGGTCGGGATCCCGTTCCAGGGCAAATACACGGTGAACGAGGCTTACCTCGAAGCCGCCGTGCCGCTGGCGAAAGATACCGAGTGGGCGAAGTCGCTTGAGCTGAACGGCGCGGTACGCGCGACCGACTACTCCACCTCGGGCTTCGTCACGACGTGGAAGGTCGGCGCCACCTACGCTCCGATCAACGACATCCGCTTCCGCGGCACTGTATCGCGCGACATCCGCGCGCCGCACCTTGCCGATCTTTTTCAGGCGGGCACCACGTCGCCGAATACCATCCGCGATCCGTTCAACAACAACGCCAACACCAATAACCGCGTTACGACCACTGGTAACTCGGGCCTTGGTCCTGAAAAGGCCGATACGCTCGGCTTCGGTGTGGTGTTTCAGCCCTCGTGGCTGCCGCGCTTCAGTGTGTCGTGGGACTACTACAACATCGATATCAAGGACGCGATCCAGAGCCTGAGCGCGCAGCAACTGATCGATCTTTGCTACACCGGTGTTCAGGATGCCTGCGCCAAGTTCACACGCACCATCGATGCGGGCTCGGAACTCATCCTGTTCACGGTCAGCCCGCTCAATTTCGCCAAGCAGAAGGCCAGCGGCTTCGACATCGAAGCCAGCTATCGCCAGCCACTCAACGAAATCAACGATGGCTGGACCGGTGAGTTGACCCTGCGCGGTCTCGCGACGCACTATATCAAGGACGTGCTGGCCAGCGGCGTCGTTGGCTCGATCCCGAACGATCAAGCGGGTCAGCTCAGCTCGTCGAAGCCCGACTGGCGTTGGGATGTCGGTTTGAGCTACGCGCTCGATCCGGTCATCATGAGCTTCAACATGCGTGGCTTCACGTCGGGTGTGTTCAACACCAACTACATTCAGTGCACCACGGGGTGTCCGGCGTCGACGTCGAATAACATCACCATCGACGACAATCGTCTCGATGGCGCGCTGTATTTCGACTTCTCGGCGACCTACAAGGTCGAAGTTGGCGAAAGCGAAGCGGACCTCTTCATGAGCGTGCGCAACCTGACCAACCGCGACCCCGGCATCGTTCCGTCGGGTCCCGGCGCATCGGTGTTCTCGACCAACGAATCCAACTCCGCCCTCTACGACCTGCAGGGCCGCGCCTACCGCGTGGGCGTACGCTTCCGGATGTAGAGCGTCGTTTGCGGGCTTAAAAAACGTCGCGCCGGTATCGTTCATCGATACCGGCGCGTTCGTTTTGGGGCGCTGTAATCATTTCCCTCGGTGTGCTTTGTGGTTAAAATAGGATATCGGCGTCCTAGCGCCTCGCTTTTAGCCGCGGAAACTCAAGTATGGCGTTGGCCACCAATCTTGCGCACGTGCACGACTACGAGGAAGTCGGCTCCGGCCGGCATGAAAATCTCCGCTTTTGGTTGCGCCTTCTGACATGCACGATGCTGATCGAGACCAAGATCCGGAGCCGTCTCGAACAGCAGTTTGACGTAACGTTGCCGCAGTTCGACCTTATGGCGCAGCTTGATCGCGTTGCGGATGGCCTGACGATGAGCGGCCTCAGCGAGCGCCTTATGGTCTCGAATGGCAATGTGACCGGTATCGTGAAACGGCTGATCGCCGAAAAGCTCGTCGATCGTCAGACCTCGAAGACGGACCGGCGCGCTTTCGTCGTCCGTCTAAGCCGGAAAGGGCAGCTTCTTTTTCGCGAGATGGCCAATACTCACGAACAGTGGATCAATGAGTTGTTCGCCGAGATTCCGCCTCAAGATGTCGAGTTGATGATGGGCTTGCTCGCGCGGACGAAGGACGCGGTGCGCCGGTCAGGCGCGGATGACTCCGCAAAAGCCAAGAAACTTGCCCGCGCGGCAGCCCGCGCGGCCCGCTGATGGCCTTCACGGCCCAGATCACCGTCCGGTTCAATCACGTTGACGCCGCCGGCATCGTTTTCTATCCGCGTTACTATGAAATGCTCAACGAGGTCGTCGAGCGCTGGTTCGATGAAGGGCTCGGGACAAGCTTTCGCGATCTCCATCTCGTGCAGGAGATTGGGATGCCCGCCCGCAAGATCGCCGTCGACTTCTTGAAGGCGAGCCGGTTGGGGGATGTGCTGACGTTCGATCTTCAAGTGCAGAAGATCGGACGCTCCTCCTTGTCTTTGAAGATCGGCTGTTCTTGCGAAGACGAACAACGGCTGGCGGCTGATTTGGTGCTGGTCTGCGTGTCCCTGTCACCCTTGGCCGCAGTCTCGCTTCCCCCTGCGCTGCGGGAGCGCATGGCAGCTTTTACCGGCGCACGGTAGCGCGACTCGGACCGTCATCTCGTCGGGCGGTTACGTTCTCCTAAACTGTTACCGATTTTACCTCGCGGTTTGCGCATTCCTATGCCGCCCGGTGGTTCGTCCAAGCCGCCGACAAAGACGCAAGATTGTTGTTAAGGCTCGTGTTACGCTCGTTTTAGGACGCTCGCGGCAATAAGGGCGTTGAAATTGTTTTATACATATAGCAAATTTTGAGTGCTGATTTAGGAGCGCCGGATGGCCGCTGCTGGCGCGCCGTCGGATCGTTGGGAGAGGATCGGAATGGTGTTTCGTCGTTTCTTGGGTCGCGTGCGTCAGTCGCTTGTTTGCGGCAGCGCGGCTGTAGCCATTTCACTCGCGCTTGCGTCCTGCTCGCAGCCTGCCGCCGAACGGTCCACTGCTGCCCCAGCCATTGCGGCGGAAGCGCAGGTGACCGCAAGTTCCGAACGCCGTCTGCGTCTTATGACGTCGGAGCAGTATCTCAATACGCTGGCCTATGTTTTCGGACCCAACGTAAAGCCCGATGTGCGCTTCGCTCCGTTGCAACGCACCGACGGCTTGCTGGGAGTGGGAACTTCGATCGCCGGCGTGACCGCGAGCCAGATGGAGGTCTATCAAAAGACCGCTGCGCAGGTCGCTGCGCAGGTCGTAAACACCGAGAACCGTAAGTTCCTGATCCCGTGTAAGCCGAAAGCGGACACCGCGCGCGATGATGCGTGCGCGCGCCTCTTTCTGACCAAGGTCAGCCGCCTGCTATACCGCCGCCCGCTCGAGGAAAAGCGTCTCGCACAGTGGATCGAGGAAGCCGGTGCGGGCGCCGACCGCCTGAAGGATTTCTACGCCGGCGTCGGTTCCGCGCTGGAAGGCATGCTTTTCAATCCGCAGGTCTTGTTCATCTCGGAACGTCTGGAAGCCGATCCCGCAGCTAAGGGCGCGACGCGCCTTGATTCGTACTCACTCGCGACGCGTCTTAGTTTTTTCCTGTGGAACGCCGCGCCCGATGATCTTCTGTTGAAAGCGGCCGAGAAGGGCGAACTCTATACGCAGAAAGGATTCGCCAAATCCGTCGACCGCATGCTCGCCAGTCCGCGGCTGGAACACGGCGTGCGCGCCTTCTTTGATGACATGCTGCAATTCGACCTGTTCGACACGCTCGCAAAGGACGGATCGATCTATCCGACCTTCACCGCAACGACGGTGCTCGACGCGCGCGAACAAACGCTGCGGACCGTTGTCGATCAGTTGATCACCAAGAACCGCGACTACCGCGATCTTTATACGACGCGTGAGACATTCATCTCGCCGTCGCTGGCCGCCCTCTATCGCCTGCCTACGACGGGTGGCTGGGTGCCTTACGAGTTTCCAGCCGACAGTCCGCGCGTGGGCATGCTAACGCAAATCAGCTTCTTGGCGGGTCACTCGCATCCTGGGCGCAGCTCGGCGACGTTGCGCGGCAAGGCGCTCCGTGAACTCCTGCTATGTCAGCCGGTTCCGCGTCCGCCGGCGAACGTGGATTTCTCGGCGGTCGAAAATCCCAAGGGGAATCTGCGCACGGCACGTGATCGCGTGACTGTGCATCTTGAAAATCCCGTGTGCGCCGGTTGTCATAAAATCACTGATCCAATGGGCCTCGCGCTCGAGAATTTCGACGGCGCCGGCCGTTACCGGATCACCGAGCGCGGCGCGGCGATCGACGCGAGTGGAAATCTGGACGGGAAGACGTTTACGGACGTCACGGGTCTTGCACTGGCCTTGCATGATCACCCCGCTCTGCCGGGCTGTGTTGTAAAGCGCGCTTATGCTTATGGAACGGGTGGACCGACGGGCGCGGGCGACAAGGCCACGTTGGACGCGCTCGACAAACAGTTCGCTGCGAGCGGCTACAAATTTCCGGATCTTTTACGGGCGGTGGTGACCTCGAAAGCCTTTTCGCAGGTCACGGCGGCTCCGGCTGCGACCGCTGTCGCGGCTAAGTAATAAAAGGGAGAAGCAACATGGCTGATTTCAATCGGAGACGTGTGCTGCGGGGCGCTCTCAACGGCGGCGTCGTGACCGTGGCATTGCCGCTTCTCAACTGCTTCCTGAATGGGAATGCGACGGCGATGGCCGATGGCACGGCGATGCCGGTGCGTTTCGGTACCTGGTTCTGGGGCCTCGGCATGGCGCGCAATATCTTCGAGCCCAAGAAGATTGGCGCCAACTATGATCTGCCGGAAGAAATCGCGATGCTCGCGCCGGTGCAGAAAGACATCAATCTGATCACCAACCAGCAGGCCTTTCGCGATACTGAGGCCAATCGCTGTCACTTCACCGGCTGGGTCATCAACATGACCGGTGTCGCTCCGAAGAACGGCCAGAATACGCCGACCGAAACGATCGACATGACGGTCGCGAATCAGATCGGTCGCACGACGCGCTTCAAGACCCTCAACGCCACGGCGACCGGCGATCCGCGCTCGACCGTCTCGTATGAAGGCCTGAACGCGCCGTCGACCTCCGAGTTCTCGCCGATCAACTTCTACACGCGCCTGTTCGGACCTGATTTCCAGGACCCGAATGCGCCGGAATTCAAGCCCAACCCGCAGACCATGGTCCGCAAAAGCGTGCTGTCGGGAATGCTCGACGACGTAAAAGCCCTCGAGCGCGACGTCGGCAGCGAGGACAAGGTCCGCCTCGACCAATACTTCACGGGTCTGCGTCATATCGAGCAGCAGTTCCAGCAACAGCTCACCAAGCCCGAACCGCGCGCGGGGTGTGTGGCGCCGAAAGCAGTGACTCGCGAACCCGCCGCCGGTGGAGATGCGGAACTGGTGAAGACGCGCCATGAATTGATGACCAATCTGATGGTGATGGCGGTGGCCTGCGACCAGACCCGTGTCTTCAACATGAACTACTCGGCCGCTTCGGCGAACACGATTAAGGCGGGCTACGAAAAACCGCACCACACCACCACGCACGAGGAGCCGGTGGACGAGCAGCTCGGCTATCAGCAGAACTGTTCGTGGTTTACGCGCCGCGCCATGGAATCCTGGGCCTATTTTGTGAAGGCCTTCGGCGACATGAAAGAGGGCGACGGCCGCCTGATCGACAACGTTCTGATTTACGCGGTGACGGACCATGGGTACGCGCGCATTCACTCGCTCGACGGCATGCCGGCTTTCACTGCCGGCCGCGCGGGCGGCAAGGTGAAGACTGGCTTGCACGTCGCTGCGGAAGGCAGCACCGTCGCGCGTTTGGGCTATACCGTTCAGCGCATCATGGGCCTCGACATTCCTTCGTGGGGCACTCGCAGCAACAACACTTCGAAAGAGTACGGCGAAATCCTCGCCTAAGGGGCCTCATGCGACGTTTTCCAAAGTTCGCGCCGGTCCTGGCGCTTGCGATCATGGCTTTCGCGCAACCGGCGGCCGCTCAGCGCGCCGCCGAACGCGAGACTTACGAACGTGTACAGATGCCGGCGGGATTTCAGGTGATCAGCACAGAACTTGAAGGTCCTGTCTTCGCCGACGCGCGCGGCCATACGCTCTACACTTGGCCGCGCGGCGGCCAACGCAACGGTGACGCCGGCGAACAGCAAGGGCGTCCGACTTGCGATGATACGAAGTACACGGAGACCGCCGGCCTGATGAGTCCGTATCCGGCGGGCCTCGAGCTTCCGGAAGTCGCGACACGGCCTACCTGCGTCCAAATTTGGCCGCCCGCCCTGGCTGCGGCCGACGCGAAACCGGTCGGAAAGTGGACGGTCGTCGACCGGAAGGATGGCGGGAAACAATGGGCCTATGACGGCTACGCGCTCTATACCTCCGTGCTCGATGAGCTGCCGGGCGACACGCGCGGCGGCCGGAGAGGTCGCAACGGGGGTAATGGCGGTGACGGTGGCACGCCGCGGATTGTCGCGGCGCCGCCGACCGACATTCCGGCCCAGTTCGGCATCTATTCGGTTAGGAGTGGCCGCTTGCTCGCGTTGTCGAGCGGCTTCTCGGTCTATTCCTATGACAAGGACACCGCCACGAAATCCAACTGCACGGGCATATGCCTGCGCGACTGGACGCCGGTGCTCGCCGGCGAGGCCGCTATTGCGAAAGGTGATTGGACGATCATCGAACGCGAACCTGGTGTGAAGCAGTGGGCTTTCCGCAAGAAGCTCCTCTACACGCGCGTGGCCGACGATTCCGCGCGCAGCCTCGAAGGTTCGGATGTGGCGGGGTGGAGCAACGTCTACGCCCAGAAAGAACCGGCGTATCCCGCGGGCTTCAAGGTGCAGGATTCCTATGCCGGGCAGGTTCTGGCCGATGCGCAAGGCCGCACCATCTACATCTACAACTGTATCGACGACACTTTCGATCAGCAGAGCTGCGATCATCCCGGCGCGCCGCAGGCCTACCGCCTGGCCGTATGCGGCGGCGGCGACGCGGCGCGCTGCCTCGCGACGTTCCCATACGTGCTTGCTTCCAAAGATGCCAAGAGCGGCTCGCGCGCCTGGACAGCCATCGATATCGATCCGAAAACCGGGCGTCATGCGGCGCCGGGACAGGCGGATGCGCTGCGCGTGTGGGCTTATCGCGGCCGCCCCGTCTTTACCTTCGCCGGCGACAAAAAGCCGGGACAGGTGGGCGCCGACGGTTGGGGAGAGTTTCACGGCACGCGCAATGGCTTCAAGGCTTTTTCGATCCGTGACGACTTTAAGGGCAACGCGGGCTAAGCGGCCCCTTCAGGAGATCATCCAATGAAATCCAACGTTCAAAGCTTTCTGATTGCCTCCAGCGCGATGTTCATCCTCACGGCGCCGTTCGCAGCCGGTGCTCAGGAAGGGCAAGCGGTTATTCGGGACCGCTCGATCGCTTACGTGATGACTATGGAAGAGTGGGCGATGCATAAGACGCCCGGCGCCAAGGCCGAATGCCCAAGCGGCATGAACGAAGGGCCCCGTGAACAGTTCAAGGTATTGTTTCCCGAAAGCGGCCCTAAGCGTACCGTGGTGGGGACCCAGCTCGCCCGTGAGTCGCAGATCTATTTCCCGGAGCCGGAAAAAGAAGCGATGCCGTTCAAGGAAGCAGTCGGGACTGTCGTCGGCGGCGTCAATTTAGACGGTAAGGTCGATGCCGACGATTTCACAAGCCCGGACGGCGTGAAGGGTATCGATAACCAGTTTTTCCGCGTGATCGGTTGCGTCAGCAGCTACCGCGATGTGGCCGCGTTGATGGTGACCAAATGGCGCGTCGACAATTCCTTTAACCGCGTCGTGATCGAACTTACCAACGTCGACGATCTGGTGAATGATAGTGACGTCACGGTAACGACTTATCGCGGCCTTTCACCGCTGCTTCCGGACGCCACGGGCAACGGTTATATGCCGGGCGCGTCCCAGAAGCTGGATATGCGCTTCGGGAAGGATTTCATCACGACCTTCAAGGCCAAGATCGTTGACGGCGTGCTGACGACGGAACCCGCAGACTATCTGATGCCATATCAGGCGCTGGCGAATATCTCCACGCAGCTCTTCCGCGGCGTGAAATTCGATCTGCGCCTCACGCAGGATGGCGCGGAGGGCTACATGGGCGGTTATGTGGATCTTGAATCCTGGCATGCGCAACGCCAGGAAAGCATTTCCACGCATCATCAAAGCTACGGTCAAGAATCCACGCCGACGGTCAATAAAGCGCTGAAGCGCCTCGCCGATGGATATCCGGACGCTTCGGGTCAGAACACCGCGATTTCGGGCGCTCTGCATGTCCGGTTCACCCAGGTTTTCATCGACCGCCCCGCCAAGGCGACGGCTCAAGCCGGTTCGCAGAACGGCATCAGCCGCTAAAGAGGTCGGACGCGACGTGGGTATGACGGCGGCCGGTCCCCCGCCGCCGTTTTCTTTTGGCCAAGATTGCTGTGGCCGCCCAGGAGACAATATTATAAGCTTAAAATAATTTCCGGCCGTCATTAGCGGCGGCCGCGATAGGGCGGAGTATCTCTCGTGAAGTGGCCTGCGGACCGGATTTCGTCGAGTTCCCCGAAAAGCTTCGGCATGTATGAAAAGGCCATGCGGCTTTACCCCAACGCCGATCTGATTCATTTGGAAGTGGGCCTTCCTGGTTTCGATACACCGCAGCACATCAAGGATGCCGCTATCGCCGGCCTGCAGGCCGGAAAAGTGCACTACAGCGCGTTTCCAGGGACCATCGAGTTGCGCCGCGCGATCATCGATCGCTTGAAGGAGCACAATAATCTCGCGGTGAAGGAAAACGAGGTTGTAGTCACTAATGGCCTGACGCACGCGTCTTACGCGGTCTTCATGGCGGCGCTCGATCCGGGCGACGAGGTGATCTTATTGGAGCCCTACTATCCGCAGCATGTGAATAAAATCGAGATGGCGGGCGGGAAGGTCGTGCTGGCGCCGCTTAACAAGGCAAAAGGCTTCGCGATCGACGTTGCGGCGATCGAAGCCAAGATCACGCCCAAGACCCGCATGATTTCACTCGTGAACCCCGCGAACCCCACGGGCCGGGTATTCTCGCACGCAGAGCTGAGTGCGCTCGCCGCGCTTTGCATCAAGCACGATCTGTTGGTGGCCTCGGATGAGGTCTACGAACAAATCGTCTATGATAAGAATAAACACATTAGCATCGCGTCGCTGCCCGGGATGTTCGAGCGAACATTCAGCATGTTCGCCTTCACTAAAGCGTATGCCATGGATGGGTGGCGCATCGGATATGTCGCGTGTCACGAGCGTTTTGTTCCGGCGATCCTGAAGATCACCGCGAACGACGTCTCGCACGTGAATACCTTCATTCAAGATGGCGCGCGCGCTGCGTTGACCGGTCCGCGCGATAAGGTCGATGAGATGCTCGCAAGCGATAAGAAGAACCGAGATATGGTCGTGTCCCGCATGAACCAGATGTCCGGCGTCACGTGCGAGATGCCCGAAGGCTCGATCTATGCGTTCCCGAATATCGCAGCGACGGGCAAGACCAGCCAACAGGTTGCCGACGAGATTCTCGAGAAATGCCATGTTGTGACGGAGGCGGGCACATTCTATGGCGCGGGCGGGGAGGGGCATTTGCGTGTGTGCTTCGGCGCGGAACCCTATGAGCGCATCGAGGAGGCCATGAACCGCATGGCCCGTTACTTCGCGGGGGCCGTCTAAAGATGAGCACCGCCAGCGAAAACTTCGACGCCTGGATCCGCTCGTCGTTCCGCCACATGAATACGGAACTTGAAGAGCTGTACTTCGCGCAGGAAGACCGCGCGAACGTGGATGGCATTGGCGAAGGCACGAAGAAGGCGTTGGCGGATGAAGGATTGAACCTCATCCGCCCGTTGGTGGCCGAAGGCAACACCAACGAGGCTTTTGAACGCACGTTCGGTACGCTCGGCAACCTGGGCCTGTTCTTCGCCGCGTTGCGGCGGCACGAACTAACCAATCCGGCGCGCGAGCACAAATCGCCGTTCGACGACGCCTCTGCGCTCGGGATGCATATCGCGGCGTCGCTTGGTGTGGTGCCGCGCTTCGCCAACGTCCATCTCAACCACCACAACCGCGCCGTCGATGGACAACCTAAGAGCTTTACGTCCCTCAAAGACGAAAAGGTCTTCAACGACTACAACACGTTTTCGATCCTGTGCTATCAGCGCGCAGGCGATGCTCTGTCACGCATCCCGGCGCTCGGGGTCTCGAATCCCGCAGCGACCTTGCTGCTCGGCGACGCGCGCACGGCGTTGGATGACGTGTTCAAGTACAATGAAATCCTTTTCGAAAAGCTGGATCCCCAGCGTTTCTTTTATTGCGTGCGGCCCTATTTCAAACCATATCGCGTAGGCCGGCAGGAGTATCGCGGTGCGAATGCCGGGGACTTCTCGGCGATCAATGAGATCGACCTACTGCTCGGTCTTTGCCGGGGTAACGACCCATATTACTCCCAGCTTCTGGTCGACAAGATGCTCTATATGACGCCGGAGGATCAGGCGCGTCTGCGGGCAAGCCTGGGTACACGGCCACTACTCGATGAATTCATCGAAGCCAGTGAGTGCCATGCGGCGCGCGACTGGTTTAAGACAAATGCGTCGCTCTTCCTCGATGTGTGCGCCGCGCATGGCAAGGCCGCGACCCAGCACCACGACCGACTGGTCGATACTTACATCGTGAAGATGTCCCATGAACTCGAACAACGGCACATGGCGCAGATCACAGCCAGCGGCCCGCCGCTGCCGGTCTTAATCAAGGCGCTCGAGAAGCTGCGCGACTTGCGGGCCGCGGCGCCGAGCAGCGAGTTTGAAACCGCGCACGCCAAGCTCGCCCAGTTGAAGCGTGCTCTCGGGCGTTAGGTTTGCGCCTGTGGGTGCGTCATTCCCGGATGGTGGAAGTACGTCGGCCAAATTCGGCCGACATGCTCCGGCGTTGAAAATAGAAGATTCACGATCGACGGAATGGCAATTTCCGTTCCGGGGGGAATGAGTTTCGGCATCGTCCCATCGTAGTACATGGCGAAGGTCGAATATCCCAAGCCTTCCATGAAAGCGCGTAAAGCTTCCGGCGCCGTTCCCATCTTTACCAGCCCGAAGGGATGATATTCCGCGATCACGAATGGAACCCTACATCCGGCCAGCATCTTCTTGCAGCCCCCCAGCACCTGAAGTTCCGCGCCTTCGGTGTCGACCTTGATCAACTTAGGTGAAGGAAGTCCGAGGCGCTCGAATTCCGCGTCGACGGTGGTCGCTTGTATTGTCACCGCCTGCGGCGCTGCTGCGCTTTTGACATTCCCCGGAAATGTACCGACATCCCACAGCGCATTGCCGCCGCTGTCGTCGCTATTAATGAAGAATTTGATCTCGCCGGGCGCATCGCTCGCGGCCTTCTCGACGAGCGCGATATTCGTCAGCTTATTGAGGGCAATATTATTCTTAAGGCGGGGGAGGTTGTTGTCGCCGGGCTCGAAGCTCACGACGCGCCCTGACGCGCCGGTCAACGCGCCAAGGAGGACGGTGAAGAAGCCGGCGTTTGCGCCGACATCCACAACCACGTCGCCGGCCTCAACGATCTTACACATCATCAGCGACACATCCGGCTCGTAGTGCCGTCCGCGTTCAAGGAATTTAATGATCGAGTTTTCGTTGGATCGCGCTCGGTCGAGATCTAGCTCCATGCGAAGAGATCTTCCGCGGCTCGAAAAGTCCAGGGTCGCAATCGGCATCGTCTCTCCTACGCCTTAGAGTTCTTTGTGACCAGTACTAGGGCCCCGGCGAAGAGCAATGACGCGCCAAGGCATATGAAGCCACCGACATAGTTGCCCGTTTTTTCTTGAAGGGCGCCGAGCAGGAAGGGGCCGAGATATCCACTCACGTTGCCGACCGAATTGATGACCGCGATTCCGCCGGCGGCCGCCGTTCCTGCGAGCATTGATGTCGGCAGCGTCCAGAAGATCGGCGCGCAAAGATAAACGCAAATTGTACCCAGATAGATCGCGATGATACCGCTCAAGGGCGAAGGGAAGAGAACGCTTACGGCGAACCCTGCGGCGCCGACCATGCAGGGAATCAGAAAGAATGTGCGCCGCTTCCCGGTTCTGTCCGACCAGCGCCCCCACACATACATCGAAATCGCGGCCACGAGGTTCGGCGCGGCGGTAAGCCAACCGACCTCCTGGTTCGAAAGACCGCTCAAAGATTTCACCATTAGCGGCGTCCAGAAGTTGAGGCCGTAAAGGGCGAGCACGATACAGAAGTAGACAAAACCCAGCAGCCAAAGCTGGGGGCTGGCCAACACAGCCTTCAGATTATGCTCGCGGTCCTTTCGCTGATCCTCCGCGGCGAGGCGGGCCGCGACCGCATCACGCTCACGCTCCGTTAGCCAAGCAGCATTGGCAGGGCGATCGGGGAGATAGAAGAACGTGAGCACTCCCATCAGAACCGATGGCAGGCCTTCTAGAAGGAACAAAGTCTGCCATCCCTTGAGTCCAAAAATCGAGATGTCCAAGAGCGCTGTCGAAATCGGCGCGCCAAAGACGGTAGAGAGCGGGATCGCGAGCATGAAGGCGCCGATGATCTTCCCGCGTACCTCGGCCGGGTACCAATAAGTGAGGTAAAGAATTATCCCTGGGAAGAAACCAGCTTCCGCGAGGCCCAGCAGCAGGCGCGCGGCTATGAAGGAGTTGGGCCCCGTGATGAAGGCCGTCCCCGCCGACACGAGCCCCCATGAAATCATGATGCGGGCGATCCATTTACGCGCGCCGACTTTATGGAGGATCAAGTTGCTCGGGACTTCGAACAGCACATAGCTCAGAAAGAAGATGCCGGCGCCCAGGCCGTAAATGAACCGCGACAGACCCAGGTCCTGGTTCATCTCAAGAGCCGCGAAACTCACGTTCACGCGGTCGAGGAAAGCAAGGAAGTAAAGAAGCGCCAGAAACGGAAGCAGGCGGAGCGATGCTTTTCTCAATGCTCCCGCGAGTTCGCCGGCGTCTTGCGCATCTATCCTCACGAAATCCCCCCTTAGTTGGCAGATATTTTCACATGGGCGGCGGGTAAAGGCCACTCCCGCAATGTTTTGCCTGGGCCGGAATGATAACGTTGGCGACCATTTTTCTCGGGGAGGGAGGATTCGATGCAGCGCGAGTTGGCATTTGGCTTTTCCGCGATCGCTTTTTTGATGGCCGCATCGGCTGGCGAGGGACGGGCGGCGGAGAAATGCCTAAGTCCGATTGGGTGATCGTTTCGGGCGTGTTGCGCGCCGTCAACACGAAGGATCACTCCGAAGTCGAACTCTATCCCACTGCCGACAAGTTTGACAAAAAGACCTATGCCAGCTGCCCTGGACCCATCAGCGGGACGGAGGTAACCGAGAAGAAAATTCGGGCCGGCGGCCTGAACGTCGAAGAGGGCGCGAACGGAATCCACAAACTGCGCTTCCTGCATGGCGGCGAGCGTCGCGCGGTCGAAGTGTTCGAGCTTAACGCTGCAGGTAAGACGCCGACTCTCGCCTGGGTCGGCTGCATCCCGTATCCCCAAGACGCCGGCTTCAACAGCATGGGTGTGCTGCCCAACAACGGCGTCGTGGCCACGAACTTCCTTCCTGCCAGCATGGCGGATTCCGCGGCGATAAAGGCGTGAATTCGCGCGCTAGACTGTCGGCGGGCGAGAACGTCAGCAGTCTGTTCGAATGGACCCCGGCGGGCGGTTGGGCGAAGATTCCGGGCTCGGAAGGCTCCGGCCTCAACGGCATCGAAGCCAGCAAGGACGGCAAAGCGATCTACGCCAGCGAGTGGGCGGTCAATCAGGTCGTGAAGTTTACGCGCGAGCCAGGCAAGCCTGCGGTGAAGGAAGTGATCGCCAAGCTGAACTTCCATCCCGACAATTTGCGTTGGCAGCCCGATGGCACGCTCGTCGTGGCCGGTCAGACGGGAACCGTCGAAGACGTGCTGAATACATGCCTCTCGAAGAACGACTGCTCGAAGAACAGCTCGAGCGCGGCCATCATCGATCCTATTAAAAAGACGGCCCGCGAAGTCGTGACGGCAAATCCAGACAGCGCGGCGATGCATATCGCTACCGCCGGAACCATCGTCGGGAAGGAAATTTGGCTCGCCAATATCGGCGGTGGAACCCGGATCGGCCGTTTCCAACTGCCGTAGAGTTACGGCATCTTTGTCTTTTCGATCGTGAAGGTGTTGTCGACGCTCGAGAAACTGATGCGTCCGTCAACACCTACACGGTCGAGCATCATGCGCAGGTTACGGTTCAGTCGCGCACTGTCGCTGTCGATCTCATACCAATATTCGATGCCGCGCGGCGCGGCGGTGATCGGCCGGTGAAGCTTATAGCCTCTGAAGGCGACAAGGTATTCCTCAACGCCGGTGATCTCATCAGGCGTAAACCCGCTGAAGGTCAGCGTATAAGCGCTTTCTAAGCCATCGCGTGCCGCGCCGCCTTTTCCCGGCATTTTGGGGAACGCTTGCGTGGCCAGCTGCTGCGCGAGAACTCCCCCAATATCCGCGCCCATGGTTTTGGTATGGCGGCTTAATGTTTCAAGGAGACAATCTCGCTCACACGAGAGCGAGGCCCGCCATCCACGCGGGGACGTCACTTCGAAGCCACCGATCTTCTGGCCCGTCCGCACGTTCACGATTCGGCTCGTGATGCGGGCGTAGACATCTGTCGTGTAGGAAAGTTTTTTGGCGCCCGCATATATCGTGAAGATAACGGCGGCATCTATAGGGGGACGTTGGACCGTACGCGCGATGTCGAGAAGTTCGGCTTCCGTGCGTGCGGTGCGGCCTTGCTTAAAAGAGTCGAGTATCACGGCGCGTTCGTCGTACACGGCGAAGCCTGTGCTTTCCAACTCGTCGCTGATGGCCTGCATCACTTGCGCGAAGACGCGCGTGTCCCGGGCGACCACGCCGATCTGTGTGCCGGCGCGCCCGTTGTCGGCGTCCAAACCCATGACGAGAACATTAGGCTTCTCGCCTGCATAAGCGCTTGCTGCGAGGTGTGGCGACAAGCACCGCACTAACGTCAACGCGATGACGGAGAGACGCATGATAGCCCCCGGTGCTGCTGCATGGTTCAGCCCACGCCATGCGATAGCCAGCACATGCGCGTATTATGCAGCGCGGAGGCTCGCAAATTCAAATAACGAAGGCGCTGGGCGAAACACGAAGCTCTCACGCGCGAAACGTGAATGTGGCGAAGCGGGGTGGTCGCCAAACACACGCAGAGGTATTGCCACAATTGCATTGCAGCTCTGTGAATTGCTCGCGGGTGTGCGATTCAAATATTCTTCGCGCTTCTACTGCTGGCGGAGTGCATGTGACAACTCTTCGGGGGCCTATCTCTCGCGCGGCGTTGATGACGCTGACAGGCGCGCTGGTGTCGTCTTGCGTCTACGATCCGTTGCCCTTTTCCGAGCCGCGCCTTCAGTCTTCATATGCGTCGCATGTGGACCGCGTTGCTGCGCCGCGCCCTGAATACGGCGATGAATATTTTGGGCGCGCGGATGATCGCCCTGCACTGCCGCCGGCGAAAGCGGATGTCTTTGCAGACATTGCGCGCGAGGTGCTTGCAAGCGTCGAGTCCGGGAAACGTATCGCGCTTCAACCTTATGTCGCCGCTGATGTGCCGGTGCCCGTCGTTATGGCGCAGAGTTTCAACGACGCGCTGGCGCGCGCGATCGAAAAGGCGGGCTCGGGTAACTTGATCGTTGCGCGCGGTGAATTGCCGCGCCTCATGGCCGAGACGGAAGAATTCGGCCAGACCGCCGATCAGATTGCCCTCCTGGAATCCTCGCGCGCCGATATCCTTCTCATGGGGGCCTTGGTGCCCGCGCGCGGCGGTGTTGATATCTCCTATAAAGCCTTTGATTTGCGGTCTGGACGGCAGGTGTCGTCGTCGCAGCCCCGCTTTCTGCCTATCGATACATCGGCGGCAAAAGGAATGCCGCTCGAGCAGGCGTTAGCTGCTGCGGCTGATGCGCTTGCGCAGCAAATGCCGGACATGAAAACCATCGAGACGCTGGGCGTCTACTATCAGCAAAGCGATGTGCAGACTCCGCTTGGCGCCTATCTCGGCAAGGAGCTCACGGGGCGTCTCGTCGAGCGCATCAGCGGGTTGCAGGCGATGCCCGCGGCCATCCTTGCGCCGGCGCTTCAGAACGTGGGGCAGCTCGAAAGCGGCGGAACAGAGAAAGTTATGGTTCAGGCGAGGCCGGGCGCTTTCCTCCTGAGCGGTACGCTCTGGGATTTTGGCGCCGATGTTGAAGTGCGAGTGTCGTTGAAGGGCGATGGCCGTGCGGCTTCGCACGGGGTCCGCATCCGCCGTGACAGCCTGCCGAAGAGTCTGTTGCCGATCGCCCCGACCGAGGCCGTGCTGGATCGCCGGGAAAGTCCCGGTCCTTTCGGCGTCCAGCTCTCCAGCGACCGTGGGCGCCGGCCCGTGTACGGGGTGGGCGATTCGGCAGTCCTCGTCGTTCAGACCGCTCGCGACGGTTATCTCTACTGCTTCCACAAGTCCAGCGAGCGCGCGGGCGGGGCGATCACTAAAATATTCCCCAACACCTTCCAGAGAGAGGCCCGTGTCGCCGGATCGGCCAGTGTCCATATCCCGGGCGGCGACCGGAGCTACGCGTTCCGCGTCGAAGGCCCCCCGGGTGTGGAGTATGTGCGCTGTTTTGTCCTTGATCAGGATCCAGGGGGTGCCGTGCCCGCCGACGCCTATTCCCTAGACGACCTGAGTCGGGCGTTCCGCACGCTTCCGGCGGCGCGTATGTCCGAGGCCACCATGGTCATGACGATCGAGTCTCGGCCATGAGCGGGCTCAAAACATATCCTCGCCTCTCCATAGAAGAGACTGAACCTGTGCCGAGCACCGGCAAAGGTTGTGGTCTTAGGCCGGGGACTGGGGATGTTCATACGGATAGTCATGGCGCTCGTGCTGCTCCTGCCGCTGGACGCGCAGGCGCTGGAGACGCCCCTCGATATCCAGCGCATGGTGATCGAAGAAGCCCTGAACAGCCGGGTTCCCCCGGCACTGGCGCTCGCTGTGGCTAGGGTCGAGTCGAACTTCGAAGCCCGCGCCGAAAGCCCGGTCGGCGCCCGCGGGGTGATGCAGATCATGCCCAAGACGGCGCGCGACGTGTTCGGCGTTCATGCATCGCAGCTCTGGAACGCGCGCCTCAACATCCGCCTGGGCCTTAACTTCCTCGAGCAGCTCCATACGCAATATGGTCAGCGTTGGGACTTGGCTTTGTCTCACTACAACGGCGGAACCCTTGCCGGCGGAGCCGGCGCTACCGCAATTCCCCACGACTTTACGGGCAAGTACATCGCCGATGTCCAGCGCTGGCAACGCTACTACGAAGATCCGGCAGCGTTTCGCAGCGATATCGCACACGTGCGCATGCAACGCCGCCCGAGCCGCCCGGCGCCGCGTGCGAAATTTTATCAGCGCATCGACCCCTTGGAGTTCGACGAGTGGGCCGAGACGGAACAGAGGCGGATCGAACGCCGCCGCGAACTCGACGATTTCGCCAGACGCCGATGAACGTCGCCGCCCGCACCCTTTTCCGTCTTGGCGCCGGGTCCTCCCTTGTGGAGGACTTTCGCGCGCTTGCGGAGGCGACGGCGCCCAACGGTGAACCCCGCTATCGCGATCGGCCCCTCTTGGAAGACCTCGCCCGTTTTGTGGCGCGAGGGGGAGGCGGCCCAAACCGCGATGCGGCGTTTTACGAGCTTTGCCATCTCGTGAATGCTGTCGAAGCGGCCGGTACGGGCCGCGATCGGCGCAATGCCTTCTTTCTAGAGCCGGAAGCCGCGACTCCGGTGCGGTTTCAGGCGCGTCTTGATCGCGCGTTGGCCCGCGGGGGCTGGCGGCGCACGGGCTTCCACCGCGCGCGCGAGGGGCTGGCGATCCAATATCCGGACGGTGCCTTTACGATCCGGTTCGCGCGCATGCCTTTCCTGGCGG
The DNA here is from genome assembly GCA_041906145.1 of Rhodospirillaceae bacterium. GTDB lineage: Bacteria > Pseudomonadota > Alphaproteobacteria > Rhodospirillales > Rhodospirillaceae > SHVO01. The sequence goes on along the minus strand of JAYRJU010000005.1, from coordinate 12,478 downwards.
CGCTCTACGAGTTTCTCGTCGGAATGGAGGATTTCTCCTTCTACGGCGAGCTCGAATCAATTTTCACCGAAATGACGCAGGCGCCGGCGGATATTAAACGAATCCAAGTGGCCAGCAACCGTATCGCCAGTCATTTCCGGCACGTTCGCCGCCGTCATCTCAGCCATGCGCAACATGAGGGCAAATTCGATGCTCTCATGAAATTCACGGTGGAACGCTCACCGACGGGAATGCTGGTCATCGACGACGCCAGTGTGCTTGCGTTCTGGATGCAAAAATCCGCGGCTGGAGATTTCCGTGCTTACCGCACGGTGTTCGACGCTTTTGCGAGTTTTCTGAAAGCGCTTGAGGAAAACGCCCGCAGCGAGGCGATGGCGCAGGCTGCTCCGATTGGGGTGGACCGCGAGCAAGGCGAAGTGGAGCCGGACGATACCTGTGCGCATGTTACGGTCACGGAGGAATGGGTGTCGCCGCTCGCGTTGCTGGATTCCGAGCCGGCGGACGCCATCAAATTCCTCAAGAAGGAAGGTGAGCGCAAGCCGATGGAGGCCCTCATGCAGTATGGACCTGCCGCGATCCGGCTTCCGCTCGCATTCTTGCGTCTTGAAGCGTTCGGCCCGGTGCAAGCGGCTATCACGACTGATCTCCAAATTGGACGGCGGGAGCGAATCGAAGAGCGAGCCTCCTGTGGCGACGCGGACACGTATGGCGAAATAATCACGCGCCTTGAAAACCTTCTCGCGCTGGTGAGGCGCCTGCACAAAGCGGTCTTCTACGCCCTCCATAAGGGATCACAGGAGACTCCGTGTACTAACGTCGTCCCCGTTTCGGCCGCGATGGTATTTGACCAGGCGCGCTCCATGATCGAACAGGCGCGAGACTTGCCGGATACCGCTACGCTCGAACGCCTTGCAGCCGATGCGGCGAGAACCTTCCGCTCCATCGCGCGTAAAGGTTTCGATGAAACGGAACTTGGAGACGAAACGCGCCGCCGGGGGTTTGAGATTGGCGCGAGCGCTTTGGTAGCGGCGGCGTCGCATCTCGAGTCCTATCTCGCGGCGTCCCGCCGCGTTGGTACGCGGTCGCAGGCGTTGGACCGCTGGTTCGACGCGGACCGCTCGGCCTTTTCAGAGCGATTCCGCGTTCTGTATGGAGTAAGGCAATGAACACATTCGTTCGGCCCGAGGGCCCCGTTCTCGCGCGGTTGCGCGAAAGGTTCGCGGAGATCGAAGAAACCGAGGCGCTCTTGTCGCATGATCGCGGCCGGTCGGCCTGCAGGTTGTCCGCGAGCCGCCTCTACGGCGCGGCGATGAGCGAGGGCAACGATCCCTCCGTCGATGTAGCGCTTGAGGAAAGGGTCGGCGCGCGTGGATTCTATCGCCGCATGGTCGCGGCTTCGTCGCTTTTTAGCCTTCCCGAGGCGCGGGCCGCCAGTTCCGGCGCTGCGCTGGCGCGTCACGGGGAAGGTTGCCGTATCCGCACCGAGCAGTCGCGCGCCGAGCCTAGCCAATATTTTATCGTTGTCGAAGTGACCAGGAATGATCGCACGGCGCCGACGTCGCTTGTGGTCTGCGACAGCGAAGACCGCGTGCGCCGCTTCCCGCTTCCCGTCGTTCGCAACGGCGTTGCGCAAATGATCGCGGAAGCCGGCTCCGACCTCATGCGTCTCATTGGCGATCCCACGACGAAAGTCTTTCTCAAGTGAAGCGACTCGCCGTTTTTGTCGCGACAACGACCGGCCCCGCGAGAATCGAGCGGATCACGCGCGAAAGGGCGCCGCAATCGATGGTCTGCCTGCGACGGAGCTCGACGGTGCTCCCTATCAGCGCCGCTTACGACAACTTTGTTCGATTGGGCAGCGGCGTGATCGAAAAGACATTCGGGCCGTTCGAGGGGGGCGCTTTCCGGCTCGACGTGTCCGAGGCGATCGAAACCGGCGAAAGCTGGCAGTTGGGCGCGTTTGTTGCGCACGCGCTCGCGGCCGCACCCAAAACCGGCCTCCTCGGCGCTCAGGACACCGCGGACTCGATCGTGTGGCTCACGGGCCGCGTGGACTGCGATCTCGCCGTCGGCTCCGTCGGGCACCTGCCGGAAAAGGTCCACGCCGCCCGGGACGCGATGGCCGCCTGGGTCGCGCTCGGCAGTTCGGTGACCATGATCGTGCCGCAAGGCGCCGATCATGAAGCCGTGCAAGCGGCCGGTGTTCCCCACGGCGTGCGTCTTGTTGGCGTCCGTAGCGCCGTTGATGCCCTGCGTGCGCTCGGACTCGAGCTGCCGTTGGCGCCGGAACCCCGGAAGAAGTTCCCCGCTTGGGCCGCCGCCTGCGTCGCCATCCTCGCGCTCGCGGGCTTTTCGCTTTTCTCGTTCTTTGCGTCGCCCAATCAGGGCCCGCAAACGTCGGCCCTGGTCGAACGAATGGAGCCCGTGGCGCTCGAGTCCGCGCCTACGCCCGTTCAAATGTCGCAGAGCTCCGTCGTTGAGCAGCCTGCCGGAGCGGCGGCTCCGCCAGCGCCCGAACAGCCCAAGGTCGCGATCCTCGAGCGGCGGGCGCCAGCCGGTCATACCTGCGCTGAGGTTCAATTCGGCGCTGTAGACGCGGTTAAGGTCGCCGTCGCGCGTGCGGAACTCTCAAGCAGCCGGATCCAGGGCTTGTGCGGCCTCGCGCTCACCGTGGACAATGGCACGCGCGAGTATTTCGTGGCGCTTGTGGTCGATGTTCTGTCCGGCAAATTGCTATACGGCACTGCCCGGCCCGATATTCTTGGCGGCGCGACGGCCTTTGATGGGCGGCAGGAATGGCCCATCGATTTACCGCGCCGCCTATCCGAACCCTTCGAAATCCGGATCGCTGCCATCAGCGCCGATAGGGCCGTTAGCGAGCAGGCGCAATGGTTTGATACCCAGGCCGACATGGCAACGGCGGCCAAGGAATTGTCGGCTAAAGGCGTCGCGACAGCGATGTTGCATCACCGCGTGATGCCGTAGCGGAAAAAGTCTCCTAGCCCCTCCATAGGTTCTCTAGGAACCAAATAAAGGGGGCTCCCATGACCCAGATTTCCCGCCGCATCCCGCGGCTTGTTTTCTCCATGCTCGCTGCGGGCAGTGTGCTCGCGATCACCGCCTGTGCGCCGACCGGTGCACGCGAAGGCATTGGCTTCCGCGAAGCGCGTTTCGCGGAGATGTCGGCTATCCGTGGCTGGCAGTCCTGCCGCGACGAAGCGCTCGAACTCGACCGCAAGGCGCGTGAAGAGGGCTCCTCGGCCCAATATCTCGCCAGCGCGAAGTTAATCGAGAAATGCGAAGCCGACGCGGGCGCCGATGCCAACAAGGTGCCGGCCGACGAACGCATGCGCGCTTACGCGCTCAGCAGTCAGAACTACCTCAAGGGTGGAGACGTCCCGAAGGCGCGCGAAACCCTCGGCCATCTGCGCGGCGCTTATCCGGGCGCCGATCTCTACTACGCCAATGGCACCTCCTTTATCGACACGATGGAACTGCTCGTCGGTGTTGAAGACCGTACCAGCCAGGGTGATCTTGGCCTCGCCAATATCGACAGCGATCTGAAGTCCGAACTGCGCCGCACGCAATATTGGAAGCGGAACTAGGTCCCTAGAAAGGGGAATCGGTCATGACACGTTCCTTTGCCCGCGTTGCCTGCTGCGCCGTTCTTGTCGTCGTCCTCGCCGGTCCGGCCTTCGCGCAGGAGGCGTCTCCGGACTGGCAGCCGGACTCCAGTGAAAGATTGGTCAAGCTGCCGGCGAATTATCTGCGCAAGTCGCTTGATCGTGATTTCCAGGAGTCCGCCCTAGGCGCGGCCTTGCAGGGTGCGAACGACGAACTGGGCGCGAAGTCAAAGTCGCTGTCCGATCTTCAGGCCGCCATCGCGCGTTCCGAAGGCGAGCTGCGCATGGAGATGCGCCATCAGTTTTTGCAGGAGAAGCGCTCCTATGTGGAACTGATGTCCCGCCGCAACGAACTGCAGCGGAAGCACGTGCGCATTCAAACGCGCCTTCTCGAGGACATGATCAAGCGCATGCGCCCGGCCAACGGCAGCATGTCGCCGGTGCGGGAAGAACTTATCAAGAAGCAGGAGGCGGCCCGGACCCGGTTTGAGTCATCGCTCGCGAATGTCGACATGGCGCTCTTCAACGACGCGACCATGAAGGAAAGCAAATACTCGGCGAAGTACGCTGAGAATTCCGCCGCCATCGAACAGCTCGTCGCGCGCATCAACACGCACAATATGAACGAGCAACCCTCGATCGACGGCGAGACCATGACCAAGGAAGACTACCTCCGTCAGATGCTCGCCGACGCCAACGCTGAATCGGCGCTCATCGATCAGGAAGGCACGATCCTCGGCTACATGGCCAAGCTCGTCGCTCTCGACGCCATGCAACTCGCCGAAGAAGCGCTCGATCCCAATTTCACCGACTTAGGCGCCGCTGAAAAAGCCGGTCCGGCCGCCAACGTTCATTTCTTCATCAGCAATTGATATCAGAGCCCAGGAGACACCCATGCGTCTTTCCAAGATTTCCGCACTCGCCGGCGTCGCCCTTGCCCTCTCCTCCGGGATGGCGATGGCCGACTCTCTCGAAAACCTAGAGCGCGAACGCGCCATCCTGATCGAAGCGATGCTTAACCCGGAACTGTCGCCGGCCGATCGCCAGCAGCGTCTTGAATCCGAAAAGCGCCGTTTGGTGGACCTCGAGCGCATGGTCCTGCGTGACGACGCGCTCAAGGGCAAGAACACCCCGGTCGTGCGTAAGGCTTTCGCCAACTACGACCTGACTTTCCTCGTCCACGCTTCGACGGAAAAGAAACTGTCGCTGATGGACAACTGGTTGGAGCAGGTCGGCGTCAGCACGCAGACCCTGATGTCGGCGCGCAAGGGCATGCGCTAATGCCCGGTTTCGCCGTTCCCGAGAAACTTGCCCGCCAAGTCGCGAACTCGCGCCGCGAGATCGATTCACTCATGGTCGGGGGTATTATGGCCGTGGGTGTCTATCTTGCAGCCGGCATGACCGGGCTGGAGTTCGACATGCAGAATCTCTCGACAATGGCGGGCAGGTTTCTCGGTGTTTCGGCGCCGTTGTTCGCCGCCGCCGCTCTTTTTCTGCTTTGGGTATGCGGTGCGCTGATTGTCGAGCTTGCTGGACTAACAGAAACAAAGCGTCGGTGGAGCGGCGTCGCGGCTGCCCTCTTCTATCTTGAAAACGCAGCGCCGTTTGTCGGTCTGCTGGAATGTTTCATCAGTATCGTCAAAGCCTTGTTGGCTTACTCCGATGCCGGCGCCAACGCGGCATCACAGTCGATCCTTATTGCCAATATCGCGGTGGCGCTTGGTGCCTCAGCGGTCGGCTGTTTCGTGGCGCTCATCGCCCATAGCTTGAAGGCGCTGCTCACGCACCGAATGGCGCGCGCATGAGCGGCGCCGGCGATGCGGTTCAGGAAGTCGCGAACCTCCGTTTGCCGGTTCCATTCTTCGACCTGTTGATGGTGTTGCTGGTCACGTGCCTCGTGTTCGTCGCGCCCCTTCCGGAAGGCGAAACAGTGCGGGCGATGGATATATCGATCGCGCAGGGCAAGGCTAAAACTGTCGCGAAGGCTGATGTGATTGCCGTCACACCGGTGGAGACGCGTGGCGGTTGGACCTTCTCCGTTCAGGGAGAGAAGGGGAGCCTCGCGCCCGAAGCTCTCGCCCGCCGTGCCACTGCTGAAGGGCGCAAAGTAGTTCTCATCCTGCCGCCGACCACGGCGCTGCAGGATTTCGTCACCATGCAATCGGTGTTGTCCGCTATTGACGTGCCCTTTGCCCTCGCCATCAAACACAAGGGCTAGCTCCATGATCCGCACGACAATTCTGGCCGGTATCCTTCTCGTGATGTTGTCCCTGGCCTACAGCCGCCCTGGCGTGCTGCCCCCGTTCGGCGTGCGCGCTCCTGCGGCCGCGGAAGAACAGGAAACTGTCCAGGAAGAACCAGTGGCGGCGCCGGCGGTTCATCACGCGGCTCAGGTGAGCGTCGCAAGAAAAGAAGAGCCGACGATCGAAGAAGAGCCGGAGGTGCTCGCCGCGCCGAGGGAAGAGCCGCAAGTGGCCGACATCGCGCCGCAGCCGATGACGCCGCCGGCGCCCGTTACGCCCGCCGTTGAACCGGGCGGCCCCATTTCGCTTTTGCCGCCGGCGATGGCTTCCGCGCAACCGCCGAAGATGGAGCGGCTCGTCTCCGACGAAATGCCAGCGCCGCCCGCGGCTGCTCTTCCCCCGGTGGTTGCTCCAGTGCGAGAAGCCGCCGCGCCAGCGCCGCTGCCGGAAGTCTACGTCCCGACGCGCGCCGTGAATGCGCCGCAGGATTTGGCATCGCGTATGACGCCCGATGGTAAACTTGCGCCAGCCGCCGCGCCGCAAGCCGCGGTGCGCGCGCCCATGATCGCCGCGGTGGGCACGAAGTTCATGACCCCGCAGGAGCGCAGTCGCGAGCTCTACAAACTCGCGCGCGAGATGGAAGACACCTTTATCGAGAATATGAGCAAGTAATCATGGCGATGCCAAATCGCCCCTTCGTCGAACGTGGAGCGGCCGCGGGCATTTTGCTCCTCGCGGTCGTTCTCGCATGGATCATCGTTGACCGTCCCGATGCGCCGCCGCCGGAGCAAATAGCCGGGGAACCTCCGCCGCAATCGCCATCCCCGCCGCCTGATGCGCCGTCTCTGGCGCAGATTGTCCCGGCGCTGTCCGTGGAACTGGTCGAGATCTCTGAGCCGTCCGCACCACACGTCACTCCCACCCCACGTGCTCCCGCGCCCCCTGCACCTCCGGTACAAGTGCGGGCACCTACGGTTCCGGTCGAGGCAGCGGTTCCGCAACCGCTCGCTCCGTCGCAGGCCATGCTCAAGCCCGCGTCGCAGGAACCAGTAAAAGAGATTGTCCCGTTGCGGCCAACGCCGGCCGCCGTCAAAGCGGAGGTCGTGCCTTCTGTTCTTCACCCGGATCCTGCGCCGGCGCGCGAAGTTGTGCCTTTGACGCCCACGCCATCGCGAATGAAGCCAGAGTCGCCCGTTGCCCAGCACGCGCCGCCGCAGGAAGAAAAGGCCGAGCCCGAGGCCACGCCACTGCGTCCGACCCCGCTGCCGCAACTCGCGCCCGAGGTGATGCGCGTGAAGGCGCCGCTTCCCACCGTTCCAGCCCCAAAGCGTGCGCCCGCGAAATCTGCGCCGCCACCGGCCCCCGCCGTGAATACCGCCGCCGTCATGGGCGAAGGGCGCGCTTTTTTGAAAATCCTCGAGCAAGGCGCCGGCCCGGGCATCGAAATCCGCTGGCCTTCGGAGGCTGCGCAACGCGACCGCCTTTACGGCGCACTGGTGCAATGCCTCGGCATGCGCACAGGTTTGCTCGATGGTGATGGACGACTTTATCTCGCTGACGGCCAAAAGGGTCAGCCCTCGACTCTAGACGGTGAGCGCTACAGCGGATTCGTCCGCCGGCCGGAAGGCGCGATCGCACGCGAGGAAGAGCGCGAGATCGCGCGCGTGCGCGGCTATCATCAGGTGCGCGCCTCCGCTTCGGCCGCGCGAATCTTCCCGCGGCGCGTGGACGCCTATCTGATTGGTGGGCTGCGCGGCCTGGTCGGCGACTCTTATCTCAAGACCAAATCCATTCGCGCCTCGTACCGCATGAAAAACGGCGTGCCGATTGTGGATCAGATCATCGCCGATGGCCGGCGCATCGAGGGAAGCGTCGATCTCTCGGATGTCGCGAACAGCTGTTCAGGTTAGTAGCGCGGGCGCTGGTCGCTCACGGCGATAAAGCTTCCGACTGAATTGGCCGCGCCTTCAAGGCGCGGCTCCTGCAGGAATTCGGCGCCGCGCTTGGCGGAGATGCGGCGCACTTCACGGGCGGCGCCCGCATGGATTTCGGTCGCGTTGTCGCTGCCGCGCAGCAAGCCTCGGATCAGGAAGTAGCTGAACAAGCGGTGACCGCGCTCCGGATAATCGTTGGCAAATTGGGTGGCCTGGCCCGCCAAGAACAAAGTCACCTTGCCCTTGTTTTTTACCTCCGGCGCCGAAATTTCCGTTGGCACCAGCGGCGCCACGCCTGGGAACAGGGACTTGTCGCCGCTCACGCGGCCCGAAAAGCAGGTGTCAAGGAATGCGACAACGCGCGCGGCCGGCGAGTTTTCAAAATGGGCCAGCAGCGAGGACAGTGAAAGCATTTCGACTTCATAAGCGCCGGGCACCGCGTCTTTCGGCACGACATACACGGCTTTGCCGTCACGGCCCGAAAGGCCGTGGCCCGCATAGTAGAAAAACACTGTGTCGCCCGGCGTCAGCCGCTGGACCAGGGAATTAAGGCGGCCAAGAATCTTCAAACCGGTAGCGTCGTTTCCGGTGATGAGGGTGATATTTTCTTCCGGAACGCCGTAGCGTTTGCGCAACAACTCCGTCATCAGCTGTGCGGAGCGGTCCGCGAACGGAACGCTTGGGGCATCGTCATATTCGCTAACGCCGATCGCGAAAAGATAGCGGCGGGCGTCGGGCCGGGCTGCGGGCAGCGCGGCGACCTGCGGAGCGAGATCGTCGTCGAATTTGGAGGGGCGTGCTTGCAGCGGCGGCGGCGCCTTAAGAGGTTGCAGGGCCATCGCTTCAACGCGCTCGACAGCTGCTGTGTCCGGGATCGACGCCAATTCCGATTGGCGGCGCAGACCTCCAAAGTTCACGTCGAAGGCGCGTATACGCGCGATCTGCGCGTCGGCCGAGCGCCACTTGAGCCGCATTGGAATTCGCAAGGCAAATGGTTGAACCCCGCGTTGCAGGCCCTCGGCGGCGAATATTGCGGTCATTGCGGCTGAACCGCCGGGGGCTACAGTCGTCCAGCCATTCTCGCTTTGCATATCGGCGAATTGCGAGACGCCGAGCAAGCGATAGGACGCGCCGTCACCGTTGTGCAACGAAGCGTCTGTGTTCCTGGCGTTCAGCACAAAGGACGCAGCCGCTTCGCGGTCGAGATTATAAAAAGACATCTCGGCCTGCACCTTGCCGTCACGTAGCTCGGTAAAACGGTCAAGGCGTACAATCATATTGCCGACATTCAGTGAACCTGCGGCGGGCGGAACATTCAACGTCGTATCAATGAAAGCGCGATACTCTGCGGCGCGAGACGGGGCGGCGAAGGCGAGCGCGCCGATAAGCGCGAGGAGAAAGGCACGGCTATTCATTGCGGTATCCGTTGGAACGAGCGGGGCTGCCGCGGCGCGCTGAACTCCATGTGTCCCAGTCGAGGCGGAAGCGGCTCGCCGGACGCGCTGTTTCGCGCTCTTCACGCTCATCATCGGTATAGTCCGGATATTCGGAGTAGGGCGCGTTCGCGCGCACTTCGGCCCTTCGTTGGGACGGCCTGTTCTGAGCCCTACTTTCAATCCGCCACGAGCCGTCCGCCTGAGGACACGCAATACCCTCAGCGAAAGTGCTGTCTTCATCCGCGGAATATTCACGGCAGCCGTTTTCGCGCGAGGACGAAGCCCGCGGCGCCGCCGCGGCGACCTGGTTGGAATGTTCTACGATAAAAGAATCTGAAGGGGTGGCGACGTACGCGTCGCCGTTCTCCGCGGCGATGGCTTCGCCAATGGCGTCAGCGGGCGATTCGAAGACGGGGTCGTACGGCACGGGACGATCTTGAGCCATCGCTGAGCCGGCCCAGGTAATAGCGAGGACCACGACGGTTGCTCGAACACAGCGCACGAACATTTAGCCCCCAAGCACGACACCCGAATCCATACCTCGGGCTGTGGAGTGCAAGCCAGCGAGGTGCTCACGCGCCGGTAGTTGTCTGGAAAATATTGATTTAACCTGGGCGCGAAGGTGCCTCCGAAGGCGATTTTGTGCGCAATTTCGCGGTGCGGGCGAGGTGTTACCGAGGTTTTCTTGAAGCGGCGGCAGTTTTCCGCTCACTGTATATTGATCGACCGGTCGGTCGATCATAGTTTAGGGTAGGTATAGACGAATTGAATGGAGTTCGGGTTGCGCGCCGCGAATATTCGGCGCCCACTTCGCGGGCCGTAGAGGAGGCGTTTTTCGATTCGCGTAACAGCGGAAACAGCAAGATTTCGGGCGAGAAAGCCCTTGTTGAGTAACAAGTTCAGCGCGAATATGAAGAACAAATGAAGAAAACATTCTCGTTTCAGTACGAAATTAGAATGGGATTCGGAGAAGACTTTAAAATCGCAAGGATCATCCAGTACGCACAGCGTATAATGATGAGCTAGGTCGGCTCTCGGTGTGAGGCGAGCGTTGGAATTTCTATGCCTGGCCTTGGCCAAGGCCATAATGAGGAGGTAGCGGCAGTGTTGTTTCAGAATTATTCGGTCCCGTCGAAAAAGGGACGTGTGGCATCGGCCCTTCGCGGGAGCGCGCTCAGCCTCCTGGCGGCCTTTGCCCTGGTAAGCTGTTCGGCGCCCTCCGATAAGGCTTCCGCTCCCGCCGCCGCCAAGACCGCGAGCGCGACCCCGGCACTTCCAGCCGAAGCGAAGGGTGTGCCCCAGCGCGTGCGTCTGATGACGCAGGAGCAGTACGCCAACTCGCTCGCTTACATCTTTGGCCCGGATCTGCGCGTCGATACGCGCTTCGCGCCGATGCGTCGCACCGAAGGCCTGCTTGCCAACGGCGCCGCCTTCGCGGGTGTGACCGCCGCGCAGCTCGAACAGTATCAGCGCACCGCTTCGCTCGTTTCGGGCGCGGTCGTCGATGCTGAACACCGTGATTTCCTCATTCCCTGCAAGCCGAAGGACGAGAAGGCCGCCGACGCCGCTTGCGCGGCCAAATTCCTTACGTCGACTGGCCGCCTGCTGTATCGCAAGCCGCTTCCGAAGGAAAAGGTTCAGGCCGTTGTTGCCGAAGCGAACGCGGGTGCGGAAAAGCTGAAGGACTTCTATGCCGGCCTGGCGGCCGCCCTCGAAGGCATGCTGCTGTCGCCGGACGTGTTGTTCATCACCGACACCTATGAGCCCGATCCGAAGAACAAGGGGAAGATGCGCCTCGACTCTTTCTCGCTGGCGCATCGTCTGTCGTTCTTCCTGTGGAATGCCGCGCCGGACGACGCGATGATCAAAGCCGCTGAAAGTGGCGAGATCAACACGCCGAAGGGCCGTGAAAAAATCGTCAACATGATGCTCGCCAGCCCGCGTCTTGAAACCGGCATGCGCGCGTTCTTCGACGACATGATGGCGTTCGACGACTTCAACAACCTCGCCAAGGACGCGGCGATTTATCCGGCCTTTACGGGCGTCACGGTTGCCGATGCGCGTGAGCAAACCCTGCGCACGATCATCAACCACCTGATCACCGAGAATAAGGACTATCGCGACCTCTACACGACGCGTGAGACCTTTATGTCCCAGGCGCTGGCCGCCATCTACGGCGTGTCCGCGACCCCGGGCTGGACGCCGTACACGTTCCCGGAAAACAGCGGCCGCGCCGGTATCGCAACGCACGTCAGTTTCCTCGCGGTGCATTCGCACCCGGGCCGCAGCTCGCCGACGCTGCGCGGTAAGGCGCTGCGCGAACTCCTGCTTTGCCAGCCGGTTCCCCGTCCGCCCGCAAACGTTGACTTCTCGGCGCTGGAAAACCCCAAAGCCGAACATCGCACGCAGCGTGACCGCGTGAATTTCCACCTGGAAAACCCGGTGTGCGCGGGCTGCCACAAGATCACCGACCCGATGGGGTTGGCGATGGAGAACTTCGATGGCGCGGGTGTGTTCCGCACCACTGAACGCGGCAATCCGATCGATCCCTCGGGCTCGCTGGATGGCAAGAACTTCCAGAACGCCATTGGTCTCGCCACCGCTCTGCACGACCATCCGGCTCTGACGAGCTGCCTTGTGAAGCGCATCTACAGCTACGGCACGGGCGGCCCGACCGCGCGCGACGATCAGCCGCTGCTGAACTATCTGAACACGCGCTTCGCTGAACAGGGTTACCGCCTGCCTGATCTGCTCCGCACGATCACGCTGTCGCCGACTTTCTCGGAAGTCATTCCGCCGGCCGTTGATGAAAAGGCCGGAGAGAAGACGGCGAGCGCCGAGCAGACCATCGCGGCCAAAGTGAATTAAGAGGAGGAAAACCATGAATCGTTTTTCAAGACGCAGAGTGCTGAATGGGATGGTCGGCGGCGGCGCCGTGACCGTCGGCCTTCCGCTGCTGAACTACTTCCTGAACACCAACGGGACGGCGCTGGCCGACGGCTCGCCGATGCCGCTGCGCTTCGGCACGTGGTTCTGGGGCCTTGGCATGCAGCAGGGCATCTTCACGCCGTCGAAAGTCGGCGCGAACTACGACCTGAAGGAAGAGTCGGCGTTCTTCAAGCCGATCCAGCAGGACATGAACCTGCTGACGAACTTCACGGCGTTCCGCGACAACTACGAGAACCTCTGCCACTACTCCGGCTGGGTGATCACGCGTTCAGGCCAGGCGCCGAAGAGCGGCG
>JAYRJU010000001.1:0-1566103 GCA_041906145.1 Rhodospirillaceae bacterium | reverse complement strand
CGCGAACGACGTCGGCATGCTGATGCCGGGGCCGAAAACATACGAAAGCGTGTTGCGGTACTGATCGGCCGTCATCAAGCGCATCCGCTTGGCCGTCGTGTCGCCCGCCGGCTCCTGAGGACCGGACCCCGATGCGACAGCCGCGGGCTGCGTCGCCGCAGGCGCTGCAGGACCCGAGCAACTCGCAAGACCGATCGCCGCGAGGGCAACAAATGCAGTCGTGTACTTTCCAGCGCGTACGCGCCGAACCTCACCAATCAGACGCACCAAACTTCTCCTCCCGAAACGCCGCTTATGCCGTCAAAACGACGACAGAAACGGTGCATTAGAATGACACCAGACACCTCCGAGGACTAGCGATTCATCGTCACAACCCCTCTCCCCAAGAAGTCGTGCACGCCGGTCCCGTAGCCGGACCAGCTGCTTGTATAACAAGGAAAATCGCGCTTTTAGGAGGGCGCGGACCGTTACACGCTCAGATTGCGTCCGGACATGCTTCACGCACTGTCAGCGGAAAGATGTCATACAATCGGGGTGAAATCTGCAAGAATCATGCAGAAATTTGTTGCCGCAGTGCAACAATATTCCCCGATAGCCCCGTCTTCACAAGTCGCTGATTGCAGGACCGCCGCGCCGCCTAGCCACCGCCCAAATAGATAAAGCGCACGATAAACAGGGCCGCGAGCAGCAACAGCAGCCAATCGGATTTCTGAATCTTTCCCGCCAACAGCTTGAGAAGGGCATAGGCGGTGATGCCAAAGGCGAGACCGTTCGCGATGGAAAAGGTCAGGGGGATCATCACCAGCGTCAGGAACGCCGGGATGCTGACCATGAAATCGTCCCACTCCAGTTCGGCGAGCGGCGTCATCATGAGGCCTCCCACCAGGATCAGCGCCGGGGCCGTCGCATAGACCGGGATGAGTTGCGCATAAGGCGCGGCAAACATCGCAAGCAGGAACAAGGCGCCGGTGACGACGGATGTCAGCCCGGTACGACCGCCGGCCTGCACACCGGCCGCGCTTTCGACATAGCTGGTGACCGTGCTGGTGCCGGCCATCGCGCCGACAACGGTCGCGGTGGCGTCGACGAGAAGGATCCGATTCAGCTTCGGAATGCTGCCGTCAGGATTGACGAGATTGGCGCGCTTCGCGACCCCGACCAGCGTGCCGATGTTGTCGAACAGATCGACGAAGAGGAACACGAACACGATCTCGAGAAGGCCAAGTGTCGCGGACGGTGCAAAAACCCCTGGAATATCGAGCTTTAGGACAGTCTCGGTAATGGCCGAGACATCGTAGGGCTGCGATTGCATGCTGGCCTGACCCAGCGCCCACCCAAGGCCGGTGATGGCGAGAATGCCGATGAGCACAGCGCCGCGCACCTTCCATAAATGCAGCGCGACGATCATCACCAAACCGACAAGCGCGAGCGCCGCGCCGGGCGCCCGCAGGTCCCCGAGCGTCACCAGGGTCGCCGGACTCGCCACCACGATCCCCGCATTGTGCAGTCCGATGAAAGTAATGAAGAGCCCGATGCCCGCGGCGATGGCGGGAAACAGAAAGCGCGGCACCGCCGCGATAATCAGCTGACGGATTCCAGTTAGCGTTAGGATCAGGAAAGCGATACCGGAAAAGAACACGCAGCCGAGCGCGACTTCCCAGGGCACGCCCATTTGCTTGACCACCGTGAACGTGAAGTAGGCGTTGAGGCCCATCCCGGGGGCCAGCGCGAGCGGGATGTTGGCGCTAAGGCCCATGAGGATGGTGGCGAAGCCGGCTGAAAAACACGTGGCGGCGGCGACCGCGGCGATCGGCAGGCCGGCCTGGCCGAGAATCGCCGGATTTACGGCGATAATGTACGCCATGGCCAGAAAGGTCGTGACGCCCGCCAACGCTTCTGTGCGCACGTTGGTGCCGCGTTCGGCAAGATGAAAGCGCCGCTCGAGAAACGCGGCCATCGTTGATTGTGTCACGGCAAGCCCCCTCGCCACTATCGCCGGCTATTTCGCCGCGGACCCAAACCTAGCATAACGACGGCATCCCGCTAGACTGCGCCCGTGAGACCGATCCCGTGGAGCCGACGTGAGCAATAAAGACATCGAAAAGATCTACATTTCGGGCAACGAGCTCTTACGGGATTCCATCGCGCTTGGGATGAAGGTCTTGCGCAGCGGATTTCGGCCCACGCATATCGTCGGCGTGTGGCGCGGCGGCGCGCCGGTGGGCATCGCCGTCCAGGAAGTGCTCGAGTATCACGCGCTCGAAACCGACCACATCGCCATCCGCACCTCGTCCTATTACGGCATCGATAAACAGGCGGCGCTGGTGAAAGTTTACGCGCTCGACTATCTCATCGACACGCTGCGTCCGGAAAATTCCGTGCTGATCGTCGACGATGTTTTCGACAGCGGCCGCAGCATCGAGGCGATCCTCGCCGAGCTTGCCAAACGGTGCCGCAACAACCTCGCCAGGGACATCCGCGTCGCCACCGCCTACTACAAGCCCTTGCGTAACAAAACCCAGATCAAGCCCGACTTCTATGTGCACGAGACGGACAAATGGCTGATCTTCCCGCACGAGCTGAAAGGCCTGACGCGCGACGAGATCCTCGCGCATAAACCCGTCGACGCGAGTTTCTTCGAGGTATAGCAATGCTGGAAGCCCTCGCCCTCCAGACGGCGCGCGCCCATCAGGAGGCCGGCCGCTTCGACGAAGCGCGCAAAGCCTATAGGCAAATACTCGCGCGCAATTCCAAACACGTCGAAAGCTACGCGCAACTCGCGTTGATGGATTTCGCGCAAGGGCGCACGCTGGATGCGGTGAAGGAAAACGAGCGGGCGCTCAAACTGCGGCCCGACATCGCGGGCCTGCATAACAATCACGGCTCATTTCTGCTTACACTGGGGCGCTTCAAGGATGCCGCCGCACGTTTCGAGCGCGCCTTGCGGCTTGATCCAAAGGACGCGCAGGCGCGCAACAATCTTGGCGGCGCGCTCTCAAAAATGGGACGCCTCGACGAGGCGCTGGCCAACATCGACGCGGCCATCGCGCTCGTTCCAACCTACGCGAAGGCCTACTCCGACCGCACGATGGTGCTGACGCGCCTGGGCCGCTTCGTTGACGCGGTCGCGAGCGGCGACAAGGCTGTGGCGCTGCAGCCTCTTCTTGCTGAAGCACACGATCATCGCGGCGTAGCTCTGCTTCAGCTCGGCCGCTATGCCGAGGCGTTGGCGAGCTTCGACGCGGCCATCGCCGCCGCGCCGAATGTCGCCCTGCCGCATAGCAATCGCGGCGTGGCGCTGGAGCTGATGAAGCGCGCTAACGAAGCGCTCGCGAGTTTTCGCCGCGCGCTCGCCCTCGACCCCAAGCTACCAATGGCGGCGGGTCCCGCCCTGCACTTGCGTAAAAGTGTGTGCGACTGGGAGGGAACGGACGAAGACGCCGCGTCGATCCTGGCGCGGATCGACGCGGGCGAGCTCGCGAGCCTGCCTTTCAATGTCTTGTCCTTATCGTCATCCGCCGCGCAACAGCGCCGTGTGGCGGGGCTTTACACCGCGCTGATATCGCCGCGGCGCATTCCCGCATCCGTGCCCCCCGCGGCGCCAGCCAGCCGTATTCGTGTGGGGTACTTCTCGGCCGACCTCGGCGAACACCCCGTAGGATATGCCGTCGCCGGCGTCTTCGAACGGCATGACCGCACGCGCTTCGAGATCACCGCTTTTCAAATCGCGCCGCTTAAACCGGACGCCATGCAGGCGCGGCTCGCCGCCGCGGTCGACCGATTTGTGGACGCGAGCGCGATGTCCGATGAAGCCGTCGCCGCCATGGCGCGCGAGATCGGCCTCGACGTGGCGGTCGATCTCACCGGCTACACCGACCACGCCCGCGCGGGCATTTTCAATTACGGCGCCGCGCCCGTGCAGGCCGCGTGGCTGGGCTATCCAGGGACGCTTGCGAACGAGGCCATCCCCTATTTGATCGCGGATGATGTCGTCATCCCCGAGGCGCGCCGTGGCGATTACGCCGAGAAGATCGTGACGTTGCCGTCGTGTTTTTTTCCCACCGACGACCGCCGTGTCCTTGCGCCCGCGCCGCCACGCGTGGACTCCGGCCTTCCGGAATCGGGGTTCGTCTTCTGCAGTTTCAATTCAGCCTACAAGATCACGCCCGCGATCTTCGATATCTGGATTCGGCTCGTCGCCGCCGTGCCCGGCAGCGTGCTTTGGCTCGCGGTGCGTGATGAAACCGCGCAGCGGAACTTGCGCGCCGAGGCGGAGCGGCGCGGCGTGGATCCCGCGCGCCTGGTCTTTGCGCCGCATGCGCCGATGGACCAGCATCTCGGCCGCCATGCGCTCGCGGATCTTTTTCTCGACACCGCGCCTTTCGGCGCGCACTCGACGGCGGCCGATGCGTTGCAGGCCGGTTTGCCGGTGCTGACGCGGCCCGGCGAGACCTTTGCCGGGCGCGTCGCGGCCAGCCTTGTCACCTCGCTGGGGATGCCCGAGCTGATCGCCGCCGATTGGACGGACTATGAAAACAAGGCCCTCGAGATCGCCCAGGATGAGAAACGGGCGGCGCAATTGAAGGCGAAACTCGCGGCTAACCTTAAAAGCCGCCCGACATACGACACCGCGCGCTATACCCGCGCGCTTGAAGCCGCCTATACAGCCCTCGCGAGGCGCGCCGGACAGACTCCCGCCGCCATCGTCATCGCTGACAACGGCGGCTGAGGCCCCAACGGTTACAGAAGTGATCAACGAAGCGCTTTGGAGGGCTTTGCAGTGGGGCTAAAATACGCCGAGCTGAAGAGGGAGGCGATCATGGCGGGACCGATAGGCAGGCGCAGCGCGCTCGCGTTCTTGAATGCGGTAGCGTTCGCGGGGCCGGTCAGCCTTTTCGCGCGGCTGGCGGCGGCGCAGGACGCCGCGCCGTCCGCGCCGATGCCGGGCGCCAATCCCGAGACCCAGTTGCTTGGCGCGACAGTCGATAAAGGCGCCCGCATGTCGGTGCCCATCTCCATTGGCGGCCAGGGACCGTTCCCGTTCATCGTCGACACCGCCCTCGAGCGCACCATCATCGCCACTGAGCTCGCCGCAGAACTCAAATTGCCCGACGGCCCAAAGACGACCATCCACACCATGACGGGGCGCGAGAGCATCGCGAGCGCCATGCTGCCGACGCTGGAAATCAACGGCGTGCGTCTTGCGCCGAAAGCCGCTCCGAAATTCAGCGAGCGGAACATCGGCGCCAAGGGCGTGCTTGGCATCGACGCCCTCAAATCGCAGCGCATTGTCTTGAACCTGCGCACCGGCACGATGACGATGAACGCCGACGCCGTGGTAGACAAAGATTGGGAAGGCGAGACGATCACCGTGACCGCGCGGAGCAAACTCGGTCAGTTGGTGCTTACGAATGCCGGGATCGGAACTGACGACGACGGCATCTCGGTGATCATCAACACCGGGTCGGAAACGAGCGTCGGAAACCAGACCTTGAAGCGCTTCATGCAGCGCACCGGCTCGCTCTCGGACTTCAAGATGGCGACCCTGATCAGCATCACCGGTGAAAGCACGCCGGTCGATTGGGTGGTCGTAAAGCGTCTGCGCGTTGGCGGCATGGTGGTTGCGAACCTGCCTATCGCCTTCACCGACGCTCAGCCTTTCCGGCGCCTGGGCCTCAATCGCGATCGCGCGTTGCTGCTGGGCATGGACGTGCTCAAGCTTTTCGACCAGGTGGCGTTGAACTTCCAGAAACGCACGGTGCAGTTCTTCTGGCAGAAACCGGGAAAGACGAGCGCTTAGACATTTGACTCGGGAGCTCCCGGCGTTTTACGGCTGACGCGCGATTTGTGGCGCGTTGGAGAGCTCGTCGCGATCTTCAGCGCACGGCGGGAAAGCGATCGCGGACTCTTCGCCGCACGCCGCGATGGCGGTTTCGATTCCCTGCCGCACGCGTCCGGCCGCGAGGTCCGCGATCAGCGCGTCCATGATCCTCTGCCATACGGCCTGTGGAACGGCGGCAGCGAGCCCCGGCTCCGGCAATATCTCGGCGTGCCGCTCAGCGAGCGCGATGAAAATGAGTATCCCGTTCGCGGCGGCGGTGCGGCCCGCGACCAAGGCGGCATATTCAAGATGGCCGAGACGTTCGGCTGCTTCCTCTTTCACCGCCCGGGGCACGGTGAGCAGACGCAGGGGCCGCCACTGAAGCGCGAGACCGGCCAGGAGTACCCCGGCCCCCGTCGCCAGGAACGCCATGCGGACATGTATATCGGGCATCATCAACGCCAGCGCGCCGAAGACCAGGAATCCGGCGAGCGCCGCATACGGCAGGGTGTGGATCCGGTAGTCGTCACAAGTTTCCGCGATGGAGAGGACGATCTCGGCGCTGGTGCGCTTTTCCGCCGCGGCCACGCAATGCGTCAGCGCCTCTCTATCGGTATCCGTCAAGGTTACCATCGGCCGCTCGCGCCCCCGCCGCCAAATGAGCCCCCACCCCCCCTGAAACCGCCGCCGCCGAACCCACCGCCGCGCCGCGAGCCGCCATGCCACACCGTGGGCGAGCCCAGGATCAGGGGAAAGAGGCCGCGGCGCCTGCGGCCGAAACGGGTGACGATGAAAAGGATGATCAGGATGGTGAAAATCGGAATCCCACCCGGGTCGCGCGAGCGGATGGGCGCCGGTTGCGGCGTCGCATCGGGATCACCGCGCAACACGCCAAGAATCGAACGCGTCCCGGCAACGATTCCGGCCTCCATGTTTCCCGCGCGGAATTGCGGAAGGATGGCGTTTTCAATGATCAGGCGGGAGGTTGCGTCCGTGAGCGTGCCTTCAAGGCCATAACCGACCTCGATGCGCACCGCACGCTCGTTCGGCGCGACTAAGAGAATCACGCCGGTGTTCTTATCCTTTTGGCCGATGCCCCAGGCCCGGCCGAGCGCGACGCCGTATTCGGCGATATCCCGCTCCTCAAGCGAAGCGACCGTCGCAACGACAACCTGTTGGCTTGTCGCCTGCTCGTGAGCTTGCAACGCGGCGGTGAGCGTTTGTTCGGCCGAGACCGACAGGATGCCGGCCTGATCGACCACGCGCCCGGTCAGCGGCGGGAACGAGAGGCCGGCGGCCTGCGCGGCGCCCGCGGCGATCAGCAGCAGCGCAAAAACAAAACGGCGCATCAGAATTTGACGGCGGGCGCCTGCTGCGCGGCTTCGCTGGCGGTGAAGGTTTCTTTCACCTTGGCGTCCGGATAGAGGACCGCGGCGACGAAGCGTCCCGGGAACGTGCGGATCTCGGTGTTATAGCGCTGCACCGTGGCGATGTAGTCCTTGCGCGCGACGGCGATACGGTTCTCCGTGCCTTCAAGTTGGGACTGCAGTGCGATGAACTGCTGATCGGCTTTCAGGTTCGGGTACTGCTCGACCACCACCATGAGGCGCGCCAACGCGCTGGTGAGGCCGGCCTGATTTTCCTGGAAGCGCTGGAAGGCTTCCGGATCCTGCGTGATGTTGTCCGGGAGCTGCATCGAGGTGGCCTTGGCGCGCGCCGCGATGACAGCCTCAAGAGTCTCGCGCTCATGCTCGGCATAACCCTTCACGGTTTCCACGAGATTCGGGATCAGGTCGGCACGTCGCTGATATTGATTTTGCACCTGGCTCCACGACGCCTTCACTTCTTCATCAAGGCGCGGAACCGCGTTGATATCGCACCCGGCGAGGGTCAGGGCGGTAAGCAGGACGGCGAGCAGACGGACCAGCATGGGTTCTCCTTCGAATGAAGCCGCGGGGGCTTCTCTATATAGGAGCCTAAAGAAGGACTACCGGAAAGGACCTTCGGGATGGGATCGGCCATTCAGGAAATGGTGGGCGCACCAGGCGTGCGGCTATTTAAGTAAAACAATAGCTTAGCCGCAGGTGCGACAATCAACTTTCTCTACGTTTACCGCACTTTCTGGCGCGATTGTCGCACCCAAGTAGCGTCGTCCCCCAGGTCCCCCAGAAGGCGTGCTTGGTGACAAAGCCTGAACGCGTGGACGCTGCGGGTACCGCTGAAGAAGTAGCGTCCGTATCCTTCCCTGTCTGGGTAGCACAAGGCCGAGGACGCCTTCAATTGTACGGAAATTATATCCCTGCCGTTCAAGCCTTCATCTCGCTGCGGGCAGGTCATGCCAAGGCCTCTTGGCCTCGCTGTTTTCGGCGTAAACCAGATTAGATGGCCCTCTGGTTAACGCGGTTGGTGAGTTCCTCGGCACTTTCTTTCCGTTCGCTGTAGCGGTCCACCAAGTACGGCGCAATGTCACGGGTCAGCAAGGTGAACTTCACCAGTTCCTCCATCACATCGACAACGCGGTCATAGTAGGAGGACGGCTTCATGCGTCCTGCCTCATCAAACTCCAGATACGCCTTAGCGACTGACGACTGATTGGGGATTGTGAGCAAGCGCATCCATCGGCCCAGCACACGCAGTTGATTGACCGCATTGAAGGACTGAGACCCCCCGCTCACTTGCATGACCGCGAGCGTCTTCCCCTGCGTGGGCCGCACTGCCCCCAGGGTCAACGGTATCCAGTCAATTTGCGCCTTCATGATGCCGCTCATTGAACCGTGCCGTTCGGGCGAACACCACACCATACCCTCGCACCAGGTCACAGCGTCGCGCAGTTCCTTGACCTTGGGATGCCCCGCTCCCGCCGAGTCCGGGAGAGGTAATTCATCCGGATGGAAGAAACGAGTTTCCGCGCCGAACCGCTCAAGCAGCCGTGCGGCTTCCTGCGACAGGAAACGACTGTACGAAACCTTCCGCAACGACCCATAGAGCAACAGGATGCGAGGACGGTGTGTTGAACGCAGAGGCGTTGCGAGACGCGCTGCGTCTATTTCCTGGAAACAATTTTCGTCGAGGTTCGGGAACGTTTCTTGCTGGTCAACCAACGCGATT
The DNA here is from genome assembly GCA_041906145.1 of Rhodospirillaceae bacterium. Lineage (GTDB taxonomy): Bacteria > Pseudomonadota > Alphaproteobacteria > Rhodospirillales > Rhodospirillaceae > SHVO01. The sequence continues at coordinate 1,557,174 of JAYRJU010000001.1, read as the reverse complement.
TCCCTCGCTGTCTATTATGAGCCCGCCGTCTTCCTTGTAGAGCGGTCCTGGTGGCAGTTTGTCCAGCAAGTCCAGCACAGCCTCACTCGGGCGGCACAGCTTTACACCCTTAGTCGAACAGACTATTGGCCGATTGACCAACACCGGATGCGCGATCATCTGATCCAAGATTGCTTCATCGGAGACGTTTGGATCAATCAGCCCAAGCTCCTTCGCGGGCGATTTAGTCTCTCTTAGGGCAGAACGAGGCGTCAAATTGGCCGATGCAAATAGCGCCAGAAGTTGCGGCTTGGTCCATCCGCATTTCAGATACTCGATCACGGTCGGCTTGTAGCCCGCCGCTTCGATGATCTTCAGGACGTTCCGAGAGGTTCCACAATCAGGATTGTGGTGGACGACGATGTTCATTGGTCTCTCTACTTACTTTCAGACAAGGTGAAGGCGGTCGCTCGTGAAGCGAGAAGCACGATGCCCAGACCAACGAACTGTGCGACGACAAAGCCGATCACATCGGCGGGTCTGATCCCCGCGAACGTATTGGTCAGCGACCGCGCGATTGTCACGGCGGGGTTAGCGAAGGAAGTAGAAGACGTAAACCAGTATGCGCCGGTTATGTAGAGCGCGACTGCGTTGGCAGTGATCGGCAATCCGTGAGAGTTGCAGCGAAGAATGACACCCAGCAACCCGACCGTTGCGACAGTCTCAGCGCACCATTGCGGCATACCCGTACGCGCGTGCTCACTAAACTGAATAATCGGAAGGTCAAACAGGAAGTGCGCCAACCAAATGCCGATCACAGCCCCTACGACCTGAGAAATGATATGAGCAGGCACCGACTTCCAAGGCATTTGTCGAAAGTATGCTGCGGCAATGCTCACGATGGGATTCATGTGCGCCCCTGATACGGGCGCAAACGTGACGATCAAAGAGTACAGAGCGCAGCCCGTCGCAATTGCGTTGGCAAGCAGCGCGACCGCTGTGTTCCCATTCGATAGCTTCTCCCCCGCGATCCCCGATCCCACCACGGCAAGGAGCAGAAATGCGGTCGCCGTAAGCTCGCTTGCAACGACGACGGCTGTCCGCTTATGCATCTTGCGATGCGCCTACATGAATCCGTTTCACGCTGGTTTTCCTTTTCTCGATTTCTTGGGAGCTATGGCTTTCGGCTTACACACGGGCGCACACGTCGTGCCTCCGCAGCAATTCTCGGTAAGATATTCGACCAAACCGTTCATGCGTTCGAAGTCTGCCGTTTGGATAAGTTGGCGTCCTTCACGCTTTGCGTGGACGAGACCTGCGTGCTTCAGCTGGCTCAAATGGAATGAGAGTGTCGCGTTAGGCATGTCGAGCTTGGACGCGATCTCGCCCACAACAAGACCATCAGGTCCGGCTTGAACGAGAAGTCGGAATATTTCCAAACGGCCTTCGTGGGCAAGAGCCGACAAGGCTGCTACTGCGGTGAAGCTTTCCATATTTCCAAGATAGTCGAAATATAGAAGCCGTCAACTTCTGGCGGCTTTAGCGGAAAGAGCATTGACGCATCAGATGTGCGGATTGCGTTCGAAGCCGGTGTGCAGTTCTGAGCAAATTGTTCAGTTCTGAACAGCGGGCGCACCAGGCGTGCGGCTATTTAAATAAAACAATAACTTAGTGGCAGGTGCGACAATCCATTATCTCTACGTTTTCCGCAGTTTTCGGCGCGATTGTCGCACCTAATGGCGTCACGACAGCGGTCCGCCAGACGACGGCCAGTGTGACCAAGCCTGAACGCGTGGATGCTGCGAGTAACGCTGAAGAAGTAGCGTCAGCATCCGACCCTGTGTAGGTAGCACAAGGCCCAGGACGCCTTCAATTGTACGGAAATTATATCCGGGAGCCGGTCGCTCATCGCTTCTTCACAAATTCCGCGCGCAAGACCAGCCCTTTGATACCGTCAAATTTGCAATCAATCTCTTGAGGGTCGCCGGTCAGCCGGATTGATTTGATGAGTGTCCCTCGGCGTAGCACTTGCCCCGCACCCTTTACGTCCAAGTCCTTTATTAACGTCACTTGGTCACCGTCGGCGAGCACATTGCCAACAGAATCGAGCACGACCACTTCATCTGCTTTGGCGGCTTCGGCTTTCTTAGAGCGCAACTGGCCTGCGGTAATCCATTCGCCAGTTTCTTCGTCGTACACATACTCATCATCATCGGTCATCATAGGTTCCTTAATTTTCGATCAGCCAGTCTTCCGGCTTCGTTCCACTGCCAGTGAAAGCCGTCAGATTTGCGCGCGCGGTGACCGCCAGAGCCCCCAGACTCCTCCAGATGAGCAGGTGGCAAATGGCGGCCCGCATCCTATCCTAGGTTGGGGGCAAAATGAGCCAATACGTCATCGTCTGGGACCTGGAAACCGTACCCGACCTAACTCGATGGGCGGCGGCCAACGGTCTTGCCGGGAAGCCGGAGAACGAAATCCGGGAGGCTATGGGCTCCAAGTTTCCGAAGCTCCCGTACCACTCGATTGCCTGCATCGGCGCTCTGGTGGCCCATAAGGAAGATGACTTCTGGAAGGTGAAGGCTATTGGTGCGCCGCATGTTGGAGAGCGGTCCGAGAAGGCTCTGATAACGGCCTTCGTTGATCGCATTGCAGAACTCAATCCGCAGCTGATTACTTTCAACGGCAATAGCTTCGATCTTCCCGTGGTTCGCTACCGGGCCATGATTAACGAGGTCTCGGCTCCCGGCCTTTCGATGCGGTCTTACTTCAATCGCTACTCCGAAGACGCTCTCGATCTTTGCGACGCTCTGTCGTCGTTTAGCCCCAACGGCAAAGCGACCATGCACGAGATCAGCTTGGCGCTGGGTTTGACAGGCAAGCCTGAGGGCATCGACGGCAGTGAGGTCGCCGGTTATTTCCAGGCCGGTCGCATCAAAGAGATCGCGGACTACTGCGAGACTGACGTGACGAACACGTATCAAATTTGGCTTCGCTACGAGCTATTTCGCGGCAAGCTGACAGAGGCCCAATTCAGAGCGAGTGAAGCTGATTTGCGTGCTTTCATTCTTGGACACAAAGAAACGAAGCCGCACCTTCAGTACATGACGGCTAGTTGAGCCGCTGCACTGCGGTTCGTAAGTCGTGCGTTGGTACCAAACTGCTGATCTCGGGTATTTGACCACTGTCAACGTGGTCCAAGCACGGCTACGTTAGGCTGGGTTACTTAGATTATCACGCCCAGGCGAACGAGCCTCGCTCTGTGCCAAGCAAAAATTAAATTGGGAGATACTCATGTTATTGCCGCATGGCGCAGTTATTGCTTTGGCGGATGGCGACATTTTGGAGCTGTTCCGTAATATCGGGAATGAGGCTCAACCCGATCTATCATCAATCGAGGCCCCAAGCCTCCATGGGCACAATAAGGGGTCGGGTGCTCGCCACCATGCAAGTTCTGCTGAACCGAGCGGGCACCAGCTTGATGAAGATGCACATGCAGCCGCCGTTGCGGATTGGCTCAATCATCAAGTGCTCACGAATGTGGTTTCACATCTCGTGGTAATCGCAGCGCCGCGCACCCTTGGCGAAATGAGGCGACACTATCATGAACGACTTAAGGCCGCTTTGATCGGAGAACTACACAAGGAGTTTACAGGCCGTAGCGGTGAGAGTGTACTAGAGGCCTTGCGGGGGAAATAACGTAATGACTGATTACAGTTCCGTTGCCGCGGCTCTTAAATCGCGCATTAAAGAGCTAACCAATCGAGCCGAAGTCATCGAAGATGATTTGCGCCACCCGCTCGACGCAGATTCATCTGAGCAGGCTGTTGACCTTGCTGATGATGAAGTCTTGATCGGCGTCGATGAAGTTGTGCGGCAGGAAATCCTTCAGGCCCGAGCCGCACTCCAGCGCATCGAAAATGGCACCTACGGCATATGCTCATCATGCGGAAATCCCATCGACATAAATCGCCTCAAAGCCCTTCCGACTGCCCTGCACTGCATTAAATGTGCATAGGAAAGTCAGGCACGTTCCGCCCGCCCTCTGGACCGCAGGTAGTTAACTCAGGTACCTCCAGATCGACGTGATCGGCGTCGAACGGTAGGCACAAAAACTGGGATTTCGAGGAGCTACGATGCTGGAATACAAAGTCTCGGCAAAGCGCATTGATTCTCACGGCAGCGTCGCGACTTCCAAAGATGCTCAAATTACGCTCGACACCGATATGGCCGGACGGCGGGATGCTTTCAATCCCGCTGAGCTTTTATTGGCTGCGGTCGCCGCTTGCATGATTAAAGGCATTGAGCGCGTAGCGCCGATGCTCCAGTTCGAGCTGCGCGGCGTCGAGGTAAACCTTCATGGCGTCAGGCAAGATAGCCCGCCGAAGATGATCTCTATAGAGTACGAAATTAGGGTCGATACCGACGAAACAGATCAGCGCCTCGAACTACTTCACAAGAACGTTCGCAAGTATGGGACGATCTCTAACACGGTAGCTGAGGCGACAAAACTCGAAGGCAGAATTGTTCGCGCCACTGCCTCTCACTAAATTCGGCCAAAAGATCAGAACCCATAGGTGCGGAAGACAGCAGAATGATCGAGGGTAATTCCTGTTCCCCGCCCACGGGCGAACCTACCGCGGAGCGCCTCAACCGGGACTGCTTTTGCGTGACCCTTGATCGCGACGCCCTGTCCGAAGCATTGCGACGTGAGTGTGCTGACGGCGAGTTCTTCAACAATCTGATAGCGGCGCGTCCACATCTTTTTTCCAGTACCCCGGTATTTCTGCCGCGCGAAGCTCTCGGCCAAATGTTAGCGACGGTCAGAGCAATTGAGGCCGTGGCGAAGCTGCCTGCTTATCGCGAGAAGGTCTTGTCTTGGGCTCCCGAGATTGCGCGGCAGAGCTTTGGTCCACGAGGCGCTTTCATGGGCTACGATTTCCATCTGGGCGACGATGGCCCGAAACTGATCGAAGTGAACACCAATGCTGGAGGCGCGTTCCTAAACGCATTTCTCGCCAAAGCTCAGCTTTCCTGCTGCACCGAAATGAACGTCGGATTGGATAGTTCGGGTGTGGCGAGCTTTGAAGCCAAAGTTCTAGACATGTTTAAGGCGGAGTTTTCGCTTCAGAGGAGGGGAAGCGCTCTTTCTCGCGTGGCCATCGTGGATGATCGACCGCAAGAGCAATATCTTTACCCTGAGTTCCAACTTGCCCAGCGGTTCTTCCAAAAAAATGGGATAGAGGCCGTCATCGTTGACGCGGCTAATTTGCGTTACGAATGTGACTGGCTTCAGGCTGATGGCCGACCGGTTGATTTGGTCTACAACCGCCTCACCGATTTTTCTTTTGCGATGCCGGAACACGCTGCGTTAAGAGCCGCCCACCTTGATCAAGCCGCCGTTGTCACACCGAACCCGTCAATTCACGCGCTGTTTGCAGACAAGCGTAACTTATCCTTGTTGACAGACGCGGCAGCTGTAAATTCTTGGGATTTGCCGGTGGATGTGTTGGCTGGGCTCAAGAATATTCCGCGCACGGTCGTGGTCGATCATGCCAATGCCGACCAACTATGGGCTGAGAGAGGAAAGCTCTTTTTCAAACCTGCCGGAGGTCATGGGAGCAAAGCCGTCTATCGCGGCGATAAGGTGACGAAGCGGGTCTGGGGCGAAATAACCCGAGGTGGATATGTGGCCCAGGACTTCGCCCCACCGAGCGAGCGGCTCGTCGAAGTGGACGGCGTTCGAGTTCCCCGCAAGGTTGACGTGCGGCTGTACGTGTACGACGGCGAAATCCTTCTAGCCGCCGCACGCCTTTACCAGGGGCAAACAACGAATTTCAGAACCCCGGGCGGCGGGTTCGCGCCAGTACTAGCGATTTGAAGCACGAGGTGTCACCTCACTCCTCCCCCTCGACGCTAATCGCATGAACTGATCCAGCCGGTGGGCGCTCTGCGTGAAATTCCACAAAAAACCGTACATGACCTACAGGCATTACCTCATGCGGCTGCCCAGGTCGTACCACCCCGGGTTTCTCAGACGTAAGTACCTGCTCGCTCTGCGGGGATAGTATTCGGTACAGCAATTCTCCTTCGAGCACATGAATGAGCGCCCACACATTGTCCTTCGTGCGATGCTCGCGACGTAGACCCGGCGGCACGGTGTTCTCATCGAAGATCGGTGTCCGTTTGTAGGCGGCCACTCCAGGCGGAAGCGTATCTTCCATTAGTTCCTCTCCAGGCGCTAAAGGCGTGCGGCTCGCTTAGCTAGTCGGCTCTACGAGAGCGCCCCTTTACTTAACCACCACCACCGGCATATCGGCTAACTGCACGACTTTAGCCACGACGGAGCCGAGGAGTAGTCCGGATAATCGCCCAAGCCCTCGACTACCCATGACGATTTCGGTGCATTTCGATTTCTTGGCGAACGCAATAATACATTCGGCGGGATCGCCCGTTTCCACATAAGTGTCGGCTTCCAGGAATTTGGCGCGGGTCTTTAGCCCCGCCGCAGAGAGCACCTTTTCGGCTTCCTGAGCCTGATAATCATTCACCATGGCCTTGGTCATTACTGGGCCGTGCGCTTTGATTATCGGTTGGGCGTAGAGCAGCAGAACTTCGATCTTTTCGCCCCTGCGCTTTCTCGCGACAACATAATCAAGCGCCTTAAGCGCCCCCTTTGATCCGTCGATACCAATGAGAATACGAGCCATCTTTCCCCCTTATTCAGACCTTAGAGCCGAGATAACGACTTTGCGAAATACATGCAGCCGGTCCGATTGGTACCGTTTTAGAATATACCCTCTACCTCCACAATCCGCGCAGCCTCCTCGTAGGGTCTGCTGACATATTTTGAAGCGATTGAACGCTCGTCATTAAGGAGAATCGAATGACTTATTATATCGCACAGAAGCTCTCAGTTGGGTTCGACGAAGCGGTAGCGCGCACCATTGCCGCTCTAAAAACAGAAGGCTTTGGGGTCCTCACAGACATCGACGTGAGGGCGACCATGAAACAAAAGATCAACGCCGACATCCCCAGTTACAGGATACTGGGAGCGTGCAATCCGGCCCTGGCTTACGAAGCCCTCAAACTTGAAGCCCACGTGGGAACGATGCTGCCCTGCAACGTAATCGTTCGGGACGCTGGTAATGGTGAGACCGAAGTGGCCGCCATTGATCCTGTCGCCTCGATGCAGGCCATCGACAACCCAGCTCTGAAGGCAGCCGCCCAGGAAGTCCGCGCCAAGCTCGAACGTGTGATTGCTGGTTTGTGATCCGCTATATCGCCGACCGATATAGCTGTAAGGCCGCGGTCCCTGCCTGAGCGGTTTGATGGGGATCAACCCGTGCCGTTATCCATACTTGTAAGGTAGACTTTCGGGTCATTCGTCACTTCTAGAGCCAGCACTTAAGGGGGCAGAGTTTTCCGATGTTGGTTATGCAGCGACTGCGTTCCTACCACGCGGTACTCGCCCTTCTGGTGGTGCTCGCCTACGCCACCGGCGACGACAGCATGTTTCATGCCTGGCTGGGGTATGCGGTCGCGGCGATCATTCTTATGCGGCTCGCATGGGCGCTGACCGGCGTCCCGCAGTTGGGCCTGATGCGGTTCTATCCACACTTCGAGGGCTTGCAGCTTTCCACGGCCATGACGCACCCGGCGATAAGCCGGACACTTCTGCTGGGCATTGCGACGTGTCTAATCGCCGTAACGCTGACCGGCATTGCTATGGATCGGGGCCACTCCATAGGCATGGCGGACCAAACGATAGGCAGCCAGGCCCTTGCAGACAGCGGATCAGGTTCGGAACGAGATGATCACGACGAAGATGGTGATGAGAGCTTTGTGGGAGAGGTTCACGAAGTCCTGGCGAACCTGCTCATGCTTCTCATAGTCACTCACGTTTCCTATCTCGTGCTCTTCAAGCGACCGCTCGCGCTGTTCATGCTATTTTTCCATACTTCTACAAAAAAGGACGGGGCTCCGTGAACTTACAAGAATACAAAGTGTGGGATGCCACCACGCGCATTTTCCACTGGCTGAATGTCCTCTGTGTTCTGGGCCTCATCGCCGTCGGCACCGTCATCCTCAATGCGGACGCGCTCGGCGTGCCAAATGATGGCAAAATCATTTTGAAAACGACGCATGTGTGGATTGGCTACGTCTTTGTGCTCAATCTGCTCTGGCGACTGGTATGGGGTTTTATCGGCGGACCTTACGCACGTTGGCGTGCCGTTCTTCCCTTCGGGCGAGGATACGGAACGCAATTGGCTGGAGAGCTTTCAGCGATCCGAGAGGGCCGTGCCGTGAACTACGTCGGCCACACGCCGCTCGGACGTATAGCCGTCACGGTGTTGCTCGGGGCGCTGATCCTCCAAGGAGCCACTGGTCTTATCCTGGCCGGAACCGATCTCTATATGCCGCCATTCGGTAAGACCATCGCGGCGGACGTTGCCGCAAGTGGGTTGGATCCCAGCCAAGTCCGGCCTTACGCGCCGGAGACAGTTGATCCCGAAGCCTACAAGGCAATGCGAGAAATGCGGGCTCCTGTCGTCGAAACACATGAGATCATGTACTTCGTTCTCCTCGGGCTCATTACGCTGCATATCCTGGCCGTCGTCCTGACCGAGCTGAAGCACGGCGGCAATATCGTTTCTGCTATGTTCAGTGGCCGTAAAACCTTTTCTAATCCTCCGGCTGATAGGCCGAAGTAAGTGAGCCGTCTTCATACGGAACGGCATCGGGTTGAGCGTATTGGCTGGTTACGCGCCGCAGTGCTCGGTGCGAACGACGGCATCGTTTCCACAGCAAGCCTGATCGTTGGTGTCGCGTCGGCCTCTGGAACTGGATCATCAATACTTGTCGCAGGTGTAGCCGGTCTTGTGGCGGGTGCCATGTCTATGGCGGCGGGCGAGTATGTTTCAGTTAGCTCTCAGTCGGATACCGAACAGGCGGACCTTGCTCGGGAACGGTCTGAGCTTGCGAGCCAACCGGCCTTCGAGCGTACCGAATTGGCGGAGGTCTATATAAAGCGAGGCGTTCAGCGCGACCTCGCCCTGCAAGTTGCCGATCAGCTCATGGCAAAAGACGCCCTTGGAGCGCACGCCCGTGACGAACTGGGGATTTCTGAGATAACAACAGCACGTCCCATTCAGGCCGCGCTCACATCAGCTGTCACCTTTTCCGCAGGCGCTGCGCTCCCGCTTGTGATGGTCATCGCCTCTCCGGCCTCACTTCTCGTGCCCGTGGTTTCAATCACGTCTCTGCTGTTTTTGGCCGCGCTCGGAGCCATAGGTGCCCGAGCCGGTGGAGCGAATATGTTTCGGGCAACGGTGCGTGTGACGTTCTGGGGTGCTCTTGCCATGGCCTTAACGGCAGGCATTGGTGCTCTCGTCGGAACGGCAGTTTAAGGCCACGCTGCAATGGATAGATGAAAAACTGAAACCAGGGAGGAAGTGTCATGCGTTATACGTCGTTTTATCCAATGGTTGCTTTGGCTGCTGCGATAACCCTCGGCGTTGCGGCGCAGGCCGCAGAACCTGAAGAGATGTGCGGCAAAATGGCGGGCACTGAAAAGGCCGCCTGCATGGAGAAGATGGGTAAGGCCAAAGGCATGGGAGCTAAAGAGCACGACCATATGAAGGGCCGCAGCTCAGAGATGAAAGGCATGGGCGCTAAAGAAAAGGGCAAAGGTGCCGAGATGAGGGAGAAGGCCGGTGATGCGGCGAGTAAAGCGAAGCCGAAATAGTTACTACAACTTCGTCACGCGGCGGCTAAGGCGCTCGATGACTTAAACCGGGCTATGCCGATATCGGATACTGGCGCTCGACATGTACGGGTGCCCTTATCACATAGATTATGGCGCGAAAACCGCAGCTGACGTTGACGCTTTCATGGGAGCGATCAAATGGTCGAACATGGATAAGCTGTACGCACAACGCCGCACATGAGGTGCATAAGTGGCATATCTGATAGTTAAAGCCCTTCTTTCTGGCGTCATCGTAATGATCGTTTCAGAAATCGCACGGCGCAGTCCCAGCATTGGAGGACTAATTGCCTCGTTGCCGCTCGTATCCATTCTGGCAATCATCTGGCTGTGGCGCGATACGAGCGATGTGGAACGGATTGCTCGGCACACCGAGAGCACCTTTTGGTTTGTGCTACCGTCGTTGCCGATGTTTCTGGTCCTCCCAGCACTATTACGTCATGGAATGGGATTTTGGACCGCCCTTCCAGCGGTCTGTCTCCTTACCATAGCGCTTTATGGATTGATGATTTGGGTGTTGCCAAAACTCGGTGTTAGTTTTTGACGCCAACAGCTAGCCGCTCACCTCGCCAAGCCTCGCCATGGCCACGCGCTCAATTGCTCAAAACTAGGCTGTACCGATAACCCAACGCCATTTGGCGCATATGAACGACGGCTTTACGGGCATTTTCGAGCACCGTTTCAGGTGTTCGGCAATCAAGTGTTTTCGGCACAAACGCAAAAGCGCATAACGAAAAAGGGTTATCGAGAAGACTGGACGATGAATAGCTGCGCGCCGAAAGCTCGTAGCGCTACGTCGGCTAATACCCGTAATTCCCGCTCAGTTTCATTGCGCGGCGGGCGCGGAACGTGCGGCGTTCCAGTCGGTAGCGGAGGTGCAGAACTGATCTGGAAAAATACTTCGGTTGCCTTTTGTTGAAGCTTGCGATCCGAAGCATCAATATCACTTACAGAACGCAAGCGTACTCGACGCTTCTTAATGACTTGCTCAGCTTGTTGGCGATAGGTCCGCAGACTTTCGGCAAACGGTGTCGGGTCTTTGGCCAGCCTTTCTTGCAGGCGCTCGGCGAGATTCGTTCCAAAGGTGCAGGCGAGTTTCTTCGGTTCAGAAAACAGCCAAGCGCGCCGGCGGTCGAAGGCGACATGATGAGGCAGGCTATCAAGCGGGCCAATGTCCTGCGGCTTAACGTAAATTGATCGAAGGTGAACCGCTGCGGCCTGATAGGCGCGGTCGAGCTCTTGCACCCGATGGAAAACGGGCGCGGCATAATAAACTTCATTGTAACCGTTATCTAAATCTAACAAGAGCTGGTGTTGGTCGGACCGACCAGATTCAGTCAGGTGAAAGCGAAAAAAGGGAGGCGTTACTGGCAGCTTGTACTGAGAAATTTCCTTACAGCTGCGTCTCGTCATGCAATCGGATCGCTTGAATTGCAAATACAAAGGATATCCTGGTTTATCCAATTTTACGTCGTATCCGCCGCCCTTCTTCCCCTCCTCAATCAAGGACGGAAACACTGGCGCTGCTCTGACGGGGCCGATATGCCCTAAGAGTTCATGTGTCAGAGCAAATCCATACGAGAACTCGGAAATGCTTGGCTTCATTTCGCTGACTCTTAAACTATATCCGCAAGAACTTTGGCGTCTGCGTCGTCGGCGGACGTAGCGTTGACAGCGGCCTCGGCGTCGAGCACCGCCTTTAGGTCGATAACATGTGTCTTGCTGAAATAAACCGTCAGCTCATGTTCGGCGAGTACCACTGAAATCTCGTTGCCGCTAAGGCCGCGAAACTCATCGCGAAGCGTATCTTTCGACGCATTTACTAGACGGAACATGGCAGAATGATTCGGGCAGAGAGCTATATAGTTCTGAAGATGCCGCTTGGTTAGCTCTGGCAGGAACTCGACAACTTCAAAGTATTCACGCCCATCATCGAGCTTAAAGGGCAGAGGGCCCTTGCATATTTGGCAGGTCATCTCGCCGTCGGCGTTTCTATACCGCTCACGCAAGTAAACCTCGGCGTGCTCTTTGACTTCTTCTCGACCGATAGATACTGATCGCTCGCGGACTTCAGTTTCCTTATTGGGAGCCTTCATCGCCTGTTCACGGACTCGCTGGGCGCGCCGCTCAGGATTAGCGGGTTCTCGATCTGGCAACGCCGACTTATTTCGGTCGTCCAAACCCTCCAGTATCTTTTCTTGCTCCGCAATAGGCAGCTCATTGAAACGCCTCGCGCGTTCGGCGGCGGCGGCATCGGTAAATCCAAGGCTTTTCGCGGCAGTATCCTTCTCACGTGCCTCTGCAGATTGCCGCCTGGCCGTCACACCGAACTGAACCGCCTCAATGCCTGGGGAGCCTGCGTCGTATGGGAATCCGTGCGGCAACAATTCGCGTGACGCATCCGCAGGACGGACAAAGGTTCCGTTGCTCTGAGGAACCCAGCACGCCGCTCGTAGGTCATGAACAAGCCGCGAGTCCGCGTAATTTGTACCGCCGGACTGGTTGCGGCGGTAAACGGCTCTTAAATAGTAAGTCTCCGAACTGAGCGAAGTAAGCGTCCGCCAAATGAGGCGCGACAGCTCAAGAGAAGGCGTTTCAAGAAGCTTGGGAAGGTGGGGTAGATAATAGTCGGCGTCGATTGGTGACGTATAGCGGTCTCCGCCGACCCGCCTCAATGATGCCCATTCTGGGTTATCGCTGCACGACCCTTTCCTAATCTTCAATTCGGTTTTAACGCCGACGGCTTCGCAAAATATCCGGAAGCGCTTTATAGCGATGCTATGATCTCTGTACCGTTTATGAAGCGCCACGCAGTCCGCGTCATCTCCCAGGCGACCGTAGTAAGCAGAGAGGTCCGTTAGTTTGTAAGGCTGATCGAGATAGATACTTTCTGGCGTATGCCAATCGTCATCTTCTCCCTGAAAAATGTAATGTGTTGCGAACAACTTTGCCTTACCGGGCTGTTGCTCTACGAGTGTGACAAAGCGCTTTAAGTCGCGCAGATATGTTCTGTCATCGGGTATCTCCGCTTCTTTGGTGTATCGAGCTTTCAGAATCAGCTCGATTTCTTCTGCCTCGCCCAACTCGCGGACGCCGAGATCAGAGAGCAATTTCTTTGCTTTCTCCTGCTGCGGCTTGGCCCTGCCGGACGTATAGACTTGCGGGTCCACGGTAGATATGCCGTCCCCGCTGTGATCGCTTGCAAAGAAGCAATCTCCGGCGGTGCTAAAGGTGCCGTCGTCTAAGCGAACGATCTTTAATCCTTTCAGCACATGCGAATGTCCGGCCTGAGCGGCTTCGTCGTGCAGTAGGGCATAGAATTGCTGTAGCCACTCTGGCGGCTTTCCCGCCAGCCACCGCATAAACTCTTGGTCCGGTCCACGCACAAAATAAGGGGCGACCTGGATATAGCGACCGCCTGCGGTTGCGCGCTTGAATGTTTCAATAAACTCGTCGATGCCCCAGTCCTGAATATCAAGACCACCGAGAAAGTTGTCGATGCGATTGTTTTTCTGCGTCACGCCGATAGCCCACAATGGTGGGGTGTTGTCGTATTCCACAAGAAATTCAATATCCTCAGTAGACAGCAATTGCTTCAGAGACGCCTTTGCTTGGATAAGGCGTTTCGCTTCCGCGTGACCACGCGCATGGGTCGGCGTAAGAGCCTGCGTATTCATCTCCGCGATTATCGCGCTGCGGATCGGTTGATAGCGGAGCGGCAGTTGATCCTGGGGATTCGGGAGGATTGCCAGAAACTCGGGTGTGAGTAGCCCGAGGTCGCGGATCTTATGCAGCGATTTGGCGCACAGTGCCGCAAGCTGATCGAATAACGGCTCGTTTGCGGCAGTCTCTTTAATACTCGCCCGGCTCAACTCAGGGACGAAGGGGCCATGAAGATGAAACGACAGCCCAGACGTCTCCTTCGCGGCTACGAAGAAAACCGCGACGCGGCCTTGCGGAGCCGCAACGATCTTAAACTGCTCGACCAGTTGCTTGCCTTTGTCAAATTGACGAACCCCGGGAAGAAAATCCAGCGGGAACGCTACAGCGACGCGGTGTGTTTCAAGGCCAGAAACTGCCTGATCGAATTTTAAGAGGTGGGAACTGGACGTGGTTTTGTCTCCGGCCTGCTTCAACACCTCGAAATGAAAGTCTGAGTGTTCGTGCCGAAGCACTTCTCCGTGCTCCTTACCGCTGATCTGCCATCTGATCCCCTTGAGGTTAGAGAGAAACAAGAGGGTCGTTTCGTCCAAATCGGTGAGGCCGGCAGCTATCTCGGCATAGGCCTCTGACGCAGTCTTTTTTGGATTATCGAAGGGAAATTCAAACCGGGTTTGATTGCCAACAGAGGGATCGGGTGCAATCGGTTCGGGAAGGATCATTTGAACGATGCGAAATGAAAACTGGCCCGAGTGCACCGTTGGTGACTGCGTATATACGAAAACCGACTTGAACCCGACGCCGAACTTACCAATTTTGTCCGGGGATTTATTCTTAGTACTGTTGTGGATCCCGGTAATGGATACTACGTCAGCCTCCGTAAAGGTGCGGCGGCCATCGTGCTCGCAAATCAACCGGTCCGGCTTTAGCGTGAATGTGACCCGGGTCGCACCCGCGTCCTCAGCGTTCTGAAGAAGCTCATAAACAAAGTGCGCGCGATCTGGGTAAAAGTCCTCGAAGATATCGAGATTGACCTCGCCTTTGTTGGCATCAAGGCCGTCAATGAGCTTGCGACGCCTATTTATGAGGTCGCGGAGGAAAGCGCTGCCTTGTGCGTTATTCGGGCCAATCCCTGCCATTATTTCGCTCACCGATGATCTTAAGACTTGGAGAACCTCGCTGCTAAACCCTCAAGTGTGGCGCTACCGACGACCTGGTCATCCGGGATCAACAGATAAGTCCACGGCTTTGCTTCCACTCTCTTGGCGTGCGTCGTCGCTGTCTCACACCATTTGACCGCTGCTTGGGCCTTGGCGAGAACCGCGGGATCTTTCATTTCAGACTGAGCCTTGACCTCGCACAACAAAACTCTGTCCTTCGTCTCAACCACAAAATCCGGTTCATAGCCTTCGCCAGACCGATAGTTGATTTGGAATTGACCTTTGCCGGGCTTCATCCATTTTTCGACCGTCTTGTCACTGTCGATTAGAACCGCGAACCGACGCTCCGGGTCCGAGTCAAACCGTTGCAGCGGATAACAGCATTTGCCGTAGCCGGCGAAAACGTGACGCTTGGTGTCCGAAGCTGGGATGACGGCCTGTTTGAAGTCGCGGGCAGATTGATCTTTCGGCACATTGAAGGGCTGCGGACGCAGCATTGTAAAACCATGGGTAACGCGGACTTCGTAGTCCTCGCTACCGAGCTGAGTCTCCCGATAGTGCTGCATCATCTGGGCAAATATGAAGTCTGCCAGTTGTTGCCCATAGCTAATCAGGACGTTATCGACTTCAGCATCAGTGTTGAGATATGACCTGATTCGCGCCACTACCTGCCCCGCCAGTTTATAGAGCAGGTCGGAGTTTGCGTCGTAGTCAACCTCTGGCCGATCAAAGATGTAGTGGACGATGTAGTCCTCCGGGCGCAGCTCGGTCTGAACGCCGGTTGTGCGCGCCAGGAGTTGTCGAGCGCCTGTACGCATCGTCTCCACCAGCAATTCATCGCTTATCGGGCGTTGATTAAGGGTGTGCACGTCCTTCAGGTCAAAGTCGTCGAAATGGAACGTGACGGTCTTCTTTGGCAAAACCACTATCTTCGGAATTGAGATCGTCTTTTCAGCAACCGCGTTCGTCACAAGTGCTACGATTTTGGTCACGTCGGCCTTCTCGGTCACGCTTTCAAGCGTAGCCTGGAGAGGCTTGGTCAGCTCCTCAACTTCTTCGGCAATTTTCTTTTGCACCTCGGGCAAGGCCAATTCTGCGACCTTACCTACCTTACGCTCGTATTTTTGGATGACTTGGAGCGTGATATTGGCCGCTTGAGTTTCCTCCGGCGTTTTGAACGGCGATGCCGGCGCGTCCGCCAATCCCGGAATTGAGGGCTGTGTGCCGGTCACGATCATTTCGGCGAAAGAGGGTGTTTCGACCAATACCGTGCCTGACAGGGACACATCGCCGCCGTTTCCGATGACGACGGATTTCATCTGCACAATTGAATCTGGTTCGCGCGCCTTACTAATGATCTCATCAAAGCGATCATGAGCAATGACTGTTAGGCGGTCGACCGACGAAAACTCGTCGGCGTCGTCCTTCGTAACCCGCACGCCGTAGGGAAGGCGCAGGCCGCGACCGAGGGTCTGTTCTGTCAAAATGTCCGAAGCTGAGGCCCGAAGAGGAACGATAGTGTAAAGATTGGTTACGTCCCAGCCCTCCTTCAGCTTATTGACGTGGATCACGATCTCGGTGCGAGCGTCAGTTTCAAGAGCCACCAGCCGACCCATCGCCTCGTCGCTTTCCTGTCCCGTCTGATTGGAGTGGACCTCTATCACCTTACCTTTGAATCGGCCCTCGAAGAACTCGTCCGACTCGATGAATCTTTTGATGCTGCCTGAGTGTTCGGTGTGCTGAGCAACGACCAGGATAAAAGGGTGGACTTTGGCGCGCCCCGATACGCGGTGGTAACGGTCAAGCTCCACAGAAACATGATCATGGTAATGAACTGCATCCTCCAGCTTAATCTTTTCAAGCTGGGTGGCATCGACTGACCCCGGATCAAAATTGGCCCTCGTGGCGACTGCTGGCTCCTTCACGAATCCGTCCGCCATTGCCTGACCAAGACCGTAATCATAAATCACGTTCCGGAAGGCTCTCGAACCAGCACCCACCGTCTTGGGCGTCGCAGTGAGTTCGAGCCCAAGAATGGGTTTCAGCTCGCTGATGGCCTTCGCGCCGGCGCTGGCGCGATAGCGATGGGCCTCGTCCATCAAAAGCACTAGATCGTCCAATTTGGCGAGGTAGTTGTAATAGCTCTCTCCAATGGTTTCCTGCAGCCGCTTCATTTTCGGCTTTCCGCGCGGGCTTTCTTCCTTGTTGATTTTGTCAATGTTGAAGATGTTGATGTGCACGTCATCGAACATCTCGGCTTGTACGCCTTGGCGACCCGTCTCGAACCGGACGCCGATGCCGGTTTCGTAGTTGTCGCCCGTCACAATGAGGGGTGGCCTTTGGGCAAACTCGGCAATGCCCTTGAACACATATTTAGGGCTTTCGGGCGAAAAGTCTGAAATCAGCTTGTCGTAAATCGTCTTGTTCGGTGCCAGCACAAAGAAATGGCGACTCTTTTTTGAGAGATATAGGTAGGCGATAAACGCTCCCATGAGGCGCGTCTTGCCGACGCCCGTCGCAAGCGCAAAGCAGAGTGACGGAAACTCCCGCTCAAAATCTTCAACCTTCGGATAAGTAGCTTTTATCCCTGCGAGCGCCGCTACCGGATCGCAGCTCTTTAGATCACCGATCTTGTCGATCACGTCCGCCAAAAGTTCGAGCGAAGCAGCTTGCGGGTGGCGCAACGACAGGCGTTGAATGATGGTACGTGGCAACATGCTGTTCATTACTTCGTGTCCCCGCTGAACAAGTCGGACTGGGTGCCTGAAGAGCGTTGAACGTCGCTAGGGGGAGGAGGTGTCGCCGGCTCCCCTGTGGGAGCCTCCGGAAGATTGGCGACATTGAGACTGTAGTCGTCCCTACCCCATTCGCATTTCTTCAAAACTGCTTGGGGGATTTTCTGAATGGTGAGATTGGGAAATTCTTCGACCTTGGCTCGAAATGCCTTGCAGCAAATAAGCAGCGTTCGCTCGTCGCCGACTTCTTCTGAAATTGCTCGCAACTGATCCGCGGTTAGGTTTTGCGTGGTTACATAAATGAAGTCACGCTCGGACGACTTGCCATGCATCCAGTAATGGTTCTCACTCGGCTCATATGTAAATGCCATTTGCTTGCAAATAGCCTCTGCAAGCATCGCGCTGTCGTAGTTCTTGCTGATAATCCAGTTCCCCCACGAGTCCTTTTCCATGAGTGATGGGGCCAACCGATAAAAGCGGAAACCGCCACCACCTTTCCAGCCCACTGATTCAGTAATTCCACCTGGGTCTTGGCCATCTATGACCTTTTTAAGCCGAGGAATTATGTGCGTATAGCAATGGTCGCCAAGCTCCACCATGATCCATCGACGGCCCATTTTCTGAGCTACAGCTCCCGTGGTGCCGGATCCCGCAAAAGAATCCAGCACGAGTTCGCCAGGATTGGTCGAGATTTCCAGAATCCGTTGAATGAGCCGTTCTGGTTTAGGAGTCGCAAATGGTTCTATATCGGGGAGCAACTTGCGTAAGTGGTCACGCCGCGCTTCCTGATTCGAGCCTACTTCTTCAGCGGGCCACCAAGTCTTAGGCACCAGTCCGTCTTGAACATCTTTTAGATATTTCTTGATTACAGGAAGCCTATCGCCGTCCTTGCCGAAATAGACTCTACCTTCGGCCAACGCTTCTTCGAACGTCGTCTTGCTAAATCGCCAATAATTTCCCGAAGGCGGCGTGACCACGCGACCAGATGGCAACGTAATCTCATATCTGAGACTCTCTCCTCCGCTCTTTGCCGTGCCGTCTGCGCCTTGCCGCCATGCTCCGCGAGGGTCATTGTCCGGATTTTTATAGCGAGATAATTGGCTTTCAGTTTTTGAAAGGAGGTTGCGCTGTTTGCTCCAGATATCTCGGTCCTTGACATACAGTAAAATGTAATCGTGGGAGGTCGATACGTCGGTATCGTTTTTGCGGCCACTATCCTTTTCCCAAACCATAGAGGCGACGTAGTTGGCTCTGCCAAATATCTCGTCGCATACGATTTTGAGATAGTGCGCCTCGTTGTCGTCAATCGTAATCCAAAGCGAGCCGTTGGCAGCAAGCAAGCGCCAAATGATTTCGATCCTATCGCGGATTAAAGACAGCCAAAGGGAGTGCTCTATCCCGTCGTCATAGTGTTCGAACGCGCTTCCCGTATTGTACGGAGGATCAATAAATACACACCTGACCGCGCCCGAATACTTCTGCTCAAGTGATTTTAGGGCGAGGAGGTTGTCTCCGTGTATGAGGACGTTTTCGAAGATATCGTCGTCACCATAGCGCCTGTTTGCATGATAGGAATTTTCTCGGTCACCAATGAGGATACGTGGTTCAGGACGAGGGCGTGCATCCTTACCAATCCAGCTCAATTCTAAGCGCTGCCTACGTGTCATCCTTTTGCCCACCCACTTTTCACGAGTTCGGCCAGGATCACGTAGGAGACTTGTTTCGTTCCATAGAAATACTCGGACCACTCACCCGTTTCTTTAACCAACAGGTCAAAAGCTTTCTGCTGCTGAGGCGATAGACTGGCCCTCACGTAGTCCTTACTTCTCTTGGATTTGTCGACGGATAACTTCGGCATCGGCTGCCTCTTTCAAATTTCGTGTCAACAACCAATCACGATTTGACTTCCCACCGGATCGTGAACAGGTCGGTTAAGGTCGGTTCAAGTTTCAGGCTTTCTTGAATTTGGTCCAGCATCCCCTCAACCTCGGCTCGAATTTGCTCACGCCGGTCGAAGAACTCGCGCTTGAGCTTGTCCCGCTTCGATTCCAGAGCATTGATGCGTTTTTTTTCCGCCAGCTTCTCGGCCATTGGGAGCGGTGCACCGCGCAAATCTTTCTTGGCTTCCTTTATCTCCGTTTCGACGGTCTTGATCTCGGACTCGAACGCCCGCTCTAGATCCTCGGCGTAGTTGTCGAGCTTCTCGCTTTCGAGGTCGAGCCACTCGGCGTTCTGCTGTTCGGCTTCGTCAAGCAGCGCCTTGCGTCTGTCGAACTCCGCGACCTTCAACTCTGCCTCGGGCGCAGCCCCGTCCACAGGTTCATTTTTCGCGGGCACACGGAAAAGGCGTTCGAAGGTCTCAGGATGGATTACGCCGCCATCGTCGGCGACGACGGACAACACTAAATGCTCACGAGTAATCTTTGGCGTTTTGATTCGGAGCTTGCCGATACGCGCCCAGCCAGCCTTGCCGCGGAGCTTCTCTACGTCTGTCAGTCGGCCATTGTCGCCAGGGTAGGCGGCAAGATCGAAACGGAGACAGGATGGCGCATCAAAGCGACGTTCCTTGGCATGGGCAACCAGTGTGGTTGCGAGCGTGTTCTCCATCAGGCGGAAGAATTTCCACCCGTTCTCGTCGGCCAGCGGCCACTCGGTCGTGTAGGTATCGCCGCGATAGTCAAAACGGCGGTCATCATCAGCATGGAAACGCGCATCGGGAAGTTCGGCGCGAGCCACACAAAGCAGCTGCCTTTCCACGTCAGATTTCCGCCGAGCAAATTCCTTGCCCCGCGCCTGAAGTCTATCGATGACTTTCTCGTCCATCGTCTCCAAAAGGCGACGACGAGTGTCGATCACCTGCTCGTCAATCTGGGTCTGAAGCTCCTCTTGAAGCCGGTCGAAGGCGGCATTGATCTGCGCCTCGTCGCGGGCGCTCTGCACGATCTCAAAAATGCGGCGCTCAATGTCGACCCCATGTTCAATTACGCCGAGCACCTCATCACTCGCGCCGAATACTCCTTTAAAGAGATTGAACTTCAAATCGAGGAGCTGGTGGATACGCTGTTCAGCGTGATTCTTCAGGTTCAGGAAGTTAACGACAGTTACGTCAATCTTCTGGCCATAGCGATGGCAGCGACCAATGCGCTGCTCCACCCGCTGCGGGTTCCACGGCAAGTCAAAATTGACGAGGAGCGAGCAAAATTGAAGGTTGATGCCTTCTGCCCCTGATTCCGTAGCAATTAGTATGCTCTTCTTCTCGCGGAAAGCTTCAACGATGGCCGCCTTCATATCCGCCGTCTTTGAGCCTGAAATGGCGTCCGTGCCCTTGTGCCGCGCCAGCCAGTCCTGAAAGATTGCTTTGCTTTGCGGATCGCTATTGGAGCCGTTCAGCAGAACGGTCTCATTTTTGTAGCCGTTGGCAGAAAGCAAATCCGCAAGGTACCGCTGCGTGCGAACAGATTCCGTGAAGATGACTACTTTGCGCTGACCACCTTTGGCGACGATTATCTCGAAAACATCCGGTAGGGCCTTAATGAGCTCATTGCCCTTGCGGTTGTCGCCGATAGAGAGCGCAAGCTTGCGGTAGCCTTCGAGCTCTAATATTTCCGCTTTGAGTTTTACGGGGTCAATTGGCGTCTGATTTTGCGCGTCATCGTCAGCGTCGCCGAACTCTTCTGCCTCCTCGTCAACCACATCATAATCGGAAACAGTATCGATGGTCGGGGGCTGCAATTGGTTAAGTCTGTCGATAATCCTCGTTAGGGTGTCGCCGATTGCGAATGTAGAAGAGCCCAATATTTTGCGAACGACCATAGTAACGAGCTGGTTTGGCTTGTTGCCGAACGCGATGGTGTCCTTGCGTTGAAGATATGCCGACACATCGGCGTAGAGTTTCTGTTCTTCGTGTGATGGTTCGTACTGGAGTGTAAGGGGACTACGCTCGGTGTAGCGAATAAGTCCGGCCTGCTGGACCTGACGCCGTAGAGTGCGCTTGCAAATCGGCTCCAGCCGTTTGCGGAGGAACACGAGCCCATTCTTCGCGCCCGGCCCCGCGACGTATTGACTGCGGAAGGAGGCTTCATCGCCAAAGTGACGCTCATCCACAACGGAGACCAGTCCGTAAAGCTCCATCAGGGAGTTTTGCAGCGGCGTTGCCGTCAAAAGAATTTTGAAGCAGGACTTAGTTGCATCGCGCAAACGTTTGGCGCGCGTGGAACCGTCCTTTTTATAGACGTTGCGTAGACGGTGCGCCTCATCGAATATCACAAGATCCCAACTCACGCTGGCGATCTCGTTTTCTTTGAGAGCGGCAAACTCGTAGGACGTGATAACGATCTTATCCTTATGGTCGAAGGGACGTGACACGCCAGCCTTGCGGGCATCGTTGTAGGTTTTGCGTTCCACAATGACCGAGGGCAGCGAAAATTTATCGTAAAGTTCCTGACTCCACTGTTTGCGGAGGGATGCGGGGACGATCAGCAGGATGCGCCGGCGGCGCTCGGCCCAGCGTTGGGCAATGACCAGGCTGGCTTCAATGGTCTTACCAAGACCGACTTCATCCGCCAGGAGTACGCCCTTAGAGAGTGGCGAAGCCAACGCGAACAGGGCGGCGTCGACCTGGTGAGGATTCATTTCCACACGAGCAGTGGACAAGGACTGAGCGAGCGCGTCCTCCCCGGTACCTTCCAGCGTGAGCCGATGCGCAAAAAAGGTCGCCTGTTGTGGGGAGTAGTATGCGTCCGCGAGCGTCGGACCAGCGTGCGGTGTCCGGATCGGGGTCGCGGCTGCATTTTCCGCAACACCACCCTTCTCGATCCACTTGGTCATTGTTGCGCGCTCAAAGCGCCACGAACCCCCGACCTTGAACCCGGGAATTTTTCCCTCAGCAGCTAGCTTGTAGACCGTCTTTTCGTTGATCTTCAGCAGTTCTGCTACTTCGCGAATTGTAAGAATGTTCTCCATGCGGCTCTTTTAGCACCCGCGCGAGGGTTGTCTATAGAAAATTGGGGAAAATTGCGGAATAGTCGTTGAAATCACGACGGGGGACGTACGCAACTACCTACTGGAGCGTTCAACCGTGGATTTACGGTAAAGGCTTGTACGGAAATGCGAATTTGCGGATTTCGGTACACTTTTAGCCTGAACCGGCCCGCGAACCGCTGCCTGCGCCCGGGCGCGTAATAAAGTTGCGCGGCTGCAGCCGCCCCCACGTCGCCCCTTTCGGGGCCGCTGCTGGCCAGCCGTATGGCCCTAAAACGGGCTACGCCGCCCTACGGCGACCGCCGCCGGGTCGGCGCGTGACCAGGTAGCGCCGCACGGGGGCGCCCTTGCTGGCGGCTGCCCGGGCAACCCGGCCACCGGGCCGCCATGCAACCCATTGAAAACGCTTCCATATTGAGCCGGGGGCGGCCTTAAGGTAAGCTGCCCTGGGCCGCGTGTGACTAGGTCGAAAACGACCGCGAAAACGGGTCGCAAACCCGAAAAGTTTGCCAAATTAACTGCGGATCTGCCAACGGTCTGCCAGACCTGCGCGCAGTCCACGCTGACCATTTCTTACCCGCAAAATTCGAACCGAAAGGAGTCGCGATGCGCGTCTGCGACCTTGCTCGCCTGCTTAAAGACCTCCCGGAAGGCGCCGAAATAAGAATCGCGTTTGCCGATGGTCCCTTGGCGGGCGTTGGAAGCCGCGATCTCCCCATCCAAGGCATTTCCGACTGCTTTGGGCCTCCGAACGCACCCGAACTTACCGTGCCGGACGGTGTCGCGGTGTTTTGGATCGTCGCGAGTCATTTGATCGAGATCGGCACACCTGTCCGCGCTCGCCGAAAGAAGACCTAGGAATGATGTCCCGTCGAAAATCCATGAGGGGGATCATCGCCCTTGGTCTAGCTCCTGCGATCATTCGGGTCGCGCACCTCATGAAGATCAATGCCTCGCTCGCTCTCCCGACATCGCAGTTGTACACGCTGTGCAAATTCAAGAGCTCATCAATGCCAGGCGTGGCGCTCAGCATGTTGCGTAGCGTCGAGGACCGCAGTTGGCTCCTAGTGGCGAAGAACGTGAGCATAGGGCCTTTGGAAGTTCATCGCACACTTCTGCAACCGGGTGAGAAGTACGTGTTGAGTACCTCCGCTGCCGTTCATCAGTACAGAGGCTCAGCTCTTCGGCTGATCTAGCCACGTACCAATCCACATCAATGCCGCGCAGATCAACGACGTCTCACAAACGGCGAACGGTGGAGCGCGGCCAATTGAAGGCAAACACATGGCCGACGACAACAACAAGACTTCGAGAATACGAGAATTGAATGATCTGCTGCGGACTACCTTCGGTGCGGAAGGAGGCCGTGTAGTGCTGACACGCGGGGTCGCTGCACTTGAGGAGCGGGTCTTAGCCGAGGTGATAGCTGCAATCCAAGAGTTCGATGACTGGGCAGAAGTTGACCCTTATGGCGAGCATGACTTTGTAGCGGTGCAGGTACAGGGACACTCGATATTCGCTAAGATCGACTACTACGATCTCGATCATGAAATGCACTCTCCTGATCCGTCTGAACCAGCAGTTACGCGTCGATTGATGTCCGTGATGCTCGCGGAGGAATACTGATGAGTGTTCCCGACGCGCCTCCTGACGTCGTCCGCGCCGCCAACGACGTTCTCCGCAGGACCTTCACCGGAGGCAAGGTGGTGTATTCCGAATGGGTTCAAGAGGTCGATGACGAATGGCGCGCCGAGATTACCCGATACGTCATGGAATATTCGTTCTTTCGAGAAGACAATCCTGACGACGTGCACCAAGTCCACTGCTTCGGCGTCTTCACCGTGCGTGGCTGGTTACTGTGCTGGAAGATCGATGCCTACTCGCCCTCCGGGATGCCTTTAGGCGAACTCGCAGATCCAGCATCCAGCCACCGTGTGCTGACGATTAAGGGGCTACGAGAATCTTAGCAGCTCGACCGAATGGTCCAGGCAGGCGTCATCTTTTGCCTGTCCGGATCAGCTCTTCCAGCGGCACGCCCAGTGCTACCGCCAGTTCGTATAGGACGACAATTGACGGGTTTCGCACCCCTGTTTCGATCCCGCTTACGTACTGCTGGCTAAAGCCACTTTTTTCGCAAAGGGCTTCCTGCGTCAGGCCCTTCTCAAGCCTGATCCGCTTCACATTTCTGGCGACCACTCGACGCATATCCATGCGTAAGGGTTGACCAACTGGCCGCCTAAAGTTTACCAACGATTGTTGGTTCTACAATCGTTGGTGGGTCCGCCGTGCACCTCGGACAGTCAAGGGCACTCCACAAGGGGATTTCTATGAGCGATGCAAACGACGTGAGCACAGCGCCGAAGGTAAATGCGGTGTCTATTATCAAATTAAACATACGGCGCTTACTGCTGGTGCTATTCGCGGCACCCGCCATCGTAATCGGAGCTGTATTATTGCTTCCGATCCTGCTCGATGACCCTGCGCTTAATCCCAGCGAAGACGAGCAGCAGCGAAGCCTTATCATGATCGCGGCCTCGCTCGTTGCTACTTACGTCGTGCACCGGCTCACTCGGTCCTGGTCTCGCAACGCAACGACCATGATTCCTGAGGTGGAGACACAACATGGGAATTGATGAACTCGGCGAGGCGAGCCGACCTCTGAGGATCGACACTCCGCTATCGCAGCGATCACTGAGCTGGTGGCTGTTCTATATGCCCGGTACAGTAATACTGTGGTTTGGCTACATGTTCCCCAATAGCATTGTCGGCGGCATCTCAGGAGCACGACAAAGGAACGTCCCCGTCATTCAACTTGGAATGACTCTGATGTTTTATGCAGGCATAGGGGCGGTTTGCCTCATCCTGTACGTAATGTACCAAAACGGCAAACCGGATGACCCTAAACCCGTTGCGGCTATATCGGTACAAGCCACTCGGGAAATCGAAAGAAGTCCGCCACTGGCAGAGACCGAGCAGCGATTGGCAGCCGTTGAGACAGAGGAGACCGCGCAGCCTGAAGCGGAAGTCGAAGATCCGTTAAAGAAGGAAGTTAACTCACGCCTCACGCCTCAGTACAGCAGCTGTATGAGCGCGGCCCTTGCGACGGGGGATATGTTGGACTGCATAGCCGCTGAGACAAAGGTTCAGGATGACGCACTGAACGCGACCTACAAACGCGTGATGGGCAAAATGGAACCAGGAGCACAGGCTACGGTAAGGCAGGCTCAACGAGCTTGGATTCAAGAACGCGACGAGCAGTGCGACAAAGAAGCGGCGGAGTTTGAAGGCGGATCGCTCGCGCAGGTAACTCAGGCAGACTGCTATCTACGTAAAGAGATCGAACGGACGATCCAGTTAGAATGGATTGAACCGCGATAGTTGAACACGGCCCGCACTCTCAAGGCCCGGCAGAAATGTCGGGCCTTTTTTCTTTACTAGGGGAGTGTTCGAGCTTGGATAAACAGAGATTGGCGTTGCTATGCGAACAGATAACGAAGGGGATAGTCACAGACATACAGGAGCGTCGTACATCGAGGTGGGCGGTCCCGTGGGCCAACGGAGGCCATTGCGTAAACGCGGTGACCAATCGCCCATACACCGGCGAACTGAACATTCTCATCCTGTCATGTGCCGAGACAAATGCTGGATATATGACAGCGCGATGGCTCACTGAGCGTCAGGTTCAAAGTTTAGGCGGCTGGATAAGAGCGGGGGAAAAACCGACGACAATCCTATTTGGACGAACCGGAACTGGCACACAACGTGGATACGGTAATTTGGTTCAGGTGTTTAACTTGGATCAGGTTCAAGGACTGCCGCCCTTACCTCCGCTACCGGACCCAACGTTTCATTGGGCATTTCCCCGCGTCGAACGACTGATTGCGAATTGCAGGGCCGACTTTCGGATTGGCGGACGCAGGGCCTTCTACCATTCACGAGAGGATTACATTCAGGTCCCACCCCCATCGCGATTCTTCAAGCCGTGCACGTTCGTCTGGACCTGCGTTCATGAGCTGGCTCACTGGACGAAGCATCCGTCCAGACTCAACCGACCGCCGTTAGATACAGTCAAACACGTCGCCGATGCACGAGAAGAAGTTCTCATCGAGTTGGCGACCGCGTACATCATCGCATAGCCAGCGCATTAATGTACTTAACGATGTCTGCCAGAAACATGGTTCGAAGCCATACGCCCAGATGGAGGACCGGCATGTCCGAATGATTAGAGATGAGAAGGTTGAAACACCGGGGACGGCCAGAAACCGCGTAAATTTCCTTCGCTATCTCTTTAAGTGGGCAATTGAAGAAAAATTGGTCCGCCAGAACCCAGCTATCGGTGTCCGGCACTTTCAAATGGCGACAGAGGGCTTCCACACTTGGACAATTGAAGAGGTACGTCAGTTTGAAGCCTTTTATCCAATCGGGACAAAAGAGCGTCTTGCTATGTCTCTGCTCCTCTACTTGGGTGTGCGCCGATCCGACGTCGTGCGACTGGGAGCTCGCATGGAAACCGATGGAGGCTCAAGGATCCGATTTACTGAGATGAAGGGAAGAGATCGGAAGATCAAGCAACATGAGTTGATGATTCTTCCTGAGCTGCGGCGCGTCCTGGACAATTCATCATTGGGAAATGACACTTACCTCGTGACCAAGTTCGGAAAGCCGTGGATCAAGGAAAGCTTCTCAAACTGGTTCAGTGAAGCTTGCGAGCGAGCCGGGCTTCCAAAGTGCTCCGCACACGGATTGAGAAAAGCGGGCGCGACTATCGCCGCAGAGAACGGCGCAACGGAGATGGAGCTTATGGCGATTTTTGGATGGTCTAGCCCTCAGCAAGCCGCCGTATATACCCGGAAGGCCAACCGTGCGCGTTTGGCGGATCGCGCCATACACCTGCTTGTCCCGGAACAGAGCGGGGACAACGAGGGACAGAAGCAAAACGGTATTGTCGCACCTTTTGACCCGGCGCGCGCGGGTGCGACCAAAACTGGGAAAAAAGCTAAAGCCAACAATGGCTGAAGAAAGAAATGGTGGGCGCACCAGGACTCGAACCTGGGACCCGCTGATTAAGAGTCAGCTGCTCTACCAACTGAGCTATGCGCCCTCGGGGCCTTTAGGTGCGGAGCGTGGGTCGAAACGCGCCGCGGTAACCCTCGGAGTGCGGTCTTATAGAGGGTTGGCCGGTCCCTGACAAGGCGGCCTGTTTGCCCGGAAAATCTTGCATTTCCAAGGAGCTTGGGGGCCTTATGCCGGCCTAGGCGGCCTGGCTCTGGTGCATCGCGGCGGCGACGTTCCGCCAGATCCGGAGCTGGGCGAAATCGGCATCCACGAGGGCCCAGACGGCCAAAAGGCCCACGACGGCCAGCGGCTCAACGTCATGGCGCATGCTAAGACGGGTGATGTGAGCAGAAACACCAGCAAGGTCGATCACGAAAATCCCCAAGTATTATTTCTTTTTTGTGACGATTCGTTTTTGCATGCATCTCCTGAAACCGCACGTGAAATGAGCCTTCGAGCCGATATGACCTAGGTCAAATCCGAGGACCTTGTTTCCATAAGGACGTTGTTTTGATTTTCCATAGAACAAAAAAACCGGCCGACCCGGCGCCGATTCCCGAACCCGCCACTGTGAGCGCGCCGCCCGCGCCGCCGCCGGAGCCCGCGACGTGGGTGCCGCCGGGGCACTTTTATTCCCCCATCGCCGATCTCGACGATCTCAAAGCGCGCGAAACGGCGGTGTTCGACGCTGAAGCGCCCTTGCCGGATGTGGATCTGCAGCCCGCGCAGCAGCGCGCGCTATGGGACAGGCTTGTCCGCCACGCCGCGCGCTTCACCCTCGCGGCCACAAAGGAAGAAGCCGCGGCCGTCGGTCAGCGCTATTTCGCCGACAACGACCAGTTCGGTCCCGGCGACGCCACGATTTACGCGGGTATGCTTCTGGAGCATCGGCCGAAGCGTCTGATCGAAGTCGGCTCGGGTTTTTCCTCGGCGTTGTTCCTGGACATCAATGCGCGCTTTTTCGACGGCGCGATCACGTCAACGTTCATCGAGCCCTATCCGGACCGCCTGCTGGGCCTGCTCAGCGAAGCCGACAAGACGCGAACGACCTTGAGACAAGAACCGGTGCAAGCGACGCCGCTCGAGGTTTTCGGCCAGCTCGAAGCCGGCGATGTCCTGTTCGTGGATTCAACCCATGTCGCCAAAGCCGGCAGCGACGTGAATCACCTGTTCTTCCGCGTGCTGCCAAGCCTGAAACCCGGCGTCCTGATCCACTTCCACGACATCTTCCATCCTTTCGAATACCCGAAAGAATGGTTCTTCAACGGCAACCGGTCCTGGAATGAGCTTTATATGTTGCGCGCCTTCATGATGAACAACGCGCATTACCGCGTGCTGTTCTTCAACAGCTGGTTCGCCCACAAGCATCCGGAATGCGAAAACGAGCTGCCGAATTTCTGGAAGAATCCGGGCGGCGCCTTTTGGATGCGCAAAGAAGGCTAGAAGTCGTTGAATCCGCCGCGGGCGCCCATCTGCGTATCGCGATGGACGTAGATGTTCATGAGCACGCCGACGGAGAACATCAGTGTCAGCAGCGATGTGCCGCCGTACGAGACGAACGGCAGCGGAACGCCCACCACCGGCAGGAGGCCCATGACCATACCGATGTTGATGAACACATAGAGGAAGAAGCTGGCCGTGAGGCCGACGGCGACGAGGCGCCCGAACTGGTGGCGGCAACGGATCGCGATGGCATAGCCGTAGCCGATAAAGATGATGAAACACGTCAGCAGGGCGAGGAGCCCGATCATGCCGAGCTCTTCGGCAAGCATGGTGGCGATGAAATCGGTCTGGCGCTCGGGCAGGAAGTTGAGGTGAGCCTGGGTGCCGCCCATGAAACCCTTGCCGAACAGCCCGCCTGAGCCAAAGGCGATCTTCGACTGCAGGATGTGATAGCCCGTGCCGAGCGGGTCGCTTTCCGGATTGAGGAACGTGAGCACGCGATTGCGCTGATAATCGTGCAGGAACGACCAGGCGATCGGAAGCGCCGCGAGACCGCAAGCGGCAACCACGGCGAACTTCCACATTCGCACACCGGCCATGAACAACATGATTCCGGCGCTCATCATGATGAGCATCGCGGTGCCAAGGTCGGGTTGCAGGATGACAAGCGCGACCGGGGCGAGGATGAGGCCGAGCGGGACCAGGAGAATGAGCGGATTTCCGATTTCATCCTGCGTGACGCCTTGGAAGTAGCGCGCGAGCGCGAGGATGATCGCCGGTTTCATCAGTTCCGACGGCTGCAGGCTAATGAAGCCAAGGTCGATCCAGCGCTGCGCGCCCTTGCCGACGAAGCCAAGGATGTCCACCGCGATCAGCATCAAGAGCACGGCGAAATAGAAGAGATAGGAAAAGCGCATGATCAGGCGCACGTCGATGACCGCGACAAGGGTCACAACCCCGATCCCAAAGATAAAACGCGCCAGCTGCGGGCCGGCCCAAGGCTCGAGGCTGCCGCCGGCGGCGGAATAGAGCATCGCGAAACCGAACGCGAAGATGCAACTGACGATGAAAAGGAGCGACCAGCTCATCTGCCAGATCTTCTCGACCGGCGTCATGTCGCCGCGGCGGATCCGCGCGGAATTGAAGCCGATATCACTCATGGGGGGTCTCCGGGCCCGGGCCCATCGCGGGCGCCGCAACCGGGGCCGCGCTCGGAACCGGCGTAGCATCGGCAACGACCTGCTCGTCCACACGCGGTTTACGCGAAGGATCCAGGCGCAGCACCTCTTCCATGATGTCGCGCGCGATCGGCGCGGCGAATGTGCCGCCGCCGCCGCCAAACGGAACATGCTCAACGGCGACCGCGATCGCGTAACGCGGCGCGTGCGCCGGCGCGAAGCAGACGAAGAAGGCGTTGTCGCGATGCTTCCACGGCTGGGCATCGGGGTTGCGCTTATAATTGTCACGCTCGGCGTCCGACAGACTGCGCACCTGCGCCGTGCCGGTCTTGCCCGCCATCTTCCAATCTTTTTTCTCGGCGTCCTTGAAGCGGAGCTTGCCGAAGGCCATCGCGGTGGTGGCCCCGGGCGGCCCGTTGATCACGTCGTACATGCCCGCATGCAGAATGGCCATGTTCTGCGGGGGGATCCCGAGGGACTCCAGCTCCGCGTCCTGGGCTTCCGTCGTTGGGGGCACCTTCGTATCCACGGCGCGCACCAGGCGCGGTTTGACCGCGAGGCCGCCGTTGGCGACGCGCGAGACCATGGTCGCGAGTTGAAGCGGCGTGACGGAGACATAACCTTGGCCGATGCCCGTGTTCATCGTCTCGCCCGTGGTCCAGCGCTGACCGCGGGCGGCCTTCTTCCAAGCTTCGGTCGGGATGAGGCCCGTCTTCTCGCCGGAAAGGCCGAGACCGGACGTGGCGCCAAGACCGAGCCGGCGCGCCATGTCGGCGATCTTATCGGGACCGAGACGCCGCGCCATTTCGTAGAAGTAGATATCGCACGATGTGGAGATCGCCCGCTGCATGTTCACGCTGCCGTGCACTTTGTGGCACTGGAACTGCGGGATCTTGGGGTCGCGGCCGGAGCAATGCAGCGTTTGCTCGGGCGAAATGACGTTGTGCTCAAGGGCGGCAAGCGTCACCACCAGCTTGAAAGTCGAGCCCGGCGAATAGGTGCCCGAGATCACCTTATTGATCAGCGGCGTATGATCGTTGGTGGAAAGGTCTTTCCATTCCTCCTGCGTGAGACCGCGGGAGAAGGCATTGGCGTCGAAGCTTGGGTTCGACACCATGGCGATGAGATCGCCTGTGTGGACATCCATGACAACGACCGAGCCGCTCTCTTCGCCGAGGCGCTCGCCGGCAAACCTTTGGATCCGCTCGTCGATGGTGAGCACGACGTCGGCGCCCGGTTGCCCTTCTTCGCGCTTCAGTTCGCGGATGGTCCGGCCGTAGGCATTCACTTCGACCTGGCTGACGCCGCCCTTGCCGCGCAGCTTCAGATCGTAGATGCGCTCGACGCCGTCCTTGCCGATGCGGAAGCCCGGCACCTGGAGAAGCGGATCTCCCGTGAGTTCGTCCTCGTCGACCGCGGCCACATAACCCAATAGATGCGCGGCGTTTTCGTGCTGCGGATAATAGCGGGTCAAGCCTTCGTCGATGATCACGCCGGGCAAATCTGGCGCGTTGACCTGGATGCGGGCCATTTCGTCCCACGTCAGGTTTTCGCGGATGGTGACCGGCACGAAGCCGCGCTTGCGCCCCACTTCCTTCTTGATGCGCTCGCGATCGTGTTCCGACAATTCGACCATCTGCGCGAGGCTGTCCAAGGTCGCGCTCAGCTTCGTTGCCTGCTCGGGAACGATGAGCACGCGGAACTGCTGCTTGTTGATGGCGAGCGCCTGCCCGAACCGATCGAGGATGCGTCCGCGCGGCGGCGGCAGCAGCTGGATATTGATCCGGTTGTCTTCGGCGAGGGTCCGGTAGCGATCCGCCTCGATCACCTGCAGGTAGTACATGCGCCCGACAAGCGCGCTTACCAGGACGCCCTGCACGCCGCCCAGGATCATGGCGCGGCGGTTGAACATTTTCGTCCAGTCACTGTCGCGGGTGATCATCGTCATGGCGCACGACCTTCAGCAGCATAGGTTGCGGCTGTTTTGTTTTTCGGCGTGCGCTGCGCGCATCCCATGGCGCGTGTGATCATTATGGCTACACCTGCCCCATGAGCTTCACTTGGGCTTTGGCCAGCAACCAGCCGACCAAGGGATAGATGGCCACGGTGATCAGATAGCAAGCGAACATCGGCCCGATCGGCGTAAAGCCGGAATCGGCGACGAGGCCTACCGCGATCCAACGGATGAGGGCCGCGCCCGCGGCCACGAAAATGAAGGCGAACCACGTCACGACGAAAGGTTTCGCATTGAAGAACTTCTGCTGACGCAGAACGATCCATTGCGTGAGCAGGAACACAAGGGCGGACGAGCCGATTGGGGTTGCGGTGAGAAGGTCTTCCAGGAGACCGAAGCTGAACGCCGCACCGTAGCCCATGAGGTCGGGACGATAGATGGCCCAGAAGTAGATCGACATCAGCGCAAACATCGGCATGACCGGCGACAGCCCCGGCACGTTGGTCGGCGTGAGCGCGAACAGCATCAACATGAGCGTGAGTGCGGCGGGTAGCGCCTTGCGGGCCGACAGGTCGAGGCTCTGGATGAGCGTCGGCTGCATCATGGCTGCTGGGCCGCCGGCGGTTCAATCAGTATCCCGGCAAGGCCGTAGTCGGCCACCCGAACATATTGCAGCTTGTCGCGCGCGACGAAAAGCTCCACGGCGACGTTGCCGTCGTCCACTTCGGCCACCTGACCGATGGGAATGCCCGGTGGGAACGCTTCCGCGTCGCCCGAGGTGACGACTTTGTCGCCCGGCGCCGCGGCGCTCTGATTGAGATAAAGGAGTTTCGGACGCGCGCCGTTGTCGCCGGCAAGAATCGCGCGGTTGCCCGCCTCGCCGACCAGCACCGGGATGCGCGAGTTGATATCGGAAATGAGCAGGACGCGGGATGAGGCGTTACCGGCCTGCGTGACGCGGCCGACGAGACCCTCGCCGGTCATGACCACCTGACCCTTCTTCACGCCCGAGGACAGCCCGGCGGTGATGAGGACCGACTGCGCGAAGGCGCCCCCGACGTCGCCGACCACGCGGGCGGTGACGAATTGCGCCCCCGGTTCGGGCACGAGGGCGAGAAGCGAGCGTAAGGACTTGTTCTCGGCCTCCAGACGTTGCGCAAGCGACTGCCATTGCAGGAGGCGATCGTTGGCTTGGCGCAGTTCGGCGTTCTGTTCGCGGATGGACGCCAGTTCGCGCACGTTATTGAGAGTCTGGGCGATCATGCTCGCCGGCTCGCTCATCACGCGCAGGATCGGAGTGACGGCGTCGGTCACCGCGGCGCGCGCGCGCTCCACCAGGACCGTATCGGCCTTGCCGATGAGCATGAGGGCGAAGGTGATCCCGATGAGCGACAGGAACGCAAATCGCTGCAGCAGCGATTTGAGTGTCCCTAAGCGCGAGATCTGTCCCGTCGGCCCCCGCACGTGTCTGTCTCCCTAGCGCCCCTGAATGCTCTGGCGGTTAGTACATCGTGGTCAAAGCGTTGCGATGGATCTTCATTTCCTCAAGCACCTTGCCGGTGCCCAGCGCGACGCACGACAACGGATCGTCGGCGATCGACACCGGCAGGCCCGTGGCGTGGCGCAGCACGAAATCGAGGTTGTGCAGCATCGCGCCGCCGCCGGTGAGCACGATGCCCTTGTCGACGATATCGGCCGCGAGCTCCGGCGCCGTGTGCTCAAGCGCGACCTTCACGGCATCGATGATGGCGGTGACGGGTTCGGCCAAGCTTTCGGCGATTTGACGCTGGCTGATGACGATTTCCTTCGGCACGCCGTTCATCAGGTCGCGGCCCTTGATCTCCATGGTTTCGCCGTCGCCGGCCTCCGGCGGACAGGCGCAGCCGATTTCCTTCTTGATCCGCTCGGCCGAGCTCTCGCCGACGAGCAGGTTATGGTGGCGGCGGATATAATTGATGATCGCTTCGTCCATCATGTCGCCGCCCACGCGCACGGAACGGGCATAAACGATGCCGGACAGCGAAAGCACGGCGACTTCCGTCGTGCCGCCGCCGATATCGACCACCATCGAGCCGGTCGGTTCGGTGACGGGAAGGCCCGCGCCGATGGCGGCGGCCATCGGTTCCTCGATCAGATAGACTTTGCGCGCGCCGGCGGCTTCGGCCGATTCCTGAATGGCGCGGCGCTCAACGGCGGTGGAGCCGGAGGGCACGCACACGATCACGAGCGGGCTCGCGAAGCTGCGGCGGTTATGCACCTTGCGGATGAAGTGCTTAATCATTTCTTCGGCGACTTCGAAGTCGGCGATGACGCCGTCCCGCAGAGGGCGGATGGCCTGGATGTTGCCGGGGGTACGGCCGAGCATCTGCTTGGCTTCGTTGCCGACGGCCAGCACTTGTTTCCGCCCTTTGGATTCAGCGAGCGCCACCACCGAAGGTTCGTTGAGCACGATGCCGCGACCCTTCACGTAAACCAGGGTATTCGCGGTGCCAAGGTCGATGGCCATATCGGCGGAGAGCCAGCCCGTCAGTCTCGAAAACATGTATTTCTACTCGTCCTTATTTTTGTGATCCGGGATGCCGGCGCGCGCGGAGTCTGCCTCCATCCACGCTCGTCCGCATATTCGTGATCCCCCGCATATGACGCCGGTTTTTCTACCCGGAGCCCGTCTTCCTCGAAATCTTCAGCTCAACTACTCGTGCCGCTACGGATGCTCTCGCACCGCGTGTTCGTGAACCTCTTGCTTCAACCGTGCGCGCGCGGAGCGCGATGGGACGAAGGCGCGAATGTGGTGAAAGCGCTGATGCGCGCGCCGAAGCGCAAGGTGGTGTCGAACTTCAAGTCGCAATCGTCCGTCATCTCTCGTTGCCGCGTGCCGCCGGGGTCAAAAAGAGATCGGTGCGCGACTTGTCGGAAGGCCGAGCGGACGCAATCGCCGCTGACTCTCGCCGGCCCCCCGCCCGCACGGAAAAGGGAGGAGAACCTAAGTCGCAGACCCCGGTCCGCGTTACAAAGTGCCGGAGACCCCTGTGGATAAACGCTTGGTGCAGCACCGACGTCGCATTTTAGACTCGGCGTAACCCGCAACTGGGTTATCCACAGACATGGGTCGTCCCACGCCTTTGTATTTTTGCCCGCAAATCAATGGCTTGTAAAAAGAACTTCAACGGCCCCGAAAGGTCGCCGCCATGCACTTTGCTGCAGCTGCGGTTAATGTCTCATGAAGGGCGGCGCATGGGAAGGGGCGCGGCCAAAAAAAACGAGATTTATCAGGGCTGAAGAAACGTTGCAAAATTGGGGTCAGAGTAAATTAGGGAAATGGAGTCTGACCCCATTAGGCTTCAGAACAGGGAACGGGGAGCGTCAAGGCCTGCGTCGGGGCGGGCGCAGGTGATTGCCGACTCGGATTCGACCGCGCGCATTTCGAAGGCGCCGCTCGCCGCGATCTTCACGCGGAAAAATTTTTCCCCGTTTGCGAAGCGCACGCCGACTTGCACGAGATCGTCTTCTTTTTCGCAGCGCTGCGGCGGGCCGTTGAAGCTGACGCGGGCAAGATTCGCCGCCGCGTCGTCGTGAACCTTCTCGAGCGCGCCGCGCGCACGCGTTTCCGTCCACGCCGCCGCCGCGCTCCACGGCGCACGCAGCCATTCTTCGACAAAGTCCTTCGGCGTCAGCGCGATCGGCGCGACACGCCGCGCATAGTCACCGTCGAAATTGAACCGCCGCACTGCAACCCGACTGCGCCGCGCGGCGTCCATGCTGCGCACGTTCATCTCGACAAGAAACTCACTGTCTTCGAAACGCGCCGACACTGCCGGATCACGCAGCGAGAAGAGGCTTTCGCCTTCACGGCCCTCGACGGCGAGTGAAGCGCCGCCGCCGCGCTTGGCCGACCATACGCGATAATGCACCGCCTGCACCGGCGCACCGCACACCGGGCTCGCGCCCGTGACGGCCAGCAGCAATGCCTCCTTTGGCTTGTCTTTCGGAGTCGTGAAAATGACCTGCTGAATCTGCTCGGGGATATAAACGCCGTTCCCGGGACGCTGCGATGTATCGACCAGCCGATGCCAACCCGTCTTGGCCCATTCGTATACATAAGCGGTCTCATCGAAGCCGCACGCGACGCCGATTTCAGCCTGAATGATCAAAAGGTCCCGCACGCGCGCCGCGTCCACGGCGCCGAGGAAACCACGCGCATTGAACTCGCCGGGGCTGGCGCAGCGGTTATAACCGGGAGCTTTGTTCTCCACGCAGGCGAGATCCTTTGCCGCGATCTCGGCATTGAGCGCGTTGTTGAAAGCCGTGGTGTCGCCGTTTTCCGGAAACCGCGCGAGCTGCGTCTCGATCCAGTCCCGCATACCGTCACGCGCGGTGAGGAACTCCGCCGGCATGCGCCCCGCTTCCGCGCCGCTTTGACGTAGCGGTGTCAGCGCCTTGCGCACGGCATCAAGATCCGCCGCGCCCGCCGTGCCCGCATTTGAGAACAGGAATGCCGCAACGGCGGCTTTCACGAACTTCACGAGGCCTCCGTAAGAAATGCGCCGACGTCCCGCACGCAGTCGCCGCGCATCGTTTCCGCATAACGCGCGGCAAGCGTTATGTCGGCGTTGAATTGGTTACGGAACCACGTCGCTTGACGTTTGGCGTATTGGCGGGTCGCGATCTCAGCCCATCTCACGGCCCCATCGCGGTCCAGACGCCCGGCAAGATAATCGGCGAGTTCGCGCGCGCCGAGCGCATTCATCGCCGGCGAGGTTTCCGTGATTCCCTTGGCGAGCGCCGCTTCCACTTCGCCCAGCGCGCCAGCCTTCAGCATGCCGGCGAACCGGGCGGCGCAGGCGGCGACGATCTCGTCGCGCGGCGGCATAATTAGGATCGAGAAGAACGCCGCTTTCACCGCCGGCTGCGCGGGCGCTTCCTGCCACACCGGAAGCGGCGTGCCGGTCGCTTCCACCACTTCCCACGCTCGCGCAAGCCGCTGACTATTGCCCACCGGTATACGCGCGGCGCTGACGGGATCACGTTCGGCGAGAAGACGATGGAACGCCTCGTTGCCCATGTCGGCGAGCAGCTTACGGCCCGTCTCACGCACGTCATCCGGAATCGGCGGAACATCGGCGACACCCTGCATCAACACCCGCAGATAAAGCCCCGTACCGCCGACGACGATCGGGACACGCTTTGCGTTCCAGGCTGTCTGGATCTCGGCGGCCGCTTTCGCCGCCCATTCGACAGCGTTGCCGACGTCATCGGCCGCGAGGTCGCCGAACAGGCGATGATCGATGCGCGCACGGTCGGCCGGCGTTGGCTGCGCCGTCAGGATCGGAAAGTCGCGGTAACGCTGCTGACTATCGGCGTTGATGACCACGCCGCCGAATTCCTCGGCGAGCGCAAGCGCAAGGTCTGTCTTGCCGGTCGCGGTCGGACCGGCAACGACGATGACCCTGGGAAGCCCTTGGGCCACTCAGTCCAGCACGTGGCTGACGAGCCCATCGGCGAGCTTGGGCTCGAACCATGTGGACTTCGGCGGCATCACCTGTCCCGCGTCCGCAACCGCCATCAATTGCTCGAGTGTGGTCGGATGCAGCGAGAAGGCGACCTTCATCTCGCCGGAGTTCACGCGCTTCTCCAGTTCGCCGAGACCGCGGATGCCGCCGACGAAATCGATCCGCTTGTCGCGGCGCGGATCATTGATGCCCAGCACCGGCGCGACCAGATTGTCCTGCAGGAGCGACACGTCGAGGCGCGCCACCGGATCGGTCTGCGGAATGAGCGCGGGCTTGATGTCGAGCTGATACCAGCGGCCACCCATGTACATACCGAAGCGCGTCGGCCTGTCGGGCTTCACTTGCGCGTTGGCCGGCGCCACGTCGAAACGCTCGCCGATCTTGGCAAGGAATGCGTCGTCCGAGAGACCGTTCAAATCCTTGATGACGCGATTGTAGTCGAAGATGCGCATTTGATCGTGAGGGAAAGCCACCGCCAGGAAGTACTCGGCGGAGTCGTTTTTGCTCTTACCGCGGCGCGCCGCAGCGACACGGGACGCCGCCGCGGAGCGGTGATGGCCGTCGGCGATGTACAGCGCCTTCATCGCGTCGAACAACAGAGTCAAACGGTCGACGGTCGCGGCGTCGCCGATACGCCACAACGTATGCTGGATGCCGTCGTCGGCGGTCACCGCATACATGGGTTCTCCGCGCGCGGCGTTCTCGATGATTGTATCGACCGCATCGTCGGCCTTGTAGGCAAGCAGCACGGGGCCCGTCTGCGCGTTGAGGGCTTCGACCTGGCGTACGCGATCGTCTTCCTTATCGGGACGCGTGAACTCGTGCTTGCGGACGCGATTGGTATCGTAATCGGCGACCGAAGCGGCGACGACAATGCCGGTCTGGACGTGGTCGCCCATCTTCAGGCGATAGACATAGTAGTGCGGCTCGGTGTCGCGGATGAGGACGCCTTCGCTGACGAGGCGCGCGAGGTTCTTCGCGCCGGTCTCGTAGACGATTGCGGCGTAGGGATCGGTGTCCGCGGGAAGATCGATCTCGGGCTTGGAGATATGCAGGAAGCTGTGCGGCTTACCGTCGGCGCGGGCGCGGGCTTCCTCGGTGTTGAGCACATCGTAAGGGGGCGCGGCGACTGCGCTGGCATGCTGCGGCGCGGGGCGGAGACCGGCGAACGGGCGAACAAGCGTCATGGATGCTCTTCTTTCAATGCGGGCGGCTATTTAGCTACGAAGACGGGCGGCGGCAATGCAGGAAACGAGGCGGTAACTCCAGTTATCCACAGGCGGCGCTCCATCGAATTACCTTGTTGCGTCCCTAAAACCTGTGGTTATGGTTGCAACCTATAATATTCGCGCGCGAGGGGTCCATTCTCCATGGCCAAAAGCAAATCCGACATCCTGAACGACTTCCAGGAATTCATGGGCCGTCACGGGGCGAACTATCGCGAATGGTACGTAGGCACCTCGGCGGATCCGAAGCAGCAGATGTTCGGCGCGCATAAATTCAAGAATGGCGACAAGGGTCTCTTTCGTCAGGCCTTGTCGGAACTGCAGGCCGCAGAGGTCGCGGAGTTCTTCACCGGTCTCGGCGCGAAGGGTAATTCGACGCCGACGCGCGACGCCGAGTTCGTCTACGCCTACAAGCGGGCAAGCCACACGAAGCCCTAGCTTCAAACAAAAAAGGGCGCCGTGCGGCGCCCTTTTCGTTCGCGCTCAGGAGCGCCGCTATTTCTCGTAGTTGTCGGCTACGAATTGATTGAGGAGGCGTACGCCAAATCCTGTGGCGCCCGGCGCCGAGAGCACGGTGCCCTTTTCGTTCCACACCACACCGGCGATATCCAGATGGGCCCAGACGGTGCCCTTTTGGATGAAGCGCTGAATGAACTGCGCGGCGGTGATGCTGCCGCCCTTGCCGCTGCCAATATTCTTCATGTCCGCGATCAGCGATTTCAGCTCGCGGTCATATTCCTCGCCCATCGGCATGCGCCACAGACGCTCGCCGACCGTCTTCCCTGCCGTCGCGAGACGCTGCGCGAGATCGTCGTCATTCGCGAACAGCCCCGCGTAGTGATCGTTGAACGTCTGGATGATAGCGCCGGTGAGGGTGGCGAGATCGACGACCGCCGACGGCTTGAAACGTTGCTGCGCGTACC
Source organism: Rhodospirillaceae bacterium (assembly GCA_041906145.1). Taxonomy (GTDB): domain Bacteria; phylum Pseudomonadota; class Alphaproteobacteria; order Rhodospirillales; family Rhodospirillaceae; genus SHVO01. Next base: position 1,517,605 of record JAYRJU010000001.1, on the reverse strand, counting down.
ATACGACATCAGCCAGCACGAGACGGCCTTCGGCGTCTGTATTCTGCACTTCGATCGTCTGACCCGACATGGAGGTCACCACGTCGCCCGGCCGCATCGCGCGCCCGTCGGGCATATTCTCGACAAGGCCGCACAGACCGACGACATTCACCTTGGCCTTGCGGCGCGCGAGCGTACGCATCAGGCCCGCGACGATGCCCGCGCCGGCCATGTCCCATTTCATGTCCCACATGCCCGGAGGCGTCTTCAGGCTAATGCCGCCGGTGTCGAAACAAACACCCTTTCCAACAACAGCGAGCGGCGCGCCACCGCTTTTACCCGCGCCGTCCCAGCGCATGACGAGCAGTTGGGATTCACGCTCCGAACCCTGCCCGACGCCCAGCAGCGAACCCATGCCGAGCTTTTTCATCTGCGCTTCGCCAAGCACTTCGACCTTGACGCCATCCTTGGCAAGTTCGCGCGCACGCGCGGCGAAGGACGCGGGATAAATGATATTGGCCGGTTCACTGACGAGATCGCGCGTGAAGAAGATACCGTCCACGATCGCCGACACACCCGTGAACATGCGCTTGGCTTCAGCCGCCGCCTCGGTCTGAATGTCGACGTCTTTCAGTTTAGGCTTGCCGTTTTCGTCTTCCTTGGTCCGGTACTTGGCGAAGCGATAAGACTTTTGCAGAAGGCCGCCCGCGACATGGGCGGCGACCGCGCTCGCGGCAAGGCCGTCGAAAATATCCAGCACGATCGCGGCGGCGCTGTCACCCGCGATGACATCGAACATCACCGCGCCCAATCGTTCGGCGGCCATGCCGTCGACCGCTGCGACATCACCCACGCCTACAAGAACGACGCGCGACAGTTTGGTGCCCGACGGCACGACGATCGTCAGAGACTTCTCGCGCTTGCCGCGGAACTCGGCGACCTTCATGGCCCTGGACAGCGCTCCGCCCGTGCGCTTATCGAGCGCGCTGGCCGCGGGACCCAGCCGCCCGCCATCTCCGACGGGAAGGACGACGGCGCCTTGGGCGGGAATAGCGATCTTCGAAAATGCGATTTTCATGAGAGCACTCGCGGCTGGAGAAACGGGAGGACAAGCGTGGGCGTTAACCTAGGCAGGTCGGATGGGCGAATCAACCGCACGCGATTCACATGCAATGGACATTGGACGTGGTCCGCGTCATAGGTTGGGGCCGTAACACATGCGCCTTTTGGCGCTTTCGAAGGGCGGACAATGGGACGGTTCGGCGTCGGCCAAGCGATCAGACGGGTCGAAGACGAGAGATTCCTGACAGGAACCGGCCGCTACACGGACGATATCGTCGTGGAGAGGCAGACATACCTTTTTGTCCTGCGCTCGCCGCATGCCCACGCCGCAATCACGTCCATCGAGGTCACCGACGCGCGCGCCGCGGTCGGAGTCATTGGCGTCCTAACCGCCGCCGATCTGGAGGCGATGAATGTCGGCGCTATTCCCGTGGGCGCTGTACCGCGCGGCGCTGACGGCAAGACGGCAAAACCGCCGCTGCGTCCCGTGCTGGCGACAAACCGCGTGCGCTACGTAGGTGAGCCGGTCGCGGCCGTGATCGCGGAAACCCTCGCGCAGGCCAGGGACGCGGCCGACCTTATTCAGGTGGAATACGAGGACCTGCCCGCCGTGGTGTCGCTCGCCGACGCGCCGAACGCGCCGGCCATCCACGCCGAGGCCCCCGGCAACGTACTCCTTCATTGGCACGCCGGTGACACGGCCAAAACGGAGGATGCGTTCGCCAAAGCCGATCACATCGTCGCCATCGATCTGCGCAACAGCCGCATCCTTCCCACCGCGCTCGAGCCGCGCGGCGCCATTGCCGAATATGATGCGAAGACGCGGCGCTTCACGCTCACGCAGGGCTCTCAAGGTGTGCATTCGCTGAAAAATTGGTGCTCACAGGTATTTGGCGTGCCCGCCGACGATTTCCGCGTCGTCACGCCGGACGTGGGCGGCGGGTTCGGCATGAAGAACTTCCTGTTCAACGAGCCATTGCTCTGCCTCGCCGCCGCGCGCGCCTTCGGACGCGTCGTCCGCTGGATGGGCGATCGGGCCGAAAGCTGCCTCAACGATTGCCACGGACGCGATCAGGTCACGCATGGCGAACTCGCGCTCGATAAGGACGGTACGTTTTTGGGACTGCGCGTGACGTACCTCGGCAATGTCGGCGCCTATCTTTCACAATATGGCGCCTATGTTCAGACTGCCGCGGGCGGCGCGATGTACTGCGGCGCTTACCGCATTCCCGCCGCGACGGTCGACGCAAAAGTGGTGATGACCAACACGGCGCCCCTCGACGCCTATCGCGGCGCCGGCCGGCCGGAGGCCGCGTACCTGATCGAACGCCTTGTCGAAAAAGCCGCGCTGGAACTCGGGGTCTCGTCGATCCAACTACGCCGGCGCAATCTGATCCGCGCGGACGAGTTCCCCTATCAGACCGCGCTGGGTCCAAAATATGATTCCGGCCGTTACGGTGAGCTGCTCGACGCCGCGCTTTTGCGCGCCAACGTGTCGGGGCTCGCGGCCCGCAAGGCCGCCGCCAAGAAGGCCGGTAAGCTGCGCGGACTTGGTATCAGCTACTATGTGGAAGCTTGCGCGGGCGGCAACGGTGAAACGCCGCAGCTTTTCTTCAGCGAGGATGGCCGTCTGTCGATCCTCATCGGCACACAATCCAATGGCCAGGGCCACGAAACGGTTTACGCGCAAATCGCCGCCGATGCGTTCGGGATTGCCATCGGCGACATCACGGTCAAGCAAGGCGACAGCGACCTGATTCCCACCGGCTTCGGAACGGGCGGCTCGCGCTCCGTACCCGTGGGCGGCAGCGCGGTCATGGTCAACTGCGTGAAGATGATCGATCAGGGAAAGGCGATGGCGGCCGCGCTTCTCGGCGCGCGGGAACAGGACGTGACTTTCGACAGCGGCGCGTTCCGCGTCACGGGCACCAATCACACGACCTCGCTTAAGGAGGTGATTGCCGCATCGTTTGACGCGCAGCGCCGTCCGCCGAGCGTCGCGGCGGGACTGAAAGCGTCGGAGAACTTCTCCCCGTCGGGAGCGACCTTCCCGAACGGCTGTCACATCTGCGAACTGGATGTTGACGAAGACACAGGTGTCATTTCGTTCGTGAACTACACCATTCAGGACGACCTCGGACGTGCGCTCAATCCCTTGCTGATGGAAGGGCAGATTGTCGGCGGCGCGGTGCAGGGCCTCGGTCAGGCGCTGTATGAAGAGGCGGTCTACGATGAAACCGGACAACTTCTCACCGGCTCTTTCATGGACTACTGCATGCCGCGCGCGGATTCGACGCCGGCCTTCAGTTTTGCCTATACGGAAGTGCCGACCGACCGCAACGCGCTGGGGCTCAAAGGAGCCGGCGAAGCGGGAACCATCGGCGCGACACCGGCCGTGGTGAATGCTGTGCTCGATGCGCTTGCCCCGCTCGGAGTCACGCATCTCGACATGCCGCTGACCCCGTTGAAAGTCTGGGAAGCCATCACAGCGGCGAAAGCGCCCTGAGATGGGGACCCAACTCTCCTTCTCCGTGCTCGGCGCTTGGGCCGACCGCTTGCGCCCCATCGCCGAGGCGGCGGGACGCGCGATCCTCGAAGTGCGCGCGCGCGGCTTCGAAACGTTCACCAAGGCGGATACATCGCCGGTGACCGAAGCTGACCGTATTGCCGAAGCCATCGTCACGGCCGAGATTGAACAGCTGACGCCGCGCTTCCCGATCGTCGCCGAGGAACGCATGGCCGACGGGCTTGTTCCCGTGTTTAAGGGCCGCACTTTCTGGCTGGTCGACGCCCTGGACGGAACCAAGGAGTTCGTGAAACGCGGCAGCGATTTCACAGTCAACATCGCGCTGATCTTGGACGGCATACCGGTCCTGGGCATCGTTCACGCGCCGGCCCGCGGTGAAACCTATCTCGGCGTCACCGACAGCGACGGCGCGAACAAACGCGCCGAGGTGTACCGCGATGGCGCGTTCGCGGTCATCGCGGCGCGTCTGCGTCCCGCGCGCGTGATCGTCACCGGGAGCAAATCACACGAAGTGCAGGATCAACTCGATCAATTCCTGGCCGCCTTCGATGTCGCCGACCGGCTCGTGGTCGGGTCGTCCATTAAATTCTGCATGGTCGCCGAGGGCCGCGCGGATCTTTATCCGCGTTTTGGACCAACATCGGAATGGGATACGGCAGCGGGTCACGCCGTGCTGCGCGCCGCCGGCGGGCGCGTGCATACCTTCGACGGCGCCGAACTGACTTATAAGAAGGCGAACTACTTAAATGGGCGTTTCCTCGCCGAAGGCCTCGCATGAGCCTGCCCATCATCGCGCGTGCGGCGGAGATTCTGCGCGCCGGCGGGCTCGTCGCGATCCCGACCGAGACGGTCTACGGTCTCGCCGCCGACGCGACGCAAGGCCGTGCGGTCGCGCGAATCTTCGAAGCAAAGGGGCGTCCGTCGTTCAATCCCCTGATCGTCCATGTGGGCGGACGTGATTGGGTCGCCGACTTCGCGAAAGCCGACGAACGTTTTGAGCGCCTCGCGCACATCTTCTGGCCCGGTCCGCTGACCTTTGTCCTTCCGCGCCGGCCCGATTGCCCAGTTTCCGACTTGGTGTCCGCCGGATTGCCCAGCCTCGCGCTGCGCATGCCGGCGCATCCAATCGCGCAAGAAATCCTCGCTGCGGCCGAACGCCCGCTGGCCGCTCCGAGCGCCAATATCTCGGGCGCCGTGAGCCCCACCGAGGCCGCGCATGTCACCGCCTCGCTCGGCGATAAAGTGGACCTCGTCGTCGACGGCGGGCGTTCGCGTGTCGGCATCGAATCGACGGTGCTTGATCTGACTGGCGCGGTGGCCGCGATCCTGCGGCCCGGCAGCGTCACGCAGGAAGAGATCGCGCGGGTTATCGGCGATGTCACCACGGCGGCAGGCGATCCTTCAGCGCCGAAGTCCCCTGGTCAGCTTGCCTCGCACTATGCGCCCTCTGTTCCCTTGCGCATGAACGCCGGCCACGGGAATGCGGGCGAAGCGCTGCTCGGCTTCGGAAAGACACCCGGCGCGATCATGAACCTCAGCCCCAGCGGCGACCTGAGGGAAGCGGCGGCGAATCTCTTTGCCATGATCCGGGCCCTGGACGACCCCTCTCGCTACGCCGGAATCGCGGTCGCACCCGTGCCGCTTGTAGGCATCGGCCTGGCGATCAACGACCGCTTGGAGCGGGCGGCCCGGGGACGTTGAAAGGCGGGCCGAAGAGTTGCGTCCCGGGGGGCTTTGCGCCATATCACTGCCACCACAGCAACTTCGAGATTTGCCCGTGCCCCTTGATCAGTCCCTCCTCGACCGGTTGACCGAAATCGTCGGTCCGTCCGGCATTATCCACGATCTCGGCGCCATGGCGCCTTACCTCCACGAGGAGCGGGGTCTCTATACCAAAGGCAAGGCCGCGCTGGTCGTTCGCCCGGCGACCACGGCCGAACTCGCGCAGATCGTCGCGACCTGCGCCGCGGCCAAGATCCCCGTCGTCCCGCAAGGCGGCAACACGGGTTTGTGCGGCGGCGCGGCGGTGCGCGAAGACGGCAGCGAGATCATCGTCAGCCTCGGGCGCATGAACAAGGTACGCGCCATCGATCCCGTGAATTTCACGATCACGGTGGAAGCGGGCTGCATCCTCGCCGATGTGCAGCGCATCGCGGCCGAAAAAAACTGCCTGTTCCCTTTAAGCCTCGGCGCGGAAGGCAGCTGCCAGATCGGGGGCAACCTCGCGACCAATGCCGGGGGCATCAACGTGCTGCGCTACGGCAACGCGCGCGACCTCGTGCTCGGACTGGAAGTCGTGCTTCCCGACGGGCGCATCTGGAACGGCCTGCGCGCGCTCGGCAAGGACAACACCGGATATGCGCTCCGTCAGTTGTTCGTCGGCGCCGAAGGCACTCTCGGCATCATCGCCGCGGCGGTGTTGAAACTGTTTCCCCGGCCGGCGGAAACCGCGACCGCGTTTTGCGCCGTCAGTAACCTCGACGACGCCACCAAGCTCCTCAACCGCGCGCGCGCGCTCTCCGGCGATGCGGTCACGGCCTTTGAGTTGATCCCGCGCATCGGCCTGGAGATGTGCATGCGCCACGTCGCGGGCGTGTCCGATCCTCTCCAGGCGCCCTCGCCGTGGTACGTGCTGATCGAGTTTTCGACGTCGCGTCCCGACGCGTCAGTTCGCGCGAGCTTCGAGGCCCTCCTCGAAACCGCGTTCGGGGAAGAGATCATCACCGACGCCGTGATCGCCGAGAGTCTCGAGCAGCGCAACAACCTGTGGCGCATCCGCGAGTCCTTGCCGGAAGCGCAGAAGCACGAAGGCGGCAGCATCAAACACGACGTCGCCGTGCCGGTGTCGCTGGTGCCGCAGTTCATCGCGCAAGGCATGGAACTGATCGCCAAACATTTCCCGGGCGCGCGCCCCGTGCCGTTCGGCCATCTCGGCGACGGCAACATTCACTTCAACATCTCGCAACCGACCGGCGCCGACAAAGCGGCCTACCTCGCCCAGTGGGGCGACATGAACCGCGTCGTGCACGATCTCGTGGTCAGCATGAATGGCTCGATCTCGGCCGAACACGGCATCGGCCGTCTCAAGGTCGATGAAATGAAGCACTACAAAGATCCGGTGGAACTGGATCTCATGCGCCGCCTGAAGCACGCCATCGACCCCCAGAACCTGATGAATCCGGGCAAAGTGGTCAACTAGCGAGAACCTCGCGCGATTCGTGTATTAACGAAAAAAACACCAAAACCTTGCGATAAGGCGGTTTTCCAGCTGCGGCATGGCACCCTTCGCTATACCCAGGTTCTCCCAAGGAGACACCCTAATGAAAAAAATCGCTCTCGCCCTGGCCGTCGGTCTCGCGACCACCACATCCGGGGCGCAATCCGCGGAGCCGGGCCTTTACACTGGCGTCGGCGCCGGCGTGCATATCGCGTCGACCAATGATTATGATGTCGTGAATACCGTGGGCACAACAGTCACGCGGACGACGGACTCGATGAAATTCGAGACTGGTTATTTGCTGGTCGGATCACTCGGTTATCGCTGGGAGCAAGGTTTCCGCACGGAGCTTGAAATCGCATATCGCAACGCAGGCGCCGAGCCGCGCGATGGCCACCAAGACGTCTTAAGCGGCATGGCGAACGCGCTGTTCGAAGTCGGCATCGGAACCAATTTTTATCCGTATCTGGGCGCGGGCGTCGGGATTGCAAACACGCGCTGGGACAGCGTGCAGTCAGGCTTTGGCCCGGTATATCATGACGAAAGCTCCGGCTTTCAGTGGCAGGCCATTGTCGGCGCGGAGTTTCCGCTGAACGAAAAAACGAATTTGTTCGTCGACTACCGGTTCATCAGTGCGCCAGGCAACGAATTTAGCGGTGGACCGGCGTCTCGCATCGAAAAGGCGGACAATCAAAGCCACAACGCGTTGGTCGGTGTGCGCTATCGTTTCTCGAGCTTTTAACCGTCACGATAGGCTCAAAAGAAAAACGCCGGCCCCGTCAGGCCGGCGTTTTTTATTTCAGCAAGACGCGCTGAAATTAATCGACGGTATATGCGGGCGCTTCGACGGCGGCTTTCACTACGCCCGCGGCTTCGGTGGTGACGGAACGCACCGGCGGCGCCGGCGGCGCGGCGCAGAGCACCGGCGCTCCGGCGTCCTTCATGACGTGGGCGATCGCCTGTGCTTCGAGTTCCGACGGCTCTTCTTCAAGGAGCAGGAACATGTTCCAGGTCTCTTCGCAGAACGCTTGTGGATCGGAGGCGCGCTGCAGCCCCGCGACATTCGCGAGTTCGGTTACATGGCGGTTCAAGGCCGTCTGGCCGCCGCCAGAGCGTTGGAAGTAGCCGATGAAATCAGCGCCCGCATCGGCGAGCGGCGAACGATTGGCCTCGACAAAGTTGTTGTAGGCGTCGCGTTGGTTGCAGGCGAGGCCCGCCACCATCAGGCGGCTTTGCAAATGGCGCATGCTGAAGGCCCGGGCCTCCTGCGCGGTCATGCAGGCGGACAGATCGCCGGCCTGCGCCGGAAGCGCCGCGCCGGCGGCTCCGCAGACGGCAGCCGCGCCAACGAGGGCGCGCATCAATGCGATTTTCATGTGCAACCTTCCCCTTACCGCCCAACCCAGGCGAATAAAGGCATTTTAATGATAGACGCTCCGCGCGGCAAAACGTTTCACTGTCACGTGATATTTTTTGGGGTCTCGCGCCACGCTCGAACGCGTACAGGTTGTTGTCGGCCGCCCTTCCGGAAGCCTTGCAAACAGGGGGCAAACGCGGGAGAAAAGCGCACCCCAAAGCGTCATGAGCGCGCGCTGGTTCCCGCGTAAGGTGCAGGGCTATAGTCGCTGACGAAACGACGAGGCACGATGTCGGGCATCACCTGGTACATTTTCCGGCAGTTGATCGTTGGCACCGGCTTCGTCAGCGTGGCGCTCGCGTTCCTTGTGTGGCTGACCCAGTCGCTGCAGTTCCTGCAATTCATCGTCAACAAGGGCCTCGCCCTCGGCGCCTGGCTGAAGCTGACGATTCTGCTTCTGCCGTGGTTCCTGTCGGTCATCCTGCCCGCCGCGCTCTTTTTTGTCGTCCTGTTCGTCTACAGCAAACTGTCGCTCGACCGCGAATTGGTGGTCGCCCAGGCCGCCGGTATGAGCCGCATGCGCATTGCCGCGCCGGCGCTGCTGTGCGCAGCCGCGTCCCTCGTCATGGGACTGTTCTTCACGCTGTATCTGGTCCCCGAGACCATGCGCTCCTTCAAGGAGTTGCAATGGACCATCCGCAGCGATGTCTCGCAGGTTTTGTTGCGCGACGGTACGTTCAATCAGATCAGCGAAAGTTTGACGGTATATGTGCGCGGCCGCGATAAGAACGGCGATCTGATCGGCGTCATGGTGCACGATACGCGCGATCCCGAGCGTTCTACGACGTTGATGGCCGAGCGCGGCGCGATCGGCGGCCGTGACGGCGGATCGAATGTTGTCCTTTACAACGGAAGCCGGCAGGAACTGCGCCGCGGCACGGGCAATTTGTCCGTGCTGTATTTCGACAGTTATACACTCGATTTCAGCGGGGTCGGAGGCGGGGGTGATGACCGCTACGCCGATATACGCGAACGGCCCACGCGCGAACTGTTTGGCCTCACGGAAGCGGACGGCATTTCCCCGGCCAATCTGGTGCGCATGCGCGCCGAGGGGCACCAGCGCATCGTCGGGCCGGTCGGTGCCGTCGCCTTCACCCTCATCGGGCTCGTCTTCCTCCTGACCGGACCTTTCGACCGTAAAGGGCAAGCCATGCGTATGGTCGGGGCGGTCGCAGTGGTGGTCGCCCTGCAAGCGGCGGCCCTGGGGGTCATGAGCCTCGCCTCGAAGGACCTCGCCTACATACCGGCTATGTATGCTGTAGCGTTGCTCCCGATACCGGTGGCCCTGTATATCCTTCTAGCGCCGCAGTGGCGGCGGCCCGCTTCGTTCCGTACCAGGACCGCTTAACTCCTTATGACGATTTCCTTGCCTTCCCTCCGCCGGCTGCGCGGCGCTCTGCACGTGGTGACGGCGATGGGGCTGGCGTTCGGGCTCCTGTCGGCGCGCAACGTACGCGCGACGGAACTCGACGGCGCGGAACCGAGCGCGGCGCGCGAAGACAGCACCCTATTACTGGCCGACGAACTCGTCACCGACGAAACCGGCAACCTTGTGACCGCCACCGGCGCGGTTGAGATCCAGCGCGGCAACCTCCTCATGCTTGCCGACAAGATCGTCTACGACCGGAACGCCGACATCGCCACGGCCACAGGTCACGTCGCCATCCTGGAAAGCAACGGTTCGGTCTTTTTCTTCGAGAGCATTCAAGTCACGGGTGACCTGAAGGAAGGTCTAGCCCAGGAAGTGCGCGTCCTGTTGTCGGATAAGTCGCGCCTCGCGAGCCGGGCGTTCCGCCGCATCCCCGGCGGCGTGAACGAGCTGTATTCCGCCGTTTATACCGCCTGCGACAGCTGCGCGGATGAGAACCCGCTGTGGCAGCTCAAGGCCGGGCGCGTGCAGTACGACGCCGACGCCGAGATGGTCTATTACCGCAACGCTTGGCTTGAGTTCGGCGGTATCCCAGTGTTCTACACCCCATATCTGGCCCATCCGGATCCGACCGCGGGACCAAAAAGCGGCCTTTTGCTGCCGACCATCGGCGCGGGCCGCAATCTCGGCATCTCGTATCAACAGCCCTATTACATCCATCTCTCTGATACGCGCGACGCCACCATCACGCCGTTCCTGACCACGGCCGCGGGTAAGGGCGCGGTCGGCGAGTACCGGCAGAACTTCAAGAAAGGCCAGATGCGCCTGTTCGGCAGCTTGATGGCCGGCGATCCGGACAGCGCCGAGGATGTACGCGGTCACATCAAGAGCTGGGCGCGCTGGGACATCAATCAGCATTGGCGCTCGGGCACCGACATCAATCTCGCCACGGACCGCACATACTTGCGCCGGTACGGTTTCGACGCGCCGACCTGGCTGACAACCAACGTGTTCGCCGAGCGCTTCAGCCAGAGCACTTACTTCTCGGCCAACACTTACTACTTCCAGCGTCAACGGCTGCCGCTCACGAACAACACGGTTCCGCTTGTCACGCCGCTGCTGACGTACAACTACACCAGCAGCCCTGATTCCTGGGGCGGCTACTGGACGGTGGACGGTAATGGTTTGGTGCTCGTGCGCGAACGCGGCACGGACACCAGCCGCCTGTCGAGCCGCGTCGGCTGGAATCTGCCCTACACCAGCCCGCTCGGCGCCGTATACACCTTCCGGGCGGGCGTACGCGGTGACGGTTATTACGTGCGCGAGCAGTTCCGCCCGACGACGAACGATAGGTTCACGGGAACCACGGGACGCATGATCCCAGAGGCCTCGCTGGAATGGCGCATGCCGTTCATCAGCAACGACTACGGCTTCCAGCAGATGTTCGAGCCTATCGTGCTCGCCGCCGTGAGCCCTATCGGCGTGAATCCCGAAGAGATTCCAAACGAGGACTCTCTCGACCTCGAATTCGACGACACCAATCTTTTCAGCATGGAGCGCTTCGCCGGCCTCGACCGCGTCGAAACCGGCGCGCGCGTGAACTATGGGCTCAAGTGGTCGGCCTTCCGGCAAAACGGCGGTTCCATGTCCTTGCTGCTCGGCCAGGTCTATCGCTTCCACGACGATCCGATCTTCTCCCAGCTCTCGGGACTGCGCGGGCACTTCTCCGATATCGTCGGGCGCGTGGACTTCACGCCCAATGAGTACGTCGACATGCAGTACCGCTTCCGGCTGGATAAGAACTCTCTCGTCAGCCGCCGCAGCGAAGTGAGCCTTGCCACGGGCACCGATCCGTTCCGCATCGGCGGTACGTATGTCTTCGTGACATCCGACGGCACGCTCCCGGGGATCCCCAACAACACCGAGGAACTTTACGTATCGGCCTCCAGCAAGCTGAACCGCAACTGGAGCCTCTTGGTGGGCCACCGTCACAACCTGGGCCCGGGCGGCGGCGCCATTCGCACGGATGTCGGGATTACCTACGAGGATGAGTGCTTTATCCTCGGTTTCGACATCGCCAACGACCGCACCGAGGACCGCGACTTCAAGAAAGGGGTCGCCGTTATGTTCCGCATCAACCTCAAGACGATCGGCGACCTGCGGTTCAATACCGAAGTCAATTCGCCGCGCTAAACCGTCCCCGGCAAATTCTGCTTTAAAAACTGAATGTTACGCGTTTGCCAGACGGCGTCTCGCGGCTGGTTTTCGCCATAGTTCTTGCGTATGTTACGGCCCTTCCCGTTTTGGATGGCTGGTAGCGATATATGAACACCCGGTTTGCCGCTCTTCTGTGCGCCTCGATTGCTTTTGTTGTGGGCGCCGAACATGCGAGCGCACAGCAGCAGCGCGCCCCCGCCCCGGCGGCGGCGCCCGCCATCAGCATCGCGGCCGTTGTGAACGACGAAGTCGTCACATTGCGCGAAGTGCAGAACCGCATGGCGCTGTTCATGGCCACCGCGCGCATCGACAACTCACCGGAAACCCAGCGCCGCCTGATTCCGCAAGTGGTCGACTCCCTGATCGACGAGCGCCTGAAGATGCAGGAAGCACGCCGCCAGAAGGTCACCGTCACCACCGAAGAAGTACGTTCGGCCGTCAACACCATCGAAGACCGCAACGGCATGCAACCGGGCACGCTGCGCGCGATGATGGATGAACGCGGCATCGACATGGACACCCTTTATGCGCAGATCGAATCCGACAGCGTGTGGGTGAAAGTCGCGCAGGAGCATCTCGCGCGCGAAGTCGTCGTCACCGCCGCTGAAGTGAAAAGCGTCATTGACCGCGCCAAGGCCAACCAGGGCAAGCCCGAGTACATGCTGTCAGAGATCGTCATTCCGATTTCGCTGACCTTGCCGGAGCAGGCCGCGCGCGAGCTCGGCCAGCGCTTGGCGCAACAGATCCGGGGCGGCGCGCCGTTCCAGGCCGCCGCGCAGCAGTTTTCACAGAGCGCCACGGCGGCGGTTGGTGGCGATCTCGGCTGGGTGATCCAGAACGATCTGGAAGGCGATCTCGCCAAGGTCGTGCCCGCCATGGCCGAAAATCAGATTTCCGACCCCGTGCGTGTCGGTGATGCGATCCGCATCGTCGCGTTGCGCGGCAAGCGCGCCTCGGGCACGCCCGACCCGCAGGCCGCGGCCGTCACGCTGAGCCAGATATATCTTCCCACCGAAGGGGGCCGCGCCCTGCCGCCGGAAAAGCTGGAAGCGTTCGCCGAACGTATTCAGCGCGAGCCGAAGAACTGCGAGGACATGAACAAGCTGGCTGAAGAGATCGCCACGCCGGGCTCGGGTCCGATCCCGCCGGTCTATGTCGGCGCCTTGCCGGAAAAAGTACGCAACGCGGTCGTGGGCCTGCCTGTGAACAAAGTCAGCGACGTGATCAGCGTCAGCGGCGCACGCCTGTACGCGATGGTGTGCCAGCGCCAAGCCGACACCGGCGTTCCAAACGAGAACCAAGTGCGCAGCATGCTGGAGAACCAGAAGCTGAACAATATCGCCCGCCAGAAGCTGCGCGACCTGCGCCGCCAAGCGTTGATCGACGTGCGCCTGTAAGGAATGAACGCAGCCCCGCTTGTACTCACGATGGGCGAGCCCGCCGGGGTCGGCGGCGAGATCGCCCTGAAGGCCTGGACGCGCCGGAACGTACTGCCGCCGTTCTTCATCATCGACGATGTCGAAAGGCTTGCCGCGCTCGCGAAACAATTCGGCATCGATTGCCCCGTGGCGCCGATCGAAGCTGCCGCGGATGCCATAAGCGTTTTCTCCCGCGCTCTTCCCGTCATGCCGCTCGCGGTGCCGCTGCCGCCCATAACCCTCGGCGCGCCGAGCACCAACAGCGCGCGCTCCGTCGTCAGCGCCATCGATCAGGCCGTGGACGCCGTGAAGTCGGGAGCGGCCAGCGGCATGGTCACAAACCCAATCCAGAAAGCCACGCTGCAGAACACCGGCTTCGCCTTCCCGGGGCATACGGAATATCTCGGACATCTCGCCGGCGGAGCCGGCGCTGTGATGATGCTTCTGATCGAAGAACTGAAAGTCGTGCCGGTGACCGTCCACGTCGCGATCAAGGATGTCGCGCGCACGCTGACGACCGATGCCATCGTCCATTGCGGCCGCGTGACCGCTGCGGCGCTCCAACGCGATTTCGGCATTGCGCGCCCGCGTCTTGCTGTCGCGGCGCTCAATCCCCACGCCGGGGAAAAGGGCAAAATGGGTGGCGAGGAATCCAGCATCATTGCCCCCGCGATCGCACAGCTCCGTGAAAGCGGTATCGAGGTCAACGGCCCGGCGCCTGCGGATACCTTATTCCATGCCGTCGCGCGGCGCGGTTATGACGCGGCCATTTGCATGTACCACGATCAGGCGCTCATTCCGCTGAAGACTCTCGACTTCGCCGGGGGCGTAAACATGACGTTGGGTCTGCCCTTTGTGCGCACGTCACCCGACCATGGAACAGCCTGCGACATCGCGGTGCGCGGCGTCGCCGATCCTTCGAGCCTCATCGCCGCCCTCAAGACGGCCGGCGCCGTTGCGGCGCGGCGGACCGCCAGCCGATGAGCGCCGCCGATCTTCCGCCGCTCCGGGACGTCATCGCGCGCCATGGACTTATGGCGACAAAAGCGCTGGGCCAGCATTTCCTGCTCGACCTAAATCTCACGGGCCGGATTGCTCGCGCGGCCGGGGCGCTCACAACCGGCACCTGCATCGAGGTCGGCCCCGGACCTGGAGGCCTGACGCGCGCGCTGCTCGACGCGGGCGCGCATGTGATCGCCATCGAGAAAGACAAACGTTGCCGCGAAATTCTTGAAGAATTGCGCGCCGCCTATCCCGACAAATTGGAAACGATCGAGGCCGACGCGCTCACAATCGACGCCGCCCAGCTGGGCGTAGCGCCCCGGCGTATCGTGGCCAACCTGCCCTACAACGTGGGCACGGAGCTCTTACTGGGCTGGCTCCGGAACATCGGCGCTTTTGAATGCCTGGTCTTAATGTTCCAGTCGGAAGTCGCCGCGAGATTGAGCGCTCCCGCCGACACAAAGGCCTATGGTCGCCTTAGCGTTCTCACGCAGTGGCTCTGTGACGTCGAGCAGTTGTTCCACGTCAATCCGAAAGCGTTCACGCCGCCGCCGGCCGTGAACTCCACCGTGGTGCGCCTCACGCCGCGCCCAGCGCCCTTGGCGCCGGCAAGACGCGAAACGCTCGAGCGCGTCACCGCCGCCGCGTTCGGACAGCGCCGCAAGATGCTGCGCCAAAGCCTCAAGAGCCTTGGCGTGGACGCCGAGGCGTTATGCAGGGCTGCGGATGTCGATCCGACGGCGCGTGCGGAAACCTTGAGCGTGGAGCAATTCTGCGCTCTGGCGCGCGGTGTCGACGGCATCTAAGCGCGCGTGAGATAAGCGTCCAGCGCGGCGAGATGACCGGCGACCTCGGCATCGCTCAGGAACGACCCTAAGAAACTATTGCGCGCCAACATCGCAAAGGCCGCGCGGTCGAGCTGGCCGGCGTTCGCCATCGCCGCATAGTTGTCGTTGATATAGCCGCCGAAATACGCGGGATCGTCGGAGTTGATCGTCGCCCGCAAGCCTTGGGAAAGCATCTTCGGCAGCGGGTGCGATTTAAGGTCCTTGACCACGCACAGCTTGAGGTTCGAAAGCGGGCAAACCGTCAGCGTCATAGCCATGCGCGCAAGGCGGGCGGTGAGATCCGCGTCCTCGAGCGATCGGTTGCCGTGGTCGAGACGGTGGACATTCAGAACGTCGAGGGCTTCGCGCACATATTCCGGCGGGCCTTCCTCGCCCGCATGGGCCACGCGCTTCAGGCCCATATCCGAGGCCGCCGCGAAGACCCGCGCGAATTTGCTCGGCGGATGGCCCATCTCGGAAGAATCGAGACCGACGGCGGCTAGTTTGTGGAGCCATGGTTGGGCTGCATCGAGGGTTTTAAACGCGGCGTCCTCGTCGAGGTGGCGGAGGAAACATAAGATGAGCTTTGACGTGAGGCCGTGCGTGCGGCGCGCATCGTCCTGGGCCTGAAGCAGGCCTTTCATCACGACGTCAAACGGTATGCCGCGATCGGTATGAGTCTGAGGATCGAAGAAGATTTCGGCGTGGCGAACATTATCGGCGGCGGCGCGGCTGAAATAGGCGCCGGCCATGTCGCGGAAGTCCGCTTCGGTCTGAAGCACCTTCGCGCCTGCGTAATAAATATCCAGAAAATCCTGCAGCCGCGTGAACTCGTAAGCGGCGCGCACCTCTTCCACGGTCTTGAAGGCGATATCGATGCGGTTGCGCTTGGCCAGCGCGAACATCAGTTCCGGTTCCAGCGTACCTTCGATATGCACATGAAGTTCGGCTTTCGGCAGTCCCGCGGTGAAAGCGATGAGGCCGCCGGGATCGGTCATACTTCGCCGCGCATCGCGTTTACGAAGGCGACGAGCCCAGGCGCGCGGCGGCGCTGGCGAAGGCGCTCGGCCACGAGGATCGAGTTAACCTGACCGATGCTCTGGTCAACGTTCCGGTTAACAATGACATAGTCATATTCAGGCCAGTGACTCATCTCGTGCGACGCACGGCTCATGCGTTTGCGCACGACATCCTCGGAATCCTGCGCCCGGCCGCGCAGGCGCTTTTCCAATTCTTCGATGGAAGGCGGCAAGACAAACACGCTGACGACGTCACCCCCGGCGCTGGCCTTGAGCTGCTGCGTGCCTTGCCAATCGATATCGAACAGAACGTCGTGACCTTCGACGAGCTGCTTTTCCACATAGGCGCGCGGCGTGCCGTAGAAATTGTCGAACACACGCGCATGTTCCAGGAGATCGCCGGCCTTCACCATGCGGTGATATTCGTCTTCGCTGATGAAGAAGTAGTCCTTGCCATGTTCCTCGCCCGGGCGCGGCTGACGCGTGGTGACGGAAATGGACATGGTGATGTTCCCATCGGACTTCAGCAGCGCGCGCGAGATCGTGGTCTTGCCCGCGCCGGACGGCGAGGACAGCACCAGCATCAAGCCGCGGCGCGCAATGGGATGGGGCCCATCAAGGGAATCTTGCGTCATTCGATATTTTGAATCTGTTCGCGGAATTGGTCGACGGCCGTTTTAAGGTCCAGACCGATCTTCGTAAACGTCACATCGGCGGATTTCGAGCACAGGGTATTTGCCTCGCGGTTGAATTCCTGTGACAGGAAATCAAGGCGGCGCCCGCAGGGCTCGCCTTTCTCCAGCAACTCATGGGCTTGCGTGACGTGGGCTTTCAGGCGGTCGAGCTCCTCGCGCACGTCGGCTTTTGCAGCCAAAAGCGCGGCTTCCTGGGCCAGCCGTTCCGGCGAAAGCGCCGGAACTTCGCCGGCGAGCTCCCGCAGTTGGGCGATCAAGGCGTCGCGCAAGGCGGCAGGCTGGGTGGCCGCATGGGCCTCCGCCTGACGGCACAGCGCGGTGATGGTGTCGAGGTGACCTTTAAGCACCGGCACGAGGCGCGCGCCCTCTTCCCGCCGCGCGGTCGCGAGCGCGGTCAGCGCGCTGTTCAGGCCCTTTAGGAGCGCGGCGTCTCGCGCCGCGAGAGTGTCCGCGCCGACCGCGGTCTCCTGGGCGGCGCGGCCCTTCGCCAGCGCCATGAGGCCGTCCAGACGTGCCGGCGTTACAGTTTGTCCAACGGCGCTGAATTGCGCGGTCTTGCGGGCCGCCAGCGCGATCAAGGCGTCGAGCGCCGCCTCGTCGATGCCGATGTCGCCACTCGCCGCTTCCGAGGCGACGGTAAGGTTGAGGGAAATCGAACCTCGCGCGAAGGCGGCCGTGACGGCTTGGCGGGCCGGGATTTCGATGGAATCGAACCCGTGGGGCAGCCGCAGGCGAACGTCTAGGCTTTTGCTGTTTACGCTGCGGGCTTCCCACGTCCACGTAATCGGCGCGGCGGCCGCCGCTTGGCCTTCCGTGCGCGCAAACCCTGTCATGCTGGACGTCGCGCTCGCGCGCATGCTTACCCCTTGAATCCCGCTTTAGTCCCCTAGGGGCCTCTTATATCGGGGTAGGACCGCACTGCCTAGCGCATGTCCGGTAAATGAACGGCCCCGGGGTGCGGGTCACCCCGGGGCCACGCGAGTCCGGACTCTCAGGGGCGGTTGGGGCCTCAGCTTCGCGTGAGAGGGGTGCAATCACCGAGAACTGAGCTTTCCTCCGCCGGTGTGACCTAGAAATCCGGACACGTGAAGGATTCGACGAAACGCCTGAATTCCGTCGGCGGCAGCGGTTTAGACAGCCAGTAACCCTGGATTTCGTCGCAGGCGCGCTCTTTCAGGAAGCGAAGCTGTTCGATGGTTTCGACACCCTCCGCCACGACCGTCAGACCGAGGCTTTGACCCAGGCGCACGACGGCCTCGACGATCTTCTCGTCGTCCTTGGTGCGGCCGATCCCGCGCACGAACGATCCGTCGATCTTGAGACGGCAGACGGGGAAGGCCTGCAAGTTCGACAGTGACGAATAACCGGTGCCAAAATCGTCCATCGACATGGAAACACCGGCTGCGGTCAGTTGATCGACGTTCTCCTGCACCCGGCCGGCGCCTTCCATAGCGACGCTCTCAGTGATCTCGATGTCGAGGGTGCTGGCGGACAGTCCAGACCGTTGCAGCGCCGATGTGACTTGTTCGAACAGATTGCGTTGGCGGAATTGAACGCCCGAGACGTTGAAGCCAAGGCGCAGTTCCGGCAATCCCAACGCTTGCCAAATTTGGCGCTGGCGGCAGATCTCCTCGATGATCCAGTCGCCGATCGGTAGAATGAGGCCCGACGTTTCGGCGATGGGGATGAATTCGCCCGGGGAAACCAAGCCGCGCTCGGGGTGATTCCAGCGGATCAATGCCTCGGCGCCGACGATCTTGCCGGTCGCGAGATCGAGTTGCGGCTGATAGGCCAGCCACAGCTGGTTCTGCTCCACCGCATGGCGCAGATCGGTTTCGATACGGACCCGCCGGCGGATATCGGCGTCCATTTCCTTATCGAAGTAACGGAAGGCGTCGCGGCCTTCGGACTTCGCCTGATACATGGCGAGTTCCGCTTCGCGCAGGAGCGCGAGCGGGTCGGTGTCGTCTTTTGGATAAGCCGCAATTCCGACTGATACCGTGACTTCGATGGATTGGCCGTTGACTTCGACTGGCTGATGGAAGGCGTTCACTATGCTGCGCACGGTACGGCTGGCGGCCGCCATATCGGTGACATCCTCAAGCAGAATCCCGAAATCGTCACCGCCGAGGCGCGCGAGCGTATCCGTGGTGCGGGTTATTTTCTGCACGCGGTGCGTGACGGCGCGCAGCAAGGCGTCACCCACATCGTGCCCCAGCGTATTGTTGATCGAACGGAAGTTATCGAGATCCATGACCAGGACCGCGACTGCGGCCTCGGCGCGGGCCGCGCGGTCAATCGCCAGCTTCAGCCGATCCAGGAAAACGCCGCGATTTGGAAGACCGGTGAGAACGTCGTATTCGCTCAAGCGGACAAGCTCGTCTTCGGCCTTGAGGCGCTCGGAGATATCTTCAAGCACGGTCACGAAGTGCGATAAGCGGCCGGTCGCGTCACGGATGGGCGTGGTCGTCTGTTCGGCTGTGTAGAGCGAACCGTCCTTGCGGCGATTCACCACGCGGCCTTTCCACGTCTCATTCATCGCGGTCAGATGAGCGACCGCATCGGTAAGTGGATCGTCGCCGGCGTCCGCCTTCAGCATGGTGGCCGACTTGCCGATCACATCATCCGCATCGAAACCCGCCATTTTGATAAAAGCGGGATTGGCCCACGAGATAACGCCATCACGGTTGGTGATAAGGATTCCGTTCGCCGTGGCTTCCAGCGCCTTCGCCTGCATCCCCAACTGCGTTTCGGCTTCGCGCCAGTGCGTAACGTCGCGCAGATGAATAATTGTGGCTTCGCCGTCGCGCCACGAGATCGGCGCCGCGACCATCTCCATGTATTTAGGCTGGCCGCCGGTGAAAATCTCGATCGAAGCGGCTTCGCCGGCATTCGCGTAGGGAAAACCAAACTCGCGCCTGCAAAGGTCGTCCGGCGTCGAGCCGAACAAAGTTGCCGCCGCCCGATTGCAAAAGACGATATGCCCGGCCGTATCCACAACGACGAGGCCTTCGCGGCTGCCTTCAATGATGCGCTTGTAAAGCGATTGATCGTCTTGGGCCGCGATCTCAACCGGCGGGACGATCCTGCGGTCCCACGAGGAGAACACCTTTATGCGGCGCGGCGGTATGCTTGCGGCTCTGCTGGTCATTCACGGTCCCCACTTCCCACTCTGCGCGCGGCTCGGTTTCTCCGGCCGCTGTTTTTATTTTGAGTAGCTATCGTTTTTGTTCGAAACTATGGTAGGCATCCGCCCCAACGGTTGCAAGCGCAGCCCGGCGATACTACTCCACCGCAGTTGTGCGCGATCGGCAGATAGCTCCCTCATGTGGCTGATTGAAAAGCGATTTTCGATGAAAAAGATCCTGATCATCGACGACGATGCCGCCGTGCGGGAAACCTTCCTCGCGGCCCTTGCCGACCGCAATTACAGCCTGGAGGCCGCCGGCGGCGGCGCGGCGGGACTCGAGTCGGCCAAGCGGAATCGGCCCGATCTGGTGTTTTTGGATCTCAAGATGCCGGGTATGAACGGCGCGGAAACACTGATGCGCCTCCACGCCATCTGCCCGGGCGTACCGGTCTATATCGTCACGGGATTCTACGGCGAGTTCCTGAAGCCCCTCAAAGAGTTGCGGAACCGCGGGATCAGCTTCGATCTTGCGCGCAAGCCGCTCACGCTCGCCGAGATTCGCGCCATCGCTGACGGCGCTTTGATGCGGAACGTCGATACCGCTCCGCCACATCGTTACTAGTCAGGTTCGAGATGAACTCCATTAACTTGAGACTCTATGTGACGGGACAGACGCCGAGCGCGGAACGCGCCATCGCGGCGCTGGAAGATCTGCGGAAGGATTTTGACGGACGCCTGAGCGTGCAAGTCATCGACGTCTTGGAGGACCCGGCCTCGGCGCTCAATGACGACGTTTACGCAACACCCACGGTTTTCCGAATCAGCCCCGAACCGGTACGCCGCCTGTTCGGCGATCTATCACGCAAGGACACATTGATCGCCGGGCTGGGCTTGGATCAGGCGCTCTGAACGCGGCGCACATGGCGCGCCAGGAATTCCCCAAGAACGATGGCGATCACGGCGGCGAAGATCGGCAGTAGAGCATGGAGCGCAAGGACCATGGCGCCGTCCGTTTCACCCGGGACCGGCTCGCCGATCACGTAACCGAGACCACCAATCAGGAAGGCGGCAATGCGCGTAAGGATCGCGCGGCCGGCGAAGACCCCGGCGCCCGCCGCGGCTTCCTGCGCGTCCGACGACAAATCGCCGGCGGCCTTAGGCTTGATGATCCGGCTGACGAGAATAACCGCGACCGCGCCCATGAGCGGGGCCACGTGACGGAGCCAGACGAGATGGTTTTCAAGCCAGTCGTGGATCGCCGCGTCGGTCACCACAACCTCGCCGGCGATGTAGCCGATCAAAGCGGCCCCCGCCGGCACGATCATGGGGAACCGTTCAATCAGCTTGATCAGCAAGGTCGCACCGTAAACGACCATGGGGATGCTGATGACGAGGCCCGCGATCAAAAGCGCCGTATTCCCGTGCGCGGTCGCGGCGACGGCGATGACGTTGTCGAGGCTCATCACCGCATCGGCGATCACCACGATCCGCACGGCGTGCCAAAGATTGGCGCCCGCGGCGACATCGTCGTCCCCACCTTCCTCGGTCATAAGCTTGTAGCCCACCCAAAAGAGCAGCAAACCGCCGGCGATCTTCAGAAACTGAACGGTCAGCAGGAAGGCGATGAAGACCGTGAAGACGATTCGCAGCAGGACCGCCGCGCCCGCGCCGAACGCGATGCCCAAAGCACGCTGCCGCGGCGGCAGCGTGCGGCAGGCCAGCGCGATCACCACGGCATTGTCCCCGGAGAGGACGATATTGATGCCGATGATGGTGAGCAGGTTTGCCCACATCTCCGCGCTGAAGAGGGTTTCCATCATTCAGCGGATTCCGTCTTTTTCTCCTTGCGGCGCGCGAGCAGGTTCAGTGTCTCGACACCCATCGAGAAAGCGATCGCGAAGTAGAGATAGCCGCGCGGGATATGGAAGTGAGCCGCATCGGCGACCAACGCGGTTCCGACAAGAATAAGGAAGGCGAGTGCGAGCATCTTGATTGTCGGGTGGCGATTGATGAAGCCGGACACGCCGTTCGCGGCGAACATCATGATGAGAATCGCGATCACGATCGCCGCGATCATCACCGGTAGATTGTCGGTCATCCCGACGGCGGTGATGATGGAATCGAGCGAAAACACGAGATCGAGAATCATGATGGTCGAGATGACGCTGATATAGGACGCGGGCGGGCGGGCCTTCATATCCGGCCCATCGCCGCCTTCGACCGCTTCGTGAATCTCCATCACGCCTTTGTAGACGAGGTAGAGCCCCCCGACGCCGAGCACAACGTCGCGCCAGCTCAGCTCAAAGCCGCTGATTGTGGTGATGGGCGTCGTAAGCGCCGCGATAAAAGTCAGTGTGGACAGCAGCGCGATTCGCAGGAATAGGGCCATGAACAACCCGATCCGCCGCGCGGAGGCCTGCTGATGCTCCGGAAGGCGCGCCGAGGTGATGGCCAGAAACACGAGGTTGTCGATGCCGAGGACAACCTCGAGCACCGTCAGGGTGGCGAGCGCCGCCCAGGTCTCGGGACTGAGGAGATACTCAAGCATCAGACCGCTTTCCCTTTTTTGGCCTCACGGGCTTTCTTTCGCCGGCCCGCCGCGATGAGATTAAGGCTTTCGATGAGGATCGAGAAGCCGATAGCGAAGTAGAGATACCCGCGCGGGATGTGGAAATGGGCCGCGTCGGCCATCAGGGCCATGCCCACCAGAAGCAGGAAGCCCAAGGCGAGCATTTTCACGGTCGGGTGGCGGTTGACGAAGGAGCTGACCGGTTCGGCGGCGAACATCATGACGAGGATCGCGATAACGATGGCCGAGATCATCACCGGCAGATTGTCCGTCATGCCGACCGCGGTAATGACGGAATCCAGCGAGAACACCACATCGAGGATCACGATCTGCATGATGGCCGCGGCGAAAGTTGTCGTGCCCCGCGCGGTCTCATCCTCTTCGCCTTCCATCGAGTTGTGGATTTCATGCGTGCCCTTGTAGAGCAGGAACAGGCCGCCGAAACCGAGCACGACATCGCGCCAGCTGAGCGCAAAGTCTCCGACGGTGAGGATCGGCGCGGTAAGGCCGGCGATCCACGAAACGCTGCTGAGCAATGCGATGCGCATTACCAGCGCGAGGATCAAGCCGATGCGCCGGGCCTTCTGCTGTTGGTGCGCCGGAAGTTTGCTCGAGACGATCGAAAGAAAGATGACGTTATCGATGCCGAGAACGATCTCAAGCGCCGTGAGCGTAAGAAGCGCGGCCCAGAGATCCGGGTTCGTGAAGAGTTCCATCATGACGGCGTCGATCTTTCCTCGGTGAGAGCAAAACGTCAGGGAGCCGTTTTCATCTCGCGTTCAAGCTTGCGCCAGCGCGCGACGTTTTTGTTGTGCTCAGCTAACGTGGCGGCGAAGGCGTGCCCGCCGGTGCCGTCCGCGACGAAATATAGCTCATCAGACTGAAGAGGATTCAAGACCGCAGCGAGCGCCGCGCGCCCCGGGTGACAGATGGGTGACGGAGGCAATCCAGTTACAATGTAAGTGTTGAAGGCGTTCGGCGTATCGAGGTCCGCGCGCGTGATCGGACGGTCAAGATCGGCCGTCTCCGGCGCGATGCCGTAGATCACCGTCGGATCCGATTGCAGCTTCATGCCGCGCTTCAAACGATTGATGAAAACGGCGGCGACACGGGGACGTTCCGAAGCAACCCCCGTTTCCTTTTCGACAATCGAGGCAAGGATCACCGCTTCCTGCGGCGTCGAGATCGGCAAGCCCGGGGCGCGTTTATCCCACAACTCGGCGAGCGCGGAATCGCGCGCGGTGCGCATACGGCCAATGATCGCGGCGCGGCTATCGCCCCATTCGTACCGGTATGTTTCCGGCAGAAGATCGCCGTCGGCGACTTCGGCTGTTACATCGCCCGAGAGGCCGGACGCTTCGCCGAGGATTCGCTTGATGCCCGCCGTGACCAAACCTTCCGGCACGGTCACGAAACGCACCACCACATCATGCCGCACGATCTTATCGAGTGCTGCGACGACGCTGACACCGGCATCGAACTTGTATTCGCCCGGCTTCAAGGCCCGCGCTTGGCCGCTGCGGCGCGCCTGCAGTTCGAACAGGCGCGCGTGCATGACCACGCCGGCGCCTTCGAGCTGCCGCGAGATGGCGCTAAGGCCGGTGCCCGGCATGATGACGAGTGTCGTTTCCTTGGCGAGCGGGCCCGGCACGAGGACTTCGCGCGCGAACCACAGGTACGCGCCGCCGGCGGCCGCGCCTATCACCACGAGGAGGAAGAGGAACGCGGCGGCGAGCCGGGCAATCATGCGGCGTTTGGATGTTTAGGGCGCGGGTCCGATGACAACGGAAGCGTTCGTCCCGCCGAACCCGAAGGAGTTCGACTGCACGTAACGGATTTTCCGCTGCTTCGCATTGTGCGGCACGAGATCGATATCGCAGCCGTCCGACGGATCATCGAGATTGAGGGTCGGCGGCGCGATCTGATCGCGCAGCGCGAGCATGCTGTAAATTGCTTCCACGGCGCCGGCCGCGCCAAGCAGGTGGCCGATGGCCGACTTTGTGGACGACATCGAGAGCTTATAGGCATGTTCGCCGAACAGACGCTTCACCGAACCCAGTTCGATTTCATCACCCTTCGGCGTCGAGGTGCCGTGCGCGTTGATATAGTCGATCTGATCCGGCGAAAGCTTCGCGTCCTTGAGGGCCGCCGTCATCGCGCGGAAGCCGCCCGAGCCATCTTCCGCCGGTGCGGTAAGATGGAACGCATCGCCCGCGAGACCATAGCCGAGGATCTCGGCGTAGATCTTCGCGCCGCGCTTCTTCGCGTGTTCATAATCTTCCAGCACGACAACGCCCGCGCCTTCACCCATGACGAAGCCGTCACGGCCCTTGTCCCACGGACGAGAGCCCTTGGTCGGGGTGTCGTTGTAGCTGGTGGAAAGAGCTTTCATCGCGGCGAACCCCGCGATCCCGAGGCGGCAGAGCGCCGATTCAGCGCCGCCGGCAACCATCACGTCGGCATCGCCGTACTTGATGAGACGCGCGGCGTCGCCGATGGCATGCGCGCCAGTGGCGCAGGCCGTCACAGGCGCGTGGTTCGGACCACGGAAGCCGTATTTGATCGAGACCTGACCGGACGCGAGATTGATCAGGCTCGCCGGAATGAAGAACGGCGACACGCGGCGCGGGCCTTGCGCGGCCAACGTCTGCGACGTGTCGTCGATGGTGGCCAAACCGCCGATCCCGGAGCCGATCATCACGCCGGTGCGGTTGCGGGCTTCTTCCGTGGGCGGAACCCAACCGGAATCGGCGACGGCTTCCTGGGCGGCCGCCATCGCATAGACGATGAAGTCGTCCATGCGGCGGCGGTCCTTCGGAGCGACGAAATCGTCGGCGATGAACTTGTACGGATGATCGGCGGCGATCGGAACCGCGCCGCCGATACGGCAGGGCAGATCGTCGACTTTGAAGCGGTCGATGGTCGCAAGGCCGGATTTGCCGGCAATCAGGGATTCCCAATTGCCTTGCACGCCCATGCCGAGCGGCGTGACCAGCCCGATACCGGTTACAACGATGCGCTTCGGTTCATAAGTCATGATGCCGTGGTCCCGGACGAGAACGAACTGTCGGCCTGCTGGCCCCCTAAATCCGCACGGCGAATTCCGGGGTGAGGCGCACCAGTGTCCGATTTCGGAAAGTCACGATGCGGGACGGCCCTTTGCATCAGCGAACTTCCGAAATCGGACACTGGAAATTCCATAAAGCTAGTGCCGCCCTAGGGCGGCACGGGCCCGTCGCACTGTGCTAGCTGCGGCGATGGTTATAATCAGCCGCAAATCGCTACTTATTTCGCGTTGGCCTGAATGAAGGCGATCGCGTCCTTCACGGTCAGGATCTTCTCCGCGGCGTCGTCAGGAATTTCGACGCTGAATTCTTCTTCAAACGCCATCACGAGCTCGACGGTGTCCAAGCTGTCGGCGCCCAAATCGTCGATAAAGCTCGCATTGTCGGTGACCTTGGCTTCATCAACGCCGAGATGCTCGACGACAATCTTTTTCACGCGATCAGCAACGTCACTCATTCTTATTCCTCTAATCTTTTCTTGGTGGTGATGATGTCTGCAGTCGATATCTGTCACGAACTATTGTTCGCGCCAGATCCGTGGCCCGAGCTCCCGGCCCCCATCGAAGTGAGGGTGTCAGTAGCATATTACATTTTTCTTGGCTAGGGCTACGGCAGGCCGGTCTAGGACCGGATTTCTCTTTTAAATCATAGCCATACCGCCATTCACGTGGAGCGTCTGCCCGGTCACGTAACTGGCTTCGGTGCTGGCGAGATAGACCACGGCGGCCGCGATATCGGCGCCTTCGCCGATCCGACCCACCGGAACGTTCTGGAGCATGCGGTTCTTTTGCTCATCGTTGAGCTTGTCGACCATCGCGCTGGCGACAACGCCAGGAGCGACCGCGTTCACGGTGATGCCGCGGCTGCCCACTTCCTGCGCGAGCGACTTGGTGAGGCCGATCAGACCCGCCTTCGAGGCGACGTAGTTGGTCTGGCCCGGGTTGCCGGTCGTCCCGACCACCGAGGAAATATTGATGATGCGGCCGAAGCGGCGCTTCATCATGCCCTTCACGGCGGCGCGGCTCAGGCGGAACGCAACACCGAGGTTGATATCCATCACGCTCCAGAAATCTTCGTCCTTCATGCGGAGGATAAGACCATCTTTTGTCACGCCGGCGTTGTTGACGAGGATATCGACTTGGCCGAGCGCGGCCTCGGTTTCCGGGATCATCTTTTCGACGACTTCGGCGCCGCCGGCGAGATTGGCGACGAGAACATAAGTGCGGCTGCCGAGTTCGGCGGCGAGCGCATCGAGCGCTTCTTTGCGCGAACCATGCAGCGCGACGCTCGCGCCTTGTGCATGCAGGGCACGGGCGATGGCGCCGCCGATGGCGCCGCTCGCGCCGGTCACAAGGGCTGTCTTGCCGGTCAGGTCAAACATCGCGGTGTCCTCTTTCTTCTTCTTATTATTATTTCTTCTTGGCGAATTCTTCGATGTCGGCCGGCGTGCCGACACTGATGCCCGTCAGATCGCCGTCGATGCGCTTGGTCAGGCCCGTAAGCACCTTCCCGGCGCCGAGTTCGATCAACGTATCCACGCCGGCTTCCTTCATCAGATGCACGCTTTCACGCCAGCGCACCATCCCGGTGACCTGCTCGACGAGAAGGCGGCGGATCTCATCCGGATCGATCACGGTACCGGCGGTGACGTTCGCAATCACCGGCACTACGGGCGCGGAAATCGTCACTTTCGACAAAGCATCGGCCATCACGTCGGCGGCCGGTTTCATCAAGGGACAATGGAACGGCGCGCTCACGGGGAGCAGCATGGCGCGCTTCGCGCCTTTTGCTTTTGCAAGTTCGATCGCGCGTTCAACAGCGGCCTTATGACCCGACACCACGACCTGACCCGGTGCGTTGTCGTTGGCGGCGGCGCAAATGAGTCCGTTACCCGACGCATCGCTCGCGACCTTCTGCGCATCGTCGACATCAAGGCCCAGCAGCGCGGCCATGGCGCCTTCACCGACCGGAACGGCCTTCTGCATGGCTTGGCCGCGCGTTTTGAGGAGACGGGCCGTGTCGGCGAGGCTCAGCGAACCCGCCGCGGCCAGCGCGGAATATTCCCCCAGGGAGTGCCCGGCGACATAACGCGCGGTTTTACGGATGGCGATGCCGGCCTGCTTTTCCAGAACGCGTACAACCGCCATGCTGACGGCCATCAAGGCCGGTTGGGCATTTTCGGTCAACGTAAGTGCGTCGGCGGGGCCTTCAAACATCAGCTTGCTCAGATGCTGGTTCAGGGCGTCGTCGACTTCCTGGAAGGTCTCGCGCGCTTCCACAAAGGCTGCGGCCAGTTCCTTACCCATACCCACGGCTTGGGACCCTTGGCCCGGGAATACGTAGCTCCAGCTCATTGATCGCCCCTTTATCACCCGCGATTTCGGGCCGGAGAGGTGACGCAAGGGGGGCTTTCTGTCAAGAAATCCCCCATGCCCAGGGCGGGCAATCAATATTAAGTAATTGATGTATATGATATAAATAGGTCAAAAGGCGCGACCGATCCGGGCTGCGGCCAGAGGGGATTAACCCCGTGCGCAGCGGCCGTCTTCGCTTGTGGCGGCTCTGGGAATGTGTATATTCCGCGCCCTTAACATAGCTCCTTGCTGACCTTTTGGGGCCAGCTATGCCGGGCGACGCCGATGGTCGGCGTTATCCTGGACGAGACAAGCCATAAGGAGAACTACCTCATGCCTCTCTATGAGAGCGTCGTGATTGCGCGTCAGGATATCGCCACCACGCAGGTGGACACCCTGGCCGATGAACTGACCAACATCCTCGTCGAAGGCGGCGGCAAGGTCACCAAGCGTGAAAGCTGGGGTCTGCGCTCGCTCACCTATCGCATCAAGAAGAACCGCAAGGGCCACTACGTTCTGTTCAACATCGACGCCCCCGCGGCGGCGATCAACGAATACGAACGCCGCATGCGCATCAACGAAGATGTGCTGCGTTACCTGACCGTGCGCGTCGAAGAGCATGAAGAAGGCCAGTCGGCCGTTCTGCTCAACAAGGACCGTCCGGCTGAACGCACCGGTGGCTTCGGCGACCGCGGCGGCTTCGGCGGTGGCCGTGGCTTTGGTGGCGGCGGCCGTGGCCGTCCGCGTGAAGATGGCGACCGTGGCGGCGATCGTGGTGGTGACCGCGACCGTTTCGGCTCGGGCCGCCGTCCTCGTACTGACTCTGAACAGGGAGAAGGCTAATGGCTGCTCCGGGACGTAAACCGTTCTTCCGCCGTCGCAAGACTTGCCCGTTCACGGGCTCGAACGCGCCGAAGATCGACTACAAGGATACTCGCCTTCTTTCGCGCTACATCTCCGAGCGCGGCAAGATCGTGCCGAGCCGCATCACGGCCGTGTCGACCAAGAAGCAGCGTGAACTGGCGCGCGCGATCAAACGCGCCCGCTTCCTCGCGTTGCTGCCGTACGTCGTCGCTACCTAAGGCCCTGCCGTGACCCGGGCGAGCGCGATTGCGGTCGTTGCGGGCGCGTTAGGCGGAGCTCTACTGATCGCGGCGCTGCGGCAGTCGTTTCTGGGCGTTCTCCTGGGAGCGATGTTATCGCCGCTACCGCTCGCGATGACGGCTTTCGGCCTCGGCGGGATTTTCCTGCCGGTGGCCGTGGTCGGCGGATCGGTGACTGTGGCGATCCTCAGCGGCTCGTTCGCTTTCGCCATTGTCTACCTGGTGGCCGACGCCGCCCCCGCCGCAGTGTTATCGCGTATCGCGATCGCAGCGGCGAAGGCGGACCCGAACGCTCCGGCGTCGGGTGAAGCCCTTGCCCGCACGGTGTGCGGTCTGGCGGCTTTCGCGGTGTTGATCGTCGTCGTCGGTCTCTTCCTGCTTCCCACGGGAGCTGAAGGGATCGAAGCGGCGGTCCGGGCCAGGCTGGACGAAGTCGTCACGGCGATGCCGGTCGATCCGGCGGCCAGCGCCGAGCTTGTGAAGGCGCGGGCGCAATTCGTCGAAGCCATGGCGGCGGTGCTGCCTGGCGCGGTCGGCTGGAACTGGTGCCTGCGTGCGCTTCTGAGCGCCGCGCTGGCCCAGGCGATGCTCTCGCGGATGGGCTTGGCCTTGTGGCCGACGCCCGCTTACCGCGAGTTTGAGGTGCAGCGCTGGTTCATCCTGCTGTTCGCGGGAGCGAGCCTCGCGGCCTTGGTGTTGAAAGGCGACGCGCGTTTCGTCGCGGGCAATGCCGCAGCGGTGCTTTGTCTTCCGCTGCTTCTGCAAGGCCTCGCGGTGGCGCACAGCGGCGCGAAAGCGGTGAAGCAGGGACCTACCCTGCTTGTGCTGTTCTATATCGTGACGCTGGTGACCGTACCGGCGTCGTTCGTGCTGCTGATCGGTTTGGCGGTGGCGGATCACGTGTTGCAACTACGGGCGCGGTTCGCAAAGCCGCGTGTGGATTAACAACGAGCCGCATTTCAACGAAATGCGTTTTTGAAAAACGCACCTTCTCCGGAAGGTGCCCCAGGAGGATAAAATGGAAGTCATTCTTCTCGAGCGTATCGACCGGTTGGGTCAAATGGGCGAAGTCGTGAATGTGAAGCCGGGTTTTGCCCGCAACTTCCTGTTCCCGCAAAAGAAGGCGCTGCGCGCCAACAAGGAAAACCGCGCCTACTACGAATCCAAGAAAGTCGAACTCGAAGCGGTGAACCTGAAGCGTAAAGGCGAAGCCGAAGTCGTCGCCAAGAAGATGGATGGCATGAAGATCATCATCGTGCGCTCCGCCGGCGAAGGCGGTCAGCTGTACGGTTCCGTCTCGGCCCGCGACATCGCCACCTCGCTCAAGGAACAAGGCATCACAGTCGAAGCCACACAGGTACTGCTGAACGCGCCTGTGAAGGTGCTCGGCACCTTCAAGACCCCGGTTCGCCTGCATCCGGAAGTGAAAGTCGACGTGGAATTCACGATCGCCCGCTCGATGGAAGAAGGCAATCTGAAGATCGCCGAAGCCGCGCAGCTCCTGGAGCGCGCGGAAGACGCCGAGAAGCTGATCAGCGACGAAGCTCCGGCGGAAGAGGCCGCAGAAGAAGAAGCCCAGGCCTAAAAAGCCTTACTTCTCAAAGTAACAATCGGCGCAGTTCTCACGGACTGCGCCGATTTGCTTTTAAGGGAGCGGCACACTTATATAAGCCCACCCTATTTTCCCGTTTCCGAGGTTTCCCATGGCTGAAGCCCACCAGATCCCCGTGACCGTGTTGACCGGCTATCTCGGCGCCGGCAAGACCACCCTGCTCAACCGCGTGCTCACCGAGAACCACGGCAAGAAGTACGCCGTGATCGTCAACGAGTTCGGCGAGATCGGGATCGACAACGACCTCGTGGTCGGCGCCGACGAAGAAGTGTTCGAGATGAACAACGGCTGCATCTGCTGCACCGTGCGCGGCGATCTGATCCGCATCATCGCGGGCCTTCTGAAGCGCCGCGACAAATTCGACGCCATCTTGGTGGAAACGACGGGCCTCGCCGATCCGGCGCCCGTGGCCCAGACTTTCTTCACCGACGAAGACGTGCGTAAGAAGACCAAGCTGGATGCCATCGTCACCGTCGTAGATGCCTTGCACATCGACCAGCGTCTTGCCGACAGCGGCGAGGCCAAGGAACAGATCGCCTTCGCCGACATCGTGCTGCTCAACAAGACCGACCTCGTGAGCAAGGACACGCTGCGCAGCGTCGAAGCCCGGGTGCGCGGCCTGAATCCCTTCGCGACCATCTATCACACGGCCCGCGCGGATATTGATCTCGACAAGATCCTGGATCGCGGCGCGTTCGACCTGAAGCGCATCCTCGAGCACGATCCGTGCTTCCTGCACGGCCATGCCTTCGACCCCACGCACGATCATGAGCACGAGCATGGGCACGAGCATGGTCACGATCACGGCCATCATCACCACGACCACGGGCATGATCACGGCCATGACCACCATCATGACCACGACCATCACGACCATGGCGCGGTCAATCCGGTGCACGACGAAGCGATCCGCAGCATCTCGCTGACCACCGACACACCAATCTCCGAGCAAAAGTTCGACATGTGGATCAACGAAGTCCTGCGCACGAAGGGGCAGGACCTATTGCGCGCCAAGGGCATCCTCAACATGCACGGCAAGGATGAGCGCTTTGTGTTCCAGGCCGTGCATATGGTCTCGGAAGGCAACTACACCGGCGACTGGCCGGCGAAGGATAAGCGCAAGAGCCGCCTCGTCTTCATCGGCCGCAAGATCGATGCCGGGACGGAAGCGGCGCTCAAAGCCGGCTTCGAAGCCTGCATCGCGTAAGAACCGCACCGTGGCTCACCAAAAAGCACAGGCTCAGGTGGCGTCCTGGGAGTTCGGCGACTACGCGGTCGCGGCCGCACAGAACGGCCGCGTGATGGCGATGGGATTCGGCGACGGCACCGTCCGCCTTTTCGACAGCGAAACGCTGGACGCGGCGCCCGTTGTGGTGAGCACGCATAAGGGCGCTTGTTTGTCCCTCGCCCCCGACATCGAGAAGGGCGGTTTCCTCTCCGGCGGCGACGACGGCAAGCTGGTGAAGATCGCCGCCGTTGGGTCGGCGGAGACCTTGTGGGAAAACAAAGGCAAGTGGGTCGAGCATGTGACCTCGCATGCCGGCGCGGGTGTGCGTGTCTTCGCGGTGGGCAAAGTGGCCACCGTGATGAACAAGAAGGGCGAGTTGCGCGAGCTTGCCCACGCGAGCACCGTCGGCGGCCTCGCGATCAATCCCAAGGGTAAGCGCATTGCGGTTTCACACTACAACGGCGTGAGTTTGTGGTGGTTGGCCAGCACGGTCGCGGCCTCGGCCCTGGAATGGCGCGGCTCGCACCTTCAGCCCGCGTGGTCACCGGACGGCGACTATCTCATCACCGCCATGCAGGAGAACGCCCTGCACGGCTGGCGTCTCTCCGACGGCGAGCATATGCGCATGACCGGTTATCCGGGCAAGGTGCGCAATATCGCCTTCACACGCCGCGGCCATTTCCTTGCCACTACCGGTTCCGACAGTGTGATCTGCTGGCCCTTCTCCGGAAGCGGCCCGATGGGCAAGCCGCCGGCGGAGTTCGGCTCAGCGACGGAAGGCGCTCTCGTAAGTACCGTTGCGGCCAATCCGAAACTCGACATCGTTGCGGCCGGGTTTGAAGACGGCAGCGTGATCGTCGGACAACCAGGCTCGGTGAATACGATCGGCATCCTCGATCCCACCGGCAGCCCCGTCACCGCCATGACCTGGAATCCGGACGGCGATCGCCTCCTGATCGGCAATGAAGCCGGCGTGGTGCACTTCGCCGACTTCCGGGGATAACTTCAGATGAAGCCCTGGGTGAAAGCGGTTCTCTTCGCCGGCCCCCTCACGGTCGCGGCCCTTGGCGCGACGGCCGTCCGGTTCACCCAGGACGAACCCGCGACCAGCGCCGATCACGCCGACGCGCGGCTGGTTGCGCACGGCAGACAGGTTTACGCCGATCAGTGCGCGTCCTGTCACGGCGCGAATCTTGAAGGCCAGCCCGATTGGATGAGGCATCTGCCGGACGGCAAGCTGCCCGCGCCGCCACATGACCCCTCAGGCCATACGTGGCACCATTCGGACGGGCGCCTTTTCCTGATCATCAAGGATGGGTTGGGCGACGACTATCCGACGGACATGCCGCTGTTCAAAGATGTGCTGACCGATCACGACATCTGGGCGGTGCTCGCCTTCATCAAGAGCACGTGGCCCGAAGAGATCCGCGCCAAGCAGCCGAAACCGAAACCGGCCGCGAGCTAAGTCCTTAAGCTCAGAAAAATCAACATGATGATCCCGAGCGCGATCCTATAGATCGCGAACGGCGTGAAGCCGTGCTTCGAAATGAAGTTCAGCACGGTGCGCACCACCGCGAACGCCACCAGGAACGCGGTAAGGAATCCTACCGCGATGATGGAAAGATTGTCGGTCGTGAGCACATCCCGATTTTTATATAGATCGTAAGCGGTGGCCGCGAGCATGGTCGGGATCGCCAGCAGGAATGAGAATTCCGCCGCCGTACGCCGTTCAACACCCACCAGGAGCGCACCCATGATCGTGGCGCCGGAGCGCGAGACCCCGGGGATCATCGCGATACATTGGAAGAGGCCGATGGCCAGCGCTTTCGGCCACGGTATCTCCTCAGGCGCGCGGTAGCGCGCCGTCTTTTGCGCACGCTCGATGATGAGAATCGCGACACCGCCCACGATCAGGGCGACACTCACCACCCACGGCGAGAACAGAACGCTCTTGATGAACGAATATGCGAACACCCCGATCACCATCGCGGGCAGGAACGCGAAGATGAGATTGATGGTGAACTTCTGCGCCGAGGGCTCGGACAACACACCGCGCACCACGGTGAAAATCTTCGCCCGGTAAATCCATACGACGGCCAGGATGGCGCCAAGCTGAATGACGATCTCGAACATCTTTCCAGGCGGACCCTGAAAGCCGAGCAGATCGATAAGAAGGATGAGATGGCCGGTCGAAGACACCGGCAGGAATTCGGTCAGCCCCTCGACCAGGCCGAGGAGGGCCGCTTGCAAGAACGTGATGAGGTCCATCGATGAAAAATCCGCGCCAGACGAGCGGCGCGCATGAGGGCAGAGGGAGTTTCACTTGGCAAGAAAAATGGGCGAGAGCCGCCCTCACCTGCACGCAGCGCGCGTACAAGACGGCTAAACCGAGCCGCCAACCAGCGCGTCAGCCGGCGGCCCGGTCTTTGAGCCTCGGTTAGCGGCGGCCGGCGGGTTTCGCCGTGGCGGCCTGAAGCTGCGCCGTCAGGTCGGTGACCTGGGCTTCGCAGCTCGAGAGTGACCGAGAGTCATCCTTACTTTGAGAGGCGTATTGTTCGACACGCGTTCTGTAGAGGTCGCGATCTTTGGCTATCGTATTGAGTTGGACCTCGGCGGCTTTGAGGTCGCTCTTCAGCACCATCGCGTAAACACCGGCTCCCGCAACAACAAAGACTGCTAAAGCGAGAAGACGCACGGCAGCACCAGCACCACCCATTCTAAATCCTCCCGTTGTGAGGGTTCGCACCCTCGTTACCTCCGCACGGGCCGTGACTTTCATCAGGTAGTTCGGAACGCTACCTGGAAAAGGCACGAACCGATCACGCACGGCAACCCGCCGTGCTTCCGCAACTATACGCGCGGTTATCCAATTGACCAAGAACCACCGGCGTTCCGCAGCGTACTATGCGCGGAAAGATGCGCGTTAAGTGGCGGAACAATTACCGGCAGCTGTAGCCTGTTACACAACGTAGGGAGCGGTGCAGAGCGCGGCATCTATGAGCGCGGCGCTTTCGGAGACGGGATGCTCACGGAGAGCTGGGACTTCAGATCATCCACTTGCGCGCTGCATTGATCGAGCGATGCCGACGCGCCGTCGATCAGACCTTCAGCGGCCTCGGCTTTCGACTTCCACTGATTGCGGTCCTGCTCGAGCGCACTGAAAGACTCCACAGTGTCCTCGAGCCGGTCCTGCAGCGAATAGGTATAGAGGCCGACGCCGGTCATACTAATTAACGCGACAGCGAGCAGCTGAGCGAAAGTGCGGGCTTTGCAGTCCATTCCATTTCTCCGTGGGTAAAGAAATAACGTGCAAAGGCGGCAGAACTTTCTTCGGGCCCAGGCGAAACCATGGCCAGGGGATGTTTTTAACGTGAACAACTCAAACGTGACGATTTATCCCCACTAGTTTGGGATATCCACAGGTTCAGCTATTCTCCTTGAGGCCCGAAGTAGGCATTTTCCTACGCTCTCTTAGGGGACACTTTTCTTACATGGTTACGCCACTTCGCGTTACTGAGCCGGCGGATCCCGCGGGCCAGGCTCTTCGCACTCCGCCGCATAACTATGAGGCGGAGCGAGCGCTGCTCGGCGCCATCCTCATGAACAACCGCGCGTACGAACGGGTGCATGAATTCCTGCGCCCGGCCCACTTCGCCGATCCGGTGAACGGACGCATCTACGAATCCTGCGGCAAGCTGATCGAACAAGGCCATCAGGCCAACCCGGTCACGCTGAAAACCTACCTGGAACGCGACGACCTCGTGATTAGCGCGGGCGGCATGAAGTACATCGCCGGCCTCGCCGCGGGCGCCGTCACCGTCATCAATTCGACCGAATACGGCAAGCTGATCTACGACTTGTTTTTGCGCCGCGAGCTGATCGAGCTGGGCGAGGAGATCGTCAACAAGGCTTTCGACGCGACGCCGGACGAAACGGCGGTGCAGCAGATCGAAGCGTCCGAACAGGTGTTGTTCAATCTCGCGTCCGAAGGCACGCTCGAAGGCGGCTTCCAGAGCTTCGGCACCGCGCTCGTCACCGCCATCAACCTCGCCGAGGCCGCGCATCGCCGCGAAGGCGCGCTGGCCGGGGTCACCACCGGTCTTCTGGATCTCGACAAGAAGCTGGGCGGTCTGCACCCATCGGACTTGGTCATCCTCGCCGGACGCCCGTCGATGGGCAAAACGGCGCTGGCGACCACCATCGCCTTCAACGCCGCGCACTACTATCGCACCACCGACCGCGCCGAAGACCGCGGGAAGCTTGTGGCCTTCTTCTCGCTCGAAATGTCCTCCGAGCAGCTCGCCACGCGTATTCTCGCCGAGCGCTCGAAGATCAGCAGCCATCTGATCCGCACCGGCGGATTGTCCAACGACGACTTCAGCCGCCTTGTTGTGGCGAGCCAGGAAGTGGCTGAGACGCCGCTCTACATCGACGACACGCCGGCCGTGACGGTGTCCACCATCCGCACCCGCTGCCGCCGCCTCGCGCGACAAAACAAGACGGCTGACGGCTCACCGGGTTTGGGCCTGATCATCATCGACTATCTGCAGCTGATCGGCGCGAGCCGCAGTGAAAAGTCCGAGAACCGCGTGCAGGAAGTCTCGGCGATCACCCGCGGCCTCAAGGCGCTGGCGAAAGAGCTGAACGTGCCCGTGATGGCCCTTTCACAGCTGAGCCGCGCGGTCGAACAGCGCGAAGACAAGCGCCCGCAGCTGGCCGACCTTCGTGAATCGGGCTCGATCGAGCAGGACGCCGACGCCGTCATGTTCGTGTACCGCGAACAATATTACCTGGAGCGCGCGGAGCCGTCGCAGCGCCCCGAGGAAAGCAGCGACAAGTTCGCCGAACGTCATACGAACTGGCAGCAGCGCTGCGAACAGGCTCACAATGTGGCCGAAGCCATCGTAGCCAAGCAGCGTCACGGTCCGATCGGCACCGTCCGGCTCTACTTCGATCCGAATTACACGCACTTCAGCGACCTGATCGACCAGAGCCACTTACCGCCGCCGATCGAGGATTAGGCTGTTTTGTGGTCGCGTTTTGGCCGGCTGAACCGGCTCCCACTTCAGCCTAAAACGCTCCCGCTCAGCGACCTGATCGACCAGAGCCATCTGCCTCCGCCGATCTAGGATGAGCGACCGCTCTTGCCGAAAAGGGGCCGTTAAGGCCATACACGCGGCATGCGTTCCACACCTGTTTCCTCTGCGGCCGACCGTGCCGGCGCGTTCCTGACCGTGGATCTCGCGGCCCTCGCGGCGAATTGGCGCCTGCTCAAGAGCAAAGTCGGCCCCACCTGCGAGATGGGCGCCGTTGTGAAGGCCGACGCCTATGGGACCGGTGTGGAACCGGTCGGCAAGGCGCTCAAGGATGCAGGCTGTGCGACCTTTTTCGTGGCCCATCTGGACGAGGGCCTCACGCTGCGCGCGGCCATCGGAGACGGGCCGCGCATCGTGGTGATGCACGGTCCGAACAAAGGCACCGAACGCGACTTCGCGCATTTCAAGCTCGTCCCGGTGCTGAACTCGCCCGCGCAGATCGAACGTTGGCGGAGTTTCGCGCAAAGTAACGACGTGCTGATGGAAAGCCTGGTGCACATCGACACCGGCATGAACCGCCTCGGCCTCACGGCCGGCGAATTCGACCGCTTGATGCGCGATCCGGACGGTTTTGTCGGCCTGCATCCCCTCGCCCTGATGAGCCATCTTGCCTGCGCCGAAGACAACACCCCGATGAACGGCGAACAGCAGCGCAAATTCTCGTCGGCCCTGGAAACCTTCCGGGGCAAGTTCCCGGATGCGAAAGGGAGCTTCACGAACTCCTCGGGCATTTTCCTCGGCCCGGCCTACCACTTCCATTTCGCCCGGCCGGGCGTGGCGCTGTATGGCGCTAACCCCCTGTCAGGCAAGCCGAACCCGATGATCCCAGTGGTGCGCCTCAAGGGCAAAATCGTGCAGGTCCGGCGCGTTGACGCTGCCGCACCCGTTGGATATGGTGCCACCTACACGGCCCGGGACGGGGCGAAATTGGCAACAGTATCAATAGGTTATGCCGACGGCCTGTTGCGTTCGTTCTCCAATCGCGGGCATGGGTATATCGACGATATCAAGGTGCCTGTGGCTGGCCGTGTTTCCATGGATCTGACCATTTTCGACGTTTCGGCGGTCCCCGATTCAAGCCTGGGCCCGGACGCGACCATTGAACTCATCGGCGGCCATGTTTCCGTGGACGATATTGCCGCCGAAGCGGGCACGATTTCCTACGAGATCCTCACCAGCCTCGGCGCGCGGTACGCGCGGCAGTATGTGAAATGAATTCGTCTAAATGAATTTCCTGGCCACCATCGGCGCCGTCGTTCTCGCCTTCTTCGGCCATCTCGGCCGGTTGGTGATTTTCACCGCCACCGCCATCTCGCACTGTGTGCGCCCGCCCTTCTATCCGCGCCTCATCGGGCGGCAGATGATCGACATCGGTTACTATTCGCTGCCGGTCGTCGGCCTGACCGCGATCTTCTCCGGCATGGTGCTGGCGCTGCAGAGCTACACCGGCTTCGCGCGCTTCTCGGCCGAGAGCGCCATCGCCAATGTCGTGGTGATCTCGCTGACCCGCGAACTCGGCCCCGTGCTCGCCGGCCTGATGGTGGCGGGGCGCATCGGGGCGTCCATGGCCGCCGAGATCGGCACCATGCGCGTGACCGAGCAGATCGACGCGCTCACCACGCTTTCGACCAATCCGTTCAAGTATCTCGTGGCGCCGCGTCTGATCGCGGGCCTGCTCATGCTGCCCGCACTCGTGCTCATCGCCGATATCATCGGCGTGTTCGGCGGCTACATGGTGGCCGTGTACAAACTGGACTTCAACGCGGGCATCTATCTCAGCAACACAGTCTCGTTCCTCGAGCCGCTCGATGTGATCTCCGGCCTGGTGAAAGCCGCCGTGTTCGGGTTCATCATCGCGTTGATGGGCTGCTACTCGGGCTATAACTCGAAGGGCGGCGCCCAGGGCGTCGGCACCGCGACCACCAACGCCGTCGTGTCCTCCTCGATCCTCATCCTGACGTTCAACTACGTCATCACGGAACTGTTCTTCGGCACATGACCCCTAAGATCAGCCTCAAGAACGTGAAGAAAAGCTTCGGCGAGAAGAAGGTTCTCGACGGCGTGACCTTAGACATCGCCAAAGGCGAGTCCGTCGTCGTCATCGGCGGTTCGGGCACCGGCAAGTCGGTGTTGCTGAAGTGCATCCTTGGGATTCTGCTCGCCGATTCCGGAACAATCGAAGTCGACGGGCACGACGTCACCCGTTTGCGCCCGGCGGACCGCGAAGCGGTGAACAAGAAATTCGGCATGCTGTTCCAGGGCGGCGCGCTCTTTGACAGCTTGCCGGTGTGGGAAAACGTGGCGTTCGGCCTTATCCAGGCCGAACATATGAGCCGCAAGGACGCCAAGGAAAAAGCGATCGAGACCCTCGGAAAGGTCGGTCTGTCGGCTGACGTCGCCACGTTGTTGCCGGTCGAACTGTCCGGCGGGATGCAAAAACGTGTCGGGCTCGCGCGGGCCATCGCGAGCGCGCCGGAGATCGTGTTCTTTGATGAACCAACCACGGGCCTCGATCCGATCATGGGCGACGTCATCAACGACCTGATCGTGTCCACCGTGCGCAAGCAGGGCATCACCGCCCTTTCGATCACACACGATATGCATTCGGCCAAGAAAATCGGCGACCGCATCGCCATGCTTTACCACGGCAAGTTGATTTGGGTCGGCGACGCCAAGACGGTGGACGCGAGCGGAAACGAATACGTCGATCAATTCGTCCACGGCCGCGCCGAAGGACCGATCAAGATGCAGGTCCGCCGGTAATCATGGCCAAGTCGTCCGCCTCCTTCGTCTGCCAGAACTGCGGCGCGACATATACGAAATGGGCCGGCAAGTGCGACGCCTGCGGCGAATGGAACACCATCGTCGAGGAAGCCCCGCGCGAGAGCGCGCCGAAGGGCCTCGGCGGTAAAACCGGACGCAAGATCGCGTTCGTCGATCTCAAAACACAAGGCGCGCCGCCGCCGCGCCGGATCACCGGCATCGGGGAACTGGACCGCGTCTGCGGCGGCGGGCTCGTGCCCGGTTCCGCGATCCTCGTGGGCGGCGATCCGGGCATCGGCAAATCGACCCTCCTCTTGCAAGCCTCCGGCGTGCTCGCCGCGAAATGCGCGGTGGCATACATCACCGGTGAAGAAGCCGTCGATCAAGTGCGTCTGCGCGCCGAGCGCCTGGGCCTCAGCAAGGCGGACGTGCAGCTCGCCGCGGCGACCAACGTGCGCGATATCATCGCGA
This sequence comes from Rhodospirillaceae bacterium, assembly GCA_041906145.1. Taxonomy (GTDB): domain Bacteria; phylum Pseudomonadota; class Alphaproteobacteria; order Rhodospirillales; family Rhodospirillaceae; genus SHVO01. The sequence continues at coordinate 1,477,465 of JAYRJU010000001.1, read as the reverse complement.
GCCTTGAGACCGGAACACCGCCGGACGTGGTGGTCATCGATTCCATCCAGACCATGTACGCGGACAATGTTGAGTCCGCGCCGGGCACGGTGACTCAAGTACGGACCTGTGCCCATGAACTCATCCGCGTGGCGAAGCGCCGCGGTTTCACCTTGTTCCTGGTGGGCCACGTGACCAAGGAAGGCACGCTGGCCGGTCCGCGCGTCCTCGAACATATGGTCGATACAACCCTCTACTTCGAAGGCGACCGCGGCCATCAGTTCCGAATCCTGCGCGCCGTAAAGAACCGCTTCGGGCCGACGGACGAGATCGGCGTGTTCGAGATGACCGATGCGGGCCTCGCCGAAGTCCTGAACCCATCGGCCCTGTTCCTGGCCGAGCGCCGGGGCAATGTGAGCGGCAGCGCGGTGTTCGCCGGACTCGAGGGCACGCGGCCCGTTCTTGTGGAAATTCAAGCTCTTGTAGCCCCTTCGGCGCTCGGGACGCCCCGGCGCGCGGCGGTGGGCTGGGATATGGCCCGTTTGAACATGGTTCTGGCGGTTTTGGAGGCCCGGTGCGGCCTTGCCTTCACGGGGCATGACCTTTATCTGAACGTCGCTGGCGGTCTTCGGATACAAGAGCCGGCGGCGGACCTCGCGGTTGCGGCGGCTCTGGTTTCAGCCCTGACGGGCGATCCCGTGCCGGCAGACGCAGTGGTCTTCGGCGAGATCGGCCTCTCGGGTGAGGTTCGGGCCGTGGCGCAGCGCGACGTGCGCCTCAAAGAAGCCGCGAAACTGGGCTTTAAACAGGCCTGGATCCCGCGCTCGGCCCGCAAGACAGAACAGAAGGCGGCCGATGATACGAAAACGGGGCTTTCAATCAAAAGCATGGGTCACGTGCAAGACGTGGTGAGCCAATTTACCGACGCTTCCGTCTCGCGCACGCCTCCTCGCAAAGCGGCGGGTGACTGATGCAAGGCTTGCCTGTGAACGGCCTCGATCTTGCCGTAGGCGCCATTCTCCTCATCTCCGCGCTCATTGCCTTCATTCGGGGTTTTGTTCACGAGGTGCTGTCCATCGCCGCCTGGATCGGCGCGGTGGCCGCGGTCATTTACGGCTTCCCCTTCGTGCAGCCCCATGCGCGCGGCCTGATCCCGATCAATTGGGCGGCGGATGCGGCGGCGGCCGTCGGCATCTTCATCCTTGTGCTTTTGATCCTGTCCATCGCCACGCATGCGGTGGCCCGCGCGATCCAGAAAAGCGCGCTCGGCAACCTCGACCGTTCGCTGGGCTTCGTGTTCGGCATCGCCCGCGCCGTCGTGATCCTGGCGGTCGGCCTGGTGATTACCGACTGGCTGACCGAGCGTGAGCGCCCCCGGTGGATCGAGACCGCCAAGACCCTCCCCGTGATCGAAATGGCCGCGGAAGGCCTGATATCGGTGCTTCCGCACTCGCTTATGCCTCCGGTTCTGGCCCCAAAACCGGCGGCCTTGATTAAGGCCGAAGACGCCATACATACCGCCAAGACGCTCGAACGCCTCAACCGGCCGGCGCCGGCGGCAAATGCTTCCGTTTCCAAAGAAAAAACCACGGAAGCCGGGTACCAAAATCAAGAACGCCGGGATATAGAACGGCTCATGAATAGCACCCTGAGCCCGGAGACCACCGCACCCCATGAGTGACCGGCTCAGCACCAATCCCTTTGTCAGCAACGACCGCGTCGATGACGATCATCTCGGCGAAGAATGCGGCGTGTTCGGCATCATCGGCGATGCGGAAGCCGCAGCCCACACTTCGCTCGGCCTGCACGCCCTGCAACACCGCGGCCAGGAAGCGGCCGGCATCGTCAGCTTCGACGGAGTGCAGTTCCATAGCCATCGCGGCATGGGCCATGTGTCCGAGAACTTCGCCTCGGAAGCGGTCATGGACCGCCTCAAGGGCAACATGGCCATCGGCCATACCCGTTACGCCACCACCGGCGAGACCATCCTGCGCAACGTGCAGCCGCTGTTCGCCGAACTCGACACCGGCGGTTTTTCCATCGCGCACAACGGCAACCTCACCAATGCGCTGACCCTGCGCAACGAACTGAAGCGCCGCGGCTGCCTGTTCCAATCGACCTCGGACACCGAAGTGGTCATCCACCTGATGGCCATCAGCGAAGAGACCACGTTCGAAGACCGCTTGATCGACGCCCTGCGCCAGATCGAAGGCGCTTATTCCTTCGTCGGCCTGATGAACGGCGCCCTGATCGGCGCGCGCGATCCGCTCGGGGTTCGCCCGCTGGTGCTCGGCAAGTCCGAGAACTCCTATGTGCTCGCCTCGGAAACCTGCGCGCTGGACATCATCGGCGCGGAATATGTGCGCGACGTGGACGCCGGCGAAGTGGTGATCATCACCCATGACGGCGTGCGCAGCCTGAAGCCGTTCCCGAAGCAGCACCCGCGCTTCTGCATCTTCGAGTACATCTACTTCGCGCGCCCCGACTCTGTGTCCGAAGGTCATAGCGTGTATGACGTGCGCAAGAAGATCGGCGCGCAGCTTGCCCTCGAGAGCATGGTGGACTGCGACGTGGTCGTGCCGGTACCAGACTCGGGCGTACCCGCGGCACTCGGTTATGCGGCCGCGGCGAAAGTGCCGTTCGAATACGGCATCATCCGCAATCACTACGTCGGGCGCACCTTCATCCAACCAACGGACAAGACCCGCAACCTCGGCGTGAAGCGCAAACACAACCCGAACCGCGATGTGCTCGAAGGCAAGCGCGTGGTGCTGGTGGACGATTCGATCGTGCGCGGCACGACGTCCAAGAAGATCGTCGAGATGGTCCGCCAGGCCGGCGCGACGGAAGTGCATATGCGCATCTCGAGCCCGCCCACCGCGCATCCGTGTTTCTTCGGCATCGACACGCCGGATTACGACAAGCTGCTCGCCCACCAATACGACGTTCCGGCGATGGCCAAGCTGCTCGGCGTGGATAGCCTCGCGTTCATCTCCATCGACGGCCTGTACAAGGCTCTCGGTGAGGCCAAGCGTGACATGGGCCATCCGCAGTTTTGCGATGCCTGCTTCACCGGCGACTATCCGCTGCCGCTGACGGACCGCAACGCCGGCACCCAACCCAAGCAGCTCTCGCTGCTGACGGAGCGGGTGTAACCAACACCCTTTCGTATTCCGAACCCTGGACCCTGGGCTCCGCCCAGGGTGACGAGAAAACAATATGAGCAATACTGGAAAATTAGCGGGCAGAGTCGCGCTCGTCACGGGCGCATCGCGCGGCATCGGCCGCGCCGTTGCCTTGCGCTATGCCCAGGAAGGCGCGCAGGTGATCGCGTTCGCGCGCACCACCGGCGCCTTGGAAGAACTCGACGACGAGATCCGCAAAGGCGGCGGCCTGCCGGCGGTGCTCGTGAACGAGAACCTCACCGACTTCGACAAGATCGATCAAACCGGCGCGGCGCTGTACCAGCGCTTCGGAAAGCTCGACATCCTGGTGGGCAACGCCGCGATGCTGGGCCAGCTTTCGCCCATGGGCCACTACACGCCGAAGATGTGGAACGACATCTTCAATCTCAATGTTCACGCGAACTGGCGTTTAATTCGCGCAATGGATTCATTACTGCGACTGTCGGACGCGGGACGCGCGATTTTCGTGACGTCCGGCGTGGCCCGTAAAGCGGCCATGTATTGGGGTCCGTACGCGGCTTCCAAGGCGGCGTTGGAACAGATGGTGAAGATCTACGCCGCCGAGATGGCCCATACCAATGTGAAGGCAAATATCGTGGATCCGGGCCGCGTCCGCACCAAGATGCGGGCCCAGGCCTACCCCGGCGAAGATCCCATGAGCCTGCCGACGCCCGATCAGATCACCGACATCTTCGTCGATCTCGCCCTGCCGGCAGACCCGCGCAACGGCGCGGTGATATCCGCCTAAATTTGTTCTCGGTCAGGCCCTTACGTGCAGGGCCGCCGCACCCGCCTGGGAACACTCCACCGCTTGCATCGTTGCATATCGGCCTCTTATCATTCGTGAGGGGGCTTTGAGTGCACTGTTGTTCACGCGAGAGCCCCATGCCGTCGACGAACTCCACGCCGCCTTTATCGCCTTTTCGCGGGACCCTCACGGCCAACGAGGTCGCCGAGGGTATTAACGCGGCGATTCGCAACGCCAAGCGCCTCGCCGCCGACGCGAAGATCCTGCTCGATGCAAAGCGCTACCCGTCGGCCGCCTCCATGGCCGCCTTGTCCGTGGAGGAGAGCGAGAAGGTCTCGACCCTGCGCGCCATGTGCCTCTCGCGCTCCAAGAGCGAGTTGCTCGGCGCCTGGAAGGATTACCGCGCGCATCATCCGAAGAACACCGCGTGGATCCTGTCCGAGCTGGTGCAGAAGGGCGCGCGCCACCTGTCCGAGTTCAAAGACGCCACCGACACGAATGGCGAAACGGTCGAAGTGCTCGACATGTTGAAGCAGCTCGGCTTCTACACCGACAGCTATCGCCAGGGTTTCTGGACCGAACCGTCCGCGATGATCGACGCGACGGTGGCCAGAACCCTCGTCGAGATCGCCGAAGGCATGTGCGCGAAGGTGGAAGTGACGCCGCGCGAGATCGAGCTGTGGGTCGAACATGTCGGTCCAGCTTGGCTATCCCGCAAAATGCCAGACGCCCTGATGCGCTGGGCGAAGGCGATGGAGCAGGAAGGCCTCGCGAAGCCGCCGCCGTCCGTTCTTGAGAAGCTGCCGATCGAAGACCTGATGAGCACGGACGTCGAGCGCCAGAAGAAGTACAAACACTAAAAGTAAGCGCGTGCGTATGGCGCGGCGGCGCAGCGTCACGGCGCCTTTAAAAACATCGTTAGGCCTCGCGACCGAGACCTAACATTTCCCGATCCTTACCGTTCACTGTCGGCCCCTTCACAGCCCTCGTGAGTGCCCGTGCTGACGTTCGTCATTCCCGTACGCCATCATAAGACCGCGAGCAATTGGCGGGCCATCCAGACACGCATGGCGATCACGCTGCGATCCTTACGCGCGCAAGACAGCGGAGACTGGAACGCCGTGATCATCGCCAATCACGGCGCAGATCTACCGCGCGACCTTACCAACTGCGACGTAGTGCGGGTCCGCATTCCGCCCAACGCGCTTGATCCCGCGGGTAGCCAGGAAGCGCTGTGGCAGGCCATTCGCCGCGACAAAGGCAGACGCATCTATGAAGGCCTGCTGCACGCGCGCGCTGTAGGCATGCTGCGCGGTCATGTGATGGTGGTCGATTATGACGATGTGGTCAGCCGCCGCCTCGCGGGCTTCGTCGCCGCGCACCCCCGCGCCAACGGTTGGTACGTGAACGCCGGTTATATGTTCTCGGGCCAGCGACTTCTGTTTTCCTATCCGCGTGAGTTCTTCGAGCTGTGCGGCACGTCGCATATCGTGCGCGCCGACCTTTTGAACTTGCCGGCGGCGGGGACGCGCGCGCGCGCGGCTTATATCTCGCGCACCCTCGGCAGCCATAAATTCATCAAACGGGATTTGGAGGCGCAGGGCACGCCGCTCGCTCCGCTACCATTCCCCGGCGCGATCTACCGCATGGGGCACAGCGACACCGCGAGCGGATCGCGTTCGATGGTGCGTTATTCGTTGCGCAAGGAGTCGTTCAGGCGGCCCGTGTCGCTCGCGCGCCAGCTCGCGAAGTTCCGTTATCTCAGCGCCGGATTGAGCCATGAGTTTTTCGGAGGTCTTCCAGGCTGAGCCATGCAAAATGGCACGCGTTGACGGCGACACTCGGCGACACGCGACACTTCCCGAATTCCGCTTTGCCCCGAACGACTTGGCGCCTTTTCGGCTCATGCGACACTTAGGCGACACTTTGCGACACCCACGGCGTTTAAGCATAGGCACCCGGCGAGCCATGCGGTTCGATGAAGTCGCGCGTGAAAATGGGCTTCAGGCGCACCGCGCGCTCTTTCTGTCTCATGATTCACGATGTCAAAGATCCGCCGCCCGCCGCTGCACGGCTTCGGCATGGCAGAGACTGCAACTCGCCACACCTGAAGGGTGCGCGCTGACACGATTTTTCGTCGAGCGATATTTAGCGCCGCTGCAAATTTAATGATTCGAAAAATCGAAAATGTGCATCGCGCGAGTCGCGGTCGTGTTGCGCAACACCGGCTCGCCGCTTGCGTTGAGAACCCGCAGTCATCAACAAAAGGAGCTCCGATGAGCATATTCGGAAAGATCATGGACCGCATTTTCCACCGCAATCGCGCTGACGCGCACGAGATGCAGCCGCAGCAAGGACAGCTTTCGCCGCAGGAACAGAACCAGACACAGGCTCAGCCGCAGCAAGGTGGAATGATGCGCGCGCCGCAAGTTCAACCGGTCGACGTCGAGGCAGTGCTGTCCGACATGGCCGCCAAAAATCCCCAGAAGCTCAATTGGAAAACGTCCATTGTCGATCTGATGAAGCTGGTCGGCATGGAAAGCAGCCTCGCCGAGCGCAAAGAGCTAGCGCAGGAATTGGGCTACAAGGGCGACATGAACGACAGCGCCACCATGAATATCTGGCTGCACAAGCAGGTAATGCAGAAGCTGGCGCAAAATGGCGGGAAGGTGCCGGCCGAGTTGCTGAACTAGAGCGGGACCGCATCGCCCGGCCCAAGCCGGGCGATGCGGCGCCTCTGGGGAAGGGCGATATTCATCTCTGATAATTATCTGTTGGCCGTCGGGCCTAAGGCTCGTGTTCGAGCACCAAAACGCCCGAGTATTTCTCGGAGGCGTATTCGACCGCGCGGTGGAAGGCTTTTGGGCCGACAAAGCCGGTGACGCAATAATCCTTACCGTCGGTCGACGGGGTCCGGACAATCCAGCCGGTGTGGCGCGGATAGACGAAGGCCAGGGCGGCCACCCGTTGCAGCTCGCCCGTGGGGCCCAACATGGCTTTTGCGTCTTCAGCGGGGTTTCTGGTCGTTGTCATACTGGGCAAACGCACGGACTGTGGCCGAATCACGTCCAACTTGCGTTAAAGCAAGGGTGCGCGGGAAAACGGCCCCCGCTGGACCCTCCCCCGAAAAAAGAAATTGTAACGCCGGCCTTCTCTCTAGAGGCTTTTGAGGGCCGCTTCGGCGATATCCGACGCAACGAAGTCCCCCGGATTGACGACCGTGAAGTCGGGATGGCGCGGGTGGGCGGGATAGAGCGCCGCCGCGCGGCGGATGCCATCGAGCGAGATGCGCGGGTTCACCGGCACGGCGTCCGCATAGATCGCCGAGATCGCTTCGAGTTGACGCGCCTCGACGTTTGCCGCCGCCGCCGCTTTCAGCGCCGCGACGGTTGCTTGAGGATCAGTGTGAGCGATGCGCTGGGCGCGCGCGATGGCGCGGGTCACCTTGATAAGAAGATCACGCTTGTCGCGGATCACATCCACTGTCGCTCCCAACGCGTGGATTTGATTGCCGGTGAGGCCCGGAACTTCACCGCCTGAATTATCGACGACGAGCACGGCGCCCTCGTCCACCATCACGGTTTCCAGATAAGGCGTGTGCGCGAATAAGGCATCGACCGTGTGGTCCTTGAAGGCGGCGACTTGATCCGGGCCGGGGATGATCACGATCTCGACATCCGTGGCCGCATCTATGCCGGCGGCGGCGAAGAGCGCGTGAAGACGCGGCGGCGGCTCGCCCGCAACGCCCAGCTTCAATCCTTTGAGCGCGCCGAGCTTGTCCTTGAGAGGGCCGCGCAGCGGGACATTACGCGCTTGTGCGATTTCCTTGCGGACGACGAGATTGATCGGGTCATTCGCCAAGAGGCTGGCGAACAGGCGAACAGGTTTCGCCTCTGCCATCATGCCGAGATACATCGGCGGCGGAAGCACCGCGATCTCGGCCTCACCGGTGAACAGGCGCGCGCCGACTCTACGAGGTTGAGGCGCGGGCAGGACCTCCGGCGTGAGCCCTTCGGCCTCGAACAATTTGGCGCCGACCGCAACCCACAGTGAGAAAAACTGGAGGTTCCTGAGATTGGGAACCTCGATGCGCAGCGGCATGGGTGCGGCGGCCCGCGCCGGTATCGCAGCAGCGGCAGCCAGTCCAACGAGCGCGGTACGTCTGGTCAGGAGGACCATTGTTTTCATTGACGGTATGAGGTGAGTCGATATATCCGCTTATATATATCGTATCCGCTTAACGGCTTAAAGGTTCCTGCAAATGCGCATCGGGAGGGTTTTGGGGGCATGTTTCCTGGTGCTGAGTCTGCCCGCATCGGCACAGGACGCATACAGATTGGGTGAAATCGTGGTGGCCGCGCCGCGCGCCGGAGCGGGAAGCACCACGATCATCTCCGCCGCCGAGATCGAGGCGTGCGGCAGCCGCAGCCTGGAAGACGCGCTTGGGACAACACCCAGCATCAACGTCAATGTGGGCGGCGGCGGTGTGCCGCGCCTGTTCATGCGCGGCCTGCCGCAGCGTCATGTGCCGTTGTATCTGAACGGCATTCCGATGAACTCGGCCGCCGATGGGCAGTTCGACCCGCGTTTGATTGGCACGGAGAATATCGCTGAAATCAAGATCATGCCCGGCGTGAGTTCGGTCCTGTACGGACCGGGCACGACGGCGGGCTTCATCAACATCATTACACGCCGGGGCGCCGGCGACTGGCATGGCCGCGCGCTTGTTGAAGCCACCAGCGGCACGCCGCTGGGCGGCGATGTGAGCGTGCTGACCAGCGCGAGCGTGGGCGGACGCGTGGCGGAGACGGATGTATTCGTCAGCGGCAGCACGGCGGACTCGCCGGGTTTCACGGACGCGGAGGGATACCGCACCCCCAACAGCGATACACGCCGCACCAACCTTTTCGCCAATTTGGCCCATGGCTGGGACGGCGTGAGCGTGGGGCTTTCGGCCGGATATGTGAACGGCGAACAGGGCCTGCCGTACAACAGGATCAATGATCCGGCGAACCTGTTCCTGATGCCGCAGCAGTTTGAACGCCTGGACCGGATCGAAGGCGGTTTCGCCCAGGGCGATGTGAATTTCGATAGCGCGGGCCCCTTCACGGCGCGTTTGTCCGGCTACGTGAATGTCCTGAACACGGAAGACAACCGTTACGACGACGCTACCTTCAGCAGCATGACGAATACGCGCGTGCAGAGTTTCCACCAGTTGTTCGATAGCGCCGTGAGCGGCGGGCGTCTCGCGCTCGGCTTTGATCTGGCGAACGCCGGACGCATCGCATCCACCTTCGGCGTTCAGCGCGACGTGCTGAAGCTGAGTGGTTCCATCCGCAACATCCCGGTCGCCACTTCGGGCGGAGGGGGTGGTGGCGGCGGCGGCGGAGGCGGCGGAGGCGGAGGCGGCGCGATGGGGACCTTCGCGGTGCGCCCGCTGGACATCGAGGCCGCTTCGACCACGACCTCGGCGGCGTTCGAATATACCGTCAGCCCCCTTGAGAAGCTCCATGCCACCGTCGGCGCAAGCGCGCATTGGTTCGATAGAGGAGCGGTGACCAAGGACGGCACGCAGCTCGCGGCTAGCCTTGCCTACGACCTCACGCCGGATGTCACGGTGAGCGCGGGCGCCGCCCGAAAAGTGCGTTTCCCGACCTTACAGCAGTTGTTCGACGCCCAGCGCGGCAACGTCAACCTCAGCACCGAAGTGGGCAAGACATATGAAGCGACGGCGGCGTGGGCGCCGATCCCGGGGGTTGGTGTGACCGCGAGCCTTTTCAGCACCCGGATCGACGGCTTCATACAGAACGACCAGGCCACGCAGCAATTCACCAACAAGGATACGCTGTCGCGCGGGATCGAACTCGCGGGGCATGTACGCGTGAGCGAGCGCCTGCGCTTTGCGGCGAGCTATACCCACCTCAACACGACGGATGAGACTACAGGCGCACGGGTCAACTTCCGGCCCACGGACCTCGCGCGCATCGCGGCGGACGTGGACATCACCGACGCCTGGAGCCTGCATGGAACGCTGGCCTATGGCGGCGGCGAGATCGTGACGGCGCGTTCGGGTCCTTTCCAGCAGCAAGGTCTTCCGGACCGCACCACGGTGGACCTGCGCACCGTCTACAGTTTCGCCGGCCTTGGCGTAAAGGTGTGGCTGGCCAGCGAAAACCTATTCAATGCGCAGCATGAGAACACGCCGGGTTTCGCCGCGCCGGGGCGGACGGTCATCGCTGGGATCCAGGCCAGCTTCTAAGCGCCCGCGTTCTTCATACTTCCGCCGTCATCGCCGGCTACATTTATCCTTGCCCCATTCCGGGGTAGGGTCCCGAGCATGACGTTTTTGAAGATCTTGGCGGCGCTCATCGTCGCATATGCGGCGGTGGTAGCCGTGCTGTACGCCGTGCAGGACCGCCTGCTTTTCCCGGCCGATATGGCCGTCATGAGCGGCACGCCCGTGCCTCCTGATGCACCGCGTCTGGAATTGACGACCGCCGACGGCGAGATCCTGCACGGCGTGCGCCTCGCGCCGCCGGCGGCGCCGGTGAACGACCGCCTGATCGTCCTCGCCTTCGGCGGCAACGCCTGGAACGCGGAGGACGCGGCGGTTTACCTGTTCAACCTTTACCCCCAGGCCGAGGTGGTGGCGTTCCATTACCGGGGTTATGCGCCGAGCACGGGCCGCGCATCGGTGGACGCGCTGATCGCCGACGCGCCGCTGATCTACGACAAGGTCCGGGAAGACGCCGAGAAACTGGGCGGGAGCCCGCGCATCATCGCCGCCGGCTTCAGCATCGGCTCCGGCGTGGCGGTGCATCTGGCTCGCGAACGCAAATTGGATGGCCTGGTCCTGGTGACGCCGTTCGATTCCCTCGCCGAACTGGCGCAGGTGCATTTCCCCTGGGTGCCGGCGGCAAGGCTTCTAAAAAACCCGATGCGCAACGGCGACTTGTTGAAGGGGCTCGACATCCCCACGGCCATCATCGCCGCCGAGCATGACGAGATCATCCCGCGCGAGCGCAGCTCCATGATGCGCGGCGCGGCCAAACGCATGGTCTACAGCCGCACGATCAAGGGCGTTGGGCACAACGACATCTACGAGAGCCAGGATTTCGCCAACGCCATGAGGGAAGCGCTCTCCGCCGTCGAAGGCGCGTGGCAAGCGGAGCCTTAAGAACCTGTATTTTGCCGAGACCCGCAGTATACATCAGCGCGCGGGAGGCGGAGACAGTCGCTGCTGCGTCCGCGCCTGCTCGTTGTTGTCGCGTGCCTCTTCTCAAAAACCGACAAAATAAGAGGGTGAATCAAATGAAACAAAAGCGATGGGCGATCGTGGCCGCGATCATCCTGCTGGCCCTGCTGGGCTTTGTAACCTTGCGCCATTTTTACTGGCTCAATCAGTCCAGTCTGCCCGTTTACCCTTAGGCTAAAACAAAGGTTCATCCGACGCCGATCACGCTTTATCCCCGTAGCAAGTGGCCAAGGGGAAGCAGGCCGCGATTCCACCTCACGCCCTCAATTATGCTGCGGCAGCGTGATCAGCTTTTGGAACAGGTCTTTCGCGTTTGCGCCGTTGAACGCCGTGCCGACGGAGGACCCGCCGATATAGGCCCGCGCGTCGATCTGCGGTGAATCGCCGAGCGCGGCGATCTGTTCGGGCGCGACAGGGGTATAGCAAAAGCCGCTCGCGCAGGCGGCCGGTGCGAGGACCGCGCCGCCGCTTGCGACCTGCGCCCGGGAGACGCCTTCCACTTTTTCCACGCCGAAGCCGACGGCGTATTTAGGCTCGCGGCCGATCACCATCGTTTTTAGAGCGAACAGAACCATGCGGCTGCCCGAGCGGGTGCTTTTGGCGTGGTAGGCAACGCAGTAGTCGGTGATGGGATCAAGGTCCGCGCATTCGACCGCGCCGCAGAAGCAGGCGAAGGACCATTTGTTCGTCTCGGGAAAGATGGTCTTGAACGGCGGCGGCGGCGGCGCTGAGGCGGCAAGCGCGGCGCTTACGCCAAACCCAGCCAGGATGCCCAGCGCCCGTCTGACGAAACCCATGTCCTTGCTCTCCGGCGTTGAAGCGCGTCTTAAGCTCTTGGACGGCGCCCGCCGGAGATCATGTCGTTAATCTCGGCCTGACTCAAATCATAACCGTTGATGAGCAGTGTCGCCGCGCCGCGCCGCTCGCGTTCCACCGGGCCGGGGCGGCGGCGGCGGTCGGGGCCAAAGTAATTGCCGATGCTGACAAAAGGGCGCGGACGTTCGATGACTTCGCGGATCCGCGAGCATAGGGAGCGCGCCGTGTAGGGCTTGGCGACGAATTCGGTGATGCCGCTGTTGCGGGCGATGACGATATTCTGCACGCGGGTCTGGGACGTGAGCATGATGATGGGCGTGAAGCGGATGTCGGTGGGTTCTTTCCGGATCCAGCGCACGAGGTCCACCCCGCAGGCGCCATCGAGATACCATTCGGACAGAACCATATCGACGCCCTGCGAGACATATTGGGCGGCGGAATGGATGTCGCCCACGTCGATGATCTTCCGGCCGCCCAGAAGGAACAGGATATCCCGCGTAACCTTGCGCATGAGCGGGTTCGGCTCGACGAGCAGAATCCGAAATGGGCCGAGGTAATCGCTAGTTCTGCCGTTTTGAAGGTGGGCGACCATGGGGCGGAAAGAAACGAGGCTCCACGGGTCTTACGCCCTTGCCTGCCCCATTTCAAACGTTCCCCGCGCTGGTTTCGATCGTGAATTATTAAGCGAAATCGATGGTTGAACGCGCCCCCTTCGATTAGCCGCAGCGGTTAGTTACGGATTCACGCGGGCGTTTTGCTTCGCCCGCCACGTGGGAAGCACCTCGGGATTGCGGATATAAAGCGGCGGCAGACCTTCGAGGGCGCGCAGGACATTCTCCACGCCGACATCGATCAGGCGGCGCCGGGCTTCCTGGGTGTGGCCGATGCCGTGCGGCGTGAGGAAGGCGTTGGGAAGCGCGCGCAAGGGACTGTCCTTGGCCAGGGGTTCGGTCTGGAAGACATCGAGGCCGACCGATGCGAAATGACCGCCCCGCGCGAGATCGACAAGCGCGGCTTCGTCGATGATCCCGCCGCGCGAGGTGCAGATGAGGATGGACCCGCGCTTCATCCGCGCGAGGCGATCGCGGCTGAACAGGCCGCGCGTTTCGTCGGTGAGCGGGGCGAGCACACAGACGATATCGCTGAGGGCGAGCATTTCATCCAAAGGGACAAATCGGACATGCGCGGCATCGGCCGACGGATGGCGCGTGGTGACGAGGAAGTTGACACCCCAGCCCGATAGACGCTGCACCACGCCGCGCGCGATGGCGCCATAACCGAAGATGCCAACAGTCTTGCCCTTCAACATGCGCGCGGTCAGGTGCGGCTGTCCCCAGATATGATCGCGGAATCTTTGTTGGGTGGCGTTCACGTCGTATTGGCAGGAGAGCAGCATGAGCACGGTGGATTCGGCCATGCTTTCCGCGTTCTCCGGATTCGCGCCGTTGCCCACGACGATGCCAAGCGCGGTCGCGGCTTTTTCATCGAAGCCTTCGGTGCCCATCCAAGTGGAGATCAGCGACGTGAGACGCGGCGCCCGCGATAATGTCTCGGGCGAGACCGGCACGAAACCATGAGCGTAAAGCGCGGTAGCGTTCGCGAGCGCGTCCTTATCGGCGAGGAACTCGGCCGGCGTGAGATAGTGCACGGCCTTATGCCCTTTGGCGGCGAGCGCGTCGCGGACCGGCGCGAAAAAATAATCGAGATGACCGACGAGAACGACTTCGAGCTGGCTCATGTTGTGACTCTTCTGTGCAACCACCGCGGATGGAGACGCCGTGCGGATTAAGTGTCCCACTTTCTGCCAGCACACGCGCGGCGCGCATACAACCAAGTGAGAAAAATGAGTAAGCGATTCTGGAGGCCGTACAACCGGATTTGCGCTATAAAGATTGTAGGGACGATGAGCTGTTCGGCACGACCCCTATCTTTTACAGCCCAAATGAGAACGCGCTGTTTTCTTGCCTAAGGCAAGAAGCGCAATGGGCCCTTCCCAAAAAAAGATAAGCCGGGATCAATCGGCGCCGAGGAGGTACATATGAGTCCACGCATCATACGCTTGAGAACCGAGTTGGAGCGCCTGAAGGGAACGGCGGACGCCTGCCATCCCGGAGTGCAGGACGAACTTCAGACCCTGATCGAAGATATGGCGTCGCATCTGACGGAACTCGAGGATGCGGAGCCGATAGGAGAGGCCGACTAGGGCGGCTTCCCCTTCGTGCGCCCGGCGCGCACGCCACACAACCGGCGTTTCAGATCGTCGTCACTTTATGGACCCAGAGACGCACGGCGCGGCCGTTCGCAGTCTCGACCACGACCCGGTTCAATATGAGGGCCTCTTCCGGCACTGTCCGCCGCAGATGTTCATCGGCGCGGCCTATCATTTCAGACGCGGGGGATGAGAACACGAAGTAAGCGCCCGCGCGCTTGGCCTTCGCGCCGATCCTATGCTCGATCTCGGCGAGGGTCATTCCGAGCCAGATCCCATTGCCGGCAGAGAGCGGCAGGAAGCGTGGCGGCAAGGCCGGACATGCGGGGCTGGGTCCCTCACCTTCACCAAGTCGTTCAGCGGTGAAGGAATCCGCCGCGACGCCGTTGTGCGACTCGCGGGAGGTAATCCAAATGCGTTGCGGCCCGCCCATGGCAAGGGCCGTATAACAGAGCCAATAGAGACTGGCTTGCGCGTCGCGCTGGTGATCGACAATGCCCGCCCCGACGGTCTCGCGAACCTGCGAGAGACGCGTTTGCTCGAACATGACTTCAAGCGCGCCGAGGCGCACGGACGCAATAAAGCCTCCGGGCACGTTGGGTGGCGACGGGAACACCTGCGCTTCATCAGGCGGCCCCACGGGCGGCGCCTCTGCCGCGAAGCAAGGTGCGGTGAGGAACGTCACAGCCGCGAGAACGAGGTGAGCGGCGGTCATGTTGCGGGCCGTCAGCGCATCCCAAAACCGCGCGCCATCAGAACGGCGGCGAGCGGGATGATGAGGATGATGCCCCATTCGATCTGGAGATGGCGACGCACCCGGCGCAGCATGGCGTTGGGCGGTTGGAAATTCGGATCAAGGATAGCGGCCCTACGCCACTTGAGGATCTGGATGGTCACGGGGATGGAGGCGAGAGCCACCAAGGCGAACATCATCATCTTGGTCCAAAAGATGTGATTGGAAATGTAGAACTCCGATCCCTTCAACCCATACATGACCCGTCCCACGCCCGCGACAAGCACCAGGCCGGCCGCAAAACCCGTCGCGGCATCGATGCGGGCCAGCTTGTAGATGATCAGCGGCGTAAAGAGCGTCTGACGCACCAACACCGTTTCCATGGCGAGACAGGCGATCAGAAGCCCGATCCCCAAGTGATGGAGGTAAGCGAGGATGGCGTCGATAAGCACGGCGTCCATGGGGATCCCTTAACTAAAAGAATGTCTCTAAAATTAGCATGGCGGGCCGGGTGCGCGGGAGGCCATAGTACGGGAGCGGAGGGCGAGCTTCACCGGGGAGAGAAATAGGGGATTACATGAAGAACAAATTATTCGCGACCACGCTTCTTACGGCTGCCGCGCTCGTCCTTTCGTCTTGCGACAAGGCGCCGCCGCCGGAGAGCAAAGTGGCTTTCAATGTCGTGGAAGCCTCCATCCCTGAGATGCAGAAGGCGATGCAGGACGGGCGCGTAACGGCCGAGGAATTGGTGCGCCAATACCTGATCCGCATCGCGACCTATGAGAATGTGATCAATGCCACGATCGCGGTAAATCCAAATGCGCTGGCCGAAGCGCGCGCGCTGGATGAAGAACGCAAGGCGGGCAAGATCCGCGGGCCGATGCACGGAATCCCTGTCGCGCTGAAAGACAATATCCAGACCATCGACATGCCGACCACCGGCGGCACGATTGGCCTCGCGGGATTCATGGCGCCGTGGGATGCGCCCTTGGCGAAGAACCTGAAGGACGGCGGGGCGATCATCATCGCGAAGACCACGCTCACCGAACTCGCCAACTATTTCGGCAACGGGATGCCGGGTAATTACAGCTCGATCTCGGGCTATTCCTTCAACCCGTATGATCCGCGCCGCGACTTACGCGCGGGCCAGAATGACGGACGGCCTGTGATGGGCACCGGCGGTTCCAGCTCCGGCGCCGGCACGGCGGCGAGCTTCTGGGCGGTCAATGTGGGCACGGAAACCTCGGGCTCCATCCTCTCGCCGTCCAACCAGAACATGCTGGCCGGCATCAAGCCGACGGTGGGCCGCATCAGCCGCCACGGCGTGATCCCGATCACCGCCGACCAAGACACCGCCGGACCCATGGGCAGGAGCGTGACGGACGTGGCGATCATGTTCGGCGTGCTGGAAGGCAAGCAGCCCGATCCTAACGACAGCGCCACCGCGCGCTGCACGCCGCCGGCCAACAACGACTATACGCCGCACCTGAAGGCCGACGCCCTGAAGGGCGCGCGCATCGGGGTGCCGCGTATCGGTTACGGCGTGGCGGTGACGCCGCCCGGCATGAAGGAAACGCGCGGCGAAATGCCGGAAGACCAGATGAAGGCCTTTGAGGACGCCATCGCGATCCTGAAACAAGCGGGCGCCGAGATCGTCGATCCGGCGGACTTCCCGAGCTACAAGTCGACGGATCCGCAGACCAACCCGCTGGCGATCGGCGGCTGCGACCGTGCGGGCAGCGAAACGAGCACGGCCTGTTCGTCCGTGCTGGCCTACGGCATGCACAGGGATTTCAACGCATGGCTCGCGGCGCAAAACGGCAAAGCGCCGTTCAAGTCCCTGGAGGAGCTGGTGGCCTGGAACGAAGCCAATAAAAATCTTGGAACCTTGAAGTACACACAGTCGGCCCTCGAGGGCGCGCTGGCCAACGACCTTGAAAAGAACAAGGCGAAGTACGAAGCGGACCGTAAACGCGACATCGAGTTGAACGGCGCGCAGGCCATCGACGCGGCGATGACGGAGAACAAACTGGATGCCCTGTTGTTCGCAGGCGCGCGCGGCGCGGCCGTCGCGGCGAAACCCGGCTATCCCACGGTGATCGTACCGTTCGCGATGGTGGCGAACCCGCCGACCCCGGCCTACCCGGAAGGGTTCAATCCGCTGCCGATGCCGATGGGCATTTCATTCACCGGCATGGCCTGCAGCGAGCCGCGTCTGATCGAACTGGCCTACGCGTTCGAACAGCTGACGAAGAAACGCCAGCCGCCGCCGAATATGCCGTAGGAGATTGAGCGAAAATACACGCCGATTGAATCAAATCGAAAGGCCGGGGCGAATGTCCCGGCCTTTTTGTTTGAGCGCATTGCAGGTCTTCACCCATACTGACTGTCTTAAGGGGAGGATTTGCATGAAACATAAATTGTTCGCGACCACGCTGCTGACGGCGGCCACCTTCGTCTTGGCCTCCTGCGACAAGGCCGCGCCGCCGGCGGAAACCAAGGCGCCGTTCAATGTCATCGAAGCGACCATCCCCGAGATGCAAAAGGCGATGCAGGAGGGACGCGTCACGTCGGAACAGCTGGTGCAGCAGTATCTGATTCGCATCGCGACCTATGAGAATGTGATCAATGCCACCATCGCGGTGAATCCTAAGGCCCTTGAACAAGCGCGCGCGCTGGATGAAGAGCGTAAAGCAGGCAAGGTGCGCGGACCGATGCACGGAATTCCCGTCGCGCTGAAGGACAATATCCAGGACACCGAGATGCCGACCACCGGCGGCAACATTGGCCTTGCCGGCTACATGGCACCGTGGGATGCGCCGCTGACCAAGAACCTGAAGGACGGCGGCGCGATCATCATCGCGAAGACGACTCTCAGTGAATTCGCGGGTTACTTCGGCCAAGGCGCACCGGGCACCTACAGCTCCATCTCGGGTTATTCGTTCAATCCGTATGACCCGCGCCGGGACCCACGGCCCGGCCAAAACGATGGACGCGGCGTAATGAACACGGGCGGATCCAGCTCAGGCACCGGCACTGCGGCGAACTTCTGGGCCGGCAACGTGGGCACGGAAACCGGCGGCTCGATCCTCGGGCCCGCGAACCAGAACATGCTGGCGGCCATCAAACCGACCATTGGCCGCATCAGCCGCTGGGGCATCATCCCGATCACCATGGACCAGGACACGGCCGGGCCGATGGCCAAGAGCGTGTCCGACGTGGCGGTGATGCTGGGCGTACTGGAAGGCAAGCAGCCGGACCCCAACGATCCGGCCACGAGCAAGTGCGCCCCGCCGGCGAACAACGACTATACGCCGCACCTGAAGGCCGACGCGCTGAAGGGGGCTCGCATTGGGGTGCCGCGCTTGGGTTATGGCGTCGAAGTGACGCCGCCCGGCGAGAAGACCCCGCGCGGCGGCATGCCGGCGGATCAGCGCAAGGCCTTCGACGAAGCGATCGAGGCCTTGAAAACGGCGGGCGCGGAGATCGTCGATCCCGCCGATATCCCGAGCGTGAGCGAGAAGGACCCGATGCGCAATGTGTTGCTGGCGGGCGAGTGCGACCGGGAAGAGACGCCGCAATGCATGTCGATCATGAACTACGGCATGCACCGCGACTTCGACATCTGGCTGGCGGCGCAAGATGGAAAAGCGCCGTGGAAGAACATCGGCGAGTTCATCGCCTGGCAGGAAGTCAATAAGGAGCTGGGCACGATGAAGTATGGCGTGGACGCGCTGGTCGACGCGCGCGACACGGATCTCGAGAAGGGCAAAGCCAAGTACGAGATGGACCAGAAGCGCGCGCTGGACATCGGCGGCACGAACGGGATCGACGCGGCGATCAAGAACAACAAGCTCGACGCCATTATCTATATGGGATCGCGCGGCGCGAGCATCGGGGACCGGGTGGGATATCCCGCGATCACGGTGCCGTTCGCGATGGTCGCCAATCCGGGACCGGCGTTGCCCGAGGGCTTCGACGCCAAGCCGATGCCGATGGGAATCATGTTCCAGGGACTGGCGTGCACGGAACCCCGCCTGATCGAACTCGCGTATTCATTCGAACAAGCCACGAAGAAGCGTCAGCCACCGCCGAATATGCCGTAGGTGCGGATGAGAGATGGATTGCCCGGTCAAGCCGGGTAATGACCAGAGAAGAAGAGCCCCCTCTCCTTTTGGGAGAGGGGGTTTTTTATTAGACCGGGAAGAGGCGCGGAACGAGGGAGGGGCGCGTGAGGGTGAGGATTTCGCCCACGGCCCGCAGCGCGTACCATAGGATCGCGAGGCCGTAGCCGAGTTCGGCGGTGATCGGATTGAGGCCCACCTTGTGATATTCGGTGCGGAAGCGCGCGCGTGAACGCACCAATCCATTTCTGAAATTCCACCACACGCCTTTCCACGGCGAGGTATTGCGCCGTTCCTCAGCGCGGATCAGGGCTTGGTCGCGGCCGTCATTGATGGCCTTCTTGATGAAATTCCAGACACCGCGCGGCGGAGGATGAGACACGCGCGCGCTTTTCTGCTGGAAAAGGCCGACCTTGGCCGCGAGGAGTGCGCGCGAAAGCACGGTGCACTGATCGCGGTTGGTAGCGAGATCCGGGAACGGATGAGCCGCGAAGACGTCGGCGCGGAAGGCGACACTGGCCTACACGCCCCTTGCGATTGCATTGTGGGCGCTCGCCGCCCTTGCCCTAACGTGGATCAAAGCCTTGCGGCGCGGCGCCGATCCGCAGCGCGCGCTGATGGTGGCGTGGGAATTTCCGCCGTCCGCGGCGACAGGCGTCCACCTGCCCGCCTCCATCGTGCGCCATGCCGCGGATGCGGGATTGAAGGTTCAGGTGGTGTGCGGACCCGGACCCGCACGGGCGGATGCCGCAGGACACGAACTGGCGGCCGCCATTCCGCAAACAGTGACCATCGCGCGTGTTACGCGCCTCGTGGCGCGGGAGCGCTATGTACGCTTCCATCCGGCCTGGGCAATCCCGAGCATCGACGACGGTTTCCTGACGGCGCAGGCCATGGCGCTGACGGCGGCCTTACGTTTTTGGCGGACCCCGCCGGCGGTGGTGATCGCTTCGGGGCCCCGTTTCGCAAATTTCGCGGCTGCGAACTGTCAAGCACCGCGATGTGAGTGGCGTTCTCGAGGCGCGGCCAGGCGATGGTCTTCTTCTTCACGAGCCCGACGGTGAAGGTGACATCCATCGACGTCTCAAGCCCGCTGCCGACGACCTCGCCTTCGCCTTGCCGGGCATGGCCGTCCCCGAGGAACAGGAGCGCGCCGGGCTCGAATACGGGTAGCGTGACTTTGGCGCCGGCCCCGAGCGAGGCGTAATCCATGTTGCCGCCGAAGTTGCCGGGCGCGCGAATGTGAGCAGAAGCGGGCGGCGGGCGCTGAGCTCAAGGCTATTTTCATTCCGCGGGATCGGCTTATTTGTTTTCCGCGGGATCGGCTTATTTGTTTTCCGCGGGATCGCGGTGAACCGGATCGATCCAGAGCACCGTTTCGGGCTTTTCCACCGGTTCGATCTCGAGGTTGATGGCGACGGCTTCATTGTCGCTGCGCACCAGCACGCACTCAAGGGTCTCATCGGTTGAGGCGTTGATCTCCTGGTGCGGCACGAAAGGCGGCACGAAGATGAAATCGCCCGGGCCGGCCTCGGCGGTGAATTCGAGCTTATTGCCCCAGCGCATGCGGGCCCGGCCCTTGATGACGTAGATCACGCTTTCGAGATGACCATGGTGATGCGCGCCGGTTTTGGCGCCGGCGTGGATATGCACGGTGCCGGCCCAGATCTTTTGCGCGCCGACGCGGGCGAGGTTGATGGCGGCTTGCCTGTTCATCCCCGGGGTCTGCGCGGTGTTGGCGTCGAGCTGATCGCCAGGGATCACTTTCACGCCGTTATTCTTCCAGTCCACATGCTCATGGCTGTGGTCATGGTCATGATGATGATCACCGTGCGGCATTGTGAAGCACCCCTGGCGGAAAGAGCTGAACAACCTTAGCATGACGGGACCGGTTTCCTCCAAGAGGGCTCGTGCCATGTCTCGCCTGCTGTTCGTGCTGTTCGCATTGGTTCCGCATGCGGCATTCGCCCACCCCGGTCATGTGGAGGCCGGATGGAACGCGGGCTTCGCGCATCCCTTCCTCGGCTGGGATCACATGATGGTGATGATCGCCATCGGCCTGTGGGCGGCCCGCAGCCGCCGCTTCTGGATTCCCCTCGCCTTCGTGAGCGTCATGATCGCCGGCGCCGGTGCCGCGTTGATCGGCCTTTCGGCGCCGGGCGTGGAACCGGTCATCCTGGCTTCGACGGTGATCGTCGCCGCATTGGCGCTGGGCTCTCCCATCGGCGCAGGCCCAGCGCTGGCGGTCGTCTCCCTGTTCGCTTTCTTCCACGGCTTCGCCCATGGCGCGGAAATGCCGGCGGACGGCGCTGCTGGATCCTTCATCGCCGGATTCGCCGGGGCCAGTTTGATCCTGCATGGCGCCGGGTTTGCCGCCGGGAAAGCAGCGACCTTCGCGTGCGAGTCCTGGCGCAAGCGCTGGGCGACTGCGAAGTAGGTATTTTCTAGCGGGAGCCCGCTAGTCCCATTTGTTGAACGAGAAATACGCCGCGAGCACGAGGCACCCAAAAGCGGCGACGTGATTCCATTTCAAGCTTTCGCCGAGATAGGTGGCGGAGAACACCGCGAAGACGGCAAGGGTGATCACTTCCTGCATCGTCTTGAGCTGGGCGGCCGTATAGACCGTGTAGCCGATGCGGTTGGCGGGCACCGCGAGGCAATATTCGAAGAAGGCGATGCCCCAGCTGATGGGAATGACAATCCACAGCGCCGTTCCGGGATATTTGAGCTGGCCGTACCAGGCGAAGGTCATAAAGACGTTCGAGAGCAACAAGAGGCCGATCGGCGCCGCATAAGCCCAGGTCATTATCCGTCTCCAAACTATTGATCTCAGCCGGTCTTAAATGCCGGGCTCCGCTGACGTTGGAGACGGGCGAGTTATTCCCTGGCTCTTCAAAAATTAAGCGCTGGCTTCTTTTACCCAATGTAACAAATTCTTGGAACCGCAAGGGTTTAGGGAGCGACCTTGTCCCGGTTCAAATCAGTATGTGTTGGCCTTGCCGCGCTGCTTATCGGCGCGCCTGCGTTCGCGGGCAACGATCTTGTCATTCCCGGCTTCAACACCGGCGTTTCCGTTCAATCCTATCTTCGCATTTCCAACAGCGACGGCGCCGCCGCGCAAGTGAGCGTGCGCCTGCATGACGCGGCGACAGGGATCGCCATCGGCACATGGACGTCGCCGGTGCTGGCGTCCGGCGCCACGATGGAAACCTGGGCGCAGCAAATGCTCGAGGGCGCCGATCCGAAGCCAGACATGACGCGGCTGCCGCCGGTGCTGGTCCTCTCGATCTCAGGCTTCGCGGGCCATGTGCAACACGCGACCTGGACCCCGTCCAGCGGGACGTGGAGCCATGTTTCGACCTGCGGCATGGTGCTGATGGCCGATCCGTTGTCGCTGCCGTTCGTGATCGGACCTGCGCGCGGCGGATTGACGGGCCTTTTGCGCGTGTCAAACGCGACCGGCGAAACACGCGCGCTGCGCGTCACTTTCCACGACAGCGCAAACAACCCGTTCGTGTGGCAGAGCCCGCCCATCCCGTCCTACGGCTCCGTCGCTGCGACGATGGAAACCATCGCGCGCGAAACCACGCCACCGATCCCGGCGACGGTCGCCTCGCTGATGGCCATGGCGGATTCGGCGCCTGCCGGCGTCGCGCTGTCCTATAGCGAGGGCCTCGCGGGCGGAAACACCTTTGACGACTTCAGCGCCGGATGCATGTCCATGGTCGCGCCGCCCGTGAACCCGGGCGCGCCGACGACACCGACGACTCCCATGCCGGGCATGCCGCACTCGTAAGCGAGGCCCATTTTTTCGTTTGTTTTGTTCTGTTGCTTTGATTCACACATCCCTAGGGGGGAGAAACTCATGAGAAAGTCGAAACTGCTTTTGAGCACGGCCGCGTTCGTGCTCGCCGCCGCTACCAGCGCACAAGCCGGTACGCTCTACATCAGCAACATGCAGTATGAAGGCGCGCCAAACCCGTCACAGGCGCGCGGCACCGGCTTCCTGATCCTCGACGACGCGCAAGCCAACGCGACCGTCTATGCCACGCACGATATCGCCACGCGCGGCACCAGCCCGCTCACCCTCGGCCATATCCACCGCGCCCCGGCGGGGGTCAACGGCCCGGTGATCTTCGGCTTCACCCCGGTCCCGCCGGTAAGCCCCGTGGGCCCCTTGGTGTGGGCGATCCCGCAGGCCGAATTGGTGAACCTCAACACCGCCGGTCTCTACATGCAGTTCCACACGCAGCTCAATCCGGCCGGTGAAATCCGCGGCCAGATCGTGCGCGCGATGTTCGCCCCTGCGGCGACCACCGATACGCAGATGCTGGTGGCCAATGCGCTCGATGTCTCGGCGGGCCGCAACACCGACCTCGACCAGGTGCTGATGGGCCGCTTCGCGTCCACCGTCACCACGGCCACGCGCACCCAGTCGCTCGACGATCTTTCGGGCCGCACGCTGTACTCGGCGGGACGTCAGGCCGTCGAAGCGATGGCGGGCTTCCAGGACTCGTTGTTCGAACACGCCGAAGATATCGCCGGCACCGGCAAAGAAGGCTTCGGCGGCTTTGTCGGCGGCGGCATGATCTTCGGCACGCGCGAAACCGATAGCGCCACGGCGGGCGCGAAGATCTCGCGTCCTTACGTAATGGCCGGCTTCGACTACGGCATGGGCGGCGGCGCCGCCGTCGGCCTGTCGGTCGGTTACGCGGACGGGAAAGACGAGTTCCGCAACGCCATCGGTGAAACCAGCGTGAAGACGACCTCGGTGCAGGCGCACTTCTCGGGCGGCAACGAGAACGTCGTCTTCGCGGCCGCACTTGGATACGGCTGGGTGAACGCGGATTCAACGCGTTCCATCGCGAGCCTTGGCCGCACCGCGACCGGCGCGCAGGACGGCAAGGTTTTGTCGGCGGGCGCGAAAGTATCGGTGCCGCTGAAGCTGGACGGCGATTCCACCATCGCGCCGTACGGCCTCATCGACTATCAGGTCGCCAAGATGGACGCCTACACCGAAACGGGCGCGAGCAGCGTCTCGTTGATGGTGAGCGAACATAAGGAAAAGAGCTCGGCCGCCGAACTGGGCGCCGCGTTCGAAGTGCCGATGGGCGCGGGCGACGATGTGCACGTCCGCCTGCTCGCCGGCTATCGCTACCTGCTCGAAGACGGCAAGGACACCATCGAGACCCGCTTCGTGGGATCGGCGGCGACCTTCAACACCCTCGTGCGCTCGCCCGGCATCAACGGCGTACGCGTCGGCGCCAACCTCGGCGCCAAGGTCAGCGATAACATGTTTATTTCCGCGGGCTACAACGGCACGATCTCCGGCCGGACCAAACTGCACGCCCTGGAAGCGCGCCTGACCTTGAAGATGTAGTTCTCGGAAGTTGTAGCGATTTGAAGAAACTGTGTTCCGTTATCCGCATAGCAGGCCTTGGGTTCGCCGCGACGCTCCTCCATCACCCGGGGAGCGCTTTCGGGAAGCCCGTGAGCTATGTGGGCGGATTGATGCTGATGCAGGAGAACGATGCCGGCGGCCATATGGTGGGGTTGGATTATACCGTGACCCCCCGTATGGCCGTCGCGTTCCATGCGCAGTACCACATCCGCGGCGACAACTTCACGATGCTCGGCCCGCAGATGAACTTTTTGGTCAAGCGATGGAACGCGCCGCGCAGCCAGGGGAACATCTTCACCAATGTGGGCGGCGGCACGACCATCGACCGCAACGGCGATATGAGGCCGGCCACCTGGACCGGCCTTCTCGCCGACTACGAAACCCGTCGTCTGTTCATCTCCTACGAAGTGCAGGCGATGTATGCGCCGAAGGTGGAACGGTCCGTGTGGCAGCGCGCACGGGCGGGGATCGCTTTCAGCCCCGTCGACTACACGAAGGTCAGCCCCTGGGCGATGGTGCAGGTGGACTACCGCGACGAGACGCACCTTGGCCTGCACATAGGCGCGAAAGAGCCGAAGGTTGAAATCACGCCGCTGATCCGCGTGATGTACAGGGCCTTCCTGATCGAAGGCGGCGTCAGCCACCGGGGTAAATTGATGTTCAACTGGGTGAAACAGTTTTAGGAGCAGCCCATGCGCGTCATCGCTTTCATCAGCGTTCTTCTGGCCGCAAGTGCGGCAAATGCCGAAACCATCACCGCCTCGGTGAATGGCATGGTGTGCGCGATCTGCGTGACCGGGATCGAGAAGAGCTTCCAGAAGAACCCCGCGGTGGAAAAAGTGAAGGTCGACCTGGAGGCTGGCAAAGTGACCGTCGACACCAAGCCGGGTGCGACACTGGACGATGCCGCGGTGGCCAAGACCATCGTCAATGCGGGTTATGCGGTGACCGAGATCACTCGGCACGGCCGGTAGACTTCCTTGCAGAAGAGCGAGCGTCCAAATTCGGCGCTGATCTGGCTGGCGCTGTTCACGTCCTTCGGAACGTTGATCTGCTGTGCGCTGCCCGCAATGCTGGTGACGCTGGGCGCGGGCGCCCTCGTCGCGGGCCTGGTGACCGCCGTCCCGCAAATTGTGGCGGTCTCGATCTATAAGGACTATGTGTTCGCGGCGGCCGGGCTGTTGCTGGCGGCGGCCGCGCTCATGCGATTTGCGACCCGCAACGCGCCCTGCCCTATCGATCCCCTTGAGGCCGATGCCTGCCGCCGTCTGCGCAGGGTCAGCGGCTGGATCTTAGGGACGGCCGGCATCGTCTACGCCGTTGGGTTTTTCTTCGCCTATACCGCGATCTACGTGCTGGGCTGAACACGCGCACCCCGCAATCGGAAGCCTTTGACAGATTCGGCCCGCTTGCTCATTCTCGCCGCATGACAGGCCCTCAGATCCGATCTTTTTTCGATACGACCACCCATTCCGTGAGCTACGTCGTATCGGACCCGGCAACGAACGCCTGTGCGATCATCGACCCGGTGCTTGATTACGACGCGGTTTCGGGACGCACGTCCCGCGGTTCGGTGGACTCTCTGCTGGCCTTCATCCGCGCCGAAGGCCTCACCCCGCAATGGTGCCTGGAGACGCATGCGCACGCCGACCATGTCTCGGCCGGCCATGTGCTGCGTCAGGAGACCGGCGCGAAGATCGGTATCGGGGCCAAGATCGTCGATGTGCAGAGGACGTTTGCCTCTTTGTTCAACATGAAGGATCTCGCCACCGACGGCCGTCAGTTCGACACGCTCTTCACCGACGGCGAAGAAATCGCGCTGGGTAAACTGACGATCCGCGTGATCCACACCCCCGGCCATACACCGGCCTGTGTGACGTATCTCGTCGGCGACGCGGCATTCATCGGCGACACGATGTTCATGCCGGACTACGGCAGCGCGCGCGTGGATTTTCCCGGCGGCAACGCGGCGGCGCTTTATACGTCCGTGCGCAAGATCCTGGCGCTTCCCGAGAACACGCGGATATTCTGCTGCCACGACTATAAAGCGCCGGGCCGGGACAAATTCGCCTGGGAGACCACGGTCGCGCAGCAACGCCGGGCGAACCTTCACGTGCGTGACGGCGTGAGCGAAGATGAGTTCGTGGCCATGCGCACGGCGCGCGACAAGACCCTCAATATGCCGGCGCTCCTGATTCCCGCGATTCAGCTCAACATTCGCGCGGGCGCCCTGCCGCCGGCGGAAGACAATGGCGTGGCTTACGTGAAGATCCCGCTGAACGCGCTCTAAGCGCATAGGTTCGCAGGGAGGCATCGATAACGTACGGTGCGGCCGCGGCATGCAGCACCAGATGCGCCTAGCCCCTGTTTTATTCAGCTATTTATTTTCGGGAGAAACCTTCGCCGTCGGCGAAGGTTTGGACGCCGCCGGGCCGATGCCGACGATGGCGATGATGGTGTCTTCGTTTTTGGCGCCGTCCCAATGCACTTGCTTGGCATGGTGCACGACGTAGCTGCCGGCGGGCATGGGCACGGTGGCGTTCTCGGGATCGAACACATCACCCGTTCCGACCCACCATGTGCCCGAGAGCACGTAGATGTAGCGGTCATTCTCGTGGAAATGCGGGCGGCTGAAGTTGTTGCCGGCCTTCCATTTGTTCAGGAGGACGTAAAGCTCGCCCGGCTTCTGCGGATCGCCCTGCAGGATCGCGACCTCGGCGCCTGGAGATCCCGGCGCCCACTTGATGTCCTTGGGCAGGACGAACTTCAGCGCTTTGGGATCGAGAATGGAAGCATCGGCGGCCATGGCCGGCGCGGACAGCAAGAGCGTGGCGGCGGCGGCCAGAGCAAAGCGCATCGCAGTCATGACATGACCTCCCCTTAAATCAGGGGAGGAGCATGGCACAGCTTGGCGCGCGGAGGTTAGCCCTTCTCGTCCTCGAAGGGGTTCGCCGGCTTGCGCAGATGGATACGGATGGGCACGCCATCAAGGTCGAAAGTGTCGCGCAAGCCGTTCGTCAGATAGCGCATATACGCTTCCGGCAAATCGCCGGCGCGAGTCGAGAAGATGACGAACGTCGGCGGGCGCGTCTTCGCCTGGGTCATGTAACGAAGCTTGATGCGCTGCTTGTGGATCGACAGCGGCGGCGGATGCGCCCTGGTGGCGGAGGCCAGCCAGCGATTCAGCGGGTTGGTCGCGATGTGCTTGTTCCACGTCTCATGCACCGCGAACACGGCTTCCATCAACGTATCGACGCGCTGACCTGTTTTTCCGGACAGTGTGACCACGGGAATGCCCCGGATCTGGGCCATGGAGGATTCCAGGATGTCCTCTACCTTGGACAGGACCGAGCGCTTCTCCTTGATGAGGTCCCACTTGTTCACGGCGATGACAAGCGCGCGGCCTTCCTCGGCGACGTGACGCGCGAGAGTGAGCTCCTGATTGTCGAGCGGGCTTTCGGAATCGACCACCAGCACCACGACTTCAGCGAGGCGAATGGCTTCGAACGTCTCACCAACCGACAATTTTTCGACGGCATCGGTGATCTTGGTGCGCTTGCGGACGCCGGCGGTGTCGACGAGGCGGATTTCGCGCGTGGAACCGTCGGACGCGGTGTAGGTCCAGTCGACGGGAATGGCATCGCGCGTCACGCCAGGTTCAGGACCCGTCAGCACGCGGTCTTCCCCGACAAGGCGATTGATGAGCGTGGACTTGCCGGTGTTGGGCCGGCCGATGATGGCCAGCTGCAGCGGACGCACCGGCGCGGGCGGCGGCTCCTCGCCCTCGGCGAGCGGCGCGGGTTCGTCGTCGTCATCGAGAGCGTCGAGATCCTGGGGCGGCGCAAACGGCGCAAGGGCGGCGTAGAGCGCGTCGAGGCCCTGACCATGTTCGGCGGCGATCGCGATGGCTTCGCCCAGCCCCAGACGAAACGCATCATAAAGCGCGCTCTCGCTGCCCTTGCCTTCGGTCTTGTTGGCGACCAGCAGGATCGGGGTGCGGCTCTTGCGCAAAAGGTCGGCGAAATGTTCGTCGAGCGGCGTGATGCCCGCCTTGGCGTCGACGAGGAACAACGCGACGTCGGCTTCCGCTATCGCTTTTTCGGTCTGACGGCGCATACGCCCTTCGAGGGTTTCGGCGTCGGCGTCTTCAAAACCGGCGGTATCGAAGACCGTGAACGTCAAGCCGCCCAAAGTCCCGAGGCCCTGGCGGCGGTCGCGCGTCACACCCGGCCGGTCATGGACGATGGCTTCGCGGCGGCCGATGAGTCTGTTGAACAGAGTGGACTTGCCGACGTTGGGACGGCCGACGATGGCGACCGTGAACATGGACTTCTCATCGCCCCGCTTCTCGCGCGTGCGGGCCAGCTCCTTGCGCGGGGAGCGGCCGGCTTGCTTGCGGTGGGTTTTGCGAGGCATGAGGTGTCCGAGTGTCTAAACGCGAAGAGTTACTGAAAAACGGAAATAGGGGTCAGACACCATTTCAACAAAAGGGAAATGGTATCTGACCCCAATTTCCTTAGTGCCTACCGATACGCTGTCAGGTCGCCGTCGTCGTCGAGCAGGAACATGGTGGAATCGGCAAACACCGGCGCCATGGTGGCCGAGGCCGGCAGATCCATCGTGCCCATCACCTCGCCCGAGTACGGCGAGATCGAGATCGCTTCGCTCAAGGAGTTGACCAGGATAAGGCGGTCGCTGGCGAGCACGGGGCCCGCCCAAATCACGCGATCTTCGCGGTCGTTTTCGTCTTCCCAGGCGCGCAGCTGCGTCACCCACAGGATACGGCCCGAACGCGCGTCGATGCAGACGGCTTCCGCGTCGATGGTGACGGTGTAGAGGAAATCACCCGCGACCCAAGGCTGATAGATGCCCGCGACAGGCGCCTCCCACAGCCGGTTCCCGGTCCGCAGATCGATGGCCACGATCAGGCCCGACTGGCCGACCGCGTAGACGCGGCCGCGATCGATGACGGGGCGCGCGGCGATGTCCGGAAGGCTGGCCGCGGCTTCCGTGCGGCGGATGGCGACAACGGTTTCGCTCCAGAGCAGAGCCCCGTTGTCGACGCGCAGCGCGGCGAGTTCGCCGGTGGAGAGCGCCGCGACGACCACGCCGCCGTCCACGGCCGGCGCGGAACCGCCGAGCAGGATGGTGGGCGTCGAAGCGCCCGCGTAGGTCCAGAGCTGCGCGCCATCGTTGGCGGCGAAGGCAATGACCTGATTTTCGATGGTGGTGACGAATACGCGGCCGCCGTTGACCGCGGGCGCCGCGCGCACCGGCGTTTCAGTGGCCGCGCGCCAGAGGATCTTGCCGTCCACGGCGCTCATGGCCATCACTTCGGCGGCGCCCGATGTCGCGAAGATACGGTCGCCTTCGATCGCGATCGCCCCGCCGAGGAACTTGTTATCGCGTTCCATGCGGGGCGCGGTATCGGCGCGCCATTGACGCTTGCCGGTCTTGGCGTCGAAGGAGGTGACGCGTCCGTCGGCATCCATGGTGTAGATGTGCCCGTTCGCGATGATCGGTTCGGCGAACATGTGGTTGCGCAAGCCCGTGCCCTCGCCGATGCCTGTGCTCCACGACCGGCGCGGCACATCGCTGATCACCATGTGGTGCATGGCGTGGTGCGAGAAGCCGCCGGCGCCAGGCCACGACGTGGTGTCCTGCGGCGTGGGAAGGATGATGCGCGTGTCCGTGGTTTCGATGGAGGGGCGCAGCTCACGTTCGAGCGCGAGCACCGAGATGCGCGTGCCCGGCAGCACTTCGTTGCTATCTTTGCTGAACATGTCGCCGACGGTCGAGCAGCCAGCCAAAGCAGCTGTCACGAGAACGAGCGAAAAAACGCGGGCAAAACGCATCATGATTTGGGAACGAGCCTAGGGTTTCGCGGCGGGACGCGCCGGCGTGGGTTCGGTTTCCGCAGCGGGCGCGACGAGATCGGTCACGGAAGGCGCCTTCCCGGCATCGATCGGCGGCGGCGGCAAGGTGGCCGGAACGACACCGGCCTTATACAGCGCTGCATATTCCTGGGCGCGGCCGCGCATGGCTTGCGGCGTGGCGGCGTCATCCACCAGGCTCTGGGCCAGCGTGGCGGCACGGGCGGTATCGCCCTGCTTGGCCGCGAGCAACGCGGTGAGTTCGATGGCCGAATGCTTGAACGTGCTGTCCTTGGTGAGCGGCGCGATGTCGCCTTCGAGTTTTTTCGGGTCTTCGCTGTCGACGCTGTGCAGCGCCTTCAAGATGACCGCCACGTCGCGGAACAGAAGATCGGCCTTCTCGTCGGCGGCGAGCGCAGCGTAAAGCTCGACCGCGCCTTTGGTGTCGTTGCTTTGCAGGCGCAGGCCCGCGTCGGTCAGACGCGCAAGCGCGGCGTAAGGCTGGTCGTCCGATTTGGCGACTTCGCCGAACTTCGCCTTGGCTTCGTCGATCTTGCCCTCGGCCGCGAAGTTCATGCCCGCTTCGTAGACCATGGCGATATTGGCGTGTTCGCGGCCTTTATAGGTTTTCCAGCCTTCGTAGCCCGCGACAGCGCCAAGGAACACCACGGCGATAACGACCAGCGTCGAGCCGTGCTGGCGCCAAATACGCTTGAGTTCATCTTCGCGAAGATCGGACTCGATCTCGGACATGAGGCCGTCGAGTTCGACGTCCTTCTCGATAGGAGCCTTGCCGAGGACGGTTCCGCCCTTCTTCTGCTCCGGCGCCGCCTTGGCGTCCTTGTCGCTCAATGGAACTCCTTGTCTCTATCTAAACGCGGCCGGATACAGCCCCGAAATGCGCCGGAAACATAAAGAACCGGGGGAGGTTAGGCAATTCAAAGGGATGAGCGCGGAACCTTACTGAAAAGACAGGCTTTTTTGGGGCAGCGGCGAAGACCTGAGAGCCGACCCCGCGGGCGCTTTTCAAGGCTTTGTTAACGCCCCCGGGATATATGAAAGACGGGTTAAAGTCGGAAAAGAGGGCCTGTCATGCGCATTTCGGTTTTCGCGGCGTTGAGCACGGTCTGCCTCATGCTGGGCGGATGCGGCGGCGACCCCGATCCCGTATGGCAGCAAGCTTTCGGCTATGTCTGCTCCAACCACGGCGGCCGCGGCGCCGATGTGACCTGCAAAACCCGTCCGCCCGAGCCGGAAAACGTCAGCCGCTATTGCTACGATACACTCGGTGATCCGAATTGCTTCGATCAACCCGACGAGATCAGCAAGAACCAGGAATTGGGTTCTTCCGGCAAATAGGCGCGGGTCCCGCACGCGCGATTTTTATCCGGTTTTCCTTGATCAAAGCCCCGCCGTCTGGAAAAATGACGGTCATGCGTCATGGTGTTCCGGTTTAACGGCCCTCATGTCCGCGGTAGTCCGCCTCAGAGACTTCCGGCGCCGCGCACCGTACCTTCATTTCACGCGAGCTGAACTCAACCGCCTCCTTGGCCTATACGCGAGCCGCGTCAGCCGCGGGGAATGGCGCGACTACGCCATCCACCACGGTCCCGAGGCCGCGAGTTTCATGGTATTCGCGTCGAGCAACGAGCAGCCGTTGTTCACGGTGTCAAAGCTGGCCAAAGCCAAGAACCCGGACAGGCGCTACGTGGTCATGAGCCGCGGGGCGGTGAAGCTGAGGCAGAGCGCCGATCTTGAGGACGTCCTCACGGTTTTCGACCGGCCCATCAAGTTGGTTTCTGGTTAAATTCACCAACAATTGTAACGGTTTATGTCATGCGGTTGCAGCATGACTGACCTGCACCCGCATACCTGGCGGCACCCCCTTTTCCACCCGAGATAGGGGCACGAAAGGATGGTGCGTCATGAGTGAACGTACAGCGCTTCTGGACAACGCCTATGCCTTCGCGGTGTCAGGCTTTTTCACCAGCGCCGTGATCGCGACTGTGTTTACGGGGCTGTTCTAAGGAATTGCGCGTGGCGGGCATCAGCTAGCCACGCGCTGTTCAATTAAGCCGGCGAATAAATCCGGCTGCTTCTCTTTTCCCGCGACCGCAGGCACCCACTTCACCTCATCACCGACGGCGATCTTTCCCGCCGCGATCACACGGCAGGTCACGCCGCCTCGCGCTTGCGGGGTCAGCGCGCGGGTCAGACCCATGTACTGTGCGTCCATGCGCTTGCAAGGGTCCGTCTCGCCGGTGACTTCCAAAACAACGCCGCTGATGACGAGACGCGCGCCCGCTTGCGGGCTTAGGGGAATGCCGTCGACGAAAAGATTCGCCCGTCGCGTGGTCCATGGCAGGGCCGCACCCAACGCGTCGCACGCGTCCCGCCAGGCTTGCGCGCTCAACACGGTCACCTGACGCTTGCCGCGCTTGCGCCCAAAATCGCCGCTGACGCCCGCGTTCGCCAAGATCTCGGCGGCGGAGGCCACGACCATCGCCGCACGCTTTGCGGGACGGGTCGCGATACCGGACAGACGCCCCGTCACCGCGCGAGGGGGCGTTTCGCTGTATGGCATTGGATAAAATCTCGCGCATGAGCGGTTGAACCCGCGCGCATCATACTACAGCCGGCACATCGATTGCCGAAAAGGATGACGGTGGACCACGTCGCGCCAGCCGGGAAGATCGACGCGCCGTCTTTACGCCATCACGAACGCTGGAAGCGGGCGCACGCTATTAAGCCCGGCAACGGCCTAGTCCGACTTGCGCAAAAGATCGATGCGCATCGGAATCTGGAAGGCGGCGCCTTTCGGCCCCATGTGCCGCTCGAACTTCTTCCGGGCTTCGGCCTTCTGCGCGCCCGAGATACGCGCGTCGGGCGGTACATACCCGCGTTCGACCGCGGCGAAGTCCGGGATCACGACCGGCATCTGGAAGAACTTCTGCTCGACGAGCACCATCGCGCCGGACGAAACGGTGCCGCGAATGAGTTCGAACACCGCGAGGCGGTCTTGTTTCTCGTCCTTGAACACGCGGCTGATCTCGTTGAAAGCGCCGCCGGGCGCCGGCTCGGCGACATAGGCAAGGCCGCCCGGGCGCAGCACGCGGCGGATCTCGCGCAAGACCGGCGAACGGCGATCCTCGGGGATGCGTGACAAGAGCCCGTTGACGATGACGATATCGAAGCTCTCGTCCTCGTCCGGGATCCGGTCGGCGTCGCCCGATTTATAGGTGAGGTTCGAGAGCGGCGGCGGGTCTTCGGTCGCCCCTTGCGTTTCAAGCACCGTGACGGTCGCCGATTTCACAGCCACGGCAATGGCGGGCGCGATATCGCCCGCGCCGATGGTGAGGCTGAGGATCTCAGAATCTTTCAGCGGCAGAAGCGCGCTGGCGACGTCCAGATGAGGGCTGACCGCGGCGCCGCGCGGATCCCAGCTTTGCATGGTGTCGGACATCGGACGTCCCTTTCGGAGGGCTTTTTCTCGCTGGATGGACAGGGAATAGAGAGGAGCGGCACCATGTTGTCAACGAACGCGTTTTTTTAAGTTCATTCTTTCACGAAGGCTTTCTCAAACTCCGCGAGCTTGAATCCGACGAGCAACTTGCCGCGGCGTTCGACCACCGGACGTTTGATCATCGACGGTTGATCGAGCATGAGTTTGATGGCCTTGGTTTCGCTTAGCCCTTCCTTATCCGCGTCGGGCAACTTGCGGAACGTGGTGCCCGCGCGGTTCAGAAGCGTTTCCCAGCCAACCTCCTTCGCCCAACCGGTCAGAGTCGCTTTATCGATGCCGGCGGACTTGTAGTCATGAAATTCGTAGGCGACGCCGTGGCCATCGAGCCACGCGCGCGCTTTTTTCATCGTGTCGCAATTCTTGATGCCGTAGACAACGGTTCCGCGTGCGTTCATGACACCTCCACATCGGCGAAAAATTCATCGAAAGCCGCAGCGCTCTCATCGATGCACAGGCCGAGCGCAACGGCCGCCTCCCCCGCCGCCCGCGCCTTGTTTGCTTCGCTTTCGGTGAGCCAAGCGCTAACCGGCAACCGCTCGCCACTTTCGGACGTTCCAAGCGTTTCGGATGGCTTAAGGGGCTCGCGCATCAGGCGTCCAGGGTGTGACGGGCGGATTTTAGCAGAACCGCCAAACCCGCATAATATTTAATGAAAACAAGGCGGTTACGCGGCTTTAGAAGATTGAAATACTCATCGATCTATGATGGATTTCTGGGCGATACCCGGCACCCGCGGGTTTAAGGCATACGAACCATGAACCAGACGCAGAGCCAATCTGGCGACAGTGAAGAGCTTGGGAATCTGCATATCCTCATGGTCGACGACGATACCGCCTTCCTCGATCTCGTGCAGGCGATGCTCAATGCTGTCGGCGTGATGAACGTGAGCCGCGCCCACAGCGGCCGCGAGGCGTTTGAAGTGCTGATGGGCGGCCAACGTGTGGTCGATGTGGTGCTGTGCGATCAGAACATGGCGGAAGGCACGGGCTTGGAACTGCTGTGGGTGGTGCGCACCGGACAGGTGAAATCGTTCCGTCCCGACGCATGTTTCGTGCTGCTGACCGCCTCGGGTGACCACGACACGGTGGCCACCGCCGCGCGCCTCGACGTCTCAGGTTACCTGGTGAAGCCCGTGACCCCGCTGAAATTGCGCGCCGCCATTTCCCAGGGGCGGAAACGGGCCATCAAGATCGACTTCAATAAATATAAGCAAGTCCAGCTACCGCAACCCCGCTAGCGCGGTTGCGTTATTCCGCTATGCGCAATGTCCTCGCCGCGATTGGATTCCTGGCAGCGTGCTTCGCCATATCGGCCCTGGGGGCGCTGGCCACGGCCCAAAGCCTTGGCACCTGGTACCAGACCCTCGCCAAACCCTCGTTCAATCCGCCGGACTGGGTGTTCGGGCCGGTCTGGACCACGCTGTATATCCTGATCGCGATTTCGGGCTGGCGGGTGTGGCGCAAGATCGGTTTTTCCGATCATAAGGCCTTCGCGGCTTACGGCGGCCAGCTTCTGCTCAATCTTCTGTGGTCGGTGCTTTTCTTTGGATTGCGGCAACCGGCCCTCGCGATGGTCGGTCTGATCGTGCTGTGGATCGCCATCGGGGCGAACATGGTTCTGTTCGCACGCCACGACCGGACCGCGGCCCTGTTGCTGGCCCCCTATCTTCTGTGGGTCAGCTTCGCCGGTCTTTTGAACGTGGCCGTCGTCGTCTTGAATTAGCCGGCGATCTTGCGGATGAAATTGAGCGCGCGCGACGCAACGCCACCCGTGGTCGCGCCCGGCTGAACCTCATCATCGCCGATGATGTCCTGCGCATCGCGCCGGTAGGCCAGAAACGACATCAGATGCTGCAGTTCGGCCGCGCGGGCATCATTATCGAACAGCCTGGGATATTCGCTGCGCGCGTGCGCCTTCCACCACGCGAGATAGCTACCGTCGCCCGCGGCAAATGGATCAGGATGCGCGCGCTGCACATCGGGGCGCGCGCGATAGACGAGGCGCTGTTCCATCAAAATCGCCGTACCGTCGTCGAAGCGCCCAAAGGCGTAGTGCGGCGAGACAGCTTTCTCCGCCGCCGTCGGCGCGGTTTGGGCACGATACCAGGCGACGAGTTCGGCCGCGGCCGCCTGCCCGCCGGTGGTGCGGGCATCCGGCATGACGCCGAGCTGGCTGAAGTGGAAGAACACCAAGGGCTTCGTGTCGACGGTGAAGCCTGCTGCCAGGCTTCCGCCCATCTCGCGCGTGGAGAGATTCCACGGCGCCGCGTTGAGGCCCGGCGCGCGCAGGACCTTCACGCGATCGAAGAAGGCCGGCGCAAAGTCGACCCAACGCTGATCGGTGTAGATGCCGTCGGGAATATCCTCGCGGCAGTATCGATACGTGCGGTCGGACCACCACTGGGCAAACCGGCGTCCTTCGTCCCGCGCGGCCACAGCAATGAAACCGAGATTGTAGATGCCGTGCTGCATCGTGGAGATCTCGTTGGCGACGATGCCCGCAACGGTGTGCTCGGGCGAGGTCATGTGCGGCGTAAGCACGATATCGGCGGTCTTGAGCGTCTCCGCCACTTCCGTCATCGGCGACATCACCGCGATATCGGGATCGAGATAGATCGCAGCTTCGCAGTCGTCGCGGGCCAAGAGTTTCTTCAGCACGAAAGGCTTTATCGCCGTCGCGAGCTCGATAAGCGTATGCGAGAAGGCCCAGCGGCGCAGATTGGGAATATCGAGAGAGTCGAGTTGATGGATCTCGTCGGCGCCGAGACCCTCGAGCGCGTCCGCCGGCAGCGAGGCGTCGGAGACGGCAAAGTGCAAGCGCCAGGTCGGATGCCGGCGGCGCAAGGAGGCCAGCAGCACGCGCGCTTTGGGCAGGTAATTACCTGCGGCAACGGTAAAGACGTGAACGGTTTTCATGACGCTCTTATTTAGCGACGGAAGAGTCGCATCACTTTACGCAAAGGCGCGGTGACTTTCCATGAGGTCGACCGGCGCATAGCGTCGAGTTCCTGCTCGCGGTCATTCAGGAGACGCCGCATCTTCTGGATTTCCTGCTGCGCATAGGCGGTTTCGGCGAGATAGCGTTCCGTCTCGGGCCGGTGGAATTTCAAGGGGTCGGCGTTCAGCTCTTCCGCGCTGACGATGAAGAACGCTTCCGCCGCGGTCACGTTGCCGCGCAGCGTGTAGGTGCGGTAGCGGTTGAGCGCTGCGATCTGTTCATCATAGCGTTGGGTTTCGAGCTGCGAGCGGAAACAGGCGATGGCGGCTTGTTTGACGGCTTGCACCGGTGAAATATCGAGCAGGAGATTGGGCCGCTGCGGCGCGCCGATTTCGTAGAAGGCAAGGCGCGTTCCGGGCTTTCGCTTCACCGCCTCGACCGCCGCCATGGCGAGGATGCGGTGATCGGGATGCTGCTCGGAGACAGCGGGCGCATAGACGAGATCGATGCCGTCCATGGCGGCGAGAACCTTCGCGATCAACGGCTCGCCATACGCCAGCGCACGGTCGGGCAGATTCCAGAACACAGGCTGGCCATAGCCGAGTTCTTTAGCGGCGGCGCGGGTTTCGTCCTCGCGTGTGCGGGCGCGCTGGCGTTCGGCGTCCGTCACGCCCATCTCGCCTTTCTTATAGGCGCCGTCAGTGGCGACAACGACCTGAACGGGGACTTTGGCGGCCACGTGGCGGGCGATGGCTCCGCCGCAACCGAAGACCTCGTCGTCCGGATGCGGCGCGAGCACGAGTACGGATTTGGCCGGGATCTCGGACGCGGCCTTATGCGGAACGATGGCGTCTTCAGGCGTCTTGAAGCTGGCGCCGGGCAACGCGCCGCCGGTGTCGCGCGTGTAGCTGACGATGCGCGTATCTTCGCCCCAATAGGAGCCTTGGCAAGCGGCGCGGTTGGTCTCGCGCAAGGTACGTTCCCACTCGCGCATGGTGGTCTCGGCGCCGGCGCCGAGCAGACCCCAGCGTTTGGTGACGCTATCGATCGCCGAACCGAAGATGAGCAAGCCGCCCGGCGCGAGCTTTGAAGCGATACGGTCGACCGCGCGGGCAAGGGTATCGTGATCCGGAAGATAACAGAGCACTTCGGCGACGACGATGACATCGAACATCTTTCCGGACGCGAAGTCGTCGGTGACGGAACTGACTTCCCATTCGATGTTGCGGTGATCTTTGAGCTTCGCCGCCGCGCGTTCGACGGCGGCCGGCATGACGTCCACCACATGCAGCGCCTTGCATTGCGGCGCGAACAACGCGGTGAAAACGCCGGCGGCGCAGCCGATCTCGAGCCCGCGGGCGAAGACCGCTTCGCCGGCGTCCGCGCGCGCGCCGGCATGCGCGCGCATCATGTCGAGAATGATGGCGTAGCGCCGCGCCTCGAACAGATTTGTACCGAGCCGCCAAGGGTCCTCGGACGCCATTTCGGCGGAAAGGTGTTCAGCTACGTTCAGCGTACCGGCCATCTTTTCGGCCCCCACAGACCGATAGAGCGTTGTTTTTTGACACCATAACGATGCCTATCGATTATTGAAACGGGGAGACAAGGCGGCGCGGACGTGGGAAAAGGGGCCCCGTTTCACCTTACGTTTTAACGGCCTAGAGCGAGTGAGCGCGGATGGACGAGCGGCTAGCGATTGTGGTGTTCAGCCTGGGGGGCCCGGATAGCCCGGAAGCCGTGCGCCCGTTCCTGTTCAACCTGTTCAACGACCGTTACATCATTCCGTGGATTCAGCCCTTCCGCTGGCTGCTGGCGCGCACCATCTCGGGCGCGCGCGCGAAAAAATCGCGGGGCTATTACGCGCGGCTGGGCGGGCGCTCGGTGCTGCTGCCGGAGACCACCGCACAAGCCAAGGCACTTGAGAGCGCGGCCACGCATTACGCCAAGGACGTGCGCGCATTTGTTTACATGCGCTATTGGCACCCGATGGCGCCCGAAGTCATCGCTCAGCTGAAAGAGTACGCCCCGACGCGGATCGTCGTGGTGCCGATGTATCCGCAGTATTCCACAACAACCACCGGAACCTCGGTCGACGCGCTGAGCAAGGAAGCGCGCAAGCAGGGGCTGACCACGCCGTTCGAGGTCATCTGCTGCTTCCCGACCACCGCCGGATTCATCGCGCCCATGGTGTCGATGATCGGTAAGACCTACGCCGAGATGGCCGCGCAGGGACAAAAGCCGCGCCTATTGCTGACAGCGCACGGATTGCCGGAAAAAACCATCGCCAGCGGCGATCCCTATCAGTGGCAAGTCGAACAGACCGCCGCCGCAGTGGTCGCGGGCCTCAACATCGAGGGCCTCGACTGGGCCATATGTTATCAGAGCCGCGTCGGCCCCGCGAAATGGATTGGGCCTTCAACGGAAACAGAGATCCAGCGCGCGGGAAAAGACGGCGCGCCGTTGATCGTCGCGCCGATCTCCTTCGTCTCGGAGCACGTCGAGACGCTGGTGGAACTGGACGAGACCATGCGCGATCTTGCCGCCGAGTCAGGGGTGCCCGCCTATCGGCGAATCCCGGCGGTGCGCACGGACGCGACCTTCGTCGCGACCCTGGCCGGTTTCATCGGCTTCCTGAAAGGCCGTAAAACGCCCTGCTCGGATACCGGCGCGAAATTGTGCCCCGCGAAATTCGGCGCTTGTCCTCATAGCTAACCCTCCCATCGATAAATAGTCGTGTAACGCGAGAGAGATTCGCCGGAACCGCGCGGAACCGGGCTCACGCAGCTAACGTTACACCCCCGTCAGAAAGCATGGCGGGTCATGAAGAACGTCGAATCCCTTTATCGCGAGGTCGCGGTCGCCATCGTGGGCGCCGGAGCCGCCGGGCTCGCCGCGGCGCATGCGCTTGCCCGGGCGAATATTCCCTACCTTTTGATCGACAGCCGCGCGCGCCTCGGCGGGCGCGCCTTCACCGAGATCATCAATAAGCTGCCGCTTGATCTTGGTTGCGGCTGGCTACATTCGGCGAACAAAAATCCGTGGGCGGCCATCGCTTACAAACTCGGCTTCCATATCGATAAGACCAAACCGCCTTGGGAAGAGCAAAGCTGCGGCCAGGGTATGAGCCTGGCGGAACAGGAAGCGTTTCAAGCGGCGTTCGAGGATTTTGAAAACCGCATCGACAGAGCCGCATTGAGCGGGGATGAGCCAGCGGCGGCGCTGCTGGACCCCGCATCGCGCTGGAATCCGCTGATCGACGCGATCTGCACCTATCTGAACGGCGCGAGCCTCAAGGACGTGTCGGCGGCCGATTATCAGAACTACGAGGATACCGACGTCAACTGGCGCATCAAGGAGGGCTATGGCGCTCTGATCGGCGCCTACGGCTCTGGCCTTCCCGTCGCACTGCGTACGAGGGTGCTGTGCATCAACCACGACGGCCGCAACGTGAAGCTGGTGACGGACCGGGGCGAGATCGCCGCGCAGCAAGTGATCGTCACCGTACCCACGTCGGCGATCGCGAGCGAGAGCTTGCGCTTCATCCCGGAGCTTCCCGATAAGATCGACGCCGCGCATCACCTGCCGCTGGGCCTGGTCAACAAGCTGTTTCTCTCCTGCGATCGGCCAGCCATGTTTCCCACCGACGGGCATTTTTTCGGCGATTGGCATACCGCCGCGACGGGAAGCTACCACCTGAAACCCTTCGGTCATCCCGTGATCGAGGTTTTCCTGGCCGGATCGCTCGCACGCGATCTGGCGGCCGAGGGCGCCCGGGCCCACGGCGACTTCGCGATCGGTGAATTGGTGAAACTGCTGGGCAGCGACGTGCGCAAGCCTCTTCGCACCCTCACCCAGTCGGCCTGGCACGACGATCCCTTTGTGCGCGGCTCCTACTCCTATGCGGAGGTGGGATACGCGAGCGCGCGCGAGACCTTGGGCCGCGCGGTTGACGACCGGTTGTTCTTCGCGGGCGAGGCCTGTTCGACGCGCGCCTTCGCCACCGCGCATGGAGCTTTCCAAACCGGCGCGGCCGCGGCCCGCGATCTGATCGCCACGCGCGCGCCGACCCGCAACGCCAAGACCGGCACGCATTTCAGCTTGGACACTTGACCCCGAAACACATGCTTCACACCCGCGATCTTCATCATGTTTCCGATGCGGCGCCGGGCCTTGTGCGCAAACGCACGGGCAAGGCGTTTGTCTATCTCGACCCACGCGGGCGGCGCGTCCGCGCCCCGGCCGTCCTATCGCGCGTGAAGTCGCTCGCGATTCCGCCGGCATGGTCGGATGTGTGGATCTGCGCGGACGCCAAAGGCCATCTGCAGGCGACGGGGCGCGACGCGCGCGGGCGCAAGCAATACCGCTATCATCCTAAATTCCGGGAAGCGCGGGAAAGCGCGAAGTACGAACATCTCTTCGACTTCGCCAAGGCGCTGCCGCGCATTCGCGCGGCGGTGGCGAAGGATATGGCGGCGACCGGCCTCTCGCGCGAAAAAGTCATCGCAACGATCGTCTATCTGCTGGAGGCCACGCTGATCCGTGTCGGCAACGCCGACTACGCGCGCCAGAACAAAAGCTACGGTCTGACCACCATGCGCGATCCGCATGTGGAGGTGAACGGGGCCGAAATGACCTTCGACTTCACGGGCAAGAGTGGACGCGCGTGGCGCATCACCCTCAAGGACCGGCGCATCGCCAAGATCGTGAAAGCGTGCCGCGAGCTTCCGGGCCAACACTTGTTCCAGTACCTCGACAACGACGGGAAGCGTCAGCGGGTCGGCTCGACGGACGTGAATGATTACCTGCGTAGCGTCAGCGGACGCGAGGTGACCGCGAAGGACTTCCGCACCTGGACCGGCACGCTGATGGCGGCCCTGACCCTGGCCGAGCAGGCCCCGCCGCAAAGCGAGGCCGCCGCCAAACGGACCATAAAGGCATGCGTCACCGAGGTATCCGCGCGGCTGGGCAATACCGTCGCCATCTGCCGCAAGTGCTACATTCACCCCGCGGTGATCGAGGCTTACAGCGCAGGCACCCTCGCCCGCCGCTTTAAGCGCAAAGGACGTAAGAGCCGGGACGGGCTGGAGCCAGAAGAGACCGCGCTGCTTGACCTTATGAAGGCCCGCACATAAAAAACCGGCCCCTTGCGAAGGGGCCGGTCTTTCCGAAATCGAAAGCTAGCGCGCGGTCTTTTTCGCGGCCTTACCTTTGGGCTTCGTCTTCTTGGACGTCATGCGGCTGCCCTGGGCCATCTGCATCTGGCCGGCGGAATTGTCGGCGACGCGGGCGGCGCTGCGGCGGTTGCTGGAGCCGCGGGACGACGTCTTGCTCGTATTCGAACGGCCGCGCGTGCCGCTGGTCTCCTTGGTTCTGCTCGTGCGCGACTGGCTTTTGACCATCTGGACCTCCCATATGGGTCGGCAACGCCGCTCGGGAGCGAGACAGCTCCGGGCGCTGCGAATCGATGAACACAAGCGCGAATCGCTTTGTTCCGGATTCGTCCTTTTCGGAAGATTAGGCGGTGACCGCTTCGGGCTCGGCGGTCTCGATCCGCGGTGACGTCGGGAAAGACATCATCGCGCGGAAGCCGGCTTCATCGTAGGCCATTTCGATATTGCCGTTAAGCTCATGGGTGAGCTCAAGCTTGATGAGCTTACTGCCGAAGCCCCGGCGCGTCGGCGTATTGACCTTCGGACCTTGCGTCTCGCCCCATTCGAGCGCCACGGCGCCGTTCTCCTCGTGCGACCAATCCCACTGCACGGTGACGATGCCGTCATTATTGGACAGAGAACCGTGCTTGACGGCGTTGGTGGCCAGTTCGTGGAAGACGATGCCAAGCGCCACGGCCGCTTTGGGCTGGATCGCCACGGGCGGGCCGTTGAGCACGACGCGGGTCTTGTCGTCAATGATGTACGGCTCCAGGGCTTCCGAGGCCACATCGCGCAGCTGCACGTTGCCCCAATGCTCGCGCGACAAAAGACCGTGCGTGCGGCCCAGCGCCTCAATGCGCTTCAGGAACTTCTCAACGAAGGCTTCCGGTTCCGGAGTCGAGGCCAAGGTCTGACGGGCCATTGCGTTCACCACCGCCAGCATGTTCTTCACACGGTGGGACAGTTCCTCGATCAGGATGCGCTGTTGGGCTTCCGCCGCGGACATCGCCTCTTGATGTTCCTGCGAGCGGCGCAGGGCCTGTTCCGTCGCGATCTTCTCGGCGCGCACACGGAAGTTCTCTTCCTGCAACTTATGGCGGATTTCCGCCTCGCGTTGCGCTTCGTATTGCTTGAGATGCAGATCGACGAACACCGAAATCTTCGAAGTGAGGATGAACGGGTCGACCGGCTTGAAGATCATATCCACCGCGCCGGCCGAGTAGGCCTGGAGCAGGTGAGAGTCGTCGCGGAACACCGCCGTCAGGAAGACAATGGGTATGTGGCGCGTCTTCTTGCGGGCACGGATGAGCGCGGCGGTCTCGTATCCGTCCATGCCCGACATATGAAGGTCGAGCAGGATGACGGCGAAATCCTCGCGCAAAAGATGCTGGAGCGCTTCCTCGCCGGAGTGCGCCACCACCAACGTCTGGCCGAGACGTTCGAGCGCGGCCGTCAGGGCAAGCGAGGTCGAACGGTCGTCATCGACGATGAGGATGCGCGCTTTAGGCGCCTCCTGCATCGCCGACGAACGTTCGATATTGTCCGTACGCACTGAACTCACACTCGGGCCCACGGCTTCAGTACCATTCCTATTCCGCCGGGAAGGCGACGACGTTGTCCGTGCCGGTCCGCAGGACAGGCGCCTGCTCGCCGCGCGCAAACCAAACGCGGAGCACCGAAACAAGTTGCT
Source organism: Rhodospirillaceae bacterium (assembly GCA_041906145.1). Lineage (GTDB taxonomy): Bacteria > Pseudomonadota > Alphaproteobacteria > Rhodospirillales > Rhodospirillaceae > SHVO01. The sequence goes on along the minus strand of JAYRJU010000001.1, from coordinate 1,433,842 downwards.
CGATATCCACGGGTTTGGCGACGTAGTCGCTGGCGCCGGCTTCCATGCATTTCTGGCGGTCGCCCTTCATCGCCTTGGCTGTCACAGCGACGATGGGCAGAGCGGCGAAGCGCGGGTTGGCCCGGATCTCCTCGATCGTCTCATAGCCGTCCATGCCGGGCATCATGATATCGATCAGCGCGGCATCAATGTCCGGGATGCGGTTGAGGAGTTCAATACCGGAGCGGCCGCTCTCGGCGTAGTGCAGTTCGACGCCATGCTCTTCGAGGGCGCTGGTGAGCGAGAAGATATTGCGGATGTCGTCATCGACCACCGCGATCTTCTTGCCGGCCAGGACCGGATCGGACTGGCGAAGCTGACGCAGCACGTCCTGAGCGTCGGTCGACAGGCTCTCGTGAGTCCGGTGCAGAAGCAGCGCCACTGCGTCCTGCAATTCCGGCGCGTTACGGGCCCAGCGGCCGCGGGCCATGCGGCCCTTCAGGAAGAAGGCTTTTTCCTCTTCGGTGAAATCACGCGGTACGAACAAGATGAACGGCAGGTCGACCGCCTGGAGGTCGGCAACAAGTTCCTCAATCGGCGTTTCGGACGGCTTCGACAGATTCACCACGATGCAGTCCGCGTCGTCGGCTTCGATGTCGTGCGGCACTTCGGTGTCCTGGTTCACCTGAAGACCGGCCGCGTCGATGAGCGAGGCAATCCCGTCCGACAAACCTTCCGGCTCGATGGCCAAAAGGGTCTTGGTACGTTCGCGGTAAGCCTTCACGCGCTGCAGGGTGGCAAGCAGCGTATCGGGTTCGGCCGGCTTGCCGGTGACTCCCATCGCCCCGAGACCAAGGCCCAGGCGGGTCTGTTCGTCGGCGGAGATGATATGCACCGGGATATGGCGGGTTTCCGGATTGCGCTTGAGAAGATCGAGCAACGCAAAGCCGTCCATGTCCGGCAAGCCGATGTCGAGAGTGATGGCGTCGGGACGGAAGCGTTTGGCCAGCGGGAACACGCCGCCGCCCTCGCCCGTGACCACGCCCTTGAAGCCCGCTTCGCGCGCCATCGTGAGCATGATCGACGCAAAGTGCGGATCGTCCTCGACAATCAGCACCGTGGCGTCGCCGCGCTGAATGGTATCGCGGTCGTCGAGCACGCGCTCGGTGACTTCCTCGGTATTCTGAGCAATCACGCGCGCGACCGGCATGGTGGGACGCGCCGCGGTCTTGGCGGACGGCGTGAAGTTCATCGGCAGGAACAAGGTGAAGGTCGAGCCCTTGCCCACCTTGCTGGTCACCATGAGTTCACCGCCCAGAAGGCGCGTGATTTCACGGCTGATGGATAGACCGAGACCCGTGCCGCCGTACTTGCGGCTGGTGGTGCCGTCAGCCTGCTGGAAGGCTTCGAAGATGATGCGCTGTTTTTCATCCGGGATGCCGATGCCGGTATCCTCGACGGTGAACGCAAGAACTTGGCTTGCCCGGCTGAGATGCTCATTGGAGGGCGACCAGCCCGACGTGACCGGCGCGACCTTGAGGCGCACGTGGCCGCTCTCGGTGAATTTGAAGGCGTTCGAGAGCAGGTTCTTGATGATCTGCTGGAGACGCTTATCGTCGGTGTACATGGAGCGCGGCAGCTCGTGGTCGAGTTCGACCTGGAACTCCAGTTTCTTGTCCTGAGCGAGCTGAGCGAAGGTGCGGTCCATATGGTCGCGCAGAGAACCGAAGAAGGTTTCGCCGACATCCAGGGTGACCGTACCGGACTCGATCTTGGACAGATCCAGAATGTCGTTGATGAGCGCGAGCAGGTCCGACCCGGCGTGGTGGATGGAGCGGGCGAATTCGACCTGCTTGTCGGTCAGGTTTCCTTGCGTGTTGGTGGACAGCAGCTTCGAGAGGATGAGGAGCGAGTTCAGCGGTGTGCGGAGTTCGTGGCTCATATTCGCCAAGAATTCCGACTTGTACTTTGAAGTTAGAGCGAGCTGTTCGGCCTTTTCTTCCAACTCGCGCTTGGCGTTTTCGACTTCCCGGTTCTTGGCTTCGACCTGCGCATTCTGGTCGGACAGCAGTTTTGCCTTGTCCTCCAGCTCGACGTTGGTGCGCTGTAATTCCTCCTGCTTGGAGCGCAGCAGTTCTTCCGACTGGCGGAGGGTATTGGCCTGCTGTTCGAGGCGGTCGTTGGTCTTCTTGAGCTCTTCCTGCTGGGCCTGAAGCTCGGCGGTGAGGAGCTGAGACTGCTTGAGCAGACCTTCCGTACGCATGTTCGCCGCGATCGTGTTGAGCACGATCCCGATCGATTCCATCAGCTGATCCAGGAACGACTGGTGGGTTTCGGAGAATTCCGAGAACGACGCCAGTTCGATGACCGCGTTGACTTCGCCTTCGAACACGACCGGAAGCACGATGACGTTGAGCGGCGAGGCTTCACCGAGGCCTGAGCTGACCTTGATATAATCATGCGGCACGTTAGTGAGCAGGATGCGCGATTTCTCGAAGGCGCACTGCCCGACCAAACCTTCCCGCAGCTCGAAGCGGTTGGCCAGATGTTTGCGGTGATTGAAGGCGTAGGAGGCGACAAGGTTGAGTGCGACGCGGTTCTCGTCGTCCTTTTCCGTCACGTAGAACAAGCCGTGCTGCGCTTTGACGAGCGGGGCGAGTTCGGAGAGCACCATGTTCGAAACAGTGGCCAAGTCGCGTTCGCCCTGCAGCATTCGGGTGAAGCGCGTGAGGTTGGTTTTCAGCCAGTCCTGTTCGGTATTCTTGAGAGTCTGATCCTTCAGGTTCCGGATCATCTCGTTAATGTTGTCTTTCAGCGCGGCCACTTCGCCCGAGGCTTCGACGGTGATGGACCGGGTCAAGTCACCCGTCGTCACGGCGGTGGACACTTCGGCGATGGCGCGGACCTGAGTGGTGAGGTTCGCGGCGAGCTGGTTGACGTTATCGGTCAAGTCGCGCCATAGACCGGCGGCGCCCGGCACGCGGGCCTGACCGCCGAGCTTGCCTTCGATCCCGACCTCGCGGGCCACGTTGGTGACCTGGTCGGCGAAGGTGGCGAGCGTTTCGATCATCCCGTTGATGGTTTCGGCGAGCGAGGCGATTTCGCCCTTCGCTTCCACGGTCAATTTGCGGCGCAGGTTACCTTGAGCGACGGCCGTCACGACGTCGGCGATACCGCGCACCTGAGACGTCAGGTTGGCGGCCATCATGTTCACGTTATCGGTCAAGTCCTTCCACGTACCGGCGACGCCGGGCACGTTGGCCTGACCGCCGAGCTTGCCTTCGGTGCCCACTTCGCGGGCGACGCGGGTCACTTCCGAAGCGAAGGAGTTGAGCTGGTCCACCATGGTGTTGATGGTGGACTTGAGTTCGAGAATTTCGCCCTTCACGTCCACGGTAATCTTCTTGGACAAGTCGCCTTTGGCCACCGCGGTCGTCACGTCGGCGATGTTGCGCACCTGGCCGGTGAGGTTCGCGGCCATGAGGTTCACGTTATCGGTCAAGTCTTTCCACGTTCCGGCGACGCCGCGCACGTTGGCCTGACCGCCGAGTTTCCCTTCGGTACCGACTTCGCGCGCGACGCGGGTCACTTCCGAGGCGAAGGAGTTGAGCTGGTCCACCATGGTGTTGATGGTGGATTTCAGTTCGAGAATTTCGCCCTTCACGTCCACGGCGATCTTCTTGGACAAGTCGCCCTTGGCCACCGCGGTCGTCACTTCGGCGATGTTACGCACCTGAGACGTCAGGTTCGCGGCCATGAAGTTCACATTGTCGGTGAGATCCTTCCACGTGCCGGCGACGCCTTTCACGTTGGCCTGACCGCCGAGCTTGCCTTCGGTGCCCACTTCGCGGGCCACGCGGGTCACTTCCGAGGAGAAGGAGTTGAGCTGGTCCACCATGGTGTTGATGGTGTTCTTCAGATCGAGAATTTCGCCTTTCACGTCCACGGTGATTTTCTTGGTGAGGTTGCCCGTGGCCACCGCGGTCGTCACTTCGGCGATGTTACGCACCTGGGACGTCAGATTGGTCGCCATCGCGTTCACGTTATCGGTCAAGTCTTTCCACGTACCGCCGACACCGGGCACCTGCGCCTGACCGCCAAGCTTTCCTTCGGTGCCGACTTCACGCGCGACGCGCGTCACTTCCGAGGCGAAGGAGTTGAGCTGGTCCACCATGGTATTGATGGTGTTTTTCAGTTCCAAGATTTCCCCTTGCACGTCGACGGTGATCTTCTTGGAGAGGTTTCCGTTGGCCACCGCGGTCGTCACTTCGGCAATGTTACGCACCTGGCCGGTCAGGTTGTTGGCCATGAAGTTCACATTGTCGGTGAGATCTTTCCACGTCCCGGCGACACCGGGCACTTTCGCCTGACCGCCGAGCTTGCCTTCGGTGCCCACTTCGCGCGCGACGCGCGTCACTTCCGAGGCGAAGGAATTCAGCTGGTCCACCATGGTGTTGATGGTGTTTTTCAGTTCAAGAATTTCCCCTTGCACATCGACGGTGATTTTCTTGGAGAGGTTTCCGTTCGCGACGGCCGTGGTCACTTCGGCGATGTTACGCACTTGGCCGGTCAAGTTCGCGGCCATGAAGTTCACGTTGTCGGTGAGATCTTTCCACGTCCCGGCGATGCCGGGCACGCGGGCCTGACCGCCGAGTTTCCCTTCAGTGCCGACTTCGCGCGCGACGCGCGTCACTTCCGAGGCGAAGCCGTTGAGCTGGTCCACCATGGTGTTGATGGTGTTTTTCAGCTCCAAGATTTCGCCCTTCACGTCCACCGTGATCTTCTTGGACAAGTCGCCCTTGGCCACCGCGGTGGTCACGTCGGCGATGTTACGCACCTGGCCGGTCAGATTGGCGGCCATCAGGTTCACGTTATCGGTCAAGTCCTTCCACGTCCCGGCGACGCCGCGCACGTTGGCCTGACCGCCGAGCTTACCGTCGGTACCGACTTCGCGCGCGACGCGCGTCACTTCCGAGGCGAAGGAGTTCAGCTGATCCACCATGGTGTTGATGGTGTTTTTCAGTTCGAGAATTTCGCCCTTCACGTCCACGGTGATCTTCTTGGACAAGTCGCCGTTGGCGACCGCGGTGGTCACTTCAGCGATGTTACGCACCTGACCGGTCAGATTGGCGGCCATCAGGTTCACGTTGTCGGTGAGATCCTTCCACGTGCCGGCGACGCCTTTCACCTTGGCCTGACCGCCGAGCTTGCCTTCGGTGCCCACTTCACGCGCGACGCGCGTCACTTCCGAGGCGAAGGAGCCCAGCTGGCCCACCATGGTGTTCACGGTCTTACCGATGCGCAGGAATTCCCCGCGCAGCGGACGGCCGTCGATGTCGAGGTTCATTGTCTGCGACAGGTCGCCTTTCGCCACGGCGCCGATCACGCGCGCCATTTCGGAGGTCGGCTGGACGAGGTCGGCGATGAGGTTGTTCACCGTATCGATGCTGGCCGCCCAGGATCCGCCGGCGTTGGTAAGCTTCGCGCGGTGCGTGATCTTTCCTTCTTTACCGACGAAATCGCCGAGACGTTGGAACTCCTTAGTCATCCGCTCGTTGAGATCAACCACGTCATTGAAGGCTTCGGCGATTTCGCCGTCGATGCCCGACAGGTTACTTGGAAGACGGACCGAGAAGTCGCCTTTGCGCAGCGCGCGCAAGGCCGCGAGAAGGTCATGCTGATCCAGCGCCGTGATTTTCTGACTCGTCTTGCTCATCGGGACCCCCGGGATACGCCGCATGCGGCTGCGATGCCGCCGGCTGAGAAGTAAAAATGTGGAGATCCGCGCAGACCGAAGGCGTGTGTCGTTGCACACGTGACCCATCCCCGCCGCCACAGCGAGTACGGCCTAACCCAGATATCCTCTATGCGGGCCAACGGCTGACGCTGTTCAAATGTTCCGTGTGATGGGTTCTATTTTTCGAATTTTGCCGCACCTAGGCTTCGCGTCTTACGCGAACCCATTCCTAGAGGCTCAGAATCACCGGCCCTACAACCGGCAGAGGCTATTTTGGCGGCGGAAGGGACCCGGCCGGGCTCTTCGATAATGGTGAGATCGGGGGGATGGGCGAAGGCACGGGATCGGGCGCGGTGAGGTCGGGCGCGATCGCCGTCGTGCCGGAAGGCGGCGCCGCGCGCGGCGCAACGTTACCGGGCGGTGCGGATAGCGCATCGCCCGTCGACGTCGCTCCGGGAAGCGCCGGCGCATCGGGCGGGATCGGGGCCACCGGCCGTGTGGGCGGCGCGGTATTGGGCAGCGGATTGACGACCGGCGCCGGCTGACTGCGCAAGACGGGCGGCGTGATCAACTGATCGTTGGCGCGCCTGATACGATCCTCAAATTCCTGTTGGATGCGCACACGGTCGCCGTCGCCCAAGGCATTAGTAAGGCGTCCGCGGCATTCGATCTGCTCGGAAACGGACAGACGGATATTGCCGCAAAGGTCTTGTGCGAGCACGGGGCCAGAGGAAGCGAGGCCGATCAACAGGACACCAAAGCTCACACGCATCGCGGGTTACTCCCTACGCTTCTTATTATATATGGCTCCCGCTCGAGCGTTCCTCAAGCCAAGGGAACGATGCTCGCCGCGCTTCCGTTCTATCCGCATCCCAAAAGAACGGAGCGTTTCATGGATCGTATGCAGGAAAATCCCGTCCAGCGCGTGAATGTGCCGGCGAGTGAGCGTAAGGGGAGCCTTTCCATTCCGCTGTCGAAGCTGGCCTTCCTAATCGTCAAGGCACGCGCGTTCGACGCCGAGGTGCCATCCACCGGCACAGAAGACGGCTCCCACATGCCGGACGATAAAGCGGTCGCGGCGCTTGAGGATACCGATGACAACCCCACGCGCGAGGAATTGAGGGGCGCGCTCGCGGAGCTTAACGTCGACCAGATCAACGAAATACTTGCGCTGATGTGGGTGGGGCGCGGCGACTACGACGAGGACCAATGGGAAGAAGCGCTGAAAGCGGCGCTTGAAGCCCGCGACCGCCGCGTCATCTCGTATATCGTTGAGACGCCGCTGCTGGGGGACCTTCTAGAAGAGGGCCTCGACCGCTTGGGCTATAATGTCAGCGACGAAGAGATCGGTCTGGCGTAGGCTTCCATGCCATCCACCGCGATCCGGCAGATGAGATACAACGCGCTCGAGGAAGTCCTGCAAGTCGAATTCACCAGCGGCGCCGTCTATGACTATTACGGCGTGCCGCAGCAAGTGTACGAGGCATTCGTCTCGGCGCCCTCGCGGGGACGTTTCTTCGCGTATGAATTCCGCGACAAATTCCCCTACCGGAAGAAGTCCGCGCCGAGGATGCACTGATGCTACGAAGTGCGGGGCTTCTGCTTTTCCGGACACGGGGCGGGACGACGGAGATATTTCTCGTCCATCCCGGCGGCCCGTTCTGGGCGAAGAAGGACGACGGCGTCTGGTCGATCCCCAAAGGCCTTCACGAGCCGGACGAAGACGCGCTCGCGGCCGCGCGGCGCGAGTTCACCGAAGAGACCGGATTCACCGCCGAGGGCCCGTTCATCGCGCTCGGGAGCTTTAAAGTCAGCCGCGACAAAATCGTGACGGCTGTCGCCGCCGAAGGCGACTGCGCGCCCGAGCGGCTGGTGAGCAACACGTTCGCGCTGGAATGGCCGCCCAAGTCAGGCCGCTTTCAGGACTGCCCCGAGGTGGACCGCGGCGCCTGGTTCGGGAGAGAGCAGGCTTTGAACAAGATTACCGCCGGTCAGCGCGCGGTGATTGAGGCGTTCTATGAGAGCACGCCTAAGAGAAAACCAGCGACGGCGGCCGCCCCTTCTCCACAAGCACGGTAGCGTATTGATCGAAGCGGCGCGCCAGCGCGACCGCGTCTTCCCGCGAAATGTCGAGCACGAACAGGCCGGCCTCGGTTGGGCCGTTGTCCTCGGCGTCACGCCCGCGCGCGGGCAGATAAACTTTGTTCATTTCGCGGACCACATCGATCAAAGCGCCGTGCGCCTTGGCGTTATCCTCTTCGGGCCGGACGTGGCTGCGCGGATTATAGGCGGTGATGAACACGGCGCTTTGCGCCCCGCGGGCCGCGAGGAGCGTATCGAGGCCACGGTTCGCTTGATCCACGTGGAAGGCGAGCGGCCGCCCGTCGACGTCGACTTCGTAAATGGCTGCGCGGTACGCGGCGACGAGATCAGCGGGAACGGACAAGGCGGGCCTCTAAATCGTAATGTCGGCGAACACCGGAAGGTGATCGGAGCCGTCGCGGCCGGCGGGATCGACCCAGCTTGCGATCATCACGCCTTCCGGCCGGCAGTAGATGCGGTCGAGGATCAGCATAGGCCGGAACGACGGCCACGTGCGATGGTGCGTGCGGGACGGCAGTGCACCGGCCAAGGACCGGCGCACAGGACCGCGCCACGGCCAATCGTTGAAATCGCCAAGCATGATCGAGACACGGTGATCGCTGGCGGCGATGCGAGCGAGTTGCCGGGCCTGGCGCCGCCGTTCCGTGAACCAGAGCCCTAGATGCACGGCCGATAGATTGACTGGCCCGTAAGGCGTTTCGATATCGCACTCGATGGCGAAGCGCTTTTCAAACTTCCAATAGGAAAGGTCGTGCAGTTTGACATGGGCCATCGGCCAGCGGCTGATGACGGCGTGACCGTAGTGGCCATCCTCGGCCACGATCGTGCGTGCTTCCGCCTGATGTTCGCCCAGCGCATTGGTCAGGACCGCGAGCGGCGGCGGCTCGTCCGCCGGACGTCCGCGGGAATCGATTTCCTGGAGCGCGACGATGTCGGGGTTGTGGGATTTGATAAGGCGCACGATGCGCCCGAGGTCGCGGCGGCCATCGGGACCGATCGCGCCGTGGATATTCCAAGTCATCACTCTAATTGACGGCATCAGGCCCTCGCCCGGCGCCTCATGACGACCTGGAAGCCGTAAGACAGCGCAAGCCAGGCCGCGAGCACGAGCGCAAGCATCGCGCCGCTCTGCATCGTCGGATGAGCAATGAACGATGAGACGCGGCGCCCCGCGACCGCGAGCACGATAAAGCCGGGCGCGAGGCCGAGGGCGGTACCGATCATATAGTCGGAGAAATGGACGCGCAGCGCGCCCGCGAACACATTCACGATGCTGAACGGCGCAATCGGGACAATCCGCAAGGTGGTGACGGTGACGATCCCGTGGCCGCCAATGCCGTGCCGGATTTTCTTGGCCCGCGAGCCCAATAGATGTTCAAGCCGCGCGGTTCCGACGAGACGCCCGGCGCCATATCCCACCGCGGCGCTGGCGAGCGCGCCGACGCACGCGTAGAGAATGCCCGTCCACAGACCGAACGCAGCGGTGGTCGCCACGATCATGACGGTCACGGGAAATCCCACCAAACCGCCGGCCACATAAATGAGTGCGACAATCGCGATCGCGAGCGGATCGTGCCGGTAGCTGCGAAAAAACGCGATAACGGCGTCGGCGGTGGCGTACTCGCTGAGCGGGGTGAAGCGCCAAAGGAGAACGAGCGCGAGAAGGCATGCCAGCAGCACGCCGCCGACAAGAAGGGCGCCGCGCATATGAGACATGGGGCCGCCGCGAGGCGGCGAAACGTTCGAGTAAGTGTTTATCGTCTCGCCTCCGGTCCCAATATCCGCGTTAAGCGGCGGACGCGACGTTATATGGGAACGAAGGGGCGCCAACCCCAGCGCCGCGCGCGGCGCTGTGATAGACGTCGCGATACCGGCCGGCGGCCGCGCGCCAGCAATTGCGGCGTTCCATCGCCGCGCGCTTCATCTCGACGAAGTTCTTGCGGGAGCTGTACGCGCCGAAGGCCCGTTCGACCGCTTCCATGAAACCTTCCGACGAGAACTGACCGAACAGAAACCCGGTGACGCCGTCTTTAATGGTGTCGCTGAGGCCGCCGGTGCGGTGCGCGATCGGCAACGTGCCGAAACGCTGGGCATACTGCTGCGACAGGCCGCAAGGCTCGAAGCGCGAGGGCATCAGCAAGAAATCGCTGCCCGCATAGGCGCGCCGTGACAAGGTTTCGTCGAACCCGATGCGGACGGCGACATGGGCCGGATATTTGGACGCAAGGGCGCGCATCGACTTCTCGATGGCGGGATCGCCCTCGCCGATCACGACAACCTGGCCGCCCTGGCGCACGATGTGGTCGGCGGAGTCCTCGAGAAGATCGAGGCCTTTCTGATGGACCAGGCGCGAGATCACCGAGAACAGCGGCCCTGTGTCCGCGAGGCCAAAAGCGCCGCGTACGGAAGCGGCGGTCTTTTCCTTGCCGGTAAAGTCGATGGCATCGAAGTGGTGTTCGAGATGCGGGTCGCGCGTGGGATCGAAGCTGTCGTCGATGCCGTTCAGGATGCCGGTGAGCTGGTTCTGCGCGGCGCGGTTCTTGAGCACGCCGTCGAGGCCGGCGCCGAATTCCGGCGTCAGGATCTCGCGCGCATAGGTCTCGCTGACCGTCGTCACGTGCGAGGCGTACACGATACCCGCCTTGAGGAAGGACATGCGTCCGTAGAATTCGACGCCGTCCACGTTGTAGGCGGATTCCGGCACACCGAGCGCAGGCAAACGGCTACGCTCGAACAGGCCCTGGTAGGCGAGATTGTGGATGGTCAGGATGCTGGGCACCCGTTGGCCGCGCCACTTGAGGTAAGCCGGCGTCAACGCTGAGGCCCAGTCATTCACATGCACGACGTCGGCCGACCATGAGGCCTGGGCGCCGTTTCGCGTACCGGTGGCAATGTCGGCCGCCGCAAGAGCAAGACGCGCGAACCGCACATCGTTGTCCGCCCAATCGCGCGCGTTCTCGTCGCCGTACGGGGAGCCGGGACGGTCATACAGCTCCGGCGCGAGCAATACATAGACAGGCAGCCCGTCGTTGGTGTGGGTGAGCGCGACTTGGCAGGGTGGAATGGCGTTGAGGCCGGGCAGCGCGGCAACAACATGTGGGACGCCGATCTTGGCGAGGACCTGCCGGTAGCCGGGGGATCATGATGCGCGCATCGAGACCACCGTCACGCAGCACGCGCGGAAGATAAGCGGACACTTCGCCGAGTCCACCGGCCTTCACGAGGTCGGTGAGTTCAGACGTCACAAACAGGACGCGCTCGACATTCTGCACGCGCAATACCTTCCAAAACCCGGACGCAGAGTGCGCGAGCGTGTCGGCGGACACCGCAGCGTTCTGCACCGTTCAAGATGAACTTGAGGTTCGCTCCACACGCATGCTCCGCGAAGACATCCGCGTTGCACACAACCCAAAGGCAGAACGGCGCCTTTTTGTGATTGTTCCCGGGCGCGGGAGAGCTCTAAGAGATTCTTTGGAAAGTAATAAATCGCGCTTTAGAAGCGCTTCAGTGTGCTGTCACGCACATCATGTCATCGACCAGCCATGGCTTACATTGAGCGACTGACCGGTCAGCGCGTTGGTTTCGAACGCGGCGAAAAACAGAACGGCTTGCGCGACATCATCGACAGTGGAGAATTCGCCGTCCACGGTGCCTTTCAGCATGATGTTTTTCACCACGTCTTCTTCGGAAATTCCCAAGGTCTTCGCCTGTTCCGGGATTTGTTTGTCGACGAGGGGCGTACGCACAAATCCCGGGCACACGACGTTGGCGCGCACGCGGTGCACCGCGCCTTCCTTGGCCACGACTTTGGCAAGCCCCATAAGCCCATGCTTCGCGGTGACATACGGCGCCTTCAAGGGTGAGGCTTCCTTCGAATGTACCGATCCCATGTAAATGACGGCGCCGCCGGTGCCCTGTTTGTACATATGGCGCAGCGCCGCACGCGTGGTGAGGAAAGCGCCGTCGAGGTGGATCGCCATCAGGCGCTGCCAGTCCTTGTAGGCGAAGTCCACCAGCGGCGCGACGATCTGGATGCCGGCGTTGCTGACGAGAATGTCGATCTTGCCGAAATGCTGGGCGGCGCGGTCGATGCCCGCGTCGACCTGGGATTCATCGGTGACGTCCATGGCGACGCCGAGCGCGTTTGGCCCCAGTTCGCGCGCGGTCGCGTCGGCTTGCGCCGCGTTGAGATCGGCGATGACGACTTTAGCGCCGGCTTTCACGAAGACGTCGGCTATGCCGCGGCCGATACCGCTGGCGGCGCCCGTGACGACCGCGACCTTGCCCACAACCGACATTTTCAGAACTCCGCTTCCAGCTCTTCCACTTCCTCGGGTTCCGCTTTCGCCGCGTCCGTCCAGGCAATCACCGGTCCCCATGCGCGGATAGTATCGCAATAAGCCGTGCAGACAGGATCGAGTTTCACATCATAGGTGATGAAGCGCGTGCATACGGGAGCATACATGGCGTCGGCCATGCTCGGCTCCTTGCCGAAGAGAAACGGCCCGCCATAACGCGTGAGGCAGTCGCGCCAGATCTCGAGAACCCGTTCGATATCCGGTTTGGCGCCGGCCCAAACCTTGAAACCGGGAAAATGGGCCTTAAGATTCATAGGAAGCGCCGAGCGCAGATTAAAAAACCCCGAGTGCATCTCGCCGCTAATCGAGCGGCAATGCGCACGGGCCTTCGGGTCGGACGGAAGCAACTTCGCACCTGGTTTCAGCTCGGCCAGATATTCGGCGATGGAGAGCGTGTCCCAGACCGTAAGCCCGTCATGTTCAAGCTTCGGCGTCAGGAATGACGGCGATAACAAAAGGAGTTCCGCCCGCGTAGTGGGGTCATCGATCGCGACCGTCTTTTCCTCGAACGCGAGGCCCGCCATTTTGCATAGGAGCCATCCGCGGAAGGACCAGGATGAGTAGTTTTTGCTGGAAATCGTGAGTGTTGCCGCCATTTAGCCCTCGTGGCGGCCCCGGGGTTCCTCAACCTTACGGTTCGAAGCCGCTCAAGGATCATCTCGCACTGCAGCAAAAATTGCACTAGGCTTTTCCTGGGGAGAAGCCAGAATGTCCTGGGGAGAAGCCAGAATGGCGTACGAACTGGGTATAGATGCTTTATTCGTTTTATGAACAACAGCGTACGTGGAGCGAGCCGCTTCGCCGCATGGCGGGCGTGGCGCGTGATACGCTTATGCCCCTTACATTGTGGCCCGGCGGCGCCGGTATGTCGCATGTGACAGCGGCGTTCGACCTTCTGTCACGCACGGCGCTCACCCACGAACATCCTGGCTATGACATCGATCACGTCCTGATCGACGGTCAACCGGTGCCGGTGACGGAAGAAGTGGCGGCCACATCGCCTTTCTGCACCTTGCTGCGCTTCAGGAAACCAAGCATCACGGGCCAGCCCAAAGTGCTGGTGGTCGCGCCGCTGTCCGGTCACTTCGCGACACTTCTGCGCGATACCGTGCGTACGCTGCTGGCCGATCATGACGTTTTCCTGACCGATTGGCACAACGCGCGTGACATCCCCGTGACGCACGGGGACTTCGGCTTCGACGACTGTATCGAACATATCATCAGCTTCCTGGAGACCATCGGCCCGAAAGCCCATGTGATCGCGGTGTGTCAGCCGTGTGTGCAGGTGCTGGCGGCCGTCGCGGTGATGGCGGAGAACAAGAATCCGGCCACCCCCCTTTCGATGACCCTTATGGCGGGGCCAATCGATACGCGGGTGCAACCGACGAAGGTCAACGAGCTGGCGCTCAGCCACCCGATCGGATGGTTCGAGCAGAACCTGATCACCGAAGTGCCCGCGAGCCTGCCCGGCGGCGGACGCAAGGTATATCCGGGCTTTCTGCAACTTACCGCGTTCATGTCGATGAACGGCGCGCGCCATGTAAAGGCGCATAACGATCTTTATTCCCACCTCGCGACCGGCGATGTGGAGCGCGCGAATGAGATCAAGACGTTCTACGACGAATACTTCGCCGTGTTCGATCTGCCGGCGCGCTTCTATCTCGAAACCGTTAAGCGTGTGTTCCAGGATGCCGATCTGGCGCGCGGCGCGCTGACGTACAAAGGCAAGGCCGTCCATCCGTCCGCGATCAAGAAAACCGCGCTGCTCACCGTGGAAGGTGAGCACGACGACATCTGTGCAGTGGGACAGACGCTCGCCGCGCACGACTTGTGCACGGGCTTGAAACCCTTCCTCAAGCGCCATCACTTACAGGCGGGTGCCGGTCATTACGGCGTCTTCAGCGGCCGCAAATGGCGCACGCAAATTTATCCGCTTGTGCGCAACCTGATGCTCTCGGCGACATAACGTCTGCGCGCTTTGCGCGCATCTCTCGCGGCAACGTGAGCCCCATCTCCAATTCGATCCATTCCCGTCGCATTTTCTCCTCAATGCGGCGCTCAACTGGGTGCCGAAGTGACGCGAACCGTTCGCGCACGGAACCGGAGTTCACTCTGTAACGTTTACACCCGGACTCAGTTCGTACGTGCCGGCTCCCCCCGAGTCACACCGGCGATTTAGGAGAACACCCCGTGAAAAAGCTCATCTTGAGCGCCACCGCCCTCACCTTCCTGGCCAGGTCCGTGGCCACGGCCATGCCCGTGACCCATGAGCAGCCCGCTGTGAAGGGCGCGACCCTTTCGCAGCTGGTGCAGTACCGCGGCGACGACCGCCGCGGCGACGGTTACGACTTCAAGCGCGGCGACCGCCTGCCGCGCGGCCTACGCAACAAGCGCTACGTTTATTACGATTGGCGCGAAAGCAATTTGCAGCGCCCGCCGCAGGGCTATCAGTGGATGATGATCGGCGATCAGTACGTCCTCGCGTCCATCGCGAATGGCCAAATTCGTGAGGTTCGTAACGTGGAACGTGTGGAACGGCGCGCCGAGCGGGAAGAGCGCCGTGAAGACCGCCGGGACCGCCGCGAGTATTCGCGCGCAGAGCGTGAAGCGCAGTGGCGCGCGCGCTATGCCCGCCAGTACGATCTTAACGATGATCAGTACTATCGCGAGTGCGCCCGCAAGCCGGATCCGGCCGGGGCGCTCGTCGGAGCGGTGATCGGCGGCCTGCTCGGCAATGCCGCCGGCAACCGCCGCAATGAAACCGCCACGACGATCATGGGCGTGGTCGCCGGGGGCGCCATCGGCGCGGCCTTGACGAGTAAACTCGACTGTAACGACCGCAGCTATGCCTATAAGACCTACACGACGGGCTTCAACGCAGGTAAGGCCAATGCCTATTACGATTGGCAGAACCCGCAGTCGGGCACACGCGGTCAATTGCATGTGCTGGACTACTACGAAGACGAAGACAACTTCCGTTGCTCGGTCTACAGCCAAAAGATCTGGATCGATGGCCGTCCGGAAGAAGCCAGAGGGCGCGCGTGCCAGCAACCTGACGGCGCATGGGCCATCATCGACTAGTGGCGAAGGCCCTTCCGAGCGCGAAATCTTTACGGCCAATGGAAGCCCGGCAGGTTGATGACCTGCCGGGCCATTCCTTTTTCCAATATGAGCCGAAGTGGGACGGGTTTCGCTGCCTCGCGCGGCGGGACGGCGCGAAGATCGACTTAATCTCGAAATCAGGTAAACCGCTTGGCCGGTACTTTCCCGAAATCGTTGAAGCATTGAAGAAAGCTGCGCCCAACCGCTTCGTCATCGACGGCGAACTCTGCATTCCCGTCGGCGCGTCGCTCTCCTTCGAAGATTTGCAGCTTCGTCTTCATCCGGCCGCGAGCCGGGTGGCGAAATTGGCCAACGAGACGCCGGCGATTTTCATTCTGTTCGACATCCTCGCCTCGCCGAAGCGCGACCTTATGGGTGCGCCGCTCTCCGAGCGCCGTGAAGAACTCGAAGCCCTCTTTGCGAAGTTGGACAGCGACCGTTTGCGCCTCTCGCCTTACACGCGCGCGCGCCGAGGCGAAACGATGGCTGGCCCGCGCCGGCGCGGGAATTCTGGATGGCGTGGTCGCGAAGGACGTGACGGGACCCTACGAATGCGGCGCGCGCGCGATGCTGAAAGTGAAGTGCCTGCGGAGCGCCGATTGCGTGGTCGGCGGGTTTCGCTATGCAACAGACAGCAAGGAGGTCGGATCTCTATTGCTGGGGCTCTTCAATCGCCAGGGCAAGCTCGACCACGTCGGATTCACGTCGGGGATCCCGCACGACAGACGCGCTGCGCTGACCGCGAAACTGGAAAAATTGAAGGACGGGCCGGGATTCACCGGCGATGCGCCCGGCGCGCCGAGCCGCTGGTCGACCGAACGCCGCGCTCAATGGGTGCCGCTGAAACACAAACTGGTCGCCGAAGTGCAATACGACCATGTAACCGGCGGACGCTTTCGTCATGGCACGCGATTTCTCCGCTGGCGTCCCGACAAAGCGCCTCGGCAGTGCACGGACGACCAGCTCATGCGGGAAGTCCGCCCGTCGAAGCTCATGCGCGCGCTGTTTGATTAGTCGCGGCATCCCCAACAATTGTGCACCGCAGCAAAACCGCAGCTTGGCGTGGCCGCTAAAGACCACCCTCCGTTTACAACAAAAACCTGTGCCGTTGATCAAAGATGCGCGCGCTCGCTTGCTATTTAGGGCGTCTTTTGTTTCAGTCGCAGAATCAATCTGCAACGGAGGGGTTTTTCTATGGGTAAGACGGCACAATGGGTGCTTTGGGGAGGTGTCGCCATACTTGGCGCCGCCTGTATGGGCGTTCTCGCGCTTCATGAAGGAGAGTCGATCAATGCGGCGTGGCTCGTCGTGGCCGCGATCTGCACCTACGCGATCGGCTACCGTTTCTATAGCGCCTATGTGGCGAATACGGTTCTGGGCGTCGACCCAAGCCGCCCGACGCCGGCCGTTCTGAAGAACGACGGGATGGATTACGTCCCGACCAACAAGTATGTGCTCTTCGGGCACCATTTCGCCGCCATCGCCGGCGCCGGTCCGCTCGTCGGTCCGACTCTTGCCGCGCAGATGGGTTATCTGCCGGGAACGCTCTGGATCCTGGTGGGTGCGGTGTTCGCAGGCTGCGTGCAGGACTACGTCATCCTGTTCTTCTCCACGCGCCGCAACGGCAACACCCTGGGTCAGATGATCCGCGACAATCTCGGCAAGGACGCCGGGATCGTGGCCATCGTCGGCATTCTTTCCATCATGATCATCCTGCTCGCGGTGCTGAGCCTGGTGATCGTCAAAGCGCTCGCTGAAAGCCCCTGGGGCGTGTTCACCGTGGCGATGTCGATCCCGATCGCGATCTTGATGGGCCTTTACATGCGCTATGTCCGGCCCGGCAAAGTGCTGGAAGTGTCAGTTGGGGGCTTCGCGCTCCTGATGCTCGCGCTGTGGTTCGGCTCGCACATCGCCGAGCACCCGTTCTGGTCTGGCGTGTTCACGCTGTCGGGCACGGCCATCACCTGGTGGCTGGTGATCTATGCCTTCGTGTCGTCGGTGCTGCCCGTGTGGCTGATGCTGGCGCCGCGCGACTATCTGTCGACCTTCCTGAAGATCGGCACGATCGTCATGCTCGCCGCCGGCATCCTCGTGGTCTCGCCTGACCTGCAGATGCCCGCGATGACGAAGTTCATCGACGGCACCGGCCCTGTGTTCGCCGGCTCTCTGTTCCCGTTCCTCTTCATCACCATTGCTTGCGGCGCCATCTCCGGCTTCCACGCGCTGGTCTCCTCGGGCACGACCCCGAAGATGATGGAGAACGAGATCCAGGGCCGCCCGGTGGGTTACGGTTCGATGATCTGCGAAAGCTTCGTCGCCATCATGGCGCTGATCGCGGCTTGCGCGCTGGAACCTGGCGTTTACTTCGCCATGAACAGCCCGTCCGCCTTGATCGGCACCACGGTTGACAGCGCCGCGACCACGATCAGCTCGTGGGGCTTCGTGATCACTCCGGAAATGTTGTCGCAGATGGCGAAGGACGTGGGTGAAGCCTCGATCCTGTCGCGCACCGGCGGCGCACCGACCCTCGCGGTCGGCATGGCGCACATCCTGTCCCAGTTCCTGGGCGGCGCTGCGACCATGGCCTTCTGGTATCACTTCGCGATCCTGTTCGAAGCGATGTTCATCCTGACGACGCTGTCGGCCGGTACGCGCGTTGCCCGCTTCATGATCCAGGATCTCCTGGGCATGGCGAGCAAGACGCTCGGCGATACGTCGTCGACCGTCGGGAACCTCACCGCCACCGGTTTGGCTTGCGCGGCGTGGGGTTACTTCACCTATCAGGGCGTGATCGATCCGTTCGGCGGCATCAACTCGCTGTGGGCTCTGTTCGGCGTCGCCAACCAGATGCTCGCGGCCATCGCGCTCGTGCTCGCCACCGTACTTGTGGTTCAGCTCGGCCAGATGAAGCGCATCTGGGTGACCGCGGTTCCGCTGGCGTGGCTTCTGATCTGCACGATGGCGGCCGGCTGGGACAAGCTGTTCCACGCCGATCCGCGCGTCGGCTTCCTGGCCCACGCCAAGATGATCGAGAAGGGCCTTGAGTCCGGCACAGTGATGGCTCCGGCGAAATCGATCGAAGAAATGCAGCGCATCGTGTTCAACGATTATCTCGACGCGGGCATCTGCGCCTTCTTCATGCTGATCGTCGTCGCGCTGGTGTTCTTCGGCATCCGTGCGATCCGCGGCGGCCAGGGCGTGACGGTTGACGCCACGCCGGGCGCGGCGCGTCAGGCGGCGGAGTAAACATGGCCAAGAGCCGCAACCTTCTCGCGGATCACTTTCCGGACGCGGTCTCGGCGGAGCCGAGCCTGCTCACGGAAGTGTTCGCCCGGTTGCGGCAGACCGCCCGGTTGATGTGCGGCGTGCCGGATTACGACACGTACATCAGGCATCTGAAAGCCACGCATCCCGACCGGGAAGTGCCGACCTACGCGGAGTTCTTCACCTTGTGCCAAAACCGGCGCTTCGGCGTCGGGGGCGGTATGCAGGCAAGATGCTGCTAGGCGGCCGTAGGTTTTAGAAACCAGTCGGGCGGTGCGGGGAAACCCACACCGCCCGACGTGTTTTCGGGTCAAAGTGTTTTGGGCCGCAATTTCAACGCGTTACGCGCAGAAAATTAAAGCGCGCGGGGTTACGTATCTTTATAAAAGGGCCCCTTCGGATTGACCTTGGGGCAGGTTTGCCCACATAGACGCCCATGAATATCGCCTTGCCCACCGTTCAGGCGCCGCCAAAGCCGTTGTTCTCGTACAAAAGGTACTGGGCGCAGCGTTTTGGAACGGCCCCCTTCCTGCCCATGAGCCGGGAAGAGATGGACGTGCTCGGATGGGATGAATGCGACATCATCATCGTCACCGGCGACGCGTACGTCGATCACCCGAGCTTCGGCATGGCGATCATCGGCCGGCTTTTGGAGGCGCAAGGCTTCCGTGTCGGCATCCTCTCGCAGCCCGATTGGCAGAACCCGGACTCCTTCAAGAAGCTCGGCGCACCGAAGCTTTTCTGGGGCGTGACGGGCGGCAACATGGACTCGATGGTCAACCGCTACACCTCGGACCGCCGCCTGCGTCACAACGACAGCTACACCGCGGGCGGTGAGGGCGGCAAACGTCCCGACCGCTCCGTCATCGTTTACGCCCAGCGCTGCCGTGAAGCGTTCAAGGATGTGCCCATCGTGCTGGGCGGCATCGAAAGCTCACTGCGCCGCATCGCGCACTACGACTATTGGTCGGACAAGGTGCGCCGCTCGGTGCTGGTCGACTCCAAGGCCGACATCCTTCTGTACGGCAACGCCGAGCGCGCGGTTGTCGAGGTCGCACACCGCTACGCCAAGGGCCAAAAGGCCGCCGACATGGATGATGTGCGCGGCGTCGCGATTCTGAAGAGCGCCGTGCCCGAAGGCTATATCGAGGCCAAGGCCGACGACATTGAGGCCAGCGACGAAGGCGCCAAGCAGGCCAAGGACGGCGAAAAAGTCGTCGTGCGCTTGCCGGCCTTCGAACAGGTGGAAAAGGACCCCGAACTGTATGCGCGCGCGAGCCGCGTGCTTCACCGCGAGAGCAACCCCGGCAACGCGCGCCCGCTGGTGCAAAAGCACGGCGATCGCGAATTGTGGGTGACCCCGCCGCCGATCCCGATCTCGACGCCGGAAATGGACGGCGTTTATGAGCTGCCTTACGCGCGCGCGCCGCATCCGTCGTACGGCGATCAGAAAATCCCGGCATGGGAGATGATCCGTTTCTCGGTGACCATCATGCGCGGCTGCTTCGGCGGCTGCTCGTTCTGTTCGATCACGGAGCATGAAGGCCGTGTGATCCAGAGCCGCTCGGAAGGCTCCATTCTTGGTGAGATCGAGAAGATCCGCGACAAGACCGAAGGCTTCACGGGCATCATCTCGGACATCGGCGGACCGACCGCGAACATGTACCGGCTGGCGTGCAAAGATAAAGCCATCGAGAGCAAGTGCCGTAAGCCGTCTTGCGTATATCCGGATGTCTGCCCGAACCTCAACACCAACCATGACTCGCTGATTCAGCTGTACCGTAAGGCGCGCGAAATCCCGGGCATCAAGAAAGTGATGGTGGCGTCCGGCGTGCGTTATGACCTCGCGGTGAAGAGCCCGGCCTATATCAAGGAGCTGGTGACCCACCACGTCGGCGGCTACCTCAAGATCGCGCCGGAGCATACCGAAGCGGGTCCCTTGTCGAAGATGATGAAGCCGGGCATCGGCGCTTACGACAAGTTCAAGCAGATGTTCGATCAGGCGGCGAAGGCGGCGGGCAAGGAATACTTCCTGATCCCCTATTTCATCGCCGCGCATCCAGGCACCACGGACGAGGACATGATGAACCTCGCCCTGTGGCTGAAGCGGCACAAGTACCGCGCCGATCAGGTCCAGACCTTCCTGCCGTCGCCGATGGCGATCTCGACGGCGATGTACCACTCGGGAAAAAATCCGCTGAAACCGGTGCGCCGCGGCGCGTCGGAACAGGTGGACACCATCAAGGGACTTAAGCAGCGCCGTCTGCACAAAGCGTTCTTGCGCTATCACGATGCGGAGAACTGGCCGCTTCTGCGCGAGGCGTTGAAGCGCATGGGCCGCGCCGATCTTATCGGACCGGGCAAGCATCAGCTGATCCCGTCGTGGCAACCCGCCGGTACCGGAAACTCCGGCGGCGAGGGCAAGCGCATGGGCACCAAGCACCGTGGCCAGACGTTCCTGACGAAGGGCATGGGCCTTAAAGAACCGCGCCGGCCGAAGAGCTAGCGGCCTTTTCGTATATCGATAGCGCGCGCCGGGCGGATCGGCGAGACTTCAGCCCTCACGGGAGGGCAATCATGAAATATATTCTTGTTGCGGCCTTGCTTGCGAGCGCGGGCGCGCTCGCCGCCGATGCGCCACCGAAACCGGCGATGCTCGGCAAGACTTACCTGAATCCGAACGGCGGCACGATCTTGAGGCCGCTTACGGACCCCAAGATGTACGCCGGCGCGGAAATCGATATGGGCGAGCTGACATTCCCGCCCAATATCGATTCGGGCGATCACGTGCACGGTTCCGTTGAAACCTTCTATGTGCTCGAGGGCGAACTCGAACATGTGGTGAACGGAAAAAGCATTTTCCTGAAACCCGGAATGGTCGGCACCGTGCGTCCGCCGGATAAAGTGCGCCACAAGACCGGCGCGGCAGGGGCAAAGGCCATCGTAGTATGGGCGCCCGGCGGCGAGATGGCGCGCATCGCGGCGCGATGGAAAGAACAATAGAGAACGAACAGCCGCGCACACTTCGACTCGCGGCTGAGTTTCAGCCGCCGCCACAAATAACTTGTGCATGGTTGTGACGTGCGCGCCGCCGTGCAGACTCCGCGCGTCACGCCCAAAGTGACCGGTGCGACGGGGGATAAGCGTGGCGCCAGTGACGATGGGGGTTGTCGTATTTGGGAGCCCCGGCTCGGTGAGCCGGGGCTACAAATACCTAATCGTCCGTCAGCAGGCTCATGAGGCTCGACGTGTCCCAGCGTCCGTGCCCTTGAGCCTGGACTTCCGCATAGAACTGGTCGATGAGCGCGATTGCCGGAAGGCGCGCGCCGTTGCGGCGCGCTTCGTCCATGGTGATGCGCAGATCCTTGCGCATCCAGTCGGTCGCGAAGCCGAAGTCGAACTTTCCGGCGAGCATGGTTTTGCCCCGATTTTCCATCTGCCACGACTGCGCGGCGCCTTTTGAAATCACCGCGAGCACCGCCTCCATATCCAGCCCGGCGCGCTTGCCGAAATTCATCGCTTCGGAGAGTCCTTGCACGATGCCGGCGATGCAAACCTGATTGACCATTTTCGTGAGCTGACCGGCGCCGCTGTCGCCGATGAGTTTGCACATCTTGGCGTATGAGGCGATGACGGGTTCGGCTGCCGCGTACGACGCCGCGTCACCGCCGCACATAACCGTGAGCTGACCGTTTTCCGCGCCGGCCTGGCCTCCCGATACCGGGGCATCAATGAAGCCCACGCCTTTTTCCTTGGCGAGCGCTGAAAGTTCGCGCGCGATATTGGCCGAAGCGGTGGTGTGATCCACGATCACGCTGCCTTTCGCGATGCCGTCAAAAACGCCGTCCTTGCCGGTTATGACCTGGCGCAAATCCGGATCGTCGCCGACGCAGACGAAAACAATCTCGGCGCTCTTGGCGGCCGCGGCGGGGGTCGGCGCGCTGGCATTGCCGTATTTCTCGACCCAGGCCTGCGCGCGCGCGGGGTTGCGGTTATAGACCGTGACCTTATGCGCCTTGGTGAGATGCCCGGCCATGGGGAAACCCATGATGCCCAGCCCGATGAAAGCAACGTTCGCCATATCCCACCCCTCATGATGACTAAGAGACGGAGTGTAGCGGGGCGCGCGCGGGGCTGTCAGCAGGGCTTGAAGAGCAGATCCTGGTAAACGCCGGGGCGCAGGCCGGCGATCACTTCGCCAAGATCGAGCGCCGGTCCCGGACCGGCGGCCGTGACTTTGTGCACGCCGTAGCCATGCGCGGCGAACCGGCGCACGAGATGCGCCGCCGCCGAACCCATGGCCCGCAAGTGATCGTCGTCGACTTCCACGAACCACGCGGGCCGGACGCGCCCCAGCGTCTGTTCCGCGCCGTCGAGAACCCGCTCCTCGGCGCCCTGCACATCGATTTTCACGAGCGAAAGTTTGGGCCATTTGCTTTCGGCCAGGAGGTCATCAAGACGCACGGTTTTGACGGTGATGCCGGTGCTATCGGTGGTGAGCTTATGATCGCCCGGATGGAGCGGGTTAAGTTTGAGCTGCGCGGTCCCTGCGAATTCCGCGGCCGCGACCTCAAACAGACGCACACGCGGCAGGGCGCCGTCTTCGCGCAAGACGTCACGCAGATCGGCGAAATTGCGCGGCTCCGGTTCAAGCGCGATGACCATGCCGTCCGCGCCGACCCATTTGGCGAAACGCCGGGTGAAGAAACCGACATTGGCGCCGATGTCCACAACCGTAGAACCGGGTTCAACCACGGATCTCAGGCCGTCGGCCGACGGCGCCTCGAACTTTGCTTTATAGAGGTTGTAGGCGCGAGAAAAAGCCCAACGCCCGGGCGGCGTCGACAGGACGCCGGTCGCGTGAAGTCCGGCGTACGAGCGCAGCAGGACACTTTGAAGTTTCGAATTCATAGGGCCTTGAACTTCCTCCAGGCAAAGAGGGTCATGCGCGCAAGCAGCATGCCATGCGTGAAGCGGGAGATTTGCGTTTCGCCGTAAAGGCGGTCGCGGTAGCGGATCGGCACCTCGACGATCTTCAGGTTGAGCCGGGCGGCGCCGAAGATCAGGTCAAAATCGCCGAAGGGATCGAAGTCGCCGAAATAGGCCCGGGCCGCGGCGATCTTCCGGTAGTCGCCCCGCCACAGCACCTTGGTCCCGCATAGGGTATCGGTGAAGCGGTGATTGAGCAGAAATGAGAACAACGCGGCGAAGGTGCGGTTCGCGACCCAATTGAGGAAACGCATGGCGCGGTCGGCCATGGGGTAGACGAGCCGCGATCCGTTGATGAACTCCCCCTTGCCCGACGAAATGGCCGCGTAGAACTTCGGCAGTTCCTCGGGCGGCATGGTGAGATCGGCGTCGAGGATCATGAGAACATCTCCGGCCGCGGCCTCGAAACCCGCGCGCACCGCATCGCCTTTGCCCTTGCCCGGCTGTTTCATGACCTTGATATCGAGATGCGGATAGGCGGCCTGCACCCGCAGGCACTCCTCGTAGGTGCCGTCCTTGCTGTGGCCCTCGACAAAGATGATCTCTGTCTTCGGCGCGATCGGCGGCAGGCGGCGCACAGCTTCCTCGATGTTACCGCGCTCATTGCGGCAGGGAATGAGCACCGTGCAGGACGGCGCGAGCGTCGCGGCGTTTTGAAGCGGACGGGCCACGATGTAGTTGCGCAGGCACAGACGGCGCAGGCCGGGCAACGCCCCAATCGTGCGGTTGATGAGAGTGCCGAGGCCCAGCAGGCGGCGCGGGATGAGCTGGCGCCACTCGCGCTTCAAGGGCTCCCAGCCCGCGAGGTCGAGCATGTTCATGGTGTCGGAGGTGCTGAGCCAGTTGTGCTGACCCTGCGGCATTTTCATGCCGACCCGTTCGGCGAGTTCAAGCACGGGCTCCCAGAGGCGCGAATAGTAGCTGACGACGATGCGGGTGCGGGGCGTTGCGAAGCGGTGCAGGAGGCGGAAAGTCTCCTCGCAATCGTCGAGGAAACCGATGGTGTCGGAGAGCAAGATCACGTCGAAGGCGCCCTCGATCTGCGCGAGATCGGCCGGATCCTCGGCATTGCCGGCATAGAAGGTCAAATTCGGATGACGCGCCGCGGCGCGGGCGGTCATGACGGGAGAGATATCGATACCAACGCCTTCGCGGGGCGCCAGCGCGGCCAGGGTATCGCCGAGGCCGCAGCCGATCTCGAGGATGCGCTGGCCTTCGGGGATAAGGAACCGCAGGTAAGCCGTATCTGCTTCATGGAACGCGGGATTGCGCGCCGCCCACGCATCGACGTCGGGCGCGAGGCGGTCGAACAGCGCGCGCATCTTCGCCTGGCGGTGCGAAAGCGGCCGCGCGATGAGCGGCAACGACGCAAGCTCTTGTGTGAAAAGCCTGCGCATCACGGCTCCGCGAACGAAAGACAGGGATAGGGCGCGCGGCGCGCGGCGCCCGAGATCGCAGCCCCTTCGGGTGCGCTCAATTCACCAGCGCGGCCGTCGTGCGTCAGCGCGAAAACGCGTACACGGTCAACATTGGAGACCGCGCAGACCGCATAGCCGGCCAGCTGATAGTCGGGCGCTTCGTAGGCGGCCGCGACATCCGCGCGGCGCGCAGTGCCCGTGCCGCCGAAGCCGATGACACGGTCGTCCGCCACCAGAACTATGGCGGCGGCCGGCTCTTGGCGGGCGGTATCGATGGCCCAGCCTTCGGCGCCGATACGGCCGTCGTCGACGCGCGCAACGGCATCGACGGCGCCGGTCAACTCCTTCGTCACCGGAACTCGGCGCGCGCCGAACGTGAACGCCGCGCCATCAAATGTGCCGGCGAGGATGTCCGCGCGCGCCGGCAGCCCCGTGCGGGCCGGACGCAGGTCATAGACCTCGACGCGCGAGACGAAGAACGCCTTGGCCGGACCTTCGAACACCATCGGCGGATAGACTTGCGCGAGATCGGTGAACAACCGATCCCACTCGGCACGGCGATCCGCGTAGCCGCGTGTGGTGAAATTGTTGAGATAGACGGTGTTGTGCAGATCGTTGAGGACCAGACCATCGCAGGCCGCGCGCAACTGATAGAGATGCGGCGCGACATAGTCCGCCATGGCAGCGCCATCGAGATAGGGAATGTCGAGCGGGGCGGTTGTGACCTGCAGGCCGTGGCCCGCCAGTTGCGGGTTAGCCCACTGCGAGCTGGTCATCATGCAGATCCGCTCGCCCGGCGCGAAATGGGCAAGGATCCAGTCGCGCGAGGCAACGCGCGTCTTCTCCACCGAGGCATCGCGCAGGCGCGCCTCGCGGGTCTGTGCCGCGTAAGTTTCGCCAAGAGCCGCCAGCGGGAGAACGAGTATCGCAAGGGCCACGAAAGCCTCGCCCCACGGACGGCGGAGAAGGATGCGGCCGGCCGCGACATCCATCGCCGCGCGCAGCATCACAGCGAGCGCATAGAGATAGAGCGGCACTAGGTGATAGCCGCCGCGGTCGTACTTGAAGACCGCCATGCCGGCTGCCGAGAACATGGCGAGGCAGATCAACAGCCAGAGTGCGGTCGCGTCCCGATCAACAAGCGCCCGCGCCGCCAGGACGACGGCGGAGATCACGGCGAGGATGAGGAACACCACGCCATACCCGGCGAAGAGATCGATGTTGTAATAGAGCAGCGGCGTGGACGGCAGCACGGACGTCCATTTCATCTGCATGGCGTACCCTTCCGCGAGACTTGCCGCGAAGCGGTCCCAATGCAGGAGGTGCCGGACCATGAGGAGCGTAAGGACCGGGATCGCGGCGGCGATAGCGGAAAGGGTGAGCGCGCGAACGCGCGGCCAGGCCGACGACTTATCCTGCAAAAGTACGAGACTTGCCGCGAGCGCCGGCATAACGCCGAACAACACGCCGGAGATCTTGGTGGCCGTGAGCGCGGCCATGGCCACGCCGAGTATGACCCCATCACGCGTCACCGCTTCGCGGCGCGTGATGAGGACGCTGACATGCATCACGACAACGAGCGGCAGGATCATCAGCCGGTCGATGCGGATAAGGTCGATATTAAGGATCTGGGGCGAAAGGCCGAAGAGCACGGTGAGTAGAAGCGCGGCGGCCCCGTTTTGGGTGAGCCGCCGGGCGGTCGCGCAAAACACCATGGTCGCGCCGATATGGGCGAGCGCGCCTACGATCCCAACCGTCGCGATGGCCGCCTCCCGGATGGGTGGGGTTAGACCGATGAGGCCGGCCACTGCCTGGTAGAGATGCAGCGCGAGGCCGTAGAGGAAGCTATGGCCTTCGAAATAGACGTTGGGCGCCGGGGCGGTCAGGACGCCGAGCGCACCCGACTGGAAGAAGGCGTGATAGACGAGAATGTCGTCGATCCTGAGATCCGGATCGAACACGAGCGCCCCATCCCAATCCCCAAACGGCACCGTGGCCGCCATACCGATGGCAGCCGCCGTGACGTAGAACCACGCTGGGGATATGGTACGCATAAGAGACGGTTTTGTTTCCGCCTGGATGACTCGAAGAACGCGAGAAAATTGAGATTGTTCCGCGCCTTGCGTGTCATCCCCGCCCTGATTGCGGGCGCTGCAACCCAGGCGGGACAAGCGACATTGGCCTTCACGTGAGACGGAGAGATAAAAGACCCATGACCCAGGAATTGGACCCCTTCCACCTCGCTTTCCCCGTCGACGATCTCGCGGAGGCGCGCAAGTTCTACGGCGGCGTGCTCGGCCTGCCGGAAGGGCGTAGCTCAGATGCCTGGATCGATTTCGACCTCTTTGGCCACCAGATCGTGACCCACCTCGCACCTCGGCCAAAGAACGGGGCGACCAACCCGGTGGACGGCCACAACGTGCCTGTACCGCACTTCGGGGTCGTCCTTTCCATGGCGAAGTGGGAGGCCCTGGCCGAGCGGCTCAAGGCTCACGGCGTGAAATTCGGCATCGAACCGTATATTCGCTTCAAGGGACAAGTCGGCGAACAGGCCACGATGTTCTTCCAGGACCCCTCGGGGAATGCCCTGGAGTTCAAGGCCTTCAACGATCGGTCCAAGCTGTTCGCGAAGTAGCCTGAACAGCGCTGATCGTTTGATTTTGCTCAGAAATGTTACCCAAAACGGCAGCTTGTGCTGCTTAAAGCGCTTGCCCAAAACCCCCTACTCGCGAGACATTTGAGCCTTCCAATCGCGATATCCGGAGGGCCCATGATCACGCTTACCGTCAATGGCAAGGCTGTTGAGGTCGACGACAGCGATCCCGCGACCCCGCTGCTGTGGGTCCTGCGCGACACACTGGATCTGGTCGGCACCAAATATGGTTGCGGCGTGGGCCAGTGCGGCGCTTGCACCGTGCACATCAATAACGTGCCGATGCGCTCCTGCTCGACGCCGATCAGCGCCGCCGCGGGCCAACAGATCACGACGATCGAGGGCCTGGCGAAAGAAGACGGCACGCTGACCGCGGTCCAGAAAGCGTGGATCGATCTCGATGTCGCACAGTGCGGCTACTGCCAGGCGGGTCAGATCATGACCGCCACCGCGCTCCTGCGCAAAAACCCGAAGCCGACCGACGAACAGATCAACACCGCGATGTTCGGCAACTTGTGCCGCTGCGGCACCTACATCCGCATCAAGCAGGCGATCAACGCCGCTTCAGAAGCGATCGCCAAGGGAGGCGTGGCATGAACGCGTCTTTCATCTCCGCCGACTCTTACTTCACCGACGTGATGCGCGAAATCGGCGCGCTGCCCGCGCCCGAGCGCACCAAACTCTCACGCCGTTCCATCTTGAAAATCGGCGTCGCCGGCGGCGCGGGCCTTGTGCTCGCCTTCCAGATCGGCGGCGCTGGCAAAGCGATGGCCGCGACAACCCCGGTAAAGGGCGAGTTCGTCCCGAACGCGTTCCTGCGCGTCGCGCCGTCAGGCCGCATTCTCATCTACTCGAAGAGCCCGGAAATCGGGCAAGGCATCAAGACCGCGTTCCCGCTGATCATCGCCGAGGAACTCGACGCGGCGTGGGCCGACGTGGACATTGAACAGGCGCCCATCAATCCCGCCGTCTATGGCCGCCAGAGCGCCGGTGGCTCGCGTTCGATCCCGCAGAGCTGGGACCAGCTGCGCCAAGCGGGCGCAGCGGCGCGCGCGATGCTCGTTTCGGCCGCCGCGAAAGACTTCCGCGTCCCGGTGAGCGAACTGACGACGTCCGACAGCGAAGTGATCCATCAGGCCAGCGGGCGTAAAATCGGTTACGGCGCTCTTGCGGTCAAGGCCGCCGCGCAGCCGGTGCCGGACGTGAAGGCGTTGAAGCTGAAGACGCGCGATCAATACAAGTTGATCGGCAAGAGCTTCGGCGGCGTCGACAACGCCAACATCGTGACCGGAAAGCCGTTGTACGGCATCGATCTGAAAATCCCCGGCATGGTTTATGCGACCTATACCAAGTGCCCTGCCGTGGGCGGCAAGGTGGCGAGCGCCAATCTCGACGAGATCAAGAAGCTGCCGGGCGTGAAGGATGCGTTTGTGCTCGAAGGCAACGGTCTCGTCGCCGAACTGATGCCGGGCGTGGCCATTCTCGCCGATTCTACATGGGCTGCGTTTCGCGCGAAGTCCGCGCTGCAAGTGAAGTGGGATGAAAGCGGCGCGTCGAAGGACAGCTGGTCGGCCACCGTGGCCAAAGCGAAGGAAATTGCCGGACAGAACGGCAAGGAAGAACTGGTGAAAACCGGCGACTTCGACGGCGCCTACAAAGGCGCGGTGAAGAAAGTCGAAGCCTTCTACAGCTATCCGTTTGTCGCGCATGCGACGATGGAGCCGATGAACTGCACCGCGCACTTCAAGGGCGATAGCGCGGAAATCTGGGCCGGCACACAGACGCCGGAGCGCATTCTGTCCTCAACCGCGAAGATGCTCGGCATCGCCGAGAATCACGTCACCGTGCACCAGATCCGCGCAGGCGGCGGTTTCGGACGGCGTTTGGTCAACGACTACGCCGCGGAAGCCATCGCGATCTCGAAGCAGGCGGGCGGCATTCCGGTGAAACTCACGTGGACCCGCGAAGACGACATGGCGCATGACTTCTTCCGTCCGGGCGGGTTCCATTCGTTCAAGGCCGGCCTGGACGCGAACGGCAAGATGGTCGCGCTGTCGGACCACTTCATCACCTTTACCACGGACGGCAAGGCGCCGGTCACCGGCGGCAACATCCCGAAGGAAGAGTTCCCCTTCCCGATGACAGCCAATGGCCTGCTGACCCAAACCATGCTGCCGATGATGACTCCGACGGGCGCGTGGCGCGCGCCGCGTTCGAACACCAATGCGTTCGCGTTCCAGTCGTTCCTGCATGAAGTCTCGGCCGCGGCCGGGCGCGATCATGTGGAATTCCTGCTGGAGCTTTTGGGCGAAGCGCGTTGGCTGGTGCCGGGTAACGACGGCTCGCTGAATACGGGGCGCGCCGCCGATGTGATCAAGCTGGCCGCCGAGAAGGCCGGATGGGGCCGCAGCTTGCCGAAGGGTCGCGGCCTCGGCATGGCCTTCTACTTCAGCCACGCCGGCCACTTCGCGGAGACCGCCGAAGTGAGCGTCGACAAGAACAACAAAGTCACCGTCCACAAGGTGATCGTAGTCGGCGATATCGGTCCGATCATCAACATGAGCAGTTCGATCAATCAGACGCAGGGTGCGGTGATCGACGGCATCTCGACCATGAACCTCGAGCTGTCGATCGAAAAGGGCCGCATCGGCGAAGGCAACTTCGACGAATACCCGATCATGCGCATCACGGGGATTCCTGAAGTCGAAACGCACTTCATCCAGTCGGAGTACGCGCCCACGGGTCTTGGCGAACCGGCGCTGCCGCCGGTGGCGCCCGCTGTGGCCAATGCGGTCTTCGTGGCCACGGGCAGACGCATCCGCCAGATGCCGTTCTTCAAGGCGCTCAATATGCCCGCCTCGGCATAGGTCGCCGATACGCGCCGCGTTCGGAAAAAGGGGGGCTTCGGCCCCCTTTTTTATTTTCATTTCCGAGGGGACGGATGTTGAAATGTCACTTAGCGTGAGGTCTTATTGCCGCGCTTTTGAGGAGAACGCGCATGGCGAAAATTCTGGTCGTTGAAGACGACACGTTCACCGCCTCGGTGGTCGAGCGTGTGCTGACGACGGCCGGACATAAGGTCGTGCGCGCGAAGGACGGCCTGGAAGGCGTCGCGCTGACGCTGTCGGAGCACCCCGAACTCATCATCATGGATCTGGGCCTGCCGTCGATGAACGGGTGGGATGCGACACGCACTCTCAAGTCCGATCCGAAGACCAAGACAATCCCCATCCTGGCGCTGACCGCAAACCTGACGGCGGACGACCGCGAGGAAGCCTATAACGCGGGCTGCGATGCGTTTCAGACCAAGCCGGTGGCCGCCGAGGCGCTGCTCGCGCGCATCGCCGAGCTGTTGAAGGCGTAATTACCGGCTGGCTGTGCCGTGCGTTTGGAAACGCGCGACGAGCACATGCTGGTCGCCCGGATAAATTAGACGTACATAGGTGACGTTGTGAGCATCGCGGCGCGTGCGGCGCTCGATGCACAGGCACGCCGCGTTGCGGCGGATCTTCAAGATGCGCGCGGTGGCGATATCGGCACTGACGGCGAAGATGCGGTGCTCGGCTTCGTTCCAGGGAATCTTCGCGAGGAGCCAGCTGCCCGGCGGGACTTCGAGGAACATCTCGTCTTCGGCTTCCGGCACGGCGGCGAGATTGATGATGCGTTCTTCGAGCGCGTAGGGAACCGTATCGGCCCAGTGCACGCAGGAAATGATGAGCACGGGCGCGCCGATCTCGGCGCCGAGCTTGTCGGCTTCCTCGCGCGTCGCCTTGCCGACCTTGCGGGCTTGGATGTCGAAGCGGTAGAGACGCCCGCTGGCCTGCACTTCGGCCTGAATATCGTGGATCTCCAGAACAGTTTCCTGGCTGCGCGGCGCGGCGACCACCGTGCCGGCGCGGCGGCGGCGCACGACGAGGCCCTTTTCGACCAATGACCCGATCGCTTTGCTGACGGTCATGCGCGCGCAATCGAACTGCGCGGCGAGTTCGTGCTCGGACGGCACCTTCGTGCCGGGCGCCCAGGCGCCCGACAGGATCTGCGATTTCAGATGATTTTGGATTTCCTGGTAACGCGGGAGCGATTCAGAAATCGTCTTCTTGCTGTACTTCATTTATCACTAACGCGAGCCTAGACATATTCGCAGTATGTCTAGTCAATTGAGAAATATCCAGGCCATTTCAGGGATTTGGGCTCAAGTCTTCTTTAGAAATTTTTGCGCGGCGTTTTAGCAAGGCTTTCGTCAGGATCGCCACCGCGCAATGACGCAATAGTGCGAGACTTGCAGAAATTTCGCTGACAATATGTCTAGGCATATTGCGCCGCAAAGGTCGCGGCACCGTTTGGGGATTTGTCGGGGGACAACATGACTTTGAATTTGATCGTCATCGCCATCTACATGGCTGTGATGGTGGGCATCGGCTGGTACTCCAAGCGCCGGGCCACCAATGAATCCGACTTCCTCGTCGCCGGACGCCGCTTGGGTCCTGTGCTTTACGCCGGGACCATGGGCGCGCTGGTCATGGGCGGCGGCGCGACCGTGGGCGGGATCGGCCTTGCCTATCAACACGGCATCTCGGGCATGTGGCTGGCCTTCTCGCTCGGCTTCGGCGTGCTGGTGGTCAGCGTGACCATCGCTTCTCTGGTGAGCCGCCTCAAGGTCTACACCGTCAGCCAGATGCTTGAACTGCGGTACGGTAAAGGCACCGCGGTGATCTCGGGCCTCGTCATGCTCGGCTACGCCTTCATGATCGCGGTGACCTCGACCATCGCTTACGGCTCGATCTTCCAGGTGCTGTTCGGCTTGGACAAGCTGCCGGCCGTACTGATCGGCGGCGGTGTGGTGGTGCTGTACGCCTTCCTCGGCGGCATGTGGTCCATCACCCTCACCGACTTCGTGCAGTTCATCATCAAGACCATCGGGATCTTCGTGATCCTCCTGCCCGCGTCCCTGTTCGCGGTCGGCGGCTTTGACGGTTTGCATGAAAAGCTGCCGGAAAGCGCCTTCGACATCACCGAAATCGGCTGGGGCACGATCTTCAGCTATCTGATCATCTATAATCTTTCGATCGTCATCGGGCAGGACGTGTGGCAGCGCATCTTCACGGCGCGCAGCGATAAGGTCGCCAAATGGGCCGGAGCAGCCGCCGGTGTGTACTGCTTCTTCTACGCCGTTGCGGGAGCCATCATCGGCATGACGGCCAAAGTACTGCTGCCGCCGGACGTGAACCGCAACACGGTGTACGGAATGGTGGTCGACCAGGTGCTGCCGGCGGGCCTGTCGGGTCTGGTGCTGGCGGCGGCTCTGGCGGCGATCATGTCGGTGTCGAGCGGCACCCTCATCGCGTCGGCCACGGTCGCGAAGCAGGACATCGTGCGCGGCCTGAAGCGCGGTAGACTCAAGAGCGAAGAAGAGCAACGCGAGGAATCGCGCGACGAAGTGCGCGACAGCCGCTGGTACATCCTGTTCTTCGGCGCGCTTATGATCGCGATGGCCGCGGCGCTGAACGACGTGGTGGCCGCGATCACCATCGGCAGCGCCATCGTCGTCACCGGCCTTTTCGTGCCTGTCATCGGCGGCATGGTGTGGCGCCGGGCGAATCTGCAGGGCACCATCGCCAGTATCGTCGCCGGCATCGTGGTGACCTTCGGCCACATGGCCTATGTCCAGGACGTCTATTCCGACAATTCGATCTTCTTCGGGATGGCGGCCAGCTTCATCGCCTACATCATCGGGACCCTGGTCACGAAGCCGACGGACCCGGCGGTCATGGCGGCGTGGGATGAGCGCGCACGGCCTCAGTAGCGCTAAAAAGGGACCACCGGAGATGCGTCCCGCCTGGGATGCCCGAACTAAGAGGGCCTAGGCGAAAAAGCCTAAAAGCGCGTTCTTTCGCACAGCACAACGCCCGCGGCTCCCATGGAACCGCGGGCGTTTTTGTATTTAAATCGGGGCACTGGCAAATCACACAGGGGACCTCCATGAAACAAATCGTGCGCCTCGTTCTCGCGGCCGGGATGATGCTCGGCGCGTCCACGGCTTTCGCGCAAGGCACGCCCGATGACGGTAAATCCGCCGGCGGCGGCGACTGCGCGAAGAACAGCTACAACTGTATCGCCACGGCCAATCCGCTGCCGAAGAACGACACGGTGTGGATGGAGGACATGACCTGGATGGACGTGCGCGACGCCATGAAGGAAGGCAAGACGACGGTGATCATCGCCACCGGCGGCATCGAGCCGAACGGCCCGTGGATCAGGCTGGGCAAACATAACTGGATCCTGACCAAGAACTGCGAGGCGCTGGCGCGCAAGATCAACGCGCTGTGCGCTCCCATCGTGAAGTTCTCGCGCGAGATGCAGATCGAGCCGCGTGTCGGCCACATGCTGTCGGCCGGCACCATCAGCCTGGAAGAGTCCACCTACGAAGCGCTGCTGACGGACATCGCCCGGAGCTACAAGGTGAACGGGTTCAAGAAGATATTTTTCATCAGCGACAGCGGCGGTAACGAGAAGGGCATGGCCGCCGCGGCGGCGAAGGTGAACGGCGGCGGCGTGCTCGGAGCTTGGATCCCGGAGTATTACGACTACGCCTCGGTCCACGCGATGCTCGTGGAGAAGGGTTACGCCAAGAAGGGGTCGCAGGGCAGCGAGTCCCTCCACGACGACTTCGCCATCTCCACGGAACTCCTCGCCATCGATCCGAAGTCGATCAACTGGGAACAGCGCCAGAAGATCGGCAAGACGACCATCGACGGCAATCTGCTCGATAAAGCGAAAGCGGATGCGATCACCAAGGAGATCACGGAGCTTCGCGTTGCCAAGACGATTGAAGGTATCAAGAAAGCCGAAGCCGCGGGCGGCACGGTGATGCCGGTGAAGAAGTAGCCTTTAGAGCCCAAACAAAAAGCCCGCGATGATTGCTCATCGCGGGCTTTTATTTTTATACTGCTGACGTTATTTGACGGCTGGCCCGCCTGTTCTGGTGAACTTCTGCACGCGCCAGTCTTCGGAAGTGTAGAGATTGCCTTCGGAATCGAGGGCCACTTCATGCGGGCGCATCAGTTCGCCAGCCCATGAGCCGTACCAGCCGAAGGTGCCGACAACCTTGCCGTCCGCGCGGTTCACGAAGCGGACCTGCGAATTGCCCATGTCGTTGATGGCGAGAAGGGTCTGCTTGGCGTCAGGCCAGAAGGCGATGGCGCCGACGGAACCGGACTGTAGCGTTTCGGGGTCATAGATCCATTCGGTGACGAAGGTGCCGTCCTTCTTGAATACCTGCACGCGGTTGTTCAAACGATCGCAGACATACACGAAGCCGTCCTTGGACACGCGCACGCAATGCGCGATGCGGAATTGCTGCGCGGGCGGCGCCTTCGGATCGTAGGGGCCAATGTCGTTGTCCGTCGGCGGCTTGCCATAGGCGCCCCACTGACGCTTGAACTTGCCGGTATCCGCGTCGAACACAATGACGCGGTGGTTGCCGTAGCCGTCGGCGATATAGACTTCGTTGTCGGTGGGATCGACGAAGAAGTTCGCGGGGCCCGAAAGCTGGGTAGTGTCGAGGCTGCCCTTGGACGGACCGGGCTTGCCGATCTGCATCAAAAATTTGCCCTCTGGCGAGAATTTGAGAACCAAGCCGTTGGCGGGTTCGCCCTTCTCGCTGGCGCGCGTGGCGCTGCCGCCAAGCCAGATGTTACCCTTGTAGTCGACATAGAGCCCGTGTTCGGCGCGCGGCCAATCGTAACCGTCACCGGGGCCGCCGAAGGACCGCACCACTTTGCCGGCCTTGTCGAACTCGACGACATACGGCGCGGCGATACAGCACTTACCGCGTTTCGGGGTCGCCGCGGCGCTCAAGGCATAACGCGGGATCTCGGACGGCGCGTGATAGATGTAAACGTGATCGCGCGAATCGACGAAGATCCCGCCGATCAATCCAAAGGTCCAAGTGTTGGGCAGCGGCAACTTCGGCCAGCTGGTGTCGATTTTGTACTGCGGCATCGGCGGCAGTGAATCGGCCGCGAGTACGGCGGGCGCGAGCAGCGCCAGCGATAGAACCGCGAGTTTGCGTGAATGCTTGAGAACCGTTCGAATCACGGGTTCTTCTCCCCCAATTAAGACCTAACGCAACAGACCGTACGGCGCAGGATGCGCGCAAGGGAGAGCTTTTGGCATCTAGTTTAGGCCGCCTAAAGGCCCTGAATCATGCAAGTCCGCGTGAGTCGGCGCCGTTTCCCCAGGCAATTCCAGGCACTTTACTGGTTTTAGTAAAAAGAGGGCATTTGTCTAATATTTAGGCGTTATATACGTTTGGTCACTTTTATTGCATATCGCATTGACGGGCCGATTTATTGCGTCTAGCGTTGTGTGCGGTGCAATAAACGTCGGTGTTTCGGGGGGATCACAGACGTCGGTCCGTATCGCAGCCGCGAGCGGAGTGTACTATGTTTTAACTGAGCTAAACCCGGGGGACAGATCCGTGGTGCTTATTCCTACAATGCGGGCGGTACAGGCCTTCGAGGCGGTCGCGAGATGCGGCAGCGTCACCGCCGCCGCCGAAGAGCTTTGTGTCTCGCCCGGCGCTATCAGCCAGCAAATCCACAATATCGAGGAAGCCTTAAGCGCCAGTCTGTTCGAGCGGCGCGGCCGGTCGCTGACACTGACCTCCTGGGGCCGGATGTATTACGAGCGGGTACGCGTGGCGTTCGACCAGTTGCGCCTGGCGCAGGACACACTGCAGCTGGCCCGCACCAAGCCCGGGATCGTCATCAGCGCCCTGCCCTCGCTGGCCATGCGCTGGTTGCGGCCGCTGATCCAGGAATGGCGCGCCACGCATCCGAACGCGACGATTCGCCTGATTGGCACCGACGAAGAAGCCGCGCTGCAGAACGATCACATCGATTTCCGCCTCTCTTATGGCACCGACGCGCGGAAGTACGATCACTTCGCCGAACTCTTTACAGATACCGTGGTGCCGGCGTGTTCGCCGGAGCTTCTCGCAAAACATCCTGTCAGCACGCCCACCGACATTCTTGGCGGACCGCTCATCGACATTGA
Source organism: Rhodospirillaceae bacterium (assembly GCA_041906145.1). GTDB lineage: Bacteria > Pseudomonadota > Alphaproteobacteria > Rhodospirillales > Rhodospirillaceae > SHVO01. The sequence goes on along the minus strand of JAYRJU010000001.1, from coordinate 1,397,182 downwards.
GTGGGACATCCGCCATTCGACGGCGCCGTCCTGGGCAGACTGGGCGCAGAGCGTCGATGAACCCGCGCCGAAGGCGGCCGGTGAGCTCACGTTCTCGCTGTCGGCTTCGGGACTCGACGCAGCGGTTGCCGGCGGCGGCTTCGTTCTCGCACAGATGTCGATGATCATGGACGACCTTGAGGCGGGGCGTTTGGTCGTTCCACTCGACCGCCGCATCAGCATGCCGGAGCCTTATTTCCTGGCCTGGGACCGCGCGGCGCTCGACCGTCCGTATGGCTCGGATTTCCGCGCGTTCCTCCTCGCGGCGGCACGCCGTCAGGCCACGATGTCGGCCGGCCGGGATCACGCACCGGTGCCGGCGCGCATGAAGAAAGCGGCGCGGGGTTAGACCTTAGAGCGCGCTCAACTCACGCATCGCGGCGGCGAACTTGCGCGCGATCTCGCCGCGGCGGTGATGTCGTCCGGCCGCGACCACTTTCTTGCCCGCGACCCACACGCAATCCACCGGCGAATCGCCGCCGGTGAAAATCCAGGTGTCGAAGATGTCGTCGCCTTTACGTGCGGCGAGCGCGGTTTCCGCACGGCGCAGCGTGAAAAAGTCCGCCGGCGCGCCAGCCGACAGACCGCCAGGGTGCGTACCAACCGAAAGCGCGCCACCCACGACCGCGCTTTGAAAAAGCGCGCGGCCCGTCGAATGGCTCTGGACGGCCATCACGTTACGGGCGCGGTTGAACAGGCGCTGCGAGTATTCCAGCATGCGCAGCTCGTCATCGATGCCGATTTGAACGTTGGAATCCGAGCCGATCCCGTAGCGCCCTCCGTGAGCCAGAAAGACTTTGGCGTTGAAGACGCCATCGCCGAGATTGGCTTCTGTGATCGGCGCGAGCCCCGCCGTCGCGCCCGAGCGCGCCATGCGGATGGTTTCGTCGTCGGTCATATGAGTCGCGTGCACGAGGCACCATTGCTCATCGACGTCATTATGGTTTAGCAGCCATTCGACGGGCCGCTGTCCGGACCAGGCGATACAGGTATCGACTTCGCCGGTCTGTTCGGCGATGTGGATGTGAATGGGCGCGCCGCCCGCCATCTTAGCCACGTCTTTCAGTTCCTCCGGCGTCACAGCGCGCAGCGAATGGGGCGCGACACCGACAATGCCGGTGCCCAATAGCTTCACGGCCGCGCGGGAGCCTTCCAGCAGACGGTTGTAGCCGCGCACGTCGTTGATGAAGCGGCGCTGATCGTCGCGCGGTGCGAGCCCGCCAAAGCTGGCGTGCGCGTAGAACACCGGAAGAAGCGTGAGACCGATTCCAGTTTCGCCGGCCGCCGCGGCGACACGGGACGCCATTTCCGCGACGTTGGAATAAGGCCTCCCGTCGCGATCATGATGCAGATAGTGGAACTCCCCGACGCGGGAGAATCCGGCCTCGAGCATCTCGACATAGAGCTGCGCGGCGACCGCTTCAAGCTGCTCGGGCGAGATCTCGAGCGCAAAGCGATACATGAGATCGCGCCAGCTCCAGAAATTATCCTCACTCGGTCCGCGCAGCTCCGTGAGCCCGGCCATGGCCCGCTGGAACGCGTGGCTGTGCAGATTGGCCATCGCGGGAAGCAGAATCGCGTGCTGGTCGTCGCCGTCGCGGGGCGGCGTATTCGCGGTGACGGACACGATCCGCCCGGCCTCGATCACGACCCGCACGTCGGAATTCCATCCCAGTGGAGTGAGCGCCTGGGCGGCGTGGATGACGGTCATCAGCGGTCCTTTGAAATGAGCTAAACCCCTTTAAAGTTGGGAGTCAGCTTGCTTTCGGTCTGAATATGTCTATACATTATCCGGGTCGGGGCGTCTTGGAAACCGGGAATTCTCATGCCAGAGGGCACAAAATCGCGAGCCGCGGAAAGGCTTTTCCGCAATGCCCGCCTCGCCACCGTCGCGCCGGGACAGCCGGGACTCGGCCTCGTCGAAAAAGGCGCGGTCGTCGTTAAAGACGGCCGGATCGCCTATGCCGGTCCGCAAGCTGATCTGCCGGCCGCGCTGACAAAGGGCGAGATCACGGATTGCGAGGGCCGCTGGATCACCCCAGGGCTCATCGACTGCCACACCCACCTTATATATGCGGGCGACCGCGCCCATGAATTCGAGCTGCGCCTGAAGGGCGCGAGCTACGAAGAGATCGCCCGCGCCGGCGGCGGCATCGTCTCGACCGTCAAGCATTCCCGCGACGCCGATCAGAACGAACTCGTACGCCAGACCTTGCCGCGTCTCGACGCGCTGATTGCCGAAGGCGTCACGACCGTTGAAGTGAAGTCCGGCTACGGCCTCAACTTGGACAGCGAAACCAAGGCGCTGCGCGCCGCGCGTCAGTTGGGCGACGAACGTCCCGTCACGATCCGCACCACATTCCTTGGCGCGCACGCTGTGCCCGCCGAGGCGAAGGGTGATAAGCGCGCTTACATCGACACCATCGTCAACGAGATGCTGCCCGCCGTGGCGAAAGAGAATCTTGCCGACGCGGTCGATGCTTTTTGTGAAGGCATCGCTTTCTCGCCGGAAGAGGTCGCGCGTGTCTTCGAAGCGGCCGCCACTTACAATCTGCCGGTAAAACTGCACGCCGATCAGCTTTCAAATCTGCGCGGCGCCATGCTGGCCGCGAAATTCAAGGCGCTTTCGGCCGATCATCTTGAGCACACCGACGAAGCCGGTGTCGCGGCGATGGCGAAGGCCGGGACCGTCGCGGTGCTTCTGCCGGGCGCGTTCTACTTCATGCGCGATACACGCCAACCCCCGGTCGCACTGTTCCGCCAGTATAACGTGCCCATGGCGGTGTCGACGGACTCGAACCCCGGCACCTCGCCGCTGACCTCCCTCCTGATGTCCATGAACATGGCCGCGACCTTGTTCCGCCTTTCGGTGGATGAGTGCATCGCGGGCGTAACGCGCGAAGCGGCAAAAGCGCTGGGTATGGCCGATGAGATCGGCACCCTGGAAGCCGGCAAGAGCGCCGACCTCGCGATCTGGAATATCGAGCGGCCCGCGGAGCTGGTCTATCGCATGGGCTTCAACCCCTTGCATACGCGTATCTGGAGAGGCCAATGACCATTGTATTGAAGCCGGGCGCGACGAGCCTTGCCGACTGGCGTGCTATCTATCGCGGCGCTCCGGCCACACTCGACCCTGCGTGCCGTCCAGCGGTCGAAAAAAGCGCGCAGGCCGTGGCGCGCATCATCGCCAAGGGCGCGCCGGTCTACGGAATCAACACCGGCTTTGGAAAATTGGCGAGCGTGAAGATCGAAGACGCGGACCTCACGCAGCTTCAACGCAATATCGTGCTGTCGCATTCGGCCGGTGTGGGCGATCCCATGCCGGCGCATGTCGCGCGCCTGATGATGGCGCTGAAACTGGCGAGCCTCGGCCAGGGCGCATCAGGAGTGCGTCCCGAGACGCTCGATATGCTCGAGGCGATGATCAAACACGACATCATTCCGGTCATTCCCAATCAGGGTTCCGTTGGCGCTTCCGGCGATCTCGCGCCGCTGTCGCATATGACGTCGGTTATGATCGGGGTCGGTGAAGCTTTCACGTCAAAGGGGCGGATGAACGCGGTCGACGCCTTGAAGAGCGCGGGCCTTACGCCCATCACGCTGGGCGCCAAGGAAGGCCTCGCGCTTCTGAACGGCACGCAGTTCTCAACGGCCTATGGCCTCGCGGGTCTGTTCGAAGCCGAGACTTTGTTTCAGGCGGCGGTGGTTACCGGCGCGCTGACCACCGATGGTGCGAAAGGCTCCAACACACCGTTCGATCCGCGCATTCATGCGCTTCGCAAACATAAGGGCCAGATCGAGGCGGCGGACACGTATCGCGCGCTCATGGACGGCAGCGCGATCCGTGCCTCGCACCTCGTCAATGACAGCCGCGTCCAAGATCCTTACTGCCTGCGCTGCCAGCCGCAGGTCATGGGCGCGTGCCTGGATATGCTGCGCAATGCGGCGCGTTTCCTCGAAACCGAAGCCAACGGCGTGTCGGACAATCCGCTGATTTTCGCCGACGACAACGAAGCCCTGTCGGGCGGCAACTTCCACGCCGAGCCGGTGGCCTTCGCGGCGGACATGATCGCCATGGCGATTTGCGAAATCGGTTCGCTTGCCGAACGCCGCCTCGCCATGCTGATCGATCCCGCGCTGTCATGCTTGCCCGCGTTCCTGACACCGAAGCCGGGCCTCAACTCCGGCTTCATGATTCCGCAGGTCACCGCGGCGGCCCTCGTGTCGGAGAATAAGCAGCGCGCGTATCCCGCCAGCGTCGATTCCATTCCGACCTCGGCCAACCAAGAAGATCATGTGTCCATGGCGGCGCACGGCGCGCGCCGGTTACTGCCCATGGCGGAAACAGCGAATGCCGTGATCGCCATCGAACTCCTCGCGGCTGCTCAGGCGTGCGATTTTCTAGCGCCGCTCACCTCCAGCGCACCGTTGGAAGCGGTGCGTAAACGTGTGCGCGCGGAAGTCCCGAAGCTTGAGGACGACCGTTATTTCCATCCGGACATCCAAAAAGCGCTCCACCTGGTGCGCTCGGGCGCGCTGGCCGAAGCGGTGAAGGGCGTGAAGCTGCCGGAGGCGATCGCATGAGCGCCGCTTGGCTGACGGTCATTGAAGGCAGCGCGCCGCTGATCCTGTCCATGCCGCATACCGGCACGGAACTCGCCGATATCGAATCCAAGCTGGTCTCGCCCTGGATCGCGCGCAAAGACGCCGACTGGTACATCGAGAAGCTGTACGACTTCGGACGTGAGATGGGCGCGAGCATCGTCCGTACCGGCTTGTCGCGGACCGTGATCGATGTGAACCGCAACCCCACGGGCGTTTCGCTCTATCCGGGCCAAGCGACGACGGAGCTGTGCCCAACCACGACCTTCGACGGCGAGCCGCTTTATAGAGACGGCCGGGCGCCGGACGAAGCTGAGATCGCGCGCCGCCGTACGCAGTTCTACGATCCCTACCACAGCGCCATCAAAACGCAGATCGAACGCCTGCGCGCCCAGCATCCGCGCGTGGTGTTGTACGACTGCCATTCCATCCGCTCGGTGGTGCCGCGCCTGTTCGAAGGCGAACTGCCACATTTCAACATCGGCACGAACAGCGGCAAGTCCTGCGATCCTAGACTGGAATCCGCCGTCGGCGCGGCCTGCGCCCTGACGAACTACAGTCACATCGTGAACGGCCGCTTCAAAGGCGGTTACATCACGCGTCACTACGGCCAACCGGCCAATAATGTGCACGCGATCCAGATGGAGCTCGCCTGCCGTGGTTACTTGAAGGAATGCAATGGTCCGGTCGATGAGAAGGACTGGCCCGTTGGATACGATGCGAACTACGCCGCGCCGATGCGCGCGGCGCTCACGCAGGTCTTGAACGCCTGCCTCGATTTCACAAAGAATAACTGACCTAAGGGGACATCACATGAAGCGTCTGGACAACGCCCGTAAGATCAGCGCGCCGCGCGGTACCGAACTGAACGCCAAGTATTGGGTGACGGAAGCGCCGCTGCGCATGCTGATGAACAATCTCGACGCCGAAGTCGCCGAGAAACCGGAAGAACTGGTCGTCTACGGCGGCATCGGCCGCGCCGCGCGCGATTGGGATTCCTACGACCGCATCGTCGCGACCCTGAAGCGCCTCGAAAAGGATGAGACCCTTCTTATCCAATCGGGAAAGCCCGTAGGTGTTTTCAAGACCCATGCCGACGCACCGCGCGTGCTGCTGGCGAACTCCAACCTCGTGCCGAGATGGGCCACGTGGGAGCACTTCAATGAGCTCGATAAGAAGGGTCTGATGATGTACGGCCAGATGACGGCCGGCTCGTGGATCTACATCGGCTCGCAGGGCATCGTGCAGGGCACCTATGAGACCTTCGTCGAAATGGGCCGCCAGCACTTTGGCGGCGATCTCGCCGGCAAATGGATCCTGACCGCGGGCCTCGGCGGCATGGGCGGCGCGCAAACGCTGGCCGCCACCATGGCCGGCGCCTCGTGCCTGGCCATCGAATGCCGTCCGACCTCGATCGAATTCCGCCTGCGTACGGGTTATGTCGACGTGCAGGCCAAGGACCTCGACGACGCGCTCGCGATCATCGCGAAGGCGACGAAGGAAAAGAAAGCGCTGTCGGTCGCATTGCTCGGCAACGCCGCGGAAATTCTTCCGGAACTCGTGCGCCGCGGCGTGAAGCCGGACGCCGTCACCGATCAGACGTCAGCCCACGATCCCGTGAACGGCTATCTGCCGATCGGCTGGAGCCTCGCGAAGTGGGAAGAGATGCGCCAGAAGGATCCGAAGGCGGTCGCGAAAGCCGCGCGCGAATCCATGGCCGTGCATGTGAAGGCGATGCTCGACTTCCACAAACAAGGCATCCCCACGGTCGACTACGGCAACAACATCCGCCAGATGGCCTTTGAAGAGGGCGTGAAAGACGCCTTCGCATTCCCGGGCTTCGTACCGGCCTATATCCGCCCCTTGTTCTGCCGCGGCGTGGGCCCGTTCCGCTGGGCCGCGCTGTCCGGTGATCCCGCCGATATCGCCGCCACGGACGCCAAGGTGAAGGAACTGATCCCGCACGATAGGCACCTGCACAATTGGCTGGACATGGCCGCGAAGCGCATCAAGTTCCAGGGCCTGCCGGCGCGCATCTGCTGGGTGGGTCTCGGCGAGCGTCATCGTCTGGGCCTCGCGTTCAACGAGATGGTCAAAAAGGGTGAACTCAAGGCCCCGATCGTCATCGGCCGCGATCACCTCGATTCCGGCTCGGTGTCCTCGCCGAACCGCGAAACCGAGGCGATGAAGGACGGCTCCGACGCCGTGTCCGATTGGCCGCTGCTGAACGCGCTGCTCAACACCGCCTCGGGCGCGACTTGGGTATCGCTGCATCACGGCGGCGGCGTGGGCATGGGTTTCTCGCAGCACTCCGGCATGGTCATCTGCTGCGACGGCACGGAAGACGCCGCGCGCCGCATTGAACGCGTGCTGTGGAACGACCCCGCTACCGGCGTGATGCGTCACGCCGACGCGGGTTATGAAATCGCGATCGACTGCGCGCGCGAGAAGGGCCTCGATCTGCCGAGCCTCGCGAAGTAACGCCGCTACGATGCAGCTGCTTCGGTCCTCCGACTACAAGCGCATGCCGTGGAAGAACGGCGGCGGTGAGACCACCGAGATCGCGGTCTCGCCGCCCGCCGCCGACTTCGCGTCTATGGACTGGCGTCTGTCCATGGCGACGGTGGCGAGCGACGGCCCCTTCTCGTCCTTTCCGGGAATCGACCGGACTTTGTCCGTGCTGTCGGGGACGCTGCGCCTGGCCATCGACGGCGCGACGGTCGATCTGATGGAGATGTCGCCGCCGCACAGTTTCTCGGGCGACGCGGCGACACACGGGGCGGTGCTGCGCGGCCCTGTGACAGACCTCAATGTGATGACCCGCCGCGCGGGTTTTACCCACGAAGTGCGGCGCCTGTCGGTGATGGGCGAGAAGACGGTCACACCCGCGCCGGGAGCGCTGATCCTGTTCTGCCATACGGGTGCGGTGACCCTTCCCGATGGAGAGACTCTAAAAGCGCTCGATACCGCCGTGGGCGCTTCGCCGGACGAACCCATGACCTTCCGCGCCGAGGCCTTGTCGACCCTTTATGTAATTACAATTAGGCCTCGTTGAAGAAATACGGGTGGCTTTGAACGCCCGATTTTCTGGAAAAGCCCGAAAGCAGCGGGTTTTGGCGGCTTTTTCACGTTAGTTTTCCTAAATAATATCGTACGCCAACGCGCCTTGTCGGGTGGGTCTCGTCTCCGACAATTATGCGCATCAAAAAGACGCCGCCATGAAGCGGCGCTCGATCCTCCCTGGGGCTAACCGCGAGATGACTGTAACCAACGATGACGAGCATTGTGCACGGGACAGAATCGCCCGCATTCTTGAAAAACGCCTGGTACGTGGCCGCATGGGATAATGAAATCGGCCATGCCCTGACGGCGGTTACGATTTTGAACGAGAGCATCGTGATGTACCGCGACAGCGCGGGCAAAGCCGTTGCGCTCGAGAACGCCTGCCCACACCGCAAGCTGCCCTTGTCCATGGGACGCCTCAAAGGCGACGAAGTAGAGTGCGGCTATCACGGCCTCACGTTCAATCAACAAGGCGCCTGCACACGCGCGCCGGGTGGCCAACGCATCCCCAAGGCCGCCTGCGTACATTCGTACCCGGTGGAAGAGCGCTACGGCCTGATTTGGATCTGGATGGGTGAAGCTTCGAAAGCCGATCCTTCCAAGATCATGGACGTTGCGCACTGGGGCGATCCCGATTGGGGCCTTAATCGGGGCGACGCGATGTCGGTCGAGGCCAACTACCTCTACATGACCGACAATCTTCTGGACCCCTCGCATGTCGCCTGGGTGCACCAGACATCGTTCGGGAACGCGGCCTGCGCGGACGACGTGCCGGATACGACCATCGCCGACAACGGCGTGATCGTGTCACGCTGGATGCGCAATACGGAGCCGGCGCCTTTCTATCAACCGTATCTGAAGTTTCCAGGCAACTGCGACCGTAAGCAGCACTACGAAGTCCGCTATCCAAGCCATGCCATCATCAAGGCGATTTTCGTGCCGGCCGGGACCGGCGGCGACGACAAACCGCTCCATAAGGACGTGTTCCTCATGGACAGCTATAACTTCCTGACGCCGATCAACGAGAACACGACGCGATATTACTGGTTCCAGATGCGTAACTTCGCACCGAACGATCAGGCGGTCTCCGCGGCGTTCGCGACAAGTGTTCGCAACGCTTTCGAGGAGGACAAGGCGATTGTGCAGGCCGTTCATCGCGGCATGAACAACAAGAAAAGCGACAACATCGATCTCAAGATCGACAAGGGTCCCTTGCACTTCCGCAAGCGCCTGGCGCAGATGATTGCGGCCGAGAAACCCACGCTCGCCGCCGCCGAATGACGATCACCGTGACTTTCAAGGCCTCGGGCCGGACCGGGGCCTGGACCGAGGCCGATTCCCTGCTCACTTTCGCGGAAGAGAACGGTGTCGACGCCCCGTTCAGCTGCGGCGCCGGCGTATGCGGCACGTGCGCAACAGCCTTGCTGGAAGGCGAGGTGACCTACGTCGAAGATCCATTGTATTTGCCCGACCCAGGCGTTGTGCTGCTATGCTGCACGACACCAAAAACCTCCGTCGTCCTCGACCTCTAACCGAGTAACCACATGACAGCCAAGAGCGCCGCGCAGACCCACACGGGCCCTGCGTTCAATCCGCATGTTGCCGCGTTGCCGTCCTACAATGCCGGCCTTCCCGTCGCCGTCGCCCGCGAGGTCAGCGGCCACGAATTCATCGCCCGCCTGGCCAGCAATGAGAATCCGTTTGGCTGTTCGCCGAAAGTGATGGCGGCGCTGGCGTCCAGCGCATTCGAACCGTGGCGCTATGCGGACCCGGCGGCGCGCGAGCTGCGTGCCGCGCTGGGCAAATACCTTGGCATCGACCCCGGCCTTATCGTGTGCGGCAACGGATCTGAGGAGATGATCGCGGCCATCAGCCGCGCCTTCCTGACGCCGGGCGGCCTCGCGGTCACAGTCGTCCCGAGCTTCGGCCTGCACGAAATCGAACCGATGGCGATGGGCGCAAAGGTCATCAAGGTACCGATGACGAGGGATCTGACCTTCGACATTCCGGCTATTGAAGACGCGCTCGCGCAGAAGCCGCAGGTGTTTTTCATCTCGACGCCGTCCAATCCGGTCGGCGTGACCCTCGACCTCGCGGCGCTGGAACGCCTCGCCGCCGCGAACGGAAATTCTTGCCTGTTCGTGCTCGACGAAGCCTACCGCGAGTTCACTGAACCGGGTTTCCCGGACGGGCTCGAGGTGCTGCGCCGCCTGAACGTGCCGCACGTGATCTTGCGCACCTTCTCCAAAGCATACGGTCTTGCGGGCTTGCGCGTAGGTTACGCGGCCTGTTCGAACCCCGAGTTCGCGCGGGTCATCAACGCCGCGAAGACGCCGTTCAACGTCAATGCCGCCGCGCAACTCGGCGCCATCGCCGCCCTCGAGGACGACGCATGGATGAAGGATGCCGTGCGTCGCATCAACGCCGAGCGCGAACGCGTGCGCAAGGTTCTGGACGGCATGGGTATCTTCATGGCGCCGTCGCAGACCAACTTCCTGTTCATGGATTGCAAGGGCGACAGCACCGAGTGCGCGCAGTTCCTGCTCAAGGAGGGCGTGATCATCAAGGGCTGGCGCGAAGCCGGTTACGAACGCTTCATCCGCGTGACCATTGGGTCGAAGGAAGAGAACGAAAAATTCACCGGCGCCTTCAGGAAGTGGCTAGCGCGCTAAACCGCACTTAAAAGCTGCCGAAAAGAAAAAGGCCGGTGTCTCGCGACACCGGCCTTTCTTGTTTCTGGCGAGGGTGCGTCGTCACGCCCCTCGCCGAAAACCTTACATGCGGAAACGCAGGCCCGCGCGGAACGTACGGCCGAGCGTATCGTACAGCAGCGGATTCGCCGGAGCCGCTTCATAGGTGAAGCCGCCGGGGCCAGGCGCCGCAACCGCCGGGTCCTTATCGAACACGTTCTGGACGTTGAAGTAGGCTTCCATGTCCGATTCACCGACGCCGAACTTGTAGGTGAACGCCGTATCGAACCACATCGAGCCCTTGATGTCGTTTTCGTCGACGGTGCGGTTGTTGACGGTCGAGACCGGGCAGCCGGTAGTGCACTCGACGTTCGAGTTCAGGTAAACGCCGGAGCTGACGCCGCGCGCGATGAGCTGCATATCGAACATGTCATTCGAGTAGCCGATAGAGGCGCGATAACGCCAATTCGGCACGCCGTTCCCGCCGATATTCTCACCCGCGTAATCGCGCGGCACGCTGATGCCGTTCGATTCAAAGCGCTTAATGAAGTGGGTGCCCATGAAGCGGAACGCGAGGTTGCCGTCGGCGCTGTCGACGATCGCATCGAGCGGCATGTTGTAGCCGGCTTCGAAGTCGATGCCCTTGGCAATCTGGTTGACGAGGTTGAACGGCGTGGTGCGGATGAGCGCGATCGAGTTATCCGCGTTGAAGTCGATCGCCGAGCAGAAGGCGGCGGACTTCGTAAGGAAGCACTGGTCGATGATCTGCTGCACCGTGAGCGAACCGAGCGCGCCCTTGATGTTCAGATCCCAGTAGTCAACCGAGGCGCTGAAGCCCGGCAGGAAGGCGGGCTGCAACACGATGCCGACGCCGGTCATGTCCGATTTTTCCGGCACGAGGTTCGGGTTGCCGCTCGTGCGGGAGAAACCGATTTCCGTGGTCGGAGCGCCGTTCGCCTGCGGACGGAACGGGTTCTGATAGCCCGGGAAGCCTGAGGTGCCGGTGCTGTAGAGGTTGTTCAGGTTCGGCGCACGGATGTCGCGCGACTGGGTGACGCGGAAACGAATATCGTTGATCGGCGCCCAGGTGAGGCCCGCTTTCCAGGTCGTGACGTAGCCGGACGTCGAGTAGTCGGTGGCGCGGACGGCGCCGTTGAACTCGAGCGACTCGGCGAAGGACGTGTCGGTGGCGAGCGGCACCACCGTTTCGACGTAGCCTTCCGTGACGTTCATCTTCGCGCTGAAGACCTGATAGTTGCCGAAGTACCAATCGAAGGCGCGGCTGACCGGATCGTTCGTGCCTTTGATCTTTTCGATGCGGTGTTCAGCACCAAACGCGATCGAGACCGGGCCAGCCCACGTTTCGAACGGCGAGCCCGAGAAGTTGACCGCCATGACATCCTGTTGCGGCACTTCCGTACGGAAGTCCTTTTCGCCGTTGCCGTGCAGATAGTCGACGACAGCGGCCGAGTTCACGCCGAGGCCGAACGGATTGTACGGCACGCAGGTCGGGTCGTCGTTGGTGGTGATGGCGTCGGCGTTGACGCGGCAGACCACTTGGCCGGTGGTCGGAGAACGAACGGCGGCAATGGCCTTCGCGTAGGCCGACTGCTTGATCACGCCGAAGGTTTCCTGGTGAACGTGCGAGATGCCCTTCTGGTAGTAAGCATCCCAGGTCCAGCCCGTGTCCATCGCGTCGAACGTACCGTTCACACCGACGACATAACGCTGCACGCGGCGGTCATTGATGGCGCCGGCGTTGCGGGTGTCGGCGTGCATCGAACCCATGCGGAACTGCGTGACGCCGAGCGCATTCATGCGAGCTTGGATTTCCGCCGGGATGAACGGGTTGTCGCTGCTGATGACGATGCTATCGTTGTCTTCCTTCATACAGCACCAGTTTTGGTTGCCGTTATGAGTCCAAGACGCCTGCGCAAACACCGTGATGTTGTCCGCGAGGTCGTAGCTGGTGCGCAGGAAGACAGACTGCGTTTCGGAGGCCGAGGTCAGACCATTCGCGTAGCGGGTGCCGCGGATGGTGGCCGCGCGCCAACCGCCGCCGACCATGACCGGGTTCGCGACGATCGAACCGTACGGGAACGGATACGGACGGCCGTCATCACCGAAGGCCATGCCGACGAGGCCGTTGCCGACCGTGCTGCCGCCGGCGGCGCAGGCCGCGGCCGGAGCAATACATGAGGTGATGATGCCGCCGGCGATGCCGTTCGACACCGAGGTCTGATTGCGCACGAGACGCGCTGGGACCGAGGTCGACTGGCCCGCGCCGGTGCCGTAGGCGGGGTTATCGAGGATCTGCCAGCCCTGCATGTTCCACGGACGGTCATTGATCTTCACGCCCGCCGAATCGCTGGCCGAGGCGGAGATGATGAAGTGGCCTTTACCGCCCTGGAACGGCGTACCGTAGGTGAGAGAGGTGTCCCACGATTCATTGTCGCCGTAGGTGGTGACGCTGCCGCCGATGTCGGCTTTAAAGCCGGTGAATTCCTTATCGAGAATGAAGTTGATGACACCCGCCACCGCGTCCGAACCGTAGACGGCCGATGCGCCGCCCGTCGACACGTCGACGCGGCTGATGAGCGCCTGCGGGATGGTGTTCAAGTCAACGAGGCCATCCGAGGTCGAACCGACCGAGCGCTGGCCGTCGATCAGCACCAGCGTGCGTTCGACGCCGAGGTTGCGCAGGTTCGGCGTGTTGAGGCCCGAGCGGCCGGAGCTCATGGTCGAGTTGGTGTTCGTCGGCATGATCGAACCGGCGAAGGCCGGGATCGTGTTGACGTAGTCGGCGACGTTGGCGGACGCGGAGCTTTGCAGTTCCTCGACACCGACGACGGTGACGGGGGTCGGCGCTTCATAACCGTCGCGCACGATGCGCGAACCGGTCACGACGATTTCGCTTTCCACTTCCGGCGCTGCGGCAGCGAGCTGCTCCTGGGCATGGGCGCCAATGGTGGTCGCCAAGAGGATCGCCGTAGCGCTGGCCGTGCGCAGGGCGGTGTTCTTCAGGCCGACGCGGTATTGGCGCGGCCGTGACGCGAAGAGAGTCGTAGAGTTCATGCGGTTTTCCCCTTTTTGATCGGACGGGTGGCCGTCCGGACGCCGTTTGAGTTTTATTCCCAGTCGCCGGTCACGCTGGCGGCACGAGCCGGGAGTGAACCCTTATGGCCAATGTGCAGCGCAATATCTTCAGTCCGACGATGTCATATGTCGGTAGCACTATAACCAGCGCCTGAAAGCAACCGTCCCTCAATTGCCTTCTTCTTTAGCGGAACTAAAAAACCCCGTAATTTCAGGCACTTTGGCGAAAAATCCACCGTCGGAACAAGGCTTTGAGGCTCTCGATTCGGCACCGGATTTAGACGGAAAATATGTGTCATTTCTGCATCGTAGCGCAGAAATCCGTCTGATCAGCTAAAGGGACTCGGCTGCCGCGCCTCCCAACGCGAGTTTTTCTGCAGTCTCGTGGCTTCAAAAAATATGCCTATTGGAGGCGATTCGTCTAGACAAATAGCGCCGTCGGTTTGCGCCGATCTCGCAGGTGCACACAGTTGGGCGCAGTTTTGCGGGCGTTTACGCGGCTCTGCAGCGGCGCCTTGGCTAATGTCGCGGGTGCTTAAAACCGTGACCGTCCGAGACGGCGCGGACCATTTGACATATTAATGTCACATAACATTCACGGTAAAATGGGCGGGCAAATCGCGTTACGTCTCATAACATATTGATTTCAATTAACTATCTCGCCTTCCCATTTCGGTGGCCGATGGATACTAAAGGCCGCGCGTAATCCCCGCTCCCCCTTCAACCTGATCCATTTCGAGGCGCCTCATGTTCGGCTGGTTCCAAGCGCTGATGCCGCGCGAAGACCGTTTCTTCCAGCTCTATAACCGCCATGCGGAAACCCTGGTCGAGGGCGCAAAGGCGCTGCGCCGGTTGTTGAACGGAGGACCGGAGGTGGCGGCGGCAGCGGCCGAGGTCTACCGCTTTGAAGATCAGGCGGACGCGATCACACGCGACATCATGCAGTTGGTGCGCCGCTCGTTCATCACGCCGTTCGACCGCAGCGATATCCAGGATCTGGTCACGGCACTGGACGATTCCATCGACCAGATGAAGAAGACGGCCAAGGCGGTGTTGATGTTCGAAGTCCAGAGCATGGAGCCCGAAATGGCGGCCATGGGCGATCACATCCTGCAAGCGGCGAATCTGACTGTCGAAGCGATCAAGATGCTGAGCGCATTGCGCGAGAACAACGCGCGTCTGCACACCATCACCGAAGAGATCGTGCACCTGGAAGACGATTCCGATGCGCTGAACGAAGCCGGCATCAAGGCGCTGTTCAAGAAGCACCGCGACGGTAACGCGATGAACTACCTGGTGGGGATCGAGATTTACGATCACCTGGAAAAGGTGATGGACCGTTTCGAGGATGTCGCCAACCGTATCAGCAGCATCGTGATCGAACAGGTCTGATCCCACATGGAGATTTTGATCGGCCTTGTCGTCGTTGCGCTGGTTTTCGATTTCATGAATGGCCGCAATGACGCGGCCAATTCGATCGCCACCATCGTCTCGACTCGCGTGCTGTCGCCGCGCGCGGCCATCGCCTGGGCCGCTTTCTTCAATTTCGTGGCCTTCCTGGTGTTCGGGTTGAGTGTCGCGAGCACCGTGGGCAAAGGCATCATCTCGCCCCAAATCATCTCCGACCACGTCATCTTCGGCGCGCTGATCGGCGCTATTTCCTGGCAGATCACGACCGGCTACTTCGGGATTCCCTCCAGCAGCTCGCACGCCTTGATCGGCGGGCTTGTTGGCGCGGGCCTGCAGGAAGCAGGGACCAGCGCGATCGTGTGGCAGGGCCTGGCCAAGACGGCGAGCGGCATTGTCCTATCGCCGACTGTGGGGCTGACGATCGCGCTGATCCTGGTGCTGATCGTGTCCTGGGCGTTCGTGCGCGTCGCGCCCGCGCGGGCCGACGGCATCTTCCGCAAGGCTCAGTTCGTCTCCGCGTCGCTGTACGCCCTGGGGCACGGCGGCAATGACGCGCAAAAAACCATGGGCATCATCACCGCGCTTTTGTACGCGCACGGCGAACTGACGGGTGAGTTCCACGTGCCGTTCTGGGTGGTCGTGAGCTGCAACGCCGCGATGGCGTTGGGCACGCTTCTCGGGGGCATGCGCATCATCCACACCATGGGGTCGCGCATCACGCGTCTTCAACCGGTGCAGGGCGTGTGCGCCGAAACGGCCGGTTTCATTACCTTATTCATGGCGACTGAGCTGGGCGTGCCGGTCTCGACCACGCAGACCATCACCGGCGCGATCATCGGCGTCGGCGCGGCAAAACGCGTCACTGCGGTGCGTTGGGGCGTCGCCCGCGAGATCCTGATCGCCTGGATCATCACGATGCCGGCGGCCGCCGCGGTGGGTGCGCTGTTCAATTGGGTTTCAAAGTTCCTCTGGTAACGCTCACCAGAACGGCTTCGCGTTCCTGAGATTCGCCACATGTTTGCGCGCGCGTTTGTCGGCGGCGGTTACGCGCGCTTCGAGCCGTGCGACAACCGCGTCGGCCGCGGCTTTTTGCGGAGAGCGCTTAGCAAGCTCGCCGAGGAGATCGCGCGCACGGCTTACATCGTTCAGGTGGCCAAGATCGTCCTGCACCGGCTTCAACAGATCCAGAAACCGTTCGACCTTCCGCTGCGGGTAGAGGCTGCTGTAGAGCTCGACATTGTAACGCAGGTTCTTGCCGGCAATGCGCAAGCGGTGGCGGTCGCCGACGGATTGTTCGCCGAAATGGCGCCCCCGGCGGCGCACGCGGTCGAACAACTCGCAGAGAATATCGCCGGCGGCGTCACGCGCACGGACCTTTAACTTGCGGCCATGCCGCGCCGTGGGCAGGTCTTCGAACCAGCGCATGGCCTCGAGGACGGCCATGGTATTCTTACGCGAACCAACGGCGTCGACAGCGCGTACAAGGGCGCGGCTTTTCTGTGCATTGGCCGCGCGTTGCACATCCTCGATATCTTCCTCGTCCTCAAGCTCGGACATGCGCTCGGTCAGGACTTCCCAATCGCGCGCCGCGCCTAGGGACTGGAGAAGATATTTGAGCTTAAGGCGCACAGACTCGTATTCGGCTTCCGGCAAGAGGTCGCGCGCGCCATAGAGCGCTGAGCGCAGGCGTCGCATGCTGACCCGCATTTGATGGATGCTGGCTGGGTCATGCTGGAGGGCGCCAGCCATGTTGGAGAGAAACTGGGCGAAGTGGCGCCGCGCGGCGGCGCGCAGAACCTCGGCCAATGTTTCGCGTGCCTTCGCTTGTGGCGCTTCTGCCTTAAGCGAAACAATGGCGGCGCCGGGCGAAAGTAGCGCGTAACCCCTGTCCGACTTTCCGAGCGGCTCGATTTGCACTTGGGCATTCGCGACGATCTCCAGCGCGAGCTGGTACACCGCGCTGAGGGAGCCTTTCTTAAGCTCGATCTCGATTTCAGAGACCGGGACCGCGCCGTCGTCGCGATTCACCGCGCGGATCTCGCCTTCGTCACGTACGATCTCGATCTGCGTCCCGGGTTTTGGGCTGATGACGAAACCGGACCGCGCGATCACCGTGCGGAAACGCGGCAGGAGTCGGATGTCCTTCCACACATGGCGCAGCTTGCGGCCACTGTGGGTATTGAGGAGTTCGGGCGCGGCGGCCGCGACCCGATCGCTCCACTCGCCGCGAGTCAGCGCTTCGCCGCCCGCCGGCGCCTGTTTGAGAGTCTGGACGAAGCGGTCGTCCTCCTCCCGCACGCGGAACGAAATCCCCTTGGCGTGAAGATCATCCTTGGCTGTGTCGAAATAAACCGCGTGCAGGTTCTTCTTGAAGGCCGAGCCCTTCACCGCGCGTTTTTGCAAACGCATCATAACGTTCTTCAAGCGTGCCGGCGTGCCGCGAAGTTTAAGTTCGATTTCAGGCATGGGTCGGAAACATCAAAGGCGGGAAGGAAAATTCGCGCACGAGTGCTACCGAGTTTTTTCGTTGCCGACCACCATGACTTTTAATTGTCATAAAACCGTCGCATAATCGTCCTTGGCGCGGTGCCCGCGCATCAAAATAGACTTGAATGAGAGGATGAAGGCGGAAAGCCCGGCAAAGCGCCATCTGGACCGCCATGGCGGTCCAGCCGTCAAGCGGCTGAATTCCGGCTCTACTGGACTATCGAGCCGCCCGCGGAAGCGCTGCGAGCGCCGCCAGGATCTCGTCCTGATGCCAGGCGAGGATGGCTTGTAAATTTTCCTGGATCGACGCCCGCGTATCGGCGCTCGGCGCCGCGTCAATCAAACCTTCCACGGTCATTTTCGCAAATGTGCTGAGCTCTTCGAGAGCCTGGCGGCGCGCCGAGACGGAGGATATCCGGCCGGCGGCCGCGAAACGCGTGGTCAGCATGGAATCAATCTGACGCACCAGCATGGACGTCTCGGCATCCAGGGCCTGCGTCGCGTCAATCTGCGCCGGGACACCGGAGGCAAAAGTGGAGACGTCAGCCGGCCCACGTACGGCGGCAAAGCTTTCGTGCGAGGCGAGTATAAGGAGCGCGGTGATGCAAAACGTCTTGAACATGACGTTCTTTTTTCATGGGGCGCCGCGCGGCCACAAGCCCCCGACCCCCATTCTTCATCCAACTGTCATCAATCTGACTTTCACAAAAGTATCACATAGTTGTCGCAGGCCTGATAGAAGTCGCGATGAAGTATGGCGCCATGAAAGGCTGGATTGCCATCGTCGCGCTGGAAGAGGGTGTGGGAGCGAGTTATCGCCCTGCGGCCGGCTATAGTTTTGGCGATCACACGCCGCATCATCGTCACGTTTCGGTGAACGATATATTCTTCATACGCAGCCAAACCCAATTGCTTGCGATCGCGCGGGCGCAACGTATCGAGACGGGGGCTGCTGAGAAATCCGTTCAGCGTTGTCCAACATGCGGCACTGGACAACTCGGCTACAGATCCACACGCACCAACAGTTACAGATGCCTGTATGGGCACGAATTCTCGGAGCCGATCGCAAGCACGCGCGAAGGTACCGAATACAAGGCTGCCTTCGGTCTTGATTACATCGAAATTTCCGCGCGCATCGAAGCCGCCGAACTCCGGCCGTTCGAACTGACGAATAGCCGTCAGCTCTCCTTGCGTCCGTGCGATCTTAACGGGTTGATCCGTTATATCGCGCGGCGCGACCGCAATGCCGAACAGGTCTTGAGAGGCTGGCTCAACGAGCGCGCGCTGACGCTGACCGACGAGGATGCCGATCTTGCGGAACCTGGCGACGTGCTCGATGAACGCGAGCACCGAAACCTCGGTATCCTTTTGCGGCGGGGGCGCAAGATGTTCCGCGACGAACTCATCCGCCGCTACGGCGCCCGCTGCATGATCTCGGGCTGCACTGCAGTGGCCTTGATCGAGGCAGCGTATATTCAGCCGGAGTCCGCGCCGAAGTTCAACAATCCCACGAACGGCCTTCTCCTACGCAGCGACCTGCACACGCTGTTCGATCTGAACCTTGTCGGCATCGATCCCGCACGCCTCGTGGTTACGCTGCATCCCGACCTGCTGGAAAGCGAATATAGATCGCTGGAAGGCGCGGCTCTGCAGGTCACCAACGGACGCGGCCCGAACCGCCGTGCGCTCGCGACGCGCTGGGAGCGCTTCCGCGCCGGATTGCCCGAGCCAAACGACCGCGGGCTTGGCGCTACCGCCACGGCGGGACCGTCCGCATCCGCCTAAAGCTCGACGCTAATGATTCGCTCCTGAGAATCCTTCGCTGCCTTCTTCGCACTCGCGATCAGCGCGCTCAGCGTGTCTAGGCTCGGTAGCGGACGATGCTGAGGCTTGTGCAGTACCGCGCCGCTCATGCTGAGTAGCGGAAACTTTTCGCGTTTGCCTGAGCGCGAGACGCCGTTGACGTGACCGTTCCGGCGGTCTTCGGGTGAATATAGGCTCTCAACGTCGGTTTTGAATTTTTGTACCGCCTGTTGAATCTCCGTCATGGCGATGGGGTGATCGACATCCCGGAAACCCACGAAGAAGTCATCGCCGCCAACATGACCGACAAAGCGCCCTTCCCGGTTAAAGACCGTGCGCAAAATATCCGCGCACATCAGGATGGCGCGATCACCGGTACGGAAGCCGTATGTGTCATTAAATGGTTTGAAGAAATCGAAATCGAGGTACGCGAAGTGGTATGACCCGCCGTCTGACGCCACAGCGGTGGCAAGATATTCCTGGATGAGGATGTTTCCCGGCAATTTGCTGAGCGGATTCTGGTCGCGGGCAATCTGGATATTTTTTTCATTCAGAATCTTGAGCAGGGAGCGCGCGTGCAGGAATCCGCCGTACTGGCTTTCGTTGATCAGGAGAACGCCCTCAGATTCAGGCACGGAGTTGAATATCTCCAGGATCTTCTCGGTCGAAGCGTTGACGTTGGCCACTGAGCAAGGCTTCACGAACGCCGCAAGGGATGATGCCATCCGGCGACGATTGCGCAACAAGTCGCGTCCGTACATCGAGTAGATGATGACTTTAAGATCGCGCTCGTGGATCAGGCCCACGGGAAACCCGATATCGTCGACGACGGGAAAGAATATCCGGTCGCGGTCTTTCAGGAAGCGGTCGAAGACCTCCTGGATACTTTGATTGATTTGGATCGGGTCGACAGTATCGAGCTGCGCCATAATCAGCGTGAAATCCGAATCCACGCGGCGGCGATCCTGGATTCGCATGTTGCCGATGCTGCCGTAACTGAGACAAAGTTCGGACAAGGTGATGCTTGGAAGCGCGACCGCATACCCCTGCACCAAGTCGCAGCCCAGTTCGCGGCAGACATAGTATTCCTGCGCGGTTTCGACGCCTTCAGCGACGACGAGACTCCCCAGAAGGTGCGCCATACGCACAATATGCTGCAGGAACACGCTCTTCTTGGGATCTGACCCGACTGACGAAATGATGAAGCGGTCCAGTTTCACGATGGATGGCTCGACATGGTAAAAAAGCTGCAGGTTGGCATGACCCGATCCAAAGTCGTCCAGCGTCAGGTTTCCGAATCGGGTGCGCAGTTCGAGCAGAGCGGCCAGCGCCTCGGAGGAATCGCTGAAGTCGTAACGCTCGGACACTTCAAGCGCGATGTTGGCATTGCTGAGACCGTAGCGATCGCGCAAAGCAGTGAGCATGGAACCCATGCCCCCGGCGGCGACATTACGCCCGTCGAGATTCACGAACAGCTTCAGCTTGGTGTAGTCGGGGATACGCACAAATTTATCGAATGCTTGCGTGAGGATGAACTCCTCCACCGCGGCGAGTTGTCCATCTTCATGGCAGCGGTCGAAGAAATCTGTGGGCGAATCGAACCCGAGGGCTTGAACGTTGCGGGTGAGAGCTTCGAAGCCGAACACACGGCCGGTATGGATATCGACAATGGGCTGGAAGGCGACGTCGAGAACGCCCCAGCGTACGGCGGCGGCGATGTCGCACCGGGCGATCTCCTGATCGTCGGCGGGTTTAGGAACGAGTGCGGGAACCATCATGTAAACATCCTGCGTCAGACTGATTTCTTCATTCTTCGTTAACGATAGCGACCCGAATGGGAGATGCAATCTTGCGGCGTGTTGATCGCTTAACTTTCAAGAAAGAGTCGCGGAAACACGGGGACACGTCCCACCTGAAATTCTTACGTATTCAAATTGGGAGAAGCGCTTAGTCTTCCAATTGTCATGCTTCACGTGAGGGGGCGCTCGTATTATCGCGGCGCTAAACTGATCGGATCGATAGCAGACAATGACCAAGACATTCACGCGTCGCGCAATTGTGCAGCGCGCCTGGCAAGCGGCCGCCGCGCTCGCGTTGAGCCGGGGAACAGCTCTCGCCGCGGCGACCGCGCCGGTTTTCCTCAATGATCCTTTCCAGCTCGGTGTCGCAAGCGGCGACCCCGTTGCAGACGGCTTTGTGATCTGGACGCGCCTGGCGCCGGATCCGTTCGATCCACAAGCGCTGCCCTTCGAGCCGATCGAAGTGACATGGGAGGTCGCTGCGGACGAAGGCATGAAAAAGATCGTCGCGCGCGGCAATCAGATGGCGCGGCCGCACATGAGCCACAGCGTGCATGTGGACGTGCGCGGCCTTGAGCCCGCCCGACCATACTTCTATCGCTTCCATTGCGGACCCGCGGCGAGCCGAATCGGGCGCGCGATGACGCTGCCGACGCCGCGTCTTCCGGTAGATCGCCTGAACGGCGACATCGCCGACACCGTGCGTCTCTACCGTCCGAACAACACGAATACCAACCGTATCGGCCTAACCTCGTCGCTGATCTGGAAGTTCGCCGACAGGCAAAGCATCCGCCTGGCCTATACGTTTGACCGCGCGAAGCATCGCCAGACTGGCGAAATCGGCTTCATCAAGACCGACGGTAGCTTCGAGCCGGAGAACGTCTTCGCAGGCAAGAGCGCCGGCATCGGCGGCCGTCAAATCCCGCTGCCGGACGGCACTATCCTGCGCCGCCGCGATCGCGCGTCCGTCGCCCTTCTGAACCAGGTCGCCGTCGAATACCGCGGCCGTTTCATGGGAGAACGCCTGCTGCTCAACGCCGGCCTGCGCGCGCCGTACTTCACGCGTCACCTGAACCAGTTCTGTTATCAGCGTGACACTTTCAACGCCTACTGCACCACTCAGGTCGGCACGCCGGTTCCGGGCACCAATGACGGCACCGGCAAGCCGCTCGTAACCTTCCCGGTGTCGACGTTGAACACCAGCGCGGCTTTCCGCTACGGCCAGCCGCGCTCGTTCAACCGTAAGTACGACAAGCTGCTGCCGAACTTCGGCACAAGTTATGACTTCTCCGATGACCTGACGGTGTTCGTCAGCTACGCCCAGACCTTGTCGTCCCCGCGCATCTGTACGACCAGGTCCTAGTCGATCCGGGCCCTGAAAAGGCCTCGGCCATCGATGTCGGTGTGCGTTATCAGAACGGCCCGCTCATGCTCTCGGCCTCGGGCTTCTATAACCAGTTCAGCAACCGCATCGAACGCGTGTTTGATGAACCGAACGGCATCGTCTTCTCGGCCAACGTCGGCGACGTGAAACTGTCCGGGATCGACGGTCAGATCGGGTACAAGCCGATCGAAACCCTGTCGTTTTACGCATCGGCTTCCTACATCACGTCTGAGATTCAGGAAGACATCCCGAACGTCTCAGCCGGCGCAGCACTGCCGACCAAAGGGAAGTCGCTGTACGAAACCCCGAAGATCCAAGGCAGCTTCCGCGCACAGTGGGTTGCGCTTGAGTACCTATCCCTCGGCGCCCAGGCGAAGTTCGTCGGCAAGCGCTGGACGAACCTCGTGAACACCGAACGTTTCCCGGGTTATACGCTGGTCGACGTGGACGTGCGCGTTCCTCTCGACGGTCTCGGTCTAGAACGAACCTACATCCAGGGCAACATCCGCAACCTATTCGACAAGAACTATCTCGGCGACATCACGACCAACCTGACGGGCACCGCGCTCGCGCAGCCCGGCTATCGCCGCACATACATCGCGACGTTGCACGCCGAATTCTAAGAAAATATACGGCCCACCTGCGAAAGGGTGGACCAGAAGGTCCGCCCTTTTAATTTCCCGATTAAAACGCAAAGGCCGCGCCGATGTCGAGGGACCCGCGGCCCGCATCCTCGGGATCGCCGACGAGTCGCGCCGAACGCAACAGGAGTTCGATGGCGCCGCGCGCATTGATGTCAGGCTTGGCCTGCATGATGAGCGCAAGGCCGCCCGCGACATAGGCGGCCGAGACGGATGTGCCAGACACGCGCCGGCAATATTGGCCGCCGCAATCCGTGACCACATCCTCGCCCGGGGCAATGATGAACCAGCCACTGGTGCGCCCCGCGCGGTTGGACCAGGGCGCCAAACTGCCGTCCTTGCGGGCGCCGCCGGCGACGACGATGCTGCCTTCGAACCGAGGATCGGTGGCATAGCGGGCGGGCCATGACGGCTGCCCGCTGGATTCGTTGCCGCTGGAGATCACGATCGCGATCCCCGCATCGACCGCGCGCTGCAAGGACGCTTCGAACTTGGGCCCGAATCTCTGGTCGGCGCGGAAGGGCAACACCGCGACACGCGCGCCTTTCTCCACGGCATAATCAAGCGCGCGCGCGATGTCGCGCGGATAGAAGCCGCACTGGCCCTTCCATCCGCCGTCAAAATCCGCGCGGACGGAAAGGACGGTCGCGTTGTAAGCGACGCCGGCAAGGCCATGACCATCGAGTTTGGAGCCGAGCGGTCCCGCGACTTCATCACCGTGGCGGTCAGCCAGGATGACTTTACGTTCGGGATTGAGGTCGGTGGACAGCGGCGAGAGGTTCTTGCCGAGCTCGCCACGCTTCTTGTCGATGCCGCAGTCGATGAGAGCGACCATGACGCCTCGGCCTGTGAAGCCGGCGTCGTAGGCGGGCTGTGCATTCACCGCGCGAAGCCCGGTACTCAGATTGTATTCGATCGAGCCCTTCATCGGGCCTTTGGGCGCGCAAGCCGCGAGAGATACCGTGGCGATCACAGCCGCAAAGCGAAGCAGGGGTTGTTGGACGCGCATGGAAAGACCTCGTCTCCCGGAGGGCCGCTCACCACGTGATAGGACCGCCCTTAAAATACACCTTCCGGCAGGGATTTAGGGAGGCCCTTCCCGGCGGCGGCGCGCAAATAACGTGGAGACCAAGATGGAATGTTCGGCGCCTTTTGGACGTCTATTTTTATTGGCTATTAGCCGCCGGCGCGCCCGCATCGCGGGAACAATGATATCCGCTCCCCGTTTCACCGGGAGCCCCGCTGGAATACCCGCGCCATGGATCACGCCGCGACACCCGCTATTTTCGCCCCCTCCGCCTTGCGGAAGTGGCACAAGAAGGCCGTGATAGATGGGCTTAAGTCGCTTATCCCCTTCCAGAACACCGCACGCCGGCTGAAGCGCAAACTCTTTCCCTATGAGACGCAACCCGACCGCGACCGCGACCTGGTCGAGGACGCCCGCGACCAGCTTCTGAAGCTGGCCGAGTTGGGGGTGAAGATCGAAGGCGCGACGGTGGTGGAGATCGGTACCGGCTGGAACCCTGTGTTGCCCCTCATGCTGCGGCTCTACGGGGCGGGAAAAGTCATCACGCTGGATCAAGAGCGGTTGCTGGATGGCCGCACCGTACAGACGGGGATCGACTCCCTGTCGCGGATGCGCGCCCTGTTCGAGGACCGCTTGGCGGCGGCTGGGCTCACGGCGAACTTCAACGTCCTCAAGGTGAGCGCCGATACCTGGGAACGCGCGCTGTTCGACTGCAACATCGACTACCGCGCGCCTGCGGATTTTCGACAGCTGTCCGATCGGATTGCCGATATCATCATTTCGCGCGACGTGCTCGAGCATGTCCCGCCCGAACTTCTCACAGGCATCATGACCGCATCGCACCGGATTCTGAAAGATGACGGCGTCATATGCCACAAGATCGATATGACCGATCATTGGGAGCATTTGGACAAGTCGATCTCGCCGATCAACTTCCTGAAATACGACGGCTTGGCGTGGAAATTGACGGGCCTTAACCCGCAGAATTATCAGAACCGTCTGCGCCGGTTCGAATTCGTGGAGATGGCCCAGCGCGGCGGGTTCAATGTGATCTCAGCGGGCGGCAAGCCTGACCACCGGGCGCTCAGCGCCCTGAAGTCGATGCCGGTGATATCACGGTATGCGCGGGTTCCGCACGACGAGCTGGCGGTGTTGCACACCACGCTCGTCGCGCGGAAAAAACACTTCTAGATCTTACCGCCGAAGCTCCACTTCGCCGCGACGTTCCACTTGCGCGCCTTGAGCTGGTTGGTGGCCCAAGCGAGCGGCTCGTTCGCTTCAACGATGCCTAGCTTGCTCGCATAAACCAGCGCGCCGCGCGTGTAGGTGAGATAGGTCATGTCGTCTTCTGCCCATGTATTGGGATCCGTGACGGTTTTGCCGGCGACGGATTTCGTAAGCTCCCAAGCCTCCGCCCAGGACTGCGCGATAGGCGCGGTCTTGGAGGCCCGCAGGATGATGCGGTAAGGTGTCGCGTAGGCGCGCACCCAGCCGCGTGTGCCGCTGGCGCGGTCGATGGTGCTGCGGATCGCCCATTGAAACGCGGGTTTCCATTCGGAGAAACCCATGTAGATCACCCAGCCGAGGATCGTGGCGAGGAACTCGTCCTGCCACGGATCCACCCACGTGCCTTCAGGGGCCTGGGGCTCGCCGCGGCTGTTCTCGATTGTGCCGACAACGTGAAAACGCTGGCGTTCCGGCCGATCGCTGAAGACATAGTTCTGTTCGAACCACTGCCGCGTCTGATCAAGCTGCGCTTTCCAGTAGTGGGAGTTGAGCAGCCACTGCGGCGTGACTGTCTGTGTGCTGCGGGCGCACTGCGCGAGGGTCCGGAGATTCCAGGCCAAGAGGCGCGGCTGCACGCCGGAGGGGCGGTACTGCGCCGGCAGGACACCCCAGTTCCACGTCGCCTGAAACTGCAGCTCCTCGAGAAAGTACGCATCTTCGGTGAGGAGGAAGGGAACGTAGGACAGGGCCGGCTGATGGGCGCTATCGAGAGTCACCGGGGAATCGGCCGTCTTGATTTGCGGCGAACCGGCGCTGGCGGAGCTGTACCACGTGGCGTTCGGGTACTGACGGAAATCGAACGGACCGCTCTGATGTTCATCGCGGATGTGCCACGGCATCGTGCCGGCGGCTTCGGCTTGCGCCATGAGGAGTTCAAACGCACCCTGATCCCACGTCTGGAGGAACTTTGCCTGAGGCTCGGTAACGGGTCCGATATCGGACCGCTCGCCGGTGTTGGGCATATAGGCCTGCACGCCGGCCAGACGCATCACGCTGTAAATGTTCTGTCCAACCGCGAGCTCCACGCCGGCGTTGCCCTTCCCCGTCGTACGCGACTGGTATTCGGCGGCCTTCATGAGGAGCTTCGAGGCATTGGCGTAGTTGCCCGACGTGAACTGCGTCACGACGTCGAGATCGACATAGTCGCCGCTCGGCAGCGGCATCAGTTTGAGTGCCTGTGCGGACGAATCGACTTTTCCGGGCAAGTCGTAAGGCGGCAGCAGGCCGTAATCCATCAGCTTCTTCGCGTCCGCCACGACCGGGCGCGGCGAAGACTGCCAGCGCCAGCGCGCGAACCAATAATGCTCCGGCACGTCCACGCGCGCGATCACCTGGGCGCCGCGCGAGATGACGACCGTATAGGCGCCCAGATTGGCCGGGGCCTGACTAAACACACGGCCCAGCTCGAACACGACCTCGACGCGATCGCTGTTGCGATCTGGACGGAAGAAGACAGTGAGCGGAAAATTCGCGGCTTCCGAACGCACGCAGCGTTGGATGAAGGTCTGGGACGGCGGCGTGTAATCGCCGAGATCCTGACCCGTCTCTTCGCGGAATTCATAAGTGCGCCCCGCGATCGTCACCTCCGCCTTCAAGGCGGGAGCGGCCGTTTGCGCACGCAACGGCCGCATGTTGAACGCGGCAATGCCCGCCGCACCGGCACCCAGTGCGCTTCTACGATTGATCCCCGTCACGCCCCAACTCCTCTCGATAACAACCGCCCGGGATGAACCGGGTGGCCCAAAAAAGGAGGCGTGACGAAGGCGAAGCGCGCACACGCAAAGAGAGTACAGGGACTCCCGGTGGTGTTGCCCTTCTCGATTTCGGCACTGCCCCCAGCCCGATCTCGGTTTTGTGAGCAGCGCGTTTTCACAGCAAGCTGAAACTCCCCACACACAAATCTCATGCGTGTGACGCTTTGTTTTCAGTGGAGAAGTTGTCTATGAAAATTTTGCAATGTCGGTCGCGCAGGTATCACTCCGGAATGCGGAACAATCGAGGCGCAACGGGGTTCAGTTCACAGTTGCCGCTGGGACCCGCGCGAATAATGCAAGTTATCTACAACTCCGCGAGGAGGCCTCGTCCGTCTGTTCCGTTTCACGTCGTCTTGTACGCGTTGATTCCGGAAGACCGCGCCTATCGGCCCATCTCGCGAAACCCGCTCGTGTTCTTGCGCAACCGTATGCGGCGCTGGGCGGAGCTTCTGTCGTGGCGGTTCCTGGGCCGTTGGCGTGCGCACTACAGCACCTTCAAGGACCGTGAGAACACCAACCGCGGCGATATCGCGATCCGCATGGGCGTCAGGCGCCAGATCGAAAACGCCTTCGGGAGCCACGAGCTCGTCATCACCGATTTGCCCTGGGGCAGCTTGGACATGGCGCTGAAGATGACTCCGGCGCCCGATCTCGTCGTGATCGCGGGCGGAGGCTTCCTGTTCGCCGACCGCGAGGGCCGCCTGCCGCAGCGTTTCAGAGACGACGTGAAGGTCCTTGAGAAATTGTCCTGCCCTGTAGCCGTTTGCGCGGTTGGCCTCAATTGGCTGATCGAGGACAGCGATCAGAAAGTTTTCCGGTTCCATTCCGACAGCCGCGCGGACATCCAACAGTTCCTGTCGCGTGTGACCGTCGCTTCCGTACGCGACGAGGCGACACAGCGCGCCCTCGGCAGCGTCGACCGCCGGCAGGTGCCGGTCATCGTCGATCCCGGCTTCCTCGTCGCCGAACCGCAGGGAACCTTTCGCACAGCCGATCCGAGCCGTCCGCTTGAGATTGGTTTGAATATGGCCTTCCACGGCACTCATACCAGCCACACCAGCCATTGGATGCTGCCGCTCATGCTGCGCATCTGCAAACAGCTTAAGGATGAGGTGGGATGCCGCTTCACCTACTTCGTTCACTCCGACGGTGAGATTGGTCTCGCCAGTGCGCTGAAGCTCGCCGGTCTTCCGCTCGATGTGGTGTACGGCGACATCGACGAAATGCTGGCGGCCTACCGGCGCATGGATATCCACATCGGTCAAATGCTGCACTCGGCAATCTTGGCTATGAGCGTTGGGACACCCGCCTTGAGCCTGGCCTACGACGTCAAGTCGGCCGGTTTCTACAATCTGCTGGGCCTCGATGAGTTGTGCCTGGATGCGGCCGCGACGAGTGAGGAAGAGATCGTCAGTTCGGCCAAAGCGCTGATCGAATGCCGTCACGCCGTCGCCGCGACCTTGCGCGCGCGCCGCGCCGCACTGGAGGCGGAATCCAGGGACTTCTACGCCCAGGTCGCCGCGCTGGTGGTTCCTTACCGCGCGGGGCGCGTCACGCCGCCGCACTCCGCCGATCAGACCCGCTCCTTGGGCCGCAGCAAGTCCCACTAACCCCTCATTGATTTCAAGCTGTTGCGTGTGTTGGAGAGGCTTTGTGCGCGCGGCTTGCGTTTTGCAGCGAGCATAGCAAGCGCGCTGGCCGCGGTTGCAAGACGTGAACGTACGCGCGGCGTAACGAAATGAACGGTCTTTCGCATGGATGGTCCCCCGATGAATGGAACTTCGCGCGCGCCCCGCGCGCAAAATTCGCTGAGGGAAATCCTAAGTGAAGCTGGAGAATAAGTTTTTGTGAAAGCGTCCCGTCCAGTTCGGGCGGAGGACCGACTTTGCCAAAATTCCCGGGTTTCTTGGCGGTTTCCGCCAAAAGCTACCGCGATGGCTTTTCGAGGCCTTCGCGAAAACTACGGGACGAGGATGATCGAGTTTGTGGTGTTGCCGCTCTCCAGCGCACGGTGCGCCGCCGGCGCTTCCTGAAGGCTGAAACGCGCGCCCACATCGATCTTCACCGCGCCGGACAAAACGGCGGCAAAGAGTTCATCCGCCATAGCTTGGCGTTCCACCGGGTCGACCAGGAAGTGAAAGAGGATGGGACGCCAGACGGCATTGGATTTCGCCGCAAGGCGCGCAGGTGTGAAAGGCGCGACGGGTCCCGACACCTGCCCAAAATTCACGAGATGACCCCGCAACGCGAGAACATCGAGTGACGTTTCAAATGTGTCCTTGCCCACGGAGTCATAGACGACATCGACGCCGCGGCCTTTCGTGAGAGTCATCACTTCGGCCGCGACATTGGCTTCGGTGCGCAAGATCACTTCGTCGCAACCCGTCGCGCGGGCGCGCGCGGCCTTATCGGCGCCGCCGACCACGCCGATGACCCGCGCGCCGATGCGCCGCGCCATCTGGCAGAGAACCTGGCCGACACCGCCGGCCGCCGCATAGACGAGGCAAGTGTCGCGCGCCGTGAGCGGCCGCAGCTTGGCCGTGAGCATGAGCGCGGTGAGGCCCTTGACCATGGAAGCCGCGAGTGTGCGGTCATCGATGCCGTCCGGGACTTTGATGAGGTGGGCCGCGTCGATTAGGCGGGTGTCGGCATAGGCGCCGTAGGTTTGTGTCACATAGGCCGCGCGGTCGCCGGTCTTGAACCCGCTCACGCCTTCGCCGACCGCCTCGACGACACCTGCCGCCTCGACCCCCGGGACGCCGGGCAGCGCGAGGGTCTTATAGAGACCACTGCGGACATAAATATCGTGGAAATTGACGCCGACTGCGCCCTGGCGAAGCCGGACTTGTCCCGGCCCCGGATTTCCCAGCGTTACATCTTCGAGCTTGAGCTCGTCCGCTCCGCCGTACTGGCGGACCACGATAGCCTTCGGCAACGGGTGCTCCGAAATTGGATCAGGTTAAGAAAGACCGGCGGTATGCCGTACATTACGAATTCTACCTGATCGCCTGCAGTTGGGAACTGGCTTTGAACGATCGTGCCCGTCATGACCGGCTGACCAGCGAGGATGGCTTTCCCGCGTTTACCGAGGTAACACACGATGGCTTCGATATGGGGCGGGATTTGCTAAATTTTCTGAGGATGTGAATGATTCCGCCAAAAAATTCATCGCGTGTCATTTGAATATTCCACGATACGCTGCGTCACTTATATATGGACGCCTCGGATCGGAGGATTTTCATGGAATTAGGACTTAAATCACGCCGCGCGCTGGTGATGGGCGCTTCGCGCGGATTGGGCCGCGCCATCGCGGCCGCCATGGCCGCCGAAGGCGCGAAAGTCGCGATCTGCGCGCGCGAGGGCGAACGGTTGCGCACGGCGGCGCGCGAGCTCGGCGCAGAAGCGATCCCCGCTGATCTTTCCACGGACGGCGCCGGCGCGAAGGTGGTTGCGGACGCGCGCGCCGCGCTCGGCGGTGTCGATATCATGGTGGTGAATAACGCCGGTCCGCCGGCCGGCACGTTCGAGACCTTGGATGACAGGGCCTGGCGCGCGGGTTTTGAAAGCCTCGTCATCAATGCCGTCCAATCGATCCGTGAAGCTCTGCCGGCCATGCGCGCGCAGAAATGGGGCCGCATCATCATCGTGACGTCGGTCACCGCGCGCGAACCGATCCCGGTGCTCGCCATCTCCAACGTCATGCGGCCGGGCTTGCACGGCCTGATCAACACCCTGAGCAAGGACGTGGCTGCCGACGGCGTGACGCTGAACGCGTTGATGCCCGGTTACGTCCTGACGGAGCGCATCGTCGAAGTGGGCTTTGACCAGGCGAAGCTGGCTGAACAGGTCCCCGCGCGGCGCTTGGGCAGACCGGAGGAAGTCGGCGCGCTGGCGGCCTTCCTGGCATCCGAGGCGGCGGCGTATATCAACGGTCAGGCGATTGCCTGCGACGGCGGCCTGCAGCGTTCGATCTGAGACTCGCGCGCAAACAAAAAGGCGCGGCGCCCGAGGGAGCCGCGCCTGATGTTTTATGCGCCGACGCTACTGGCGCGCCGGAACGACAGCTTCGGGCGCCGCGCCTTCATTGGTGGCCACATGTTCGGGCGGATGCTCGAGGTAGGCCTGACGGAAGGTGACAAGGGTCGTGCCCGAAATGGCGCGATTTTCACCGGTCTTCGGATCGGGCTTCGCGTCCGCGAGGCGGCGCATCGCACGGTAAAGCGACGGCGCCGACACTTGGCCGTAGCTGAGGTGGTGCGTGCTCCAGCTGATCGTGAGGCGGCGGATCCACTCGTCGACATCGGTATAACCGGCGAACATACCTTCGGCGCTGTCTGGCGTGAGCTTCAGGCGGAAGCGCACGTCCTGCATGTGCATGATAGTCGAGGTATCAAAGGTCATCGAATAAGGAATGATGAGATCGTGAGAGTCGGTGGTGAGCACGCCGTCGACGATCTTGCCCTTGAACTGTTGGATGAACTGCTTGCCCCAGCGCATGTCGATACGCTGCGTGCCGCCCGAGATGTAAGCGCTGCCGGACGCATCGCTCATCAGCTCGTCGAGACCCCGGTAGGTGGTCAGCGTGACATCCGGATCGTTGACGAGATCATCGACGCCCGAGATCTCAAGCAGCATGCGGTTCTGATTGTAGCGGCGCATGTACTCGTTTTCGAAATGCATCTGCGCGCCGTCCGGGCCGCGCCAGCCGGCGATGCAGCCGAGCGCGCGGTGCATTTGATTGTCCACGCCCTTCACGCCGTCGGGGCTGGTGAAATCGTTGGCGTCGGTCTTGCCGTCGAGATCCATGCCTTCGGCGACCTTGCCGCCGGCTTCACGGAAGACGAACTGCTCTTCGGTATTTTGCGGATGCCAAATCTGACCTTCACGCTCGAGCTGACTGTCGACGAGCAGGTGCTTCTTCGGCGCGTTCTCGGGAAACAGGATCTTGAACTGCTCGCGATTACCGTCGTTAAGGCCGTTCGGGCATTCGAGCTTGCCGTCCGGCGATTGCGTCACCGCCCACTTACGGCTGGTGAGCACGTAACCGATGGTGCCGTTGCGCAATGTGGGTTCGGTCTTGGTCGCGACTTCAACCGCGCCCGCCGCCGTCGACATACCCATGACAACGGCGATGGCCGCCACGTTGGTGATGACACCACGCTTCATCGAAAATCCTCCCTATCGCTGCCGCGCACGCGGCATTTCCAGCCCGCAATATATATCAATCGGCTTTCATGGGGGAGCGAAAGCCGCGCGCGGCTTTTCGTTCTAAGTAATTGAAATATATTAATTTCCCGGCTCGCGACCGTCCGGACGGACAATTATTTTTAGGCCGTCGCGCAAGCGGCGCGCGTTGTGCGGCGCAAAATCAGTTGGCGGTGGCGGCGTTGCGCAGCGCCGGCGCGATCCGCCACCACTTGCCGAATGCGCCTTGGCCGAACCCTTCAATGACCTTCATAACCTTCGAGAGCCCGACACTGCGCGCATAGCACATCGGCCCGCCACGATGGCGCGGGAAGCCGTAACCGTTCACATAAGCGACGTCGATGTCGTCGATATGACGGGCGATGCCTTCCTCAACGATCCAATAGCCTTCGTTCACCAGGGCGAACATGGTGCGTTCAACGATTTCAGCGTCGGACACGGCGCGCGGCGTGCGGCCCGTCTCGGAACGGACTTGTTCTATGAACGTGAGCGCGGCCGGATTGGGCGCCTTTACCCCGTCCTTATACGTATAGAAGCCAGATCCCGACTTCTGACCGAGATGGCCGGCTTCGACGAGGCTGTCGTGCACGATCGTTGCCATCGGCTCGAAAGACCCCGGCGCCGCCTCTTTGCGCGCCTTATAGCCGATGTCGATGCCCGACAAATCGGCGACCGCGAACGGCCCCATGGCCATGCCGAACGCGGTGAGAGCTTTATCCACTTGGTCGGGCGTCGCACCTTCAAGCAGCAGAAGGCCGGCTTCACGCACATAGGCGCGCAGCATGCGGTTGCCGATGAAACCTGGGCACACGCCAGCCACGACCGGGATCTTATTGGTGGCTTTGGCGACGGAGAGCGCGGTGGCGAGCGCTTCCGGGCTCGTCCTTTTCGCGCGCACGATTTCGAGCAGCTTCATAATGTTCGCCGGGCTGAAGTAGTGCAGGCCCACCACCGCTTCGGGTCGCGCGATCGAGGCCGCGATCTCATTGATGTCGAGGTAGGACGTGTTGGTGGCGAGGATCGCGCCCGGCTTCGCCACGTCGTCGAGCTTCGCAAATACCGCCTTCTTCACATCCATCGATTCGAACACGGCTTCGATGATGAGGTCGCAATCGGACAAGGCGCCGTAATCCGTGCCGCCGGTCAGGGCCGCCACACGCTGGTCGCGCTGCGCTTCGGTGATCCGGCCTTTGGTGAGCGAATCCTGATAGCTGGACTGAATGCGCGCGAGACCCCGCGTGATCGCCTCTTCCGTCATTTCGAGCAGGCGTACTTTCATGCCGGCATCGAGGAAGGTCATGGCGATACCGGTTCCCATGGTACCCGCGCCGATGATGCCGACCGTCTTTACATCGACCGGCTTCGCTTCCGCGATATCGTCC
The DNA here is from genome assembly GCA_041906145.1 of Rhodospirillaceae bacterium. GTDB lineage: Bacteria > Pseudomonadota > Alphaproteobacteria > Rhodospirillales > Rhodospirillaceae > SHVO01. The sequence goes on along the minus strand of JAYRJU010000001.1, from coordinate 1,363,513 downwards.
GGCAATTTGCCCGACGCGCGTTCAGCGAAGAAGATATGGCGCAGCGCCTTGGCTTCCTCGCTGGCGCGTAACTGCAAGAATAGCGCGCGTTCTTCCTTCATGCCGTCGGCGAAAGATTTGCCGGCGGTGCGGCGAATCAGGTCGATGGCCGCGCCCGGCGCGGCGGCGCCCTTGGCTTGTTTTTTGGTCGCCGCTGCGAGCGCATCAAACTTTACGGCGTCGAGCGCGAAGGAACGCTCCGACAGACGGCGCCCGTCGGCGGACGTGGTCGCCGCCAGCGTGATCGCTTCGGCGACATGATCGTCCGCCACGGAATCCACGAGGCCGTTGGCCTTGGCTTTGCCGGCATCGATGGGTTTGCCGGATGTGATCATTTCCGCGGCGGCGGTCGATTCAATGAGACGCGGCAAGCGCTGCGTGCCGCCGGCGCCCGGCACGAGGCCGAGCGTGACTTCGGGCAAGCCGAGCTTGGCGCCCTTGGCGGCGACACGGTAGTGGCAGGCGAGCGCAACCTCGAGACCGCCGCCCAGCGCCTGACCATGAATCGCGGCAACAACCGTCTTTTTAGAGTTTTCGATGGCCGCGGTGACGTCGGGCAGGAACGGTTCGCTCGGCGGCGCGCCGAATTCCTTGACGTCGGCGCCGGCGATGAAGGTGCGGCCCTTGCACGCAATCACGATGCCTTTCACGGACGCATCGTTCTGCGCGTCGGTGACGCCCGCGAGGATCGCTGCGCGCACATCCTGCGACAGGGCGTTTACCGGCGGATTGTCGATCCAGATAACAAGAACGTTGTCCTTGGTTTCGCGCGTCACGGTCATCGGTAGCTCCAACTCAGATTTTAGGACGCCGGTCGATCACACGCTTGGCTTTGCCTTGCGACCGGTCGAGAGAACCGGGGGTTTTTAGATCGACGGCGATGCTGATGCCAATAATGTCTTTTACGCGGGCGATGAAGCCCGCCACGGCCGCGGCGCAAGCGCCGTCATCCGCGCCCATCCGGCGTTCCACCAGGACAGTGACTTCGTCGGTACGATGTGGCCGCGCCACCTCAATGACATAGTGCGGCGCAAGGTCCGGGAACTTCAGGATCTGTTCCTCGATCTGGCTCGGAAACACGTTCACGCCCCGGATAATCAGCATGTCGTCGGTGCGCGCGTGGATGCGGTCCATGCGGCGCATCGTCCGGCCCTGCCCCGGACGAAGGCGCGTGAGGTCGCGCGTGCGGTAGCGGATGACAGGCATCGCTTCCTTGGTCAGCGAGGTGAACACAAGCTCGCCTTTCGCGCCATCCGGGAGCACGGAACCCGTCACGGGATCTATGATCTCCGGATAAAAATGATCTTCCCAAATGGTCGGGCCGTCTTGGGTGTCGGCGAATTCCTGCGCGACCCCCGGCCCCATGACTTCGGACAATCCGTAGATATCGACCGCTCTAATATCAAAAGCCTCTTCGATCTCGCGGCGCATGCCATCGCCCCAGGGCTCGGCGCCGAATATGCCGATTTTCAAGGACGAAGCGCGCGGATCGAGCCCCTGACGGCGGAACTCGTCGAGGATCGCGAGCATGTAACTTGGCGTGACCATGATGATCTCTGGCGCGAAATCGGTGATGAGCTGCACCTGACGCTCCGTCTGCCCGCCCGACATTGGGATCACCGCGCAGCCCAAACGCTCGGCGCCGTAGTGCGCGCCAAGACCGCCCGTGAAGAGGCCGTATCCGTAGGCAATGTGGACTTTCATGCCCGGATGTCCGCCGGCGGCACGAATGGAGCGCGCCATCAACTGCGCCCAAGTATCAATGTCGCTTTTCGTGTAACCGACGACCGTGGGTTTGCCGGTGGTGCCCGACGACGCGTGAATACGCACGATCTGGTCCTGCGGCACGGCGAAGAATCCAAACGGATACGCGGCGCGCAGATCGGCTTTAGTGGTGAACGGAAACTTCGCGAGATCCGCGAGAGACGTGAGATCGGCGGGTGAAACACCCGCCGCGTCCCATTTTGCCCTGTAGGCCGCGTTGCCCGCGTAGGCGCGGGCAATGCTGTCCTTCAGACGCGCGAATTGGAGCGCGCGCAGGTCCGAGAACGAGGGCGTCGGGGGATCAAAGGTCATGATCCCACCAACATCCTACATCGCGTTCATCGTCAGTAGGTCGTAGGTCGCGACCAGTTCGTCCGCCTGATTGTGGAGCTGCACATACCAGCGCACTTCGCCGTACTCATCCTTGCGTGGGGTTTTCGACTTCACCGTCAGGGTCACGCGGATGCTTTCGCCGGCGGCGATCGGCTTCACGAAGCGCAGATGGTCGAGGCCGTAGTTGGCCAGCACCGGGCCCGGCGCCGGATCAACGAACAAACCGGCTGCGAAGGACAGGAGCAGGTAGCCGTGCGCAACGCGGCCCGGGAAGAACGGATTGGCCTTCGCGGCTTCTTCGTCCATGTGGGCATAGAACTTGTCGCCGGTGAATTCGGCGAAGTGTTCGATGTCCTTGATGGTGACGGTGCGCGGCGCGGTCGTGATGGTGTAGCCGATCGGCAATTCACCGAACTTGAGGCGGAACGGATGACGCTCGGCCGGCTTCTGTGCGGCGCCCGGCAAGTAGCTGCCGACAACACCGGCGAGCAAAGTCGGGCTACCCTGAAGCGCGGAACGCTGCATGTAGTGTTTGATGCCGCGGATGCCGCCCATTTCCTCGCCGCCGCCCGCGCGGCCGGGACCACCGTGCACGAGCACCGGCAGGGGCGAGCCGTGACCCGTGGATTCCTTGGCGCAATCGCGGTCGATAAAGACCATACGCCCGTGATACGCGCCGGAGCCCAGCACCGCTTCGCGCGCAACGTCGGGATCGTGGGTGAAGACCGAGATCGCGAGCGAGCCCATGCCCCGGTTGGCGAGCGCGATGGCGTCGTCGAAGTCCTTGTACGGCATGATCGTCGAGACGGGACCAAAGGCTTCCACGTCGTGCACCGCGCTGGCGGTCCACGGATCGTCGGTGCGCAGCAGGATCGGCGACATGAAAGCGCCCTTCGCGACGCCTTCGCCTTGCGCCTTCACGCTGTTCGGATCGCCGTAGACGACCTTAGCCACCTGAGCGAGTTCGGCGACCTTCGCGCGCACGTCCTTCAGCTGGTCCTGGCTCGCGAGGGCGCCCATGCGAACTCCTTCCATGCGGGGATCGCCGATGACGGTCTTGTCGAGACGCGCGGCGATGGCCATCTGAACGTCGTCCAGAAGATGCGCGGGCGCCATGGCGCGGCGGATAGCCGTACACTTCTGACCCGCCTTCACCGTCATTTCCTTCACGACCTCCTTCACGAAGAGATCGAATTCCGGCGTATCGGGCTTAGCGTCGGGTCCAAGGATTGATGCGTTGAGCGAATCGCGTTCGGCGACAAACCGCACGGACTCACGCGCAATGACCGGATGGGCCTGCAGTTTCATCGAGGTGCCGGCCGAACCGGTGAACGAGACGGCGTCCTGACAGGTGAGATGATCGAGAAGATCGCCGGCGGACCCGGCGATGAATTGGATCGCGCCCGGCGGAAGGACGTTCGCGTCGATCATGATGCGGAACGCGGCTTCGGCGAGATAGGCGGTGGACGTACCCGGCTTCACGATGCACGGCACGCCGGCGAGAATCGTAGGCGCGAGCTTTTCCAGCATGCCCCACACGGGGAAATTGAAGGCGTTGATGTGGACCGCGACGCCCTGCAGCGATGTGTAGACGTGCTGACCGACGAAGGTGCCGGCCTTGCCCAGCACTTCGAGATCGCCGTCGATGAGGATGTTGCTGTTCGGGAGCTCCCGGCGGCCTTTGGAGCTAAAGCTGAACAGCGTGCCGGCGCCGCCTTCGATATCGATCCAGCTGTCGGTACGCGTGGCGCCGGAGTTGTAGGAAAGATCGTAGAGCTCTTCTTTCCGCGCCATGATGGCGTTCGCGAGCGCCTTCAGTGCGAGCGCGCGCTGATGGAAGGTCATCTTGCGCAATGCTGGGCCGCCGGTCTTACGCGCGTAGTCGGCCATCTTCTTGAAGTCGATACCGCCCGATCCAGTTTCGGCCATCTGGTCTCCGGTGACGGCGGAGAAGATCGGCGAAAGCTTGCCTTCGCCCGAGATCCATTTGTCGGCGGCATAATTCTGAAGACGGATCATCGACATGTGCAGCGTTCCAATCGTTGAAGGTTAGGCGCGCGGAAAAACAGATGCGCGCGAAGCAGCTTAAGCGCCTGTGAACTTCGGCTTACGCTTTTCCATGAAGGCGCTGACGCCTTCCAGATAGTCATGGCTGCGTCCAAGTTCACGCATCAGGTCGCGTTCGATGTCGAGTTCGGCGTCGAGCGGTTTCAGCCATGCGGCGCGGATTGCCGACTTGGTGGCGGCGAGGCCGCGCGTCGGGCCTTGACCGAACTTCGCCGCGAGCGCGTTCACTTCCTCGGCGAGCTTATCGTCGTCAACGCACTTCCAGATAAGACCCCAGGCCGCGGCGGTTTCCGCCGGGATCGGCTCACCGGTGAGCGCCATGCCGAGCGCGCGCGCCTGGCCGACGTGTTTGGCGAGATGCCACGTACCGCCGGAATCCGGGATCAGGCCGATGTTGGCGAAAGATTCGATGAACTTCGCGCTTTTGGCGGCGATGACGATATCGCACGCAACGGCGATATTCGCGCCGGCGCCGGCGGCTACGCCGTTCACGGCGCAGATCACCGGCATGCGCAGGTTCGACAGGCGCTTGATGAGCGGCCCGTAATAGGTTTCGACCGAGTGCCCGAGATCGACCGGTTCGGCGCCCGGCGCCACGGCGCGGTCGTTCAGGTCCTGCCCGGCGCAGAAACCGCGGCCGGCGCCCGTCAGCACCAGCACACGCGCGTCTTTATTGTTTTCAACTTCGGTCAACGCGGCCGCGACTTCCTTATGCATCTGCACAGTGAAGCTGTTGAGACGGTCGGGCCTGTTGAGCGTGAGGCGCGCGACACCATCCTCGATCGAAAAAATGATGGTTTCAAATTGCATGGGCGCCCTCCTGGAGAATTAGCAGAATGGCCGGTCGGATTATTATTGGCAAGGCGATTTCGGTGGCTTAAATAAGCGCAAATTGCACAGCGTCGCCATTCCAAAATTCGCACGCGTTTGCGGCGGGCAGCTATGCGAATTTTGGAATGATTAGCGACGCTATGATTATTAATTCTAGCGCGACTTATGGATTTGAAGTTCCTACCGGTGGAAGCAGCAGTTACCTAGGAACTTCAAATCCGCCGCGCTAGCCTGTCTGCCTCTTTCACAAGGCAATAATCGAATGTCCGACAGTCGCACACTGGCACGACGCATCGCCGAAACGATGTTGAAGGGCGAAGGAACGGGCCCCGCCTGGGGCGTACAGATCGAAGACGCCGACGTCGGTTACAGCAAGATCTCCATGACCGTGAGCGATGTGATGCTGAACAGCCACAAGATCGCCCATGGAGGTCATATTTTCGCGCTTGCCGATACGGCCTTTGCCTATGCGTGCAATTCGCGCAACCAGGCGACGGTGGCGCAGAGCGCGTCGATTGTATTCACCTCGCCCGTGCAGAACGGCGAGCGCCTGGAAGCCGAAGCGCGGGAAATCGCGCTCATGGGCCGCAGCGGCGTCTATTCAATCACCGTGCGCGGCGGCGACGGCCGCATTGTCGCGCAATTTCAAGGACAATCCCGCACTGTCGGCGGGGCCATAGTCGAGGAGTAACGAGAATGGCTGAAGCTTTCATCTGTGACGGCATCCGCACGCCCATCGGGCGCTATAGCGGCAGTTTGGCCAACGTGCGCCCGGACGATCTGGCGGCGAAGGTGCTGGCGGAACTGAAGGTGCGCAACCCGCAGCTCGATTTCGCCGCGGTGGACGACATCATCCTCGGCTGCGCGAACCAGGCCGGCGAAGACAACCGCAACGTTGCGCGCATGGCCGCGCTGCTTTCCGGGATTGGCGATGGCGTGCCGGGGACGACCATCAACCGCCTGTGCGGTTCTGGGTTGGATGCGGTGGCGATGGCCGCGCGCGCGATCAAGACCGGTGAAGCCGATCTGATGATCGCCGGCGGTGTCGAAAGCATGACCCGCGCGCCGTTCGTGATGGGCAAGGCGAATACAGCCTTTAGCCGCGATGCGCAGATCTTCGATACCACCATCGGCTGGCGCTTCGTGAACCCGCTAATGAAGGCGCGGTTCGGCATCGATTCCATGCCGGAAACTGCGGAAAACGTGGCGCAAGACTACAAGGTTTCGCGCATCGACCAGGATAAGTTCGCCGTACGCAGCCAGGAGAAGGCCTCGAAAGCCCAAGCCAACGGCCGTCTCGCCAAAGAGATCGTCGCTGTCACAATCAAACCGGCGAAGGGCGATCCGATCGTCGTGGATAAGGACGAGCATCCGCGCGCGACCAGCGTTGAAGCCCTTGGCAAGCTCAAGCCCATCGTGCGCGAGGGCGGCACGATCACCGCGGGCAACGCCAGCGGCGTCAACGACGGCGCGGCCGCGCTGATCATCGCCAGCGAAAGAGCCGTGAAGAAGTACAACCTGAACCCGATCGCGCGGGTCGTGGGCGGCGCCGTCGCGGGCGTGCCGCCGCGCATCATGGGCATGGGTCCGGCGCCGGCGACGCAGAAGGTGCTGGCGCGCAATGGCGTGGCTATTCCCGACCTCGCGGTCATCGAACTCAACGAAGCCTTCGCCGCGCAGGGCCTCGCGGTCTTGCGCGAACTCGGCATCGCGGACGATGCGGAGAATGTGAACCCGAACGGCGGCGCCATCGCTTTGGGCCATCCTTTGGGCATGTCGGGCGCGCGACTCGCCCTGACCGCCAGCCTTGAAATGCAGGCTAGAAGCGGGAATTACGCTCTATGTACAATGTGCATCGGGGTTGGCCAGGGAATCGCGGTCCTGCTGGCGAAACCTTAAGCGGGGACGACTTTTAAGTTATTGAATTTGCTGCCGGTTTTTGCTTGATAGGTCCACCCTCGGACGTTGCCCGTCCGGGGGATGAGCTTAAGATGGCGGCCCATCGGAAAGATGCGGGGAATTAATTGACCGTCTGTTCGGTTTATTATTATAGTCCGATACGATTCTCGTTCTAGGAAACGCCCATGTACACCACCGAGATGAGCAAGAACCCGACCCGTCAGGGTCCGTCCGCCGCCGAACCGCCGGAGCTTCTCGAAGCTTTCGAAGCGCGCGTGGCGAACGACGAGTTCATCGAGCCGAAGGACTGGATGCCCGAGGCCTACCGTAAGACCCTCATCCGTCAGATTTCGCAGCATGCCCACTCGGAAGTCGTCGGCATGCTCCCCGAAGGCAACTGGATCACTCGCGCCCCGTCGCTGCGCCGCAAGGCGGTGCTGCTGGCGAAGGTGCAAGACGAAGGCGGCCACGGTCTCTATCTCTATTCCGCCGCCGAAACGCTGGGCACCAGCCGTGACGAAATGATCGAAGCGCTGCACTCGGGTAAAGCCAAGTATTCGACGATCTTCAATTACCCCACCCTCAGCTGGGCCGATATCGGCGCCATCGGCTGGCTGGTGGACGGCGCGGCGATCATGAATCAGGTGCCGCTGCAGCGGACGTCTTATGGGCCTTACGCCCGCGCCATGGTGCGGGTGTGCAAAGAGGAAAGCTTCCATCAGCGTCAGGGCTTCGAAATCATGATGCAGATGGCCGCCGGCACGCCGGAACAAAAGGCGATGGCGCAGGACGCGATGAACCGCTGGTGGTGGCCGGCGATCATGATGTTCGGTCCGCCAGACGAGAATTCGCCGAACACGGCGCAGTCGGTGCGTTGGCGCATCAAGCGCGAAACTAATGACGAGCTGCGCCAGAAGTTCGTGGACGTGACCGTTCCGCAGGCCGAGTCCATCGGCCTCACGGTGCCGGATAAAGACCTCAAGTGGAACGAAGCACGCGGTCAGTACGACTACGGCGCTATCGATTGGGATGAGTTCTGGGCGGTTGTGAAGGGTGAAGGCCCTGTCGCCAAGGAACGCATGAAGGCGCGCACGGAAGCTTGGGATAAGGGCGCCTGGGTGCGCGAAGCCGCGCTGGCCCATGCCGCCAAGCAAGCCGCGCGCAGACAGAAGGAAGTCGTCAATGGCTAACGAGAAGAATGAGTGGCCGTTGTGGGAAGTGTTCATCCGCGCGAAGCACGGCCTGTCGCACCGTCACGCCGGCTCCGTGCACGCGCCTGACGCCGAGATCGCCCTGCGCCACGCACGCGACACCTACACGCGCCGCATGGAAGGCGTGAGCATTTGGGTGATCCGTTCCTCGGACATCGCGGCTTCGGATCCGGCGGATGCCGGCCCGATCTTCGAACCGGCGGAATCGAAGGTTTATCGTCACCCGACGTTCTATGTGGTTCCCGACCACATTAAACACATCTAGCCCGCTTAAAGTTTATGACGGCCAACGAAGCCCTTTTCGATTACACACTGCGGCTCGGCGATGACGCGCTCATCCTTGCCCAGCGCCTCGGCGAATGGTGCGGCCATGCGCCGGCCCTGGAAACCGACCTGTCGCTCGCGAACGTCGCGCTTGATCTGATCGGTCAAGCGATGCTGTTCTTGACCTATGCCTCGGAAATCGAGGGCAAGGGGCACGACGCCGACAAGCTCGCGTTCCACCGCGACGTCACCAAGTTTCGCAATTCGCTGCTGGTCGAACAGCCCAACGGCGACTTCGGGCGCACGATCGCGCGTCAGTTCATTTTCTCGACCTATCAGCGCGCGCTTTACCAAGAACTTGCCCAGTCGACCGACCGGCGCCTGGCGGAAATCGCGGCCAAGGCGCTCAAGGAAACGATCTATCACGCCGAACTCGCGGCCGAGTGGGTGATCCGTCTTGGCGACGGCACCGAAGAGAGCCATGAGCGCGTGAATGACGGTTTCGAGTGGTGCTGGCGCTTCGTCGAAGAATTGTTCATGGCCGAACCCGCGGACGCCGCGCTGATCCGCGCCGGCGTCGCGGTCGATCCGGCGAAGCTGCGCGCGTCGTTCGATGCGACGCTGGCCGCGACTTTCGCCGAAGCCACGCTCGCATTGCCGAAATACCCGCGGCCCGTCACGGGCGGGCGCCGGGGACAACATTCCGAACATCTCGGGCATTTGCTTGCGGAGATGCAGTTCCTGCCGCGAGCCTATCCCGACGCGGTATGGTGAGCCGATGAACTGGCGCGAACGCGTCATGGATGTGCTGTCCCACGTCGCGGACCCTGAAATCCCGGTGGTTTCGGTGGTCGATCTGGGGATCGTGCGGGGCGTGAAGGAAGACCCGAAGAGCGTGGTGATCACCACGACATACAGCGGTTGTCCGGCGACGCAGGTCATTATGTCCGATATCCGCAAGGCGCTGGACGACGCGGCGCTGAGCGATGTGAAGATTGAAGTTGCGCTATCGCCGCCATGGACCACCGACTGGATCACGGAAGCGGGGCGTCAGAAACTCCAGGCCTACGGCATCGCGCCCCCACCTAAGGGCAGCGGCGCGCCGGGGCTTAAGAATGCCCAGCCGGCGACGTGTCCGCGCTGTGGTTCGATCAAGACCCGCGAGGTCAGCCGCTTCGGTTCGACCCCGTGTAAAGCCCTCTGGCAGTGCGAAACCTGCCGCGAGCCGTTCGACCGTTTCAAGTGTCACTAAGAGAGAAACGATGTCCGTTGGATTCCATCAGCTGAAGATCGCCGACGTGCGCCGGGAAACCTCGGACGCCGTGTCGATCCTGTTTCAGATCCCGGAAGAGCTGAAGGAGAAGTTTCAGTTCCGCCCCGGCCAACATCTGACGCTGAAGGTCGATATCAACGGCGAGGAGGTGCGCCGCAATTATTCGGTTTGCGTGGCGCCGCATGAGAACGAGCTGCGCATCGCGGTGAAGGAAGTGCCGCAAGGGCGCTTCTCCAGCTGGGCGAACCGCGAGATCAAGGCCGGCCACGTCATCGACGCCATGCCGCCGCACGGCAGCTTCACCTGGACCTTCGAGAAGGCAAAGAAGCGCCGCTACCTTCTGATGTCGGGCGGCTCGGGCATCACCCCGATCCTATCACTGCTGAAGACCGGTCTCGCGGAGGAGCCCGACAGCGAGTTCGTGCTGTTCTACGGCAACCGCGCCAGCCACACGATCATGTTCCTGGAAGAGCTCGCGAACCTGAAGGACCGCTACATGTCCCGGTTCGAGCTGTACCACTTCCTCGACGAGGAAGAAGGCGAAGTGGAGTTGTTCAACGGCCGCCTCGATCTCTCCAAAGCAAGCGACGCCTTGAACCTTCTCGTCGGCGACCGCGCCCTCGATGCGGTGTTCATTTGCGGGCCCGGCCCGATGATGACCGCCGCCGAAGAAGCGGTGAAAAAACATGGCATTCCGGCCGAAAAAATCCTGATCGAACGCTTTACGGCCGATGGCCTGCCGGCGCCGGTGCAGGATCCGTCCGTCGCCGCGTTGGAAAAGAAGGCGCAAGGCTCGAAGGTGCAGGTGCGCATCGACGGCCGTCTGCGCACGCTGGCTTACGACGCCTCCAAGGGCAGCATTCTCGAAAACGCCCGCAGCGCCGGCCTTCCCGCGCCCTTCGCGTGCAAGGCGGGCGTGTGCGCCACCTGCAAGGCGAAGGTGATCGAGGGCGAAGTGCAGATGAAGACCAACTACGGTCTCGCACCCGAGGACCTCGCGCAGGGCTTCGTGCTCACCTGCCAGGCGTTCCCGGTCTCGGATAAGGTTGTCTTGGACTACGACGTCTAGACTGTTTGTTTGGTCGCGCGGCCGGACAGAAAACCGGTTCCGGCTTTTCCGGGCCGCAATCTAGCGTCTGGTCTTCTTCGACGGCACCGGCAGGGTCTTGAGCCCGCCGATCATCAGATCGCTCATCAGCTCGGAAATAGAATCCACCGAGGCCGGTCCTTTGGGATCGAACCAGGTGTGGGTCCAGTTGAGCATGCCGTAAAACAGCATGGCCGCGGGGCGCAGCAATTCGGGCCGCGCCTTCAGCTGCGGCTGTATATCGGCGACCAGATCGACCACCAGTTGGATCAGACGGCGCTGGCGCCCGACGATGATGTCGCGGCGATTCGGCGGTAGGTGATAGAGCTCGTTGATGAGCACTTTGTGGCGCGCCGCGGCGCCCACATACAGATGCATGAAGGCGTGGATGAGCGCATTGAGCTTGTCGGCAGCGCTGGCGCCGTCCATGGCCGCGATACCCGAAGCGGCGTTGTTCAGGGTCTTGATATGGGAGTCCATGGCTTCGAAGAGGATGTCCTCTTTCGAAGGAAAGTAGTGATAGATGAGCGACTTCGAAGTTTTACAGGCGGTAGCGAGGTCGGCCACCGAAGCGCCGAGGAAGCCCTTTTCCGCATAGAGCTGGAGCGCGCGTTCAATAATGAATTCGCGCCGGTCATTGAAATCGGACGCCTGCGTACGTGCCATATAAAGGTAGCCCCCTAGCGGGGGATTCGTAGGCTATCTGACCCAAGGTATCAACCCTGGGGAAGATAGTTACGAGTTACGCTTCAGGTCCGTGAGCGGAACGTAACCAGCGGAGCGTTGAGGCCGGTTCGCCTCGGCAGCCGCCAAGGGGCTGCATTCCTTCAAGGTGGCGCGGCTTTGTTTGGCCAGGATCTGGTATTCCACCGTGCCCTGGGTCTTCCACTCGATCTCTTGCGCCGTCAAAGGACGGATGATCTTTGCGGGAATTCCCGCCGCGAGCATGCGCGCGGGGATTTCAAAGCTCGCCTTCACGAAGCTGGCGGCGGCGACGAACGCTTCTTCACCGACCACCGCGCGGTCCATGACGACGGCGTTCATGCCGACCAACGCGTTCCGTTTCACGAGGCAGCCGTGCAGGATCGCGCCGTGGCCGATATGGCCGTTCACTTCCACGCGCGCCTCCGCGCCCGGGAATGAGTGCATCACGCAGTTATCCTGGATGTTCGAGCCTTCCTCGAGGGTCACGGTGCCGAAGTCGCCGCGCAAGGACGCGCCGGGACCGACATAGACGCCGGGGCCGATAATCACGTCGCCGATCAGAACGGCCGTCGGGTGAACGAAGGCCGTCGGATCGACGACGGGAATGAAGTTCTCGAACGAATAGACCGGCATTGAAGGGCCTTTTGTTTAGTCGGCCGAGCGCCAGCCTTCGATCACATCGACCCACTTCTTGAGGAACATGTTGGTCTGGTGACCGTCGATCACGCGGTGATCGATGGTAAGCGACACGTAAGCCATCGGGCGGATCTGGATCGTATCCTGTCCGTCGACTTCGCGCACTATCACACGTTTCTCGAGCTTGCCGATGCCGAGGATCGCCGACTGAGGCTGGTTGATAATGATCGGCGCGGCCAGGAGGCTGCCCGACACACCGTGGTTGGAGATGGTGAAGGTGCCGCCCGAGACGTCGGCCCGTTGCAGTTTGCCGGTGCGCGCACGGTGGGTCAGGTCAGCGAGCTGGCGCGAGATGCCGTTCAAGGAAAGGGTCTGCGCCTTGTGGATCACGGGCACAACCAGGCCTTCATCGCCCAGCGCCGTGCCGACCCCGATGTTGATGTCGTCGAACACTTCGACCGCATCCGCATGCCAGCGGCTATTGATGACCGGCACGGTTTGCAGCGCTTCGACGCAAGCCGCGACGAAGTAAGCGGTGTATGTAAGGTTCGCGTACTCGGCGCCGCCCTTGGCTTTCCTCTTTTTACGGTCGGCGATGATGGCGCTGAAATCCACCTCGAACACCGCCGTGACGTGCGGCGCTGTCGCGACGCTGTGCGCCATATGCTCGGCGATGGCGCGGCGGATGTTGGTGTGCGGGATCAGACGGCCGCCGGCGGTGGGCGTACCTTGCGGTTTAGCGGCGGCAGGAGCGGCGCCGCGCGCCGGAGCCGCCTTGGCGCCGCCGCTCTGAACATAGGCGAGCACGTCGGTGTGGGTGACGCGGCCTCCGCGGCCCGTGCCCTGGATGTTCTTCGGATCGACATTGTGTTCGGCGATCAGGCGGCGCACGGTCGGCGACAGACCGAGCGCGGGGCCGGTCTCGCCCGCATGCGCACGATCACGCGGCGCGAGCGGGGCCGGCGGGGCCTTGGCATCGGACGCGGGCACAGGGGTCGCTGCCGGCGCAGGCGCGGCGGCGGGCTTAGGTTCACCCGATGAGATACGTCCGATCAGCGTGCCGGGCGTGACGTCGGAGCCGACTTCGATAGGGAGCTGCTCGAGCGCGCCCGCGACGGGTGCGACGATTTCCATGGTGACTTTGTCGGTCTCGAGCTCCGCGACCGGCTCGTCCACTTTGACCTGCACACCGGCGGCTTTCAGCCAGCCCTTGAATTTGAAGCGCGTGCCCTCGGTCTGTTCTGACGGAACGATGATATCGGTCATAGCGCCCTCCCCTAGAACGTCACGAGATCGACGATGGCGTCGCGAATCGTATCGACGCCGGGAACCGCAGCCTGCAAGAGCACGGGATTATAGGGGCTGGGGATATCCGGCATGGTGAGGCGCTCCGGCGGCGCGTCGAGATCGAGGAAACATTCGCGGCTGACGACCGCGACGATTTCCGCACCAAAACCAGCGGTCGCGTTGTCTTCGTGGACAACCAGGCAACGCTTGGTTTTACGCACGGATTCAAGCACCGCTTCCTTATCCCAGGGCATCAGCGTGCGCAGATCGATGACGTCCGCGGTATAACCCGACGCCTTCGCGGCTTCTTCACAACGATCGACCATGGCGCCCCAGGCGACCAGCGTGATGTGCTCGCCGGTCATGGTCTTGGTGGCCTTGCCGAACGGGACGACATAGTCGTCGCCCGGATACGGACGGCGCGACCAGGCATGGTCGAGCATCGCGCGATGCTCGAAGAACACGACCGGATCGTTGCCACGCAGAGCCGCGCGCAGGAGACCAACCGCGTCTTCGGCGTTCGACGGCACCGCGACTTTCCAGCCGATGGCGTGCACCCATTGCACTTCGTTGGTCTGGCTATGCCATGGATCGCCGCACTTGGAGAAGCCACCGGCCATGCGCACGACCATCGGCGCGGCAAAGCGGTTGCCGGTTCTCCAGCGAAGAGTGCCGCAGTCGTTGAGCTGCTCGACGGCGGGCTCGGCGTATTTGCGGAACTGAATTTCCGGAACCGGCAGCAGGCCGGCCATGGCCATGCCGACAGCGCGGCCGATGATGCCTTCTTCGGACAAGCTGGTGTCGAACACGCGCTGATCGCCGAACTTGTCCTGGAGGCCCATGGTCACGGCATGGACGCCGCCCTTGGGCCCGACGTCTTCGCCGAACAGGACCATCTTGGGATTAGTCGCAAGCTCGACTTCAAGCGTGCGGCGGATGGCCGTGACCATGTTGATGCGCGGGCCTTGCGGATTGGCGATCTCGGTAGACGCCGGGAACTGGTGGCCGGAGGTCGCAAGGCCGCCGATCTGCTGCACCTCGGGTTTACCGTTCTCGTCGACCTCCGCGAAGACGTGCCGCTTGAGCTGCTTCGTGTCGAGATTCGGACGGTTCGCGGCGGCTTCGAGCGCGGCTTCGACGTCACGGCCGGCCTGTTCCTCAAGCTCCGCCCACTTCTTTTCCGAGAAGACGGACGGCACGAGGAAGGCCTTCAACTTCGGCAGCGGATCACGGGTTCTTTCGTCGGCGATGCGCTCGGCGCCCTTGTAGGCTTGCGTATCCTGGCCTGAATGACCGGCGAGACGCGGCACCGTCAGGCGCAGGAGCGCGGGGCCTTGGCGGTCGCGCACGTGCGTGGTCGCTTCGTTCACGAGGCGCGCGGCTTCGGCCGGATCGGTGCCGTCGCCGTTGAAGATGGTGAGATTCTTGAAGCTCGCGAGATTCAGCGCGATGTTGGCGCCCGGCGTCTGGAAGGTCGACGGCACCGAGATGCCGTAGCCGTTGTCCTCGATATAGAAAAGCATGGGCAGCTTGAGGGTGGTCGCGATGGTGAGCGCGGCCCAAAAGCCGTTGGTGGCGACGGAGGCGTCGCCGCCAAGGACGACGGCGATGGCGTTGCCGACGTTCTTGTCCTTCAGCACGTTGCGATAATATTCGATCGCCTGCGCCCAACCTGCCGTCGGCGTGTACTGCGTACCGACGCCGCCCGCCATCGGCAGGCCCTTGGCGCCGCCTGGGTTCGGGAAATTGAACACGGTGCCGACGTCCTTGCCGTCGCTGTACCCGCCGACCTTCATCAGGGTCGCGGCCATCACTTCTTCAAGCGGAATGCCGAGACCAAGCAGCAGCGGACGCGAGCGGTAATACCCCGCGGCGGCGTCATAAGCGTGAGTCAGACGCTGCGAGAGAATGATCTGCGCGAGATCGTGGCCGCGGCCCGAGAATTGGTAAAACATCTTGCGTTCAGGAAGCAGCTTCTGCTCTTCGATATCGTCGAGCCGGCGCGACAGAAACAGCGCGCGCGCCACCTTCTCCCAATCCACGCTCGCCGTGACGTTATGATCGACTTTGACAGCCTGAGTCTTGGCCATGCGTTCTCCTCCCAAACATTCCTAACTCTTGGGAAAAGTGTACCGGGGGAGCCGGGAGGCGATCTCGGCGAAATCATGAGCAATTTCATATAAATAGTGATATATTCACATCAAATTGCCATAAATGGTGTGATTTTCACTATGATTGAGCTCGATAGCGCCGATATCCGCATCTTGAAGCTTCTCCAGAGCGAAGGGCGGATCGCCGTCGTCGATCTGGCCGAGCGCGTGAACTTGTCCGCGACGGCGTGCCACAAGCGCATCGACAAATTGGAGAAGGCCGGGGTGATCGTCGGCTACGGCGCCAACGTCTCCTTGCGCGCGATCGGCTATCAGGTGGAAGCCTTCGTCGCCGTGACCATCGACCGGCAGGCAAAGGTGACCGCCGACAGCTTCATGGTCGAGATCAAGAAACTGGAAAACTTGCGCGCCTGCTATCTGCTGTCGGGTGACACCGACTTCCTCCTGCACGTGATCGCGCCCGACCTGGACGCCTATACGCGCGGTGTCCTGAACCAGATCATGACCCTGCCCGGCGCGCAGGCGGTGCGCACATCTTTCGTTCTGGACAAGATGGTCTCGACGGCGCCGCTCACGCCGCTCGCACAGAGCTAATTACCGGCGCGGCAGCGGCAACGCGGTCGTCATTTTCACTTCGGAGAGGCTCACGAAGGTCGAGGCCTCCCGCACGCCCGGACAGCATGAGAGCTTCTTGAAGTAGAAGTCCTCGTAGGCGTGCAGATCCGGCGTGACCACGCGCAGCAGAAAATCAAAATCGCCGAGCAGGACATGACACTCGAGCACCTCCGGCATGGCCTTCATGCGTTCGGTGAAGTCGCGGATGCCCTGCGGATCGTGCTGCCGCACGTTCACCTTCACGAAGAACTGCGTGCGCATGTCGAGTTTGTCGCGGTTCAGCACCGCGACCGTCTTTTTCACGTAGCCTTCCGTGGTCAGGCGTTTGATGCGGTTGCCGCACGTGGAGGTGGAAACGCCGACAACCTCGGAAATCTCGGCGGAGGAGCGCGAGGCGTCCTCCTGCAGTTCAGCGAGGATCTTAAGATCGACTTTGTCGAGACCGCCCGCCATGGACCGCTAGTATCCGCGCACGAGATCGACGATGCCTGCGGGCTTCTGGCCGCGCTCGAGGCTGGCGACGTCCTTGAACACCTGCGGGATGATGGTCAGCGGGTTGGAGTCCGCCGCCACGTGCGGCGTGATCAGAACGTTATCCATCGCCCATAGCGGACTATCGGCGGGCAGTGGCTCGGGCGTGAACACGTCCAGCACCGCGCCGTGCAACACGCCCGACGCCAGCGCCGCGATCAGATCGTTTTGGACAACGGTGTCGCCGCGCCCCGCATTGACGAAATACTTAGGCCCGGGCCGGCGGCGGCCGAGTTGCTCTAACACGCTCTTATCAACGAGGCCGGTGGTCTCATCGGTGCGCGGCAGCACGTTGACGAGAATGTCGATGTCTTCGAGGAACGCGCCAAGCGCTTCGCGGCCCGTTTGAACCGGAAACGCGGAGCCGATGCGCGCAGAGCGTGCCCAGCCGGTGACCTGGAATCCAAGGGCCTGCAAGGCGCGCCCACTCGCTTGGCCCATGACGCCGGCGCCGAGTAGGCCGACATGCACGCTAGAGGCCGCAAGTTGATCGGGCGGATCCCACACACGCTGCTTCTGATGACGCAGATAGAGCGGGATCTGGCGATGCAGATAAAGCGCGGCGAAGGCCACATACTCGGCCATGCGCGCCGAGAGGTCGGGATCGATGACCCTATAAACAGGCAGATCCGGGCGGCCCTTTAAGGGCGCGAGATGATCCACTCCGGCGCCGAGCGAGAAGACCGCGCGTGGATCGGGGAACACCGTATAAAGCTTCGGGTCCGCTTTCCACGCGCAGATGACGTAGGGAGAAGATAGTTTGATTGCGCCGTCTTGCGGCCAGAAATGAACCTCGCGTCCGTTCGCGGCAGCATTGAAGTGCTCACGCCAGGACGAAGGATCCCACGGTCCGACCGCAACGATGATCGCAAATTGGCTCAGATAAGACCTTCGGCTTTCATAGCGGCCTGGGTGTGCGGACGGCCCGCGACACGCGCCTGGAATGCCTTCAGCTTAGGCCAAGGACCGATGTCGATGCCAGTGAAGTTCGACCAATTGACGACGGTGAACAGATAGGCGTCCGCGATGGTGAATTTTTCGCCGGTCAGGTAAGCGCGATCGCCCAGCGACTTCTCGACGAAGTCAAAGCGGCTTGCGAGTTTTTCCTTGATGGACTTTTTCTGCTCGTCCGTGGTGGCGGGGTTGAACATCGGGCTGAACGTCTTGTGAATTTCGCTGTTGATGAACACCAGCCATTCGTTGAGGCGGGCGCGCTCGATGGTGCCGGCGCGCGGCGCGAGGTCGGAGCCCGGCTTGTTGTCGGCGAGGAACTGGGTGATCGCCGCGCCTTCGGTGAGTACATCACCGTTGCCGAGACCCAACGCCGGCACGTAACCCTTCGGATTGATCTTATAGAAATCCTTCCCGTCTTCGGTTTCGTGGGTCTTGGTGGAGACCTTCACCAGGCTGAAGTCTTCGCCCAGCTCGCGAAGCACGATGTGAGGAGCGAGGGAGCAAGCGCCGGGCGCGTAGTAAAGTTGATAAGACACGAGAGAAGACTCCTGAGATTAGAGGTTGGTGAGATCGGCCATGAGGGCCGGGACGTTATGGTGCTTGAGATTCGGCGCGGACTGGCCGCACCAAATTGAGACAAGATCGGTGCGCTTTTGCGCCCGGGCCGCGGCCTTCAGTTTATTGAGGAACCACACCTGGATCGGATACGGCGCGATATTGCGGGGCATTTCCTCATACAGGCGGTTGCGGATGCCGCGGGCAAGTCGGCCTGAATAGGTGCGTGTGAGGACAGTCTGTTGCGCCCGGTCGCTGAACAGCGCGGCGCGGTGCTCCGGGCTGGCGTCGGACTCGTCACACGCAAGGAACGCGGTGCCGACCTGAACGCCCGCGGCGCCCAAAGCGAGCGCGGCTTTCACCCCGCGCATATCGACCACGCCGCCCGCCGCGATCACTGGGACTTTGACGCGCGGCGCGACGATCTGCACGAGCGAGAAGGTGCCCGTCAGCGAGTCTTCGGACGACGCGAGGAAGGACACGCGGTGACCGCCGGCTTCAAGACCCGTGACCGCGATGGCATCCACGCCCGCCTCATCGAGCGCCACCGCTTCGGCGATGGTGGTCGCGGTGCCGACGGTGAGGATGCCCTTCTTCCGGCAGCGCGCGAGCTGGTCGGCCGTGGGTATACCGAAGACGAAGCTGAACACCGCGGGCGCGGCTTCGATCATCGCTTCAAACTGATCGGCGAACGGCGCGTGCAGGCGTTGCGGCCGCTCAGGCTTCGCGACGCCAAGCTCACGGTAGTAAGGCTCGAACAAGGGCCACAGGCGCTCGAACTCGGTTTCGGTCAGTTCCTCACCGCCGGGATCGGCGACAGATACCCAGAGATTAAGATTGAACGGATTTGACGTACGCGCGCGGATGTCGGCGGCGAGTTTCAGGATGTCTTCGGGCGCGAGATGCTCGGCGCCGTAGGATCCGAGGGCGCCAAGGTTGGAAACGCTGCCCGCGAGCAGCGGGGATGAGAGGCCGCCGCCGAACGGTCCCTGCACGACAGGGTGCTGAAGCCCAAAGCGTTTTTTCATGTCCATGGTCATGCCCCGACAGCTAAGCGATGTGGTTACCTTTGTAAACCAGGTGTCGTTCGGATATCATGATTATCCGGTTTCCAGGTGGTAAGTCCGTTTCCTGGCCGTAACGGATTTCCGAGGAACAAAGGCTCGACACCACATGGCGCTCAAAGTCCGCAAAAATAATTCGCCCGCGCCGCAGTGCCCGATCGGCGAGTGCATGGCGTTTCTGCGCGGCGCGTGGACACCGGCGATCATCTGGAACTTGAGCGGCGGCGCGCGCCGCTTCGGCGAACTGCGCAGCGACATCGGAAAGATTTCGGCGAAGGTGCTCACGCACCGGCTGCGCGAACTTGAGGACATGGGCGTCGTGCACCGTGACGTGAAACCAACTTCGCCGCCGTCGGTTGAATATTCGCTTTCGGAGCTCGGCAAAGAGCTGATGCCCGCGATCGCGGCCATCGTCAGTGTCGGCCACCGCCTCAAAAAGCGCTCCTCCCGCCGCCTCGCCGCCTAACTGCGGCGCTAAATCCCTGCAATCACAGCAAGAATCGGAAAGCTCGGTTTCCGTCTTACGAGGGCTTTTGCGGCTGTTTTTTGACGGAGCTTGACCGACATCAAGCTAAGTCATTGAAATAAATATATAAATATACACCCTAATCCCGCCTTGAATTCCGATTACAGAAATATGACCTATAGGCCGGGGCTGATGGGGAGTAGTGGGAGTTTTATGCAGAACTTAGGTGCGTTATCCGGGCTGGATCGCGAACTCACGAAGATCGCGACACGGATCAAAAAGTTTGGTTCCTGGACGAGCAGTATCGGCGCGATCTGCGAATCTTCGCAGTTCCTCGCGCGGCGCATGCGCGATGCCATCGGCGACAAGTCGCTGCCGGTGCTGGAACTTGGCGCCGGGTTTGGATCCATTACGCAGCTGCTGCCGGACTCGACCGTCAGCGTCGAACGCGACAAGACGCGTTTTGAACATCTGAAGAAGATGTTCCCCGAACGCACGATCCTCGACACCTGCGCGCTGCCGGCGCTTGCGCAGCTCTCCACGCCGACCGTAGTGGTGAGCAGCATCCCGAGCGTGAATAATTCCGAATTCGAATTCCTTCGTGAAGGCTTCGCGCAGGCCTACAGGGCCGGCATGATCGCCGAACTCGTCACCTACACGTATTTCCCGCAAGATCCGCTCGGCGCGATCTTCGCCAAGAGCGAAATGGCGGGTCTTGAGCTTCTGAATGTTCCGCCCGCGTTCGTCTGGAAATATTCATGAGCGAACGAGCGCCAAGCATTGATGTCCGACTGGCGCTCGCGTTCCTCTTCGTCGCCGCGGCCGGCATATATAGCGTTGTCTACGACGATCCTTATGTCGCCCTGCTGATCCTGCCGTTCTTCGCCCTGGGCGCGGCGCGCGGCAAACACCCGCTGATTCTTACGACCCTATCGCTGCTACCGGCGGCTGTGCTTCTCGCGGTGAGTGTCGGTAAGGCCTTCGTCACCAATATCCCGCTGGTCGCCTACGACCACTTCTTCCTGCGCGGCAATGTGCTGATGCTGGCTTACAACGACTGGCGCGTGGCGTCCGGCGTTGTGCTGACGCTGGCGGCGCTCTTCTTTTATGGGAAGTCACTGCTGGGCGGCCGCGGATTTTTCACCCTGTTCGAAAAGGGCGGCGTCGCCACGCTGACGTTGGTTTCGGGTTTTTGCATTTATGCGATGCGCACCGAGCCGCAGATCGCCATCTGGGACCCGGCGTTGACCCTGCCGACCGTCAAGACCTTCGTGAAATCGACGCAGGCACCGAGCCCGCAGCTGCATTTGATGGCGAACGCCGATAGCGCGCCGCCGCCGGGCGAACATCGCGGGCTGACGGCGCCGGCGGAACGGCCCGACATTTTCTTCCTGCTTCAGGAATCGACGTTCCTGCCGGAAGTGCTGCAGCCGGACCACAAATCCAAGCATATGTTCGCCGGCCCGGCCGCGCAGCGCGGCCCCTTGAAGGTGCATACGTACGGCGGCGGCACCTGGCGCACGGAATTCTCGCTCACCACCCAGATGCGTCCGCAAGAGTTCGGCGGCGACGGCCTATATGTGTTCCACCAGCTTGAAGGCCGCGTGCACCGCTCGATCTTCACCGAGCTGAAGAAACTCGGCTACCGCACCGTCGTGTTCTATCCAGTGCCGGGATTCTTCATCAACGCCGCACCTTTCTACGCATCGATCGGCGTCGATGAGTTCTACGACGCCCAGTCGCTGGGTATTGCCACGGGTTGGGATTGGAAGATCCCGGACGAGGCTTTCTACAAGGCGATGCTGAAGAAGCTGGAAGGCTCGGACAAACCGGTGGTCGCCTTCATGCTGACCATCAGCCAGCACGGTCCACACGCGACGCAGGATCCGATGGCCGATTACATTCAGCGCTTCGACACGGCCGACAAAGCCTATGGCGACTTCTTGGACGCGCTGAAGGCGCGTGGCCGCCGCGCCGGCGTCGTGACCTTCGGCGACCATCAGCCGGAATTCACGCTTCGCTTCATCAGCAGCGAGAAGGCCCGTCACCTGACGACCTATGACGTGCGCTGCGTGAACTTCGCTTGCGATACCGACAGCGACAATCCCGTTCCCAAGCCCCTTGATATCGTGATGCTCGCGCCGGCGGCGCTGGAGCGTTTTGGCTTTGGACTGGATGACCTGTCGCTGGCCCAACGCAAAGCCTTCCACAACTGCGAAGGCGATACGGACGATTGCGTCCAGGATGAACGCCTCGAGTTCAACACCGCCTTCTCTCACTATTTCGAATAGCCATGACCGCGCGGCGGATCCTCGTTATCTTCAATCCGGCCGCGGGCCGTGCCCGACGGCAGCGTTTTGAAAGTGTTGTCGCGCAGCTCAAAGCCGCGGCGTGCCATGTCGATGTGGTTGAAACGACCGGGCCGGGCCATGCCGAGACGCTGGCGCGCAACGTGTCGCCGTCGTCCTACGATGTCGTGGCAGCCTGCGGCGGCGACGGGACGGTGAACGAGGTCATCAACGGCCTCGAAGGTAAGGACGTCGCGCTCGGGATCATCCCGCTCGGCACCGCGAACGTGCTCGCCGAGGAAATTGGACTTATGCGCACGCCGGAGAAAATTGCCGCGGCCCTATCGAACGGCCCCATACGCACCGTGCACGTCGGCCGCGCCAATGGCCGCCGCTTCACCATGATGGCCGGCGTCGGTTTCGACGCCGTTGTCGTGAGCCGCGTTTCGCTGAAACTGAAAAAATTTCTCGGCCCGCTCGCCTATGTTTGGGAATCGATGCGCCAGGCCGTACAGTACGGCTTCCACGCCCACGAAGTCACAATCGACGGCGTTGCCTACCGGCCAGTTTCGATGGTGGCCTGCAAGGGCCGTCGTTACGGCGGGCCTTTCATAGCCGCGCCCGACGCCTCGCTGGGTGAGGACAAATTCTATGTCGTGCTGATGAACGGCCGCGGCTGGTTCAGCGTTATCCGCTACGCCCTCGCCTTGGCCTTTGGAAAGATAACCGCCTGGCAAGACGTACAGCTTGTCGCGGGCCGCGAAGTGATCGTGCGCGGCAGCGCCGGCCATCCGGTGCAAGCCGACGGCGACATTGTCGCGACATTGCCGCTGCACATTGCTTTGGATCCGCACCCCGTACGGCTCGTGTATCCCGCCTAAGTCGGTTGCCGAATTCAGATTTAGGCCGCACGACGCCTTCCCGATACTTTTCGTTACAATTCATGCGATTTACACGGGCTTTTTAGCTTGCGTGAAAAAGTGAGCTGTCGTTGACTGCGCCCAACTCTGGGGAAGGAGTCAATCTTGCGAAGCGTTGTCTGCGGCCGCGTGGCACTTAGCCTGGCCGCTTTTTTTATGGCCGTTGAAGTCCGCGCACAGGATGCCGCGGGTTCGACACAGGTTTACGACCGCGCCTATTTCGAGCGCTACGACACAGTGACCGCCGAGGACATGGTGCGCCGTGTACCGGGCACTTCGTCCATCCTCGACGGCCTCAATGCCAACAACAATCAGCAGCAACGCGGTTTCGGCTCGTCGGGCGACCAAATTCTGCTTAACGGCAAGCGTTTCGCCGGCAAGAACCAAATCCTCGCCGCGCTGAAGCGCATCCAAAGCGCGAACGTGCTTCGGATCGAGCTCATCCGCGGCAACAACGCCGACGCCAACGTTCAGAGCGAAGGCCTGATGATCAATGTCGTATTGGCGGAGGGCGTAAGCACGGGCTCCGGCTCATGGCAGGCCGCCTTCCGGTTCAATGACGACGACGTCTATGACGGAGATGGATTGATCTCCTACAGCGACAGCGTCGGGTCGCTGGACTACATCATGAGCGTCCGCCGTGATTCCTGGAACCGCGGCTATCCCTATTGGCGCGAACTCACCAAGACCGAGCGCTATTTTTATCCAAACGGCGTGATCCGCGAACTGCGCGACGACCGCGCGCGCTATATCCAGAATCAGTACACGCTGACAGCCGACCTTACTTATAACTTCGAGAATGGCGATGTCCTGCGCATGAACGGCTCTATGGAACCGCGCGAGGCAAACAGCGACAGTGACATCTCCATCACGCGCTACGATACGGCCGGCGCGCCGGTACTGAATGCGACCGAGATCAAACGCGGCCATCAAGGCTGGCAGAATCAGTGGGAAGTCGGCGGCGACTACGAGGCCCTATTCGGCGCAACACGGCTTAATGTTCTTTTCATCCACTCCTACGAGCGGGACCCCAACGACGAGTACCGCAACTTCATCAATGGCAATGTCGTCACCGAACTGAACCGAAATATCCGCGTTCCCACGAATATCGAATCCATCGTTCGCCCCACCATTGCCTTCCCGCTTGCGGCCGGGCAGACCCTGGAGCTGGGCGGCGAAGTCGCGCGCAACGTCCTGCGCCAACAACTAAGGCCGTTCTTCGACCGCAACGGGGATCGCAAGGTCGAAGAGATCGCGATTCCGACGGGCAACGCGCGCGTACAGGAAATCCGCGGCGAAGCCTTCGCCAATCACACCTGGCAGATCACGCCGGACTTCTCGTTGAACAGCTCGATCATCGTGGAGATGTCGCGGATATCCAACAACTTCGCGGGCAGCGCCAAACACACTTATGTCTATCCCAAGCCCCGAGCGGACTTGCGTTACGATCTCACGAAGTCCGATCAGCTCCGCTTCAAGATCGACCGCAAGGTAGGACAGCTCGACTTCGGCTTGTTCGTGCCGCAGTTTGACCTCGTGGACAACGAGATCGACGAAGGCAATCCGGCAATCCGGCCCGAGCGCCAGTGGGAGTTCGAAACGGGGTACCAGCGAAGACTGCCGAACGACCAGGGTCTGATCGAAGCGCGCGCCTTCTATAACCAAATCGAAGATCACATCGGCTATATCCTGTTCCGCGTGGAACCGGACGGCACGCGCGTGTCGGCGCAGGGCAATATCGGCAAAGCCAAACATTACGGTGCCGAAGTCAAAGCCAGCGTCCGTATGACGGCGCTGGGCTTGCCGGATGTCACAATCGATGGGCGGTACCTACGGCAGAGGGCAGAGGGCGCAGATGCCTTCCTTGGCGGCAAGCATCGTGTGGGCGAAACCCAGGCGGCCGACAATATCTGGGATCACGAGCTTCAGGTGGGCTTCCGTCACGACGTGACCGCGTGGGGCTTCAACTACGGCGTCAACTACCGGGAATTTGGCGGGGAGCGTCTATTCAGCGACATCCGCGTCTATAGATGGTCAAGCGCAGGCCCGCGTCTGGACGCCTTCGCGGAGAAGACCTTGACGCGCAGCTTGACCCTGCGTGTTGAAGGTTACGGTCTGATGCCGCAACGGACGCGAGAATTCCAACGCCGTGTCGTTTACGCCAATGACGTGATCGCGGGCATGGTCTCACGCACCGAGAACTATGTGACCGAGTGGGACCGCATGTTCATGATCAGCCTCCGGGGCACGTTCTAAGCTTTTAAGGCGCGTGCCCTTTTCGGAAAACCGGTATCCAATTTTCCGGGGCACGCCCTAAGCAACCAGCCAGCCATTCAATGTCAGCCGTTGGTCCTCGAGGGCCGACGACAGGCATTGGATGGGCGCGACTTCATGCTGAATGTAACTCGGAAACACCATGAGGCCGTTCCCGGGCGGATCTATATCGGCCACCAGATCGCCGAAAGAATGCGTGCCTTCATGGATGACCGTCTTGTAGAGCTTCAGGTGTCCGCCCGTGAATCGCTTCGGCTCACGGTGGAAATAATAGACGTAACTGACAGTCCGGTGCGCGATATCCGGCAAGCCATTGTCCGTGTGTGTGTTGAAGTAGTCGCCATCGCCATGGGCTGACAGCTGCAATTCCATTGAACGGAAATTCATCGGCGGCATCCGGAGCGCGGTGAAAATGCGCGGCATGGCCTTGAACAGCGCCTGGCCGATCATCGGCGCGACATCGGCGACATTGTCCAGGATCCGCGAGCGGCGAAGTTCGTAATCCGGCTTGAACTCACCCTGGTTGGTGGCAAGCGAAACAGTCGAATCGCGGAACTCGGCTTCATGCGCCAAAGCATGAGCCATCGCCCGTTCGGCCTCGGCCGGTGAAAGGAAGTTCTCGATCAGGCAATAGGGCGGATCCATCTCGATCCCAACGATCTCACGGGCATGCAGATCGACCGGCCGCCCCTCGAGATCCTTAAATGAGAGCCGCAGATCCGGGGCATCGGCCGGCGTATTGACACACACGCCAACCGCGCGCGCCGTCACCTCGTCGCCAGGCATCTGACAAACGATGCTGCCGCCGTCGCGAAGCCGCAAAGTCGCTAATTGCACACGCATTCTCCCGCTTGCCCGGCCAGGGCGCCGGATCCGGCTTTTTTAGCCGGTCGCCGGGAGGGCCGCTAGACGTCGCGGATATCGATACTGACGTCGGTGGAGACGGTGGCGTTTGGATCGTGCGGGTTGGTCACGACGCGATAGTCGGAACGCCAGATTTTACCGGAAACGTCGAATCTTACATAGCCACGTTGGGCGCCGTTCAGGTGATCGACATGGCCGTTGAAATCCCTCGCCGCCCGCATGGCCTCATACCAGGGGCAATGCGAGGCAATCGACGTGCCGCAGAAATTGTGCCCGACACGCGGCGATTTTGGATCCCACGGGTCCTTGTGAATACGCATGGCGGCGGCGCTGTGCCAGTCGCCGCTGAGGACGACGGGGTTGCTCACCCCGGCCATGACGTCGATCAGCCGCTGCCGTTGCACCGGATAACCGTCCCATTGATCCATGTTCACGTAAGGCACATCGCCCGGGCCATTGTAGCGAAACGGCGCGAACCATGTTTGCGAGGCGATGACGTTGAACGGCGCCTGCGAGCGGCGAAGCGCGTCGATCAGCCACCGCTCCTGCGCTGCACCGGTCATGGTGAGCGTGGGATCGGTGAGCGCCTCGCAGCTCCGCTCGCCCGGATCGCGCGGACCGCACACCTGATCGGAGCGGTACTGGCGTGTGTCGAGCATGTGCACCTGCGCTGGCCCAAATCGATATTCGCCGTAGAGCTGGAGATGGGAATCCACGCCGCTCACCGTCGGCGGCTCTTCCAAGGGCATATGCTCATAGTAGGCCTGGAGCGCGGCGAGCTTGCGCACCTTGAATTCCAGCGGCGTTTGCGCCCACGGATCCTGGGGGATATCGCCGGCCCAGTTGTTGTCGATCTCATGGTCGTCGACAGAAACAATCCAGGGCGCCGCGGCATGGGCCGCTTGCAGAGCCGCCTCGCTTTTATAAAGCGCGTAGCGGTTCCGGTAGTCCCATAAGGTCACGGTCTCAGGGCCATTGTGCGAGCGTATGTTCTCCCACGTGACGTCGAAGCCGCCGACATTGGCTTTGCGCGGCCCCGGCGCTGTGGCCGCCCCTTCGTAGATGTAATCGCCGATATGGATCACGCAGTCGGGCGACCAGGCGGCGATGTCGGCGTAGGCGGTGAAGAGACCGGCTTCATAGGCTTGGCAGCTGGCTAGCGCGAGCTTTGCGCCAGCCGCGGCCGGATTGGCCGTGCGCGTGCGTCCGATGGGACTTTCATCCTTGCCGTAGGTGAACTGGTACCAATAGTCATGTCCCGGCTCCAAGTCACGCAGGACGACATGGACAGCGTGCGCCTTGGCCTCCGAGGTTTCGACGATGCCCTCGCGCACGGTCTTGCGCATGGCCTCATCGGCACAAAGACGGTAGCGCACATTGGCTTTACCCGGCGCCATGCCGCCGCCACGCAACGGGTCCGGCGCAAGGCGCGTCCACAGCACAATTCCATCGGCCCGCGGGCTACCGGACGCGACACCAAGCGTGAAATGATACTTATCGGATTGGGCGAAAGCTTTGGGGATCGACAGCGTCAGACCGCCAGCGGCCATGAAGAAACGGCGTGAGATCATCGATATCCCTCCCCTGAACTTCTAGGGCGGATCCTAGAAGGATCCGCCCCATTTTCGAAGCCTAGAACTGGTAGGCGTACTGCAACCAGAATGAACGCGGCTTACCGTAGAACTGGTAAGTGTAATAATAGGCCGGATCATTCGTGGAGAGCTCGCCTCGAACAGCTGCGCGCGAATAGGCCCTATCCGTCGCACCACCGCGTTCAGAGTACCGCTTATCGAGGATGTTCACGGCACGCAGCAAGAAGCGATGCTGCATCTCCTCACCCAAATAGTATTGGATCGACCCGTTCAACACGAAGTAGTCGCCAAAGTTGACGTCGGGGTTTGTACGATTTCCCGATGCGTCGACGAATCGCGCCGCATTGTTTTGAACATACAGCCATTCGGGCCCCTGCCAGCGTGGATTAAGAGCGATCACCCACCGGTCGGTTGGTGTGTAGGTCAAGAGGGCTGAGATCATCCATTCGGGGCGTTCACCCGATTGGCGCGTCGGGTTGGCTCCCGCTGGCCCGGGGACGACGGTGGTGAGCGCCGCACCCGTTCCCGCGCGCACCGCCGTGAGGCCGTAAAGCGGGTTCGGTTCAAACGATTCTTGCTTGGTGAAGCTGAAATCCGCCTGGATTTGATTGAGGTCAATCGAGACGTCGAGGGTATATCCCTTAATATTCTGCTGCGCCTTGGTGTTGAAGAAGGCCGAGCTTAGACCGGTAAGGCCGAAGCTTGCGAATGTACGGCAGAACTCCGCCGGCGTGATGATATTCGGATTGATCACGCGAGTTGGGTCGACGCCCGGGCAAACGTCCCGGATTTGCGCGCTTCCGAACAGATTCGTGATGTCGGTGGTGAAGTATCCCGCCTCGACGTTGAACGTTCCGTCCAAGATTTCCCCGTTGATACCTACGCCGGCGCCATAGGTTTCAACATCCTGAGGCTTGATCGTCGGATTGTTGCGGGTATTCGCGAACAGGCCCGCCTCTTGAGCGCGAGGGTTGTTGTACGACGTCCCGCCGCTACCACGCGCATAGATCCCGGAGCCGAATTCTTGCCGCACAGAGAACTTCCAAATGAAGTTGTCCGCGAAAAGGTTGTTGAAGTCCTTTCGCGCTCCCACCGAAATATTGGTTCCATCGAGAAGCGGCAAGTCAATCTGCGCATCCCCGTAAATGCCGGTCGTGTTGATATGGGCATCCGACACGCCATATTCATCCGCGGAGTTATCGAACGACGTCGTGCGCTGTGCGCCGACCACGGTCGATAACCAATCCGTCCATTTGTACTTCGCGCGTACATTGGCGCCATAGTCGATATACCCGGCCTTGAACTGCGAGCCTTCGCCATATCCCTTGACCGGAACGCCGGTGCCGAAATTCGCGATCGTCTGAATCACCGTGCCCATGGGATCGCCAATACGGAACGGATTCTGCAAGGTGCCTTTGATGCGGCCGTTCGCGTCCACGTAGATTCCCTGACGCGCAACGCCGTCCGCTTTCGTACTGGTATCAGGGTTGGTGACACAGCCCGCTGGAATCCCGTTTGCCTGTGCGTATGCTTCAAACTCGGAAGCGCGCGTGAACGGGCGGCCCGTCGCCGGATTGATAACACTTTGCGGAATGCGGCAAAGCTGCACGTCCACCTCGGTATTCCATAGTTTCGGCGCAGCGTAATACGCCTCTGCTTCTATACGCAGGCGATCCGAAATCTCGCTATGGAATCCCGCCGTGAACTTGGGAAACGTTTGATGGTTGGGATTGAAGACGTGGTCGTTAGGGAAAGCGTCGTGGAAGTCATTCGAGGAAAGCTCCGCGCCGAGACGTAATTCGGTCGCATCGCCCATCTTCCAAAGGTACTTCGCGCCGATCGAATTATAGCTGTAGGGGAACTCGTGCTTTCCGCCCGCTTCTAGGACCGTATCCGCGTAGGCGCTGCGATCAAATATCTCGTTCGCGTCCGTTTCATAGGACCGGCCGTAGAACATCAAACTGTGGCGGCCGTCAGCATCAAGCGGGAACGCAACATTCCCGTAGATTTCACGGGTCTTAAACGAGCCGAAATAAACGCCGAGGTCGCCTTTGAACTGGCCGTCGGGTTGCTTGTACTTGACGGATACGACACCAAGGCCGCCGTTACCACCGTAGTAGAGGCTTTGGCCGCCGCGGAAAATTTCCACGGAGTCGATCATACGAGGATCAATCGACGTCGCTCCCCAGATGTCTTCCAACGGCGTCCCGCGATCAAAGGTCGGTGCGCCGTCGACAAGCAGCAGCGTATCGCGGTCCGTACCGCCGTCGATGCGGATGGTGAATTCACCTTCATCGGGCGAGTAACCGACGTTGGCGCCGCGGATGAGGCCGCCGGCCAATTCGGCGAAGTTCGTGAAGCCGCCCGTGGCGATTTCAGCGTCGCTGATGACCTGAACCTGGGTGCCGTACTTAGAGAAGTCCACCGCCGTGTCGGAAACAGCCTCGCGGTTTATGCGTTGGCCTTCCACCATGATGGTTTCAACGTCCCCCGCGGGCGCGGCCGCAACCTGCTGATGTTGCGCCAACTGCTGCGCGGCGGGCTCGGCGGCCGCTTCCTGTACAGGCCGTTCTTCGGCGCCGCCGGCATCGGCCAGCTCTTGCTTTGCGGCTTCCAGCTCGCGCTGCGCCTGAGCCACGCGTTCCTGCGCATCCTGAAGCTGCTGCTGCGCGGCGGCGCGTTGCTCCAATTTGTCGGCCGTCTGTGCCTGCGCCAGGCTCGCGAGGCTGCACGATGTGAGTAAGAAGGCCACAAAAGACGCGGCGGTAATATGCGAGCGGCGAGCCGGCGAAAGTTCTCGGATATGCCCTGCGGACATTTTAATTCTCTCCTTGGTGATTTCCCCTGCACACGGAAAAGACGCGCCCTCGCCCACGCGCATCCCGGCAGACGCGCTGCTATACGCGCGTGAAGTGACAACCAAGTGAAGCAGACATGACGTCGGCGTGAAGTGCGATGGAGCTGCCCTAACTCTTCAAGAGTCACACAGTGTTCACGATCCTTACATGCAGGAGACTGCGAAGGCGGCGACACTTGGCTCTTCTGATCAGCAGCAAAGGCATCATCTATGGTCGATCAAAATAGACGCTCGTTCCTCAAGGCAGCCGCAGGCACGGCCGGCGCAGGCGCGGCGCTTGTTGCGCTGCCGGCGGCCATCCGCGATGCGCTAGCTGTCCAGGCAAAGCAGGTTACGGGTACGATCAAGGATGTGAAGCACATCGTCATTTTGATGCAGGAGAACCGTTCGTTCGATCACTACTTCGGCACGATGCGCGGCGTGCGCGGTTTCGGCGATCGCCATCCCATCCCGCAGGAGGGCGGCCGCAGCGTGTGGACCCAGTCCGACGGCGAATCCCAGATGATGCCGTTCCACCTCGACACCAAGACCACCGATGCGTTGCGCGTGCCCGGCACGCCGCACTCCTACGCCGACGCGCAGGGCGCCTGGGGTCAAGGCCGCATGACCGAATGGCCGCGCTATAAGACGCCTTACACCATGGGTCACTACCGCCGCGACGATATCCCCTTCCAGTTCGCGCTCGCCGAATCTTTCACCATCTGCGACCACTACCATTGTTCGGTGACCGCCGGGACGGATCCGAACCGCGTCGTATTCTGGTCGGGCGCCAGTAACGATCCGGAGCTGCGCGCCAAAGGCATCAACGCGACGGATGAATACTCCGAACCCGACAACTTCCGCTGCTGGGTGAAGGGCGCGTTGCCGAAGCCCGGCTACACATATGTGGGCAACAACCTGCGCTGGCCGACGCTTCCCGACGTGCTGGAGAAGGCCGGCGTGAGCTGGCGCATCTATCAGGATCCCAACAACAACTGGACCGGCGCAATGCACGGCGGTCTTGCGTTCGAGAGCTTCCGCACCTGTAAGCCGGGCGATGCCCTTTATGAAAAGGGCATGAGCTGGTGGTCGCTCGAGCAATTGAAGCGCGACGTGATGAACGACATGCTGCCGGCAGTCTCTTGGGTGCTGCCTTCACCGCCGTACTCGGAGCATCCAAGTGCGTCGACGCCGTTGGAAGGCGCGGAATTCACCGCGCGTGTGCTCCAGGCGCTGACGTCCAATCCAGAGGTCTGGGCAAGCACCGTTTTCTTGCAGACCTTTGACGAGAATGACGGCCTGTTCGATCACCTGGCGCCGTCCGCGCCGCCGTCCTATGACCGTCACGGCGTGATGCAGGGTAAGGCGACGCTCGATCTCGCCGGACACTATTTCCACGACCCAGACCGCAAGCACATCGCCAAAACCGACGACTGGAGCGGCCTGGTGCGGCCCTTCGGCATGGGCCCGCGCGTTCCGATGTACGTGGTTTCGCCCTGGAGCAAAGGCGGCTGGGTTACCTCGCAGGTGTTCGATCACACCTCCGTCGGTCAGTTCCTCGAAAAGCGCTTCGACGTCGTCATTCCGGCAATTACACCGTGGCATCGCGCCGTGTCTGGCGACTTGACCTCAGCCTTCGACTTCGTCACGCCGAACGATCCGACGTTCCCGAAGCTTCCTGACGTCAGCGGCGCGTCGGCTATCGTTTTGGATCACATCCAGCGTCCGCGCATCCTGCCGCCGGCCAAACATGAAGAGCTGTTCCAGGAAACCGGCGTGCGTCCGTCGCGCGCACTTCCCTACGAACTCCACGCCGTCTCAACGGTCGACGCCAAAGGGATCACGATAAAATTCCAGAACACCGGCAAACAAGGCGCGGTATTCCATGTGTACGACCGCCTGCATCTCGACCGCATCCCGAAGCGTTATACGGTCGAAGCCGGCAAGAACATTTCAGATGTATGGGAAACGGCGGCGGACAACGGCCGCTATGACCTGTTCGTCATCGCGCCGAACGGCTTCCGCCGCGATTTCGCGGGCGATGCCGGCGGCGTCGCGGCCGAGATCGACCTGCGCTACCAGGCCAAGACCCAGAAACTTCAACTCACCGCCCGCAACACCGGAAAAGCCCCCGCAACGCTAAAGCTGGAGCACAACGCCTATGGCCTGGCGGGTGAAGAACTTTCAATCGCGCCGGGCGGGCGGGCGACCAAAGAGTGGTCCGTTGCCGAAAGCGGAAATTGGTATGATTTCACCGTTTCCGGCCACGGCTTGAGCCGCCGCGCCGCCGGCCGCGTTGAAACCGGCCGGCACGGCGTCAGCGATCCCGCCATGGGAACGTAGGGCTATTTCTTGCGATAGACGTCGTGACAGGATTTGCAGGAAAGGGCGCCGGCGACTTCACCCATGATGGCGTCCTTGCCTTGCTCACGCGCGATCTTGGCGACTTTGGCGGTGGCGGCCGCGAAGGAGTTCATACGCTGTGAGTAATCAGCCCACTTGGCCCATACTTCGGGGCTCGTTTCGCCGCCGGGCACCTTGGCTTCAAAGCTTTGCAGGGCTCCCTGCGCGATGAGGGCGATCGTCTCCAGGTGGCTGACCAAGTTATCTTCCGGCGCTGCGCCGGATAAGATCATCCCCAGAATCGCGACCTGCGCATCAAGCGACTTCATGATGTGCTGGCGATATTCGATGGTGTCCTTGTCCTCCGCCGCGAAAGCGGCCGTAGAACCGCTCAAAACAGCCAAAACCCCAATAGCCGCACCAAACCGACGCATGTTTTCCTCCCGATGAGTTCTAGGGGGACTGTGGCTACGTCAGGCGTGGGAGGCATTGATTCCGGTCAATGCGTCCGGCGCAAATTCCTGGATTAGGGGTTTAGGCGGGCTCGCGCGGCTAAATCGCGCGCCCCGTTCGCTAGCAGTCCAACGTCGGTCCCTACCGATACAA
Organism: Rhodospirillaceae bacterium; assembly: GCA_041906145.1. Classification (GTDB taxonomy): domain Bacteria; phylum Pseudomonadota; class Alphaproteobacteria; order Rhodospirillales; family Rhodospirillaceae; genus SHVO01. The sequence continues at coordinate 1,330,098 of JAYRJU010000001.1, read as the reverse complement.
AGGCAAAACCGGCCGCGAAATAGGCCTGCGCCTGATCGGGGTCCCGGGCGAAAATGCCGCAGGGCTTCCCGGCCTTGGCGATGCGCGCCAGGGCGTCGCCGATGGCCGCTTTCACGTCGGGATGCCCGGGATTACCAAGATGACCGAGGGAACCCGCGAGGTCGGCAGGTCCGATGAAGAGCGCATCGACGCCCTCTACGGCGGCAATGGCTTCAATTTCGCTCAGTGCGCTGCGGCTTTCGATCTGCATGATGAGGCATAGGTCCTCGTGCGCCTCGGCCAGATATTTCGCATTGGTGCCGAACCCTGCCGCTCGGCTGGTGGCGCTGGCGACGCCGCGGACACCGGCCGGCGGAAACCGCGTGGCGGCGACAATGCGCGCGGCCTGGTCGGCGGTATCGACCATCGGGATCAGCAAACTGCGCACACCGATGTCGAGATACTGTTTGATGTAGACCGGATCCCCGATCGGCGGCCGCGCGACAGGCTCCAAAGGGTACGGCGCGACCGCTTGAAGCTGCGCGAGCAACGTCTGAAGGGTATTCGGAGAATGCTCGCAATCGAACATCAGCCAGTCGTAACCGGCGCCGGCGCAGATCTCCGCCGTGTAGGGATTGGCGAGTCCCTGCCACAAGCCCACGGCGGGGCGCTTCTCTAGAAACGCTAGTTTAAGACGGTTCATGAGGGCGCTCCGCCAGCGGCTGTGACACTGCTTACGGCGTATATTTGGACGGCACGCGCTTCTTGGTCGCCTGCTCGAAAGCGTAGGCAAGACCGAGGACTTTCGGGTCTTCGCAATGTCCGCCGACGAAGCTGACGCCGAACGGTTTCACACGCTCCTCGGACCCTTTCGCGCCGGGATTGTCGTTGGGCACGAGGCCGAACGGCACGACGACGATAGGATAGCCGGCCTTCGTGGCGTAGTTGGCGCCATTGGCTTCCGGGAACATGATCGCATCGAGCTTGTTGGCGGTGATGACGGAGTCAAGGCCTTCATCGCGTGTCAGCACCAAGTCTTCGGCGCGGTTCTTTTCGTAACGCGCTTTTTCCTTTTCGAGATCGACCGCTTCAGCGGCCTCCAGGCGCGACTGGCCATAGCGGATCGCGCCGTCGGCGGCATGCGCGGTGTTCCAGGCGATGAACTCCTTGAAGTTCTTGACCGGAGCCTTGTCGTCCAGCGACGCGAGCCAAAGATTGAAGTCGCGCTTCATGCCGTACCGCAGCACGTTCGAGCAGTAATCGTCCGGCGCCTTTCCGTCGGTGGCGAGCTGACAAATGAAGTGCGCGGAAATGTTCTTCTGCGGATCGGTCGCGACCGTGCTCGGCAGATCGGCGGGATCGACCACTTCGGCGCCGGCGGCTTTCAAAGCCGCGATGGCGCCTTCCATGCTTTCGAGTTCGGCCGGTTTCAGGCCCGGGAACGGGCGCGCCTTGCCGGGATAGGTATGCGCCGTAATGAAGCCGGCGCGCGGAATCCCGATACGCGCTCCCTTGAGGGCGTCGGCCTTCAGGAACGGCGTGTAGTCTCGGTTCGCAGGCGGCGTGCACTCGGAGGTCCGAGGATCGTTGGGATCCGCGCTCGCGCCTTCCATGGCGCCGAGCATGATCGCGGCATCGACGACATGCTTCGTCATCGGGCCCGCGGTGTCTTGATCGAGGGTCAGCGGAACGATCCCATATCGGCTGATGCGGCCCGTGGACGGGCGTAGGCCGACGATCATATTGGCGTTGGCTGGGCCTTCGATGGAGCCGCCCGTGGACGTGCCGACGTTCGCGGCCCAGAGATTAGCGGCGACGCCGACACCGGAACTGGACCCGGCAACTTCCATCACCGGCGTGCCATCGTCATTCGCGCGCGGATCGTAGGGGTTATAGCTTTGGCCCGCCGCGCCATTGTAACCGCCGGGGCGCTTCTCGCCGCCGTACCACCCCGCGAGTTCGCTCATGGTCGATTTGGCGATAATAATCGCGCCCGCAGCCTTCAGGTTGGCGACCAGGGTCGCGTCGTAGGGCGCCATGTAATATTTGAAAGCGAGCATGCCCCCGGACGTGGGCATGTCGTCCTTGGTCATGATGTTGTCTTTCAGGGCGACGGGAATGCCGTGCAACGGCCCGCGCACCTTGCCTTCGGCGCGTTCCTTATCGAGCGCGTCGGCTTGGGCGAGCGCATTGTGATTCACCGAAACGGCGGCATTGAGCATGTCTTCGTACATGCCCATGCGGGCCAGGTACTGCGTCACGATTTCACGCGAGGTCGTGCGGCCGTCCTGCATGGCCTTCTGCATATCCGGGATCGAGGCCTCCACGATGCTGAAAGGCGCCTTCGCCTGTTCCTTCGGCGCGGGCTTTTCGCACGACTGCAGAACCAGCGCGAGCGCCGTCGTGAGACCTAACGTTGCGAGAAACCGAACCTTATTCATGGATGCATCCCCCCTTTTGATGGCGCCTTGGAAAAAGAAATGGGCCCAATCCAGTATACCCGGATTGGGCCCATTGTAGATCGCTCGTTGTTACGTGAGCTTACATCTTGAAGCGCACGCCCGCGCGGAACACGCGGCCGAGGGTATCGTAAAGACCGACGTTAGTCGGCGGGAAGTCGTAGGACGTGCCGCCTGGACCGCGCGTGGCGATTTCCGGATCGCGGTTGAACAGGTTACGCACGTTGAAGAACAGTTCCGACGATCCCACTTCACCGACGTCCAACTTATAACCGAGGTTGAGGTCGAGGTAGTACGCCGCGTTCACGGTGTTGTTCTCGGTGGTCAGATTCTGCGCCGTCGACGTCGGGCAGCCCGATTGACACTCGATGTGCGTGGCCACGTTCTTACCCGAGGAGATGTAGCGGAAGGTAAGGCCGAGGTTGATCGGATCGAGGTTGTAGCCAACCACGCTCTGCAGGCGCCACGTCGGCACGCCGTTGCCGCCGCCGTTGGTGCCGGCGTAGTCGATGATGATCGAACCCACGGTGCCGTTGTTGATCTCATACTTGAGATAACGCGTGGCGAGCATGCGCAAGGTCAGATCCCCTTCGGCCGAGTCGAAGATCGACGACAGCGGCGTGCGGTAGCTGGCTTCGAAGTCGATACCGCGGGCCTTTTCGCTCGCGAAGTTCTGCGGCTGCTGCTGGATGAACAGGAACGGCGCGCCGTTCTGCGTCGTACGGGTGACGGCGGCGCATGCCGTCTGATTGCCGGCGAAACAGAGGTTCAAAACTTCGTTCGGCGACGGCTGATTCACCGCATCGTTGATGTTGATGCGGTAGTAATCGACCGAGGCGCTGAAGCCTTCGAACCACGACGGTTGGTACACAACGCCAAGGCCGAGGTCGTTCGATTTTTCCGCGACCAGGTTCGGGTTACCCGACGCACGCGAGGTGTAATTCACAGTGCTGTTGGTGAACGGATCGTTGACCGCGTTGTTTTGGCTGGTGCCGGCCTGATAGAGATCGACCAGCGTGGGCGAACGGATGTTACGCGAACGCGTGGCGCGCAGGCGCAGGTCGTCCACCGGAGCGTAGGTGGCGCCCACCTTCCAGGTCGCGACCCAGCCATAGGTGGAGTAGTGCGTGGCGCGAACCGCCGCGTTCACGTCGAGCGAGCTGGCCCACCCCGTGTCCTTGGCAAGCGGCACGACGGTTTCCGCGTAGATATCGTTGACGGTAACCGCGCCGGTGTACGGCTGGCCGGCGCCCTGGAACCAGATCGTCGGAAGCGCTTGTTCTTCGGGGTCGGAAATTTGCCGCATCGTTTCCTTGCGGAATTCGTAACCGAAAGCGAGCGAGACATCGCCTGCCCAAGTTTCGAACGGGTTGCCGTTGAAGTTGACGGCGGCAACCTTCTGGTTGAGACGCTGGTTGTTCCAGCCGTAACGGCCCTGGACGTAGTCGACAGCGGCCTGACTGGCGACGCCGATACCGAACACGTTGAGCGGCACGCAGCCGTCGCCCGGGTTCGTGAGGGTTGAGCGGCAGACAATGGCGCCGTTCGGAGCGCGGACGGCGTCGACAGCCTGGCGGTAACGCGGCTGATCGATGGCGCCGATCGACTTCAGCGAGCCGAAGGCTTCGCCGTTGCTGAGATACATATCCCAGTTCCAGTCCTTGGCGCCCATTTCGAAGCTGCCTTCGGCGCCGACGAGGAAGCGCAGAACGCGGCGGTCGTACACGGCCCGGAAATTATCCAGGTCCATGTTCATGGTGCCGAAGTTGAAGCTGGTGGTCACGCCGGCCGGCTCAAGCGCCGCGCGCAAATTCGCCGGCAGGTAGGCGTTGTCGGTACGCAGGCCGAGGTTGCCCGGGAAGAAGTTCGGCGCGCCAGACGAGTAGGAGCCGAGGTGGCCCCACGCGGCATGACCGTAAACGGTGGTCGTATCGCTGATGTCGTAGCTGAGGCGTGTGAACACGTCCTGGCGATTTTGCTGCGGAACGAGCGCAGCCCCGCGCACGGGCGCGACCTGCTGCGCTTCCCACGAACCGCCACGCATGATCGGGCCGTCGACGATATCGCCCGGCGCGATGCGGTACTGCGTACCGCCCGGACCGAACGCGGTGCCGTACAGCGGATGCGTGTTGGGCACATTGAGCGCGCCGCCCCAAGCGATGATCGGGCTGAGGCCGACTTGCTTGACCCGCAACAGGCGCGGGGCGCCGTTGGTGGCGGTGTAAGCCGGATTGTTGATGTAGCTGTGGCCTTCCTTGTTCCACGGGCGGTCGATGACGATGAGACCGTCATCCCACACGTGCTCACCGGTGATCAGGAAGTGACCGCGGCCACCGGCAAACGGCGTACCGTAGGTGGCGTTGATCTTATAGTTCGGCGCATCACCGTACGTGGTGATGCCGCCCGAGATTTCGGACTTGAAGCCGGTGAAGTCGGTATCAAGCACGAAGTTGACGACGCCCGAGAGCGCGTCGGAACCATAGGCCGCAGAAGCGCCGCCGGTGACGACGTCGACGCGTTCGATCAGGCTTTGCGGCAATTCGGATACGTCCACAACGCCGGTGAGGATCGAGCCGACGGTGCGCTGGCCGTTGAGCAGCACCAGGGTACGCGTGGTGCCGAGACCGCGCAGGTTGAGGCCGTTAATGGCCGACGTGCCGGTGGTAGTGGTGGTTGCCGTGGTCGACGGCGTCGAGCTGCCGACGAGGGTCGGGAGCTGATTGATGGAGTCGGCGAGGTTCGAGGTCGCGATATTCTGCAGCGTTTCAACGCCGATGACCGACACGGGGGTCGGCGCTTCGTAGCCGTCACGAACGACGCGCGTACCGGTCACGACGATTTCATCGACCGCCGGAGCTTGCGCGGCCTGCGGCGCGGTTTGGGCAAACGCGAGCGAGTTCAGGCAAGTTGAGCCAAGGCAGGCGAGCGTAAAGAGCGATTTATTCCAATTCAAAACACTAACGGATTTCATGCTTGAGGATCCCCTTCAAGAAAGGCGTGCGGTCGAAAATGCGGCCGCCCGCATGGCATTGCTGCCGACGGTGGTGATTGCACGGCATTCGCCACGGGGCGCCAAAGCGTCCCAACGAAGGCCAGATGCGATTTCGAGTGTTGCTCCCTCCGCCCGTGGCACGTCCTCGTCCCCACGGCGCGACTTTAGAACTCCCTATTAATAGAATGACCGGTCGGGAAAAGAATATCAAGCGGGCGCGACCCGCGACGACCGATCCTCGCCGCGATTTGAAGCAACATGTGTCATTTCTGACAAACACTTTTTGGAAACGGCGAACAAGACTGCATACGCCTTATGCAAATTCGGTGCGTTGCGGGCCCATTTCCGCGCACCGCCTGCGAAATGATCACCAAAATTAACCATTATAAAAAGCATCCGGGCGCCAAGGCCTTTCGGCCCGGGCGCCCGGAAACGTCGTTAGATCGCTGTTTCTTCTACATCTTGAACTTCAGACCCGCGCGGAAGATGCGGCCCATGATGTCGTAGAGACCCTGGTTGGTGGGCGGAAAGTCCCAGCTGGAACCGCCCGGACCACGCACCGCGATCGGCGGATCAGTGTTGAAGAGGTTGCGGACGTTGAAGAACAACTCGGCTTCCGACGTCTCGCCGAAGTGCATCGTGTACGACGAGTTGAAGTCGATGAGGAACGAGCTTTCGACCTGGTTGTTGTCGGTGGTCAGGCGGATACCGGCCGAAGCGGGGCAGCCCGACTGACATTCGATGTAAGTGGCGTTGTTGAGGCCGCCCGAGATGTAGCGGAACGTAAAGCCCAGCGCGACCGGATCGAGCGAGTAGTTGATCGAGCTGTTGACACGCCAATCCGGCAGACCGCCGCCGCCGCCGCCGATGTTGCTGCCGGACGAGCCGGGCGCGCCGGCGTATTCGATCGGGCGATCGCCCGGAACGCCGCTGAACACCGTGTAGGAGATGTAGTGCGTGGCGAGCATGCGCAGGCCGAGGTTACCGTCCCAGGAGTCGGAGATCTGCGACAGCGGCATCGAGTAGCTGGCTTCGAAGTCGATCCCCTTCATGCGTTCGGTCGCGAAGTTTTGCGGCGCGACGGTGAAGTTGAGCTGTTCGTCCGACTGACCAATGGTGCCCGTGCGCGTGAACGTGGCGCAGGCGACTTGGTTGCCGTTCTGACAGAGCGTGAGGAGTTCGGTGCTGCCCAGCTGGTTCACCGCGTCGTTGATCTTCACACGGTAGTAGTCGACAGAGGCGCTGAAGCCCGGGAACCAACCCGGCTGATACACAACGCCGACGCCGGTGTCCGACGACTTTTCGGGCCCGAGGTTCGGGTTGCCGCGGGTCGTGGTCTGGCTGTTGACGGTGCGGCCGTTGTCGGTGACCGAGCTGCGCGCGGTTGAGCCGGCCTGATAGAGATCGACGAGCGTCGGCGAACGGATGTTGCGCGACTGCGTGATGCGGAAGCGGATGTCGTCCACCGGGTTATAGGTGGCGCCGACTTTCCAGGTGCCGACCCAGCCGTACGTGGAGTAGTGCGTGCCGCGCACAGAACCGTTCAGGTCGAGCGCCGTGGCCCAGCTTTCGTCCTTGGCGAGCGGAACGACGGTTTCGAAGAACACGTCGTTCACCTTCACCTGACCGGTGTAGGGCTGACCGGCGGCCTGGAACCACATCGTCGGATTTGCCTGTTCTTCCGGATCCGAGATCTGGCGCATGCTTTCAGCGCGGTACTCATAACCGAACGCGGTAGAGACTGGACCGGCCCAGGTTTCAAGCGGGTTGCCGGTGAAGCTGATAGCGGCGACCTTCTGGTTGAGGCGGTGATTGTTCCAGCCATAGCGGCCCTGGATGTAGTCGACGGCGGCTTGGCTGTTCACGCCGATGCCGAACACGTTGTACGGCACGCAGCCGTTGCCCGGGTTAGTGAGCGTAGAGCGGCAAACGATTGCGCCGTTCGCCGGATTACGCACGGCGTCCACGGCGAGTGCGTAGCGCGTACGGTCCATGGAACCGATCGACTTCAGCGAGCCGAAGGCTTCGCCGTTGCTGAGGTACATGTCCCAGGTCCAATCGGTGCCGACAGCATCGAAGTTGCCCGTGGCGCCAGCGAGGAAGCGGAGCACGCGGCGGTCATAGACGGCATGGAAGCTGTCGAGGTCCCAGTTCATCGTGCCGAACGTGATGTTCGTACCAGCCGCCGTGAGGGCCGGGCGCAGTTCCGCCGGAAGATAGGCGTTATCGAGCGCAAGGGTCAGGTTGCCGGGGAAGAAGTTCGGCGCGCCGGTCGAGTACGAGCCCATGTGACCCCACGCGGCATGCGCGTAGACTTGGACGCTATCACTGACGTCGTAGCTGACGCGCGCGAACACGTCCTGACGGTTCTGCTTCGGCTGGAAGGCCACACCGCGCACCGGCGCGATCTGTTGGGCTTCCCAACTGCCGCCGCGCATCAGCTGACCGGCAGCGATGTCACCAATGGCCATCTGATAAATCGAACCACCGGGGCCAAACGACGTGCCCTTGAGCGGACCGGCGGCGATGGTGCCGCCCCAGCTGGCGATCGGACCGAGCGCAACGCGCGTGGTGCGGATCAGGGCCGGCAGACCGTTGGTCGGCGTGTAGGCCGGATTGTTGATAAAGCTGTGACCTTCGCGGTTCCACGGGCGGTCGCCGATCAGGAGACCGTTTTCCCAGGAATGTTCGCCCGAGAGCAGGAAGTGACCGCGGCCACCGGCAAACGGAGTTCCATAGGTGGCATTGATCTTATACTGCGGCGCATCGCCGTAGTCGGTGATACCGCCGGACAGTTCCGACTTGAAGCCGGTGAAGTCGGTATCGAGCACGAAGTTGACCACGCCCGACAGCGCGTCAGAACCATAGGCAGCGCTGGCGCCGCCGGTGACGACGTCAACGCGTTCGATCAGGCTCTGCGGAAGTTCCGAAACGTCCACAACACCGGTGAGGATCGAGCCGACGGTGCGCTGGCCGTTGAGCAGCACGAGGGTACGCGAAGTGCCGAGACCGCGCAGCGAAAGGCCGTTGATGGCGCCCTGGCCGGAGGTGGTGTTGGCGACGGAGCCTTGCGGAGTCGAACTGCCGACGAGGGTCGGGAGTTGGTTGATGGAATCGGCGAGGTTCGAGGTGGCCTGGTTTTCGAGCTGCTCGATACCGATCACCGAGACCGGGGTCGGCGCTTCGTAACCATCGCGTACAACGCGCGTGCCGGTGACGACGATTTCGTCAACCGCAGCGACATCGGACTGCGCCTGCGCGAACGCCGCGCCGCTGAGGCAGGTGGAACCAAGACAGGCGAGCGTCAGCAACGAAAGCGCCGAACGCGAACGCGTAAGACGTACTACCGTATTCATAAAAACTCCCATGTGATTGGCGTGGGCACGCGTGCGCCTCGCCGAGCGACGTTGGACTTCCAATATTTTTTTAGGCTCCCGCCGGCCATGGCAAGGGGGCGCCAAGGCTCGGGTTTTTTAGCGGGGCGATTCATAGAACGCGCGGTCGGGAAACCGCAAGCGAGCGGCCCGCTCACACGCGCGATTACAGAGCAGTGTGGCTTTTCGGCAAAACACGCCGTTTTAAGCGGTGCTTGAAATGCATCCGGGCGCCAAGGCCTTGCAGCCCGGGCGCCCGGAGTTGGGTTTTATCGTCCTGCGCGCAGTTACATCTTGAACTTCACGCCCGCGCGGAACACGCGGCCGAGAACGTCATAGGCACCGCCCGACGGCGCCGGGGCGAAGTCGAAGCTGGTGCCGCCGGGGCCTCTCACCGCAATCGAGGGATCCTTGTTTGCGATATTGCGGACGTTCAAGAACAACTCGGCCTCGGCCGTTTCAGTGAAGTTCACCGTATAACCGGCGTTGAAGTCGACGTAGAGCGCGGAAGCGACACTGTTGTCGTTGACCGTCTGCTTCACGGTGGTGGGCACCGGACAGCCGGACGAACATTCAATCCACGTGGCGATGTTCTTGCCGCGGGCGATCCAGCGGAAGGCAAAGCCGACGTTGATCGGATCAAGCGCGTAGGAAACGGTCGAGTTGATGCGCCAGCTCGGCACGCCGCCGCCGCCGCCGCCGAGACCGGCGCCGGACCCGTTCACGCCCGCATACTGGATTTCGATATCGCCCGGGATGCCGCTGAAGGTTTTGTAGTCGAGGTAGTGCGTGGCCAGCATGCGCAGGCCCAGGTTGCCGTCGAGCCCATCGTTAAGATTGGACAACGGCATCGTGTAACTGGCTTCGAAGTCGATCCCGCGCGCGAGTTCAGTGGCGAAGTTCTGCGGCTGAACGGTGATTTCGAGCTGTTCGGCCGCCGTGCCGGTGCCTGTACGTACGACCGACTGGCACGCGACGGTATTGCCCGCCACGCAGAAGTTGATCAGATCCTGCGCGCCGATGCTGTTGACCGCGTCCTTGATCTTGATGCGGTAGTAATCGACGGACGCGCTGAAGCCCGTAAACCAGGACGGCTGGTAGACGACGCCGATCCCCGTATCGTTGGACTTTTCAGGGCCGAGGTTCGGGTTACCGCGCGAGGTCACCTGGCTGTTGATCGTCGGCGAGCCGGCTTTGAACGTGTCGAGCGAGGAGCTGCGCGAGGTCGTGCCGGCCTGATAGAGGTCGACCAGCGTCGGCGAGCGGATGTTGCGCGACTGGGTGACGCGGAAACGCAAGTCATCGAACGGCGACCAGCTCGCGCCGGCCTTCCACGTCACGACCGAGCCGTACGTAGAGTAGTGCGTGAAGCGCACCGCGTTGTTGAGGTCGAACGCCGCGGCCCAGCTTTCGTCCTTCGCCAGCGGAATCACGGTTTCCAGGTAGAGATCGTGCACGGTGAACGCGCCGGTGTAAGGCTGGCCGGCGGCCTGGAACCAGATCGTCGGGTTCGCAATTTCTTCCGGATCGACGACTTGGCGCATCTTCTCGTGGCGGTATTCGTAACCGAACGCGGTCGAGACCGGACCGGCCCAGGTAGAGAACGGCTCGCCGGTGAAGTTGATCGCGCCAACTTTCTGGTTGAGGCGCTGCAGGTTCCACCCGTAGCGGCCTTGCAGATAATCAACCGCCGCTTGGCTGTTCACGCCGATGCCAAACACGTTGTACGGCACGCAGCCGTTGGTCGGGTTGGTGAGGGTGGAACGGCAGACGATGGCGCCGGTCGCGGGATTGCGCACAGCATCGACCGCCAGCGGATAGCGTGTCCGGTCGATGGCGCCGCGCGATTGCAGGGTGCCGAACATCTGCCCCACACCCAGGTGGGCATCCCACTTCCAGTCCGTGCCGCCGGCATCGAAGGTGCCTTCGGCGCCCGTCAGGAAGCGGAGCACACGGCGGTCGTACACGGCGCGGAAGTTATCGAGATCCCAATTGAGGGTTCCCATGGTGAAGGTGGTCACCGTCCCGTTGGGCTCAAGGCCCGGACGGAGCGACGCCGGCAGGAACGCGTTTTCGGTGGAGACGGTCAGGTTGCCGGGGAAGAAGTTCGGCGCGCCCGACGAATAGGAGTAGAGGTGGCCCCACGCGGCCTGCGCGTAAACGGTGACATCATCGCTGACGTCATAGCTCGCCCGCGTGAACACGTCCTGGCGGTTCTGTTGCGGCTGGGCCGCGGCGCCGCGCACCGAGATCACGTTGAGCGCATCCCAGCTGCCGCCGCGCATCAGTGCGCCGGTGTAAATGTCGCCGTAAGCGATTTGGTAGATCGAACCGCCTGGACCGAAGGCGGTGCCCTTGAGCGGACCGGAGACGATGTTGCCGCCCCAGCTGGCGTTACCGACCGCGACCTTGTCGGTGCGGATGATGGCCGGCTGACCGTTACCCGAAACGAAGGCCGGATTGTTGATGAAGCTGTAGCCTTCGCGAGTCCACGGACGGTCGTAAACCAAGAGACCGTCGTCCCACACATGCTCGCCCGAAATCAGGAAGTGGCCGCGGCCGCCAGCGAACGCGGTACCGAAGGCGGCGTTCACCTTGTAGTTCGGCATATCGCCGTAGGTCGTGAGGCCGCCAGAGACTTCTCCCTTGAAGCCGACGAAGTCCGTATCCAGCACGAAGTTGACCACGCCCGAGAGCGCGTCGGAACCGTAGGCCGCCGAGGCGCCGCCGGTCACCACGTCCACGCGCTCTATCAGGTGCTGCGGCAGTTCGCTGACGTCCACCGCGCCGGTGAGGTTCGAACCCACGGTGCGCTGACCGTTGAGCAGCACCAGGGTGCGCGAAATGCCGAGACCGCGCAGCGAGAGCGCGTTGATCGCCGACTGGCCCGAGGTGGTATTGGTGGCCGACGACTGCGGCGAGGCGCTATTCATCACCGCCGGCAACTGGTTGATGGCGTCGGCGAGGTTCGACGTGGCGGCGTTGTCGAGCTGCTCGATACCGATGACCGAGACCGGCGTCGGCGCTTCGTAGCCGTCACGCACAACGCGCGTCCCGGTGACGACGATTTCATCCACCGCGGCGGCCGGCGCCGGCGCCTGTTGTGCCTGCGCGAAGGCGGTGCTGCTGAGGCACGTTGAACCAAGACATGCGAGCGTCAGCAGCGACAGCGCCGAACGCGAACGCAAACGCGAAATACGACTAACCGAATTCATCAATAGTCACTCCCTTGTGTTTGTGCGGGCGCCGAGGCGTTTTGCCCGGGCGCCCGCACGTAGGTCTTTGGTCTTTTAAATATTACATCTTGAACTTCACGCCCGCGCGGAACACGCGGCCGAGAATGTCGTAGTTTCCGCCGGCGGGCGTCGGCGCGAAGTCGAAGCTTGAGCCGCCCGGACCGCGCACCGCGATCGCCGGATCGGCGTTCGTGATGTTGCGGATATTGAGGAAGAGCTCCGTTTCGGCCGTCTCACCCAACGCGACGGTATAGGCAGCGTTAAAGTCGACATACATCGCGCTGTCGACGCTGTTGTCGTCAACGGTGAGCAATTGCGGCGACAGCCCCGTCGGGCAACCCGAAGCGCACTCGTAGTTGGTGACCGAGTTTATCCCCGAAGAGATCCAACGGAAGTTGAAGCCGACGCTAATCGGGTCCAACGCGTACTGGATCGACGAATTGACGCGCCAGCTCGGGACGCCGTTCCCGCCGCCGCCGAGGCCGCCGCCTGAACCGTTCACGCCAGCGTAGTCGAACACGAGCTGGTTCGGAATGCCGGTGTTGACGACGTAATCGATGAAATGGGTCGCGAGGAAGCGCAAGCCGAGATTGCCGTCGAGACCGTCCGACAAATTCGACAGCGGCATGTTGTAGCTCGCCTCGAAGTCGATCCCTTTCGCGGTTTCAGTGGCGAAGTTCTGCGGCTGGACGGCGATCTTGATGAGGGCCGACGCACCACTACCTTCGCGCGTGAAGGACTGACAGGCGGTTTGATTACCCTGGAAACACAGGTTCATGATGTCCTGCGTGCCGGGAAGGTTCACGGCGTCCTTAATCTTGATGCGGTAGTAGTCGATGGAGGCGCTGAAGCCCGGGAACCAGCCCGGCTGATAAACTACGCCGATCCCGGTATCGCGGGATTTTTCAGGCCCGAGGTTCGGGTTGCCGCGCGTGGTGAACTCGGTGTTGGTCGCCACGTTGCCGTTGAATGGGTCGGTCAATGTGCTCCGCGACGTCGAACCCGCCTGATAGAGATCGACAAGTGTGGGCGAGCGGATGTTGCGCGATTGCGTGAGGCGGAAACGCAGGTCGTCGAACGGGCTCCAGGTTGCACCCGCTTTCCAGGTCGCGACCCAGCCGTAGGTGGAATAGTGCGTTGCGCGCACGGCGGCGTTCAAATCCAGCGCCTGTGCCCACCCGGTGTCCTTCGCCAACGGCACGACGGTTTCGGCGAAGAAATCGTTCACGGTGAAAGCGCCGGTGTAAGGCTGACCCGCCGCTTGGAACCAGATCGTCGGATTTGCCTGCTCTTCCGGATCCGTGACCTGGCGCATTCTTTCGCGGCGCCACTCGTAACCGAACGCCGTCGAGACCGGGCCGGCCCATGTCGAGAACGGCTCGCCGGTGAAACTCAGGGCGGCGACCTTCTGATTGAGGCGTTGCAGGTTCCACCCGTAGCGGCCCTGTAGATATTCGACCGTCGCGGCGCTGTTCACACCGATACCGAAAAGATTGAAGGGCACGCAGCCGTTGCCGGGGTCGGTAAGAGTTGAGCGGCACACAATGGCGCCGGTCGCCGGATTACGGACCGCGTCGGTCGCCAGGAGATAACGCGGAACGTCCATCGCGCCGCGGGACTGCAGAGTTCCGAAGGCTTGGCCGACGCTGAAGTAGGCGTCCCAGTTCCAATCGGTATCCATGGCGTTGAAGTTGCCGCTCGCGCCGGTGAGGAAGCGGAGCACGCGGCGGTCGTAGACTGCGCGGAAATTATCAAGATCCCAATTGAGCGTGCCCATTGTGAAAGTGGAGCCGGCGGCCGCCAAGGTGGGACGGAGCGATTCGGGTAGGTAGGCGTTGTCGACGCGCACCACCTGGTTTCCGGGTCGGAAGTTCGGAGCGCCGGACGAGTAGGAATAGAGATGCCCCCATGCGGCTTGCGCATAGACATTGATGTCATCGCTCACATCGTAGCTGACTCGCGTGAACACGTCCTGGCGGTTCTGCTGCGGCTGCGCCGCGACGCCGCGTACCGAGACGACGTTCTGCGCATCCCAACTGCCGCCGCGCATCAGCGCGCCGGCGACGATGTCGCCGTAAGCCAACTGATAGATGGAACCGCCCGGACCGAAGGACGTGCCCTTCAAGGGACCCGAGACGATGGTGCCGCCCCAGCTTGCGTTGCCAATGGCGACGCGGGTTGTGCGAATGATCGCCGGCTGACCGTTCGTGGCCGTGTACGCCGGGTTGTTGATGTAGCTATGGCCTTCGCGGGTCCACGGACGGTCGTAAATGAGAAGACCGTCATCCCACGCGTGTTCCCCGTACAGGAGGAAGTGGCCGCGGCCGCCGGCGAACGGCGTTCCAAATGCCGCGTTCACTTTGTAGTTCGGCACGTCCCCATATGTCGTGAGCCCGCCGGACACTTCAGCTTTTATGCCGGTGAAGTCGGTATCGAGCACGAAGTTGACGACACCGGAAAGCGCGTCCGAACCGTACGCAGCGGACGCACCGCCGGTCACCACGTCGACGCGCTCAATCAGGCTTTGCGGAAGTTCACTGATATCGACGGCGCCGGTGAGGTTCGATCCCACCGTACGCTGCCCATTGAGCAGCACCAGGGTGCGCGAGATGCCGAGACCGCGCAGCGAGAGGCCGTTGATGGCGGCTTGGCCCGACGTGGTGTTCGCCGCCGAGGACTGCGGCGAGGCGCTGTTCACGAGGGTCGGGAGCTGGTTGATCGCGTCTGCGAGGTTCGATGTGGCGGCGTTATCGAGCTGTTCGATACCGATGACCGAGACCGGCGTCGGCGCTTGGTAACCGTCACGCACAACGCGCGTACCGGTGACGACGATTTCATCCACCGCCGCGACGGGCGCTTGGGCCTGTTGCGCCTGTGCGAAGGCGCCACCGCTCAGGCAAGTTGAACCGAGGCACGCGAGCGTCAGCAACGAGAGCGCCGAACGAGAACGGAACGAACCGGCGCGAACAAACGTGGTCATGCATACTCCCCCATGATTGACGTGGACGCGCCACCCGCGCTTCCGCGTAGCGTCTAAGAACGATCGCGCCGGTGCGCGTCTGCGCCCGGCGGCCGCTGAAAATGTTGTGTTAGTTCTTCCCCCGCGCGTGGCCCCTAAAACCCCGTGCCACCCGCACGGACTTAGCCTCTGCAATTAGCAGAATGAACGGTCGGGAAACGCATTTCAAGCACGGGGCACCCTCATGCCCCTTGCCGCGCCCTATTCCCAATAACTGTGTCTTTTAAGCCCCAAAGCCGTTTTGGTTCAAAACCTTTACGGCCTATTCACGCTCCGACCGGACCTGTGTTTTTGATTGATTCAAAGGTGCAGCCTCGGCGGTCTTGGCGTCGTCCCCGTGATCGATGAAGACCTGGATCATGTTGAACTGCAGCGCCGAGGAGATCGCGGTCATCTTGCCGTCCTTGTCCGGGTAGCCGTCGGCCATCTTGTTCAGTTCACGGTAAAAGCGCGGCGCGTCGTGCTGACCATAGCTGAAGTGATGCGTCGACCAGGTGGTCGCGTGCGCATACATCTTCTCGACATCGGCATAGCCGGCGAGCACGCCCTCGGCCCTTTCAGGGGTAAGACGCAGGCTGAAGCGCGCGCCTTTCATCAGGAGATAGTCCGGCACCGGCGGAAAGACTTCCCAAGGCACCATCATTGAATCGATCGGATCGGTCAGCAGCATCCCGTTCTCGATCTTGCCCTTTGCATGGCGAATGAGACGCTTGCCGAACTTCATGTCGGGACGCTGGGTGCCGCCCGCAACGACCAGCGCGCCGGATGCGTCCTGCATCAAAGGATCCATGCCGCGATAGAAGGTGACCGTCACTTCCGGATCGTTCGCGAGATCGTCGACCTCGCCAATCTCGATCATCGTGCGGTTGAAGGCGTAGTCGCGCGTTTGCTTGGTAGCGAAGAAGAAAATCGCCCCGTCCGGTCCGCGATAGATGCGGGCGCAGCCGATGACGCGGAAGAGATTGTTGTCGACACCCTTCTCGCCGTCCTGATTGACGAAGTCGCCGGCCTTCACCTTGCCGTCGAGATTGAGGCCGTTGGCGGTGTTGCCGCCCGCATGGTGATAGGGAAGCTTATCTTCCACATCCATGGGGAAATATTTGTAACCCTCGCGCGCCAGCTGACTTTCCACGACGGTCTTGCCCTTGCCGTCCCCGAAGTAGGATTTGAAGACTTCGCGCGGGCCGTAATCGTTGAGACCATCCGGGCACTCGGCCTTCGCATCGGCGGTCTGATACACGGACCAATGCATCGTCACGAGGGCATAGCTGATGGTGCGATTGCGGATGGGGCCTTCGCCGTCAGCCATCGCGCCGCTCGCGCCCACGACCGATGCGATCATCGCCGCGGTGCAGATATTTTGAACCTTACGCAGCATCACGCCCTCCCGGGAGCTTAGTAAGTGTTTCCGAAAAAATCGTCGCGCAACCAGAATGCCGTGAACCCGTTGCGCCGTCCGCGATGTTCGCCGCGCGCGACACCCAACGTGTCACCGGGCTGTCGATCACGGGCATAAGTGTAAACAGGCCGGTCGCGGTAAGCCCATACACGAAGGCTTCCGTTTGCGCCCGCGGGCGCGAGACGGCCCGTCATCGGATCGATGGTGATGACGCTCCAGCTGCGGTTTTCCGATTTCGCGCCTTCGCGCGCGCGCACATACGGCCAGGTGGCGAGACAGCGCGCCGCATCGCCGCCGCCGCAAATGGCGAGACGGTATTGCTGCGGTGCGCCTGGATGATCGCAGGCCAATTGGTCTGGTGAATCGTCCCCGCAGTTATATGTGTAGATCGTTTTGCCGTTCTCGTCGGCGAGCACAATTCCGGCCAGGGTCTCTTGCTGCGTGAACTGCTTCGGCGGCGCGGGCGAGAGCTGAAGATAGACGTTATGCCACCCCGCCTCGTCGCTGCCCTTCAGGCTGCGGATGTCATAGTCGAGCGAATATGTGTAGAGCGGACGCTTACGGAAGGCCCACTGATAGACACCGGGCGAGCGTTCAAAGGTCGACCAGTCGCCCTGGCTTTTCGCGGAGACCGGCGCGAGCATCGGGAGCCATGTGCGCGCGCAGCGCTCGTCGCAATTGGACTTGTTGGCCGCGTCGCGATCCGAGACGTAGATGGAGTAGTTCTTGTCGTTGAGAAGCTGACGTCCCGTTGTGGTGGTGAGCGCGGAAAAGCCAGGCGGGATCGCCGAAGGCGCCTGCGCGGGGCGGCGCGTGGCGGGACCGTCGTTGCCGCCGCCGCTTTCGCGCGTGGTCGCGGCCATCACATCGCCGGGCACCTTATCGAGCGGCGAGGTGTAGAGCGCGTGCTCGTCGTAGGCCCACTGCTTCTTGCCGTCCTTGCGCGTGATGAGGGTGAAGTCACCGATGGGCTTCGCATCATCAGCCGCGTACACCGGCGGCCATTCCTCGGCGCAGGACTTGCGCACGGCGAGATCGGGGAGTTCGAGACCCGGCGGATAGGGACTCATCAGGCCCGCGGTGAGGGTGGTCTTCTCGAACGTGCAGTCGGATTGATTTTTGGAATCGCCCGTCACGCCGTTACGCAGCGTGTCGTGCGGCCAGTAATAGAGCGTCATCCCCTTGGAATTGGCGAACACCGGCCCTTCGAGTTCGGTATGTTCGACCCGGAAACCCGCGGGCATGGGAACGGAGAGGTAGGCTTCGCGCTCCGACGGTAAAAGGGTGCGCTGGGCGTCGGCGGCCATGGCCGTCATCGACACCGCCCCAAAAACAAGAGCCGTCCCTAACTTAAGTGCGCTGCGCATCCGGCCCATCCCTCACCGTTAGCCCGGCTGAGCCGGTGACGCTGTGAGCGGCAGTATGACCGGTGTCCCGGTCCTGACAAGCCTTGCGCTTCACACATGAAAGAACTTGGAGCCTAGCATTGTCGCAGGGGTCCGGGCGACATGGGCGACATGCGACATCTTCCGAATATGCATCTTATTACAAAGACTTGGGCGGAAAATCACGAGGGCGACATCGGGCGACATCAGGCGACATCCATTAACCTTTGCTGGCCAGGACTGTTGCGGGCGCAGAAGAGAGCGGGACCCAAAAGCGGTCATCACAAGAACTCCTAGAGTTCCCGGTAATGTACCTAAATTAGGGACTTTTGTCGAGAATAAAGCGCTGAATTGGCGGTGCGCTCGGGCGGCGGCTTCACATATTGTGCCCGCCATGACGGACACCTCCGGCGCCATCGCCAGTTATTACGACAATCTTTCACGGTTCCTGGACTTCGCGCGGCGTGTGGGGCGCGGCGGCGGCGCGCAGCAGGGTTCGACGCATCGATTCCTGGCGAGCCTGCCCGGGGAATCGGACACCGAGACACCGGGACCGGAGCGGCTCGATCATCTCGTCCTTGATGCGGCGCTTGCGGCCGGCCTCGCGCGAACGCCGCGCGTGATCGACGCGGGCTGCGGCCTCGGGGGCACGATCTTCCATTGGCGGCAAAGAGTCGCCGGGCAATATGTCGGACTGACCTTGAGCGCGGAACAGCAACGGCGTGCGGAAGCCGAAGCGCAGCGGCGCGGCTTCGCCCGCGATTGCAGTTTTCTGGTACGCAGCTATCACACGCCGCTCGATCCGTCTTATGACGCGGCGGTCGCCATCGAATCGCTGGCGCACAGCGCCGACCCACAAGACGCCATCGCCAATCTCGGACGCGCGCTCAGCGCCGGCGGGCTGTTCGTGATTGTCGACGACATGCCGCAGACGCACGCGGATCCCGCGCTTCTCAAAGGTTTCAAGTTTGGATGGCGTACGCCGGTGCTGTTGGACGCGGGCGGCTTCCACGCCGCGCTCACGGCGTCCGGCCTTTCAGTCGTCCGCGAGGTCGATCTGACCGCGCGTTTACGGCCGCGACCACTGCCGTGGCTGCGTGTACTAATCGCCGCGTTTGGAGCGCTGCGGGCCGCCGCGCCCACGCGCGGGATGCGCGATGTGCTGGACGCGCTGCGTGGCGGCTTCTTCCTTGAAGCGCTCTACCGGACCAGGGGGATGCGCTATCGGATGATCGTCGCGGCAAAGCGCTAATTCACCGGATTGTTGATTGAGGCTCGCGCGCGCGGAGGTTTAAACTCCCGCCCATCAGTCATCAACCGGGGAGAACCACATGATTGGATATACCTGCGTCGGCACGAACGATCTCGACAAAGCCGTCGCGTTTTACGGCGAACTGCTTGGCGTGATGGGCGCACAAGTCGCGTTCAAGAGCGACCGCGGCATCGGCTGGGGCACAGCGCCCGATAAACCAATGTTCGCCGTGCTGACGCCTTTCGATAAAAAAGACGCGACAGTCGGCAACGGCAGCATGGTGGCGCTGGCCGCCGCGAATCCGGATCAGGTGAACGCGTTGCATAAAAAGTGCCTGGAACTTGGCGGCACCTGTGAAGGTCCGCCGGACGCGCGCAGCGATGGGTTCTACGCCGCTTATTTCCGCGACCTTGACGGCAACAAGCTGGCCGCCTTCTGCATGACGAAGTAGCGCCCGCGAGACGCGGACAAAAAAGAGGCCAGGACTTTGCGTCCTGGCCTCAATTTTTTAGAGCCTCCGACTACATTTCGAAGCGCACACCCAAACGGAAGATGCGGCCTTCGTCGGCATTCGTGTTCTCGTAGTAGCCGTTGCTGATCTGGCCATACCGCAGCGCCAACGGTTCGTTGAACAGATTGTCCACGACGAAGAAGGTCGTGACCGCACCGTCCATGAACTTATAGTTCAAGTTGAGATCAAACGTTTTGCGGCCATCGATATGGTTCATGCTGAACGTTGGCGCGTTCGGCGTCGAGACCGGACAACCCGTGGTGCAGACCGTGGCGTTCTTGTGATACACGCCCGAACCTTCACCACGCATGGTGAGTGTGCCCGAGAACATATCGAGCGTGTAGCCCAGCGAGACCAGGTACTTGAAGTCGCCGGTGGTGAGCGGCGCGCCGGTCGAGACGTTGCCGAGAACACCGGCGCCTTCTTGCAGTACGCCGTCGAGATCGATGCTGTTCAAACGCAGCACTTTCGTAGCCAGACCACGGATCTGCACATTGCCCGCCCACGCGTCGTCGATGGTGGAGAGCGGCATGTTGTAACTGGCTTCGAAGTCGATGCCGCGCGCCTGCTGCGAGACAAGGTTGCGGCCCGGATTGTTGACCTGGGTGATAAGCCCGAGGGTCTGGCCGGCGGCCGGAGCCCCACGGATGATCAGCGTGCAGAGGTCAGCGTCGCCCCCGCGGCAACGGTCGACGATGCGCTGTGAGCCAAGGGTGGCGACAGCGCCGTTGATGTCGATGTTGTAGTAGTCGATCGAAGCGCCGAAACCCTGCAGGAATGTCGGCTGGAAGACCACGCCAAGGCCGGTGGTATCGGCCTTTTCCGGCTTCAAGTTCGGATTGCCGACAGTATTTGTAAGGATGGCGTAGGTTTCGTTGCGGAACACGTCGATGACGGTGCCGGTGCCCGTGGTGCCGCCCGAGAACAATTCGCCAATGTTAGGCGCGGATGTCACGCGAACGGGTCACACGGAAGGTGATGTCGTCGATCGGATTGTAGGTAGCGCCGATCTTCCACGTCGTCACATATCCGGAAGCACTATACGAGGTGGCGCGCACGGCGGCATTGAGGTCGAGCGAACGGGCCCAATCCTCGTCGCGCGCGAGCGGCACCACGGTTTCAAAGGCGCCTTCGGTCACAGTGTAGGAGCCAATCGTGGGTTGGTAATTGCCCGCGAAGAAGTTGCGGAGCAAATCTTGGGCGCTGGCGAATCCCGTCGCGGCCTCCTTGCGGTGTTCGGCGCTGAGCGCCACCGAGACCGGCCCCGCCCACAACTCGAACGGCTCGCCCGTGACCGTGCCCGCAAACGTGTTGAGCGACATGCGGGTGTAAAGGTACCCGTTGAAGATCGAATAGGGATAAGCGCCGGGCGTCGGATCGTTGACGCCGATGCCCATCACATTGATCGGCTTACACGGGTGGTTGGGATTGCCGAGCGCGACGCGGCAGACGATGCGGCCCGTGGCCGGATCGGTGACGGCATCAATGGCTTCAAGATAGCGCGGCACGTTCGGGTTGTTGGTGGACCGCGCGGAAATATGGGTTGTCGAGCGCGAGGCCGAGACATCCCAATTCCAGTCGGTGCCGCCTGCCTCGAAGCTACCTTCGAAACCGGCCATGTAGCGGCGGAAGTAACGCTGATTACGCGCGCCCATGTCGATGAAGTCGCCGTTCCACGTACCCATGCTGAAACTGGTGAGCCCGAGTGTGGTCATCTGCGTGCGGATCGACGCCGGGATGAAGGCGTTGTCGGCACGGATGGTGAGGTTGCCGAGGCGGAAGTACGGCACACCCTGATAGTTCACGCTTTTGGTATGCGACCACTGCACTTCGGCGAAGGCGCTGACGTTGTCGGAGACATCGTAGCTCGCACGCGTGAAGATGGTCTCGCGCTCAAGCATGATGTTGAGCGGAAGCTGGCCATTGAGGCGCGAGAATTTCCACATGCCGCCCGACATGTATTGTGAGCTGATGACGGGGCCGTAGACGAAGTTCGCCGGCGTCCCGCCTTGCAGGAAGTAGGTTCCCTTCAACGGACCGGCGGTAATGATGCCGCCGGGCGCCGCGTTGGACAGGCCGACCTGATCCAGCGCGATGTACTGCGGGACGCTCGTGCTTTGGCCGGCGCCGGTTCCATAGGCCGGATTCGTGAGCCAGTTGTAGGTGTTGTCGTAGACGTTCTGGCGATAATAGGCGTGATCGATGGCCGCGTTGTACGCGTGCTCGCCGCTGACAAGGAGATGACCCTTGCCGCCGGCGAACGGCGTGCCAGCGCCGATGTCGATCTTGTAGCTTTCGCCGTCGCCATAGGTGGTGATGCCGCCCTGCACCGAGCCTTTAACGCCCGTGTATTCCTTGTCGAGCACGAAGTTCAGGACCCCGGCCAAGGCATCCGAGCCGTAAACGGCCGAGGCGCCGCCGGTGACGACGTCCACACGCGCGATCAGGCTGTTCGGCATGGTGTTCAGATCGACCGCGCCGCCGATGAGGCCGCCGCCGAGACCGCCGAGGTTCGAGCCGACAATGCGCTTGCCGTCGAGGAGCACAAGGGTGCGCGACTGACCGAGCGCGCGCAGGTTGGCGAGGTTGATGCCCGCGGTACCGCCGCCGATGGTCGAGACGGTGCGTTGCCCGACTGTGTTGCCTTGCAGCGCCGGGAGGCGCGCGACGGCGTCGGCGACGTTCGGCAGACCCATGTTGTTGAGTTCGTCGGCGCCGAGCACGGACACTGGCGTCGGCGCTTCATAACCTTGACGCACGATGCGCGATCCGGTGACGACAATCTCATCAAGCGACGCCGGCGCGCCGGCGTCGGCCGCGAGCGCGGCTTGCGCCGCGAACATTGAAACGCCCGCGAGCGCCGTGGTGACCGACAATGAACGAATGTGACGCACGAGCGTACGCGCGCTGCGAATGACCATAAGATTCCCCCCTTGGCCGATTGAACGGGTCGATACTAAGCAGAACGGAAAATAAAATTCCGCAATAAAATTTCACGCGCGATTTTTTGGCGCGCGTTGTGTGTGAGGGGCAACAGCAGCGCACGCGCATTGTTTGAAGATATTCAAAGAAGCCCGGCTAGAAACAGCGCGGCGACACACTTTTTCTTGTTTACGTAAGCCATGTCGCTCCGTTACGCGCACACCGTGCGCAAAAAAGAGGCCCGGGCTTTGCCGCCCTGGCCTCTCTTGTCTCGAATTAGTTTAAAGCGAAACTGTAAGTCTCCGGCGACCACTACTTCTTCTTTTTCTTTTTGGCAATTTTGCGCTTGGCCTTCACACGACGCTTAGGCTTCGCGACCTCGCGTGAGACCACGCTTGATCTTGTTTGATAGGCAGCGGCCGCTTCAGCTGAAACGATCACTAAGTCCTGCGGACCGCTGAGCTGCGCGACAGGACGCTCCGAGGCCAACCTATATTGGCCGAAGAGAAAGTCTCTCAGCGATTGTCGCGTCACAGCCCCACCTACATCGTGCGCCGCACCGATCAGCCCGGCAAGAAGGTGATCAGTAAAAGTACGACCATCGAGGCGTGTCGCCACGTGTGAACGAGGAAAATAACCATACATGAGAAATGTGTCCGTGGGTTCCCGCTTACTTCTAGAGATGGGCGGAAATTTACGGAAAACATCTAAGTTCGGATTATCCGCCGAGTGGCCATCGACGAACATAAGGATTTCCTCGAATAGTCCACTCGCTGAGAGGACATCTATCCAAGCCCCGACAGAAATTCCCCGTCTCATCGAACCGCTTTTCAAGGGTCGATGAGACGGGTCGACTAATATGGTGTCCGAACGGCCTGCGGCATCGATAGTCCGAAAAACAGAGCCGGAGAAGTAAAGATACAGGCGGCGGCCCAGCCGTTCCCGCACGTCGTCTGGCGCACGCACCAGGAGGGCGTGCATATGCTGTCGGGCCTCTTCTAAAATCGCCGAGGGGCCTTTCTTGGGTGAGGACACAATGAAATTCGCGTTCTCGCGCTTGACACCTCCACCATTCGCGGCCCCGACCCACTCAAGGAACTGCCCGGCGCTCCGCCCTGCCCGGCGTGGAACAGGTTCCATGTCAAGAGCAACGATAAGCGCGTGATCTTCAAGCGACCGCGAAATAGGTAGCCCCCGCTCTATCCGGACGTTCTCCCTGATATCCCTTTCGAGCGCAAAATAGCCGATGAGGCTGGCCCTTGATTTCCGCATCTCGTTCAGGCGTTCACGCGAGTAAAGGTGCGTGGCGACGAGATCTTCATCTGCATTGCGATACACACCCATCAACAGGTCGTTGTGATCGAGCTGGAGAACGAGTTCGCGGAAATCCTTGCCGCGCAAGGGGCGGCCCTCCGCCTCGACCACATCGCCTGGGGAGAACAAGCGATCTTCCTTGTCGGGGTAGGTATGCCGCTCCTCAGTGCTGAGGCCGGAGGTGTCCAGGTTCAGTATGCGAAGAATATTCCTTGCGGTCATGAGGATGACCAGCGGTAAATCCTTCGGCGCGACTTCAGCCAATGGACGCAATTGGCGGGTATCATGATCAAAATTCGCCGGTTGGACTTCTTGCAGCATTCCTATGTCGTGCCGGTTCACCAAAACCGGGATCAGGGGTTTGCCCGCTTTCAGCGCGAAATCGATTTCGGATCGCGAAAATACGCTTTCCGCGGTCTTCGATCCGGCGACAACGAGAACAGCGTCCGCGCGTTTAATCTGCCGGGTGACAGCGTCGAACGACATCTTGTCGCCTGGACCGATGACCCAGTCCCATTCCACTTCGACGTCAGCGCGCAATACCTGGGCGAGAGCATCTGCATAGGACCTGTAGTGACGGTGATAGGAAAACAAAATGCGTTTACGCTTTTCTGTGATGTGAACTTCGGACGCTCGACGCAAGTCAGGCATCAGCCGTTCGAGGGATTTCGTAAAGGCTTCCAGCCATTCAATTTTCGCGTCGGTTAACGCGTCGAGTTTCGCCATCTCAATATTTACCGCGCCGAAACTCTCGCCCCGCGGTGTTATGAGAGGCAGAACAAGCTCCGCCCGCGTCTGCGGTTCGGCGGAAACATAGTCGGACGCGTCATGCACATTCGGCTCCCAGACGATCTCGCAGCCTTTGATGCAACGGGCAATGAGGCCGTGGCGGTTGACGATTTTGTATCCCGGCGCCGCGCCGGGAGCGAAGTCGTCGGCGACAACGACGAAGTCGTCTTTCTTCGACCGAATGACGACTTGGGCAAGGACCGCGTCAGCGAAAGCAGACGCGAGATGCAAGAAGTTCGCTAGCTTCCTATCCAGTGCGCCACCACGCAAGACGCGGGCGCCGATGCCATAACCGTTTTTGATGTAGTCATGTGTAAGGTCATCGGCTTCCTTGCGTGAGACGCCGACCGTGACCAAAGCTTCAAGGAGAATTTCCCGACGCTCGCTCTTCGATCTAGAAGGCCGTACGGGATCGGCGATTATAGCCGTCTTCAACAACTCGTAGAGATCGTCCTGTGTATCCGTACAACCGAATGCACCGGCCCAACTGGTTTGACGCGCCCGCTCTTTGACGGCACGGGACGTATAGACGATAACCGGGATAGTCCACTTCCGGTCTCGCATGCGCCGCATGAGATCCAGTGCGGCGTCAGAATTCTTCCCGCGAACCATATCCGTGATGACAACGTGCGTGGTTCCGCGCTCGAGATGCGCGATGGCGGCGCGCGTATCCTTCGCGCGCAAAATAGTTGCGCCCCAGTTTTGGACGAACTCTTCCTCTTCCTCATTATTCTGGGGGTGATCGTCAACCCACAGGACATTAACGCCTAGTAGCGGCGTTTCCTCGAACACTTTCCGGAGTTCGTCGGCCGCGGCGCCGTCAAATCTCCAATCACCTGACTCTTCCTCGTGGATCAGCTTTTCGCCCGTCAGCGCCGCCCATACCGGGGGCGGCAGGAACACGGCATCAAGGCCGTGCGGAGCCAATACCAAGCGCGCAATTGCACCGAGAATCTCGACGCCATAATTTTCCCGCAACCGTTCGACGACACCACGCGACTTGGCTGCCGCCCTGTCCAAGGGTTTACGCTTAGCCCGCGCAGGTCGTTCAGCAGGAGCTGAAATAGTTTGCGACTCTTTGATCGTTACGGCCGGCACCGGGGCAGCCGGTCTCATTTGAGGCGCCGCGCGGTATTGATTCATAGCGATTGCGATCGGCAGGAGATCAGCGGGCAGGTTTACCTGACCGCCGGCATCGTGCGCCGCGACGATGCTTTTAGAGAACTGGCCAAAACGTTTTTCGAGAGCCGCTTTGATATGCCCCTGCAAAGCATCGGCGATCTTCTGTCGGTCGGCTTCACGCAGAGAGCGGACCAGAATCTCGCGCGCGAGCGGCCTGATCTGAAAGTATTGCGCGGAGAATTTGGTATCGGGGACGGGCGCGTCGACGGTCTCGACAAGGCCGCTCTGGAGAAGTTCGGCGAGATCGGTGTCGTGGTCGGCGCTGTCGCACATGGCTTCGAGGACAAGGCGCGCAATGGGGATAATGAAAGCGCTTTGACAGAGGTAGAAAGCGAGCTGGAAAGCGGTCTGTGATGTGGCGCGCAATTGGTTGACCGCGCGCGCGAAGTCATCGCGGCTTTCGAGCGGCGACGGTGCGTCCTCCGCGCCGCCAGCCTGCATCGGATCCAGAAGATACATGGGCACATGCTGACCCCGGGCCATTAGCGCGCGCGCCCACTGCGACAGCGCCTTCGCTTTCAGCGGCGCGACCGGCATCGCCAGAAGCCGCCGCGTCCCGTGGGCCTGCGGGGATGCCCACCAGAAGGGCATGGGATGCAGCGACGCGTTCGCACCTCCGACTTCGGTAGCCGAGCACAGACCGTGAGGTTCAGACAGACGTGTCCTTGCCCATTTGCCCGGCGGCATCAGATGCAAAAGGAGCACGCTGTCTTCTTGCGCCAACGGACGCAAAATCCGGGCATAGCTTCCGTCGTGCCAATGCGAGGACGACCCGTGGGTCGCGAACATCACAAGACGGCGCACGCCGTACCCGCGCAGATGCCCCAGGGGAATGTGTCCCCGTGGATCGTGCTCCCGCGTGACACGCTCCAACATTGGTCGACGCGCGCCATCGCGTCCCGCCGCCAGACGCAAGCGCCAGAGCGTCACAAAACGGAATGCGGCCGTGTCCCGCAAGATCTGACAGAACTCCTCGAGCGCCTCTGTCCACAGCTCGACCGCCGCGTCGTCCTCTAGAACGACATCGACATCGAACCACGGCTCCTTGCGCGCCGTGAAGACGGGATACACCGACCCCGGCATGACAGCCCGCAGCCGCGCGGTGGTCTCGACGGTGCCCTCTTCATCGACGTCGTGGAACTGCTGAGATGGCCAGCGCTGACGCAGGGGACGAAACGCCTGCATCACCGCAAGCCGATCCGGTAGGCGCCGGCGAACATGAATGCCGACCGCAGAGCCCTTCACGGTTTGCGCGCCTTCGGGCACCGCCCCCCGGGCGTACAACTCCGCCGAAGCGGTGGTTTCCACGGGCGTGGAAGCGGAGTCAACGGCGGCGCGCACCTCGACTTTTGCATCTACACGCACGGGCTGTGCTGAAAGCGCCGCAGCGCCCGTGCCGCGGGTCGGCGTGTTTTCCGAGTTTTCCAGCACCGGCTCGTTTGGACGCGATGGCGGGCGTCCAGCGTCCTCCG
Organism: Rhodospirillaceae bacterium; assembly: GCA_041906145.1. Classification (GTDB taxonomy): domain Bacteria; phylum Pseudomonadota; class Alphaproteobacteria; order Rhodospirillales; family Rhodospirillaceae; genus SHVO01. The sequence continues at coordinate 1,302,813 of JAYRJU010000001.1, read as the reverse complement.
CATGCGCGGGCGCCTCATCTACGCTGAGCCCACGGCTCGCGAGCCAGAGCGCGTCCAGGATATGGCGCGCGTCAGGCTCAAAGCCGGCGGCCTCAAGCGCCGCAATGTAGCGTGTCAGATCCATTAAGATTCGCTGTTGAGCGCGGCGAGAAGAAGGCTACGGATTTTCTGGGCATCGGATGCGATAGGTTCGGCGTCGGAGCTCAATGGGACCGTGAGGAAGGTCGCATTCAAGAGCTGGTCGATCGACACCTCCTTATTCTCCTTCCGCACATCGACGAATGCGGCGACGATCTCACGCAGTTTCGCGTCGTCCACATCCTTGAGGTGCGATCGCACGATGTTCGCCAGATCTTCCGGCGCGGGCGGATCGACACTCAGGCGTACGCACCGGCGCAGGAACGGCGCGGGGAAATCGCGCTCCGCATTGGATGTCATAACGACAATCGGGAATTGGACGCATTTGATCTGCCCCGATTCAACAGTCACCGGTTTTTTATCGAAATCCTTGACCTTCACCCCGGCCTTTCCACTCAAACGATGCAGTTCCGGAATGTGATATTCGCCTTCCTCAATGACGTTCAGCAGATCATTGGCGAAATCGAGGTCGGATTTGTCGATTTCATCGATGAGAAGCGCGCGCGGCCACAACTGCGCCATCAATGCGGTCCCGAGGGGCCCGAGCGTCAGGTAATCCTCGATCTTCGCGTCGCCGCCCGCTTGCAGGCGCCCAACGGCGTCGTATTCGTAGACGCCGCCGCGTACAGTTGAGCGCGAGCTGATCGGCCAGCGCAGAACATCGCCGAGCATCAGTTCGTGCGCGACCTTGGCGATGAGGGTGGACTTTCCCGTACCCGGTTTGCCGGTGACAAGCAGGGGCCGCCGCAGGTAGATCGCGGCATTGACGGCCTCGACCATTTTAGGGGTTGGGCGGAAAGGCGCCGCGCGTTTCGCCTCCCGGTCCGAGGACGCCGCGCCCGCCGGATCGAGGTCCGCCATGTCGCGTGGGAACCGCCAGGGCGGAGGTTCGGGAAGACGTTCCAGTCCCTTGTGCGGCGCGCCATAGCCGCTGAAAATTTTCCAGTCCTGCATTACGGCACTCATTTGTCGCTGGCCCCTCTTCTCGAAACGAATGGGTTGATTTGCGGATCGTCCCACAGAAGCGCCGCGTGATTTGCGTACGGCGCGCCGCTTATTCGGCTGCGGTGAAAAGCTTCGACGAATCCATCAATGTTACGCGCAGCTGAATTTGATTTCAGCGTCTGGTCGACGTTAGCGAGCGATACGTGCGGGATGTAGATAAGAGGCGCCCCACATTGAAGAAGTTTGTACAGCGCCTTCAATTTTACGATATCCGCCCCGCCTTGCGCCGCCATCGAAACCGCGAAGTCGGCATACCAGAGCGCCGCCACGTCATCGATCTGGGGCGCGTCCGCGCAGAGTTGCGACCAACACAGCTCGTCAAGACGGCAGGATCGAATCCGCTCAAGCGTTCCTTCCCACGCCTTACGCCAGTCCCTGTCTCTTGAAAGAATACGCGTGCGGCTACGGATGACGACGGGGCAGCGCTCGCCAAGGGCGCAACTTCCAAGTCCCGCTGCATCGGGAACCTGGATGTTATGGAATGGAAAGCCGAAGTAGTGCGGATCAACAAGGAAGTGGACGTGCAGATTCTCGAGCGCCTGTACACCTTCGCCGACGAGCGCGGCAAAAGCCGCCGTCAGGGTCCGTTCCAAGTCCTCACCGCCCTTGGCGGCGTAATGCCTGGCGTCGAACGCGGGATCGAATGACCCATCGTAGCCGCAGCGTCTAAAATCGCAGAAGAGCACGCTGGACGTCGGATCTTTGGCGATGACGACCAGGAGAAACCTCTGATCCGTCTCCTCGTCGAGGTCTTGCTTGATGGCCTCGCACATCGCCTTTTGTTGGCCGGCCTTGGTCTTCAGCCAGGTACCGATGAGTTTCTCCGCGTCATCGGACTCGCGCGCAACCCGCAGGAGAAATTTCAGGAGATAGTAGGGGTAGTGACCGGCCGCGTCCCGGTTCAAGGAGCTGAGTTGGCCCAGCATCGCCAGCCGCCGCTCGGCTCTTTCCTTCCGCAGCACTTCACCCAGCCCACCGTTGCCGCTTTCCGTAACGATCTTGGTGTAGTGGCGCTCCAGCGCGTCGGGCGGCACGTCGAGAGTAGCGATCAGCTTTCGCACTTCCTCGAAACACGCTCTTTGCGCGTCGACAGCACCGAAGCTTTGGCTGGTCGTCCCGTCCCGTTTTATCGCATGCAGATCAAATGGTTGATTGGCTGCCTCGCAAGCCTTCTCAAGAGCGGGCCGCAGCTTGCCGGGATCGAATGCGTCTTCGCCGAGCGCTTCCAAGACACCTAGCGCGATGCCGGAGAACTCACCGGAGGTCGCTGTCTGATCGGAAGGGCTTGCATAGAAGATGGCTTGATCAGCCAATCGCCGCGGCGTCGCAGATTGGTCGATCGTATTGACTTCCTTTGGCGTGCCGCAAATCTCCGCGAGCACAATCTGTCGTGGGAAGCTGATAAATCTGGGCTGATGCCAACGCCGCGCGAGTTCGGAGCAATTTACGGTCCGAGGCTCGTCCGGCCCTTCAAGATCACTGCATATGAAATGACGATCCGTGCCGCGCAGGTCAGTCCCGCCATGACCGGCCCAGTAAACAAAGAAGTCCGCCGTTCCTTCGATATCCGGCCACTTGGTCGCGGCATCCCACAACTCGGCTCGTGAGCCGTAATATTCGATGTGAACGCCCGGCAGTTCGCTCTCGGCAAATGCCAGATCGCGCTCGGCGTACAGAACCACCCGAAGCATCGCGTCCGGCCGGGTTTTCAGCAGCCACTTCGCCATGGCGATCGCGGTGTCGCACGGGCCTTCGACGTTCCAGGCGGACGTATCGTATTTCTCAAGGCCAACGATAAGCGCACAGGTTTTTGTCACGGCGCCTAGAACCCTTTGATCGCCGTCCAAACGTCCTCGTTACCGAAGTATGCGCTGTGCGCATCCGGGAACGGCTGGCCGGATTTGACCTCGCGGTCCTCGACACGGCTGAAGACCCGCGCGGCAATGAAGCTTAGGAAATCACTGCGGTCGTAGATGTTCAGCCACCTTGGGAAAGTGACGGGCAGTTCGTACGCAACGGTGAGTCGCGGTGGCCGCTGCGCGGACTCCGATGCACCAATCTCGTAGAAGAACGCCGACTGAGAGCCGACGGTCACGAACCTGTCGACCTTTGGCGCATCGGGCATCATGAGCAGGTCGAAGCACGCGATACCGCCTAGGCTATGAGCCACGAGAGTGATCGGCGCCTGCGCGGCTTGCAGTTTTGTCCGGATGAAGTCGCGGATCTTGTGGCCATGCACCTGATAGAGGAGGATATCGCCGACCGGCAGGGCCGCAGCGTTCATGATCCCCATCCGGTTGCGGCGGATGGCCGCCGTCGCCAGACGCTTCACCGTGCGCGTGAAGAAATCCATGACCCCCAGCGTCTTCGTCGGCCAGTCCGCGTTGAGCCGCTCGTAGAGCGCTATACGCAGACGCGGGCTTGGGCCGAGAAGACCCTTCGCGATCGCGGCAACATGGAGCTGGGCGATAGCGGCGCGGGCCATGGCCTGCACCACTTCCGTGACCGCCCTGTGAGATTTCTCAAAGGCATCGTATGGGATCGGCGACCCAAGCAGCGCATCCCACGCCACTGGCCAAACTTTTTCCAGTCCCCCACGCACGAGCAGCGCCTGAAATTCCTGCGTCGGCTGATACGCCTTCACGAATTCATAGGCTTTCTTCCACGGCGGCGTGCCCGGCACGAAGGCGGCCTTCTCGCGATCGGGGATCGTCAGCTTGTCCAATTCATAGAATGGGTCCTCGAGCAGAAAGGCCCAGCGGGCATTCTCCTCGTCCTCGGCCGCCACCTGTTCATCCGACGGGGGTTCCGGGATGCTCCACCCGTCAAACTCGACCCCAACCGCATCGCCCCATGCGCATTCGAGGAACGGCGTGGTTACGCCGGCCTCCCGCGCTGTACGTTCTGCGGTTTCGAACGATGGCCGGTACGTCTTGAGACGAACGCCCGTGCCGTGAACAACAACGATTGTCCCCACAGTCATTGTCAGCCCCCAACTCGCCCCTCTCCGGGCCTCTGGTATCCAAGGCCTTCACGAAAGAGCGGTACGCGCCATCATAAACATTTTGGCAAAAAACAACTCCAAATAAATGATGGGCGGCGCAGGCGCTGGCACAAAAAAAAGAGGCCGGGCTAGCGCCCGGCCTCCCATCTCGATGTCCGGAAAATCCAGACGAGTCTACATCTCGAAGCGCACACCCAAGCGGAAGGTGCGGCCGTCATCGCCGTTGATGTTCTGATAGAGACCCGCGCCGACCGTGCCGTACTTGATCGGCAGGAGGTCGTTGAACACGTTGTCGACGACGAGGAAGGTCGTAAGCCCGTTGTCGAACTTGTAGTTCATGCTGAGGTCGAACTTACGGTCGCCGTCGATGTGGTTCATGCTGAACGTCGGAGCCGCTGTCGTCGACACCGGGCAGCCGGTGTTACAGACAATCGCCGTACGGCTATAGGACGTCGCGCCAATCCCGCGCATCGTGATCGTTCCGGAGAACGGCTCGAGGCTGTAGGTCAGCGAGAAGATGTAGCGGAAGTCTTCCGTGGTGAGCGGAGCGCCCGACTGCACGCTGCCGCCGACGCCCGCGCCTTCCTGCTTCACGCCGTTCTGGTCGGTGCTGTTCAGGCGCAAGACCTTCGTGGCCATGCCACGCAGGTTCACATTGCCGTCCCAGTTGTCATTGAACGTCGAGAGCGGGAAGTTGTAGCTGGCTTCGAAGTCGATGCCGCGGGCCTGTTGCGAGATCAGGTTACGCGGACGGTTGTTGACACGCGTGATGAGACCTGTCGCCGAGCCGCCTTCGCGCACGAAGTAGCTGCAAAGCACCGTCTCGCCGGCGAAGCAGCGGTCGATCAGTTCCTGGTTGCTCAAGGTCGCGAGCGCGCCCTTGATGTCGATGTTGTAGTAATCGACCGACGCGCCGAAGCCCGGCAGGAAGGTCGGCTGCAACACAACGCCCATACCGGTCGTGTCCGCCTTTTCCGGCACCAGGGCGGGGTTGCCCTGGGTGACGGTGACGGTGGTGTAGGCTTCGTTATTGCGGAAGCGGTCGGTGATGTTGCCGGTGCCCGAGGCGCCGCCCGAGAACAAGTCACCGATGTTCGGCGCGCGGATGTCGCGCGAGCGCGTCGCACGGAAGGTGATGTCGTCAACCGGGCTGTAGGTGGCGCCCACTTTGTAAGTGGTCACGTAACCAGCCTGGCTATAGTCGGTGGCGCGGATCGCGGCGTTCAGGTCGAACGAACGGGCCCAATCTTCATCACGGGCGAGCGGGATCACAGTTTCGAACGCGGCTTCCTTCACCGAGTAAGCGCCCGTGGTGCCCTTGTAGTTACCCGCGAAGAACACGCCGGCTTCGTCGAAGGAGCTGGCGAAACCGGTCGCCGATTCCTTGCGGTATTCGGCGCTCAAGGCCACCGAGACCGGACCGGCCCAGGTATCGAGCGGCTCGCCGGTGACCTGGCCCGCGACGGTATTCAGCGCCATGCGCGTGAATAGATAACCGTTGAAGTTCGAATACGGGTAGGAGCCCGGCTTCGAGTTGTTCACGCCGATGCCCATCACGTTGATTGGGATACAGCCGTTGGTCGGGTTGGTGAGGGTGGACCGACAGACGATGCGGCCATTAGCGTCGTACACCGAGTCGACCGCTTCGAGGTAGCGGGCGATGTAGTAGTTGTTCGTCGAACGCGCCGAGATGTGGGTGGTCGAACGCGAAACTGAGAATTCCCAGTTCCAGGTCGTGTCGGCCGCATCGAACGCACCGTTGATGCCCGCCATGTAGCGGCGGAAGTGACGCTCATTCTCGGCGCCCATGCCGATAAAGTCGCCGTTCCAGGTGCCGAGCGAGAAGCTGGTAAGGCCGAGCGCGGTCATCTGCGTACGGATCGACTGCGGGATGAACGCGTTGTCGTTGCGGATGGTGATGTTGCCGAGACGGAAGTAATTGACGCCCTGCTCGTTGTCGGTGAAGGCGTGCGCCCACTGGGCTTCCGCGAACATCGTCACGTTATCGGCGAGATCGTAGCTGGCGCGCGTGAAGATGGCTTCGCGTTGCATCTCGAGGTTCAGCGGCAACTGGCCCTGGAGACGCGAGGCTTGCCAGTCGCCGCCCTGCATGTACGGCGCGCCGATGATGGTGCCGTAGTTGAAGTTGTACGGCGTGCCACCCGGACCGAAGGCCGTGCCCTTGAGCGGACCGGCGGTGATGAGGCCGCCCGGCGTCGCGGTAGCAAGGCCGACGTGATCGAGCGCGAGGTACTGCGGAACGCTGGTGGTCTGACCCGCGCCCGTGCCGTAGGCCGGGTTCGCGACCCAGTTCCAGGCGTTGTCGGCGATTTGCTTGCGATAATAAGCGTGGTCGATCGGCGCGGCATAAGAATGTTCGCCGCTGACCATGAAATGACCGCGGCCACTGGCGAACGGCGTGCCGGCGGTGACTTCGATCTTGTAGGTCTCCGCGTCGCCATAAGTGGAGACGCCGCCCTGAATGCTGCCTTTGACGCCCGTGAAGTCACGGTCGAGCACGAAGTTGACCACGCCAGCGAGAGCGTCCGAGCCGTACACGGCCGAGGCGCCGCCGGTGACGACGTCGACGCGCTCGATCAGCGAGTTCGGGATGATGTTGAGGTCGACCGCGCCGCCGACCAGGGCGCCACCGATACCGCCGAGGTTCGAACCGACCACGCGCTTGCCGTCGAGCAAGACGAGGGTGCGGGAACCGCCGAGGTTACGCAGGTTGGCGAGGTTGATGCCGGCGGTGCCGCCGCCGACGGTGTTGGACGAACGCTGGCCGACGAGGTTGCCTTGCAGCGCCGGCAGACGGTTCATCGCGTCGGCGACGTTGGGCAGGCCCATGTTCGCGAGTTCGCTGGCGCCGAGGACCGACACGGGCGTCGGGGCTTCGTAGCCTTCACGCACGATGCGCGAACCGGTGACAACGATTTCGTCGAGCGAAGCAGGTTCATCGGCCGCGAAGGCGGCCGGGGCGGCGAGGGCAACGCCGGTCAGGGCGGTGGTAACAGACAAAACGTGGACGTGCCGCATCAGCGTGCGGCTTTTGGACATAGCCATTATAGATTGTCTCCCCAAGAGAGTAGTGATCGGCCCGGCTTCCCCAGCCAGACCTCGGGGCGGAAAACTAGCCGACTTCACTTACAAAAACTTTAGAATTTTTCAAAAATGGGTCATGCGCGGAGGAATGCGACATTTATCCCACAGGGCGCGCATGCGCGGATTAAGAAAACGCGAAACGCGCGTGATGATGTACCGTCGCTATACCGCAGCGTTGAACGCATTACGAAGAAGCGCGACGCGCGCATGAAAAAACGGCGGGAGCAGAAGGCTCCCGCCGTTTCTTTGCAAAGATTTCAGTCTTTAGGCCAAAATTTCGCTGATGGCGTTCGAGTTGTTGTTGCTCTTGGTGCCCCAGGTGGAGACATCACAACCCATGAGCTTGAGGCCCGTGTAGCCGAGACGGCAGATCGAGGTGCCGTTGCCCGCGACATGGATCCCCGTCTTCACCTTGCCGCCGGCGCGGCCGGCGGTCATCGCGGTGTAGCCGTCGAGCGAGTGAACGCGCGCATATCCGACATCGGTGTCGGCCTGGATGAACACGTTGTCCAGCAACGTTCCGTCGCCTTCCTTCACTTTGGTGAAGGCTTCGACGTAGTACGCCCACGCTTCCATCGACTTGCGGGTGAACCAAGACGCATTGACCTGATAGCCTAGCTTCTCATCGAGGCGCTCTTCGTGCGTGCAGGTGTGGTGCGGCTTTTCGTAGCCCGGCTTCGTGGTGTTGGCGCCGCTGTAGCTCATGTTGAACACGCGGGTCTGATCGCAAGCCACCGCCATAACCATGAGGTCGGTCATCATCTTGTGACGCGATGTGATCAGCGAGGACTCGTTGCCCGGCTGCGTCTCCTTGTCGAGCGCCTTCGGCGCCTTACAGGCGGCGATCGGCGTCGGCTTGGTGAGCTGCTGGTCGAACTGACGCTCGAGATGACGCAGGCCCGTCAGATACTGATCGAGGCGCGCCTTGTCTTCGGAGCCGATCTTGGTGTTGACCTTCTTCACGTCATCCATGACGCCCGATAGCACGGACTTGCGGACCATGACCTTCGGGTTCGGCGTGAACGACGGCGCGTTCGGGTCCTGGAAATCCGGGCCGAAAACGCGCTGATAGAACGCGATCGGCGAGAACTCAGGCACCGTTTCGGTGGTCTGGTTTTCGTAGGAGTGCGTATCACGGACATCGCCCGTCGCCGTGGCGGTCAGGGTCTTGAAGCGCGTGGTGCGGCCGATCTGGTTCGACACGGTGATGTCGAGCGTTTCACCCGGATTGTCGCCGTTCGCTTTCGGCGCGATGCCCGAGCGGCTAATGATCCAGCCCGAGGAGTGGCAGAGCAGCGGGCAATCGTCGCGGAACGCGGTGAAATTCGTCAGCAGGTTCATGTGCTGCTTGATTGGCGCGAAAGCGGCCGATTCTTCCTTCAGGTCAAAGTCGGCGCCGACTTTATCCGGTACGAAGATGTTCCGCTGCATGCCGAGATGCCAGTACCAAGTGCCGAAACGCACCGGCATCGGCGTGCCATCGGCCATCGCGTTGCCATTCCCGTTCAGGAACACATTGAGAAGCGGAAGGCCGACCGTGACGGCGCTGCCGCCCAGCATGCCCTTAAGTGCAAAACGTCTTGAGAAATCCATAGCGCTTCTCCTCTCTCCCGATGAGGTGACCTGAATGGCTAACTATACGTGAAATCGTAATAAATCCTATATCAAAGGATGGCGAGCCCGCTGAAAAACACTGGAATTTGGCTAAAGTAAATACGCGCGAACAGGGCACAGCCCCGCCTCGAAAAAAGCCATATTACATCTGGCTATCAGTAACTTAGGTGATGTTACAGCCTCGGGCTCACCTCAGGCGGCGTGGGAGTGGAGCGGTTCGGGCGCGTTCAAATGCTGGCGATCACGCAGATAGCCTTGTGCCTGATCGCAGCCTTCCTCGCGCAATCCCGCCAGCTGTTCCTCCGTCTCGATACGATCGGCCAGGACCGGCATCGCGAGGGTTTCGCCAAGCGAAAAAATCTCCCGGATGATGGTGTGTGGAAAAAGTCAGGGGCGGCCGGGCGGGTGCGCCCAGACCAACGCGTAGTAGTAAGGCTAGGCTGCAGGGCGCCTTCGATTTCGCGACGCCGACTTCCTGTGACTTCAGCAAGGGGGATTCCATCCATGACCACCGTCTCGCAACGTACGGCTTGGCGCCGTAGCGTCTTTTCCGGACTCATGGCGGCGGCGCTCGGCGCGTGCGCGGCCGGCCCGGTGGGCGCAGCCTCGGCGCCGCCGGCGCCGGCCGGACCCGCATGGGAGAACTTCCCGCTCGCGGCGATCGGTCCCGCGTCCGAGGCCGCCAAAAAGAATGTGGTGGTGATCGACGCCGGGGGCACGCTGACGGCCCGCGCGCGTGACCGCATCAGCTACCAGCATTATCAAGGCAACGTCGAAGGGGGCGTGAAGAAGATTTTGGAAGACCTGTACCCGGAGCTGGGCGCGGTCGCGAAGATCAAAGTGATGACGGCGGGCGGCCTCGGTGGGTCGTCGGGGGTGACCAACGCGGCCTTATATAATGTGGCGCGCGCGGTCGACGCGCAGTTGGCGCGGCCCGACGTGGACGGCGTCGTTGTCACGACGGGGACGAACGTCATGGAAGAAGACGCTTACTTCTTCGATCTCACCGTCCAGTCCGACAAGCCTGTCGTCGTCACCGGCGCGATGCATCAGTACGGCACCTTCACATACGACGCTTACACCAACCTGTTCAGCTCCATCCGCCTCGCCGCTAGCGGCAAGACCACCTGCTTCGGCACGGTGGTGCTGCTGAACGATCAGTTCTTCGCCGCGCGCGATGTGACCAAGACGGATGGGTTCAGGATGGACACGTTCGACGTGCGCCATTACGGCGCACTGGGCGTCGTGAACGAAGACCATGTGCGCGTGATGCGGGGCACCCCGCGCGTCATGCAGTGCGGAACGGAGGCGTGGAAGCGCCCCTTCGATCTCACCAAGACATCGCCCGAAAAATTCGCGCGCGTCGATATCGCCTACGGCTATATCGAAGCCTCCGCCGCGACCATCACGGGGCTTGTCGCCACGGGCACCAAGGGCATCGTCACGGCGGGCCATGGCCCGGGCAACCTTTCCTATCTGCAAGAGGACGCACAGAAGGAAGCGGTAAAGAAGGGCGTGCTCTTCGTCACCACCACGCGCACGGGCGGCGAAGGCGTGTATGACGCCGCAGCGCCGGGCATCATCGGCGGCGGCGACTTGCTTCCCCAAAAAGCGCGCATCCTGCTGCAGCTAGGGTTGACCTTCAGCACCGATGCGGAGCAGATCCGTACGTGGTTCAACACCATCGGGCAGGCGGAGTTCGATTTAAGCGGCGCGCATAAACAGCAGCGGCACTGAAGCGCGCCTCGTGTAAATTGGCGGGCGATGCCCCTCGCCTGCCCCTTTGTCCGACGCTTAGGAATTACCGCTCCCACGGCGGCGCCGCTGATCGTCTTCGACGATGTATGCGTGCTGTGCTCGCGCTTCGTGCAATGGGTCATCCGGCATGACCACCATCGCCGGTTCCGCTTCACGCCCGCGCAAGGTTCATGGGGGCAGACGCTCTACCGCGACCTCGGCCTTGATCCCGTTCACCTCGAGACCAACCTCGTGGTGGTGGGCGGCGTCGCCTATGGGAAGCTCGCGGGATATATCGAGGTCGCGGCACGTTTGGGCGGCGCATGGCGCTGGGTCGCGGCCGCATTGCGGTTGGTCCCGGCGTCTCTGGGCGACAAGGCTTACGACCTGATCGCACGGAACCGCTACGCGTTGTTCGGCCGGCGCGAGACATGCTGGACGCCCTCGCCCGATATCGCCGACCGCGTGATCTAGAACAGGCGGCCCTGCAGCCAGATGATCGCGGGATAGACCGAGAGCCACACCCAAAAGAATCGGTTGAGACCGAAGAGGCAGGCGTTGGCGAAATGGAACGCGGCGGCGAGCGCGAGAGCGGCCACCAAGGTCGGCAATGAGAGAAGCGCCAGCGGAAAAGCGATCTCGAACAAGATCACCGCCCAAGACATCACAAAGAGAAGCCGCCGATGCGCCGCCCAACCACGCAGGCTTTCACTGACAGGATAGGTGGAGAAGGCAAACACCTGCCGCAGCGCCTGGCCGCTTCGCCACTGCGGATTCCTGAGCTTCACCCAGCCGGCGATGAGATAAGAGAGCACCAGCTGCACCCCGAGATATCCGAAGACCAGCGCACGCGCCTTCTCGGATGGCAAGACCTGCGCCAACGCGAGACACCAAAGCGCCAGCAGCCCCATGCGGTCGCTGCCGCCGTTATAGGGACCCTGGAACAGATGAAGCATGGCGAGCGAAAGCAGCGCGAGACCAAGAAGCGGGAACGGCGCCCCTAAGCCCGCGATCACCAGCGCACACAGGACGATGCGCACGCTAGACAGCAGCTTTTCACCACGCGGGCCGCGCATGTGTTCGAGGCTCTGCTGGATGAAGGCGAGCGCCAGGAGAACTTCCGTGAGGCGAAGGGCGGCGTCGAGGGTCATGGGATGGGCTTGCCTTCGATGCGGTGAGGCGCGGAAATGAAGGCAAGCTCCTTCACCGGCACACCGTCCTGCTCGCTGAGAAGGAAAATGCGAAAGCGCAACCATGCGCTGTGATCCGGAAGATCAGCGGCGATGCGGCGGAAAATCTCATCCTGGCTGTGCGCCGCCGGCTCGGAGAGTAAACGTTCGGCGCAGCTCACGGTAAACAAGGTCTCGTTCCAACGCGCGTTCCACAACAAACGGGCGACCATGCGCGGGAATGAGATGCGCGGCGGGCGCGGACGGAACTCCCGCCACTCGCCGCCCGTGTCGTCACGCGACGATTGCACGGCATATTCGATGCGCGGCGACGCGGCGATCTCGTCGAAGAAATTCCAAGACGGAATCAAGGCCGGAAGCAGCAACTTGAAAAGGGCCATCATGAACCGGACGCCTCAGGGAAAGAGCACGCGCGGCGGCATCGCCGGTCGCAGGCGTTTTTTATAACGATTCCATTTCTCGTCGCGTGTCGGCGGGTTCCCGCCGGTCTGAGGGTCGCCCATGAGCAAATTTCCGCCGTTATTCTAGGTGCAGTGCGATGCACATCTCATCCATGCCAGCTTTTTGCGCACTGCGAAAGCGACGCGCCGTTGGCACAGCAATTGCTAAGGTTTGCTTGGGAGAGCCTCAACCGTCGTTCAAATCGTGCATTGCCGACGCGAGAGGCGTACGCTTTCGGATTACGCCATCGGCGTAAAAGGGAGTCTCATTTTCAGCGGCCCGCGCGCGTAATTGCGAGCATCTCAGACATGCCCGCGTTCCCGCGCCCGGTTTATCATCATAGGGGGGAAGCCATGACTGCAACACTCAGCGTTAAAGCGCGCACGCTTGCGACCACGTCCGCGATCGCCATCATCATAAGTTCCGCCGCGGCGCAGAGCGCCGCCGCACAGCAAGCCGCGCCAGCGCCGGCTTCCATAGATGAAATTGTCGTCACGGGCTCACGCGTCGTGCGCGACGGCTACGAAGCCCCGACGCCGGTGTCCGTCCTCGGCGCAGATCAATTGAACGCCATGGCGAACACGAACATCGCCGACGCGGTACGCCAATTGCCCGTGTTCAGCAACGCGGTCTCCGGACGCACCGCGACCGCCAACCTGACCTCAGGCGCCGCCGGCGTGAACCTGCTCAACCTGCGCGGTATGGGATCGCAGCGGACCCTCGTCCTTCTTGACGGCAAACGCGTCATCAATGCCTCGCTCAGCAACGGTTTCACAGGCGTCGACGTCAATTCCATGCCGCACGGATTGATCAATCGCGTCGATGTCGTGACGGGCGGCGCGTCGGCCGCTTACGGCTCGGATGCGCTCAGCGGCGTCGTGAACTTCGTCATCGACAAGACTTTCACCGGCATAAAGGGTTTGGTCGAAGGCGGCGTGACGACCTATGGCGACGACAAAAATTACCTCGTGAACCTCGCCGTGGGCACGCCGTTCGCCGGGGGACGTGGGCATTTCATGGCGTTCGGTGAAACCCACTACAATCAAGGCATCATCGGAAATACCCGCGACTGGAACTCCGAAGGCGGCTCGGTCGTCAACAACCCGAATTACACGGCGACCAACGGGCAACCGTTTTATTGGGTCCGCCGTCAGGTCGGGGTAAGCACCGGCACGCCCGGCGGCATCATCACTTCCGGCCCCTTGAAGGGCATCTACTTCGGCCCCGGCGGCCAACCGCTGGGCATGTTCAACTATGGCGTCGTCACGGGCAGCAATACGCACGTGGGCGGCGATTGGCAGATTTCCCGTATCGACAATGGTCTGGACATCGATCCGGAGTTAACGCGTCAGGCCGCCTTCACGCGCGTGAGCTATGACCTCGCCGACAGCGTTAGCGCTTGGGCGGAGTGGCAATGGGCCAGCTCTCACTCCAACGCAAACTCGAACCCGAATCGCACGCTGGCCAATGTCCCGATCCGGTCGGGCAACCCGTTCATCCCCGCAAGCATTCAGGCGCAGATGAATTCTCTGGGATTGACCCAAATCATCATCGGTTCGACCAACGGCGATGTCCCGCGCTTTCACTCCAACAATCGGCGCACGTTGGCGCGCATGGCAGGAGGGCTCGAAGGCAAGTTCGACGCCATGGGAACCGAATGGTCATGGGACGCTTATTATCAAACCAGTACCCAGGGCCTGTCTTCACGCTCGGACAGCGTAGGCAACGTCCCCAAGCTTGCGCTTGCCTGGGACGCAGTCACAGCGCCGAATGGTTCGATCGTCTGCCGCGTGAAACTTACTGATCCGTCAAATCCCTGCATCCCGTACAATCCGATGGGTCTTGGCGTAAACAGCCAAGGTGCGATTGATTACGCCTTCGGGACAAGCTACCGGTACGACTCGTTGCGTCAGGATGCCGCGGCGGTGAATTTGAACGGCGAGCCCTTCGAGCTGTGGGCGGGACCGGTCTCACTCGCGCTCGGGATCGAGCATCGCTACGAACGCGTGAGAAGTGTCAATACGCCGGACGATGAAGCGCAGAACTTCCTGACGGGGAACTACCGCAACAACCTTGGCAGCTACAACGTGACGGAAGGTTATGTCGAAACCGTCGTTCCGCTGGCCAAGGATGTGGCCTGGGCTCGTTCGCTCGATGTGAACGCGGCCATCCGCGCCACGGACTACAGCACGTCGGGTTATGTCACGACCTGGAAGGTCGGGGCGACCTGGCAGGTGACGGACGATATCCGCTTCCGCGGCACACGGTCGCGCGATATCCGCGCGCCATATCTCGGCGAACTGTTCGCCGGCGGGACCGCGGCGTCGGGCAACACGTTCTTCGATCCGACCAACGGCACGACCACCACGGGCGGCTTCTCGCTCAGCCGCGGCAACCCGACGCTCGGCCCTGAAAAAGCCGATACGACAGGCTTCGGCGTCGTCGTTCAGCCGGAGTTCATCCCCGGCTTCCAGGCCTCCGTCGATTACTACAGCATCGACATCGGCAACGCGACGCAGGTGCCGAACTCCCAGTCCGTCATCAACGGGTGTTATGCGGACAAGCCGCAACTTTGTTCGAACATCATCCGCGTCAACGGCCTCATCAACACGGTCATCACGAGCCCACAGAATATCGCCCAGCAGATCCAAAAAGGGCTGGATATCGAAGCGAGCTATTCCTTGCCCCTCGAGTCGATCAACGAGAGCTGGGGCGGGGAGTTGACGTTGCGCGCCCTCGGCACCTATGTGCTCGAACTTCGTTCGATCGACACGCAGTTTGGAGATGTGGACGGCAAAGGCGTGGTCGGTGGTTTCGGCGGCAACGGCTTCTCCGGATTAACGGCGCCGACGTTCCGCTCGCACGTGTCGGCCAACTATAACCTCAATCCGTTCTCGTTCGCCGTGACGTGGCGGCATGTTGCCGCAGGCGTCTACAACAACGCGTTCACCGAGTGTCAGTCAGGGTGCCCGACCGGCAACCGGACCATCGACAATAACCATATCGCCTCCGACAACATCTTTGACCTCGCGCTCAAGTACAAGTTCCTGCCGGACAACGACGAGACCGAGGTGTTCCTCACCGTTCAGAACGTTCTGAATGCCGATCCGCCCTTCATCGGGGGCACGGTGGGTAGCACGTACTACGCCGGGCAATCGAACACCCAGTACGACCGCTTGGGCCGCATGTTCCTAGCGGGCATCCGCTTCAAGATGTAAGTGACTTAAAAGCGCCTCGCCTTTCGGGCGAGGCGCTTTGCTTCAAAATATTTTTGGATAGGCGCCGGGTCCCCGACATACACAGGCGCATAGGGGCGTAACGCGATTTGTACATGTTGCCGGCCCCGCGACGATGGGGGACAGCATGACGTTTGCGTGGCGCCGATGGGCGCAAATCAGTGACCGGCTGGGCGATGCGTCTCAATCTGCCTATGCGCAGCGAGCCGACGAGAACGCCACATCGGCGGCCGAGGACGCCTTCGGTACGCGCGTCGGCAACGAAAACGTCGGCCTCTATAGCGCGACGCCGGCGGAAACGCGCAGTGAACCGTGGCTCTACAAAAAGCGCGCGAATCTGCGCCTGCAGGTGCGCAACGTCGCCAATGCGTACGGTTGGACCGTGGACGGCGCATCGGGGCGCATCGCACCTGCGCCGCCGCGGCGATACGTGGTGAGGCTTGCGGCGGATTATTAAGCGAGGCGACTTACGCCTGTTGAGGGGCGAAGGCCTCTTCGCGCGCGAACCATCTGTCGACGATTCCGGGATCGGCCAACACGCGTGCCACCGCCGCCGTCAATTCAACTGAGCCGGCCTGTAAGCCCCGTTCGGCGCTTGCCGCGTTCGTCGCCGCTAAAACCGCTCCCCGGAAAATCGCGGGAAAAGAAAACGTCGTGATGTTGCCCTCGGCGCCCGGTGAAAGGCCTTTCTCGAAGACCTCCTCGCAGTCCTTGAGGTTCAGCGAGAAATAAGCGCGGCAGGCGAGCGGGCGGATATCATGGATCGAGCATAGACCGTCCGCGAGGAAAACACAGGGCATGCGCTTCTTCGCGCGTTCGCCGTCGCTCATGCCCTTCACCTGATCTGCCTGTGAGGCGACGCGCGCCGCGAGGTGTGGTTTCAGCAGCATAATGCCGGATGAAATAGCGATCGCCTCGATGATGGTGACGCCGACGTTTTGATAGCAGCAAAACGTACAGCCTTTCCGGCAAGCAATTTCCTTTTTGAGGTCGGCGCCGGCGGGTGAATTGAGCACGGCATTCGTATTCGTGCTGAGGGCGCTCGAAATGGCGTAGTGCGCCTTTGCGAGCACGCCGCGGCGTTCGTGGGCGGAGGCGGCTTGGGCGGCATCCTCGAGAGCGCTCTTCACCTGCGCGAGGACATGCTTGTAAATCTGGCGCTCGAGCGCCTGCTCCTGCGGAGAGAGGGGTTCCGGGTTGTTCCCGCGCGCGTCAGGCTGGCCGTCACTCATGGTGGGTCTTCCGGACGTCACGACGCGAGGAGCCGCGAAGCAGAATGGCGGTGGGGCCAGTCTAGGTCCAACCCTTCTCCGGCACGAAATTGCAAAATCCCAGGTATCAGGGATTTATGCAGGGAACAAACTGGAGTTCCCACGAATAATTCCGCTCCGACCGCGGGTTTGTCCTGGATTCGTTGGCTCACGTCCAATAAGTGGCAGCCCGCCCCGACGCGAAAACAGGGAATGATCAGGGATCCTCGGGAAATCCGACGCAAGCGTCTGATCCAGTTAGATAAAGTCGCTCCACCACATATTCCGGTCGCTGGATAGCAGGGACTAGTGTTAGGACGGCCGCGATCCATCTCCGCGATCGTGATCGAGCACGCGATCTATCATTTGGACGACCTCCCAGACCTTACCCCGTGCGTCCGCAAGCCGGCAGGAAACCAGGGGCGTCTCTCTGCCCGCGAGGCGGAGACCCGCTTCAAAAACCGCGTCGGAGTGCCTTGGCGATGTCGCTGAGTGAGTCGTGCGCCATCTGTTCCAGCGTATTCGTGAGGCGCTCCATGGCTTCAACACAGGCCTGCATATTCCGCCTCCCCTCTTGCCCGGCTCCCGGCCAACGGTCGTTGATTCGGTCTTTTCGGTAGGAAGGATTTTCCTCTGCCGGAAAGGTGCCTTGAGAAAGGTGATGGCGCAGAATCTTTGCCGTACTGTCGGCAAGGGCGTAGAGCTGCGTGGTAACCCGGCTCGCCAACAGCGAGCGCCAAGGTGGCTCACATCGACAACTTATTTCGGCAGCTTTCCGTCCATTTCCATATAGGCACGTGCCAGAGCGCGCGGCGCTTGGCTCTTGAACAGCGTCCAGCCTGCGTAAGGACCCCAGTTGGCTTTTTCGAAGGCGGGGCAGTTGTCCTCGGCTGGACACGCGAGGCCGGCCGCGCGCAGACGTTTGGCTTCCGCGATGACGCGATCCGTGGCCTTCAGGTACTCGTTCATGTCGGCCTTCAGAGTCGCCGCATCGCCATCGGTCGAGCCGTGGCCCGGAATGTACCATGTGACGTCCATCGTGAGCGCCTTGCGTAGGGTCGCCGCCCACTCGCTGGGATAGCCCGAGATCATCGGGGGGAAGACATAGCGGTCGTACAGCTCGGACATAAACATGACCTTGGTCTCCGGGAGATAGACCACGAGGTCCCCGCCCGTATGGCCACGGCCGATGTTGAGGATTTGGATGTCGGTGCCGCCCATCTTTATGTCGCGCCTATCCGTGACGAGCTCGGTGGCGAGGATGGTGCGCTTCTCGGCTTCCATGATCTTCTTCGACGCCGGTGTCGAGATGAAAACCATGTTCGGCCAAGCTTCCTTGAGAGCCGGATTGGCTTCGACGTGATCGATGTGGTCGGATGCGATGACCATGTATTTCACCGGGTGCGGGGTGATCTTCTTGATCGCGGCCACCATGGCCTTGCCCTGGTCGAGGGTCATCTGACCGTCCACGATCATGACCCCATCCGTCGTGACGATGATGAGACTGTTGGTGGAGATGACCTGGCCGGCATCGAGCGTGTCTTCATAGGCGTAGACATTGGGAACGATGGCGCGCCAGCGGGGAAAGTCGCTTAATTTCAGCCCGCGTTCGGTGATGTCGGCGGTCTTCGTCTTGTCGGCAGCGTGGCTCGCCGACGGAGCGAGCAGAGCGAAAGCCACGGCGCTCAGGAGCAGGAATTTTTTCATGTGACGTCCTTTTGTGTGAAACAGGCAGGGGCACTGGCCCCCGCCTTTTCCTCGTTCAGTGCTTAGCCGTCCTTACATCCGGAAGCGAACGCCGGCGTGGAAGACGCGGCCCTGGCGATCGTACTCGCCTGAGGCGCCCGCCCAGCCGCTGTAGAAGCCCGCACCCGTGCTGCCGTAAATGATCGGCGGTGCGCGGTTGAACATGTTCTCGGCGACGAAGAAGGTTTCCACCGCACCGTCCATGATCTTGTAGGACAGCGACAGGTCAAAGTACTTGACCGCGTCGATGTGGTTCAAGCTGAAGGTCGGCGCTGCGACCGTCGAGACCGGGCAGCCGGACGTGCAGACGATCGCACTGTTCGAGTACTTTCCGCTGCCGATGCCGCGCATGGTGAGCGTGCCGGTGAAGGCTTCGCCCGCGTAGGTGGCCGAGGTGAGGTAGCGGAACTTCGGCGTGGTCAGCGGCGCGCCGCTGGCCACGGAGCCCATCACACCGCGGCCCTCCTGAACGATATCCTTATCGATGGTGCGCAGACGCGAGACCTTGGTCGCGAGGGCGCGGAACTGCAGGGCGCCGCCCCATTCTTCGTCGATCAGCGAGAGCGGAACGTTCTGGCTGACCTCGAAGTCGATCCCGCGGGCCTGCTGTCCGAGGACGTTGGCGGGCTTCACGTGGACATAGGTGACTTCACCCAGCGTCTGACCGGCCCCGGGCGCACCACGGTCGATGAAGGCGCAGAGCGCGGTTTCTCCTGCGAAACAGCGATCCATGATCTCCTGGGTGCTGATCGAGGAAATCGCACCCTTGATGTTGATGTTGTAGTAGTCGATCGAGGCGCCGAAGCCCGGAATGAAGGTGGGCTGCAACACGATGCCAAGACCCGTCGTATCCGCCTTTTCAGGGATGAGGTCGAGGTTGCCTTCGACCGCGGAAACGATGGTGGTATTGGTGTTGTTGCGGAAGCGGTCGATGATCGTGCCCGTGCCCGGCTGACCGGCGTTGAACAGATCGGAGAGGTTCGGGGCGCGGATATCACGCGAACGCGTCGCACGGATGGTGAAGTCGTCGATCGGTGTGTAGGTCGCGCCCACCTTCCAGGTGGTCACGAAACCGGCTTCGCTGTAGTCGGTGGCGCGGGCGGCGGCGTTCAGGTCGAACGACTGGGCCCAATCCTGACCGCGGGCGAGCGGAAGCACAGCTTCTACGTAGCCTTCGGTGACGTGGTACTTACCGTTGGTCGCCTTGAAGTTCCCGACGAACCACTGGTTTTTCGCGTCGGCGTCGGAAACGAGGCCTTTCACCGACTCACGGCGGTGTTCGGCGCCGAACGCAACGGAGACCGGACCGGCCCAGCTCTCGAACGGCTCGCCGCTCACGTTCGCGGCGATGACGTCCTGGCCGATGATCTGGATCGAGTAGCCCGTACCCGTGAAGTAGGCCTTGTTGTTGGGCGAATTCACGCCAATGCCCATGGGGTTGTAGGGCACGCAGCCGTTAGTCGGGTTGGAGAGCGACGAGCGGCAGACGATCTGCCCGGTCGCCGGATTGACGACCGCATCCACCGCTTCGTTGAACTTCGAATTGATGAGGTTCTCCGGGATTCGGGCGGAGATGTGTGTGGTGCCCTTGGTGTAGTAGGCATCCCACGACCATTCGCTGCCGGCCGCATCGAAGGCGCCTTCGACGCCGGCCATGTAACGGCGGAAGGTCCGGCCGTTGTTGGCCTGGACCGGCGGGAGATCGGCGCTGGTGGAACCCATGGCCAGGGTGGTGAGGCCGAGGGCGGTCATCTGGGTGCGGACGGACGTCGGGATGAACGGGTTGTCCGAGCGGACGGTGATGTTGCCGAGACGGAAGTGCGGGATGCCCGGCTTGTTGGTCGTGCGGGTGTTCGACCAGTGGAATTCACCGTAAACCTGGATGTTGTCGGCGATATCGTAGCTGGCGCGCGTGAACACCGTTTCGCGGGACAGACGGATGCCGAGCATCGGGTCGTTGTCGATGCGTGAGACACGCCAGTCGCCGCCCGACATCATGAAGCCGTCGCTGATCTCGCCATATCGGAAGGTGGCCGGCACGCCGCCCTGCAGGAACATGGTTCCCTTCAAGGGGCCTGCGATGACCAGGCCGCCGGGCGCGGAGATCGCGATGCCGGTGTTGCCCATGGCGATATACTGCGGAACGCCGGTGCTTTGACCAGCGCCGGTTCCGTACGCGGGGTTCTGCAGCCAGTTGTAGGAGTTGCCGTCATACCAGGGCCTGTCGGACGCGTGAGGGATGCCGGTGTTGTACGCATGCTCACCGCTGATGAGTACGTGACCGCGGCCGCCGGCGAACGGCGTACCGGCCGTGAGGCCGACCTTGTACTGCTCGTTGTCGCCATAGGTGGTAATACCGCCTTCGATGCTGCCTTTGACCCCCGTAAAGGTGCGGTCGAGGACGAAATTGACGACGCCGGCGAGTGCGTCCGAACCGTACGCCGCCGAGGCGCCGCCGGTGACGACGTCGACCCGCGAGACCAGATCATTCGGGATGACGTTGACGTCGACGGAACTCCCGTTGTTCTCGAAACCCGAGAGCGTCGCGCCGACCACGCGCTTTCCGTCCAGAAGGACGAGCGTACGCAGCGGCTGCAGGTTTCTGAGGTTGAGCTGGTTAACGCCGCCGGTGCCCGAACTGAACGAGGCTTCCGAGTTTTGCGGCGAGACCGAGCCCTGCACCGCCGGGAGGCGGTTGACCGCGTCGGCGATGTTGGTCAGACCCATGCTGGAGAGTTCTTCCGAGCCGAGGACGGAGACCGGGGTCGGCGCTTCGTAGCCTTCACGGACGATGCGCGACCCGGTGACCACGATTTCGTCGATCGAGGCTGCCTCGCTGACGGTCGCCTGCTGAGCGAAGGCCGCTCCGCTGAGCGACAGACCCGCCATCAGGGCGACGGCGCTTACGCCCGCCGTGCGGGCGAGGATTTTTTCGATTTTGGTGGTTCTCATGTGGGTTCCCCCCTCCTGTTAAAAGACGCAAACGCGCGGCCGGGAAACGGTACTTGTTTCCGGCCGGCCGAACGTTCAAAGATTTTTCGCTACGCCACCGACACGCGCGCCGGCGTTAGATCACGTAAACTCTCGCTCCTGCCCTGCGCACCTCTCTATCGCTGCGAAGCTGCAACGTCGGATTGGGCCACCCCCCCTTCGCCGGACGTGACTACCTTGTTCGGATGCACGACGAACACCTGGGTAAACTTCACCTCGAGCGCGGACGAGATGGCGGTATTCCTGCCGGTGACAGGATCCGGATAACCGTCCGCGAGCCGGTTCATTGCGCGATAGAGCGAGGGCGACGAGAGCTGCCCGTAGCTCTGCAAGTGCGTTGACCAGGCGGTATTGAGTTGCAAGTGGAAATTGTCGACATCGGTGTAGCCGGCCATGAGGCCTTCGGCGCGTTCGCTGGTGAGGCGAAGCTGGAAGCGCAGGCCACGGTAGACCTGCACCGATGTATCCTCGAAAGCCGCGGTGGCGGGCATGGTGTGATCGGCGGGCTCGCTGATCAGCATGCCGCCGACGATTTTCGCGGGGAAGCGCTGGACGAACTCCTTGCCGAAGCGCCCATCGACACGTTGGGACCCGCCAGGCAAATAGTCGTTGCCGGTGGCGTCGGTGAGCAGCGCATCGAGGCCGCGGTAGGTGGTGACCACCACCGCATCGTCGTTCACAAGACTATCGACTTCCGTAAGCTCGACGATGTACCGGTTGTAATTCATCGCCTGCATGTAGCGATTGGTGAAGAAGTAGAGTGTCCCATTGGGACCGCGATAGTTCTCGATGCAACCGAGGGCGCGGAACATCTGGTTGTCTATACCCGCCTCGCCGTCGGGGCTGACGAAGTCGTTCGTGTCGGTCCTGCCGTCGAGGTTCAAGCCGATGCTGATGTTGCCGCCCGCTTCCTGGAATGGAAACGGTTCGGCGTTCGTGGTCGGGAACCAGACCTGCGTTTCGCGCGCGAGCTGGGTGTCGATGATCTTGCGCCTGGTGCCGTCGTCGGGGAACAGCACCCTGAACTGTTCGCGCGGGCCGTCGTTGTAGCCGTTTGGGCATTCGGTCTTGCCGTCCGGCGACTGATGAATGGCCCACTTGATGTTGGTGAGCACGTAGCCGATGGAGCGGTTCTGCAGCGCGCCAGGCTCGCCTTCGGCGGCGGCCGCCGGTCCCCCGGCGATGACGCTGGCGGCAACCAGGCTTCCGAGAAATCTCGCAATGTTCATGTTCCGCTCCTTACCCGGCACCGTTCATGAAGTCGTCGCGGATCCAGAAGGCCTTGAAACCGTTCCGGCGTCCGTGCATCTCGCCCCAACTGTCCCCCCAGATATCCCCGGGCTTCCGGTCGCGGTAGAAAGTGTAGACGGGCCGGTCGCGGTACGCCCAAACGCGGAGCGCGCGCGCCTCACCGTCGGCCGCGCGCTTGCCGGTCTTCGGATCAATGGCCATGACGGTCCATGAGCGGTTCTCGCTCTTGGCATTGGCCGCAGCGACGACGTAGGGGAAGGTTCGGTTGCAGCGCTCGGGATCGCCGCCGCCGCAGATGGCGAGGCGATAGGCTTGCGAGGTTTCCGGATGATCGCACGGGAGTTGATCCAGCGCGTCGTCGCCGCAGTAATAGACATAGATCGTCCGGCCCGTCTTGTCGGCGAGCACGACGCCCGCGCGGGAGTCCTGGTAGGTGAACTCCGCGGGGGGCTTCGGCGCCGCCTGGGTGTAGACGTTGCGCCAGCCGGGAACGTCGCTGCCTTCGAGGCTGCGGGGCTTACGATCGCCGGTGTAGGTGTAGAGGGGCTTGCCGCGGAACGCCCATTGCTTGACGCCGGCGGCACGGTCGACCACCGACCATTCGCCTTGCGACTTGCCGGACGCGGGCGCGAGCACCGGCTGCCATTCGCGGGCGCAGGCATCGTGGCAAACGGATTTGTTCGGCGGATCGCGATCCCAAGCGTAGACCGACTTGCCGTCGAGGTTGACCAGCATGCGGCCCGTCGCGACGTTGACCACGCCGAACTCGGCCGGAACATTGGCCGCTGGACCGATGGGATCGCGCGCGGGCGCGCCGTCGTAGGCCGGCGGACGGCGCGTACCGCCTATGACGTCGCCGGGCGCCCGATCGAGGACAGAGAGATAGAGCGGGTAGCCTTCATAGGCCCACTGCTTCGCGCCGTTTTTACGCCTGACGATGGACCAATCACCGACCGCTTTCGCATCGGCCGGCGCCAGCACCGGCGGCCACATCTCGGCGCACGCGGGACGCGTGTCGAGATCCGGGAGTTCGAGGCCCGGGGGATATGGGCTCATCATGCCGGAACTGACGGTGTACTTGTCGTTGTCGCAGGACGGCGCCGCGCCGCGGCGCTCGCCGACATCCCCATTACGAAGGCTGCGGACGGGCCATCGATACAGCGTGCGCCCCTTCTCGTCCGCGTAAACCGGGCCTTCGATCTCGCTGGCCTGGACCGTGAAGCCGGGCGGCATCGGCGCGTTCACATAAGCTTCCGTATCCGCAGCCTGCACGGCTCCAGCGCCAAGACCGGCGAAAACCACGGTGATGAGACAACGTCCAAGCGACCGGCTCATGTCGACCCTCCCGTACGACACCTAGACGAGGATGTCGCCGATCTCCTGTGAAACAGTGTTGCTGTTGCTGCCCCATTGGGCCTTCTCAACGCCCATGACGCGCATGGCGGTGTAGCCGAGGCGCGTGCCGGCCGTGCCGCCGCCGTTGACGTGAAGGCCGGTCTTCACGCGCCCGCCCGCGCGGCCCGCCGTGAACATCGGCATGCCGTCGAGTGTATGAGTGCGCGCATAGCCGGAATCGCTGACCGCATACACAAGGACGTTATCTAGAAGGGTACCATCGCCTTCTTTCTGCTTCGAAAGAGCGTCGACGTAGTAGGCCCACTCTTCCATGGCGCGGCGCACGAACCAGGACGCCACGACCTGATACCCCAGCTTCTCGTCGACGCGGTCCTCGTGCGTGGCGGTGTGGTGCGGCTTGTCATAGCCCGGCTTGAAGGTATCGGCGCTGGACTGCGAATAAGCCATGTTGAAGACGCGCGTTTGATCACAGGCGATCGCCATCATCATGAGATCGGTCATCACCCGATGACGCTGCGAGACGAGCTCGGCCGAGTTGCCCATGGCAGCGGCCGCGGGCTCAGTGCCGGGCGCGCATGCGGCGATGGGTTTCGGCTTGGTAAGCTGCTGATCGAACTGGCGCTCGAGGTGGCGCACGCCGGTGAAATACTGATCGAGGCGCTGCTTGTCCTCGGCGCCGACGCGGCGCTCGAGATCACGCACGCCATCCATGACACCCG
The DNA here is from genome assembly GCA_041906145.1 of Rhodospirillaceae bacterium. Lineage (GTDB taxonomy): Bacteria > Pseudomonadota > Alphaproteobacteria > Rhodospirillales > Rhodospirillaceae > SHVO01. The sequence goes on along the minus strand of JAYRJU010000001.1, from coordinate 1,278,030 downwards.
AAAGCGCGCTCTTGCGCACCATGACCCGCGGATTGGGCGTGAAGGTGGGCGCATTCGGGTTCGGGAAGTCCGGCCCGAACAGGCGCGTGTAAAAATTGACCGGCGACCATTCGGGCGGATTTTGCGTCTGCTGGTTCTCGTAGCTGAAGCTGTGGCGGACATTGCCGGTGGCGTTGGCGGTCAGCAGCTTGAAGCGCGTGGTGCGACCGATCTGGTTGGCGATGGTGACGTCGATCGTCTCGCGCGGGCGATCCTCGCCGCCGTTGGGCGAGTTGCCCGTCAGCAGGATGACCCAGCCGGTGTAGTGGCAGAGGTTCTCGGTGGCGTCGCGGAACGCGGTCATATTGGTGAAGAGGTTGAGCTTGTCGCGGACCGGCGCGAGGGATTCGAGTTCCTCAGGGAGATCGAAATCCGCGCCGGTTTTTTTGGGCACGAAGATCTTCGAGGTCATCCCGAGACCCCAAAACCAAGTGCCAAAGCGCACAGGCATAGGCTCGCCCGACGCAAGCGCGTTGCCGTTGCCATTGAGGAAACAGTTGAGCAGCGGCAAACCGACCGTCACCGCGCCTCCTCCAAGCATGCCGCGCAGGGCGCGGCGACGACTGAACCGGATCATGGGTGCCTTCCTTCTCTATCGACCCGCGGCGCTGGCTCGCTGCGGGGCCGGTGGCGTCACTTCCGAAAAAGCATTGCTGAGCGCGATCGTGCGGAGAAGGCCCGGCAGCTTGTAGCCCTCGTCGGCGAAGCGCCTGTTGAAGTAGCCGAGGAGTTCACGGTTATGAGTCGGCGCCGCGCCGCCGAACCCGTAGCTGTACAGGCGCTGCACGAGGCAAGACGGCACGGCCGGATGATCGCGCAGCACCCTGCCGAGTTCGACGACATTCTGGAATGCCTTGCCGTCGAGCGCGCCGCTGGCGTCGATAGGCACGCCGCGTTCCGTGGCGCGGAAACGGCCGGCGCCGTCGAAGTTCTCCAGCGCAAGGCCCGTCGGGTCGGTTATCTTGTGGCAGCCGGCACACACAGGGTTGCCGAGATGTATGGCGACACGATCCCTTTGCGTCGGATAGCTGGCATCGGGATTCTCGACGAGCGAGAAGTCCACATTCGGCGGCGGCCGGGGCACCGGCTGGCACAGCAACGTTTCGCGCAGGGCCTTGCCGCGCAGCGTGGGAGAGCTGCGACCCGGGTGCGCGTGCACGGCGAGGAAGCTCACTTGCGTCAGAAGACCAGCGCGCGGGCTTTCGGGCGGAAACTCATAGGCGATCCATCCGGGTGTCGCGGGCACCTGATAGAGGGCGGCCAGCGCCTGGGAAATGTAGGTTTTGCGCGTGGTGAACAGGTCGCGGTAATCGAGGTTGTTCGTGATGAGATGATCGATGAGCGTGCGCAGCGTCTGTTCGCGCGCGTCCGCGATGGTGATGCCGGTGAAGAAAGGATAAACCGACGCGTCCTTGGCCAGCGTCTGGAACCGGTCGAATTCCATCATGTCTTCGAAGAAGGCGCGCATTCCGGCTTCGAGCCGCGGGCTCGTGAGCATCGAGTCGACAAGACGCGCGCGGCCCCTGGCGGTGTGAATCTCACCGCTCTCTGCGGCATCGAGAAGCACGTCGTCCGGACCGGAATTCCACAGGAAGAAGCTGAGGCGCGCGGCGAGCGAATAGGCTTCGAGCCGCGCGTGGCCGAGGCGCGCAGGGTCTGCCTCGGAGACCTCGGCGAGATAGAGCGTGTTTGGATTGAGGAGCAATCCTTCGAGGGCAACGGAAAGGCCGGCGTAGAAGTCCTTGAGCGCGGTGGCCGACGCGACGGCGTTGCGCACGGACTCGTTCAGTTCCGCCTCGCGCATCGGGCGGCGGAACAGGCGCCGCCCCGTAGCAGCCAGGAACTCGCGGGCGCAGGCTTGGTCGGCAGCGGAGTCGGACTTCGGTGTGCAGCCGATGAGGAAGGCGCGGTGGTTGAGATCGACAACCTGAGCTGAAACAAGCGCGGCAACGCGCTGAAATTCCTCCAGCTGCGCGGTGCTGACGCCGGAACTGGCGGCGCCGTTGGCGATGAGGCCTTGGGTGCGCGGCGGAGGCGGGAAGCGCGGATCGATGCGCAGGCCAGGGCCAAAGAAATGCGCGAGGGTGTTGGTGTACTGCTCCGCCGAGATCAGCCGGAGCTTGGGCGCGGCCGACTGGGAAGCAGGTTCCGGGATGGGGGCGAGGGTGGGCGTTCTAGTGGCGGTGTCTTCGTTGGGGGCGGAGCAACCGGCCACGAGCAGCGCCGCGGCCAAGGCCGCGTATCCGGCGGCCTTGCGCAAACCAGTAATAGCTGCCGCGCTCAGATCTAGCTTCACGTCTGTCCCTCCCAGGGCAGCGCGAACAACCTACACAGCCCCTACAGTTAAAGACGTATGCAGTTACGAGGGACCCGAACTCTATTTTTGGGCGATCCTTTCCGCGAACTTACACCGCAGTGCGCAAATCCATTGTGCAGAGCCCTTTCGCGCGAGGAGCGATGTTAGGGCTTTGCAGTCCCGGAGGGCGGTCTAAGGAATAGAGACCTATCGGTCAGTGCTCAGCGGCGCGTCAGAACCACCGTCGAGGCGTCGCTGCGGAGTACGCGCACCGGCAGGGCGGCGGTAAGCGCTTCGGGGAAGTCTTCGAGCTGGGCGGTATTGAACACGCCGGTGATGCGAAGGGCCGAGAGTCCATCGTTGCCGATGACGATGCGGCGCACGCGATAGCGATTAACGTCGCGGATCGCTTCCGGGAGCGGCGTCTCGTCGAAAATGATGCGGCCGTTCAGCCAGGCTTCCGCCGCGCGCCGATCGACGTCGAACACACCGATGGGCGCGAGGGCGGCAAGCGTCGCCTGCTGGCCCGGCTTGAGCACGACCGACGGACGTTCGTCGCTGGTCATGGTACGACCACCGTTCAGGTTGTAGATCGCGACGATTCCTTCGGCGAGACGCACCTGGGTGGTTTGCTGCTCGTCGTCCAGCAACACGTCGAAGGCCGTGCCGACGGCGCGCACTTCGTGATCCTTCGCGAACACGCGCAACGGGCGGTGCACATCCTTGGCAACACGGATGAAGAGCTGCCCGCGATCGAGATATATGTGACGCGCGGCCTCGCTGTAGCGCACGCGGACGGCGCTGTCGGTGTTGAGGGTGAGTGCCGAACCGTCCGCAAGCGGGACCTCCTTGCGTTCGCCGCGCGCGGTGCGGAAGGCGAGTTCGACCGGTGCGGGTTCGCGCGGTGCGAAGACAAGCGCGATACCGGCAGCCATAGCGCCGCCGGCCAGAAGGCCCAACACCGCGCGCCGGGAGGTCGGCATGTGCACCACGCACGGACGCATCAGGATCGCGCGCGCATCGGCGTTCACGGCAAGACGGCCGGCGGCTTCCCACATTTCCTTGTGCGCGCTGAATTCGCGGCGATTGGTTTCCGAGGCGGAATACCACGCTTGGAATTCCTCGCTATCACTCCAGACGGCTTGGTCGGAGTCCAGGCGCACGACCCACTCCGCGGCGTTCTTGGGGGACGCCGACGTCGCGGACGGGATTTTGGAGTTTGCAGAGATGTCAGTCATGTCGTGCAAATCGCTTCCGTATATGCGCGAGCGCCTTACTTATCTGCTTTTCTATTGCGGCAACGCTGACACCAAACCGGGCCGCGAGTTGCGTATAACTGAGGCCATCAAGGCGATTGAGCAAGAAAATTTCGCGCGTACGGGGGCGCAATTCGTCCAGGATCCTATCCAGCCGAGCCAACGCCTCCCTATCCTCTAAGACGCGCGCGGGCGAAGCCTCCTTACTTTCAAGGACCAAATTATTTATGGGGTCATGTTTGCCGGCCTGGCGCGATCGGGCCTTGCGGCCTTGGTCAATGGCCACGCTTGAAGCCACAGTGAAGATGTAAGCCTCTACATTCTCAATGATTGTCAGGTCGGCGCGGTAGATGCGCACGAACACATCCTGGACGCAATCCTCCGCGTCCTCGGGCGTGAGCCCATGGCGCATGAAATGGCGTTTGAGCGGCGCCCGGTAGCGCTCGCTGAGACCTTTGAGATCAGTCTCGCGGGCGTCCGGAGCCATGGTCAGCCCGCGCCCGAACATCCGAGGTCCCTCGTCACATCCCGTCTCCTCCCGATGCTCCAGCCTAGCGCCGCGCCGTCTGCGCTACATCTGGAATCGTACGCCGGCTCGGAACATCCGGCCCTGGCGGTCGTACTCATTGGCGGCGCCCGACGCGCCCGCATACACGCCGCCCGTGATCGAACCGTAGATCGGCGGCGGGCGGCGGTTGAACATGTTCTCGACGACCATGAACAGCTCGGCGCGGGGATCGACCGTCACGCGCACGGAGGTGTCGAAATATCGAATAGCGCCGATATGATTCAAATTCATCGTGGGCGCCCGTTCGGTCGAGACCGGACAGGCTGACGTGCAGACCACCGCGCTGTTGCTGTACTTTCCGTCACCCACGCCGCGCATGGTTAGCGTGCCGGAGAAAATCGAGTGCGTGTAAGTCATGGACGCGGTGTAGCGCAAATCCGTGGTGGTGAGCGGAATGTTGGGGATCACCGTGCCGAGCACCCCCGCCCCTTCCTGCACCAGGCCAAAATTGACGGTGCGCAAGCGAAACACCTTGGTCGCCAGCGCCCGGAATTGCAGCACGCCGGTTAGCGCGGAATCGAGCGAGTCGAGGGAAAAGGTTTGATTGACCTCGACATCGATGCCGCGCGCCTGCTGCGAAAGGACATTGGCGGGCCGGATGTGCACATAGTTGATGAGGCCTGGCCGTCCAGCGACGGTGGGTGCCGCCCGGTCGATAAAGGCGCAAACCTCGCCGTGACCGGCGAAACACCGGTCGATGATCTGCTGCGCGCCGAGCGAGGCGATCGCACCGCTGATGTCGATATTGTAGTAATCGATCGAGCCGTGGAAGCCGGGAAGGAAAGCGGAATCGAACACCATGCCGAGGCCGGTGGTAGCGGCCTTCTCCGGCCGAAGATCCAGATTGCCTTCAACGGCGGCCACAGTGCGCGTGCCTTCATTATTGCGGAAGCGGTCAATAACGATTTCCGTGCCGGGCTGACCCACGTTGAAGAGGTCACTGAGATTGGGGGCGCGGATATCGCGCGAACGCGTGGCCCGGAACATGACGCCATCGAAGGGACTGTAGGTGGCGCCGACTTTCCATGACGTTACATAGCCGCTTTCGCTGTAGTTCGTCGCACGCACGGCGGCGTTCGCATCCAGGAACCGCGCCCAGGACGTATTGTTCGCGAGCGGCACCGCGGTCTCGACATAGCCTTCGGTCACGCTGTAGTGGCCGCGGGTCGCCTTGAAGTTTCCGACGAACCACGCGCTGCGAGCATCGGCGTCGCTGACGATTCCTTTCACGGAATCGCGCCGGTGTTCGACTCCGAACGCGAGGGACACAGGGCCGGTCGGGAGCGTCCAGGGCTCGCCACTGAAATTGGCCGCAACGACATCCTGAGCGATGACCTGCATGGAATAGCCGGTGCCCGAGAAATAGGAACGCACGACTGCGCCGTTCACGTTGAGTCCCATCGCGTTGTACGGCACGCAGGCCGTGGCGGGATTGCTTAAAGCAACTCGGCACACGATGCGCCCCGTTGCGGGGTCGGTGACGGCATCCATCGCCTCGGCGAAACGATCGTTCAAAATATTGTTGGGAATTCGCGCGGAGACATGCGTCGCGCCGTGGGTGACGTAGGCATCCCAGGTCCAGGGCGTGTCCGCGGCGTCGAACACGCCTTCGAAGCCGGCAGTCAGGCGGCGGAAGTACCGCGCGATCGCCACCTGCACGGGCGGAAGATCGGCATTGGTGGAGCCCATCCGGAAATTCGTGAGCCCGAGTTCCGTCATGCGGGATCGTACCGACATCGGGATGAAGGGATTCTCGCCGCTGATGGTGATGTCGCCTAAACGGAAGATGGGAACGCCGGGCTTGTTCGTTGTCTGGGTTTGGGACCAGTGGAACTCGGCAAAGGCCTCCACATCATCGGAGACGTCGTAGGTCGCGCGCGTGAAGACGTTACGGCGCGAGAGCCGGATGGCAATCATCGGGTCGGCGTCGATGCGCGTCGCCTGCCAATCGCCGCCGGACATATAAACGTCGCTGACGACGGAACCGAAGGTGAACGGCGCCGGCGTGCCGCCCTCGAGGAACTGGGTGCCCTTGAGCGGCCCGGAGAAAATGAGGCCGCCGGGCGCGGCATTGCCGATGCCGACATTCGCCATGGCGATGTACTCGGGCACGCTGGTGGTTTGGCCGGGTCCGGTGCCGTAAGCGGGATTGAGCATCCAGTTGAGAGAGTGATCGGCGAACCATGAGCGTTCGTACGCGTGCGCGATGCCGTCGTTGTAGGCATGCTCGGCGCTGATGAGGAAATGTCCGCGACCGCCGCCAAACGGACGGCCGGCGGTGAGGGCGATCTTATACGTCTCGTTGTCGCCGTAAGTCGTGATGCCGGACTCGAGGCTGCCCCTAACGCCGGTGAAGCTGGTGTCGAGCACGAAGTTCACCACGCCGGCGAGCGCATCGGATCCGTAGGCGGCGGACGCGCCGCCCGTGACGATATCCACGCGGGCGACCAGATCGCCCGGGATGGCGTTGACGTCGACGGCGTTGCCGTTGTTGTCGAAGCCCGAGAGTGAGGCCCCGGAAATTCGCTTGCCGTCCAGCAGCACCAGGGTACGCAGGGGCTGAAGGTTGCGCAGGTCGAGCTGGTTCACGCCGCCGGTGCCGGAGCTGAAAGAAGTTTCCGAATTCATCGGCGAGACGCTGCCCTGCACGACTGGCAGCCGGTTCACGGCATCGGCGATGTTGGGGTAGGCCATCGTCTGAAGTTCATTGACGCCGAGGCTCGAGACCGGTGTCGGGGATTCGAAGCCGGCGCGCAGGATGCGCGATCCGGTGACGACAATCTCCTCGTGGGCGCCGCCGATGGGCGCGCCGGCGGGTCCGGTATATGGCAGGCGGGACCGGCGAGGCGCCGACTCGGCGGTCGAGGCAGCACCGGCCGCGGCGCGCAGCGCGAGCGCGCCGGAAGGCGTTTCCTCGAAGCTGAGGCCGGTGCCCGCGAGGAGCCGCGCGAGGACTTCGGTATCGGAAAACGTGCCGCTCACGGGGCTGGAGGTCAGGTCCCGCACCAGATCCGAAGAGAACAGCAGATTACGATCGCTGGCGCGGCTGAATTGCCGGAGCGCTTCCGCAAGCGGTTGTCCTGGAATGTCGTAGCCACGGCGGTCCTGAGCGAAAGCGGGTGCGGGCGCTTGGGCAAGAAACGCCGCCCCCGCCAGAATCATTGCATTCCGCAGCGCGTAAGCCGCTAGCGCCATACCCCTCCCCAATTGACGTCGGGCGCGACGCCAAGAGCTCCCCATAATTAGACGCAAGGGGGTCCAAAGTACCCGAAGAAATAGTTGCGGTACGGATCAGCGTCCGCGGATTATCTGCGGTTGAAAACGCGTGCGGACTCCGAGCAGGCCGGTAGCAGGCCTTACGGCGGCGTGATGGTCCAATAGAGCGCGGTTGGTCCGTCGTACTGGGTGCCGATATCGAGCCGTGTGTGAACGCTGTCGCTCAGGAAGAGGTCGAAGGAGTCCTGACCGTTGATGTCGCCGGGCTTCGAGTCGCCGTCATACGTCCATAAGGCATATCCATTGTAGACCCACTGCTTCTTGCCGTCGGGACGCGCGATGGTGCTCCAGTAGCCCTGCGGTAGCGCATCGTCCGGTGCCAGGAACGGATGCCACTTCTCACACTCACGCTGGCAAAGGGTATTGAGACCGATGTCGCGGCCGACGGCCGGACGGAAAGAGTTTCCGCGCCGCGTGCCGTGGCCGCCGCCCGACTGCACGATGAAAGCCTCGCGGATATAGAGGGTTTTGCCGGCCGTGGTCGCGAGCGTCTTGCCGAGACGCAGGGAGTTCGCCACCTGCACACCCTCGGGCAGGTAGTAGCGGAGGATGTAAGCCGGCTGCCACGCGGGGTCCTTGCCGACGCCGTTGGCGAAGCTGCTGGCGGGAAGATCGGAGGCGAAGGTGTAGAGCAGCAGGCCTTTGTACGTCCATTGGCGCAAGCCGTCGTCCCGCGAGACGAATCCGAAATCCCCCGCCGGCTTCGCGATCTGCGGCGCCAACAGCGGTTGCCAATCGTCACAGGTGTTCGAGGCGCGGCAGGCGATGAGATCCTGACTGGGAGTGCCGCGGAAGGTGTAGAGTGTGCGGCCTTCGTGGTTCATCAGCACGAGCCCGAGCGCATCGGGGACTTCCTTGATGGAAAATCCGCTGGGCACGTCGATGTCCGTCGCGGGGAAGATGAGCGCCGCGGTCCAGCCGTCGGGCACCGGCAGTTCGGGGGGCATCGGACCGCGGAAGCTGCCGCGGGGACCGGACTGCGGCCCGCGCGCCACCCATTTCGGGCTGTTGCCGGCGATATCGCCGATGTCAACGTCCTTTACATAGGTGTAGAGCGGCTTGTCATTGAGCGCCCATTGCAGGGTGCCGTCCGCGCGCTTGACGGTGGACCAGCGTTCGACGGGCTTCGCGCCCGGCGGCACCAGAGCCGGCTTCCACGTTTGCGTACATTCCCCGGTGCACTCGGACTTTCCGGGCGGATCGGCGTTGCGGGTGTACAGCGTCATGCCGCGTGCATCGGTGTAGGCGATCTGGTGGCGGGTGAGGAACGATGCGGACTCCGCATCCATGCTGTAGCCCTGCGCCTTGCCCAGGAACTGCAAACTGATGCCTGGCGGAGTCGCGATCGGCGCCCGCGCCTCCGCCGCCAGGGACGGTCCGACGGCGAGAAGCGCAAGCGAGGAGGAGAGAGCCGCCAAGGAACAGGTTCGCATCGGACGCCCCTTTGTCAGGCGAGGATTTCAGTGACGGTGGCCGTGGTCTTGTTGCTGCCGTCCCCCCAGACGCTGGCCGAAACGCCAAGCGCCTGCTGCAAGGTGAGAGATACGCGCGTGACAGGATCGCCAGGACACGGGATGTGGAGGCCGGTCTTGAGGCGCCCCCCCGCGTTCCCGAAAGTGAACACCGGCACGTTGTCGAGAGAGTGGCTGCGCGCGTCGCTATGATCGGTCTGCCAGAGGATGACCATGCGGTCGAACAGCGAGCCCGGACCTTCCTTCGTCGCGCGCAACGTGTCGAAGAAGTCCGCGGTGACCTTATTCGCCCAGGTGATGAACCAGGTGGTGTCCTTCTGAAAGCCGAGCGTTGGGTCGATGGGCTCCTCGTGGCTGAGCATGTGCCAGTTCATGGCGCTCGACGAACGGCGATAGGTCTCGGAATCGAAGCAGACGTTGAACACATGGGTCTGGTCGCAGGCGATGGCGTGTGAGAGCAGCCCCGCGAACAATTTCGCGTTCGCCTCGGCGTCATCGACCAGCGTGCCGGGGGTGTTTTCCTTGAGATCGCCCGGACGCACGCAGGCCTCCACCCTTTGCGGGCGTTCGAGTTCGAGCGCCAGCTGTTCCTCGATGCGGCGCAGGGCAGTGAAATACTCATCGACTCGCACGCGGTCCGCAGCGCCCAGTTTCGCAACGAAGTCCTTGCGCTGCTCGCCGACAAGCGACAGCACGCTTTGCCGCGCCATGACCTGAGGATCGGGCGTGAACTCGGCGGCGTTCGGATCCTTGAAGTCCGGTCCGAAGATGCGCGCATAAAGCGCCGCGGGCGACGCCTCGGACGCGTTGATGACGCTGCCGCTCCGTCGGCTCCAGGTCTTCGGCTTTCCGGAAAAACAGACCTCGAGCGAACGGAAGCGCGTGCGGGCGCCGATGCGGTCGGCAATGACCGCGTCGACACTGGGACCGGAATCGCCGCGCGAGTCATTGACCCCCTGCCCGGCCGCATACAAGCCGCCCGTGGAGGCGATTTGGCACCCGGAGACGTGCGTGACGTGCGGGCGGCCGTCGAGGTAGTAGCGCATGCCGCTGAAGACGTTCATCCGGTCGCGGTAAGCGTCGAAGACCTTCAGCTCGGTATTGTTCTCGAACCCCGCGCCCGTCTTCGCGGGAACCCAGCGGCCCGGATTCAAACCCATGGACTGGAGCCACGTGCCAAACACGACAGGCAACGGCTGGCCCGTCGCGGCAAGCGCGGTGCCGTTGTCGTTGAGCACAGCGTCAAGCACGGGAAGGCCGACACCGATGGCCGCGCCGCCGAGCGTGCCGCGCAGGACGGTTCTGCGATCCAGCTGAGGTCTCATTTGCGTGCCTCCGGTGAAAGTGACGTGAGTTGAGCAGTCTGGCTGCCGGCCGGCGGGGCCGCGCGGTAGAAGTCGGGGCTGAGCGCGATGGCGCGCATGAGCGCTGGGAACTTATAGCCGGCCTCGGCGAACTGGCGGCGCAAATCGCCGGTCCAGGGCGCGTCGGCTTTGCGCATTGCGCGGCCCATGGCGTAGGACGAGAGCCGATCCACCACACAGGAGATGAGAGCCGGGTTCTGCGCAACGGCCGCGCCGAGCTCGGCGGCATTGGTGAACTTCACACCGTCGAGCGCGCCTGTGGTGTCGAGCGCCACGCCGTTCTCATTGGTGCGATAGCCGCCCGAGCCGTCGAAATTCTCGAGCGCAAGGCCCATCGGATCGGTGATGCGATGGCAGCCGGCGCAGACCGGGTTCTCGGCGTGCGCCGCCAAGCGGTCGCGCGCCGTGCGGTAACGCGGATTCGCGGTGTCTTGCACCACGGTGAAGTTCACTTCCCCGGGAGGCGGCGGGACCTTCTGGCAGAGCATGATCTCGCGCAAGGCTTTACCGCGCAGGGTCGGCGAGCTGCGCCCGGGATGCGAATGAAGCGCAACGAAGCTGACGTGGCTCAGGATGCCGGAGCGCGGATCCCCGGCGCTGAATTCATACGGGTGCCATTCGTCGGGATAGCCGTTGGGCATCTCGACCGCCAGCGGGACGCGGTAGAGCGAGGCCAGCGTCTGCGTCAGGAAGGTTTTGCGCGTGGTGAACAGATCGCGATAGTCGCCGCGGTTTGTGATCAGGAGGTCGACGATGGTCTTCAGGGTCTGATCGCGGGCATTGCCGGCGACCTGATTTGTGAACATCGGGTAGATCGCGGTGTCCTTGCTGAGGTTCGCGATGTCGTCGAAATGGAGCATGTCGGAGAAGAAGGCGCGCGTACCGTTCTCGATTCGGCGCGAGGCAATCATGCGGTCCACCTGACGAGCAAGACCTTCAGGCGTGTCGAGTTCGCCCTTCTCGGCCGCTTCAAGGAGGCTCAAGTCGGGTCCGGAGTTCCACAGGAAGAAGCTGAGGCGCGAGGCGCGCGAATAGCCGTCGAGGGTGTATTCGCCCGGTCGTCCAGTGGCTTTGGTCACTTCATGCCGGAACAGGAACTGGGGCGATTCAAGTTGGGCCGCAAGGCCAATGCCGAGGCCGAAGTAGAAATCGCCGGCGCGCTCGGTCGCCGTGCGCGCGGCGCGCACGTAGAGATCCTCCTCGGCGGGCGTCAGCGGCCGGCGGAACAAAAGACGCCCCACTTCTCCGAGGAACGAACGGGCGCAGGCATCATCAGGCGCCGTCGCCGCAGCCGGCGCGCAAGAGATGGTGAGCCGGCGCTGGTCGGGCGCGACAACCTGAGCGGCGACGGTGCGCGCCATGTTGTCGTACTGCTGCATGCTTGCCTCGGAGACGCTGACTTGGCTGGTCCCGAGTTCGAGGAGTCCGTCCACGCGCAAGCCCGGATCGAAACGCCCGCCGATTTTAATGTGTGAGCCGAAAACGTCGGAGATGATGGCTTCGTACTGCTCGGGGCTGAGACGCCTCGTGACCACTTCGGCCGGTGGAACGGCCGCGGCTGTCTGAACATCCGTCTTGGGAGAATTATCAGCACAGCTCCCAAGCAAGAGACTTGCGGCAACGGAAAGAAGAAGGCGTTTACGCATCTGACTCACTTTCCGGCCCGCTGTTGATCGACATGCGCGTGAAACGCCGGCACGGCGATGAGGCGATAGGTGATCGAGATATCGCGGTTCTCGCCGGTCGCGGGATCGGGATCGGCATCAGCGTGCTTGCGCAAGAGATGGAAGAGGCCCGGGATCTCACCGCTCACCGTGATCTCCCCGGCCTGGCCGGCCCACGCCAGGCCGAAGTAGATGTCGCGCCAGGGCTGGTAGCCGCCGATGAACCCGTCAACGCTGCCGTCCGGCTTCATATCCAGACGCAGATGCGTGTTGCGCAGCTTCACATGCGGCGAGTACATGACGGAGTGAGTCATGGAAAACGGCTTGTTCTCCGTGAGTGTCAGCACGCCATTCTTGATCTCGCCCTTGAACTCGTTGTGCGAGCTGGGATTCGGATCCACGCGGTAGGTCATATAAGGGCGTGTCGTGCCGTCGGGATTTGACTTCGCATATTCGAGCGCCCGGTCGAAGGTGACGGTGACCGGCCCATCTTTATTCAGGTCCTCGCCCGTGATGGTGAGCAGCCACGCCGGCGATGTGTCCTTGATGGTGACGGCGACGAAAGCCCAATAGGCGCCGGGCGCCTCCTTAGATCCGCGATAGGGTCGCGAGCAGCCGAGCGCGCGAAACGCCTGGTTATCGATGCCCTTCTGTTTCGTATCGGGCTCCTCGAAACCGTCCGGATCGTCGGCGCCCCTGCCGTCGAGGTCGAAGCCGTAGGCGACCTTGCCTGTGACGGCGTTCAGGTTCGGGTCCGCGACGGCAGCCGGGTGGGCATAGGCGTTCACGGGGCGTCCGTCGATGCGCCCGCGATCGTTCATGAGATCGCTGAGTTCACCTTCGCCATATTCGCCCTGCCGGGCGATGATGGCTTTGGCCTCGCTGAGGGTTTTGCCAAGGGCGACGAGGTTGCGTTCGTACTGGACCTGAATGTCCGGATTGATGCCGTCACGGCAGTCGCCGTCGGCGCTGCTCGCCGCCTGCCAAAAAGCGCTGACCACGAAGGTCCGCGTTTCCAACGCTGACGCGGACCCGGTCCCGCCTCCGAGCGCGAGCAGTGCCAGCGCGCCAAGCCTAAAGCCCCGATACATCCGTAGCCTCCCGCTAACCGGCTGTAATACATGGGTCTCGCCGGCGGATGCGAAGTCCCCTCCGGCAAGTGCCCTCACATATTATGACGCAACAGCCCGCGTGTACCCGAATTCTGTAAGGGGGCGGCGCTGCATTTTCGGGTGCGGCGCACAATCAGGCACGTGAGGTGCCGCCCCGGACGTGGCCGAAGAAAAGGCCCGGCGCCCGTCCGCGGGTGGGCGTATGACCTTGTGGAAGCCAAGGACTATGCGCCTGGTCTGGAAGATGTGAACGAAGACCTTAGACAATCTCGCGAGTCCCGCTCCACGTCCGCTATGTGACCCCTCTCTAAAACAGGGAATTATCAGGGAATCGCCCCGGGCATGTTCCCGCAGTCGCAGCCTGGATTCCATTTGGCCGGCTTATTCAGGCGCTTATTTGGAGAGGTTAATGACGTGGATCAGAAGTCTCAGTTGGCATTTCGGTTCGAGAACCTCCCGCGAGAGGAACGAGTCGTCACCACTGACTACACCCGCTCGGGCTACGAGCGCTGACGCCTCGCGCCTTAGGACGGCTGCGATCCATCTCCCCGATCGTGATCGAGCACGCGATCTATCATTTGCACGACCTCCCACATTTTGCATCGAGCATCCGCAAGCCGGCTGGAAACCAGGGGCGGCTCTCGTCCTGCGAGGCGGAGCAGGGCTTCAAATACCGCCTCCGAGTGCCGTAGCAGTTCGACCAGGTGCTCTCCGCTCGGGCCTGTCGTCCCTGCGATCCAGTTTTTGACCGTACGCTCGTTGACGCCCGTCCACCGGACGACCGTCTTTGTCGCTCGATGGGTCGAGCCCAATTCATAACGTAGCGCCTTAGAGATCGTGGCGACGTAATTTTGCTGAGCGCTGCCGATTGGAAAAACTTTGCCCTTTTTCGGAAAAGACATTCCGAGCCCTCCGTGCCTAACTTGAGTTTCACCGACAAGCATCCACCGCGATCGCAGTCAGTGGCGCTGCTCTCATGTGAACATTTGCCGGGGCTTATCTTCGACGTTGGCCCGGAAGGTTGTTATGGTGGATCAGTATCGAAATGACTGGCAGAGGAGTGATTTCGAACCAGGTAAACCAGTGCGTGCGGCTGAGTATGTACGCATGTCGACAGAGCATCAGAAGTATTCGACGGAGAACCAGGGCGACATTATTCGCCAGTATGCCGAACGCCGCCGAATCGAGATCGTCCGAACCTATGCGGACGCGGGAAAAAGCGGTCTTCGGCTAGATGGACGAGATGCGCTCAAGCAGCTCATTGCCGACGTACAGGCCGGGACTGCGGACTTCACAACAATCCTTGTCTACGACGTAAGCCGCTGGGGTCGCTTCCAGGATGCCGACGAGAGCGCTTACTACGAGTACATCTGCAAACGCGCCGGCATAACGGTTCAGTATTGCGCCGAGCAGTTTGAGAATGACGGCAGCCCCGTCTCCACCATCGTCAAGGGCGTCAAGCGGGCGATGGCCGGTGAGTATAGCCGGGAGCTCTCAGCGAAGGTCTTTACGGGCCAATGTCGCCTTATCGAGATGGGATTCAGGCAGGGTGGGCCACCAGGGTACGGGCTACGCCGGCGCCTGATTGACCAGACCGGAGCAGCAAAGGCCGAACTGGCGCGCGGCGAGCAAAAGAGTCTCCAAACCGATCGCGTCGTCCTCGTTCACGGACCCACAGATGAAGTTGAGATTGTCCGCTGGATCTATCAGCAGTTCCTCGACCACAGCGCGTCGGAACGCGAGATAGCAGACGCTTTGAATTCTCGAGGCATCAAGACCGACCTCGGCCGATCCTGGACTCGTGGCACGATCCATCAAATTCTGATCAACGAAAAGTACGTCGGCAACAACGTCTGGAATCGGGTCTCCTTTAAACTCAAAAAGAAGCGGGTCCGGAACAAACCTGACATGTGGCTCCGGGCGGAAGGCGTGTTCGAGCCGATCGTCGATGGGACAGTATTTGATGCCGCACAGGTCATCATCCGCGAGCGCTCCCGCAAGCTGAGCAATGAAGAGATGCTCAGTGGGCTGCAAGACCTTCTGCAGGCCCATGGCTATCTATCTGGCCTGGTTATCGACGAGCGGGAGCAGCTGCCGTCCAGCAGCGCATATGCCGGGCGGTTTGGAAGCTTGCTACGTGCTTACGAACTCATCGGTTACGTGCCGGATCGGGACTATCGATACGTAGAGATCAATAAGAAGCTCCGGAGATTACACCCCGACGTCGTGACCACCGTGATAGCTGCGATTGAACAGATCGGCGGTACCGTTGCACGAGACAGCGAGACCGATCTTCTCACCGTCAACGGTGAATTCACGGTGTCCATTGTAGTTGCCCGTTGCACCGAAACCGCGGCCGGCTCTCTTCGCTGGCATATCCGCTTTGATACGGAGCTTGCACCCGACGTTACCGTCGTGGTGCGGATGGACTCTGCCAACGAGCGCGTGCTCGATTATTACCTCCTCCCTCGAATTGATATGACCGTCCCGAAGCTGCGGCTCGCCGAGCACAACGGCGTTTCGCTGGATGCTTATCGCTTCGAGACGCTTGACGCCCTTTATGAAATGGCCGCTCGGGCCACATTGCTGGAGGTCGCATGATTCAGGAAGCTGCAGCTCCGAACGTCGAGATGATCGCTGTTGATCAGATCGATGTCATCAACCCCAGAATCAGAAACAAGAAGACGTTCAAGGAAATAGTCTCCAATATCGCGGCCGTCGGCCTGAAGAAGCCGATCACCGTTAGTCGCGCCAATGGCGCTGACGGAGGTCGGTATAATCTCGTTTGTGGTCAAGGCCGGCTGGAGGCATTTCTTACCCTAGGACAGAAGGAAATCCCCGCGATCGTTGTGGCCGCAGACGATGAGGACTGCCAGGTCATGAGCTTGGTGGAGAACTGCGCCCGTCGCCAGCACCGGGCCATTGACCTCCTGCATGATATCCGCGGTTTGAAGGAGCGCGGCTACTCCTTGTCAGAAACGGCGCGCAAGACAGGCCTGACCGTGGAGTACGTGCGCGGTGTAACCAGGCTCTTGGAAGCTGAAGAGCATCGTCTCCTGCGCGCGGTAGAGTCGGGCCAGATTCCATTGAGTGTCGCCGTTGAAATCGCAGAAGCGGATGATTCTGAAGTCCAGGAAGCATTGCAGCAGGCGTATGAGAAAAAACAGCTTCGCGGAAATCGGCTGCTTGTGGCCAGACGGATAATCGAACAGCGGCGGAAGCGCGGAAAAGGCCTCCGCAATTTGCCCAACAATAAGGACCGAAGGCCTATTTCATCGGGCGATCTAATTCGAGCATATCGTGAGAACGCTGACAAAAAACGCCTCCTGGTGCGTAAAGCCGAAGCAACCCGGGATCGCCTGGTCTTTGCGTCCGAAGCGCTCAAAACGCTCTTTTCAGACGAGAACTTCGTCACTCTCCTGCGCGCTGAGAAGCTGGACACACTGCCGCGCAACATCGCTGAGCGGCTCCAAATTGCGTCGGAGGCATGAGATGGCGCGCCCTTCACAGACTCATGCCGTCCGGATGGCCTTCGAGGATGCCGCCTTGCGCGTCGCTATCGAAGATGTACGGCCACTTCGATTGGTCGCCGCGACCATAAAGAAGTCGCCAAAGTATATGCAGATTGCCGCGTCCATCCGGGAAGTCGGCATCATCGAGCCACCGGTGATCGCGCGCGACCGGACCGAGAAGGGTAAATTTCTGCTCCTGGATGGGCATCTGCGGTTTGAGGTCCTAAAGGACATGGGTCAGGCGGAGGCTGTGTGCCTCATTTCCACGGATGACGAAGCCTTTACCTACAATCGCCGGGTAAGCCGCATCGCGATCGTTCAGGAACACAAGATGATCTTGAAGGCACTGGAGCGCGGTGTCTCTGAAGCGCGTCTGGCGAAGGCGCTCAACATCAATATCATAAGCCTCAGAACCAAGCGGCGCCTTCTCGACGGAATTTGTCCCGAGGCTATCGAGCTCCTTAAGGATAAGCATGTTCCTATCAACACTTTTCGTGAACTCAAGCGGCTGGCACCGATGCGACAGATCGAGGCGTCCGAGCTAATGGTGGCTATGAATCGCTACACTATTAACTATGCGAGATCGCTTGTTGCAGCGACGCCGCAGGATCAGCTTTCTGATCCTGAAAAGCCCAAGCACGTAAAAGGTCTCACAGACGAGCAGGTCGCGCTGATGGAGCGAGAGTCCGGAAACCTTGAGCGTGAATTCAAAATGGCCGAGCAGTCTTATGGGGCTGACCATCTGGATCTCGTTCTCGCCAAGGGCTACCTCGGCAAGCTACTCGCGAACGCGCGCGTGGTGCGCTACCTCGCCCAGAACCACCAAGAGATTTTAGCCGAATTCCAGCGGCTCGTAGATCTGAAGGCCCAGGCGGCGTGAGATCAAGCGCTTTGACAGCCGGCCTTCCGCAGTATGTCAGCGCAGGGGACCCGGACCCGAATAAAGCGCGGGGACCACGGGAGAAGCCGCACGAGGGGCGGATCGAGCGTGGTGGTGGGAATGCCGGCGACCCCGTGCAGCGCCCACCAGGATGATCGCGATCAGATCATCCGGGGGATGGGGTCATACGGGCGTCATCCCTTCTCGCTTAGCCTGGCGCTTCTGAACCGTGCCATTTTTCCCATTAGGTGGCCTTGACCATAGGCCGCGCGACACTCGCCCCCGTCTGGGATTGAGCTTGTTCCATAGCGTTAGCCACTGCGCGGCGGAATAACACTGGGGGCGCGGCAGGCACTGGATTTCCCAGCAATCGTATGAAAGCGCGTCAATACGGCGCGACGTTCCGCATTGAATAAAGTGACACTCGCTCGGCATACAAATCTCGCCGCGATATCTGGTGACGCTCTCCAACCCTTCAATTCTACTTCGAATCGAGCACGTCAGCCTTAATCATCCAACATTTCGTCGTCCTTGAAGGTCACAAACGTCAGAATTTCATCCTCGCTGATCTTATGGGTTTGCTCGTAAATCTCATATCTGTCAGCACCAGAACGATCGAACCAAGCGTCGGCGCCGATTACAACTTTACGAGTGCGCTTTACAGTGGGCTTATAAAGTACGTCCATGGCATAGGACTCTGCATCGAGTTCAGCCTGCGGAAACCAACGCGCTGGAACACTCGTTGCGCGCTTAAACCAGCGACGTCCCATCTTGCCGTGGCAGATCAGGATCGCAGGTTCAGCGCCGAAGTCGATGAGACGACGGGCGGTCGCGGTGATGCTCGTCTTGAATTCCGCCTGGAGTGCATCGATCACCTCGAACGTCACTGAGCCGGCCTTGTTCGCAAGCGGTTGAAACAAATAGCGCGGCATCAGCAAGTCGGCGGCGTAGGTGTCAGCCACGCGTTCAGGATTTGACGAACCTTCCTGGTAGTTGCCAATATCTTCCTTACGGCAGGAAAAAGACCTGCCTCTGTGGTGATGCCAATGCCCCAACTCGTGCGCCGCCGAGAATCTTTGGCGCGCAGGAATGACATTGTCGGAAACGCTGATAACAGCACGGTCACCCACCCCGACGATCCTTGCCTCGCACCCCGATAGCGAGCGGTATTTAATAACCGCACCACGATCAAAAGCGATCGCTTCAATGTCGATGTCTTGAGGTGCCGTTATGCCCAAAGACTGAAGTACCTGCTCCGCGGGCGTCAATTGAATCACTTGGGATTCCCGGCCTCATCGATCACGCCGAGGTCGAGAAGGTCTTCTAGGAAGCCGTCAAGGTCTTGTTCAGTGTCGGTTCCATGCCGCGCCGCGAGCGTAAGCTTCTGATTGAAAGCAGAATCGTTGGCGGCAAACGATTTAAGCAGGGTGCGTTTGCACTCGACTGAAAGATTGAAAACCATCGCAGTCGGCTTTTTTGCTTGAGCGTCGTAGGCGGCGCGGGCTTGCTTTAGCCGCTGTTTCCCAGCGTTCGAAATCGCCGCACGTATGAGTTCACGCGCGCCCGTAGCCGCCACCTCCACGCTTCCAAAAACCGCTTTGGCTTCTTCTACAATCTCAGCGTCGGACGCCGCGTCGAGGGCATCGGCCTGAAGGTGCGTGAGCCGACGGAGTTGATGAGCAGCTTCTGGGGTCTTTTTAGACATCGCTCCTCCGGTCGCCGAATTCACGGGCGATTTCTCTCCGCACGCGCCGGCGTGCGGAGGCAAATTCAACATCGGACATACTTTCAAGCTGTTTAATCTCTGCCGGCGTCCAGCCCTGCATGTCGCCGATGACGATGGCCAAGGCTTGCTTGTCGTCGGAAAAGAGGGCCTCGACACGAGATATGACCCGCCCGAATTCGATACGGTCGGCTGCGGCAATATCGGGAAGCGGCGTACGGCCATCCGCGAGCTGGCCTGTGGGTGACTTCTCGTCATGGCCGCTTCCAGCAGGCGCTTCCCTTTCAAACTTTTCCCGTTCCCCGTCGGCAATGCTGCGCATGGCGTTACCCAGAAACGTATAAACGCTGACATCGGTCGGGCAGAGGCGATCTCCTGTCAGGGCACGCATGACGGCCTCATTCAAGAGATCATCCCCCGCGCAGCCGGCACCCGGCGCCAGGAGGCGGCCCTTAAGCCGCAGTCGCGCCAACTGAACATCTGTAAGCTTTTCAAGGGCTTCGCGGATGTCATCGGCTGTCCTATGGGTCTGCGTCGTCGCCAAATGTTCTGCCTCACAGCCTTTTGGGCGCTCATACCCCCGGAGCTCGGACATTTTTTTGGATTTTTTGTCCGAGGCGCGCCGCCCGGCCGCCAACATACGTGAGGGGCAAAGCACGACGGTTTGCAACTTCAGCAAGAGCCCACCATATGCCACACGCGGGGTTTACGCGAGCGGCCATCACGAGCGGACGAACGGTATGACGGAGACCACAGGCGTATATCGGGTACTGAGTATCGACGGCGGGGGAATGCGGGGACTTTACACCGCGGCCTATCTTTCGGGCCTGGCCCGGCAGTACGCCGCCATCCGTCAGACCGGGCCACTGGATGTCGGCAAGGGATTTAACCTGATCACGGGCACCAGCACCGGCGGCATCATCGCCTGCGGATTGGCGGCCGGTGTTCCCCTGGAGACGATTGCCGCCCTTTACCGCAGTCACGGGGCGGAGATTTTTCCGGCCAAGCTCCCTTCTGGCGTCGGGCCTTCCTTCCTCCGTCAGCTTTTCGCACGGCCAAAGCTGAACCGGCAGGGGGCAGAAGCGCTAAAGGTTGCGTTGGAGAAGTCATTCCAGTCCGAGACCGTAAATCAGGTCTTTGAGCGCCGGGGAATTGCATTGGCCATTCCGGCCGTGGAAATGGCGCGGCACCGGAGTTGGGTGTTCAAGACCGCGCATCTTGGCGGACGACGCGACGACGATTTCTCCTTGGTGGACGTCTGCCTCGCCACAAGCGCAGCCCCAATCTACCGTTCGCTGGCCGATGTGCATGATCCGAAGTCGGATCACCGGTACATCTTCGCCGACGGCGGTTTGTGGGCAAACAACCCCGTATTGGTCGGCTTGATCGACGCTCTATATGCGGCGCCGCCGGGGGCGGAGATCGAAATCTTCTCGCTCGGAACGTCGGCCCGTCCCGCGGGGCACGTCATCCAGCCAGGCGACACTCACTGGGGTCTCCAGCATTGGAAGTTCGGCGGCGAGATTGCCATGTTGGCGATCGACGCACAGCAGTACGCCTATGACAACATGGCGCGGATGCTCACACCGCATCTGACGCGTTCCTGCATGGTCGCGCGTTTCCCCCACGACGCGGCCGCTGCGGCAGCAATGAAATATCTCGACCTCGACGAAACTAGCGAAGCCGGTATGCGCGCCTTGGAGACTCAGGCGCAGGCCGACATTTCTCAAACGCTGAGTGAGACCCGTCACAAGATGAATAAGGACGCGGAGAAACTGGACGCACTCTTCCGCGCCATGCCGACCCTAGACGCAGGGAGGACTTAGCGTGGCGTCGCCGCTGTTCCCGCTCATCGGTATTGCACTCATCGGGAAGTTGATTTTGGACTTATTGGACGAACAAGGACGAAACAAAATGTACAACTGCCACGAAGACATGCTGGCGTTCCATGACGCTGAAGTGACCCTGCCGGAAACGCAGCGCAAGGAGATGCGCCAACGGCGCAATACCAATCGCGACCGTCTGAAGGCGGGTCTCGAACGCGACAAGGAACCACAACCGTTCAAGTTCCAGTCGCAAGGCTCGTATGCGATGCACACGATGGTTCAAGATCCGTCTAATGACTACGACATTGACGACGGTGTCTACTTTACGAAGGAAGCCCTGAAAGGTCCGCGCGGTGGTGACCGTGCACCCGCTGATGTCAAGGAGATGGTCCGCAAGGCACTCCACGACGATAAGTTCAAGAAACCTCCTGAAGTCCGCACGAACTGCGTGCGCGTTTATTATGACGCCGGCTATCACGTCGATGTACCGGTCTATCGCCGCGTTACGCACAAGAACTTTTTCGGAGAGGAAGAAACCTACGACGAACTTGCGAGCACGGAGTGGAAGCGGTCCGATCCGGTCGGCGTCACAGATTGGTTCAACGATGAGAACAAGCGGCAAAGCCCCAATCTCGACAACGGCGGGCAATTGCGTCGCGACACGCGCTATCAGAAGAACTTCAGTCGCAGCCGTGAGAGCTGGCGTGAGCGCATGGCCACCGGCTTCACCATCACCAAGCTCGTGACCGAGTGTTACGTCGCGAACGATGCCCGTGAAGACCGCTCGCTGTACGACACGATGGTGGCGATGCGTAATCGACTGAACAACTCCCTTGAAGTGAATCATCCGACGGTCAAAGGCGAGAAGCTGACGAAGGGCCCGGATGACGCGCGCACCAAGTTTTTGCGCGAGAAGCTGAACTGGGCGATCGACGAGCTGAAGGTGCTGTTCGAGCCCGACTGCACCCGTGCGAAAGCGCTGGACGCCTGGGACACCGTGTTTAACACCGACTTCTTCAGCAATCGTCTGGAGGACGACAACAGCGCCGCTGATGCCAAAGCGGCGGCGACGGCCGCCGGCGGCTTGACGTCGATCCTCCTATCCGGCGAAGCACCAGCAATGGCGCGGACGCCGGAGCGGCCGGTAGATAAGCAAGGCGGCGGAAGGTATGCCTAAGCCCGGCTTCTCGCCGGCAGCCTGGCGGTTAACGGCACTTGAGGCACTGGGAAAGCATCTTGTCGGGTCACGCAATGCGCGACCCCTCAATACCGATGAGCTGAGAAAACGTAAGGGCCGGGGTGCGACCCACGGCTGGCGGATCAGCCTGACGGACAGTACCGAACAGGTCTTCGAAATCGATGTCATCGCCGACGCAGATTTCCCCTATTCCGCCGTCCGTCTGGCCCTGGCAGAGTCACTTGGCGAGCACGGCAGACCGCATATCGAGGCGGACGATGTGCTGTGCGTCTTACCGGGAGGCTCATCGATTTCGCCGCGCGATCCCATAGGCGTACTTGAAGAGATTCTTTCCGACGCAGCCGGACTCATCGAGTACTGGCTGGATAAGAACAGCGCTCAGGATTTTGAGGAGGAATTCCTCTCCTATTGGTCATTTTCCGTCGGTGACAACGTTCCGGAGACCGTGAGTCTCATTCGGCCGGAGGGACCAAGTCGCCGTATCTCCGTCTGGCATGGTGACCGGATCACCGTGTGCGCCGATGACAGGGGGACGCTGGAGCGGTGGTTACGGCGTTTCGGCCCTAGAACCCAAACGCGGACCTTTCGCATCAAGGACGGAGTGTTGTTATGGCTCGCCTCACCAATGCGCCCGGCGGAGTATCCAAAAACTGCGGCGGACTTGCTTACTCTGGCGAAGACACGGTGCAAAGTCGGTCTGCGGTTACTCCTGGGATCTGATGCTGTCGGAACGCGTGACCTGGATGTCATCATCGGCGCAACCACACCGCACGGCGGGTGTTTCGCAGGCGTTCGGGTGTCCTGTCCACCTGAGAGAGAACTCAATAAAGGATTCAGACCAGGGCGCGTCCCCCGCGCGGTCTTACGAAATCTTTATTTTTCCGCGAACCGTGCTGTCGCGCGCGCGGTCGTGCAACGCGCGGATCACGCATGGATTCATGGCCGCGACCAAGATGAACGGCAAGTCGTCCTTATGCGGAAGCGCGTCCTGGTGCTGGGTTGCGGTGCGATTGGCAGCGGTGTCGCGCGGCTTCTGGCCCAAGCCGGGGTGGGGTATCTGACCTTGGTGGATCGGCAGATAATGGACTGGCCAAACGTCAGCCGCCACGCTTTAGGTGTGCAAGCCGTCGGAAAGGCGAAGTCGAAAGCACTCGCAGAAGAATTGACGCACGATTTTCCGCATCTCGGGGAGATCGAGGCACGGGTCGAGACGTTCGGGGTCTCCTCGACAGCGCTGATCGACGAACTACCGACCTTCGACCTGATTGTCAGCGCGACCGGCGTGTGGGGAACGGATGCGCTACTCAATGACCTCCGCCGCGCGGGCTTGAATCTCCCACCCGCCGTCTTCGCGTGGATGGAACCGCACGCAGCGGCCGCTCATGCCGTCCTTCTCAGCGCAAAAAGCGAAGGATGCTTGCATTGTGGCTTTCATTCCAATGGCAAGCCCGTAACCGCCGTATCGTCGTGGGAACCGGACAACATGCAGTACCAGGAACCTGCATGCGGCGCGACGTTCTCGCCCTTTGGTGCGGTTGAACTGGCAGCCGCCCATCACCTTACCGCCGATCTCGCCTTGGACGCACTCCTGGATGGGAATGTCGATACGGCTTATCGTGTCAGTGTGACCAGCGATGAGCGATTACGACGCGCCGGAGGCTCCTGGAACGAAAGCTGGGTGAAACAACATCCGCCGCATGCGACGAATCCCAGCATAGCGAGTCCTTCTTGGAACAAGAACCCATCATGCCCCGCCTGCGGGGATTAGGTTTAGCGGGCGTTAGATTCGGCTCCGATGGCAGCAACCTCGTTGTGAACCTAGCGCCGGCCGTCCTCTCTCATCTCCAGCTGCACAGGCAGACGAGCGACGCGGCGACAGAAGCGGGCGGACAATTGTTCGCACGCTTCACCGAGAACACCATTGCCATTGAAAAAGCGACAGGCCCCCGCCGCTCTGATCGCCGGACTGTCTGGTCGTTCTTGCCTGATCGGTTAGCGGAGCGCCGAGAGATCAACGCGCTTTTCAAGCAAGGTCTTCATTTTGTCGGCGACTGGCACACGCACCCCCAAGCGCAACCGGCACCGTCAGGAAGGGACATAGCGAGTTTTCTCGACATGTTCAAAAAGTCGCATCATGAACTAAGTGATTTCGTAATGATCATTGTGGGAACCGAAGCATCCGTCAGTGGCCTGTTCGTAGCGTTAGTAAATGGGAAGCGCCTCCTTGCTTTACAGCCCGCACCACCGCAAATAATGCGTTAGTGTTAACTGTATGATCCCGGCATCTTCACGCGCTGGGCCGGGATCACCTTCACATCAGATCACGCCTCAGGATCGTAGGCTTTCTTTTCGTCCATCAGGGGCTCATGATTATTGGCCCCGCTCTCTGGGATGCCCTGCTTGGCGGCAGCTTCCTTCGCCTGCCGCTGCCGAATGCGTTCGCGAATCTGGTCCATGTCGCGTTTGAACTCTTCGTCGAACTTCCGCCGTTCTGCCTGGCGAGCATCTTCATCCAGGATCCGCTCGGTTTCGCGATTGAAGATTGCCTTCAGTGCCCGCTGATTGCCCTTCATGCCGTCGGTGATGAGCTGACGTATGAGCACTTCCTTCATGGTCACGGTCCGCTGCCGGCCCCTGATTGTGATCGTGACTTTCTCGTTTAGGACCTGTTCCAGCAATTCATTGCTCGAACGCGCCTTTCTCGGGCGCCCACTCGGATTTCCGGAATCTCCAGGCTTGAAGCGCGTGTGCTTAGGAGGCTTTTTGTAGCCAACCTCGTAGTCGTTCCGTTTCTTAACCATCAGACGCCCTCGCGCTGAGCCTGGAACCGCACACCGTCCTGGCGCATAGCTACTTCGCCGGTGACCCGCTGCCAGCGTCTGATCGCGACATCTACGTAGGCGGGATCTATTTCCAGGGTAAAGGCGCGACGACCGGTGATTTCCGCGGCGAGGATTGTGGTCCCGCTACCGCAGAAGGGATCCAGGATGATGCCGCCGCGCTTCGAGCAGTCCCGAATGGCATCGGCCACAAGAGCGACCGGTTTTACGGTTGGATGGAGCTGAAGCTCCTCCATCCGCTCGCGCGTAAGCGTGTTCATGCCGGCGTAGGGCCAAACATTTGACCTATGACGGCCCGATTCACCCAGCCCGAAGTTGTTGATGTGTTTCGCGCGACCATTCTTATAGACCGCGATGAGCTCGTGCTGGGACCGGTAGAACGTACCCATGCCCGCGTTTGTTTTTGTCCAGACGACGAGGTTTTTAAGCTCGGCGTAATGCCGCGATGCAGCGGTCATCAGGTCACGAACGTGTTTCCAATCGATGCACAAATAGTGGATCGATCCATCGCGGGAGAACTTCACAAGGTTTAGGAGGAAGGCAACCAGAAACGCGATGAACTCCTCATCGGACATTTCGCCGGAAGCCATCGCAAATTCACGGTGCTTGATTGAGCCCTTGCCAGACACATGCCCGTTGATCGCGACGTTGTACGGCGGATCTGTGAATACCATCTGCGCGACTTCTGAAAGCAGAAGGTCACGATAAGAAGCTTCGTCCCTGGCATCCGCGCACAAGATGCAGTGACGCCCCATTGTCCACCGGTCTCCGGGCCTTGTCTGCGGAGGGCCTGCAAGGTCTGACTCTTGAAGTTCCTCTTTGGCCGTGGCGGGGCGTGCAACTAGCTGATCGATCTCGCCCATATCAAAGCCCGTGAGCTCGAGGTCGAAATCAAGACCGTCGAGTTCATTGAGCTCTTGGTTTAGGATTTCCAAGTCCCACTCGGATAGCTCCGGGATCTTATTGTCAAAGATCGCGTAGGCCTTGATCTGAGTCGGCGTTAGTCCACGCAGCATTATTGTTGGAACGCGTTTGAGGCCGATGGATTTGGCCGCCGCGAGACGGCAATGACCTGCAATCAGGTGCCTGTTCTCATCGATCAGCAGGGGCGTGGTATTGCCATATTCTTCCATGCCGGCCGCGAGGCGCTTGATTTGTTGTTTCGGATGCCGCCGCGGGTTCTTGTCCCGCACTTTGATGGTGTCGATATCGCAGTACTCGACGACCAAATCGTGCTCGATCTTCAACGCAGTTGAGTTCAATAGCTTCGATGTCATCACTGACTCCATGATTCCATTCGGGCGCGCGAGATCGCGCGCCACGTAGCACGGTGAAGCGGCGCGAATGCCGGTGGCATTCGCGGTGGATGGAATCCGGCCCTAGGCTGGGGATTCGAATTAAAGCCGTATCGTGTGAGGACCCCGGTCCTGAACCGAGGCGGATCCGGATTAGCCTTCGCGAAAGGTGCGAAAATTTCCGGCAGAACGATCGTCCCTTTGGGAGATCGGACACGGCCTCCTAGAGGCGCGCGTCGAGAAATATCTACGCCGAATGCTGGCGCTGGTCAACCTGCTACGCGGAACGTTCGATCAGCCAGCTGTAGAGGCCGGCGCGTATCGCCATGTCTGCCAGGCTCTCGCGAGTCCAAATGTGAACGTTCTTGTCCGCTTCCACCTCCAATGCCGAGGTCGGGCTGTGACAGACAAAGAACATATGCTCGTAGCCCCCGACCGACTCCCAGCGCTCGAGGTAATCGTTCAGTTCTCGCTGACCTGCCCTTGATTTGACCTGCACGAACGCGCGCGCACCTGTGGCCGGTTCAACGACTTCGAGGTCGATATCCTTCTGGGTACCACCGACGCGCGTCACCCGCTGCCAGCCCGTCCGCGCGAAGATAAGATCCACCATGTCTTCGAAGTCAGCCCAGTGAAGATTGACGATCATGTCGCTTGCGACTTTGATCATTTCGTCCTGAGCGCCTTTGGCACGCGCAATGATCGGTTCCTCTCCACCTTCAATCCGACGCAGAAGGTAGTCGCCAGCCTTAGTGGAACAGAGCGTCTGCCGGTAGGCCGCTGTCGCCGTAAGCCGGGAACTGAGTCCATCCATGCGCAGAGGCTTGCCGGCGGTATCGGTATTTCGCCAGCCACCGATAGCTCGGCGCATGCGCGCGCCCTGATCGTCTGCCTCCGGAATTGCATTTACCTCGGCCTCCGCGAAGGTCCACCAGAGGTGACCCTTGTGGAAGGTGAACCATAGCGTTTCGCGATCGAGCGTATAGAACTCTCGAATCTCGCGCGTGAAGTCACGAGCCTTCCCGACGGTTTTGCCAGACTTGATATATCGGTCCATGACCGCATCCCAATCGCCAGTGAGGCAGAGATCGTGCGGGATGCTGGAATGGCCGAGCTGGACCTCACCCCGTTCCAGGGATGTTTTGGCCCACCGGTCTTTCTCACCCAGCTTGATATAGCGCACTGCGGATGGATTGAGGGCCATCAGCCCGACTTCCCTTAAGTGTTAATATGGCCACTGATTGCGTGCTCCTGGGCCAAAGTCCAGGAAAATGTCACTCATCGTCTGTAGTCGTATAAGTGACATTCTTGCCTCCTTGAGGCATGGATATTCGCAAGCGATTGGGCTTGAACATTCGGCGCTTGAGGCGCGACAAGGGCATGTCCCAGGAAGATTTCGGCTTTGAGGCCGAGATCCACCGGACCTATGTCAGTGATATCGAGCGAGGCGCCCGGAATCCGACCATCACGATTGTCGAGAAGTTTGCTGAAGCCCTAGGTGTGACCCCAGGCTACCTGCTCGACGCCGATCCTCGTAAGAAATAGAGCCACCAGCTCGACTAGCGGCGACGAGCCTTGGATATGGACATCTTTCCCGGAACGAGCGTTCCTTGCTGCCGTGAAGCAGGGACAGGGCAATGGACGCCGACAAGCAGGAATTGGTCCGAAGGCTCTTCGTGATCGCGACCGAAATCCTTGAAGATAGCCATCCGGATGCGAGCGATGGCCAGGCCGCAAACTTAAAGTCCGGTGCTTATGCCGCCAGAGCCCGCCGGCTCGCCGCAGCTTCGCGAGATCTGGCTTCAGTCGCCGCGACCATCCTTTCCCTCACTGCGCGTCGCAAGACTCGCTGAGAATTCTCAATAGCCGACATTAATCGGCCGGAATTAGGCAGACTGGCCGCTTAATCGCTAATTTTGCGCAAGCTGGCGCGGGTTTGGGCCTCTTTCCACTGGCATTCTCCGGGCAACAGAGCGTGCATGCGGCCAGTCGGGACTAACCCCGGCTAGTCGGAGAAACCATGCACAAACTCGCATCCCTCTTGAAAACCAAACCACCGCTCCTATGGTCAGTTCCGCCCTCCAAAAAAGCCACGACCGTCAAACAAACGATCGAAGAGCTGCAAGCAGCGCCGCTCGCGAAACTTCGGCACACTTGGGCCGACAGGTACGGCAAACCAGTACCTGCCGCCACCTCGCGTCCACTCCTCCTAAAACTTCTGGCCTGGCGGATTCAGGCCGATGCGTTCGGCGGACTGAAACCCGAGACGTTGAAGATTCTCAACGAGCCGCTCTCCCGGAAACTCAAAGCGCAGGGTTCAGACAAAGTTCAGCCATCGGCCCTGCGCGTCGGCACGGTGCTCAAACGGGAGTGGCGTGGCGTGATGCACGAGGTCGCCGTAGTGAAGGATGGGTTTCGCCATAAGGGGAAAACTTACAAGACATCGTCAGAGGTCGCCTGTGCGATCACGGGCACGCGATGGTCAGGCCCGCTGTTCTTCGGGCTTCGAAAGGCAAAACCCAAGGCGAAGAGCGGCGCTGCATCATGACCAAACCTCGCCTCCGCTGCGCCATCTACACACGGAAGTCCTCAGAAGAAGGGTTGCAGCAGGAATTCAATTCGCTCGATGCCCAGCGTGAAGCGTGCGAGGCATATGTAAAGAGTCAGGCCAGTGAGGGCTGGAGGGCTATAACTACCCGCTATGACGACGGTGGATTCTCGGGCGGGAACATGGACCGTCCTGGCTTGAAGAAGCTGATGGCCGATATCAGTGGCGACAGGGTGGACATTGTTGTCGTTTATAAAGTAGATCGTCTCACGCGATCGTTGGCCGACTTTGCCAAAATGATAGACCGGTTCGACGCGAAGAAAGTCTCGTTCGTATCGGTGACGCAGTCATTCAACACCACAACGTCAATGGGCCGCCTGACGCTGAACGTACTGCTGTCGTTCGCGCAGTTTGAACGAGAAGTCACGGGAGAGCGAATCAGGGATAAGATTGCTGCGTCAAAAAAGAAAGGGATGTGGATGGGCGGGTATCCGCCACTGGGTTACGACGTCGTCGCACGCACGTTGCGCATCAACGCCAAGGAAGCAGATACGGTCCGGTCTATATATAAGCGTTACCTTGATCTCGGATCTGTAGCAGTGCTGCAGAAGGATCTGCTGGCCTGTGGTGTCAAAAGCAAAACATGGGTAACTGCGACCGGAAAGCGGATCGCCGGCGCTCCGTTTGCGGTAGGCGCGCTTTATTACCTTCTACAAAACCGAATCTATCGCGGTGAGATTTGTC
Source organism: Rhodospirillaceae bacterium (assembly GCA_041906145.1). Classification (GTDB taxonomy): domain Bacteria; phylum Pseudomonadota; class Alphaproteobacteria; order Rhodospirillales; family Rhodospirillaceae; genus SHVO01. The sequence continues at coordinate 1,248,417 of JAYRJU010000001.1, read as the reverse complement.
ACAAAGGTACCTGCCATCCGGGTCAACATGAGGCAATCATACCCGAGGGCCTCTGGGAGAAAGTGCAGGCCCAGCTCGCGAAAAATCGCGTCACCAGAAGTAAAAGCACCGCCAGGACAGGCACGACAAACTGGTTGATGGGCAAGCTTTTTGACGAAACTGACGCGCCTATGTCGCCCACATTCACTTCGCGGCCCAACGGCAAGCGATATCGCTATTATCTCAGTCAGCCATCTGAGTCGCGGGGACAGGAGCGGCGTGCACGTATTATTCGCGTCCCGGCGCAACTGATTGAGGACATCGTCAAGTCAGCCGTAGCGAGAAGTCACTCTCAGGGCAAACAATCGTCAGTGACCGCCCCGTCGATCCGAGATTTTATTCAGCGCGTTTCACTTTCCAGCCGCGAGGTGAAAATTGAAACTGTAGGTGGCGTCAGTGGCCACAAGAAAAAATCGACCACGTTGCGCGTGCCCATTCAGATTGCCGGGCGCGGTCGTCGTATGGAGATTATTCCTCCGACGGATATGGGGATTTCCCAGATTGATCCGGGATTGATCAATGCACTGCGGCAAGCATGGCAATGGCGGCAGGACCTTGAGAACGGGACATATGCGACGCCGGAACTGTTGGCCGAGGCGAAGGGCGTTTCGAAAAGGTATGTTAACAAGTTGCTGTCCCGCAGCTTTTTGGAGCCCAGCATCTTAGAGGCAGCAATGGAGTCGCGTACGGCGTGACTCTGCACTTCACTCCGATGCGTCCAGCTTACTTTCGGGCCGCCAAGTCTGGGAAATTATACAGCGTGGTCTCGATACCGCTTTCTAGAAGCATATCCGAAGCAAGCTTAAATTCAGCGCCCCACCGCTCATCGGAATGGTCGGGCTTCAAGCCGACGAGACGTATCAGGCCCGACTGCACGATCGATCGGGCACAGTCGATGCAGGGAAACCAATTCACGTACATAGTGCAACCGTTGAGCGCGATACCCAGCCGCGCCGCGTTGTAGATGGCATTGCGCTCGGCGTGCTCAGTCCACGAATACTTTGCCGGTCGTTCGTGTCGTTCGGGAACCTCATCATCGATCCCGCGGGCGAAACCGTTATAGCCAGATGCGCGCAACAATCGGTCTGGCCCTACAATTACGCAGCCAGTCCCTGCAGATCGATCCTTGCTCCAGGTTCCGAACATCTTGGCAAGTTCAAGAAATCTCCGATCCCACAGTTCTTGCCAGCTTGGCTTGGTCACGCTGCGATCCGATCATGCTGCCTCAAGTCCGAGGAGAGCTTGGACCAAGCTTCCATATCGACTGGATCGGTGGCGAGATCGGCACGTGCGTAGAAAAGTCGCGATATTTCCATCGACCATCCTTTAGGCATACAGCCCTTCGAGAGGAATACTGCGCGCTTGAGCTCGGCCATGACACGCGGCGATTCGGCAATCTTGTCGAGGCGCGGGCCTAGGTCCGCGACCAAACGCGTGGCTAGTTCCGGCGAGTGCGAAGCGAACTCGACGAGTGATCGAATGGCGCCGTACCGCACATTCTCGTCGGGGTCCTCAGTGACTCGGTCGAGCAGTGCCGCGTAGAACTCGTTTTCAACAGTGCTTCCCATCACGTGGCATGCGCGCCACCGGACGACGGGCCGTCCGTTCTTGGCCATGTTCACGATCCGCCTTATCTGATCGCCCGTCAGCGACAGTCGCTTTAAAACGTTCGCGGCGGTCCAGCCAACGATGGAGTCGTCGTCCTCGACCGCATTCACCAAGGGGTCAGAAGCGGCTCCTCCGCTTGGTAGCGTGAACAATGCCTTCCAGCGAGCAAAAGAGTCCGAATGATCCGCCTCGGCCGAGATAATAGCTATCAGGGCGTCGCGATCTTGGGCATTTCTCATTGCTATCGCGGCATCGTCTTTAAATAACTCAAGTGCGTCCAACGCCCTGCGAGCGGAAAGGTAGTGTCGGTCAAACTTCCTTTCGGCCAGCATGGCGAGGATGATTGTCCTTAGCGAGCGCGAGATATTAGTCGGGGATATCTCCTCGACTTCTGCTAGCGCGTAGCCGGCGGCATAGGGATTCCAGTCATAGACGGCGCGTAGAAAATCATCCTTTGCATCCGCACCCAGTTCTTCCAGTGTGAACGCTACCGCGTCGAAGGAGTTGGCCTTGAACGTCAGGCTGTCCAGCGAGGCATGGCGGCGCTCAAAGCTCCAGAATTCAGGATGCGCGGCTAGGTGCTTGGCCGCCAGATAATCGTGTACCCAATGATGATTAAACGCTACCCGTCCCGTAGGCAAAGCGATCAGGACTCCGCCTTCCCGAAGCGTTCGCGCAACAGCCGCGCCTGCTTCGCCCGGGAATCGCGTGGGATCGAAGGAACGGGACTCATCACGCTGGTAGGCGACGAAGGCACCTTCGGCGGCAAGAGCTAGCCCTTCGGCATTCAACTTACCCCGACTTTCTATAAAATCTCGGATTGTGGCGAGCGGGGAGGCTTTCAAAGCGCCTTTCATCGCCTTGTCGACGAAATACGGACTGTCGAGTAAGCGCTTTGCCGCAGGAGCCAAGGCATCCACATCCACGTGCTTCCGCGCTTCCTCGATATCGACGGCGAGCGGCATCGCGAAATACCAGCGATCATCACCATTTGTACGTCGACGGACCAACCTGTCGGAAATTATAACGGAGCAGTTAATGATGACCGAAGCGGCTTGATCGCAAGCCAAAAGAATATCGTCGGCTACCGAGCCAGGCGTTTCGTTTAAGCCATCGACGACCAGAATTTTCTCTTGCTGCGCCGGCAAAAAATCTAGGTCGGCTACATCTGTTTTGCCGGAGCTAAAGCGCCGCAGCAGGAAGTCAATTGCCTCCCGTGCGCTTTCGCGCCGCTTCTTCCAGCCTTCGGTGGCGTCGTGGTCCCAGCGCGACAGATCGATAAATATCGCCGACTTGCCCGCCGCTGCACCCTCTACAAGCAACCGACGCATGATGGTGCTCTTGCCAGATGCGCCGCGACCCGAGAGCAGGATGCGTCCACGCTTGGCGGCCAGCGGGAGCAGGTCCCTGTGCGACAACGGCTCGCCGTGTTCACCCCGCAGTAGCGCGGAATAATTTTCGCAAAGGGCAACAGACAGGGAAATCGGCTCGCCCAGCGCATTGAGGTATTGGGTAGCCTGTTCGACGTCGCCACTCATGGGCCACCTAAAATTAACAACGGCAGCTTATAGCTAGCCGACTGTGTTCTCTTTTTGTTCTCATTATAGGGAATCATCCGCAAACCGCAACAATTTCGTCAGTAACGCAGAGTGCGAAGGCTGCGGCCGTTGCTGCGGCATAGTCGCGCCATTTCTTACGTTGGCCGTCGTTGCCCTCGTCGTCGACAAGGTCTGAGATGCCGCGGATGACGAGGTAATTCAGGTTGTAGTGCCTTGAGCTCCGGGCGTTGTAGACGCCTCTGGCGAGGCCATACGATTCCATATCGACCGCTAGCGCTTTGTCGAACTCGTCAAGGATCTTGCGCTGGTACGCGTTTTCGCCATCGCCAAGAATCTTGTCCCCTGCGATCAGGTTGCCTTCCAGCACCTTTGGCAGTCCCTCGACGGGCCTGTCCTTCCCGACGCGAGCAAGCCATTCCTCCCTTATCTTGACGCGCTGGGTGATGGTCTCGCGCAGATACAACGACGGATGGTCGAACGCTTGCTTACGGATGACATCCTTGCCATCGGCTATCTTGCGCATTTCGTACCAGTCGACATGGTCTGCGACGACGACGTCGCCCAGCCCAATGCCGTCGCGACCACGGACCCCGCCAGCTATCCCCGAAAGGATGATGAACTCTGGCCTGAAAAGCTCGGCCACGTTGCGAACCAATTCGCTACACGGCGTGTTGCTGCGATCGGCGCTTCTCGCAAGAATGACATCGTATACGTTCTCGCAAATTTCGTTCCGGCGCAGGTAAGGCGTATCCCCTACCAAGTCTTTGAACTCGCCCCGTTCGCGCACCGCGTCGTGTTCTTCCTGGACGATGGTGATGATCGCGACCAGCGCATTGCCAATTCGCCCGGGCAACCGAACCCAGTCCGGCTTTTGGGGGGCGTTCGCCGCCTTCCTGAATAGGGACAATATCATGGGCCATGCAATCTGCAGAAAGTCGCGGCTCATTCCGCTGCCATACGCGGAATGGTATCGGCCGCGGAGTCCACGAGATTCTGCACTATCGCGGCCATGACAGGTGCGCAAACGCCATTTCCCAGGAGTCTAATCTTGTCGCGTCGCGAACCGTGGTTGAACACAAACGGTGACGGTGCCCTGGTGCTTGCATCGGCGAGCCCCATAGCGCGGGCCAGCTCCGGTACCTGGAGCATTCGCAGCGTAGGTGTCTTCCCGTCCCAGCGGATCAAGCCAAAACGATCGAGCGTTGTCAGCGTGCGAAGAGGGCGATCTAACGTCTGCCATCCGCCCGCAGCATCGGAGCCGTAATAGACGATGAGGAAATCTTTGCCACGGCCTAGTTCGTCAATCCCACGCTGTACGCGTTCAAGAGTGGCTTTGGCACGCTTGCCGTTGAAAACCGGGTTGGCCGCCCAGCGTGAAACCGGGTCGAGAATTCTTCGCACGGGTACGATGCGAGTAGACGGAATCTGAATCTCGCGCGGTTCCTTCTTCCGGTCTCCGATGATGAACAGTCGGCGACGGCTCTGCGGCACACCGAAGTCCGCGGCATCCAGTATCTGGAAGCGAAGGTGATAGCCGTACCGCTTCTCCAGCATGGCGACGAGGCCGTCGAAGCCGTCCCAGCGGCGCATACCGGTTACGTTCTCGAGCACGATCCAGCGCGGCTCCAGATCTTCAAGGAAGCGGCGGACATACCAGCCTGATCGCTGACTTTCCTCACAGCGCGGCATCGCGCCCTTGGCGACGCTGTGGTTTGTGCATTCAGGGGATGCGAGGAGCAGGTCGACACGACCGATACGGTCGAAAAGCTCTGCCCCGCTGCGGTCCGTCAGACGGCGCGTGACGACGTTTCGCTTTGCCGTCGGGAAATTGTCGACATACGTGCTAGTAGCGATGTCCCAGGCGTCCACCGCCCCGACCATCGTTACACCGGCTGCCTGGGCGCCGAAGCTGCTGCCCCCGGCACCGCAGAAAAGATCAATAGCTCTCACCATTTAAGAACGCCCGCCGAACCACTTTCAGATGCCAGGTTGCCTGGCATCGCCCCCGAATGCAAACAGCCGTTCCAAGAACCCGGGCTATCCCCGGATTTCCCCGCGCCGCCTACGACCGTTCATCCACTTCACGACGCGGGCACCGACCGCCTCCAGGTTTGGCCGCCCGCGCGTGGCGCATTCCCAGACGACCAGCACCCGCCAGCCCATTTTAACAAGTTCCGAGGCGGCTGCCTGGTCCCGCTTCGCATTTTTCTCCAGCTTCGTCGTCCAGAAATCGACATTGGACTTCGGCACGGTGGACAGCCGACAGTCGAGGTGGCGATGCCAGAAGCAGCCGTGGACGAAGATCGCCACCCTATGGCGCCGCAGCACGATGTCGGGAGCGCCAGGCAGGCGCCGGTCGTTGAGTCGGTACCGATAGCCGGCGCGGAAGATCGAGCTGCGGATGACGCGTTCGGGGGTCGTGCCCGAGACGCGCACCTTCGACATGAACTCGCTTCGCTCCGCCGGAGTAAGGCGATCTGCCATCCGTCAGGTCCTCAGTTCCGGAAGCGGACCCTCCTGAGGATAGGTTGCTCCAGTAATTGCAGTCCAGCACTCGGGCTTCTTTGCCCATTCCGAGACCATTCTGCCGGCTGCGGACTGATGAAGTCCGTCGTTCACCAGAGAGGCCCAGGTCTGAATGAGCGCCTTCATCTGCGGCGAAATATCCTGCGCGAGCCAGATTCGATCAAGATCGATCCGGTTGCCGAGCCTATTTGCGAGAAGCGCCACGACGTAGGTAACGATGTTTGCCTGAAATGCGGGGAATTTTCCCCTCAGTACCTTCTGGGCCGTCCGGAAGATTATCGCCTTAGCGACAAGCTGTTTGTAAAACGCACCGTCGGGAACGGGTTTCGTCATGTTGCCGGCCTCATCGACGAGGCCGGCCATAAACCTTTCGAAGTTTTTCTGCGAACCGAAGCTGACGAGATCAGGACGCTCCTCCCAGCAGTGAAGGTATTTCGCCACGTCCGTCTTGGTCATCTTCCTGGCCGGCGGAATCGCTGCCCGGAGCTGTCGCAGCTTTGCCGGTGTAGATCCGTCACGCGCGAGCATGACGTTGTAGCTGCCGGCCGCTCGCTCATAGAACCAACGACCGACCCCGTCAGGGCAATACGTGGCGAGCGAAAGCTTTTCCAGCTCGACGTGGAAAGGCTTGTTGGCCGAGAGATCGGATAACTTCACGGCATTCTGACTGTTCGCATATCGCGAGATGTTCGAGATCAGCTCTTCCTCGTCGCCGGTCGTTGAGGAATTGAGGACAATGATTTTCGCCGGCACCCGGACATTCTTCAGCTCGATGTCCGGTTCCTTCTTCTTGGTGAAATAGAGCGACGCCGTTGTCTGCCCACCGTTGACGATCTGCATCCCTTTCATCCACGAAATGCCGGGGCCGCCTTCCGGTGTCGTATCGATTCTCACCTCGTCGGCGACGATGACGATGCCGTTGTTGTAGGCCATGAAGCGGGCAGGGTCCTTGCGCAGCGTCTCGCGGATACCCTTATTGACCTTGCCCGTCACGCTCAGGAAAGATCTAACGTTGGCTTCAAGAAGTCGCGCGCCATACTTCTCATAGATAAATCGAAGCGCCTCACCCGGAATCGCCGTCATCGCATAGCTGTATTCGGTGCCATCAGCAGGCACGTACACGCACGGCAAGGGTGAGCCGCTGACCTCCCCGAAGTTCACGACCAGCTCGTCGCGCGGCTTCCCCTCCGACCAGTGACGGAAGAGGCGCTCGATATCCATCACCTCGAGCTTTACGGTCTTGCCGTTGACCTCGCGGGCCTTGAAGTTCTTGGACTTCGCCTGTCGATCTGTGAGTACGTAGATTCTGATCTGATCGAGATTCTTGTAGCTCTGCTCGATCGTGACGGCGAGCACGTAGGCATCGCTCGATTCCTCCATCGTCCGCGCAAGACGCCCTTCGGCGCAGCGTGTCAGGAACCGAAGACACTGTTCGGCGGCATTCTTGGTCTCGGAGTCCGGAATGGACGTGATCTCTTCCACCTCGTCATAGAGACTCACAAACAAATCAAGCTGGTCCGCCTCATCAGAGACTGCATACCCGCTGAGGCGGAGTGCCGCGTTGCCGACCTTGGATTGATAGTGACAGGCCACAGGCTCGAAGGTCATGCCGACCTCGGCCATATGCTGCATCACGACCTCGGCGAAGACCGTTTCCGGATACGGATACGCACCGCCGTCTTCTGACATGCGTTCGCCGATCTCGGCCTGGACTTCGGCCTGCGTCTGCTTGAGAAACTCGATCAGCTCCATCTACACCATTCCCCCGATCATTGCCGCGATACTCCCCATTTCCAGACCCGCAGCCTCGTCGTGAGCAAGGTCTACTTCGTACCTTGCCGTGATGATTTCTGCACGGGTGCCGGAGCGGGTGATCCGCGGGAAGCCGTCGTCCACTGGGATAACTCTCACCGATGCCACGGCAAATCGACGGACGTACTCATCCGCATCGGCATCATTCAGTCCGCCCCGGATGAGGCGCGTACCGAACAGAGCCTGCGCTTCGGGAGATGGCGCGAGCCGCGCCTGAACAGACCGCGCGTACTCGATCAGAGTCATGCCACCTCCCGATTCATTCAGGCGGACGGCGACCACATAGAGAAGCCGCCCCGGAATTTCGTCGAGCTGTTCCAGGCAGAATACGTGCGCCGGAAAGCGATCCTTCATCACCGTTGTCTTCACTTCGAGTGAAGCAGCGGAGAACGCGAAGTCATGCAGGGCATCGGTCGGGCCAACCCAGGAACGAACAGCGACGGCCGGAGGAATTCCGGTCTCAAGGATTCCGACCAGCGTGACCAGCTCTCCGAACAGTCCAATCTCCGCCTCGCTTCCAAGTCGCGTGGCACCTTCCCGTGCCATGAAGTCCTGCCAAGCCGCGACACGCTGAATAAATGCGGTCGCGGTCCGTTGACCACCCATCACATCACCACTCTGATTGAGGATGCCAGTCACATCCCCGGCCATCATCGTGAAGAAATCGGCGTTACTGCCCGCGGCTCGTACCGCAGCAAGCCATTGCAGGCCGGCGTCGAGCGACGAGGATCGCACGCGGGTTACTGAGAAGCCCCGTCCCTGGGGAAGGTCCTTGTCGGCAGGCAGGTGCGCGTCGGAAAAGCCGACCAGGAGAACTTCCTCATTCCCCGGATACTGACGCCCTGCAAGAACGCGCCAGGACTTGCCGGACGCTATCGGTATGAGCCTTGAGCCGGGCTTTTCCCCGTCGCCGAAGAGTGCGCGCCAAGCTGCGGCGAGTTTTTCAAGTTCAGTCCGCGGAACCATAAGTCGCCTGCCAGGATTCCCATTCGACGTTGTTTACTTTGTATTCGACTTTTATCCCGGACTTGCTGCCCGGGAAGCTGACGGCCATCGCGAGCACCGGAGGAGTATCAGCCGGCAATTTCAGCTCCGCCTCAGCCGGGTCGAGGACGTACAGATAGAGCACGCCCCGCTCCGGGTGAGCTGGAACACCTTCGGCACCGAAACCACGTATATGACGTACAGCCGGACCATTGGGCACGTCGGGTGGTTCCAGTGAATTCTTGCGCCGCCGACCTGGGTCTGCGTGCCAAGCTTTTCGTGTCTGTTCCAGCGCCGCAAGCCAGGCCGTTTCGTCCAGGTCAATGGCTTCGTCTCTGGGAGACATCAGGCGACCGATGGCATAACGGTCGTCGGGCGATTTGTCCGCCCTTCTTCTCAGCATCTTGACGGTGTATTTGCCTCCCAGCGTGGCGCTGCCACCTTCGCCGCCACCTATAAGCGCCACGGTCCAATGCGTCAGTTCGTTGATCTGCGCCATCGACTGGATAAATTCCGCGAGCAACTGACTGTTTACCTTGTGGACTTCCGGGTGCGTGCGGTAGGCGAGCAGGAACTGGATCACACTGGCAGCCGGCACATCGTTCCACAGATACCCGTCCCACCTGGACGGTCTGTCTCCGCCGCGCGACCGTTCGGGATTCTCCTCCGGCGCGGGTAGCGGAGAAAGCAGGGCGTCGGCCGCCCGCAGGTTCTCCGAAAGGATTCGGCCGTCACGATAGAGGAGGATCGTCTCCAAAAGCTGGCCACTGAAGGACAGCATGAGATTTTTGGCCGCGCGCATCTTCAGACGTGAGGTGACCATCAGCACCGAGTGGGACTGGACCTTGAGACCATAGTCGCGGGGTGTCGCGGCACTGGCTGCCATAAAATCGAATTCGTCGCGCAATTCTTCGGCGGCATCGGCGATGTGACCAAACCAGTCAATGAGATCCGGCGTCGTATATAGCCGACAGAGATCGAGGTAGCCCGGTCGGTAGCCGAACCAGCGGCCCATTTGCATAAGGGTGTCGTACATGCGAGAGGCACGCAGGAAATAACTTGTGCAGAGGCCCTCCAGTGTGAGGCCTCGCGCAAGCTTGTCACCCCCGATGGCTATGACGCGCAGACCGAGGCCCTTCTGATCGGCATAATCGAGTGCATCCTTGGACGTCCCATTGATCTGCCGAACCTGTACGTCAGACACGACGTCCGGAAGGATTGCGGCAATATCGCTCCAGGGGATGACCGCAGGCGGTGAGGCATCTCCGAGGAGTCGTGCGACCTCCCCCGATCTGACCAGAAACCCTTCCCACCGTTCCTTCAGAGATGCCAGAAGCGGAGCGGATTCAATCCCGCGTGTCAGACGTTGGCGAAGCTGCCGCACGCGTTCTTCCACCTGACGATGGACCTGTGCCTGCACGCTAGTAAAGCGCGTCACATGGATCAGCATCGACGAATGCTCCGCCCGACCCAGACGGATCTGCTTTGCGGTCGCCGCCAGAAGAAAGTCATCAACAGCGTCCGCCAGCGACGGAGGAAGCGCATCCTGGTTTTCGTGGAGCGGCTGATGACCGTTCTTGTGCGACGAAGGCATCCAACCGCCGTCCATTGCATCGGTGACGGACACGATCAGCGGCAACGCACCATCGCGGACACCGTCCTTTTCAATTCCAAACACCTTCGCTGGTCCAACATAGGTGGACGGCGCCGCAAGGTTGACGATAAAGGCAGACGGAAACAAATCGGGTCCTTCTTCTTTTGTGGTCCCGCGCTCATGAATAAAGATGTTTGCGAACGGCGTAGCCGTGTAGCCCACGTATGCCTTCTTCGTGAACGAGTGCATAATTTTCCGGATGCGGCGATTGATGGCGGTGGGCTCATGCTCCTCGTCAGGAAGGCCGTTTTCGTCCATGACCCTCTCGCCCGTATCGACGCTTGCGTTGTCGGCTTCGTCGTCGATGAGGAGCAGCGGCAGATTGGTCACGATCCGGCGGCCGGTTTGCTGCTCAACCGTATTCGTCACGTGATGGGTGATCCACCCGAGCAGGCGTTCCAGTACGGTCTTGTTCTTCTTCACGACGAAAAGCCAGGGACGCTGTTCCGGTGTGATACCGAGGTTCCGCGCCACGCTTGACGTGAAGTCACCGTTGTTGGAGCGATTGGTCGCGAAGTTGGGTCTGATGGCGGGATCGCCGTCGATCTCACCGACCCCGATGATGGTCAGGTGCTCCGGGTCCGGCTTCGTCTCATACCCAAGGAAGCCCTCATCCAGACGCATCTGGGTCTGAGACCGAAGGTTATTGTGAAGACCGGCCAGGACGATAATCAGCTTGTACCCGGCGTCCGCCGCCTTGTTTACTAGACCGATGTAATGGCCCGTCTTACCGGACTGGACGTGCCCAACGACCAGACCTCGGCGATCCCATCCTCCTTCCCTGGCCGGGTCTTCAAGCAAGCCCAGCACATGATCGGTTGATGTATCCAGCGCATCGACGGCGTTCAGCGCCATCCGGCGCTCCAGCCATTCGCGATACCGCTGCCAGTACCGCCACTCACGCTTCCTTGCCGAGTCCAGCCACGCGATATGACCTTCATCGTTGGAGAGAGTCGTATCCTGGCCGACCCAGAGGCTGAACCGACGTATCAGTTCGTCAGTCACGGCGGCGCGGTCCAGCTCCGCACCCCACGCAGGAGAAATCATCAGGACCTGGTCGATCTTCTCCCCAATCAGCTCGGGTGTAATTGTGGTCTTGTCGACCGTGCTCAGAAGTTCCTGAACAAACTTGATTACTTTCTGGCGGTTTTCTTCTTCGGTCATGGCGCGGTTCCTTCGTCCATCTCGTCGCTCACGGACGTGACGAGGTCGGGGTAGTTCTGAAATGGTTCTGTGTGCAGCAGCCGTTCGCGAGCAAGTTCGGGCGTCATGCCGTGACGACTCACGAGGTTCCTGAACATGATTCTGAGAATGCCGATAAGATTTTCGTCCGGTTGGCCGACGAAACCTGTCTGCGGGGTTTCCTTGCCTTCCGCGGTATCGAGCCAGATACGCTGGACTGGCAGAGTTTCCTCTATCGTGCGCAGCATCGCGCGCACCTGCGCCCGCCCGCTGCCGGACTCCTCCAGTGCAGCCGCAACGATGGGGTGCGTTTCGTCAATCCGATAGCGCATACCTTTTGCAAGATGCTCAGCCTGCCATACCTGTGTCACCGGTTTGGAACTGCCGACGACGACAGCTTTTCCACGATGGGCGAACACCCGCCGGGCACGTTCACGCACATCCTCGGCGAGCTTTATCAGTCGGGGGCGGACTGACGGCGGAAGCCGCGCTGTGGACTTGCGTACATCGATCTTCCACTCGTCGTCCGAGGAATTCGGAATATCGAGCTGAATGCGAGCCAGCCGATGCGGCTCGTCCTTGGGCCAGGGACGGCCCTGACCGAGGCCAAGCCAGCTACCGGCTACCAGAAGCCTTTCATTGCGATAAACATAGAAGCCCTGATGTGCGGTCCATCCATGCGTGCCGCCTGCGGCCTGCCTTTCCTTTTCATCGATCAGATCGCGATGTGGCAGCACATAACCCTGGGCAACGACCTGCCCGCCAGACGTTCTGATGGCGACGCGCGGCGACGTCCACGTCGCAGGGTGCCCAGAAAGAAAGGGATCGACGGGCACGATGTCGCGCCCGTTGAGGCGCAGGGTCAGTCTTTCCTGCGAAATATACCGGTGAAATACCAGTGCAAGGTGTCGCTCCACCTCGTCGATCAAATCGAGGAAATGCTGAGCCGTGAAGCCCGGCATGACGATGCGGTCCATCAGTTCCCAGGCAACGAGCGTTCCGGTTTCCTGCTCCGTAAGACCGGATACGAGGTCTTCGCTACCGTGCGCCGTGCCGACAAGGAGTCGCCACTCGTCAGAACGGGAATCCCTGAGAACATCGAGATCCCAGCGGAATGCCGCCGCGGCGCCAGCTTTCCGACTTACGACGGTAAGCCGCTTACATTGCGAAAAAGAAGCTGTCTTGAGGCCGAGACCAAAACGCCCAAGATCCTCCGGATGACGTTCCTCCCGCGGATCTCTGTCGCCGAGACGCATGGCTTTCTCGATTTCACCCTCCGACATGCCGCGTCCGTTATCCCGGATCGTCACGCGGCTGGAAGACTCCTTCCAGGTAAATCCCACATCGACGGTGTCTGCACCCGCGGCAATGCTGTTATCGATAATGTCGGCAAGCGCAGCGGCGGTTGAGTACCCAAGGCCGCGCAGCGCTTCGATCAGAACCGACGCCCGTGGTGTGGCAATCCGATACGACAGGTTATCAACGGTGGTCATGAATACCACCTGCGCAGTCGTGCAATACGTTTTGGATGCCCGAGCTTGTCCAGAGTCTTGGCTTCAATCTGGCGAATACGCTCTCGCGTAACCTTGTACATCTGGCCGACTTCTTCGAGCGTATGCTCTTCATTACCCTCAAGTCCGAAGCGCAATTCCATCACCCGACGGTCACGCGGTTCCAGCTCCGCCAGCATGTCGCGAACGATAGCCCGGAGATTGAGCTGAATCGCCCGTTCAAGAGAATCGACAGGCGCCGGATCAACAAGCGCCTCCTGCGGGTAGCTGCCGTCCTCGCCGTCACCCAGCGACACGCTATCCATGTCCGCCTTCATCGCTTTCGTGATTTCTCCGGCAGGGATCTCAAGAATGGGAGAAAGGTCCTCCGCCGTGGGCCACCTGCCATGTTCCTGGAAAAACAGGTGTCGGCGCTTGCCTACACGATTCACCACCTCCAAACGGTGTACGGGAATGCGGACCGGGCGCGCCTTGTCCGCAATCGCGCGCGTAATCGACTGCTTGATCCACCACATGGCGTAGGTCGAAAGCTTGAATCCCCGGCCGATTTCAAACCTGGTGACGGCCTTCATAAGGCCGAGATTGCCCTCCTGAATCAGATCCATGACATCGAGACCGCGGTTCATGTGCCGGCGCGCGACCGATATCACCAGGCGGAGGTTTGAATTTACCGCCTCCATGTAAATGGCATGCACGCGATCTACTGCTGCCGAATACACAGGGTCCTTTTGTTCGGAGATGCGATCGAGCGCGACCATGACGTCCCAGGTCAGATCCAGCGATTTCAGCAGACTGAGAATGTGCGCTGGACTCTCGTTCTTCACTCCCGGCTGGCGGACAATTCTTCCCAGCTCTTCGAGCGATGCGGCCTTTCTTGGATCGGCCCAGATCTGAGATGACCAGGACGAGACGGCATCGATTGAGAGATCTGTATCCTGCTCGACTTCGGCTTCCTCCGCATCATCGACCGGCTCGGTCGCCTCGCCCTGTTTGTCGGACCCCGCGGTTTCTGTTTCCGGTGTTTCGACAGCGGCGACGGATGTCCGCGCCCATTCGGCGGAGATAACGAGATAAGAAAGGGCTGGCCAGGACCCGGCAAGCGTGTTCACGAGAGCCTCAAGTGCCTTTGCGGCTCGATCAAAAAGCTCGGCTTCATCGTGGCGGCTCAGGAGGCGATAGCGCGATGCCTTGCCCAGATACAGGTAAAACAGATCGGTTGTTGTGCTCGCCATGTCGCGGAGCAGATCGAGCGCTTCATCAATGAGATCCTGATCGTCATTCGCTACTGGATCGCCATCGGCGTAGCCCTCCAGATCCACGACCGCAACGCCAAGATCATGCAGAACGCATTCAATTTGCGCACCGAGCACATCGTTTCCGTCCTCGTCGTAATTGTCGGCGGTCAGCGCATCCAGGTCCTGTCTGTAAATCCATCCGCCGGCGATGGCAGAGCGCAACGCATCTTCTACAGCCCAGAGCAAATCGGGATCGCCATCGAGAGTCCGCACCCACCGGCCGTGACCGGGAAGCAGGTCTTCGAGCGGGACGTCGTGCCACGATTCGTCATTATCAATCGGCGTGTGTTCGTTGATTCGCGCGTGGATTTCCAACTGCGCGGCAACCTGCAGGGCGTCCTCCGGCGGCGGCGGACTGTCCACATCCGCGATCCAGTCGTCGTTATCGGTTCCATTCTGCTCGCCAGTTTCCGGCGCGATCTCGGGAAGCAGGGCACTTGGGATAGTTATTTGCGCGGCGCTCTCGAGAACCTGAAGCGCATCCGCGCGTCCACCGCGCCTGGCGATGGTGATGGCATTGTCGCCCGCGTAGTCGCACAGCTCGAGGGACGCGCCCTTGTCCAGTAGGAGGCGACATGTCGTCGCATGACCCTGCGCCGCCGCAATCATAAGCGGCGAGCGGCCCTGTCCATCCCTTACATCGACGCTGATTCCGCGGGCGAGGTGGGCCTGTATGGCCTCGTTTACGCCACCAATGACCGCAAGTTTGAGGAGGCGCGGCAGTGTGTCACCGCCCGCTTGATCCCCCTGGATTGGTTGAGTCCCATCATTCAAAGCATCCACCCCAGCGCGGAGAAACTCCCCAAAATCCGCGCCAGCATTACAACCTGTAGGCGGTGCAATGGCAATACTTCAGGCTGGCTATTATTTTCGAAGTATCAATGGATTGGCGCAGTTACACTCATCCAGGAATAACTCGAGCATCTTGCACTTGGGCGCGGAGAGGTAAGCACAATACGCTTTGTATTCTTCCGCGGACGCGGGTGATAGCGTCCCTCTAAACTCGTCCGGTCGGGCGACAATGGGTTATTACCGAGACCGGTATGTATCCGTGCAGCGATATTCGCGAGCCGCTTTCCATCTCTACAGATGACGTACACTAGTTGCCTCGGCGCCCAGTCGCGGAGAATTGGGAACTACGCCAATCGATGACGGAGAGCGACGAATACAATTTTGCAAAATTCTCCGACCCCGCCTCCGGCAGAGAATCCAGATTCACTAGAAAGCGCCCGCACCGGGCCTATTTCTTCCATGTGCCAGGGGAAGAAGCAGTTTTTGCTGGAAGAAATGGCGGAGAGGGTGAGATTCGAACTCACGGAACCCTTGCGGGCTCACTGGTTTTCGAGACCAGCCCAATCGGCCACTCTGGCACCTCTCCGCGAAGGCACACTCTATATATAATTGAGCGCGCGGCCGTTTTTGGCAGGGGCGGAAACTAACCGAAGACAGGCCCCACCGCAACAGGGCGGTACGAACCCTAAACGCGGTTTAACCAGCTGAATTTTCGGTGGTTTTATTGGCTGCCCCATTCCCGGGACCGTTCACCGGCGGGGCGCAGCGGGCCAAAAGGTCCCGGTAATGGTCGCGGACCCGCTCGAGGTTCATGCGATTCAGGAAGGCCGAGTAGGCGATATAGGACACCAGGAACCTGAGATCGCGCGCCCATGGCGGCAGGAATTGCGGGAACACGCACAAGCCGTGCGCCGCGAGGGTGGTGATTGCGGGCATGTCCTCGATGTCCATCTTACCTGAGAACAGGAGGCGGATGGTATCGACGCGCGTTTCCTGAACGGCGATGCGCAGGAAGTTGTGCACGCGCACGAGGCCCTCGAGATAAACCGAATCCTTCGTGAAAGGCGCGCCGCCTTCGACCATGCCGCCGCGCACGATGCGGCGCGCGTTCTCAAAGGCGCTGAAGTCATCGTGCGTGCGATCGCCGAAGAAACGGTAGAGCTCGAGGAAATCCGCGCCGTCCATCGCCATTTGAATCGCGAGCACGCGGTCGGCAAGCCGCAGCATGCGCGACGGATCCATCGCGCCGGAGATCAGCTCCGCGAAAACGGCGAGACCTTCTTGTGTGCGCGTGGTGCCGGGATGACCGGCGGCGAGGAACGGAAACGCGTTTTGCGCCGCGCCGTTCAAGGACGTCGCGATATGCACAAAAGCCTCGTGTTGCACGAGTTGCGAGACATCGCGGTCTGAGAAAGACGCATCTTTACGCAAGCGGATATAACGCGCGCCCGCGAGCGCATTTGATGAGAGATGATCGACGATTTCGATCTTGGGCGCCTGATCGCCGAAGTGACGGCCGAGGATGGCGCCCATGCGTCCGCCGAGCTGCCCGGCCGTGAGCGTGCGCGCGTCCTTGGCGTCGAGATTGATCTCGAGATTGTGGAAGGAGCCGAGCACGTAGTCGAGCATGCGCGCGAGATCGAGCGGACGCACGTCGCACTGCAGGAGATCGGCTTGCGGTGAGCCGTAGAGCTGCACCGACTTGATATGGAACTGCTTCGTGCCGATGCCGGCGAGCATGTCGGCGGCAACGGCGATGACATCGGCGCATCTTCTGAGCCACTGCTGCACCGGACCGTCGCCGTCGATCAGTGCACGCGCGGCGGCGAGCGCCTCATGCACCGGCGCGGCGTTGAGCGGGGTGTAATTCACCTGGGGAAGCTCTTTTGCCTTGGCGGCGAAGAAGCGCTCGGCGACTTCGGGCCCCCAGGCGACCGCGCGCAGGACCCGGACCGGCTTTTCGGCCTTACGCAGCAGCTGGGCCGCGGCGATCAGCCGTTCGATGGTCGCCGGCGACAACCGGTCGGGCGCTTGACCCGGGGAAACGAGAGACTCGGGGGCGGTGGAGCCTTCCATCGGCTAGGTCCAGCGGCTCGGGGACGGCAAAGGCGCGCGCAACGCTGCTTTTGCGCGGAAAAACGCCTTCAGACCAAGATTAACCATTTCCCCTAACTCATTGTTAATGATTAACAAATGAGCTCCTAAAAATCCGCGGGGCTGGGCTTGTATAACGGCCTATCGCCATTGACTTGGCAGTCCTCGCGGTATATTCACCCCGCTTCCGGCGCGGACCCTTTAATCCTTTGCGGATTCGAAGGCCGCCCTTTTCGTTTGGCTTAAGGTTCGACCATGTTCGCAGTAATCAAGACGGGCGGCAAACAGTATCGCGTCACGAAAGACGACGTCATCGCCGTGGAAAAGTTGGACGCCGACGCCGGCGCCACCGTGGTGTTCGATAACGTTCTCGCCCTGGGCGACAAGATCGGCGCGCCGGCCATTGCCGATGCCAAAGTCGCCGCCGTGGTCGTGCGTCAGTTCCGCGATGACAAGAAGATCATCTTCAAGAAGCGCCGCCGTAAGCACTATCGCCGCCGCACCGGTCACCGTCAGAACCTCACCCTGGTGAAGATCACCGATATGGGTCTCGGTCTTGCCGTGACGGCCACGCCGGCCGCCGCGAAGGAAAAGAAAGCCGCCGCCCCGAAGGCCGCGAAGAAAGCCGCTCCGAAAGCGGCCGCTGCTGAAGGCGAAGCGAAGCCGGCCAAGAAGGCCGCCGCCAAGAAAACCGCTGCAAAGAAGGCTGAAGCCTAGTTTTAGGCTCGCCGCGTTTTTAGGAGTTAAGCAATGGCACATAAGAAATCCGGCGGCTCGTCCTCGAACGGCCGCGATACAATCGGCAAACGCCTTGGCGTGAAGAAGTTCGGCGGCGAAGAAGTGCTGGCCGGCAACATCCTGGTCCGCCAGCGCGGCACCAAGTGGCACCCGGGCAAGAACGTCGGCCTCGGCAAGGATTTCACGATCTTCGCGCTGAAAGACGGCAACGTCGCTTTCAAGACCGGCGCCAACGGCCGCGTGTTCGTATCCGTTCTGCCGAAGCCGGCAGCCAAGGCGAGCTAACGCAAGCAGATGCATCCCGTCGGCATCTGCCGGCGGTGTATCGAGACAAAAAGGAGACGGGAAACCGTCTCCTTTTTTGCTTTTGGGGAAAAGCCATGATCGACCTGAACATCCGTACGACGCGCCTTTCCTTACGCCCTTTCCGCCAGACCGATGCCGCGCGCGTGCACGAGCTGATCGGCGCGTGGGCCGTGACGCGCATGCTGGCGCGCGTGCCCTTCCCTTACCCGCCGGGCCTCGCGGAGGAATGGATCGGCAAACACAACGACTGGCGGGCTGCGGGGGAAAACTTCCCGTTCGCAATCACCCTCCACAACCGGCTCATTGGCTGCGTAGGACTGCATGAGCGCAAAGACCTGAGCCAATTCGTGCTGGGCTATTGGATCGCCGTGTCCTATTGGGGCTTCGGCTATGCCACGGAAGCCGCGAACGCGGCCCTCGGGTTCGCCTTCGGATGGCTGGGTCTCGCCGGGATCGGGGCGCAGCACTACGAGGAAAATGCCGCGTCGGGGCGCGTGCTCGCGAAACTCGGATTCGTCGAGACCGGCCGGAGCGCGCATCCCTGCCTTGCCCGGAACGCCGATCTTCCGGGGGTCGACCTCGAGCTAACCCGCGACTCGTGGCGGGCGAAACAGGTATAAGGGCGCCATGAAATTCCTGGACCAAGCCAAGATCTACATAAAAGCCGGTGACGGCGGAAACGGTTGCATCGGTTTCCGGCGCGAGAAGTTCATCGAGTTCGGCGGACCCGACGGCGGTGACGGCGGCGACGGCGGCGATGTGATTTTCGAAGCCGCGCGCAACCTCAACACGCTGATCGACTTCCGCTATCACCAGCACTTCAAGGCCGAGCGCGGCGAGAACGGCATGGGCAAGAACTGCACCGGCAAGGACGGCGCGGATCTGATCGTGAAGGTGCCCGTGGGAACCGAAATCCTGTCGGAGGACCGCGAGACGATGCTGGCGGACCTGTCCAAGGACGGCGACCGCATCACCTTGCTGCGCGGCGGCAACGGCGGATTCGGCAACGCGCACTTCCAGGGCCCCGCCAACCAGGCGCCCGATTACGCGAACCCGGGACAGATCGCGCCCGAGGCCTGGGTATGGCTGCGCCTAAAACTGATCGCCGATGTCGGCCTCGTTGGACTGCCGAACGCCGGCAAATCGACGTTCCTCGCCACCGTGACCCGCGCGCGCCCGAAGATCGCCGATTATCCATTCACGACGCTGCACCCGAACCTCGGCGTCGCGAAGGTGGGCGAGTTGGAATTCGTGATCGCGGATATTCCGGGACTGATCGAAGGCGCGCATGAAGGCGCGGGACTCGGCGACCGATTCCTCGGACATATCGAACGCTGCGCGGTGCTGCTGCATCTCGTCGACGGCACGGAAGAAGACGTCGCGGTGGCCTACAAGACGATCCGCGGCGAGTTGAAAGCCTACGGCGGCGGCCTCGCGCGCAAGAAAGAGATTGTCGCGCTCAACAAGGTCGATGCGCTGACCGAAGAGATGCGCGAGGAAAAACGCGCGGCGCTGGCGAAAGCGAGCCGCAAGAAACCCGTTCTGCTCTCCGGCGTGTCCGGCGAAGGCCGTGAGGAGATGCTGCGCGCGCTCGCCAAGATCGTCGAAAAAGCGCGCGACCCGAATGCACGGGACGAAGACGAAGACGAGAACGACGAAGAGGCCAACGACGGGAGCTGGCGTCCGTGAGTCTCTCCGCGTTCGTCACGACGTCGAAGCGTCTGGTCGTGAAGATCGGCTCGGCGCTGCTGGTCAACGAAGAGACTGGCGCGCTGCACCAGGAATGGCTGGACGCGTTATGTGACGATGTCGCGCGCGCCCATGCGCGCGGACAGGAAGTGGTGATCGTCACTTCGGGCGCGATTGGAATTGGGCGCGGACCGCTTGGCATGCGGGGGCGCAAACTACGCCTCGAGGAAAAGCAGGCCGCCGCGGCCACGGGCCAGATGCGCCTGACGCACGCATATCAAAGCTCGCTCGACCGCCACAAGATCACCGTCGGCCAAGTGCTGATCACGCTGGACGATACCGAAAACCGCCGCCGGTATCTGAACGCGCGAAACACGCTCGACACGCTGCTGACCTTGCGCGCGATCCCGGTCATCAATGAAAACGATTCCGTCGCCACCGCTGAGATCCGCTTTGGCGACAACGACCGCCTGGCCGCGCGCGTCGCGCAGATGATCAGCGCCGATACGCTGGTGCTGCTTTCGGACATCGATGGGCTCTACACCGCCGATCCGCGCCTGAACAAGGACGCGGTGCTGGTGCCCGAAGTGCGCGAGATCACGCCGCAGATCGAAGGCATGGCGGGCGTCACCACCACCGGCGTCGGTTCCGGCGGCATGGTGACCAAGATCATGGCGGCGAAGATCTGCATGGCGGCGGGCTGCCGCATGGCGATCGCGCCGGGCAAGCCGATGAACCCGATGGCGGCGCTGGAGAACGGCGGACGCTGCACTTGGTTCGTGCCGGGTTCGGAGCCGCGCACCGCGCGTAAACGCTGGATCGCGGGCAACGTGCAGACGCGGGGCACGATCGTGGTCGATGACGGCGCCGTCGCGGCCCTAAAAAGCGGCAAAAGCCTACTTCCGGCCGGGATCGCCGAGATCGCCGGAGAGTTCGAACGTGGCGACGCCATTGAAGTACGCACCAAAGACGGTCAGATCGTAGGCAAGGGGCTGTCCGCCTATGCGGCCAGCGATATGCGCATGATCAAAGGCCATAAATCCGAAGATATAGAGAAGATCCTGGGCTATCGCGGACGCAGCGAAGTGATCCATCGAGACGACTTGGTGGTCGGTTTCTAAGTGAGTATTGAGATGGACGGACACGGCCAGAACGATATAGCCGGGCTTATGAACGACATCGGCCGCAACGCGCGCGCCGCGGGCCGCGCGCTGGCGAAGACCTCCACAGACGATAAGAACAAGGCGCTGCGCGCCGCCGCCGCCGCGATCCGCGCGAACGCCGAGACGATCAAAGCCGAGAACGCCAAGGACATGGCGGCCGCGCGCGCGAAGAGCCTGACGCCGGCCCTGATGGACCGCCTGGAGCTGAACGATTCGCGAGTAGCCGCCATGGCGAAAGGTTTGGAGGAGATCGCCGATCTCGCCGATCCTGTCGGCCAGATCATCGCCGAATGGACGCGCCCCAACGGGTTGGTGATCCAGCGCGTGAGAACGCCGCTCGGCGTGATCGGCATCATCTATGAATCGCGCCCCAACGTGACGGCGGACGCCGGTGGCCTTTGTTTGAAGGCCGGCAACGCCTGCATCCTGCGCGGCGGCTCTGAGAGCTTCCATTCGTCGCAGGCCATTCTCAAATGCCTGCAGGAGGGATTGCGGGCGGCGGATATCCCGCGTGAAGCGATTCAAATGGTCCCGACGACGGACCGTGCGGCGGTCGGCGAGATGCTGACCATGACCCAGTACATCGATGTGATTGTGCCGCGCGGCGGCCAGTCGCTGGTGGACCGCGTGATGCGCGATAGCCGCGTTCCGACGTTCCAGCACCTCACCGGCTTGTGCCACACCTACATCCACGCCAAAGCCGACCCGGCGAAAGCGAGGCTGATCGTCCTGAACGCCAAGATGCGCCGCACCGGCATTTGCGGCGCGACGGAGACCTTGTTGATCGACGATGCCGTCGCCGCCAGCATCCTGCCGCCGATCCTCGACGATCTGGCGAAAGCCGGCTGCGAGCTGCGCGGCGATGCGAGCATCCAGAAACTCGATACGCGCGTGAAGCCGGCGAACCCGGAAGATTGGGATACCGAATATCTGGATGCCATCCTGTCCGTGAAGACCGTGAAGGATATCGACGCGGCGATCGCCCATATCGTGGCGCACGGCTCGCAACATACCGAGGCGATCATCACCGAGGACCAGAGCGCGGCCGAGCGGTTCATGGACGGACTCGACAGCGCGATCGTCATGCACAACGCCTCGACCCAATTCGCCGACGGCGGCGAGTTCGGGATGGGCGCCGAGATTGGGATCGCGACCGGCAAGATGCACGCGCGCGGACCCGTCGGCGTCGAGCAGCTCACGACCTTCAAATATAAGGTGCGCGGTGACGGCCAGATCAGGTCGTGACATCCCCCCGTTTGGGGACCGGCGCCAGGGACGCATCGGTCTCCTGGGCGGCTCGTTCAACCCCGCGCACGAGGGACATCGGCATCTCAGCCGCGCGGCATTGAAGGCCCTGAACCTCGACGCGGTATGGTGGCTGGTGAGCCCCCAGAACCCCCTGAAGAGCACGGCCGATATGGCGCCGCTTGCCAAACGACTCGCGGGGGCGCGAAAAATGACCGCGGACCCGCGCATCGTTGTGACCGATCTGGAGCGCCGCCTGGGCACGGCACGCACTGCGCGGACCCTCGCCGCGCTCACGGACCGATTTCCAAGGCTGCGCTTCGTCTGGCTGATGGGCGCGGACAATCTGGCACAAATGCCACACTGGTGGCGCTGGACGCGGATCTTCAAGGCCGTACGCGTTGCGGTCTTTGACCGTAGTCCCTATTCTTATGGCGCTTTGGCCGGCGCGGCGGCGAAACGCTTCGGCCGAGCGCGCGTCCGCCGGGCGGCCACGCTTTGGCATCGCGCGGCCCCGGCCTGGACTTACATCGCCATGCGGCGTCACCCGGCTTCGGCCACCGCGATCCGCCAAGCGCAGCAACACTATGGAGACGACCATCCCTAAGACCCAAGCCGCTCCCGATCTGGACACCATGCTCGGCGCGATCCTCACCTCGCTCGATGACGACAAGGCGCAGGACATCCTCACTATCGATCTCGTTGGAAAAACCAGCATCGCTGACCGCATGGTCATCGCGTCGGGAACATCCGCGCGTCAGGTGTCGGCCATGGCCGAACATCTGGTGCAGGAACTGCGCGAGATCGGCGTGAAGCCGCAGACCGAAGGCGAGAAGCACGGCGACTGGGTGCTGGTCGATGCGGGGGATGTGGTCGTGCACCTGTTCCGTCCCGAAGTGCGCACCTTCTATCAGATCGAGCGCATTTGGTCCTCGCCATCGCCCGTGCCGACGCCGCCAAAGAAACCGGCGAAACGCGCCTGAGCACCGGGCCGCTTCACATCATCATCGCCGCCGTGGGCAAAGCGAAGGCCAGCCCCGAGCGAGACCTTTACGAGGCCTATGTCGCGCGCCTGCCGTGGCGCGTGGACCTCAAGGAAATCGAGATAAAGAAGGACCTGGCGGTCGACGTGCGCAAGACCCGCGAGGGCGAAGCGCTGCTGGCCGCCGTGCCGCAAGGGGCGCGCCTCGTAGCCATGGACGAGCGCGGCCGCACCGAAAGCAGCGAGGCTTTCGCCGCGCGCCTCGGGCGCTGGCGCGACGACGGCGCGCGGACAGTGGCCTTTGTCATCGGCGGCGCCGACGGACTGGATGAGGCGGTGCGCAAGAGAGCGGACCTCGTGCTATCCTTCGGCGCTCTGACCTGGCCGCACATGCTGGTGCGCGCCATGCTCGCCGAGCAAGTGTACCGCGCGCAGAGCATTCTCGCGGGACATCCTTATCACCGGTCGTGACATGAGCACGCTGCCCTACACGAGCGCAGCCCTTGAGCGCGCTGAACTTCTCCGCGGCAAGACCGAGGAAGTACGCGCATTGTCACTGAGCGCCGCGGCGCGGTTCCTGCCAGTTTGGAAAGAAGCGCACCCCATCGATGAGGCGCAGCGCCCGCTCAGCTTCGGCGCCGAGATCCTTGATCGTGTTGATGCGGAGGCCGTCACGCTCGTCTTTCTCGGCACCGCCGATCAAACGCCTTGGTTCGCCCTGGTATTGCCGGCCACGGAGACGCCGCCGGAAATCGGGGCCGCCGCGTTCACGGGCCTGCGCGAGATATTCCCCAACATGGATGACGATGTCGCCTCGCGCCTGGTTTATGCGCGCGCGATGGCGATCTGGCATCAGAACCATCCGCATTGCAGCCGTTGCGGGGCAAAAACGGTGTCCACGGAATCCGGACATAGCCGCACATGTTTATCCTGTGGGCACCGGACCTATCCGCGCACAGACCCCGCCGCGATCATGCTGATCACCCACGGTGATAAATGTTTGCTGGGCCGTAAAGCGGAATGGCGCCCGGGACAGTTCTCGACCATCGCCGGGTTCGTCGAACCGGGTGAGAGCATCGAGCATTCGGTGCGCCGCGAGGTCGCCGAAGAGACGGGAATCAAAGTGGGAGCGGTGCGTTACATGGCTTCGCAGCCCTGGCCGTTCCCGACCTCGCTCATGCTTGGCTTCCGGGGTGAGGCTCTGTCGACCGAGATCAGGCGCGATTCGGACGAGCTCGAGGATTGCCGCTGGTTCACGCGCGACGAAGTGCGCGCGGCGGAAAGCGGACCCGGCACGCTACTGCTGCCGCACCGCTCGTCGATCTCGCGTTGGCTGATCGAAGGCTGGCGGGCCGAAGACTAGTTATTCGGAACGAAACTTGTGCGCCGGATACGCGCCAAGAATTTTCACTTCCTTTGAGAAAAAGCGCAGTTCCTCGAGCGCGAGCGCAAGCGCGCGATCCTTTGGGTGCCCGTCGACGTCGGTGTAGAACTGCGTCGCCGAAAAATGACCATCCACCATGTAGCTTTCCAGCTTGGTCATGTTGACGCCGTTGGTGGCGAACCCGGCGAGCGCCTTATAAAGCGCCGCGGGCACGTTGCGCACCCGGAAGACAAGCGTCGTCACATATTTCACGCCCGGCTTCGGGCGCACGTGCTGCGGCTCGCGCGCCATCACCAGGAAGCGCGTGGTGTTGTGATCCGCATCCTCGATGTTCGAGGCCAGCGATCTGAGGCCGTAGATCTCGCCGGCGAGCTTTGACGCGATCGCCGCAACGCGCGGGTCATCGAGCTCGGCGATATCGCGCGCCGCGCCGGCGGTATCGGCGGCGACAACCGGAGTGAGCTTCTTCGCACGCATGAATTTGCGGCACTGACCGAGCGCGTGCACGTGGCTGTAGACCGTCTTCACCGTCTTGAGGGTCGCGCCGGGAAGAGCGAGCAGGTGGTGGTTCACGCGTTCGAAATGCTCGCCGACGATGTGTAAGCCGGAGGTCGGCAACAAGCGGTGATTGTCGGCGACGCGGCCGGCTACGGAATTGTCGACCGGGATCATGGCATAACGCGCGCGCCCCTTGTCCACGGCGGCGAAAGCGTCGTCGAACTGCGCGCAGGGCAGAACGTCCATGCGCGGGAACATCGCCTTGCACGCGAGATGCGAATAGGCGCCGAGCATGCCTTGGAAGGCGATGAGGTTGTTGCTCACGCCTTTGGTTTTGGCTTTGCGCGCGGCCATCGCTACGCGCCGAGGAGGCGGCGGGCGCGTTCGAGATCGGCGGGCGTATCGACACCGAGCGGGATCGTGTCCACCAACGCGGCGGCCATGCGCATGCCGTTCTCGATGGCGCGCAGTTGCTCAAGGCGCTCGCGCACTTCGAGGACCGTCGGCTTCAAGGTGACGAACCTGCGCAGCGCGGCGCGCCGGAACGCGTAGATGCCAATGTGGTGATAGTGATCGCCCGGCCCCGACGGGATCAGGTTACGGCTGAAATAGAGGGCGGGACCGGTGGCGGCGCCCGGCTCGAGCGACAGCGCGGCTTTCACCACCGCGGTGTCTGTTAATTCTTCCTCGACCGTGATGCGCGCGACCACGGTGGCGATATCGATCGCCGGGTTCGCGAGCGGGGTTACGGAGGCCGCGACCAGTTTCGGCTCTAGGGTCGGCAGGTCACCCTGCACGTTCACGACGACATCGAACTTGCCTTGCGGATCATAGATCTCGGCGGCGGCATGGACACGGTCGCTGCCCGACGGCAGCGCCGGGTCGGTCATGACGGCTTCCCCGCCCGCCGCCTTGATGGTGTCGGCGATTTCCTGATCCCCGGCGGCGACGATGACCGGACCGGCATTGGCCTGGACGGCCCTGCGCCACACATGGACGATCATGGGCGCGTCGCCGATCATGGCGAGGGGTTTATTGGGCAGGCGGGTGGCGCTGAGGCGCGCCGGGATGACGATGAGGGCCGGCATGGTGGGTCTGGCGTCCTGGTTACAGCTGTGAGGCGACAGCGGTCATGTGTTGGGGCGGACACATAACAGGACTAAGGGCCTTGTTCCAAGAGGTTATGCCCCTTTCCAGACCTGGGGGGCCCCCTCCCAAACACTTGCCTGGGGCGTTGATTCGTATTGAGATTTGGCCTTAGACCGATTATTCAGAGCGCCAATTGTGACCCGTGGGGATCTTGTAAATGAGCTTTCTCGATAACCGGACGTTCCAGGCCGTCGTAAGCGCCTTCTGGCTGGCCTTCCTGGCCGTCCTTGGCGTGAACATCGTCGGCGGCCTCATCATGCCTGAGCATGAGACGGTTGAGAAATTTGGATACCCGGTGGAAGTCCCGGAAGTGCAGACGGCCGCGGCCGCCGGCCCTGCGGATACCGCCCGTCCGAACATCATTCCGCTGATCGCGGTCGCGACGGTGGAAAACGGCGCGACCGTGTTCCGCAAGTGCCAGTCCTGCCACTCGGTCGAAGAAGGCGCGAAGCCGATGACCGGTCCGAACCTGCATGGCGTCGTCGGCCGGCCGGTCGGCACCCTGGCCGGCTTCAACTTCACCGAATCTCTGAAGGCCGTCGGCGGTGAGTGGTCGTACCAGAAGCTCGACGATTACCTGGAAAACCCGAAGCATCTGGCGCCGAAGGGCTCGATGAGCTTCGCCGGCCTCAAGAAGCACGACGAACGCGCCGCGGCGATCAAGTTCCTGATGAGCGCCTCGCCGTCCGCTCCGCCGCTGCCGGAAGTTCCTGCTGAAGCCCCGGCGGAAACCGCGCCGGCGGAAGCCGCGCCGGCCGAAGCGGCTCCGGCCGAAGCCGCCCCGGCGAAGTAATCACTCTTTCTTCCAAGAAAAATATGGGCGACGCCGGGTTCACAAAAACCTGCGTCGCCCTTTTTCATCGCCTCGCCGACACCAGCGGGGCGATTGTGCTTTCGCACTTCCGCAACAATGTCGCGATCGACGCGAAATCCGACGCGACGCCGGTGACCATCGCCGACCGGGACAGCGAGGCGGCGATGCGCGAACTGATCGCGCGCGCCTTTCCCGATCACGGCATCATCGGCGAGGAACATGGCCGCGAACGCGAGGACGCCGAGTGGCTCTGGATCCTCGACCCCATCGACGGCACCAAATCCTTCATCAACGGCGTGCCGCTGTTCGGCACTCTCATCGGCCTTTGGCGCCGCACTGTTACAAATACCGTGCCGTATCTGGGCTGCATCAATCATCCGGCGTTGAAAGAACGCTGGCTTGGCGGGCGCGAACTGCCCACCACCCTGAACGGCGCGCCGGCTAAAGCCCGAAGCGGCGCCGCCCTCGCCAATGCCGCGGTTTACACCACCTCGGCGTCAGCCTTCTCACCCGTGGAAAAAAGCGCGTTCGATCGCCTGTCGGCGGCGGTACGTCAAACCCGTTACGGCGGCACCGACTGCTATCATTACGCGATGGTGGCCTCGGGCTGGACGGACCTCGCCTGCGAAGCGGGGCTCAAGTTACATGATTACGCCGCAGTGGTTCCGGTGCTGGAAGGCGCCGGCGCCCTCATCACCGATTGGAATGGAGCCGCGTTGGCCCTAGAGTCGGAGACGACCGTCCATGGCCAAGTGCTGGCCAGCGGCGATGCCGCGCTTCACGCGGCGGCGCTCGCAGCACTGCAAGGCTAGTTCTAGCTCACGACACTTTTCGAGGAGGATCGAGATGAGCCGTATGCTTGCAATCCTGGGAGCGGCGGCGATCGTCTGCGCCGTAACACCAGCCAGCGCCGTGGTGCGTGGCAAACCGGTACACGGCATCGCGATCCACGGCGAACCCAAGTACGGCGCCAACCAACCGTTTGGATATGTGAACGTGAATGCGCCCAAGGGCGGCACGCTCACGTTGTCGAACGCGAATGACGCGACCTTCGACACATTCAATCCGTTCACGCTGAAGGGCAGCTCCGCGCGCGGCGTCGGCCTGATGTACGACACGCTGATGACGAGCGGACTTGATGAGCCGTCGGGCAGCTACTGTCTGGTGTGCGAAACCATCGAAGTCGCCCCCGACAACAGCTGGGCGGAATTCAAGCTGCGCAAGGAAGCGCATTTCTCGGACGGCTCGCCGATGACGGCGGCCGACGTGGTGTTCAGCTTCCAGACCCTTCTGACCAAGGGCGTTCCTTTCTACCGGGTGTATTACAGCGAGATCGAGAAGGCCGAAGCGCGCGACCCGCGCACCGTGCGCTTCACGTTCAAGAACAAAGAGAACAACGAGCTGGCCTCCATTATCGGTCAACTGCCCGTGCTGCCGAAGTCCTACTGGGAAAAGCGCGACTTTGAAGCCACGACATTGCAGGCGCCGCTCGGCAGCGGCCCCTACATGATCGACACGTTCGAAGTGGGGCGCTTCATCACCTATAAGCGCAACGAGAAGTATTGGGCCAAAGACCTGCCCATCATGAAGGGGCTCTATAACTTCGACCGCATCCGCTACGAATATTTCCGCGACGACACGGTGCTGTTCGAAAGCTTCAAGACCGGCGGCTACGACTTCCGCAACGAACGCACGGCGCTGCGCTGGGCGACGGGCTATGACTTCCCGGCGCTGAAAGACGGGCGCGTGAAACGTTTGGAAGTCACATCGGCCTCGCCGATGGACGCGCAAGGATTCACGATGAACTTGCGCCGGGCGAAATTCGCCGACCGGCGCGTGCGCGAAGCGATGAATCTCGCGTTCGATTTCGAATCCCTGAACAAGACCATCTTCTACAATCAGTACACGCGCGTGCGCAGCTACTGGCAGCGCTCGGAGATGGAAGCCAAAGGCCTTCCCAGCGCCGACGAACTAAAGCTGCTGGAGCCGCTGCGCGACAAGATCCCGCCGGAAGTCTTCACGCAAGAATACAAACAGCCGGTCACGCAAGGCACCGGCGCGCCGCGCGAAAGCCTTCTGAAGGCGCGCGATCTGCTCCAGCAGGCGGGATGGGTGAACAAAGGCGGCGCGCTCGTAAACGCCAAGACAGGCGAGCCCTTCACCTTTGAAGTGCTGCTGATCCAGGAAAGCCTGGATCGCATCGTGCTGCCGTGGTTCCAGAACCTGGAACGCCTGGGCATCAAGGGCACGATCCGCGTTGTGGACACCAGCCAGTACATCAACCGCCTGAACGAGTTCGACTACGACGTCGTCACCGGCGGCGTGAACAATTCGCTTAGCCCCGGGAACGAACAGCTGGAGTTCTGGGGCACCGCTGCGGCGGACCGCAAAGGCAGCCGCAATCTCGCGGGCGTGAAAGATCCGGCGGTGGATTCCCTGATCGCCACGATCATGAATGCCACCGACCGCCCGAGCCTCGTCACGGCGACGAAAGCCCTTGATCGCGTGCTGCAATGGAACCACTACACCTTGCTGCACTACAATTCGCAGAACGAGCGCTACGCCTATTGGGCGAAGCTGCAGCATCCTGAGAAGTTCCCCTTGCTGGGTCTTCCGGCGCCGGGTGAAGGCATTATTGAAACCTGGTGGATGGATCCGAAGGCCGCGGCGGGCGCCAAGCCTTGATTTACGGCAGGATACGCGCGGCGAGTGCCGCGCTCGCGCTCGCACTCCTGAGTGCGGGCGCCGCCAACGCGATTGTCACCGGCAAACCTGTTCACGGTTTAGCGTTGTACGGCGAGGTGAAATACCCCGCCGACTTCAAGCACTACGACCACGCCAATCCGAACGCGCCCAAGGGCGGATCTTTGACGCGCGCCGCCATCGGCACCTTCGACAGCTTCAACGCCTTTGCCTTTAAGGGCAACAAACCGCATCCGGGCGTTATCCATTATGCCGGCAACGGCTGGTTCTTCTATTTCAACGAACCGTTAATGACCACCAGCGGCGATGAGCCGTTCTCGCGCTATTGCCTGATTTGCGAAACCGTTGAGCTTGCCGAGGATCGCAAGTCGATAGAGTTCGTGCTGCGGCCCGAGGCGAAGTTCCACGACGGCAGCGCCGTCACGCCGGAGGACGTGATCTTCTCGCTAGAAACCCTGGTAAGCAAAGGCCACCCGCGCTTCAAACTCTATTGGGGCGATGTGACCAAGGCCGAGAAGACCGGCGAGCGCAAAGTTAAATTTAGCTTCAAGGACGACAAGAACACCGAACTCCCCATGCTGATGGGGGAGTTGCCGGTGCTCAGCAAAGCCTGGTGGGAAAAGCGCGATTTTGAAGCCGGCACCCTCGACATCCCGAACGCGACGGGGCCTTACCGCATCGACCGCTTCGAGGCCGGCCGTTACTTCGTGCTGAAGCGCGATCCCAACTATTGGGGCAAGGACCTGGCCGTCAATCAGGGCGCCTATAATTTCGACGAGATGCGCGTCGAATATTTCCGCGACGCGGACGTCGCGCTCCAGGCCTTCATGAATGGTTCTGTCGACATCAATATCGAGGTCGATCCAGCGCGCTGGGCGGTGGGTTACGATAAAGAATTGATCGATGCGGGCGCCATCGTGCTCGATTCATGGACGACCGGCCAGCCGCAGGAAAGCTTTGCGTTCCTGATGAATACACGCCGCACGCAGTTCATGGACCGGCGCGTGCGCGAAGCCTTGAGCTATGCGTTCGACTTCGACGGCGCGAACAAGACGGTCGGTTATAATTTGATGGCCCCGTTCTCGAGCTTCTGGCAGGGCTCGGAACTGGCGTCGCACGATTTGCCGCAAGACGAGGAGCGCGCGATCCTGGAGCAATTCCGGGGCCGTATCCCGGACGAAGTGTTCACCAAACCATTCCAGCCGCCGCGCACGCCGGACGAGAACGCCCTCAGGCAGAACCTTCTCACGGCGCAGAAACTGCTGGCGGACGCCGGCTGGGACGTGAAGAACGGCGTTCTCACCAACGCCAAGACCAGCGCGCCGTTCACGTTCGAGATCCTGTTGCGGCTGCCGGGCTTCGAGAAATGGGTGGGCCCCTATACGCGCAACCTGGAACGCCTTGGCATCAAGGCGTCCATGCGCATCGTCGATCCGACGCAGTATCTGAACCGTATGAACGAATTCGACTACGACATGACGGTGGCAGAACAGCCCTATTGGGGCGGGATGAGCAATTCGCCGGGCAACGAGCAGCGCGAGCAGTGGGGCTCGGCGGCGGCTGACCGACAGGGCAGCGAGAATTGGATCGGGGTGAAAGACCCGGTCGTCGACGAGTTGGTCGAGATGCTGATCAAGTCCCCGAGCCGGGAAACGCTGGTGGCGCACACCAATGCCTTGGATCGCATCCTGCTCTGGGGTCACTATGTCGTGCCGAGCTACTCAAAGCCCAAATTGTGGTGGGCGCGCTCGGGCAAGTTGGGGCGTCCAGACATCACGCCGCTTGCCGGGCAGCACCCGGCCCTCTGGTGGGAGGACAAGGCGAAGGCGGAGAAGGTCGCGGCCTTCCTGCGCAACCGCAACGCGGAGCCGGCCGAGAGCGGCGGCGGAAACTCAAATACATTGCTGATGGCTCTTGCGGGAGCCGCGGGGCTTGTGGTGCTCTTCATGATCCTTCGCCGCCGGCGCGCCTAACTTCACGCGCCACGCTTTAGGGAAATGTAGCGCTTGAAATCTCGCGGTCAGGCCCTTCGGGACTACGTCATTCGCCGCCTGTTGTTGATGATTCCGACATTCCTCGGCATCACCTTCGCGACCTATCTCCTGTGTCAGTTCGTTCCCGGCGGTCAGATCGATCAGCTGCGCCTATCGCTGGCGGGCGCGGGCGGCGCGCAAGCCGCGCGCAGCGTCGCGGCCGGGCGTCCGCAGCTTGTCATTCCCGACGAACAATTGAAGGCGCTGGAGGAATATTACGGGTTCGACAAACCGTTCCTCGTCGCCTACGGCCAGTGGCTGGGCAAGACCGTGACCGGCGATCTCGGCCAGTCCTTCCGTTACAATGAACCCGTGCTGACCGTCATCACGGAACGCCTGCCGATTTCGATCTACTATGGAATCGTCACGACCATCTTCATCTATGCCATCTGCATCCCGCTGGGCATCCTGAAGGCGATCCGTCATCGCACGGTGGTCGATAACGTCACCTCCGCGCTTATCTTTATCGGCTATGCGGTGCCGGGGTTCGCGCTGGGCGCGGTGATGGTGAATATCCTATCGGTGCAATTCGAATGGTTTCCGCTCGGCGGATTCCAATCCGTCGGCGCGGGAGCCATGTCCCTTGGCCAGCGCATCGCCGATGTGGTCTGGCATTCGATCCTGCCGCTCGTCGCCTACCTAGTGGGCGCGTTCGCGGTGGAGACGATGCTGGTCAAGAACAGCCTGCTCGAGAACATGAGCGCGGACTACGTGCGCACGGCGCTCGCCAAAGGCCTCAACTGGCGGCGCGCCGTGTTCGTGCACGCTTTGCGCAACTCGCTGATCCCCATCGCGACGTCGATCGGAAGCCTGCTCGGCATTTTCCTGACCGGCAGCTTCCTTATCGAGCGCGTGTTCAATATTCAAGGCATCGGCCTCCTGGGCTTTGAAGCCATCCAGAC
Source organism: Rhodospirillaceae bacterium (assembly GCA_041906145.1). Lineage (GTDB taxonomy): Bacteria > Pseudomonadota > Alphaproteobacteria > Rhodospirillales > Rhodospirillaceae > SHVO01. Next base: position 1,215,755 of record JAYRJU010000001.1, on the reverse strand, counting down.
ACGCGATTTCCCGGTGGTGATGGGCATCCTCGTCATCTCCAGCGCCGTCCTTATGCTGGGGAATTTGCTGTCCGACCTCGCCGTCGCCTTCGTCGATCCGCGCGTGAGGTTCGAATAACGATGGCCCTGTTCAACCTCGATCCGATCACCCGCCGGCGTTTTGCGCGCTTCCGCCGCATCAAGCGCGGCTATTACTCCTTGATCGTGCTCCTCGTCGCAATCGTGCTGTCGATCTTCGCGCCCTACCTCGCCGAAAGCCGCGCGCTTCTGGTGATCTACAAGGGCGAAGCTCACTTCCCGACTTTCACATATTTTAATATGGCGTTCTTCCATCAGACGCCGCCGCCGGGATGGTTGGCCGAGGACCTTGAGACCGATTACCTGCGGCTGCAACGCGAATGGCGTTTCGAGCATGAACAATACGAACGCGAAATCGCACAGGCCGGCATCGATCCCGCAGCAATCGTCGCCAAGTATCCGAACCGCGACAATAAAGTCCTGATGCCGCTGATCCCATGGGACCCGTTCCAAAGCGACTTCTGGTACACGGAAATCCTCAACGACGTTCAGGCGCGGCTTTCCGCGGGCGACCGCGCCGGCGCGAGCCTGCTTGCGCGCCGTGACAATCTGGATGAAATCGCCGATCTCATCGACACCGGAGAAATCGACAAGATCCTCGCCGATCCCGAGCGGGCGCCGGGCGGCACGTTACGCAACGTCGCCATGGCCGGGACGTTGCAATCCATCGCGCATCTCGCCAAACCCGCGCCCAACGCGCCGGACGCTGCCCGCGAGCATTTCCTCGGGACCGATACGCAAGGACGCGACGTGGCTTCGCGCCTTCTCTACGGTTTCCGCATCTCTATTTTCTTTTCGCTGATCCTGGTGCTCATCGGCCAGGTCATCGGCACCTTCATCGGGGCGCTTCAGGGCTATTTCGGCGGGCGCTTCGATATCGTCAGCCAGCGCGTGATCGAGGTCATCGTCTCGATCCCCTTCCTCTATGTCGTGATCATCCTCGCGGCGCTGATGATCCCGAGTTTCTGGATGCTGTTGGGGATCATGGCGCTGTTCCAGTGGATCACCATCACTTTCTATATGCGCACGGAGATGTACCGGGAGAAAACGCGCGAATACTGCCTGGCGGCCAAATCCTACGGCGCATCGCACACCCGCATCATTTTCCGTCACTTGCTTCCGAATTGCCTGACGCCGCTGGTGACCTTCACGCCGTTTTTGATCGTCGGCGCAATCTTCTCGCTCACCGCGCTTGATTATCTTGGCTACGGTTTGCCGCCGCCGACGCCCAGCTGGGGCGAGATGATCGACCAAGCGCTGGACGCGAATAACCGCGACAAGCTGTGGCTGACCCTCGCACCCTTCACGGCCATCACGCTGACCCTTCTTGTGGTGACCTTCATCGGCGAGTCCGTGCGCGAGGCCTTCGATCCCAAGCAATACGCAAGGTACGAATAGCCATGCGGACGCTGTTTCACGCCCTCTTCCTGATCGGCCTCTTCCTGCAAACGCCGGCCATCGCGCAATCGGACGCGGATGCCAAGAAGCTCGTGACGGATGCCGCGCCCGTCGCGCTGCCTCCCGATATCGTGTGGGAGACCAACGACACGGCGCCGTTGATCGGTTCGGAGAAGGCCATTCGCGGCGGGCGATTCACGGCCGCGATCGGGGCCTATCCCCTGACGTTCCGGCTCGTCGGACCGAACTCGAACGACTTCTTCTCCGCCTGGAACCGCACCTTTGCCCTGATGGACAAACACGGCGGACTGGTCGCGCAGCATCCGACGACCGATGAATTCATCCCGATGCTGGCGACGCACTGGTCGATCCAGAAAGACCAACGGACGATTTTCCTAAAACTGGACCGCGACGCGAAATTCTCGGATGGGAAGCCGGTCACCGCCAACGACTATGTGTTCACCTGGCGGATCATGCAGTCGAAATTCATTCTCGACCCCTTCTACAACAGCTTCGCCGAGCAGTATCTGACGTCCGTCGACCGCGTTGACGATTACACGCTGCGCATCGTCGGCACACGCCCGAGCTGGCGGCCGTTATACGACTACGCCGGTCTGTGGCCGACCGCGATGCATGCTTCGCCGCCTGTCGATAAGGACTGGGTCAACAACACCACCAACGTGCCGCAAGTCGTTCCGGGGCCCTATGTCGTGTCCGACATGCAGCGCGGGGAATCTATCACCTTCAAGCGCGTACCCAACTGGTGGGGCGACAAGAAGCGTTACTTCAAGGGGCTCTATAACTTCGACGAGATCCATCTGCGCGTGATGCCGATCGAACGCGAGATCGACTATCTGCGGCGCGGCGAGATCGATGTGACCACCGTCGGTTCAAAGATGTGGTACGAGGGGCTCGATGTGCCCGAAGTGCGCAACGGCTGGGTGCACAAGGCGCGCATGTGGGTGGATACGCCCAAGGGCCTGCTCGGCATGCAGATGAACCTGCAAGCGCCGATCTTTCAGAACCGCGATTTCCGCATCGCGATGCATTACCTGTTCAACTACGACCGCGTGAACCGCAACCTGTTCTACGGCGAGACTTACCGGAAGAACTCCTTCTTCGACGGCACGATCTACGAAAATCCGGACGTCAAAGCGCGGCCTTTCGATCCAGCGAAGGCGCGCGAGTATCTGGCGAAGGCGGGATACCACCGCCCGGCGGACATCGGCGGCACCGGTTTCTTCGCGGCCCTGAAGCGCACCGCGCGCGGACTGATCTTCACCCGCAGCGATGCCGACGACATCCTGGTGAACGACAAGGGTGAGCCGGCGACGTTCACCATGATCCACTATTCCAAAAACCTTGAAGCGGCGCTGACGGTGATCCAGCAGGATTTCCGGCGCGCGGGCGTGGACTTACGCATCCAGTTGCTTGAGCCGGGCGCGGCCTTCCAAAGAATGCTGGAGCGTAAATTCGAGATGGCGTTCCTGGCCATGGGCGCGTCCTACTATCCGGATCCGCGGCAGTACCTGCACACTTATTTCAAGGCTGAGAAGAACAACAACAACTTCTGGGGCTTCGGCACCAAAGAGGTCGACGCGGATATCCAAACCTATGAGGAGAACCTGGACCCCGACGCGCGCATGACGGCGATGCACGGGGTCGATCAGGCCGTGCACGACGAAGCATTCTACATCCCGTTCTGGGACATCAAGTTCATGCGCCTTGTGTACTGGGATTATCTGCAGTTCCCGGAAACGTATCTGCCCAAGCGCGCTGAAGATGTGACCGACTGGCTGGTGCAGTGGATCGACCCGGCGAAGAAAGCCGCGGTGGAAGACGCGAAGCGGGCGGGAAAGGCCTATCCGGTCGATCCCGAGATCGACAAAGACTTCTACGGCATACGCCAAAAGGTGCAGTAAGGGTGGGATCGTATTTGGGACCGGATTTACGTGGCGCTGCTTGAGATCGACAATCTTTCCGTAGGTTTCACGACCGAAGCGGGCCTTCTGCGCGCGGTGGACAGCGTGTCCTTGCGGGTTGAGAAAGGCCGCACGCTGGGTCTTGTCGGCGAGTCCGGCTGCGGCAAGAGCGTGACCGCGAGTTCGATCCTGCGCCTCGTGCCGTCGCCGCCGGGGGAAATCCTAGGCGGGCAGATCCGTTTCAACGGCGCCGACATCCTGGCGATGAAACGCGAAGACCTGCCGCGTATCCGGGGCAAGGATATCGCGATGATCTTCCAGGACCCGATGACCTCGCTGAACCCCGTGTTCACCGTCGAGAAGCAATTGGGTGAGGTGCTCGCCTTACGTTTCGGCCTGACGGGGGACGCCGCGCGCGCGAAGTCGATTGAGATGCTGGCGACCGTGGGCATTCCAGACCCGGCCCAGCGTATCGGCAACTATCCGCACGAGCTGTCGGGCGGCATGAAGCAGCGCGTGATGATCGCCATGGCGCTGATGTGCGAGCCGCAGCTTCTGATCGCCGACGAGCCGACGACGGCGCTGGATGTCACCGTCCAGGCCCAAGTGCTGAACCTGATCCGCGCCCTTCAAAAGCGCACCGGCGCCGCCGTGCTCTTCATCACCCACGACATGGGCGTGGTAGCCGAGATGTGCGACGAGGTCGCCGTCATGTACGCGGGACGCGTGGTCGAACAGGGCGACGTGCGGGACATCTTCAAGAACGCGCAGCATCCTTATACCAAAGGACTCTTGCGCAGTTTGCCGCAAAAGGGCGCGGCGAAAAAAGCCGAACTTCCAACCATCGAAGGCGTGGTGCCGTCGCTTTTGAACCCGCCGCCCTACTGCCGCTTCGCCGACCGCTGCTGGAAAAGAAAGACGCTGAGTGAACCGGAGCAGAAGCGGTGCTTCGCGGAGGATCCGAAGCTGCACGCCGTTGGGGCGGGTTTCGTGGCTTGTCATTTCCCTGTCGGTGGAGGCGCGCCATGAGCGATGCAATGCCTCTGCTCGTCGTCGAGGACTTGAAAAAATACTATCCGGTGCGCGGCGGGGTCTTCGCCGCGAAAGTCGGCGATGTACATGCGGTGGAGGGCGTGAACCTCACCGTCGCGGCCGGCGAGACCCTGGGCCTCGTCGGCGAGTCAGGTTGCGGTAAGTCGACCTTGGGCCGGACGATCATGCGTCTCGAGGAGCCGACGAGCGGACGCGTGCTGTTCGAAGGCCGTGACGTGGCGGCGGCATCCAAGAGCGAGCTATTCCAGATCCGCCGCGACATCCAAGCGATCTTCCAGGACCCCTATTCGTCCCTGAACCCGCGCATGACCATCGGCGAGATCGTGCGCGAGCCGCTCGAGGTCCACAAGATCGGCACCAAAGCCGAGCAGATCGAGAAAGTGCGCGCGCTTCTTGAGACGGTGGGTCTGACCGGCGAAATGCTGAACCGCTACCCGCATGAATTCTCCGGCGGCCAACGGCAGCGCGTGGGCGTCGCCCGGGCTCTCGCCCTCGATCCCAAACTTGTGATCGCCGACGAGCCCGTCTCCGCGCTGGACGTTTCAGTGCGCAGCCAGATCCTCAATCTGATGGTCCGGCTGCAGCGCGAGCGGAACCTCGCCTATATCTTCATCAGCCACGATCTGTCCGTGGTCGAACATATCAGCGATTCGATCGCGATTATGTATCTGGGGCGTATCGTGGAGATCGGTCTGGCCGAGACCGTCTTCGCCCGTCCAAGCCACCCCTATACACGGGTCTTGTTGTCCGCGATCCCGGTGGCGGACCCCGACAAGCGCCGGACTTCGGAACCACTACCGGGCGAAGCGCCGAGCCCGATCTCGCCTCCGCCGGGCTGCCCGTTCCATCCCCGCTGCGCTTTTGCCATCGACGCGTGCCGCTCTGTGGTGCCACCATTGGAACCGGCGCCGGGGGCGGTCGTTTCCATAAGACCTCACCTGGCCGCTTGCATCCGCAAGCATGAGATCTGACTGACCTAGGAACGATCCGCTGTTCGCTTACATCATCCGCCGCCTGGCTCTGATCCCGCTGACGCTGTTCGGCATCATCACGCTTAACTTCATCATCGTGCAGGTCGCCCCGGGCGGACCGGTGGAACGCGTGCTGGCCCAGTTGCGCGGCATCGACGCCGGCGCGACCTCCGCCTTCACCGGCGGCGGCGGCGACCTGGCGGGGCGCATGCCCTCGAATGGGCCCAGCAGCGCCTATCGCGGTGCGCAGGGGCTCGACCCTGAGTTCGTGAAATCCATCGAACGGCAGTTCGGTTTCGATAAGCCGGCTCACGAACGCTACTTCATCATGATGAAAAACTATGTCGCCTTCGATCTGGGCGAGAGTTTTTACCGCACCATCGATGTCGGCGATTTGATCATCGAGAAAATGCCGGTGTCCATTTCGCTCGGCCTGTGGTCGACGCTGATCATCTACATCGTGTCTATCCCGATGGGCATCGCAAAGGCCGTGCGCGACGGCAGCCGCTTCGATATCGCGACCTCCTACGCCATCGTCATCGGCTATGCGGTGCCGAGCTTCATGTTCGCCATTCTGCTGATCGTGTTGTTTTCGGGCGGCAGCTACTTCAACTGGTTTCCGCTGCGGGGCCTGACGTCGGACAATTTCGAGAGCCTGACCCTTGGCGGCAAGATCCTCGATTATTTCTGGCATCTCACCTTGCCGGTTCTGGCGATGGTGATCGGCGGCTTCGCCTCGCTGACCATGCTGACCAAGAACTCCTTCATGGAAGAAATCAACAAGCAGTATGTGCTCACCGCCAAAGCCAAGGGCCTGACGGAACGCCGCGTGCTGTACGGGCACGTGTTCCGCAATGCGATGCTGATCGTGATCGCCGCTTTCCCGGCGACCCTGGTGGGGATGCTGTTCACGGGCTCGCTGCTGATCGAAGTGATCTTCTCGCTGGATGGCTTGGGTTTACTTGGCTACCAGGCCATCATCGACCGCGACTATCCGGTGATCTTCGGCACGCTTTATGTGTTCAGCATCATCGGGCTTTTGCTGAACCTTGTGAGCGACCTGGCCTATCACGTGGTCGATCCGCGCATCGACTTCGAGGCGCGCAACACATGAGCTCCATCGCGCAACGCATGTCGGCGCTGAACCGCCGCCGCTGGGCCAACTTCCGCGCCAATGGGCGCGGGTATTGGTCCTTCGTCCTGATCACGATCCTCTTCGTACTGAGCCTCTTCGCCGAACTGGTCGCCAACGACCGGCCGCTGCTGGTGAGCTTCAAGGGGGAACTCTATGCGCCTGTCCTCAAGGAATATCCGGAGACAGCGTTCGGCGGCGTATTCGAAACGCCCGCCGACTACAAAGATCCATACTTGCGCGAATTGATCGCCACCGACGGCTGGATGCTCGAACCGCTGATCCCCTACAGCTTCGCCACCATCGACTTCAACCTGGGCCAGCCCGCGCCGGCGCCGCCGTCGGCGCGTCACTGGTTCGGCACGGATAATCAGGGCCGCGACGTGCTTGCGCGGCTGATTTACGGGTTCCGTTTGTCGATGCTTTTTGCTCTCGCCCTCACCATTATCTCTACAGTGGTGGGCGTGGCCGCGGGCGCGGTGCAGGGTTACTTCGGCGGATGGCTCGATCTTACGTTCCAACGCTTCATCGAGATCTGGAGCGGCCTGCCGCAGCTTTTCATCCTGATCATCGTCTCGTCGATCGTGATGCCGGGATTCTGGACTTTGCTTCTGGTGCTCCTGCTGTTCAGTTGGACCGCGCTGGTGCCGGTTGTTCGCGCCGAATTCCTGCGTGCGCGCAATCTCGACTATGTGCGCGCGGCGAAGGCGCTTGGCATGAACGATGTGACCATCATGGCCAAGCACATCCTGCCCAACGCTGTTGTGGCGACGGTGACCTTCTTGCCCTTCATCATCTCGGGCGCGGTGGTCGCGCTGACATCGCTGGATTTCCTCGGTCTCGGCATGCCCCCAGGATCGGCGTCGCTGGGCGAACTTCTGCGTCAGGGTAAGGAGAATCTCCAGGCGCCCTGGCTGGGTTTGACGGGCTTTTTCGTCATCGCCGGAATGCTCACCCTTCTCATCTTTGTCGGCGAAGCCGTGCGCGACGCCCTCGATCCGCGCAAGACTTTCTCATGACCGACACGCCGCTGCTTGAAGTCAAAGATCTGGCCGTCAGTTTCGGCCAAGGGGCCGGCGAAGTCGCCGCCGTGAAAAGCGCGTCCTTCACTCTGCGTAAAGGCGAAACGCTTTCCTTGGTTGGAGAAAGCGGCAGCGGCAAGACGGTGACGGCGCTGTCGATCCTACGGCTGTTGCCCTATCCGCGCGCGCGGCATCCAAAAGGCAGCATCACGTTCAAGGGCGCGGAAATCGTCGGCGCGTCCGAGGACGCGATGCGCAAGGTTCGCGGCAACCGCGTCGGCATGGTGTTCCAGGAGCCCATGACCTCGCTCAATCCCCTGCACAATATCGAGAAGCAGGTGGGCGAAGTGCTTGAGGTGCATGGCGGCCTGGACGGCGATGCGCGCCACGCACGCGTGCTTGAGCTTTTACGCCTCGTCGGCCTGCCGGAAGCGGAATCGCGGCTGACGGCGCTGCCTCATGAACTTTCGGGCGGGCAGCGCCAGCGCGTGATGATCGCGATGGCTTTGGCTCAAGGCCCCGACCTGCTCATCGCGGACGAGCCGACCACGGCGCTCGACGTTACTATCCAGGCGCAAATCCTCGACCTTCTCAAAGACCTGCAAAAGCGCCTCGGCATGGCGATGCTGTTCATCACCCATGACCTTGCCATCGTGCGCAAGTTGGGCGGACAGGTCTGTGTGATGAAGGACGGCCTTGTGGTTGAACAAGGCAATGTGGAGACGGTATTCCGCACACCGCAGCACAGCTACACCCAGCATCTCGTCGCGGCCGAACCGAAGGGCGCGCCGCCCACGGCGGTGACGGGCGCGGCCGAGGTGATGGCCGCCGACGACTTGAAAGTGTGGTTCCCGATCAAGCGCGGCCTGATCCGCCGCACGACGGGCTATATCAAAGCCGTGGACGGTGTGACCCTTTCCGTGAAGGCTGGCGATACCCTGGGCGTCGTTGGCGAGAGCGGTTCGGGCAAGACGACGCTTGGACTCGCGCTTCTGCGGCTCATCTCCAGCGATGGGCCGATCCGCTTCCAGGGAAACCGAATCGACGGCCTCAAACGCCAGGAGTTGCGCAATCTGCGCCGCGACATGCAGGTGGTGTTCCAGGACCCCTTCGGCTCCTTAAGTCCGCGCCTGACCATAGGCGAGATCGTTGGCGAGGGCCTCTTGGTCCACAATATCGGCACTCCGGCAGAACGGCGCGACCAGGTCGCCGCGGCTTTGCAAGACGTCGGCCTCGATGCGGCCATGCAAGACCGCTACCCGCACGAGTTCTCCGGCGGGCAGCGCCAAAGGATCGCGATCGCGCGCGCCATGGTGCTACGGCCCAAATTCCTGATGCTCGACGAGCCTACTAGCGCGCTCGATGTATCGGTCCAGGCGCAGATCGTCGATCTGCTCCGCGCGCTGCAGGCGAAATACTGCCTCGCGTATCTGTTCATCAGCCACGACCTAAGGGTGGTCCGGGCGTTGGCGAACGAGGTGATTGTCATGAAGGACGGCAAGGTACGGGAAACCGGCCCATCGCAGCAGATTTTCGCGGCGCCGCAGGACCCCTACACCAAGAAACTGATGGCTGCAGCGCTCGAACTCCGCACGGCCTAGCGGCCTCTTTTTACGTTTTCGTGCGCCTCTCCGGCGCGGGCGAAGCCTAAACAGCTTCTTAACCAATCGAACTTTAAGGTGAAATCGGACCTATGCGAGCGCATAGTGGCCCAAAGGGTGAACGTGTATGGCCGACAGAGACAAAGAAGACTCGCAACAGGCGATTTACAACGTCGACGTCGACATCTCCGTTGTCCTCGGCCAGGCGAACCTGCGCGTCAACCAGCTGCTGAAACTCGGCCGCGGCGCCGTGGTGGAACTGGAACAGCGTACCTCGGACCCTGTGGAAATCTTCGCCAACGACGTGCTCATCGCCAAAGGCGAAGTCGTCATCACTTCCGGTGATAAAATCGGCGTGACCCTGACCGAACTGGTAAAATCCATCTACAACACGGCCGGCAAGTAATCTTGCCCTAGATCGGACACGTCCGATCTTTTAAATAGCGTGCAGCCCATGACGACACGCACGCTCTTTCATCACTGCCTGCTACCAACCGCCCGCAAGGTGCGCCTCGCGCTTCATGAGAAGCGTCTGGAGTTCACCGAGGTGACGGCTGATCCGTTCGTGGCCGACGACGAACTGCTCGCGTTGAACCCGGCGGGCGATCTGCCGGTGCTGGTGGATGAGAACGAGCAAATCGTTTGCGGCGCCCAAGCGATCTGCGAGTACCTAGAAGAAGCCTATCCGCAGACGAATCTTTTGGGCCGCAACCCGAAAGACCGTGCGGAAGCGCGCCGTCTGGCCGCCTGGTTCGATGAGAAGTTCAACCGCGAAGTCACCCAGCATCTGGCCGGCGAGAAGCTGACCCGCCGCCTGTTCGAGAACGGCGCACCGGATTCAAGGGCCCTGCGCGCGGGCCGCGAGAACATTCACACGCACCTTCAGTACATCGCCTGGCTAACCGAGCGGCGGAGCTGGCTGGCGAGCGACGAGATCAGCTACGCCGACCTGTCGGCGGCCGCGCATCTGTCACTGATCGATTATTCGGGCGACGTGCCCTGGGCCGACCATCCCCTGACCAAGGAATGGTACGTGCGCATAAAGTCGCGGTTCAGCTTCCGCTGCTTGCTGCAAGACGCCGTGCCCGGCATTGCGCCGGCGGCGATCTACGCCGACCTCGATTTCTAGAAACTACTTATTTTTCGTTTCAGCTTCGACCATCACGTCGAGGCGTTCGATGTTGGTGCGGGCGGCTTTACCGGCTTCGGAATCGGGCGCGATCTGGATAATGCGCAGCCAGTCCTGGCGGGCGTCGTTGTCGCGCTTCTTCATTTTATAAATGATCCCCCGCTCCAGGAGCCCGATGATGTTGTGCGGGTCCATCGCCACCGCCTGCTCGGCGTCGATCAGCGCGACATCGACGTCGTTGAGGTGGCGACGTGCGCTGGCGCGGAAGGCCAAGGCGTCGGAGTTCTGCGCGTCGATGGCGAGGGAGGCGTCGAGGTCCTGCACGGCTTCAATATATTTGCCGGCATCGGCATAAGTGGCCGCACGGTCGACAAGGATATAAGCATGCTGGTGGTTCTTCACCGGCATCGCCTCGAGCGCCTTGGTCTGAGCATCGAGCGCGCGGGTGAGATCGCCTTGCAACAGCCAGGCTTGTCCAGCCTGAGAGAGCACCCCCGCCTTCACGGACTCTTCTTCATTGAGGCCCGCGAGCGCTTCGAGGCGCGTCGCGGCTTCGCTGTATTCCTTCATCCCGATCAGCGCGATAGCTTCGCAGTGTTTGGCCGGCGCGCCGCCGCCGAGGGTGAGCCACTTACCGGCCATCTCGAAACCCTTCTCGGGTTCGTTCTTGGCGGTCATCAGACAGACTTCATAAGTGTGCGAGGGATTTTCGGGGTTGGGTGTGGGCGATAGGGACTGCGCGGGCGCCGAGGCCGCGTTGCCTGTCGCCGCCATAACCGGCGCGGCCAGAAGCGTCGCCGCCGCCGCGATCACAAAAATCCCACGCATCGCCATTATCCTTTCCCAACCAGCTCTTCGACGAAGCCGCACAGACATTCCAGGTCTTGCGGGCGGGACAAGCGGTGGTCGCCATCCTTGACGAGATGCACGGCCACATCGGCCCCCTTGATCCGCGCTGCGAGCCGTAAGGATGTCTCCCACGGCACCGCCGTATCCTTCTGCCCGTGGATCAAGCGTACCGGGCAGGCGATATCCACCGCGTCCCGCAGGACCAAGTTCCTGCGGCCGTCTTCGATCAGGTGGCGCGAGATCAGGTACGGACCATCGTCATATTCGCTGGGAAGCTCGACCACGCCCGCCGTCATCAGCGCTTCGCGCTGACGGGCGTCGAAACCGGCCCACATGAGGTCCTCGGTAAAATCCGGGGCCACAGCGATTCCCACCAGCCCAATCACGCGCTCGGGACGCGCCATGGCGGTCTTCACCATGACCCATCCGCCCATACTCGAGCCTACGAGGACGACTGGTCCTTCGGTCAGTTTGTCGAGTACGAGGGCGGCATCGTCAACCCAGCGCGAGATGCCGCCGTCTTCAAACCGGCCACTACTTTTCCCATGGCCGAACATATCGAAGCGGAGCAGTCCGTAACCATGCTGCCGCGCATGCCGTGTGAGCGCCTCGGCTTTGGTGCCGCCCTTGTCGGACCGAAGCCCGTGCAGGAAGACGACCGTAGGCTTACGGGGATCGCGCGCATCTTGGCGCTCGTAAGAGATCGACGCTCCGTCGGAGCGCCGGAATTCCAACGCCGTGGTCATCGAACGCGCGTATTGCCCCAGAAATCAGCCCATTTTTGTACTATCACGCAGACGAGATTTTTCCTATTCAGTTTCGAATAGACTAGAGTGCTTTCTACTTAGGATCGTGACGCTGACAAATACGGCTACAAGAATTGTAGCGCCGTAACGGGGACAGCGGACCGAAAGAGATCACACAGAGAATGAACGACGCTTCACAATCAAAAAGGACCGTGCTGCAGGTCCTGCCGAGCCTTGTCAGCGGCGGAGTCGAGCGCGGCACCATCGACGTCGCCGCGGCCTTGGTGCGCTCCGGCTGGCGCGCGCTCGTGGTGTCGGAGGGCGGCCCCTTGGTGCGCGAGCTGGACCGCGCCGGCGCGGAGCACATCGTCCTGCCGCTGAACACAAAGAATCCGAAGCGCGTGAAAGAGAATATCGCGCGCATCGCCGAGGTCATCCGCGCCGAGAACGTCTCGCTGGTGCATGCGCGCTCGCGCGCGCCCGGCTGGAGCGCGCGTGAAGCGGCCAGGGAAACCAATGTCCCGTTCGTGACGACATTCCACGGCATCTACAGCCTGGGGCCGTTTGGGCTGAAGAAGTTCTACAACCGCGTCATGGCTGACGGAGAGATCGTGATCGCGGTGTCGAACTTCGTGCGCGAGCACGTGATGGAAAACTACAAGGTCCCGTCGGAGCGTATCCGCGTCATCCACCGCGGAATCGATACCGCCAGCTACGACGAAAAGAACGTGACCTCGACGCGCCTGATTCAGGCCGCGCAAAAATGGCGGCTTCAGGAGACGGGGCAAGTCATCATGCTGCCGGGCCGCCTGACGGCTTTGAAAGGCCACGACGTACTGATCGACGCGCTCGCGGAGCTCAAGCGCCGGCGCGGCGGTACGCTCGATGTGCGCTGCCTAATGGTCGGACAAGGCGCGCCGGGCTTCGCCGACCGCATCATGAACCATGCCGCGACACGGCGCGTGGACGGCCACGTACAGGTGATCCAGGACTGCAACGACATGCCCGCCGCCTACATGGTGACCGACGTGGCCGTCGTCGCTTCGACGCGGCCCGAAGCATTCGGACGCGTGATCGCAGAAGCCCAAGCGATGGGCCGGCCCGTGGTGGCATGCTCCCACGGTCCGACGGCGGAGATCATCGAGCCCGGGGTGACGGGTTGGATGTTCACAGCCAGCGATCCGGTGTCGCTGGCCGACGCGCTGGAGCGCGCGTTATCGCTGTCGCGGGAGGACCGCGCGGCCCTGGCCAAACGCGCTTCGGACCGCGCGCGTACGCTGTTCAATAAAGACGAGATGTGTGCGAAGACCCTCGCGGTCTACGAGGAAGTATTAGCGAAGCGCGCGGCTTCATGACCGCGGAGAGCATTCTCGTTGTCCTCACCTCGGGTCTCGAACGCATCGTTCCGGCGCTCGGCGCCCTCGCCGCCATCAGGGCGGCCCACGCCACCGCCGAAGTTGTCATCCTCACCCGCGCCGAATACGCCGAGTTCTTGCGCACCTCGCCGTACGCCAACGAAGTATGGGCGGACGACACCATCCGCTCACACAATTTGAAACGCTGGCGCGCGCTGCGCACACGGCTGCGGTCACGGGACTGGGCCCGCGTCTATGACCTCGACGCCGACCGCCACTCGAAACACCTGTTCTGGCTGCTGTACGGGCGGCGCGCGCTGTCGTCTGCGCGCAACTGTCTCGCCTGGTGCGGGGTTATTCCGGGCACGTTCCTCGCCTGGTCGGATCCGCATCGGACACAGATGCATGTGCGCGACCAGTGGGCGCACCAACTGCGTCACGCCGGCATCCCCGTGATCCCGGCGACCGACCTGTCCTGGGTCGCGCGGCGCGTGGCGGCCTTCAACGTGCCGTTCCGGATGAACGAGCCCTATATTCTGGTGGCGGTCGAACCGGGTCCGAATGGACCATGGCCGCGCCTCGGGGAATTCGCGCGATTGGCCGCCGCCGAAGGGCGCGTGCTGGTTGCGGTGGGGTTATCGGCCTCCGAGGACCTTTCCGCCTTGAAAGTCGCCTGCCCCGGTCTCGTGGACCTGGTGGGCAAAGCCAGCCTCAACGAACTGGTGTTCCTGGCGTGGGCCGCCGCCGGGGCCGTGGGCGCGGACAATGGCCTCATGCACCTCACGGCCGGCGCAGGGTGCCGCAGCGTCGTTTTATACGGCGAAAGCTCGGACCCGGCCCTCGTTGGGCAACGCGGATCGCGGGTGACGATCCTGCGCCGCCCACACCTTGGCGGGATTCCCGGCTCGGAAGTTCTCGCGGCGTTAAAACGCCTGTAAATCCGGCGGTGTTTCATCTAAATTCCGGCCCGAAATTCCGCCTAAACCTTTAAATATCAAGGCCACATGGTTGCCATTACCCTTCCGGACGGCAGCGTCCGGACCTATCCGAAGCCCATCACCGGCGCGGAACTCGCCGCCGATATCGGTCCTGGCCTGGCCAAGGCCGCCCTCGCCCTGCGCATCGACGGTGAGATGAAGGACCTCAGCATGGTCCTCGATAAAGACACGAAGGTCGCCATCGTCACGAAGAAAGATCCGGACGCGCTGGAGCTTTTGCGCCACGACGCCGCGCATGTAATGGCCGAAGCGGTGCAGGAGCTGTATCCGGACACGCAGGTCACCTTCGGCCCCGCGACCGAGACCGGTTTCTATTACGACTTCGCCCGCGAGCAGCCGTTCACCCCGGCGGATCTTGAGAAGATCGAAGCGCGCATGCGCGAGATTGTCGACCGCGACGAGCCGATCGTGCGCGAGGAGTGGGACCGCGCTGAAGCGATCGCCCACTTCGCAAGCCTCGGCGAGAAGTACAAAGCCGAGTGGATCGAAACCCTGCCCGCTGACGAACCCATCGGCGTCTATCGCCAGGGCAATTGGAAAGACCTGTGCCGCGGCCCGCACCTGCCCTCGACGGGCAAATTGGGCAAGGCATTCAAGCTGACCAAGCTGGCCGGCGCCTATTGGCGCGGCGACGCCAAAAACGCCATGTTGCAGCGTATTTACGGCACCGCTTGGCACGACGAAAAGCAGCTCAAAGACTATCTGACGATGGTCGAAGAGGCGGAAAAGCGCGATCACCGCCGCCTCGGCAAGGAACTCGATCTGTTCCACCTGCAAGAAGAAGCGCAAGGCGCGGTGTTCTGGCATCCCAAGGGCTGGACGCTGTACCGCACGCTGCAGACCTACATCCGCGGCCGCCTGGAAAAGGCGGGCTATGTGGAAGTGAACACGCCGCTCCTGATGGACAAGGTGCTGTGGGAGAAGTCCGGTCACTGGGACAAGTTCCGCGACGCGATGTTCACCTCGGAGTCCGAAGAGCGCGTGCTGGCCGTGAAGCCGATGAACTGCCCGGGTCACGTGCAGATCTTCAATCAAGGCATCAAGAGCTACCGTGACCTGCCCTTACGTATCGCTGAATTCGGCTGCTGCCACCGCAACGAGCCTTCGGGCGCGCTGCACGGGCTGATGCGCGTGCGGGCCTTTGTTCAAGATGATGCGCACATCTTCTGCACCGAAAATCAGATCAAATCCGAGACGAAGTCGTTCATCGAGCTGCTGCAGTCGGTCTACAAGGACCTCGGCTTTACCGACATTCGCGTGAAGTTCTCGGACCGCCCGCCGACTCGCGCGGGTTCTGACGAAACCTGGGACCGTGCCGAAGCCGCCCTGCGTGACGCCACCGACGCCGCCGGCCTGGAATGGACCCTGAACCCCGGCGAAGGCGCCTTCTACGGCCCCAAACTGGAATTCGTGCTGCGTGACGCCATCGGCCGCGATTGGCAGTGCGGCACGCTTCAGGCCGATTTCGTGCTGCCGGACCGCCTCGGCGCCCACTACATCGGCGAAGACGGGGCCAAGCACACGCCGGTGATGCTGCACCGGGCCATCCTGGGCTCCTTTGAGCGGTTTGTCGGCATCCTTGTGGAAAACTATTCGGGCAAGTTCCCCCTCTGGCTCAACCCGCTGCAGGCCGTGGTCTGCACGATCACCGACGATGCGGCCGGTTATGCCAATGAAGTGGCGCAAACCCTGCAAGCCGCTGGAATCCGGGTGGAAACGGACCTGCGCAACGAGAAGATCAACTACAAGGTGCGTGAGCACTCGCTGACCAAGGTGCCGGTCCTGGTGGTGGTCGGAAAGAAAGAGGCGGAAACCCGAACCGTGGCTTTGAGACGTTTGGGCGGCGCCACCCAAGAAGTCCTTGCGCTGCAAGAGGCAACCGATAGACTTAAATCAGAAGCGGCGGTTCCGGGCGTCTAGCGCGCCCCGAGCCGTCGTTTTCCGTATGAGCGGGCGTTATTGAAACCCCGTTCACCTAACCCGATATTCCATCGCGTCATCAACAACGTCAGGAGACTGATACATACCTCGGTTTGACCAGCCCGCGCCCTCGTCCTCCTCCAGCAAGGATGGACCGCGCGTCAATGAACAGATCAACAACCGCACAGTGCGCCTGATCGGCCACGATGGTGCGAACTTTGGGGTCGTGGAGCGCGAAATCGCCCTCAAGAAGGCCGAAGAAGTGGGCCTCGATCTGGTCGAGATCTCTCCCAACGCCGATCCGCCGGTTTGCAAAATCCTCGACTTCGGAAAGTACAAGTACGAAGAGCAGAAAAAGAAGAACGAGGCGCGCAAGAAGCAAAAGGTGATCGAAGTTAAGGAGATCAAACTTCGTCCCAACATCGACGACCACGATTACGACGTGAAGATGCGCGCCATGCGCCGCTTCCTCGAGGAAGGCGACAAGGTGAAGGTCACCTTGCGTTTCCGTGGCCGTGAAATGGCGCACATGGAGCTGGGTTACCAACTCCTGCAGCGCGTCAAAGCCGACTTCGAGTCGAGCGCAAAGGTCGAACAAGAACCGCGCTCGGAAGGCCGCCAGATCGTGATGGTGGTGGCGCCTCGGTAAGGGCGAAAAGAGAGATCGGCGCGGTGAAATAGGCCGTGGCGGTCTCTTCCGGACTTTCTTCGGCGCAAATTATCCGCGCCGAAGAAATCCCGGCCCGCGCCGAACAGTTCTGGGGGGGGAACCATGTCAGACGGTTTTTACGCGCGCTGGGCGCCTTATCAACTCAGCCTTCTGCGAATCATGTCGTCGTTGCTGTTCATCGCCCACGGTACGCAGAAGCTATTCAATTTCCCGATGAGACCGACGGTCGACGGCGCTGCGCCGCCGGCGTTCGAACTTATGTCGCTGATCGGCGCGGCTGGGGTTTTGGAATTCGCAGGCGGAGCATTGCTCCTGATTGGCTTTTTCACGCGGCCCGTCGCTTTCGTGCTGTCGGGCATGATGGCGGTGGCCTATTTCATCGCCCACCATCCGCGCACTTTCTACCCGGTGAACAACGGCGGCGATGCCGCCATCCTGTTCTGCTTCATCTTCCTTTTGCTGTTCTTCACCGGTGGCGGGCCCCTCAGCGTCGATGCGATCTTCGCGCGCCGCCGGGCTGAGGCGGCGCACGGCTAAGCGGCGCGGAGCCGCGCCCGCTTCACGCCGACCTTCGCCATCACGGCGATCAATAACGCAAAGAACAGCGCCATATTCGCGGCCTGCGTCAGTCCCAGCACGGGGCTGCCCTGGTACACTTGCAGGAAATCGGCGCGTGCGAAGGTCTCATTGATGAGCGCGCCGATGAGCATGTAGTAGCTGACGATCATGCCTGCCGGATGCGCATAGGCCCACGGGGCTTTCGATTGGCGGCGCGCGCCGACATATGCGGCCGCGAGCGCAATCAATGTGGCGATCGCCATCCAGTGGAACCGGTTGAAGCCGGGCGCGATCCCATTGATGGGCGCGTAGAGCCCGAGGGACGTCACCGAACCGATGATCATCGAGATCAGGTACCACAGGCCGATGCGCTTGTGGCGCGCCGTGCCTTTCGTCATCGCAAGCAGAGCCAAGCCGGCGGGCAGCGCTATGACGCAGGTGAGCGTATGAATCCAGCCGAGCGCCGAAATGTCGAAGAGCCTCATGAATCGTGTCCTATGTTTGCGCCTTCCAAAACGTCACGCAGATAAGCGACGTGACGCGCGAAGGCTTGTTTGCCCGCTTTGGTGATAGTGACGCGGGTCCGCGGTTTTTTGCCGACGAAGTCTTTTTCGACCGTGACGTAGCCGGCGCTTTCCAACGTGCCGAGATGGCTGCCGAGATTGCCGTCGGTCGCGTTCACGAGCGCCTTGAGGCGCGTGAATTCGAGCGCTTCATCGGCGGCATTGAGCGCGGACATAACTTTTAGGCGTACGGTCTGGTGGATGATCTCGTTCGGTTCCATGGGTTAGGCTTTCACCCACAAGCCGCCGAGCACGAGGCCGCCGCCCATGACGACCGCCATCCACAGCGAGAAGAACGGCGCGAGCGCGAAGTAACCGATGAGGGTGAAAGCCGCGACGGCCACGCCGAGCACCACGTAGCGGCGCGAGGTCCAAATCCCCATCAGCACGTAACTGAGCCCGACGAGCAGGGCGGGGAAAGCGGCGAACTGGTTGGGTTCGGACGGACGCAGCACGGCGAAGGCGGCGATGTAAAAAACCAGCAGCGCCATCCAGGTCCAGCCGATGCGCCCGCCGATTCGGCCGTCTCCCTTCCGTTTGGCGCGCCGGGCCATGAAGAAGGTCGCGGCCGCGCCAACGAGGGTGAGGGGAAACCACACGACGCCATAAGCGGGCGACACGGCGCCGGCGCCGTAGCCCATCATGCAGATGATCCCCCACATGATGAGGATGGGAGCGCCGATGGCGTAATTTTTCAGGTCGTTACTGCGCACCGCCACGGCTTCTATGTCTTTCAGGGCGGCGGCGGCTTGGTCGGGCGAGATGGCCATGGGACGGCTCCTAGAGTACTCTGTTATGAAGAGTGCATATTTTAGTATGGAGAACTCTGTCAAGCAGAGTATGGGGGAGGCCTCCGCCCCGGGCGCTTACCTTGCAAACAGGCGTTCTCACGGGTATAAGCGCGCCTTCCTGACCAAAGGGGACGATTATCCACAGGTCAGAGCAAGGGGTCGGGTCCTGTATCCGAGTCCACCGGTTCAAGGCTAAAAAGCCAATCACTTCAGGCTTTTAGGGCATGCCTTCGGGCCGGGTCCAATAAACCGTCATGCTGATTGAAAGGACGCAAAATGCCCAAGATGAAGACCCAGAGCTCCGCCAAAAAGCGGTTCAAGGTTACCGGTACCGGCAAAGTTAAGGCCGGCGTGGCTCACAAGCGCCACCGCCTGATCTCCAAGCCGAAGAAGATGAAGCGTCAGAATCGCCGCACCATGGTGCTGGCGAAACCGGACGGCATCATCATCAAGAAAAACTTCCTGCCGTACGCCTAAACCACACCCTTACGGAGCACGACCATGTCACGCGTTAAACGCGGCGTTACCAAACACGCCCGCCACAAGAAGGTCCTCGAGCAAACCAAGGGTTTCCGGGGCCGTCACGCCACCAATTACAAGATCGCGAAAAACCGCCTGGAAAAGGCGCTGCGCTATCAGTACCGCGATCGCCGCCTGAAGAAGCGCGATTTCCGCGCGCTGTGGATCCAGCGTATCAACGCCGCCGTGCGTCCGCTGGGCCTCACCTACTCTCGATTTATCAACGGGCTCAAGAAGGCCGGCATCGAGTTGGATCGTAAGGTCCTCGCCGATATGGCCGTCCGTGAGCCCGCCGCCATCGAAGGTCTGGTGAAGCAGGCCCAAGCCGCGCTCGCTTAAATTCTCGTCGAGACGAAGTCGGTAAAGGGGCGGCCTTCATCGGGCAGCCCCTTTCCTTTTTGTATGTCTGAGAAAGTTCAATGACCGACACGATCGAGAAACTGCGTACCGAGCTGCTGAACGCTGTTAGCGACGCCTCCGCGCTTTCAACCTTGGAAGACGTGCGCGTGGCCGCCCTTGGCAAGAAGGGCCGCATCACGGGCATGATGAAGGAACTCGGCGCCATGGCGCCCGAGGAACGCAAAGCCGCGGGCCAGCGCTTGAACGTGCTGAAGGACGAAGTGGCCGCCGCGCTCGACGCGAAGAAGGCGGCGTTCGAAGCCGCCGCGTTGAACGCGCGCCTGGCCAGCGAGAGTATGGACGTGAGCCTGCCGATCCGCCCCGAGGCGAGGGGCTCGCTGCACCCCATCAGCCAGACCACCGCGGAAATCGCGGCGATCTTCGGCGAGATGGGCTTCGAAGTGGCCGAAGGCCCCGATATTGAAGACGACTTCCACAATTTCACGGCGTTGAATTTCCCGCCCGGCCATCCGGCGCGCGAGATGCACGACACCTTCTTCCTGCCGCCCGATTCGGACGGCCAGCGCTATCTTCTGCGCACGCATACCTCGCCGGTGCAGATCCGCACCATGATGAGCAAGAAGCCGCCCATCCGCGTGATCATCCCGGGACGCACCTACCGCTGCGACTACGACATGACCCACACGCCGATGTTCCATCAGGTGGAGCTTCTGGTGATAGATACCGAGACCAACATGTCTCACCTGCGCGGCTGCCTGCAGGAGTTCGTGCGGACGTTCTTCGGCATCGACGATCTGACCACGCGCTTCCGCCCGTCCTTCTTCCCTTTCACCGAACCGTCGGCGGAAATGGATATCGGCTGCTCGCGCCAGGGCGGCGAACTGAAGCTCGGCAACTACGGCGACTGGCTGGAGATCCTGGGCTGCGGCATGGTCCATCCGAATGTGATCAAGGCCTGCGGCCTCGATCCGAACGTCTATCAGGGCTTCGCCGCCGGCATGGGTATCGAGCGTATTGCCATGCTGAAGTACGGCATTCCCGATCTGCGCACCTTCTTTGAATCCGATCTGCGCTGGCTCCGTCACTATGGTTTCGGCGCACTCGATGTGCCGAGCGTGACGGGAGGGCTGGCGCGATGAACCAGACCCCGACCAACAAGCCGAATGTCCCGAAGGTCTACGCGCATCTGCCGCAATGGGCTTTCGGTCATACTAAGAAAGAAGCCGACGAGCTGTGCGCGTTGGTGCTGGATGGAAAGAAGGTCGCGACCAGTGCGGCGCTCTATCATTTCGAGGATCAGGACCCGCCGGAGCCGGGCGACAAAGCCGTCATCCTGGACGGCGAGGGCCGCCCGCGCTGCGTGATCGAGTTCACCGAGGTCGAACCGGCCGTCTTCAAGGAAGTCGATGCGAAGTTTGCTTTCGACGAAGGCGAAGGCGACCGCTCGCTGGCCTATTGGCGCAAGACACACGAAGAGTTCTTCACCCGCGAAGGCTACTTCGCGCCGGACATGCTGCTGCTGTGCCAGTACTTCCGCGTGATCGAACGTCTTGAATACCGGAGGATGGCACCGTGAAGTTCACCCTTTCGTGGCTCAAGGACCATCTGGACACTACCGCGAGCCTTGCTGAAATCACCACCAAGCTCACGGCCGTCGGCCTTGAAGTGGAAAGCGTGGAAGACCCCGGCAAGGGTCTCGAGCAGTTTGTGGTCGCGCATGTCGTGGAAGCCAAACAGCATCCAAACGCGGACCGTCTGCGCCTGTGCACGGTGAACGCCGGCACGGAGACGCTGCAGGTTGTTTGCGGCGCGCCCAACGCCCGCACGGGCCTGAAGGTCGTGCTGGCCCGTCCCGGCGCCGTCATCCCTATCAGCGGTGAAGTCCTCAAGAAGGGCAAGATCCGGGACGTGGAAAGCCAGGGCATGATGTGCTCCTACCGCGAACTGAAGCTTGGCGAGGACCACGCCGGCATCATCGAGCTGCCGGAAGACGCGCCCATCGGCGCGCCAGTCACCGAAGTACTCAAGTTCGACCCGGTCATCGAAATCAACCTGACGCCGAACCGCGTCGACGCCCTTGGCGTTTACGGCATCGCGCGCGACCTGGCCGCCGCCGGTCTCGGCACGCTGAAGCCGCTCAAGTCGGCCCCAGTGCCGGGCAAAGGCGCGAGCTCGCGCAAGATCAACATGGGTCTTCCCACGGGTCATGAACACAAGTGCCCGCAGTTCGTCGGCCGCACCATCCGCGGCGTGAGGAACGGCGAAAGCCCCGCGTGGCTCAAGGACCGTTTGCAAGCCATTGGCCTGCGCCCGGTGTCCGCGATTGTCGACATCACGCAGTATCTGACCATCGACCTCGGCCGTCCGCTGCACGCCTTCGACGACGCCAAGTTGTCGGGCGATATCGGTCCGCGTCTCGCCAAAACCAGTGAAGAGATCGCCGCGCTGAACGGCAAGAGCTACACCCTCGATGAGAACATGGTGGTGATCGCCGACCAGGCCGCAGGCCTCGGCATCGGCGGCATCATGGGCGGCGAGCCGTCCAGTGTCACCGAAGGAACCACCGCGATCTTCCTGGAATCGGCGTTGTTCGACGCCAAGAATATCGCGGAGACGGGCCGCAAACTTCTCCTCAATACCGACGCGCGTTACGCCTTCGAGCGCGGCGTTGATCCGGCGTCAGCGCAAATGGGCATCGAAGTCGCCACGCACATGATCCTCGATCTGTGCGGCGGTGAGGCGGCAGAGATTGTCGAGGGTGGCAAGGCGCCCGATTGGAACCGCGCCATCGCCTTCAATCCAGCGCGCGTCAAATCCCTGGGCGGGGTCGAACTCGCCGAAGTGGAAATGAAATCGATCCTGATGCGCCTGGGCTTCACCGTGTCCGGCTCTGGGGCGGACTGGCAGGTCGTGCCGCCGTCGTGGCGTACGGACGTGGAAAGCTGGCAAGACCTCGTGGAAGAGATCTTGCGCATCTATGGCTACGACAACATCCCGCCGGTGCCGATGCCGCGCGCGCCGATGCCGAAGCAGGTTCTGTCGACCGACCAGAAGCGCTGGGAAGTCGCGCGCCGCACTCTTGCGGCACGCGGCCTGAATGAAACCGTGACCTGGGCGTTCCTCGCGCGTGCGCATGCCGAGAAATTCCTCGGCGATCTCGCGCTTGTGCTGCTCGCCAATCCGATCAGTTCGGACCTTGACGCCATGCGTCCGTCATTGATCCCAAATCTCGCGGCAGCGGCCGGACGTAATGCCGCACGCGGCATGGCCGATGTCGGCCTGTTCGAAGTAGGTCCGCGGTTCGAAGGCATGAAGCCCGGCCAGCAGACCCTGGTCGCTTGTGCCTTACGTGCGGGCCACACCAGCGCGCGTCACTGGGACGGCACACGCCGCCCCGTCGATGCCATGGATGCCAAAGCCGATGCCTTCGCCGCCTTGGAAGCGGCGGGCGCCGGCGTTGCGGGCCTGCAGACCTACGCGGGCAACGGCAGCGGCGTGCCGGCGTGGTATCACCCGGGCCGCGCGGGCGTTCTCAAGCTGGGCAACCAGATCCTCGCCGCCTTCGGTGAACTGCATCCGGCGATCCTGCAGGCCCTCGACGTGAAGGGCCCGATCGTGGCGTGCGAAGTGTTCCTGGAACGCATCCCGCCCGTGAAGAAAAAGGGCGTGGGCGCGGCGCGTCCGCTTCTGAAGGCTTCGAACTTCCAGCCCGTGGAACGTGACTTCGCGTTCGTGGTCGACGCGGCGGTTTCCGCCGAATCGCTGGTCCGCGCGGTGCGCGGCGCCGAGCGCGAATTGATCACCGATGTCGGCCTGTTCGACGTCTACGAAGGCCCGCACGTGGGCGAAGGCAAGAAGTCACTGGCCGTCGCCGTTACGCTGCAGCCGAAGGATACCACCTTAACCGACGAGCAGATTGACGCGGTTGGCAAGAAGATCGTCGCCGCCGCCGAGAAGACGTGCGGCGCGAAGCTGCGCGCCTAGGAAATATAAAGTTGTCATGACCGATCTTGCGAACATCCGTAACTTCTCGATCATCGCCCATATTGACCATGGGAAGTCGACGCTCGCCGACCGCCTGATCCAATACTGTGGCGGCCTGACCGAGCGCGAGATGACCGAACAGGTCCTCGACAACATGGACATCGAGAAAGAGCGCGGCATCACCATCAAGGCGCAGACCGTGCGCCTGATGTACAAGGCCAAGAACGGCGAAACCTATCAACTCAACCTCGTCGACACCCCGGGTCACGTGGACTTTGCCTACGAAGTCAGCCGGTCGCTGGCCGCGTGCGAAGGCTCGATCCTCGTGGTCGATGCGAGCCAGGGCGTGGAGGCGCAAACCCTCGCCAACGTCTATCAGGCCATAAACGCCAACCACGAGATCGTCCCGGTCCTTAACAAGATCGACCTTCCGGCGGCGGATCCTGAGCGCATCCGTCAGCAGATAGAGGACGTGATCGGCCTCGATGCCTCGAACGCCGTGCTGGCGTCGGCCAAGACCGGGATCGGCATCCAGGACGTGCTGGAAGCCATCGCCACGCGCCTGCCGCCGCCGAAGGGCGAAAAGGCGCAACCGCTGAAAGCCCTGCTGGTGGACTCCTGGTACGACCCGTACCTGGGCGTCGTCATCCTGGTGCGCGTGAAAGACGGGGTCATAAAGCGCGGCACCAAGATCAAGTTCATGTCTACCGGCACCTCCTACCAAGTCGAGCGCGTGGGTGTGTTCACGCCGAAGCGCCTGGAGATCCCGGAATTGAACCCCGGTGAGCTCGGCTTCCTGACCGCGAGCATCAAGGCGGTCGCAGACGCGAACGTGGGCGACACGATCATCGACGAAAACAATCCGGCGGCCGAAGCGCTGCCCGGCTTCAAGCCCAGCGTTCCAGTGGTGTGGTGCGGGCTGTTCCCGACCGACGCGGCGCAGTTCGAAGTGCTGCGCGAGAGCCTCGGTAAATTGCGCCTCAATGACGCCAGCTTTCATTTTGCGATGGAGAGCAGCGCGGCGCTGGGCTTCGGCTTCCGCTGCGGCTTCCTCGGCCTCTTGCACATGGAGATCATCCAGGAGCGTCTGGAACGCGAGTTCAACCTCGACCTCATCACCACGGCGCCGAGCGTCGTTTATCGCATTCACACCACCGACGGCGAATCGCACGAGATGCACAATCCGGCCGACATGCCGGACGTGACGCGCATCCGCATGATCGAGGAGCCGTGGGTGAAAGCGACGATCATGGTGCCCGATGAGCATCTCGGTCCCGTGCTGAAGCTTTGCACCGACCGGCGCGGCGAGCAGATCGACCTGACCTACGTCGGCAACCGCGCGATGGTGGTTTATCACCTGCCGCTGAATGAAATCGTGTTCGACTTCTATGACCGCCTGAAGTCGATCTCACGCGGCTACGCCAGCTTCGATTACGAAGTGTCTGAATACCGTGAGTCCGACCTCGTGAAGGTCAGCATCCTGGTAAACAACGAACTGGTCGATGCGCTGTCGTTCATGGCGCACCGCAGCCAAGCGGAAGGCCGCGGCCGTCAGATCTGCGAGCGCTTGAAGGACCTGATCCCGCGCCACCTGTTCAAAATTCCGATCCAGGCGGCGATCGGCGGCAAGGTGATCGCGCGCGAAACCATCAACGCGCTACGCAAGGACGTGACGGCGAAGTGCTACGGCGGCGACGCCTCGCGTAAGCGCAAACTTCTCGATAAGCAGAAGGAAGGTAAGAAGCGCATGCGCCAGTTCGGCAGCGTCGATATTCCGCAGTCTGCGTTTATCGCGGCGCTGCGCATGAACGACGAATAGAGATGTCTCTCGTTCGGCAGCCTCGGCCGCCGAACTCGCAGCGCTTGGGATGAACCAAATAAAAAAAGGCGGCTAGAGATAGCCGCCTATTCTTTTTCGTTGGGTGAGCGGTATTAGCCGCGCTGGAAAACGCGGCGCCGCGCGCGGCGCTTGCGGCAGAAGTGAGTGAGGGCGAAGCCGATCACCCCGATTACTACCCACGCGGGCATTTGCATGATGCCTGCACCAGCCGCTGCGATGACTTCAGCCGAACCCTCAGCCGCGTCGAACGACGGGCTCTGGCCGACCAAAAGTGTCCACAGATCCACGGTGGCCAGGCTGTCATACGCGCCCATGCCCAATGCCATCACAGCCTCCGCAGAGGCCATTAAGATGGCTAAAACCATGAAAATCCAGCCGCTTACGCGTCCGAACAACACAGGAACCCCACACCCACGCTCAGAACTTACCCCGGTTATGAGGTATACCCCATAACACGCTCGAATTACAGGGCTTTTTGGCTTGGTTTTGAGGGCAAACAATCAACTTATAGTGGGTGGGCAGATAGCGGTCCCCAGGCTGTGGATAACGGGGACAACTTTAGGTGTTTTAATCCAGTCTTAATCGCGGCACAAAAACCGACTTAAAACGCGATTCCTGGCAAAAATGCCATCTCGCAATAGTCGAGTCGGGTGCGACTCGGGCGGCTATTGGACGATTCGGGCGTCCGCTTCGCGCAGCAGGCTATCCATTCCTGCAGAGCGGAGAAGCAGAATGACCGCAGCGCTGACGTCGGCCTTCGCCCTTCGGCGTCGTCATGACAGCCTTCGCTCGGCACGCGAGCGTAGGCTGGCGGAGGGAGTGGGATTCGAACCCACGATACCCTTTTGGGGTATACACACTTTCCAGGCGTGCGCCTTCAACCACTCGGCCATCCCTCCGGCGCGACTCGGTCGAAAGAAGGCGCAGAACCTAACCGAGCGCCCCTGGCCCCGCAATCGCTTTTAACCCACGGGAATAGACTGAAATGATCCACGGTTCGTGCCTCTGCAACACCGTGAAATGGAGCTTCGAAGGGACGCCGGAGGGGGCCACGGCCTGCAACTGCACCGCCTGCCGCCGTTACGGCACCCTGTGGGCGTACGGCTATGAGGAAGAAGGCACCGAGGTTTCGGGCCGCACGAAAATGTACGTGCGCGGCGAAGCCGTAGAATTCCATTTCTGTCCGAAGTGCGGCTGTGTGGCCTACTGGCGAGCCCAGAGCGTCGACGACCGTGGCCGCCGGCGGATCGCGGTCAATCTGCGGATGACGGATCCGGCGCTCATCGCCGACATCCCCATCGATCACTTCGACGGGCTGGATACCTTCGACGATCTTCCGCGCGACGGGCGGTGCGTCAAAGACTATTGGTTCTAGAGACGCTTCTAGGGAAACAGCGCGATCAAGCGTGGCCCGACGAGACGCGTGAGCGCGAGCGGCAGGCGTTGCCATACGCGCACAGCCATATCGAACTTTGGATTTGTCTGGCTGAAGTTCGGAAGCTCGCGGCGCTTCACGAGCATCACTTCGTAAGGCAGCGGGCGCATGGTCGCGCCCCAATGCTTCTTGAATTCAAAGGGGCCGGTGCCGACCTTGCTGCGGCCAAAGTCGAATGTGTCGATGCCGTTCTGACCAGCCCACATAATATGGTCGAAATACATGAAGTCGTTGCAATTCAACTTCCAGCACTCGCGCGATGACGCGGCATAGTAGGTATGCATTTGCCGCTGATGGAGGAAATTAAGACTGGCGGCGATCACCTTGCCGTCGAGCAGCACTTCACGCACGTCGACCTCGGCGCCGAACTTCTCGGCGATGGTGGTGAAGAAATGCTTCGGGAAAACGGGAGTGCCGTGGCGGCGATAGGTCTCAAGCAAAAGGCCATAGAACGCGTCGAGATCCTTCGCCTTGCGGCTGGTGAAGCCCTGCTTCAGGGATTTTCGCACCATGTTGCGTGTCTTCTGCGGCAAAGCGGCGAGCAGTTCGTCCTGCGTGGACGGCTTCACGTCGCGTGTGAACGTGACGTAGCGATCCACGCCGTCGAACCCCGAGACTTGGTGCGAGAAGCTGTTGCGCAGTTCGGCGTGCTCTACATTTTCCTGACGCGCGAGCGATTTCATATTCTCGCGCAGCGCCCCTTGCGCGCCTTCGTGACGGGCGAGGATGCCGCCGTACACAGCGAAGGGCGTCGAGATCAGGACTTTTCCCGTCACGAAGTTGTCGACGACGAACATCGGCAGCACGCCGACGATTTCGCCGTTCTCCACCGCCAAGCGATACTCCGGCCGGTAGCCGAAGATTGCGCATAACGTGTCGTGCCAAGCCATGAGATGGAACGGGCTGCCCGAAGGGTGGGCGCGCACGAACTGGTCCCATTGCGCGCGGTCAGAACGCTCAAGCTGTCGGCAGGAGATCACGCGGCCGTTCCCATTTTCTTATTTCTCGACGCCAGCCCGTTACATTGTGCAACGTCCATGCCAACCCAAGGACTTCCCAGGAAAGCGCACTGATACAGGGCTTAACGGCGGACGAGGCGAAGCGGACTCCCGCGCCGCTGTAAAATTTTCCGACATACGGGCAAATAAAAAGGGCCGCCCTTCAGGGGCGGCCCTTTCGCGTCCCGGAAACCCGGGTGCGACTTAGTGGTGATGGTCGTGGTCGTCGTCGTGCATGCCTTCGCCGTAGTTCTGGCCGGGCATACCGCCGCCGCCGCCACCGCCGGCCGCACGCGGCTTCACCGGGGCGTCCGCGATCATGGCTTCCGTGGTGATGAGCAAGCCGGCCACCGAGGCGGCGTCCTGCAGGGCCACACGCACAACCTTTGTCGGGTCGATGATGCCGGCCTTCACCATGTTCTTATATTCGCCTTCCTGCGCATCGAAGCCGAAGTCGGTGTCCTTGCCTTCGAGGATCTTGCCGGCGACGACCGCGCCGTCATACCCCGCGTTGGCGGCGATCTGACGGACCGGCGCTTCGAGGGCGCGGCGGATGATATCCACGCCGACCTTCTGGTCGTCGTTTTCGACTTTCAGGTTCTTGAGGGCGCGCGTGGCGTACAGCAGCGCGACGCCGCCGCCCGGCACGATACCTTCAGCAACCGCGGCGCGCGTGGCGTGCAGCGAGTCGTCCACGCGGTCCTTCTTTTCCTTCACTTCGAGCTCGGACGAACCGCCGACTTTGATCACCGCGACGCCGCCAGCCATCTTGGCCAGACGTTCGTGCAGCTTTTCCTTGTCGTAGTCGGAATCGGATTCGGAGATCTCGCGGCGGATTTGGTCGCAGCGCGCCGTGATCTCGGCTTTCTTACCCGCGCCGTCGACGATGACGGTGTTGTCCTTGTCGATGCGCACCGAGCGGGCGCGGCCGAGCATCTTGAGGGTGACCTGCTCGAGCTTGATGCCAACGTCTTCGCTGATGACTTCACCGCCCGTGAGGGTCGCGATGTCTTGCAGCATGGCCTTGCGGCGATCGCCGAAGCCGGGCGCCTTCACGGCGGCGATCTTGAGGCCGCCGCGCAGCTTGTTGACGACGAGGGCGGCGAGCGCTTCGCCTTCCAAGTCTTCCGCGACGATCAGCAGCGGCTTGTTGGACTGCACGACCGCTTCGAGAATCGGCACCATCGGCGCGAGGCTCGAGAGCTTCTTTTCGTGGATAAGGATGTAAGGACTGTCGAGTTCGACAATCATCTTGTCCGGGTTGGTGATGAAGTACGGCGAGGTATAACCGCGGTCGAACTGCATGCCTTCGACGACGTCCAGTTCGGTTTCGATACCGCGCGCTTCTTCAACGCTGATGACGCCTTCCTTGCCGACCTTGTCCATGGCTTCGGCGATGATGTCGCCGATCTCGGACTGGCCGTTGGCCGAGATGGTGCCGACCTGCGCGATTTCCTTATTGGTCTTCACCGGATTGGAACGCTTCTGGACGTCGGCGATGACGGCGGCAACCGCCTTGTCGATACCGCGCTTAAGATCCATCGGGTTGATGCCGGCGGCTACAGCCTTGGCGCCTTCGCGCACGATGGCTTGGGCGAGCACGGTCGCGGTGGTGGTGCCGTCACCAGCGAGATCGTTGGTCTTGGAGGCGACCTCCTTCACCATCTGAGCGCCCATGTTCTCGAACTTGTCGGCGAGATCGATTTCCTTCGCGACGGTCACGCCGTCCTTGGTGATGCGCGGCGCGCCGAAGGTCTTTTCCAACACCACGTTGCGGCCCTTGGGACCGAGGGTGACTTTCACCGCGTTGGCGAGGATGTCGACACCACGCAGCATGCGCTCGCGGGCGTCACGGGAGAATTTTACGTCTTTAGCAGCCATGTTCTTTCGCTCCAGTTTTTCGCCTGCCTTCAGGCGGCAGTTTCCAGATTCGGCCAGGACTGTTAGCAGAGTCCGAGCCAGAGTGCTAATGAATTGATTTTATTATATTAAATTAGACAATTGGCGGTCAAGCCGCCGCGATTCGCCCCTCCAAAAAGCAAAACGGCCCGGCGCGTGCCGGGCCGTTTCATATGTGGGGCCCTAGACCGAGACGCCAGAGGCGGTCAGCGGAAGTTTTGTGGGCGCCTTCCCGGTCAGCGACAGGATCGCATTCGCGACGGCCGGCCCCACGGGAGGCACTCCCGGCTCGCCGACGCCGGTCGGTTTCTCGGCGGATGGGACGATGTGCACTTCGACCTTCGGCATCTCATTGATGCGAAGGACGTCGTAGCTGTTGAAGTTGCCCTGCTCGACGATACCGTCCTTCAGGGTGACTTCACCTTTCAAGATGGCGCTGAGGCCATACCCGATGCCCCCTTCCATCTGGGCCCGGATGACGTCCGGGGTGACGGCGATCCCGCAGTCTACAGCGCAGACGACGCGGTCGATCTTGATGCCGCCGTTCGCGGTGCGGCTGATCTCGGCGACCTGGGCGACATAACTGCCAAAGGATTCGGCGACGGCGATGCCGCGCGCCTTGCCTTCGGGGAGCTTTGTTCCCCAGCCCGCCTTCTCCGCCGCGAGGTCAAGCACAGCGCGGTGGCGCGGGTGATCTTTCAGCATCGCGCGGCGCGCTTCCAAGGGATCCTTGCCGGCGGCGCGCGCCACCATGTCGAAGAACACCTCGGTCGCGTAGGCGGTGTGCGTACTGCCGACGGAGCGCCACCACAATACCGGAACGCCCACATCTGTCGTATGCGCTTCGACGGAAAGATTGGCGACGGCGTAGGGAAGGTTCGAGGCGCCTTCCACGGTCGTTGCATCCACGCCCGGACCGGCGAACGGCGTTCCCTTCATAATGGATTGACCGACGATGCGGTGCTGCCACGCCACGAGGTCGCCCTTGGCATCAAGTCCCGCCGCGAAACGGTGCAGATACATCGGGCGATAGCGGCCGCCCTTGATGTCGTCTTCACGCGTCCAAATGAGCTTCACCGGCGTGCCCTGCGGCAGCGCCTTGGCGACTTCCACCGCCTCGACAATGAAGTCGGATGCGAAGTTGGCCCGCCGGCCGAAACTTCCGCCCGCCAGCAACGTATAAATACGCACCTTCTCGGGCGCGACGCCCGCGGCCTTCGCCGCGTTTCCTTGATCAACCGTCTGGAACTGGCATCCGGCCCACACTTCCACGCCATCGGCATTGATGCGCGCGACGGCATCGAGCGGCTCCATCGGCGCGTGCGCGAGAT
Organism: Rhodospirillaceae bacterium; assembly: GCA_041906145.1. Taxonomy (GTDB): domain Bacteria; phylum Pseudomonadota; class Alphaproteobacteria; order Rhodospirillales; family Rhodospirillaceae; genus SHVO01. The sequence goes on along the minus strand of JAYRJU010000001.1, from coordinate 1,184,633 downwards.
AGGGGAATTCGAAATCCGTCGTGACGGTCTTCGCGGCGCCTTTCAGCGCAGCGGCGACGTCGCCTTCTTTACGCGCAGATTCGCCCGGATTTTCGGCGAGTTTGCGGTATTCGGCGAAAATCTGCGGGGTCGAGCGCTTCTCGGCTTTGCTGTCGTCCCACTCGATTTGCAGCGTATCGCGCGCTTTCATGGCCGTCCAAAAGGAATCGGCCACGACCGCGACACCACTTGAGATCTTGGTCACGGCAACGACGCCCTTGAGGCCTTTGGCGACTTTGTCGTCGACGCTCTTCACCACGCCGCCAAAACGCGGCGGATGAGCGACGGCGGCATAGACCATACCGGGCTGCACGACATCGAGCGCGAAGATCGCCGTGCCGGTGGTCTTGCCCTCATTGTCGAGGCGCGGGAGTTCGCGGCCCAGCAACGTGAAGGCGCGCGGGTCCTTGAGCTGAACGTCGGCGGGCGGCTTCAGCGCAGCGGCCCTTTGCGCAAGCGCGCCGAAGGTCGCGCTCTTGCCGGAGATCGCATGGCTGACAACGCCGTTCTTCACGGCGATCTCATTCACGGGAACGTTCCACATTTGCGCGGCGGCGTTCACCAGCATGGCGCGGGCGGTCGCGCCGGCTTTGCGCAGCTGCTCCCAGGAGTTGGCGACCGCCGTGCTGCCGCCGGTGCCTTGCATGCCAAAGGCCAAGTTGGCGTAGAGCTTCACATCGGCGGGCGCAGACTCCGCGCGCATCTGGGACCAGTCGGCATCAAGCTCCTCGGCGACAATCGCCGAGAGGCCCGTGTAAACGCCTTGGCCCATTTCGAGATGCTTGATGATGACGGTAACGGTGTTATCGGGCGCGACACGCACAAAGGCGTTGGGCGCGAGGACAGCGGGCGCCGCGGCCTGCGCAAGACGCGAGCCTGGTGTCCAAACAAACGCCAGTAAGAGGCCGGCAGCGCCGGCGCCAAGCACGTCGCGGCGGCTAGGTTCGGAAACGGTCTTGTCGTGCGGAAGCGCGAAAGTGGGTTTGTTCATGACTTAACCCTCCATCGTGCGGGCCGCGTCATGGATCGCGGCGCGGATGCGGTAGTAGGTGGCGCAGCGGCAGATGTTACCGCTCATGGCGTCGTTGATATCAGAGTCGGACGGTTTGGCGTTTTGCGTGAGCAACGCCACGGCCGACATGATCTGACCGGACTGGCAGTAACCGCACTGCACGACGTTGAGCTTCTGCCACGACGCCTGGACCGCGTCGGCGGCCTTGCCTTCAAGGCCTTCGATCGTGGTGACCTTCATACCTTCGACGGATGACACCGGCGTTGTGCAGGAGCGCATCGCGACGCCGTCCACATGAACGGTGCAGGCGCCGCAGCTGGCGATGCCGCAGCCGAACTTAGTGCCGGTAAGCCCGGCCTTTTCCCGGATCGCCCACAGCAGCGGCATTTCCGGATCAACGTCCAGCGCGACCGCGGCGCCGTTCAGTTGGAACGAGACAGTCATGGGGGCCTCCTAGGAGATGGGAGATGAGGGCCTATTTTAGCAGGCTTTACCGACGCGAGTCAGGCGACTTACGGATGACCTTTATGCGTCAGGTGGGGTTTAGGAGGCCTATAACGTCATGGCCAGATTGGAAACCACCGCGCCCGGCAGGCGCATGGACTGGGTCGATCGCGACTCGTAAGTGCTGGTCGACAACCGCAGATCCCGCTGCGCGGTCAGGCCGACCAAGTTAGCGCCCAGGATGTTGTAGAGCGTGTCGTCGAACCGCATGACGTTCAAGGGCGCGACGATTTCCCCGTTTTCGACCCAAAAGGTCGCGAAACGGGTCATACCGGTCAGACGGCAGGCGTTCCGATCCGAGTAGTTCGTGTACCAAAGGTTGCCCACATAGATGCCGGTTCCAAGCGTCTTCAACACGTCGGCCTCGGCGAGATCCCCGGCCGCCATATCAAGCGCCACCGGCGATTCACTGCCGTCGGCGCCGTTCTGCGGTACGCCGAACTCCGCCGCCGAGCGCGGGGAAGCGAGCGCACTGGTGTAAGCGCCAGCCGTGATCAGCGGCACGCGCGCCGGTTTGACGAAGCCTTCCTCTTGGAAACCCGGCGCTAGGCCATCGGCCGTGTTCTCCACCAGCGTCACACGTGGATCGAGTTTCGCGCCTTCGGCGATCATACGGATGAAAGGGGTCGTCGCGGTCTTCTCCGACGCAAGGCTGAACCCACCCCACGACAAAAGATCGAACAACTCCTCGAGCGCGGCCGGCGCAAGAAAGACGCGGTAGCTGCCGGGTAAAATGGTTTTGGGCGCACGCGCGAGGGCTTGGAGACGCATCTTCGTTCCGTCCATCTTCGCTTTGAACGCCGACGCGTCCCAAGCCGTGCCGGCGTGATCGACCTTCACCGCCTTATCGCTTTGCAGATAGAGACTGAGATCGGCGGCGAAGGCGTGCGCTGTATCCCAGTTGCGTTGGCCGAAGCTGTTTGCGAAGCCGCGATGGATTGGACCGGAGGCGTAGAGGCCAACAAGGTCGTGATCCCTGCCGGCCTCGATGATCGCCGAGACCGCTTCATCCGCGCCGGGCAGGTGATTGGGCAACACACGCGCCGACGAGGACGGCGTTTCATTGATGAGGAAGTGGGGATCTTCCGGCGTGTCCGCGAGCACCCCGCGCAACGCAGCGACCGCCGCCAGCACCGCATCCTTGTCGTCGGTCCCCGTCAGCGTGATGGATTGCGAGGCATGACGCTTGCCGTTGAAGAGCTCCAGCGACAGGTAGCGCTGCTCAACGGCGCCCGCCTGGCGCACGGCCGAGCGGTTGAAGCGCACGAACTCGGAGTTCTCACCGGAGAAATTAGCGAGGAAGCCTTCTTCGCCCCGCAAGGCAGACTGAATGAGGTCGGCGATCTCGGAAAACTGCTGTTGCATGGGTGATCAGCCGCCGCCGAAGACTTGCACATTGGCGAACAGGCCGGCGGGCGTCGCGTGACCGACGCGGATCGCCTGGTTCGGCTCGCCTTTGCCGCAGGTCGGCGTGCCGTGGACGCTGACCGTCGCAGCGTTGCCGAGGCCTTTAAGATTGCGCCAGAAGGTGGCCGAGATCCCGCGATAGTTCGGGTTCTTCACGACCTGACCGACCTTGCCGTTTTTAATGAGGCGTGCGCGCTCGCAGCCGAACTGGAATTTATTGCGGCTGTCGTCGATCGACCAGGACGTGTTGGTCTCCATCAGAATGCCCTCGTTAACCTGGGCGATGAGGTCTTCGAGGGAGGATTCTCCCGCTTCAATATTCAGGTTAGCCATGCGGTCGATGGCGGGGCGGTTCCAATTGCAGGCGCGCGAGTTGGCGACGCCGGGGATATTGATGCGCGCCTGGCTCGTCGTCCCGCCAAGGCCGCGCTCGAGCAAGCCCGCGCGGATCAGGAACTGTTTGGTCGCGGGCGTACCATCATCGTCAAAAGCGTAAGATGCGGTTTCCCCGGCAACGCCGGGATCGAAAGTGACGTTGAGAAGCTCCGAGCCGTAGCGATATGTACCGAACATATCCGGCGTCACGAAGCTAGTCCCGGCGTAATTGCGTTCGTCGCCGAGGATGCGATCGAGTTCGAGGGGATGACCGATGGATTCGTGGATTTGGATGTACATCTGGTCCGGCATCAACAGGAGATCCATCGTGCCCGTCGGACAGTTGGGTGCCGCGAGCAGTTCGAGCGCTTCGGCTGCGATGCGGTCCGGGGCCTGCCAGAAACCCACATCGTCGAGCACCTCCCAGCCGCCTTGGCGCATCACGCCACCCCGGGCCAAGGTCCGCGTTTGCGTTTCCGCGCCGTCGGAGGCACTCGCAGAAAGGCCTGGAACAACAAGCCCGCGGCGCTGGCGGATAAAATCGCCGTCGGACGTTGAAAGGACCACGTCTTCGTCGGCGAAGGAAACATAGGCCGCCCAGTCGACGATCTTGTCGTCGCGCTTCAAGACATCAGCGGTGGCCTTGAGACGTTCGATCTTCGCGGCGCGGCTGAGCGCGTCCCACGCTTGGCGCGGACGATCTTCGTGATCAAATTTGACGGATGCGGTTTTCTTGCGCTCGACCGCGGCGACCATGCGGCCCGCAACGCGCTCGGCCCACGCCAGCGCATGCCGGCCCGCGACTTTGAGCCCGGCAGAACTGACGTCCGACGTCGCCGCATAACCAACGCCGCCTTTTGTCTGCACGGTGATCATGGCGCCAAGATCGTCGCCGAGACTGACGGGGTCCACGATCCCACGCGTGACGGACAAGGATTCGCTGCGGCTGCGCATAACGCGGATGGACCAGGCGTCGCACGCCGGGGCCACGGCCGCGAAGCGCGCGGCGATATCGGCAATGGCGGTCATACTTTAGCGGTGTCCTAGCAAAGCGGTTCTACAGGAGCGCGGGTCTTTTATGTTTGGGCCTGTTCTTATCGGAAAACCGCGCCACACCTTTCCGAAACATGCCCTTACAGTGTCTTTCGCAACCAGCTGATGATGTCGTCGGTCACACGCGTTTCGTAGCCGTCGAAGGAATTGGTGGCGCCGGTGGCGCCGCCATAGAAAATATAAGTACTCTTCGCGCCGGCCGCCTGCGTGAATTGAATCAAATATGCACCCTGCATAAGAGGGTCGCGCGAGCCGCCGACCGCAAGGATCGGGATGGGTGAGCCCGCGACGAGACGCGTATGCACGGCTTTCGAGTTCGGTCCCCAATAGCTGAGGAAGCTGTCGGCATAATAATAAGTGAAGCCCGACCCCGGCACCGATAGGACCATGGGCTGGCGCGGGTCGTCTTCGTAGGTGGCCTGCGGGAACGGCGTATTTATCAGACGGCTGGAGCCCATGCCGTCGCGCACCGCTTCGCCGGCTTCAAGCACCGCGCGGGCGTAGCGGTCCTCGCCCATGGCGGTACGTGCGTGGCTCGGCATGTCGCGCATCGGCGCCAGATAGACGGCGGCCTTCAAGCGCGCGTCCTTCGTCTCATTGAGATAATAGCTGAACCATAAAGCCCCGGTGGAATGGCCCGCGGCCACAAGATTGGTATGACCCCGCGCGCTCATGAAATTCACCCAGGCGGCGATATCTTGTGGGATGTCCTCGAGCTTTCCTTTCACGACGCCGCGGAAACCGGACGCGCGGGTCTGGAATGCGAGCACCGTGTAGCCACGCTGCGCAAGACGCTGACCCAACCAATGCGGCGCGCCGCGCATGATGTCGCTGGTCCAGCCGTGCGCGATGAGAATCGCCGGCCGCGTGCGGTCGGCCCCGGCGGCGGGCGCATAAAGCACGCCGGCGAGTTGCGTACCGTCTTTGGCGGCGGCGTCGACAATGGTCATCACCGCGCGCGGCGGCGGAGCGAGGTTGAGCTTCACGAGCCAGGCGCCCACATCGGCGAGCAGCGGATCGCGCGCCGCCGTGAGGTCATGACCGGCGCCGGGATAGTATTTGAGATCGATCTGCTTCGAGAGAAAGGCGACGGCTTTCAAACGCTCAAGCCGTCCTTTGGGCACGGCCGCGTCGCGGTCGCCGGCGGCGAGAAACATCGGCTTGTCGACGCCCGCCATGTTCGCCGTCAGCGAGGTTTTCGCGGTCGGGCCATACCAATCGAGGAAACTGGCCGGCGTGAAAATAAGCCCGTCGCCAAGATCGATGAATTCGCCGCGTCCGCCCGTGCTGGCGGCTTTCGAGGCGGATTCCACAGTAGCCCAGTATTTCTCCTCGCCCATCGAGGCGCGCCAGGCTTCCGCAAGGTCGGTGCTGGGCGCGAAAGACGCAACGGCCTTGATGCGCCCATCGGCGGTTTCGGCCATGTAGCGCGCGGCGAGCAGCGAACCTAGACCATGGCCGGCCAGTACGATGTTCGAGAAACCGCGCACCTGCAGAAGATCGACCGCCGCACGGACATCGTTGATGGCGTCGTCAAAACGGCTGAAGGCGTATGACTGGGCGTAACGCGGCTCCAAACTCAGACTTGTATAACCCAGGCGCGCTAGACCGCTGGCGACATAACGTGAGGTGACAGTGGGTTGGACGGCGCTGATACCGGGTCCATCGGGGAGATGCAGGATGGCGGCGCCGCCAGTGTTCACGCCGCTTGCGGGATAAGTCATGACGATGGGCAGAGTCACGCCGTCGTTGGTGGTCACGGTCCCGAGTTCGAACGCGGGCGCGACTTCGGCTGGAGTGCGCACGGGCGCTTGCGCGTACGCGGGATCGAGGGCCGGGACGACGGTCAGCGTCACGGTCGCCAAAAACGCAAATAGGTTCAGAGCCGCCCGCTTCATCCTCATCACTCTTCCAGGTCGTCTCCCGCGTCCTTGTGCGGCAAAGGTCTTTGCACCCACAAGTGTGAAACGACGTCTCGCTGAAAGCCTGGGGTGAATTTCTTGTTATAGTACGGCGAAAATATGATGCGCACGCACAGCAATTCTTGGAACCTTGGATGGCCATGACCGGTGACGCAAACAGGCGCGGACGGCCCTTGCCTGCCCCTGACCTGGCGTGGGAGCCGGGTCACACCCCCATGGCCGGAAGATTCGGGGACATCTACTACAGCCGCGACGGGGGGCTCTCCGAAAGCCGCCATGTCTTTCTCGCCGGCAACGAGTTACCGCAGGCGTGGTTGCATAAGCCCTGTTTCTGCATCGCCGAATTAGGTTTCGGGACCGGGCTCAATTTCCTTGCCGCGTGGGATCTATGGCGCCGGACCCGCACGCAGGGGAGCCGCCTGCACTACATCGCCGTGGAAGGGTTCCCGCTGACCGGCGCGGAACTGCGCGAGTGTCTTGCGCCGTGGGATGAAGTGAAGGCCCTGGCGCGCGCATTGGTCAGCATCTACCCGGAGCCACAGCGCGGATTCCACCGTGTTTTTCCGTCCGTGGACCGCGAGGAAGACGGAGCGGTAGCACTTACGCTTCTGTACGGCGATGCGAAGGAGATGCTGGGGCAATCGGAAGCGCGCGTCGACGCGTGGTTCCTGGATGGCTTCGCGCCGGACAAGAATCCGGACATGTGGAGCCAAGAGGTCTTTTCGCACGTCGCGCGCCTGTCGAGGGACGGCGCGCGCGCGGCGACTTACAGCGTCGCCGGCACGGTCCGGCACGGCCTCGATAACGCGGGCTTTGACATCACGCGCACGGCAGGCTTTGGCGCCAAGCGCGAAATGTTGAAGGCGCGGTTTCGCGGCGCGGCACAAGCCCCCGCGTTACAGCCATGGTTCGCGCACGCACCGCAGGCATCGTCGCCCGGCCATGCCGCGATCATCGGCGCGGGACTTGCAGGCGCGCATGCGGCGGCGGCGCTTTCAAAACGCGGGTGGCGCACGACTGTCATCGACCGGCACGATGAACTCGCCTGCGAAGCCTCGGGAGTTCCGCGCGCCGTGATGGCGCCGCGGTTGACCGCGGCGCCGGCGCTTGATGGACGCTTTTACGCCGCCGCGTGGCGATATGCGCTGGCGAAGCGCGGCGACGCCTACGCGCACACCGGAAGCCTGCAGCTCGATGGCGGCGGCGATGCGCCGCGCTTCGAAGAAATAGTCGCATCAGCCGTGCTCCCTGGATCTTACGTCAGTCATGTCGACGCCGCGGAAGCGTCCGATATCGCCGGACTAACGTTGAAGCAGGGTGGGTTGTATTTCCCGCAAGGCGGATGGCAGGAACCGCGCAAGATATGTGCCGCGCTGACGGCGGAGACGGAGATGCGGCTTGGCGCGGCGGCAGCCACGCTGACGCATACGGGCGGACGGTGGCGGCTCGATGATGCCGAAGGACGCGTCATCATCGAAGCCGACGTCGTGGTCCTCGCCAACGCCCTTGGTTTGAAACAGTTTCGTGAAGCGGCGTGGCTGCCGCTTGAGGCCCGGCGCGGACAACTGACAATGGCCCCGACGAATGCGCGCGCCGAAGCGCTGCGGACGGTTTTACTATACGGCGGCTTCCTGACGCCCGCGCATCACGGCGTGCATGAACTCGGCGCGACATTCGACATGGAAACAGGCACGGACCTGCGCGCGGGCGATCACTTGCGAAACCTTGACGATCTCGCGCGCGTCGCGCCGGGCCTGTTTACGCCGAATGCCGATCTCGGCGGCTTCGCGGCGGTCCGCTGCATGTCGCCCGATCATCTGCCGATGGTCGGACCGCTGCCGGAACATGGCGCCTATCTCAAGGACTTCGCGAGCCTTCGCCATGGTCATCCCTGGGCTCGCTATCCGAACGCGCGTTATCAGCCTGGGCTTTATGTTCTGACGGGATTGGGCGCGCGGGGCGCCGTGTCGGCGCCGCTCGCAGCCGAGCTTCTGGCCTGCCACATCACGGGCGAGCCTTGGCCGATGGAACGCGATCTCGCAACGGCGCTGCATCCCGCGCGCTTTCTGGTGCGCGAGCTGAAGCGGCGCGAAATCTGACGTCGCGAAAAATCTTTCCAGAAATTTTTGGGTTGGGGCCGCGACACGCGGGGTGGGTGAGTAGCGGGGGGTATCCCGCGCGTCGCGGTATTGGGTGGAGGCCTCAAGAAACTTGAGAAGGAAACTCAGGTCAGGGCCGAGATGAACTAGGGTCCATCTACGCGGACGGGCGGTTATTGATGGGTCGAGTTTAACCTCGACCCTGACCTCAATTTCCTCGGGGCGCCGTTTCGCAACTCTCTTCAGAAAGATCTTCTCCCGCCCGCTTTGGGTCAGGCCCGAAAACGGGCGGGAGAAGATAAAAGCCTCAGAAGGTCATCGGGGTAGGATCTGACTCGTGGCGATGACGTTCGAGGCCGGATCACAAAGTCTTCCTGAACACGGTCTCGAGGTTGGCTTGTATCTGTAGAGTTGCTACGCTCCCCTAAATAGTGTGGGAAAAATTCCCACGAACAGGACGAAGCGTACTCCCGCACCGGGAGTGGAGTCAAATAAAAAGTGGGAAAAATTCCCACGACCGTGTATAGAAGAGTCCCGACATCACCGCTTACGAATAAGACCCCGCTTCGAATGCCTCCCCAAGAACCTGTCGCCGGCTTACCTAAGCCATTGATTTCAGCCCTTCGGCGGCTGCTGCGCCCATTGGTGCGGCTGCTGATCGCCAAGGGCGTGGGCTTGGCCGCGCTGATGGAACTGCTCAAGGAGGCCTACGTCGATGTCGCCCTCAATGAATTTCCGGTCGACGGGAAGAAACAGACCGACAGCCGCGTCAGTCTTCTGACCGGCGTGCACCGGAAAGACGTGAAAAGACTGCGCGAAAGGCCGACCGAAAAGATGGCTGCGCCGCGCTCGATCGGGCTTGGCGCACAGATCGTTTCGCGCTGGCTGGGTTCCAAGGAAACCACCGACAAGAGGGGCCAGCCACTGCCCCTCCCCCGCAAGGCCGAGTCGCGTGGGCCGTCCTTCGACTCGCTGGTTTCCGGCGTTTCCAAAGATATGCGGCCGCGCGCGCTTCTGGACGAATGGCTGCGCCTTGGAGTCGCGCGCCTGGACGACGAGGGCCGGGTGGTCCTGAACCGGCTGGCCTTCGTCCCGGAAAAAGGCTTCGAGGAGAAGGCGTTCTACTTTGGACGCAATATCCATGACCATTTGGCCGCGACGGCCCACAACCTCTTGGAAGAGGGCAACCCGAAACTCGAGCGCAGCGTTCATTACACGGGACTTACGGATGAGTCCGCCGCAGAGCTCGCGGAAGCCGCCGAGCGCACGGGTATGAAAGCTTTGCTTGAAATGAACCGCCTCGCGCTGGAACTCAAAGAGAAAGATGAGGGGCGCGCAACCGCGACACGGCGCATTAATTTCGGCTTGTATTTCTTTGATGGCGCTGCAAATTTCAATAACTTACGCCCGGATTCCGATGCGCCGGGCGAGCATGTATCGGACAAAGAGTCGGACTCTTAAGCCGGGTTGACTGAATGCCAACCCGCGAAGGACGTCGAGCTGGGGCAATGACTGGGGTTAATACCCTGCGGCTGTGGGAACAGAGACTGCATCGTCTTGCGGTCGCGGCCGTGCTTTGCCTGGTGGGAGCGTGTTCGACGAGCGGCTCCGCGCCGTCACACGTGACCGAGCGCCGCAACGGCGACGGCATCGGCGGCACCGGTTCGCCCAACACAGTGATGGCCGCGGCCGACGGCAAGAAGAACGGCGACGGCATCGGCGGCACCGGCATCCTCGGCACCATCTCGGGCTTCAGCTCGGTGATCGTCAACGGCGTGGCGTGGGAGTTCGACCGTCACACCGCTGTGGAATCCGACGGTAAGCCTTCAACCCTGGAAGAGCTGAAGGTCGGCCAAGTGATCCAGGCCGTCGCGCGCCTGCGCGGCGACAAGTATTTCCTCGACACGCTGGAGATCCAGCACGCGGTGACCGGCCCGATCGGCGCGATCGACCATGGCGGCGAGACCATGACCGTGCTCGGCCAGAAAGTGAAACTGAACCTCGCCGGCGACAAGACCGCCGTCGACGCCTTCCGCACCTTGCAAGCGGGCGACGTGGTCAGCGTCTCGGGTCTGCGCCTTGACGACGGCACCATTGTCGCGAGCCGTGTCGACGAACAGTCGAAAGACGACGGCCGTGTGCTGCTGCGCGGCATGGCGAACGTGAATGGCGCGAGTGTGCGCGTGGGCGAGCTGACCGTCACGCCGAGCGCCGACGCGGTCGTGTCTCAACCGATGAATGGCGGACAGGTGTTCGTCGCGGGCCGGATGATCAACGGCCAGTTCGTCGCCGACGTGGTTTCGGGTGCAAAGGCGCTGCCGTTCGGCAAGGACGTGCGCGATGTTTCGCTGGAAGGCTATGCCCCCGCGAACGCGAATCCGCTGTCGATCCAAGGCATCACGGTGCAAGGCGCGCTGCCGGCCGGCACGGCCGCGGGTGACCGCATCGTCGTCACCGGCCATATCGCCGGCGACAATACGGTTGCAGCGACGGCCATTACAAAAGTCCGTACTGTTGTGACGATCAACAAGGCGAACGGCTCGCTGCGTCCGGCCGCGATGCGTCCCGAAACGCGCCAGCGTCCTGACCGCGTGGCGCCGCCGGAGCGTCCGCCGATCGACCGTCCGCAATCGTTCGATACGCCGAAGCCGACGGTGCCTGAGCGTCCGCAGATCGAGCGGCCGCAGGACATCGGGCCTACGTCTTAATAAGACGCGCTCTTACCACTGATATGTGAGGAAGGTGCCGCCGCCGGCATCGGGGCTGTTCTTGGAGAACCCAAGGACGCCATAGATGTTCATCGACACGCGGTCGCTAAGCTTGAAGTTGGCGTAGACCGTGCCTTCTTGCGGCGCGGCCGCGCTCGGGATCGAGGATTGGCGCACGTCATAATAGACGCCGGTCGAGATGCGGGGTGTCCAGCTGTACTGCACGCCCGCCGTGCCATACACCACGTCGCGCAACGTGAAGCCAGCCGGCTGACCGGTGAAGCGGTAGCCAATCGCGGCGAAGGGGACGACTTTTCCTAAAGCCGTGGCGATATCGATCTGCACCGACTGGTCCCATTCACCGGTGCCAAGGCCGTCCGCAAAACTCGCGGTGGGGATTTTCACCCGCGCGGTCAGGTCGATGAAGACGTTGTGGGCGTACAAACTCTCGACCGAATACCGTCCGTAGAGATTGATATCGCCAGGACCGGAGGCGGACCCCGATGTGCGAACAGGCACAGTGCTGACGGACGAGCCATCGAGCAGAAGCGCCGGACCCGACACCCGCAGCCACGAGACGTCGCCCTTGATGGTCCAAGGACCCTTTGTCGCCTGTACCGTCAGCGGCACATAAAGGACCTCGGTGGGTTTATCCGCGCCGTATTTGCCGGAGCTAAAATCGAAACCGGTGGTCGCCTTGAAGCGCCAGAAGGCGTCGGCGAACGTGTCTTGCGCCAACGCAGGTGAGACCTGGCAGACACCAAAGCCGATGATGAGGGAGAGACGCCCGAAACGCATGCGCGGGGAGTATATCTTACGCCTTACGTTTTTTGGCGCAGTTTCGCGACGTCGGCGCTGAGGGTGGAGATCAGGTCACCGCATTCGCTGAGCACCTTCGCCTCCGCACGCAAGACCGCCTCGAAGGCGGAGGCCTTGAGCGCGAGCACGTCGATATCTTCGCCCGCGCCTTCGATCTTGGCCGCATCGAGCACGATGTCGATGAGGCGTTCAGCCGCGTGCAGGCGCCCCCACAGATAATCGTTCTGCCTGTAGGCGAGGCAAAAGAAGGCACCGAAGTGGTGGAACTGGATGCCCTTGAGGGTGGCGGAGGCATCGCCTTTGCGCAACGTCTGCGAGTCGTCGGGGCTGAGACGATCGACCCGGATCTCGTCGAACTCGTCCAGGTCACGCCAGTTGGTGATGGAGAAGGTGAGCACGTCCCACACCGCGAATCCGACGTAGTGCTCGAGGAGTTCACGGGCGGCGGCCGCCGGAAGCGGCGGGATCGCGCCAGCACCGCGCACGAGCGTCGCAAGCAGAGCGTCGGTGCGCGCATTGTCGGCCTCCAGCGCCATCTCGTCGGCGAGGGAGGCCAGCGTTTCGGTGATCCGGGGCTCGAACTTCTGCGCGACGGCGGTGGAATTCACCGCAAGCAGCGGGTCGGTTTCCATGGCCCTGACGATGTCGCGCACGACCGCCTTCACCGCCTCGGCGGTGCGGCGGGAAAGGCCATGTTTGCCGTCGATAGCCGCCGCGCGCGCCGTCATGGGTTGGAGCAGTGCGAGCGCGTCATAGAGACCGGCTTTCACATAGTCCAAACGGTCGGTCTTGAGCCCTTCGAGCGCGGGATCGGACAGGCGTGTGTAGAGGTGGTTCACCGCGCGCACGACGAAACGCACGCGGCGCTGACGGTACTTCACGTCGAACCTCAGCAGGAATTTCACCCAGGCGGGAGGCTCGCCCGGTTGCGGCGGGCGCTTCAAGGTTTCGGGTGACGGGAAAACGCCCGTGAGAGTCGCCCAGCGTTCTATAATGGTAATAACCCGCGCCGCCTCGGCAGTCTCGCTGCCGTAGCCGCACACCTCGGCGACCATGGCGGCGACGTCCTCGATCACGGCGGTAAGCTTGAGACGCAGATAGCCTTCATAAGCAAAGCCGGTTTCGGCGCGCGCGCGATTATTGGCGAGTTCGCGGTAGCGGCCGATTTCCTCACCCGTGATGTTGGAGCCGAGCCCCTCGCCAGCGATTGCCTCGGCAATGGCGCTGATGTGCGAGCGCGCGCCGTCGACCACCATTTGCAGGCGGCGCACTTCGGCGTTGTAGGTATTCACCCACGACAGGTCGTCGTGGATGGGCTCGTTGCGCGGAATATCCGACAGCGCGCCCTTCAGCGTGGTGAACCACCCTGGCACATGCATGGACGAGCGCTCCTTGGTGGTCTCGGGATGCGGGTCGACATACAGCAGGCGCCGGTCGACATGGCGATAGGCGGGACGGCCGCGAATGGACTCGATGGCCTGCGCGAAAGGCTTGTTGTTCAGCACGCTGCCGTCGATGAAAGCGGCTTCACCGGGATTAAGATTGGCGAGGAAGTAAGGGCGGAAATTCCGGTACAGGAAATCCACACGGCTGTTCCACGATACGCCGCGTTCCGTGATGAGGGTATCGATCTCGCGCAATTGCATCGGCGGGAAGGCGCCGGGGAATGAGGACGTCGCGCGCGCGCCGAACACCAGCCCGGGCAACCCGTCGCGATCGAAGGCGCTGGCTTCGTGACCGCGCGGCCAGTGGCGATAGGAATAACGCAGGACCTGACGATGCTCGCGGTCACGGATCACAGGCGGATTGTGGATGGGCGTATCGGTGACGTAGCCCCGGAAATCGGTGACGGTGACAAAGAGATCGAGCTGGAGACCGGCGGGTATGAGCGAACTGCCGTGCTCATGCGGGTCGCCCATGGCGCCGAAGCCGTCAAACAGCACTTTCGTCAGGTTGTAGCCGTCGAACGGCGGCTTGAACCAACGCGAGCGCAGGAACATCGACAGCTTCGCCTTGAGTTCAGCATTGTCGCCAAGATCCTCGCGGAACTTCCGCAGGAACATCCACACGAAGGGCCGGAAGTACCACTTGCGCCAGGGCCCAGCCTTCACATGGCTGGGCATCAGTTCGGCGACATCGGAATGCTTCAGCCAGAAGTCGCGCAGTGGATCGATTTCGAGATCGTGAGCCATCGCACGCGCGAGGATGACACCGTTGATCCCGCCGGCGGACGCGCCGGCGATGATGTCGACGACGATGCGCAAGTCCAGGGTCTTGCCGATCTGACGCAGGAGCTCGAAGTAGACCGCTTCGGTATCGACAGGATCCTTGCGCGGCTGCGCGACGGCGGCGTAGGCCACACCGGGTTCGGCCTTATTGGTATAAGTATGGAAGTCACGCGACGCGCGGACGAGCTTCAGGATCTCTTTTGTGATCCCGTGCATATAGACGGCCAACGAGACGCCGCCGTAACAGACCAACGCAAAACGAAGCTCTTTCTCTTTCAAACGGCCGCTCCCCGCCGCGAGCAAAGCTCGCCCGTTACACAACTGGTATAGGAGTTTTGGCGGGGAGGTGTCCAGCCGAGCGGCTTACAAAACCGCTCGGCTTGGCGATGGCTATTCGGCCGGCTGGTGGCCGAGCTCGTCGGCTTCCTCGCCCTTCAGAGGATGACGGCGCTCGAAATCCTTGAGTTCGGCCGCGACGCGGCCCGGCGAGCCGGTGTTGCGGGCGATGAGCATGTAGAATGCCGGGATGACGAAAAGCGTCACGAAGGCCGCGAAGGACACGCCGGTGAAGATCGTGACGCCGAGCGGGCGGCGGCCTTCCGAGCCGGCTCCGGTGGAGATCATGAGCGGCACCGCGCCCATGACGGTCGCGAGCGCGGTCATGATGATCGGACGAAGACGGGTCATGGCGCCTTCCACCAGCGCTTCACGGAACGGACGGCCCGCGTCACGCAGCTGGTTGGCGAATTCGACGATGAGAATTCCGTTTTTCGCAGCAAGCCCCACGAGCACGATGATCCCGACCTGCGAGTAGATATTGATGCTCTGCCCGAATAGGGCGAGGCCCAGCAGCGCGCCGAACACGGCAAGCGGCACGGTCATCATGATCACCAGCGGGTGGATAAAGCTTTCGAACTGCGCCGCGAGCACGAGGAACACGACGATCAGCGCGAGACCGAAGCTGATGTAGATGAGATAACCGGTTTCCTTGAAGTCCTGCGCCTCGCCGCGCCAGACCAGCTCGGCGGTCTGCGGGAGGATCGGCTCCGCGATCGCTTCGACTTCTTTGACGAGCTCCGACAGCTTCACGTCGATACGCGGATTGACGAAAAACTGAATGGCGCGCTTGCGGTCGATACGCGAGAGGTTCTCGGCGTAAGTGCCTTCTTCAAGCTTTACGACGCTCGCGAGCGGGATGAGTTCCTTGGTCGTGTCCGAACGCACATAGATATTGGACACATCGGTCGGCGTGCGGCGATCCTCGAGGGAGCCCTGGAGGAGCACGTCATACTCTTCGCCGTTGTCCACGAAGGTCGTGACGCGGCGCGCACCCATCATGGAAGCCAGCGTATTGCCGATGGCACCGACGGACACGCCGAGATCGGCGGCGCGTTCCTGGTCGATACGGATGCGCACCTGCGGCTTGGCTTCGATGAAGTTATTCCGGACCTGGGCAATCATCGGGCTCTTCTGCAGCGCCGGCATCAACTTGTCGCGCCAGTCGCGCAGTTCCTCGAAAGTTTGCCCCGACACGGAGAAGCTGATGAAGTTGCCGCCGCCGCCGCCGCGGCCCGAACGGCCGCGCAGCTGTGGAGAAATCTGCGCGCCGGGCACCTTTGCGATGGCGGGGGCGATTTCCGAGATAATGTCCTGGGCCGAGCGGCGCTCATCCCAGTCCACGAGGCGCAGCGAAACGCCGCCTTCGTTGCCGGGACTTTGTACGCGTTCGGTCATGCGCATGATCTCGCCCTTGTCGGCGATCGGTTTGATCAGCGCGGCGACCTGTTCGACGATTTTCTGGGTGTAGGCGAGCGTCGCGCCTTCCGGCGAGCGGATCTGTACGTCGATGGCGCCGCGGTCTTCCTTCGGCTGGAACTCCTGCGGCAGGACCTTGAACAGCACTACGACCGCGAGGGTCACAACACCGAACGCGGCGAAGACAAGTCTCGGCTTATCGAGAACCTTGTTCAGGGTGCGTTCGTAAGCGCTCTTCAGGCGCTCAAAGATTTCTTCGGACTTGTGGGCAAGCTTGCTGTCGTCGAGGTCGGGCGTGAGGATCTTGCTGCACATGACGGGGGTCAGCGTCAGCGAGATGAACATCGAGAAGGCGACCGCGACCGCCATGGTGACGGCGAATTCGAAGAACAGCTTGCCGATGGTGCCCGGCATCAGCATGACCGGCACGAAGGCCGCGCACAGGACCATGGTGGTCGAGAGAATCGCCGTGCCGACCTGCTTAGCGCCGCGGAAAGCCGCCAAGAGCGGCGGTTCCTGCATGATCTTCATGCGCCGGTGAATGTTCTCCAGCATGATGATGGCGTCGTCGACCACAAGGCCGATGGCGAGCACCATGGCCAAAAGCGTGAGGATGTTGATGGAGAAACCCAGCGGCGCGAGCATGATCGCGGTGCCGATCAACGAGATCGGCACGGTGACGGCCGGGATGAGCGCGGCGCGCAGCGTGCCCAGGAAGAGATAGATCACGCCGACGACAAGGATGCCGGCGACGATGAACGCGATCATCACTTCGTGCAGCGCGCGATCAATAAAGTCCGCCGAGTCATTGCTGGCGACGACCTGGAAGTCTGACGGCATCGTCTGCTGAAGGCGCTCGACCTCCTTCATGATCGATTCGCTGACGTCAAGCGTCGACGAACCGGGCTGCTTGGTCACGCCCATGGCGGTTCCGACCCTGCCGTCCTGACGGAACAGCGATTTGTCGTCGACGGAGCCGATCTCGATTTTGGCGATTTCACCGAGACGGATGAGATAGTTGTTCGCCGCGCTGCGCGTGATGACGAGGTTGGCGAAATCCTCAGGGGTGCGGAAGGTGCGCATCGTGCGCATGGTGTAGTTGCGCTCGGCCGATTCCAGCATGCCGGCGCCGAGTTCGACATTCTCGCGGCGGAGCGCGGCTTCGACGTCCGAGGCCGTGATCTCGCGGGCCGCCATGGCGCGGCGGTCGAGCCACACGCGTAAGGATTTCTGGCGCGCGTTGCGCAGTTCGGCCGCCGCGACGCCCGGAATGGTGGCCAAGCGCGGGAGGACGTTGATGTTGAGGTAGTCGGCGACTTCAAGCTGCGAGCGCTTATCCGAAAAGACCGCGATGGTAACGATAGGCTCGTCGTCGGCATCCATTTTTTGAAGGACCGGCGGCTGCGCGTCGACCGGCAGGCGGTTGACGATACGGCCGAGCTGGTCGCGGATGTCATTGGCGGCTTCGTCGAGGTTGTGGCCGATGACGAATTCGAGATTGAAGCCGGCGAAGCCATCGCGGGCAAAGGAGCGAATAGTCTTGAGGCCGGTGATCGAGCCGATCTGCTGCTCGACAATCTTGGTGACCTTGGTCTCGACGACTTCGGCCGACGCGCCGGGATACTGCACGTTCACGAAGATGGTGGGGGTATCGATATCCGGGGTCTCGCGCACCGGAAGCCGCATTCCCGCGAACGCTCCGAATACGACGAGGAGCAGGCTGATCACGATCGCAACGACCGGACGCCGGATGGAGATGTCAGATAAAACCATAGTTAGCCCTCCCGCCTAATGCGGCGGACTGCGCGTGGTTCAGCTCGGCTCGACAATGCGCGAGGCGTGCTGATCGGCCGTTTCGGCCCGGTTCATGATTTCGATTTTGGCGCCTTCGTTGAGATCCTGCAGACCTTCACGGACGACCATGTCGCCTTCCTTCAGACCCGCGAGGATTTCCACGAAACCCAGACGGCGGCGGCCGATTTTCACTTCCACGCGATGCGCGGTGTTGGTGTCTAGGTTGGCGATAACGACGTACTGTTTGTCGTTGGCCGGATCGAGCGCGGCTTCCGGGATCATGAGAGATTCACGCTGATCCTTGATCAGCTCGACAACCATGAGCATGCCGGGGCGCAGGCGCATATCCTTGTTGTCGATTTCCGCGCGCACGCTGACCGAACGTGTGGTGGGATCGACGCGGCTGTCGACGGCGATCACCGTGCCCTTGAAAGTCGCGTCGTTATAGGCAGCGGTGGTAGCTTCGATGGGAAGGCCGGGCTTCAGCGAGGCAAGGAAGGTTTCCGGCACCGCGAAATCGAGCTTCACTTTTGAGATGTCGTCGAGGGTGGTGACGACGGTACCCGGGCTCACCAGCGCGCCAACGCTAATCCTGCGCGTGCCGACGATGCCCGAGAACGGGGCGGTGATGAGACGGTCGCCGGCGCGCACGCGCGCGGCCGCAACGTTGGCTTCGGCTTTCTTCAGCGCGGCGGTCTGTTCATCGACGCGCGCTTGAGAGATATGATTGTTCTTGGCCAGGACCAGCGTGCGCTCGAGCTCGCTGCGCTGCTGTTCGAGGTTGGCGAGTTCGACGTTGAGTTGCGCGGTCTGTTCGCCGGCATCGATGGCGGCGATCTCGCGTCCCTTCTCGACCGTCTGGCCGTCGTCGAAATAGATTGAACGGATGATGCCTTGCACCTTGGCCGTAACATTAACGGATTCCTGAGCCATCACCGTACCGAGCGCCTCGATGCGGTCCGAGAAGGTCTCGCGCGTGACCGCGACGACGTTCACGGGACGCGGACCCATCTGCCGACGCGGGCCGTCGGAACTGCCGCCGCGCATGAACATCGCCCAGCCGCCGACGGCGACGACAGCAATGAGACCGATGATGATCAGGTGACGCGGCAGCTGTGGCAAAGCCATGTAAGTGGAACCCGTACAACGTGGTGGCAGCAAGCGCGACCCTTGAGGGCCCCTCGCCTTACCCCGGGTTATCGCCGTTTAAGGTTTATACCAGAGGCTCCTTACGAAGCCATGGCGGCGGATGTAACCATTGGTAACACCCGGGTAAACCTCGGTTTTTCTATGTATGGCGGTTTTTAGAGGCCCCGCCCAGTGACAGGAACGTGAGGAAAGCCCCAGTCCGTCGCTTTTCACGTTAAAATTATCCCGGTCCCCCCTCGGCGCGGCCTTAAAACGCACAAAGCTCCTTTTCGGACGCATCGGCGGGCAAAAAAACACCCCGCCTAAAAAGGCGGGGTGGGAAGTTAGGGTAATGGAACTTGTCAGCAGTTATGCCGCCGCCCGTCGCTCCGGATTGCGGCACACCCTTTTTCTGACAGAGTGAGTGGATTCAAGGACCTGCGAACTCTGACAGGTCGGAGGCAAAACGCCCTGTCTGTTCTGACAGGTCGGGCGGGGTTTTCCAAAGCCGCGCGGCGTTAAGGCCTTAACAGAGGTGTTTAAAGTCCTCTGTGGCCTTCACGAGGGCCGCGCGAATCCCCGGTTCCATCGACGAATGACCGGCATCCGGGACGACGCGGTACTGGGCGCCGGGCCAGGCCCGGGCCAAACGATCCGCGGCCGCGATCGGGCAAACCATATCGTACCGGCCCTGGACGATGACCGCCGGATGGCGGCTGAGAACATGCATATGATTGATGAGCTGATCGGGGGCGAGAAATCCGTGGTTAACCATGTAGTGGGCCTCGATGCGCGCCATGGCGAGCGCGCCCGTGTAGTACTGGTCGCCGTCGCCGCCGCGCCCTGCGGCAGGTATCAGCCGTGAGCAGGCATTCTCATAGGCGCACCACGCGGCCGCCGCGGGCCGGTGGATCAGAGGACTCGGATCGATCAGACGCTTGTAATAGGCCATGAGCAGATCTGCCTGCTCGCCCGCCGGGATAAAGGAGCGGAACGCCCGGTGCGCCTCCGGGAAGAAGCGGCCCATGCCGGTGGCGGCCGGTACCGCCTCGCCGTGACTGTGGCCGATGAACCACGACACCTCATCGTCGGTGAACAGGAAGATACCGCGCAGCACGAAAGCGACACAGCGTTCGGGATGCGCCTGACCATACGCGAGGGCCAAGGTCGAACCCCACGAGCCCCCGAACACTACCCAACGTTCGACCCGCAAGTGGCGGCGCAGCGCCTCCATATCGGCGACGAGATGCGCGGTGGTGTTCTCCGTGAGCTCGGCTTCGGGCAGCGAGCGGCCGGCGCCGCGCTGATCGAAAAGGATGATGCGATAGCGCGCGGGATCGAAGAAGCGCCGGTAGGCGGGCGCGGTGCCGGCGCCTGGGCCGCCGTGCACGAACACGACGGGGAGGCCCTTAGGATTCCCCGACTGCTCCCAATAAATGCGATGCGGAGCGCCCACATCGAGCATACCGGAGGCGTAGCTATCCAAAGGCGGAAACAACGGCCGTTCATCGCCGCCCTTCAAAAGCGCGCGTCCCGTGGTCTCAAGACCGGTGTTCTCTAACGCGGCGATGGGCCTATTTCCTTATGTGCGCGGGGCTCCGGATCCCAGTATATAGCGCGCCCGCGCCGATATCGACTTTTCGCGAGGTCGATTTTATCGTGCCGCGCGCTTTTCGCCGCCCCGTTCCCACGGGTCCGGCTGTCTACGAGACCTTATGCCCGTTCTGTTTCTCATCGTCTTTGTCGATATCCTTGGCTTCGGCCTCCTGCTGCCGCTGCTGCCCTTCTATGTGCAGCGGATGGGCGCGGGGCCTGAAGTCATCACGGCTGTATTGGGCCTGTACTCCCTCGCCCAGGTGATCGCGGCGCCTTTCTGGGGGCGGCTCAGCGACCGGTACGGGCGCAGGCCGATCCTCGCCACTACCTGCGTCGGGCTCGGGCTTTCCTACCTTGTGCTGGCATTCGCCGATTCACTCGCGCTTGTCATT
This sequence comes from Rhodospirillaceae bacterium, assembly GCA_041906145.1. Taxonomy (GTDB): domain Bacteria; phylum Pseudomonadota; class Alphaproteobacteria; order Rhodospirillales; family Rhodospirillaceae; genus SHVO01. The sequence goes on along the minus strand of JAYRJU010000001.1, from coordinate 1,163,802 downwards.
CTGAGCCGTATCGTCGGCGGCCTGATGGCGGGCAACATCGCCGCCGCGCAGGCCTATATCGCGGATGTCACCTCGCCGGAAACGCGCGCGAAGGGCATGGGCATCCTTGGCGCGGCGTTCGGGCTCGGTTTGATCTTCGGACCGAGCATCGGCGGGCTGTTCGCGGGCGTAAGCGTTGAAGGCGCGGACTACCATGCGCCGGCGCTCGCCGCGATGACCTTGAGCTTCATCGCCGCCGCGGGCGCCGCGTTTTTGCTTAAAGAGAGTCTGTCGCCCGAGGCGCGCTCGCACATGGAAAAGCGCGCGACCGTCGGCGACAAGATGCGCGTCGCGCTCGGCCGCCAGACACTGCTTGTCCTCGTGGTCACGGGATTCCTGATCATCACCGCCTGGGCGCAGTTCGAGACCGTGTTCGCCCTGTGGGTCCACGAGATGTTCGCGTTCGGCCCGCGCGAGATCGGTTTTGTGTTCGGCTTCATGGGCGCGGTGAACGTGCTGGTGCAAGGCGCGCTCATGGGAATGCTCACACGCCGCTTCGGTGAGAAACAGCTCGCGCTCGTGGGCGGGATCCTGTTCATCTCGGGCTATCTCGCCGTCGCGGTGAGCGCGTCGCTGCCCACGCTCATCTTATCCTGCGCCGTGCTCGCCTTTGCCTCGGCGCTGTTCAATCCATCGGTGACCAGCCTCGTGTCGAAAGAAGCCGCGAGCGGCGAGCGGGGCGCGGTGATGGGCGCTTACCAGTCGGCCACCGCCTTGGGCCGCGTGGTGGGACCTTCGGTGTCCGGTGCGTTGTTCGCCGCCGCGATAACGCTTCCCTATCTGGTTGCGGCCGTCCTGGCGGCCGGCGGCCTCGCCCTGATCGCCTTTGCCCGCAAGCGTCCCGAATAATACGCATTACCAAGGGCTTACCGCCCTTGACGGGAGCCCCCAAACACCCAAAATAAGGGATGCCGCTGCGCCAATCCTGGGCGGGGCTTTTGGGCGCCGCGAGGCGGGCTCGGAGTGCGAATGACCAGAGTGAATCTCTTCTCAAGCCCGCATCTGCTTGGCTTCGACCACATTGAACGTGTGCTCGACCGTGTAGCGAAAACCGCCGGCGAAGGCTATCCGCCTTTCAATATCGAACAGACCGGGGAGCACCGCCTGCGGATCACGCTCGCTGTCGCCGGCTTCTCCGACGACGATCTCTCGGTCGCGGTCGAAGACAATCAGCTTGTCGTGCGCGGCAAGCAGCAGGACGACAGCGCCAACCGCGTCTATCTCCACCGCGGCATCGCGGCCCGCCAGTTCACACGCAGCTTCGTGCTCGCCGAGGGAATCGAAGTGCGCGGGGCGGAGATGGTGAATGGACTTTTGCATGTGGACCTTGAAAGGCCCGTGCCGCAACCCAAAGTGACACACGTCGAGATCAAGAGCGCGACCAAGAAGAAAATTGCGCCGAAGACCATCGATGTCGATCCGCACGCCGGATCGCAAAGCGACCGCACCGACACCCGAAAATAGCCACATTGGTTGCTTAGGTTAGAAATACTCCACCGGCGGTATCGCCTTGAGGGATGCCGCCTTTCATGATCGCTCGAAAGGAGGATCATATGTTCGAGAAAGACATCAAAGCGAAAGCCGACGAGACCCTCGTTCCGGCCGCCACGAATTCCTCTGAGACCGAAAGCCTTGCGACCGCGGGCGCGACCCCGATCGACCTTGCGCGCCTCGGACTCAATGAAATCGCGTACATCCGCCAAGCGATCGTGAATGACGAAGAAGTTTGGGCGATCTTCAACGCATCGGGCGAGCCGATCGGCGCCGCGCAGACTTTCGATCAAGCCTGGGGCGCCGTGCGCCAGCACGATATGGAACCCGCACGCGTCCACTAAAATTCACAACACACCACGACAAGGGCGCCGCATTGTAAGCGGCGCCCTTTTTATTTGCGCGATGGCGGTGTGCTAAAAGCGCCGGCGAGGCTTCGCGAGGATGCTTATGAATATTGACCTGCCTGCTCTGCCACCGATCCTGGCGACCGGCGCGCTGATCGTCTTCATCCTCTACCGCCGTATCCGGCGCAGCATTGGGCGGCAGAAGCTCGCGCCGCGCCGCATGGGCTTGCGCATCGGCCTGTTCGCGCACACGCAATTCGAGGCGACCGGCGAGGGAAAATTCTACACGCCGCATCCCTACATCAGTCTCGGTGTGATCGCGCTATTCATCGGACGCATTGCCTATCGCCTGCTTCTGCCCGGCGGATTTACGCCGGGTGCGGCGAGTCCCGCCGGGATGTTCGCCGGGATCGCGGCCAACCCGATCACCCTCGGCCTCAACTTCGTGATGTCGATTTACTACAACTGTTTCTACGCGGGCGTTTTGAGGAAGGCGGAAAGCCTTGCGGCGCCGTCTTGAGCGGTTGGGAGCTCGGCGCGGCTATGATAGAACTGCGCCCGGGTCCCCGTAGCTCAGCTGGATAGAGCACCAGATTCCTAATCTGGGGGTCGTGCGTTCAAATCGCGCCGGGGACGCCATATCTAATAATTTTCGTTTCCAAGATTTTGATTGCTCATCCCCTTTCGAGATAGCGAACTCCACGGGGCAGCGGGCGCAGCACTTGTATGAACTGAGGTAGACCCTTGCGTATCGAGATGGTCCCGGTCGGAGACAATCCGCCCCATAGCATCAACGTCATTATCGAAGTGCCGGTCGGCGGCGAGCCGGTGAAGTACGAATTCGACAAGGCCTCGGGTGCTTTGTTCGTGGACCGCATTCTGCATACGCCGATGCGCTATCCGGCCAATTACGGCTTTGTGCCGCATACACTGTCGCCGGACGGCGATCCGTTGGACGCCCTCGTCATCGCGCGCTCGCCGTTCGTGCCCGGCTGCATCGTCCGCGCCCGTCCCATTGGTGTTTTGAAACTCGAGGACGAAGCCGGAGGCGACGAGAAGCTGATATGCGTGCCTGTGGACACCACCTTCCCCTATTACTCGGATGTTCTGCAGCGCCAGGACCTACCTTCGATCGTCCTCCAGCAGATCGAGCACTTCTTCAAACATTATAAGGATCTCGAATCAGAGAAGTGGGTGCGCATCGGCCAATGGGGCGATGCGGAGGAAGCGCGGCGGATCGTGATGGAAGCGATTGAAGCCGCGAAGAAAGCGAAAGCCTAGCGGCAGTGCTGCGCTTGTGAGATCAATAGTGGAGCGGGGCGCGGCGTAGACGGACCCTCGCGGCGCTGCTTCTTCAGTGTTACCCGCGGTGTCCATGCGTGCGCGCGCTCGTCACGCAGGGCACGCCTACTCCGCTCTATAACGACTGGAGCTCTCCCCATGCAGCACAGCAAGAAGATCGCTGTCATCCTCCTCGGCATAAGCCTCCTGTTCGTCGCCAGCGCCAAAGCCCCCGCTGCGGAAGAGATCAGCATCGCAGCGGTTCTTGACAAGTTTCATGCCGCCGCATCACGGGCTGATGCGCAGACGTATTTTTCGCTGTTCGCGCCTGACGGCGTGTTCATCGGGACGGACGCGACCGAAAGGTGGACCGTTCCGGAATTCAAAACGTATGCGAAGGACTCTTTCGATGCGGGGAAAGGTTGGACCTATGTCCCCCAGAGCCGCCATATCACTGTCGAGCGCGGAGAGGCGCCGCGCGTCGCGTGGTTTGACGAACTCTTGAAGAATGAGGACTTCGGCTTGACCCGCGGAACGGGCGTTCTCATGAAAATCGAGGGTGAGTGGCGGATTGAGCAATATTCTCTTAGCCTCCCCATCCCGAACGACGCGATTTATCAAATAAGCAAAGAAATCAAATCGGCCGATCAAGCCAATAAAAAGACACCGTAGAATATTGAGTGGGCATAGAAGCCATGGAGCCGACGACACAGCTCGCACGCGATAAGTCCGCACACGATGTCGTTCTCGTCGGATCGCTCGACTATTACTTTAACCCCGTCACCGAGGCGGTCGCCGCCAAAGGCTACAACGTCGTCCGCTACAACACGCCGGCGGATTTCGTGGCGAAGACCGATGCGCTCGATAATGCCAGCGTGCTTTATGCGGTCGGATACTGTCCGGTCTCGCGCGCGGCCATGGCTCGCGCACCGCATTTGCGGGCCGTGATCTCGCCGTGGACGGGCACCGAAGGATTCGACGAGCGCGCGGCGAGCGACCTTGGCATCATTATCGGCAACGGTCAGGTGCCCGAGAATACCGACAGCATGGCTGAAGCCACAGTTCTCATGATCCTCGCGTGCCTTTATGACTTCAACACGACGCAGCAGCGTTTCCTAACCCAAGACGTGTGGGCCGTGCCCCAGCTCACGGCCCGGCAGCTTGGCGGCAAAACCATCGGTCTCCTGGGCTATGGGGGGATTGCCCGCGGCGTCGTGGCGCGGCTTGCAGCCTGGGGCGTTGCGTTTCGCGCCACGACGCGTCATCCGCCGGCGGAAACCCCGCACGGGGTGAGCTTCCTACCGCTTGAGGAGATGCTGGCGGCAAGCGACATCGTTTGCGTGCTGGCGCCCCTGACCGACGAAACCCGCGGCATGCTCGGCGCCGCGCGCCTCAAGCTTATGAAGCGCGGTTCAGTTCTCATTTGCACGTCGCGCGGCGGCATCATCGATGAGGAGGCGTTGGTCAAGCTCAGCCAGGAAGGCCATTTCAACGCCATCGGGCTCGACGTCTTCGAGAAAGAACCTCTGCCCAAGGACAGCCCGCTGCGAGGCTTGAAAAATGCGGTGCTGACGCCGCACAGCATCGGCCTGACCCGCGAAATGCGCGTGAAGTCGGTTGAAGCCAGCATCGCGAACGTGCTGCGCGTGCTGGATGGCGCGCCGCCGGTTTACATTCGTAATCCGCAGATTTTGAAAACCTGGCGCGCCCGCTGGGCCGTTGAACGCCCTTCTTGAAGAGATCGCTTGAACGCTATTGGACGGCGGCGCTCTTTTCTGTCTCTTGCGGCACACGACTTCTAATGCTGAACAAACACATGAACCCGGTTTCGCGGAGGGATCGTTTTGTCGTCCGTCAGGTGTCAAATCCCCCACGATTGACGTCCCTCTCATGAAGTGTCTGGTGGAGACGAAATTTCCGCAGTGGCGCGCTGCGCTGCCCGTTCGCCTTCCGGGCGCGGCGGGCTACGCGGCGGTGACGTCGACGTCTAACGAATGATGCTCACGGCGGTCCTCGAAAAGCCCTGAGAGGAGATGCTCGGCAAGCCCGTCGGCGGCCGCGGAACTTACCGAGCTTACTTCCACCTTTCTCGCGTCTATACCACGTCGCGCGCGTGCTGATTGAACCACGCAAGAGTGCGGGTCCAAGCTTCCGCGGCCGTGACCTTGTTATATCGTTCCGGCGTCGCGTCGTTGAAAAAGCCGTGCGCGGAGTCCGGGTAGATACGGCCCTCGTACTTGATCTTGTGCTTCTTCAGTTCGGCTTCCTGCGCGGGCCAGTTCGCGATGAGGTTTTTGTCGAGCGCGCCGTGATGGACGAGGATGGCGGCCTTGATCTTCGCAACGTCTTCCGGCTTCGTCTGCGCTCCATAGAACGGCGCCGCCGCCGCGAGGTCGGCACCCATGACGCCGGCTAAGGTATTGGAGAGTCCGCCGCCGAAGCAGAAGCCCGTGGCGCAGATCTTGCCGTTGCCGTCTTCACGCGCCTTCAACCAATGGGCGGCGGCCAGGAAATCGGCTTGCCGTTTGGCGGGATCGAGCTTGCTGAAAAGCTCGCCGCCCTTGAAGTCGTCGCCGGGATATCCGCCGGCCGACGAAAGCGCATCCGGCGCGAAGACGTTGAAGTTCTCGAGCGCGAAGCGGCGCGCGACATCTTCCGTGTGCGGATTCAATCCGCGATTCTCGTGAATGACGAGCACACCCGGCAGCTTCGCGGGCGTTGCGCTGCGCGTATCGGCGCTGAAGGGGCGCACGAAATAGCCTTTGATGTAGCCGTGGCCGTCGGGCGACGGGACCGTCACATAGCTTGCCTTGATGCGTTCGTCGTCTTTGCGGATTTGCTGACCGAGCGCGTAGTTCGGCATCAGAGCCTCGACCATCGCCCCGACCGTGAGGCCGCCGATGGCGAAATGGGCGAGGCCGTCGAAAAAGTCCCGGCGGCCGATTTCGCCGTGAATAAAGCGCGAGTAGAGATCCACCGCTTCCGCGGGCATTTTCTTCCGGCCGGTCATCTGGTCCATGTGAGCCCCTTTCCCAAAACGAGCCCCGATTATCCACGGTCCGCGCTCTTGGCCAAGAGGCTCCAAGGTAACCGGGTGAGACGCGCTATCCGAGCACGTAGGAGATAATCACCCCGACAACGACAAGAACGCCAATCCCGATAAGCCTTTCCTGGAGCGTGGGCGGCGGCTCTTGCCGCGCCTCCACGGACTGACCCTCCCACGGTGCAGGGCCGCCACAACGCTCGCAACGCCGGGCGAGGCACCATCTGTTGGTGGGAGAGTTCGAGTTGCGGATGTAGACGGGGGCAGACTGGTCGCACACCGGGCAGATGACGCGGTTGAGGTCACGCGCCCGGGGCCACGGGTAGCTACATTGCGGACAGAACGGAGCGCTGTCCGCGAGCCGATGGCCGCAGTTCGCGCAGGGGATCAGTCCGGAGTTCAGTGCCCGCGGATGTTCGCCCATTCAGCCCCTCGGTTCCACCGGCTGAATTTTAAGCCGACACGCGCGAATATTACCAGCGTACTAAGGGCCGTAGAGGGGAAGGAATTGGAACACCTCCACCTCAATGCCGCCGCGCGGAAACACTTTTAAGAACGCTTCAAGCTGCTGCGTATAGTCGTCGGCATAATCGTCCAACGACTCATCCGGATTAAAAACCAGATAAATGATCTTGCGCGCGGGCAACGGAAAAGCGTCGAGTTGCGCTTTCGCGGCGCGCAGGGTCCAGGTGAGCTTCCCCGTCAGGAATTCGTCCGATAGGGAACTGCGATTCGAGCCGTCTTGGGCGCGCACCGTGCGCTCATCGTCCGACATATTGAGTGTTTTGACTTCGCATAACACCAGGCCGCCGTTCAGATCGGCTTTTAAGTCCGGCGTCTTATAATCATACGACGGTGGAATCGCTTGGATATTGGCGCATCCGAGCGCGGCGAGATAGGCGTGGGCCTTGGCTTCGTTCAAGAGATCGAAGAGCGGTTCCCAGGCCTTCTTTTTGTTGCGGATGAGGCGTTTGGCGGCGGACGTCTTCAGTGCGCGCCACGCGTCGCCGTTCAAGAGCGATAGGTCCCGCTCGTAGTCCGCCAGGATCTTGCGCCTGAGCGCGCTCGCCCCGGACCATCCTTCAAAAGCGCGTACGTAGGAATTGGGCCGGCGCGCGTCCTCGGCCGCCGCGACCAATTCCCGCACCCGTTCAAGAGTGGGAACTTGCACGTGCATTAAAGGGACGTCAGGAGCGTCTCAAGTTCACCGAACTGTTCGGGGTATGCGCCCGTGCTTCCGGAAGCGATGGCGGCATCGAGGGCGTCTTTCGACGGATAGAGATCGTGAATGACAACATGTGTGCGCCCGTCCTGTTCTTCGAACGTGGCGGTGGTGACGGAGCCGTCGGGGCTCTCTTCATTCGTCCACACAAGACGCGAGGGCGGCGTCACTTCGATGTACCTGCCGAAGAACGCCATGGGCTGCGGGAAATCCGGATGGCCGAACACAAAGCGATAGGCGCCGCCGGTGCGGACATCGAGCTCACAAGAGATGAACTTAATTCCGAAAGACTTTGGCGCCCACCAGCGCTTGAGAAGGTCGGGCTTGGTCCAGGTTTCGAACACGAGGTGCGCCGGCGCGTTGAAAGTGCGTGTGACGACGAGTTCGCGGTCCGACTTTCGCTCAACGCTTGTGGGATTGTTCATGACGCAGCCCTCTTCTTTTCTCTCTGTTTCAGCTCTTCGACGACGTGATCCAGCTCATCGAAGCGCGCAGCCCAGAGCTGGCGATATTTTTCGATCCAGGCCACTTCTTGCTCCAACCTTCGCGCACCGAGCCTACAGGTGCGCACCCGGCCCACTTTTTCCGTGGCAACGAGCCCCGCCCGCTCCAACACACGGACATGCTTTTTCATACCGGTGAGGGTCATGTGGAATTTGTCGGCGAGCTCGGTGATCGAGGCGTCGCCGCGTCCAAGCCGCTCCAACACGCCGCGCCGAGTGGCGTCGGAGAGCGCGGCGAATGAGGCGTCGAGGCGGGTTGAATACTGAGCCATATGGTTCAGTATAGAGGAAACATTAGATGTATTCAATGCGCCCGCAATATTTGATTTATCCTTTAACGGCAGAGGAACCCCTGCGCGCCCGACGCATCAAGCTCAGGCCAGCGCCGACCGGAGCGCGTCGTAAACGGTATCCATGACCTTGATCCGTGCGAACTTCTTGTCGTTACCCGCGACCAAGGTCCACGGCGCGGACGTCGTGCTTGTGCGGGCCACCATCTCATCGACCGCCATGGTGTAGTCGCCCCATTTCTCGCGGTTTCTCCAGTCCTCGGGCGTCAGTTTCCATTTCTTGTAGGATATTGTCTCGCGCTCCTTGAACCGTCGGAGTTGCTCCTCCTTCGAGATATGAAGCCAAAATTTGACGACCACGATGCCTTTTGCCGTCAACTGGCGCTCGAAGTCGTTGATTTCATCGAAAGCGCGCGCCCACTCATCTGGCTGCGCAAACCGTTCGATGCGCTCGACAAGAACGCGGCCGTACCAACTGCGATCATAAATGGTCAGCCTGCCCGCCGCAGGCAGGTGCTTCCAGAAGCGCCAAAGATAGTGCTGGGCCCGCTCCTCTTCCGTCGGCGCGGCAATTTGAATGACTTGAAAATCGCGCGCATCCATACAAGCCGTAAGGCGGCGTATCGCACCGCCTTTGCCCGCCGCATCCGGCCCTTCGAACAAGATGATCGCGGACCGGCCTTCGAAGTGCAGACGCCGAAAAATTTCACCGAGTGCGGCGCGGCGCTTCTTCAGGCGCTGTTCATAGACCTCGGTCTCGAGACGCGCCGAGAGATCGAGGCGATCAAGGGTTGATGCATGCTGCGATTTTGCATGCGCCCGTGGCGTCAGACTCTTCCGCGCCGCCTCGCGGACCTGCTTTTCCAGCGCCGGCAGTTTAGCTTCGATCTTAGCCAGTTCAGATTGCCGCGCCTGACTTGCCATCGCGGCCGCCTTCGACACGCGTGCTTGCCGGTGACGACGCCGGGTCAGGTGCTCGGTGAGCCCGTCGCGAATCGCAGTCAGTATATGCAGCGCCCGCCGGCGCGGATCGGCGCCATCCACGCGAATCCAGCGCGCTTCGTCCTTGTCGGTGTAATCGACCGCCCGCTCATGCGCACTTTGCAGCTTACGATGCTTCTTCAAGTGCTCCCAATCGAGGGCGCCGATACGCCAGGAGCTCGCTTTGTCGCCTTCCAACGCTTTCATGCGTTTTTTCAAAGCGGCCTTATCCATATGCAGCCAAAATTTCAGGATCAAGGTCCCGTCGTTCGCGAGCGTTCTTTCGAAGGCCAGCACGTCGTCGAGCGCGCGCTTGAATTTGCGTTTGCCGATTTCGCCTTCGGCAAAGTCATGAACGGGGCTGTGGTACCAGCTTCCGGCGAACAATCCGATCTGACCCTTGGGCGGCAGATCCCGCCAATAGCGCCAGTATTCAGGCCGCGCGGCCTCTTCCGCCGTCGGCGGGCCATACGCGTGTGTCGTGATCCAGCGCGGATCCAGCCATTCGGTTATGAGGTTGAGCGACTCATTTTTACCCGCCAGCGCGGAACCTACGAATAGGAGGATGACGGAAAAATCCTGCGACTTTAATTGATCCTGTAGCCCCAACAGTTGGGTGCGCAGCGACCCGGCGATCTTATCGAAACCAGCCCGCGTTAAATTGCGCGGCGGTTGCCCGCGCATTGACGATCCTGCAACGCGTCTAACCATCGCGCGCCGCCAAATCCCTGACCAGAATCTCGGCGAAAAGCCGGTCAAAGGAGGCCGCGGTCTCATCGCTAAAAACGGGATCCTTTTCGCTTGAACACGAAGCCTCCACTTCGGTCCAATCCTGCGGGGTCAACAAGTGGACCGCCGCAGGGTAGAGATACACTTCTTCCATCTCGATGTGGTGACGCTCGCGCGCCGTGAACTTACGCAAGCGTTCGGCGAACCCGGCCAATGCGCCGACATCTTTGCTGTCCAGAGAACGGGCGGCCGCCGAAACCGCGGCGAGTTCTTGGTGGAGCTCCGCGTGCTCCTCTAGGGCGTTGAACACCTTTTCGGTGCCGCGCACCATGTGGCGCCGCAAAGCGCCATACACCGCGTCCTCTATGGGATGATGCACTTTGCGCGGATAGTCCCGAAAGTATTTGAGGCCAAGCGCGATGATGGGCACCGCCCTGACGTCGCCGCGTTCCAGGGCCTCCGTCTGGCGGTCCAACATGTCGAGTATAAGCGAAAAGTGGACATGATCGCGGCGTAGAAGAGGAATACTCAACGACATGACGACCACCTTTGGCTTGCCTCGCGGCGCTGGTGTTTCCACGATTCGTGGAACCTGGCGATTCCAATGGATCAACAGCGCGCGGCCTTTTCGTAACAGCCTTTGTCCTGGAAGAGCCCGGTTCCCCGCATTGACGGAGATCAATCCGGGACCCGAAAACGGCCTTGCCGGCGCGCCCTTAATTGCAGAGATCGCCCTGTACCCGCATAAATCCGCCCGGCGGCGGTTCGCTTTCTCGTGTCTGGCGCGCCGTCGAATCTCGTCGTATTGATCTCACGAAGTTGCCGGGCGTTATGAACGGCAAAGCCGCCATCCTCGCTAGGAAATGTTATGAGCCGCCGCGCCGTTCTGTTTTGCATTCTTTTTCTTGCCGCGGAGCCTTGCTTGGCCGCGGAAACATTCCGCGACTGCAGCCAGTGCCCCGAGATGACGATCCTTCCGGCCGGCACCTTCAAAATGGGCTCGCCCCAGGCGGAACTGAGCGGCAACGAAAGCCCGCAGCACGCGGTGACCATCCGCAAGCCTTTTGCCGTGGGGGTCTACAACATCACCTTCGATGAATGGGACGCCTGCGTGATCGACGGCGGCTGTGAAGGCAACTCGCCATCGAGCCAGGAGTGGGGCCGAGGCAAAAGGCCGGTCATCAATGTCAGCTGGTACGACGCGCAGCTGTACGTGAAGTGGCTGAACGAGCGGATCAAGAGTGCGGTGCAAGCCGCGCCGCCGGACGCGAGCGCATCCCCGCCCACGGGTCCTTATCGTCTGCTGACGGAAGCGGAATGGGAGTACGCGGCGCGCGCTGGAACCACGACGGCTTACTACTGGGGCGAGGACCGCAAGAAGGGCATGGCCAATTGCGATGGCTGCGGCAGTGAGTGGGACAACAAACAGACCGCTCCGGTCGGTTCGTTCCCGCCCAATCCCTTTGGCTTGTACGATATGGCCGGAAACGTCCTGCAATGGACGGAAGACTGTTACCACGAGAATTACAACGGCGCGCCGGCCGATGGGTCTGCCTGGAAAGCTCGCATCTGCGATGCGCGCATGATGCGCGGCGGCTCATGGTTCAACAGCACTTACTATATCCGCTCGTCGCAGCGCTTCATCGTCTCTCCGCACTTCCGCGCCAACAACGCCGGATTCCGCGTCGCCAAGACATTGGAGTAACCAGCGTCGGTTACTCAAAAAGGGTCAAAGGCTCTCAGGAAACTCGCCTATTAGTCGTATCGGCGTGGTATAAACCCCGTCTTTTTGGGGGTAGGTCGTGGAACGTATCGCATCCGTTGTCGCCGCAGCCGCGTTTGGGCTGGGCGTTGCCACTCCCGCTATCCAAACACAGGCTGCCGAGATCCGCGTGGGGACGGTGCAGTCCTCCGCACATGCCGCGTCGCAATCTCTCTTCCGCTTCTACAACAGCGGCGCCGACGCCGGCGCCATCACAATCGAGCTGCGTGACGAAGCGACGGGCAAGGCGCTTGGCGCCTGGACCAGTCCGATCATTCCCGCCGGCGCCGAACACCAATTCGATATTACGGACGTCGAGCGCGGTGCGGGGAATTTCACGAAACCGGATTCCTACGCGGTTACCGTGCGCGCCGCTGTCAGCGGGTGGTTCCAGCATCTGCTCTATCGGCCGCAGGACGGCGCGACAACGAATCTCAGCACGTGTTCGTCGGGTGTGACCACCAATCCCGCAAGCGTGAGCGGCGTCCTCGCTTCAAGGTCGGTGACGGCTACAAGCTCCATCGTCGTGATCAACACGGGCCCGTCCGGAGCGGCGCCTACGCTCGGCCTCTATGATGCCCGCGACGGCGCGAAGGTTGGGGCTGCCGCCTTTGCGCCGCTATCGCCGGGCGCACAGCTTGTTTTATCAATGAAGGCGCTTGAAGCCGCCGCGAGCATCACACCGGTAGATGGCCTGGCGCGCTATGTCGTCAAGCTGGAGGGGCCGTTCGCGGGCTATCTTCAGCATCTCGTCACCAATAACCAAAGCGGCGCCGTAGCGGACATGACGGCGGCCTGCTCGCTTGAGCATGCGCCCGCGACCAAGGCGCAGCCGGATCTGCGTGCCGGCGCGGTCTTCTCGACGACGCAATCCGATGCGCAGTCATTGCTGCGTTTCTACAACGCCGGCGCCAGCGCCGGGACAGTGACGGTCACGCTGAGCGATGGCCCGACCGGCGCCGCGCTCGGCGCATGGACCAGCCCCAGCATTCCGCCGGCGACGGAACGTCAATTCTCCATGGATGTTGTCGAGGCCGGCACGGGACTCGCCTTCAGCAAACCAAATTTCTACGGCGTGAAAGTCCAACCCGGCATTACCGGCACGTTCCAGCATGTCCTGCGGCGCGCGAGCTCACTCACAAATCTCAGCACCTGCGCGGCCGGCGTGAGCGCAAGCCCGACGAAAGTCACCGGCGTTTTGTCGTCGCCGCTCTCGGCGGCCGCCGTCAGCACGCTCGCCGTCCACAATAGCGGCGGCGCGGCAACCTCCGTGACGTTCGGCATCTACGACGCGCGGGATGGCCAACGGCGCGGCACCTACACCACGGCCGCGATCGCGAGCGGAGGACAAGCAACAATTTCGGTAGCGGAAATCGAAACTGTCATCGGCGCGCCTAGCTCCGGCCTTACGCACTATATCATCGCGGCCGACTCTCCGTTCTCCGGTTTTGTGCAGCATCTCGTCACCGACACCGAAACGGGCCTCATTACGGATATGACGGCGACCTGCGCCCTCGGGACTGCGAAGGCCTTGGCCGCAACCTACGTCCCGCAGGCCATGCTTGGCGGGCAATGCGAAGCCGGCCAAACCGGCATGATCGGCTTCATGATGATCTGCGGCAGCGACGGGAAGTTCCGTTACGCTCTACCGGAAGACATGCCGGTCACGCCGCGCGGCGGATATACCGAACGCCCCGCCTGGTATCCGCCCCTACGCGACGTCCTCTTGACCAGCAACCCGCCCGCTTGCCCCGCGAGCGGACGCATCGCAACAATGAGCACCTTCATCGTGCCGCTCAATCAGCTGGCTCTTAGCACGCCGCAAGGCGCGATGCTGGGCGACCACGTCACGCCCATCGATCACGCCTATATCGCGATCAAAGCGCTCGATAAGCCGGAGTCGGCGCGCACCGAAGCCGACTATGTTCCGGTCACGGCGCCGGCCGACGGCGAGGTGATCGAAATCTCGAACCTCGGCGCACCATGGACAAACCGCGTCGTAATCGCGCATGGCTGCGAAACCTACTCGATCCTGATGGTGATGAACCGCGTGGCCGGCGTCCTTGCGCCTTATAAAGCGGAGCTCGCGGCCAACGGCCGTGTTTCGACTAAAATCTCCGTGCGTGCGGGAGATATCATCGGCGAGCAGCGCGACAACCCGCTCGACTACTCGCTCCACGACGGGTCGCGCTGGCTGCCCGGATATATCGCGCCGTTCTCCTACGCAGGATCCGAAGCCTGGAAGCCCTATACCGTCGATCCCGCGCCTTATTTCGCGCCCGCCATCACCAACGCGGTTCAGGACGTGATGCGGCGCGTGCCTGCGCCGCGGTGGGGCAAGATCGATCATGATGTCGCCGGAACCGCCGCCGGTAACTGGTTCCTCGCGGGGACCGTCGGCTATTCAGGCCGAAGCGCCGAGAATTTCCGCACCGCCACTACGCCGATCAATGGGGGCCCCGTCGAAGGCAAAAACACCTCCGCTTGGAGCCACCTCGCGCTCGCGCCCTACTGGAACGAACCGTCGAAGTGGGTGTTCTCGACCGGCTGGTGGCGCGATGAGAAAGGCGATCCGCAGCAATGGCACCTCGAAGTCACAACCGGAAAACCGACGCCTCCCCTGCTTACGCCGGAATGCGGCACCGTGGTGTACCGGTTGCGGCAGCTCATCGATTTTAGCCTGGGCCCGGGCGGGAACACCATGATTGCCGGCATTGTGGCCCTACGCATGAATAGCGACGAAACGCTGACAGTAGAGATCGTACCGGGTGTCGAAAACCCCGCGTCCTTCACCGGCTTCAGCGCGGCGCGACGCATATACGGGCGTTAACGAGAAACGGAAATGATCCTGTATCACAGCGTCAGCGCGCGATCGTTCCGGCCGCTGTGGACACTTGAAGAACTTGGCGTCGCCTATGAGCTCGTGGTGCTGCCGTTCCCACCGCGCGCGCAAGCGCCGGACTATCTTGAACTAAACCCGCTCGGCACCGTACCGCTGTTCATCAACGGCGGCCTGCGCATGACTGAATCCACGGCGATCTGCCAATATCTGGCGGAGCGGTGCGGTGACTGCGTTCTCGCAGTGGCGCCCGGCGATCCCGCCTACGGGACCTACCTGAATTTCCTGTCTTATGGCGAAGCGACACTCACCTTCCCACAAACCCTTCTACTCCGGTACGGCCGCTATGAGCCCGAAGATCGCCGCGCGCCGCAGGTTGTCGACGACTATACCCGGTGGTTCTTCGCACGACTAAAAGGCGTCGAAACCGCGCTTTGTGGATCTGGCTATCTTTGTGGTGAACGGTTCACCGCCGCCGATATCTCGGTTGGCTATGCGTTGATGCTGGCCGATTATCTGGGGCTGTCGGACTCGTTCAAGGCCAACACAAAAGAGTATTGGCGCCGGCTGCGCGCACGGCGCGGATTTCAGCGCGCCGTCATCGCCGAGACTGAAGCCGCCGTGCGTCAGGGCGTCGCCGTCACGCCGGCGCCCCTCGCTTAGACAGGGCCGATCGGATCGGGACCGAAGCGATTTTCGCCAGGCGTCCCGCGCAGGGCCAGCACCCAGTAGAACGCGACGACGGACGCGAGGCAGAAAATCGCCGCGATCCAAAACGTGGCTCCGAACAGCGAGAACATCCCAATCGGTGAAGCGTCAGCCTGGTCTAGGATTTTTTGCGCGGCGTCGAGACTCTCGCCGCCTGCGATGCCCGCGGACATCAGCAGCGAGAAAGTCGTGTAGATGTCGATAGCCGCGGCGCCGGCTGCGACGAATGCGATCAGCACAAATGCCAGCTGCCACCATCCCGAGAGACCGCGGTCATGAAGCCGCCGGTTGGTCACTGCCGCGAGCGGCAGTAGACACAGGAGAGTCACCACCAGGTTCGTGGACATGAGGCGGGAGGCGAGCCCCGACATCGCGTCGAACGTGGATGCGGCGGCGCTCAGCAGAAAAAAGAACAGAGTGAAGAACCAGAACTCCGCCCGCGAGGCGCGCCCGCCGAATGTTGCGTACTTGTGAAAACAAGTTTGTACGGCTGCCGCGAAAGTCATTGCTCGCCTCTCCAGGGGCTTACAAACTGGACGCCTGCTTTAGCGCGATCCGCCCGACACAGGAAGATGAGATGACAAAGCACAGGATCTACACGATGAGTTTTGCCAGCGTTTACCCGCTGTATATCGCCAAGTCGGAGAAGAAAGGCCGCACCAAGAAGGAGGTCGACGAGGTGATCCGCTGGCTGACCGGCTACAGCCAGAAAGCGCTGGACGGCGAGGTAAAGAAGAAGACCGACTTCGAGACTTTCTTCGCCAAAGCGCCGGAAATGAACCCGGCGCGCAGCCTTATTAAGGGCGTCGTATGCGGTGTGCGCGTGGAGGAGATCGAAGAGCCCCTTATGCGCGAGATCCGCTATCTGGATAAGCTAATCGACGAACTCGCCAAGGGTAAGGCGATGGAAAAGATCTTGCGTAAGGAATAGCCGGCTTTAGGACGGCGGGGGCTTAGCGCCGTCCGCGAGCCACGCCGCCCAAAACGCCTCTTCCTCCGCGACCACCTGTGCATCCTCGGGAGTCATGGCGACCGTACTTGTGATCGGTTGAAACTGCCGGCCATGGACGCCGGCCATCATCGTGCCGTCCACGGCTTTCACAAAGAGATAGACCTCCGGGACGCGCAAGTGGCTATTGAACAGAAGATAGCCTTTGTCGCCGATAATGAACGCGTTCACCGCATGCTGGACGCCGTCCTTTGCGATGACGAGATCGGTGATCGGCAACGGATGATCACCGAACCCGAGCCGGTCGGCGATATCGCCGCGCAATTCACTCTCCCCTCCGAGAGCGCGCGCTTTTTCAAAAAGCACTTTCAGATCTACGCCTGGCGTTGACCGGGCCTGCCCGGAGAGCGGCACAAGGAAAAGCGCGGCGACAAACAATAGAAAACGCATAACTCATCCTGGACAAGGGGCGGGAAGAGAGTCGCATCTTAAGCCCGCCGCATCAAGATTCGCTAGCGATTCAACTAGCGGAACGTCGCCGTCGCGGTGTGATTGCCCGATACAGTGATAGTGCAAATGGTGCCGCTCGGTCCCGACACGCTCGTGCAACCACCCCACCCGAGGAAATCGACGTTCATGCCGCTTGCCGGTGTGGCCGTGAGAGACACAACCGTCCCCATGGCGTAGCTGCCCGCGCATGTCCCGCCGCAACTGATGCCCCGTCATTCATGCCGGTGCGAGACGCAGAAAGAGACCGCCGTCGGTGAGTAGATAGACGCAGCCGTCCGGCCCAACGCCGACATCGCGCACACGGTCGATACCGCGCAAGACTTCTTCCTGGAGGACTTGGCGGTTGTCCTTGAGCACGATGCGGTAGAGCGAACGGTATTTCATGGACCCGACGAACAGATTGCCTTTCCAGCGCGGGAAAACATCACTTTCATAGAACGCCATAGCCGACAATGCTGGTGACGGGGCCCAACTGACTACCGGCTGCTCGACGCCTTCCATCTCCGGCATGGCGACGCGAGGGATGGAATCGTAGCGATGCCCCCAAGTGACGACCGGCCAGCCGTAGTTCGCGCCCTTTTTTATGATATTCACTTCATCGCCGCCGCGCGCGCCGTTCTCCGATTCCCACAGGGTGCCTTTGGAATCGAATGCGATGCCAAGCGACTGGCGATGCCCGTAGCTCCAGACCAGCTTGAGCGCGCCTGGAATATTCACAAAAGGATTGTCGGCGGGCGCACGGCCATCGTCGTGCATGCGCAGCACTTTTCCATTCGGGTCTGAAAGATCGAGCGACGGCGCGTCCTCGGACGGACCGGGATAGATGTTCCCTGAGAAACCCAAGGTCATGAACAGATAGCCTTGGCGATCGAAGGCCATGCGCGCGGTACTGGCCTCGCCCGTGGGCGCTTCGAACAGGACCTGGTGGTCGGTCCAACGGCTGCCTTTGATTTTTCCGCGTACCACGCGCATCACAAAACCGCGGCCCGCCGGGTTGTTATCGGCGACGGTAAGATAAATCCATCCGTTCTTCGCGTAGTCCGGATGCAGCGCAATGTTGAGAATGCGCCGTCCCGGACCCTGCAGCGGCGTACCAATGGGAATGCCCTCGATGGCCTGCGGCAGCAGCTTGCCCTTATCGACCACGCGCAAGGTGCCGGCGGTCTCGGTGATCAGCGCGCGGCCATCGGGTAGAAAAACGAAGGCGTAAGGCGCGGTGAATTTGGCGACGGTCTCCACCCGGAAGTCCGCGACTTCGGTATGTTGCACGTCCGCCGGCACCGCCTGCACTGACCGGTCGACGACGAGGGTCGCAACGAAAACGGCGCGGATATAAGCGACAAGATCGGTGATCTGCGCATCCGTGAATTCAAAGGCCGCCATTTTCGGATCGAAGCCACCACGAATGGCTTTGCCAATATCGGCGTCGGTACGGCCGTGAATCCAGTACTCATCACTAAGTGAAGGTCCCTCCGCACCCACGGCCCGCGCACCGTGACATCCGGCGCAGTGCTCATTGAAGATTTTCGCACCCGGCAAGGCGGCGGCTGGATCGGGCTTCACTGTCGAGGGTGCGCGGACGATGGCACGCGACGGCGCATCAGCCCCGAAGGCGGCGGCGAAGATAAACAGGCCCGCGCCGACGAGACCGGCGATCCAATGCTTCATAAGCAAATCCCCCTCAGGCAGCCATACGGGATGATAGCTTGCTTTTCCCCGAGATGGCGCGGTCAAATCGCGTCTTAAGTTTCCTCCTGGAACGGCAATGCTCAAGATCCTCGGCAAGACATCCTCGATCAATGTGCGCAAGGTCTTGTGGGCCTGCGACGAAATCGGCCTTTCCTTCGAGCGGGAGGATTGGGGTGTTGGATTCCGCTCCACGCAAGAACCCGCGTTCCGGAGCCTCAACCCCAACGGCCTCGTCCCCGTCGTGATCGATGGGGATCAGGTTCTGCGGGAGTCCAACACGATCGTACGATATCTCGCCGCCAAGCAGGCGCGCACAGATCTCTTACCCGCGGACGCGATCGCGCGCGCGAAAATCGAGATGTGGATGGACTGGCAGGCAACGGAATTCAACAACGCCTGGCGCTACGCCTTCCAGGCCCTCGCACGGAAAAATCCCGCTTTCACCGATCAGGCGCAGATCGCCGCTTCAATCCGGAGCTGGACGGATCACGTGGCGGTGCTGGACGGTGAGCTCGCTAAGGCCGGCGGCTACGTGGCAGGGCCACGGTTCACCGCCGCCGATATTCCGATAGGGCTTTCCGTACACAGGTGGTTCGCCACCCCGTTCGAACGGCGCACATTTGGCGCGGTTGCGGATTATTACGAGCGGCTGTCACAGCGTCCCGCGTTCATGACGTATGGACGGGGCGGCGTCGCGTAGCTACCCAACCTTCGCTTCGGGCATCTCGTCGATCAGGAAGCCCTGGAAATTGCGAATCCCGAATTCCTGCGCGATCTCGAGAGCCACGGGATCGTCAACGCGGCTCATGACCATGGTGATCCCGCTGTCGATCGCGCCTTTGACGAAATCCCGGTGCGTGGACGAGAAGTTCTTGAGATCGCCCTTCCAATGCACTTTCGCGAAATTAGGCCCGACGAGATTCAAATCAAGCGCGCCCATGGTATCGGGAAAGATCTGATCAACGGCGATCTTGCCGCCGCGCGCGAAGATGAGATCGCGCGCTTTTTTGAATTCCTCGAAATAAGTCGTGATCATGGGCTGCGGAATCTCGAAGGTGATATTTTCGACCGAGATGTTCTTGATCGCCGCGTCGAAGGTTTGGGTCAGGATCGAATGCACATTGAGATTGAGCGAGCACGGCACGCCGTTTTGCGGCAGATGCGCGAGCGAGCGCAGCATGAGTTGATCGAGCATATGGGTGAGGGATTGGAACGCGCGTTTCGAACCGCGCATCTCCACACCGGGGAAGAACTCTTTCCTGAGCAGGTCGATACTGACATAGAACTCGCGCATGGCTGGCGCCATAGGCTGCCATTCGTCACGCAGAAGAATCGTTTGTTGACGCACGAACTTGTCGACGAAGTCCTGCGGGCCCATGTCCTTGAAAGCCTTGGCCACACCACGAATATCTTCTTCGGTAAGGCCCCGCGCCCGTGACGTCTCGCCTACCGGCGCGCCGCGGCGGCGATCGGAGATCGACTCTTCTTCCTCCTCCTCGAACAGCGGCAACGGTTCTACCAGCTCTTCCACGGCCTCGGCGGGAGCGGTCGTATCAGCCGTGGGATCGCCGTCGGTCCAGGCCACGTGAAGGGCACGGTTCAGCATCTTGTCGACGGACTCGACGGTCAAGCGCGTAAGGAAGCGATCATAGATCGATGGCGCGACAAAGCCCGGCTTGCCGCCGGCACCGGGATAAATCGCGATGACGCTGCCGCTCCATTGGTTTTTCTGTACGGCGAGTTCCACCGCCTGCACGGCCTTCTTCTGCTGAAGAGCGCCGAGCTGCGCGAACGACGCCGGAAACGGCGCAATAATGAGATCGTTCTCGCCGGCGCGGATATGCGCGACCTTGAAGTTCGGCAACGCCTGCGCGACACCGCGTGGATCGAGCGCCTTGATAATCGCCTGGCGAACGTTCTCCTTGCCAAGGCCGCCCTGAATAAAGCCGGTGACTTTTGCTGCCATAGCCGCGCGCACGACCGCGGCGTCGTCACTATCCAACAGAAGAATGCAGCTCAAATATTGAAGCGGCCCGCCCCAGCGGCCTGACCGCAAATTGGTGAGAAACTCCAGGCCCGAGTTGGCGGGGCGGTGCGCGCAGATCACGCAATCTACCGGCGTTCTTCTATCTTGAAGCACGCGGAGCGCGAGCAAGGATGAAGCCGCGACATGGACCGCTGGAGCGCCTTCGGACACCAGGAAGCGCCGGAGCGCTTCACCGATATTCGTCTCTGAATCGATCACCAGGAAACGGGTTTGGGCGATAATCGTCTTCTGACGTTTCGGGTCTGCGGACATGGGACCGGATTTCTCAGCTTTCTTGCTGGCCAACCGGCGCGGGCCTTTGACCGCACCGTACAACGGGAGAGTACTATACCGGTCCTACGGCTCGAAACCAGCGCCCGAAAACCCCTTGAGGGCGGCGGCTTTTCTTAAGGTGCGTAAGCAGCGGTAGAATGGCCTTTCGCGGCGTTTTCGCTACGATTGCTTGACCGCGATCAACCTCTAATACTATTGGCGCGTGAACCATACGTCCGCTCAGTGGCGGCGTGTGTGCGAATCGCTGATCCTTTTCCTGCCAAGCAAGGCAGGGAAGGGAACAATGACACAACAACAGCGCAGCGGCGGTAAGGAGCGGTTCTTCGGCGCCGACGACCTTATCGTCAGCAAAACGGACCTTAAGGGCCGCATCACCTACGCCAATCGCCTTTTCATGGAACTCGCCGACCTTGATCAAGCGGGTTGCGTCGGCGCCCCGCACAATGTTGTGCGCCATGCGGATATGCCGCGATCGGTATTCCACCTGCTCTGGGACACAATCGAGAAGGGCCAGGAAATCTTCGCCTACGTGAAGAACCGTTCGCAGAACGGCGACTACTACTGGGTTTACGCGCACGTCACGCCGACGTTCGATTCGGCAGGCAAGATCGGCGGGTATCATTCCACGCGCCGCAGCCCCGACCGCGACATCCTGCAAAGCAAGATCTTCCCCTTGTACGAAAAGCTGCTGATCGCCGAGCGCAGCGCGGCAGATCGCAAGAACGGTCAGCGCGAAGGCGTTGCCCTGCTCACCCAAATCCTGAAAGCGGAAGGTAAGTCCTATGACGAATATGTCCTCACTCTCTAAGACCAACGCTTTCATCATTGCGGCGGCGGCTCTTTCGACCGGCGGCATCGCCACTACCGCGTTGGATGCACCTCTCGCCGTAACGCTTCCTCTTCTGCTCTTGAGTATGGGCGCTTGTGGATTGGCCGCACGCGGACTGGGAGGCGTCTCGCGATATCTGGAGCGCGTGAGCGCGGCCTTAAACGCCGTCAGCAAAGGCAATTTCGAGACGCGTTTTCCGCTCACCGCGGAACGCGGTGGGCTTGGCGCCCTTGGTGAAAGCTATAACGAAGCGGTCGACCGCGTTGACGCTTATATGCGCGAAGCTTCCGCGTCGCTTCAATATGTCAGCCGGAACCAGTATTTCCGTCTCATCGACCTCAGAGGCATGAAGGGGACCTTCAGGGCTTCATCCGAAGGCACAAACGCCGCGGTGAAGGCGATCGGCGCGAAGGTCATCGGTTTCTATCAAGTCGCCAACGATTTCGAGAGCACCATGGGCGGTATGTCGGCGTCTTTCGCGGGATCCGCGGAGCAGCTTCAATCGAGCGCCGAAAAGATGCAATCGGCCGCCGTTGGATCTGCGGAACGCGGCGCGTCGGGATCGGAATCGGCCGTGCGCGCGAACGAGCGCGTGCGCACCGTTGCCACTGCCGCAGGCGAAATGGCGCATTCGATCCAGGAAATCAACCGTCAAACATCGATGGCGTCCGGCATGACCGCGCGCGCGGTTACCGAAGCAACGCGCGCGGCTGAAGTGATCAGCGGGTTCGCGGATGCCGCGGCGCAAATTAGTCAGGTTGTGGATTTGATCAATGAAATCGCCGATCAAACCAACCTCCTTGCCCTTAATGCGACCATCGAAGCCGCACGCGCGGGCGAAGCGGGCAAAGGTTTCGCGGTGGTGGCCAGCGAAGTGAAGAACTTAGCCAGTCAAACGGCAAAAGCGACCGGTGAAATCACCGACCGCATCGCCGGGATGCGCGCGGCGAGCGCGGACTCGGTGAAAGCCATCACCACCATCACGGGGGCGATTCGCGATATCAGTGAGGTTGCCGGCGCCATCGCATCTGCCGTCGAAACGCAGGTCACATCAATGAAGCGCGTGTCCGACAACGTCGAAGGCGCAACGGCGAGCGCAACGGCGGTTCAGGACGATATCGTCGCCGTTCGCGACGCCGCGCAGGACACGCGCCGGGAAGCAGGAATGGTGCTGTCAGCGTCGGCCGGGATCAAGGATCAGGCGCAAGCTCTTCGCGGTACGGTCGATGCCTTTGTCGTGAACCTGAAGAAAGTCATTTGAAGCAGCGCTAATTGGCCTTCACGGCCGTGACGTCCACCTCGAACATCATGCCGGGCCAAGCCAACGCGCTCACACCAACCAGGGTGTGCGCGGGCAGCGGAAGCCCGGCAAGCACCTCGGAGCGGCACTTTCCAACGTCGGGTTGACTGCGCATATCGGTGACATAGGTCGTAACCTTCACAATATCGGTGAGAGATGCATTCTGTTTCTCCAAGCTCCGTTTCACCTTGTCCCAGGCGTATTTGCATTGGGCATAGACGTCGTCGGTATGGCGAATTTTCCCGCCGGAGGTCGCGGTTTCATCTTCAGCCCCGACACCGGCGAGATAGATAAATCGTTGCGGACGGGTCACCGTCACGACTTCGGAGAAACGTCCCTTCGCCCATTCGCTGTAATTGAAATATTCCTTCTTGAAGCTGCCGTCCGTGGCCGCATTCGCAAGAAGTGAGAGGCCCGCGCAGGACGCGAGGCCCAATGCGAGACTAAGCGTAAGAGTGTGAGCGAGCTTCATCTGATCCCCTTTGCAGACGCGTGAAAGGGATATCTTCCGGGAGCGCCGGAAAATCTTATATGCAGAAAAACTGACGCATAGCGCAGATCAACTGCGTTATTGACGAATATCCGGTTCGACGAGTTGCTTGAGGTTCGCGAGGGATTCCTGCCAGCCGAGATAACAGGCCTCCACCGGAATGGCGTCGGGAATGCCTTCCTGGACGATGTTGATCTCTGTCCCGACCATCACCTTCTTCAAAGTCACGGTGATATGCATTTCGCCGGGCATGTTGGGATCATCGAACCGATCGGAATAGCGTACCCGTTCACCGGGCACGAGTTCGGTGTAACTCCCGGTCCAGGCGTGGCTGTCTCCAGTGGTGAAGTTGCGGAAGGACATTTTGTACGCGCCGCCGACCTTCGCCTCGTGGGCGTGCACGGTGCAGGCAAAACCGTTCGGCGGCAGCCATTTGGCTTTGGCATCCGGCTCAACGAACGCCCGGTATACTTTATCGGGGCTCGTCGCCAGAACGCGGTGTAATCGTACGGTGCCGGGCATGGGCCTTCCTTTCGCGCATCAGCCGATCAGACACCAACGCCGCGAGGGGCGTTATTGGTCCGTTGGGCTAATTCGCCGCGCGCGCGTCGTAACGATAGATCTTCCCGCCCTTCATGACGAAGCTAACCCGGCGCAGCGCGGTAATGTCAGCGAGTGGATCGCCGTCCACTGCGATGATGTCCGCCTGCAAGCCCGCTTTGAGAGCGCCCGTGGTGGCTTCGAGGCCGATCGCCTTGGCATTGCGCGACGTGGTGGAAACAATGCCGCTCATCGCCGGCCAGCCGTTCTGGACGCGGAAGATCACTTCCTCGGCGTTGCGGCCCTCGGCGCCGGCGACCGCATCGGAACCGGTGAGGATGTTGAGCTTCGGTTCGGTCGTGAACATGGTTTTCCAGCGCGGACCCTGGCCGCTCACGAAGGCTTTCATGTTCACGAAGGCTTCCGGCGTGTAGTTGCCGATGCCGGTATAGTTCTTTTCATGGGCGATATAGTTCTGCGTGACGACGCCGACCGTGGGCTCGAAATTCACGCCGTTGTCGGCCATGAGTTTGAAAGTCGGTGGCGTGGCGAGAGAGCCGTGCACAACCGTGGTGCATTTTCCGGCCACGACGCGCTGAATCGAATCGTCCCCGTGTGCGTGCACCCAAACGCGCAGGTTCTGTTTGCGCGCTTCGTCACATACCGCCGCGACAACCTCGGCGCTCAAAGTCGCGCCGCCGCCTTCACGCGAGCTCTTGGACGCGAACATTTTTATCAGGTCAGCGCCTTCGGCCTTTCGGGCGCGGACGAAAGCGCGCGCGTCATCCGGCGATAGCTTTACGTCGTTGAAAGGCGTGCTCGACGTTAGGAGTCGCGGACCAATCAAATCACCTGCGGCGACTTCCTTCCGCAATAAAAGATCGTCGGACGATCCGATGCTCTGGATCGTCGTATAACCCGCCATAAGCGTCTTCTTGAGATTCTCGGCCCATTTGAGCCCCTGCTGCTCGCGGGGAATATTTGTCATGTCCGCCCGGCCTTCGTCGTTGAAGTGCCAGGTGATGTGTACGTGATTGTCGATAAGGCCGGGAAGCACGGTGGCTTTGGCGAGGTCGATCGCCCACGGCCCTTTTGCGCCGGTTTCGACCGCGACGATCTTGTCGCCTTGCACGGTGACGGTGGCGTCCTTCAGGGAAGCGCCGGCGCCGTCGATCAAAAGGCCCGCATGAATTCTAACCGGCGCATCGGCCGCATAAACTTGGGCGGCCGAAAATGATATGGCGGCGGCAACAACGAAAGAGAACTTCATAGGCACCCCTCCCTGCTGGAAGGGGCGACTCTAGCCTTCCCGCAGCGCGCGCGCCACGGCGTGCGACCAACCGCCGGGTGCATTTTTATCTGGCAACCGGTAGCATCGCGTCACCCCACCCGCAGGCTCAAGGAGCCTCTCATGACGCCACATTTCCTGTCGCGCCGCGCCTTCCTGGGCAGCGCGCTCTCCTTCCCCCTGATAACGCCAGCCTTGGCGGCGCAGACGCCGGGTCCGATGCGGATTGTCATGACCGGTCAGGCGTTGCTGCAACATAACCTGAGCGCCGCACAGTGGCCCGCCGCGTCGAAATTTGCCGCGCTGGCGAAAGGCGCGGACGTTGTTTTCACCGACCTCGAGACGGCGATCAGAGGGCCCCGCTCGACCACCGCCATGCGGGACGATCAGTTCCTGCACGCCGCCGGACGGGAGATCATCGACGTACTCACGCGCGCTGGCTTCAACACTTTCGCCACGTCGAATAATCACGCCTACGATTTCGCGGAGGGCGGCATTCTGGATGCGATCGCGGCGCTGGATGAACGCGGCCTCACGCACGCCGGTACCGGACCGGACCTGGCATCCGCCGCGGCGCCGGCGCTGCGCCAAACCGCCAACGGCACCGCCGCGTTGGTATCGGCGGCGGCGGGCGCCGTCGCGAAAGGCGGCATGGCCGGTCCGGGACATCCGGGCGTGAACGAACTGCGCCGTACCGACAGCGCACTGAACGAAGAGGATGTCAGCCGCTATCTCGATGTGATCAACAACGCGTCGCAAAATGCAGACGTCGTGATTGCATATCTGCACCAGCACTATTGGGAAAAGAATATGGCGGATACGCCGCCTTGGCAAAAAGCATTAGCGCACCGCGCGATCGACGCGGGCGCCACGATCTTCGTCTCACACGGGCCGCCGCTTCTGCACGGCGTTGAGATCTACAAGGGTAAGGCGATCCTCTACGACCTGGGAGGATTTTTCTTTCAGACCGTCACCAAGCCGGGGTACTACCCGAACGAAGTGTGGCAAAGCGTTATGGTGGATTGCCGCTGCACCAAAGCCGGTGTGACCAGCCTTGCGTTCACACCCGTGCAGATGAAC
Organism: Rhodospirillaceae bacterium; assembly: GCA_041906145.1. GTDB lineage: Bacteria > Pseudomonadota > Alphaproteobacteria > Rhodospirillales > Rhodospirillaceae > SHVO01. Next base: position 1,137,572 of record JAYRJU010000001.1, on the reverse strand, counting down.
GATACGGGCCTCGGCGGGGTCAGCGACATGGAAACACGCGGGATGCCCGATGTCGCCACCGGAGAAAATGCCGCCAAGATTCTTGAGCGGCTGGCGGCCATCTCAGCGCCCTATGGCACGAGGATGAAAATCGCGAATGGCCGCGCCGAACTTGTACTCTCATAATCAAAGTGGAATTAGCCTGTGAAGAAAGCCGCAAAAAAGAAAGTCGTGAAAAAAGCACCCCTAAAGAAAACGGTGAAAAAAGCGGCGAAAAAAACCACCCAAAAATCCGATGCGTCCGCCTCTAAGCTGATCGACGCACGGATCAAGGAACTCGGCGATTGGCGCGGCAAGACGCTCGCGCAGGTCCGCGCGCTGGTGAAAGCGGCTGTGCCCGCGGTGATCGAAGAATGGAAGTGGGGCATCCCGGTATGGTCGCACGACGGGATCATCACCACCGGCGAGGTCTATAAGAGCGCCGTGAAGCTGACTTTCGCGAAAGGGGCCGCCGTGACCGATCCAGCTAAGCTGTTCAATTCCAGCCTCGACGGCAACACGCGGCGCGCGATCGACATCCGCGAGAATGAAAAGATCAATGAAAAGGCGTTGAAGGCGCTGATCCGCGCGGCGGCCGACGTAAATAGGGCGGCGGCGAAGATACCGAAGAAGAAAGCGTAGCGAAACCGGAGCGGCGCGATTAGGGTGCCGCGCACATGACCACACCCCTTCACATCCTCGAGCATACATTTGGCTATCCGTCTTTTCGCGGGCAGCAGGGCGAGGTGATTGACCATGTCGTTTCGGGTGGGAGCGCCTTTGTGCTAATGCCGACCGGCGGCGGCAAGTCGCTGTGTTACCAGATCCCGGCCTTGTGCCGGCCGGGCGTTGGGATCGTCATCTCGCCGCTGATCGCCTTGATGCAGGACCAAGTCGCGGCCTTACGCCAAGTGGGTGTTCGCGCGGCCGCCATCAACTCCGCCGCGTCGTGGGACGAAGTGCGCGGCGCCAAGGACCAGATGCGCTCAGGCGAAATCGACCTTGTTTATGTGGCGCCCGAGCGCCTGATGATGGACGAGTTCATCTCGCTTCTAAAGGAGACGCCGCTCGCGTTGTTCGCCATCGACGAAGCGCACTGCGTGTCCCAATGGGGCCACGACTTCCGGCCCGAGTACATGCAGCTTGGCGCGCTAGCCCAGAAATTCCCGGATGTCCCGCGCATCGCATTGACCGCGACCGCGGACACGCCGACCCGCCGCGACATCATCGAGCGCTTGCATCTCCAGGACGGCAAGGCCTTTATCGCGGGGTTCGACCGGCCGAACATCACCTACACCATCGTCGAGAAGGAAAACCCGCGTTCGCAGCTCCTCGCCTTCATCCGCCAAAACCACGCCGGCGACAGCGGCATCGTCTATTGCCTGTCCCGCCGCAAGGTCGAGGAGACGGCCTCATGGTTGAAAAGCGAAGGTTTTGACGCTTTGCCTTATCACGCAGGACTGGGCGCCGATGTACGCGCCGCCAATCAAACGCGGTTCCTGCGCGAGGAAAATGTCGTGATGGTGGCTACTATCGCGTTCGGGATGGGGATCGACAAACCGAACGTGCGCTTCGTGGCGCACATGGACCTGCCCAAAAACATCGAAGCTTACTATCAGGAAACAGGACGCGCGGGCCGCGACGGCCTCACGGCCAATGCGTGGATGGCCTACGGACTGCAGGACGTGGCACAGCAGCGGGGGTTCATCGAATCCGGCGATACCTCCGATGAACAAAAGCGCGTGGAGCGTCAGAAACTCAGCGCCCTTCTCGGCCTCTGCGAGGCTACCCGCTGCCGCCGGCAGGTGATGCTGGAGTATTTCGGCGATGGATGCGCGCCCTGCAATAACTGCGATACCTGCTTGAATCCGCAGCGTACCTTCGACGCCACAGCGGCCGCGCAAAAGGCGCTCTCGTGTGTCTACCGCACGGGTCAGCGCTTCGGCGTGAATTACCTGGTCGATGTTCTACTAGGGGCAGACAACGAGCGTATCACGCAGTTTGGCCACCATACGCAGAGCACCTTTGGGATCGGCAAGGAATTCAGCGCCGTGCAATGGCGCGGGATCTTCCGCCAACTGGTGGCGGCGGGCCTCTTATTTGTCGATCTCGACAATCACGGTGGGATCAGCATCACCGATTACGGCCGCGATTTCCTCAAGAGCAAGGATGCGCTGGCGTTACGTGAGCCGCGCGTCACGAAATCGAGCCGTGGGAAACGCGGGGCCACCGTCGCGACTAAGGTCGAGACCAAGGACACCGGGTTGTTCGACGCGTTGCGGGCGCAGCGTTTGGAACTCGCCAAAGAGCAGGGCGTGCCGCCCTATGTCATCTTCCACGACAAGACGCTGGCGACGATGGCCGGCATGAAACCGCGCACGCTGGCTGACATGGCGACGATCAGCGGCGTCGGCGACGCAAAATTAGCGCGGTATGGCCAGACATTCCTGGAAACGATACGGCCGTTCCTGGACGACGCTTAAGCGCGCTCCAGCTTCAACAGCGTGGCTTTCGCCGCGAGGCCGCCCGCGAACCCCGTGAGCTTGCCGTTGGAGCCGATGACCCGGTGGCACGGCGCGACGATGGAGATGGGATTGCGGCCATTGGCGGCGCCCACGGCACGGACCGCTGTCGGTTTCTTGACGGCGCGTGCAATCTCGGCATAGCTGCGGGTCTCACCAAAGGGGATAGCCAGTAGCGCTTGCCAGACTTTCTTCTGGAAATCGGTGCCGTAAAAATCCAACGTAAGATCGAAGGCTTTCCGCTTGCCCGCGAAATATTCCTTCAGCTGATTTACGGTCTGGCGCAGGACAGGGTGCCGGCCGTTCAACACCCCCGGCTTCACACGCACCCGCCTAGGATCATCTTTCGGCCATAGGATGGCGGCGAGACCCTTTTCGGTGGCGACGAGGGTGAGTTCGCCCACCGGCGATTTCATTTTCGTGTAAACGGTATTCACCGGGGCACTCTAGCCCGACCGTCGCGCTTTCTTCTACATAGAAGGCCCGGACTTTTCTGAGGAGTTTCCCATGCCCGTCCCGAGCGTTCCGCGCACCAGTCCCTGGACACACGCCAAACAGAGCGGCGTCGCCGACGATATCGACTTCGAGATCAAGGGGCAGGAACTCCAGTTCGTGGAGATCGAGTTGGACCCGGGCGAGAGTGCGATCTCAGAGGCGGGGGCGATGGTGTGGAAAGACGCAAGCGTGACGATGTCCACCGTCTTTGGCGACGGCAGTGGCGGCGCCAATGAAGGGTTTACCGCGAAGCTACTCGGCGCAGGCAAGCGTCTCATCACCGGCGAGAGCCTGTTCACCACCGTGTTTACCCACAGCGGCCAGGGCAAGGCGCGTGTGGCCTTCGCCTCACCGACACCCGGCGCTATCCTTCCGCTCCGCCTGTCCGACTTTGGCGGCCAACTTATTTGTCAGAAAGATAGCTTCCTTGCTGCGGCGAAGGGCGTGTCCATCGGCATCCATTTCCAGAAGCGTGTACTCACGGGCCTGTTCGGCGGCGAGGGCTTCATCATGCAGAAGCTGGAGGGCGATGGTTGGGTGTTCGTGCAGATGGGCGGAACCGTCGTCGAACGTGAACTGAAACGCGGGGAGGAATTGCACGTCGATACCGGTTGCCTCGCGGCGTTGACGCCCGATGTGGATTTCGACCTGGTATCGGTTGGCGGCGTGAAGAGCATGGTGTTCGGCGGCGAAGGCGTATTCTTCGCGCGCCTTCGCGGTCCCGGCAAGGTTTGGATCCAATCCCTGCCCTTCGCGCGCCTCGCGGGCCGCATGATGGCGGCGGCGAGCGCGTACGGCGGCCAGAACCGCGGCGAAGGCTCGGTCCTGGGCGCGCTGGGGGATATCGTCGGCGGAAACCGCTAAGGGAACACGGCGGCCCGAAGCGCGCTGGTAAGCGGTGACGGCGCTGCGCGTGATCGTTTCGCACGGCGACGTCATCGGGGCCGATCAACGAGGCCATCTGCTGGCGCTCGTAGCAGCCTTGGACTCGTTTTGGCCCCCTAAAACTTCGCGGTCACATAGCCTTCCGCACTGATCGGCCAAGCGGGATTCCAAGCGATCTCCCATGTGTGGCCATCCGGGTCGGCCACATAGCCGCGTAAGCCGCCGTGCGGCGGCTGATCGGCGACGCGCAGAAGGGTGCCGCCGTGCGCGATCAATTGATTGAGAACCTGGGTCACCTGCAACGGGTCGGTGACATTATGGGCGAGGGCATATGCGCCGGGCGCGGGCGATGCCTGTTGCTTCATGTCTTCTTCCAGCTTTGCCTTAAGCCAGGTGCCAAGAACGAAGCCGTTCATTTGATAGAAAACGATCTCGTCAGTATCGAGGACGGGCTGCCAGCCAAAACCGTTCACATAGAACCGTTTGGAGCGCGCCAGATCGGTCACGCCGAGGGTAATGACAGATATCTGTTGCTGCATGGAAGAGTCTTTTGTTGGGGCACTTTCATATCGGACGCGCGCGAAGGCGCGCTTCTCATCTCGTTGACCGGGCCTTAGACCGACGTGTAATCACACTTTTCCGGAACGCCCTATGCCTTCAATTCCCGATACCAGGCTTCGAACGCGCGCGGATAAAACACGTTGCTGAACAACGCCCAGGGGCCGAGCGATTCGGAGAGCATGAAGGTGCGGCCTGCATCCTCGGCGCTGACGCCAGCCTTGAAGGACTTGCGCGCACCCGCTTCCACTTCATTCAGCATCGCGATGTAGCGGTCGATTTCGCGCACCTTCGCCAGCGCGCCGTGACCGGGAACATACAGCGTGTCCTTCGCGCGCTTGAGTCCGCGCACCGCGCCCACGAATTTAGACGGCGTCGTATCGACGTAGTTGGGGAACATCGCGTTCCACACCAAATCGCCGCAGAAGACGATTGAAGGATCGTCGAGCTCGACCGTGACGTCGCTTTGCGTGTGGCCCCCGCGCGGGATGACTTTCACGGTACGTCCGCCGAGGTCGATGCTGGTCGCGTCCGTGTTCGAGAGAAGGACCGCGCCGTTGAGGGTGGCCGTGCGCGCCGGCGGAGCACCGGGCGTCTTCGCGTCACGGCCGACCACGATGTCGCGCGTGATGGCGGTGGAGTGGACCGCGCATTGCGACCCGTTTGTCTGGAAGCCCGAGATGCCGTTGGCGTGGTCGCCGTGATGATGCGTGAGCACGACATGGGTCGGGCGCATGCCGGTGAGTTCCATGGATTTAGCGGCGAGCCATTCGGCGCCCGCCGGGGCATTGAACCCTTCGACTGCGAGCACGGCGGTCTTGCCGGCAATGAGCCCCCCATTGGCGAGGGTCGTGCGGTCGCCGTTGAGAGGCTGCGAGATCACCGCCCAGACGTTGTCGGCGATTTTCTCCAAGGTGCCGAAGGGTTCGCGCGCGACCACCTGGCCCAAGGATTCCGCGGCCCAGGCGCGGCGCGTCGCGGCGGGCATGACGGACGCGGCGAGCGCGAGATGACAGGCGCAGGTGACGGTTTTTCCAAGGAACGTGCGGCGATCGAGTGTCATGGAGCTTCCCTTTTTCCCAGGCCCTCGAGCCTATACTGGTGCGCCCGACCGCGCGAGGGTGAGAAGGCGGCGACGTGTGCAGAGCGCATGCGCCGGGGCCGACCCCACGGGTAACAGGCCGCACAGCCCCTTCCAAAGCCAGTGTTAATCCGCCGCAGGGCGCGGCATAGTGGATTTATGACATCGCCGCGTTCCTTTGCTGTCGCCCTGTCCGTTGGCGCCGCGCTTCTGTGCGGTCCGGCACCGGGGTCCGCGCGTTCGGCCGATGACGACATCGCGGTCGACCTCGCGCTGGTAATGGCGGTCGACGTCTCGCTCAGCATCGATGAGAAGGAAGCCGCCATTCAGCGTAACGGCTATGTCCATGCGTTGAAAGACAAACGCGTCACCGAGGCCATCCGTTCCGGGCCCATCGGCAAGATCGCCATCACCTACGTCGAATGGTCGAGCGTTTATCATCAGGTGCAGGTCGTACCCTGGCACGTGATCTCGGATGCGAAGAGCGCGGCAGCCTTCGCGGACGAAATCTCAAAAGCCCCCGTGAAGCCGGGCAGCACGACATCCATCAGCGCGGGTCTCGATTTTTCTGTGAAGCTGTTCGACAAGAACGGCTACGACCCCAGCCGCCGGGTGATTGACATCTCCGGCGACGGCTATAGCGACTATGGACGCCCCGTGAAGGACGCGCGTGACGACGCCGTGAAGAAGGGCGTCACGATCAACGGCCTCGCGATGATGTTCGAGCGCCCCAAATGGAAACAGGAAGTGCCCGAGGACCTCGACCGTTATTACAACGAACAGGTCATCGGCGGGCCGGGCGCGTTCTTCGTGACCGTGCGCACGCCGAACGATTTCAGCCAGTCATTGCTGCATAAACTCGTTTTGGAAATCGCCGCGGCGCCGCACCTGAGCGGCCGCGATATGTCGCTGCCGGCGGAATAGCCGCCCCCTGCTGTCATTGCCCGCATAAAGCGGGCGATGACAGGGTTAGCTTGGATTAGACGTCCAGGTTGCGGACTTTAAGCGCGTTGTCCTGTATGAAATCGCGGCGATGTTCGACCACGTCGCCCATCAGGGTCGAGAAGACCTCATTGGCTTCGTCGCCGTGGTTCACCTTCACCTGCAGCAGCGTGCGCACGTTCGGATCGAGCGTGGTTTCCCACAGTTGGCCCGGGTTCATTTCACCGAGACCTTTGTAGCGCTGGATCGACACACCCTTGCGTCCATGCGCGAGCACGGATTGCAGCAAGGTCACCGGGCCACTGATTTGGACTTCGTCCTCCTTGTACTTCAGCACAGCATCGCGGGTGTAGGTGGTCTGTAGTTCGGAAGCGAGGCTGTCGAGGTGGCGGGCCTCGGCCGAGTGGAGCGTACGGGCGTCCAGGGTGTATGTCTCGGTCACTCCGCGCAGGGTGCGGGTGAATTTAAGACCCCCGCCCGCCGCTGCTTCGCCGTGCCAGCCTTTCTCGTATTCGGTTTCGAGATGGTCGAGGCGTTTGGCAACGTAATCAGCCGTCTGCTGCGCGAGTTCCTGCTTGTTCAGCACATCGAGATTAAAGGCGCCGGCGATGGCGCATTGTTCGACGATGCGCGACGGCAGAGTCCGCGACAACATCTCGAGGCTGTTCTTGGTGTCGCGCGCGCGGTGAACCAGCCGTTTCAGATCTTCGCCGCCGATCTGTGCGCCGCCGGTGACGAGCACCGCGTTCGCCAAACCCGCCGCGATGAGGTGTTCCTCCATCGCGTGGTCGTTCTTCAAATAGACCTCCGACTGGCCCTTCTTCGCCTTATAGAGCGGCGGCTGCGCGATCAAGAGATGACCGTTCTCGATGATCTGCGGCATCTGACGATAGAAGAAGGTAAGCAGGAGCGTGCGGATGTGGCTGCCGTCCACGTCGGCGTCCGTCATGATAATGATCTTGTGGTAGCGCAGCTTGGCGATGTTGAATTCTTCCGGGCCAATCCCGGTTCCAAGCGCGGTGACCAGTGTTCCGATTTCGGCCGAAGACAACATCTTGTCGAAGCGCGCGCGCTCGACGTTCAGGATCTTGCCGCGCAAGGGAAGGATCGCCTGAAAGCCGCGGTCGCGGCCCTGTTTGGCCGATCCGCCGGCAGAGTCACCCTCGACTATGAACAGTTCGGACTGGGCGGGATCGCGGTTCTGACAGTCGGCGAGTTTGCCGGGCAGCGATGAAATATCGAGCGCACCCTTGCGGCGGGTGAGCTCACGGGCCTTGCGCGCCGCTTCACGCGCGAGCGCGGCTTCGACCACCTTGCCCACGACCTTGCGGGCTTCGCTGGGATGCTCTTCAAACCAGGTGCTGAGCTTCTCGGCAACGATGCTTTCGACGACAGGGCGCACTTCCGAGGAGACCAGCTTGTCCTTGGTCTGCGAGGAGAACTTCGGATCGGGCACCTTCACCGACAGCACGCAAGTCAGGCCTTCACGCATGTCGTCGCCGGTGAGCGCGATCTTTTCCGACTTCTTGCCGCCGACGCCGTGTTCATTGGCGTAGTGGTTGAGAGTGCGCGTGAGCGCGGCGCGGAAACCGGCGAGGTGGGTGCCGCCATCGCGCTGCGGGATGTTGTTGGTGAAGCACAGCGTGTTCTCATGGTAGCTGTCGTTCCACTCCATCGACAGCTCCACGGTGATACCGTCCTTCTCCGCCTGGATAGTGACGGGCGGATCGTTCAGCGCCTGCTTGGTGCGGTCGAGGTATTTCACGAAGGCTTCGATGCCGCCCTGATAGTACAGGTCCACGGACTTGCGTTCCGTGTGACGCGCATCGGCGAGATTAAGGAAAACGCCGGAATTCAGGAACGCGAGCTCCCGCAGGCGATGCTCCAGCGTGCCGTAATCGAATTCCGTCTGAGTGAATGTTTCCTTCGACGGCAGGAACGTGACCTCCGTCCCGGTTTTGTACTGGCCCGCGCGCTTGCCTTCGGCGACCTTCGGCGCTTCACCGACTTCCTTGAGCGGCGCTTCCGCCTCGCCGTGCTTGAAGCGCATGAAATACTCTTTGCCGCCGCGCCAGACGCGAAGATCGAGACGCGAGGACAACGCATTTACGACCGAGACGCCGACCCCGTGCAAACCGCCGGAGACCTTGTAGGAGTTTTGGTCGAATTTTCCGCCGGCGTGGAGCTGGGTCATGATGACCTCGGCCGCCGAGACGCCTTCTTCCTTATGGATGTCGACCGGGATGCCGCGACCGTTGTCGCGCACCGTGCAGCTGCCGTCGCCGTGCAGAACGACTTCGACCAAATCGCAATAGCCCGCCAAGGATTCATCGATGGCGTTGTCCACGACTTCGTAGACCATGTGATGCAGACCGGAGCCGTCATCGGTGTCGCCGATGTACATGCCGGGACGCTTACGCACGGCATCGAGGCCCTTCAGGACCTTGATGGACTCAGAGTCATAGGCCTTTTCAGCGACGGTCACGCCGTCATCTTTGAGGGCCTTTTCGGGACTGCTGGGCGGAGGATTCATGAGGGCTCTGATGAGGGTTTTTTGGAGCTTTTTTTGGTGGACTGAATATAAGGAATCGCGGACCGAAATGCACCCTTACTGACGCATTTTCGAGACCGTAACCGCGCCTTGATCGACGTTGAAAAATTGGGCGGATTCACCCACATCCTCGAACAACGCGCTGTCGGTGCCGGTCATCCAAGCCTGGGCGCCCAAAGCGTTCAGTTCGGCGAACAGCGCCGCGCGGCGTCCGGCGTCCAGATGCGCCGCGATCTCGTCGAGCAAAAGAACCGGCGCGGAGCCCCGTTTTTCCCGCTGAAGACGGGCGTGAGCGAGCACGATCGAAATCAGGAGGGCTTTTTGCTCGCCGGTCGAACATAGCGCCGCCGGCTGGCCGTGCGATGGGTGGTTGGCGGCAATCATCGCCACGCCAAGATCCGACCTATGCGGACCGGCCCCAGCCCCAAGGACGCCGCGGCGCTCGTCCCACAGGCTGGCGCGGACTTTGTCTTCGGCGTCGACGGCGGGCATTTCGGCCAGCCAGCTGTCCACCGCGCCGACGAGCTTCAAGCTAGCCGCCGGGAAAGGGCCGGCCGAGGCGGACAAAGCGCGGGAAAGACGCGCGACCAGATCGGCCCGGGCCGCCGCTAAAGCGACACCATGGCGCGCCATAGTGTCCTCAAGCGCGGCAAACCAGGCGGCATCCCCGGCTTCTTCGCGTAACAAACGGGAACGTTGGCGATGGGCATGATCGTACGCCGCGATGCGCCCGGCTTGGTCGGCGTCGAAAGCGGTGACGAGCCGGTCGAGGAATTTGCGGCGTGACGCGGGGCCGTCGAGGAACAAGCGGTCCATGGCGGGCGTCAGCCAGACCACACCAATCTGGCGGGCAATGGCCGCGCCGCCCTTAGCCGGATGACCGTTGATCTGTACGGCCCTGCGTTCCGGAGCATTTGCCGTAAGGCCCGTGCCGATTTCCGTGAGGCCCTCGGGGCCGCCGAGGACCGCATTCACACCCCAGCCGCCCGCATGGCCCTGGCGGCCGACCTGCGACAGCCTGGCCCCGCGCAGGCCGCGGCCCGGCGCGAGAAAGGAGATCGCTTCAAGAAGATTGGTTTTGCCGGCCCCGTTGGCGCCGGTGAGCACGACAGCGCCCGCCGCCACGTCCAGCCGCAGCCGGGCGTAATTGCGAAAATCGGTCAGGGTCAGACGCTGGACGAAAATCTGATGCATGACTCCCGGCGCCACTGTGCGCGCGGGAGCAACGGCGGCCGCCGGCGCGGCGGAAAAACGAGCCGCTACGACGCTCACACCCGCATCGGCATGAGGACGTACATGGCCGACCCGTCGGCCACATCGCGGATAAGGGTGGGCGAAGCCGCATCGGCCATGGTGAAGCGCGCGGCATCACCTTCGATCTGACCTAGAATTTCGAGGAGATAGCGCGAGTTGAAGCCGATCTCGAGCTGCCCGGCCGCATAGGTGGCTTCGACTTCTTCCACCGCGTTGCCCGCTTCGGGGCTCGAGGCGGACAGAGTGATGAGGCCCTTCTCGCACTGCATTTTGATCGAGCGCGACTTTTCAGAACTGATCGCCGAGACGCGGTCGACGGCGTCGAACAACGGCTTGCGCTCGGCTTCGAGCACCTTGTCGTTGCCCGTCGGGATGACGCGTTCGTAGTCCGGGAAGGTTCCGTCGATGAGCTTGGAGGTCAGCGAGACGTTGTCGAACGCGAAGCGGATCTTGGAATCAGAAAGCGAAATGGTGATTTCGCTGTCGGTTTCGTCGATGAGCTTGCGCACTTCGATGACGGCCTTGCGCGGCACAATGATGCCCGGCATGCCGGCCGCGCCCTGGGGCAGCGGCAGTTCGACGCGCGCGAGACGGTGACCGTCGGTGGCCACGGCACGCAGCACCGAGACGCTGTCACTTTTCGCGGCATGCAGATAGATGCCGTTGAGGTAATAGCGGGTTTCTTCGGTGGAAATGGCGAAACGGGTGCGGTCCACAAGGCTCCGCAGGTCCGCGGCGGCAAGGGTGAACGTGTGGCTGAAGTCGCCGCCCGTCAGCGCCGGGAAGTCTTCGACCGGCAGGCACGCGAGGTTGAAGCGCGAGCGGCCGGCGGACAAGGCGATTTGGCCGCCGTCTCCCGTCGTGGCGATCTCGATCTGGGCGCCTTCAGGCAGCTTACGCACGATGTCATACAGCGTATGCGCGGGCGCGGTGGTCGCGCCGGGCTTGCCGATTTCAGCGGTGGTGGCTTCGACGATTTCGATATCCATGTCGGTGGCATTGAGGGCGAGCTGGCCCTTGCCGGCGTCGATACGCACGTTGGACAGGATGGGAATGGTGTTGCGCCGTTCGACAACGCTTTGGACGTGACCCAGCGACTTCAAGAGGGCCGCACGCTCGATGATGAGTTTCATGTTCGTAAAATCGTTCTTTTTTGAAGTCCGGACCGCCCGGAATCCCCGGTCCTACTAAACGCAGGACCGACATATTAGACATACTAGGGAAGGTGATGCGACAGCTTTTCGGGGTGCGCAAGGCACCCCGAATAAGGCCGTTAATTATTTTGGAATTCCGCGCCGGGCGCAGGCCGGCGCTCAGCTTTCCAGCATCCGGGTGAGGAGTTCGACGTCCTCGGCGAAAGCCGTATCCAGCTTCACCAGTTCCTCGATCTTACGCACGGCATGGATGACCGTGGTGTGATCGCGCCCGCCGAAGGCGCGCCCGATTTCCGGGAGCGAGCGGGAGGTGAGCTGCTTGGAGAGATACATGGCCACCTGGCGGGGACGGGCCACCGCACGGGAGCGGCGCGCCGAGCTCATGTCGGATACGCGGATCTTGAAGTGTTCGGCCACGCGCTTCTGAATTTCTTCCATCGTTAGACGGCGGTCGTGGGCGCGGAGCAGGTCCTGGAGCAGTTCCTGGGTAGTTTCGAGCGACAGCGAGCCGCCTACCAGCTGGGCATGGGCGACAAGACGGGTCAGGGCGCCCTCGAGCTCACGCACGTTGGAGGTGATCTTGTGGGCGAGGAATTCCTTCACCTTCTGCGGTACCACGACGCCGAGCTGTTCGGCCTTGGCGTCCAAGATACCCAGGCGCAATTCGAAGGTGGTCGGGTGCAAATCGGCGACGAGGCCCGAAGCCAGGCGCGAACGCAGACGGTCGCCGATCTCTTCCAGGCTGGACGGCGACTTGTCGGCCGAGAGCACGATCTGGCGGCCCTGGTCCACGAGCGCGTTAAAGGTATGGAAGAACTCTTCCTGGGTGGCGTCTTTGCCGGCGATGAACTGAACGTCGTCGATCATCAGCACGTCGACGGAGCGGAACTGCTCTTTAAAGGACACGGTGTCCTGGTTACGGAGCGCGCGCACGAACGAGTACATGAACTTCTCGGCCGACAGGTAGATCACCCGGCGGTGCGGCGTGCGCTGGCGGATTTCCCAGGCGATCGCATGCATCAGGTGGGTCTTGCCAAGGCCGACGCCGCCGTAAAGGAACAGCGGATTGAAGCTGACCTGATCGGATTCGGCGACACGTTTAGCCGCCGCATAGGCGAATTCGTTCGGCTTGCCGACGACGAAATTCTCGAAATTGTAGCGGGCGTCGAGCGGCGCGGAGAGATCCGGGCCGAGCGGCGAGCCTTGCGGGGCCGTTTCGGCCACGGCGCGGGCCGGGACTCGCGAAAGACCGGCCGGGCGCGCGGCGGGCGCGGCCACGGGAGGCGCGCTCGTCATCTTCGGGGCCTCGGCCTTAACGGTGTCCGGCTTAGCCGAATCCACTTTGCCCGAATCCACCTTCAGCGTGATCTTGCGCACGGACGGGTTCTCACCGTTCCACAGCGCGCGAATCCGCTCGGCATAATGGGTGGTGATCCAATCGCGCATGAAGCGCGTCGGGACCGACAGTTCGACCTCGCCGTCGCGCAAGCTGGTCGCGACGATGGGAGTCACCCAGCTCTTGTAGGCGGAGTCGCCGAATTCTTGTTTGAGACGCGTTTTGACGCGATCCCATTCAGCCTGATCGATGGCTGCTTCATTCCCACGTTTCACGCGACGTGATCCCCTCGATACTTAAGTGGCGGAAAATTCAAATTCCGAGCGGCGGGAGATTGAGATCCCGCTTCACCGTTCGCTGAATTGTCCGCCGTAACCCGCACCCCGAAACTCGTAGTCATAAAACGCATCACGATATGTACGGTTGCCATATCTTGACGGTTTCCCCCGCATCTCTTTTTGCGCGTCTCTTTATCTTTGGGCCGCCGCCGATTCTCAAAATTGAAAATAGCATTGGCCTTCGAGAGCTGAACCAAATCTGAGAGCAGCTCTTGATGAAACGCGCTTGGTGTTCCTGATGGTTTTTTTCGGATGCCGCTGTTTGTCCGTGACCGTCCAAGAGGACGTTTTGAACAACCGCGCGGCGTCTGATGGCGTCACTGTAGTTTGCCGAACGGACGAGACAAGGGCAAAGATGCGCTTGACACAAAATGCTCAAAACCCGCGTCTCATCTGCGTTTTCGAATCACCTGCGCGCGCAAGATCATTGATTCGCAATAGCTTCGAAGTCACGCGCGCACTTTGTGCGCGCGTGACTCGGAAGACTCGGAAGAATTTTTCAGGTGAACAAAAGAAAGATGCGCGCCTCACAAGGAGGCGCGCATGACTTTTCTTAAAACAGCAGAGTGCTTAGGCGGCGAGCTTCTTGATGCGCGCCGAGAGACGCGAGAGCTTGCGCGAGGCGGTCTTCTTGTGGATCACGCCCTTATTCGCGCCGCGGGTCAATTCCGGCATCACCTTCTTGAGCGCGGCGAGCGCTTCGGTCTTCTTGCCGGCGGCGATCGCTTCTTCGACCGCTTTCACGAAGGTGCGGATGCGCGAGAGGCGCGCGTGATTGATCGTCGCGGCGCGGGCGTTGCGGCGGATGCGGACTTTTGCGGACTTGTGCTGGGCCATCGAGTCGTACTCTGAATGCGTCTGTGGATAATTTGGAACGCGGGCTTATAGGGGATGCCACACCCCGCGTCAACGAGGTCCAGGCCTCAAGGCCCTGGAATAAAGATATTCCAGGTTTAGAGGACCCTTAATTTCTAGGTCTGGCAGCCGGCACAGTAGAAAGTCGACCGTCCGGCTTGTGTGACCCGCCGCACCAACCCCTTCCCCTTGTTGGCGCCTTTTCCACCGCCCTTAGCGCCGGGACAGGCGCACGACTCGCCCTCACGGCCATAGACCTTCCATGCGTGTTGGAAATAGCCCAGTTCACCAGAGGGCTGCACGTGATCGCGGAGCGAGGATCCACCCGCGGCGATGGCATCGCTCAGCACTTTCTTGATGGCCGGCACCAGCTTTGCCGCTCGCGCGCCGGCGACACTGCCGGCGTTGCGAAGGGGCGATATCCCGGCGCGATAGAGACTTTCGCAGGCATAGATGTTGCCGACCCCCACCACGATTCGCTGGTCGAGCAGCGCCACTTTGATCGAGGTCTTGCGGCCCTTCAGAGCCGCCGACAATACGGCGGGGGTGAATTCCGGGGTGAGCGGATCGGGTCCGAGATGACGGAATAGCGTGTGACCGGCGAGATCGCCCTGAGGCACCAGCGTCATGAGCCCGAAGCGCCGCGGATCGTTGAAGCGAATCTCCGCGCCTTTATCTGTCGTGAAGATGACATGGTCGTGCTTCGCGGGAGGGGCGCCGCTTGTGTCGACGACCATGCGGCCCGACATGCCGAGATGCACGATGAGGACATTGCCGTCATCTAGATCGAGCAGCATGTATTTCGCGCGGCGATGGATTCGCATGACCTTACGACCCGTGAGCTTTTCGGCGAAGGCGGGCGGGAACGGAATGCGAAGGTCCTTCCGGCGCACCTGCACGCGCGCGAGGCGGCGGCCTTCAAGCACGCCTTTCAGACCTCGACATACGGTTTCGACTTCCGGTAGCTCGGGCATCCCTACGCCGCTCCGTTTTCGCTGCGGTTTTTTTGATGAGCCGCGATCCGGCGCAAAAACCGGTTTCCACTTTTTGCTGATCGCGGCTCCGTTTCGACTTCCGGTAGCTCGGGCATCCCTTTTCCTTCGGCGTTTCAAGGCGCTTAGTGGCCTTTATAACAGCATTCCTCTATGGTCCCGCCTATGAACGAACCGGCCGAACACGGCACTACACATTTTGGCTATCAGACAGTCCCCGAGGACGAAAAGGTCCATTTGGTGCGGGGGGTGTTCGATTCCGTCGCTTCCAAATACGACCTGATGAACGACCTCATGAGCCTTGGCGTCCATCGTCTGTGGAAGTCGGCGATGGTCGATTGGCTCGCCCCGCGCGCCGGACAGAGCTTCGTCGATGTCGGCGGCGGCACCGGCGATATCGCCACGCGGATTCTCGCGCGCGTGGGCGCCGGCGCGGGGCCGGTCACCGTGTGCGACATCAATCACGAGATGATCAGCGTCGGCCGCGACCGGTCCATCGATCGGGGGCGTCTCGCGGGCATCAACTGGGTGTGCGGCGACGCCGAGAAGCTGCCGTTCCCGGACATGAGCTTCGATGCCTACACAATCGCCTTTTGTCTGCGCAACGTAACGCGCATCGATGCCGCGCTGGCTGAAGCGCGCCGTGTGCTGAAGCCGGGCGGGCGGTTCTTGTGCCTTGAGTTCAGCCGTGTCGTGGTGCCTCTACTCGACAAAATATACGACGCATACTCGTTCAACGTGTTGCCGGCGTTGGGCAGCATGGTGGCTGGCGATGCCGCCTCCTATCGTTACCTCGCCGAAAGCATCCGCAAGTTCCCGTCTCAAGACGAGTTGCTCGCGCGCATGGGCGAGTCGGGTCTCAAAGAATGCAAGATGCGTAATCTGTCGGGCGGCATCGCCGCCCTGCATTCCGGCTGGCGTATCTAATTATGTTGCGCGATCTCCGTAATTTTGCCCGCCTGTGGGCGATCGGACGCACGCTTGCGCGTCATGACGCCTTGTTCCTCCTCGACATCCACCCGGCCGGCGCTTTCGTGGCCAAGAGCTGCGGCCTGATCTGGCGCCCGCGCAAGGATGTGAAAGCCATGCGCCCAGGCCTGCGCTTGGCCGCGGCTCTCGCGGAACTGGGCCCGACTTTCATCAAGTTCGGCCAGGCTTTGTCGACCCGGGCCGACCTCCTTGGCGATGAGGTGGCGGCGGATCTCTCGGAACTGCAGGACCGGTTGCCGCCGTTCCCCTTCGCCGAGGCCAGGGCGGCCATCGAGACGGATTTCGCTAAACCCATTACGGCGATCTACCAGAGCTTCGAGGAAACGCCGGTCGCCGCAGCCTCCATCGCGCAGGTGCATTTCGCCGTCACGACAGAAGGCGCGCAAGTCGCCGTTAAGGTGCTGCGTCCCGGAGTCAAACTCGCTTTCGTGCGCGATATCGATCTCATGTTCTGGATGGCGGAGAAGGCCGAGCGTTATGCGCCGAAGCTGCGCCGCCTGAAGCCGACGGAAGTCGTCGCGACCTTCGCCGAATCGGTGAACCTCGAGATGGACCTGCGCTTCGAAGCCGCCGCCGCACAGGAACTGAAGGAGGATTTCGCAAGCAGTCCTATCTTCTATGTGCCGTCGATCGACTGGCAGCGTACGTCCGAACGCATCCTGACAATGGAGCGCGTCTCGGGGATTCGCGTCGATGACCGCGCGGCGGTGACGGCGGCGGGCGTAGATCCGGTCCAGGTGGTCAAGAACGCCGCCGAGATTTTCTTCCGCATGGTGTTCGACCACGGCTTCTTCCACGCCGACATGCATCCGGGGAATTTGTTCGTCACGCCGCAAGGCACCGTGATCGCCATGGACTTCGGCATCATGGGACGTGTGGACAGCGAAACGCAAAAAAACCTGGGCGAGATGCTACTTGGGTTCCTGACGCGCGATTACAAACTGGTCGCCGACGTACACATCCGCGCCGGCTTCGTGCCGTCGGAAAAGGATGTCGACATGTTCGCGCAGGCGTGCCGGTCCATTGCCGAGCCTATCCTCGGCAAACCGATCGCGGAGATTTCCATCGCGAAGCTGCTGGGTCAGCTGTTCCGCGTGACGGAGACCTTCGATATGCAGGCACAGCCGCAGCTTCTTCTTTTGCAGAAGAGCATGCTGCTGGCCGAAGGCGTGGGCCGCAACCTCGCGCCCGAAGTGAACATGTGGGAACTCGCGCGGCCCCTGATCGAAGGCTGGATGCGCGCGCGACTCGGTCCTGAGGGCCGCACCGTGGATGCGGTGGCGGACGCCATCAGCATGCTGCGCACGCTGCCGCGCGTGATCGCGCGGGTGGAGGCCATCACGGCCGATATGGAGCAAGGCGGCCTTAGGCTGCATCCCGACAGCGCGCGGGCGATTCTCGGCGGCGCCGGTGAGCGCCGCCGCGGACAGCGCTGGCTGTTTTGGGCGCCCTGGATCCTGGCGGCGATTTTGGGCGCGGCACTAATCCTGAACTAAGGAAGCAAGCGATGAGCGTGATGACGGTCTACGGGGATTCAATCTCCGGCAATTGTCACAAGGTGAAGTTCGTCGCCGAACGGCTGAATGTGCCGTACCGCTGGGTCGAGACGAGCGTGCTGAAGAAAGAGACCCGTACTCCGGAATTCCTCGCTCTCAATCCCGTGGGCCAAGTGCCCTTCGTGATCTTGGCTGACGGACAGGGGCTCGCGCAGTCCAACGCCATCATGCTTTACCTGGCGCATGGTTCGACCCTGATCCCCGATGAGCCCTACGAACGCGCCCTCATGATGCAATGGTTGTTCTGGGAGCAATACAGCCATGAGACCGTGATCGCTGTGCGCCGCTTCCATAAGCACTATCTTAAGAAAGCCGATAGCGAGATCGACCCCAGCCTGCTGACACGCGGGGAGAAGGTGCTGAGCTTGATGAACGACCATCTGGCCCGCCGGACCTACTTCGTGGGCGAGCGACTGACCCTGGCCGATATCGCTTTGGTCGCCTACACCCGCTTTGGCCACGAGGCGGGCTTCGATTTGAGACAATGGCCCCAGATGCGGGCCTGGGTAGCGCGGGTAGAGAAAGACTTAGGGGCGGAAAGCGCCCTCCCCTAACGCCGCCGAATTGAGATAAAATAACGCCTATGAACACCATCATGCGCGACCTCACAGCTGGACCGACGCCGTTGCTGGAGAACAAACGCATCCTTTTGATCGTCGCTGGCGGCATCGCCGCGGTGAAGGCGCCGGATTTGATCCGGCGCCTGCGGGAACGCGGCGCCCAGGTACGCTGCATCCTCACCAACGGCGGCGCAAACTTCGTCACGCCGCTGACCCTGGCCTCCCTGTCCGGCGAGAAGTGCTATCAGGACCTGTTCTCGCTGACGGACGAAAGCGATATGGGCCACATCCGTTTGTCGCGCGAAGCCGACATCCTTCTCGTCGCGCCCGCCACCGCCGACATCATGGCGAAGATGGCTCACGGTCTGGCCGATGATCTCGCGACCACCGCGCTGCTGGCGACGGACAAGCCGGTGATGATCGCGCCCAGCATGAACGTGATGATGTGGACCCACCCGGCGACGCAAGCGAACCTGCAAACCTTGCAGACGCGCGATGTGCGTATTGTCGGACCCGGCGCGGGCGATCTCGCCTGTGGTGAAGTCGGCGACGGACGCATGGCCGAAGTGCCTGAGATCATAGCCGCGCTCGCGCGCTTCTTCGCCAAAGCTCCGAACCGGGGGCCTCTGTCGGGCCTGAAAGCGCTGGTGACCAGCGGGCCGACGCATGAGCCGATCGATCCGGTGCGTTACATCGGCAACCGTTCGTCCGGCAAACAGGGCCACGCGGTCGCCGCGGCGCTCGCCGAACTCGGCGCGGACGTTACGCTGGTCTCAGGGCCAGTGAACGAGGCCGACCCCGACGGCGTGAAGGTCGTGCGGGTCGAGACCGCCAAGCAGATGATGAAGGCGTGCAAGGACGCGCTGCCGGCGCAGATCGTAGTGTGCGCCGCCGCCGTCGCCGATTGGGCAGCGGACGCGAAGGACGCGAAGATCAAGAAGGACGGCGGCGCGGCGCCCACCCTGAAGCTGTCCGAAAATCCCGATATCCTCGCGACGCTCGCGCAAAAAGGCCCGCTGCGCCCGAACCTTGTCGTCGGATTCGCGGCCGAGACCGAGAACCTCGTTGAAAACGCCAAGGCCAAGCGCGCACGCAAGAACTGCGATTGGCTTGTGGCCAACGACGTCTCACAGATCAGCGGCACTTTCGGCGGCGACAACAACACTGTTCATTTGGTGACGTCCGACGGCGTCGAGAGCTGGCCTACCTTGAAAAAGCGCGCCGTTGCCGAACGGCTCGCCGAGCGCATCGCCGCGGCGTTTAACCATCAATCCCAACATCAATCCTAATTTCAATCGAAGAGGCTTTCCCTTGGCTATCGTTGTTTCCGTCTCGATCAAACGCCTTCCGCACGCCTCCGATTTGCCGCTTCCCGCCTATCAGACCAGCCAGTCCGCCGGCATGGATCTGTGCGCGGCCCTGAGCGCCGACGTCGTTATTGAACCGGGCGCCTACACCATGATCCCGACTGGGTTCGCCATCGCGCTTCCCGGGGGCTTCGAAGCGCAGGTGCGTCCGCGCTCCGGTCTCGCGGCCAAGAACGGGGTGACCGTCCTCAACACGCCCGGCACCATCGACGCCGATTATCGCGGGGAGATCAGCGTGATCCTGATCAATCACGGCAAACAGCCTTTCACCGTGACGCGCGGCATGCGCATCGCCCAGATGGTGGTCGCGCCCGTGCGTACCGTAATGCTTGAAGAAAAAGAAAGCCTGGATGACACCGCGCGCGGCGCCGGCGGTTTCGGCTCAACGGGGCGTCACTAAAAAGAAGAAATGGATTTCTCAGAAGACCAGATCCATCGCTACGCCCGGCACATCCTGCTCAAGGAAGTGGGCGGCGTCGGTCAGGAGAAACTTCTGCAATCGAAGGTGCTGCTGATCGGCGCGGGCGGTTTGGGCTCGCCGCTGCTTCTGTACCTCGCCGCCGCTGGCATTGGCACCATCGGCGTCATCGATGACGACACCGTCGATCTCTCGAACCTCCAGCGCCAGATCGCCCACACCACCGACCGCATCAATATGCCCAAGGTGCAAAGCGCGGGCCGCGCCGCGACCGCCATCAATCCCGATGTGAAAGTGGTGGAGTATAAGGCGCGGCTGACGGCGGAGAATATTGCCGGGCTGATCAAGGACTACGATCTCGTCGCCGACGGCAGCGACAATTTCCCGACGCGCTTCCTGGTGAACGACGCCTGCTTCTTCGCCAAGAAGACGCTGGTGTCCGCCGCCGTGCTGCGCTTCGACGGCCAGCTTGCGACCTTCAAGCCGCACGCGGGCGGTCCCTGTTATCGCTGCCTTTATCCGGACGCCCCTCCGCCGGGCGAAGCGCCGAGCTGTGATCAGGCCGGCATCCTCGGGGCGGTTGCGGGCGTGATGGGCACGCTGCAAGCCACCGAAGTCCTGAAAGAAATCCTAGGCATCGGCGATACCATGGCCGGGCGCCTCATGATTTATGACGCCCTCTCGGCGGCCTTTCGCACGGTGAAGGTCAAACCGGACCCGGAATGCGCGCTGTGCAGCGCGCAGGCCACGTTCACGGACCTGCGGCACCATTCCTAACACCTTAGAAATGCAGGAATAATGCGCCGGGCCTTGCTGTAAAGGCGGTTTGGGCTTACTTCCCGCGTAGTTTTTAGGTTTGGCCGCATTTTCTTCGCTAAACCGGTTGCCCCTTTGGCGGAAAATACTCCGTGTCACCCGATAGCGCCCTTCCGATCCAAGACACCCGCACCAACCTCGTCGGTCTTTCCCGCGAGGCGCTGAAGGCTGCACTTCTGGAAAAGGGCGAGAAGCCCTTCCGCGCCAAGCAGGTGTGGCATTGGATCTATCACCGCGGCGCCACCGAGTTCGCGGCCATGACGGATTTGTCCAAGGACCTGCGCCGCACCCTCGAGACCCATTTCGTGGTCTCGCGTCCGACGATCGCGCGCGAGCAGACATCCAGTGACAGCACGCGCAAATGGCTGATGCAGTTCTCCGACGGCCAGAAAGCCGAAGCGGTATTCATCCCGGACGAAGACCGGGGCGCGGTGTGCATCTCCTCGCAAGTCGGCTGCACGCTGACCTGCCGCTTCTGCCACACCGGCACGCAGCGCCTGGTGCGCAACCTGACCCCGGCAGAGATCGTCGGCCAGTTCATGGTCGCGCGCGATTCCTATGGCGAATGGCCGACCCCGACGGACGAGCGCCGCCTGCTCTCGAATATAGTGATGATGGGCATGGGCGAGCCGCTCTACAATTTCGAGAATGTCGCGACGGCCTTGAAGATCATCATGGCCGATGACGGCATCGCGCTCGGCAAACGCCGTATCACGCTGTCGACCTCCGGCGTCGTTCCGGAAATTCATCGCTGTGGCGCCGAGCTTGGCGTGAATCTCGCCGTGTCTCTCCACGCGCCGGACGACGATACGCGCTCGATGATCATGCCGATCAACAAGAAGTACCCGCTGAAAGAGCTGATGCAGGCCTGCCGCGACTATCCGGTGGCGAGCAATGCGCGCCGCATCACCTTTGAATACGTGATGCTGAAGGGCATCAACGATACGCCGGCCCACGCCCGCGCGCTGATCAAGCTGGTCAAGGACATCCCTTGCAAGTTCAACCTGATCCCCTTCAATCCGTGGCCCGGCACGCCTTATGAGTGCTCAGACGAAGCCACGGTGGAGTCCTTCAGCGCGATGATCCGTGACGGCGGCTATAGCGCGCCCGTGCGCACCCCGCGCGGCCGCGACATCCTGGCCGCCTGCGGTCAGCTGAAGACCGACAGCGAGCGCCTATCGGCCAAGGAACTGCGCATTCGCGCTGAGCAAGAGGCGCAAATCGCCCAGAAAGCCTGGGCGGAAAAAGAAGCCGCACTCTAACCGAGCAGCTTTACCACCAACTGCGCGATCTCGGCATGAGCCGCGTTGAGCGAGTCGGCGTCGGCGCGCGAACCGGTGAGATAAGCCGCGATGACGATAGGCTTCTTCCCCGGGGGCCAAGCGATGGCGACGTCATTGATAGCGGCGCGTGAGCCCGTGCCGGTCTTATCGCCCACTTTCCAATCCTTGGGTAACCCGGCCCGCAAGCGCGCGAGCCCCGTCTTCGACGCCACCATCCAACCGATGAGCGTATCCTTACCCGCGCGCGAGAGCACATCGCCCGTCAGCACAGTTTGCAGGGTCTGCGCCATCGCGCGCGGCGTGGTGGTGTCGCGCTGATCACCGGCGAAATTGGTGTTGAGGGCGGGCTCGATCCGATCAAGGCGCGTGATTTGGTCGCCGACGGACCGGCAAAAGGCCGTGAGCGCGGACGGACCGCCTAGACGCGTTAATACGAGGTTCGCGGCCGTATTATCGCTGACCTCGACCATGGCTTGGCAGAGCTCGGCGATGGTCATGGCGCCTTTGGCCAGGTTGGCTTTAACCGCCGGAGCGTATTCAAGCAGATCGGGTTCGGTGAACTTCAGCGCCTCGCCCAACTTCAGCTCGCCCTTGTCGGAGAGCGCCAGGCACTGCGCCGCCAACAGCCACTTGAACGTCGAACACATCGCGAAACGCGCGTCCGGCCAATGGCCGACGAATTTGCCGGTCGCGGTGTCGATGGCTCCGACTCCGAGTTGCCCACCGATGCGCGTCTCCAGCGCGGTGAAGGGGTTAGGTTCGGCGGCGAAGACAGCAGACCCCACAAGCCCGCTCGCGGCGGCGCCCGCCAAGAACAGGCGGCGTTTCATCATTAGATTTTCTATGTTTTCCGACACGTAACCATCCCTTGCGAGCCGGGCCCCTCGCCCTATACTGCGCGCCGAATTTCGGCCCGCACCTTCTAGACCGCACATTACGGCGGATTTGGGGATTTCCTACATGGCGAAAGCAAAGAAAGTCGTCCTCGCATATTCGGGCGGCCTCGATACGTCGATCATCCTGCGCTGGCTGCAGGTGGAGAAGAATTGCGAAGTCGTGACCTTCACCGCCGACATCGGCCAGGGCGAGGAGTTGGAGCCGGCGCGCAAAAAAGCCGAGTTGCTCGGCATCAAGGAAATCTACATCGAGGACCTGAAAGAAGAGTTCGTCCGCGACTTCGTGTTCCCGATGTTCCGCGCCAACGCTTTGTATGAAGGCGTGTACCTCCTCGGGACCTCCATCGCCCGTCCGCTTATCGCAAAGCGGCTCGTGGAGATCGCCGTTGAGACCGGCGCCGATGCCATCTCTCACGGCGCCACCGGCAAGGGCAACGACCAGGTGCGTTTCGAACTGACCGCCTATGCATTGAAGCCGGATGTGAAGGTGATCGCGCCGTGGCGCGAATGGAGCCTCACCTCGCGCGCCAGCCTCATCGCCTACGCCGAACAGCATCAGATTCCCATCCCGACGGATAAGCGCGGCGAAGCGCCCTATTCGATGGACGCGAACCTCATGCACATCTCCTACGAAGGTAAGGCGCTGGAAGACCCGTGGGTCGAGCCGAGCGACGAGATGTTCCGCCTCACCGTGTCGCCGGAGAAGGCCCCGAACACGCCGGAGTATGTAGAGATCGAATTCGAAGGCGGCGACGCCGTGGCCGTGAACGGCCAGAAGCTGTCGCCGGCCAAGCTCCTCGCGAAGCTGAACGAGATCGCGGGCCGTCATGGCGTCGGGCGTCTCGACCTCGTCGAGAACCGCTATGTCGGCATGAAGAGCCGCGGCGTATACGAAACGCCGGGCGGCACCGTGCTGCATGTTGCTCATCGAGCGATGGAATCGATCACGCTGGACCGCGAAGCGATGCATCTGAAAGAAGAGCTGATGCCGCGCTACGCCAAGCTGGTTTACACCGGCTACTGGTTCGCGCCGGAGCGTGAGATGCTGCAGGCGGCCATCGACCAGACCCAGAAGCGGGTCACCGGTGTGGTGCGCCTGAAGCTGTTCAAGGGTCTTGCCAGCGTCGTCGGCCGCAAGTCGCCCAACAGCCTCTACCGTATGGACTACGTCACCTTCGAAGAGGACTCGGTCTACAACCAGTTCGACGCCGAAGGCTTCATCAAACTGAACGCGCTACGTCTGCGCCTCGGCAAAATGGCGCAGCAGAAATAGCGGCATGAAAGCCGTCGTCTTCGATTGCGATGGCGTGCTGATCAACAGCGAGGAACTGTGTCTTGACGTCGAGCTGGCATGCTTGAACGAGATCGGCCTCGCGTTCGAACGCCATGAATACGTCAGCCGCTTCATGGGCATGACCAGCGCGGACTTCTATGCCGCGCTGGATCAGGACCTTCGCACCAAGTATGGCCGCGCCCTGCCGGAGACGTTCCCCGGCATCCTGCACGAGCGCACATGGTCGGTAGTCGAGACCTCGCTGGCCTGCATTCCGGGTGCGCCGGAGACTGTGCGTGCGCTGAGCGTGCCGATGGCCGTGGCGTCGGGCTCCAATCCCGACCGTTTGAAATTCAAGCTGCGCAAAGTCGGGCTGTTCGATCATTTCGCGCCGCACATCTATTCCGCCCAGGATATGGCGCGTGGAAAACCCGCGCCGGACGTCTATTTGCACGCCGCCAAGCAACTGGGCGTGGATTCCGCCGCCTGTATCGCCGTGGAAGACAGCGCCAATGGCGTGACATCCGCGCGCGCCGCGGGCATGGTTGTGGTGGGTTTCACCGGCGGCGGGCATTGTCCGCCGCAACAAGGTGAGGCCCTTCGCGGCGCCGGCGCCTCTCATATCGCCGCGAACATGGACCAACTGCTGGCGATCTTGCGAGGTGCGTTGTGACGGGATTCATTGCCTGCTCCACCGAGGACCGCGTCCTGACGATTCGCTTCAATCGCCCGGAAAAGAAGAACGCTATCCTGCGTTCCATGTATGGCGAGGCGGCGCAGGCGCTGAAGGCGGCGCAAGCCGACCCGAACGTGCGCGTCGTCGTGATCACAGGCGAAGGCAATTGTTTTACCGCTGGAAACGATCTCAAGGACTTCCTGGAAGTTCCGCCCACGAACGAGGACGCCGAGGTTTTCCAATTCATGTTTGCGCTGTCGGCCTTCACCAAGCCCGTCATCGCGGCGGTGAACGGACTCGCCATCGGGATCGGCACGACCCTCCTGTTCCACTGCGATTTGGTCTACGCGGTCCCTGAAGCGACATTCCAGATGCCCTTCATCAATCTCGCGGTGGTGCCGGAGTTCGCCTCATCGCTGCTGGTGCCGCGTCTCGTTGGGCGTGCGGCGGCCTCGGAACTACTGCTGCTGGGCGAAGCTTTCAACGCGGCGCACGCGAAAGAGATCGGCCTCTTGAATGCGGTGGTTCCGGCCGCCGACCTGATGCCGACCGTGATGGGCAAAGCCAAAGCCCTGGCGCTCAAGCCGCCTGGTGCGGTCAGAGACGCAAAAGCGTTGATGCATGCTTCGGTTGCTGAGATCCACAAACACATCGTCACCGAAGGAAAGATTTTCGGCGACCGGCTGCAAACGCCGGAGTTCAAGGAGGCCGCGACGGCGTTCTTTGAAAAGCGCATGCCGGACTTTTCGCGGTTTAGTTAGTCACACAGCATAAGAACAATGGTGCATATCAATTTCTCATTCCTCGATCTGGTGGACGTCGATCCTCTGACGATCGTGGATGTCGGCGCGTCGTCGCTTGATAAAGCCGATCCCTATCACGTGCTGGCGGAACGCACCGCTTCGCACATCATCGGCTTCGAGCCCGATAACAAGACCTGTGCCGAACTGAATGCCGCCGGGAAATTGCGGCACTCCTACTTCCCATTCGCGATCGGCGCGGGCGGACCGGCGAAGTTGCATGTGACGGCTTCGAACGCCAACAGTTCGCTATACGCGCCCAACGCGGAGCTATTGAAACATTTCACGACACTCGCGGACATGCTGGTGGTCGAACACGTGACAAACGTCGAAACACACCGGCTGGATGACGTTGTCAGTGCGAAGGAGATCGATTTCCTGAAGATCGACGTGCCCGGCGGCGAGATGGATGTGCTGAAAGGCGCAGCCCGGCTCCTCCCGACGGCGCTGGCCGTCGAGCTGGAAGTCGAGTTCCTGCCGATGTATCAGGGCGCGCCGCTGTTCGGAGAAGTCGACGCCCACATGCGCGCGGCGGGTTTCCAACTCCACACCTTCTTGGACGTCTACCAGCCGGTCTACACACCGCTGGCCGACACGCCGGCCGGTCGCAGCCAGACCATGTGGGCGGATGCGGTTTATGTGCCCGATGTTCGCAGCATGCGGAAATACAGCCGTGAACGGCTTTTGAAACTCGCCGCCATCACGCACGAGCTCTACGGCTCGATCGATTTGTGCGCCCACATCCTCGGCGAGATGCGCGCCCAGAAAATGGACGCGCCGCTCGACGCCTATATCAAGCGCTGCAGCGCGCTGCGTTAGGCTTTCTTGGGAAGGCGCAGCGGGATCGCGACGTCGGTCACGCCGCGCTGATTGCAAGCGGCCTTCAGCGTGTTCACCATAAGGCAGGCGATGGTCATCGGGCCAACGCCGCCGGGAACCGGGGTAATGGCGCCCGCGACTTGCGAAGCTTCCGCGAAATTCACATCGCCGCGCAAACGGCGCTTCCCATCCGCGCTCGGGAGCGGATTGATGCCGACGTCGATGACCGTCGCGCCCGGTTTGATCCAATCGCCGCGCACCATTTCCAGTCTTCCCACGGCCGCCACGATGATATCAGCCGTCCGGCAGACGGCGGCGAGGTCCTTGGTGCGCGAATGCGCGACCGTGACCGTGCAGTTTTCGTTCAACAGCAGAAGCGCGACCGGCTTGCCTACGAGGATCGAGCGGCCGATCACAACAGCGTTCTTGCCGGCCAAATCGCCCAGCACGTCCTTCAGAAGCATGATGCAGCCGAGCGGCGTGCACGACGTGAGCGTGTCGGCGCCAGCCACCAGGCGGCCGACGCTTTCCGGGTGCAAGCCGTCGACATCTTTCGCCGGATCGATAGCGGTGATGACTTTCACCTGATCGAGATGTTTGGGCAGGGGCATCTGCACGAGGATGCCGTTCACGGACGGATCGGCGTTTAGCGTCCTGATGAGCGCCAGCAATTCGTCCTGTGTCGTTTCGGCCTTCAGATCGTGTTGGAACGAGGCCATGCCGAGTTCGACGGCCGTCTTCTGCTTGCTGGCGACATACACGTGGCTGGCCGGGTCATCACCCACGAGAACGGTCGCGAGGCCCGGCGTAATGCCGTGACGCGCCTTGAGATCGGCCACAGCCTTGGCGATGCCGTCCTTCAGGCGGGCGGAAGCTTCCTTACCGTCGATGATGAGGGGCGAAGTCATGATGTCATCCAGATTTGAGCGGTGGCAGCCAGTGTAGCGGGATCGCCCGAGATGCGCAGGACCTTGCGCCGGTCGGTCTCGCCCAGGGTGAGGGTGATATTGCTTTTCGCGATCCCAAAAGCGGCCGCGAGTAAAGCGATCACGGCGGCGTTAGCTTTACCCTTATCGGCGGGTGCGGTCACGGCCACTTTCAGCGCGAGCCCGTCGGTCGTGGCCATGGTGCCGGCGATGGCGTCACGCGCGGCCTTGGGCGTGACGCGCACCGTGAGCATCAGTCCCCCGTCGAGCTTGCGGAAGAAGGACAAGGCTTCAGACGGCGGCGATGACCCCAATCAACCTGCCGACCACGAGTTGGACCAGAAGGATGAGCAGGAAAAGAATGATCGGCGAGACATCGACATTTCCGAACGGCGGCACGACTCGCCGGATCCGGCGCAATACTGGCTCCACCATCTGATGGAGGGCGTTGCCGATCATGCGGATGACCTGATTATGCGGGTTGATCACGTTGAACGCGACGAGCCAGCTCAGGATCACCGAAATCACGACGATCCATTTATAGATATCGAGCGCGACGATGATGACCTGGAGGATGGGAATGAGAATGATGTCCATGCGCGGGCTGGGCTTTCGGCGTGTCGAAGTGGGGGGCCGCCCAAAGTTGTGCATTTGGACGGGAAAATCCGGGTGATTCCTACCCTAATCAGGGTAGCAGATCGGTTCAAGTGATCGGGATTTCAAGGCTTTCCAAGCAATTCAAGTTGCCTTGACTTCTCAAAGCTTTGGCGACATTCTCCCGCCCGCTTTCGGCCCCGGGCGTTACAAACATCCGGCCCGGAACGCCTTACACGTTGATGCGGGGCTGTAGCTCAGTTGGGAGAGCGCGTCGTTCGCAATGACGAGGTCAGCGGTTCGATCCCGCTCAGCTCCACCATCAACGTTCCCCGGAATTCTCAAAATTTGAACTGAGCCCGCCGCCGCGGGATCGATTCTGTTTTTTGCGCGCCTTCGCGCGCGGGCCCGCTCTGCTGGCGTGACTAACTATTTGGGACGATACGGGACAACCGGTTGCGCGAGAGGATTTTCCGGGCGGCTGACTTCGGCATATGAGCCGGTTTTAAATTCAAAGCCGTTCAATGCGCCGCCGAGCAGGCAGAAGAGATTTGGGCCAGCCGGAGTGACGCACGGAAGCAATACGGGCGCGCCCTGTATCGCCTTGTCGCGTGCAAAGCGTTTTTCCAGCGCAAGATCGGTGACAGCAGGATCATCCGTGGCAGTAGGTCCACCATAGAACTCGCGGCGCTGTTTTTCGCAATCCTCGCGCTCCTCGGACGTAAGAGCTTGATTGAGCCCGCAGCCTACATAACCGCCAAGGACTGATAGCTCATCGCGGGGAGGTATCACCGGAGCAATCAGGATCGTCACGTTCGGCAACGTGAACACTGGCGGCGACGCGGACAGGTTTGGCCGGCCCGGAGCTAAACCCGGCGTAAGCGCCGCGCTCCGCTCAAGCCATGTGATGGGTAGAGGCGCCAGGGTCTCTTCCCGCGGCGGGATGCGGCCAAGGGTCAGGAGGCCCGCCAAGATCGCGAGATGAATGAACCCGGCAAGGGCCGCCGGCATAAGTTTGAGCAAACGCGATTGCATACCTTGAACTGTAAGGTATAATACCTGGAAGTTCAAGGTATGAGGCCGATCTTGCCCGTGCGAAAGACCAATCCCGATTTCATGACCGGCGTGCCGGAGCTGTTGATCCTGCGTCTTCTCAGCGCGCACGAGATGTACGGTTACGAGCTCGTTCAGGCCATCGAGACCGCCAGCGGCGAGGCCATCAAGCTCGGTGAGGGCGTGGTGTATCCAGCGCTTCATGCGCTGGAGGAACAAGGGTGCTTAAAATCACACCGCAAGCCCGTGAATGGACGCACGCGTGTGTATTACATCGCCACCGCCGCCGGAAAAAAGCGGCTGCGCGACATGACCGGGGAATGGCAACGCATCACGGAAGCGGTGGCGGGGATCGTGATGGGAGCGAAACATGCGATAATTTGACGCTCTTGCGGATCGGCTTTTGCGTGAAGGCGTCGCGCACCGCCACGTACGCCGCTATATCGCGGAGCTTCGCGATCATGCCGAAGACATCGCGCACGCGGAGATAACGCGCGGTGCAAGCCAGGAAGAAGCGCATGCGGCCGCGATCGCACGGCTTGGGACGCTCGATGACCTCGCGCACGGTATGACGGCGCGCGACGAACTCCAGGCGTTGAGCGGACGATTCCCGAGGTTTTGCGGCGGCGTGATGCCGGTCCTTGTGTGGATCGGCAGTCTCATCGCTCTCGGCCTTTTCTTTGGCGGCGTTGTGAACATCTTGCGTGCGAGCGGCCTTGCGCCAAACGGCGGCTCACCGTCGCTCGCCATGCTGCAGGCGCCGGCAGATGCTCTTCTTGCGCTGATCACGCGCGCTCTTCCGGTCGTCCTTGGCGGCGCGGCGCTGATCGGCGCCCTTCGCCAGCGCATGGTGATACTATGGCCGGTGATCGGAGCGGCGGCGCTGGCCGGGATCGCGGCCGCTGTTCAAGCGAGCGTGCGTTTTTCCACCACGCCTGAGACGCTGAGCAGCCTTAATCTCGGGGTCGGCATATCACCGGAAACAGCAGCGCGCGCAGGGGTCATGTTCGCCGCGATGCTCTCGCCGCTTCTGCTCCGGAGCCGCCTTACGCGGTTTGCGCCTTAAGCGGCGCCGGTTCCTTGATCGGGAGATTCACGAACGCCGCCGCGGCAGCAAGGATAGCGTCGACGTACCACATCCACTGGTAGTTGCCGGTCGAGGCGAAGGTGAGCCCGCCCAGCCACGCGCCAAAGAACGCGCCCACCTGGTGGGACAGCAGGGTCAGGCCGAAGAGAGTCGCGAGATAGCGCGTGCCGAACAGCTTGCCGACGATGGTCGCGGTGGGCGCGACCGTGGCGAGCCAGGTGGCGCCGAGGCCGGCGGCGAAGAGATAGAATGTCATCGCTGTCTTCGGTGCGAGCAGATACAGCCCGATCAACACCGCGCGTGAGGCGTACATCAGGAACAGGATGTGCTTGCTGCGGTAGTACCCCGTCGCCCAACCGGCGATGAGATTGCCAACGACGTTGGTAAGACCAATGATCGCAAGCGACCAACTCGCCACCGACGGTGACATCCCGCAGAGCGCGATTTCACCCGGAAGGTGAGTCACAAGAAAGGCGATATGGAAACCGCACGTGAAGAACCCGGCGTGCACCAGGATGTAGTTTCGATCGCGAAAGGCTTCGCCGATCGCCGATGCGAGATTCGACGGCCCTTGAGTAACCGCGTGGACCAAAGCGTTCGTGGGCTTACGCAACAACCATGCGAGCGGCACGGCTGCGAGAGCCGCAGCGGCCGAGAACCACATGGCGCTCGCCCAGCCGGCGGTACCGATGATCGCTTGCAAGATCGGCGCGAACACGAATTGTCCAAAGGAGCCGCCGGCGTTTGAAATTCCGGCGGCGAGACCGCGCTTCTCAGCCGGCACGCGGTAGGAGAGAGCGCCCATGATGACCGAGAAACTCGCCGCTCCAGCCCCGGCAGCCGCCAGGACCCCGAGCGCGACGATGAGTCCGACGGTGGAGTCCATGAACGCAGTCACCGCCGAACCCAGGGACAGTGCGACGAGCCCAGCGGCCATCACCCGGCCTGGGCCATATCGGTCGGCAAGCGCGCCCGCAATGGGCTGGATGGCGCCCCAACTGAACTGCCCGATGGCGAGAGCGAAGCTGATGGCGGCGATGCCGAGCCCCGTGGTCTTGTCGATGGGCGCGATAAAAAGGCCGGTGGTTTGGCGCAGGCCGATCGTGACGAGCAACAAGACCGCGGCCGCGCCAGCGGCGATGTGCCATGAATTATGTGTGTGGGACCGGGTCATAGCGCGCGACGTTAGCCGATTTCAAAGCCGCCCCTGCCCAGCAATTCGCGCAGGCAAGCTATGCTTGTGTGCGCGCGGAAGCCGGTGAAGCGAAGCCGAGATATATCACGCTCTATCCCCTTGAGCCCTCTGCAATATCCCCTGTACAACAGAGCTTCAGCGAGATTTTTTAGGATAAGCGCGTGAGCGAGCGGGATCTGGTTTCCGTCGTCATTCCCATCTTCGACGAGGCCGAGAATGTCGGCCCGCTGGTGGCCGCGTTGATCCCGGCGCTGGATGCGCTCGCGCGTCCTTACGAAGTGATCTTCATCGACGACGGCTCGAAGGACGGCACCGCCGACGTGCTGGCCAAAGCCGCGTCCGACAACGCGAACATCCGGGTCATCACCTTCAAGCGCAATTTCGGCCAGACCGCCGCGATGATGGCCGGCATCGATCATGCCAAGGGCGCAGTGATCGTGCCCATGGACGGCGATCTGCAGAACGATCCCGCCGACATCGGCCCGCTTCTGGCGAAACTCGACGAAGGGTACGGCGTGGTCTCGGGTTGGCGCCGCGACCGGAAGGATACCTACCTCACGCGCATCCTGCCGAGCAAACTGGCCAATGGGCTGATCAGCTGGGTGTCGGGCGTGAAGCTGAAGGATTACGGCTGCACTTTGAAGGCTTACCGCCGCGAAGTGTTGGAAGGCTTCCGCCTCTATGGCGAGATGCACCGCTTCGTGCCGATTTACGCAAAGTGGCAGGGCGCACGCATCACGGAGCTGCCGGTCAAACACCACCCGCGCACCAAAGGGAAATCGAAGTACGGCCTCGCGCGCATCTTCAAAGTGATGCTCGATCTGCTGGTCGTGAAGTTCCTGACCCAATACGAGACCAAGCCGATCTATATCTTCGGCACTGTCGGTCTCTTCTTCTTCTTCGTCTCGTTCTTCGCGGGCGCCTACGCGCTTTATCTCAAGTTCTTCGAGGCGACCGCCTTTATCTCGACCCCGCTGCCGCTTCTGTTCACCCTCGGCTTCATCACCGGCACCATGTGCATCCTGATGGGACTGCTCGCCGAAGTGCTGGTGCGCATCTATTACGAAGCCCAGAACAAGACGCCGTACACCGTGAAGGAGCGTACCAACGTTGGCGGGGCGTCCTTCGGCTTCGCGCCGCCGCCGGGCGACGTCCGGCGCGTCTCCTAAGTTATGTGCGGCATCGCAGGGTTTATCGGCGAAGGGACGGCCGCCGACCTTAAGGCGATGGCGGATGCCATCATTCACCGGGGACCCGACGGTGAGGGCTTCTTCGCCGATCAGCATGTGCCGGTGTTTCTGGCGAGCCGCCGCTTAGCGGTCGTCGACCTTCCCGGCGGCGCGCAACCGATGTGGGACAGCACCGGCGATCTCTGCGTTGTTTTCAACGGCGAGATCTATAATCACCGGACGTTGCGCAAGGAATTGGAAGCACTCGGCCATAAGTTCCTGACCGATCACTCGGACACCGAGGTGCTTCTGTACGGATACAAGGCCTGGGGCCGGGACCTATTCGTACGGTTGAATGGCATGTTCGGCCTCGCGATCTACGACCGCCACCGCAAGACGGTGGTGATCGCGCGGGACCGGTTTGGCGAAAAACCGCTGTTCTACGGCACCAAAACAGGCGCGCTGGTGTTCGCGTCCGAGATCACATCGTTGCGCAGGCATCCCGCCTACCGGGACGCGCCGCCGTCGAAACTCAGCCTGATGAAATTCTTTGCCCATGGGTTCTTCCCGGGCGAGCACACACCATACGAGCAGATCAAGAAACTTCCCGCCGGGCATATGATGATCGTGAACGCGGCCACCGGCGCGCGCGAGATCAAATGCTATTGGACCTTCGGCATCGACCCCAACACGCCGTCTGGAACCCCCGACGATTGGGCCGCCGAACTGGAAGCCAAACTGCGCAAGGCCGTGATCTCCCGCATGGAGAGTGATGTGCCGCTCGGGATATTCCTGTCGGGCGGGGTGGATTCGAGCGCGGTCCTCAGCTTCGCCAGCGACACACGACCCGCGGCGAGCATCGAGACCTTTTCCATCGGCTTTAAAGAAAAGAGCTACGACGAGTCCGCCTACGCAGCACAGGTCGCCAACCATATCGGCAGCACGCATCGCAGCGAGGTCTGCGACCTCGGCGGCGCGCAGAGCATGCTGCCATCACTGCTGGCGCGCATGGACGAGCCGCTGGGCGATCCGTCTCTGCTGCCGACATCGCTCCTGTGCGCCTTCGCGCGCAAGCATGTGACGGTGGCCTTGTCGGGCGACGGCGGCGACGAGCTGTTTGCCGGCTACGATCCGTTCAAGATGATCCAGCGCGCCGAACTCTACGACAGCTTAATGCCCCGGCCGGCCCATCAGGCGGTACGCATGATGGCGGCGCGCCTGCCGCTGTCCGATGCCAACATGAGCCTCGACTTTGTGCTCAACCGCGGACTCATGGGCCTCAAGCGACGGCCGGCCTTGCGCAATCCGGTGTGGCTCGCGCCCTTGCAAACTGACGAGATCGAGGACTTGTTTCAGACAGAGGTGAGCGAGGAAGAGCTCTACAGTGAAGTGATCGCGGCCTGGGACGCCTCCCGCGCGACCAACGCCATCGACCGTACCATGGAGTTCTATACGCGTTTTTATCTGACCGACGACATCCTGGTGAAAACCGACCGCGCAAGCATGCGCGTCTCTTTGGAAGCGCGCGCCCCGTTCCTGGAAAATGAACTCGTCGATTACGTGCGCCGCCTGCCGTGGCAGGTCAAACTGCGCGGCAATATCGCCGGCGGTTACACCACCAAGTGGATCCTGAAGCGCACCCTCGCGCACCGCCTACCGGCCGATATTCTCGCGCGCAAGAAACAGGGGTTCGGGATTCCCTTGGCTTCATGGCTGCGGGAATGGACACCGCCGGAGAAGCATGTGCCTTTTGTAAATGACCTGGCCTTGCGCGCGCGTTGGGAAATGCACAAGAGCCGCGTGCGTGACGACCGCCGCGCGCTATGGTGTTGGCTCGCTCTCGCTTACGGCGTTAACTGAGCCGGTCGCGGCCCGCGAGATCGGCAATAAAGCCGGCGGCCGCGCCGACAACGGTGAGGCCAAGCAGGACCAGAGACAGCGCGAAGGCCCCCGCTTCGTTCGCCCCGAGATAACCGACCGCGCCAACCAGCGAAGCTTCGCGCACGCCGATCCCGGCAATGGAGATCGGCGCAAGCAGCACGATGGAGCTAAAGCTCACCACCACCGTCCATGCGGGAATGGAAAGTTCAATGCCGAGCCGCGCGCCGACGAGACCCGTGATGGCCACACAGAGGGCTTGGAAAACGACTCCCAGCAACAGGGCGTAAGAAAGGCGTCCCGGCTGCATCGAAGCGCGCCGCCAAGCGGCGAGCGACGGACCGAGGCGGCCAAGCCACGCGGGGATCGGAAGCAGGATCGCGCCGGCGAGGATGGCGATAGCGCCGCCGAGCGCGAGGGCCGTCGCACCGATGACCGTTTGATCGAAGGCCCTGGCGTCAATCCCGATGACCAGGGCAACCAGGACCAGAAGCGCGAATATCCCGACGATCTTGTCCACGGCGACGGCAGCGAGGATGGCGCTGATGTCCCCGCCTTTCTGCATGCGGGCGAGACGCACGGCCTTGACCGCGTCGCCGGCAAGCTGGCCTGGCAGCGCGACGCCATAGAGAACGCCGATCATGGTGAACCGCCAGGACTGCCAAAGCGAAAGGTTCGGCAGGAAGACCTGAAGCTTTACGGCATTGACCGCATGAGCCAGGAAGTAGAGCGCGGCCGCCAGGGCAAGGACACCTGGATCCAAGGCCGCCGCGGCCGTTAACGCCTCGCCAAGCGGGATGCGCGCGATCACGAACCACAACAGCCCGGCACCGATGACGGCCTTCAATGCGAAAAGTAGAACGGGGCGCATCAAGAGTTCTCGTGGGTGAATCCCGAACGTCAGTGTATTAGGCTGGCCAGAATCAAACTACCACCGCCAAACGACCAGCCCTCACCGATCCGCCGTGACCTCGCGCCGCATCCTCTTCATCAACTATGAATATCCACCCGTCGGCGGGGGCGGCGGCAATGCCATGCGCCACATCGCACGGGAAATGGCGCGGCGCGGTCACGCGCCTTTCGTGCTGACGGCCGCGCAAGGTCGCCTCCCGCCCATCGACGTGGCCGATGGCGTAACCGTGCGGCGCATCCCGGCGTTCAGACAACGCGTGGAGCGCAGCTCGATCCCGGAGATGCTTGCCTTCATGGGCGCCTCGATGTTCGCCGCACCGGGTTATGCCCGCCAATGGCGTGTGGATGCGGTGATCGCCTTTTTCACGCTACCGTGCGGTCCGACCGCCTCGCTCCTGAAGCGCACTAACGATCTTCCCACTATCGTTGCGTTGCGCGGTGGTGATGTGCCGGGCTTCGACCCCCTCACCATGAAGAGCTATCACGCGTTAACCGGGGGCCTGATCAAATGGCTATGGCATGACGCCGATGCCGTGATCGCAAATTCCGAGGGCCTCGCCGACATGGCCCGCGCCCATGACCCTAAACAAGACGTCGGCGTGATCTCGCAAGGCGCGGACACGGCTGGGATTACCGCAAAGACCGACTACGGCGTCCGGGAGACCGTTGAAATCCTGACTGTCGGACGGCTCGCCGTGCATAAAGGGTTGGACGTTCTCCTCAATGCCCTCGCCCAACTTTCGTCCGATCTGCGTTGGCGTTTGTCGATCGTCGGCGATGGCCCAGAACACGCGGCGCTTGCGGCCCAGGTTTCCAAATTGAATCTTACAGAACGCGTAACATTCAAAGGATGGGCGAAGCGCGACGCGCTACCGGCGATTTACCGCAATGCCGATCTGTTCCTGCTGCCCTCGCGCGAGGAAGGCATGGCGAACGTTTTGATGGAGGCGATGTGCGCCGGATTGCCGAGCATCGCGACACGCATCGCCGGAAGCAGCGAAGCGGTGATCGACGGCGAAACCGGACTACTCGTACCGTCCGAGGACGCCCCTGCCCTCGCGCACGCTCTCGAAACGCTTATTCGCGACGCCGGAGCGCGCGAACGCATGGGCCGGGCGGCGCGGGCGCGCGCCGAGAAGACTTATAGCTGGCCGGTGATTACCGATCAGTGGCTCGACATTGTCGAGCGCATCATCCAAAAGCATCCGGCATGAACACACCCGCTGCCGCACCTGATGTGGATTACAACGCCGTCTGGACCGGCGCGTGGGACGACATGCGCCGTTATGGGCCCATGGCGCGTCACTCGCGCCGCTTGATGCGGCGCATAACAGACGATTTGAAGCCGGCGTCGATTCTCGATATCGGCGGCGGCGAAGGCTCATTGCTTCAGGTGCTGGGCACGGCGCATCCGAACGCCAAGATGATGGGCACCGATCTCGCCGCCACGGCCGTTGAGCTTGCCCGCAAGCAAATGCCTGGGGCGGAGTTCGCGATGCTGGACGTCGCGAAAGACCGCCTGCCCCGAAGCTTTGATCTCATCGTCTGCGCCGACGTTGTCGAACATATCGACGACGATCAAAGCGCCATCAACAACATGGCGGCGATGACCAATCC
Organism: Rhodospirillaceae bacterium; assembly: GCA_041906145.1. Lineage (GTDB taxonomy): Bacteria > Pseudomonadota > Alphaproteobacteria > Rhodospirillales > Rhodospirillaceae > SHVO01. Next base: position 1,100,706 of record JAYRJU010000001.1, on the reverse strand, counting down.
CGGTGGATATGTCGTGGTGGCGACCCTGCAGGGCCGCATGCGCGATTTCGAGAAAGACGTTGGGCATGTGCGCAACTACCGTCCCGGCGAGCTTGAGGAGAAGATGCGCCATGCGGGGCTCATCATCGACCGTGTCATCGCCTGGGGCTATCCGTTCTACTCCCCGCTGTATCGCGATTTCCTCGACATGACAGGCAGCAAGGGCACGACGGGAAAGTTCGGCCTTTTGCGCCGGCTGATCTGCCACGGGCTTTATACGCTGTTCCTCCTCAATCATCACAGCCGCGGCGACTATCTGTTCGTGCGGGCGCGCAAGCCGTGATCACCTTGCGCATTCCCCGGATCGAAACATCGCGCCTGCGGCTGCGAGAATTCGTGGAAAGCGACATCGAGACCATGGTGAAAATCGCCGGGGACCCCGAGGTCTCGCGCTTCATTACCTTAGATGGGCTCCCTAAGGACCGCGAACACGCCTGGCGCACGATGACCAATCTCATGGGCCATTGGGCGTTGCGCGGGTACGGCATGTGGGCGATCGAGGAAAAGGCCAGCGGCCTGTTCGCCGGTTACGTCGGGCCCTATTTCCCCGAAACCTGGCCGGACAAGGAAATCGGCTGGACCATCGCCAAGGACTTCTGGGGCCGCGGCTTTGCGACCGAAGCGGCGCGCATGGCGCTCGAATATGCCCGCGACACGCTGAAATGGCCGAAGGTCATACACGTCATCGATCCCGAGAACTGGCGCTCGATCGCGGTCGCGGAACGCATCGGTTCAAAGCGCGTGGGGGAGTGGATGCGCGGCGGTAAGCAGTTGCACCTCTACGGTCAGGAGCTGCGGAGTTGAGACGCATTCGCTTTAGGAATGCGAAGCGTTCCGAACGCGCACAAAAATACAGGCGCGGCGTTGACCGCGGTGTGATGTTTCGCCGATAACAGGCGCGGCGGTCTGCAAGGAGAAGTCATATGAAGGGCGACAAACAAGTCATCGCGTTCTTGAACGCCGTGCTCAAGAACGAGCTGACATCGATCAATCAATATTTCCTGCATTCGCGCATCCTGAAGCAGTGGGGCATGAACCGCCTTGCGGCGAAGGAATACGAAGAGTCGATCGACGAGATGAAGCACGCGGACCAGCTGACGCAGCGGATCTTGTTCCTGGAAGGTCTTCCGAACCTGCAGGACCTGGGCAAACTGATGATCGGCCAGGACGTGATGGAAATGCTGAAGTCCGACCTCGGCCTTGAGAACAATGCGATCCCCATGCTGAAGGAAGGCATCGCGCATTGCGAAAAGGTCGGCGACTACATCAGCCGCGAACTGTTCGAGGACATCCTCGGGTCAGAGGAAGAGCATGTGGATTGGCTGGAGACCCAGCTCGACATGATCGAGCGCATGGGCCTGCAAAACTACGTGCAGCTGCAGTGTTCGCCCGAAGAAAAAGAAGACTAGCGCAACGAGGGTCTTTTATTGGGCCGCACTTTCCTTACCGAAAACGCGCGGGGTTACTCGGCGGCCTGAAGCAGGGCCGGGCGGGCGACGTCGTCGATCAGATCCTGGGCCATGCAGGTGCAATGGCCGCAGTTAATCTCAACGCCAAAAATCCGGTAGGCGTCCGCGACGGTGCGGGCGCCCTGTTCCGTCGCACTGATGATCTGTTGGTCGGTAAGGGCGTTACAGATGCAGACGTACATGCCGGCTCGGCGCTCCCAAATAATATTGCGAATCAGTCGCAGAGACAATTTATTGTCACTGCGACTGATTTGCAAGAGGCCTGTGGAGCGCCGCCAAAGCCCCAGAAATTATATCAGATATAATTTTTAGGCATGTTTATGGGCTTTTTTGGAGCAACGCCCCGTAAAATCCGTCCAAACCGCCCCGCTCGGGCCAATGGGCCGGGAGCGTGACGAGATCTCCGGCCGCATCGATGAACTGGGAATCGCTGGCGACGTCCTGAGGGAGGACAACGTGACGGAGGGTCGGATCGGCGGCGCACACAGCATCGATCACCGCGCGCCGTTCCTCAGGCTGCAACGAGCAGACGCTATAGAACACATAACCGCCGGGCCGGATCATCGCTGACGCCGCGGTCAGCAATTTCACCTGCGTCGCCGCGAGGCTCTTGGGATCGAGCGCGGTCTTCAGCGCCGGCAAGTCAGGGTGACGGCGAATGGTGCCCGTCGCCGTACAAGGGGCGTCGAGCAGTACGGCGTCGGCCGGTTTCACCGGACGCCACGTAAGCGCATCGGCTTCCACGACCTCCGCGCTGAGTTTGAGGCGCGAGAGGTTCTCGCGCAGCAGGGCAAGGCGTACGCCTGCGATATCGACGGCCGTGACCTTATGGCCGGCGGCGGCAAGCTGCGCGGTCTTACCCCCCGGCGCGGCGCATAGATCGATGACGTCATGGGCGCTGGCGCCGAGCACATGCATAAGCACTTTTGCCGGCAAGGCCGCCGCCGCGTCCTGGACCCACCAGGCGCCGTCGTTGAAACCCTTCAGTTCCTGCACACGGCCCGCGTCGGTGAGGCGCAGGCTACCTGTCGGCAGGACTTCGGCGCCGAGATCGGCCGCCCATTGCTCGCGCGAGCCGGCTTCTTTCAGCGACAGATCGAGGGGCGGCTCCTTCAGATGCGCTTCGGCGATCCCGCGCGCGGCGTCCGCGCCATAAGCGCTTTCCCAGCTCTTCCAAAGAAAAGCCGGCGTATCGAGGCGCGCCGCATCCTGCGCCGCCACAAGCGCCGCGCCTTTTTCCGACACGCGTCGCAATACCGCGTTCACGAAGCCCGACGCCGGTCCGTAGCCTTGTTTGGCCACCGCGACACTGGTGGCCACGGCCGCATGCGGCGGTGTCCCAAGGAATAGAAGCTGCGCGGCTCCAAGGCGCATGATGTCCATGACCGGATCGGCGGGCTTCTTGCTGATGAAATCCTTGAGTACGGCATCGATCTGGCCGAGACGGCGCAACGTGGTGGCGACAAGCAGCCGTGCGAAAGCGCGATCGCGCGGTTCAAGTCGCGCGGTGAGAGACTCGAAGCCGTCGTCGATGCTGCGGTGCTTGCGCAGCGCGCCGTCGAGCAGCGCAAGCGCGGCTTTACGTGCGCCAATGTCAGCGGGGGGGTGGTTCATGCGCCCATGGAGAACATTGGGCCCGCAAAGTCAATCTCGCGATCTAACCCCAAGGGCCAGGACGGCGCGGCTGCGCGGCTTTGACTTGCGTCGCCGGATCCCAAGCGCCGGTGTTCGCCGGCGCGGGGCCATTCCCGGAAACACCGGCCAGTTCCTCGAGTTTCTTGACCCGGTTGGTGGTCGACGGATGCGTGGAGAAAAGATTGTCCGCACCGCGTCCACTGAGCGGGTTCACGATGAACAGGTGGGCGGTGGCCGGATTGGCTTCGGCGTTGTTGTTCGGGATATGACGTGCGCCGCGCTCAAGCTTGGACAAGGCGGAAGCCAGAGCGAGCGGATCGCCGCTGATGGCCGCGCCGCCGGCATCCGCGCCGTATTCGCGGGTGCGCGAAATGGCGAACTGCACCAGCATCGCGGCAAGCGGCGCGAGCATCATGACGGCGAGGGTGCCGATGGCGCCCATGCCGTTGCGATTGTCGTTATTGCCGCCGCGAAACAGGAAGGCGAAGTTCGCGAGCATGCCGATCGCCCCCGCCAACGTCGCGGTGATGGTCATGATCAACGTATCCCGGTTGAGCACATGCGCCAGTTCGTGCGCCATGACGCCGCTGATCTCGCGTTCGTCGAGCATGTCGAGCAGCCCCGTGGTCGCCGCGACCGCCGCGTTCTCAGGGTTACGGCCCGTCGCGAAAGCGTTCGGCTGCGCGTTTTCCATGATGTAGACCTTGGGCATGGGCATGTTCGCCCGGCGCGCAAGGTCTTCGATCAGCGCGTAAAAGCGCGGCGCGCTGGCACGGTCCACCTGCTTGGCGCCGTACATGCGCAAAACCATCTTGTCGGAATTCCAATAGGCGAAGGCGTTCATTCCAAGCGCCATCACGAAGGCGATGATCATGCCTTGCTCGGCCCCGATCATATAACCGGCGGCGAGAAAAAGACCGGTGAGGGCGGCAAGAAGAAGCCCGGCCCGCATCGTGTTCATCGTGTGCGATCTCCTGAAAAGGTTTCCGTCTGAAGTATGTACGCCGCCCGTCGCGTTCAAGTGGTGGCAAGGGTACGGATTTTCTATAGGGTGCGGCCATGACCGCCCCAAAGAACGATACGGTAACACCGGATTCGGCAAGGCCGGCCCCCCTCGGCCTCTCGCCGGAAGCCGCCGCGCTGAAACCGAAACACGCGGAAAAACCCGGCGCGAGCGCGCCGCTTACTTTTCCGCCTGAAAAGGGTGGCCCCAAGGGCCTTGAGCCCACGCGCTACGGCGATTGGGAAAAGAAAGGCCGCTGCTCGGATTTTTGAAACCGGCCCGACTTAGAAATGGGCTGGTTTTGGATCGTTACATTTGACCGCGCGCAACGCACGGTTTCGCCGAGTCCTTCAATATATTTTTAAGTTCGCACTGCTAACTGGTTGATTCCGGCTTGGGTCCTTGTGCCCGTGTAGGATCGTGCCGGGGCGATGGGGGTTTGGTGTGTCGTTCGGTTTCTTAGATTTGTTTCGGCGCCGGCGCGAGCCGCTGGCGGAGAGCGAGACCTTCACACGCGAGGAGGGCGAGGACGCCCTCGGCATTGAGCCGCTTCGTATTCTCATAAGCCCGCTCGCGGGCGACCTCCAAGGCCTGGCCGCGCGGCATATCCGCGACCGCCTCTCAGGACATACCGGCGTCGTTATCCAGGTCGCCGATCGAGCCCTTACCGCGCCGGGTGCCGATCATGGCGCGCCCCTGTTTGTCTCCATGGCCGTCGATCTCGGCCGCCGGTGGCTGAAGCGCGAGCGCGCCGATCTTCTGATTTGGGGAGAGAGCGTTCCGGCGAAGCTCTCGAACGGCCCGCAACGCGCGTCGTGGCGTCTGCGCTTCCTGTCCCTCTCCACACCCATCCATCCGCAAAGCGCGAGTTTCTCTGCGCTCGAACGTCTGGAAGTGCCGGCGTTGTTCGATGACGCCACCGGCAACCTCGTGTTCGGGGCCGCGCTTGCGGCCGTGAGCGTCGAGAGCGCCGACGGCCTTCGCGCCCGCGCGGCGCTGTTCCGCCCCGTGCTGCGCGCCGCCACACGCTTTGCCGAAGGCGACATGGCCGGCACTGTCGCCGAATGCGCGACCGCGCAAGCCTGCTACGCCGCGCTTCTGCTGCTGGAAGGCGCGCGTACCGGGAACGACAAGATGCTCCAGCGAGCAGTGGCCGTCTATCAAGGCGCGCTCATCCTGGGTGAGGACGCTTTCCCACTGCACGAGCGCGCGATGATCGGCAGCCATATCGCCGACGCTTTGTCATTGATCGCCGAATTCACCGCACAGTCGCGCTTCTCGGGCAAGACAATCGAATACTACCGCTCCGCCCTCGGCATGGTGCGCAAGGAAGTATTCGCCGACGAATATGCCGCGCTGCATACGCGCCTCGGTCTTGCGCTGCACGGTCTCGCCCAGGCCTCCGGTGAGGCGATCCATTTGAAGGAGGCCGCGGACGCTTTCACGGCCGCGACCAACATCTGGACCATCACCGAAGCGCCCGAGCGTTGGGCGGATATCCAAAACTCCCTCGGCGGCCTCTTGGTCACCATGGGCCGGCTGACGCAACAGCCGCCCTTGTTCGACAAAGCGGTGGCAGTGTTCACCAAGATCGCCCAAGCCCGCAGCCGGGCCCAGGCGCCGGCGGTTTGGGCGGCGACGCTCGCCAATATTGGCGCGGCGCTGAAGGAAAAAGGCGCCGCCGCGAAGGACGCGGTCTACCTTCAGCAGGCCTTGGAGGCCTTCGATCAGGCGTTGCAAGTCTTCGCCGAACTCGACCTCGAAAGCAGCGCCAAGGTGGTCGAGATGCAGCGTCGTCACGTGCTGTCCCTTCTTGCCACTCACCGGGCTTAAATCTAAATCTTGCGGTCTCTCATGACCGCCGCATCCTCCCGCGCGGCGCTGGACCGCGGCATCGCCGCGCTTCGCGCCAACAATCTGACGGGCGCCGAAACCGCGCTGCGCGACGCATTGCGGAGCGGCGAGCCGGCCGCGGAAGCCAGCTTTTATCTCACCGCCGTGCTGCGCGGGCTCAACCGCTACGATGAAGCCGCCGCGATGGCGCGCGAATCCTTCGCTATCTCGCCGCTGATCGAAACCGCGTATCTTGGCGGCGAGCTCGCCGCCTTGCGCCTCGATGGCGCCGAGGCTCTGTTCTGGGCGGACCAGCTGCAGCATGTGAAAGCCAAACATCTTCCGCGCGTGATCCGCGCGGGCGAGCAGTTCACAAGCGTGGCCTTGTACAAAGCCGCGGCGCGCTGCTTCGAGATCGCCGCCGCGCTCGCGCCCGACGACATCGATCTCGTGCGGCGCCAATGTTACTGCGAGGCCATTCACGACCGGTCAAAGGCGATCCGCGTCCTGCGCGCTTTCGCCGAACGCCACCGCGACGCACCCCATCTGGCCTGTCTCGCGCTCTATGTGCTGCTGCCGTACCAGGAAAAGTCATTGCGTGAGCAGCTCGGGCTTCCGCCGGACGGACGTGACCCGGGTGAGCTTCACTTCAGATTGTCGCAGACCGAGTTCCAGGCGTGGGCGGACGCAACCGCGCGGTGGCTTGCGGCCTCTCCTCAGTCCATCGACGCCATCCAGATGATGGCGATGGTGCGCATCGCGGAAGGACGCGCACGGGACGCCGAACCTTATCTAGAACGCGTGCGGGAGCAGCGCGTGAGTCTCGCGGCCTGCGCACATTTCGACGAAGCATTCCTTGCTGAGGCTGCTTCCGCGTCGCTCCGTCTGGGCGAAAATCTTCCGGCGATGGAGATGCTCGTCGAGCGCGCGCCGCAGGGCCCATGGGTGTTCATGGCCTGCGATGCGATTTACTTCGAGAAATTCGGCCGCGCCTTCGCGCGTTCCTTCGCCCTTCATACGCCTGCGGCGCACCTCCATTTGCATGTCTTCGATCTTCCCCAAGCGGATCGCGGGCTTTTCCGCGCACGTCTGGCCGATGCGATGGGAGACACAGCCTACAGTGTCAGCGTGGAAATGAGCGGCCTCGCCGGAACCAAGGACGCGGCCACGTATTATCACGCGGTGCGGTTCATCCGGCTCGCAGCGCTTGCCGACGCCTGGCCGCATGCTTTGTGCGCATTCGATGCGGACATGATCTTCAACCGTTCGCCGGATATGTTGTTTGATTGGTTCAAGGAGGCGGATGTTGGCGTCGCGCTGCTGACGGGGCGCGTTGAGCCGTCCAATCAGATTTGCGCCAATGTGCTTGGCATCGCACCGACACAGGCGGGACGGAACTATCTTCGTCTTACGGCGGGTTATCTCGCGCGGGCGCGCGAGCGCGGCATCTTGCTGTGGGGCATGGATCAAACCGCGATGTTCGCCGTGCTCGACGACATGACGCGGCGCGGGGATGCGCCGCGTATGACAGGTGTTCCATCGTCGGTCTACGAAGGCGCCTACGCGCCGGAGGCCATCGTCTGGGTCGGCAAGGGCGCACCCGACGATCTGAACTATGCCGCCTTCACGGCGCGGCAAAAATCCCTTCTCGCGGGATTTCCGCCGGCCGCGAAGTAAAGCGTTAGGCCGCGAGCCGCAGGTTGGCGAGCGAAGCCGCGGCTACACGCGCCGCCGCGACACCCTTCGCTGCGGTATCCGGGCCGATCGCCTGACCTTCGACTTCGATGAAGGACACATCGGTCAAACCGAGGAAACCGAGAACCGTGCGCAGGTAGGGCTCCTGATGGTTCATCGCGGCGGCCGGCGCGTTTCCGGTGTAGAACCCGCCGCGGCTGACCACGACCACGACTTTCTTGTTCTTCAACAGACCCTCGGGGCCTTGCGCGGTGTAGCGGAAGGTGCGTCCCGCGCGGGCGATGTGATCGATCCAGGCCTTCAGCGTGGTTGGAATGGTGAAGTTGTACATCGGAGCGGCGATGACGATGGTATCGGCCGCTTCGGCTTCGGCGATCAAGGAGTCGGCGAAGGCGACGGCGGCTTGTTCGTCACCGGTGCGCGCCTCGGGAGCCTTGCCCAATGCAGCGAGGGTCTCGCTCGACAGGTGCGGGATATTCGACGGTGCGAGGGCCCGCTCGACGATTTGGCCGCCCGGATGATTACCCGCCCAGCCGGCAATGAACTCACCGGCGATTTCGCGGGACTTGGATTGACCGTTGAACAGGCTGGAACTGACAAACAGAAGGTTGGCGGTGCGTGCGGTGGTCATGTGACCCCTCCTAGAATTGAAATTCGCGCCTTTGCGCGTCGGAGGTAAACATGCGCCTTCTGATCCATCATTAAAATAGGCCAACTTGTGATCATATTCATCATATATTATGATGAACAGATGTTAGACCGCCTCACCCTCGACCAGCTCCGTACCCTGATCGCCGTGGCGGAAACCGGCAGTTTTTCGGCGGCCGGGCGGCGCCTGACGCGCGTCCAGTCGGGCGTGAGCCAGACCATTCAGGCGCTCGAAAGCACGCTCGGCATCACGCTGTTTGAACGCGCGGGAAAGACTCCGGTCCTTACCGACGCGGGAAAAGTCATTTTGAACGACGCGCGGCGGCTGGTAGACGGCGCCGAAGCTTTGCGGGCGCGGGCAGAGCAGATCGCCTCGGATATCGAACCCGAACTCACCATCGCAGTGGACCCAATGTTTCCAGGCGGCCTTGTGCGCGAAAGCCTGAAGGCGCTCGCAGGCATGTTCCCATGCCTGCCGGTGACGGTTTTCACCGAGGCGCTTGGCGGCGCCGAACAGCGCCTGCGCGACGGCGCGGCGCGCCTTGGCATCTTCACGACCGTGGGGCGCGCATTGCAGGGCCTGACGGTGGATGAGCTTCCACCGATCACGCTGGTCCCCGTCGCCTGCCCGGATCATCCGCTTGCGAAAGAGAAGGGGCCGATCTCGAAGGAAATGCTGGAGCGCGAAGTGCAGCTCGTGCTCACCGACCGCACGCAGATCACCGCCGGTTTCTCAGGCGGCGTGATCAGTCACCGTGTGTGGCGTTTCGCCGATCTGGCGACGCGCCTGGACTATCTGTTGGCGGGCTTCGGCTGGTGCAACATGCCGCTGCACATGGTGGAAGAGCACATCGCGGCGGGCCGCCTCGTACATCTTCCGCTCGCCGATTATCAAACGCTGCAATTGCCGATCGCCGTTGTATACAGCACCAAGCATCCGCCCGGCCGCGCCGGGCGCTGGCTGATGGACGAAATCAGACCACGTCTCCTCGCATGCCCCGGCAAATATGTAAGCAATGCCACGCCGGCGAAATCGATGAAGCCGGACCGACTTAAGTCGAGACGCGGTTCTTGACCAGATCGTCCACCACCGCCGGATCGGCGAGGGTAGACGTGTCCCCAAGATTACCGGTTTCGTTTTCGGCGATCTTTCTCAAGATCCGGCGCATGATTTTACCCGACCGCGTCTTCGGTAGACCCGGCGCCCATTGCAACGCGTCGGGCCGCGCGATCGGACTGATCTCCTTCGAGACCCACGCCGCGAGCTCCTTCTTAAGATCGTCAGTCGGCTCGACGCCGGCTTTCAGCGTGACGTACGCGTAAATACCCTGACCTTTGATGTCGTGCGGATAACCAACGACCGCGGCTTCGGCAACAGAGGTGTGGCCGACAAGCGCGCTTTCCACTTCCGCCGTGCCGAGGCGGTGGCCCGACACATTGATGACATCGTCGACGCGGCCCGTGATCCAGTAGTAGCCGTCCTTATCGCGGCGGCAACCGTCACCGGTGAAATACTTGCCTGGATAAGTCTTGAAGTAGGTCTCGATGAACCGCTGATGATCGCCGTAGACCGTACGCATCTGCCCAGGCCACGACGTCTTGAGGCATAGATTGCCGACGCCGGCGCCTTCGATCTCCTGTCCGTTCGCGTCCATGAGACATGGCTCGATGCCGAAGAACGGAACCGTACCGGAACCGGGTTTCAGTTTTGTCGCGCCCGGGAAGGGCGAAATGAGGATGCCGCCGGTTTCCGTCTGCCACCAGGTATCGATGATGGGGCAACGGTTTTCCCCGACGACGCGATGGTACCAGAGCCAGGCTTCGGGGTTGATCGGCTCGCCCACCGAGCCAAGCAGCCGCAGCGTGGCGCGCGAAGTGCGTTTCACCGGGCCCTCACCGTCCTTCATCAGCGCGCGCAAGGCCGTCGGCGCGGTGTAAAAGATGTTCACGCCGTGTTTGTCGATAACGTTCCAGAAGCGCGACGTGTCGGGATAATTTGGCACACCCTCAAACATCAGCGTGGTCGCGCCGTTAGTGAGCGGCCCATAGACGATATAGCTGTGGCCGGTGACCCAACCCACGTCGGCGGTGCACCAGTAAACCTCGCCCGGCTTGTAGTCGAAGACATATTCGAACGTCATCGAGACATAGACGAGATAACCACCCGTCGTGTGCAGGACGCCTTTGGGTTTTCCGGTCGAACCCGAGGTGTAGAGGATGAACAGGGGATCCTCGGCGTTCATCTCGACCACGTCGCAGCGCGGACGCGCCTTCTCGGTGGCCGTATGATACCAGACGTCGCGCGGCGCGTTCATCGGCACGTGGTTGCCGGTATGCTTGACGACGATGACATTGCGCACTGACGGCGCGGTCTTCAGCGCTTCATCCACATTCAGCTTGAGCGGGACGGTCTTGCCGCCCCGCCGGCCTTCGTCGGCCGTGATGACAATTTTGGCCTCGCAGTCATTGATACGCTCGGAGAGAGACTTCGGTGAAAAACCGCCGAACACCACGGAATGGATCGCGCCTATGCGCGCGCAGGCCAGCATGGCCACGCTCGCTTCGATGATCATCGGCATGTAAATGCAAACGCGGTCGCCCTTGGCGACATTGTGCGACTTCAAGACATTCGCGAGTCGGCAAACAGCTTCATGCAGCTCGCTATATGTGATGTTCTTGGAATCTTTCGGGTCGTCGCCTTCCCAGATGATCGCGATCTGATTGCCGCGCTGTGCCAGATGACGGTCGAGGCAATTGTAGCTCGCGTTCAGCGTACCATCGTAATACCAGCGAATGTGCAGGTCCTTCTCATCGAAAGACACATCCTTGAGCTTGGAGTACGGCGTAATCCAGTCGAGCCGCCGGCCCGCTTCGCGCCAGAAGGTCAGCGGATCGTTACTCGATTCCGCGCGCAACTCCTTATAGCGGCGCTCGTCGATGGTGGCGTTCTTGGCGAACCCGGGCGGCACATCGATGATGATTTCTTCGGACATTTTATCCCTCCAAGCGCGAATGGACGGGATGATAGCGGGCGCGCGCGGGCGAAGTCACGCCCCGAGCGTGTAATCGGAATCGCCGCAGAAAATTTTATCGTCTTCGAGCCGGATGGGAAAAGATTTGAGGCTTTCGCCCTTGCACGGACCACGAAGACATTTTCCGCTACCCGGTTCGAAATGCGCGCCGTGATTGGCACAAAACAGAAATGACCTGGAAAAATCGAAGAAGATGTTGGGCGCGTTGTTGAGCGGCAAACGCGCATGCGGGCAGGCGTTGAAGTAGGCCATGACGCGCCCTTCATGCCTCACGACAAAAATGGCGCGGCGAATCCCGGCGTCCTCGACGATGATCTCCTTTGCGCCCGTAGCCTCGAGATCGGCAAGGCGGCAGAGAAGCCTCATCTTACTTCCGCTTGCGCGGCTTCGTGGGCTTACGGCCGGCCGGCTTGCCGCCCGCTTTCGCCGATGGCGCTTTACGCGGCTTGGACGGCTTGGTCGGTTTCGGCGGCGGGGCCTTCGGGGCGACTTTGCGCGCACTGACTAGCGGTGCGCGCGGGCGCACCACACGGCGCCGAACGCGGCGGCGCGCGGCGGCCGAAGGCGTGGCTTTGCGGCGCGTCTTGCGGCGCGCTTTCTTGGCGACTTTCGCCGCGACCTTGGCGGCGGCCTTTACGGGCTTCGCGATCCGGCGGGGATGGGCGTCGCCCTGGCCTTCGCGGCCGTAGTTGTCGACGATGCGCACGATGTCGTCCTCACCGACGTATTCACCGGACTGCACTTCGATCATGTGCAATTCGACCTGACCGGGATTGCTGAGCCGGTGAATGGTGCCGGCAGGCAGGAAAGTCGACTCGTTCTCGCGCAGTTGGAACTCGTCCTCACCGCGGGTGACGATGGCGGTGCCGGTGACGACCACCCAATGTTCGCTGCGATGCCAGTGCTTCTGCAACGACAACTGCGCGCCCGGTTTCACGCAAATGCGCTTCACCTTGAAGCGGTGACCTTCATCGATGTTCTGGAACCAACCCCAGGGCCTGTAGGTGCGGCTTTGCGCCGTCGCCTCGGTGCGGCCCTTGGCTTTCAACTGCTCGACGACCTTCTTCACAGCCTGATCGTGCGCCTTGTCGGCGACGAGTACTGCATCGGGCGTCACCACCACGATGGCGTCCTTGAGGCCGATGACGGCCGTGAGCTGCTTTTCACTGCGGATGTAGGTGTTCTGGGTTTCCAGCGCGATGACATCCCCGAGTGTGGTATTGCCCCAGGCGTCGTGCGCGGTTTCCTGATGGAGCGCGCTCCAAGAGCCCACATCCGACCAGCCCATGTCGACGGGCACCACGGCGGCTTTGTCGGTCTTTTCCATCACGCCGTAGTCGATCGATTGGCTCGGGACTTCGGCGAAGGCCTTCGCATCGAGCCGGAAGAAAAAGAGATCGCTCTTTCCCTCCTTAAGGGCACGGCGGCAGGCGGGCACGATCTCGGGCTCGCCACGCTCGAGCTCGGAGAGGTAGAGGCCGACCGGACACAGGAAGATGCCGCCATTCCAGTCGTAACCGCCTTCCCGCAGGAAGCGCGTCGCGGTCGCCGTGTCGGGCTTCTCGACGAATTTATCGACCTTAAAGGCATGTTGACCGAGAGCGTCGCCGCGCTTGATGTACCCATAGGCGGTTGCGGGGGCGTCGGGTTTGATCCCGAAGGTGACGAGATGGCCCTTACGCGCGACGTCCACCGCCGCGGCGACAGCGGCGCGGAACGCGTCGGGATCGCGAACCGAATGGTCCGACGGCATGATGAGCATGAGGTCGTTCGGCGCTTCTTCCAGAAGGAGCGCGGCAACGGCCGCGGCCGGTGCGGTATTGCGCCCTTGCGGCTCGATGATAACCGCCTTGGGCTCCACGCCGATGGCGCGCAGCTGTTCGGCGACGATGAACCGGTGGGCCTCGTTGCAGACGACCAGCGGAGGCTGCACATCAAACGCCGCACCGGACGGCGCCGCGCCCAGCCGCAGCGTGGTTTCCTGAAGCAAACTCTTCTCAGAAGTGAGGGGCTGGAGCTGCTTCGGAAATTCCTCGCGCGAAAGCGGCCACAGGCGAGAGCCCGAGCCGCCCGACAGAATCACAGGAAAAAGACGCACCGGTTTGGTCACAGAAGTTCCTCTATCTCACGTCAGCTTAAGAGCCTTTTGGGCCGTTATCTACTTCATCGCGGAGCGGGCGTTCGAGTAGGCTTTTCAGCATGGCATCGATGGACGCGCCGTGATTGAGGACCTGATCGATGGCGCTGCAGATGGGCATATCGACACGGAGTTTGGCGGCGAGGGTGACGACGGCTTCGGCAGTGGCGACGCCCTCGGTCACGGACCGCCGAGAGCCCAAAACTTCCTCCAACGTCTGGCCTTTGCCCAACGCGACGCCCAAGGAATAGTTGCGTGACTGGGTGGAGGTCGCGGTCAGGACGAGATCACCCAGGCCTGAAAGGCCCATGAGGGTTTCGGGTTTACCACCGCGCGCGACCGCCAGGCGCACGATCTCCGCCAGCCCACGGGCGAGCAGGGCCGCGCGGCCATTGGCCCCGAGCCCCTTGCCTTCGACGATGCCGCAACCGATCGCGAGCACATTCTTCACCGCGCCACCGACTTCCGCGCCGACGATGTCCGTCGACACATAAGGCCGGAACGCCGGCGATCCGATGGCCGCGGCGACCTTGCGCGCGAGCTCGGGATCGGTGGCGCCCAGGGTGATGGCGGTGGGCAGGCCGGTGGCGACTTCCTTCGCAAACGTCGGTCCCGACAGGATCATCAGCGGCCTATCCGGCAAACATTCGGCGACCACATCGGTCATCAGGGCCGAGGTGCCGCGCTCGATGCCCTTGGCGCAGATGACCACCGGCACGTTCGGCTTGAGAAGCCGCTTCACCTTTTCACAAGTGGCGCGCAGATGCTGCGCCGGGGTGACCAGCAGGACGATATCCACATCGGCCGCGACCGCGAGATCAATCGTGGCCGCGATGCCGGGCTCGAGGGCGACGCCAGGGAGATATGGCGTATTGCGCTGGTATTGATTGATTTCAGTGGCGACCTCCGGCTCCAAGGCCCAAAGGCGCACATCGCGTCCCGCACGGCGACCCACCACCGCGAGAGCGGTTCCCCAAGCGCCGGCGCCGATGACTCCAAGCTTTTGCATGCGGTTCTTATTCTATTGTGTTGTCATGGTCTTGGCACGAGGGTAACGCGTCTGTCCATGGGCGGAACGAAAGCCCCCGATCGACCGTTGCTTGCGGGTCCTTTCGCGTTTAGATGACTTCATGACCATTCTTCTAACAGGCGCCGCCGGATTTATCGGCTACCACGTGACCCGGCGCCTTCTGGAGGCCGGGCGCAGCGTCGTCGGCATCGATAACTTCAATTCCTATTATGATGTGCGCCTGAAAGAAGCGCGCTGGGCGCAGCTGGAAAAGCAGCAGGGCTTCGTCGGTCGCCGGGTGGACATCGCGCACAAGGACGCCTTTCTGGATTTTTGCGACAAGGTCCAGCCGACATATATCGTTCACCTCGCCGCCCAGGCCGGCGTGCGTTATGGGCTCGAGAACCCGAACGCCTATGCCGACGCCAATCTCACCGGCTTTATAAATGTGCTGGAAGCGGCGCGGGCGCTGAAGGTCATCCATCTGGTCTATGCCTCGACTAGTTCCGTGTACGGCGCGAACAAAGTCATGCCCTTCGCTGAACATCATAGCGCTTCGCATCCGGTGAGCCTGTACGCGGCGACCAAACGCGCGAACGAGCTGATGGCGCACTCCTACGCGCATCTTTTCCAGATCCCGGTGACGGGCTTGCGCTTCTTCACGGTATACGGCCCGTGGGGCCGGCCGGATATGGCGCCGCATAAATTCACCGCGCGCATTTTCGCCGGCGATCCCATCGACGTGTACAATGGCGGCAAGATGATGCGCGACTTCACCTTCGTCGAAGACATCGTCGAAGGGGTAGTGCGTGTGACCGATCACATCCCTGTCGCCGACGAAGGATGGGATCCGATGAATCCAACGCCGGATGGGTCGGGCGTGGCGCCGTACCGCGTGTTCAACATCGGCCGTGGCGCTCCCGTGGATCTCATGGATTTCATCGCGACCCTGGAAAAGCACATCGGCAAGAAAGCCGTGCTCAATATGATGCCGATGCAGCCGGGCGATGTTGAAGGCACATGGTGCGACGTCAGCGCGCTCGGCCGCGCGGTCGGTTATGAGCCACGCATCTCGCTGGATGAAGGTCTGGACAAAACCGTCGCGTGGTTCCGCGACTATTACAAAGTTTAGGCTTTTACACCTACGCCGCGCGCCGCCGGCGAAGGCCGGCTTCTTTTAATCGCGCGCGCGGCAATCCGCGCCATGGCGTTTAGGCTTCTACACTTGCGCCGCGCGTCGCCGGCGAAGGCCGGCTTCTTTTAAACGCGCGCGCGGCAATCCCCATCATTGCGTTTAGGCTTTTACCCCTGCGCCGCGCGTCGCCGGCGAAGGCCGGCTTCTTTTAAACGCGCGCGCGGCAATCCCCATCATTGCGTTTAGGCTTTTACCCCTGCGCCGCGCGCGGGAGGCGCGGTGGGGTCGAGCGGCCATCGCGGCCGGGCTTGGAAATCCAATCCATCCGTCAAACCAAGCTTAAAACGTTCAAGTGCCGCCCAGGCGATCATCACGGCATTGTCGGTGCACAGCGCGAGCGGCGGCGCAACGAACGTGAAGCCCGCCGTGCGTGCGCGTTTCTGGAGTTCGGCGCGCAGCGCGGTGTTAGCGGCGACGCCGCCGGCCACGACAAGCGTGCGACCTTCATGGGATTCGGCGAATGTTTCAAGTGCGCGGCGGACGCGATCGCCGATGGATTCGACCGCTGCCGCTTGGAATGAAGCCGCGAGATCATTCACGTCCTGATCGCTGAGCGGGCCGGGCGGCAATGATTCCACCGCGACGCGCACAGCGGTTTTGAGACCGGAGAAAGAGAAATCGCAGCCGGGCCGACCCTTCATCGGACGCGCAAATGCAAAGCGCGTGGCGTCACCGGATTTCGCGGCACGCTCAATGGCCGGACCTCCTGGATATCCAAGCCCAACCATCTTCGCGACCTTGTCGAACGCTTCGCCCGCGGCGTCATCGACGGTGGTGCCGAGACGGCGATATTTTCCAACGCCTTCGACGGCGAGCAACTGACAGTGGCCGCCGGAAACGAGAAGCAGAAGGAATGGGAATTCGACCTTGTCCGAAAGCCGCGCCGTGAGGGCATGACCTTCCAAATGGTTGACCGCGACGAAAGGGATCTTATGCACCGCGGCAATGGCCTTGGCCGACATCACGCCGACCAGCACTCCGCCGATAAGGCCGGGGCCGGCTGTCGCGCCAACGGCATCGAGATCGGCAAAGCCGACGTTCGCCTCACGCATGGCCTTATCAATAAGCCGGTCGAGATGAGCGAGGTGCGCCCGTGCGGCGACCTCCGGCACGATACCGCCGAAGGGCGCATGTTCATCCATTTGCGAAAGGACCGCATGGGCAAGAACGTTCCCATCCCCGTCCACGACGGCGGCGGCGGTTTCATCACAACTGGTTTCTAGTCCAAGGACAATCATGGCTTTCCACTTAGATAGGTAGGCTCTACAACGTTTGTGAAATGAACGCCAGGAAGCGGCCATGCGGGTTCTAATTACGCAGCCGGCGCAGGAAGCTGCGATCTCGGCGAGGGTGCTGGCCGCCCGCGGCCATGACCCCATCATCATCCCCCTGGTCACCGTCGAGCGTGAAAGCGCGCCCACCATCAACCTGGCGAGCGCGCAGGGGTTCCTCGCGACCAGCCCCGAGGGCGTGCGCGCCCTTGCCGAACATGTCGGCGTGCGCACGTTCCCCATCTTTGTCGACAGTGAGCTGACCGCCGCCGAAGCCCGGCGTGTCGGCTTCAAGGACGTGGCGGCGGCGAAAGACGATTCTCAGGATCTCGCGCGCCTCGTGGAACGTTCGCTCAAACCGGCCAACGGCGCGCTGGTCTATGCCTGCAGCACGGCCGCGCCGGTGAACCTCGGCGCGATGCTGGCTAACATGGGTTTCGCGGTTCGCCCACTCCCGCTGTACAGCATTAAGCGGGTGGCCGAAATCCCACGCGAGCTGCGCACCAAATTGAACGAGAAGGCGATTGATGCGGCGCTGTTCATGTCCCCGGACGAAGCGCGCGCGTTTGTCACCTTGATGCAGCGCGACGAGCGCGCGCCGTCTGTCACCGGTCTCAAAACCGTCACCGCGACGCCGGCCATCGCCGCGCCTTTGCGCGCCCTGAAAGGCGCTAGCGTCACAGTCGCTTCAGCCAGCGATCCCGACACCGTGTGGGCAACACTGGACGGCGAATTGATCGACAAGGTCGAGGAAGAACGCCACGAGCGCGAACGCAGGATCAAGGAGGAGGAGGCGCGCCGGCGTACGGAGGAAGAGCGTCTACAAGAAGAGAAGGACGAGCGCGAACGGATCGCGCGGGAAAAAGCGGACGCGGAACGGGTCGCGCGGGAAAAGCGCACGGAGGAAGAACGCATCGAGCGCGAGCGCCTGGAGGCCGCACGGCAGCGTATTGCCAAGCAAGAAGCTGAACGCGCCGAACTTGAGCGCCTGGCCCGCGAGGAAGAGCGCCGCGTCCGCGCCGAGCAAGAACGGCGCCGGAAAGAAGAAGCCGAACGCGAACGCGCTGAGAAACTTGCGCGTGAGAAAGCCGAAAAAGAACGTCTCGCCGCCGATCGCGCCGCCCGCGAAGAAGCTGAACGCCAGCGCCTGCGTAAAGAAAAGGAAGAACGCGAGCGCCTGCGCGCCGAAGAAGAGGCGCGGGCAAAGGCGGAGAGAGAACGTCTGGCGGCCGAACGTGCCGAACGCGAGCGTTTGAAGGCGGGAGAGGACGCGCGCGTGAAGATCGAGAGGGAGCGTCTCGCCGCCGAGCGTGCCGCGAAAGAAGATGCCGAGCGCGAACGCTTGCGCAAGGAAAAGGCGGAACGCGAGCGCTTGCGCGCGGAAGAAGACGTGCGTGCGCGGTTGGAAAAAGAGCGCCTGGCCGCCGAACGCGCGGAACAGGAGCGGCTTCGTAAAGAGAAAGAAGAGCGAGACCGCGCGGAGCGCACCGAAAAAGAACGCTTACGCAAAGAACAAGAGGCGCGGGAACGTGCCGAGCGGGAACGTGTGGCCGCGGAAGTGGCGGCCCATGAAAAAGCCGAACGGGAACAGCGCGCCCGCGAGAAGGCCGCGCGCGATGAAGCCGAACGCCAGCGCCTAGCCGCCGAACGCGCGGTTTGGGAAGAAGCAGAGCGCGCAAGGCTCGCGGCTGAGAAGGTCGAACGTGACCGCCTGGAGGCCGAGCGCCAGGAGCGTGAGCGGATCGAACGCGAAGCGCGAGAGAAAGAGCGCGCAGAGAAAGAGCGTATCGCCCGTGAAGAAGCCGAGCGCGTGCGTGCCGAAAACGCGCGGATCGCCGCCGAACGTGAGAAAGAGCGTCTCGAGCAGGAGCGCATCGCGCGCGAAAACGCGGAACGCGTCCGGGCCGAAGCGGCGCGAGTCGCGGCCGAGCGCGAGAAGAAGCGCCTCGAACAAGAGCGGATCGAACGCGAAGAAGCCGAGCGCATGCGTGCCGAAAACGCACGGATCGCCGCCGAACGTGAGAAAGAGCGTCTCGAGCAGGAGCGCATCGCGCGCGAAACCGCGGAACGCGTCCGGGCCGAAGCGGCGCGAGTCGCGGCCGAGCGCGAGAAGGAGCGCCTCGCGCAGGAGCGCCTCGCCCGCGAAGAGGCGGAACGCGTGCGCGCGGAAAAAGAACGTGTCGCGCGCGAACGCGCCGACGCTGAACGCCTTGCGCGCGAACGGCGCGCGGCGGAAGAGCGCATCGAGCGCGAAAAACGGGCCGAGGCCGCGCGGCTTGAGAACGAACGCCTCGCTCAGGAGAAGGCCGAGCGCGAGCGGGTGAAAGCAGAACAGGCGGCGCAGGACGCGGAACGCAAACGCATCGCCGAGGAAACCGCCGCCGCGCAGAAGGCCCGGGACGATCAAGCCCGCCGTGAAGACGCGGCCAAAGCCCGCGCGGAACAGGAACGGCTGGCTCAGGAATTGACGGCGCGCCGCCGCGCCGAAAAGGAAGAAGCCGCCCGCGCGAAAGCGGAACGCAAGCGTCTCGCCGAAGAGCAAAAGACGCTGGCGAAGGCCGAGAAAGTGCGCCTGGCCGCCGAACGCAAATCTTCGCGCGGCTGGCTGTCCGGCCTATTCGGAAAACCAACGGCGCCAACGGAACACGCTCCCGGTTCCCGGTGGACCATGGCGGTCAGCCATGACCCACCGGCGTCACCACCATCCGAACCGCGTCCCACCGAACCACCAGCGGCGGTAGCCTCCGCCGCGCCCTCATGGAATGATACGCCGATGACTGATCCCTCACGCGAAGCCAAAGACACTCCCGCGGCCGAACCGGCAGAGGTGCCGTCGGCGCTGCAGGAGTTGGATGAGTTGGTGGCGCGCGAAAGCCACGACACGGAGATTGATGCGGAGTGCCTGGCCGACGCCAAACCGGCCGCGCGCAGCGGCGGCGGTCGTTCGGCGCAGATGCAGGCGGAAGACGCCGCCGACGAGCGCATGCGGGACCGTCTGGCCAATTGGGGACGCGGTGAACCGGAAACGCCACCTCCCCACGACGCCGAACCGCAGGCAGACCCGATCCCGGACCCTGTTGTTGCGCAAACCGCCGTCAGACGCCCCGGATCGGGACGTTCGGTCCTCCTTTTCTTCGTCCTCGCGACGCTCGTCACCGCCACGATGATGACGTCGCACCGCTGGCTGCCGCTCTTGGTGAAGGAACCGACGGCGCCGGTCGCGAGCGCGCCGTCGCCGACCCCGCCACAAGTCAAACCGTTGCCGCCTGCGCCGACACCGGCGCCGAGTGCTCCGGCGCCCGCAACACCAGCACCGCAGCCCGCTGTAGCGCCGCCAACCGGCGACGTGTCCAACCAAACCATCGCCGCCCTCATGGCCCGCGTCGCGACGTTGGAAGCCGCGCTTGGCAACACGGCGCGCCTCGACGAAATCAACCGCCGCGTTGAAACCCTCGCAGGCCGCAGCGCGGACGCAAACAGCGTGCTCGCGCTCGCCGACCGCGTTACCGCCCTCGAGCAAGCGGGCCGCAGCGCTGCTGATCAACGCGCCGTGGGCGTGGCGCTGACGATCGCAGCCACGCAGTGGCGCGATGCGGTGGTCACGGGCCGCCCCTTCTTGAAAGAATGGGACACGGTCAAAGCGTTGAACGGCCAAAGCCAGACGGACACCGTCTTCGCGAAGTACGCGAGCTCTGGACTGCCGACGCTGACCGAAATGCAGCGCCGCTTCGACGTCGCGGCGGCTGCGGCGGTGCGCGCGAGCTACCTGCCGAAAGACACCGCGAGCTGGCTGCGCCAAACACTTGATCGTGTGTTTTCGGTGATCTCGGTGCGCCGCACGGATATCGATACCGGTGACGGCGTGGATGCGATCCTGGTGCGCGCCGAACGCGCCGCGGACGGCGGCAATCTCGCGAGCGCCGCGGCGGAAATGAAAAAGCTGACCGGCGCATCGCTTGCCGCTGCAACCCCTTGGATCGAACTCGCCGAAGCGCGGGTCGCCGCGGAAGAGGCTGCGCAAGAATCCGTGATCGCGGGCGCTACGACTCTCGCGCAGCCGACAGCAGCGACCCCAGCCGCTGCGCCTGCCCCGCACGCGAAGACGGAGTAGCGTCATGCTTCGTCTCATCCTCTACATCGCAGGGCTTGTCCTTCTGGTCTCCGCGGCGATCTGGCTTGCGAATGAACCGGGCGCCGTCGCGCTGGAGTGGCGCGGCTGGCGCATCGATACGTCCGCGAGCGTGCTGGTGGCTTTATTCATCGCCGCCACGCTGCTTATCGCCTTTTTTCTGCGTGCGCTGGCGATCGTCAGCGGCGTCATCAGCGCGGTCACTGCCGCGCGTCAGCAGCGCCGCTTGAACCGCGGCCTCGCCAGCCTCGCCGACGGGTTCGCCGCCGTGCAGTCGGGCCAGACGTCCGCGGCACGCCGTTTCGCCAAGGAAGCCGCATCGTTGCTGCAGTCCAACCCCGCCGTCTTGATGCTGCGCAAGGAAACAGCCGAACTCGTCGGCGACATGAAGGAAATGAAGGAAGCCGCGACCGCGCTTCTTGAACGTCCGCAGACAGAACTCGCAGGACTGCGTTCGCTGGCGATCAAGGCTGCCAGCGAGGGCGATACAGTCGGCGCGCTTAATCTCGCCAAGCGCGCGATGGCCCGTAAGGATTCGCCGGCTTGGGCGATCGAGATGGCGCTCGATCTCACTATTGCGTCGGGTCAATGGCACGAAGCGCTCGCCTTTGCGGACACCAAGACCGCACGGGATAGTTTCTCGAATGAGGACCTGCGGCGCATCAAGACGCGCCTCCTATTGCAGCAGGCGCAAGTGGCATTGAAAAACGGGGATTCACAGAGCGCCGCGTCGCTCGCCCGGCAGGCCATGGACCTTGGCGGCGCGCCGGTGGCCGCCACGGCGTCCTACGCCCGCGCGATGGCTGCGCAAGGAAAGGGCCGCAAGGCCGCTCATCTCGTCGAAAAGATGTGGGAGACTTATCCGCATGCCGATCTCGCCGCTGCATACCGCGTGCTCATTCCCGGCGAGACCGCATTGGACTACGCACGTCGCGTCGACAACCTGACCCGCATCGACCCCGACCATCCCGAAACGCGCCTCGCTGTTGCGCGCGCGTCGCTTGACGCCGAACTTTGGGGACAAGCGCGCAATCGCTTGGCGCCTCTGACCGCGGAGAATATGGAGCCGGATGTGCGCGCGCGGGCGGCACGCCTCATGGCCAACGTGGAGACGCGCGAGCACGGAGATTCGGAAAAGGCCGCGGAGTGGCTGCAGGTGGCCTTGGACGCACGCCGGGAGCCTGACAGCGAACGCGGCCCGCGCAGCGTTGCGGAACTCGCGAAAGCCTAGCTTACGCCTTCAGCATCATCGAGACCGGAAGCGCGGCGTCGTCCAACACGGGATACTTCGCCCGCGCATTGAACAACTGATAGTGCCACCACTCATTGCGGTAAAAGTCCCAACCGGCGGCGGTCATGATCCCAAGCAGAATCGCGCGGTTGCGCTGCGCTTCGGCGGAGATGTCGGTGCGGCCATGATGCGACTGCGGCGTGAAGGCGTCGAAGGGCGTGCCCATGTCGAGCTCGCGGCCCGTTTCGTCGATCAAGGTTAAATCCACTGCCGCGCCCATCGAGTGAGGCGACCCGCGGCTTGGGTCGGCGAGAAAATTGGGATCCGGCGTGTGTTTCCACAGCACCCACTGCGCTTCGGACGGGCGAAACGCGTCAAACACCTTGAACCGAAAGCCAAGGGGACGGGCAAGATCCAGAGCCGTCTTCAGGCAGGCCGCCGCGTCTTCGTTAAGATAACAGCCGGGGCGGGCATAGACTGGCTTACCCGTGAAATTGTTGGAGGTCGCGTAAGCGATGTCGATGACGACATCGAAGGCGGGAGGCGCTATTTCAATGAGGCTCATGCCGGCTCGAAGTGCTATGTCGAAAGTGATGATTGAGACGATGATACAGAATATTGTGCCTGCCCTCAGCACTTCTCTCTGAAACGCGATGCTTGTCCTTGCCTTCGACACCACGGCCGCCGCCTGCTCCGTCGCCCTCGTCAAGGACGGCGCGGCGCTGGCGCATATCCGCGAACTGATGGATCAGGGCCAGGCGGAAATCCTGATCCCTCAGATTGAGGAAGTGATGGAGAAGGCCGGTGTTGCGTACGACGCGCTCGACCGGATCGCCGTCACGATCGGGCCGGGTTCATTCACCGGCGTTCGCGTCGGCCTATCCACCGCGCGCGCCCTCGGGCTCGCGGCGGGAAAACCCGTCATCGGAATAAATTCGCTGGAAGCGATCGCGGCCGCGGTGCCGGAAGTCGAACGCCGGCGCCATGCGCACATCCTAGCCGCGGTCGATACCAAGCGCGGCGACCTCTATGTGCAAGCCTTTGCCGCGCGTGATCTTACACCATGCGCGCAACCGGCCTCCCTGCCGCCGGCTGAAATCGCAAATTGGCTCGGCGAGAAAGATCTTGTCGTTACGGGCGACGGCGTGGCTTTAGTGCTTGAACATCTGCAAGGCGCTACGCCTTCTGCCGCTGATCCGCTGCCCGATGCCGTTGTGCTCGCACGCCTCGCCGCCCTGCGCACGCCCGACCCCGCCGGCCCGCTGCCGCTTTATGTACTCCCGCCGAAAATCACGCTTGCGCCGCACGG
The DNA here is from genome assembly GCA_041906145.1 of Rhodospirillaceae bacterium. Taxonomy (GTDB): domain Bacteria; phylum Pseudomonadota; class Alphaproteobacteria; order Rhodospirillales; family Rhodospirillaceae; genus SHVO01. The sequence continues at coordinate 1,077,071 of JAYRJU010000001.1, read as the reverse complement.
CGGAAAGCTTAGGCCGTGAGCGGCATCATCCGCCTGGAACCCGCGCATGCGCAGGTCGCGGGCGCGCTGCATCGCACGAGCTTCACGGCGCCGTGGAGCGACGCCGAGTTCGCCACCCTTCTGGAGCAACCCGGTGTCGCCGGCCTCATGTGGACCGGCGCCGCGCCCGAGGGATTCATCCTAATCCGGGCGGTCGCGGACGAGGCGGAGATTCTCACGCTCGCGGTCGCGCCGGATTTTCGGCGCCGGGGCGTCGCGGAAAGCCTCTTGGCGGAGGCCGTACGGATGCTGCGCGCGGGCGGAACACACCGTCTCTTTCTGGAAGTCGCGGAGGACAACGCGCCCGCGCGTACGCTTTATGAAAAACACGGCTTCGCCGCCACGGGACGGCGCGCGAAGTATTATGAGAGAGGGCCGTCGGAGCGCGTCGATGCGGTGATCATGGCCCTCGCGCTTCAGCCGGCGGCGCTAGCAGCGCCGCACCACTAGGATATGCGGGACCCGGGGATCGGCCTCGGTCCGCTGATCTTCGCGCACAAGCGAAACCACCTCGTGTCCATGCGCCTTCACCGAGCGCGGTACATTGTCCAGCGGCTGCGCACCTTTGAGGCGCACGGTCACGGTCGCCCCAACGGGCATTTTCTCCAGCAGCAACTTCGTTTTCACGAAGGTGAGGGGACAGACGTCCCCGGTGATATCAATGAAGAATGGCGCCGCAGTCATGGCTGACATATATCCACTCCGCGTGGCCTCGGCCACTGGACTCCGGACCATGCCTGCGAGTGACTCGCAGGGGCGGTCTTTGATCTCTTTACGGCCCGAGGGCCCGCACTATGATAGGCCTCCTTCCCCGGTGGCCTTCGCGCTCCCCCGGTCGACAGCAAGGAATTTAGTTATGGCGACGCGGCCTCTGTCTCACATCGAACAAGTTTGCGCCGAAAAGGGCATGAAGATGACCGAGCAGCGGCGCATCATCGCGCACGTGCTCTCGGAAGCGCAGGATCATCCGGACGTGGAAGAGGTTCATCGCCGCTCGGCCGCCGAAGACCCGCGCATCTCCATCGCGACCGTCTACCGGACGATGCGCCTTTTCGAGGAAGCCGGGATCGTCAAACGCCACGAATTTGGCGACGGCCGTGCCCGTTATGAGGAAACCCCGGCCACCCACCACGACCATCTGATCGATGTCCGCTCAGGCAAGGTGATCGAGTTCCATAATGAGGAAATCGAGCAGCTCCAGCAGGAGATCGCCAGCAAGCACGGGTACAAATTGGTGGGACACCGCCTGGAGTTGTACGTGCTGCCGCTAGATGCAGATAAAGCAACAGAAGAATAACACGACATCTGGTGCCAGCCGGGCGTAGTTTTGGGGGAATTTGGCTGTCAGCCAGTCCCCCTAACTGTTAAGAGTATCCCGGCATGGACGGTGCGTTTCGGAAACCCCTGGCCTTGCTCGGCCGGGCAACGGAATCGTTGAAAACCAAGACAGTTTCGTTGAGCCGCAAGCCCGGCGCGGCCTTTCAGTCGACGCTCCGCCTCACGCTGCAGTTCCTTACGCAGCGCCACGGCCTGAACGCGCGGTTGGGATACAGACCGATGACACTTTTGTTGCCGCCCTCCACCAACACCCCGTCGGGTGCGCTCGCCTCCGCCGGCCTCGCCGCGCCCGCCGGCGCGCGCGCGTTCGTGCCGGTGACCGCCGGCAGCCAGGTCATCCGTCTCGCGAACTCGGCCGACGAACTCGACGCCGCCCAGGCGCTGCGCTACCGCGTCTTCTACGACGAGATGGGTGCGAAACCCGACGCACAGATGCAAGCCTCGCGTCGCGACTTCGACAAGTTCGACACCATCTGTGACCATCTGCTCGTGGTCGACGCCGCACGCAAAGACGATCCCGTCGTCGGCACCTACCGCTTCATCCGCCGCGAACATGCGCGCGCCGCCGGCAGCTTTTATTCGGCCTCCGAATACGACATAACCAAGCTCGCGAGCTTTCCAGGTAGGGTGCTCGAGCTCGGCCGCTCGTGCGTGGACGCGGGATACCGCAACCGCGCGACCATGCAGCTCCTGTGGCGCGGCGTATCGGAATATGTGAACGCCTATGGCATCGATCTCATGTTCGGCTGCGCGAGCCTGCCAGGCACCGACCCGCAGCAACTCGCCGTGCAGCTCTCCTACCTCTACCACTATCACCTCGCGCCCGAGGCGTTGCGCGCGACCGCGCTGCCGCACCGGAAAGTCGAGATGAATCTTCTGCCGAAGGAAGCGATCGACCCGAAGCGCGCGCTGGCCAGTTTACCCCCGCTTCTCAAGGGTTATTTGCGCGTCGGCGGTTTCATCGGCGACGGCGCCGTCGTCGATCACCAGTTCAACACGACTGATGTTTGCATCATCGTGAAGACCGACCTGATCGAAGAACGCTACACCCGTCACTACGACATCGGCACCGAGTCAGCGTCATTCAAAAAAGCCTCTTAATCGCTCCGGGCGACCTCGAAGAGGCGCAGCTTGTGCCGGCGCTGCCGATGCGCGGCGCCCTCATTGCCGTTACCCGCATTGGCATTTTCGTTGTCTCGGCGGTCATCGCGAGCCTGACGGCCGCGACATTGAATATCCTTACGGGCAATTCCGTCGCGTTCCGCAGCCGCTACTACCGCTTCCTGTGCGCGATGGTGGGCCTCGATGTGATTACGCGCGGCAAACAGAGCGCCGCCGCGCCGCGCTTGGTGGTCGCCAATCACATCTCGTACTTCGACATCGTGGTGCTCGGTTCGGTCGTGCCCGGCGATTTCGTCGCTAAGGCCGATATCGCCAATTGGCCGGGCTTCGGCTGGATGGCCAAGGCGGGGCAGACCATTTTCATCGACCGGCGGCGCACCGCGACGAAAGAAGCGCGCGACCAGCTTCAGGAACGTCTCGACGCCGGCGATACGCTCATCATGTTCCCCGAGGCCACCTCGGGTGACGGCAACACCATGAAGCCGTTCAAGAGCGCGCTTTTCACGGTGGCCGAACGTCATGCGGTGGCCGCCGACGGGACGGAGCGCCCTGTCACCGTGCAGCCGGTTTCGATGGCCTACACCCGTCTCAACGGCATGCCGATTGGTGTCGGCTGGCGTCCCTTCGTCGCCTGGTACGGCGACATGGAGATGCTGTCGCATATGTGGCGGATCATGCGCCTTGGCAAACTCACCGCCGAAGTGACCTTCCACCCGCCGGTCACCCTGGCCCAGTTTACCGGCCGTAAGGAACTGGCCGCGCACTGCGACCGGGTCACCCGGGCCGGATTCGCCCGCCTGCTCGCGGGACGCGAAGGGGCATAAGCCCTTACGTTCACGGCCAAAACCCCTGTTTTGCTTTTAGCCCGGTTAGGCGTTAGAAACCGCGTCTCAACCTTGTCTTATCCACAGAGGCGATGACCGACACCCCGGCCAAACGGCTGTTCATCAAGACCTACGGTTGCCAGATGAACGTCTACGATTCCGCGCGCATGGCGGACGTGTTGGCGCCGCTTGGCTATGCCCCGGCGGAAAGTCCCGCCGACGCCGACATGGTCATCCTGAACACCTGCCATATCCGCGAGAAGGCCGCCGAGAAGGTGTTCTCGGACCTCGGGCGCGTGCGCGCTTACCGTAGTGAACGCGCTGCCGCCGGTAAGGACATGATCATCGCCGTGGCCGGGTGTGTCGCACAGGCTGAAGGCGCCGAGATCATGGCCCGCGCGCCGTTTGTCGATATCGTGCTCGGCCCCCAGACCTATCACCGCCTGCCTGAGATGGTGGCGCGCGCCGCGCGTACGCGAGATGGCAAAACGGGAAGCAAGTCGGCCGGCATCCTCGACACCGAATTCCCCGTCGAACCCAAGTTCGACCACCTGCCCGCGCCGCGCGCTGATGGACCAGCGGCGTTCCTGTCGATCCAGGAAGGCTGCGACAAGTTCTGCACCTTCTGTGTCGTGCCTTACACCCGCGGCGCCGAATATTCGCGCCCCGTCGCCGCCATCTTGCGCGAAGCGAAAAGTCTTGTTGAAAGCGGCGCGCGCGAGATCACCCTGCTCGGCCAGAACGTCAACGCCTATCACGGCGCGGGCGTTGACGGTGAAGTGTGGAACCTCGGGCGCCTTGCCCGCGCACTGGCCGAGATCGAAGGCCTTTCGCGCATTCGCTACACCACGTCGCATCCACGCGACATGGACGACGCACTGATGGCTGCGCACCGTGACCTGCCGTCGCTGATGCCGTTCCTGCATCTTCCGGTACAGTCGGGCTCGGACAAAATCTTGGAGGCCATGAACCGTGGCCACACCGCCGATGACTACCGCCGCATCATCGCAACCTTGCGCGGCCACCGTCCCGACATGGCGTTGTCATCGGACTTCATCGTCGGGTATCCCGGCGAGAGCGACAAGGATTTCGAAGCGACGATGGCGCTCGTGCGCGAGATCACCTTCGCGCAGGCCTTCTCCTTCAAATACAGCGCGCGCGCCGGAACACCGGCCGCGGCGTTGAAAACGCAAGTGCCCGAGGACGTGAAAGACGCACGCCTCTACGCGTTGCAGGACCTGCTGACCGAGCAACAGCGCGCCTTCAACCACGCCAGCCTCGGGCGCACCTTCGACGTCCTTCTCACGCACACGGGCCGCCATCCGGGCCAGATTGTGGGCAAAAGCCCTTATTTACAGGCTGTGCACGTCACGGCCGATCCGAAACACATCGGCACCGTCGCGCGTTTGAAAGTCGTATCGGTCGAGTCCTTTAGCCTCGGGGCCGTTTGGGCCGACTCTTCCGAGGGCGCTTGCGCGAGCACGATCAAGACGGCATGAGCGAAGCCACACACGTCAGATGCGAGTTCTCCGACAACGGGCTCCTGCAGGCGCTGGTGGGACCCCAGAACAGCAACTTGCATCGCCTTGAGCAGCGCTTGAACGTGGTGCTGAACCATCGCGGCAATACGATCACCATTGAAGGCACGACCGACCGTATTCAAATGGCCGAGCGTACCCTCTATCGTCTTTACGACCATCTCGCGAAAGGACACGAACTGGAAACCGGCGATATCGACGGCGCCGTCCGCACCGCGGAACCCAACGGCGACAGCGTCAGTGAACTTGCGATCCGCACGCGTAAGAAACAGATCGGCGCCCGTTCCATCGGGCAAGGCACCTACCTCAAGGCGCTGAACGATCACGAACTGGTCTTCGCGCTTGGTCCCGCCGGGACCGGCAAGACGTACATCGCTGTCGCAAAGGCCGTGTCTCTGAAGATGGCCGGCGTCATCGACCGCATCATCTTGTCGCGCCCCGCGGTGGAAGCGGGCGAGCGTCTCGGGTTCCTGCCCGGCGACATGCGCGAGAAAGTCGATCCGTATCTGCGTCCGCTGTACGACGCGCTCTACGACATGCTGCCGGGCGACCAAGTCGCGAAGTTGCTGGTATCGGGCGAGATCGAAATTGCGCCGCTCGCCTTCATGCGCGGGCGCACGCTCGCCAATTCGTTCATCATCCTGGACGAAGCGCAGAACACCACGGCGGTGCAGATGAAGATGGCCCTCACGCGTATCGGCGAGAACTCCCGCATGGTCGTCACCGGGGATCTCAGCCAAATCGATTTGCCGCGCGGCGTGAAATCGGGGTTGGAAGACGCGCTGGAGACCTTGGACAGCGTGAAGGGTGTCGGTCTTGTGCGGTTCAGCGCGCGCGACGTGGTGCGCCATGACCTCGTCACACGCATTGTCGAGGCCTACGACCGCCGCGACGCCAAGCGCAAGGAACGCGCGCAAGAGGAACGCCCCGAATGAAGACCGCCGTCCATCCCACCATAGACGTGCTTGCGCCCGCGGCCGGTTGGACGCGCAGCCTGCCGACCGCCGCGGCTGTTGTCCGGCGCGCCGCGAAAGCGGCGTGGGACGGCGGCGCCTCGGCAGCACAGAAGCGCCGGGCCAAAACCACCGAACTCTCCGTGCTGCTGACGGGCGACGCCGCAATCCGCAACCTGAATGCCCTTTACCGGGGCAAGGACAAGGCAACCAACGTCCTCTCCTTCCCGGCGGGCGCGGATGGCCCCTCGGACGCGGGTGTCCTACTAGGTGATGTGGTCGTGGCCTACGGCACCGTGGTCAAAGAGGCCAAAGAGGCCGGCAAGTCATTGAAAGATCATCTTTCTCATATGGTGGTGCATGGCGTTCTCCACCTTTTGGGCTATGATCATGAGATCGTGTCCGACGCCAAGACCATGGAACGCCTCGAAACCAAGATCCTCGCCGGCCTCGGGATCAAAGATCCCTACCGTGACACCGTCCCCGTGCCCGCTGCCAAGAAGATATCGCGGGGAGCGCGCCGCCGGACATGAGCGAGCCCGCACGGTCCTTTGCGCCGGATACGGACGACCGGCCCGGTCTTTTCACCAAGCTGAAGCGCTGGCTCGCCCCCGAGATCGGAGAGGCCGAAGCCGTCCGCGAAGTGATCGAGGAGTTGATCGAGGAGCGGATCGAAGACCGCCCCGACGGCGGACCGGCCATCGACCCCAACGAACGCCTGTTGCTCGCCAACGTCTTGAAGCTGCGCGGCGTCACCGCCGCCGACATCATGGTGCCGCGCGCCGACATCGTCGCGATCGAGGCCGCGACGCCGGTGGCCGACGCTCTGACCCTGGTGGTGAAGGAAGGCCATTCGCGTCTGCCGGTCTACCGCGAGACACTCGACGACGTAGCCGGCCTCATCCACATCAAGGATCTCGCGATCCTGGCGGCGGACCAAATCGCCGGCGAGAACGGTGCGCGCGTCAGCTCGCACGTGTTGACCGATCTTCTACGCCCTGTGCTGTTCGTTTCACCCGCCGTGCGCGTCCTCGATCTTCTGCTTGAGATGCGTCTCAAGCGCGCGCACATGGCGATGGTGGTGGACGAGTACGGCGGCATCGACGGCCTTGTCACCATTGAAGACGTCGTTGAACAGATCGTTGGCGAAATCGAAGACGAACATGACGCAGACCAAGCGCCGGAACTTCTGCCGCAACCCGACGGTTCGTTGATCGCCGATGGTCGCGTCGCGCTTTCGGATTTCGAGGAGCGCGTCGGAAAAATTTTCAGCGACGAGGAACGTGAAGCCTCCGATACGCTCGGTGGATTGGTCGCGAGCCTCGCGGGACGTATGCCTTCGCGCGGCGAACTTGTGAAACATTCGTCGGGGATTGAATTCGAAATCACCGACAGCGATCCGCGTCTGGTGCGGCGCTTGCGCGCCCGCAACCTGCCACCGCCCAAGTCTGAAGCATAATGAGTATCGCGCTGGCCGACCGGCTTGCCGCGCTCAGCGGATGGAAGCGCTTTGCCGTGGCGTTCCTGGCCGGCGCGCTGACAATCCTAGCGTTTCCGCCGCTGTCCATCGTCCCCGCGTTATGGATCGCGTTTCCAGTTCTGCTTTGGCTGCTGGATGGGTGCCGCACGTGGAAACGCGCGTTCTTCACCGGCTGGGCGTTCGGCGCGGGTTATTTCATCACCGGCCTTTATTGGATGGCCAACGCCTTCTACGTCGATGCCGACGCGTTCGGGGTGTTCGCGGTCCCCGCCGTCGGGTCGCTATCTATCGCGATGGGTTTGTTCATCGCTATCGTGTGCGCGCTGACCCATGCCATCCCACCGGCGTCTATCGATGAGATGTCCTATGACCGCGCGAGCGTCGCGGGACGGCGCGTACTTCTGTTCGCCGCCGTCTGGACGATTGTCGAGTGGGTGCGCAGCTGGATCTTCACCGGGTTGCCGTGGAATCCCATCAGTTTGGTGTGGGCAGAATCTCACTCACCCGTAGGACTTGCGGTCTTGCAGGTCACCACATTGATCGGAACCTACGGCCTCAGCTTCCTCACGATCTTGCTGTTCAGCGCCTTCACGCTGCTCGGTTACGCCCCATCTCTTGCCAAGGCCCGCGTGCGCGCGCTGGCGCCGCTCGCGTTGATGATCGTCATCGGCGGCGCCGGCGCGCTGCGCCTTACGCTCGCGCATGACGATGTCGTGCCCGGCGTGAAGTTCCGTTTGGTCCAGGCCAATTTCTCTCAAGCCGACCGCAGCCGGCCGAGCTTGTGGGTAAAGATGCTCGAAGAACATGTACGCATGAGCACCGAGAACCGGCCCGCCGACGTGACTCATATTGTCTGGGGCGAGGCCGCCATCGCCTTCTTCCTGAACATCGATGAACCGGCGCGCCGCGTCGCGGCGATGGCCGCACCCTCGAACGGCATGCTGATCACCGGCGCGGACCGGGGCCTGCGTAACGAGGACGGCACGCAGACCGTCTACAACTCGCTCTATGTCATCAAACCCGACGCCAGCATCGCCGCCGTTTACGACAAGACCCACCTCGTGCCGTTCGGCGAATACACGCCGCTGCGCGAAATCGTGCCGTTCGACGAGCTGACGGGGATGTCGGGCGGCTTTGCGACAGGTCCTGGCCTCACCACCCTGTCCGTCCCTGGCCTGCCCCCCTTCAGCCCGCTCATCTGTTACGAGGTGATCTTTTCAGGTGAAATCACCGCGGGAGGCGAGCCCCGGCCCCGGTTTCTGCTCAACCTCACTAACGACGCCTGGTTTGGCCTGAGCCTTGGCCCTCACCAGCACTTTGCCCAGGCCCGGATGCGGGCGGTCGAGGAGGGATTGCCCCTGGTGCGTACCGCCAATACGGGAATCTCAGCCGTGATAGACGGTTATGGGCGGGTCAAAAGCGAACTTCCGCTCGGGACGCGAGGTGTGCTGGATGCTTCTCTACCCATGCCTGTATCGGGCGCTACCCCCTTCGCGTTATTGGGAAATTTGATCTCAATTCTGCTCGCAACTTGCGGGGGTGGCTGGGCGTTGTTCTTCAGGCGCGGCGATACGCTGCTGCGTCTACGGCGCTCAATAGCCCAGAGGGGCACCCGCGCTCATTGAGTACTCGGCGAGGCCCGGAAAACCCCGGCCAACCTTGTGCCAAGAGTGGTGTTGGCCTACCATCCGCTCAACGGTCGGTAGATGATGCGCTGTGTAAACGTTGAGTTGCGCAGTCAGTTTTACAACGGGCAGGTTTCACATGGGTTTACCGCAAGAGCAGATTAAAGATGACACGACGCCGATGCGTTCGACGCGCGGGCGGATGCCTTCGGGCAAGCCGAATCCGGTCGACGTCCACGTCGGCGCGCGCGTGCGCTTGCGCCGTACGCTTCTAGGCATGAGCCAGGAAAAGCTGGGCGAAGCCATTGGCCTGACTTTCCAGCAAGTTCAGAAGTACGAACGCGGCGCCAACCGCATCGGCGCGTCCCGCCTGTGGGATCTGTCGCGCGTGCTTGATTGCCCGATGTCCTTTTTCTTCGAGGAAATGGACGAAGAGACCGCCTCGTCCAGCCCGCGCAACTTGTCCGGCGACAGCCGTGACCTGGAACCGCGCGACAACGATCCGATGACCAAGCGCGAAACCCTCGAATTGGTGCGCGCATACTACCGGATCAACGACTATCACGTGCGCCGCCGTATTTACGAGTTGGCGAAGTCGCTCGCTTCGACGGAAGAACCGGTCGAAAGCTAAGCTTCGGACACGCTTTTCGAGCTGAACGCCGCCGCGGAGACCCCGCGGCGGCGTTTTTCATTGCGGCTGCGGAAGGGAGAAAAGCGCTGCGGGAGGGGGCAGCCACAGACGCTTGTGCTCCGAAACCCGACTCGCCCTTGAAAAGTGCGGGGCGTTCCGGTACCCCCCTTAAGCTTTTTTCAAGGGGGGCCGGGCTATTCCCCCTCTCCATCAAACTCAGCCAAACCCTCGCCAGGAGACGACCTTGTCTAAGACTGACTATGTGTTCACTAGTGAATCCGTCTCCGAAGGCCATCCCGATAAAGTCAGCGACCGTATCTCTGATTCCATCGTCGATCTGTTCCTGAAGGCCGACCCTTATTCGCGCGTCGCCGTCGAAACGCTCTGCACGACGAACCTCATCGTTCTCGCCGGTGAAGTCCGCGGCCCCTCATCCGTGACCCACGACGCGATGGTCGAAAGCGCGCGCCAGGCGGTGAAAGCGATCGGCTACGAACAGGACGGCTTCCATTGGAAGAACGCGAAGGTCGAGTGCCATGTACACGCGCAGTCCGCGGACATCGCCGTCGGCGTCGACAGCGCCGGCAACAAGGACGAAGGCGCGGGCGACCAGGGCATCATGTTCGGCTACGCCGTCAATGAAACACCGAGCCTCATGCCGGCGCCGCTCTACTACTCGCACGCCATCTTGAAGTCGCTGGCCGACGCGCGCCACGACAAGGACGTGGACTTCCTCGGCCCCGACGCGAAGAGCCAGATCTCGCTGCGCTATGCCGGCGGCAAGCCGGTCGGCGCCACTTCCATCGTCGTCTCGACGCAGCACTCTGAGAAGGCCGATCAGGAAACCATTCGTGAATACGTGCGCAAGCATGTGCTCGACGCCATCCCGAAAGGCTGGATGTGCGCCGAGCCGGAATTCTACGTGAACCCGACGGGCCGCTTCGTCATCGGCGGACCGGACGGCGACACGGGCCTCACCGGCCGCAAGATCATCGTCGACACTTATGGTGGGGCTGCGCCGCATGGCGGCGGCGCCTTTTCGGGTAAAGACCCGACCAAGGTTGACCGTTCTGCCGCTTACGCGGCGCGTTATCTCGCGAAGAACGTCGTCGGCGCAGGCCTCGCGGACCGCTGCGTGATCCAGCTTTCTTATGCGATCGGTGTGTCGAAGCCGCTGTCGGTCTATGTCGACACTTACGGCACCGGCAACGTCGATGAAGACAAACTCTCGAAGGTCCTGCAGGAGCTGATGGACCTTTCGCCGCGCGGCATCCGCGAGCACCTGAAGCTGAATCGCCCGATCTACGAGCGCACCGCCGCTTACGGTCACTTCGGCCGCGATCCGGACGGCTCGGGCGGCTTCAGCTGGGAGCGTCTCGATCTGGTCGATCAGCTTGAATCCGCCTTCGGAATCTAAAGGCGATACAGCCGACCTGCGTTTTTACGGGCGTCGTAAAGGCAAACCGCTCAAAGCCGCCCGCCAAGGGTTGATTGAAGAACTTCTTCCGGAACTGCGCATCGCGGTTCCGGAAGCGCCGCTCGATCCGCGCACGCTGTTTTCCCATCCCGTCAAAAGTGTCCGTCTCGAGATCGGCTTCGGCGGCGGCGAGCATCTCGCGCGCATGGCCGCGGACAATCCCGGCGTCGGCTTCATCGGCGCCGAGGTGTTCCTGAACGGCGTCGCCTCGCTGCTGCGTCACGTGCACGATCTCGGACTCAAGAACGTGCGCGTGTTCAATCAGGATGTGCGCTTGCTTCTGCCGCACCTGCCGGCGGCAAGTTTCGAACGCATCTCGCTGCTCTTCCCCGACCCTTGGCCGAAGGCGCGCCACGCCAAGCGCCGGTTCGTGGGGCCCGAGAACCTTGCCGAAGTGCAGCGATTGATCATGCCCGGCGGCGAGTTTCGGGTGGCGAGCGACCATCCGGTCTATATCGACTGGGCGCTTTTGCACCTGGTCGGGCACCCCGGTTTCGCCTGGACGGCCAAGGGGCCGGAGGACTGGCGCACCCGGCCCGCCGATTCGACCCCGACTCGATACGAGGAAAAGGCCAAAAAGCAGGGTCGAACCCCCGTCTTCATGAATTTCCGGCGGGTTTCGCCTTAGGTGGAATACCCTCAAAAACCGCGCAAAAACCCTTGTAATTGGGGAGGAAGCGCCGTATATGGACGTCATCTTTTGACATTCCTGGACGACCTAGGAAGTGGCCCACTTGGCCACTTTTTTTATTGCCAATTTAGGGCCGCCGGGGACCGCCGGAGCCTTGCTTGGAACGTCTACTGACCCTGGAAGAACGCGTTGCGCCGACCCTTGAAGCCATGGGCTTCGAGGTGGTCCGAATTGCCTTAACGGGTTCCGTCGGGCGCAGGACGCTTCAGGTTATGGCCGACCGCAAGGACGGCAGCCAAATTTCGGTCGATGACTGCGCGCAGATCAGCCAGACCCTGTCGGCGATCTTCGACGTCGAGGACCCGATACCCGGGGCTTACGACCTGGAAGTGAGTTCGGCGGGGATTGATCGTCCGCTGACGCGCGCGAAAGACTTTGCCGCCTATGCGGGCTTCGAAGCGAAGCTGGAGACGCGCCTGCCGGTGGGCGGACGCAGACGTTTCCGCGGCGCGCTTGGCGGCTTGAACGGCGATGCGGTTGTGATGACGGTCGACGAGATGAAAGTCGAAATTCCTTTGAGCGCGATCAGCACCGCGAAGCTGATCATGACCGACGAACTGATTGAAGCCTCCGCGAAGCGGGCGGAACTGAAACAACGTAATTAGAGAAGAGCCGGAGAACGACGATGGCACGAGAAAGCATTGGCATGGCGCGTCCCGAACTGGTGCAGGTGGCCGATACGGTCGCCCGCGACAAGGGCATCGACCGCGAGGAAGTGTTCCAGGCGATGGAACAGGCGATCCAGAAGGCCGGCCGCTCCAAGTATGGCCACGAGAATGACATCCGCGCCGCCATCGATCGCAAGAACGGCGAAATCCGACTCGCCCGCTATATGACGGTCGTGGACGTCGTCGAAGACGAGAACACCCAGATGCCGCTGGCGAAAGCCAAGCGCAAGGACCCGGAAATCGAAGTCGGCGGCGTGATCGTTGATCCGCTTCCGCCGATCGACTTCGGCCGCATCGCTGCGCAGACAGCCAAACAGGTGATCGTGCAGAAGGTGCGCGACGCCGAGCGCGCCCGCCAGTTCACCGAATACAAGGACCGCACAGGCGAGATCGTAAACGGGCTCGTCAAGCGCGTCGAATTCGGAAACGTGATCGTCGACCTGGGCCGCGCCGAAGGCCTGCTCCGCCGCGACGAATTGATCCCCCGTGAGCACTTCAAGAACGGCGACCGCGTGCGCGCTTTCATCGTGGACGTGCGCGAGGAACCGCGCGGCCCACAGATTTTCCTGTCGCGCACCTCGGGCGACTTCATGGGCGCGCTGTTCAGCCAGGAAGTGCCGGAAATCTACGACGGCATCATCGAAATAAAGGCCGTGGCCCGCGATCCGGGCAGCCGCGCGAAGATCGCCGTAATCTCGAATGACTCCTCCATCGATCCGGTCGGCGCGTGCGTCGGTATGCGCGGTTCGCGCGTACAAGCGGTCGTCGCCGAACTCCAGGGCGAGAAGATCGACATCATCCAGTGGAACCAGGATCCGGCGACCTTTGTCGTGAATGCGCTCGCGCCCGCCGAAGTGACCAAGGTCGTGCTCGATGAGGACTCGGGCCGTATCGAAGTCGTGGTGCCCGACGATCAGCTGTCCCTGGCCATCGGCCGCCGCGGTCAGAACGTGCGTCTGGCCTCGCAACTCACCGGCTGGACCATCGACATTCTCACGGAAGGCGAAGAATCCGAACGCCGCCAGCAGGAGTTCCACTCGCGCTCGAAGATGTTCATCGACGCTCTTGATGTCGACGACGTCCTTGCCCATCTGTTGGTGACCGAAGGATTTACGTCCGTCGAAGAAGTGGCTTTCGTGCCCATCGAAGAACTGACCGACATCGAAGGCTTCGACGAAGACGTCGCGAACGAGCTGAAAGCTCGCGCGACTGCCTATATCGAGGAAGAAAACAAGAAGATCGCGGCCCGGATGGAAGAGCTCGGCGTATCGGACGACCTGGCCGAGGCGGAAATCGAAGGTCTCGATCCGAAGAAGATCATTGTGCTGGCGGAAAAAGGCATCAAGACCCTGGACGATCTCGCCGATCTCGCCGGCGATGAATTGGTCGAAATCCTCGGCGCCGACGTGATCAAGGAAGGCCCGGCCAACGCTATCATCATGGCCGCACGCGCCCATTGGTTCCCCGAAGGCAGCGCGCCGCAAGGCGATGCCGCCGACGAGACCAAGACCGTGTAGCCCCCTTTACCCCTTGTGGCGGTCCGGGAAGACGCGATGACCAGTGAAATACACCCCTCGGGCGGCCCGGCGCCCGGACGCGGATCTACGAGCGGGCAAACGCCCGGTGGCGATGACGCCGGTGAGGACCTGGAAACGGGACCGACCCGGCGTTGCATCGCCAGCGGCGAGTCGCTCCCGGTGGCCGAGCTGATCCGGTTCGTCGTCGGTCCCGACAACACCATCGTTCCCGACATCGCCGGCCGCCTTCCAGGCCGGGGTTTGTGGTTGAGGGCACGCCGCGATATGATAGAAACAGCGGCGCAAAAACGGCTGTTCGCCAAAGCCGCGCGGGGCAACGTGAACGTGCCCGCCGATTTGGCCGATACCGTCGCAGAACTGCTACGTCGCCGCTGTCTTAATCATCTTGGCTTGGCGCAGCGCGCCGGACTTGTCGCCTCGGGCGCGGAAAAAGTGCGCGCGCAAATCGCGACCGGACGCACGGCTGCCTTAGTCGAGGCCGCCGATGGCTCGGAAGCCGAGCGGCGGAAAATGAGTGCCCTCGTCCCGGGCGTACCGGTGGTGGATGTGTTCACGAGCCCAGAGCTCGGGAGCGCGATCGGTCGGGACATGGCTGTGCATGTGGCGCTTCTGCCCGGCCGCCTGACGGAAATGATTTTGGAAGACGCGGGTAAACTTCGCGGCTTCATCTAAGTGACGAACGACCATCTGGATTTTTTGATTAAGGTGCACTGAGTGAGCGATACCAAGACCAAGACGCCCTTGACCCTCGGCGGTAAGGGCAAACTCGAGCTGAAGAAGACGGTCGAGACCGGTCAGGTCCGGCAAAGCTTCTCGCACGGCCGCTCTAAAGTCGTTCAGGTCGAACGCAAGCGTAAGCGCCAGTTCGAGATTGGCGCCGACGGCAAGGTGCAGGAAGTTAAAGCGCCGCCCGCCTCGATCAAGGCGAAGGCCGAAGAAGCCCTGCTCAAGGAAGCGCTCCAGCACGGCACCCTCACCGACGACGAGAAGGCCCATCGCCTAAAGGCGCTTCAGGACGCTTTGAAGGCCGACGAAGAAAGCGCCCGCCGCGCCGAAGAAGAAGCCAAGCGCGAAGCCGAGGAAAACGCGCGCCGCGCCGCCGAAGAAAAACTGCGCAAGGAACAGGAACCGCAGCCGGCTCCCGCAGCCGCCGGGCCGGCCGCCGCCGAAACGCGCGCAGTCGCGCCGGAAGCAAAGGCAACCACGGCCATCGCAGCGGCCGCGACCACCACGACCACCCCGGCCGCCGGCGACCCTGCCGCGCCGCGCCGTGAAGCGGTGGAAGAGGAAGAAGAAGACGAAGCGCCGCGCCGCAAGCCGAAGACCGGCCACAAGCCGCCGACGGTCAACAAGCGCACCGAACCGCGCCGCCGCTCAGGCAAGCTTTCGATCAGCTCGGCGCTCGAGGGCGACGACGCGGTCGAGCGTTCGCGCTCTATCGCCTCCATGCGCCGCGCGGTCGACAAAGAACGCCGCAAGGCGCAGCTCAAACAACCAATGAATACGGACAAGGTCGTGCGCGAAGTTGTGTTGCCGGAAACGATCACTGTCCAGGAACTGTCCAGCCGTATGGCCGAACGTTCGGTCAACGTGATCAAATCGCTGATGAAGCTCGGGATCATGGCGACGATCAATGAAGTGATCGACGCCGACACAGCTGAGATCGTCGCGCAGGAGTACGGCCACAAGGTTAAGCGCATCACCGAGGACGCCGTCGAGGACTCACTGAAGAGCACCGAAGACGACACCGCGGAGATGAAGACGCGCCCGCCCGTCGTCACCGTCATGGGTCACGTCGATCACGGCAAGACCTCGCTGCTCGACGCCCTGCGCTCCGCCAACGTGGTTGCGGGCGAAGCCGGCGGCATCACGCAGCATATCGGCGCCTATCAAGTGCGCACCGCTAAAGGCCAGAAGATCACCTTCATCGATACGCCCGGCCACGAAGCCTTCACCGCGATGCGCGCCCGCGGCGCCAAGGTGACGGACATCGTCGTGCTCGTGGTGGCCGCCGACGACGGCATCATGCCGCAGACGGTGGAAGCCATTCGGCACGCCAAAGCCGCCGAAGTACCGATCATCGTGGCCATCAACAAAATGGACAAACCCGGAGCCAATCCGAACCGCGTGAAAACCGACCTGCTCAGCCACGAAGTCGTCGTGGAAGACATGGGCGGCGAAACGCTGGCGGTGGAAGTCTCGGCGACGCAGAAGATCAACCTCGACAAGCTCGAGGAAGCCATCATGCTGCAGGCCGAACTCCTCGACCTGAAAGCGAACCCGAGCCGCAGCGCGGAAGGCAGCATCGTCGAAGCCAAGATGGAAAAGGGCGTCGGCTCGGTGGCCACCGTGCTCGTCCAGCGCGGCACCTTGCATGTGGGCGACATCTTCGTCGCCGGCGCCGAATGGGGCCGCGTACGCGTGCTGATCAACGAGCACGGCAAGCAGGTGAAGTCCGCGATGCCGTCAGCGCCGGTTGAAGTCGTCGGCTTTGGCGGTACGCCGTCGGCTGGTGACGACTTCGTGGTCGTCGATGACGAAGCCAAGGCGCGCGAAGTTTCCGAGTACCGCCGCCGCAAGATCCGCGAGAAGGAACATGTCTCCTCAGTCGGCGGTTCGACCATGGAACAGATGTTCGCCAAGATCAAAGCCGGTGAAACGACCGAGCTTGCTGTGATCATCAAAGCGGACGTGCAGGGTTCGGCCGAAGCGCTGAACGGCACGTTGGCGAAGATCGGCACTGAGAAAGTGAAGGTGAAAGTCCTTCATAGCGCTGTCGGCCCGATCAACGAGTCGGATGTCACGCTCGCCAAAACCAACGGCGCCGTGATCATCGGCTTCAACGTGCGCGCGAACGCCCAGGCTCGCGAAGTCGCCAAACGCGACAACGTGGACATCCGCTACTACTCGATCATCTACGAAGTGTCGGACGACATGAAGCTGGTGCTGACCGGCATGCTGGCGCCCACCTTCAAGGAAGCGTTCATCGGTTACGCCGAAGTGCGCGAAGTGTTCAACATCACCAAGGTCGGCAAAGTGGCTGGCTGCCGCGTGACGCAGGGCGTCATCAAGCGCGGTTGCAAAGTTCGTCTGCTGCGCGACAACATCGTCATCCATGAGGGCGATCTGTCGCAGCTCAAGCGCTTCAAGGACGACGTCAAGGAAGTCCGCGAAGGCTACGAGTGCGGCATGGGCCTTGCGAACTATCAGGACATTCAGGTCGGCGACATGATCGAATGTTTCGAAATGGAGCGCGTCGCCGCGACTCTCTAAACCTCACTCGCCTCGCGCGCGCGTTTTGCGCGCCGAGGCGAGCGATTGCTTCTCTCGAGGATTCTTCCCATGGCACGACAGCGGCCAAAAGCGCCGGGCCAGCGGCAATTGCGCATCGGCGAGGAGATTCGCCACGTACTGGCCTCCATTCTGGAACGCGAAACGTTCCGCGATCCCGCCCTCGCCAACGTCCGGGTCACCGTGACGGAAGTCCGGCCAAGCCCGGACCTCCGTCATGCGCGCGTTTATATCGTTCCGCTCGGCGGCGGCGATCCGAAGCCCATCCTTGAGGGCCTCAAGCGGGTGAAACCGTTCCTACGCCGCGAGCTCGCGAGCCGGCTAACCACTAAGTTCATCCCGGACCTCATCTTCTCCGCCGACACCACGTTCGATGAAGCCGAGCGCATCAGCCGGCTTCTGCATAAGCCGGAAGTCGCCCGCGACCTGGGCGATGACTACGGCACCCTGGGACCAGAGGGTCTCGACCGTCTTCTCGGCGAGGAAGAGTAGGCGTGGCCAAGAAGCCTGCTGGAGTCCCGGTCAACGGCTGGTTGGCCATCGATAAGCCACCCGGAATTACAGCCGCGAAGGTCGTTGCCCGGGTAAAACGGGCTTTGAATGCCCTAAAAGCGGGTCACGGGGGTACTTTGGACCCCTTGGCGACCGGAATCCTGCCCATTGCCCTCGGAGAAGCGACCAAAACCGCGTCTTTCGCCATGGATTCCAGCAAAACCTACACTTTTGAGGTCACCTGGGGCGCGGCGACGGATACGGACGACAGTGACGGGGCAGTCATCCGGACCTCGGATAAGAGACCGGACAAGGCAACGATCGAGGCCATGTTGCCGCGTTTTACAGGCCTGATTGAGCAGGTCCCGCCTGATTATTCGGCCATTAAAGTGGCCGGCCAGCGGGCCTATGACCTCGCCCGGGCAAAGGAAGTGCTGAATCTGGCGGCCCGGACCGTGGATGTGCGCCGTTTCGCTCTCACCGGGATGGCGGACACCGACCACGCTACGTTCGTGGTCGACTGCGGCAAAGGCACCTATATCCGCGCCCTGGTCCGTGACCTGGCGCAGGCCCTGGGAACTGAGGGTCATATCTCGGTGCTGAGGCGCACAAGGTGCGGCGCCTTCAGCGAAAAAAGGGCGATTTCCCTGGAAAACCTGGAGGCGCTGGGGCATAAAGCCGCCGCTTCCGAGTACCTTCTCCCGGTCAAGACCGTGCTGGACGACATCCCGGCTCTGGCCCTGACGGAGGAAGAGGCCCGCCGTATGAGCCTGGGGCAAGCGATCGCCCTTTGGCCCGTTGTGAAGCGGACGCCCCTCACCGGCCTTGAAGAAGGCCAGACCGTGCAAGCGGTGTGCGGTGAGAGGCTGATCGCGGTGGCCGAGGTCGGGAACGGCATGGTCCGTCCCGTCCGTGTTTTGAATCATTGATCTAGAAGGAGTACCCGATGTCGATTACCGCGGAGCGCAAACAAGCGCTTATCACCGAGTATGCCACCAAGAAAGGCGACACTGGTTCGCCGGAAGTTCAAGTGGCCGTTCTGTCCGAACGCATCAAGAACCTCACCGATCACCTGAAAGGCCACAACAAGGACAACCACTCGCGTCGTGGTCTCCTGGTGATGGTCGGTCAGCGCCGCCGCTTGCTTGATTACCTCAAAGGCGTGGGCCCCGATCGTTATGAGAGCTTGATCACCCGTCTCGGACTGCGTCGCTAATTTTTGTTCCAGTCATGGCTGGTGGATGCGGACGGAGCGCCCTTGCATGTGCAAGAGGCGCTCGCCGTTTTTGCCGAGCAGCATCTATGACTGGCTGACGCCGCTGCCGCATGCCCCGCATGTGAGTGTGTTTTAAGGCGCGTGTTCATTTCCACGCGGGATCGAAATCTCGGCTCACTCCCCTCTGACCGTTTTGAAAGTCCACATGGGTGGACCCCTGACGGTGAGCCGAGCGCACAATCCGGTGCCGGTCCAGGAGGAAGAAGGAAGAAAAAACTATGTCTATGTTCAAAGTCACGCGTAAGGAGCTCGACTGGGGCGGCCGCAAGCTGATCCTCGAAACCGGAAGGATCGCGCGTCAGGCCGACGGCGCCGTTCTGTGTACCTACGGTGAGACCACCGTCCTCTGCACCGCCGTTGGCGCGAAGTCGCCCAAGCCCGGCGTCGATTTTTTCCCGCTGACCGTCAACTATCAGGAAAAGGCTTTCGCCGCCGGCAAGATCCCGGGCGGCTTCTTCAAGCGTGAAGGCCGTCCGACGGAGAAAGAGGTGCTGACCTCGCGCCTTATCGACCGTCCGATCCGCCCGCTGTTCCATGAATCTTATCGCAACGAGACGCAGGTGGTTTGCACCGTGCTCTCGCACGACCTCAAGAATGATCCGGATATCGCCGCGATGATCGGCGCCTCCGCCGCTCTCACGATCTCGGGAATTCCGTTCCTGGGTCCGATCGGCGCCGCGCGCGTCGGTTATGTGGACGGCCAGTACGTCCTCAACCCGAAGATGGACGAGCTTGCGAACTCGCAGCTCGACCTCGTCGTCGCCGGTACGCGCGAAGGCGTGCTGATGGTGGAATCCGAAGCGAAAGAGCTTTCGGAAGACGTCATGCTCGGCGCCGTGAACTTCGGTCACGACCAGATGCAGGCTGTAATCAACCTCATCATCAGCCTTGCCGAATCTTGCGCGAAGGATCCGTTCGAACTGACGGCGGCGGCGCCGGAAGTCGCCGTGGTGAAGTCCAAGCTGTCGGCGTTCGCCGGCGAACTCGGCCAAGCCTACACCAAGACCGTGAAGCAGGAACGTTATGCGGCCGTTGGCGACGTGAAGAAGAAGGCGATCGCCAGCCTCGGCGACAACACCGCCGAACTCGCGGTCGCGGGCGGAATCTTCAAGCACATGGAAGCCGACGTCGTGCGCGGCAACATCCTCAAGACCGGCAAGCGTATCGACGGCCGCGACACCAAGACCGTCCGTCCGATCGAGATTGATGTCGGCGTGCTCCCGCGCGCTCACGGTTCCGCCCTGTTCACCCGCGGTGAAACGCAGGCCCTCGTCGTCGCCACTCTGGGCACCGGCCAGGACGAGCAGATCATCGACGCGCTGGAAGGCGAATATCGCCAGAACTTCATGCTGCACTACAACTTCCCCCCGTATTCCGTGGGTGAAGCCGGCCGCATGGGCTCGCCGGGCCGCCGCGAAATCGGCCACGGCAAGCTGGCCTGGCGCGCGATCAATCCTCTGCTCCCGGGCAAGGAAAACTTCCCGTACACCCTGCGTCTGGTCTCGGAAATCACCGAGTCCAACGGCTCGTCGTCGATGGCGACGGTGTGCGGCAGCTCGCTGGCCATGATGGACGGCGGCGTGCCGCTCGCCCGTCCGGTGGCGGGGATCGCGATGGGTCTGATCAAGGAAGGCAACGACTTCGCCGTCCTCTCTGACATCCTTGGCGACGAAGATCACCTCGGCGACATGGACTTCAAAGTCGCTGGCACCGAAAGCGGCGTCACCGCGCTGCAGATGGACATCAAGATCACCTCCATCACCCGCGAGATCATGGAGATCGCGCTCCGTCAGGCGAAGGACGGTCGTATCCACATCCTCGGCGAAATGGCGAAAGCCATCACCGGCGCGCGCGACACCGTCGCCGCGACGGCGCCGCGCATCACCACCCTCACCGTGCCGAAGGACAAGATCCGCGAAATCATCGGCACCGGCGGCAAAGTGATCCGCGAGTTGCAGGAAACCACCCAGACCAAGATCGACATCGAAGACGACGGCACCGTGCGCGTGGCCTCGGCCGACGCCGACAACATGAACGAAGCGGTCCGCCGCATTCGTGAAATCGTTGCCGAGCCGGAAGTGGGCGTCATCTACACCGGCACCGTGGTCAAGATCATGGATTTCGGCGCGTTCGTGAACTTCCTCGGCAAGCGCGACGGCCTCGTGCACATCTCGGAGCTCGCCTCCAAGCGCGTGCAGCAGGTCGCCGATGTCGTGAAGGAAGGCGATGTCGTGAAGGTGAAGTGCCTTGCCATCGACGATCGCGGCAAGGTGAAGCTGTCCATGAAGCGCATCGATCAGGCCACGGGTGCCGAGATCGACGTCGGCGGCAAGGACGGCGGCGAAACGCCCGCCGAATAAGGCGCGTGCGTAAACCGCTTCCTTTTCCATTCGTGATCGGCCATCGCGGCTCGCCGCGGACGGCGCCAGAGAACACTCTGGCGTCGTTCCGTCAGGCGGCCCGCGACGGTGTTGCGTGGGTGGAGTTCGACGTCTCGCTGACATCGGACGGGCGGGCGGTGATTTTTCATGACGACGATCTCGACCGCACCTCGGACGGCGTCGGCCCTCTGGCCGTCACGCCGTTCGACGCGCTGCGCAATCTGGACGCCGGCAGTTGGTTCAGCCCGGCGTTCGCCGGCGAGCCGGTGCCGACGCTGGAAGAAGCGCTTGAGCTGTTTCGCGACCTTGGCCTTTCCTTCAACATGGAAATCAAGCCGGACCGCGGCCGCGAAGTGGAAACAGCGGAAGTGGCGCTGACCATCGCGCGCGACTGTTGGCCGTCCGATTTGCCCATGCCGCTGGTCTCCAGCTTCTCGCGCACCTCCGTGGCGGCGGCGAAGGAAGTACAGCCGGGCTGGCCGCGGGACCTTCTGTTCGACCGCGTCACCGACGACTGGAAAGACGTGGGCGCGCAACTGGACGTCATCTCTTTTGGCGCCAACCATCAGCATCTGACGGCTGAGACGGTTCGCGCGATGCATGAAGCCGGTTACGGCGTGATGGCCTACACGGTGAACGACACCGAACGGGCTAGAACGCTGAAAAGCTGGGGTGTGGACGGGATTTTTACGGACATTCCCGCCACGATGTTGAAGGCTTTTACATGACGGCCCCAGCTTCACTCCTTGGTTCACTCGCACGGGCGGCTTATATTTCCGCCGGGAGCGTGCGGTTTGGTACAGTAGGAAAATGAAAGCACTAAATCCGATTGTTCTGGGCGGACAGGAAGTCCTGCCCATCATCGAAGGCGGCAAAGGCGTGAGCGTCTCCAACGGCCAATCGTCCGGCGCTTGGGCGGCGGCGGGCGGCGTCGGGACCTTCTCAGGCGTGAACGCCGATTCGTTCGACGCGCGCGGCATCGCGATCCCGCAGACCTACAAGGGACGCACCCGCAAGGAGCGTCACGAAGAGCTGGTGAAATACGCCATCGAAGGCGGCATCACTCAGGCGCGTATCGCGCACGAGGTCCGCGGCAACGCGGGCCGTCTGCACATCAACATCCTCTGGGAAATGGGCGGCGCCGAGCGCGTCCTCTCCGGCGTGATGGAAAAGTGCAAAGGCCTCATTCACGGCGTCACCTGCGGCGCCGGTATGCCGTACCGCTTGGCCGAACTCGCCGCGCACTATGGCATCTACTACTACCCGATCATTTCCTCGGGCCGCGCGTTCCGCGCGCTGTGGAAGCGCGCCTACCACAAGTACGCCGAATTGCTCGGCGGCGTGGTCTATGAAGATCCGTGGCTCGCTGGCGGGCACAACGGCCTGTCCAATTCGGAGGACCCCAAAAAGCCGGAAGAGCCATACCAGCGCGTGGCCGCGCTGCGCACCGTCATGAACGAATGCGGTCTGCAGAACGTGCCGATCATCATGGCCGGCGGCGTTTGGTGGCTCTCGGAGTGGGAACACTGGCTCGACAATCCCGAGATTGGACCGATCGCGTTCCAGTTCGGCACGCGCCCGCTGCTCACCAAGGAAAGCCCGATCTCCGACGAATGGAAGCGCCGCCTGGTCACCTTGCAGCCGGGCGATGTCCATCTGCACCGTTTCAGCCCGACCGGTTTTTATTCGTCGGCCGTGCACAACGGTTACCTTTCGGAACTCGAGCACCGCAGCGAACGCCAGATCCCGTTCACGCCCGAGCCCGTGGGCGCACACGACACGGCGTTCAACATGGGTGTCCGAAAACGTGAAGTCTACGTGACCGGACCCGATAAGATGCGCGCGCAGGCGTGGCTCGATCATGGTTTCACCGAAGCCATGAAGACGCCAGACTCGACACTGATTTTCGTGACACCCGAGAAAGCCGAAGAGATCCGCGCCGACCAGATCGCCTGCATGGGCTGCCTGTCCGCGTGCTCCTTCTCCAACTGGTCGCAGAACGAAGAAGGCTCGACGGGCCGCAAAGCCGATCCGCGCAGCTTCTGCATCCAGAAGACGCTGCAGAACATCGCGCATGACGGCAACGTCGACGGCGAGCTGATGTTCGCCGGACACAACGCTTACCGCTTCAGCCAGGACCCCTGGTACAACAACGGCTTCGTGCCGACCGTGAAGCAACTGGTCGAGCGCATCACTTCCGGTTGGTAGAGAGACGGCTGGTAAACCAGCCTAACCCTTCATCACGGTTTTGATCTTGGCGTACTCATGCTCGAGTACGCCATAGATCACTGTGCTCCACCATTTGCCGCGCGCTTGATGGACATCTCGCAAAAGCCCTTCGCGCGCCATGCCGGTCTTCTGCATGATGCGGATGGAACCCTTGTTCTCTGGACTGCACTGGGCGCTGACGCGGTGCATTTTCAGATAAGAGAAGGCCGCTTCCAGCAATGCGCCGGCGATCTCGGTGCCGAACCCCTGTTTCCAGAAACGCGGCGCGACGCCAAAGCCGAGTTCGGCTTGGCGCTCGGCGGCATTGGTGATCTTAAGAACGGCCTCACCGATGATTTCACCAGTGTCTTTGCGCGTGGCGGCCAGGAAGTAGGCGAGGCGGGGCTTCGCGGCCTGTTCGTTCACGACCCATTTCAGTAGCGTATCGAGCTGCTGCGCCGTCGGCGCCTCGCTGCGCTGATACTGCCAATAGGCCGGATCGTTCACATAGTGGAAGACCGTCGGGATATCGGCGACCACATAGTCGCGGATGTGGAGGCGGCGCGTCGTCAGCGGCAGAGAAAGCGCGGGAACCGTGGTCATGCGCCGCGAATCGTACGCGACTTTCCGGATTATCGCGCGAGATATTTTCCGATGAAGTCTTCGATCTCGGGGGTCGAAAGACCCTTGTTCTTCAATTCAGCGCGAATACCGCGCAGATCGACGTTGGCGTAGTTGTGGGTCGCGGCCGGGATTTTGTCCGAGGCGTCGACGATGCGGAAATCGAAGTCGCGTACCGGGCCCTTGAAGACTTCGTAGTGCAGCACCTGATCGACTTCATTGTTCGGCGTGAAGGTCAGGATGGTGGGCTTGAGCCCGTAGAGTTCTTGCGGCTGCACGTCGCAAGCGGCTGCGATGATCAGCTCGTCGCCGACTTGGCAGGTGCGCGCGGCGGCGCCGTTGAGGATGCAGCAGCGCGAGCCGGGTTCGCCGTAGATCACGTAAGTCGATATGCGCGCGCCTGAGTTCTTGTTCCAGATCTCGACGAATTCGCACGGGTACAAACCGGCAAGGGCGCCTTGTTCCGGGTCGAGGGTGATCGAGCCGTGGTAGTGGAGGTCCGCGCCGGTGACACGAATGCCGTGGAGTTTGGCGCGGATGACTTTGACCATCGGAGGAACGCTCTTCAGTTCTATGTGCGGTGCAAAACAGCGGCCGCAACATACGCGTTTTGTCCCGTGGGTAAAGGCGGGGCATCGCTTGCTTCGGTATAGCAGCCCTCGTAAAGTCGAATGACGGGCGGAACATTCGATGAACATCCCAGGCTTGTCTGATCTACTAGGAACCACCATCACGGGCGGCGCTGAAATCGACCTCAGCAAACCTGGCCCCGTGCGTTCGCAGGTGCGGCCACCGCCGCAAGTCGTCACCGCCGGTGTTACGCGCGGTGTATGCCGATGGCTCAGCGATCTCGGTTTCTCGACCTTGATGGAATTCAAACTCGGCAACGGCCGGCGCGCCGACGTCGTCGGCCTCAACGAAGCCGGCACCATTTTGATGGTGGAAGTGAAAAGCACCCCCGAAGATTTCCGGGGTGACGCGAAGTGGCTGGAGTATGTGCCTTACTGCGACGCCTTCTCCTTCGCTGTGCCGCCGCACTTCCCGTGGCAAATCCTTCCCGAGAACGTCGGCGTAGTGATGGCAGACGCGCATACCGCCGCCATCATGCGTCCCGCCGCGCAGCACCCGCTGCATGCGTCACGCCGCAAAGCGCTGACGTTGCGATTTGCGCTGGCGGCCGGTCAGCGGCTTGCGAGTGTGGTGGATCCGAGAGTCTAAGCAGCCCTTAGCCGCAATAGAGTCCGATAATGCGCTTCTGGGCGTCGAGTTCGACGTTCACGCGCCCCGGATTGTGTTCCTTGGTCACGATCACGCCCGGCGGCAGGATGCGATACGGCGGCGTCAGATTTTCCTCACGCATATACTGTCCGGTACCGGGGGCTTGAGTGCCTTTGGAGACAAACGTCATTCCCAGCGCGGGCACGAGGACGTGGCCGCGGCAGGGGACCAGCATTTCTGGGACGACGGGCTGGCGGATGACGGCAGGCGGCGGTCCCGGCGGGACGATGCTGATGTCCTGACGGAAACGAGGAAAACGATCGTTCGGTCCTTGCACGCAACTTGCCAAGGCGAGCCCCGCGACGGCCGCATACAAAAAACGTTGAGTGGTCGTCGCCATGAGCCCCCGCTTCATGAAACTGGCCGCGCGCCCTTCAGCGCGGTGATCGTGGCGGTGGTGGAGAACGACGGGACGAGATCAGCGAGCACAACGCGTCCGCCGTAACTTTCCACGAGATCGCCTCCGACCACGGTCGCGCGTGAATAGTCGGCGCCCTTCACCAGCACATCTGGCCGCAAGGCCTCGATCAACGCAAGAGGCGTATCTTCCTCAAATATAATGACAAGGTCGGCCGAGGCGAGCGAGGCCATCACAGCCGCGCGAGCCGCTTCGGTTTGTACCGGGCGGCTTTCACCTTTGAGACGCTTCACGGACGCGTCGCTGTTGAGCGCTACAACCAGGCGATCGCAGGCGCCGCGCGCCTGGCGCAGCAGTGAGACATGGCCCGGATGCAAGAGGTCGAAACATCCGTTGGTGAAGCCGACCTTGAGCCCGGCGCGGCGCCACTCGGCGACGCGGAGCGCGGCTTCGGCGCGCTCGACGACTTTGTGTTCGACGCTGGCGATACCGGCCTGCCGCATCGCGCTCGTGATGTCCTGGACGCTGACGACAGCGGTGCCGTGACGTCCCACCACAACGCCAGCCGCGATATTGGCGAGGCGCATGGCGAGTGGCAGCGGTGCATTGCAAGCAAGGGCAAGGGACAGCGTGGCGATGACGGTATCGCCCGCGCCGGTGACGTCGGCGACTTCGCGGGTTTCGGCGGGCTGATGGTGCACGGCGCCGTCGGCGGTGACAAGGGTCATGCCTTCACCGGAACGCGTGACGAGCACGGCCCCGACGCCGACATCCCGGCACAGGCCGCGCGCCGCCGTGACCAGGTTTTCGGTGGTATCGACGGGTAAACCCGTCGCTTCGGCGAGCTCGGAGCGATTGGGGGTCAGCACCGCCGCGCCCATGTAGCGGCCGTAGTCGGTGCCTTTGGGATCGACGATGACAGGTTTGTGCTGGGCCTTGGCCGCTGTGATGATGGCTTGGGCGATATCGCCGGACAAAACACCTTTGCCGTAGTCCGACAGGATGACGGCTTCCGCGCGCAGGAGTTCGGAGGTGACCGCGCGCATCACGTCGGCGGCGTCATTGGGCGCGAGCGGGAGCCGGGTTTCGCGGTCGGCGCGGAGCAGATGATGACCGTCCAGGCTGAAGAAGCGATTCTTAATGGTCGTCTCCCGCTGACGGGAGACCCGCAAGTAAGGTTCCACAGGCAGGCGGGCGAGCAGGTTGCTGACCTCCTGACCGGCGCGGTCGTCACCAATGGCGGCGACAAAGGCGCACGCGGCGCCCAGCGAGGCGAGGTTACGCACCACGTTTCCGGCACCGCCCAGTTCGCTGGTCTCGCGGGTGATCCGCACCACCGGAACCGGGGCTTCAGGCGAGATCCGCTTCACTTCCCCGTAGGTTGAATGATCAACCATGACGTCGCCCACGCACAGGACGCGCCGGGTCGGGAACTTACCGAGCACGGCCGCGAGGGCGGCGAGATCATCGAGAGCGGGGTCGGAGGCTGTGGTCATGTATCGGATTGTAACCGGAGGTCAAAAAGGTGGGTTCGACGGCTTCCGCGCGGGTCCGGGCTTATGATAATGGACGCCCCCATGGGAGACGATGGCGATACCGGGTGCGCCAGCTTAAGTCACCCGGCCACAAAAAGAATATTTGTTAATCTTTTCCAAATGGTTACCGTTCAAGATCGGGCCAAATGGGCTTAGAGTCGCGCCAGCACCGGCTCCCGGATGGGCTTTTGAACCGTCGGGACAGCCCGTGTATGGCTTGAAACTCGTAACGGTTGAGTAGCGCGAGACGATGAATCAAGGCGCCAGAGGCTATCAGGAGACTCTGCTCGTCGACACGCTCGACCGGATGCGCCGCAATCCGGAAGGGCGCAAGGTCGTGCACCTGCGCCTGTCCAAACTCATGCCGGCCAACCGCACACCGGTGCGCATCAAGATCGTCACGCGCATGTTCCGCACGCTGGAAAGCGGGCGCCAGGTGCAGATCTTCAGTCTGACCAACGACGACCTTGCGATGATCGTCGGCGGAGGCGCCCAGCGTGACGTGAACAACATTATTCACCGGATCCGCAAATTATTCGAAGGCGATCCGCTGACCCTCGACGACGATCAGGGTAACGACCGCTTTGTGCTCTGGTACGACCTTCAGCTTGATGCCGCCATGGCGATCCATGCGGCGCAGCAGTTACGCCAAGAGGCGCAAAGCGCGCAGCCGGTCGCCGTCGCGGCGCCGCCGCTTCCCACGGTAACGCCGGCGGCCCTCGACGAAATTCATAAGAAGCTCGCCTTCCTGAATGTCGTGCCCTTCGTCCGCAACCAAGTGGCCATCCGCCTCGACCAGGAAACCAAAGCGCCGTCGATCGAATTCTATGAGTTCTTCCTGTCCGTCGGCGATCTGCAGCGCGCCGTTGCGCCCAACTGGAACCTGTTCGGCGACCGCTCGCTGTTCCAGGATCTTTCGCGCACGATGGACCTGCGCATGCTCGATATCGTGCTGCGGCATCCCGATGCCCGCGACGCACCGGCGCTTAGCCTCAATCTCAATCTGGAAACGATATTCACGCCGACGTTCGGCAGTTTCCTGGAGCGCCTCGAGCAGGGCCAGAAAGTCATCATCGAAGTCCAGGCCGTGGACCTCCTGACAAACTTCAGCATGTATCTCGACGCGCAGGCCGTCCTTTCCAGCATGGGTCACGCCGTGCTCATCGATGGTCTTTCGACATCCGCTTTGGCGATGCTGGATGTCGCGCTGATGAAGCCGGACTACGCCAAGATCATCTGGGCGCCCGAACTTCTGGACATGATGGACCCGGCGACCAATCAGAGCGCGGCATTCATCGTGCACAATATCGGCGCGGAAAAAGTCATTCTGTCGCGCTGCGACTCCGCCAACGCGCTGCAGTGGGGCCTCAAGACCGGCATCAGCGTCTTCCAGGGCCACTTCCTGGACGCTTACCGCAAGAAAGCGCCCGCGCCGCAAGCGCGTGCGAACCGGTTGAGATAATGAGCATGGAACCGCAAACCGGCACCGCCGCACATCCGCTGGGCGCCAGCCATGAAGCGCGCTTCCTGGACGACTTGAAGTCTCTGGACCCGGGGTCGCGGGACCGCGGCGTCATCCGCCTGCACCTGTCGCGCTTACTCCCCGAAAATCGCGACAAGGATCATCTGCGCAACGCCGAGACGGTGTTCGACGACCTTGCACGCACCCGCACCGCGCAGCTGTACCGCATGCGCAATTCGGACCTGATGGTGGTTTTCGAGAATCACGAAACGGCCGCGGCCGAGCGCGCGATGCTCAAGCTTTTGAAATTGTGGGAGCGCGATCCGCTCATCGCCAAGTTCAAAAGCGATGCGCGTAAGAACCGCCTGTCGAACTGGTTCGACATGAACGCGGACTACGACAAGCTGCTCACTTTCGCGATGCGCCAAGCGGCGAGCACCGAAAAGAGCGTGCGCAAGACGCTGCCCGAATTGATCGCGGCGCGCGAGCTTTTACGCAATAGCCCGGAACGCGGCACGCCACTGACGCCGACGGAACTGGGCAAGGCGGAAGACGCGCTCGCACGCGTCGATCTTTCCAGCTTCACGCGTCGCCAGCCGGTGTGCGCCTTTGTCGAAGACGGAAAGCCGGAAATCGTTTTCACCGAAGTGTTCGTGTCCATTGCCGACTTGCGCGAGACCCTGATGCCGCGCACGGACCTCACCATCAATCCGTGGCTGTTCCAGCGCTTCACGCAAACCTTGGACCGCCGCGTGATGGCCCAGATCGCGCGCCGTGAAGATCGTACCCTGGTGCGCGACGGCTTCAGCATCAATGTGAACGTCTCGACCGTGCTTTCGGAGGAATTCTTATCCTTCGACGACGACTTCGCGCCATCGAGCCAGGACGTGGTGCTCGAGATGCGCCTTGAAGATATGTTCGCCGATCCAGGCAGCTTCGCCTTTGCCCGGGATTTTGTCAGCGAGCGCGGTTACCGCATCTGCATCGACGGGCTTAGCCTTTCGACGTTCCCCTTCGCTGATCCCAACCGCCTCGGCGTGACCTATGCCAAACTCAATTGGGCGCAGGAAATGACAGCCTATGTCGGCACGGAGCAGGGCCAGCGGCTCAAGGAGATGATCCGTGAACGCAAGAAGGGCCGCACCATTCTCGCGCGCTGCGATTCAGAAGCGGCGGTGAAGATTGGCCAGCAACTCGGGATCACGTTATTCCAGGGCCGTTACATCGACGCGCTCGCGCGTGGCATTCGTTAACACGTTTATTCGTTTACGACGTCTGTAATAGCTTACGGCCGCTGCCTTACTTCGGGCGCACTTCGCCGCAACACTCGCCCATCAACGGAGGCTAACATGACGAAATCCATTCCCCGCAGGCAGGCGAGTCTCCTGATGGCGACGCTGGCCGCGAGCACTGCCGTGAACAGCGTTGCCAAAGCCGATGACGTTCTCGACGCGCGCCACATCCTCGACGAAGCCGCGATCACCCTCACCCGCGTGCGCGAGGAGCTGAAGAACTCCGGCGACATGGACGATCTTTTGCAACGGAGCAAAGGGGTCCTGATCATTCCGTCCTACTACAAACTCG
The DNA here is from genome assembly GCA_041906145.1 of Rhodospirillaceae bacterium. GTDB lineage: Bacteria > Pseudomonadota > Alphaproteobacteria > Rhodospirillales > Rhodospirillaceae > SHVO01. The sequence goes on along the minus strand of JAYRJU010000001.1, from coordinate 1,046,661 downwards.
GCTTCATCGTTGGCGGCGCCTACGGTGACGGTGTCCTGTTGAAGCGTCAGCCCGAAGGTGAGTTCGGCGATCCGGCTTTCTATCGCATGACGGCGGGTTCGCTTGGCCTGCAAGCGGGCATGAATTCGGCGTCCGTCGTCTTCATGATCCTGACCGAAAAGGGTCTTAGCGCCGTGCTCGACGACGAATTCAAGATCGGCGCGAATGTCGGCATGACTCTCGGCACCTTGGGCGTTGGCGCTGAAGCGGCGACCACGACACATGTGGGCAAGGACATTGTCGCTTATTCGCAAAGCAAAGGGCTGTTCGCCGGCGGCGCCTTTGAAGGCGCGGTGATCAAACCGCGTAAGGATTGGAACGCCGCGGTGTACGGCGTGGGAAACGACAATCCTTCGGCGATCGTGCAGCGCAATCAGCTGGGCGCGGCGACCAATCTCAAGGATATCTTGTCCAAGAACGCGTATCCGGCGCAGGCCGCACCGGCTCCCGGAACACCGTAACGGATGGATTAGGAGGCCGGCGCCTCAAAGGTCGCCGGCGCTTTTTCGATTTCCGTGGCGCCGTCACGCGTCACCTGCATGATCGCAAAACCGCGCTGCGACAGCCCGTTCGGCAGGAAGCGGAAAATCCCGTCCACCCCCGCGAAACCCGAAGGATTGGTGATAGCTTCGGCCGAGAAGGGCTGCGGATAATCTCCGCGCGCCAGGACCGCAGCGAGCGCGACAGCGTCATAACCGTGACTCGCGATGCCCGGCGCCGCGCGGCCGAACAGCTCGCGGTAACGCACGAAGAACTGACGGTTCGATTCCTGCGGCGGAGCTGGATAAACGCCGCCCACCATCACCGGCTCGCGGCCGAGACCTTGCGTGTTCCATAGCATCGTGCCCAGAAGCTGTACGCGCCCCGAATCAATATCGTAAAACGGCAGCAGGGTCGCGGCCTGCGTCAGACGCGTGCCTTGGTCGGGGAGCAGCACGGCTTCAAAATCGACTTCCCCGATAGTCTCAAGACGGTTGAGGCGTTCCAGGGCGAGCTGTGAGATTTCGTCTTCCTTGCCCGCGAGTTCGGCTTTCTGCGCTTCAAGCGCCTGTTTGCGACGATCATATGCGGCAAGATCGCGCACCACGTCGTTGAGGTTTGTGCCTTCCGCATTGTAGTAAGCGACGTTGGTGACCTGGCCACCGCCGGCGGGCACATAGCGGTTGAAGGCTTCAACCACCGCGCGGCCATAATCGGACTCGGGTGCGAGCACCGCAAAGCGCGTGAGGCCCTGCGCGCGCGCATACGCGATCATCTGACGCACTTGTTCCTGTACGAGGAAGCCAAGCACGAACACGCGTCCACCCGCGATGGTGGGATCTGTGGAGAAGGCGACGATGTTGACTCCGGCGGCATCGGCGACCGGACCGATGGCGCGCGCCTCGGCGGAGAACAGCGGACCAAGGATGAGCTGCGCGCCGTGAGACAGCGCGCGCTGCGCCGCTTCGGTCGCGCCTTCGGGTGTGCCGCCGGTATCATAAGCCTGCAGGACAAAGCGCTCATCGGCCACATCGAACAGCGCCATCTCGGCGGCGTTGAGCAGGGCCTGGCCCACGGGCGATGACGGACCCGTCAATGGAGCGAGAAGGGCGACTCGCACGAGGCCGTTGGCGTCGGGCACGGGCCGCTGGGGCATCGGGCCCCCGGCAACAGGTGGAAGGGGCTTCACGTCACCGCCAAGGCCGGGGATCAGCTGATTGCGCGGCAATACGCCACGCCGGTCCGCCGGTGCATTGAGCGTCGAAGTTGGCGCACCCGAGGCCCTGGCAGCGGCGGGCGGAGTCTGCGAGGGTGTCGGCGTACCACCGGCGCAGCCGGCCAAAAGACTGGCGGCAAGAACGCTGGCCAAAAAGAATGGCTTCAATGACACGAAACGAGTCCTCACATCAGAAGGCGGGTGAACCGGTCCTATCGTCCGGGGCCGAACCTACGGCTGGGGTAGCCCTGAATCCAGGCCTTTATGTGGTCGCGACGCCCATCGGCAACCTAAATGACATAACGGCTAGGGCCCTTGCTGTGTTGCGAGGCGCCGATGTGATCGCCTGCGAGGATACGCGCGTGACGGGCGTATTGCTCCACCGCTTCGGAATCGCCGCGTCCATGATGCCGTACCACGACCATAACGCCGAGCAGGCGCGGCCCAAACTTTTGTCCCAGCTTCAGGCGGGCGGACGGGTCGCCCTTGTCAGCGATGCCGGCACGCCGCTGATCTCGGACCCCGGCTACAAATTGGTACGTGCGTGCGCGGACGCGGGCATTCCGGTGATTCCGATTCCGGGTCCTTCGGCGCTGCTGGCCGGACTGGTCGTCGCGGGCCTGCCCACCGATCGGGTGATGTTCGCCGGATTCCTGCCGCAGAAATCGGGCGCGCGCCGCGGCGAGGCCCTCGAGCTCAAGGGCCTGAAGGCCACGCTCGTGTTCTATGAATCCGCCCAGCGCCTGCCCGAAACCCTGGCTGATTTACACGCGGTTCTGGGGCCGAGACCAGCCGCGGTGTGCCGCGAGATGACCAAGCTGTACGAAGAAGTACGTCGCGGCACGCTCGCCGAACTGGAAGCCCACTACGCCGCCGAGGGGCCGCCGAAGGGCGAGATCGTCCTCGTGATCGGCGGAGCCTCCGACACGGTGACATCGGCCGAAGACCTGGACACCGCATTGCGCAAGGCGCTCGCCACGATGACGGTCCGCGACGCCGCCGATGTGGTCGCCGAAGCGTTCCAGGAACCGCGCCGTCGAATTTATCAGCGCGCGCTCGAATTGAGCAAAGATGGCCGCCCGTAGCATACGCACCGCGGCGGAACGCCACGGGCGCTTCGCTGAAAGCCTCTGCGTGTGGAGTTTACGGTTACGCGGCTGGCGCATCTTGGAACGCCGGCTGATAGGTAAACGCGGAACTGGCGTCGGCGAGATCGATATCATCGCCAAGCGCGGAAAGGTCATCGCCTTTATCGAGGTCAAAGCGCGCGCCAATGAAACGGCGGCGCTTGAAGCGGTAACATTATCCCAGCGTACGCGTATCGCGCGCGCTGCCGAAATTTTCATCGCGCGTTTTCCGGGTGGTGGCGATTACGATGTCAGGTTCGACGTCATGACGGTCAGCGGCGTGTTCCCTCGGCATTTGGAAGACGCGTGGCGCCCGTAATAACCCGAGTGGAAACCAGCGCCGAATCGCGTTAGGTGTCGTGTATGGCTAGCACGGCGACCATCAAGGCGGCGCTCGGACATGTCTCGTCGCAGATCGACGAGGCCATCGATATTGCCGACATCGCCCTCGTGCTCGCCTCGTTCGATCATCCCTCGACAGATCTCAAGATCTACCGTGATCATATGCGCGAGCTCGCCGAGGCGGTGCACACTGCGATGCTCGAGTCCGGCTTCGATGTCGACAATCCCGGGCCGGAAGAGATGGCTGAGGTCCTCTCGAACGTCATCGCGCGCGATTTCCATTACGTCGGCGATGAAGAGAACTACAACGATCTCGACAATGCCAACATGATGCGCGTGATAGAGCGCCGCCGCGGCCTTCCCGTGTCCCTCGGCATCCTCTATCTGGCCGCCGCGCGCGCCCAGGGCTGGGTCGCCGCAGGTCTCAACTTCCCGGGTCATTTCCTGGTGCGCCTTGAAAGCCGCGACGGGCGGCGCGCAATCATCGATCCGTTCTACAACGGCCGCGTCATGGAGAGCCGGGCGCTCCGCGAGCTTTTGAAGCTGGTGCGCGGGACGGCGGTGGAGCTCGATTCCAGCCATTACCGGCCCGTCTCGAACCGTGAAGTGCTGGTCCGCCTGCAGAACAATGTCAAAACCCGGCGCATGGAACTCAATGAGATCGCCGGCGCCCTCGAGGCCGTCGACGCCATGCAGATGCTGGATCCCGAAAACGCCTCCTTGTGGCGTGAAGCCGGGGTCATGCATATGCGCTTGGGGCATCTGAAACATGCCGTCGAAGCCTTCGAGGGCTTCGTGGCGCGCACGCCGGAAGGCGCCGACCGCCGCAAGATCGCACAAGTTATTGAAGAACTGCGCGAGCGCTTGCATTAAAAGGGTGTCCCTGCACAATTCGCCGAGGCCAAACCGGCAGCCCGAGGGACAATGACACTTCAAGTCGCAATTCAGATGGACCCGATCGAGTCCATCAACATCAACGCAGACTCCACGTTCGTGCTGGCGCTCGAGGCGCAGAAGCGCGGCCACACCCTGTACCACTATCTGCCGCGTAAGCTTTCGTTCCGCGAAGGCCGCGTCATCGCCCGGGCACGCGCACTGACAGTACGCCGCGAATTGGGCAAGCATTACGAACTCGGACCCGAGCAAGAATTGGACCTGCGCACCATGAATGTGGTGTTGATGCGTCAGGACCCTCCGTTCGATATGGCCTATATCACCGCGACCCATGTGCTCGAACATATCCACCCCAAGACGCTGGTGGTCAACGACCCGGTCCACGTGCGCAACGCGCCGGAGAAACTGTTCGTCACGCATTTCGAGGGTGTGATGCCGCCGACGTTGATCTCGGCCGACGTCGAGGAAATCCGTGCCTTCCGCCGCGACCATAAGGACATCATCATCAAGCCGCTGTACGGCAACGGCGGCGCGGGCGTGTTTCATATTCGCCCGGACGATGAGAATCTCGGCGCTCTTCTTGAGATGTTCACCACCACCTGGCGCGAGCCGGTGATCGTGCAGCGTTATGTACCGGAAGTACGCAAGGGCGATAAGCGCATCATCCTCATCGACGGAAAAGCAGCCGGCGCCATCAACCGCGTGCCGGCCGTGGGTGAGGCGCGCTCGAACATGCATGTGGGCGGCCGCCCGGAAAAAACCGAGCTGACGAAGCGCGAACAGGAGATTTGCGAGATCATCGGACCCGCTTTACGCGAACGCGGCCTGATCTTCGTTGGCATCGACATCATTGGCGATTATTTGACGGAGATCAACGTCACGTCCCCCACCGGGATCCAGGAGATCAACCGTTTCAATGAGACATCGTTGGAAGCGGATGTATGGGACGCGATTGAAGCGCGGCTCTAGGTAAAAGGCGATGGAAGACCTCACGAAGCTCAATCCGGATCAAATCGAAAGACATCTGCTCAATACCGTCGACACGATGCTTACGGTGATCACGACCTATGGTCTGCGGGTCATCGGCGCGATCATTACGCTTGTCATCGGATGGGCGATCGCCAATGCCGTTCACCGCGCCATCCACCGTGGAGGCCTGCGTTCGAAGCGCATCGACCAGACCATCACGACCTTCGCCGCGTCCGGCGCGAAGTATCTGATCGTCGCCTTCACCCTGATCTCGGTGTTGGGCAGCTTCGGCATCCAGACCACAAGCTTTGTCGCTGTCCTCGGCGCGGCAGGTTTGGCCATAGGCCTCGCGCTGCAGGGAACCTTGAGCCATGTGGCCTCCGGCCTTCTGCTGGTGTTTTTCCGCCCCTTCCGCGTGGGTGACGCCATTGAAGCGGGCGGCGTGAGCGGGACCGTGCGCTCGATCACCTTGTTCGTGACCGAAATCGACACGGCCGACAACGTTCACGTGGTCGTGCCCAATGGATTGATCTGGAGCGGTACGATGAAGAATTTTACCCGCAATGCGACGCGGCGGGTGGAACTCAAATTCCTGCTGTCCTATGTCGACGACGCCACCCTCGCCTTGAAGATCGTCCATGAGATCGTGGCACGCGACGAGCGCGTGCTCGAGAATCCGCCGCCGCAGATCGGCCTCGCGTCGTTCGCCGATGTAGGCATCACCATCGCCGCCCAAGTCTGGGTGGCGCCCGCGAACGTGCAGGCGGTGCAGTTCGACCTGAACCGCGCCGTGAAGGACGCTTTCGACAAGAAGGGCATCACCATGTCCTTCATCCAGCGCAAAGCGCTCCTCAACGCGCCCATCCCGCCGGTTGTTTAGCGAGACGTCATGACCGAAACGTTGACGATCTGGACGTACGATTGGGTTCCCGACGGCAAATCGGGGCCCCGCGGTTTCGTGCGCGATCTCAGACTGCGCTGGGCGTGCGAGGAGGCAGGGCTTGATTACGACGTCCGGTCGGTCCCATTCAAGGATCGGGGGCCGGATCACTTCGCGCGCCAGCCGTTTGGCCAAGTCCCCTTCCTCACGGAAAACGACATCACCGTGTTTGAAAGCGGCGCATGTCTCCTGTACCTCGCGCGGAAGAGCGACATATTGATGCCGCGCGATCTCAAGGGCGAAATGGAGGCTCTGGAATGGACGATCGCCGCGCTCAATTCCATGGAGATGGTGACGGTGCCGTGGTGGTTCCTCGGCCTGTCTCAAGCCGCGGACAACCCCCTCGAGGGATGGGCTATGACGCGTCTAAAGCACCTGGAGACCGTGCTGGCGCAACGGGAATGGCTTGCGGCGGAGCGGTTTACCGTCGCCGATCTCCTGATGGCGGACGTGCTGCGTATTCCGAAAGTGAGGGCCGCCGGCGACTTTCCGGCGACACGAGCTTATGTCGATCGCGTCTGCGCGCGGCCCGCTTTCAAGAAAGCCTACGATGGTCAGATGGCTTTCTTCGCCGCGGGCGGAACCACACAGCATCACAAGGCCTGACGAGGCCGCTTACGCCGGCAGGAAGTAGCGCTCGATAAAGAGATCCGTGATCACTTTCACGCAGGACGGCGCAACATGGCGCTGGTCTTGTTCTTCGATCCCGAAGAATGGGCCGACATGACCGCCAAGCCATCTGACGATCTCGAAAGACGGCCAATAATATACATCGGGGATTTGCTCCTCCATCGTCATGGCGATGGCGGCTCTGATGTTGCTCTTGGAGATGCAATCCTGGACTACCGGCGCGGGATGATCGACCGAGCTCATGAGCGGGACGGGCGAGAGCGTGAGAATGACCGGAAGGTTCGGCCGCATAGCCCGGATGGACTCAATGGACCGCTCTATATAGGAGCGGATTTCATCGACCGAAAGCATATGGAATGAGTTTCCCAGAGTTCTCCACTTCGGTCCAACCGTCGATTTGGTGACGTGGATGATCGGCAAACCGTCTTCATGGAACGGCTGGAGCGCCACGCCCAATGTCAGGATGAACGCCGACGCGCTGGGCAAGAAGCCGCGCAATTCGAACATCTTCGCAGGATTTATGATCCGGTCTTCGTTGAAGTGCCCAATCGTTTTTGCCTCCTTGCCGCGCAGCCTTTCGAGCAGCAGCAGAGCGCACGGCGGCGTATTGACGGCTTCGGCCAACATGAGATGCCGGCTGATGATGCCGGAGGCTTTCAGCGCTTCGTGAATCGTCTGCGCGAAGCATGACCCGATGGTGAAAACACTGGACGTGCGCGGCAGGAACGGCGCGGGCGGCGCAAATCCAGGCAGCAGGTGTTTTTCGATCGTCGCGCGCAGGTCGGCGAACTCATGCGCTTCGGAGGGATAGTTATTGGCCATAGCAGTCCTCGTGGGAGCCGGAAGTCAGGCCGATAAAATCAGGTTCATACCCGGCTCGCCAGAGGGCAATTGCGCCGTTCTATCACCCGGTATTCACCGCTATAGTCGCGTGTCGCGGGGGGCGGAATGGTCGCGCATATCAACACGGTCGCTTTTTCAGGGATCGAGGTCCTGCCCATCGAGGTGCAGGTTGCGATCTCGAGCGGCCTCCCCGCTTTCAGCATCGTCGGGCTTCCCGATAAGGCCGTTGCCGAATCGCGTGAGCGTGTCCGCGCCGCCCTGAACGCCGTCGGTCTCGCATTGCCGGCCAAGCGCATCACCGTCAATCTCGCGCCCGCCGACGTGCAGAAGGAAGGCAGTCACTTTGATCTGCCAATCGCGCTTGGTGTTCTCGTCGCCATGGGTGTCATCGGCGTAGAGGACCTGGGCAGCTATGCCGCTTTGGGCGAGCTTGGCCTCGACGGCTCCATTGCCGCGGTCGCCGGCGTATTGCCGGCGGCCATCGCAGCCAACGCCGGCGGACGCGGTCTGATTTGCCCCGGCGCGCAAGGCGGCGAAGCGGCCTGGGCGGGCGGCGCCGACGTGCTCGCTCCGCAAACCCTCTTGCAGCTGATCAATCACTTCAAAGGCGTCTCAGTGCTCAGCGCCGCGATGCCGGCCGCCCCGCGCGCCGCCACAGCCTTTCTCGATCTTAAGGACGTCAAGGGCCAGGAGACAGCCAAGCGTGCCCTCGAAATCGCCGCCGCAGGCGGCCATAACCTCTTGATGGTGGGGCCGCCAGGTTCTGGGAAATCCCTGCTCGCGAGCCGGTTGCCGGGGCTCCTGCCACCGCTCTCAGCCGCGGAGGCGCTCGAAGTCAGCATGATTCATTCAGTGGCGGGCCAGCTTGAAGGCGGGACCATCCTGCGCCAGCGTCCTTTCCGCGATCCGCATCATTCAGCCTCGACGCCGTCCCTTGTTGGCGGCGGATTGAAGGCGCGACCGGGCGAAATCTCGCTGGCCCATCGCGGCGTGCTCTTCTTGGATGAGCTTCCCGAGTTTTCCCGCCAAAGTCTGGAAGCCCTGCGACAGCCGCTGGAGACGGGCCGCGTGATGATCGCGCGCGCCAATGCCCACGTCAGCTATCCCGCGCGCTTCCAGTTGGTCGCGGCGATGAATCCCTGCCGCTGTGGTCATCTCGACGATGCGCAGCTCGCCTGCGGAAAGGCGCCAAAGTGCGCGGCGGAATATCAGGGCAAAATCTCCGGCCCGATGTTCGATCGCATCGATCTGCATGTGGATGTGCCCGCCGTCGATCCCTTGGATCTTTCGACGCCGGCATCGGGAGAGCGCAGCGACATTGTCGCCGGGCGAGTGGCGGCCGCGCGGGTGCTGCAAGAGGCGCGATATGGCGCTCGCGGCGGCGTCACGTGCAATGCCGAGGCGGACGGCGAAATTCTGGAAACGGTGGCTGCGCCGGACAGCGATGGCCGTGCGCTGTTGACGCAAGCCGCCGAGAAAATGAAACTGTCGGCGCGCGGGTATCACCGTATTTTGCGCATTGCGCGCACCATCGCAGACCTCGCCCAATCGGAAAATATCGGGCGCGGTCACATCGCCGAAGCGCTCTCTTACCGGCGCTTTCTGCCGGGACGCTCCGCACTGGTGGAATAAACGCCACCGATGCCTGCGCGATGCGGCGCGGACGCACGCAACACGCGGGTTTGCGGCGAAGATGCCTTACTCCGAACAGAAACTCTTGGTGTTGAGCTATCGTTGAGTCTGTCGTTCACGTCGATAAGGACGAACGATGGAGGCAGTTATGACAAAACGTCTTGTTGCAGCTTCGCTTATTTTGATGGCGCTTTCGGCTTGCGGTTATGACCGCGGCGAACGCGCGCTTTCCGGCGCCGGGATCGGCGCGGCCGGTGGTGCGGCGCTTGGCGCTATTACCGGCGGCGATCCGTTGACCGGTGCGGTGATCGGCGGCGCCGGCGGCGCGGCCGTTGGGGCGTTCACGGATCCAGATGACGTCAATCTTGATCGTCGCCGCCGCGACTAAGCCTTCGGCGCTGGTCCGCGTAGAACGGACGGCGTCTCGCCTGCTTCCGGGGTTGGTTCCCTAACTAGGAACCGCGCCGCGAGCAGGAGAATTAAACTCTCCACGCGCGGGCCACTTTAAAGTGAGCCCGCGTTTTTTTATCTGGAAACCATTGCGCCAATGACGCGGCCGCCCAGCACATGGAAGTGAAGGTGCGGCACTTCCTGTCCGCCGTCTGCGCCGTTGTTGAGGATGAGGCGGAAGCCGGAAGCATCGACGCCTTTGAGCGCGGCGACGGTGCGCACGGCGCGCATGAGCGCGGCGATCTCAGCGTCCGAGGCTTTTTCCGCGAAGTCGTTCATGGACACATATTTGCCCTTGGGGATAACCAGCGTGTGCACCGGAGCGCGCGGACTGATGTCCTCGAAGGCAAGTGTATGTTCGTCCTCGTGAACCTTCTTACACGGGATCTCACCGCGCAAAATGCGCGCGAAGATATTGTTGTCGTCGTACATCCTCAGCCTTTCTTCCGCAGTTCCTTGATGCCGGTGGAGCCGAAGCGGTTTTCAAGCTCGGCCCAGACGTCAGTCATGGAGAGGTCCTTGGCGGACCAAAGCACAAGGAGATGATAGAGAAGATCTGCGCTTTCACGCGCCAACCGCTCTTTACTTTCCGCGACGGCGGCGACCGTGGTTTCCACGGCTTCTTCGCCGACTTTCTGCGCAATCTTATGGACGCCTTTCGCATACAGGCGCGCGGTATACGAAGTAATTTGATCGCCGCTCTTGCGACGCTCAATCACTTCAAGCATCTCGGATAACACTCGCTCGTCCTTCTGCATTCTTAACCTATGTTAGTGCACCGCACGCGCGAGGGTGGAAGCATATTTTCGCGTCGGATTTGGGTCAGCGCCAGGGCAATTGTTTGATCTAGATCAAAAGCTTTCGCCTGACCAAGCTCCTTCAAGTTGCGCATGCCCGTTACCGAATTCCATTCACCCGCGCATGAACGGCTTTTAATGGCCGGCCAGAACTACTCTAACCCCTCGATTTATCGAAAGTTCTCCTCGCCTTCGAATTCCCCGGCCACCGGAGATTGCGCCCGCTCACGCACTGGCTACCGCCCGCTGCTTGCGCCTGTGCATTTTTCAATCCATCTTTGTAAGGCGGCGAAGATGCTGAACAACAAGCGTCAGCCGCTAATAAAAAGAAGGAGCAAATGTCGGAAGCGGCTTTTGTTCAACATATAAACAGAATGGGTAACGGAGTTGACAGTTTTACCAATGAAAGCACGCGGCAGAGGGCGGCAGCCCGGCACGCGCGGCGGCGGTCCCGACCCGATCGATATCCACGTCGGCAAGCGGATCAAGCTTAGGCGTACGCTGCTGCATATAAGCCAAGAACAACTCGCCGGCGATATCGGCGTTACTTTCCAGCAGGTCCAGAAATACGAGAGCGGCCATAATCGAGTGAGCGCAAGCCGCCTTTTCGATATCTCGCGTGTCCTCAATTGTCCGATCGCGTACTTCTTCGAAGATATCGGACCGGACACCACGGGTGACCGTACGACCCCGACGGCGCGCAGCGCCGTGGAAGGAATTGCGGAGGAAGCCGTCGGCGGCCCCGACAGCGATCCGATGCAGCGCACGGAAACCCTGGAACTGGTGCGAGCCTACTGGCGCCTGCACAATCAGGACCTGCGCAAGAACGTCCTCGAATTGCTTGGCAACATCTCGAAGCGCGAATAGCTGCCGCGCTTCGACCGAAGGCGAAACCGGCGCCGCATGAGCTGCGCCGGCGCCTTTGGGGGGCGCGCAGCTTTGCTTGAGGCTACGCGTTGAGCCGGTACCCGCCGGGCTCCGTTATCAAGAGCCTGACTTCCGCGGGGTTTTCCTCGATCTTCTGACGCAGGCGATAAATGTGCGTCTCAAGGGTGTGCGTCGTCACCGCCGCATTGTATCCCCACACTTCACCAAGCAGCGTCTCGCGCGAGACCGTCTTGTTTCCAATCCGATAGAGATATTTGAGGATCGCTGTCTCTTTTTCCGTGAGACGGATTTTCTTCTTTCCTTCGCCGGTCGAGAGCATCTTCGCGGCCGGATGGAATTGGTATGGCCCGATGGTGAACACCGCGTCGTCCGACTGTTCATGTTGACGCAGGTGCGCGCGCACGCGTGCGAGCAGCACCGCGAGACGGAACGGCTTGGTGATGTAATCGTTAGCGCCGGCATTGAGACCGGTGACTGTATCATCCTCGGAATCGAGCGCCGTTAGCATGATGATGGGCGAGCGCACGCCGCGCTCACGCAGCGTCTTGCAGACCTCGCGCCCATCCATGTCCGGAAGATTGAGGTCGAGCAGGATGATGTCGAACACATTCCCGGTGGCTTGCGTGATGCCGCCGGCGCCGGTCGCGGCTTCCTCGATGCGGCTGAAATCTCCTTGCGCGGCCAGTTGCTCCTTCAATGAAGTGCGCAATAGGTCGTCATCGTCAACGATGAGTATGCTCCGGGCGGATGACACGAGGGCCCAATCTCCATTCTTCAAATACGCGGCTTATTATAGCGCCTAATCTAGGCCGGTTCGCCTGCATACGTCCCGCCCCATGTGGCTTTAAGTCAGCCATCCACAATGGCTTGTGATCAGACGGCCCTAATCGCTTGGGACACGTGGCTGGACAGGCCGTGCAAGGCTATATATCCCCCATACGCATGAACGCTAGAGCCGACGACAAACCAGAACCAAAAATGGCCGCCTTGTCCCTCCCGGACTTGGAAGCCGTGGACCGCGCTGTCGCCGAATTGCGGCGCGGCGGCGCAATTGTCATCCTAGGGACGGACTCCACCGGTGCCGCGCTGGTGCGTGCGGCGGAAACTGTCGATCTTTGGCCCGCACCGTTTTTCACCGAGACCGGTGTAGGTCCGGCCTGTCTCGTCGTCACCGGACGCCGCGCGGCGGTCCTCGGCCTCGCGGCTCCCTCTGCCCAGGCCATTCAGCTGGGATGCAACGATCTCAGCCCCGCGCGCATCCGCGCTTTGATCGATCCCGACGTCGAGCAACCAGTACCGCCGCCTGATGTCGCGGCGCGCGGCATGCCGGCCTCGGACGCCGGTCACGCCGCCGTGGTGCTGGCGAAGATCGCTCGGCTTCTTCCCGCCGTGGTGATCGCCCCGCTTGCCGACAACCCGGATCTATGGACGCGCCGTCATGGCCGCCTCGCAGTGAACGCTGCGGCGATTCTCCGTTACGACCAGGACACCGCCGGCGATCTGCGGCCGATCAGCGAGGCCCGCGTTCCGCTGGCCGACAGCGAAGACACACGCATCATATCTTTCCGTCCGCGCGACGGCGGCGCCGAACATCTCGCGATCATCATCGGTTCGCCCGACCCGACCAAGCCTGTCCTCGCGCGTCTGCATTCGGAATGCTTTACCGGCGACCTTTTAGCGTCGATGCGCTGCGACTGCGGCGATCAGCTTCGCGGCGCCATCGCTTCGATCGCCAAGGAAGGCGGCGGGGTGCTGCTTTACCTCGCGCAGGAAGGACGCGGCATTGGTCTCGTCAACAAGTTGCGCGCTTACACGCTGCAGGATCGCGGATTCGACACCGTCGATGCCAATGAGCAATTAGGGTTCGACGACGACGAACGCGTCTATCTTCCGGCGGTGCGCATGCTGCGCGTGCTTGGCTTTACGCGCGTGCGTCTTCTGACCAATAATCCCGCGAAGGTCGGCGCGCTCGGGCGTCACGGCATTGAAGTCGTCGAGCGCGTCGCACATACATTTCCTTCCAACGCCCACAACTGGAGTTATCTCCAGACCAAGGCGAAACGTTCAGGCCATCTGTTCTAGGTTATGGATATCGTTGTCGCCCCCATCGCTACGGACGTGACGCGCGGAACGCTGCGGTACAAGACCTTCGCTTATCCTTGCGTGCTCGGACGCAGCGGCATCCGGCGCGACAAACATGAGGGCGACGGCGTAACGCCGCTCGGGCGTTACGCCTTGAAGAAAGTGTTCTATCGCAGCGACAAACTCATGTTGCCGACAACGCGCCTTCCGGTCGCGCCCATCATGCAGGACGATGGCTGGTGCGATGCGCCGAACGACCCGAACTACAATCGCCCTGTGAAACTGCCGTATCCCGCCAGCGCCGAGAACATGTGGCGCGACGATGGGCTGTATGACTTGGTGGTGGTGCTCGGGCACAACGACGATCCGGTCGTGCCGGGCGCGGGCAGCGCCATCTTCATGCATGTCGCCGCGCCGGACCTGACGCCAACCGCAGGCTGCGTCGCGCTGGCGCGGGAGGATCTTCTATCGATCCTCCGCGCGCTGCCTGGTGCGACCTTTATCGATATCCGCGCTGAGTTTTAGCGCGCCGCGCCGCCGCCCGATGCCGGGGCGAGTAGATCCGCCACGCCTTCGATGCCGTCGAGCATCAACGAACGCTCGAAGCTAACGTAGTGGAAGCGCTGCGAGGCGTGACCCGCGTGAATCGCGAAGCCGACAGTGTACTTCTTATCCGGCACGATCTTCTTGTAATCCGGACCAGCGTCGAGTTTGCGCGACATGATCACGGTGTACACGCCCTTGGTCACGGTGGCCGAGACTTTCACCGCTGGCGTTTCGTGGGTCGTACGCTTCTCGAGAATGGTGCCGTCGACCGCGACGGCCGGCTTACCCGGATTGACGCGCGCCTGCCAGTACTCGAGGAAGTATCCAGACGCGCGCATTTTGGCCAGTTCTTCGGCCGGCTTAATGATGTCGCCGCCGCTCTTCGGGATACGCGTGTCGGTGAGGTACTTGGTGGTGCCCGTCACGCTCCAGCGCATGCTCTCCACGTCGCTGTGACAGGTGATCCAGCACCCAGCGTTCTTGGAGTCCTTTACGCCGCCATCGTCGAGGATCATCGTGACCTTGGTCTCGAAGTCCTTGTCCATGTTCACGTTCGGCTGCTTGCCCGGATCGAATTCGATGCGCACGAACAGCATGTCGTTCTCGTGGGCGGTCTTAACCTTTGCCTTCACGAACGGCGGCTTACCGGCGATCGGCGCCGGCTCCTTGTCTTTTTCCCCGTCCACGAGGCTGTCGCCAAGCGGGCCCTCGTCGATGTCGCCGTGGCAGCCGACGCAGGTCTTTTCCGGCCAACGGCGCTGACCGCTGTGGCGGCCGGGCGTAAACAGACGGTCCCACGAAATCTGCGCGGGATAGAACAAAGTGATGTTCTTCTCCGGCACTTTCGCCCAGTCGACTGCGCTCGCGCTTTCCGGCACGAGCATCGCAGCGCCCGCCACCATCGAGATTCCAAGCGCGCGCATAATTCCTAATGACACCTCGTTTCTCCCTTGTTTATCGTCCGAGCCTTCGATTCGGGGACACCTATATCATGCAGAAGCCGCCAGAGAAATTCGGACCGGTTGCCATCGCCTTACATTGGCTGATGGCCTTTGGCGTCGTTTTGTCGGTCATTTTCGGCCTAGGTACGGTCTATATCGACGATACCCAGACCAGTCGGTCGGCTTTAGCGCTCCACCAATCTATCGGATTTGTGATGTTGCTCCTGGCTGCGGGCCGGTTGTATTGGCGCGTCACGCACGCCGCCCCGCCGCCGCCCGAAGGCATGCCCATGGGCCAGCGCGTGGCCTCGTTCGTCACCCACGCCACTTTGTACCTGTTTTTATTGGGCATGCCGGTGACCGGTTATATCGGCCTTGCCGCCCGCGGCCGTGAAATCCCGATCTTCGGCCTGTTCGATCTGCCACATCTCGTGCCGCGCAGCTTCGACCTGTCGGCCATGGCCCAGGACATTCACTACTACGCGCAGTTCGCACTGTATGTCCTGGTGGTCCTTCACATCGGCGCGGCGCTCTATCACCGCTTCGTGCTGAAGGACGGTGTCCTGGAACGCATGTTGCCCGGCCGTAAGGCGTTACAGAGCGATACGGTCTAGTTACCCTCGGTTTCCATTTTTTTGCGCTCACCGAACAGCGCGCTGCCCACGCGGACGTGTGTGGCGCCGAAACGCACGGCTGTCTCGAAGTCGGCGCTCATGCCCATGCTGAGCTGAGCAAGACCCATCCGGCGGGCGAGATCCTTCAGAAACGCGAAATGCACCGCGGCCTGTTCATCGACAGGCGGAATACACATCAGCCCGACAACCGGAAGATTCCACTGATCGCGGCAAGCCGCGACAAAGCTTTCCGCCTGGTCCGGGTCGATGCCGGCCTTTTGCGGTTCGCGGCCCGTGTTCACCTGAACGAAGCAGGGCAGGCGCCGGTTCTGACGCGCCATCTCGGCCGCAAGGGCCTGTGCGATCTTTTCCCGGTCGACGGTATGGATCACGTCGAACAGCGCCACGGCGTCACCGGCCTTGTTTGATTGCAGCGGACCGATCAGATGCAAACGGACGTCAGACGCGTCCGCTTTGAGCACGGGCCATTTCGCTTGCGCTTCCTGAACGCGATTTTCACCGAAGTCGCGCTGCCCGGCGGCGATGAGCGGCGCGATGACGTCGGCGGCGTGGGCCTTGCTGACCGCGATCAAGGTCACGTCCGCCGGGGGGCGGGGCACGGCACGCGCGGCGGCGCCGATCTGCCTCAATACATTATCGAGATTTTCGCGTGGGTTGTTAGAATCACTCATGGCCCTATTGCTAGCAAACACACGCCGTAAGCTCAAATCGCAAGGCCTGCCCGCCGTGTGGTTCTTGACCGATGAGACACGGGACGGTGACGCCGCGGCGGCGGTCATGGCGTTGCCGCGCGGGAGTGCGGTCATTTTGCGTCATTATGGCGCGGCGAATCGCGCCGCCGTCGCGCGCGAGCTGGCGGCACGCTGCCGCGCGCGCGGTCTTTTGTTCCTTGTCGCTGGCGACTGGCGCCTCGCGGCCGCGGTGAATGCCGACGGGCTGCACCTTCCCGAACATGCCGCCGCGCGCGGTCCTTCGAGCCCGGCGCGGTTATGGCTGCGCGGACGTGTCTTAACCGCCGCCGCGCATGGCGCGCGCGGCCTCGCACGTGCGCATGATATCGGCGCGTACGCGGCAACTCTCGCGCCCGTGTTTCCAACACGGAGTCATCCGGGCCGCGCAGCCCTAGGCCTATCGCGCGCCGGCGCGTGGGTGCGTGGGGCGCGGCTCCCCGTGCTCGCGCTGGGCGGCGCATCGCCGGACAAACTGCCGCACGCGCGGGCGGCGGGCTTTGCCGGTATCGCGGGGATCAGTTTTGCTTTGAAAAGATAGATGCGCTTAGAAGCGCAACTGCACGCCGACGCGCGCGCCGGTGCCTTGCGGCGTTTTTGCGTTAGGCGCGGTCAGATAAGCCGTGCCGTGGCTATAGTCGCTATAGAAGGCATCCGCGTTTAAACGGAACCGCGAGCTGAACGAATAGATACCGCCGAGGGTGATCTGCTGCTGCTCGGCCACACGGCTGACGCGGCCGATGTCGCTGCCTTCCGCCGCATATGTCAGGCGCAGGTTCATGGAACCGAAGTCGTAGCCGAGACCGGCGGCCCAACCTTCGCGGCCAATGAAGGGGCCAAACGAATTGGTGTCGCTAACGCCGCCCAGCACGTAAACGCCGGCGTAGCCAACGGTCGCGCCGAAGTTCCACGAGGACACCGGCGACAGGGCCAGCGTCGAGGGCTGATCGGCGTAGCCGCCGTACACGCCGACATCGCCGCCGAGGAAATGGGTGGAATAGCGCGCGTTGACGTCCTGCGCGCGGGCCACGCCGAGACCGCCGACCGCACGGCGGCCGCCGACGATCGGAGCGCCCAGGCTGAACGCCCCGGTTGCCGGGCTTTGATAGCCGATGCCGAGGCTGTTGTTCGAAGAAACTGAAAGCTGAGAGGTCGCAGGCGCCGGGGTCTGAAGCGCCGGGCCGGTCGTCTGCAACGCGGCCGCCATGGCATGAGAACCCATACCCGCGAAGAGGGTAGAGCCAACAACTATGATGGAACCGAAACGCTTCATGACGATCGCGGCGCGCACCTTACCTGCGCCCTCCTTGGGTATTTGATCTAAATTTGCACCCCAAGTAGAGCCGGTCAACACGATGCGAGTTTAAACCTTCTAAATAGCCCCGGTTGTGGCAAATACCCCACAGAACGGGCCCGAGGCACCAGGGGACTGTTGTAAAAAAGACCGCCTCGGAAGTCTGCTTACGACTGTGAGAAGTCGCACGAGGATGCGCGGCGCGGCGTGGAGAAGCGACTCGGACCCGCCGGTCAGCCTTCGCCCTTGGTGCGGGTCTTGTTGGGCGCCGCGCTCTTTTCCAGAAACTCGATGAGCATACCGGCGATGTCCTTGCCGGTGGCGAGCTCGATGCCTTCCAGTCCCGGTGTGGAGTTCACCTCCATCACAACCGGTCCGTGATTCGAACGCAGCATATCGACGCCGCAGACGTTCAGACCCATCGTCTTGGCCGCGCGCACCGCAGTGGAGCGCTCCTCCGGCGTGATCTTCACTTCCTGCGCTTTGCCGCCGCGGTGGAGATTGGAGCGGAACTCCTCCGGGGCGCCTTGGCGCAACATGGCCGCGACCACCTTGCCGCCGATGACGAAGGCGCGGATATCCGCGCCGCCGGCTTCCTTGATGAACTCCTGCACAAGGATGTTCGCTTCAACGCCCCCGAAGGCCTCGATCATACTCTTGGCGGACGAACGCGTTTCGGCGAGCACGACGCCGATGCCTTGCGTGCCTTCAAGCAGTTTGATCACCAAGGGCGTGCCGCCGACCATATCGATGAGATCGTCCGGCTGGCTTGTGGCGTGCGCGAAAGCCGTGACGGGAAGCCCGATGCCTTTGCGCGAAAGGAGCTGCAAACACCGAAGCTTGTCGCGTGAACGTCCGATGGCGACCGACTCATTGAGCGGATACACGCCCATCATCTCGAACTGACGCAGCACCGCGAGGCCGTAGAAGGTGATCGACGCACCGATACGCGGGATCACCGCGTCGTAGCCTTCAAGGGCGCGGCCCTTGTAGCGGACTTCGGGCCGATGCGAGGCGATGTTCATGTAGCATTTGAGCGTATCGACGATGTCGATCTCATGTCCGCGTGCACGCGCCGCAGCGACGATGCGCTGGTGCGAATAGAGTTCGGCATTGCGTGCGAGCATCGCAAATTTCATCGGAAGCACCGGTACGGAAAACGAAAGATCTTGGAACGGAGGAATCGCCGGAAAGATCGTTTGGAGGCTTAACTTTAACCGCCCCCTAAACGCGCTGCAAACGGCGTTGATCCCTAAATTATTTCTCGGTCTTGTGGCGTTTAAGTTTGGTGACGAAGGACCGCGCGGGATCGACAAGGAAGCGCCGGCGCAGCGCCTGGCGCCCGATCAGCATGCGGAAACCCAACTGGTCGCGGTTGGTCAGGCTGAGTTCTACCGGCCATTGCGATTGGCCGATACGCAGGGTCGTCCGGATCACATAGCGCTCTTCCGACCGACCGCCGGAATCCATGATCCGGCGATGATCGATCACCAGCGCCACACAGGTGGCCGCCGGCTTATTCTTGCGTTGGATGGGATGAACCACGAAACGTACATACGCCGCGCCGTCCTTGGTGAAGGGCGTGATCTTGGAGGCGTGCAGGGCGGACGTGCGCGCGCCGGTGTCCAGCTTAGCCTTGATGCGTTTGATATTGCAGTCGGGCAGCGACACCCATTCGCGCCAGCCGGCGATTTTCTTTTTGCGCTTCTCGACCGTGATGGTCTCCGCCGCATCGTCGTCGCGGGTCGTGCGTGACATAGCTGCGGCAAGCCTCGCGCTAGAAGTCGACCTTAAGACCGCTCAATACGCCGCCGCCGTCCCACTGTAGACCGGCCACATCCGTCTGGTCGCCATAGAAACCTGCAAGACCTACGCTGATGCCCGGCCCAAGTTTGTAGGCGGACTGCAGCGTGATGCGGTCTGCGTACTCGTAGAGATTGAGGCCTGCGACCGCGCGGCGCTTGGCGTCGCGGTAATCGGCGGAGAGCTGCAGCGGGCCGATGGCGTAAAATAAGCCGACGGTCCACGCGCGCTCATCCAAGCGGCTCGCGGGTTTCACGTTCATATACGCGCCGGCCAACTCCCAACCGCCGTAAGTGATGCCGGCGCCCGCGTTCCACGCTTCGACGCCGTCATTGCCCAGCGTGCGCGAGTTGGAGTGGAAATAACCACCGGTAAGACGGTAGGTGCCGCCGCTGTATTCGCCTTGATACTGTCCAGTGACATCCACCGCGTTGCTTGGCATCAGCGCTTTGTTCACCGGACCTTCCCAGGCGCGCGGGGTCGGGTGATAGGTGATGCCGGCCTGGAAGCCGGCGATCTCGGGTGTTTGGTAGGACACGCCCAGCGCATTGCCGGTGAAGCGCTTGAAGGTGAAAGCATCGCGCAAGGTGATGCCGTTGCGCGGCACCAGCGCGTCGCCGAGCACTTCTTCATAGGTCGACAAGAAAGCCTGCGGCACCGGATCGCCCATGATGGCGTAGTTCACGCCCGCGCGTTCGCCGGCGCGGATACGCCCGAGACCGCTCACAATCTCGACAAAACCTTCGTCGAGGTTCGAGGTTTCGCGGGTCTTCGCCTTGAAGCGCAGGTAAGCGCGCACGGTGATGCCGTTATCGAGCACGGTGCGGCCGTCGACCGCGACACGCGCGTCGGTGAACATACCGGCGGCGTTGAGGTTCTCCGTCGGCGCCTCGGTCTGATCGGCGACAAAGAAATACTGCCGCACGAAGCCACCTAGGCTGACAGTGATTGGGTCGGCGGCAAACGCTGCCTGCGGCAAAGCCGCCGCCGCGATCAGCGCGCCCATTCCATAACGCAGCAACTTCATCGGAAC
The DNA here is from genome assembly GCA_041906145.1 of Rhodospirillaceae bacterium. GTDB lineage: Bacteria > Pseudomonadota > Alphaproteobacteria > Rhodospirillales > Rhodospirillaceae > SHVO01. The sequence goes on along the minus strand of JAYRJU010000001.1, from coordinate 1,026,352 downwards.
CCCTGTTTCGCCAATACCCTAGGCGAAAAGGGGTTCCGCTGAAAGTCGCTTTAGCTAGTACATGATCTGGAAGCGAGCCATGACCGTATCAAGCGAAAGACCCAAGGGGATGGGCAGCGCGTTGGTGGCGGTGATCGGGTTCTCTTTGTCGAACTGCGTATGAATGTAGTTGAACTTCCACAGCATGTTCGAATTCCAGAACCAGTTAAGGGCCGCGGTGTAGCTGGTCTGACGTCCCCCGTTCACCATGTACGGCTGATCTACCGCGAGCGCGCGGGACGTATAGTTGTCGACGAGATCCATATAGCTCACGCGTCCCGCAAACTCGAAAGCGCCCCACCCGCCGTTCTTGGGCGAGAACGGCGTGACAGGATTGACGCCCGAGTAGGTGCCGGTCGCGGGCACATAAGTACGGCGACCTCCGACAGTGTAACTGGCCTGCACGTAACCACCCGCGAAGCCGGCGGTCGGACCCTGCAGACGCTTAACCTTGTCCCAGCTGTATTCACCCTGCATGAAGAAACTGCCGAAGGCGCCGGCCGTCTGCACACCGTAGATCTCGACGCCGGTGACGGGATTGGCGGCGTTGCCAATGGCGCCCGTGTTGAGAAGCACCGTCGTATCGATGCGTGATTCAGGACGGTCGGACAGCGTCACAGTCGCTGGCATGTTCGGCCCGCTGTTAGGAACTTCGAACAGCTTTGAAGCCGAGACGCCGAAATGCAGCGAGGTGAGATCAGTCTGGATGGGATTGTAGGAGAAGTGGCCGTAAGCGCCGAAACCGCGCGTCGACAGGGCGTGTGACACGTTGGGCGTGGAACCGGTGATCGCCGCGGCGGCGAACCAGTTGGATTCCCACGTGCGCGCACCGATGGAGAAACGATTGTCGCCGCCGGTGAAACCACCGGCGATGTTGCCAGGCGATGAGCGCTCAATGAACACTATGTCGTTCGAGCTGGTTGCGTCGTCGAGCTGGAAGTACTGCGGCCCGTAACCGATTTCCAAAATCGTGTTGCGAATGCCCGCGTAACCGAGGCGCGCTTCGTTGATCGTCGCCGCGCCGTCCTGTGTACCGCCCGCGTCAAGAATGACGGAGTAGGTGAAGTCGCTCATCGCGCGGCCGGTGATGCCGATGCGCGCGCGGCGCGCGTTCACGCCGTTCGAGAATTTGCCGCCCACCGCCGTGCCGGGGCCGGTCGTGCCTTCGGGGTCCTGGTTAAGGTAGACGCCCATGTCTAAATGGATGCGGCCCGTCGGCGCGATGGTCCAGGCGCCGTCGGCACTCGAGAGGGCGAAGCGGTTGGTGCCGGACTGCGTGACCTTCGGATTCGAAGGCGGGATCATCTTCACGGTACCGGCTTCGATCACATTACGGCCGCCGGCCGCGAGGTTCGCATCGCGCGCGGCGCGTTCGGCCGTTTCGCGGGCTTCGGTTTCTTTGGCGAGCGCTTCGCGTCCTTCGGCTTCGCGGGCCTGGAGGGCTTCGAGCTGCTTCTGCATGGCGCCGAGCTGATCTTTGAGGGCCTGGATTTCGCGCGCGACGTCGCTGCTTGATTGCGCTGCGGTGGCGGCGACCGGGGTCAGCGCCGTCGACGCCAGGAGGGCGGCGGCTACAATATATTGAATTTTCATAGTTTTTTTGCCTTTTGGAGACGCCCTACGGCGGCGAGGGACCTTCGATTTGCCCGGTCTACGGGGGGACCATATGACCGGACGTCGATGAATTTCGTGACAGTAACTTTACTGTTTTGTGAAGGCCGCGTCGGATGCGGCCCCGCTATACACATTTCCGGGCTGAAAAATATCATGTTGGCGGGGAGTTGCGCCATTTCTGGAGGGCCTTCGCAAGGGGTCACGGGTTGGTTATAACGGCCTCGCCTTACGCCCCAAATGGTGCAAAAGGGTGCGAAAGAGTGCAAAAGGATGCAGTAACGGCGGGCGTTCGTGCCCCCCGCAGGAGATTGGTAAGAATGAGCGTTCGAGTTTCACAGGTAACCCGCGCCGCGACGACCATCGGCCTGGCTCTTTCGGCCGTCCTCGTTGCTTCGTGCAGTTCCGGGAAAACCTATGAAGGCGTTGCGGGAACCGTCACGGAGAACCGCGACAGCGTCTTCTCGAACGGCGGCGTCGGCCTGACCCTGTTCGGCGGCTCGAAGGAAAATGCGGTCGCCGCGCCGGTGGCGGTAAACGCCTACTTGTGGCGCGCCTCGCTCGACACTCTCGCCTTCATGCCGCTCGCCTCGGCCGATCCTTTTGGCGGTGTCATCATCAGCGAATGGTATGCGCCGCCCGAAACGCCGGATGAGCGCTTCAAAGTGAACGTCTACATCCTCGGCCCCACCTTGCGCGCCGACGGCATCCGCATCTCCATCTTCCGCCAGACCCGTTCGGGCGGCGTGTGGAGCGATGCGGCCGTCAACGCCGAGATGACCACGGAATTCGAAAACGCTGTGCTGTCGCGCGCCCGCGATCTTCGACTTCGTGCCGTGGCAGAAAAAGACTAACTCGGCTCATCTGCTGCACCTCTAGCAGCACCTTCAAAACAGAATTGGGTAGGGCCACCCGGCAACGGGTGGTCTTGAATTGCAATGGCATCACCGGAAGAGCGCCATAACTTCCGCCGGACGGAAGCGAAGTGGCAGGAAACTTGGACCAGCCGTAACTGTTTCACGGTTGAGCCCAACTCATCGAAACCGAAGTACTACGTGCTCGAGATGTTCCCCTACCCGTCGGGGCGTCTGCACATGGGCCATGTGCGCAACTACACGCTCGGCGATGTCGTCGCGCGCTACAAGAAGGCCAAGGGCTTCAACATCCTGCACCCGATGGGCTGGGACGCGTTTGGTTTGCCCGCCGAAAACGCGGCGCTGGAGCGCGGCGTGCATCCGGGCAAGTGGACGCGCCAAAACATCAAGGACATGCGCGAACAGTTCCGCCCCTTGGGCTTTTCGCTGGACTGGAGCCGCGAGGTCACGAGCTGCGAGCCGGAATATTACAAGCACGAACAGAAGATGTTTCTCGACTTCCTAAAGGCGGGTCTCGCCTACCGGAAAGAGTCATGGGTGAACTGGGACCCTGTCGAGCACACCGTGCTGGCCAACGAACAGGTGATCGATGGTAAGGGCTGGCGCTCGGGCGCCGACGTCGAGCAGCGCAAGCTGTCACAATGGTTCCTCAAGATCACGCGCTACGCCGAGGATTTGCTGAAAGCGATCGAGGGCCTCGACCGCTGGCCGGACAAAGTCCGCGTGATGCAGCACAACTGGATCGGCCGGTCGGAAGGCGCGCGCGTCCAATGGCCGCTGGTCAACGCCGACAAGACAGACCGCGGTGAATCGCTGGAAGTCTTCACGACGCGCCCCGACACGTTGTTCGGCGCTTCGTTCTGCGCGATCTCGGCGCAGCATCCGGTAGCGGCCAAGCTCGCGGAAAACAATCCGGACTTGGCCGAGTTCATTGCTGAGTGCGGCCGCACCGGCACATCCACCGCCGCCATCGAGATGGCCGAGAAGAAGGGCTTCGATACCGGTCTCCGAGCCCGTCATCCCTTCAACCCGAATCGCACCGTACCGGTGTTCGCGGCCAATTTCGTGCTGATGGAATACGGCACGGGCGCGATCTTCGGCTGCCCCGGCCACGACGAACGCGATATGGAATTCGCGCGCAAATACGGCCTGCCGGTCTACTGCGTGGTCGCGCCCGTGGGCGAAGACGCCGTAGCCTTTACCGATAAGCTCGAAGCCGGAAGCGTCGCCTTCACCGAGGACGGCGTGATCGTGAATTCTGATTTCCTGAATGGCCTCAAGGTGGACGCCGCCAAGCGCGCGGCTATCGAGAAGCTCGAAGCGCTGAAGCTGGGCAAAGGCACGGTGCAATACCGCCTGCGCGACTGGGGTGTTTCACGCCAACGCTATTGGGGTTGTCCGATCCCGATCATCCACTGCGCGAAGTGTGGACCGGTGCCGGTGCCCGATAAGGATCTGCCGGTCACGCTGCCGGAAGACGTCACTTTCGATAAACCCGGCAATCCGCTTGAGCGTCATCCGACCTGGAAACACGTGAAGTGCCCCAGCTGCAACGCCGACGCGGTTCGTGAAACCGACACCTTCGACACCTTTGTCGAATCGTCCTGGTACTTCGCGCGCTTCTGCTCGCCGCAGGTCGATGACCGTCCGTTTGATAAAGCCGAAGCCATGAAGTGGCTGCCGGTGGATCAATATATCGGCGGCGTGGAACACGCGGTTCTGCACCTCCTGTATTCGCGCTTCTATACGCGCGCCATGTCCGAATGCGGCTATCTCGATTTGAAAGAGCCGTTCGAAGGCATGTTCACCCAAGGCATGGTCTGTCACGAGACATATAAGTCTGCTGACGGAACCTGGGTCGAACCCGGCGCCGTCGAGGTCGTGAACGGCGTCGCGATGGCGAAGGGTCAGCCGATTACAGTGGGCCGCTCCGAGAAGATGTCCAAGTCCAAAAAGAACACCGTCGACCCGCAGCACATCATCGAGACCTATGGCGCCGACGCGGCGCGGTTGTTCATGCTGTCCGACTCTCCGCCGGAGCGCGATCTGGAATGGACCGATGCCGGCATTGAAGGCGCGTGGCGATTCCTCAACCGCTTGTGGCGCATGGCTGCGGCGGCGAGCGAGATCCCCGCGCAGGACATTCCGGCTGATCTCGATCCGGTGGCCGCGACGGTGCTGCGTCAGATCCACCGCGCGATTGCCGCGGTCGGGGACGATCTCGAGAAGTTCCGGTTCAATTCGGCCGTCGCGCGAATCCGTGAGCTGACGAACCGGGTGGAAGATCTGGATCGATCGGTGAAAGGCGGCAACGCCGTGTTCCGTTTCGGTGTGTCTATCATCGCCCAGATCGTCAACCCGCTGACCCCGCATATCGCCGAAGAGGTGTGGGAGCTGCTGGGCAATAAAACGATCCTGGCCAATGGTGTGTGGCCGGCGCACGATCCGGCCCTTCTGGAAGACAGTGTCGTAACGATCGCGGTTCAGGTGAATGGCAAGCTGCGGGGCACGATTACCGTCGCTAAAGGCGCCGACGCAAAGACCTGTGAAACAGCGGCGCTGGAGCTGCCGGCGGTTGCCAAGCAACTGGAAGGCAAACCGCCCCGAAAAGTCATTGTGGTTCCGGAAAAAATCGTCAACATCGTTGCCTAATGATCAGCACAGCTAAAGCTCTGCGGACAGTCGCGGTCACGGTGGTTCTCGCCGCCGTGTCCGGCTGCGGTTTCACGCCGCTCTACGGCGAACGCAGCTTGTCCGCGGCGCCCAGCGTCAATGACGCCATGCGCCAGGTGGTGATTCGTCCATTGCCCGACCGCCAGGGCCAGAAGCTGCGCCAAGTGCTGCGCGAACAATTGCAGCCGCGCGGCATGACCGACAAACCGCTATACGATCTTGAGGTTCACCTCACAACGCGGATCGAAGAGGTCGGCGTGCGGCGCGACGCAACCAGTTCGCGCGCCAACTACATCCTCACGGCCAACTTCTTCCTGAACGAGGGCCCGAACCGCATCGTGGACGACAGGGTGCAGGCCATCGTCAGCTACAACATCCTCGACGAACAATATGCGACCGTCGCGTCACAGGCCGACGCCGAGAACCGCGCCATCCGCATTGTCGGCGAGGACATCAAGACCCGCCTCGCGGTCTATTTCCATAAGCGCATGGAAAAGCCCGTCGCGCAGGCCGCCCGCTAGCCCTCTATGAAAATCACCGGACGCGCGGACGCTTTTGTCGCCAAGCCGGATCCCAAGATCCGCGCGGTGCTGGTGTACGGGCCGGACTCCGGGCTTGTGCGCGAACGTTTGAACGGTTTGACCAAAGCGGTCGCCGGCTCCGTTGATGACCCTTTTCGCGTGGTCGAGATCCCGGGCGATGCGTTGCGCGACGATCCCGCGCGCTTGCGTGATGAGGCGGCTGCGATGTCCTTCGGCGGCGGACGCCGCGTTGTCCGCGTCCGCGACGCCGGCGATACGCTGGGCGAGCTTTTCGAATCCTTTGACGAAGACGCGGTGGGCGACGCGCTGGTGGTTGTCACCGCCGGCGATCTCAGCCCGCGCTCAAAATTGCGCGCCGCTTTCGAAGGCGGCGAACGCATCGCCGCGCTGCCCTGTTATGCAGATACGGCAGATGCGGTGGAAGGCGTCGCACGTGAAATGCTCCGCGCCGCCGGATTGCAGATCGCGCCCGAAGCCTTGTCCTGGCTGGTCGATCATCTCGGCGGCGACCGAGAGCTGTCGCGCCGCGAGTTGGAGAAGCTCATTCTCTATAAAGGCGGCGCCGGGACCGTGACGGAAGAAGACGTACTCGCCTGCGTGGGCGACACGGCCGGTTTCAGCATGGACGATCTCATCTACGCGCTCGCGGACGGCGATCACGTGACCATGCAGCGCGCCTATGGCCGGCTGGTGAATGAGGGCACGTCGCCCATCAGCATCCTCACCATGGTCTCACGGCATTTATCGCGCTTGCATGAAACACGCGGCCGCATGTCCGAAGGCAAGAGCGCCGATGCCGCCGTCTCGATGCTGCGCCCGCCGATTTTCTTCAGGTTCAAGAATCGTTTCACGAGTCAGGCGAACCGCTGGAGCGAGAACCTGCTCGCGCGCGGGCTCGAGATCGTGACCGAGGCCGAAATGCAGGCGAAGACAACGGATATGCCGGCCGAAGCGCTGATCGAGCGCGCTTTCATCCAACTGGCGCAGGTCGGACGTGGTGGGCGGCGCTAACTAGCGCCCCTGGCCGATCGCAAGCGGCGGTGCGACGGGACACGCGAGCTGCGTAGCCTTCCAATGTTTGCGCTCCGCCGTCGGCGGTGTCATTTCGAACAGCGTGCAGTTCTGCACGTGTACGGTCTCACCGAGCAATTCTTCCATGGCCCAGAACGTGCCGCCGTGTGCAACGATGAGCACGGGCGCGGGATGTGAGAGCGCTTCGTTGAGCGCGCCGTGAACACGCGCGATATAATCGACGCGGCGTTCGCCGCCCTCGATCGCGCCGCCCGCCATCCAGTCCGCGCGCCACGCACCGTTTGAGTCCTGGCCCTCATACACACCGAAACCGCATTCCTTTAGCGTCTCGATGACGACGATCGGAACGTTGTTGACGTTGACGATCTCGGCCGTGCGACTGGCGCGAGAGAGCGTGCTCACAACAATGGTCTTGATCGGAAGCTGCCCTACGGCCGGCGCCACATCCATCGCCTGACGGATACCAATGTCATTGAGCGCGATGTCGATGTGCCCCTGCATCACGCGCCGACGATTCCAATCGGTCTCGCCGTGCCGCAGAAAATAAAACGGAACCTGTGGCAGCATCATTTAGTCGTGCAGCTCGTGGCGCGGCGCGCCGGTCGATAAGCGGTGCACGATATCATCCAGTTGCTCGAGGCTGGCGTACGAGATGGTCACCGTGCCGCCGGTGCCGTCGAAAGCGATGTTCACTTTATAACCGGTCGCCTTGGCGAGGCTCTGTTCGAGCGCCGCGGTGTCGGTGTCCTTCGGCAGCATATTGGCGGCGCGTTTCTTGCGGCCGAAGCTCTTTGCGAACTTTTCCGCCTGACGCGCGCTCATTCCTTTTTTGATGACTTCGCGCGCGATGTCTTCCGCGCGGCTGACGCCGATCAATGGACGCGCTTGGCCTGCCGTGATCTTGCCTTCCTCGAGCATCTGCAAAACGGAGAAGGGCAAATTGAGAAGACGCAGCGTGTTGGCGACGTGGGCGCGCGACTTGCCGACGATTTCGCCGACGCGTTCTTGCGTGTGACCGAACTCATCGAGCATGCGCTGATATCCGCGCGCTTCTTCGACCGGCGTCAGATCCTGCCGCTGCAGGTTTTCAATAAGCGCGACTTCAAGGGTTTCGGCGTCGGAGAGATCGGCGAGGTGCACCGGCACCTCATGCACTTGCGCGCGTTGCGCCGCGCGCCAGCGCCGCTCGCCGGCGATGATTTCGTAATGCCCGGGTTTCGCGCGGTCCGGACGGACGAGAAGGGGTTGGATCACGCCCTTCTCACGCACCGAGTCGGAAAGCTCGGACAACGCGGTCTCGTCGAAGTGACGGCGCGGCTGATAGGGCGAAGGCGAAAGCAGATCGACCGCGAGACGCGTGACGGGACCGGCGGCGGCGGCCACCACGGCCGGCGCGGCGGCAGCCGGAGCCGACGGCGGCGCGGCCGGCGTTTCGGGCGCGGTGTCCTGATCGCCGAAGAGGGCGTTCAGTCCCCGGCCAAGGCGCTTTGGGCTATCGGCGTTCATGCTGCGGCGTTCTCGCGTTTGAGGACTTCGCCCGCGAGATCGAGGTAGGCCTTTGATCCCGTGGACTTGAAATCATAGAGCAGCACGGGCTTCCCATGAGACGGCGCCTCGGAGATACGCACGTTACGCGGGATCGTCGTCGTGTAGACCTTCTGGCCGAAGAACTCGCGCACATCGTTCTCCACCATTACCGACAGCGAGTTACGCCGGTCGACCATGGTGAGCACGATGCCTTGGAGTTCGAGAGCGGGGTTGAAGCTCTTTTTAACCCTCTCGATGGTGCGCACAAGTTGGCTAACTCCTTCCAGCGCAAGGAATTCTGCCTGTAGCGGCACCATCACGGCGTCGGCGGCCACCAGTGCATTCAGGGTCAAGAGGCCGAGCGACGGGGGGCAGTCGATAAGGACGAAATCCCAGTAATGACCGTGGCCGGCGAGCGCGTCCTTGAGGCGCGCTTGACGGTTCTCCAAGTCGACCAGCTCGAGCTCCGCTGCGGCGAGATCGACGCCCGACGGAACAATGCTGAGATCGGGGATCGTGGTCGGTACGACGGCCGCCTTCAAATCGGCGCCCCCCGTTAACAGATGGTAGGCGTTCACAGCGCGGTGTTTTTGATCGATCCCGAAGCTGGTGGACGCGTTGCCCTGCGGATCGAGGTCGATCACCAGGACGCGCTTGTTCACCGCCGCGATCGCGGTGGCTAGATTGACAGTGGTCGTAGTCTTCCCAACGCCGCCTTTCTGATTGGAAATGGCGATAACCCGCGGACGGCGCGGCTTATTTTCCCGGGCCGTTTCAGTGACGGGGGGGCTCGTCTCGGACGTTGTCGTCTCGGACACGGCAGACCTCACGAAGGGATAGAATGGTTCCTGTGGGATCGGTCAGGCTTTGCTGCCGATCCACTACCATTGTCCATCTCTTGTGGGCTTCCGTCAATTCGGCCTCAACCGTTTGACCCTTTAAAAACAGGCATAAGGTATCGGGTGTCCGGAAGGGCGCTGTCCACTCCAAAAGGCGCTCCAGCACCGCCAACGCGCGCGCGGTTACGGCTTGGACCTGAAAAGCGGGGATAGATTCGATCCGGGCGGCGTGGAAGGTCACCTGGACGCCTGCAAGGCGCGCCGCTTCCCGCATGAAGGCCACTTTCCGCTGGTCCACTTCCACCAGATGGACGTTCGGAACGCCCATGATCGCAAGAATGAGACCCGGAAAGCCGGCCCCTGAGCCCACATCCAGCAAATTGAGGGTATTGCGGGGAATAAACTGGAAAAGCTGAGCAGAATCAGCGATATGGCGGTGCCATAGGGTGGGGATGGAATCAGGGCTAACGAGATTGATCTTGGCGTTCCATTTCACGAGAAGATCCGCATAGGCCTTCAGCCGCTCCAATGTTTCACGTGAAACATCGAAAGCTGCCTGAAAGGCGTCAGGTCCAGTAATAGGTGATTGTTTCACGTGAAACACTCAAGCGACTGCGGCGTCGCGGTCCCGTCGGACATGGCGGAGCAGAGCGGTGAGGGCAGCGGGGGTGACACCTGGAATACGGGCTGCAGCGCCGAGTGTGGCTGGACGTCCGGTCTTGAGCTTCTGGCGGACTTCGTTCGAAAGGCCGCCAATGGCGTCAACATCCAGGTCATCAGGAAGCCGCAACGCTTCATCGCGGCGGAAGGCGCGGATATCGGCCGTCTGCCGGTCCATATAGCCAGCATAGCGCGCTTCTATCTCGACCTGTTCAACAACAGCGGGGCTCGCTTCGGAAAGGTCCGCGAACAGCTCCCGTAAGCGGGCATAATTCATTTCCGGCATAGAGAGAATATTGAGCCCATTACGGCGCACGCCGTCCTGATTGACGGTAAGGCCGCGCTTTTGGAGGTCCGCCGGGGTGACAGAAATCTCGGCCAAGCGCATCCGGAGCGTATCGAGAGCCGCCTTCTTCTCGGCAAAGCGATTGGCGCGCAAAGTACCCACGCATCCCGCGGCTATGCCCTTCTCCGTTAGACGAAGGTCCGCGTTATCGGCCCGCAGCTGGAGCCGGTATTCGGCGCGGGACGTGAACATCCGATAGGGCTCGGTCGTGCCCAAGGTGGTCAGGTCATCGACCATCACCCCGAGATAGCCCTCGGCGCGGTCAAAGGTGACCGGCGCGGAGCGGCCCACTTTGCGCGCGGCGTTGAGGCCCGCAATCAGCCCTTGGGCGGCGGCTTCCTCATATCCGGTCGTACCGTTGATCTGCCCTGCGAAGTAAAGCCCGGAAACCTTGCGGGTTTCGAGGGTGGCCTGAAGTTCGCGCGGATCGACGTAGTCGTACTCAATCGCGTAGCCAGCCTGCAGCATGACAGCGTTCTCGAGGCCCTGGATCGTCTTGAGCAGGGCCAGCTGAACGTCCTCGGGAAGCGAAGTCGAGATTCCGTTCGGATAAACGGTATCGTCGTCAAGTCCTTCTGGCTCAAGGAAAATTTGGTGTCGTTCGCGCTCTGAAAAGCGCACCACCTTGTCTTCAATCGAGGGGCAGTAGCGCGGGCCGGCGCCTTGAATCTGGCCGTTGTAGATCGGCGCCCGGCTTTTATTGGCCAGGATCAGGGCATGGCCTTCGGGGCTCGTATAGGTGACCCCACATTGGACCTGCGGCGTCGTGATTTTTTCGGTCAGGAACGAGAAGGGCCCGGGTGGGTCGTCCCCGGACTGCATCTCGAGGCTCTGCCAATCGATGGTGCGTCCGTCGAGCCTGGGCGGGGTGCCGGTCTTGAGTCGGCCGACGCCGAAGGCCAGGCGCTTCAGGGTTTGCGAAAGCCCAAGGGCCGGCGCCTCGCCAATGCGGCCCGCCGGAATCCGGGTTTCTCCCCGGTGAATCAAGCCGTTAAGGAAGGTGCCAGTGGTCAGGACCACGGCTCCAGCCCGGATCTCGGCGCCGTCGCCGGCGACGACACCCAAAACCCTACAACCCGTTGAATCTAATATTAAATCCTCGATTCCGCCGGCGCGGATCTCAAGATTCGGCTGGGCGGCGAGAAGGTCCTGGACGGCCTTTTTATAGAGTTTGCGGTCGGCCTGGGCGCGGGGCCCTCGCACGGCGGGGCCTTTGGACTGGTTCAGCATCCGGAACTGGATGCCGCCAAGGTCGGTGGCCCTACCCATGATCCCATCGAGGGCATCGATTTCGCGAACGAGGTGACCCTTGGCGAGACCGCCGATCGCCGGATTACAGGACATCTGGCCGATGGTCTCGACCTTATGGGTGATCAAAAGGGTACGCGCGCCAAAACGGGCGGCGGCCGCGGCGGCTTCGCAGCCCGCATGACCTCCGCCGACAACAATGACGTCGTATGTCCGGGCCCCAGTGGGATCCATGGATAAGTCCGGGAAAAGCTGTGGATAAAGGTGCGCCCTTATATCGCGGAGGGCTGGGCCACCCAAAGGGTTTTAGGTCGGGAAACGGCGGCCGCACACACTAAGGACCCAAAAATATTTTTCGGCCGGGACTTACTTTCCGATGCAGAAGTCGCGAAAGACGACGTCCAGGATCTCGCCCACGTCGACCCGGCCGGTCAGACGGCCTAGGGCCCGGGCGGCGAGTCGCAGGTCTTCGGCCGCTAGCTCGGCGAGCGGAGCGTCCTTGGCCCGATCGAGAGCGTCACGGCATTCCTCAAGCGCGACTCGGTGACGCACCCGGGTAAGGGGTGCCGCGCTGCCGGCGTCGCTTTCATCGCGCACGCGCGCCTCAAGCGCCGCGAGAAATTCCGCGAGTCCAAAACCCGACTTCACCGAAATGAAGTGCAAGCCTTCGCGCGCATCAAAAGCTTTCGCGCCCTTTATGAGATCGGCCTTATTGACCACCGCAAGGGTGCGCGCGTCACGCAGCGCTTCCGTCGCCGCATCGCGCATTGGAAAACCTGCGCCGTCGAACAGCGCGATCTTGAGGTCAGCGTCCTTGGCGCGCTTATGAGCGCGGCGGATGCCCTCGTCCTCAATGATGTCCCCCGCCTCGCGCAGACCCGCCGTATCGGCGATGGTCACCGCGAAACCACCGAGATCGAGATGCACCTCGATCACATCGCGCGTGGTGCCGGGAATATCCGAGACGATCGCGGCGTCGCGCCGCACCAGCGCATTGAGCAAACTTGATTTGCCCGCATTGGGCGGGCCGATAATTGCCACATGCACGCCGTCGCGCGTTCTTTCGCCGCGATGGCCGTCATTGAGATGTTCTGTGATATCCCGGCGCAGATCCGCGACTTCATCCCACATGCGCGCGGCCACATTCTCCGGCAAATCCTCATCCGGAAAATCGATCACGGCTTCCAGATGCGCGAGCGCCTGCACGAGACGATGGCGCCAGTCGTCATATATTTCTTTCAGCGCGCCGCCCATTTGCCGCAGCGCTTGCCGCTGCTGGGCGCGGGTTTCAGCGTCAATAAGGTCGGCGAGCGCTTCGGCCTGCGTGAGATCGAGCTTGCCGTGTTCGAAGGCGCGGCGTGTGAATTCACCCGCTTCGGCCGGACGAACGCCCGCGACGACGGACAGTGCATCCGAAAGGTGCGCAATCACCGCGCGGCCGCCGTGGATATGAAGCTCGGCGACATCCTCGCCCGTGAAACTCGCCGGCCCGGGGAACCACAGGACCAGCCCATCGTCGATCAGCGTACCCGTAGAGTCGCGAAACTTCGCGCGCGTCGCCCGGCGCGCTTCAGGAATATCACAGCCCAATGCGCGCAGCGCAGCGCCCGCATCCGGCCCCGAGACACGCACAACCGCGATGCCCGCGCGCCCTGCGGCCGAGGCCAGCGCGAAGATCGTCTCTCTGGTCATTTAGATGACCTTATTTCTTGGCCGCGCCCGTGAACTGATTCCAGAACGCTTTCTGAAGTTCGGCCATGCCCTCGGATTGCACCGGGAAAAAGGTCTTCAATATCCTCTCCGGGTCCATCGTGGCCGCCGCGCTACTCATCCGGTTCTTCATCTCGTCGAGCATCGCATTCTGAAACGGCGCGACATCCGGCAGTCCCATGAACGAACGCGCTTCTTCCGGCGTGCAGTCGATATTGATGGTGACTTTCATGATGGGTCTCACAGGAAAGAGGATGGAAGTGGCGGGAACGTACGCCTAATGTGGCCACCCCAAGTTAAGGCCCTCTATCGCGCCTGTCCATGAACGCTGGCCGTAACCGCCTCGGCGAAGAGACAAGCCCCTATCTGCTCCAGCACAAGGACAATCCCGTCCACTGGTGGCCCTGGTCCGACGCGGCTTTTGCGGAAGCGAAGGCACGCGATGTACCGGTCCTGTTGTCGGTTGGCTATTCGGCTTGCCACTGGTGCCATGTCATGGCCCACGAATGTTTTGAGGATGCGGCCATCGCCGCGGCGATGAACCGGGGCTTCGTCAATGTGAAGGTAGACCGGGAAGAGCGCCCCGACGTCGACGCGATCTACCAAAAAGCGCTCGCGCTGATCGGCGAGCAGGGCGGCTGGCCGCTTACAATGTTCGTGGCCCCGGATGGAAAGCCTTTCTTCGGCGGGACATATTTTCCGCCCGAGCCCGCTTATGGCCGGTCGAGCCTGCCGCAGGTACTTGCCCATATCGAGAAAGTCTGGCGGGAGCGAAAAGACGAAGTGTCCGCCCACGGCGAGGAGCTCACGCAATCCATTGGCGCTGCGCATCGCGAACGCCTGCGCGACGGTCTTTCCTTCCCCTTGCTCGAGGAGGCCGCCGTACGCCTCCTGGATTACGTCGATTTCTCGTCCGGCGGCATGACCGGCGCCCCAAAGTTTCCGATGCCGTTTGTGTTCGAGTTCTTGTGGCGCGCTTTCATCCGCACAGGCAACCCGCGCTTCGAACAAGCCGTGACCACCACACTCGCGCATTTATGCGAAGGCGGGATCTACGATCACCTTGCCGGCGGCTTCGCGCGCTATTCGACGGATAGCGACTGGTTGGTGCCGCACTTCGAGAAGATGCTCTACGACAACGCCCAACTCATCGATCTCATGACGCTGGTCTGGCAGCACAACAAAGACCCGCTGTTGGCTTCACGTGTGCGCGAGACCATCGACTGGTTGAAGCGCGACATGATCGGAGAAACCGGCGCCTTCACGGCGGCTTTCGACGCCGACTCCGAGGGCGAGGAAGGGAAGTACTACGTTTGGACTGAGGCCGAGATCGACACGCGCCTTGGTCCGCAAGCCGCTGCATTCAAGAACGCCTACGACGTGACGCTCGAGGGCAACTGGGAAGGCCATACGATCCTGAACCGTGCGCGCCTCATCGGCGCGTTCATAGCGGACGAAGCGGGACTGACGCAGAGCCGGGCGCTTCTCCTGGCCGCGCGCGCGAAGCGAATCCCGCCGGCCCGCGACGACAAGATTCTCGCCGACTGGAACGGTCTGACCATCGCCGCGCTCGCCCGCGCCGGCATGGCGTTTGATGAACCCCTGTGGACCGCGGCGGCGCGTGAAACATATGAGGCGGTCTGCCGCACCATGACGTGGACGGATGAAGCGGGGCGCGGGCGTTTGGGGCACTCCTTTTGCCGGGGCCGTTTGCAAACCGCCGCGATGCTCGACGACTACGCCAATATGATCAACGCGGCCCTCGCGCTCCATACGGCCACGGGCGAAGCTTCTTATCTCGCGCAGGCGGAAGTCTGGATCGATATCACCAACGCACTTTATTGGGACGACAACGACGGCGGCTATTTCTTCACCGCCGCCGATGCCCACGATCTCGTGCTTAGAACCAAAAGCGCGAGCGACAGCGCGGTGCCCTCCGGGAACGGCGGCATGGTTTTAGCGCTGGCGCGCGCCTTTTATCTCACCGGAAAACAGGCCTACCGGATGCGCGCGAAATCCACGGTCGACGCCCTGGAAGTCGAATCCATGAAAAGCTTTCCGCACGGCGTCACGCTTCTCAATGGCTTCGAGCTAGTCGAGAAAGCCATCCAGGTCGTGATCATTGGGGATCACGCCGCGGCGGACACGGCGGCGCTGCGCGCCGCGCTCCGGGAGGTGTCCATCCCGAACCTTGTGCTCAACGTGGTCCTCCCCGGAACCTTGCTACCTGATATGCACCCCGCCCGCGGCAAAACTGCTGCAAGCGGCGTTGCGACCGCTTATGTTTGCCGCGGTCCCACCTGTTCACCGCCGCAAACCAGCGCGGCCGGCTTGATACAGGCCTTGAAGTCCTAAAGGTGCCGCATGCCGCAGCTTTCCATGCACTCTCCCATTGGCGACATCACTATAAGTGAAGACGAAGGTGAGATCGTCTCCATCGACTGGGGTTGGGCGCGCGACCAGAAAGCCACGCCTTTGTTGAAAGACGCCAAACGCCAGCTCGACGACTATTTCGATGGCACATTGGAAAAGTTCGACCTGCCTCTGCGCGTCGAAGGCACCGATTTCCAGAAACAAGTTTGGCGCGAGATGTGCAAGATCCCCGCCGGGAAAACGCTCACCTATGGTGATATCGCCAAACGTTTGAAAGCCAGCGCGCAGTCCGTGGGCACGGCGTGCGGCCGCAATCGATTCCCTGTGATTATTCCCTGCCACCGCGTTGTAGGCGCGAACGGCCTCGGCGGTTACTCCGGCGCCGGTGGCGTGGAAACCAAAATCGCGCTCCTCGAACTTGAAAAGGCGTTGATGCCCCTATGACCAAAGCAATCCTCGTTCAAACCTACGGCGGCCCCGATGTCATGCAGCTTGCCGACGTTCCCGTCGGCGAACCCGGCCCCGGCGAAATCCGCATCGCGCAGACCTATGCCGGCGTAAACTACATCGACACCTATCACCGCACTGGCCTTTATAAAGTTGCCCCAAGTGTGAAGGGCTTTGGTGACATCGCGCTCATCCCGGGTTCCGAAGGCGCGGGCAAGGTCGCGGCCGTCGGCGCCGGAGTGACAGACCTCAAGGTAGGCGATCGCGTCGCCTATGGCTTCGGTCCCGTTGGCAGCTATGCGGCCGAGCGCCTCTTCCCAGCCGAGAAGGCCGTGAAGATTCCGGACGGCGTGACAGATGAACAAGCCGCGGCGATGATGCTGCGCGGACTCACCGTCTGGTATCTGCTCTATGAACTGCGCTCAATCAAAGCCGGTGAAACCGTGCTCTGTCACGCGGCCGCGGGCGGCGTCGGCCTCATCCTCGCCCAGTGGGCGAAGCATCTTGGCATCAACGTCATCGGCACGGTCGGCTCCGAGGAAAAGGCGAAACTGGCCCGCGAGGCCGGCTGCCAACACGTCATTTTCTATAAAGACGAAAATTGGGTCGCGCAGGTGCGCGAACTCACGGGCGGCAAGGGTGTCTCCGTGGCTTATGACGGCGTCGGCAAGGACACATTCATGAAATCCCTCGATTGCCTGATGCCGCGCGGCCTTGCCGTCGCGTTCGGGAATGCTTCGGGTCCGGCGCCGGCGGTCGATCCGCTTCAACTCGCCGCCCGCGGCTCGCTCATGATGACCCGGCCCCGTCTCGGCGACTTCGTCACTACCCGCGCCGATCTGCTGCGCGGATGTGAGGCGCTGTTCGCCGTCGTGAAATCCGGCGCCGTGAAGATCGACATCGGCCAGACCTTCGCGTTGGCCGACGCGGCAAAAGCCCATGTCGCGCTCGAAGCCCGTCTGACCACGGGTTCGACGGTGCTGAAGATCTAAGACCAGCAAGCGTTCAAAGAAAAAGAGCGGACGTTGAAGCGTCCGCTCTTTTTTTGTCTGCTCCGTCTTCGCCCGTTTATTTGTTCATGCGGTCGAAGAAGTCCCCGTTGTTCTTCGAATCGCGGAGCTTGTCGAGCAGGAACTCCATGCCGTCTTGGACGCCCATCGGGTCCAGAATACGGCGGAGGACCCACATCTTCGACAGGTCGCTCTGCTTGACCAACAGCTCTTCTTTGCGGGTACCCGATTTGGTGATGTCGATCGACGGGAACACGCGTTTGTCCGAGAGCTTGCGGTCGAGGACGATTTCCGAGTTACCGGTGCCCTTGAACTCTTCGAAGATCACTTCATCCATGCGGCTGCCGGTATCGATCAGGGCCGTCGCGATGATGGTGAGCGAGCCGCCTTCTTCGATATTGCGCGCTGCGCCGAAGAAGCGCTTGGGACGCTGGAGGGCGTTGGCGTCGACGCCGCCCGTCAGCACTTTGCCTGAAGAAGGCACAACGGTGTTGTAGGCACGGGCCAAGCGCGTAATTGAATCCAGGAGAATGACAACGTCCCGCTTGTGCTCAACAAGACGTTTGGCCTTCTCGATGACCATTTCAGCAACTTGGACGTGACGAGAGGCCGGTTCGTCGAAAGTCGAGCTTACAACCTCGCCTTTCACGGTGCGGTCCATGTCCGTCACTTCTTCCGGACGTTCGTCGATCAGAAGAACGATCAGATAAACTTCGGGGTGATTTGCCGCGATCGCATTCGCGATGCTTTGCAGCATGATGGTTTTGCCGGTCCGCGGCTGAGCGGTGATCAGGGCGCGCTGGCCTTTGCCGAGCGGCGAAACCAGCTCGATGACACGGCCTGTCAGGTCCTTGTTCTTAGTGTCCTTCTGCTCGACTTCCATCGACAGTTTTTCGTCGGGATAGAGCGGCGTCAGGTTGTCGAAGTTGATCCGGTGGCGGACGTTGTCCGGATCTTCGAAATTGATGGTGTTGACCTTGAGAAGCGCGAAATAGCGTTCGCCGTCTTTCGGCGCGCGGATCTGACCTTCGACCGTATCGCCGGTCCGGAGGCCGAAACGCCGTACCTGGCTCGGTGACACGTAAATGTCGTCTGGCCCCGGCAGATAGTTCGCTTCCGGCGAGCGCAGGAAGCCGAAGCCGTCCTGCAGAATTTCGAGGACACCGTCGCCGTCGATGGAGGTGTCTTTCTCCGCCAGCACTTTAAGGATCCCAAACATGAGATCCTGGCGCCGAAGGTTGGAAGCGTTCTCAATCCCGCATTCCTCGGCAAAGCTGAGAAGTTCGGCGGGGGTTTTGCGCTTCAGTTCCTGAAGATGCATGGGTGCTAAAATATGTATGAGGTGAGGGGATAAGTGGTGGAAGGAGAGTGGTTAAGGAAGGTCGCCGGAGGGAGGTTTTCGAGAGGCCGCCCGTTAAACGCTGGCGGCAGGGTCTTTGATCGAAGCTGATCTCTGACGAGGGCGATTTTTGAGAAGACGGGCCGAACGCCCCGTTCTGATGATGGAAGCGATACCTGATCGCGGCCCAGCAAGTCAATATTTGAATTCAGGACAAGGGGCTTACAGCGAGGAAAACAATCCACCCTAATCTTAAGAGATCTTAGGTGAAGGCTGAAGGTTGGGCCTGTGAGTAACGAGAATCATCACTGCTCCTTTTCTATCCCGTGATGTGTACACATTCGTGATGTTGAGCCTCTTGGGTGTGGGAATCATTCGGCAAACAGCCCTGACAGGGGCGTGAACCGCGAAATGTCAAAATCGTGGAAAACGGGTATTGTGCTCTTCGCCTGATTTCATGCACCTGATTCACAGGTTTCTTCACCGTTACCTGGGCTGTTCGCAAAAGTGCCAATGGATTCCCTTGCTGCGTGCACTCTTTGATGACAGTTCTGGCGAAAGCTGACTTATCCCCGACAAAGATTCTTATCCCGCTGCCCTGTGAGTTTTGATTCCCGCGACCGTGGAGCCTTTTTTCGGTGACTGACCGCGCTCCTTATAACCTCCACCTCGTGTCCGATTCGTCCGGCGAAACGGTGACCAACATCGCCCGCGCCTGCCTGGTACAGTACGAGAATGTCCAAGTAACCGAGCACTTCTGGTGGCTAGTGCGTACCCCCGGTCAGATGAACCGGGTGATCGAGGGGATCCGGAGCGCCCCAGGCCTTGTAATTTTCACTCTACTCGACGGCAAAATCCGGGGTCTTCTCGAGCAGGCCTGCCGGGACTTGAAGATTTCCTATGTGTCCGCGCTGGATCCTGTCATGGGGGCCTTATCCCAGTTCTTCGAGCGCCGCGCCGGGACCGAAATCGGCCGTCAGCATGCCCTCGATGACGAATACTTCCATCGTATCGACGCCATGCACTTCACCGTGGCCCACGACGACGGCCAATCGATGACCACTATGCTCGAGGCCGATGTCATTCTGATTGGTGTTTCCCGCACCTCAAAAACACCGACATGTATGTACCTGGCCAACCGCGGTCTTAAAGCCGGCAATATTCCACTCGTACCGAATGTAACCCTGGCGCCGGAAGTGTTCACGGCGACAAAACCGCTAATCGTGGGTCTCACCCGCGAGCCTAAAAGCCTGTCTGACATTCGCCAGAGCCGCCTGCGCATCATGAACGAAGACCGCAATGAGGGTTACGCGGACCTAGAAACGGTGCGCGAGGAAATCGCCGAATCCCGGCGTCTGTTCGCGAAACACGGCTGGCCCGTGATTGACGTCACCCGCCGCTCCATCGAAGAAACCGCGGCGACCATCATTCAACTTTATACGCAGCGTACCTCGCCAACATCATGAGCCGTCCTCTGATCCTTGCGTCCGCCAGCAAAAGCCGCGCGAACCTGATGCGCTCGGCCGGGCTAGCCTTTGAACAAATTCCCGCGCACGTCGACGAAGAAGCGATCAAAGCCTCGCTGAAAGCTGAAGGGGCATCTGCGTCCGACTGCGCCCTTGCGTTAGCTGAATTCAAAGCCGGCGCCATCTCGATGCGTTATCCGGACGCCCTCGTGATCGGCGCCGACCAAATGCTCGATTGCGACGGCGACTGGTTCGACAAACCGAAAGACATCGCCGGCGCGCGCAGTCATTTGCTGAAGCTGCGCGGCAAGACACATGTCTTGCCTACGAGCATCACGGTTGCGCTTCATGGCTCGCCCATCTGGCATCACACATCTCAGCCGCGCATGAGTGTGCGGCCTTTCTCGGATGCGTTTCTTGACGAGTACATCGCCGCCGTCGGCGACGCGGTGACCTCGTCGGTCGGCGCTTATCACCTGGAGGGGCGCGGCGCGCAAATCTTCAGTAAAGTCGACGGCGACTTCTTCAGCGTTCTTGGTCTCCCGCTGCTCGAGCTGCTCGCGTTCCTGCGGGAACACCGCGTGGTGACGTCATGAAGCCGATCAAAGCGGGCATCATGGGCTGGCCGGTCGATCATTCACGCTCGCCGGCGCTGCATGAGTTCTGGCTGAAAACTTACGGCATTGAAGGCAGCTATATGCGCCTGCCGGTTCCGCCGGAAAGCCTCGGCGCCGCCATATCTGAGTTGCACGAGAAGGGTTTCTCGGGCGTCAATCTCACGGTGCCGCACAAGGAAGCCGCGCTTTCGTTCCTGACCGGTATTACCAACGAAGCCCGTCAAATCGGCGCCGTGAATACGATATTCCTGACCGCCGACGGCAAGTTGCTCGGCACAAATACCGACGCGTACGGCTTCATCACCAACCTCCGCGCGGAAGCGCCGATGTGGACGCCGGACGCTGGCCCCGCCGTTGTGCTCGGCGCCGGCGGCGCGGCGCGCGCGGTGTGCTTCGCGCTCCAGGACGCCGGCGTGAGCGAAATCCGTGTGGTCAATCGGACCGCCGCGCGCGCCGAGGCGCTGGCGATGCAGATGGGACCGCGCCGCCTGAAACCGCGGGCCTGGGAGGACATGAAGGACGCGCTTAGCGGTGCGGCGCTGCTCGTCAACACGACGACCCTCGGCATGAAGGGCCAGCCGCCCCTTGATATCGATCTCGCACCGCTGCCAACGACCGCTGTGGTCAACGACATTGTCTATGTCCCGCTCGAAACACCGCTGCTCGCTGCCGCGCGCGCCCGAAAGAACCCGACGGTCGACGGGCTTGGTATGCTGCTCTATCAGGCGCAGCCCGCCTTCGCCGGCTGGTTTGGCGTGCGTCCGGAAGTCACACCCGCTTTAAGGGCCCGCGTGCTCGCCGCATGAAACGCCGCCGGCTTCACCCGCACAAAGTCCGTCCGCGCCGCTGGCCGTCGCGGATCGTTGGGTTGACCGGCTCCATCGCCATGGGCAAATCCACGGCGACATCGTTCCTGGCCCGCGCCGGAATTCCTGTCTTCAGCGCCGATACCGCTGTGCATAAGCTGCTCGGCCCGCGCGGCCTCGCGGTGGCTTCTGTCGGCGAACGGTTCCCGGGTGTGACGTCGAGCAACGGTGTCGACCGCGCGGCGCTCGGCAAAGCGGTATTCGCCAATCCTCAAGCGCTCGCCGCGCTGGAAGCCATTCTCCATCCGATGGTGAAAGCGGCCCGCGCGCATTTTTTCCAGACCTCGGCCTTGCAACGCCGCGGCGTCGTCGCCGTCGAGATCCCGCTTCTGTTCGAAACGCCGCAAAACGATCTTTTCGACATGATCGTCGTCGTTTCGGCGCCGGCCTTCTTGCAACGCCAACGTGCGCTGCGCCGTCCCGGCATGACCGAAGCAAAGTTGAAAGGCATTCTCGCGCGCCAGATGCCTGATGCCCAAAAACGTAAACGCGCCGATGCCGTCATTCTGTCCGGTCTCGGCAAGCGCGAGACCTTGCGCCGCCTGACACGCGCTCTAAAATCAAAGTTGGGCCCGGGCGGAGAAAACTAAGCGATGCGTGAGATCGTTCTTGATACGGAAACCACGGGGTTCGACCCCTTGGGCGGTCACCGCGTGGTCGAGATCGGTTGTATCGAGCTCTTCAACCACATGCCTACGGGCAATGAATTTCACCGCTATCTAAACCCCGAGCGCGATATGCCCGCGGAAGCTGAAGCGGTGCACGGGCTCTCGGCCGCGTTCCTGGCCGATAAGCCGTTGTTTTCTTCGCTCGCCGACGATCTACTGGGTTTTATCGGTGATTCCCCGATCATCGCTCACAACGCCGGCTTTGATATGAACTTCATCAATGCCGAGCTGCGCCGGATCGGGCGGGGTCCCCTGGCCGCCGACCGCGCTATAGACACCGTCGTTCTGGCTCGCCGGAAATTTCCCGGCGCGCAAGCCAGCCTCGATGCATTGTGCCGGCGCTTTCAAATAGATCTGTCCGAGCGCGGAAAACACGGGGCGTTGCTCGACGCGAAGCTCCTGGCCCGGGTCTATCTCGAGCTGATCGGCGGCCGTGAACCCGGTCTAGCCCTCGCCGCCGCGGCAACGGTCGACACGGGCCCTGAGGAAAAAATCGAACGCACCGCGCGCGAGCCGCGGGTCCATGCCGCAAGCGCGGACGAGCTTGCCGCTCACGCGGCCTTCGTCGCGAAGCTGAAAAACCCGATTTGGCTGAAAGCCGCGGCCGAAACCGCGGCATAGTCCCGCTTTAGTGGACGGCCGGCTGCGGTTGCGGCTGACTTTGGCCGGGCACGCCGAATTTCTGACGGTACAGAAGCCCGAAATCGACCAATTGGAGCTGCAGCGGCGGGAAACCGCCGTGGCCGGTCGCATCCGAGACGATCTGGCGGGCGAACGGGAAAATCTGGCGGGGCACTTCGATCATCAGCAACGGATGGATGTGCTCTTCCGGCACGATGGCCTTGTTCACTTCCACGGCGGCGCAATAGACCAGCTCGCAGATGAACGCCTTACGTTCGCCGACGGTGGCTTCTAGGTGGATCGTCAGGGAGACTTCATAAGCGGTCTCGCTGACCGGACGGGCGACCACATCGATGCTGATGGGGATTTCCGGGGCCTGCGTCTGCAGGATGGCGTAAATCTCGGGAGCGCCCGGGACTTCGAACGACAGGTCCTTAATATACTGACCGGCGATCCGGATCGGGGCGAACGGCGGCGCTTGGTCCTCGCTGGGCGCGGATTCCGGGGGCAGATCGCTCGTCTCGCTCATGGTCGTCTCCGTTGGGGCGCACGAATTGGGCGCGAGGGCGCAGGTAACACGCTTCTAGCAGCCATACAAGCAGCCCCTACAAGTACTTGCACGGATATGAAGTGTTACCCGGAATAGATGGCGCGAGGCGCGGAATTCGGGCCCCCTTCGCTTGCCCTTTAGGAAGCGAGAGCCTATTTTTAATGTATGGCCGACGTTCTGACTTCGGCTTTCTAAGAGCCGAGAGATACTCCTTGGGGGCTCCCTCCAACCAAGCGACGGCGAGACAATGGAAGGCTTTCAGTTTATCGACATTATTATCCTCGCGATGGTCGCGGGGTTCATCGTGCTGCGTCTGCGCAGCGTCCTCGGACGCCGGACCGGCCATGAACCGACCCGCGATGCGCGCCCTGAAGAGGGCTACGCGCGTGGACCCTCTAATTCTCCCGACAACGTTGTGACCATTCCCGGCGCGGCGCGCCGCTCGCGCGAAGGCGCGCTCGATATCGAACCGGCTTACCAAGGCACGCCCATGGAAGCCGGCCTCGTGCAAATCAAGATGGCCGACCCCAGCTTCAGCGTTAGCCGTTTTGGCGAAGGCGCGGCGAAGGCTTTCGAAATGATCGTGAACGCCTATGCGCGCGGCGACACGGACACCTTGAAGCCGCTGCTCAGCCCCGAGGTCTATGGCCAGTTCGCCAACGCGATCCAGGAACGCGAACAGCGCGGCGAGACCATGGAAACCGAACTCGTCGTCCTGAAACCGCCCAAGGTGGAAGCGATCTCCGTCGAAAGCGTACGCGCTTCGATCGACGTGCGCTTCCAAAGCGAACAGGTCAATGTGATCAAGAACAGCGCGGGTGAGATCGTTGATGGCGACCGCGAGCATGTCGATAGCGTCACCGACGTGTGGACGTTCGCTCGCGACCTCTCCAGCCGCGACCCGAACTGGGTCCTGGTTGCCACCCGGAGCGTTGAGTAACCTTCTCCAAGTCTCTGTCGAAGTCTCGTGGCTGAACCGGACGCACCACCTCCACGCCCGCGCTCAACGGTCGCTCTCGTAGCGGCGCTCCTCGTTGGCACCGTCATCGGCGCGGCCGCGGCGATCAGTTTCATGCGCCAGCATCAGCCGGCCAACGAGGCGCGCGAGGAGCAGCCGCCCGCGTCCACGGCAGCGGCGAAACCCGATAACACCGTCACCTATACGCTCGTCGGCGTCGATAACCTGCCGGGCTGGCAGGAAGAATCGATTGCGCAGGCCCTGCCCGCGCTGCATCGTTCCTGCGAGCGCATCAAAACACTCGCGCCCGACCGCGTGATCGGGACAGGCAATATCGCCCGGCCGGCTTCAGCCTGGCACAGCGCGTGCGACGCGATTCTGCGCGTGAACGGCGGCGACGCCGCGTTGCGCGCCGTCCTCGCCGACATGTTCGTCGGTTACCGCGTCGCCAGCGGCTCCGGCGAGGCCGCGAACGATCACGGCCTCTTCACCGGTTATTACGAAGCCGATTTGCGCGGATCGCTCGAACAGAGCGGCATGTACCAGTATCCCATCTACGGGCTGCCGCGCGATCTCGTCACCGTCGATGTGCGCGACTTTGCCGCCGGCGCCGACCTTCCCTCGGGCGTGCCCTCCAATATCGTCGGGCGCGTGATCGATAGCGGCCGCGGCATGCGCATGACGCCCTATTACACACGCGCCGAGATCGACAGCGCGCGCGCTATCGCGGGTTCAGCCGATGTCCTGGTGTGGGCCGATGATCCGGTGATGGTCCACGTTCTGCACGTGCAGGGCTCCGGCCGCGTGACTCTTCCGGATGGTTCGGTGATGCGCATCGGCTTCGCCGCGTCCAACGGCCGTCAATTCAAGGGCATCGGCTCCATTCTCCTGGAAGCCGGTGCGCTCAAGCCGGGCGGCGCGTCCATGATCGCCGTGCGCGAATGGTTACGGGCGCACCCCGAGGACGCGGCGCGGTATATGAATCTCAACACGCGCTATATCTTCTTCCGCAAACTGAATGCGGCCGAGGCCGAGGATGGCCCGGTCGGCGCCTACGGCGTCTCGCTCACGCCGGGCCGTTCCATCGCGGTAGACCCCCGGTTCATTCCCTTGGGCGCGCCCGTGTGGCTCGATACCAAGGACCCCGACGACCTTCCTCTTCAACGTCTAGTGGTGGCGCAGGATACCGGCGCGGCCATCACCGGCGCGGTGCGCGGCGACTTCTTCTGGGGCCACGGCGAAGACGCTTTTATGAAAGCCGCGCGCATGAAAAGCAGCGGTACCTATGTGGTCTTTGTGCCCAAAGCCCCTGAATCCCTGTCCTCGCCTGTTCCACCGCCGGTCGAGCCCCCCGACAACCTGGGCCAAGACACGGGCGCGTCAACGCCCCCGCAGCCTCAATAGGCCTTCTGGCGTCCATCCTTCAGAATCGGTAAACACTCCTCTGTTACCTTCACTGATTGTGGCGGATCGGAAGGTCCTAAGTGGATGAATACGAGCGCGAAACAGCCCACGCATGAGAAAAAGCGCGACCGCGCGCTTTACGCGCGTCTGGTGGAATCCTACCACGCGGACCGCGTTGGTATTTTCGTCGACTTCGACCGCCTGAATACCCCGCGTTCGCCCCTATGGAGCCCTTGGGAAAACGTTGCCCCATTGCTCATGGTGTTCGTTGCCTCCCTCGTCCTGATGTTCACCGTCGATCTCATCCTCGGCACCGCCGTGATGGTGCTCGGCGTGTTCTTCTATCTATTCGTCGTGCGGCCCTGGATCGCCCAGCGCGTCTACCGTCGCGCCATCGCCGCGTCGACCGAGAACCTGCACAACTGGAATTTGCTCTGGAAGCTGGGCGGCCTCGTGCTCACCCTCAACTTCATGAACAAGACGCGTTGCGTTTCGCCCGACGGCGATTGGCGCGCCTTCGTCACCCGTTATCTTCCCGAGATGGAACTAGACGGCGTCGAGGCCTATTACGCCTTTAACCGCATGGCACGCGGCGAAGAAGAAGACGCGGCCAATAAAGGCCCGGGCAAGGGCAACATCGGCCGGGGCCAAAACGACCGCGGCGAAGATCCCCGTCTTCAAGACGTTCACATGTAATGTATCGCTGCCTCGCGTAATGCTTGGTGCGGCCTTACATTCCCTCCCATGAAAGATAGCGAGCTCTGGCGCTTTGTGACGCGGAACGTCACGCCGTATCGTCCGCAGCGGCATCCGACGCCCGAACCGGCGTCTTCGCCGCGCGAGGAAGCGCGCGCCGCGCCAAAACCCGACCCTGATTTTTTCGCGCCTTCACCGCCGCCGATTAAGCGCGCCCCCGCGCCGCTCAAGATGGGCGCGATCGCGGCGATGGACAAACGCACCGGCCAGCGCTTCAAGCGCGGCGAGATGACCGTCGACGGCCGCATCGATCTCCACGGCATGACGGTGGACCAAGCCCACGGCGCACTGATCGGATTCATCCGCCGTTCGCATGCGCGCGGGGCGCGCTGCGTGGTTGTGGTGACCGGAAAGGGTGAGCGCGGCGGCGGAAAGATCCGCCGCGAAACACCGGAATGGCTGAACCGCTCCGATCTGCGCCCGCTGATCCTCGCCGTCACCGAAGCGCGCCGGCAGCATGGCGGCGCCGGCGCTCTCTATGTGCTTCTGAAGCGCGTTAGAGAATAAAACGCGACAGATCGCCCTTCTTGGCCAGGGCGCCCACCTGCGACTGCACGTAGTCCGCCGTCACGGCGAAGGTTTCGCCGGACCGGTCCGTCGCGGTGAAACTGATCTCTTCCAAAAGTTTTTCCAAGACCGTGTGCAAACGGCGCGCGCCGATATTCTCGACGCTGGTGTTGATCTCGGCGGCCAGATCGGCGATGGCCGCGATGGCTTCGTCGCCGAACTCCAGGGTCACGTTCTCGGTGCCCAGCAGCGCCTTGTATTGCTTGATCAGGCTCGCTTCCGTTTCCGTCAGGATGCGGATGAAATCATCGCGAGTCAGCGCCTTCAGCTCGACGCGGATCGGCAATCGCCCTTGTAATTCCGGCAAAAGGTCCGAAGGTTTGGCGAGGTGGAACGCGCCAGATGCGATGAACAAGATATGGTCCGTCTTCACGGGCCCGTGTTTCGTGTTCACCGTCGTGCCTTCGATCAACGGCAGCAAATCTCGTTGCACGCCTTCGCGGCTTACATCCGCGCCGCGCGCATCCTCGCGTCCGGTGATCTTGTCGATCTCGTCGAGGAACACGATGCCGTCATTCTCCACGGACGAAATCGCCTCGCGGACCAAGTTCTCCCGGTTCAGGAGTTTGTCGGACTCCTCGCGCATCAGGACCTCGTAAGACTGGCTGACCGTCATTTTGCGCGTTCGCGTGCGGTTGCCAATCATGCCGCCGAGCACATCGCTTAAATTCATCATGCCCATCTGCGCGCCCGGCATGCCTGGGATATCGATAGTCGGCATCGACGCTGACGCGGCTTCCTGCACGTTCACTTCGATTTCACGGTCATTGATCTCGCCCTCGCGCAGCATCTTGCGGAATTTCTGGCGGGTCTCGGGGCTCGCGTTGTCTCCTACCAGCGCATTGAGCACGCGCTCCTCGGCGGCCAGCTCGGCCTTGGCGGTGACCTCTTTGCGTTGTTTCTCGCGGGTCATCGTCACCGCGATTTCGGTCAAATCGCGTACGATGCTTTCCACATCGCGGCCGACGTAACCGACTTCCGTGAACTTGGTCGCTTCGACTTTCAAGAACGGCGCGTTAGCCAGCTTGGCGAGCCGCCGCGCAATCTCGGTCTTACCCACACCCGTCGGCCCGACCATCAATATGTTCTTCGGCAGCACTTCCTCGCGCAGGCCCTCGGGCAGCTGCTGACGGCGCCAACGGTTACGCAGCGCCACGGCCACGGCTTTCTTGGCGTCGGCTTGGCCGATGATGAAGCGATCAAGCTCGGAAACAATCTCGCGCGGCGAAAAAGCACTCATAGCGTTTCGACAACCAGTTCGTTGTTGGTGTAGATGCAGATATCGGCGGCGATCTTCATCGCCTTGCGGGCGATGGCTTCGGCGTCCATGTCAGGCCGGTCCGCCAGTGCACGCGCGGCCGCCAAAGCGAATGCGCCGCCCGAGCCGATGCCGATCAAGCCGTCTTCCGGTTCTAGAACGTCTCCCGTACCGGAAAGAATGAGAGACACATCCTTGTCAGCGACCGCCATCATCGCCTCCAGACGGCGCAGGTAACGATCCGTACGCCAGTCCTTCGCGAGCTCGACACAGGCGCGCATCAATTGTCCCGGGTGCTTCTCGAGTTTAGCTTCGAGCCGCTCGAACAGGGTGAAAGCGTCCGCCGTAGCGCCCGCGAACCCGGCGATGACTTTCCCGTCCGACAGACGGCGCACCTTGCGCGCGTTCGATTTCAGCACCTGATTGCCCAGCGTGACTTGTCCATCCCCGGCCACGACGATCTTGCCGTCCTTTCGAACGGCCAGAATGGTGGTGCCATACCAAGTCGCGGGGTCGTGGTGAGTCATCGATGAATCCGAAAAATGCGGGAGGGGGTGTCTGAGGATGGGGTGAGTCACACCCTGATTCAAGGCTTCAGCTTCAAGACCACCGGTACATGGTCGGACGGCGGAGTCCAATGCCGTACATCGAGCAGGACGTCCACATTCTCGATCCGGTCTTTTAGCGCGGGCGTAACCCAAATGTGGTCCAGGCGCCGGCCTTTATTCGCGGCTTGCCAGTCGGCGGCCCGGTAGCTCCACCATGTGAAAACCGGGTTTTCCGCGGGATGCACTTCACGTAACGCATCGATGAAATAAAGCGCGCGCTTCATTCGCTCCAAAGCCGCGATCTCGATCTGCGTATGTGTAACGATGCGTGACATGCGCGCGTGATTCCATACGTCGCTCGGCAGCGGCGCGATATTGAAGTCCCCTGCCACAACCGCTGCGTCGGACAATCCATGATGTTCTGCGAAGAAGTCCGCGATGGCGTCCACGAATTTTAGTTTGTGATCGAATTTAGGATTGAGGTCGCGGTCCGGGATGTCGCCGCCGGCGGGCACATACAGACTGTGCACCTTCACCGCGCGCTCGCCCTCTCCCACCACCGCGCTCACATGGCGCGCGTCGTCGCGCCCGCAGTGGCGGTGCAGATCTATGTTGGACAGCGGCAATTTCGAAAGGATCGCGACGCCGTTGTAGGCCTTCTGTCCGGCGTAAGCCTGGTGGATGTAACCGAGATCCTCGATCTCCTTGCGCGGAAAAAGCGCGTCCGCGCACTTGGTTTCCTGCAGACAGATCACGTCCGGCGCGGCCAGCTCGACCAGCCGGTCGAGCTGCGCGAGACGCTTGCGGATTGAATTGATGTTCCAGGTGGCGAGGGTGAGCATGACGCGAACCAGTACCACAAAAGAAACGGCGCCCGATGTGGGGGGACATCGGGCGCCTTTGCGTCTGCCGAACGGTAGGGGGACCGTTTTTTCGGCCCGGCGGGGATCTTTGCGATGCCCGCCGTATGAAGCTGATATATGTCGCGCTTTCCAAATTGCAAATTGACCGCCCGGAATGGCGGCCATGCAAAAGCGCATAGTAGTTATCGATTAGAATCATGCCTTTATGCGATTAACGACCATGAACTGCGCGTCATGGTCCTTAATAATCACGGGGCTGTGAAAGAAGGGCCTACGCGACTCTAGCCTTGTTACGCGTCGCCGCCGTCAAAGGCCGGCGTTATTTAAGATGCGCGGTGCGTCCACGCCATCGCGAGAATCTAGCCTTTGTTACGCGCCGCGCCGGCGAAGGCCGGCATCAATTAAGATGCGCGGCGCGCGCCCACTCCATTGCGAGAACTAGTCTTTGTTACGCGCCGCGCGCGCGTCGTAGCGGAATAGCGCTTTATCGAGGGCGACGCCCTTCTGCGCGTTCTCCAGCGTCACGATGACTTCTTTATTCTGCGCATCGACAACGCGCCACTGACGCAGCTCGAAAGGACCTTCGCTGAACACCATGGTGAGTTTTCCGGCCGCGGGGTCCTTGGCCATCGCCGCCGTGATCTCCACGGTGCCGGCGCCGCGTTTCACACCCAGGAGCTTCACCGTGGGATCGCTGAAGGACAGGTTCTCCTTCAGCAACAGGCCCGCCGGCGTCTCATCAAGGTCCAGATGACTGGCGTCGTTCATCTGGGTGTCGATGTAGATCAGGAACTTACCGTCCGCCACCATCAGCATCGGGGTCGGCTTGTCGTACACCAGGCGCATGCGGCCTGGGCGCGAGATGTAGAGATCGCCGGTGTAATTGCCGCCGTCCGGGTTCACCTGGATGAAGCGCGATTTTAGGGTGGTGATGCCGTTGAGATAGGCTTCCGCCTTTTTCAACGCCTCGGCGTCCGCCGCATCCGCGGCATACCCCGGCGCGCCGAACCCCAGCGCTGCAATCAACAGGATGAAAATTCGAAGCAATTTCGCCATAGCGTCCTCAGTCAGAGCCTTTGATCCGCGTGCAGATCAAACTTTTTGATTCGGGCCGCGGTCGGGCGCAAGAAGCGGTAACCACTGTTTGCTGACCGCGGCTCAGGCCCACAACATGGGCGGACACTATGGCGGCTCTAGGGCTGAGTCCACCTGACGGCGAACTTTTTTGCACCTACAGCTACATATCCTGGGGTTCAGGCAGCAGGATCTCGCGCTTGCCCACATGGTTGGCCTTGGAAATCATGCCCTGTTTTTCCATGTCCTCGATGATCTTAGCGGCGCGGTTGTAGCCGATCTGCAGGTGACGCTGGATGAAGCTGGTGGACGCCTTGCGCTCGCGGGCCACGATCGCGACGGCTTGATCGAACAGCCCGTCGCCGGTCGAGGTGTTGCCACCGGCCATGCCGCCGGAGAAGCCCGGCACGTCCTCGAGATCGTCTTCTTCCGTGACCGCTTCGACGTAGTCCGGCACAGCCTGCGCGCGCAGATGCGCGGTGACCTCCTCGACTTCCTTGTCGCTCACGAAAGGGCCGTGTACGCGGGTCACGCGCCCGCCGGCGGCCATGTACAGCATGTCGCCCTGGCCGAGCAGCTGCTCGGCGCCCTGTTCGCCCAGGATCGTGCGGCTGTCGATCTTCGAGGTGACCTGGAAGCTGATGCGTGTCGGGAAGTTCGCTTTGATCGTGCCGGTGATGACGTCCACGGACGGACGCTGCGTGGCCATGATCACATGAATGCCCGCGGCGCGGGCCATCTGCGCCAGGCGCTGCACGGCGGCTTCGACGTCCTTGCCCGCGACCAGCATCAGGTCCGCCATCTCGTCGATGATCACGACGATGTACGGCAGCGGGTTCATATCGAGCGCTTGTTCTTCGTAGGTCGGCTTGCCGGTGCCCGGATCGAAGCCCGTCTGCACGGTGCGCGTCAGGGTCTTACCGGCCTTCACCGCTTCGCCGAGGCGCTGGTTGTAGCCCGAGATATTGCGCACCGAGAGCTGCGACATGGCGCGGTAGCGGTTTTCCATCTCGCGCACGACCCATTTCAACGCCATCACCGCCTTGCCGGGTTCCGTGACCACCGGCGCGAGCAGGTGCGGGATGCCGTCGTACACCGACAATTCCAGCATCTTCGGATCGATCATGATCAGGCGCACGTCTTTCGGCGTGTTCCGGTACAGGAGCGACATGATCATGGTGTTGATGGCCACCGACTTACCCGACCCAGTGGTCCCGGCGACGAGCAGGTGCGGCATGCGCGCGAGGTCGGCGAACACCGGCGCGCCGCCGATGTCCTTGCCCAGGGCGAGGACCAGTTTGGTATCGCTGCGTTCGAATTCTTCAGTGGCAAGTTGTTCCCGCAGGAGCACGGTTTCGCGGTGTGCGTTCGGCAGTTCGATACCGATCACGCTGCGGCCCGGCACCACGGCGATACGCACCGCCACCGCGCTCATGGAGCGCGCGATATCATCGGCAAGGGACACAACGCGCGAGGTCTTCGTGCCCGGCGCGGGCTCCAGTTCGTACAAGGTCACGACCGGGCCCGGGCGCACTTTGACGATCTGACCCTTGATGCCGAAATCGTCGAGCACGGATTCCAGCATGCGCGCGTTGGCTTCCAGCGCATCCTTGCTCACCACGTTCTGCACGCGGGTCGACGGTGGCGTCAGTATATCGAGGCTCGGAAGGTCGAAGTCTTTCTTACCCTTCGGCAGCAGATCGCCTTGGCGCGCGGCCATTTCGCGTTTTGACGGTTTGGCGGGTTTCGCACGGGTTTCGACAACGGCGGTCTCGCGAGCGCGCGGCGCGTCTTCCACCGCGTCTTCTTCATCGTCCTCGTCGAGCACGGTGCGGGCTTGAACCGGCGCTTCTATCTCTTCTTCGTCGGTGTCGTTGTCCGCCGGAATTTGCGCGGCAGGTTCGATGCGTTCGCGCTTGGCCTTCACCGGCTTTTCGAGCGCCTTTTCGCGCGGTTCGGCTTTCGGCAGGCGGTCCACCACCCACATCGGCGCGCGCGCCAGAACGATCGCGGCGGTCGCCAAGCCTTTGGCGGCGGCGATGCAGGCCGCGCCCGCGACGGCGAACCGTACGGTCATGGACCACAACATCAGCCCGGTACCCGCGGCGGCAGCCGCGAGACCGACGACCAGGCCCAAGGTGATGGCGACGGCGGGCGCGCCATAGCCGGTCAAAAGCTTGAGAAGCACGTCGCCGGCCGCGCCGCCGAGCCCGGCGATGATGGGCCAGCCGCCGAAGGCCGGCACGATCTCGAAGCCGATGGCGAGCAGAAGCGACGCGCTGATCACCGCGACCGTGCGCAGCCACAGCCAGGAGACGGTTTCGCCCTTCATGAGGCGCACGCCCCAGGCGCCGATGGCGAAGATGATCGCCAGCGCGCCGAGGCCGACGGTCTGCAGCAGTGCGTCGGACATCATCGCGCCCGTGAAGCCCAGCGCGTTCTGCGGCGTCAGACTTGTCGCCGTGTTCAACGAAGGATCGTCCGGTGAGTAGCTGATGAGCGCGAGCAGCGCGAGCACGCACAGCATCACAACGCTGAGCCCTGCGGCGAACAGGGCGGCGCGCTTCAGTATCGCGGCCCAGGCTGGCGGCAGGAACGGCGTGTTCTGACTACGTACGGCGGCGGTCATGACATGTCCTCGCGGTGACTATTCTGTTCACACGGTTTCAAGAATCGGAATCATCCGGGAAAGCGCACCGGCGACCTTGGCGCGGTCATGCACGAGTGCGACGCGGATATAGGCCTGGCCGGGGTTCACGCCCTCAGCGGCGCGGGCAAGATAGGCCCCCGGCAAAACCTTGATTCCGCCTTTCTCCCACAGCGCGCGGGCGGCGGCTTCGCCGTCCTTCACGTCCAGCCACAGGAAGAAACCGCCGGCGGGGCGGTAGAACCCAAAACGTTTGCCGAAGATGCGTTCGGCGTCGTCGTTCTTCGCACGATAGAGCGCGCGGTTTTCCATGACATGTTCCTCGTCGCTCCAGAGCGCCGTCGCCGCCGCCATCACCGGCAGCGGCTGCACCGCGCCGCCATGCGCGCGCAGCTTTGACAGCTTGGCGATCAAATCGGGATCACCCGCGACAAAACCCGCGCGCAGGCCTGGCACGCTGGAGCGTTTGGAAAGCGAATTGAAGACGAGGACGTTCTTCAGGCCTTCGCCGAGTTCGGCGCAGGCTTGAAGCGCGCCGGCCGGGGCCGCGTCATCGTAGATCTCCGAGTAACACTCGTCGCAGGCCAGCACGAAGTCATATTTGCGCGCTAGGGTGATGGCGGCCTTCAACTGCGCCAGCGTGGCGATGGTGCCTTGCGGGTTCGACGGCGTGCACAGGTACGCCATCGCGGTGCGCTCCAAGTCCGCGCGCGCGACACCTTCATAGTTCGGTTGGAAATCGGTCTCGCGGGTCGCGGCCACGAACACCGGTTCCGCGCCCGTCATCACCGCCGCGCCGAAATACACCTGATAGAAGGGGTTCGGCATCAACACCGCCGGTGTGCGGCCGTTCTTCGTGGGCGGCACGCACAGCTGCGCGGCCATGAACAAGCCTTCGCGGCTGCCGGCCAGCGGCAGGATATGTTTTTCCGGATCGATATAGCCGGCCGGAAGAGCGAAGCGCTGGGTGCACCAGCCGGCGACGGCCGTCCGGTAAGCCGGGGTCCCGGCGTTCGGCGGGTATTTGCCCCAGTCGCCTTGCGCCTTCGCCAGCGTCGCGTGCAGCAGCGCCGGCGGCGTATGCTGCGGCTCGCCGATCGACATAATGGTCGGTTCTGAAGCGGGCGCGATCCCGGCCAGCAGGGCGGCCAGGCGCTGGAACGGATACTCCGTCAGCCCATCCAAACGCGCGTTGTACATCTACGTCCGCCGAACTCAGGAAATCGAGATTCATCCTCGCCCAGCAGGGTATATAAACCGTAAACAAAAGGCAAAAAGCTTCGTAATTTCAGGACTATCGGCCCCACTTCTAAGGTTTTCCTTGAGGGGCTGAAAGAAGACGTCAACAGGCAAATTAAAAATAATTTCAATAGATTAGAGACTTTAATCAACGTTAAAAACGAGACCCGTCCTCTAACCTACACCAACAACTCCCGCAGGACCGCATTGAGCGCCATCCGCCCCGGCGCCGTGGCCTTCAGGACGATGGGGCTGTTTTCCAGGAAACCGCCTGCGACCATTCGGTCGATGGACCCGGGGTTGGCCAGCGCCTCGACCGTCCGGCCCGCGAGCCGGGCAAAACGGGCTTTATCCACGCCTTCTGAAATTCGCAGCCCCATCATCAGAAGCTCCCGCGCCCGGTCCTCCGCGGCGATGGCGCTTTCCTCCTGGGTCCCGTGGCCCGTGCTCTCGACTTTCTTCAACCAAAAGGCCGGCGCCTTGATCTGTCGGGTCGCGGTCGCACCGCCGCCCAAGGTGAGGCGTCCGTGGGCGCCCGGTCCGACGCCCACATAATCGCCGCCGCGCCAGTAGGTCAGATTGTGCCGGCTCGGCGCGCCTTCGGCGGCGTGATTGGAGATCTCATAGGCCGGAAAACCGGCGGCCTCGCACAAACTCTGCGTGTCCTCGAACATCGCCGCCGCGTCGTCCTCGCCGGGTAACGCGAACTCCCCGCGCTCATGAGCCTCGAACATCGCCGTGCCGGGCTCCATGGTCAGCTGATAAAGCGAAAGATGGGTGATGGCGTTGTCTTTGACCTCGTCCAGCGCTTCGCCAAGTTCGGCGCGCCAGGCTTCGGGGGACTGCCTCGGCCGCGCGTAAATCAGATCGAACGATACCCGCGGGAAAATCTTCGCCGCGGTGCGCCATGCGCGGCGGGCTTCTTCGACGCCGTGGCGGCGTCCCAGGAATTTGAGATCGGCGTCGTTCAACGCCTGCACGCCCATCGACAGTCGATTTACACCCGCATCGTGAATGGCGTGGAATCGGTCCGCGTCGACCGTGCCTGGGTTTGCTTCCAGCGTGATCTCGAGATCGTTCACGGTGCGCCAGCTTGTCCGTGCCGCTTCAATGATCGCGCCGGTGGTCGCCGGATCCATGAGCGACGGTGTGCCGCCGCCGAAGAAAATGCTGGTGAGGATTTTGTCGGGCGTGCGGGCCGCGAAGTGCGCGAGCTCGGTCAGAAGCGCGGTCTTCCATGCAGCCTGATCGATGCTCTGCGCGACGTGGCTGTTGAAGTCGCAGTACGGGCATTTGGAGATGCAGAACGGCCAATGGACATAAAGGCCGAAGCCTTCGCTGCCCTGCGTGCTCAAGAGAAGCTCGCCGCCACGAGTTTGCGGAAAGCGTCCGCGCGGTGGCTCATCTCATGTTTCTTGGCCGGGTCCATTTCACCGAAGGTGATGTCGAAACCGTCCGGGATGAAGATGGGATCGTAGCCGAAGCCGTGGTCCCCGCGCGGCGGAAAGGTCAGCTTGCCTTCGACTTTTCCTTCAACCGTCTCACAGTGGCCGTCCGGCCAAGCCAGGGTTAAAGCGCAGATAAACCGGGCGGTTTTGACCGGATTATCCCCCATCGCGTTCTGGATCTTGCGCATGGC
Source organism: Rhodospirillaceae bacterium (assembly GCA_041906145.1). GTDB lineage: Bacteria > Pseudomonadota > Alphaproteobacteria > Rhodospirillales > Rhodospirillaceae > SHVO01. The sequence continues at coordinate 990,340 of JAYRJU010000001.1, read as the reverse complement.
GAGATTGAAATCCTTCTCCGGTCCCGCCCAGCGCGCGGAATAAATGCCCGGCGCGCCGTTCAAGGCATCGACGGCAAGACCTGAATCGTCCGACAGCGCGATCAGCTGCGCGCCCATCGCGGCCGCGAGGGCTTTCAGTTCGGCGTTCGCGACAAACGACAAACCCGTTTCTTCCGGTTCGGGCAATCCCAAATCACCTGCGGAGATCACCTCGGCATTGAAGGGCGCGAGCAGCTCGCGGATCTCGCGCAGCTTGCCTTGGTTGTGGCTCGCCAGAACGAGTTTGCCGCCGGGAAAACGCCGCGGCATGTTTTTACAGTCCGATCTTCGCCAGCGCGGCGCGCTGCAGGACGACGAGTTCGCCGATGCCCTTCTTCGCCAGATCGAGCAACGCGTGGAATTCGGCTTCGGTGAAAGGATGATCTTCCGCCGTACCTTGCACTTCCACGATGCCGCCCGAGGCGGTCAGCACGAAGTTCGCATCGGCTTGGGCTTTGGAATCCTCGGCGTAGTCGAGATCGAGCACCGGCATGCCGTTGTAGAGCCCCGCGCTGATGGCCGCGACGGGCTCCTTCAGCGGGATGCGGTGAATGGCGCCGAGTTTCTTCATGGTTCCGAAGGCTTGGTGCAGCGCGACGTAGGCGCCGGTGACGCTTGCGGTTCTTGTGCCGCCGTCGGCCTGGATGACGTCGCAGTCCAGGCGGATCTGGATTTCGCCGAACGTGCGCAGATCCGTGACGGCCCTTAGCGCGCGCCCAATCAAGCGCTGGATCTCCTGCGTGCGGCCGGACTGGCCGCCCTTGGCCGCTTCGCGCGCGGTGCGGGTGTTGGTGGCGCGCGGCAGCATGCCGTATTCCGCCGTCACCCACCCCTTGCCGCCGCCCTTCAGCCAGGGCGGAACTTGTTCTTCGATGGTGGCGGTGCACAACACGTGCGTGTCGCCGAATTTCACCAGGCACGAACCCTCGGCGTGTTTGTTCACCCCCAGCTCAAGGGACACGGGGCGGAGGGCATCGGCGGAGCGTCCCGAGGGACGGCGGGGTTCGGTCATAAGGTCTGGGCTCCAAAAGGTGGGCGTCCGTCTACACCTTGGGGCGGTGCGGGTAAAGCCATGGGAATCCCTGCAATTCCCCGCCTGGAGGTTCAAAATCGCGAAGAAAATCAACGGTAGAGCGCATTGACGCCCCCTTGAGGCCGCCTTACATACCGGCCAGTCATTCCAATGGTTTTGGAGTCCATGCTTCAGCCCGACGGCCACAGCGTAGTCGCACTGAACGAACGTTCGCGGGAGATCTTCCGCCACGTGGTGGACTCCTATGTCGAGACGGGCGAGCCGGTCGGATCGCGCACCATCGCGCGCAAGCTTGGTGGTTCGCTCTCGCCCGCCACCATCCGCAACGTGATGGCCGATCTCGAATACGCGGGCCTTCTCTACGCGCCGCATACTTCCGCCGGCCGTCTTCCCACGGATGCGGGCCTTCGCATGTTTGTCAGCGGCCTCTTACAAGTAGGCGGACTGGACGCGACCGAGCGCAGCGCCATCGACGCCCATTGCCAGGCCGCCGGCCGCTCGCCGGAAGAAGTGCTCGGCCAGGCCACGGGCGCGCTTGCCGGCCTCGCGCGTTGTGCCGGCCTTGTGCTCGCGCCGAAACTGGAAGCGCCGCTCAAACACATCGAGTTCGTGAACCTGAAACCCGGCCGCGCACTGGTGGTCATGGTCGATGAGAGCGGCAACGTCGAGAATCGCGTCTTCGAAGTCCCGACCGAATTGCGCCCGTCCGCGCTGGTGGAAGCGGGCAATTTCCTCGCGGCGCGCCTGGCCGGCAAGACCGTCGTCGAAGCGCGCACGGGCATCCTCGCCGAACTTGAATCGGGGCGCGCCGAACTCGACGAACTGACCGCCAAAGTCGTTCAGGCGGGCCTCGCGACGTGGAGCGGCGACCGGGCCGGGAATCTCGGCGGCGCACTCATCGTTAAAGGCCAGTCGCACCTCCTCAGCAATGTCACCGCGCTGGAGGACTTGGAACGCATTCGCCAATTGTTCAGCGCCCTCGAAGCGCGCGAGCAAGTCGTGCGCCTGCTTGATCTCGTCGGCAAGGCCGACGGCGTGCAGATTTTCATCGGCGCTCAGAACGAACTCTTCGGCATGGCCGGATGCTCGATGGTTGTGGCGCCGTTCCAGAATTCCCGCGAGCAGATCGTCGGCGCCATCGGGGTTATCGGCCCCTCGCGCCTCAACTATGCGCGCATCATTCCCATGGTCGACTACACCGCGAAGCTGGTGGGCCGCATCTTGGATCGTTAAAAGAAGACATCGGAAAAAGATTACATGACCAACGCAGAACCCCCGTTTGAAGCCGCTCCCAACTCTGAAGGCGCTCCCGAAGGCGCGCCCACGGAATGGGAGATCAACGCCCAGAAGCGCCTCCTCGAACTGGAAGCCCAGATCGAGGAGCTGAAGAAAGACAAGCTCCTCGCGCTCGCTGAAGCCGAGAACGCCGGCAAGCGGGCCGACAAGCGCATTTCGGACAATGCGAAATACGCGGTGACCAATGTCGCCAAGGCGCTGTTGCAGGTGGCCGATAATCTGTCGCGCGCGCTGCTTGCCGCGCCGGCGGAAACGCGCGCCAGCAACGAGACGCTGAAGAACCTCGCCGTCGGTGTCGAGCTCACGGAAAAGGAACTGCACACAATCCTTGAGAACCAAGGTGTGCGTCGTGTGACCTCCCTCAATCAGGCGTTCGATCCCAACCTCCACAACGCCATCCAGGAAGTCGAGAACACCGCCGTGCCCTCAGGTACGGTCGTGCAAGTGTTCCAGGACGGCTATCTGATCCATGACCGTCTCTTGCGTCCCGCGATGGTCGTCGTTTCGCGCGGCGGTCCGAAGCGCGAATCCGCGCCCGCCCAACAAGCGGGGCCCGGAGTCGACACCAAGATTTAAAGCGCGGCGCCCGGCCGGTTCGTGATCCTCACTGTTGCACAGCAAACGAAGGGAAAAGCGATGAAGCGGTTCGGGCAAGTTGCGGTGGCTCTCGGTGCCGTCGGCGCCGCCGGTTTCGCGTGGGCGCAGGCGGACAATCTCAATAAGCGCGAGCAGACGCCCGGCGCGGTGATCGAGATCGCGGCCACCGCGCTCGCCAAACCCTACGCAACGCCCAGCCGCGCCAATACGTCCAACGATAAGCCGCGCGCCGAACAGATGCCGACCGTACCCGCGGGCTTCCGCGTGAATGTATTCGCGAGCGGGCTTTCTCACGCGCGCAACATGTTCGTCGCATCCAACGGTGACGTTCTTCTCGCCGAACAGCGTCCGGGTAAGATCACGCTGCTCCGCGACGCCGATGGCGACGGCAAAGCCGAACTCACGCAGACGTTCGCCGAAGGATTCAGGATTGTCTACGGCATCACGGCCGGCAAAGACGCACTCTATGTCGGTGACGCCGACGGCATTTGGCGGATCCCATACACGCCGGGCGACACCAAGGCGCGCGCGCCCCAGGAACGTATCAGCGCCGACGGCGCCTTTGGCGGCGGCGGCGGTCACGTCACCCGCAATGTCACCCTCGCGCCCGACGGCGCGAAGATCTACGTGTCGATTGGCTCGCGCGGCAATATCGCCGAGGAGGAAGAACAGCGCGCCACCATCCAGGAATTCACCCTCGAGGGCGGCAAGGCCGTCAAGCAGCGCACCTTCGCCAGTGGTTTGCGCAACGCGGTGGGTACGGCGTTCTATCCCGGCACCACCACGCTCTACACCGTCGTCAACGAGCGCGACGGCCTCGGCGACGAACTCGTGCCCGATTATTTGACCAGTGTGAAAGACGGCGGCTTCTACGGCTGGCCGTACAGTTATCTCGGCCAGAACCCGCAGCCGGGCTTCGCCGACAAGAAACCGGACCTCGTAAAGAAAGCCATTGTTCCCGATGTGCTGTTCCGTTCCCACTCCGCGCCGCTCGGCCTCACGTTCTATACGGGGACGAGCTTCCCGGCCGAATACCAGGGCGGCGCCTTCGTCGCGCTGCACGGCTCATGGAATGCGGAAAAACCGCGCGCCTATCATGTCGTCTTCGTACCCTTCAAAGGCGGCAAACCGGCCGCGAATTCCTACAAGGTCTTCGCCACTGGCTTCTGGACCGGCAGCGATAAACCGGAAGTGTGGGGCCGTCCCGCCGGCGTCGCGGTCGCCAAGGACGGCAGCCTGCTCATCGCCGACGATGGCTCGCAGACCATCTTCCGCGTGAGTGCGGTGAAATAATCACAGCGCCTTTCTAAACGTCAGACTGATGCGTCCGTGAAGATCGCCCAGCGGGCTCGTGCCCGGGTGGATTTTGCGCACGCCGTGGAACAGCATGCGTCCGGGCGGGCCCATGAGAATGGCGTCGCCGCTTTGGACGAGGAAAGCCGTGGCCTTGGCGGTGCGTGTTTCGCCGCCGATCAGCCAGTCCGCGTCGTCGCCAAGTGAGACCGTCACGATCGGCTGGGCGAAGTCCTTTTCATCCCGGTCCTGATGCAGGCCCATCTTGGCGCCGGGAGCGTAGAAGTTGATGAGGCAGGCATCCGGTTTAAAGTCCGGCCAGGGACTCCCCTTTACCGCCGGCCGCACTATCTCAAGAAAGAGGTCCGGCATCGGCGGCCAAGGCCGGTCGGAGCCCGGTTGGGTTGTGATGTAACGGTAGCCTTTCGCGTCGCTCCACCAGCCGGCGTCCCCGGTATTGGTCATGGCGGCCGAGGTCATGCCGCCGCCCCTTGTGCGGGGATGCTGAAAGGGCGCGCCGCAGGCGATATCGCTAACGGCGGCCAGCAACTCGTGCTGCAGTGCAGCAGAAACCGCATTGGGGCGGAAAACCACCCCTTTCGGTAGTGCGGGAGGGGGGTTCGCGTCCCCGAAAAGGCTCAGGTTCCCGGTTTTCAGGGGTTCCAAGCTCCAAAACTGGGTTTTCCAGAGGCCCCAAACCCCGAAAAACGGTGACAAAAGAGTCGGTTGGCCCGTTGCGGCCCTATCTGACCCCCCTTATATACGCCCCAGGTTTGATGCCTTGGCGCGGCGGAGAAATTCTAGCGCTAAGGCCCTGAGCGAACAGAAGAAGCGAACATAAGCAGGGGACACCCCGGGCGCCAGTATGGGCCCGCCTGTGTCCGCCTCATGGAAGGAAAAGAGAGCATGGCTAAAGTTATCGGCATCGACCTTGGTACGACGAACTCCTGCGTCGCGGTGATGGAAGGCAAAACCGCGCGCGTGATTGAAAACGCTGAAGGCGCACGCACCACGCCGTCGATGACCGCTTTCACCGAATCCGGTGAGCGTGTCGTCGGCCAGCCCGCGAAGCGCCAGGCGGTTACAAATCCTGAAAACACCCTCTTCGCCATCAAGCGCCTCATCGGCCGCCGCAACGACGATCCGATGGTGGAGAAAGACAAGAAGCTCGTCCCCTATAAGATCGTGAAGGGCGACAACGGCGATGCGTGGGTCGAAAGCCGCGGCGAAAGCTATTCGCCGTCGCAAATCTCGGCCTTCATTCTTCAGAAGATGAAAGAGACCGCCGAAAGCTATCTCGGTGAAAAGATCACCGAAGCGGTCATCACCGTGCCTGCCTACTTCAACGATAGCCAGCGCCAGGCCACGAAGGACGCGGGCCGCATCGCCGGTCTCAACGTGCTGCGCATCATCAACGAACCGACCGCGGCCGCGCTTGCCTACGGCATGGACAAGAAGAGCAACGGCGTCATCGCCGTGTACGACTTGGGCGGCGGCACGTTCGACGTCTCCATCCTCGAGATCGGCGACGGCGTTTTCGAAGTGAAGTCGACGAACGGCGATACGTTCCTCGGCGGTGAAGACTTCGACGCCCGCATCATCGAATACCTCGCCGATGAATTCAAAAAGGAAGCTGGCATCGACCTGCGCAAGGATAAGCTTGCTCTGCAGCGCCTCAAGGAGGCTGCGGAAAAGGCGAAGATCGAGCTGTCGAGCTCCATGCAGACCGAAGTGAACCTGCCATTCATCACGGCGGATGCGTCGGGTCCCAAGCACCTCAACATCAAGCTGACGCGCGCCAAGTTGGAAGCGTTGGTGGACGATCTCATCCAGCGCACCGTCGAGCCGTGCAAAAAGGCTTTGAAGGACGCCGGTCTGAAAGCTAGCGAAATCCAGGAAGTCATCCTCGTCGGCGGTATGACCCGCATGCCGAAGGTGCAGGAAGTCGTGAAGAACTTCTTCGGGCGCGAGCCGCACAAGGGCGTGAACCCGGATGAAGTCGTCGCCATCGGCGCCGCCATTCAGGCGGGTGTGCTCAAGGGCGAAGTGAAGGACGTTCTGCTCCTCGACGTGACGCCACTCTCGCTCGGCATCGAAACCTTGGGCGGTGTGTTCACGCGTCTCATCGAGCGCAACACCACCATCCCGACCCGCAAGAGCCAGACGTTCTCGACTGCCGAAGACAATCAGACGGCCGTGACCATCCGCGTGTTCCAAGGCGAACGCGAAATGGCCGCGGACAACAAGCTCCTGGGTCAGTTCGACCTCATGGGCATCCCGTCGGCGCCGCGCGGCGTTCCGCAAGTCGAAGTGACCTTCGACATCGACGCCAACGGCATCGTCAACGTCTCGGCGAAGGACAAGGCGACCAACAAGGAACAGCAGATCCGCATCCAGGCCTCGGGCGGTTTGTCGGAAGCCGACATTCAGCAGATGGTGAAGGACGCCGAAGCCCACGCCGAGGAAGACAAAGCGCGGCGTGCGGGAATCGAGGCGCGCAACCAGGCCGATGGCGCGATCCACTCTGTCGAGAAGAACCTAAAAGAGCATGGCGACAAGATCCCGGCCGCCGATAAGGCGGAGATCGAAAGCAAGCTCCAGGCGGCCAAGGATGTGCTCGATTCCGGCGATGCCGAGAAGATCAAGGCGGCGAGCGATGCCCTGCTGCAAGCGTCCATGAAGATGGGCGAAGCCATGTACAAGCAGGATCCGGGCGCGGCGGCCGGCGGCGGCGCGTCTGCTGGCGGCGAAGAAGCCAAGAGCGACGACGTGGTCGATGCCGATTTCGAAGAAGTCGACAAGGACAAGAAGTAACCTGTGTTATAACTAACACGGGGACGGCACCCGGGGCTCGCAAGGCTCCGGGTGTTGCACAAAGGCAGGCGGGCAAGAGTTAGTTACGCGCGATGGCGACAGCAGCGAAGCAGTGTTTCTACGAGGTCCTGGGTGTCGCGAAGACGTCCTCGGCCGAAGATTTGAAGAAGGCCTACCGCAAGCTCGCCATGCAGTATCACCCGGATAAGAACCCGGGCGATAAAGAGGCCGAACACAAGTTCAAGGTCCTCAGCGAAGCCTACGAGATCCTGCGCGACGAACAAAAGCGCGCGGCATACGACCGCTACGGCCACGCGGCCTTCGAACAAGGCGGCGGTGGTGGAGGCGGCGGCGGCTTCGGGTTCGGCGGCGGCTTCGCCGACATCTTCGACGAGATGTTCGGCGACATGATGGGCCGGCGCGGCGGCGGCAGAAATGCCGGACGCGGTCAGGACACCCGCTACAATCTCGAAATCACCCTTGAAGAGGCCTTCTTCGGCAAAAAGGCCGAACTCAAGGTGCCGTCTTCGATCGCCTGCGAATCCTGCAAAGGTTCCGGCAGCAAGGGCGGCGCGGCGCCCAGCACGTGCCCCACCTGCCGCGGCGCCGGCAAGATGCGCAGCCAGCAAGGTTTCTTCACCGTCGAACGGAGCTGCCCGACCTGTCACGGCGGCGGTCAGGTCATCACCGACCCTTGCGGCAAGTGCAACGGCGCGGGCCGTGTGCGTAAGGACAAGACCCTCGAAGTCACGATCCCGGCCGGGGTCGAGGAAGGCACCCGCATCCGTCTCGCCGGCGAAGGCGAAGCCGGCCTCAACAGCGCCCCGCCGGGTGATCTCTATATTTTCCTCGCCATTGCGCCGCATCGCATCTTCCAGCGTGAAGGCGCGAACCTGTTCATGCGCATGCCCATCCCGATGCATGTCGCCGCCCTCGGGGGCGATGTTGAAGTGCCGGCGGTCGATGGCGGCCGCGTGAAGGTCAGTGTTCCCAAGGGCTGCCAGAACGGCCACCGCTTCCGCATGAAGGGCAAGGGCATGACCGTGCTCCGCTCCACGGCGCGCGGCGACATGTTCCTCGAAGCGGCCGTTGAAGTGCCGGTGAACCTCACCGACAAGCAGAAGAAACTCCTCCAGGAATTCGCCAAGGAAAGCGACAGCCGGACCTACTCGCCGGAAAGCACGTCGTTCCTCGACCGGGTGAAGGAGTTCTTCACGGACGCGGCCGAGTAGGCGATACTCCGCCGCGAAATTTCGGCGGGACTAACGCACATGAAAATCGGAATCGTCGGCTGCGCGGGCCGCATGGGTCGCATGCTCATCGCGGAGATATTGCGGACCAAGGGCGCGAAGCTCGGCGGCGGCACGGAACCGGCGAAGTCCCCGGCCCTCGGCACGGATCTTGGGACGCTGGTGGGGCAAAAGCCCGCGGGTGTGAAGATCACGAGCGATGCCCCGGCCTTGTTCGCGACTTGCGATGCGGTGATCGACTTCACCACGCCGGCGGCGACAGCCAAGCATATCGAACTCGCGCGCAAGCACGGTGCCGCGCTCATTGTCGGAACGACGGGATTAACGCCGGACGTGAAGCGCGCCCTCAAGGCCGCCGCGAAGAAGACCGTCGTCGTCCAGGCGCCCAACATGAGCACCGGTGTGAACGTGCTGCTCGCCTTTACCGAAAAACTCGCGAGCGTCCTGAAGGACGACTACGACATCGAAATCGTGGAAATGCATCACCGTCACAAGGTCGACGCGCCGTCGGGCACGGCCCTGGGCCTGGGTGAAGCGGCCGCTAAAGGGCGCGGCGTCGCGTTGGAGAAAGTCTCGCGCCGGACCCGCGACGGCCAGGTCGGCGCGCGACCGAAGGGCGAGATCGGCTTCGCGACATTGCGCGGCGGCGATGTGGTTGGCGATCACACGGTCATCTTCGCAGCCGACGGCGAGCGTATCGAGATTACGCATAAGGCCTCGTCCCGCGAAGTCTTCGCCCGCGGCGCCGTGCGCGCCGCCATGTGGGCGAAAGGCCGTAAGCCGGGTCTTTACACTATGAGAGATGTGCTCGGCTTATGAAGCCGGCTGACATCGTCACCTTTTACACACGGCTGCGGGACCAAAATCCGGAGCCCGTGACGGAACTCGTCTATCTCAATCCTTACACGCTTCTCGTCGCTGTCGTTCTCTCGGCGCAGGCCACCGATATCGGGGTCAACCGCGCGACCGGTCCGCTGTTCAAGGTGGTCGACGCCCCGCAAAAGATGCTCGACCTCGGCGAGACGAAACTGCGCGACTACATCAAGACCATCGGCCTCTTCAACACCAAGGCCAAGAACGTGATGGCGCTGTCGAAGATCCTGGTGGAGCGATACGGCAGCGAAGTTCCGGCGAACCGCGATCTTCTGGAAGAACTCCCCGGCGTCGGCCGGAAGACGGCCAACGTGGTGATGAACGTGGTGTTCGATCAACCCACGATCGCCGTGGATACGCATATCTTCCGCGTCTCGAATCGCACGGGACTCGCGCCCGGCAAGACGCCGCTGCATGTGGAAGAAAAACTCGAGAAAGTGACGCCGGATGCTTTCAAGCGTCACGCCCATCATTGGCTCATCCTGCACGGCCGTTATATCTGCGTCGCGCGCACGCCGCAGTGCTGGCGCTGTCCCGTGGCCGATCTTTGCGCCTTCAAGCCAAAGACGCCGCCGCCAGGGTCGCCCCAGGACGTGATGCAGAAAAAGAAAACTGTGAAGGCCGCCGCGAAGACGGCGGTAAAAAAAACGAAGAGGTCTTAGAGCGTTTCGATCGCGCCCTGGAGGCGTCCGCCGTTAGCGACGGCAATCGTCTTGTAGCTCACCTTGCCGGTGACCACGCCGCTGGCGGCGATTTCCAAATGCCCGTTGACCTTGAGATCGCCGTCGTACGTACCGGCGATGGTGGCGGTGTCGACTTCGCTCGACCCTTTGAACGTTCCGTTGACCGTCACGTCCAGGGTCTTCACGCCCGAGACTTTTGCATCCACATGGCCGTCGACGACCAGGCGCTCGCAACCCGAGACTTCGCCATGGATACGCACCAGCTTGCCGACCGTGAGGCGCTTGCCTTCCACGTCATCGACGCCGCGCGCGCCGCCCGGGCTCGGGATGTCCGCCACGCGCCGCGGAATCTGCGGATTGAACGCGGCCATGCGGTCCGAGGTGAATCTATCCGACATCGAAGTCTCCCTAGAGAGAGAAGTGTTGAGCGTGCTGGTCCGAAACAGGCCGCGCTTCAATGGACGCGCGGTGAAGGCCTTCGGCGGCGGGCGAATGCCGCGCGTCATTTTCGACAGATCGAGCCGCGGGCTGGTCTCGCCCGCGCCCTCCGCGCCATCGTCTTTGTCCTGCTCCAGCACCGGTGTCTTGTCCTGTCCGTGGTCGAGGAAAAGCAGCCGACGTTAGCCAACAACAGTTAAAAACCCCTGAAAAATCTACCATAGTGGGCTTTAAGGGGCGAAGCTTCTGTGGTCTAAAGCCCCGGTTACACGGATTTTCCGCATCTCAATCACAGGACCTACGCTATGCCTGAGGCTCGTTACGACGTCATCGGTATCGGTTCGGCCATCGTCGACATTCTGTCCCGCACCGAGGACGACTTCATCAATGCCCACGGCATGGTGAAGGGCACCATGGCCCTCTGCGACGCGGCCCGGTCCAAATTCATCTATGACCGCATCGGCAAGGCGGTGGAAATCTCCGGCGGCTCGGCGGCCAACTCCATGGCCGGCATCGCCTCCATGGGCGGGAAGCCTTGTTTCATCGGTAAGGTCGGCAAGGACAAGCTGGGTGAGATCTTCATCCACGACATCGAAGTCGGCGGCGTCGATTTCGCCGGCTCGACCGGAACTCTGCCCACGGCCACCTGCGTGATCCTCGTCACCCCGGACGGCCAGCGCACCATGAACACCTTCCTCGGCGCCTGCACCGAAGTCGGCCCCGACGACATCGACGAAAAGAAGATCGCCGACTCCCATGTGCTCTACATCGAGGGCTATCAGTGGGATACGCCGCAAGCAAAGGCCGCCATCCGTAAGGCCACGAAAGCCGCCAAAGGCGCGGGCCGTCAGGTCGCGCTGTCGCTGTCCGATCCTTTTGTCGTCGACCGTCACCGCGACGATCTCCTCGGCCTCATCAAGGACGAGGTCGACATCCTTTTCGGCAATGAAGACGAGATCTTCCGCCTCTACGAAGCGGGCGACGTCTCAACGGCGGTCGAACGCCTGCGCGGCGCCAAGGTGCTCGCGGTCATGACCCGCAGCGCCAAGGGCGCCGTGGTGTTCGACGGCCAGACGACCGCCGCGGTGGACGCCGCCCCGGTCGAGAAGGTGATCGACACCACCGGCGCGGGCGATCTTTTTGCGGCCGGCTTCCTCTACGGCTACACCCACGGCCGCTCGCTTCTCTCCTGCGCCCGAATCGGCTCCATCGCCGCCGCCGAAGTCATCTCCCACATGGGCGCCCGCCCCGAGATCCCACTGCGCGATCTCATCACCAAACACGGCCTATAATTGGGGTCAGACTCCATTTCCAGGGCCAACTCTGGCCCCAATTCGACCTCTTGCTAGGATTTAACCGTATTGACGGGGTTTTGCTGCACTGCACCGTTGATCAAACAGGGCTGTAAGTATATATAGCGGCCAACTTTAGCGAGCCGGGCCCCCCACGAAGAGGCGCCCGGCTTCTTTATACCCCTTGGACCTTTTGGAGCCCCGCCGTGGCGACGCCTCGCACCGGCTCCTTGTGTGTAGTGGATGTGCCCTATGGAACTGCGCAACATCGCCATCATCGCCCACGTCGACCATGGCAAGACGACACTTGTGGACGCTTTCCTGAAGCAGTCGGGCGCCGTGCGCGCCAACGCGCGGATGGACGAATGCGCGATGGACTCCAACGACCAGGAACGTGAGCGCGGCATCACCATTCTCGCCAAGTGCACGGCGGTTGAGTGGAACGGCATCAAGATCAACATCGTCGACACCCCGGGCCACGCCGACTTCGGCGGCGAAGTCGAACGCATCCTCTCGATGGTCGATGGCGTGTGCTTGCTCGTCGACGCCTCGGAAGGTCCGCTGCCGCAAACCAAGTTCGTGCTCTCGAAAGCTCTTGGATTGGGCCTGCGCCCGATCGTTATCGTCAACAAGATCGACCGCGGCGACGCACGCCCGGACGAAGTGCACACGGAAATTTTCGATCTCTTCGCCAACCTCGGCGCCACCGATCAGCAGCTCGACTTCCCGACGCTGTTCGCCGTCGGCCGTGAAGGCTGGGCCGTGCGCGACCTCGAGAAGGACGAGCGCAAGGACCTCACCCCGCTGTTCGAAACCATCGTCAGCCACGTGCCGGCGCCGAACCGCGACAAGACCAAGCCGTTCTCGATGCTCGCGACCACGCTCGAGTTCGACAACTTCCTGGGCCGCATCCTCACGGGCCGTATCGAAACCGGCATCGCGAAAGTGAACATGCCGATGAAGGTGCTGTCGCGTGACGGTAAGGTGCTCGAAACGGGCCGCGCCACGAAGCTCCTGTCGTTCCGTGGTCTGGAACGTATCCCCGTCGAGACCGCCGAAGCGGGCGACATCATCGCGCTCGCCGGCATGGAAAACGCCAACGTCGCCGACACCTTCTGCGCGCCGGAAGTCGAACAGCCCCTCAAGGCACGTCCGATCGATCCGCCGACGCTGGCCATGACCTTCGGCGTCAATGACTCGCCGTTCGCCGGTCAGGAAGGCGACAAGCTCACCACGCGCGTCATCGGCGCGCGTCTCGCGCGTGAAGCCGAAGGTAACGTGGCCATCCGCGTCACCGAATCCGAAGACCGCGACGCCTTCGAAGTCGCCGGCCGCGGCGAACTCCAGCTCGGCGTGCTTATCGAAAACCTGCGCCGTGAAGGCTTCGAACTTTCCATCTCGCGCCCGCGCGTGCTGTTCCAGACCGATGAGAACGGCAACAAGCTCGAGCCGATGGAAGAAGTGGTCATCGACGTGGATGAGCAGTTCTCCGGCATCGTCGTCGAAAAGATGTCGATCCGTAAGGGCGAGCTCCAGGAAATGAAGCCGGCCGGCGGCGGTAAGACCCGCATGGTGTTCATTGCCCCGTCGCGCGGCCTCATCGGCTATCACGGTGAATTCCTCACCGACACGCGCGGTACCGGCGTCATGAACCGCCTGTTCCACTCTTATGGTCCGTATAAGGGCGCGATCGCCTCGCGCCTGCGCGGCGTGCTGATTTCGACCGATACCGGCGAAGCCAACACTTACGGTCTCTTCAACCTCATCGACCGCGGCCCGCAGTTCGTTTCGCCGGGTACGAAGGTCTACATGGGCATGATCGTCGGCGAACACACCCGCGACAACGATCTGGAAGTGAACCCGCTGAAGGCCAAGCAGCTCACCAACTTCCGCACCGTGATGAAGGACGACAAGCAGGACCTGCCGCCGCCCCGCCTCATGAGCCTTGAGCAGGCGCTCGCCTACATTCAGGACGATGAGTTGGTCGAGGTCACCCCGACCAGCATCCGCCTGCGCAAACGCTACCTCGACGTCAACGACCGCAAGCGCTACGCCAAGCAGCTCGCGGCCGCCGGCTGATCTAGCCGCGTAGACTTAAAGCGGAAGGGCCCGGTCCACTGGACTGGGCCCTTTCTGTTTGCGCGCCCTTCTGCGAGAATCCGCTTATGGCGGAGGCCACACCAAAATCAGGGTTCGCAGGGCTCGCGGTCTATCTCGACCGCCGTGTGGCCGTCATGCTCGCGCTCGGCATCTCGGCCGGCCTGCCATTCATGCTCATCTTCGACACGCTGTCGGCATGGCTGCGAACTGCGGGCCTATCGTTGGAAGTCATAGGCTTCTTCTCCCTCGCGACCCTCTCCTATGCCTTCAAATTCGTCTGGGCGCCGCTGGTCGACAGGGCGCGAATCCCGGTGCTGGCGCGTTTGCTCGGACAGCGCCGCTCCTGGATGCTGCTGGCCCAGCTCGCCATCATCCTCGGCCTTTGGGCGATTTCGATCTCTGATCCGCTTACGAATCTTGTGATGGTCGCGGTCTTTGCGGTGACGACTGGATTTGCTTCGGCCACGCAGGACATCGCCATGGATGCCTGGCGTATCGAGGTCGCCGAGGACAATGAGCAAGGCGCGATGGTTGCGGCCTACCAATGGGGCTACCGCATCGCGCGCCTTATCGCTGGTATCGTCCCACTTCTCATCGCCGAGCGGTTCAACTGGTCGCTGTCTTATTTCGTCATGGCAGCGCTGATGTTGATCGGCATTGCCGCGACACTCCTCGCGCCGCGTGAGAAGGCGGCTGCCCTTAGGCCGGTGGCCGACGAAAGTGTGCCGGTCCGCCCATTCGCCGATCGCGTGGAGTGGATCGTCCGGCTGGCTATTCTCGCCGTGGGCGCCGCGGTGCTCGGTTCAGGGCTCGCCGCGCGGGCCGATCTTCTCGCATTCTTCCTCCCAGCCGCTGACGGCGAGGCGCTCAAGGCGGCGTGGCGCGCACCGGGGACCGGTGTTTTCATTCAAGTTGGAAGCGTCGTTATCGGCTTCGTTCTTTTCTTCCTTGCCGCGACGCCGCTGCCGCATAAACAAACCCGCCCGGGCGCTTTCCTCGAACGCGCGTTCATAGAGCCCTTCGCGGATTTCTTCCGTCGCTACCGGGGCGAAGCGGCGCTGATTATCTCGGTCATCTGCCTCTACCGCGTCTCCGACTTCACGCTCAACATCATCAATCCGTTTTACATCGACCTTGGCTTCTCCCTGACCGAGCTCGCCGAAGTGCGCAAAGTCTGGGGTTTGATCTGGGACATGATCGGCGTGTTCCTCGCCGGCGCCGCAATCGCCCGCTGGGGTCTGATGAAGCCGTTCTTCGTGGGCGCGATCGTGGGCCCTCTCAGCAATCTCGCCTTCGCGTGGGTCGCTACACAAGGTCACGATATTCCGGCACTCATGGTGGCCATCATGGTCGATAACGTCGCGTCGACCTATTCCGGCACCTGCCTCATCGCCTATATGTCGAGCCTGACCTCTACCGGCTTCACGGCCACGCAATATGCGCTGTTTGCGTCGCTCTATGCGATCCCCGGCAAACTGGTGGGCTCTCAGTCGGGCCGCATTATTGAAGCGTCCGCACGGTCGGCCGAAGAAGGCGGGTTCGCCGCGCCGTTCAAAGCCTTCTTCGAGGTGCCACCGCCAGCCTTGGCCAAGGGTGCGGCGGCCATCGACGTTTCCTCCGCCTCACTCGGCGCAGGTTATGTTTCCTTTTTTATCTACACATTCCTGATCGGGATCGCCGCCATCGCGTTGACCTGGATCCTCGTGCGCCGCAAGGCGGCGTAACGGATGACCGGCGCTGCGCGGTCCTGGCGCCAGACCTTCTCCGTCTACGGCGAACGCTCCACTCTCACTATGTACGGGCTCGGCTTCGCTTGTGGCCTCCCGTTCTGGCTGATCTACGACACGCTCACCGCCTGGCTGCGCGAGGCGGGGCTGTCCCTGGATACGATCGCCTTCTTCAGCCTCGCGACCTTGCCCTACGCCTTCAAGTTCCTCTGGGCGCCGCTACTCGACCGCACCCACGTGCCGGTGCTGACGCGCATCATGGGCCACCGGCGCTCGTGGATGCTGGTGGCGCAGGTCTTCGTCGTTCTCGGCCTCGCCGCGATTTCCCTCACCGATCCAAGCGCCCACTTCACCGTCACCGCCTGCGTGGCGGTGTTCATCGGTTTCGCCGGCGCGACTCAGGACATCGTCGTCGACGCCTGGCGCATCGAAGTCGTGCCCGCGAGCCAGCAAGGCGCCATGCTCACGACCTATCAATGGGGCTACCGCACGGCCTTCCTCGTCGCGGGCGCCGTACCTCTCTATCTCGCCGATTTCATGAACTGGAGCGTGGGCTACTTCGCCATGGCCGGGGCCATGGGGCTCGCGCTCATCGCCACCCTCCTCGCGCCGCAGGAACCGCCCCACACCCTCACTCCCATCCCGCGTGCGCCCGGCAAATCAAGTCCAGTGACCGAACGCCTCGAATGGGTGATCCGCCTTGCGATCCTGAGCGTCGGCGCGCTGTTCCTTGGTTCGGGATTATCCACGCGCGACACGGCCCTGGCGGCCTTACTGCCCGCGCGTGTGGCGGCATCGCTTCATGTTCTCTGGACACTGCCGACCCTCGGCACTCTCGTTCACACCGTCGCCGTCATCGCCGGTTTCGCGCTGATCGTGCTCTGCGCTTGGCCGCTCCCGGGCCGCCCGACGCAACCGGGTCTTTATCTCGCCCATTCCTTTGGTGATCCGCTGAAGGACTTCTTCGCCCGCTTTGGACGGGCGGCCGCGTTGATGATCGTGCTCATCTGCTTCTACCGCGTCTCGCAGTTCGTGATGGCGGTGATGCTCAATCCTTTTTATCTCGACCTCGGTTTTTCTCTGAGCGAAGTCGCGAGCGTGCGCAAATTCTACGGCGCGGCCATGGATATGACGGGCGTGCTCATCGGCGGCATCGCCATCACCCGCTGGGGCATCATGCGGTGCTTGGTGGCCGGTGCTATCGCCGCGCCACTCAGCAATCTCGGTTACGCGTTCCTGGCGACCCAAGGCCCAAGTGTTCCGGCGTTCATGCTGGTGCTCGGCCTTAATAATATTTGCCAGCAATTCGCGGGCGTGTGTCTCATCGCCTATATGTCGAGCCTCACGAGCGCCGGTTTCACCGCCACGCAATACGCGCTGTTCACTTCGCTCTACGCCTTACCAGACCGGTTCCTCATGACCCAGTCGGGCCGGATCGTGGAAGGTATCGCCCAATCGGCGGCCGATGGCGGCCCATTCGCCGCGTTGAAAAGCTTTTTCACGCAGATGCCGGTGAATGGTTTTGCAGTCGGTGCGGAGCGCGTCGCCATGGCGCCCGACGCTCTCGGTACTGGTTACCTGGGCTTCTTCGTCTATACCTGCTTGATCGGATTGGCGGTGGTGCCCGTGGCGGTAATCGTAGCCCGCCGCGCGGCACGCTAGACGGCGATCGGTAGAAACACCGCGAAGGTCGATCCCTTACCGATCTCGCTCTCGATGGTCAGCGCGCCGCGGTGACGGATCGTGATGTGCTTGACGATGGCAAGCCCAAGTCCCGTTCCTCCAAGCTGGCGCGATCTCGCATTGTCGACGCGGTAGAAGCGCTCCGTCAGGCGCGCGAGATGCTCGCGGGGTATGCCTTCCCCGTAGTCGCGCACCGCGATCTTCAGGCACGCCCCGCGTCCCGGCATGTCCTTCGGGCGCGTCTCGCTCAGCGCCACCTCGACGTCCACGCCTTTCTCGCCGCCGTATTTCACGGCATTGCTGAGAAGGTTGAAGAACACTTGATAAAGCTCGTTGATGTCGGCGACCGCCTGGGGCGCATCCGGCGCCGCCATGACCCGGATCACGGGTTTACTGTCCGCGCGTTGTTTTTCGATCAGCTCGATCACATTGCGCAGGGTCGGCATCACGTCCACGGCTTCGGTGGGGCGCGTATGTTCGTGCAACTCGATGCGCGACAGCGACAACAAATCGTCGATCAGCCGCTTCATGCGTTCAGCTTGAGTCAGCATGATCGGCAGGAATTTCGCGTGCGCGTCTGGATCGTCCCTGGCGGGTCCGAGCAATGTCTCCGTGAAGCCCAGCACGCTCGCCAAGGGGGTGCGCAGCTCGTGACTGGCGTTGGCGACGAAGTCGGCGCGCATCTGATCCATCTTCAGGCGTTCGGTCTGGTCATGAAGCAGGACCAGGGCCGCGCGGCCGTCGTGAACAGGGCTCGACAGCGGCACGACGGCGGCGATGAACGTGCGTTCCACCGGCGAGGGGATCGTGAATTCCGCTTCGCTTTTCTTTGTCTGTACGAGCGCGCCGTCGGCGGCTTCGAGCACCTTGGGGTCGCGGATGATGCCGGCGAGATCCCGGCCGACAAGCGGGCCCGCTGTGCGCTCCATTTCGAACAGCTCGCGCGCCGCGCCGTTGGTGCTGACGATGCGCCGGCGGTTGTCCAGGATGAACAACGGGTCAGGGAGGCTGTCGAGAATGTTCTGGCGCGATTTGGCCAGCGCGCCGGCCTCATCGCGCCGCTCGGCCCACAATTTGCGTAATGCGGTAACGGCGGCCAGCAAGCGGCGCGCCGTCGCGGACCTATTGAGCTGCGGCGGCGGTGCGTCGGGATCGGCCAGCATGCGCTCGGCGTAATCGATCATCAGATCGAAGTCGGCGAGGCGGGTGAACACCAAAAGCGCCATCATCACGAAGACGACGCCGCTTGAAACCAATGTCTCCGTCCAGGACAAGCGGCCGGTCCCGCCCAACACCAGGAGGACGCTCCAGGCGGGAATGCACGGGCCCACGGCCCATGCGGTCAGTCGGCGCAGGGAAGCGAAATTCGTCGGCGCCATATGTCCCGGATCTGAACCCTAAATCAGTTTCGGCGTGCAGGAGTGCGCGGCCATCAATGCCATCTGTACAAGGTCCGTGACCGAGGCGTCCATATTGACGATCTGCACCGGTTTCTCGAGGCCGATCAGCATCGGCCCGATCGAGGACGCCGCGCTGAACCGTTGGACCAGGCGCGTGGAGATAGTCGCGGCATGCAAGCCCGGCATCACCAGCACGTTGGCCGCGCCCGACAGTTTGCAGAAGGGATACAGCTTGCGGTCCGGATCCAGGGCCACGTCGACGTTCATTTCTCCGTCAAATTCGAAGTCGATCTCGCCCGCCGCCGCGGCATCATTGAGCAGCTTCATGGCGCCCCGCACCCGTTCCGGGACCACGCCGCGCGGATTGCCGAAGTTGGAATATGACAGAAGCGCGACTTTCGGCTCATGGCCCAAACGCTTCACCGCCGCCGCGCTTTCGATGGCGATGCGGGCGAGCTCGGCGTCCGTGGGCCGCTCATGGATCGCGGTATCGGCCACAAACAAGGTGCGGCCGCGCGCCACGATCATGGTCAGTCCGAAAATGGGTGCGTGCGGGGTGGTGTCGATCACCTGGCGCACATCGCGCAGCGCGCTGTGATAGTTGCGTGTCAGGCCCGTGACGACGGTGTCGGCGTGGCCAAAAGCCAGCATGCAGGCGGCGAAGATATTGCGGTCCTGGTTCACCATGCGCTCGGCGTCGCGCTGCAGGAAGCCTTGGCGTTGTAAACGCCGGTACAGAAAATCCGAATACTGCGCGACCGACTTGTTCTCGCGCGCATTGGTGATGGTGATGCCTTCCAGGTCTTCCGGGCGCAGCGCGAGGTTGGCGATGGTCTCTTCCACCTTGCGCCGGCGCGCGACCAGGATCGCTTTGCCGTAACCCGCGTTGCGATAGGCGATGGCGGCCCGCAGCGAGCGTTCTTCCTCACCCTCAGCGAACACAACCGTGCGCGGTGAGCGCACCACTTCGTTGCTCACCGTCTGCAAGGTCGCCGCCGTCGGATCCAGGCGCGCGGCAAGTTGCTTGCGGTACCCGAACATATCCGTCAGCGGCTTGCGCGCGACGCCGCTATCCATCGCCGCTTTGGCAACGGCGGGCGGAACGGTCGCGATCAGGCGCGGATCGAACGGCACCGGGATGATGTACTCCCGTCCGTATCGCAGTTTCCGGCCCGAATAAGCGGCGGCCACTTCTTCCGGCACATCCTGCCGCGCGAGGTCGGCGAGCGCGCGCGCGGCGGCCAGCTTCATCTCCTCGTTGATGGTGCGCGCACGTACATCGAGCGCGCCACGGAAGATGAACGGGAACCCAAGCACGTTATTCACTTGGTTGGGATAATCGGAGCGCCCCGTGGCGACGATCGCATCGTCACGCACTTCGGCGACTTCTTCCGGCGTGATCTCCGGGTCCGGGTTGGCCATGGCGAAGATGACCGGGTTCTTGGCCATGGATTTCACCATGGTGGGCGTCACGGCGCCCTTCACCGAAAGCCCGAAGAACACATCCGCCCCGTCGAGCGCCTCGGCCAGCGTGCGCGCCTTCGTCTCGGCGGCGTGCGCGGCCTTCCACTGGTTCATGTTTTCGGCGCGGCCGCGGTACACGACGCCTTTTGAATCGCACATGATTACGTTCTCGGCGCGCACGCCCAAAGCCTTGGCGAGCTCCAGGCACGAAATCGCCGCGGCGCCGGCGCCGTTCAGCACCAGCTTCACATCCGATAGATTGCGGCCGGTGAGATCGCACGCATTGATCAGCCCGGCGGCGCAAATGATGGCCGTGCCGTGCTGGTCGTCATGGAATACCGGGATGTCCATCAGCTCGCGCAGGCGGCTTTCAATGATGAAGCACTCGGGCGCCTTGATGTCCTCGAGGTTGATGCCGCCGAAACTCGGACCCAGGTATCGCACGCTGTTGATGAACTCGTCGACGTCGCGGGTATCAACCTCGAGGTCGATACCATCCACGTCTGCGAATCTTTTGAACAGGACCGCCTTGCCTTCCATCACGGGCTTGCCGGCCAGCGCGCCCAGATCGCCAAGGCCGAGCACCGCTGTGCCGTTGGAGATCACGGCCACGAGGTTACCCTTGGCGGTGTAGTCGTAAGCGGTGTCGGGATCGCGCGCGATTTCGAGGCAGGGGGCCGCCACACCGGGCGAATAGGCGAGCGACAGGTCATGCTGCGTGGTCAGCGGCTTGGTCGCGGTGATCTCGATCTTGCCGGGACGGCCCGAGGCGTGGAACGTCAGAGACTCTTGGTCGAAGTTGCGCCGTACAGGCCGCTTCTTCTGCTCCACACCTGTTTTCGCCGGCGCGTTGCTGTCCATCGTGATCCCCTCCAATTTATGTTCGGTCAGGACTCTCATTGGCCCTGTTGATAACCATTGTGCCGCAGCGGTCTGATCAATGCAAAATGCGAGTGATCCCAACGCGCTGCACCGCACACCGCGTGACGCGGCGATGATAGGTATACAAGCGGAATTCCGCCGGTCGTTCTCCCTTTCGCGCGTGCGCGGCTTGTTATAGTGAGAAGACTCCGCGCGTCTACCCACATCTAGAATTTTTGGACCCCGCCTTTGCCGGATGAAACTCTCGAGACAGCGCCGCCAGAGCGCGGCCCGGCCGCGCTAGAGAATAAGACGGCCGCGCCTTCGTCTTCCGCCGGCGAAGCTCCGACCCCGATGATGAGCCAGTATCTCGCCGTGAAGGCGGGATACCCCGACGCGCTGCTGTTCTATCGGATGGGCGATTTCTACGAGTTGTTCTTCGACGACGCGGTGAAAGCCGCCGCCGCGCTCGACATCGCGCTCACCAAACGCGGCAAGCATCTCGGTGAAGATATCCCGATGTGCGGCGTCCCCGTTCACTCTCACGAGGCTTATCTTGCCCGCTTGATCCGCGCCGGCTTCAAGGTCGCTGTCGGCGAGCAGATGGAAGACCCCGCCGAGGCCAAGAAGCGCGGCGCGAAATCCGTTGTGAAACGCGACGTGGTGCGCCTCATCACGCCGGGCACCCTCACCGAGGATTCGCTTTTAGATGCGCGCGCGCACAATTATCTCGCTTCGCTTGCGCAGGTGAAGGGCGACCCCGAGCACGAATTCGGCCTCGCTTGGCTCGACGTCTCCACCGGCGATTTCCAGCTTCAGCCCGTGCGCCGCGCCGGCCTCACGGCGGCTTTGGCGCGGCTGGAGCCCGGCGAGCTTTTGCTCTCCGAGAAGATCTTCCTCGATGCCGAGATGGCGGATCTGCTTGCGCCGTGGAAGCGCCGCCTTTCGCCGCTGCCCACGCCGCGCTTTGATTCCGAGAATGCGAAGAAGCGCCTCGAGAGACTTTTCGCCGTCGGCACATTGGATGCCTTCGGCGCCTTCTCCCGGGCCGAAACCGCGGCCGCCGGCGCGCTGGTCGACTATGTCGAGCTGACGCAGAAGGGCAAACTGCCGAGCTTGTCGGCGCCGCAGCGTCTGTCCGTCGGCGCGGTGATGGAGATCGACGCCGCCACCCGGCGCAATCTCGAGCTCACCCAAACGTTGTCCGGCGAGCGGCGCGGCAGCCTCCTCTCGGTGATCGACCGCACCATCACCGGCGCGGGCGCGCGTTTGCTCGCCAGCCAGCTCAACGCCCCGCTTACCGATCCGGCGCGCATCAACGAACGCCTGGACGCCGTCACCTTCTTCGTCACCGCGCAGCCCGCGCGCGAAAAACTGCGCACCGCGCTGGCGCAGTGCCCGGATATCGAACGCGCGCTATCACGTCTGTCTTTGGGCCGCGGCGGTCCGCGTGATCTGGCTTGCATGCGCGACGCTCTGACCCAGGTGCCCGGTTTGCGCGCGGCGGTGATGGAACTGCCCGCCAGTTTATTGCCGCCGTCGCCATTGGTCGCGCGTCATCTAACCGCGCTCGGTCAACACGAAACCCTTGTCGCGCGCCTCACCCGCGCGCTCGCCGCCGACCTGCCGCTCCTCGCGCGCGACGGCGGTTTCATCGCGCCGGGCTACGACGCGGCCCTCGATGAGTTCCTCGCCTTGCGCGATGAAAGCCGCAAGCTGATTGCCGGCCTGCAGGCGCGCTATGTCGAAATCTCCGGCATTTCCGCGCTGAAGATCCGCCACAACAACATCCTCGGCTACTACATCGAAACCACCGGTAAGCCCGGCGAGACCCTGATGGAGAAAGCCAGGGCCGGCGGCCCGGAAGCGATCTTCATCCACCGCCAAAGCATGGCCAATGCCATGCGCTTCACGACGGTCGAACTCTCTGAGCTCGAGGACAAGATTCGCTCCGCCGCCGACAAGGCGCTCGCGCTGGAACTTAAACTCTTCGCCGATCTTGTGACCGAAGTGCTCGCCCACCGCGCCGAGATCGCGAGCGCCGCCGCCGCCATCGCCGGTCTCGATGTCGCCACCGCGCTGGCCCAGCTCGCCGTGAACGAAAGTCATGTGCGTCCCACCATCGACGACACGTGCGTCTTCCAGATTTTGGGCGGCCGTCATCCGGTTGTTGAGTCCGTGCTCAAGCCCCAAGGCATTCAGTTCGTCGCCAATGACTGCACCCTCGGCGATGGCGCGAAGAAGAATGGGCGCTTATGGCTCATCACCGGCCCCAACATGGCTGGTAAGAGCACATTCCTGCGCCAGAACGCGCTCATCGCGCTCCTCGCGCAGATGGGCGCTTATGTGCCGGCGGCCTCCGCGCACATCGGCGTCATCGATCGCCTGTTCTCTCGTGTCGGCGCGGCCGACGACCTTGCGCGCGGGCGTTCGACCTTCATGGTCGAAATGGTCGAGACCGCCGCCATTCTCAATCAGGCGACACCGCGTTCCTTCGTGATCCTCGACGAGATCGGCCGCGGCACCGCGACCTTCGACGGCCTCTCCATTGCCTGGGCCAGCCTCGAGCACATCCACGACATCAACAAATGCCGCGCCCTGTTCGCCACCCACTATCACGAGCTCACCGCGCTTTCCGCGCGGCTGCCCGAGCTCGCGCCGCATACCATGCGCGTCAAGGAATGGCAGGGCGACGTG
The DNA here is from genome assembly GCA_041906145.1 of Rhodospirillaceae bacterium. Classification (GTDB taxonomy): domain Bacteria; phylum Pseudomonadota; class Alphaproteobacteria; order Rhodospirillales; family Rhodospirillaceae; genus SHVO01. The sequence continues at coordinate 966,800 of JAYRJU010000001.1, read as the reverse complement.
GTCTTCCTGCATGAAGTCGCCCCCGGCGCCGCCGATCGCTCCTACGGCATCCATGTGGGACGCCTCGCCGGCCTGCCCCCGGCCGTGATCGCCCGGGCCGAGCAGGTGCTCGCCATCCTTGAGAAGGATCAGCAGGGCGGCGGCGCGGCGCGCCTGGCCGACGATCTCCCGCTGTTCGCCGCCATCCCCAAACCCACGTCCGGCGGGGTCAATCGCCCCTCCGGGCCGTCGCCGTTGGAGGTGGCCCTGGGCGAGGTTTCGCCCGACAGCTTAAGTCCCCGGGAGGCCCTCGATATCCTGTATCGCCTCAAGGCACTAGCGCCCGAAAAGACCTGAAACGGGATGCCGCGCCCTCTGTTATACTGGGGGCCATGTTCGACATCGATCCTGACAAGCCGAATATTCCCGCGCTCGCCCGCATCCTTTCGGGCATGGGCCTTCTGCTGCTGGTTGGCACCATCGTGTCGATGCTGCTTGCCTTCTCCGGTTACGCCTGGGTGAACGAGATTTACGCCATGGCCGGCGCGGGCGCGTCTTTTCTGCTCGCGCTGCTCTTCCTCGGCCAGGCCAAGATCATCGAGGCTCTCGCCGTGATCAGCGCGCGTGTCAAATCGCGCTTCGCCATCGAAGCCGCGGTCGCCAAGGTCGCCGCGCCTGGCGCGCCCGCGGCGCCGAACACCGCTTGGTCCGGTCCGACCTCAAAACCGCCCAAAGAACGCGTCATTCACGTCCCCGATGAACAGGCCCGCCAATCCGGTTTTAAAGTGAGATAGGTTGCTGGCCCCTCGCCGGGGGCTCATATAGAGCGCGCGCTTCCTCGGAAAAGACCAAACCCCTGTGTCCACGATCCATCAGCCCCGCGAGATCATCGACCGCCGCCGGCTTGAAGCCGAGCTCGATGACGCCGTCGCCGACGCGCGCGAGGATGCAAAACGCGCCCTTCTGATCGCCAAGCTGAAATCCGCCCAAGTCGCCGGCACCGCCGTCATCCGCGACCGGTTCGAGAAGGGGCGCGCCAGCGGCGCCGACACGGTCGCCGCGCACAGCTATCTCATGGATCAACTGATCCGCGTCCTTTACGATTTCGCCACCACGCACGTGCTCTCGCGCGGTGTGCCGACCAAGGGCGAGCGCATCTCCATTGTCGCCATCGGCGGGTATGGCCGGGGTGAACTCGCCCCGCTCTCGGACATCGATCTTCTGTTCCTGCTGCCCTACAAGCAGACGCCGTTCTCCGAGCAGCTCGCCGAATTCATGCTCTATGCGCTGTGGGACCTCGGCCTCAAGGTCGGCCACGCCGTGCGTTCGGTCGACGAAAACATCGTACAGGCAAAAGCCGACTTCACCATCCGCACCACCCTCCTCGAAGCCCGCTGGGTGTGGGGGGATCAGGAACTCGCCAACGAACTCCTCGCCCGCTTCAAGAAGGAAGTGAAGCGCGGCACCGCGCAGGAATTCGTAAAGGCGAAACTTGCCGAGCGTGACGAACGCCATCAGAAACTCGGCGATTCACGCTATCGGCTCGAGCCTAACGTCAAGGAAGACAAGGGCGGCCTGCGCGATCTCCACACGCTGTTCTGGATCGCGAAATATCTCTACGGCGTCTCAGACATCCGCAAACTCACCGATAACGGCATCATCGACGACGATGCGGCTGGCCGCTTCATGAAAGCGCACGACTTCCTTTCCACCGTGCGCTGCTATCTCCACTATCTCACCGGCCGTACCGACAACCGCCTGACCTTCGACCTGCAGCGCGAGATCGCGCCGCGTCTGGGGTATACCGATCGCGCCGGCGCCGCCGCCGTTGAACGTTTCATGCGCCACTATTTCCTGGTCGCCCGCGACGTGGGCGACCTCACGCGTATCTTCTGTACGCTGCTCGAGGAAGGCCAACCCAAGAAAGGCATGGCGCGCCTCACCGCGCGTTGGCGTCAGCGCAATATAGACGGCTTTGTCGTCGACGGCGGACGTATCGGCGTGAAGGACCCCGCGGTCTTCATTGGCGAGCCGATCAAGCTGCTCACGATCTTCCTGACCGCGCTCCAGCATAATCTCGATTTCCAGCCGGCCGTGCTGCGCGCCATCGCGCACCATGCGCGCGGCGTCACAGGCCTGCGCAACGATCCGGAGGCCAATAAGGTCTTCGTCGACATCCTCACGCACAAGAACGGCGCGGAGAACATCTTGCGCCTCATGAGCGAGTGCGGCGTCTTCGGGCGCTTCATTCCCGACTTCGCCCGTGTCGTCGCGCAGATGCAGTACGACATGTACCATGTGTACACGACGGACGAGCACACCATCCGTGCGATTGGCATCCTCAACCGCATCGAACAGGGCAAACTCAAGACTGAGCTGCCCATCTCGTCGGACATCATCCACAAACTCGATTCCAAGCGCGTGCTTTACGTCGCGGTGCTGCTGCACGACATCGCGAAAGGGCGCGGCGGCGACCATTCGGATCTCGGCGCCGACATCGCACTGCACCTCTGCCCGCGCCTGGGTCTTACGTTGGCGGAAACCGAAACCGTGAGCTGGTTGGTCAAACACCACCTTCTCATGAGCAACACGGCTTTCAAGCGCGACCTTGATGATCCCGCCACCATCTCGCGCTTCGCCGAAATGGTGCAATCGCCGGAGCGCCTGAAACTTCTTGTGATCCTCACCTGCGCCGACATCCGTGCCGTCGGCCCGACGGTGTGGAACAACTGGAAAGCCACCCTGCTCAAGGAACTGTTCACGCGCGCCGACCAGGTCATGCGCGGCAGCCAGGCCGACGCGGGCATCGACATGCGCGTGACGAAGGCAAAGGCGGCGCTCGCCGAGCGCCTCGCCGATTGGCCGGCGCATACACGTGAAAATCTCCTCAGTCTTGCATCTCCGGCGTTTTGGCTCGGCGAAGACACGGACACGCACGAACGCATGGCGCATTTCATGCGGGCCGCCGATGAGGTGGGTGAGAAGATCGCCATCGATTTTACGGTCGATGCCGTGCGCGATGCGACCCTCATGACTCTTTATACCCCCGATCATCCAGGCCTCTTCGCGCGCATCGCCGGCGCGTTGGCTTTGGCGGGTGTATCGGTCGTCGACGCGAAGATCGTCACGCTCTCCAACGGCATGGCGCTCGACACCTTCGCCGTCCAGGATTTCGAAGGCCACGCCATCCCCATCGATCACCGCACCCAGCGCATCAAAAGCCGCATCGTCTCGGCGCTGGAAGGGCGCATGCGGCTCAATCAAGAGCTTCCGAAAGTCACCTCGCGCTTGCCGTCGCGCGTGCAGGCGCTCGAGGTGCCGCCGCGCGTCATCATTGATAACACCGCGTCCAAGGTCTGCAGCGTCATTGAGATCAACGGCCATGACCGGCCGGGCTTTCTCTTCGATGTCACTAAGACCCTCACCGACCTCGGCCTTCAGATTTTCTCCGCCCACATCTCCACATACGGCGAACGGGTCGTAGACGTCTTTTATGTGAAGGACGTCTTCGGCATGAGGATCGAGAACGAGACAAAAATCCGCCAGATTCGCGATGCACTAGGACAGGCGATCGGCGTCGCGGCCGGCGACGTTTCGGTCCAGCAGCGTCCGTCTCTTTCCGCCTCGCCCCCGTCCGGCGCCGCCGCCGAATAGCGATCTCCACTTAAGGGTCTAAATGGCTTCCCCGTCGCTTCTCAAAGGTATCGGCACGGTCGGTTTCTTCACGCTCGGCTCGCGCATCACCGGTTTTATCCGCGATATGCTGCAAGCCGCGCTCCTCGGCGCCGGCGACACGGCGGCGGCCTTCATCGTCGCTTTTCGCATCCCCAATCTCTTCCGCAGCCTCTTCGCCGAAGGCGCGTTCTCGGCCGGCTTCGTGCCGATCTTCGCCAGCCTTCATGAAGGCGACGGTCACGCTAAAGCCATGGCGTTCGCCCGCGAAGCGGCCTCGGTGCTGGTCTTGGTCCTGGCGACGTTCAGCGCGCTCATGATCGTCTTCATGCCCTGGGTCGTCCTTCTGATCGCGCCCGGCTTTGCCGATGAACCGGGCCTCATGGCCAGCGCCGTCGAACTTTCGCGTATCGCCTTTCCCTATCTCTTCTTCATTTCGCTGACCTCGCTGCAATCCGGCATCCTCAACGCGCTGCACATCTTCGCCGCGCCAGCCGCCGCCCCGATCCTTCTCAATCTCACCGTCATCGGCTTTCTGCTCGGCGCCGCCGTGCTCGATACGCACCGCGCCGAAGCCATGGCCTGGGGCGTCTCCGCCGCCGGCCTCATTCAGTTCTTATGGCTCGGCTATCACTGCTGGCGCGCCGGCGCCGCGCTCAAGATCGGTCGTCCGCGCCTTTCGCCCGACGTGAAGATGCTTTTGAAGCGCATGCTACCCGTGGCGATCGGCGCCGGGGTGTATCAGCTCAACATGTTTGTCAGCACCAGCATCGCGACCCTGGTTTCAGCAAGCGCGGTCTCCTGGCTCTACTATGCGGACCGCGTGAACCAGCTTCCCGTCGGGATCGTCGGTGTCGCCGTCGGCATCGTGCTGCTGCCGCTGCTGTCCCGCCAGATCCGCGCCGGCAATGAGGATGCCGCGCTCGCCAATCAGAACCGCGCGATCGAATTCTCGCTGCTCCTGACGGTGCCCGCCTCCGTCGGCATCGCGGTGCTGGCCGAACCGATCACCTCGACCTTGTTCGAACGGGGCGCCTTCACGCCGCAGGACCGCGAAGCCGTCGCGGCCGCGCTGTTCGCTTTTGCTTTTGCGCTGCCGGCCTATGTGCTCAACAAGGCGTTGACGCCCGGTTTCTTCGGCCGACACGACACGGTGACACCGGTGAAAAGCGCCGGCGCGGCTTTTGTTGTGAACCTCGTCGCCAGCCTCGCGCTCATTCAAAGCTTCGGCCATTTGGGCATCGCGCTTGCCTCAAGCCTCTCGGCCTGGATGAACGCCGTCGCGCTCTATGTGATCCTGCACCGGCGGGGCCATATCAAGCCCGATGCGCGCCTCAAGAAGCGCGTGCCGCGCCTCGTCCTGGCGGCCGCGGCCATGGGCGGCGCGGTGTGGGCGGCGCTTCACCATGCGGTGCAGATGTTCGGTCCTGTCTTCGGTCCGCCCAATGCGCCGGCGGGGCCGGAACTCGCACGCATCTACGTGCTCGCCCCGGTCATCGCCCTCGGCGGGCTCGTGTTCGTGATCGCGGTGTTCCTGTTCGGCGCCGCGGACAAAAGCGACCTGAAGCAGTTCCGCCGATCTTAAAGATGCGCGGCGCTTGACGGTTCGGAAGGGCCGGAGTACCACGAGCGCGCCCATCACCGATGGGCCGGGATATGCCTCCAACCATGTCCTGACCTCGAGTGAGGAAACCTCCATGAGCGGGTCCAATCCGCACGCGTCCAACGGACGCAAGGGCCGCATTTTTTCCGGCATTCAGCCTACGGGCAATCTCCACCTCGGCAACTATATCGGCGCGATCCGGAACTGGGTCGCGATGCAGAAGGACTATGAATGTCTGTTCTGCGTCGTCGATCTGCACGCCATCACGGTGTGGCAGGACCCGGCCGCGCTGCGCCGCGCCACGCGCGAAGTCGCCGCCGGCATGATCGCCTCGGGCGTCGATCCGGAAGCCAACATTCTTTTCGTGCAAAGCCATGTCTCGGGTCATGCCGAGCTCGCCTGGGTGTTCAACTGCGTGGCCCGCCTCGGCTGGCTGAACCGCATGACCCAGTTCAAGGACAAGGCCGGCAAGAACCGCGAGAACGCCTCCGCGGGTCTCTACGTCTATCCGAACCTCATGGCCGCCGACATTCTGCTCTACAAGGGCACGCACGTTCCGGTGGGTGAAGACCAGAAGCAGCACGTCGAACTCGCGCGCGACATCGCCCAGAAGTTCAACAACGACGCCGGTGTGCCCCTTTTCCCGCTGCCCGAGCCCGTGATTCAGGGTGTGGGCACACGCGTCATGTCTCTACGTGATGGGTCGCGGAAAATGTCGAAGTCCGAACCCTCGGAATTCGGCGTGATCTATATGACCGACACGGCCGAGGCGATCCGCGACAAGATCAAGCGGGCCACCACGGACCCGAACCTGCTCCCGGATTCGGTGGCGGGCCTGGAAGGGCGGGCCGAAGCGGCGAACCTTCTCAGCATCTACGCGGCTTTCACCGGCCGCACGCTCGAAGCCGTGGTCACAGAAACCGCCGGACAGCAGTTCAGCCAGTTCAAGGCGACCCTGGCCGATGCGGCCGTCGCCGCCCTCGGTCCCATCAACGCCGAAATGAAGCGCCTGATGGACGACCCGGCGGAGATCGACCGGTTCCTCAAATTGGGGGCTGAAAAGGCGCGGGACTTGGCCGCACCGGTCCTCAAAGAGGTCTACGACGCGGTCGGCTTTCTGCCCCGCACCTAACCAAAACCCCTCGCCGCACAGGCGAGGAGTTTTTATAACTTATTGATATTGTTCATTTTGCTGCAGCCTTTTGTGCAGCACAGCCGTTTTATGCTGCACCCCATGTTGCAGCATTTGCTGCAGCAAAAAGCGCAGCAAATGCCCCGGACTAGGCCTTCTTAAGGTGGCTGCGCAGCTTATCGCCCAGCCTGTCCCCCAATTTATTCAGGGCCGCCGACCATTGGGCTTTGACCTTGCCGACGTCGGCGGCGCTCGCGAGGCCTTCATGGTCTACCGTCACTTGGGTCTTCTTCGGGCCTTTCACCACGAATCGCACTTCCACGCGGCCCACCTTCCAGGTGAAGCGCAGGTTCTTGCCCGGGTTCCGGGTTGAGAAGTCGACGGCCTCCTTCAGGAAGGCCGCCCGCGTCTTGGCGTTGTCCCAGGCGTCGAAGGCCGCATCGACCCCGGCGTCGAGGGTCCGGCTGACGCTGGTGCGGAAACCGGACAATGTCTCGTTCACCTTGCGCAGGCCCCGGGCCCGCTCGTAGCCCACGGTCACCATCTGCGCCCACCAGCCCGGGATCTTGTGGCGCGTGGCGATCAGCTCGGCGATGGCCTTATGGGTCATCTTCGCCGCGCCGGCTTTATCCAGCAGCGTGAACCACTGGCTCCAGGTGCGGCCGGTCTTGGCTTTCACCGCGGCATCGCTCATGGCCGCCGATGCGTTTTTGCGCTTCGTCTTGGCCGCGGCTTTTTTCACGGCGGCCTTTTTGACGGCGGCTTTCTTCTTAACGGGCGCTTTGCGTTTTGCCGGCGCTTTCTTTTTCGGCGCGGCCGTTTCGTCGTTCGTGTCGCTCATCACACCACCTCGCAGGCTCGTTCGAACGGCAGGCGCGGGCTTCTGGGATAGACGCGCGCGTCGTCGCCGTAACCGATATTGCACATGAAGTTCGCTTTGATCCGGCCGTCGGGCCAGAAGGCCTTGTTAACAAGGTTCGCATCGAAGCCGCTCATGGGACCGCAATCAAGCCCCAACGACCGCGCGGCGATCATGAAATATGCGCCCTGCAGCGCGCTGTTGCGCAGCGCCACGGCTTCCGCGTCGGGCTTGCCCTCGAACCAGCCTCGCGCGGCCTCGCGCGGATACAGCTCCGGCAGCAGTTCGTAGAATTTGGTGTCGTATCCGATGACCAGATTCACCGGCGCCGCCAGGGTTTTCGCGCGGTTGCCCGCACTCATGGCAGGGGCCAATTTGGCCTTTGCTTCCGGGCTTATGATGAACAGGAAACGCGCCGGTGTGGTGTTGGCGCTGGTCGGGCCCCATTTCGCAAGGTCATAGACCTCGCGCAGCAAGGACTCGGCGACGTCGTCTGGTTGGAAACCGTTATGGGTGCGCGCCTTGCGGAAGATGAGATCGAGCGCTGCGTCGTCGAGCTTCCCCCGCATAACGATCTCCCGGCGGCTACATCACCGCTTCGACTTGCAGCACCTCGGGCACATAGTGCTTCAGCATATTCTCGATGCCCATCTTCAAGGTCGCCGACGAGCTCGGGCACCCCGCGCATGAGCCGCGCAGGTTCAGATACACCGTGCCGTTCTTGAAACCCTTGTAGACGATATCGCCGCCGTCCTGGGCCACGGCCGGACGTACGCGCGTCTCGATCAGCTCCTTGATCTGCGCGATGATCTCGCCGTCGACGTTGTCGTCGTTGAACTCTTCGTCATCGGCGCCGGCCTCTTCACCGGCTTCCATCACCGGCACGTTGGCGGTGAAGTGATCCATGATCGCGCCCAGCACCATCGGCTTCAGCACTTGCCAGTTCTTCTCATTGGTCTTGGTGACCGTGACGAAGTCTGAGCCGAGGAACACACCGGCCACGCCGTCGATCTCGAACAGCAAGCGCGCGAGCGGCGAGCGCGCCGCGCCTTCGCGGGTGGTGAAATCGGCGACGCCCGTCTCCAGGACCGGCCGGCCCGGCAGGAACTTGAGGGCGGCGGGATTAGGGGTCTCTTCGGTTTGGATGAACATGGGGCGCCCCGGGAACATGGAGGAATATGGGGTTTAAATAGGACCAATCTGGTCCTTGATCAAGGACGCCTATGTCAGGGCGTCTATGCGTTCTTCGCTGAGGTCGCCGGGTGCGCACGCGTGACCCGAAAAAGTGGATCCGGTTTTTCGGGAAGGTCACGCGCCAAACAAAAAACAGCAGCTAAGTAAGGGCGTCTATGCGCTCTTCGCTGAGGTCGCCGGGCACAATAGTGACCGGGATCAGGATCTTTCCGGCGAGCTTGCCTGAGATCGCGGAGACAATGGGCCCGGGGCCTTCCGGCCCGGCGCTCGCCCCCAGCACCAGCATGTCGATGGAGGGATTGGCGCTGATCACCGCGAACAACTGCTCCAACGTGTCGCCTTGGCGCAAGTGCAGGTCGGGGAACCTTCCCGTCGCCTTGTGCACATCGGCCGCGATCTGTTGCAGGCGCCGCTCGGCTTCGGTCTTCGCTTCATGCTGCATCAGCTCTTCGATCGCGGCGAAGTGGTGATAGTCGCTGTGCGGTACGGCGTGAAACAGTGCGACCTTGCCGCCGGTGTTCATCACGCGCCGGCACGCGAAGCGTAACGCGGTGCGGAACTCGACGGAACGGTCGACGACCACAAGAAACGTGCGTCCGAATTCCGGTCCGGGAACCGCTGGGGGAGTCGAAGGTGCGGGCGTTTCGCTATTCATCGCTACACGCGGCGGAACACGGCGCTCGCCGCCCAGCCCGCGCTCGCGGCCAGCAGCACCGCGAGCAGGCCATACAGCGGCGCGAGATTATGCGCGAAGTCGTAAATGTCCGCGCCCACGCCGATCTTCGAAATGTTCAATGGCACGATCTCGGCGGCCACGACTTGTCCCTCACGGAACAGATAGACCTGCACGTTGTAAGTGCCGACCGGCACGTTCGACGGAAAATGCAGTTCGGCGCGGAACAGGCGGTTCGACATCATGTTTATGGCGCCGATGCCCTGATCGTAAAGGCCTTCATCGGTCTTTAGGCGCACGAGGGCTTTCCTGAATGCCGCGAGCTGCTCGAGCGGGATGTTCTCGTCCGTCGTCATCATGCGGATATTGTCGACACCGATCTCATGGCGCGTCAGCAGGGTCTGCGGCACGAACTCCTCCACCGGCCGTGACGATACGACGCGGTAATAGGACGGCACCGACGCCAGGGTGACATCATCGGTGTTGAGCCAGATGGGTCCGACGCGCGTCTTGTGGCGCACCACTTCATCGCGCTTGGGCCCGGTGACGACCACGGCGACGTCACCCGGACCGTCCGTCGCGCCGAACAGAAGCACGTCGGTGCCGGTGAAACGCGACGTGATGGCGACCAGGTGGCTGGACAGATCGGCCACCAGCGGAACCTCCGGCGCGCGCTGTTCTTCTTGCGCTCGCGGCTCTTGTTGCGCCTGGGCCGGCGGTGCGGCGAGGAGAAGGGCGACGGCGAGGAGCGGCGCTCTCATGGCGTGCTCCCCACCGAAATCGAAAATGGCTCTTTCGGCGGCAGCACCAGGCCGATGGCGAGGCTGATCGCAACCAGCAGAACCATCCCCGCCAGCATGACGCGCAGTTGCTCGCCCTTCACCTTGCCTGATAGGCGCGCGCCGACCTGCGCCGAGAGCACCGCGATCACCAACAGGAGAAGCGCGAGCACCACGTCCACCGACTGATTGACGATGGCTTGCAGCAGCGCGGTGACGGCGGTGACGAAGGTGATCTGGAACAAGCTGGTGCCGATCACGACCTGCGTCGGCATGCCGAGCAGGTAGATCATCGCCGGCACGATCAGGAAGCCGCCGCCCACACCCATCATCGCGACGAGAAGGCCAACCAGGAAACCGATCCCGGCGGGCAGCAAAGCGGAGATGTAAAGTTTGGAACGTCTAAAGCGGATCTTGAACGGCAGTCCATGCATCCACATGTGACGGCCCGGACCGCGCGCGGCCAAGGCCTGCGCGACAGGGCGTTTTTTGAGGGCGCCCGGCAGGCTTTCCATCAGCATGAAGCCGCCGACCACGCCCAGGAACACGACGTAGCCCAGCGAAATCGTCAAATCGATGTGGCCGGTGCTTTTGAGGATATTGAAAAGATACACACCGAGGCCGGAGCCGATCATCCCGCCCGCGGTAAGCACGCCGCCCATCAGGAAGTCGACATTGTTGCGGCGCATGTGCGCCAGCATGCCCGAAACGGAAGACGCGACGATCTGCACCGACTGCGTGCCCACCGCCACCGTCGGCGGTACGCCGATGAAGATCAGAAGCGGGGTCATCAGGAAGCCGCCGCCCACGCCGAACAGGCCCGACAGCAAACCCACAATCCCGCCCAAGCCCAGAACAAGCCAGATGTTCACGGACAGTTCGGCAATGGGCAGGTAGATCTGCATACGGTTTTACTAACTCAGGCCTTGGCCACGTTCTGACGATACCATTCATACGCCGAGGCAACGCCCTCGCGCAGTCCGGTCTTGGCTTTCCATCCCAGCGCATTGATGCGCCCGACATCGACCAGCTTACGCGGCGTGCCGTCGGGTTTCGTGCTGTCGAAGGTGAACGTCCCTTTGAAACCCACCACATCGGCGATGAGTTCGGCGAGTTCGCGGATGGTCACATCCGTCCCGACGCCGATGTTCACCAATTGCTCATCCGAATAGGTCTTCATCAGGAAGACGCAGGCGTCTGCGAGATCGTCCACATGCAGAAACTCGCGGCGCGGCGTGCCCGTGCCCCATAACGTCAGCTCCGGTTTCCCCGTGACTTTGGCGTCGTGCGCCTTGGCCATCAACGCCGGCAAAACATGACTGGATGTCAGATCGAAATTGTCCTCGGGGCCGTACAGATTGGTCGGCATGCAGCTGATGAAGTCGCGGCCGTATTCACGCCGGTAGGCCTGGCATTGTTTGATGCCCGCGATCTTGGCGATCGCATACCACTGGTTCGTGGGCTCTAGGGGCCCCGTCAGCAGCGCATCTTCGTTCATCGGCTGGGGCGCGAGACGCGGATAGATGCACGTCGAGCCCAGGAACAAAAGTTTCTCGACGCCGGTCTGATGAGCGGTCGCGATGATGTTGGTTTGGATCTGCAGGTTTTCGGTCAGGAACTCGGCCGGGCGCGTATCGTTCGCGACGATCCCGCCCACCACGGCGGCGGCGAGAAAGACGGCCTGCGGTTTCGTCTCGCGCATCCAGGTCTCGACTTCCACCTGACGGGTGAGATCGAGCTCGCGCCGTGTCGCCGTCAGCAGGGTGCAGCCTTCGGATTCAAGGCGGCGCACCAGCGCGCTGCCTACCATGCCCCGGTGGCCCGCCACCCAGACGCGTTTGCCGGAAAGGGAGTAGGCGTCCGTCATCAATCGTCCCGGCTGAAGCGCATGGCTTCGGCCTTCACCGTTGCGAGGTCGGACGCCACCATTTCCTTCACCATGGTCTTGAAGGAGGTCTTGTGCTTCCAGCCCAGCACCTTGTGCGCCTTGCGCGGGTCGCCGAGCAAGAGATCGACTTCGGTCGGGCGGAAATAACGCGGGTCGATTTCAATGAGCGTCTGGCCGGTCTTGGCGTCGATGCCCTTCTCGTTCACGCCCTTGCCCTTCCATTTGATCTTGCGGCCGACCTCGGCGAAGGCGAGTTCGACGAACTCACGCACTTCGTGGGTCTCGCCGGTCGCGAGCACGAAATCGCTTGGCGTCTTCTGCTGCAAGATCTTCCACATGCCTTCGACATAGTCACGGGCGTGGCCCCAATCTCTCTTCGCATCGAGATTGCCGAGATAGATCTTGTCTTGCAGGCCCAGCTCGATGGCCGCGACCGCGCGCGTGATCTTGCGGGTGACGAAGGTCTCTCCGCGCAAGGGGCTCTCATGGTTGAACAGAATGCCGTTGGAGGCGTGATAGCCGTAGGCCTCGCGGTAATTCACCGTGATCCAATAGGCGTAAAGCTTGGCGGCGCCGTAGGGCGAACGCGGATAGAAGGGCGTCTTCTCGCTCTGCGGCACTTCCTGCACCAGGCCATACAGCTCCGACGTCGAGGCTTGGTAGAAGCGCGTCTTGTCCTTGAGATCGAGGATGCGGATGGCTTCCAGCAGACGGAGTGTGCCGAGGGCATCCGAATTGGCGGTGTATTCCGGGGTCTCGAAGCTCACCTGCACATGGCTCTGCGCCGCGAGGTTGTAGATCTCGTCCGGCTGCACCTCCTGAACCAGGCGGATCAGGTTGGTGGCGTCGGTCATGTCGCCGTAGTGGAGGAAAAACTTCACACCGGTTTTATGCGAGTCCTCGTAAAGGTGATCGATGCGGCCCGTATTGAAGGACGAGGAGCGGCGTTTCACCCCGTGGACCACATAGCCCTTCTTGAGCAGGAAGTCGGCGAGGTAGGCCCCGTCCTGGCCGGTGACACCCGTGATCAGGGCGACTTTTTGTGCCGATTTTTTTGCTGGTTTTTTGGCCATAAGGGGTCCGAAAGACACGAGATTTTGAGGGACGCGGATTTGGCTAGCACTATGTCTTGAAACGTCTTAACGCTCAATGACGGCGTCCATTTTCGAGACCGATAGATCAAATCAGAGAGTTCATGACGGCCTTCCCCGAACTTTACGTGCTTTGCGCCGGCGGCCACGCCCGCGTGCTGATCGATATCCTGCGCCGGACCGGTAAGACCGTGACCGGCCTCACCGACGATGACGCGGCTCTGCAGGGCACCGCCCTCGACGACGTGCCGATCATCGGCGGTCAGCAAGCGCTGCTTGCGCGCCCCCCCGAAGGTCTTCTGGTCGTGAATGCGCTCGGCAACAAACCGCGCACCGGCGACGCGGGTATGGGTTTACGCCGCGCCATTTTCGCGCGCTTCAAGGACAAGGGCTTCCGCTTCGAGACCGTCATCAGCCCCGACGCCAGCGTGTCGGCACGCGCGCTTTTGAACGAAGGGGTGCAGGTCATTACCGGCGCCATCGTTCATCCCGGGTGCCTGATCGGGGCCAACACCATCATCAATACCGGCGCGCAGATCGACCATGATTGCCGCATCGGCGAGCACTGCCATATCGCCCCAGCCGCCGTGCTGTGCGGCGAAGTGACCGTGGGCGAGGAATGCCACGTGGGTGCGGGGGCCGTTGTGGTTCCGGGGGTCACCATCGGGGCCGGGGCCGTCATCGGGGCCGGGGCGACCGTGGTCACGGATGTCCCGCCGGGCGCGACCGTGCTCGGCAAGACCATCCGCACCGGGGGCGAGCGGCCGACATGGCTGCAACCCTAATTTTGCCATACGCGTTGGATAGGTAAGGCCTTATAAGGGCGGCGAATTTTGCGCCCGAAGCCGCCTTGCGCTACACTTATCCTTTCGCCCCTCCGGAAGACCCTGTGACCGATCAGGCTCGCAAAAGACGTCCTTTGGCGCTCGCGCATCTTTTGCAGCGGCGCAATCTGGCGGTCTTTGCCTTCGACGTGGCCATGGCTTTCCTCTCGGTGGTCGCGGCTTTCGTGCTGCGCCTGTTCGAGGATGTGTCCTGGGGTTTCTTCGCCGCGCGTCCCGAGATTCTCCAGATGGCGGCTGTCTTCGCCGTCGTCGCGGCGGCGGTCTATCTCGTCACCGGCATCTACCGGCACATGTGGGAATATGTGTCGGCCAAGGACGCCTTCAACATCCTGCGCACCGCGACCCTTACGGTCGCCGCTTTCCTCCCGGTCTGGTTCTGGCTGACGCGTCTTGAATCGCTGCCGCGCTCCGTGCCGGTGATTTCCTGGTTCGTACTCGTGGTCTTCCTCGCGGGTCCGCGCCTGCTTTACCGTATTTCCCGTGACGGCCAGATGCGCGGGCTCATGCGCCGTGTGCCCAACGGAACGCCGGTGCTGCTCATCGGCGCCGGCGCCGAAGCCGAACATTTCATCCGCGCCGTCAGCCGCGGGCCTGAGTCCAATGTGCGTGTCGTCGGCATGGTCGCGGCCGCGGACGGTGTTGGCGCCGATCGCGTTGGCCAGGTGATCCACGGTGTCGAGATTTTGGGCCGCGAAGGCGACATCCTGCGGGTCATGACCGCGCTCACGCGCCGCGGCGAGCGGCCCGAGAAACTCGTGCTCGTCACGCCGACGCATGACGGCGCGGAAGTGCAGCGTCTGCTGGCCGCCGCGGAAGATGTCGGCTGTCAGCTGGCGCGCGTACCGCCGCCGACGGATTTGCAGGCTTACGACACCACCGATCTCAAGCCGCGCCCCATCGCAATTGAAGACTTGCTGGGCCGTCCGCAAGCACGCCTCGACCGCGTGGCCATGACCAACATGATCAACGCGCGGCGCGTGCTTATTACGGGCGCGGGCGGTTCAATCGGTTCGGAACTTGTGCGCCAGATCTCCGATGCGGGGCCTGTGCATCTCACCCTCGTCGATAATGGCGAGTTCAATCTCTATTCCATCGACCTCGAAATCCGTCAGCGCCATCCGGCGCTGTCTTGCACCACCATCCTCGCCGACGTACGCGACGCCGACCGCATCCGTGACATCTTCAATCGCGAACGGCCCGATCTCGTTTTCCACGCGGCGGCGCTGAAACACGTGCCGATGGTCGAGACGAATCCCATCGAAGGCTTGCTCACCAACGCGTTGGGAACACGCAACGTCGCGGAAGCGTCGATCGGGGTGGGTGTCGCGGCGATGGTGCTCATCTCCACCGACAAGGCGGTGAACCCGCACAATGTGATGGGCGCTTCCAAGCGCATTGCCGAGATCTATTGTCAGTCGGCCGACCTGCGCCATGCCGGCACGCGCTTCATCACCGTGCGCTTCGGCAACGTCCTCGGTTCGGCGGGTTCCGTGGTGCCGCTCTTCCAGAAGCAGCTGGAAAAAGGCGGACCGCTTACCGTCACGCATCCTGAAGTCGAACGCTATTTCATGACCGTGCGTGAGTCGGTGGAACTCGTGCTTCAGGCCGCCGCTCTGGGCCGCATCCGCAATGACGAAGGTGTGATCTACGTGCTCGACATGGGTCCGCCGGTGAAGATCATGGATCTGGCCCGCCAAATGATCCGTTTGGCTGGAAAAACGGTAGGCGTGGACATCGACATCAAGATTACGGGCCTGCGTCCGGGCGAAAAGCTGAAGGAAGAGCTGTTCCACGGTCAGGAACCGCTCGTCGCCACCGATATGGGCGGCATCCTTCTCGCCCAGCCCCGGACCCTTGACCACGCCGTCGTCGCCGCGCACTTCGCCGCCCTCGAAGAGGCCTGCCGCCGCCGGGACGAGGGCGCCGCCTTCACCCTCGTCAAGGATATGGTGCCCGAGCTGCAGCGCACCGGCCCCACGGTTGGAAAACCGCATCTCAAGGTTATTAAGTAAAAGCCTCTCCCGGAGCTCCGGCGCGCCGTGCTAAACCGCGCGCTCATCTTCCTAGGCCCGCGCCAAAGCCCCGAGAGAGCCCATGACCCCCATCCGCCGCGCCCTGTTTTCCGTGTCCGATAAGACTGGACTGATCGAATTCGCGTCCTTCCTGCACGGCCAGGGCGTCGAGCTGATCTCCACCGGCGGCACCGCCAAGGCGATCCGCGACGCGAAATTGCCGGTGCGCGATGTCTCCGAAGTCACGGGGTTTCCTGAAATGCTCGACGGCCGCGTGAAGACCTTGCACCCGATGGTGCACGGCGGCCTGCTGGGCATCCGCGGCAACGCCGAACATGAAAAGACCATGGCCGATCACAAGATCGCGCCCATCGATTTGCTTGTGGTGAACCTCTACCCGTTCGAACAAACCGTCGCGCGCGGGGCCGACTATGACACCTGCGTCGAGAATATCGACATCGGCGGTCCGGCCATGATCCGCGCCGCGGCGAAGAACCACGCGGGCGTCGCCGTTGTGGTCGATGTCGCCGACTACGCGGTGATCGAAGCCGACATGAAAGCCAACAAGGGCGCGGTCACGGACGACACCAAGCGTTCCCTCGCCGCGCGCGCCTACGCGCGCACCGCCGCCTATGATGCCGCCATCTCCACCTGGTTCGCCGGCGAGCTGAAGGAAGAGTTTCCGCGCTGGCTCTCGTTCGCCGGCTCGCTCAAGCAGACCCTGCGTTACGGTGAGAACCCGCACCAGAGCGCCGCGCTCTATGTCACCGGCGAGAAGCGCGCGGGTGTGGCGTCCGCCCAGCAAGTGCAAGGCAAGGAACTCAGCTACAACAATATCAACGACACCGACGCGGCCTATGAGCTGGTCGCGGAATTCGACACCCCGGCTTGCGCGATCATTAAACACGCCAATCCGTGCGGTGTCGCGCTCGGCGCCGACTGCCTCGACGCGTACACAAAAGCCTTGGTGTGCGATCCTGTCTCGGCCTTCGGCGGCATCATCGCGCTGAACCGTCCTATCGACGGCCGCACAGCCGCCAAGATCACCGAGCTCTTCACCGAAGTCGTGATCGCGCCCGGCGCCGACGACGAAGCGCGCGCGCTGTTCGCCAAGAAGAAGAATCTGCGCTTGCTCATCACCGATGGCCTGCCCGATCCGCGCGCGCCGGGCCGTACCGTGCGCAATGTCGCCGGCGGCTATCTCGTGCAAGGCCGCGACACGGGCCGCATCACCAAGGCCGATCTGAAAGTTGTGACCAAAGTGAAGCCGACGGCGCAGCAGCTCGACGACTTGGTCTTCGCCTTCACCGTCTGCAAACACGTGAAGTCCAACGCCATCGTCTATGTGAAAAACGGCGCCACCGTCGGCATCGGGGCGGGCCAGATGAGCCGAATCGATTCGGCGCGAATCGCCTTCTCGAAGTCGAAGGACGCCGCCCAGTCCGCGGGAGTCTCCGGTGCGCTCACTGAAGGTTCGGTCGTCGCCTCCGACGCCTTCTTCCCGTTCCCGGACGGCCTCCTGGTCACCGCCGAAGCCGGCGCGGTCGCGGTGGCTCAGCCCGGTGGTTCCATCAAAGACGAAGACGTCATCAAAGCCGCCGATGACAAGGGCTTAGCCATGGTCTTCACCGGCATGCGCCACTTTAGGCATTAAAACCATCAGCTTAGGTAAGAAATGGGGTCAGACTCCATTTCTTTGATTTACTCTGACCCCGTTTCTTTGACGTCCTTCAGGAACCAAAGCCCGAGGACCAGAAACACCGGCACCACGGCCATGCCGAGCCGATAGTTGCCCGTCGCTGCGGCGACGATCCCGACCAGCGCGGGCCCTGCGAAGGCCGTGACTTTTCCCGACAGCGAAAACAGCCCGAACATCTCGCCGCGCATGTCGGGCGGCGCGAGGCGCGCCATCATCGTGCGGCTTGCCGCCTGCACCGGGCCGAAGAAAGTGCTCATGATCAGCGCCGCGATCCAGAAGGCGATCGGCGTCGGCGCGAGCAGCACGCCGATGGTCGCCACGATCAGCGCCACCAGCGACATCGAGATCGTGCGTTTGGAACCGATCTTGTCGTCGACCCACGCGAATGCCAGCGCGCCGAGCCCCGCCGTCACATTGAGCGCGATACCGAGAAGGATCACGTCACCCAACTCCATGCCGAACACAACGGCGGCATAGACACCGCCCAGCGCAAAAACAGTGTGCACCCCGTCGGAGTAGATCATCGCCGCGATCAGGAAACGCAGCGCGTTGCCGTGGGCGCGCGCGTGACGGAATGTCTCGACGAGTTGCCGCATCCCACCGCGCACGGCTTGGCCAATCGGCACTCCCACGCGCTCTTCCTTCACCATGAAGAACAGCGGGAGCGCGAACACCGCGAACCAGCCGGCGACCAGAATCGCCGTCGCGCGCACATGTTCGGCCTGATCTTTATTCAGTCCAAACGGCACAGGATCGGCCTGCACGAGGAACAGGAGGGCGATCAGAAGCGAGACCAGCCCGCCCGCATATCCACACGCCCACGCCCAACCGGACACACGGCCCAGCATCGCGGGCGGCGCCACATCCGGCAGCATAGCGTTATAGAACAGAAGCCCGACTTCGAAGCCGACGGTCGCGATCACCACGCAGGCGAGCGCGAACGGTACATCGGCCGCCTCGGGCCGCACGTACCACAGGAGCGCGGTGGCGATCACGCACACCACCGACACGCACGCGAGCCACGGTTTTCGCCGTCCGGTCTGATCGGCGATAGCGCCAAACACCGGACTGATCACCGCGATGATCAGGCCCGCGATCCCCATCGCGAGGCTCCACTGACTGCCGCCCGTAGTCGGGTCGGCCGCCACGCCTTGCGCGAAGTAGGCGGCGAAAACGAAAGTGACGATAATGGTGGTGAAGGCCGAGTTGGCGAAGTCGAACAGCGACCACGCGATGATAGGGCCCTTCTTCATGTGAGCCCGAGAGCCTTCTGCACACGCCACACGACCTGCATCACGGACAGCGCCTCCGCGCCGCTCACTGCGGGCGGGACGCTATTTCGAATGGAGTTTGCGAAGCTCATCATCTGGCGGCCGAGGTTGTTGGCGTCACCCGCCACTGGAAGCGAGACGCCGTCCCGCGTCAATGTCCTTTGGATGAAATCGACGCCGTACACCGCGCCGTCCTTCATCTCGACCGCGAGATCCCGCGTGCGTCCCTCGGTGATGCGGCTCGCGGTCAGATGCGCGGTCGCGCCGTCGGAAAACGTCAGCGTTGCGACCGCATGATCCTTAGACCCCAGGGCGCGGATATCCGTGACCGGCACGCCCTTCAGCGCCATCACGACATCCAGGTCATGCACCATCAGGTCGAGCACGACATCGATATCCGTCACGCGCGCGCTGCCGGAATTCATCCGCCGCGCCGTCAGCACGCGCATGTCGGAAGGGGCCGGTTTCAAGGCCAAAAGCGCCTGCACCGCGGCATTAAACCGCTCCACATGGCCGATTTGCAAACAGGCGCCGCTCGCCGCGGCGGCGCGCATCAGTGCATGGCAATCGTCCTCGGTCAGGGCGAACGGCTTTTCGACCAGACACGCGAGTCCGCGCGCGAGTAAGGGTTCCGCGACCGCGCGGTGGTCCGCGCTCGGCACAACCACCAGAGCCGCATCGATTTCACCGGCATAGGCGAGTGACGCCGCCGCACGTGCGCCGATCACAGCGCCCACCTGGTTGGCGCGTTCGACATCCTTGTCGACGAGGGCGACGATCTTCACATCCGTGAGCGCCTGCACCGCTTTCACGTAATTCGCGCCCATCGCGCCCGCGCCAATCAGCGCGAGTTTCAACGGAGCGGGAGGGGCGGAAGAAGCAGGCGAGGCCATGGCGCCCGCCAATTTCACGAAGCGGCGCCGCGAACCGTGGCGATGATCTCGTCCTGGACGTCGGCGGCAAGATAAGGATGCATTGGCAGGCTGACGACATCGTGCGCCAGTTTCTCGGTCACCGGCAAGCCGCCGCCGGCCACGGGGAAACCGCGGTACGGCGTCTGCAGGTGGATGGGTTTGGCGTAGAACACCGCGGTCGAGATTTTCTTGGCGGAAAGGGCCGCGATGATGCGGTCCCGGCGCGGCGAGCTGACGGTGTACTGCGCCCACACGCAGGTCGAATCCGGGCGGATGAAGGGCGTGCTGACATGCCCTTTCAAGCCGGCGTCATAACGCGCGGCGATCTGGTCGCGGGCCTGGCACTCGTCCTCGAAGATCGCGAGCTTCTCCAGCAGCACCGCCGCCTGGATGGAATCGAAACGCGCCGTCAGGCCGATGCGCACGTTCTCATTGCGATCGCGGCCCTGGCCGTGCACGCGCACCTGCATGAGCTTCTTGGCCCACTCTTCATTGTTGGTGAACACCGCGCCGCCGTCGCCATAGCAGCCCAGCGGCTTCGAGGGATAAAAGCTCGTCGCCGTGATGTCGGCGATGGCGCCGAGCTTGTGGCCCTTGTAGCTCGCGCCGAAGCTCTGCGCCGCGTCGTCGAGAATGAACAGACCGTGCTTGTCGGCAATCGTGCGGATCGCATCGTGGTCTGCGGGTTGACCGAAGAGGTCCACCGGGATCACCACACGCGGCTTCAACCCCGTCTGCTCGGCGACGGCGATGGCGCGCACCAGCGAGTCCGGATCCATGTTGAAGGTGTCGGGCAGCACATCCACGAACACGGGCGTCGCGCCGATGATGGCGGCGACTTCGGCCGTGGCGGTAAAGGTGAAAGACGGCACGAACACCGCGTCGCCGCGGCCGATGTCCCAGGCCATCAGCGCCATGACCATCGCGGTGGTGCCGTTGGAGCAGCTCACCACATGCTGCGCGCCGCACATCGCGGCCAGGCGCTTCTCCGCCTCGAACACTTCCGGGCCCATGATGAAGGCGCCGTGGTCGATCACACGGTTGATGGCGGCTTCGATGCGCGCGCCGATACGCCGCCGCTGCGCCTGAAGGTCAATCAACGGGACCGGCGCCGGGGCGACCGGAACAGTGGCGGTATCGCGCATCAAACAAACCTGTCGGGGCAAAATAAAAGAAACACCGGCGGACAGCCGGGAAGGGACATTAGGCCAGAACCTAGTCTCTCGTCATAACGCTTGCAAATGGAATGGGTTGCGGTCACCTCTGGCCCCCCGGACGTCCTTGCCCTAGCTTCTTTTTTCATGACTTTACCCCAGCCGCCCGCGACCTTGCGAAAGCCCGGCCTCTACGGCCGGCTTCTGCGCGAAGGCGTGCTTCCGCATTTGGGCGTGTTTGTCTCGGCCAGCCTTTGCATGGTCGTCGTCGCCGCCTCCACGGCCGCGCTCGCCTGGCTGATGGACCCGGTGGTGAATCGGGTCTTCGTTGAGCGCCGCGCCGATCTGTTGTGGCCTGTCGGTCTTGCGGTTTTTGCGTCTTTTGCCTTGAAGGGCGCCGCCGCCTACGGCCAGACCGTCCTCATGACCCGGCTCGGGCAAACCGTTTTGACCGACTTCCAAAATCGCTTGTTCCGGCACCTTCTGCAGATGGACCTGGGCTTTTTTGCGGCCAACCGCACGGGCACGCTGATTTCGCGCCTGACGACCGACATCGCGGCCATGCGTCTTGCCGTCTCCACGGCGCTGACCGGGCTGGGCCGTGAAGTCCTTTCGGTGATCCTTCTGGTCGCCGTCATGTTTTACCAGGACTGGCTCCTGGCCTCGGTCGCTTTCATCACCTTTCCGGCCACAGTCATCCCCATCGCGCAGCTTGGCCGGCGGCTTCGTAAAGTCACCGCCAACACCCAGGCACAGACCGGCGCCTTCATGACCATCGTGCAGCAGAGCTTGTCGTCCATCCGCCTTGTGAAGGCCTACCGGATGGAAGCGCTGGAAGTAGAGCGGGCCGAGGCTCTCACCACGCACATCCGCGATCTCACCATCAAGGCAGAGCGCGTGAAGGCGCTCGCGAGCCCGTTGATGGAAACCCTCGGCGGTCTCGCAGTCACCATCGTCATCGTGTACGGCGGCTGGCGCGTCATCAACGGCGAGACCAGCGCGGGGGCCTTCTTCTCCTTCATCACCGCGCTTCTGTCGGCCTATCGCCCGATGAAGGCGCTTGCGAACGCCAACGCCCACGTCAACGAAGGCCTCGCGGGTGCGCAGCGCTTGTTCGACGTGCTCGACACGACATCGGCGCTCACCGAAAAACCGAATGCGCCCGTGCTGACCGTTTCACGCGGCGAGGTGCGGCTCGAGAACGTCACTTTCTCCTACGCCGCCGATGTCGCGGCGCTGCGCGATCTCACCCTCACCGTTCCCGCCGGTAAGACCACGGCGCTGGTCGGCGCGTCCGGCGCGGGCAAAAGCACGATCCTCAGCCTGATCCCGCGATTCTATGATGTGAGCGCGGGCGCGGTGAAGATCGATGGGGTCAACATCGCCGATGTCACGATCGGCTCCTTGCGCGACGCCATCGCCTTTGTCAGCCAGGATGTTGTGCTGTTCGACGACACCGTGCGCGCCAACATCCGCTACGGGAAGCCGGGCGCCAGCGATGCCGCCGTTGAAGAGGCCGCCCGCGCCGCCGGCGCCCACGGCTTCATCGCGGCGCTGCCAAACGGTTACGACACCATGGTGGGTGAGCGCGGGCAGACACTGTCGGGCGGCGAGCGTCAACGTATCGCCATCGCCCGCGCGCTGCTCAAAGACGCGCCGATCCTTTTGCTCGATGAAGCCACCAGCGCCCTCGATGCGGCCACCGAGCGCCATGTGCAAGCGGCGCTGGAACGCCTCAAGAAAGGCCGCACGACCTTGGTCATCGCGCACCGACTCTCCACCGTCGCCGGCGCCGACCAGATCTGCGTGCTCGATCAGGGCCGCGTGGTTGAGACCGGCACCCACAGCGCGCTCATTTCCGGTGGGGGCGCCTATGCGCGCCTTCACGCCCTCCAGTTCTCCGCCGCCGAATGAGCCTCGAAAAAGCCTTTGCCAGTTACGAAGCCGGGGACCGCGCCGCCGCGCGCGCCGCCGCCGAAGCCGAACTCGCACGTGCGGCGAATAACGCCGACGCTCTGCATCTTCTTGCCGTCATCGCGCAGGATGACAGCCGCCAGGGCGAGGCGGAAGACTATGTACGCCGCGCGCTCAAAATTGTGCCGGGGCAGCCTCTCTATCTCAACACCCTCGGCAACGGCTTGGTCGCGCAAGGTCGCACCAACGAGGCTATCACCGTTCTCGGGGAAGCCGTCGCGGCCGCGCCGACCCAGGCCGACATCATGTTCAATCTCGCCAACGCCGAACGCACGGCCGGCCGGTACGAAGATGCCTCCGAGACCTATCGCAAGGTCATTGCGCTGCGGCCAGGCCATATCGGCGCCTACAACAACCTCGCCTTGATGCTGAAAGCCCTCGGCGACGCGGAAAGCGCCGCAACCGTGCTCATCGAAGCGACGGCCCGGGCGCCGGCGTCGTTCGAGATCCGCTTCAATCTCGCGAATGCGCTTCACGTCGCCGGGCGTCTTGACGCCGCGGAAGGCGCGTTCCGGAAAGCCATCGAACTCGCGCCGCGCCATGCGGACGTCCACGTGAACCTCGGCGTCGTGCTCAAAGAAGGCGGCCGCCCCGACGAAGCGGAGAAGGCGTTCCGCGCCGCTATCGCCATCAATCCGAACATTTCGCAGGCCTACGTGGG
Source organism: Rhodospirillaceae bacterium (assembly GCA_041906145.1). Taxonomy (GTDB): domain Bacteria; phylum Pseudomonadota; class Alphaproteobacteria; order Rhodospirillales; family Rhodospirillaceae; genus SHVO01. The sequence continues at coordinate 943,400 of JAYRJU010000001.1, read as the reverse complement.
TCTCGCCGACCTTACCGACGACGGCACCATGGACGCGATGGCGCATCGCCGCGCCGTGCTCGCACTCAAGCCCGATCTCGCCGCCGTACGCTCAAGCCTGCTCATGTGCATGCAATATGCGCCGGGCATTTCGCGCGCCGAGATCGCGGCCGAACACAAGAAGTTCGGCGAGATCCACCCGTCCCCGCCGAAACCCGCCTTCGCGCCTGGTCACGACTTTTCTCCAGACCGTAAATTGCGCATCGGCGTTGTCTCCGGCGACTTCCGTTTCCACGCCATGGCCTTCTTCGCGCTCCCCGTGTTCAAGGCGCGCGCGCGGGAGGAATTTGAGCTTGTCTGCTATTCCACCGGCGCCAAGGTCGATCATCACACCTTGAACTTCCGCGCCACCGCGGACCTCTGGCGCGACGTGCGCGCGCTGTCCCCGGAGGCGTTGGCGGACCTCATCGCGCGCGACCAGGTTGATATCCTCATCGACCTCGCCGGCCACGCGCCGCACAACCGCTTGCTGACCTTCGCGCTGAAGCCCGCGCCGCTCCAGATCGCCTGGGGCGATTATGTCGATACGCGCGGCCTTCCCGCCATCGATGTCCTCTTGGGCGACCCGATCCAAACGCCGGCTGAAGACGATAAATATTATGTCGAGCGCGTCCTTCGCTTTGCGCCCGATTATATTTGCTATGCGCCGCCCGATTACGCGCCCGCGGTCGCGCCGCCGCCGGCGCTGCGCAATAACGGCATCACCTTCGGCTGTTTCAGCGAAGCCACCAAGATCGGCCCGGCCGCGGTCGCGCAATGGGCCGCCGTCCTGCGCGCCATCCCCGACGCGCGCTTTCTCTTCAACGGTTATCTGTGGGCCGACATTGGGCGCCAGGGCAAGATCATCAGCTTGTTCATGGACAACGGCATCGGCACCGACCGCATCAAATTCCAGACCGGCGGCGATCACGCCACCTTCCTCGGCCAATATGCGGACGTGGACGTCATCCTCGACACCACGCCCTATTCCGGCGGTCTCACCACCTGTGAATCGCTCTTGATGGGCGTGCCAGTTCTCACCGTACCCGGTGACCGCTTCTGCGGCCGCCACGCAAGCGTCCATCTCATCAACGGCGGTTATCCTGACGGCGTCGCGAAGGACGTGGCCGATCTCATCGCCAAAGCCAAAGCGCTCGCCGCCGCACCGGCGAACCGCACCGCTATCCGCAAAGCCTTCCTGGCCTCACGCGTATGCGACGTTAGTGCCTTTGCGAAAGACTTCTACGGCGCCCTGCGCGCGGAGTGGAAGAAGCTCGCATAAGGAGAGACGCGGTGATCCGCTGCCTCGGGATTGCCGGATACAATCCCGAGCCTGTTCAGACCGCGCGGGGCTTACCGAAAGACTTACCCCGCCGTCATGGCGCTCAATTGCCGGTTCGCCACCGTCAGCATCGAGAGACTGATGTTGTCCGCGGCCTTGATCTCCGCCAGCACCTGATCGAAGCGGTCGACGCGCGTCTTGTTCGCGTCGACCCAGGCGTCGAGCGCTTTGGCGCCTGAGGCCTTGCTGGTTTTGCCTGAGGCAAGCACGCGTGTCGCGATCGTGGTCTGGTGCGCGAACAGCTCTTCGATGGCCGCCGACACCGCGAGACGGTCCCAATGGCTCTGTGTTCCGAAGGTTTCGGTTCTTTCTCTGAGCGCGCCCAGACCGAAACGCTGACCCACCAGGAAGTACATCTTCGCGACGGATGCCAGCGGTTGCTTGGTCGCGTTGGTGATGGCGTTGACGTCGTTCGCGGCCGCTAGGCGATAGAGAGAGGCGACATTGAACGCGAGCTCCGCCGGCACGCTTTTGGCGGAATAAGCGTCCACCTGACGCTGCACATAACGCGCCACTTCCTCGGACCACAGGTCCTTCAGGCTCTTGCGCAGCGTATCGACCGCCGGCTTCAGGCTCTTGATGGTTCCGGCCATGTCCATCGGCACGGTGCAGTGACGCAGCATCCACAAGACGCTCCGCACCACCATGCGTTCGACTTCCCACAGCATCGCGAGCTGCGTTTCCGCCGGCACTTTATTGTCCAGGGCTTCGATGGCCGTCCACAGATCGCGCAGCCCATAGGCGGCCCGCGTCACGGTATAGGCCCGCGCGATGTCCACCGGTCCCATGCCGGTGCGCTCCATCAATGCGTTGATGAACGACGGTCCGACGCGGTTGATGAAGCTGTTGGTGATCACCGTACCGATGATTTCACGGCGCAGTTTGTGCTTAGCGATCGGACCCGCGAACTTCTTCTGCAAGGGGACCGGGAAGTAGTGGTGCAGGTCTTCCTCGACCAAGGGATCGTCCACGAGATCGCTGTTCACGATCTTGTCGTAAAGCCACATCTTCCCGTAGCTCAAGAACACCGCGAGTTCAGGGCGCACGAGGCCATGTCCCGCCGTCAGGCGCTCCTGGAATTCCTCATCATTGGGCAGGAATTCGATGTCGCGGTTGAGAAGCCCGTCACGCTCGAACAGCTTCATGGTGCGCTGTTGCGCCTCCAGAAGCGCGGGCGCGCGGTGCTGCATCATGCTGATGGTCTGGCTCTGCTGATAGTTATCGCGCAAGACCAGCTGGGCCACTTCATCGGTCATCTCGGCCAGCAGCTTGTTACGCGCTTCCAGCGTGATCTTGCCTTTGCGCATCTCGCCGTTCAGCAGGATCTTGATGTTCACCTCATGGTCCGAACAGTCGACGCCAGCCGAATTGTCGATGGCGTCGGTGTTGAGACGCACGCCTTCCTTCGCGGCTTCGATACGCCCGCGCTGGGTCATGCCCAGGTTCGCGCCTTCGCCTACCACCTTCGCGCGGATCTGGTGGCCGTTGATGCGGTGCGCGTCATTGGCGCGGTCCGAGGCGTCCGCGTTGCTTTCGCTCGCGGCTTTCACGTAAGTCCCGATCCCGCCGAAGAACAGGAGGTCGACCTTGGCGCGCAGGATCGCGTTGATAATCTCGGTCGGGGTGGCTTCCGCCTTGTTGATCTCCAACAGCGTCTTCATCTCCGCCGACAGTTTGATCGTCTTGGCGCTGCGCTCGAAAATACCGCCGCCCTTGCTGATCAGCTTGGTGTCGTAATCGGTCCAGTTGGAGCGCGGCAGCTTGAACAGCCGTTCACGCTCTTTGAAGCTCTTGGCGGGGTTCGGATCGGGATCGATGAAGATGTGCAGGTGGTTGAAGGCCGCCTGCAGCTTGATGTGCTCGGACATCAGCATGCCGTTGCCAAAAACATCGCCCGACATATCGCCCACGCCGACGCAGGTGAAGTCCTGTGTCTGGGTATCGACACCGATCTCGCGGAAGTGGCGCTTTACGCATTCCCACGCGCCGCGCGCCGTGATGCCCATGGCCTTGTGGTCATAGCCGACACTGCCGCCGGACGCATAAGCGTCGCCCAGCCAGAAGCCGTATTCGGCCGACACGCCATTGGCGATATCCGAAAAGGTCGCGGTGCCTTTGTCGGCGGCCACCACCAGATACGGATCGTCCGCATCGCGCCGCACCACCTTGTCCGGATGGACGATCTTGTCGTTCACCACGTTGTCGGTGATATCGAGCAGGCCCCGCTGCAGGGTCTTGTAGCACTCGATGCCTTCGGCCAGATACGCCTCGCGCCCGCCGGTCGCCGGCGGTTGCTTCACCACGAAGCCGCCTTTCGACCCCGTCGGCACGATCACCGCGTTCTTCACCATCTGGGCTTTGACGAGACCCAGCACTTCCGAGCGGAAATCCTCGCGCCGGTCGGACCAGCGGATCCCGCCGCGCGCAACCTTGCCGCCGCGCAAGTGAATCGCTTCCACGCGCGGCGCATAGACGAACACTTCCACGTTCATGCGGGGCAGCGGCAGCTCTTCGATGCGCTGGCTGTCCAGCTTCATCGACACGTACCACTTCGGCTTCCCATCAGGGAAAGGCTGGAAGAAGTTGGTGCGCAGCGTGCAATCCATTAGGTTCAGATAGCGGCGCAGAATGCGGTCCTCGTCGGCATTGGTGATACCGTCGAGCGCCGTGTCGATCTCTTTCCGGATGCCCTCGATCTTGGCCGCTGTGGCTTTTGCTTTCGTCCCGCTGTTCAGCGCGGGATCGAAGGTGGTCAGGAACAGGTCGACCAGCAGGCGTCCCAGCTTCGGATGCGCCGCGAAGGCATTCTCGATATAGGCTTGGCTGAATGGGAAAGCCGCCTGGCGTAGATATTTGGCGTAAGCGCGCAAGATCGTCACCTCGCGCCAGGCCAGATCGGACAGCGCGACGAGTTTATTGAAGCCGTCGCTTTCCATTTCGCCCGCCCACACGCGGCAGAAGGCGTCCTCGATCTCTTCGCGCACGTCGGCCAGGGCAAATGTCGCCTTGCTGGCGATGGTCATGTCGAAATCGTGCAGCCACACACCGCCGGTGGCGCTGGCGCCGCGCGGCGTGATGTGGAACGGCTCTTCGCCGATCACCTTGAAACCCATGTTCTCAAGCACGGGCATCACGTCGGAGAGCGGGATCGGCGTCGCGGGATTGTAGATTTTAATATGCACGGTGCCGCCGGTGGCGCCCGGCGGCTGATACACATGGATCTTGACCCGCTTGTCCTCGGCGCAGGCGCAGATGCGGTCGATGTCGTGCAAGGCCACGGTGGTGTCGAAACGCTCGCGGTAGCTCGCGGGGAACCCATGCGCGAACACCTCGGCCAGCTTGGCGCCTTCGGTCTCGCCCTTGGTCTTGATCAACGCGGCGCGCAGTTCGTCGCTCCACGCGCGCGCGGCCTTCGCGATGCGCTCTTCCAGCTCGGCCACTTTCACTTTCGGCACGCGGCCGGGTTTTGTGGCGATGATATAGTGGATGCGCGCCAGCGGGCTGTCGGTCACCTGCGTATAGAAGGACGAAAGGCGGCCATCCAATTCGCGCGTCAGGATATCGCCGATAGTCACGCGCAGCGCTGTGTCGAAGCGGTCGCGCGGCACGAATACCAGGATCGAGGCGAAGCGTTCGAACCGGTCCATGCGCATGAACAGGGTTGGGCGCGGACGCTGTTGGAGATGGAGGATGCCCAGCGCCGTGTTCAGCAAATAGTCATCCGAGCTTTCGAACAATTCGTCGCGCGGCAGGTTCTCCATGATGTTCTGAAGCGCCTTGCCGTCGTGGCCGTGCTTGCGGAAGCCCATGCGGTCTCTAATGCGATCGATCTTGCGGCGCAGCACCGGCACGAAATTGGGGCTGTTGGTGTAGACATCGGCGGTGAACAGTCCGACGAACATATGCATGCCCGTCACGGCGCCTTTCGCGTCGAAGATCTTCACGGCGACGACGTCGAAATGCACGCGGCGGTGCACCGGCGAACGCTGGTTGGCTTTGACCACGAACAGCGCGCTCGGCGAATCCACGAAGGCGGCGAACTGCGGCGGCAGCGGCGCGCCGTCAGCGATGCCTTCGAAGATCATGCGCTGCGCCTTCTTGAGAAGGCCGAGGCTGTGCGTGTTATCGATCTTGAGGGTGCGGTTCTTGCCTTTGCCTTCAAATGCAAAGCGCCGATAACCAAGGAACGTGAAGTGATCGTCGTGCAGCCACTTCAGGAAGTCGGCGACCTCCTCGGACTGTTCCGCCGTCACGCCCGGCCGCGCGGAATCGAAGTCGGCGGCGAAATGCGCGGCCTGGCGCCGCATCGCCTGCCAATCGTTCACCGACAGGCGCACATCGCCCAGCACCGAATGCAAATTATCCTTCAGGCGCTCGGCCATATCGAAATCCACTTTCGGGATCTCGATGTACATCAGCGATTCAAAGGACCCGCTTGCATCGGTCTCCGTGTCGCCGAGGCTCGAGAGCCGTCCCGCGGCGTCCCGCTTCAAGCTGAGAATCGGATGGATCAGCAGGATCGCGCTGTGATCCATGCGCTCCAATTCGGCGTTCACCGAATCCACCAGGAACGGCATGTCGTCGTTGACGATCAGTACGACCGAGCGGTCGCCCTCGCCTTCCATGATGCTGATCTTCTCTTTCCCGGGGGCGCGGGTCTCGAAGAAGTCCCAGGCGGCCAGCGCGATGTCGTACAGCGTGTCCGGGGAACGGTCACCAAGCTCATCGGGCGGCGAGCCGCGGTAGAACTGAACGATGAATTTGACGAAATCCGCCTTGGCGGCGAGCTTGGATCCCTTGCGCTGCGCAATCTGGGTCGCGGCGGCGATCACCTTGCCAATGCCGCTGTTGTCCCCTTTGGACACCCGAACATCCATAGCCGTCTTCCCCCTATCGTGAGGGCGTGCGAGGCAGCCGCTTGCCGGGTGCCTTCTAGATCGAAACGCACGCCAAAGCCGTTGAGAAGACTAGCATATTTAGTCTTGGGCGCACTACTTCCCTACACTCAGGAGTCGCACCAGGCGGGTTTTCGCTTCGTAAGGAAGGCGTCGATGCCCTCTGCGGCGTCCCGCAGCATCATGTTCTCTGTCATAATCGCGCCCGCATAGCTGTAGGCGTCCTCCAGGCTCATATCGATCTGGCGGTGGAAGGCGTCTTTTCCAATGGCCACCACCCGGCCTGATTTGGCCGCGATTTGGCCCGCCAGGCTTTCCACCGTCTCATGAAGCTTGGATGCCGGGACGGCGACATTCACGAGCCCGATCCGCACCGCTTCGCCCGCGTCCACCATCTCCCCCGTCAGCAGCATATGCATGGCCGCTTTGCGCCCAACCGCGCGCGTCAGCGCGACCATGGGCGTCGAACAGAACAGGCCGATGTTCACCCCCGGCGTCGCGAAGCGGGAGTCCTCGGCGCACACGGCCAGATCGCATGTGGCCACCAGTTGGCAGCCTGCGGCGGTCGCGATGCCGTGTACTTCGGCGATGACGGGCTGACGCAGTTTGGTGATCGTCAGCATCAACCGCGCGCAGGTTTCAAAGGTTTGTTGCATGAATGCGCGCCCCGGATTGGCGCGCATTTCCTTGAGGTCGTGACCGGCGCAAAAGGCCGGCCCGGCGCCGCGCAGGATCACGGCTTTGATCGCGGCGTCTTGACCGATGATCTCCAGCGCTGCGATCAGCGCGTTCATCAATTCCATCGATAACGCATTGCGCGCCTGCGGCCGCTCCATCGTAAGGGTCGCGACGCCGGCGGAATCGGTTCTGGAAAGGACAGCAGACATACGAACTCCTCTAGAAGGAGTCCGGATTCTACATGTCTGGCAAATGGAGCGGGTGAACGGATTCGAACCGCCGCGGCCGAAGGCCGCAAAGACCTATAGAATCGAGGGTTCGATTCAATATGTCTGGCAAATGGAGCGGGCGAAGGGATTCGAACCGCGGCGGCCGAAGGCCGCAAAGACCTATAGAATCGAGGGTTCGATTCAATATGTCTGGCAAATGGAGCGGGCGAAGGGATTCGAACCCTCGACCCCGACCTTGGCAAGGTCGTGCTCTACCCCTGAGCTACGCCCGCTCAAAGCTGGGGGCAACGCGCCGCCCCCTCAGGAGAGGGCGGGACTATAGCCATTTGGAAACCCATTGCAAGGCTCCAGACGCGTGAAAAGGAACTTCTTTTGACCCGCCAAGCGCCTGTCACCGTTGAAAAAAGCCTTGCCATCCCCGGCGGGCCACCACATCTAACGCCTGGAACTTCAAAACCGGGGGCTCCCGGGCTTAAACTCCGGCCCTCCCGCCGGCTCCCCGTTTTCGGGCCCGGGCTCAAGATTAGGACAGGATTTTCATGCTGATCGGACAAACCGAAGGTGCGGCCCCTAAGGACCTGATCAAGGACACCGATACCGAGGGTTTCATGGCCGACGTGATGGAAGCCTCGAACGAGGTTCCGGTCATCGTCGACTTCTGGGCCCCCTGGTGCGGCCCCTGCAAGCAGCTCACCCCGCTTCTTGAAAAGCTGGTGAAGCAGTACGGCGGCAAAGTGAAGCTGGTGAAGATCAATGTCGACGAGAACCAGGACCTCGCCATGCAGTTCCGGGTCCAGTCGATTCCCGCGGTCTATGGTTTCAAGGGCGGACGCCCCGTCGATGGTTTCATGGGCGCGCTTCCGGAAAGCCAGCTCAAGCAATTCATCGAACGCCTGACGGGCGGCGGCGGCTCGCCTTTGGATGAAGCGCTGCTCGAAGCCGAAGCCTTCGCGACCGAAGGCAATCACGAGGACGCGCTCGCCGTATATAAGGAGATCCTCGCGCAGGACCCCTCGCATGTGAAGGCGCTCGCCGGCGCACTGCGCGCTTACCTCGCCACCGGCCAGGACGATATCGCCAAGCAGGTGCTCGATAATCTGCCCGATGCCATGAAGACCGCGCCCGATATCGTCGGTGTTCAGGCCGCGCTCGATCTCAAGGCGCAAAGCGCCCAGGTGGGCGACGGCGCCGAACTCGCCGCGCTCGAAGCCAAGATCGCTGCCGATCCGAAAGACATGCAGTCGCGCCTCGATCTCGCGGTCGCGCGTTATGGGCATGGCCAACGTGAACAAGCGATGGACGATCTTCTGGAAATGGTCCGCAAGGACCGCAAATGGAATGAAGAAGCCGCGCGCAAGCAGCTCGTGAAATTTTTCGAAGCTCTCGGTCCGGCCGACCCGCTCACGGTTCAAGGCCGGCGCAAGCTTTCCTCCATTCTGTTCGCCTGATGCGCAGTCCGATTCAGACGCGTTACGAAGACCTGCCCGAAGAGCTGCCGATATTTCCCTTAAGCGGCGCGCTGCTGCTGCCGTGGGGCCGCCTTCCGCTTAACATCTTCGAGCCGCGCTATCTGAATATGACGTTGGATGCGCTTGGCGTGGGCCGCATCATCGGCATGGTGCAGCCGAACTATGATCGCGCGGATGCGGGCGGCGATCCGCCCACCTATTCCATCGGCTGCGCGGGCCGTATCGCGTCCTTTGAGGAAACCGAGGACGGCCGCCTGCTCATTCTTCTGAAAGGGCTGTGCCGGTTTTCCATTGTGAGTGAGATCGAAGGCCGAAAGGGTTACCGGCGCGTGAAGGCGCTCTATGAACCGTTCAAGGCCGACCTCGATCAGCCGGCCAACTTCGAAGTGAACCGCGAGCAATTATTCCAACGTCTGACGCCTTATCTCGAAGCGCACGCCATGCCGCTCGGGGTCGAGGTGCTGAAAGGCCTCTCGGATCCGACCCTCGTGACGTCTCTGTGCATGGTCTGCCCGTTCGACCCGCGCGAGAAACAGGCGCTGTTGGAAGCCCCGACCTTGAAAGCGCGCTACGAAGCGCTGCTGGCGTTGTTGCAGATCGCCGCTTTCGAAGCCGGCGGCATCGATACGCCGCGCCAATAGGGACCCGCGCGCGAAGGCGCGCAAAAGAACGGACCCGCGCGCGAAGGCGCGCAAAGGAAAGGACCTACGCGCGAAGGCGCGCAAAGGAAGGACCACAAAATGGCTGCAGACATCGACCCCAAGCTCCTTGAGATTTTGGTGTGCCCGCTCAGCAAGGGCCCGTTGGAATACGACCGCGCCGCCGGCGAACTCATCAGCAAGAAAGCTGGCCTCGCCTATCCGATCCGCGATGGCATCCCGATCATGCTCCCGGACGAAGCGCGCCGGATCGAGGATTAATGTCGGAAGACATTTGGCCCGAAGCGCTCGACTACGACCCGGCCACGAAAATTCTTCATGTGCGATTCGAAGGCGGTCAAAGCTTCGCGCTTCCGGCCGAATATTTGCGCGTCGAGAGCCCGTCGGCGGAAGTGCAGGGCCATAGCCCCGCGCAGAAACAGACCATCGGCGGCAAACGCGCCGTCGGTGTCCGCAAGATCGAGCCCGTCGGCAATTACGCCGTGCGCCTCGTGTTCGACGATATGCACGACACCGGCATTTATTCCTGGCGCTATCTGCACGAACTCGGCCGCGAGCAGGACAAACGCTGGCGCGATTATCTCAACGCACTCAGTGCGAAAGGGCTCGCGCGTTAGAGTCCATCAGCGCTGCGAGGCCGATCAGCGCAGGGTAAGGATGCGAAATCAGGTGCACCGGCACCGCGTCGACATACGGCCCATACGCGCCCTTGTCGGAAAACCCAGCCATGAAGCGCGCGGCATCGAATAGTTTGCCCAACGCGGGCACAACGCCGCCGGCGATATAACAACCGCCCTTGGCGCCGAAGATCATGGCCATGTCGCCGGCGCATCCGCCCAGAAGTTCCGAGAAGAACCCAATCGCTTCCAGCGCAACCGAATCGCCGGCGTCCGCAAGGGCCGTGACTTCGGCCGGATTCGCGGCGCCTTTCGTGGTGCCGGCCAGCGCCCGGTAAATGCGCAACAGCCCGCCGCCCGACAGGAGATCCTCCCAGCAGGGGCCCGTGCGCCACAGCACTTGCGCGCGCGCCGGCGCACCGCGCGGCATCACCGCTAGCGCATGCCCGCCCTCACTCGGCACGGCGGTCCAATCCGTGCCGTGGGGCGCGAGAGCGCTCACGCCGAGCCCCGTGCCCGGCGCCACCACAACACGTGCTCCACGCGCCGCCGTTCCGGCGCGCCATGTCACGATGTCGGCGCTGGACAGGTGCGGCAGCGACCACGCCACCGCTTCAAGGTCGTTCGCGATGCTCAAAGAAGGCACGGCGATATGCCGCGCGAGTGCGCCGCGCTTGAACGTCCAGGGCAAGTTGGTCAGTTTCACCGTTTCGCCGTTCACCGGTCCGGGCACAGCCACGATGGCGCGGGTAGGCTTGGCGCCGGCTTCCGCGACAACATCGGCCAGCAATGTTTCAAGGGAATCGAAATCGGCGGTGCGGCGCAAGAAAACCTGCGGCCAAGGCTCGCAGTCTTTACGGAAGGCGACGCGGGCGTTGGTGCCGCCGATATCCGCGAGCAGGTCGACCTCGGTCATCGCCGCTTACGCCGCGGTCAGGGTATCGAGGAACGAATCCCGCCAGCGGTCGATGCCATGTTCTTCGACGTTCGTCATCAAACTTTGCCATCTCGATTTGCGTTCTTCGAGCGGCATTTTGAGGCCCCGGTGCAGCGCGTCAACCATGCTTTGTTCGTCGAAGGGGTTGACGATCAGCGCCTCGCGCAATTGCCGCGCGGCGCCAGCGAACCGTGACAGAACGAGGACACCGGGGTTCTCCGGATCTTGCGCGGCGACGAATTCCTTCGCCACCAGATTCATCCCGTCGCGTAAAGGGGTGACGAACGCAACACGCGCCGTGCGGTACAGGCCGGCCAGCGCCATGTGATTGTAGGTCTTGTTCACGTAGCGCAGCGGTACCCAGTCGTAGTCGGCGAATTCGCCGTTGATCCGGCCCAGAAGGCGTTCGAGCTCGCGGCGCATCGCGCGGTAGGCGGACACTTCCATGCGCGACGGCGGAGCGATCTGCAGCAGCGAGACCTTCGCCCGGTGCTCGGGGTATTTTTCCAACAGCTTGGAATAAGCCGAGAACCGCCGGTCGATGCCTTTTGAATAATCGAGGCGGTCGACGCCGATGATCAGTTGGCGTCCGGCGAGACTATCGACGAGCCGCACCGCATGTTCGGTGGCTTCCGGCTGTGTCGCCATCTCGGCGATGCTTTTCGCGTCGATGCCGATGGGGAAGGCTTTCACATGGATCGTGCGCCCGAAACAGGTCACGCGTCCGTCGGGCTCCAGCGCGCCGTCGGCTTCCCGGATCACGTAATCGAGGAATGACTGCACGTCGCGGTCCGTCTGGAATCCAACCACGTCGTAGGCGAACAGCGAGCGGACCAGCGCGCGATGCTCCGGCAGCGTGACTACCAATTCCGACGCCGGCCACGGGATGTGCAGGAAGAATCCCATCTTCTGTTTCGCGCCCAGGCGCTGCAGCTCGGCGCCGAGCGGGATCAGGTGATAGTCCTGCACCCAAATGGTGTCCTCGGGTTCCAGCAGCGGCATCACCGCCTCGGCGAAGAGCACATTCACCCGGTAATATCCGACGCCGAAACTGCGGTCATAGGCCACGAGGTTGGGCCGGTAATGACACAGCGGCCATAGCGCGCGGTTGGCGAAGCCGTTGTAGTACTCCTCGTGGTTCTCCTTGCTGAGATGCAAGGTCGCGAGGGTGTAGTTGTCCTGCCGGTGCGTAGTGACCTTGGTCTCTTGCGTGTCCTTCACTTCGCCGCTCCAGCCGAACCAAAGGCCGCCGAACGCTTTCAGCGCGCTGGACAAGCCCGCCGCCAGTCCGCCCGCCGCCGCGCGGCCGCGGCCCTTCACCGGGGGCACGCGGTTCGAGATGATCACAAGCCGCTTCATACGATGTCCCGCCACGACTTCGACAGACGCATGGCGCCGTTGATGATCCCCACCAGGGAATAGGTCTGCGGATAGTTTCCCCATAGCTCTCCTGTCGCGGGGTCGATGTCTTCCGACAGAAGTCCCACGTGATTACGATGATTGAGCATGCTGACAAACACCTCGCGGGCGTCGTCGTCGCGTCCGCTGCGCTTCAGCGCATCGATGTACCAGAACGTGCAGATGTTGAAGGCGGTGGTGGGCACGCCGAAGTCGTCACGGCCGACGTAGCGGAAGACATGGTTGCCGCGCCGCAATTTCTCGCCGACGCCGTCCAGCGTCGCCTTGAAGCGGGCGTCTTCGGCGCTGATGAGGCCCACCTCGGCCATCTGCATCAAGCTGGCGTCGAGTTCCTGTCCGCCGAAGCTCGCGGCAAAAGCGCCCGTCTCGCCGCTCCACGCCTTGCTCAGGATCTTTTCCTTCAGTTCGCGCGCCCGCTCGTTCCAGAACAAAGCGCGGTCCGCGAGGCTGAGGTGCGCGGCGATACGCGAAAGGCGGTGACAACCCGCCCAGCACATCAGGCTGGAATAGGTGTGGACATTGGCGATGGTGCGCAACTCCCAGAGGCCCGCATCAGGGACCTCCGCTAACCGATAGGCGCGGTCCCCGATGATCTCGAGCGCCCGGAAATCCTGCAGCGTCAGCGGCCGCAATAGGCGCCGGTCGAAGAAAGCCTGCGTCGAGGACAAGATGACCTGCCCATACACATCATGCTGCTTGTGTTCGAAGGCCTGGTTGCCCACGCGCACAGGGCCCATGCCGCGATAACCCGGCAACGACGTGATCTCGCTTTCCGTCAGCTCTTGTTCAAGGCCCAGACCGTATACCGGCTGCATGTGCCGGTCTTCCGTCAGCTCCGGCAGATTGCGCAAGTAAGTGAGATAGCTCTCCATGATGTCGACGGCGCCAAGCCGGTTCAGCGCGCGCACCACATAATAAGCGTCGCGCAGCCAGCAATAGCGGTAGTCCCAGCAGCGGCCCGTGCCGGCCGCTTCGGGGATCGATGTGGTCATAGCCGCGAGGATGCCGCCGGTCTCTTCGTGCCAGCACATCTTCAAGGTGATGGCGGCGCGGATCACCGCGTCCTGCCATTCGACCGGAACGGCTAATGTGCGTACCCAGTCGCGCCAATAGCCATCGGTGGCGGTGAGGAATTCTTCGCACGTCGCCGCCACGGATCCAGCGACGGTCTCGTCGGGTCCCAAGAACAGATACAGGGGCCGCTCCAGGCGGAACCATGTCTCATTCATGATGTATGTGACCGGCGCGTCGGTGGTGAGGCGCAAGGTCAACCGGTCGCCCACAAAACGCACATGATTGGAGCCGCGCGTGATCGTCGGTTTAACCGCGCCATAATTATAGGTCGGCCGCAGACGGATGCGGATGCGCGGCCGCCCGGTGACGGGCCGGATGATGCGGATGATCGCCACCGGCCGGTGACGCCGCCCGAAGCGATTGAAACGCGGCGCGAAGTCGATGACATCCACCGCCTGGCCGGCCGCGTCATGCAGGCGCGTCACGAGCACAGGGGTATTGGTGAAGTACTGCTGTTGCGAGGACGTGAAGTTCTCGAGATCCACGGCATAAACGCCGCGCGCGCCTTCGTCCTGCGGGCTGATGCCGCCCAGTAGCGCGTTGAACACGGGGTCGCCGTCGGGGCGCGGCATACAGCTCCACACCACGCACGCGCGCTGGTCGACCAGTGCGTTGAACGAGCAATTGCCAATAACGCCCAGGTTCAGATCGGACAGGGGCAGGGGATGAGAAGGGTTAGCTTGCGCGGCGGCCATCGTTCTGTTCGTTCAAGGTCTTGAGCCAGGCGTGAAGAGCGGCCACCGAATCGAGGCGGCTGCTGGCGGCGGTGGGTGTGCGGGCGCCGACGATAACGCCGTAGCCATTGGTCTGTGAGACGGCCATGAAAGCCGACTCGTCGGTAAGATCGTCGCCGACAAACACGGGCCGGCGTCCGGCGAACGGCGGCTCGTTCATATAGGCGGACATGGCCACGGCCTTGCGCACGGAGGCCGGCTTCAATTCCACCACCATGTTGCCGTCCAAGCGCTCAAGCTGACCGTGCGAGGCGGCCGCGCAGTCGTCGATGATGGCGCGGCACTTGGGTCCCAAAGCCGGGGCGTTGCGGTAATGCAGGGCGATGCTGATGCCCTTATCTTCGGCGCGCACGCCCCGATGACCCCGGCAAAACACCGACAATTTCTCGCGCGCCGGATCGAGCACGGACGAAGGAATCTCGGCTTGAATGATGTGTCCGAGGGCCGTGCGCCGCTCCGCGCCGTGAATTCCGGCCACCGCGCGCACGCTGCCCTTCAGATGTTTGTCGATCGCCTCGATGGGCCGCCCGGTGATCACCGCCACCGCGCCGTTCAAATGCCAGGCGACCTGCGCCAGAAGCGCTTCCAGTCCGGGCGGCACCCTCACGGCATTGGGCGACGGCGCGATCTCGACGAGCGTGCCGTCGAAGTCGAGGAATAGCGCCACGTCGGGCGTAAGCGGAGGCGGCTGAACGTCCATGCGGCTCGCATGTGATGAGAGGGTGTGCGGGCCATAACGCGCCAAGCAGGGGAATAGGTTCGCCCATGCGGGCGTGAAAGAACCAGTAGGGATTCCCGTATTAGGGGCGGTTACAAAGAGGCGCGCATCAAGCGCGGCAAATCGCCTGTGGTGCCCATGGCGTGACGCATGAAAGCGCGTTTCAAGGGCGGGATGCGGTTGACCAGCGCCAGACCGGCATCGCGCGCCGCTTTGATCGGCGCGACGTCGTTCGAAAACAGGCGGTTCAGAACGTCGGTCACGCCCGCCATCATCAGGTTGTCCGCGCGGCGCCAGCGCTCGTACCGCCCCAGGGCATCCGGGTTCGCGATATCGAGTCCCAGTTTGCGCGCATCCACGATCACTTCCGTCAACGCCGCTACGTCGCGGTAGCCGAGATTGAGGCCCTGACCGGCGATGGGATGAATGCCGTGCGCGGCATCGCCGGCGAGGACAAGGCGGCCCTTGGTGTAGGTCTGCGCGAATTGCAAACCGAGAGGATGGCTGAAGCGGGGTCCGATCAGCGACAGGCGGCCGAGGAATCCCCCGACCCGTTCATCGATCTCGGACAGGAACTGCGCGTCGTTCAGCGCAAGGTATGCTTGTGCCGCGTCCGCTCGCTCGGTCCACACCAGAGAGGCCCGATGCACGCCCGCATCATCGGGCAACGGCAGGATCGCGAACGGCCCCGCCGGCAGAAAGCATTCATGCGCGATGCCGTTGTGGGGTTTTTCGAAGCCGATGGTCGCGACGATGGCGACCTGCGGATAGCGCCAGCTCGTCACCGGGATTTTGGCGGCGTCGCGCAGTTTGGACTCACGCCCCTCCGCCGTAACCACCAAGGACGTCTTGATCGCGCGGCCGTCCGCCAGATGCAATGTCGCCGCGTCGCTTGTCTCGCTCATATGCGAGACGCTCGCGGGCGCGATCAGGCGCAGCGTGCCGTGAAGCTCCTTCATACGCGCAAAGGCGGCTTCGCGCAGGTGACGGTTCTCGGCCATGTTGCCCAGGAACTCGTCGCCGATGTCGGAATAAGCGTAGTGGAGGAACAAGGGCGCGTTGTCGTCCGAAACGCGGATCTCGCGGATCGGCTCGCTGCGTCCCGCCAGATGCGGCCAAATCCCAATCGCGGACAGCAACCGCTGGCCGCTCGCCGCCACGGCCGAGGCGCGGCCGTCGAATCGGCCCTCAGTCATGGTGCCGGGGTCGAGCCGGTCGATCAGGGCGGTTTTCACCCCGTGCGCGGCCAGCGCAACAGCGAGCGTTCCGCCCACCAGGCCGGCCCCAACGATCGCAACGTCAACGTGCTCCCAGCCGGACTCGGCCATCGGAACCCCTGAGTTTTCTCGGTACGCGACCGTTGATACTCCTTTAACCTTACTTTTCAAAGCCTTCACCCGTGGTGGGAATGCTTGCGTCCGGGGGGCGAAACACATATTGTCCCGCCGCCCTGACCGGGTGGCTTCACCTGGTCCCGTGCCGACGTAGCTCAGGGGTAGAGCAACTGATTCGTAATCAGTAGGCCCGCGGTTCAATTCCGCGCGTCGGCACCATTTTCCGCTCCGCGGAAAATGCCCCGGAGGAGGAGAGGGGAAGGCCCGGCTAATTTTGGTGGACCTCAAGAAGCGAAACTCCCTCCGAGACATTCTCCCGAGCTCTCAGCGAACGGCTTCGTGGCCGTAGTGCGTTTTCAAGAACAGGTACCATGGACATTTCAAAGATATCGGCAGGGCCGAATCCTCCCGACGACATCCACGTGCTCATCGAAATCCCGCAGGGCGGCTACCCGGTGAAGTACGAACTCGATAAGGACTCGGGCGCGCTCTTCGTCGATCGCTTCCTGCACACGGCCATGCAGTATCCGGCCAACTACGGGTTCATTCCGCACACTCTTTCCGGCGATGGCGATCCGTGCGACGTGCTCGTCGTCAGCCACACGCCCGTTGTCCCCGGCGCGGTTATCCGCTGCCGTCCAATTGGCGCGTTGCTGATGAAGGATGAAGCGGGCCCGGACGAGAAGCTCATCGCGGTGCCTGTCGATCGTTTGCATCCGTTCTACACGGGCGTTGAAACCTACGCTGACCTGCCGCCGATCCTCACCGAACAGATCGCGCACTTCTTCCAGCACTATAAGGATCTGGAAAAAGGTAAGTGGGTCACCATCGTGGAATGGGTCGGCCCGGACGCCGCGCGCAAGCTCATCCGCGAAGGCTTGGCGCTGGCCGAAGAAAAAAAGAAACAGGACACCAAGAAATAAGCGCGGGGCCGAACGGCGGCGCTTAATAAAAAAAGCCCGGGTGTTTCCACCCGGGCTTTCGTTTTTACAGCAATCCGCTCTTAGTCTCTGCGCTGACCCAAGAACTGCAGCAGGAACTGGAACAGGTTGATGAAGTCCAGGTACAGCGTCACCGCGCCCATGATCGCGGCGTGTTCGGCAAAGCCGGTGCCGCCGACATGGAAGTAGGTGTTCTTGATCTGCTGGGTGTTGAACGCCGTCAGACCCGCGAAGATCAGCACGCCGACCGCGGAGATGATGAAGTGCATCGCCGAGCTCTGCATGAAAATGTTCACGACGCTCGCGATCAGAAGGCCGACGAGTCCCATCATCAGGAACGTGCCGAAGGCCGACAGGTTACGCTGGGTGGTGTAGCCGTACAGCGACAGGCTGGCGAAGGCGATGGCGGTGATGAAGAACACGCGCATCACGGAGACGCCCGTATAGATCATCAGCACCGACGACAAGCCGACGCCCATCGTGCCCACGAACGCCCAGTACAGGATCTGGAGAGTCGAGGCCTTCATGCGTTGCGCGCCGAATTGCATTGCGAGCAGGATGCCGATCGGGCCGAACACGGCGAGCAGGCCGAGACCGGTGTAACCCGGACGGCCGGTTTCGGTGGTGCGGAAGAACAGCTCCGACAGGCTGCTGTTGTTCACCAACAGCGCGACGATGCCCGACAGGAAAAGGCCGGAGGCCATGTAGTTGTAGACCCGCAGCATGTACTGGCGCAGGCCGACGTCGATCTGGGCGGCTTCCGCCGTCCCGACGCCGGCGCCATAAATCCTGCGATCAGCTTCAGTAGCCATTTTTCGTCCTCACGAATAAACCTTGCCCCCACAACGGCCGGGAGCTCGCTCTATATTGGGGGAGATAGGCCCCCCTGCAACCGAAATCGGGAAACCACGACGAAACTTTAATGCTTTAACGGGCCGAAAAAGCTCTTTTGTTACAGTGCGTTACTATTCATTACGTAACAAGGGCGCGGCTTTGGTGCCCATGGCGCGCCACGTCCCGGTGAAACCGGCGAAAAGCGTGACGGCGATACAGGCCGCGATCACGCTCACAATGACGGTGAGATCGAGCGACCATTTGATCTCCATCAGCTCGCTGACGACCCCAAACGCGGCCAAACCGCCGACGATCGCGGCGATCAGCCCGGTGGCCAGACCCAGCAGCAGATATTCGAACACGAAGGCTTTCAGCACATCGGCACGGGTCGCGCCCAGCACCTTCAGCACCACCGACTCATAGATGCGCCGGGAATGGCCGGCCGCGATCGCGCCCGCCAGCACCAGCGCGCCGGCTACCAGCGCCACACCGGCGGTCAGGCGCACCGCGATGCTCAAGGTGCCCAGCACGTTCTTCAAAGTCTCGAGTGCGGCGCGCACCTGCACGACCGTCACATTCGGCAGCGCGCTCAGCACCGCGGTCTCGATCATCTCTTCGCTGCCCGCCTCGGTGTTGGCCGTGGCCAGAAACATTGCCGGTGCACCGCGCAAGGCATTCGGCGATAGGATGATGCCGAAGTTCATCGCGCCCGACTGCCAGCTGATGTCGCGCAGGCTCGCGATCTTCGCCGTCACATCGCGCCCCAACACTTGAACGGTGATCGTATCGCCGATTTTCAGATCACCGGCCTCGGCGCCGTTGGCGTCGATGGAGGCCAGGAACTCACCTTCGTAATCGGCAGGCCACCACTCTCCGGCGGCGAGGCGGGCATTCTCCGGCAGCGTTTCGGCGTACGTGATCCCGCGATCGCCGCGCAGCAGCCAGCTTTCACCGTGGGTTTTCATATGTTCTTCCGCCGGGATGCCGTTCACTTGCGTCACGCGGGCGCGGATCATCGCCGCCGTCAGCACCTTGTTCACGCCAGGCATGCCCGAGACGATCTTGCGGAACTCTTCTTCCTGGTTCGGCTGGATATCGACGAAAAACATGCTCGGCGCGTCGCTCGGCAATCCGTCGGCGAGTTGCTTGTTGAGGTTGGATTCCAGAAGCGCGATGGCGACCAGCACCGAAAGCCCTAGGCCCAAGGACAGCACCACGGACATCGTCGGCGATCCCGGGCGATAGAGATTGGCGAATGCGAGCCGCAAGCTCGGGCGTCCCGCCGTCGGGCTGTTGCGGCCCTGGGTCATACGCGCCGCGAAGCGCATCACGCCGCGCGCGGCGAAGCTGAACAGCACCATGGCGAAGGCGGAGCCGCCGACAAAAGCCGCCGCATACATTTTGCGCTCGGCGGTGGCGATGGTGAACGCGGCCAACGCTAAACCCACAGCGACGATGGCGGCCATGTATTTCCCACGCGGCCAGCGGCCTTCATCGGCCAGCACGTTGCGGAACAGCGCGACGGGGGGGATGTCGCGCGCGCGCGCCAGCGGCCACAAAGCGAACAGCGCCGCGGTCAGGATGCCGAACACGCCGGCTTGCAGCAGCGCCGATGGATAAAGACCGAATTTCGCGGCGACCGGCAACGTATCGCCCAGCGCCTGCGCGGCGGCGAAAGGGATCGCGGCGCCAATGCCCAAACCGATGAGAATGCCAATGCTGGCCAGGAACGACAGCTGGATCAGGTAAATCGCGAAGATCGTATCGGCCGGCGCGCCGAGGCACTTCAGTGTGGCGATCGTGTTGAGGCGTCCCAACAGGTGCGCACGCACGGCGTTGGCGACGCCAATGCCGCCTGTCAGCAGCGCCGTCAGGCCCACCAATGTCAGGAACAAGGTCACATTATCAAGGAAGCGGTCGAGGCCCGCGGCGGCCCGGTCGAGGCCGCGGATGCGCCAACCGGCATTGGGGAACTGCGCTTCAAGGTCGGCGCGCACGCTCTCCGCGGTCTTGCCCGTCACACGGATATTATATTCATGCTCGATCAAGCTGCCCGGCTGCACGAGCTGCGTCGCCGCGAGCGCCTCATGCGAGATCAGCACGCGCGGCCCGATCGTCGTGAAGCTGATGGACCTGTCCGGTTCCTGGCCGATGGTCGCGCGCACCTCGAATGTCGCTTCCCCGATCTTGATGCGGTCCCCGACGGCCACTTTCAGGCGCGGCATCAGCGCGGGTTCGATGGCCGCGCCGAAGGCGCCGTCCTTCTCCGCCAGCGCCTCTTGAAGCGGCAGGACCGGCGCTAATATGAGTTCACCGTACAGCGGATAAAGATTGTCGACCGCTTTCAGCTCGATGAGCCCGCGGCTGCCGACTTCGCCGGCCTCGTTCTCGACGCGCGCCATAGAGCGCATCTGAACCAGGTGAGTGACGTCGCCGCCGGCCTTCAATGCGGCCATCTGTTCGTCGGTGGCCACCGTCGTGTCATTGTCGATCTGCAAGTCCCCGCCGAGCAAGGGACGCGCGTCGGCCTGGATGCCTGCCTTCACCGATTGATTGAGCGACGCCGCGCCCGCGATCGCGGCAACACCGATGATGATGCAGGCCAGGAATATCCTGAAACCGCGCATGCCGCCGCGCAGCTCTCGTATTGCGAAGCGCAGCGCGATCGATGACATGTGTTCTTACTCCGAAAGCGCGGCGCGCGTGGCCGGCAAGCCTTCGCCGGTGATCAGGCCGTCGGCGATGCGGACGATGC
The DNA here is from genome assembly GCA_041906145.1 of Rhodospirillaceae bacterium. GTDB lineage: Bacteria > Pseudomonadota > Alphaproteobacteria > Rhodospirillales > Rhodospirillaceae > SHVO01. The sequence goes on along the minus strand of JAYRJU010000001.1, from coordinate 922,746 downwards.
GGTCGCACTTCTGCGCCAAGCCCATGTCGTGTGTAATGAGCACCAAGGTCGTGCCCGTCTTGTCATGCAAGTCGAAAAGAAGATCGATGATGTGATGGCCGGTCGCGCCGTCCAGGTTCCCGGTCGGCTCGTCGGCCAGCAGGATCTTCGGTTTCACCGCGAACGCGCGCGCCAGCGCGACGCGCTGTTGCTCGCCGCCCGAAAGCTGGCCCGGATAGTGGTCGAGACGGTGACCAAGCCCGACATCGCGCAAGTGTTGCTCGGCGACGTCAAACGCGTCCTTGCGGCCCGCGAACTCCAGCGGCACCGCCACGTTCTCCAGCGCGTTCATGGTCGGGATCAGATGAAAAGACTGAAAGACGATGCCGATGTTGTCGCGCCGGAACAACGCGAGCTTATCTTCATCCATGGCGGCATAGTCGGTGCCCGCGATCTTCACGGTCCCCGATGAGATGCGCTCAAGCCCGGCGATGATCATCAGCATGGTGGTCTTGCCGGAACCCGAAGGTCCAACCACACCAAGCGCGGTCCCGTGCGTGACGTTGAGGTCGATGCCCCGCAGAATATTGACCGGTCCCGCGGGCCCCGCCAAAGTAAGATGGATACTGTTCAGCGCGATTGCTGGCACGTCCGAGGACGCGGTCTCCAAGTTCGTTTTCACGCGTGCGGTGGGAGTGGATTGGGTCATGTAAACCAAGTGTTTGTGTGCGCTTTCATTATCATGCGCACGCGCGCATTGTCAGCCTCGGGAACGGTGACCGCACTGTAGTTGTTACACAAAGGATACCTTCGCGTGAGAAAGATCCTCTGTTTCCTTTTCGTGATGCTCGCCTTCGGCGTCGCCCCTATGAGCGCTACTTGGGCGGCCGCCGCGGGTTCGGCAAGTGGCCCCATCCGCATTCTTGCGCTCGGCGACAGTCTCACGGCCGGATATGGATTAGCTAATCTTAAGGACTCCTTCCCGCAGCAGCTTGAAGCCGCGCTGAAGGCTAAGGGACATAACGTCACCATCATCCAGGGCGGCGTGTCCGGCGATACCACCACCGGCGGGCGCTCGCGGCTGGATTGGGTCCTCGGTGAAAAACCGGACGCGGTCATTGTGGCGCTGGGAGGCAATGACGCCCTGCGCGCGGTCGATCCCGCCGTAACGTTCTCGAGCATGGATGCGATCGTGAAGCGCATCAAAAAGGACAATCTGCCGGTGCTTGTCGCCGGCATGATGGCGCCGCCAAATCTCGGCAAGGACTATGGCGACCGGTTCAACGCCGTGTTTCCCAAAGTCGCGAAAGACAATAACGCGCTGCTCTATCCCTTCTTCCTTGATGGCGTTGCGGGCATTCCGGCGCTCAATCAGGCTGACCGCATCCATCCGACACCCGACGGCGTGAAGGTGATGGTGAAGGGCATTTTGCCGGCCGTCGAAAAACTCATCGCCCAAGCCTCCGCCCGAAAGTAATTGAACGCGTGCGTTTGTTTGTCGCCCTCACGCTGCCCGATGGAATTGCCGCGCGCATCAATATGATGTGCAGCGGCATCCCCGGCGCGCGCTGGGTGGAGCCGGAGGATTTGCACATCACCCTGCGCTTCATTGGCGAAGTGGATGAACCCACCGCCGAGGAGATCAACTACAGCCTCTCCCACATTGAAGCGCCCGCCTTCGATTTGGAGCTTCACGGCCTCGACACCTTTGGCCAAGGCCACAAGGCGCATTCCCTGTGGATCGGCGTATCGCCGACGCCCGCACTCGCGCATCTTCAGCACAAAGTGGCCAGCGCCATTCTGCGTGCGGGCCAGCCGCCCGAAGGCCGTAAATTCACCCCTCACGTCACGATCGCGCGTCTCACGAAACCCGAAGCCGGCCGCCTCCAGTCCTTTATCGAAGGCAACAATCTGTTCAAGGCGGGGCCCTTCACCGTGAGCCAATTCACGCTCTTCGAAAGCCAGACGGGCAAGGACGGATCCGTGTACACGGCGCTCGAGGATTATGCGCTGACCTAATTCTTGTTGTCATTGCCCGACCGGGCAATCCATTTATCAATGCGCGCAGCGCTCCGTTTGGCGCGACAAAGGATGTGTTGCGGTTCGGTGTTTAAACCCCAAACCGCTTCAGTATCATCTCCACATCACCGACATAGTGCGCGCCAAACAGCCGCACATGCACAAGCAGCGGATAGAGATTGTAAAGGTCCTTACGCTCTTCGAACCCGGCGCGCGGCGGATGATGTTCCGCATAGCGCTTGAAGAACGGCTCCTCAAACGTCCCGAACAACGTCGAGAACGCAAGCTCGATCTCCGGATCGGCGTAGTAAATCGCCGGGTCGACGAACCCCGCGATCCGATCCCCGTTCACCAGCACATTGCCTGTCCACATGTCGCCGTGGATCAAGGCCGGTTTCGCGCTGGCGTCGATCCACCGCTCTAAACGGTCGGCGAGTTTCGCGATCCGCACGGCAACTTCAGGCGGCAGCTTCTTTGTGTGGACCGCCGTCTCGGTCATATACATCAGCCGCTGATCGCGGAAGAACGTGAGCCACGACCCTTCTTGATCGTTCGGCTGCTTCAAGCCGCCGATCACTGTTGTGCGGTCAAAGCCAAATGCGGGCCCTGTCACGTTATGCAGCGCCGCGACATGGTCGGCCGCGTCTTCCTGTGAGGCCTTCGAAGGCCGCCCCGACGTCGGCAGATACTCCATGAGCAGGAGATCTTCGGCGCTGAAGAACACCTCCGGCACCGGCAGAGATGATTTGTCGCGGAGATAGGAAAGCATGAAGCCTTCCAGCGCGAGGCCGTGACCCACCTTGGAGACCACATCCCGTCCGTCAGACAACGTCATGCACCGTACGTCGGCGATACATCCGCCGGTAAGTTCCCGCTCGCCCGCGACGTCGGACCCCAGCGCCGCGCGCACCCGCGCGCGCAGACTCATCTCTTTTTGAACCCGGCGGAGAGCTCGGCCAGCAAGGCTTTGCTGGCATGCTCGATCATATCGAGCACGTGCTCAAAACCGTCGGGGCCCCCGTAGTAGGGATCGGGCACGTCCTTCAGTGCGCCGGCCGGATGATAATCTAGGAACAGGCGGACCTCGGCTTTCGCGCCGTTCGGCCGCAACGCTTCCAGATGCGCGAGATGACCACGATCCATGGCCAGGATGAGGTCGTAGGTTTGAAAGTGCTCGGTCCGCACTTTCTGCGCCCGCTGTGCCGAGAGATCGAATCCGCGCCGCTTGGCCGCCGCGACCGTGCGCGGGTCCGGCGCTTCGCCGATATGATAACCGTGCGTGCCCGCCGAGGCGCTTTCGATCATCTCCCCGAAACCGGCTTCTGCGGCGAAGTTACGGAAGACCCCTTCTGCTGTCGGTGAACGGCAGATGTTTCCGGTGCAGACAAATAGAACGCGTTTCATGGCGTGGTAGCTCCCAATTCGCCGGCATGGTAACGACGAGGGATCATGACGGAAAGCACTCTTACCGGCGTTCTCACGCCCGAAGTTCTCACGCCCAAAGTTCTCCCGCCGCGCGAAGGGCGCATCGTGATTCTCACGGGCGCCGGGATTTCGAAAGAATCCGGGCTCGATACTTTCCGCGACGCCGATGGGATCTGGTCCAAGGTGCGTCTTGAAGAGGTCGCGACCCCGCAGGCTTTCGCGCGCGATCCGGAAAAGGTGCATGCCTTTTATAATATGCGCCGGGCTTTCAACCGCACGCGCACGGTCAGCCCAAACCCCGCCCACTTCGCCTTGGCCGAACTGGAAGCCAAATGGCCGGGCGAAGTGCTCATCATCACGCAGAATGTCGACACCCTGCACGAACAGGCGGGCTCTCAAAGTCTCCTGCACATGCACGGCGTTCATTCCAAGGCGCGCTGCAGTTTCTGTGAGAATATCGTCGACTGGACCGGCGATATGTCGGTGCGCGATGTCTGCGAGGCTTGCGCCAAGGCCGGCGGCATGCGGCCTCACGTCGTCTGGTTCGGCGAGGTGCCGCTCGAGATGGACCGCATCGGCTGGGCTTTGGCCAATTGCGATCTGTTCATCTCTATCGGGACGTCGGGCAACGTCTATCCCGCCGCCGGTTTTGTCGCCGCCATCCGCCGCAACGGCGGTGCGCACACGGTCGAGCTCAATCTCGAGCCGTCAGCCGGCGCGTCGATGTTCGAGGAAAGTCATTACGGCCCCGCCAGCCAGATCGTACCGGCGTACGTGAGGGGGCTACTCGTCGGCGCGTGAGGCGTCTTCGGCCTCGGCAATCGTCTCCAGCGTCTCCATCTCCTCATCCGAGAAGCCGAAGTGGTGGCCGATCTCGTGGATCAGCACGTGACGCACCACATGCTTCAGGTCCTCGCCGGTCTCGCACCAGTAATCGAGGATGGGACGGCGGTAGAGGAAAACCATGTCCGGCATCCCGCCCGATTGTTCCACGCGCTTTTCCGCCAGCGAGACGCCGGAATAAAGACCCAGGATGTCGAACGGGCTTTCCAGTTCCATCTCCGCCATCACGGCGTCATCGGGGAACTCTTGCACCAAGACCACGACACCTTCGGTGAATTCGCGCAGTTCCTCGGGCAGGACGCCCAAGGCCTCCCGCGCTAAAGTGTCGATATCCGCGAGGCTCGGCGGGATGACTTCGGGTGTCTTGCTCATAAGGATCAAACCATGGTGCAGAAGCTGACGGGCGAGAAACGGGCGAGCGCGCTCAAGTCATTGTCCGCGTGGCGCGAAATGCCTGACCGGGATGCGATCTCGCGTTCCCTCAAATTCAAGGACTTCAATACCGCGTTCGCTTTCATGACGCGCGTGGCAATGAAGGCCGAGAGGATGGACCATCATCCCGAGTGGTTCAATGTCTACAACCGGGTCGACATCACGCTCGCGACGCATGACTGCGGCGGCGTGTCGGAACGCGATGTGGAACTCGCCGTCTTTATAGATGCGAACGCGCGGGTGCTCGGCGCTACTCTTTAATGGCGGGCGTCGCTTCCGGCTGGGGCTTGAGACGGGCTTCGCGGAAGAGGATGTATAAGGTCGCCAGCACGATCACCCCTGTGCCGATTCCCGTCCAGATCGTCGGCTTCTCCCCGAACAGATAGAAGCCGGCGATGGCGGCGATGATGATCTGGCAATAGTCGATCGGCGAGACCACAGTCGCCTCGGCCACCATCAGCGAGCGGATCAGGCAGTATTGCCCCGTGCTAGCCACCACGCCGATATAAACCAGATACGCCCACTGGATACCGTGCGGGGTTTCCCAGAAATAGATCGCGAAGGGCGCCAAAAGCACGATCGAGCCGACGAAGAACCACGACATGAAGGCCATGCCTTCTGTCGCGGCGTGCCTGCGGATCACCGCCAGCGCCACCGACACGGAGGCCGCTGCCGCCAGCGCCGACAACGCGGGCAGACTGAAACCCACGTCCGTCGGGCCCAACATCACGATCACGCCGACGAATCCCATGATCGTCGCAAGGCCGCGGCGCCAGCGTACAACCTCGCCCAAGAAAATGACGGCTATGAGGATGATGAATAAGGGGCGGGTGAAGGAGAGGGACACGGCCGTCGCGTAGGGAAGATGGGTGACGGCATAAAAACCGAAAAGGATGCTGCCCGTGGACCCCAGCAGGCGCACGAAGTGCCAGCCCGGCTGCCTGGTGTAGAAAATCGAAGGGCCGCGCTGCACCAGGAGGGGCAGAACGAAGAACACCCCGAAGAGGACCCGGAAGAAGCCGACCACGGCCACGGGCAGGTCCGCGCCCACCGTTTTCACGGCGAGGCCGCTCGTCGCGAAACACAGCGAGCTCGCCAGCATCCACAGCGCGCCGCGCAGGTTATCGGTGGGGGCATGAGACAAGGGGAAATGCTCGCAAGGTGATGACCAGGGAACGTCCAGTCCTAGCCCAGGAAAGGCCTTTCAAGCCATACGTTTGGTGCATGGCAGGGACGACACCGGCATTCCCGCCCCGCCTCAAAAGATGCGTACCGTCCTTTTTGAAAGCCGGGTATTAGATAGCCACCGGGACCCCTCTAAGGACCAGGAGATCACAGGTGGCCGTCAACAAGCTCTATTCCGATGCGAAATCCGCCCTCGCGGGACTCTTGCGCGACGACATGACGATTATGTCGGGCGGGTTTGGCCTTTGTGGGATTCCCGAAGTCCTCATCACCGCTATCCGCGAGTCCGGCGTGAAGGGACTGACGATCATCTCGAATAATGCCGGTATCGACGACGTCGGCCTCGGCATGCTGCTGACCACGCGTCAGATCAAAAAGATGATCAGCTCCTACGTCGGCGAGAACGCGACCTTCGCCAAGCAGTTCCTGGCCGGCGAGCTGGAGATCGAATTCAACCCGCAAGGCACGCTGGCCGAACGCATCCGGGCCGGCGGCGCGGGCATTCCCGCTTTCTTCACCGCCACCGGCTACGGCACCAAGGTCGCTGAAGGCAAGGAAACCCGCGAGTTCGACGGGCGTCATTACGTCATGGAGCGGGGCTTGTTCGCCGATCTCGCGCTCGTGCACGCCTGGAAGGCCGACCCGGAAGGCAACCTCGTCTACCGGATGACGGCGCGGAACTTCAATCCGATGATGGCCACCGCCGCCAAGGTGACTGTCGCCGAAGTCGAGGAAATGGTGCCGCAAGGCTCCCTCGATCCCGATCACATCCATACGCCGGGCATCTTCGTTCAGCGCATGATCCACGTGAAGAACCCCGAGAAACGCATCGAACAGCGGACCGTGCGCAAGCGCGCGGCGGCAGAGTAAGGGAGGCGGATATGGCATGGGATCGTGACCAGATGGCCGCTGTCGGCGAAGGCCGACAACTTAAAAAATTTCGCGGCCATCTAGCCGCGTGCGTGGAAGGTTAGGAGAACGTCCAATGGCATGGGATCGTGACCAGATGGCCGCTGTCGGCGAAGGCCGACAACTTAAAAAATTTCGCGGCCATCTAGCCGCGCGCGTGGAAGGTTAGGAGAACGTCCAATGGCATGGGATCGTGACCAGATGGCCGCGAGAGCGGCGCGCGAACTGAAAGACGGCTTCTACGTGAACCTCGGCATCGGGATCCCGACGCTGGTGGCCAATCACGTGCCGGCCGGCATGTCGATCCAACTGCAAAGCGAGAACGGCATGCTCGGCATGGGTCCGTTCCCGTTCGAAGGCGAGGAAGACGCCGACCTCATCAACGCGGGCAAACAAACCATCACCAAGCTGCCGACCACCAGCTTCTTCGACAGCGCTACCTCTTTCGCGATGATCCGCGGCGGCCACATCAACCTCTCGATCCTCGGCGCGCTGCAGGTCACCGATGCGGGCGATCTCGCCAATTGGATGATCCCGGGCAAGATGGTGAAGGGCATGGGCGGGGCGATGGATCTCGTGGCGGGCGTGCCGCGCGTGATTGTGCTCATGGAACATGTGGCCAAGGGCGACGAGAAGAAGATTCTGTCTCAGTGCACCCTGCCGCTCACCGGCAAGGGTGTCGTGCACATGATCGTGACCGATCTTTGCGTGTTCGAAGTGGCTCGTCCCGGCCTTACGCTCGTGGACATCGCGCCGGGTGTCACGGTCGATGAAATCCGCGCCAAGACCGGCCCGGACTTCAAGATCGCGCCGGGCGTGAAAGCGGCTTAGCTCCCATTATGCGTGGTTATTTCGGCATTGGCGTTGAGGGCATCAACAAGCCCTTCAACGTCGGCAATCTGTTCCGCTCGGCGCACGCCTTCGACGCCAGTTTCGTCTTCACCGTGGCCGCCACTTACAAGCGGTCCGAAGGCACGCTCGCCGACACGTCGGACACGCTCGCCAATCTCCCGTTCTACACCTTCCCGTCGGTCGAAGAGCTACTGCTGCCGAAGGGCTGTGCGCTTGTCGGTGTTGAGCTGATGGACGACGCGGTGGAACTGCCGAGCTTCACGCACCCGCGTTGCGCGGCCTATATAATGGGCGCGGAGAAAAGCTCGCTCTCGCCGGGTCTCGTCGCGCGCTGCGATCATATCATCAAGATCCCCACCAAATTCTGCCTGAACGTCGGCATCGCGGGTGTGGTGGTGATGTACGACCGCCTTCTCAATATGCGCCGCTTTCCAGACCGTCCCGTCATGCCGGGCGGACCGCCGCTGCCGGAACGCTTCCGCACCATCGCGCCGTTGGCGGAAGTCGCGCTCGCCGACCGCGACGGCGACGAGGACTAGTTTTTTTGATATACTCGAAAGAACACCCCGTTCTTTAAGAGGTAGTTCTGATGCGGCTTGCGCTCCTTGCTCTCGGTTTTTGCGCCTTCTCGGTCCCGGCTTTGGCCCAAGACGTGACGGTGATCGGTACCCACGGAAAGTGGACCGCCTACACTTATACCGAGAACAAGCAGCCGGTTTGTTACATGGCCGCCAAACCGGACAAGTCCGACGGCAACTATAAAAGCCGCGATGAAGTCCTGATGCTGGTCACCCACCGCCCGGGCGAAAAGGCCTTCGACGTCGTCAGCGTGGTCGCCGGGTATCAGTATAAGCCCGACACCGACGCGCTGGTCACGGTAGGCGCGCAGAAGTTCGATCTGTTCACCACCGGCAGCGACCGCGCCTGGGCGCGCGATTCGAAGACCGACCGCGCCATCGCGCAGGCCATGATCAAGGGCAACAGCGCGGTCGTGCGCGGCACGTCCAGCCGCGGCACAGCCACCACGGACACGTTCTCGCTGAGCGGCTTCACCGCCGCGTACAAGGCCATCAGCGATACCTGTAAGAAGCCGAATTAGGCTTAAAGCCTTACCGCGAGCAGCTGCGTGATCAGGCCCGGCGCGCCGTCGCCGACGTCGTTGCCGTTCAGACGCACCACCGGGCGGATACCCAGCGCGTTGCTCACGAAAATCTCGCTCGCGCGTTCGATTTCCGCGGCCTCGATGGGACGTTCCTCGGCGCGCGCAAGCTTGATGACTTCGGCACGCATGACGCCGGGCAGGGCGCCTTCGCTCACAAGCGGCGTCACCAGTCCGCCGCCGATGATGAAAAAGATATTCGCGATGGTGGTTTCAGCCACCCGGCCTTGCGTGTTGAGGAGCACCGCGTCGTCGGCGCCCGCCGCCACGGCTTCGCGGCGCGCCAGGATATTGTCGAGATAGCCGAGGTTCTTCACGCGCGCTAACGGCGAAAACTCATTACGCCGCGTGCTGTGCGCGACCATCAAACTCAAGGGGTCGTCCGCCGGCAATGCGCCGCTGGTGATCATGAATGTCGGTGTCGGTGGTTCCGGCGGAGTAATCCCGCGTGCGCCCGGCCCGCGCGTCAACGTGATCCGCAGCACGCCTTCGCTCACGGCATTGGCGCTGATCAGCGAGGCCGCAAGTTCAGCGATCTTTGCATCCGTATAGGGAACCGGGATACCCAGCACCGCAGCGCCGTCGCGCAACCGCGCGAGATGCGCGGCAAGGCGTTTCGGTGCGGCGCGTTTGATGGCGATGGTCTCGAACAAACCGTCGCCCAGGGTGAAGCCGCGGTCGTCCGGCGCGATGCGCGCCGCCGCCGTCTCCATCAGATCCCCGTTCAGGCTCAGCTTCATAGTGTCCCCAGCGTCGCGATCAGCGGCGCGGCTTTGGCGAGGCTTTCCTCGTATTCCGCCGCCGGATCTGAATCGGCCACGATACCGCCGCCGGCCTGGGCGACCGCCTCGCCCCCATTCAATACTAGCGTACGGATGACGATGGAGGAATCCATCGCGCCGTCGAAACCCAGCCACGCTATGGCCCCGCAATAAGGCCCGCGCGCCGAGGGCTCCAGGCCGTGGATAATCTCCATGGCCCGGATCTTGGGCGCGCCGGTGATCGAGCCTCCCGGGAAACAGGCTTTCAGCAAGTCGGTCGCGCCGGCGCCCGCGCGCAACCGGCCGGTCACCACCGACACCAGATGATGCACCGAAGCAAAGGTTTCCAGGCCGCACAACACCGGCGCTTCCACGCTCCCCGGCACACAGACCCGGGATAGGTCATTGCGCAGGAGATCGACGATCATCAGGTTTTCGGAGATGTCTTTGGCGCTGGCCTGCAACGCCGCCGCGTTCGCTTGGTCCTCCTCGGGTGTTTTCCCGCGCGGCCGTGTGCCCTTGATGGGCCGTGTCTCGACACGTCCGTCCGCGCCGCACTTCAGGAACCGCTCGGGCGAGGCCGAGAGAAGAACGAGGCCGTTCCCCCCGTTGAGGAAGGCCGCGAAGGGCGCGGGCGAGCGCTCCATTAACTTTCGATAGATGTCGAAAGGCGCCGTCTTTTCCGGCAGCGGCGTATGAAAACGCTGCGTGATATTGGCCTGATAGATCTCGCCCGCGCGTATCGCTTCGATGGCCGCGCCGACGCGCTCTTCATGCTGGTTGCGCCGGCTTTCGGAGCGCCAGAACACCGGCGGATATTCCTTCACCGGTGTTTCTCCAGTTCCCAGCGCGCCGTGCAGCCACGCCGCGCGCCGTTCGTCGCGCGCGATGATCCAGGCTTTGCGGGCCTGATGATCGAACGCCGCGATCACGTCATAGAGTCCCACCATCATATCGAAGGGCAGCGGTGTGCTCTTCGGCGGCGGCAGCCTCTCAAGCGTGCCGCCCAGTTCGTACGAGAAAAAACCGACGGCGCCGCCGCTGAAGGGCACAGGCGCCTCCGGTTTCCACGTAAAACGTCTGAGTTCAGCGGCCAGGATATCGAACGGGTTCCCCTCGCGCGGCGCGCCGTCGACGCTGACCCGCCACGGATAGGACGAGCATGTGATGAGGCGGAACGGGTCGGCGGCGATATAGGAATAACGGCCCTGTCCGCCTTGGCGGTCGGCGCTTTCCAACATTACGGAATAAGCGTCCCCCGCGAGCGGCGCGAAGGCGCTGGCGGGGTCGATATAGGGGATCTCTCGAATGATGGCGGCGTCAGGCACCGCTAACCGCCCGACACGACTAACCTGAAATCGGCAAAACGCGGTCGGGCGGCGTGTGTCCATCGCAGAAGGCGCGGATATTGATAATCACCTTCTCGCCCATATTGATACGGCCTTCGATGGTTGCCGATCCCATATGCGGCAGCAGGATCACATTCTTCATCGCCAGCAGTTTCGGGTTCACGGCCGGCTCATGCTCGAACACATCGAGGCCCGCGCCCGCGAGCTGCCCGGCTTCCAGCATGCGGATCAGCGCCGTTTCGTCGACGATCTCGCCGCGCGCGGTGTTGATCAGGTAAGCGGTCGGTTTCAGGAGCTTGAGGCGCCGTTCGGACAGAAGATGGAATGTCGCCGGTGTGTGCGGGCAATGGATGGAGATCACGTCCATGCGCGCCAGCATCTGGTCGAGGCTCTCCCAGTATGTCGCTTCGACTTCGGCTTCGAGTTCCGGGCGCAAGCGGCGGCGATTGTGATAGTGCACGGTCATGCCGAAGCCCCGGGCGCGCCGCGCGACCGCGGTCCCGATTCTCCCCATGCCGATGATGCCGAGACGCTTGCCGTAGATGCGGTGGCCCAGAAGATGCGTCGGGCTCCACCCCTTGAACGTTCCGTTCTGGATCATGGCCGCGCCTTCCACCAGGCGGCGCGGCACCGCGACCATCAGCGCCATGGCCATATCGGCCGTATCTTCGGTCAAGACGCCGGGTGTGTTGGTGACGACGATGCCCTTGGCCCGGGCGGCGGCCACGTCGATGTGATCTGTGCCGTTGCCGAAGTTGGCGATCAGTTTCAGGCGCGGGCCGGCCTTGGCGATCAGCGCGGCGTTGATTTGATCGGTGAGGTTGGGCACGAACACATCGCAGGCGCTCACGGCCTCGCTCAGCTCGTCTTCCGAGAAAGGATGGTCGTCGATATTCAGCCGGACGTCGAATAACTCCATCATCCGCGTCTCGACGACGTCGGGAAGTTTTCGCGTGACGACGACTGTGGGCTTGGTCCGCGTCATCTCTGGGCCAGAAGGTGAGCTTGTGAAGTAGGCGTACCAGCCGCGTTTCACCTTGTCCAGGCAGCCTCAGGTATCATGCCACGTATCACGGACGTAACCTCGCGCGCCGTGGACAAAGCCGGAAAATACAGGCACAAACCAACACGTGCGAGAGAACGAGGCATCCTACGTGACGCGCTGGCTTTTGGTTGTTTTGGCAATGACGTGGTGCGGTGCGGCCGCCGCCGCCGACGGCCCTTCCGCCGATGCGCCCCCGAACGAACAGGCTTCCGGCAAACCCGACGGCCTTCCGCTGCCGCGCTTCGTTTCGCTGCGCCCGGATTCCGTGAACCTGCGTGTCGGTCCGAGCGCCCGCTATCCCATCGAGTGGATCTATGTCCGCAAGGGTCTGCCGGTCGAGATCATCGCCGAGTTCGACACCTGGCGCCGCATCAAGGACCCGGCCGGGACCGAAGGCTGGGTGCATTCCAGCATGGTTTCCGGCAAACGTACCGCCATGGTCACCGGCGAAGCCGTGCGCCCGCTGCTGCGCACCATGGACGGCAAACCCGACACAATCGCGAGCGTCGAGCCTGGGGTGATCGTCGCCGTGGAAAAGTGCCCGCAAGGGTCCGCGCTCTGCCGCGTCGACGCCGGCGGCGCCGTCGGCTGGATCTCGCGCGACGCCCTGTGGGGCGTCTATCCGGCCGAAGTGATCAACTAGCGCATTTTCCGCCGAAGCGGTGCCCGGTTCGGCGTCGAACGTGCGGCCAAAAATAAACTAGGCAAAGTCCGCGGCCAGCGACGCGCGGCTCTCTTCCGGCAAAATGGCGAGATGCCCGTATTTGGGATGCGTGATCCCAAGGGTCACCTGCGTGCCTGGGGCGCGGAACGCCGCGATCTGCTCCGGCGTGAAGGTGAAGTGCAGGAAGTGCACCGACGATGTTTTGCCCTCCGGTGTCGTGCGGTCCAGATCGTCTTCCGGCACGGCGGTCACGGTCTGGCCGGCGAAGCTCAGGCTCACCATCATCTCAATGTGGCCCAACCCTGCAAGGGTGCGGCGGCGCACGCCTTCATCCTCGATCTCGATCATCATGGTCGCGACCAACTCATTGCCTTGCGGAATGAGCGGATTGTAAGCCGAGAGCTCGCCTTCGATCTGCTCGTCGCCGCCGCGCTCGATGTACAGCATCTCCTGCACCTGCGCCCACATGGTGTCGTAGCTCTCGAAGTACAGCGTCACGTGGGGGCCCACATGCAGACGGCGCGCGCGCTTCACGTCCACCAGCTTGCGGCGATGTTCGGCGCGGATCTTGGTGTATTGCGACATCGGCATGATGTCGGCGGGACTGATGCGGCGCTGTTCTTTCGACATTTTACAAACCATAGGCCTTGGCAAGGATTTCAATCGGATGGAACGCCCGCTGACCCTCGTGCGGCGCGTGATCCAATTTCTCGAAGCCTTGCGCGATGTGTTTCCCCGCGAGGGGGCATTCCGAAGCGACGAAGGCTTTATTGGCGTCCGCCGTGCGGCGCACGGTCTGACGCGCGAACTTGGTGGCGATATCGAAATTGCCCTTACGGATACCCCATGATCCGCCGTGGCCCGAGCAGCGTTCGATCACGCTGACGTCGGTATCGGGGATCGTGCGCAGCATCTCGGCGCCCATGGCGCCCATGTTCTGCGCGCGCGCGTGGCAGGCCAGATGCAGCGCGACGCCGCCGGGCACCGTGGTGAGGCCGGGCGCCATGCCTTCCTTGTCCGCGATATCCACCATGTACTCGGAGATGTCGTAGGTCGCGTGCGCCAGGGCTTTCACGTTCTCGTCGTCCGGCACGATCAGCGGCCATTCGAATTTCATCATCAGCGCGCAGCTGGGGATGAGCGCGATCACGTCCTTGCCCGCTTCGATGTGCGGTTTGAACGCCAGCGCGATCGCCTTGGCCTTTTCCGCGACGCGCGCGAGATCGCCTTGCTCCAGCTGCGGCATGCCGCAGCAGCCCGGATAGATCACCTCAGTGTCGACGCCGTTCTTGGCCAGGACTTTCAGCGCGGCCTCGCCGATGTGCGGATTGTTGTAGTTGGCGAAACAGGTCGCGAAGATCACGGCCTTACGCCCGAACGCGGGCGCGTCCTTGTTGATCTCCGGCGGCGCGTCTTTGGCCCGGGCGACAAAAGTCTGCCCGTGGAACTTCGGAAGCTCGACGTTGCGGTCGACGCCGGCGACTTTCTCCATGACCCCGCGCGTGAGGCCATTGCCGCGATCCGATGCCCAGTTGGCCAGCGCCGGCGCGAGCGCAGCGAGCTTCCCGTTGCGGTCGGTCTCGGTCAGCTGCTTTTCATAGAAAGGCGTCCCGCCGCGCTTTTTGCGTTCGGCCGCGCGGTAGCGCAGCATCAGGTGCGGGAAATCGATATTGAATTCATGCGGCGGCACATAGGGGCACTTCGTCATGAAGCACATGTCGCACAGCGTGCAGGCGTCCACGACCTTGCCGAAGTCGGCGCTTTTCAACCCATGAACTTCCGCGTCGCCGGCCTCATCGACCAGGTCGAACAGGCGCGGGAACGAATCGCACAGATTGAAGCAGCGGCGGCAACCGTGACAGATGTCGAACTGGCGGCGCATTTCGGCGTCGAGTTTGTCGGCGTCGAAATAATCCGGGTTCTGCCAATCGATGATGTGGCGCGTCGGCGCTTCGAGACTGCCTTCTCTCATGCGTCGCAAACTCCTGGCCGCTTCGTGGTCTGGGAAAATAAAAACGCCGGCAGGGACACGAGGGGCCCCGCCGGCGTTCGTGACGTCGTTCGCGCGAACGTTAGGCGAGGTTGTCGAGCGCCTTCTGGAAGCGGCCGGCGTGCGACTTTTCCGCTTTAGCCAACGTTTCGAACCAGTCGGCGATTTCGTCGAAGCCTTCGTCGCGGGCGGTTTTGGCCATGCCCGGATACATGTCGGTGTACTCGTGTGTTTCACCGGCGACGGAAGCCTTCAGGTTGGCTTTGGTTTCGCCGATCGGGAAACCGGTCGCCGGATCGCCGACGGCTTCGAGATATTCGAGGTGGCCGAACGCGTGGCCGGTTTCGCCTTCCGCCGTCGAGCGGAACAGCGCCGAGACTTCGTTCTGGCCTTCGACGTCGGCTTTCTGCGCGAAGTAGAGGTAACGGCGGTTCGCCTGGCTTTCACCGGCGAAAGCGGCCTTCAGGTTTCCTTCGGTCTTGGAACCTTTCAACTGAGCCATGGGAATCTCCTTTTCTCGTTGGATGTGACGTGAGCGGCGAAGAGAGGCGCTCTGCAGCGCTGCGGCGAGACGCCGCGAAATTTGACGCCTTCGTTGTAAGAAGGCGGGTCTATGTAGTCAAGTTGATCAGAATTATTCTAAACGGCGAGAGGTTCTTAATGGACGGGGCGGGGCGGCGGCTTTGCGGCCGCGCGGACAAGCACTTAGTCGCGGACACGGATGATGACATCCACGCGCGAGATCGCCGAACTGCCGGGCGCGTCGGGCAATGCAGCGATGTGCACGGCGTCGGGCGGAATGTCCTGCAGCTCGCCGGTGCCTTCGAAGTAGAAATGATGATGATCGCCCGTGTTGGTGTCGAAGTACGAGCGCGACGAGTCGATCGAGATTTCGCGAAGGAGCCCCTTGCCGGTGAAATCGTGCAGGGCGTTGTAGACGGTGGCGAGCGAGACATCGACGCGTGTCTGCTTCGCTTCGTTGAACAGACCTTCCGCCGTCACGTGGCAGTGGCCGCGTCCAAACAATAGCTTGGCGAGCGCGAGACGCTGGCGGGTCGGCCGAAGGCCGCTGGCGCGCAACTTCTCAAGCACGGTCGAATCGGGTGCTGACGTCTTCTTCTGCTGCATGTTCACTGTGGTTGTGGCCCCACTTGGAAATAGAATAGGGCCAATTCACGTCTTTTAGAAGTGGCATAACAATATTTCTTTTGGTGGGGAATAAAGGGTCCTGAGGCATCTACCTGGGCCAGGCAACCCCTAGCCAGCCTAGGCAAGGATCCCGAGGCACCCATGGGCATCCCTGCGGGCCCGCGGCGGGCAGCGCCATTCAAGAAGGTGGTGGACCGGCAAGGCCATTGGGGATGAGGGGGAGGGGAAACAGCCCCGCCGATCCACCTTCGGATCCCATTCGGGATCACAAGCTAAACGGGTTTTCTTACTTTTTGTCGGACTGCCTGAGCAGCCTACCCATGCTTGCGAATATGCCGGCGAAATGTGGTTCAACTACGGCTGCGAGCTTACAATCCTGTTATCACGCACAGCGCGAATTTTTGGCGCGCGTCAAATAAGCGCTTCGTCTTCACGCCCGCAACGGACGTGAAGTCACCAGGTCTGCAGAGGCGGCTTGATGCGCTAGTGCTGGTCGTTCATGTGCGCGAGAGACATGCCGAGCAATTCGATACGCACGGCCATCGGGCCTTTCTTGCCCGAACGAACGTACATCCGTACATGCTGGCCTGACTCAAGGCGATCGAGATTGGAACGTTGCAGCGCGCCGATGCCGATGAACACATCGGCGCCGCCGCCCGCGGGCATTCCAAAACCGTAGCCTTTGTCGACGGCGAAGAACTTGATCTCGCCCTCGAGCACGCTCTCCTCGCCCTCGCCCATGGATTCGTCATCGGCGACGGTCGAGTCATCAACGCGACCGATGATCGCGACTTGCGGGCCGCGTGGGCCGTCCGTCAGATCGCAGATGATTGTTGCACCTTGGCGAAGCGTGCGCAGACCTGCGCGTTGAACGACCGACACATGTAAGAATGCGTCCGCCGACCCATCATTCGGTGCAACGAAACCGAAACCCTTCGCCGGATTGAACCACTTAACTTTCGCGGTTACGCCTGACTTGGCAGATACCGCCACTGAAGACGTCTGCATTGGAAATTACTAACCCCCACCCCAAGGCCCAAAAACACTACACCAAGTTCCGGTTGCGCTACAAAGGACTCGCGCGCGCATTCGGGACTTGCGGCCTTTCATGGATTGATGATGCGGGGACCGACGCGCCCTCCGGCCGCCGGCGTCCGCCCGGTTCACCTATATATTGTGTGCTGGACCCCTGAGGTTCTGAGGGCGAACTTTCGCCCGGGTGTCAGCCGCGCGGTGGTGTCAGGACCCGGCCCACGGCCGTGCGCCAGCCCGCGCGCATCGCCGCGCGCCGGTCGGCAGAAAGGCGCGGATGAGCCGAAAAATCCAATTTCCATGCGGCTTTTACGTCGTCGGGCGAAGCGAAAATACCCGCGCCCAAACCGGCCAGGAACGCCGCGCCCAGAACGGTTGTCTCCCCATAGACCGGCCGTTCCACCGTCAGCCCCGTGATGTCGGCCAGCATTTGCATCAGCCAATTGTTAGCCACCATGCCGCCGTCCACCCGCAGGGCCGGCGGGGCTTTGATCCCGTCCTGCTGCAGCGCGGAAAGGAGGTCGTTCGTCTGGAAACAAACCGACTCCAGCGCCGCGCGGACGATGTGGGCCCGTCCCGAGTCGCGCGTCAGGCCCACGATCGCCCCGCGCGCGTTCGGGTCCCAATAGGGCGCGCCGAGGCCCGTGAACGCCGGCACGAAGTACACGTTGCCCGCTCCGCTTCCATCGGCCGCGCCGTCCAAGCTCGCGGCGAGCGCTTCGCTCTCCGCCGCACTCTCGATCATGTGCACGCCGTCGCGCAGCCACTGGATGACGGTGCCCGCGTTGAAGATGCTGCCCTCGAGCGCGTAGGTCGTCGCGCCCTTCAGGCGGTAGGCGATGGTGGTCAGCATGCGGTTCTGTGAGGCAAGCGCCCGCGCGCCCGTATTCACCAGCACGAAACATCCGGTTCCGTACGTGCTCTTCACGCAGCCCGGTTCGAAACAGGCCTGGCCCACGAGCGCGCCCTGTTGATCCCCGACCACCGCGGTGATCGGGATCGCGCGGCCGAACAGCGCGGGATCTGTTTCACCGAAAGCGGCCGCCGTGTCGCGCACGTCGGGCAATATTTTCTTCGGCACATTGAACAGCGCCAGCAACTCTTCGTCCCACGCGCCGCGGTGGATGTCGTAGAGCATCGTGCGCGAGGCGTTGGTGGCGTCGCTCGCATGCGTGCGCCCGCCTGTCAGCCGCCACAGCAGAAACGTATCGATGGTGCCGAAGGCGAGATGCCCGGCTTCGGCGGCGAGGCGCACGTCGGTGTTCTGATTGAGGATCCACTCCACTTTCGTCGCGGAGAAATAAGAGTCGACCAGAAGCCCGGTCTTCTTTTGGATCAACGGCGTCTTGCCGGCGGCGCGCAATTCCTCGCAGCGCGCCGCGCCGCGGCGGTCCTGCCACACAATCGCGTTGCCCACGGGCTTATGCGTGCGCTTGTCCCATACGATTGTCGTCTCACGCTGATTGGTGATGCCGATGGCGGCGATGGTCTGCGCGCCGCCCGCGGCCTCGATCGCGGCGCGGCACACATCGACCGTCGTTTGCCAGATATCTTCCGGATCGTGCTCGACCCAGCCGTCCCTTGGAAAAATCTGGCGGAACGGCTTTTGCGCGGTCGCGAGCGCGGCGCCCTTGACGTCGAACACGACCGCGCGCGTCGAGGTCGTGCCCTGATCGATCGAAAGGATGTGCGGCCCAGCCATGGACCGCAGTTTAGGCATACCGCGGGTATTTAGGCGACTTCGTTAATGCCGGAGTCGTCATTACCGCCCAGGATCGAGCTCCAGTCATAGGGCTCTTCCGCGATGTTGAAATTCTGCGCCCACACCGGATCGGCCGCGCGGCGGTCGGTGGTGTTCTGGATCTGCTTCTCGGCGCGCTGAAGATTGCGCTCGGTGACAATCGCCATGCGCCCCGCGCCATGTTCCCTGTAGACCGCGAGCGCCAGGCGGAACGCTTCGCCCGAAGCGCGCATGTATTCCCATTCGCCCGTGTGTTTTGCCAAAAGGAACAGCGCCGAACCCAGCGTGTTCTGGATCGAGGCCCACTGCAAAGGCGCGGTATCGGGCGTGCGCACCTGCAACGCCGAAACGCAGGATTTCACGGCATATTCGAGGATCGGAACGCTGCGGATATTGTCGCCGTAAACCTGCAGGATCTGCGCGAGCGCGTTCGAGATTTCCGAGAAGCGAATCGGATGCGTGTACTTGTTGAAGACTTGGCGCGCGGCCTGACAGGCGTGGATGGCTTCGCGTAGGGCGTTATCGTCGCCCATCACCATGTCGAGCTTATACAGCACGCAGCCCAGGCGGTACTTCACCAGACCCCAGTCGATGATCTGGCGGCGGCGCGAGATGTGCATCAGCGCGCGGCGGTACGCGTCCGCGGCTTGTTCGAGGGAATCCGAATCGCCGCTGCGTTCGGCGATGATCTGGAGCGCGAGGCCCATCTGCTGGAACAGCTGGCCCAGCAAAGGACTTTGATCGCTACCCAAAAGATCGATGGCCATGCGCCAGGCTTCGACGGCGCCGTGATACCAGCTGCGGTCGCCTTCAAGCTGTGCGCACACCGCGCAGACGTTGCCGTAGCAGAACAGGATCGCGGCGCGCTCGGACGGCTCCATCGCGGCGGAAGGCTCGGCGCCCATGGCGCGCGCGGCTACCGCGATGGCCGGCAAGGCCGAGCGCAGGATGCGCCCTTGCGAGAAGCTGCGCGGATCGATCGCGGCCAACGTCACGGCGCGGATCAAGGGCACCCAGTCGGTGTAGAAATCCACAGGCACGTTCAGGACGTTCAGCGCCGTGAAGCGGCCGGGGCGCTCGCCCGGGCTCGACGCGGTGGCGGTGAAGTGCAGTTCGATGTTGCGGCCCGTCGGATCGATGTTGCCCCAGATGAGCAGATCGGCGTTCTGGTCGGCCATCCACGCGCGCGCGTCGCGCGTCGCGCGCTTCATCAGTTCGTCGTTGGCGGTCGCGCCGGGTTCCGTGATTCCCGGCACGAAGCGGGTTAGGTCCCGGTCGATGGCGATCGTGCGCACGCCCGGGATTCCGTCCAGCGCCTGGATCAGGTTCTTGTGCTGCACGTCCTCGAAATCGTCGCGCAGCTTGCCGACCATGACCAGGATGTCGCCCGGGGTCGGCGCCTTGGCGCGTTTGCCCGGACGGCGCGTCGGATCTTTCACGACGGCGTCGAAAATCTTTTCAATGAACGTCGGCTTGCGGTCGCCGATCAGGTTCTGCGGCAGCGGGCGGCCGACTCTGAGCGGCGGCGGCGCCTGCAACGGCTCGGGATCGGCGACAGGCACCGGCAGATTGGCGGCGGCGGAGCGGTAAGCGGCGGCGCGAATCGGATCGACGGTGTCCGGACCCTTCATGCGCCGGGCCAGCTTCGTCATCACCTTCAGCGCGGTATCGGGATCCGTCTCCATCTGGCGCAGGAATTCGTCGCGCGGAATCGCGCGCACGGTCACGGACCCGCGCGCGCGCGCGGTCGCGGTGCGTGGGGCGTTGTCCAGGATTCCGAGTTCGCCGAACAGTTCACCGGCTTTCAGGCGCGCCATCACGGTCAGGCCATCCGGGCCGTCCTTGATCAGCTCGACCGAGCCTTCCAAGACCTCAAAGGCCCAGCTGCTCTCGTCGCCCTGCCGGTAGATCGATTCGCCGTCGCGAAAAGCTTTGGTGATTGTTCTCAAAGCGTCTGTCCCACTCGCTAGACCGGCCCTTCTGGACAGGTCTGTGATGGGAGCACTTTGCCGGGGGTACCTTTAATAAACGTTAAGTCGCCGGCGGACGTGATCGCGCTCAACGCCGCGTCGAGCCACAATTAATGTCGCATATACATCATTGATCGTGCAAAGCCGCCGCGGCGCCGTTCAAAAGGCTCAAAAGCTGGCCCGTTCGGCCGGTGCCAAGCTGTTGCGACGCATCTACCTGGGCGGCCCGCCACATGGGCCCCGCGTCACGGAACGTTGCCGCGCCCTCGGCGGTCAGCACGATGTGCCCCGGCCGCCGTCCCGCGCCCGCATTTATGTCGATTAAGCCATTTCGCTCCAATGGCTTAAGCGTACGATTTAAACTGGTGCGATCCATCGCCAGAATCTCCCGCAACACCGGCAGGGGCAAGGGGGAAAGGGCCGCTGCGGCGGCCAGGATCGTGAACTGACCGCTGGTGAGCCCGGCGTCGGCCAGGGCCGCATCATACCGCCGTGCTATCGTCCGGGCGGCACGGCGTATGTTGTGGCAAAGGCAGACCTCCAAAACCGCGCTCGGCTCGAGGGCCGCCGCCGAAATACCACTAGATGCAGGTTTCAGGTCCATAATGACGCATATACATCATTATTCGTTGACGGGACAGCGTCGAATCGCCTTACCCCTGGGATGAGCCGCCCGTTTCCGGCTCTTGTTTGATGGCGCCCTGGTAAAGGCGCGCGGTCTTGCCCTCGAAGGTCGCCAGCACGAAGCGGTTACCGTTTGCGTCGCGGCCGAAATCCAGCGTGATGGCATTCTTTTCCAGCGCCGCGATGACCTCATTTTCCGGGCGTCCGAACGCCTTTCCGATCGACGCCACCAGGGCGGCGATCTCGTTGTACATCTCGCGATTGTCATCTCGCTTCGGGGGCGCGTCGTGCGGCATGGCGAGGCTTCTAGCTCTCTTCATGGGCGTGAGGAAGGGTATCCCGATCTTTGGCCGGGCTTTTTTGATGTGGTTGTTTGCCTCGCCGCGACTCCGCATGGCAAGCTCCCGCTTCGGCGTGGTGGGGTCCTTGGATGATGAAGCGGCTTGTTCTTGTTATCGCTCTTTTGTGCGCGCCGTTTTGCGCGCCCCCCGTTCAAGCCAAGGACATCAACGGCACCGCGCTCGACGCGGGCACCTTCACCATCTTCCTCGCCGCCGTGAAGGCCGCGAACCTTGGTGATCTTCTCGCCGGCGCGGGGCCGCTGACCCTCTTCGCACCCACCGACGATGCCTTCGCTAAACTTCCAAAGGGCGCCATCCAGGACATGCTGCGTCCCGAGAACCGTGAAAAGACGCGCGCGATGTTGATGCACCATCTTGTCGTCGGCCGCATCGTGGCGCGCGACTTCCTCGGCAAGCGCATGGAAGCGGCGACAGCGGATGGGGCTCTTGTGCTCATCGACGCGACAAAGGTCGTGATGATCGAGGACGCGCGTCTCATTAAGGCCGACATCGCCGCCGACAACGGTATCATTCACGTCATCGACACCGTCCTCATGCCGAAGAAGTAACCCCTTTGGCCGCATCCTCGATCAAGTTCGTTTCTTACGAGTACAACCACGGACCCAGCTTCGGGGCCGTGGTCGGCAACGACATCGTCGACCTCTCGGACGCCGGGCCGTCGTTACGCGCCGTGCTCGCGGGCGGCCCCGTCGCCAATCTTGAAGCCGCGATCGCGCGCCGCAAGCCGACCGTTGCGCTCGATCACGTGGTGCTGCTGCAAGTGGTGCCGGATGCCGGGCGTATCATTTGCGTCGGCAATAACTATCCGAAGGACAATAACCCCCCCGGCACGGACGCGAATGTCCCGCCGGTCTTGTTCATGCGGACACCTCAGTCGCTGGTCGGGCACCGCCAGTCCATCGTATGTCCCAGCGCCTCACGTGAATACGATTTCGAAGGCGAACTCGCCGTGGTCATCGGCAAGGGGGGCCGGCGCATCCCGCTGGAACGCTCCCTCAGCCATGTGGCTGGCTACACCTGCTTCCTCGACGGCTGCGTGCGTGATTACCAGAAGCACTCCCTGACCGCCGGGAAGAATTTCGATTCATCGGGCGCCTGCGGTCCTTGGCTGGTGCCCGCGGGCGCGATCTCCGATCCGCAGAACCTGATGCTCACCACGCGCCTCAACGGCGAGATCATGCAGCAGTCGTCCACCGGCGCGATGCTGCGCTCCGTGGCCGCGGTCATCTCCTACATCTCCATCTTCACCCACCTCGAGGCGGGCGACGTCATCGCCACCGGCTCGCCCGCGGGTTCGGGGATCAACCGCACGCCGGCGCGCTGGCTGCGTCCCGGGGATCGCATCGAAGTGGAGATCCAGGATATCGGCGTGCTCGCCAATACCGTCATCTCAGAGCCGAACGTATAGGGACAAAGCCGATGTGGTCTTACTTCGCGCGAAGGCTCCTCATCGGCATCCCGACGCTCCTCGCCGTCGTGCTCTTCTGCTTCTTCCTCATGCGCCTCGCGCCGGGCGGGCCCTTCGACGGCGAAGCGCCGGTGCCGCCCGAAGTGCTCGCGAACCTGCGCGCGCGTTATCACCTCGACGATCCCTTGTGGCAGCAGTTCCTCAGTTATCTTGGCAATCTTCTCCAGGGCGATTTCGGCCCTTCGTTCAAATATAAGGATTTCACCGTCACCGAATTGATTGCGCAAGGCTTGCCGGTCAGCATCGAGAACGGACTCTCGGCCATCATCCTCGCGATTCTCGTCGGATTGCCGCTCGGCATCACCGCCGCGTTGTCGCAGAACTCGGCGCGCGATTACGCCGTCTCGGGTCTCGCGATGATCGGCATCGTCATCCCCACCTTCGTCACCGGCCAGCTCCTGATCCTCGCCTTTGGCGTTTGGCTCAAAGGTACGCCCTTCCAGCTGCCCGCCGGCGGCTGGAACGACGGCGCCTTCCTCAACCGCATCCTGCCCGTCACGGTGCTCGCGCTGCCCTTCGTCGCCTATATCGCGCGCATTTCACGCGCCAGCATGATCGAGGCGCTGCGCACCAACTTCGTGCGCACGGCCCGCGCGAAAGGCCTGCCGTACCGCACCGTTGTTTTGCGTCACGCCATGAAGGCGGCGCTGACACCCGTCATCACCTTCCTCGGGCCGGCCACGGCCTTCCTGCTCACCGGCTCCATGGTCATCGAGACCATCTTCCAGATCCCCGGTATCGGCCGTTACTTCGTGCAGGGCGCGCTGAACCGCGATTATACATTGGTGATGGGCGTCACCATCGTCGGCGCAGCTTTTGTCATCATCGCCAATCTCATCGTCGACATGCTCTACGCCGTGCTCGATCCAAAGGTGCGTTATGAGTAGCGTCAACATGACCTCGGTGCACGGCGCCGCATTGGAAAACGCGGGCGAAGTCGAAGGCCGCAGCCTTTGGCAGGATGCGTGGCGCCGCCTCAAGCGCAACCGCGCCGCGCTCGCCAGCATGATCATCCTCGCGGTCATCGCGCTCGTGTGCCTTGTCGGCCCCTACACGCTGCCGTGGCCTTACGATGCGATCGACTGGGACCATGTTGAAGCCATGCCGCCGAATATGGAGCTCGGCCACTATCTCGGTACCGATTCCGTGGGCCGCGATCTGCTCGCCCGCACTCTCGTCGGCGGGCGCGTCTCTCTCATGGTCGGCATACTCGCGACCATGGTCGCGCTGTTCATCGGCGTCACCGTCGGCGCGATTGCGGGTTTCGTCGGCGGGCGCGTGGACCAGCTCCTTATGCGCCTTGTCGATCTTCTCTACTCCGTGCCGCTCACCTTCTTCGTGATCATCCTCATGGTCATGTTCGGGCGCAATTTCATCCTGATGTTCCTGGCCATCGGCGCGGTCGAATGGCTCACCATGGCGCGCATCGTGCGCGGCCAGACCCTCTCGCTCAAATCCAAGGAATTCATCGAAGCCGCGCGCGCCTCGGGGGGGTCGACCGCCGGCATCATCCTGCGCCACATCGTGCCCAACGTACTGGGCGTGGTGATCGTCTATGTCACCCTCACCATCCCGCAGGTGATCTTGCTGGAAAGCTTCCTCTCATTCCTTGGGCTGGGTGTGCAGGAACCGCTCACCAGCTGGGGCGTGCTGCTCAACGAAGGCGCGGCCGAATTGGAAGTGAACCCGCAGACACTGATCGTTCCCGCCGTCTTCATGACGGCGACCTTGTTCTGCTTCAATTTCCTGGGCGACGGCTTGCGCGACGCCCTTGATCCGAAGGACCGCTGACATGACCCAGCGCATCCTCGACATCAACGGCCTCAATGTCCGCTTCGCCACCGAAGACGGGGAAGTCGCCGCCGTCAGCGACGTCTCGCTTCATGTGAACAAGGGTGAATGTCTCGGCATCGTCGGTGAATCCGGTTCCGGCAAAAGTCAGACCTTCATGGCGGTCATGGGCCTGCTCGCCGCGAATGGCCGCGCGACAGGCTCGGTCCGCTTCGGCGACATCGATCTCCTGAAAGCGAACGAACGTACCCTCAACAGTGTGCGCGGCAATCGCCTCGCCATGGTGTTCCAGGATCCGATGACCTCGCTCACCCCGCACATGCGCATCGGCCGGCAGCTCACGGAAGTCCTTGAGCGGCACCGCGGCCTCGACGCCAAGGCCGCCCGCGCCGCGGCCATCGCCATGATGGCCCGGGTGCAGATCCCCGAGCCCGAGCGCCGCTTCGTGATGTATCCACATGAACTCTCGGGCGGGTTAAGGCAACGTGTGGTGCTCGCGATGGCGCTGCTGTGCGGCCCGGAACTGGTCATCGCCGACGAACCCACCACCGCCCTCGATGTGACGGTCCAGGCGCTCATCCTCGATCTTATGCGCGAGCTGAAGGAACAGCACGGAACGTCGTTCGTGCTCATCACCCACGATCTCGGTGTTGTCGCCGGACTCGCCGACCGCGTCGCGGTCATGTACGCGGGCCGTGTGGTCGAGAATGCCGGCGTGCAGGAGATATTCGCCGCGCCCCGTCATCCCTACACGAAGGGCCTTCTCGCCTGTACGCCGCGCCTCACCGATGCGCCGACCGCCGTGCTTCCGACGATTCCCGGCCAACCGCCGAATCTTCAGAAGCTGCCGTCGGGCTGTAGTTTCCATCCGCGCTGCGCGGCGGTGTTTGATCGTTGCCGCGCCGAACGTCCGGCGCTGGCCGCCGGCGGCACCCTCAACGCGTGCTTCCTCAACCACACGGTGGCGGCATGAGCGCGCCCCTGCTCGATGTGAAGGACCTCAAGGTCCACTACCCGGTGCGCACCGGCGGCCTGATTGTGGGGACCTACACGCCGCTGAAGGCCCTCGACGGCGTTAGCTTCGAGCTGAAAGCGGGCGAGACCTTGGGCGTTGTCGGCGAGTCCGGCTGCGGCAAGTCGACCTTGGGCCGCGCCGTGCTCCAGCTTCTGCCGGCCACCGGCGGCGCGGTTGCGTGGCTAGGTCGCACGCTCACCGATTTGGACGCGAAGGAACTGAAGGCCGAGCGCGAGCGGATGCAGATCGTGTTCCAGGATCCGCTGGCGAGCTTGGACCCGCGCATGACCGCCGGTGATATTATCGCCGAACCTTTGCGCAACTATCGCCCCTCGATGTCCAAGGCCGACATGAAGGCCAAGGTGAAGGACATGATGGCCCGCGTTGGCCTGCATCCCGCGATGGTCAACCGGTACCCGCACGAATTCTCCGGCGGCCAGTGCCAGCGCATCGGTATCGCGCGGGCGATGATCCTAGAGCCTAAGCTCGTGGTCTGCGACGAACCCGTCAGCGCCTTGGATGTTTCGATCCGTGCGCAGGTCGTGAACCTGCTTATGGAGCTGCAGCGCGCCATGAACCTGACGATGATCTTCATCAGTCACGATCTGTCCATCGTGCGGCACATCTCGCACCGGGTCATGGTGCTCTATCTCGGCAAGACGATGGAGATCGCGCCGCGCGATGCTCTTTACGCGTCCCCGCGTCATCCCTACACCCAGGCGTTGCTCGCGGCGGTGCCGGTGCCCGATCCCATGGCCGCCCGCGCGCGGCCGCGATTGCCCTTGGCGGGCGAACTGCCGTCCCCGCTAAAGCCGCCCTCGGGCTGCGTTTTTCGCACTCGTTGCCCGCGCGCGACGGCGATTTGCGCCGATGCCGCACCGCCGCGCGACCAGCCCGGCGCCGGCCACGACGTCTGGTGTCATCACTGGCGTGAAACCGGCCGGGAAACTAAGGTAGCCCCATGAAAACAGTCCTCCGCAGCGTCTCCGCTTTTGTCATCCTCGCGATGAGCAGTTCGGCCTTCGCGCAGATCGCGAAGCCCGAAGCCTCCGATCCGGAAGCCTTCACGGGACGCTCCGAGCCGAAAAGCGGCACAGGTAAGGAATGGATGGTCGCGGCCGCGAATCCGTTCGCGGTGCAGGCCGGGGCGGACATTCTCGCGGCCGGCGGTTCAGCGCTCGACGCCGCCATCGCCGTCAATCTCGTGCTCAATCTCGTCGAACCGCAATCCTCGGGCATCGGCGGCGGCGCGTTCATCGTGCATTGGGATGCCAAGGCGTCGGCCTTGCGGACCTACGATGGCCGCGAAGAAGCGCCGAAAGCGGCCGAAGAAAACCGCTTCCTCACCCAGGACGGCAAACCCATGAGCCGCATGCAGGCCATTGTCGGGGGAAAATCGGTCGGCGTGCCCGGCCTCGTGCGCGTGATGGAACTCGCGCACAAGAATCACGGCAAGCTGCCGTGGGCGCGTGTGTTCCAGCCCGCCATCACGCTGGCGGAAAACGGTTTCGCTATTTCGCCGCGCTTGAACGCGTTGCTCGCCGGCGACCGTAATCTCGCGATGATCGAACCGGCGAAGTCATTCTATTATGACGCCAACGGTCAGGCGAAAGCCGCCGGCACCATCCTCAAGAACCCGGCCTTCGCCGCCACCTTGCGCGAGATCGCAACCAAGGGCGCGGACGCTTTCTATACCGGCGCCATCGCCGCCGATATCGTGCAGACCGTGGACTCCGCGCCGCAGAACCCCGGCGACATGACCCTCGAGGATCTGAAAGCCTATAAAGCCGTCGAGCGTCCGCCCGTCTGCGGCGGATACCGCACGTATAAAGTCTGCGGCATGGGTCCGCCGTCTTCGGGCGGCATCGGCGTCATCCAAAGCCTCGCGATCCTTGAGCCGCATAACTTACGTGCCCTAGGACCGAAGTCGCCGACCTCTTATCACCTGATGGCTGAAGCCGGCCGGCTCTCCTTTGCTGACCGTGCTGTCTACATGGCCGATCCGGATTCCGTGCCCGTGCCTACTGAAGCGCTCATCGCCCCGGACTACCTCAAGCAGCGCGCCGCGCTTGTGAAGGAAGACCAGCGTCTTCCCGTGGCCGAAGCCGGCAAGGTGCCGACCAAACATGCCTTCGTGACCGCCGACAGCCCCGAGCTTCCGTCCACCACGCACTTCTCCATCGTCGACCGTGACGGCAACGCCGTGGCCATGACCAGCACCATCGAAAGCGGGTTCGGGTCACGTTTGATGACCAAGGGCGGTTTCATCCTCAACAATCAGCTCACCGACTTCTCTTATGAAGATGTCGCCGAGAAGCGCAGCGTCGCCAATCGCGTCGCCGGCGAAAAGCGTCCGCGCAGCTCCATGACGCCGACCATCGTCTTCAACAAGGACGGCAAGCTCGAAATGGTGCTCGGCTCGCCTGGCGGGCCCGCCATCGTCGGCTTCGTGGTGAAGACTCTCGTCGCGATGATCGATTGGGACATGTCGCCCGCCAACGCCGCCGCCTCGCCCTTCGTGCTGGGCATGGGCAACAACGTCATGTTGGAAGAGGGGCTGGAACCGGTGAAAGCCGATCTCGAGAAACTCGGCCATACCGTGCGCGTCAATAATTCCGCCAGCGGCATTCACGCGATCCGCGTCACCAAGGACGGCCTCGTCGGCGGCGCTGACCCGCGCCGCGAAGGCGTTGTGATCGGGAAATAAGCGCTGGTGCGGCACGACACTCGGTGGGGCGGTCTCAGCCGCGTTGCTATCTACCCGCTTGCGTCAGCTCGACCATGTGGCCGTCGGGATCGTAGGCGTACAGACGTACGCCCAAAGGCGCCGCGGTGAAGGCATTCGGGCCCTTTTCGATTCGCGCGCCGATGCGGTCGAGTGCCGCATAAGCCGTTTGCAGGTCGGGCACGACCACGCCGATGATCACATCGCCGGTGCCGAGGCCCATGAGATTGCTGCGTGCGCTGGCAAGGGGCGGCCGGTCGTACCACAGCAGCGCGATCTCCGAGGTCTGGCCTTCGCCCTTCATCACCACTATGCGGCTGCGGGTCGCGTCGGCGGTCAGCGGCAGATCGTCCGCGCCATGGATTTGCTGCGCGCCCGTGCGCGCTTCGTCGGAACTCTTCAAAAAGCCCAGGCGCTCATAGAAGGTGATCGACTTCTCGATATCGGACACGACCAGCGTGATCCGCGGTATGGTCGTCGCCTGCGCCGCGCCCGTCGAAAGGCCGGCCATAATAACAAAGGACAGGAAAAATGCGCGCACGTGAGGGACTCGCTGGTTGTAAGCGGGGGGAGTTTGGTCCGCGCGCGCCGTCCTGGCAAGAACCAGACTGCGAAGCCTACAGCCTCCCAATATCGAAGGGCGAGCGTTCCAGGAACACGAGGCAAGCCACGACATAGCTGGGCCGCCCGTCCTTTCCCAAAAGCGGGCAGGCGCAATAGATGATCTCGCTATTGTCCGCGTTGGCCCAGTCGATGTGCTCGCGGCCGTAGCGCAGGCAAGGACTGTCCAGCACCACGCTGAAAAAACCCGGCCAGTCGATCCGGCTGACCCGCGGTGTCGTAGGGCTATACGTGGCCCCTGTCAGATCGCGCGGAAAATTGTCCGCGATCGCCGTTCCGCAATAAATGAACTTGAAAGTCTCCGGCGCGAGGCGCTCGGCCATAAGAAGGTGCGGTGCCTCTTTATAGATTGCCATGAAGTCGAAGGCGGCGCGCGCGGGCGGCACGCCGGCGCCCAAGGCACACCAGTAGTCGGCCAGGGCCCCGATCACGGGGTGGGTCACCGCGTCGACATCCAGGACTTGTAACGGGATTTGGCAGTTCTGGGCCATTCTTCCCCCCACTATCGCCGGTTGCTCGCGGCGGCGCGCGCCATAAGGTGCGCCGCGCGCCGCCGCGTCACAAGGCGACGCGCAGTTTGGCTTGGTCCGCACTCTCTCAACTATCGGGCGCGCGCCTAAAATAGCGGCCGCCACCGAGGGGCGAAATCATCCCCCAGCGCTTCACGCGACGGGTAGGCATGGCGGACTATTATTGCTAAGAACATCAAAGACATCTCTTTGACTCGATAGTACCCATGAACACCGCGCGCGACCGCTTTGTCGCCTTCGCCTTTTGTTGGGCCGACATCCTGATCGAGCTGGATCCGCAGCAGCGGATTTCCTTTGCCGTCGGTGCGACCAAAGCTCTCTTGGGTCTCGGGCCGGAAGGCCTGATCGGGCGCAATTTCATGGACGTCGTCTCGCCGAAAGACCGCGTCCTGGTCGATCAGCTCCTGCACATGACGGCCAAGAAGGGCCGTATCGATAACGTCAAAGTGAAGCTGCAAGGCGCCAAGGGTCTGACCCCGCCTCTGGGTTTCGCCGGCTATGTCATGCCGGACCTGAAGGACCATTTCTTCCTGGCGTTCCGCACCCAAGCGCACCTGACCGAAAAGGGTGAAGCCGAACAGGGTGTCGCGCGCGACAAAGGTACGGGCCTGCTGACGGGGGACTCCTTCTCCCAGCTCGCGGTCGAGAAACTGAAGGCCGCCGGTCCCAACGCTGAACTGACCCTCGTCAATTTGCCGGGCTTCGAAGCCCTCGCCGACAGCCTCGACGAAGAAGAGCGCGAACACCTGCTCACCACCGTGGGCACGACCCTGCGCGCCAATTCACTGGGCGGTGATGCCGCCGGTGAAGTCGGCGAAGGCAAATTCGGGATCGTCGCCGAAAAGGGCATGGATGTCGCCGCCCTTGAAGCGAAACTGACTGAAGCCACCAAGGCGTTCGACCCCACCGGCAAGGGCGTGGTCGCGCAGGCCGGCACGGTCGAGGTCGATATCGCGGGCGTGGACGAAGCCGACCTCGCCAAGGGGCTCGTCTACACGATCAATCACTTCAAGGAACAGGTCGGCGACGCCTTCAACGTGAAGGACATCGCCGCCAACATGAACAAGCTGGTTCACGACACCGTCGAGTCCCTGAACAAGTTCCGCAACCTCGTCGGCGGCAACGATTTCCAGGTCGCGTTCCATCCGATCTTCGATGCGCGGACCGGCGCGGTGCACCACTACGAGGCGCTCGTGCGCTTCAATGGGAACTTCGAGGAAAGCCCCTACAAGTACATCACCTTCGCCGAAGAGACCGGACTGATCACCGAGTTCGATATCGCCATGGCGCGCAAATGCGTCGACTGGCTGCGCAAGAACCGCGCGGACAAGGTCTCCATCGCCGTCAATATCTCCGGCATGTCGGTCGGCAACGAACAGTATTCCAAAGAACTCCACGCCATGCTCGACGCCGATAAATGGCTCAGCAATTTCCTGGTGTTCGAGATCACCGAATCCGCGCGCGTCGCCGACCTGGCTCAAGCCAACAACTTCGTCCAAGGCTTGCGCAAAAAAGGCTTCCACGTCTGCCTGGACGATTTCGGCGCGGGCGCCGCCAGTTTCCAATATCTCTCGGTGCTCGAAGTCGATGTCGTGAAGCTCGACGGCAGCGCCGTGAAGAACGCGCAAACCGCTCCCAAGGGCCGCGCCTTCCTGAAGGCGCTCACCACGCTCTGCAAGACCATGGATGTGGAGACTATCGCCGAGATGGTCGACAGCAAGGAAGGCCTCGAATTCGTGCGCGATTGCGGCGTCGAATACGTGCAAGGCTTCCTGTTCGGCAAACCCGATCCGGATCCGTGGAGCTTCATCAAGAAGCTCGACCGCAGGCTGTTCGCTTAAATAGTCACGCTGTTTGTGATTGTCCGCTTATGCGGGCAATGCACCTGGCTTTGGCGAACGCCTAAAACCAGACCAGCTTTCCCGTCAGATCGCGATGGTCAAAACTCGCGATGCAGGACAGTGCGCCGAGCGCGCCGGCCGCCAACGCCATCGCGCCGGTCCCCCATGACGGCAGCACCACGCCGCGCGAGACGACGTCGACGCCGATGACGGCGATGAACGGCATGGCGGCGAAGGAATAAGCGCGGCACTTCCACCGCAGAACGGCGGCCTTCAGCGCCGCGATTGAATCAGTCATGTCGAAAACCCCACACCCGGTTAGTCACCCCGCGCCTGTGATAAAACGGCGCTGAACGGGGGCCAAGTGACAAACTCCACGTACGCGATTTCACTCTTTTTGCGCGTAACTCTTGATCTTCTCCACCATCGACACCAACCCATTGCGGCGGCTGGGACTTAGGTGCTGGTCGAGGCCGAGGGCTTGGAAGGCGGCCTCCGTATCGGTTGAACCGATCTCCTGCGGCGTCTTTCCCGAGAACAGAATGCCAAGCACGGCGACCAATCCTTTGACGATGTGCGCGTCACTGTCCGCCGCGAAGGCGAATCGGCTTGCGTCGTCCGCGGGATGCCCCGGCACCATCCACACTTGGCTCATGCAGCCGCGCACCTTGTTGGCTTCGGTCTTTAGCGCGTCCGGGAAGGGCGGCAGCTTGCGCCCCAGATCGATCAGGTAGCGGTAGCGGTCTTCCCAATCGTCAAATACGGCAAAGTTCTCGGTGAGCTCGTCGAAGCTCATTTCCGGGACGATCATGGGGGCTGCGGCTGTATCGCTCATGCGGGTCGTAAGTTCATCAAGGCTACGTTTTTGGGCAGGCGCCGTTATAGTACACGGTGGGCGGGTTCGGCGCGTTTGTCATTCGCGCCCGCGCAGGAAGATGGGGGCGATATGCCGGACGGCCAGAGCGGCGTTCTGGAGAAACTGGACGGCGGCGTCAACGCCGTAAGTCTGCCTCTGACCGCGCCGATCGCCGTCGTCCCCCAGTACGAGCGCCCGTCCTATGAGCTCGAGAGCTACAAATGGGGCAACGGTACGCGCGGCACCGCCGGCGGCACGATCACTTGGGCGGTCGTCACGGCCGGGCAAAGCATCCCAGCCGATTCCGAATACACGAGCGCCGTTGCCGCGATCTCCTCGGTTTTCATGCCGTCCATTCGCCAGGCCTTCTCCCGTTGGGACGAGGTCGGCAATTTCACCTTCGTTGAGACGACCTCGCCGTCGACCGCCAACATCGTGCTCGTGTTCGACGAGCTGCAGGCGCAAAGCGCGGGCACCATCGGTCTCGCGAATACCTGGTACAGCGGCAGCGTCATCCGCAATTCCTATATCTCCTTCGATCTCGGCCGCCGCTACCGGCTGATCGACGGCTCCGTCCAGATCGTCGGCTCATCGCCCGCCTCCGGCACCGCCGATTTTTACACACTCGTTCTCCACGAGGTTGGCCACGCGCTCGGCCTCGACCATGAGAACGATATGCCGACCGTGATGAACGCGTCGCAGAATTCCAGCGTCACCGAACTCACCAGCGACGATATCGCGGGCATTCGCGCGGTCTACGGCTCCCCCGGGACGATCCCCACCATTGACGACTATCCGGCCGACGCCACCACAACGGCGAGCGTTACCGTCGGCGGAACCGCCACAGGGCGTATCGATACCAACGTCGATGAAGATTGGTTCCGCGTGAATCTCACCGCGGGGGTCAGTTACCGCTTCGACCTGCGCGGCTATGATTCCACTGGCGGCACGTTGCTTGACCCTTATATGCGCCTTCTTAGCCCCACGCGCACCGAGCTCGTGACCGACGACGACAGTGGAACCGGCACAGACTCACAGATCCTCTATACCGCCACCACAACCGGAACCTATTACATCGCGGCAACAGGCTTCGGCGGTGAACAGGGAACCTACACCGTCGCCGTCGCCACCTCGTCGACGGCGGACGATTACACCGCCAATTCCAGTACGACGGGCGCGGTCGCGGTTGGCGGCTCCGTCACTGGCCGCCTGGAAACCAGCACGGACGCCGACTGGTTCGCGGTCACTTTGACCGCCGGTCAGTCCTACCGTATCGACCTGCGCGGCTCGGCCAGCGGCGGCGGAACGCTCGCCGATCCTTACGTGCGCGTAAAATCGTCCAGCGGCGTCACCTATGGGTCCGACGACGATTCCGGCACGGGCCTGGACGCGCAGCTCACCTACACCGCCGCCTACACCGGTGTTCACTATATCGAAGCGGCCGCCGGCAGCAGCGGTACGGGCACGTATACGCTCAGCGTCGCGCCCAACGGAACATCGGGCGACGATTATACCGCCACCACCGCCACCAGCGGCGTTGTCACGGTCGGCGGAACCCTCACCGGCAGTATCGGGACCGCCGGCGATATCGACTGGGTGCGGGTCACATTGACGGCAGGCACGCTTTACCGGTTCGACGCGCGCGGCAGCGCTTCCAGCGGCGGCAGTTTGACCGACCCTGCCCTGCAGCTCCTCAATTTCAGCGGAACCGTGCTTGTCGCGGACAACGACAGCGGCGCCGGCGCGGATGCGCGTCTGATGTTCCGGGCAAGCGCATCGGGTACGTACTACCTCGCGATGCGCTCCAATTCATCGGCCGCGACCGGCACCTACACCGTTGCCGCGGCCAGCGATCCCGACGATTACACCGCGAATACCGGCACGGCCGGCACGGTGGCGGTCGGCGCCACAGCGGAAGGGCTCATCGAAACCGCCGGGGACCGCGACTGGTTCCGCACGACTCTCACCGCGAACACGACGTATACGATCAGGGTTTCCGGAACCGCCACCGGCAGCGCGTTACGCTGGACGGAATCCCAGTTTTACGTGCGCAATGGGAGCGGCTTTCAGCTTGCGACGGCGTCAAGCAGCGGCCTCGGCGCGTCCGCCGTGCTCAACTACACACCGTCGGCGACCGGCACCTACATCATCGATGCGCTCGCCTACAGTACGGGCATCGGCAGCTATTCCGTCTCCGTTGCGCCGGCGAGCGCCGCGACTGCGGAAGGCCTTACCGCCGCCGATCTCGCCGCCGTCATGGCCCCGCCGGCGATTGCTTTGGATGCATTACCGCTTCAAGTGGCGCGCTCCACCACGGTCTTTGTCGATGACACCTTGAGCGCGATCTTAACGCCTCCGCCATCGGAGCTGTTCTCGCCGCCGGCCGAACAGCAGACTCCATTCATGGCCAACACGCCCTTCGATCCTTTATTCCAACAGCAATTCAGCAACTCTTACAATCTGCTGCCGTTCTAACGCCTATGATCCAAGTCACCCCGAACCTTTTCCTCGACGACGACGAAGTCGAACTCTCCTTCATCCGCTCCAGCGGACCGGGCGGGCAGAACGTCAATAAGGTCGCGACCGCTGTTCAACTGCGCTTCGATGCGCGCCGTTCGCCCTCGCTTCCCAATGACGTCGCGATCCGGCTGATGGCGCTGGCCGGCAAACGCGCGACCACGGATGGGGTGATTGTCCTCACCGCCAACCGTCATCGCACCCAGGAGATGAACCGGAAAGACGCCATCGACAGACTTGTCGAGATGATCGTGAAAGCGACCCACGTACCCAAGCGCCGCGTCGCGACAAAAGTCAGCAAGGGTCAGAAGAAGCAACGTCTCGAAGGCAAGAAGAAACGCAGCGGCGTGAAGCAGACGCGCCGCATGGGATCGCGGGATTGGGACTAGGCGGACGCATTGTACTGCGAATCGGCCAAAGCACATTTCCGATTTTTCGAATCATTAAATTTGACCCCACCCCAAATATCGCTCGACGAAAAATCGGGTTTGGGCGCAGCCTTCATCCAAGCTGGCTCCGCGCGTGCGGGCGGCGGATGTTTGACATCGTGAATCAGGAAAGAGGACGCTGCGACGCCGCGCGCCCACGCGGCCGCTTTCACTTCAGCGCATGGCTCGCGCTGAGGCATGCACAAACGCCGTGGGTGTCGCCGGGTGTCGCATAAGTGTCGCCTGACGCAACATCAGTCCAACCCATTCTCAGCGCAGCGCAATTCGGAAAGTGTCGCCTGTCGCGCAGTGTCGCACGAACGCTTGCTCATTTGCATAGCTGCTGGCGAAAGCCCCGCTCACTTTGCATAGCTTCAATTCGCGCCGCCGTCGGCGGTGAACTGTAGCGCGGCGACGCGGGCGTAGAGCGGATTGCTGGCGATCAGTTGTTCATGCCGTCCTGTCGCGACCAGGCGGCCGTCGTCGATCACCGCGATACGATCGGCGTTCACCACAGTGGCAAGCCGGTGCGCGATCACCATGGTGGTGCGTCCCACCATCAGGCGTTCTAGCGCGGTCTGCACCAACCGTTCGTTCTCCGCGTCGAGCGCGCTGGTCGCTTCGTCAAGCAGCAGCAGGGCCGGATCGCGCAGGATGGCGCGGGCGATGGCGATGCGTTGTTTCTGTCCGCCGGAGAGGCGCACGCCACGCTCGCCCAGGAAGCTCTTCATGCCGTCGGGCAGCTTCTTGATGAATTCCATGGCCGCAGCTGCTTCCGCCGCCGCATGCACTTCTTCGTCCGTCGCATCGGGACGGCCGTAGCGAATATTTTCCATGGCGTCGGCGGCGAAGATCACCGGATCCTGCGCCACCATGCCGATGCGCGAGCGCACGGCTTGCGGATCGGCTTCCCTCAGATCGATCCCATCGATGCGCACGGTCCCTGCCTGCGGATCGTAGAAACGCAGCAGAAGTTGGAACACTGTGGTTTTGCCCGCCCCCGAAGGGCCGACCAGCGCCACATGTTCGCCCGGCGCAACATTCAGCGTGAGGCCCTTCAGCGCCGCCGTTTGCGGACGCGACGGATAGTGGAAGGTGACGTTCTCGAAATCGACGGCGCCGCGCGCGGGCAAAGGCAGCGCTTTGGGTTGCGCAGGTGCGGTGATTTCCGGCTCCGTTTCGAGAAGCTCGATCAGGCGTTCGGTCGCACCGGCGGCGCGCTGCAAGTCGCCCATCACTTCGGTCATGGCGCCCGTCGAAGCGGCCACGGTCACCGAATAGAAGATGAAGGCCGTCAGATCGCCCGGCGTCACGGTGCCGGCGATCACGCCGTGCCCGCCCGCCCACACCACGATGGCGATCGCGGCGAAGACCAAAAGAATCACGATCGCGCCCAGCATGGCGCGCGCTTTGATGCGGCGCATGGCCGTGATGAAAGCGCCTTCTACATTGCGCGCAAAGAAGGCGCGGTCGCGGTCTTCGTGCACGAAAGCCTGCACGGTGCGGATGGCGTTCAGGTTCTCTTCGGCGTAGGACCCCACATCGGCCACGCGGTCCTGACTCTCGCGCGAGAGTTTGCGCACTTTGCGGCCGTACCAGATGATCGGCACGATCACCGCCGGCAGCACCAGGGCCACAAGCCCGGTCAGCTTCGCGTTGGTGACGATCAGCATCGTTACGCCGCCGATCAGCGCCACCACGTTGCGCAGGGCGATCGAGAGGGACGAGCCCACGACCTGTTGCAGCAGCGAGGTATCCGTCGTGAGGCGCGAAAGGATTTCGCCGGTCTTGGTGGTCTCGAAGAAACCGGGCGAAAGGCGGAGGATGTGGTTGAACACCGCGGCGCGGATGTCGGCCACTACACGTTCGCCGATCCACGAGATGTAATAGAAGCGCGTGAAGGTACCCACGGCGATCACAACGATGACCCCGATCAGCGCCAGCAGGCCCTGATCCAGCATCTCGCGGCTGCCGGCCGAAAGGCCCCTGTCGATCACGAACTTCAGCCCCAAGCCGATGCTCAACGTCGCCGCCGACGTGATGGCCAGCGCGATACAGAAAATGAGCAACTGGGCCTTGTACGGACGCATGAATTCGTAGGTCCGCCGCAGGTGGGCGTAATTCTTGCTCCGGGGCCGGTCGGGCATGTTCCAGCGGGAGGGGCCGGAAGACCGTTCACTCATGGGGGAATCCTTCGAAAGATGCCTTCACTTGGGGCTTTCTTTCTCCTAAGTCAACGCGCAGCATCGTGAAGCAAATGTCCGCCTTCGACCGTATCATCGCCCTCTGCCGGGACTGCCTTGCCGAATATGAATCGGACGAGCTTTCGTGCACGCGCTGCGGCTCGGACCGCCTGATCCGCCACGCGGAATTGGGCCGGCTTTCCATCGCGCATATCGATTGCGACGCCTTTTACGCCACCATCGAAAAGCGCGATGACCCCAGCCTCGCCGATAAGCCCGTCCTGATCGGCGGCGAAAAACGCGGCGTCGTCTCAACCGCCTGTTATATCGCCCGCAAGTTTGGGCCCCGTTCGGCCATGCCCATGTTCAAGGCGCTGCAAATGTGTCCGCACGCGGTGGTCATCAAGCCGAACATGGTCAAGTACAAAGAGGTTAGCCGGCAGGTGCATAAGGTCTTCGAGACCGCCACGCCGATGATCGAGGCGCTGTCGCTTGACGAAGCCTTCCTCGATCTCACGGGCACCTTGAAACTGTTCAACCGCTCCGCCGCCGCCACGCTCGCGCATATCGCCCGCGAGATCGAGCGCGAGATTCGCATCACGGTCTCCATTGGTCTTAGCTACAACAAGTTTCTCGCCAAGCTCGCCTCTGACCTCGACAAACCGCGCGGTTTCGCCGTGATCGGACGCGGCGATGCGGTGTCGGTGCTGCATGATCTCCCCATCACACGCCTTCCGGGCGTGGGCCCCGCGCTCGGGGATCGCCTCAAAGTCGGCGGCCTGTTCACCGTCGGCGATGTGCAGCGCCGCTCACACGAGGAAATGGCGCTGTTGTATGGGGAAACCGGGTCCTACATCGCCCGCCTCGCGCAGGGCATCGATGAGCGTCATGTCAATAACGACCGCGAAGCCAAGAGCGTATCGGCGGAAACCACTTTCAACGAGGATATCCGCGATCCCGCCAAGCTGCGCCGCATTCTCTGGACTCTTACCGAGCGCGTCTCGGAACGCTTGAAGGCCAAGAATATCGCGGGACGCACGGTGGTGCTGAAGTTGAAGACCTCGCGCTTCAAGACGGTGACGCGCAATCACAAGCTGCCGGCGCCCACGCAGCTTGCCGAGACGATCTTCCGCGAGGCGGAAGCTATGCTATTGAAGGAGGCAACAGGCCCGCTGTTCCGCCTTATTGGCGTTGGCGTCGATCAATTGAGCGAGCCGACCGGCGCCGACCCGCAGGACCTGTTTTCGGTGATGGACAAGCCGGCGGGCAAAACCGGAACGCGCAGCGCCGAGGTCGAGAAAGCCATGGATACGGTGCGTGCGAAGTTCGGCCGGGCAGCCATACGTAAGGGCCGCGCGGATCTGTAAGAGGTTTACGTACGATGGATATGACCGGCGACTATCTCATTCCCGCCCCGCGTCTGGCGGTTTGGGAGGCCCTCAACGATCTCGCGGTGCTGAAAGAGGCCATTCCCGGTTGCGAGTCCATTGAATGGACCTCGCCCACCGAGATCGATGCCGTCGTGACCGCCAAGATCGGCCCGGTGAAAGCGTCGTTCAAAGGCCTGATCACGCTGTCCGATCTCGATCCTCCAAAGGCCTATACCATTCGCGGCGAAGGCAAAGGCGGCGCGGCCGGCTTCGCCAAGGGCGGGGCCAAGGTCCGGCTCGAAGAAGAAGCCGAAGGCACGCGCCTCATCTACACTGTCGATGCTTCGGTCGGCGGCAAGATCGCCCAGGTCGGCGGTAGGCTCATCACGGCGGCGGCCAAGAAGCTCGCCGATGAATTTTTCGCACGCCTCGGCACGATTGCCGCCGCGCGCGCAGCGGGGACCGCATGAAGATATCGCTCACCGTCAATGGAACCGCGCACACGGTCGAAGTCGAACCGCGCACACTGCTGGTCGATGTCCTGCGCGAGCAGCTTCGCCTCACCGGCACGCATGTGGGCTGCGATACAAGCCAATGCGGAACCTGCACCATTCATGTCGGCGCCCGCCCGGTGAAAGCCTGCTCCATGCTCGCCGTGCAAGCGGACGGCGCGCAGATCACAACGATTGAAGGCGTTGCGAAAGACGGCGCCTTGCATCCGATGCAAGCGGCTTTCCGCGAACACCACGCGCTCCAGTGCGGGTTCTGCACGCCGGGCATGATCATGACCGCCCTCGCCATGGTCGAACGTCACAAAAAAGGGCCGCTCACCGAGGATGTTGTGCGCAAGGAGCTTGAAGGGAATTTCTGCCGCTGCACCGGGTATCAACCCATCGTCACGGCGATCCTCGCGGGCGCAAAGGCCATGGCCTGATGCATAACTTCACCTATCACCGTCCCAAGACAGTGGCCGAAGCCGGTGCCATCTTCTCCGGCGCCGAGGATGCCGTTTATCTCGCCGGCGGTCAGACCCTCATTCCCATCTTGAAGCAACGTCTCCGGCAGCCCTCCGATGTGATCGATCTCTCTCAGCTCATCGAGCTGCGCGGTATCGCCGTGGAGAAGGGCGCGGTTATCATCGGCGCGATGACGCCTCACGCGGATGTCGCCGCTTCCGCCGACGTTCGCCGCCTCATCCCCGCGCTCGCTCATCTGGCCGGGGAAGTCGGCGATCCGCAGGTGCGCAACCTCGGCACGCTCGGCGGCTCTCTGGCGAACAGCGATCCGGCGGCGGACTATCCCGCCGCGGTGCTTGCTCTGGGGGCCACGGTCCATACGCCGACGCGCACCATCGCCGCCGACGATTTTTTTACCGGTCTCTTCGAAACCGCCCTCGCGCCCGGCGAGATAATCGTCAAAGTGAGTTTCCCGGTGCCGAAGCGCGCCGCCTATATGAAGTTCCGCAACCCGGCCTCGCGTTACGCGATCGCAGGGGTCTGCGTGGCGGAAACCGCGGCGGGGATCAGGGTCGCCGTCACCGGCGCGGGCCCGAACGCCTTCCGTCAGACAGAAATGGAAACGGTCCTATCCAAATCTTTCACGCCCGCGGCGCTTGCCGGGATCGTCGTCTCCGATGAAGATTTGAACAGCGATCTTCACGCCACCGCGGCATACCGGGCCCATCTTGTCGGCGTCATGGCCCGGCGCGCTGTGGAGGCTCTGATTTAGAGGATAAGGGACAATGTCCACACCGATCCGCTTCTACTTCGATCTGGTCTCGACCTATTCCTATCTCGCACTCCGGCGCATCGATGACCTCGCCGCCCGTTACGGGCGCGAGGTCGATTGGATTGCGGTCTCCCTCGGGCACATCTTCCAGTCGCTCG
This sequence comes from Rhodospirillaceae bacterium, assembly GCA_041906145.1. GTDB lineage: Bacteria > Pseudomonadota > Alphaproteobacteria > Rhodospirillales > Rhodospirillaceae > SHVO01. Next base: position 882,025 of record JAYRJU010000001.1, on the reverse strand, counting down.
ACGTCAAGCCGCCCCCATTCGTGCCGGCCCGGCTCAAGTACAACACCATCGATCTTCTGCGCAGCGCGGCCTTCGCCGGGATCGCCTTCAAAATCCCGGAGGTCTTTCCGTTCGATGCGAAAGTTTCGCGTTATGCATTCTGGAGCTTAAAAGCCCGTGATCCGAAGCTCGCGCGCGATTTCGCCATCGCCGTGATGACACGGGCTTTCGGCGAGGGCCGCAGTATCGCCACGGCGGCGGAAGTCGCCGATGCGTGCGGGCACCTCGGTCTTTCGCTCGCCGATATCGAGGCGGCGGCGGCAAATCCTGCCGCGAAACGCGCGGTTCTCGAAGCGATGGACAGCGCGCGAACCGACGGTATGATCGGCGCCCCGTTCATGGTCTTGGACGGAGAACCGTTTTGGGGCGCGGACCGGCTCGATCACTTAGAGCGCCGCCTCAAAGAGAAGAGTTGAGATCTGGAGCCTCGTTTGAAAATCGCACTTGTCGGCAACGGCGCGATCGCCCGCCTTGTCAGTTCGTTCTGCGCGGAGCGCCCGCACACCTTTTCCATCGTCGGCGCGCTTGGCCTTCCCGCCGATACCGTGTCGGTCGGTGCCCACCCTCTCGTTTATTCCGTCGATGAGCTTCTCGCGCTGAAGCCCGACCTCGTCGTCGAGTGCGCGGGCCATAGCGCCGTGCGCGCGATCTGCGGCCCTGTCCTCGGCGCGGGCATCGATCTCGTTATCGTCTCCACAGGCAGCCTCGCCGATCCGGCGTTGTGGGAAGAGCTCACCGCCGCCGCCGGCCGCTCGTCGGCGCAAGTGAAGCTGGTCGCGGGCGCGCTGCCCGGCGTCGATGCGCTGGCGTCTGCGAAGATCGCGGGCCTCGACAGCGTTACCCTGACCTCGAGCAAGCCGCCGCTCGCGTGGAAGGGCACGCCGGCCGAACAGTCCCATGACCTCGCCAATATCACCGTGCGCGCGGTCATCTTCTCCGGCAATGCCCGGGACGCCGCGCTGACCTTTCCGAAGAACGCCAACGTTGCCGCCACGGCCGCTCTCGCGGGACTAGGATTCGAGAAGACTCAGATCATGTTGGTCGCCGATCCGGCGGTTACACAGAATGTCCATCGCCTCGAGGCCGCCGGCAAATTCGGGCGTATGACCCTCGAAATTCACGCGAACCCCTCGCCGGACAATCCGAAAACCTCGCATATGGCTGCGCTTTCCATCATGCGGGTTCTTGATAACGAAGCCGCTGCGATCGTAATTTAAAGGCAACTCAGCCCGGGGTTAGGGCGTATCTCTCCAAAAGGCGCTGATTTCAGAAGTTTGCTGAGCTAGTTTTCAAGTATGGCGGCGGACGGACATAACTCTACGGCTCACATGTTGAGGTCGGCATCGGTTCTGATCGTTGAAGATCAGAACTTCGTGCGGGACCTCTTGGGCCGTTTATTGACAAGTCTGTCTATTCCGAAAGTTTCCAGCGCCCGTTCGGCCGAGGACGCCCTCACGGACCTCGAAAACGATCCCGATCTCGCCAATGTACTGATCGTGGATTTCGAATTGCCGGGAATGAACGGCGTGCAATTCATCGAGAAACTGCGCGCGTCCGCGCACCGCCAGCTCAACGAAATGCCGGTGGTCATGCTGACCGGACACAACGATATGAATCTGTATCGCGATGCCGCCAGCCTGGGCATCTCGGCCTTCCTCGTGAAGCCCGCCGGTCCCAGTACGCTCAAGACCGCGCTTGAAGAAGCGCTCGCCGGCCGCCGCGTCGCGGTGCCGCGTCTCACCGCCGATCCCGAGTAGCTTTTATTTCTTGAGGCAATCCGCGAGCTCGCCCAGGCGGGCCGCGCGCGCCTGCAAGGTATCGGACCGCCGCTGCACGTACGGCCCGGGGTTCGAGGCCGACCAGCGCAGCGGGCTCGGCAGCACCGCCGCGAGGCGGGCCGCTTCGGCGGTATTCAACGTCGCCGCGGTTTTCCCGAAGTGATGGCGCGCGGCGGCTTCGGCTCCGTACACACCGCGGCCCCATTCCACCACGTTCAAATAGACTTCCATGATCCGCTGCTTCGGCCACAGCGTTTCGATGTAGATCGTCAGCCACGCCTCAAGGCCTTTGCGCACCCAGTCGCGCCCCGGCCAGAGCAAGAGGTTCTTCGCGGTCTGCTGGCTGATGGTAGATCCGCCCCGCAATGTTCCGCCGTCGTCGTCGAGATACTCTTCCCAGGCCTTTCGCAAAGCCTTGGTGTCAAAGCCGTGATGCGTGCAGAAGGACTCGTCCTCGGCGGTGAGGGCGGAGCGGGCGAGGGCCGGCGCGATGCGGTCCAGCGGCCGCCACGTATAGTTCCATCCCGCGCCCTCGATGGCCCGCAGCACCATCAGCGGCGTGCCTGGCACGGGAACGAACCGATAGAGAAGGATGAGGGCGGCCGGCGCGAGAAGGGCGATCGCGAGCGTAAGAAAGATGGCGCGGCCGATGCGAAAGCCGCGTGTCCGTTGTGGCATCTCTCTTACGTCCGCTGTGGGTGTCTCGCCTGTCGTCCCGTCCGTCACGCCCGCTCCGGCTCTTCCTATTCCTTGGCGTTCTCGAGTGTACGATAGATTTCCGCGCCGCCGGACTTAAAAGCGTCCGACATTTCCGCCATGCCTTTCTCGGCGAATTCGCGCACTTCCTGCGAGATCTTCATCGAGCAGAACTTCGGACCGCACATGGAGCAGAAGTGCGCAACCTTCGCGCCTTCGGCCGGCAAGGTCTGGTCGTGGAAGTCCTCGGCGGTTTCGGGATCGAGGCTCAAGTTGAACTGATCCCGCCAACGGAACTCGAAGCGGGCCTTCGAAAGCGCGTTGTCGCGCGCGCTCGCGCCCGGATGACCTTTGGCGAGATCGGCCGCATGGGCGGCGATCTTGTAGGTGATCACGCCGGCTTTCACGTCGTCGCGGTCCGGCAGGCCCAAATGTTCTTTGGGCGTGACATAACAAAGCATCGCGGTGCCGAACCAGCCGATCATGGCCGCGCCGATGGCCGAGGTGATGTGGTCGTAACCCGGCGCGATGTCGGTGGTGAGAGGTCCGAGCGTATAGAACGGGGCTTCGCCGCAGGACTTCAGCTGCTTGTCCATGTTCTCTTTGATCTTGTGCATGGGCACGTGACCCGGGCCTTCGATCATCACCTGGACATCGTGTTTCCATGCGATTTGCGTGAGTTCGCCCAAAGTCTCCAGTTCGGCGAACTGCGCGGCGTCATTGGCGTCGGCGCCCGAGCCCGGGCGCAGGCCGTCGCCCAGCGAGAACGAAACGTCATACGCCTTCATGATCTCGCAGATCTCTTCGAAGTGCGTGTAGAGGAAGTTTTCCTTGTGATGGGCCAGGCACCACTTCGCCATGATCGAGCCGCCGCGCGAAACGATGCCGGTGACGCGGGTCGCGGTCAGCGGGATGTAGGCCAGACGCACGCCCGCATGAATGGTGAAGTAATCCACGCCTTGTTCGGCTTGTTCGATCAGGGTGTCGCGGAAGATTTCCCAAGTCAGATCCTCGGCCTTGCCGTTCACCTTCTCGAGGGCCTGGTAGATGGGCACGGTTCCGATCGGCACCGGCGCATTGCGCAGTATCCATTCGCGGATGGTATGGATGTTGCGGCCCGTCGAAAGGTCCATGACGGTGTCGGCGCCCCAGCGGATCGCCCACACCAGCTTGTCGACTTCCTCGGCCACCGAGGACGTCACGATCGAATTGCCGATGTTGGCGTTGATCTTCACCAGGAAATTCCGCCCGATGATCATCGGTTCGGCTTCGGGGTGATTGATGTTCGCCGGGATGATGGCGCGCCCGCGCGCGATTTCGTCGCGCACGAATTCAGGCGTGACGAAATCCGGGATCGACGCGCCGAAATCCTCGCCGTCGCGCTTCAGCTTCGCCGTCGCTTCCGCGCGGCCGCGGTTTTCGCGGATGGCGATATATTCCATTTCCGGCGTGATGATGCCGGCGCGCGCATAAGCAAGCTGCGTCACGGCTTTGCCGGGCTTGCCGCGCAGGGGCTTGCGGCCCGCACGGTCGAACTTAGGCACATCGTTGACTTCACCGGCTTTCAGACCGTCGTCCTCGGGACGGGCGGCGCGGCCGTCGATCTCATCGACATCGCCCCGCGCCTTGATCCAGCTATCGCGCAGCGGCGCAAGACCAAGGCGGATGTCGGTGGTGACGGCGGGATCGGTGTACGGACCCGAGGTGTCGTAAACAATAACGGGCGGCTCTTTGCCGCCGGCCACTTCGATCTCGCGCATGGCCACGCGCACGCCGGCATGGGCGGTTCCGTTCAGATAGATTTTGCGCGAAGCCGGCAGCGGGCCGGAGGTGACCGTGAAGGTCTGAGGGCGCGAGATGACGTTCATATGGATCTCCTTGTGTGGAGACCCGGGAATCGTGCGCAAAGGCGGATGAGCTGTCGAAGGTCCATCCCTACGCCGGTATCACCCGGATCAGGTTCTAAGGGTTTACCGCTCACGCGGTCTCTCAGCCTGAAACCTCAGGCACCCCTTGGATGGACGGGAGTATTAAACCCTGTGGGAGCGGGGTCAACCGGGCTTAATCGGCCGGGCGCCGACCTGGCGGTATTCCAACGGCGCCGCGTTGGAGGTGTCGACCGGCGCTTGTGACCATGCCGCGGCGAACAGCGGCGGCAGGTCGGAATAAATGTCCGACAGCGAAACCGGCTGGAATTCAATGATATCGGTGGCATCGTCCTTCGCCGCTTCGGTGCAGCAAATGCAATTGGCCGACGCAATGGTTGCAAGTGTCACGGTGCGCGGGAGCGCCGCCGATACATAGTTGTGAGCCACGATGGCGCCCATGTCGGTGTCCACGCCGATTCTCGGCGCCACGATCAAGGTCGGGTTTGCGCGCGCGAATCTGTCCAGCGATTCCATGATCTGCGCCGCGGCGCGAATCGCCCGTGTGGCGTCGTCGAACACGATGATGCGGCCGTTGCCGAGGTTGTGAATCTCGCGGCCCTGAAAGCGGTGCAGGACTTCGGTGATCACGGTCGAATGGGCGCGCAGCACCCGCTGTTGGTCTTCGGGCTGGATGGTGATGCCCGGCGGCGGCACGCCGACCGAGGTCGTCACGAAGGTCATGACTTCCGGCGCGTGGACGATGCCGTCCTGGATCTGCCACTGCACCAGCATCTCGGACAGCGCCGACGCATCGGCCATTCCGCTTTGCGCGAAGGCTGCCATGGCGCGGAAGCCGGCTTCGATGGGCGCGCGGAAATGGGGGACCTGCGCGAAGGTGCTCGCGTTCGCCGCAAATATCCCGGCGCTGCGTTTGGACATGCCTGTCTCGGCCAGCATCGATTCCAGGATCTGCCGGCCTTGCGCAGGAGCGAGGCGGCCGCGGGCTGCGATCTCACTCGATGCTCCGGCCAGGAAAAGGTTCACGCCGAACTGCGCGAACAGTGTCGGTCTGTCTTCCAGCGCAGCCACAGCGGCGGTCACGGCCTGCGCGAAGAGAAGGGCGGTCAGGTCTTTGGCTGGTGCGGGCGCAGGCGCGGAAACCGCCGCGGCATCGGCGGGTGCAATGGTCACGGATGCTTGCGCGCCCGCCGCCGCCACTTGTTTTACCGGGTGCGGCGCCGGGGCGGACTGACCTTCGTTCTCCGCGAACAGCGGATCGAATTCCTTCAGGCGCGCTTCAAGGATCGCGCCCCAATCGTCGCCGCGTATCTTCTCCGATCCCTTCGCGGCGGGTCTGTTCGCCGCGCGCTTGCGCTTTGCGTCTTCTTCCCTGCGGCTCTGGATGTAGTCGCACACCAGATAGGCGCACAACGTGATGAGCACGAAAATGAAAAGGAATACGCCGCCATACTGGCTTTTCTCGAGGCGAATGCCGGAGCTTTTCTGCAGCCAGAGAAGGGCGATTGCGAAAAAGGCTGTCGCGATCAGGCCGACGATGAGAGCGTTCAGGCCCACGGCGAAGGCGCGCGCGAAGGCGTAATTCGCAGCCGCGCTGCGCTCCTGCGTTTCTTGTTCGTTATCCGACACTGAAAGCGGCCTACACGTTAAAGATACGGCGCCGCTTCCTCGCCCTGGCGCGCTGGTCGGGACAAGGTAATCTGCCGAAAATGCTCATTTCAATTGCGCGTTAGTTTAGGGTTCTTCACGACCCACAGATTTCCCAACCAGAGATTTCTTTGTAACAAGGATACGAACGTTTTTGGGATAAACTAGACAGGTCGTTCTTCCACGGGGAAAAACTTATGGTCTCGTCACAGCTTTGGCTCGCGGCCGGTTTGCGCACCCCATTCGCGAAAGTGGACGGTCCGCTGTCAAAACGCGATGCGATCTCGTTATCGGTGCCGGTCGTGCAGGCCATGTGCGGCCGGCTGAAGGACGCGGATCGCCCCGATCTTGTCGTATGGGGTACGGTCGCGCCGAGCCTCCGGTGGAGCAACATCGCGCGCGAAGTCACGCTCGATGCCGAGGTCGGCACGCATATCCCCGCGCTCACCACGATCATGGCCTGCGCAACCAGCATGGCCGGCGTGTTCGCCGCTGCCGACCGCCTGCGCGTGGGCGCCTCGTCGCTCGCCCTCGTCGGCGGCTCGGAAAGCATGAGCGGCGTACAGATCGGCATCAATCAGGGCTTCTCGACGTGGCTGCGGCGATTCTTCCAGGCCAAGTCCGTTGGCCAACGCGCGGAAATGCTAAGCGCGCTGCCGCTGAAGGACGTGCGTTTGCACATCCCCAGCGTCACCAATCGCACCACCGGTCTGTCCATGGGCGATGGTTGCGAACTGATGGCGAAGACCTGGAAAATCGCGCGCGAACGCCAAGATGAACTCGCGCTCGAAAGTCATCAACGCGCCGTCGCGGGATCGAGCAAAGGCTTCCTCGACGATCTTGTGATCCCGATCGACGGGCTCACGAAAGACGTTCTTCCCCGCGCGGATACCTCGCTCGCAAAACTCGCGAAGCTGAAGCCGTCCTTCGATACCGAAAGCGGAGAGGGCACGCTCACCGCCGGCAACTCTTCGCCGCTGACCGATGGCGCCGCCGGTATATGGCTGGCCAATGAAGAAGGTCTCGCGCGTCTGCCGTCAAACACGCCGCGCGTACGTCTCGTGGACTGGGAACTTGCTGCCGTCGATATGCTGCGCGATGGGCTGCTGATGGCGCCGGCGATCGCGATTCCGCGTCTTCTGGCGCGTCACGGTCTCACCTATGACGGCGTCGCCCTTTGGGAAATACACGAGGCCTTCTCGGCGCAAGTGCTGTGCCATATCGCGGCGATGGAAGATAAGGCCTGGCTCACCGCGCGCGCGGGGGTTACGGCCCAACTTGGTTCGTTCCCGTGGGGCCGCATGAATCCCAATGGCGGCAGTGTCGCGCTTGGCCATCCCTTCGGCGCGACCGGCGCGCGTATTCTTAGCCAAGCCGTGAAGGAGCTTTCCACCTATCCGGCCGGCAGTCTTGCCGTCGTCAGCATTTGCACGGACGGCGGTCTCGGCGGCGTGGCGCTGCTGTCGTCGTGAAGCAAAAGAGCCCGACCTCGCGGTCGGGCTCTGCAGTGCCGTGATCAAAAAGTAAGGAAGAAGCTTAAGCCGCCTGCGGGCGGTTCTCCCAGGGACGGCCACCGCCGCCGCTACGACGGCGGCGATTGCCTCCGCCGCCCGGCTTCCTCGGGCCGCCATGACTCGGGCCGCCGTGTTTACGGTTGCCGCGGCCGCGATCCGGGCGGCCTTCGTCTTGATTAGAACCACGCTGCGCGGGCGCATTGTGATAAGCGTGCGTTTCGTCCACCGGCACAGGCTGGCGGATTGAACGTTCGATGGCGCGCAGCGCGCCCATTTCTTCGCGGTCGCAGAACGAGATCGCGATCCCGTCCATACCGGCGCGCGCGGTGCGGCCGATGCGGTGCACGTAGCTTTCCGGCTCGGCGGGCATCTCGAAGTTGATAACGTGCGATACGCCGTCCACGTCGATACCGCGCGCGGCGATGTCGGTCGCCACCAGAATGCGCAGCTCGCCCGACTTAAAGGATGTCAGGCTGCGCTGGCGCGCGTTCTGGGACTTATTGCCGTGAATGGCGTCGGCTTTCACGCCGCCTTTCTGCAATTGTTCGGCAACACGATTTGCACAATGCTTGGTGCGCGTGAAGACGATGGCGCGGCTGATGGCGCTGTCCTTGAGCAGGTCGGCGAGCAAGAGGCGCTTGTTTTCACGGGCCACGAACATGACCTTCTGCGCGATGCGTTCCACGGTCGTGGACGGCGGCGTGACTTCGATGCGTTCGTGTTGAGCTTTGAGCAGGCCCTTGGCGAGATCGGTGACGGCATCCGGCATGGTCGCCGAGAACAAAAGAGTCTGACGCTCCTTCGGCAGCTGACGCACGATCTTCTGCACGTCGCGGATGAAGCCCATGTCCAACATACGGTCGGCTTCGTCGAGCACGAAGAATTCAAGACCGGCGAGCTCGATCTTGCGCTGGTTCATCAGATCGAGCAGACGGCCCGGTGTCGCGATCAGCACATCGGTGCCGCCCGCCATCGCCGCGATCTGCGGCTTCTCGCTGACGCCGCCGTGGATCACGGTGCGCTTCAAGCCGACAAACTTTCCGTAGGTCGCGAAACCTTCGTTGATCTGCAGCGCGAGTTCGCGGGTCGGGGTCAGGATCAGCGCGCGTGTCTGGCGGGACGCGGCGCGGCGGTTGTTCTTGGTGAGGTGCTGGATCATCGGCAGCGCGAAAGCCGCCGTCTTGCCGGTGCCGGTCTGGGCAATGCCAAGCACGTCGCGGCCTTCGAGAAGGCGCGGGATCGCTTTCGCCTGGATCGGGGTGGGGGACGTATAACCCTCAGCGGTGAGCGCACGGGTCAGCGGCTCGATCAGGCCGAGGTCTGTAAACAGAGTCATAGAATCACTTTCAAATAGGCAAAGGTCGTGCAGCCGCTAAGGCGGCGCAAAACGGGTTTGCGGTTACCCGGTGGGCACGCAACCGACGGGAGGGAATTCAAAAACGTCTCAGGAGACGGTGCGGGATCTCGTTCGATCCTCGCGGCCCTTTATTCACGTTATTCTTTGGGGCCGGTGCACCTGCGCGCGTTCGCGAGATGTTGTCCGCATTGGGCAGACGGACGCCCATATACGTCTTACGGCGCACATTGTCAATGTAAGGGGCTTTACCTACCCCGTTTCAGGGCCTGCACAACCACTTCTAAAGCATCAAGAAATCGGGATCTATCGCGCGGCGTGAAGGCGGCCGGCCCGCCGGTGATCTCGCCCGTTTCGCGCAGGTGTGCGGACAGATCGCGCATCGCCACGGCCATCCCGACCGAGCTTTTGTCGATGGGTTTGCCGTTGGGCCGCAGGACCCGCGCCCCCGCCTCGATGCACCGCGCGGCGAGCGGAATGTCGTTGGTGATCACGATGTCCGTCGGTGTGGCGTCGGTCGCAATTCGGTCATCGGCGGCATCGGGACCGCTCGCCACCAAGATCCGCTGCACCAGGGGATGATCGGGTCCGCGCATCCAGGCGTTGCTGACCAAGATCACCGGAAGCTTGTGGCGCTCCGCCACGCGCACGACCTCGTCTTTGACGGGGCAAGCGTCGGCGTCCACCAGAATGCGGATCGGTTTCTCCGTCAAAGCGGTCCTCTCGGTTCCATTGCAGCGCAGCACGAGATGTTACAGAACGGTGTTTCCCTTGAGCGCGCTAACATGCTGTTGTATTGCGGAAAAAGGGGTTTGTCCGCTCAGGACTTAACAGGTAGGGAGGCCGCCGCGATTTCTCCAATCGCGTCATCCCCATGAACAACGAAACACATAACGCACCAAATAGAGTTCTCTCGCTGACAGATTGCATTGCGATCATCGTCGGCCTCGTCATCGGCACAGGGATCTTCAGTTTCCCGGCATTCGTCGCCGGCACACTGGGCAACGCCAATGCCATCCTCATGGTTTGGCTGGCGGGCGGTGTGGTCTCGATCATCGGCGCGCTCTGTTATGCCGAACTGGCCACGGCCTATCCGTCCGCGGGCGGCGAGTATCACTTCCTGCACCGCGCCTTTGGGCCAAATGTGAGTTTCATGTTCGCCTGGGCGCGCCTGACGGTGATCCAAAGCGGCTCGATCGCCCTATTCGCTTACATCTTCGGCGATTACGCCACGCAGCTTATGCCTCTCGGGCCCTTCAGTTCCGCGCTTTATGCCGCGCTCATCATCGTCGTGCTCACCGGCCTCAACCTCGCGGGAGTCCGGCAAACCAAGACATTCCAGAACACGCTTTTCGTGGCCACTCTCATCGGTCTCGGCGTCCTGATCTTCGCGGGTCTGACCAGCGGCGCCGCGCCGCCGCCGGCAGCTGAACCGCCGCCGCCCGTGACCATGGCCAGCATCGGCGGCGCGATGTTGCTTGTGCTGCTGACCTTCGGCGGCTGGAACGAAGCGGCTTATATCTCCGCGGAAGTCAAAGACCCCAACCGCAACATGGTCCGCGCGCTGCTGATCGGGATCGCGATCATCACAGCGCTCTATGTCGCGGTGAACTTGGCTTATCTCGCGGTGCTGGGCCCGGCCGGCATGGCTGCGTCAAAGACCATCGCCGCCGATGTGATGCGCGCGGCCTTTGGCGATGCGGGCGCGGTGGTCATCACCTTCGTCGTGCTGTTCCTTATCATCGACAACACCAACATCACGTTGTTCACCGGCGCGCGCAGCGCCTTCGCTTTGGGCCAGGATTTCCCGATGTTCCGGTTTCTGGCGCAGTGGAATGCGGTGCGCGGCGTGCCGACGCGCGGGGTCGTTTTCCAGGGCGCGATCGCGCTTGTGATCGTGGCCGCGGGCGCTTTCGCCCGCTCCGGCGTCCAGACGGTGGTCGATTTCCTGCAGCCGGTTTTCTGGGTTTTCTTTTTCCTGACAGGCCTTTCGCTGTTCGTCCTGCGGCGGCGCGATCCGAGCACCCCGCGCCCTTTCCGCGTTCCGCTTTATCCTGTCACCCCGGCGCTCTTCTGCCTTACCGGCGCCTATATGCTCTATAATAGTCTGGCGTTCACAGGCCGCGGCGCCCTTGCCGGCGTTGTCGTGCTTGCTCTCGGCCTCCCGGTTCTTCTGCTTGCCCGCCGTTCGTCACGCACGGTCTGAAAAAGGAATCGCTCCATGAAGATGCACAAAAGTATCGGTCTTGCCGGCATCGCCGCCGTGTTCATGACCTTCAGCGCCGTCGCGGCCACCAAGTACACCGGTGAAGGCGGCGTCGAACTCGATGTGCCGTATGTGCCGACGCCGCAGGAACTCGTCGACCGCATGCTCAAGCTCGCCAACGTCGGCCCTGACGATATCCATTACGATCTGGGCTCGGGCGATGGACGCATCGTCGTGACGGCCGCGCGCGATATGAAAGTGAAGAAGGGCGTCGGCGTCGATCTCGATCCGGTGCGCATCGCCGAGGCCAATGAGAACGCGAAGAAGGCCGGCGTCACGGACCGTGTCACCTTCAAGCAGGCCGACCTCTTTCAGATGAACTTCAGCGAAGCCTCCGTGATGACGATGTATCTGCTTCCGGAAGTGAACCTGAAGCTGCGCCCGAAGATTCTTGACGAGATGAAGCCGGGCTCGCGCATCGTCACCCACGCCTTCACCATGGGCGATTGGCAGCCGGATAAGCACGAGGTCGTGGACTCGCGGAACATCTATCTCTTCATCGTTCCCGCGAAGGTGCAGGGCACTTGGACCTGGCAGGTGGGCAACGAAACCTACAAGGCCGATCTCAAGCAGCAGTACCAGATGGCCTCGGGCTCTCTAACCCTGCCGAACGGCAAACAGGTGCCGATCGAATCCCCGGTTTTGGCCGGACCGAACATCACTTTCGCTGCGACCGTGCCCGGCGCCGCCGCGCCGCTCCGCTTCAGCGGGAAGGTGAACGGTAGTTCCATCGACGGCACCATGGACGTGGCCGGTAAATCAACCAAAGTCATGGCGAAAAAATCCGCCTAACTATTTGATTTTATTAAGTTATATAAGGGGAGAATCGCAAGGTTCTCCCCTTTTGTTTTGCGCCGCAGCAAACGTCTTCCAAATGGGGTCTGTTTCAAATCTGAAATATGATTGGCGGATAAGAATGTTACACTCATCCATCAAGTATGGCGTTGCGCACTCGCACCCTGGATTAACGCCGGGTGGTACGGGCGTGCTGGCATTGGTGGAGGGAATGGTCGTGGAGGCCAGAACGTTTCGTCGGATTGTTGGCGCCGGCATCACCGGTGCGTCATTTTTCGCGCAGATCGCCGCAGCTAACGCGCTGGAATCGCGCAGTTATGTCGTCAGCTACTTCTCTCAACAGCTCAATTCGCGCGAGGGGGACTGCCCGGGCGGCGTGAACCCGGACGATCAGGCCGGTCAGTACGCGGTGATTCTTCAAGGGCTCGGCTACAAGCCTGACGAAGTGAAGTCGATGATGGCCGAGTGGGCTAAGGGCGGCGAGGGCGAGGACCGCATCAACGCGATCGTCAACGCGCGCGCTGTGATCGACGGCCAGCAGGTCAACGCCTATACGCACCCCGAAGCCACCAAGGATCCGGGCCTCAAATTCATCACCTCCAAAGTCGGTTACGGCTTCAATCTCGACGGCAAGACCGGCGAGGTGGATTTCACCGATCCTCAAACGGGCGAGAAGGGTGTGGACAACATGCTCTCACGCGCGATTGGCTGTAATCAGAACTTCCGTGGCAGCTGGGATGCGCCGTCGGCGTATGGCGAATGGATCTGGGTGCAGCTCAAGGACTCACAGCCGGCGTGGCTGATCACGATCACGGGCGAGGACATCGACAAGGATGGCCCCGTCACCATCCGCCTCACGCGCGCGCTCGAATATCTGAAGTCCAACCTCGATGGCTCGCCGCGTCACTTCATGACCTACCGCGTCGATCCGGACCCGCGCTCTCACAACGAGTTCAAGGCCGAGATCAAGGACGGTGAGCTGAAGATCACCGAACACAAGCCGCTCAGCCTACTGTGGAACGCGCTGAGCTCTCCGGTGCTCAATCTCAAGAATACGCATCTTCGCCTTAAGATGCTGAAGGGCGATACCCTTGATGGTATAGTTGGCGGTTATCAGCCGTGGACCGAGATCTACTTCGCCTTCTCGCATAACGGCATCGTGGGCGATCGCCCCGGACTTTATTACGCGATGAAGAAAGCCGCCGATGCGGACCCGGATCCCAAGACCGGCATGAACATGTCGATCTCGACGGCCTACCGCATCACGGCCGTTCCGGCTTTCGTACAGGACACACCGCAGCCGCGCTATCAAAGCGCCGAAGTGAAGTAGCTGCGCCCGATGGAAAAATTCTCAATGCACGTGAAGCTGCGTTCGTTCCTCCTTAAAGCCGCATCGGCGGGCTGTATCGCCGCCGTACTCGCCGCCTGTTCACCGTCAACGGACGCGCCGTCCGCCGCAAGACCGGCTGCACAAGCTGCCGCAGGGTTCGAGCCGGTGCCGGCCGCCGTGCCGCGTCTCACACCGGCGCAATACCGCGCCACCGTCGCCGATATCTTCGGCCCGACCATCGATCTTGGCGGACGTTTCGAGCCGGACATGCGCATCGATGGCCTGCTCGCCATTGGTTCGTCCGGTGTTGGTGTGACCAGCGCCGGCATGGAACAGTATGACGCGATGGCGGATGCGATTGCCGCGCAGGTCGTGGGCAAGAAAAACCGCGCGATGCTGATCCCGTGTAAACCGGCCGCGGACAGCGCGCCGGACGATGCGTGCGCGAAGGCTTTCCTTTCTAACGTCGGGCGTCTGCTGTTCCGCCGTCCGATGACCGGCGCGGAAGTCACAGCCTACGTAAGCGCCGCCAACGCCGCGGGCACCAAGCTGAACAGCTTCTATGACGGCCTGGCGATGAGCCTGTCGGCGATGCTGTCCTCGCCACAGTTCTTGTTCCGCGCCCCGCACATCACCAAGGCCGCAAACGGCCATGGCGTGTTGGACGGCTATTCCAAAGCGAGCCAGCTCAGCTTTTTCCTATGGAACGCCGGACCCGACGTGCAGCTTTTAAACGCCGCGCAAAAGGGTGAACTCGACACACCAAAGGGCCTCGAGCGTCAGGTCGAACGCATGATGGCCTCGCACCGCCTCGAATCAGGCGTGCGCGCCTTCTTCGCCGACATGTTCCACTTCGAGGACTTCGAGGCCTTACGCAAAGACAATTTGATCTATCCGATGTTCAGCCGCCGCGAGGCGATGGACGCTCAGGAACAGACGCTGCGCACGTTGGTAGACTTGTTGATCACTAATCGCGCCGACTACCGCGATATCTTCACCACCAAGAAGACGTTCCTGACCTCGTCTCTCGGCGCCATCTACCGCGTGCCTGTCGTCAACGACCGCCCAAACGGCGCGATCGATCCGTGGCAGACTTTTGAATTTCCCGCCGACGATCCGCGCGGGGGAATTCTGAGCCACGCCAGCTTCAGCGCGTTGCATTCGCCCGCGAACCGCAGCTCGGCGACCATTCGCGGGAAGGCGATCCGCGAAGTCTTCCTTTGTCAGAAAGTCCCCGCGCCTCCGGGCAACGTCGACTTCACACTGGTCAACGATACGACCGTCTATAAGACCGCGCGCGCGCGTCTCACCGCGCACTCAAAGGAACCGATGTGCGCCGGTTGCCACAAGATCACCGACCCGATGGGCCTCGCGCTTGAGAATTTCGACGGTTCGGGCGCCTACCGCACGGAAGAGAACGGCGAGCCTATCGACGCCACCGGGGTCCTCGACGGCAAGAAGTTCAGCAATTCTTATGAACTGGGTCTCGCGTTGCATGACAACACATCGGCAACCGCCTGCCTCGTGGACCGCCTCAGCTCCTACGCGCTCGGTCGCAAGCCGGCGAAGGGCGAAGCTTCCTGGGTCGAAAAACTGAAAGCCGATTTCACGGCGAATGGGTATGTGGTGCCGGAGCTGATGAAGCGTATCGCCACGAGCCCCGAATTCTACCGCGCCGCGCCGCCGACGGCGACGCAGACCGCATCCGCCGAATAGGCGAGGAGAAACACGTATGACCACATTGCAAAATCGCAGAAATGTCCTGAAGGGTATGATCGGCGGCGCCGCCGTCACGGTTGGCTTGCCGTTTCTTGATGCTTTTTTGAATGCCAACGGCACGGCTCTCGCGCAGACCGGCGCCGCGCTGCCGACGGTCTTTGGAACCTGGCTCCAATACCTCGGCTTCAATCCGGGCCGTTGGATCCCGGATCGTGTCGGCAAGGGCTACAATAATAACACCGAGCTCAAGGTGTTCGATCCGTTCAAGGAGCGGATGAACATCGTCAGCGGCGCGAATTATTTCCTCGACGGGCGCCCCGTCGAAACGCACCGCACCGGCGCGCAGATCGCGACCCTTGGCGGCATCCCTACCGGACGCGATAGCGGCCCGTCGCTGGACAGCATCATCGCCGATTCCATCGGCACGCGCACACGCTTCCGTTCCATCGAAGTCTCTTTGATGGGTGACCGCCGCAGCTACAGCAAGCGCGCGGGCGCCGCCGTCAATCCGTCCGAGCCCTCGCCGGATGCGCTGTATAAACGCATCTTCGGGCCGGAATTCCAGGATCCGAACGCGGGCGAATTCACACCTGATGCCAAAGTGGTCGCCAAGCGCAGTGTGCTGTCCGCCGTCGCGGACCAGCGCCATGCGATCATGGGCCAACTTGGTGCCGCCGACCGCGCGCGCCTCGACGAATATTTCACCTCTGTGCGCCAGATCGAAAATCAGCTGGCGATGAAGCTGGAAAAACCCGCGCCGCTGCCGGCGTGCCACGTGCCCGCCGCCAAGCAGGAAGTTCAGCCCGGCGAGGAAGTCTCGCAAGTGACGGCCAACACCAAGTTGTTCGCCGATCTGTTGGCGAACGCGGTGGCGTGCGGGCAGACGCGCGTGTTCAACGTGTTCATGGATGCGCAGGGCGCGCGCAAGGCGGGCTCGACCAACGGCTGGCACGGTTACACGCATGAAGAGCCGATCGACGAGAAACTCGGCTACCAGAAGGAAGTGACCTGGTTCATTCTCTGGGCCAATCAAGTGTGCGCGGAATTCCTGACCACGCTTCAGAACCAGAAGGAAGGTCCGGGCAGTGTCCTCGACCGCACGCTGATCCTTTGGCAGACCGACCACGGTTATGCGCGCACCCACACTATGGACAATTTGCCGGTCATGACCATCGGTAATGCGGGTGGCCGTTTTAAGACAGGCATGCACATCCCATTCTCGGGCGATCCAGCCACACGCATGGGTCTGACGGTGATGCAAGGCTTCGGCGTTTCGATGAGCACTTGGGGATCGCTCTCGAATCAGACGCAGAAGCCCGTGACTGAAATTTTGGCCTAGCCGGTTAAGCGAGGGAGAGCGGTGATGAGTCAGTTCAAAATTATGCTGACGGTGAGTGTCGCGGCGGCGGTTTGCGCCGCCGCTAACGTCGCCGCGGCTGCGGACAAAAGCGCCAAACACCCAGTCTATACCACTCCGCCAGGCATCACCTTGCAGGCTTTGGGGCGCGGGCAGGGATGGGATCTCGGAAAGGAAACCGCCTCGGTCGTCTTTCGCGATGAAGTCGCTTACACCGACGCGCGCGGCATGACCTTGTACACCTATAAGCTCGATGCGCCGGGAAAATCGAATTGCACCGCGGAATGCACCGAGAAGTTCAAGCCTGTGGCTCCCATCCCCGGCGCTGTGGCGTTTGGCGATTGGACGATCATCGCGCGCGATGACGGCGCGAAGCAGTGGGCGGTTCAGGGCCGTCCTCTCTACACCTACACCGAGGACGTCGATCCGGGGTCTCTTGCCGGCAACAGCGCCGCGCGCTTCGGCGCGAAACGCATGGACGGCTCGGGCAGGATGGTCGGCGGCGGCATCCGCGGTTCCGGCGGCCGCGCCGGCGGCAAAGACAAGCCGATGCCGGAGAATTGGCAACCCGCTCTAATGTATCCCGCCGGCGAGAAGTTTGGCGCGGTGCCGAACGGCGTGCAGATCGAGGAGATTCTTGAATCGTCCGCACTCGGCCTGGTCGATCACCGCCGTCACACGCTTTATGTGTTCGACGGTAACGCGAAAGACGAGAAAAAGCTGACGAACGTCGGTTGGACACCACTGGCCGCGCCGGCAATCGGGTTCCCGATTGGCGATTTCACGATCATCGCGCGCGAAGATGGTACCTCGCAGTGGGCCTACAAAGGCCAGGGTCTCTATAGCTACGACGAAGACCAGAAGTTCGGTGATTCCTACGGTGTCGGCGCCGATGCGCGTTGGAAAGTCGCCACCGTGCAGAAACACTTCCTGCCCGACGGCGTGAAGCTGCAGCCGACCTTGAATCAGGGTTACACGTGGGCCACCGAAGCCGGCATGACCCTCTACAAGCGCGACGGACATATTTATCAGTCAGGCGGCGGCCACAGCTTGCATCGCGGCCAACCGCATCGTCCGGCCGTCGGCCGTGACATCGGCACGAAGTCACGTTGCGGGGACGCTTGCGATCAATGGAAGCCCTTCCTCGCGCCAGCCAATGCGCAGCCGCAAGGCTATTGGACGGTCTACACGCGTGACGACGGGCAGAAGCAGTGGGCCTACATGGGCTATGCGCTCTACACGTTCGCAGGTGATAAGAAGCCCGGCGATATGCTCGGCCACGACACCTACAACATGGAGCTCTCATTCGACGCGAAGAAGATCGTCGACGTCGGCACACCGATGGACGGCGTCGCGACGCTCGTGTGGGCGATCGCGCATCCGTAGAGTTTTAACCGTCTGGAGGCATCTCGCGTGTTAGGGGCGCGGGAAGTCTGTGGTCGGTGAGGGAAATAAACCGGATCACCAAGCCGGGTTAGTATCGTTTCATTGTCACATCTGGGGGGAATATGCTTACAGTCTTCAAGACCACTCATCGCCGTCGCGCACTGGTAACGACGGTCAGCGCTACCGCGCTGGCCATGTCCGCGGCTGTGCCCGCTTTCGCGCAGGCGCAGCAAGCGCAAACCGGGCCTGTTGATGAAATCGTCGTCACCGGCACGCGCGTCGTACGCGATGGCTATCAGGCGCCGACACCGCTGACGGTCGTCGGGATCGAAGAACTGCTTCAGTCCCCGTCTGAAAACCTTGCTGACTTTGTGAACGACCTGCCGTCTGTCGCCAACTCGACCACGCCGCAAGGCTCCAGCACCTCGGCCTCGTCGGGCACGGCCGGCGTGAACTCCATCAACTTGCGCGCCCTAGGATCGAACCGCACATTGGTACTCATCGATGGACAACGCTCGGTGCCTTCGACTCTCAACAGCATCGTCGATGTGAACAATTTCCCGCAGATGCTGGTCGAGCGCGTCGACGTCGTGACCGGCGGGGCGTCGGCGGCCTACGGATCGGACGCCGTTTCCGGTGTCGTCAACTTCATCCTCGACAAGGACTTCACCGGCCTCAAAGGCGCTGTTGAAGGCGGCCTGACGACATATGGTGACGGGGCCAACTGGAAGGTCTCCATCGCCGGCGGCACGCCCTTCGCGAATGACCGCGGCCACATCATCTTCAGCGGCGAAATCGCCGACCGTCACGGCATTAATAACGTGCCGTCCAACCGCGACTGGAACAATCAGGGTTGCTATCAGATCAACAACCCGGCCTATACCGCCACCAGTGGCGCCCCGGAGCGTCTGAATGTTTGCGGCGCGTCGCTTAGCCAAGCCACCATCGGCGGCATCATCACGAATACGGCGCTTGCCGGCACCGCTTTCGGTCCGGGCGGCGCGCCCTATCAGTTCAACTACGGCTCGACGCGTCTCGATCCGTGGATGGTCGGCGGTGATTGGAAGTCCAATCAGTTCAACAACGTTCAGGCGCTCGATCCCGCGGAACACCGCGAAGGCGTTTTCACACGTGTGAGTTATGACATCGCCGACAACATCGAAGTGTTTGGCCAAGCGTCCTGGAATTACACCGATTCCGACGGTGTGACGGGTTATCAGTTCAATCAGGCGAACATCATCATCCGCTCGGACAACGCGTTCATCCCGGCAGCCGTAAAATCGCAACTCGATGCTCGCGGCATCACCCAATTCAACATGGGCAGCATGAACGGCGACCTGCCGCTCCGCCGCACCGACAACCGCCGCTACACCACGCGCTATGTTGTCGGCATCAACGGCGACACGGAAGCAATGGATACGACCTGGACTTGGGACGCCTATTATCAGAAGGGCATCACGCGCACCCACGAGTCCGTAGTTGATATCACCAACAACGCTCGCCTCGCGAATGCTGCCGACGCGGTTCGCAACGCTGCGGGCGTTATTGTCTGCCGCATTAATGCCGACGCCAGCACCACCAACGACGATCCCCGCTGCGTTCCCTTTAATCGCATGGGCACGGGCGTCAACAGCCAGGCGGCGCTTGACTATCTGATCGACGATCCGTACCGCAATCAACGCTTCGCACAGGACGTGGGCGCGTTTTCGGTCTCGGGCGAACCGTTCGACCTTTGGGCAGGTCCCGTCTCCTTGGCGTTCGGCGGGGAACACCGCATCGAGAAGGTCTCGGGCGATGTCGATCCGGCTTATCGGTCAGGCTGGTTCGTGGGCAATTTTCTCCCGAGTTTCGGTAAGTACAACGTGACCGAAGGTTTCATCGAAACGGTCGTGCCGCTGATTGAACAGCAACTCGACCTGAACGCGGCCGTGCGCTTCACCGACTATTCGACGTCTGGTTTCGTGACGACCTACAAGGTCGGCTCGACGTGGTCGCCAGTTCCGGACATCCGTCTTCGGGGCACCTATTCCCGCGATATCCGCGCGCCGAATCTCCAGGAGCTGTTCGCAGCCGGCACGTCGAACACCAACACCGTCATCGATCCGTTCAACGGCCGCCAGTCGATCCAATACACCGGCTTTAATACCGGCAATCTCAATCTAGATCCTGAAAAAGCGAAGACTCTCGGCCTTGGCGTCGTTGTTCAGCCCAGCTTCCTGTCGGGCTTCCAGGCGTCGGTTGACTACTTCAACATCAAGATCAAAGGCGCCATCGGTACCGTGAATGCCCAGCAGATCGTCGATTTCTGCTTCGAAGGCATCCAACAATACTGCTCGGCAATCACGCGCGGCACGAGTCCTGGCGGGGCGCCGATCATTTCACGTATTTCGATTTCGCCTTTCAATCTTGCCCTCAAGGAAGCGCGTGGTGTCGACTTCGACGTGAGCTATCGCATGGCACTGTCGGATATTAGCGACAGCATGAACGGTAATCTCTCACTCCGCCTCCTCGCATCTCACTACATCAAGAACTACGAGAATGACGGCATCGTCGCGCCGACGGATACCGCCGGCCAAAATGATGGCGATGAAACGCCAAGCTGGACCTATCGAATCTCGGCCAGCTATTCCAACGATCCGTTGACGTTCACTTTGACGGGTCGCGGTGTCAGCAGTGGCACGATCTTGAACTCAAATATAGAGTGCACCACGGGCTGCCCCACCTCTACGGCTAGCAACCGCACCATAAACAACAACCATCTGGCGGGGGCGTTCTATTGGGACACCAATATCGCCTACAAACTCAGCAGTTATGGCGATGACGGTCTCGATGTCGAAACGTTCCTTAACGTCAAGAATTTGACCAATAAGGATCCGGTGATCGTTCCGGGTGGCCCCGCGGGCAGCGCCTACGGCACCATTTCCACTAACCAAGGCGTCTACGACGCGCTTGGCCGCGTGTTCCGCGCGGGCATCCGCTTCCGGATGTAAAAAGATCGGGAACTCGCAAAAGGAGGGGCCAAAAGCCCCTCCTTTTTTTTCTATAATGATCGGAACCTAGGGGAGGGACCCGGCCATGCGTATTCTTCACTCATTCTTTGCGTTTGCACTCACGCTCGGTGTTGCAGCGCCCGTAATCGCCGCCGATGCGGCGCCTGAATTTAAAGTTGATCCATTCTGGCCGCAGACGCTGCCCAACAACTGGGTGCTTGGCGAGATCTCCGGCCTCGCCGTGGATGCCCAGGACAATGTGTGGGTGATCCATCGCCCGCGCACATTGACGGCGCGTGAAACCAAGGCCGCGCGCACGCCGCCGGCCGCGCCGTGCTGCGTCGCCGCGCCGCCGGTGATCGCGTTTAGTCCCGACGGTAAAGTCGTCGCCGCGTGGGGCGGGCCTGGCCAGGGGTACGATTGGCCGTCAAGCGAACATGGCGTGACCGTCGATCCGCAAGGCAACGTCTGGATTTTGGGCAATGGCGATGGCCCGCTCGGGGCGGACGGAAAGCCCGATCGCACCAGGGCGGACGGCCATGCGATCAAGTTCACGCGTGACGGCAAGTTCCTGTTTCAACTCGGCAAGCCCGGCGCGACCAAGGGCAGTCTCGACAAGAACCAGCTCGCCAAAGCGCCGAAGATCGTGTTCGACGCCAAGGGCGAGGAAGCCTATATCGCCGACGGATATGTGAATCACCGCGTCATCGTCTATGACGCCAAGACCGGCGCGTTCAAACGCATGTGGGGCGCTTACGGCAATGCGCCGACGGATAAGGAAAAGCCCGGCGTCAATGCGAAGACCAACCTGCCCGACCAGATGGAAACGGTGCACTGCGTCGTGCGCGCCAACGACGGCTTGGTGTATGCCTGTGATCGTCAGAATCAGCGCATTCAGGTTTTCGAAAGCAGCGGCAAGTTCGTGAAGGAGTTCCTCTACAACATGCCGAACCTCGATCAACGCATCCCGGGCCGCGTCGCCGACATGGCGATCTGGCAGGATAAGGCGCAGAGCTACCTTGTCATCGCGGACGGCAACTTCGAAACCGTGCGTATTGTAAGCCGCGATAACGGTCAGGAAGTGCGCACCTTTGGCCGTCAAGGGACCTATGCCGGCGAATTCTCCCGCCTGCATGTGATCACCACGGACTCGAAAGGTAATGTTTTCACCGGCGAGGCGGGTGGGCACCGTGTCCAGAAGTTCGCGCCCAATACGCCGATTAAATAAATCGCGAAAGACCGTTAGAATCGAAAGGGAGGAGCCGCGCTCCTCCCTTTTTATTTGGGGACATCAGGTTGCCGGATTCAAAAGCGCGCACCGAGCCAACGCCATCGGCGTTCAAGGACTTCTTCAACAAGGCGCTGGTGGAGGATATGGCCTACCATCTCCACCGCGTTTGGCCGGCGTTCGATAAAAAGGGTTTTGCGGCGGAAGCGCTCACGAATTTCCCCGCGCTTGAACTCAAGCAGCGATCCCATCAGATCGCCAAAGCGCTCGGCACTCATCTTCCCAAGGATGTCCCGAAGGCGCTTCGCACCTTAACCGCGGCGCTGCGTCCGTTGCGCGCGAATGGCGCGCTTGATGAGGACGCCAAGAAAGGCATTGCCGGTTGGGCGATCTTGCCGTTTGGCGAATATGTCGCCGCGCAGGGTCTCGGGCATCTGAAGGATTCGCTCGCGGCGCTGCGCGAGCTTACGATCCGCAGCACCTCCGAATTCGCGATCCGGCCATTCGTGCACGCTTACCCGAAGGAAACACTCAAGATCCTCGCGGAATGGTCGAAGGATAAGAACGAGCACGTCCGCCGCCTGGTATCGGAAGGCACGCGACCCCGGCTTCCGTGGGGCATGCAACTGAAGGCCTTTGTAAAGGACCCCGCGCCGATCCTTCCGCTATTGGAGGCGCTGCGTGACGATCCTTCCGAATATGTGCGCCGTTCGGTAGCCAACAGCTTGAACGATATCGCAAAGGATCACCCGGATCTCGTCGCTGCGCTCGCGGGCCGTTGGCTGAAGGATGCCACCACCGAGCGCACACGACTGATCCGGCATGCCTGCCGTACACTGATCAAAGCTGGTCACCGCGCCACGTTGACAGCGCTTGGCTATGCGCCATCCGTCAAACTGGATTTGATGGAGTTCGCTGTGAGCCCGGCGAAGCTTACGTTCGGGAATGCACTGACTCTGAAGGTGCGTTTAAAGAGCACAGCGAAGGTTCCGCAGAAGATCGTGCTCGACTATGTGCTGCATCACCGCAAGAAGAGCGGAACTTCGGCGAAGGTCTTCAAATGGAAGGCCTTCGCGCTGGAAGCGGGCGAAACGATCGAGCTTGTGCGCAAACACGCCATCAAGCGCATCACCACCCGGGTCTACTACCCAGGCGCTCATAAGGTCGAAGTGGTGGCGAACGGCAATGTGCTCGGCGGGAAAAGCTTCACGCTGGTTATGTGAGCTCTTCCCGCGCCGCGACCTTACGGTGTGTTGTCGTCGTCCGGGACGGCGAGCTGCATGCGGTCATCGCCGGCGCCGAGATTGCGGACGGTCCGCATGTGATCTTCCCAATTATCGGCGAACTCGGTCATCGCCTGGATCAGGACCTCTTCGAGGCTCAGGTCCATCTGGACGGCGAGATTACGCAACCGGGCATCTAGTTCCAGCGATACGCCAAGGCGCACGCCGTCGGCGGCGGACTTCTTAACGGCGCGTTTTTTTGAGGGGCTCTTCTTCGCGGCGCTCTTCCTGACACTGCTCTTCCCGCGCGCCTTCGCCGCCGGGGCTCGCTTCGCGCCTGTCTTCTTCTTGGCGGCTTTGCCGGTTTGTTTCTTCGCGGCTTTCTTCTTGGTCTTCGCCATGGGAGCACCTCGGACGTGGGGTTTTATGATATGATAGCCCTTAATCCGCCGTATTTAGCCTTCAAAACCGCGCCTGTCAGGGGTTCTTTTTCACATGCTCGATCATGGCTAAGCGGCGCAAGTCCCAGGACGGCGGCGAGACCGGCGGCGCAGACGAGGCGCCCGTCCGCAAGAAGTCCGGCAAGGGCGTGAAGTCCCGCCGGGGTCTCGCGCTCGCAGGGCTCCTATTCACCAACGCGCTCGCGGCCCTCATTCTTCTCGGGGCGGTTGGCGCCGGAGTCCTCGGTTTTTTTGCGCTCGACCTGCCGGCGGTCGACGAAGCCGTACTTACCCGGCGTCCCAATATCAAAGTGGTTGACGCCAATTCCTGGGAAATCGCGAGCTTCGGCGACATCTATGGTCCCGCGATCGATCTGCGCAAGCTGCCGCCGCATGTGCCCGGCGCGGTGATCGCGGTCGAGGACCGGCGCTTTTATGAACATCACGGCGTCGATCCGCGCGGGCTGGCCCGCGCCGTCTGGGTGAACCTTCAAGCCGGCGAAGTGGCGCAGGGCGGTTCCACCATCACCCAGCAGGTCGCCAAAAACCTGTTCCTCACGCCGGACCGCACGTTGGCCCGCAAAATTAAGGAAGCGCTGCTCGCGCTCAAGCTTGAGCAGCGCTTTACGAAGGACGAGATTCTCGCGCTCTATCTAAACCGTGTGTACTTCGGCTCCGGGACTTACGGGATCGAAGCCGCCGCCGACCGTTACTTCGGAAAAAAAGCCAAGGACCTTACGGTCTATCAGGCGGCCATGCTCGCCGGCCTTCTCAAGGCGCCGTCGCGCTACAATCCCGTGCGTGACCCGGACCTCGCGAAGACGCGGACAGAAGTCGTGTTGTCGACGATGGTCGACACGGGCGTGCTGACACCCGAGCAAGGCCAGACGGCGCTGAAGAACGCCAGCCGTGCGCTCAAAAGCGTGATCAACCCGACGGTTTACGGCCGCTATTTCGCCGATTGGGTCGTCTCGCAGGCCGAAGACTATGTGGGGTCGGTCGACCGCGACCTCGTCATCTACACGACCCTCGACGGCCGCCTGCAGACCGCCTCGGAAAAGATCCTGACCAAGCACCTGGATAAATCAGGTGAGAAGCTGAAAGTCGAGCAAGGCGCGATTGTCGTGCTTAACACCGACGGCGCCGTGCGCGCCATGGTGGGCGGCAAGGACTACGGCGAAAGTCAGTTTAACCGTGCGACGCAAGCCCTGCGCCAACCGGGTTCGGCCTTCAAACCCTTCGTTTATGTCGCCGCCGTCGAGGCCGGCTACCGGCCGGACGACATGGTCACCGACGCGCCGATCAAAATCGGTAAATGGAAACCCCAGAATTTCACCAAGACCTACGAAGGTCCCGTCACTGTCGAGCGCGCATTGTTCAAGTCGCTGAACACCGCCGCGGTCCGCCTCGCGCAGTTTGTCGGCCCGCGCGCGATTGTCGACACGGCCCATCGCTTGGGGATCTCGGAAGATCTGAAGCCCGAACTTTCGCTCGCGCTCGGTTCAGGTGAGGTCACGCTGCTCGAGTTGTCTGGGGCCTATACGCCCTTCGCCAACGGCGGTTTTGGCGTCACGCCCTATGCGATCACCATGATCACCGACCGCGCCGGGAAGATCCTTTATAAGCGCGGCGGCGGGGGCTTTGGCCGCGTTATGGAGCCGCAGGTCGTCGCTACGATGAATCATATGATGACCCAGGTGATCACCCAGGGCACCGGCACCGCCGCGGCTTTTGGGTTTCCGGCGGCTGGTAAAACAGGCACCAGCTCGGACTTCCGCGACGCCTGGATGATGGGCTTCACCGCCGACTTCGTGGCGGGCGTCTGGGTCGGAAACGACGAGGGCGCGAACATGAAGGGTGTCACCGGGGGTGGTTTGCCAGCGCTCATCTGGCGTGACGTCATGACCGAGGCCCATGTCGGCCATCAGCCGCACGTTCTGCCCGGCATGGAGCCGGAGAACGAGGACTTCATCGGCCGCTTCCTCTCAGTCTTCAAAAGCTAAAGCCAAACGCCCCCGATTTGCGCCACCGGCGCGGGCCCGCCGCGTCGGGCTGAGGCTTATTTTATTGGGCTTTTGCGCGGAAGAGTGGCGCGACTCCCAATGAAATCACGCTTTCTCTGTGTGGATAGCCACAAAAAGGCCCGAAAAAGCGATCTTTCTTTGAAATTTTCTTTCGAATTTCGCCGCTTTCGGCCGTTTAGGCTGTCACAATAGTTAACATCTCCGGCCGCCCCTCAACGTACTGAAATACAGTCCGAAATTTCGCCGACGCCGCTGCTCTTAAGCGATGTAAATGCGTAATTTAATTTCAATGAGGACAGATCATGACGGGATTACAGCAAACAAAGCAACGATCGATCCCCTTTTAACCATATTCACGCAAGAATATTTGGGTTGTCAGGGTGTTCGCTCGTTCCCAATTATCCGCCCAACACAAAGGCGCACCTCCAGGAAGGAGGGCCGACCGCGGAGAGTGGGGAGAGACGCTCTGATTTGCGGACCGGGAGTTTAGTTACCAACGAGAGCCAGCACACAACCGGAGCTGGCCGAGATCACAGGGAACACGACGATACAACGGGCGTTCACATCCCGGCGGCGGTGCTCTGTCGATTTAGACAAGGAAGACGTGCTGTGATCCGATCAAGCTTCCTCTCTCAGGCTGGCGCTGCCCTGCGCGCGTGTGTGGCTGTGCTCGCGTTTGCGGCAGCTGGCGCGACGGCTGCCCGGGCCGCCGACATCCCGGCCGACCTCAATATCGACCTGTCGTCCGTCGTCGTCTCCAAGGACGAACTCGTCTGCCTGGCGCTCAACGACTATTGGGAAGCGCGCAGCGAGACCATGGCGGGACGTATCGCTGTCGCCCAGGTGGTCATGAACCGCGCGATGGATTCCCGCTTCCCCTCGAACATCTGCGAAGTGGTGAAGCAGAATTTCTTCCAGGGTTCGCTCAATAAGTGCCAGTTCTCGTGGTTCTGCGACGACCGCGCCGACACGCCGTATGAAGCCGACGCTTGGCGGACATCGCTGAAGATCGCCGCGGCGATGCTGCAGAAAGATTCCTCGATCCCCGATCCGACCGGCGGCGCCCTCTGGTATCACGCCGATCATGTGCGCCCGTCGTGGACCGGCAACTACGAGACCACCACGATCATCGGCAGCCATGTGTTTTATCGTGACGCCGACAGCCCGCACCGCCAGCAGGCCCGCAAGCCCTTCATCTACCGGCTCAATGCGTTCGCGGAATATGTAAGCAAGCATCAGGGCCGCCGCACGACCGCAGTCGCCTCGGCCGCCACGACCTCAACCGTACCGATGCAACGCGGCGCCGTTCCCGTTCAGCCAATCGCGCGCTAAGCCGGCGTCCCGCCGCACTTGCGAATCGCTAACATAGGAGTCCAGCACCTCGTCGACGGTGCGCCAAAAAGCGCGGCCATGATTAAGGTGCCTGAGATGCGCGACCTCGTGCGCGGCCACGTAAATAAGGACTGGCAGCGGCGCGAGGATCAGGCGCCAGGAAAAAGAGAGCCGCCCATCCGGCGAGCAACTTCCCCAACGTGAACTGGTATCGCGCACGGTCACGCGTTCGACCTTGCAGGCGATGGATGCGGCCATCGCATGGACCATCGGGGTCAGCGCGCGGCGCGCTTCGTCTTTCAGCCAGTCGGTCATGCGCCGGGCAGCGAACTCAGGCCGGCCAGAGATCATCACTGTTTCGCCGTCTCGCCACACGCCGCCGCGGCTGCCGGAGGCGAGCCGCAGCGTGTGATCCTTGCCCGCAATGGGAATGCTGGCCCCGTCCGCAAAGGGGATCGGCGCAGGCAGGGCGGAAAGATGCTGCCTGATCCAATCCACGCGGCTCGCCAGGAATTTCAAGGTGAAGCTCGCGCTCGCCCGCTTCGGCCGCACCAAAACAACCCGGCCCGCGGCCGGATCAAGGCGCACACAGAGTCTGCGGGCGCGGGGATTGTGAACGCAGATCACGCGCGCCGCGAGATCGGCAGGCAGGGCCTCTGTCAGATCAAGTTCGACATCGAAGCCGGCGCTCGAGTTCATGGAACGACGTGGTCCTCCAAGGGACCAGCATCACGTTCCGAGATGACGCGCCCCCGCACCGAAATGCCCGCCGCATGAACACTCTCGGGATCACGGGTAATGAGAGGATGCCATTGCGGCAAGTCCTCGCCGGCGGCGATCAGGCGATAGGCGCACGTGCCCGGCAGCCATGTGAGGTCGGCGATGTTGGCGGGCGTCAGGACCACGCAATCGCGCACGATGCGCTTGCGGCGCGGATAGTTCTTACATTGGCAGGTATCGCTATCCAGAAGGCGGCAGGCTACGTTGGTCTTGAGCGCGGGGCCTTTCGGTTGGGCGATCTTATGCAGGCAGCACTGTCCGCACCCGTCGCACAAACTCTCCCATTCTTCAGGTGTCATCGCCGCCAGCGTTTTGGTGCGCCAGAACGCGGCCCGCGTGATCACTTCGTGACCTCACGGCGGATATAGTCCGCGATGTCCTTGCCCGTCGCGCCGGTCGAGAAGTGAGTGAGGTATTTTCCTTCTGGATCCATGAGGAAGATAAGCCCGCTGTGCTCAACGGTGTAATCGCCGGTCTCCTTGCCGTCCGCGTCCTTCATGGGCGCCTTGCGATAGAACACGCGGAACGCCTTGGTGGCCGCGGTCACCTGTTCGACGGTGCCAGTGAGTCCCACGAAGCGCGGGTGGAACGCGCCGACATAAGTGCCGACCGCTTCAACCGTATCGCGCTCGGGGTCGACGCTGATGAACACGGGCGTGACGCGCTCTCCGGCCGGTCCGGCTTGTTCAATCCCATCCGTCATGACCTGCAGCGTCAGCGGGCAAATGTCCGGGCAGTGCGTGAAGCCGAAGAATACCAAGTGATACCCGCCCAGAAGATTGGCTTCGGTGAAGGTGTTGCCTTTGCCGTCAACCAGCGTGAAGGGTCCTCCAATCGCCACCGCGCCGCCGGTACTGCCGGATGGCGGCGCCTGTGGGCGCAAGTCCGGATAATAAAGCGCGAGCATCGCCAAGGTGCCCAGGAGAATGATCGAGGCGATCAGGATCCGTCGGATGATCATGCGCGTATCACTTCAACAACTGCAGACGGCGGTCAATTTCGTTTCGCAGGGCCGAGCCTTCCTGAGTTACTTTTTGCGCCTTCTGCCAGAAGCCGCGCGCGCCCGCCGTATCGCCCGCTTTCGCGCGCCCAAGTCCGGCGAGATAGAGGGCTTCGGGGTGTTCAGGTTGCAGCTTGAGGATTTCGGCGACGGTCGTATTCAGTTCCGCCGGCAGCGGCGTTTGCGCATTCGGGTCCACGTCCATCATCAGGAGGCCCGCATACTGAAGGCGTGGGGCGACATCGGCCGGTTTGAGGGCGATGGCCTTCTTATAGGCGGCGCCGGCTTTATCCGGCTGGCGCAGCACGGTGTAGGAGCGGCCCAGCATCATCCATCCGTCGTAGTCCTGCGGATTCTGCTCAAGGCGCGCGGCAAGGCCGCCCACCATGCCTTCGATCATCTTGGTCTGCTCGGGATTGTCGCCGGGCGCGGCCATCGGCTGCGCAGACGCGGGCGCCGCGGGCTTCGCGGCCGCCATCGCTTGCGCGGTGGCTTTCGCGTCCTGAGGCAAAAGGTCGAGCGGGTGTTTCGGTTCAACCGACATCGGCGCGATGCTCGCGTCCTGCGCGACGGCGGCCATTTGTTGGCGCACCATATCCACCCAGGGCGCATCGGCGGGCGCATCGCCCGTCAGATCGCGCCATATGGCGATGGCATTTCGCGGGTTGCCGTTGCCGGCTTGCTCGAGGCCCAGATAGAAGCGCGCGCGAGGATCCTGACGGTCGAGGGTCAGCGCGCTCATCAGCGCCGCATGAGCTTCCTCGGAGACTCGTCCGTTCTGCATCGCCGACAACGCCTCGCCAAGGCTCGAATAGGCTTCGGCGCTGGGCTGCAGTTCCGTGAGGCGTTTGAAAGCCTGGGCGGCGTCTTCGAAGCGGCCAAGCTCGCGATAGGTGCGACCCAGGATGGCATAGCCCTCCGGATTGTTGGGTTCGCCGGCGACGCGGGCGGCAAGGCGGTCCACCAGCGCATCGATATCGGACGTTGCCGTATCCCCGCCACCGCCTGCTTCCAAGGCGGCGAGCTGTGCCTGTTCGGGATCGGGCGTGCCAACCTTGAGGTAAACGCTAAGGGCGATCAGCGGCACGGCGATCGCCGCGATCCCGACGCCCACCAAGCGCGAGCGGTTGGTGCCGGTGGTGACCGTTTCCGCCGGCGCGCGCCCTGCCGCGAGGATGCGGCGCTGGATCTCAAGACGCGCGGCGTCCGCTTCGGAGGCGGTCAGAACGCCGCGCGCGAGATCGCGATCAACTTCCTTCAGCTGGTCCTGAAACACGGTGATGTCATAATCCGCACGCGTGGCGACGGATTGACCGCGGCGCACCACGGGCCACGCCAATATGGCGACGACAACAAGACTGATCCCAAGCGCTATCCAAATCATGGTGTGCGCTCTCCGGGCGCGAGTTCTTCAAGCGCGGCCTTTTCCTCCGGGCTCAACGGGGCCGGGCCCGCGACAGGCGTGCCGCGCAGACGGCGGTAGACTACACCAGCGCCCAACAGGAGCAGGATGAACGGCCCGAACCAGAGAAGGTACGTGCTCGCCATGAAGCGCGGTTTCAAAAGGACGTAGTCGCCATAGCGGCTGACGAGGAATTGGATGACCTGTTCGTTGCTGTCGCCGGCGAGAATGCGCGTGCGCAACAAAACCCGCATGTCCTTGGCGATATCGGCATTGGACTCATCGATGGTCTCGTTCTGGCAGACCACGCAACGCAAGTGCTTGCTGACCTCGCGGGCGCGGGCTTCGAGAGTCGGATCTTTCAGCATCTCGCTTGGCTCGACGGCATGAACCGCGCCGGCGAAGAGAAGGGCGAACAGGAGGACGAAAATTCTCATTTATTGAGCTGTGCGATGAGGGGCTGGATTGGATCGCGCCACATTTCGCGGGTGATGATCCCGCTCACTTTGTAGCGAATGACGCCTTCCTTATCGATCAGGAAGGATTCCGGCGCGGCGGTGACGCCAAGATTGATGATGGTCTGGCTGTTCGGGTCCTGCCCGATCTTGGTGAAAGGATTGCCGTACTTCTCCAGCCACGCGAGGCTGCGTTCCGGTTTGTCGCGCCAGGCGATGCCATAGATGGGGACTTCGCCCGTTTTCGCGATCTCCATCAAGAACGGATGCTCAACCGTACAGGCGACGCACCAAGAGCCCCAGACGTTGATGAGGCTCACCTTGCCTTTGAGGTCGGCGCTGGTCAGCGCCTCGCCGAGACCCGGCAGCGGCGGGAGATTGAATTCCGGCGCTGGCGTATTCAAGAGCACGGTCGGGATGACCTTCGGGTCATATCCGCCGGAGATATCGGACAGGCGTTTGGCGAACACGCCGCCCAGGGCCAGCACGGCCGCGAGCGGAATGAGGTAGGGCCAACGCTTGGCGCGCGGTTTCAGTTCGGGAGACGCCGTGTCGGTCATTCCGCGGCCGCCGGAACAGGGATAGTCGCGGTGACGGCCGCGCGGCGCGGCGCGCCGACACGATGGCGGCGATCGGTCAGCGAGACCAAGCCGCCGAAACCCATAAGCAGGATGCCGTACCACAGGAACGGCACCAGCGGCTCATGATAGAAGCGCGTCACGTAGGCGCCGTTGTCGCCCTGGGCCTCACCGAGCGTGGTGAGGAGGTCGGAAACATAAGTGGTGTGAATGGACGAGAAGGTGGTTTGCTCCGGCGGCTGCACGAAGGTCCGCCGCTCCGGATGCAAAGTTGCCACCAGCTTATCGCCGCGTTTGACTTCGATGGTTGCGCGTTCGGCGGTGAAGTTGGAGCCCGGCACTTCGGTCACGCCCTTGAAGGTGAGATCATAGCCCGCGAGCCGCACGGTTTCACCGGGCGCTTGGATCTGGATGGTTTCGGTCTTCCACGCGGAAGCGCCCGACACTCCCGCGATGAGGATCGCCATGCCGAAGTGGGCGATGGTCATGCCGTGCGCGGCGCGCGGCAGGTTGGTGATGCGCGCCCAGGAGCCGCTACGGCCGAACTTCACGCGTTCGGTCCACTCGATGAGGGTGGAGGCGGCCAACCACACGGCCATGCCGATGCCGAAAGCGCCCCCGATGTCGGTGACGGTGAAGCCGGCGATGACCATGGTAACTGCGATGGCGACGACCGAGAGGCCCGCCGCGACCTTGAGGCGCGACAGCGCGCCGCTGAGATCGCCGCGCTTCCAGGCGAGCAGCGGCCCGATGCCGAGCAGAATGATGAGCGGGATCATCAATGGAATGAACACGCCGTTGAAGTACGGCGAACCCACCGAGATGCGCCCGCCCGCGAGGGTCTCGGTAATGAGCGGATACAAGGTGCCCAACAGCACGGTCGCGCAGGCCGTGGTGAGCAAAAGATTGTTGATGAGCAGGCCCCCTTCACGCGAGATCGGCGCGAAGACACCGCCGCCTTCCATCTGCGGCGCGCGGATGGCGTAGAGCGTGAGGGATCCGCCGATCGCCACCGCGAGCAGGATGAGGATGAACACGCCGCGCGTCGGATCGGAGGCGAAGGCGTGAACGGAGGTCAACACGCCCGAGCGTACCAGGAACGTGCCCAGCAGCGACATGGAGAAGGTGAGGATCGCGAGCAGGATGGTCCAGCTCTTCAGGGCTTCGCGCTTCTCGACGACGATGGCCGAGTGCAGCAAGGCGGTTCCCGTCAGCCACGGGATGAACGACGCATTCTCGACCGGGTCCCACATCCACCAACCGCCCCAGCCGAGGGTGTAATAGGCCCACCAGCTGCCAAGGCCGATGCCGAGGGTGAGAGAGGTCCAGGCGGCCAGCGTCCACGGGCGCACCCAGCGCGCCCAAGCGGCGTCCACGCGCCCCTCTATCAGGGCGGCCACCGCGAAAGAGAAGGCCATCGAGAAGCCGACATACCCGAAGTAGAGCATCGGCGGGTGCACGGCGAGGCCCGGATCCTGAAGGATCGGATTGAGGCCGTTGCCTTCCGCCGGCGTGGGAAACAAGCGCAGGAACGGGTTCGAGGTGAAGAGGATGAAGGCGATGAAACCGACGCTGATCATGCCCTGCACGGCGAGCGCGCGGGCGCGCAGCGCCGGCGGCAGGTTGCGCCCGAGAACGGCGACCAGCGCGCCGAAGATGGACAGGATCGTGACCCATAGGACCAGCGAGCCTTCGTGGTTCCCCCACACGCCGCTGATCTTGTAGATGAGCGGCTTCGCCGAATGCGAGTTCTCATAGACGCCGACGACGGAGAAATCCGACGTCACGTAAGCGTGGATGAGTGTGGCGAAGGCGAAGGCGACGAGGACGAACTGCAGCACCGCGGACTGGCGGGCGACGTTCATCCAGGCGACATTGCCGCGCGAGGCGCCGATCAGCGGTACGCTCGATTGGATCAAGGCTACCGCGAGAGCAAGAGCGAGCGCGAAGTGTCCCAGCTCGATAATCATAAGGTCGCCCCGTTATTCCGAGTTCAGCGCGTTAGTTGTTGTTCATGCCGGTATTTTTCATACCGGCCGGCGGAGCCTCGCCCTCTTTCCAGTGGCCGCTCTCCTTGAGGGCTTTGGCCACTTCGGGCGGCATGTAGTTTTCATCGTGCTTGGCGAGCACGTTGCTAGCTATGAATACGCCGTTGTTCATGCGGCCCTCGGCCACCACACCCTGACCTTCCCGAAACAGGTCCGGGAGGATGCCAACGTATTTCACGTTTACGGTCTGCGCGGCGTCGGTGAGATCGAAGGAGATATTCTGCCCTTCCTTCACCAAGCTGCCGCCCGCTACCAGGCCGCCGATACGGCAGCGCTGTGCGCACACGGGCTTCTCCGCGAGGTCCTTCGGGCTGTAGAAAAATACGATGTTATCCTGGAAGGCTGTCAGCACCAGCGCCGCGCCAGCGCCGAGGCCGAGCAGGCCGAGAAGGACGAAATAGAGTCTGCGCCGTTTGCGGGTCATCGCCGGCTCGCTTTCAGATCTTCGAACTCACGCTCGCGCGCTTTCAAGGTGCGGCGGGACATCACGAGCATCCCAACAAGCGCAACCGCCGCAAGTCCATAGGCGGTCCATACCCAGGCGGCATATCCGCCCATGTCGATAAAGGCCGCGAAATTTTCAAATGCCATGCGCGTCACTCCGCCGGTTGCGCGGCCGAGTGGCCGGCGATTTGCGACAGGCGCGCATTGCGGATTTTCGCTGCCAGCAACTCGCTGCGCAGGCGCAGCACAAGCAGCGCGAAATAGAACATCGTGAACGCGCCCATCATCAGGAACAGCGGCAGCAGAATGGAGCCGTGCACCGAGCTGTCGACGCCCTCCTTGCTGGCTTTGATGATCGACGGCTGGTGGAGGGTGTTCCACCATTCCACCGAGAAGTGGATGATCGGTACGTTCACCGAACCCACCAGCGCGAGGATGGCGGCCGCTTTGTCGCCGCGCTCGGAATCCTCGAAGGCGTCGGCGAGCGCGATGTATCCGATATAGAGGAAGAAGAGGATGAGGGTGGACGTGAGACGGGCGTCCCATACCCAGAATGTGCCCCACATCGGCTGACCCCACAGCATACCCGTGATCAGCGCGAGCGCGCAGAACACGGCGCCCATGGGGGCGGAGGCGCGCGCGACGAGATTGGCCATCGGATGACGCCAGATCAGGAACATGGCGCTGTTCGCGGCGATGATTCCGTAGATCATCATCATCAGCCAGGCGGAGGAGACGTGGATGTACATGATGCGCACGGTGTCGCCCTGCTGATAGTCCGGCGGCGAGACGACGAGCGCGATCGGGACCGCGGCGGCGAACAGAAGGATGCATGCGCCCGCCACCCACGGATAGATGGCGTTGGCGATGCGCATGAATTGCGTCGGGTTGGCGAACTTATGCACGGACTGTCCTTAAGCTGGGCTGGTTTAGCGCGCGGAAAGGGCGTGCCGCCAGCGCTATTAATATAGGGCTAAAGCCCTGAAAATTCGACATCTCTCGCGTGAAATCGCCGATAGGAAACACGTTGTTACCGCCCTGATACCTACTCGGCCGCCTGCCGCAGCGCAGCAGCCGTCCCAAAGGGGCAAAGCGTGATCGCGATCAGGGCAAAGCCCGCCAGGATGGAAAGCATCGGACCGCTCGGCATGCCGGTGAGCGCCGCCTCCACCACGGCGGTTCCGAAGATCAGCACCGGGATGTAGAGCGGCAGCACGAGCAGCGACAAGAGCACGCCGCCGCGGCGCGCGCCCAGCACCAAGGCCGCGCCCAGCACGCCGACAAGGCTCACGGTGGGTGTTCCAAGGAGCAGCGCGAGCACCAGCGCGCCGTACCCTTGCGCCGGAAGCTGCAAGGTAATCGCCAGTATCGGCGACATAATGATCAAAGGAACTCCGGTGGTGAGCCAGTGAGCGATGACTTTCGCCAGCACCACAAGCGTCATGGATTGGCCGTTGAGCAGAAGCTGGTCGAGCGTGCCGTCTTCAAAGTCGACCGTGAACACACGATCGAGTGAGAGCAGCGCCGCAAGCAGCGCCGCGACCCACACCACGCCGGCTGCGATGCGCGACAAGACCTCGGCTTCAGGACCCACGCCGAAGGGAAAAAGCACGGTGGCGATGGCGAAAAACGCGATCACCGTCAGGCTATCGGCGCTTTGGCGCAAAGCCAGCTTCAGATCACGCGACAAAAGAGCCGTGAATACGCTCATGTTTCGTCCCACTGCATGACTTCGGTGGGCGTGAATTGATCGAGCGCGAGGGTGGTTGCGCCGGTCACAAGATCGGCGCCGTGGCTTGCCAGAACGACCATACCGCCTTTCGCGCGGTGACCGGCGATGGTGTCAGTCAACGCGTTCAGCGAGCGGTCATCGAGGGCGTTCGCCGGTTCGTCCAGGAGCCATAAAGGCGCAGGGCTCGCGATCAGGCGCGCGAGCGCCAAGCGGTGGCGTTGTCCGGCCGACAGGAGGCGCGCCGGGAAATCCGCGAGAGCGCGCAGTCCGAAGGCTTCCATAGCCTCGACCACCAGCGCGGCATCACGCGTGCCCCAGAAGTCGGCCCAGAAAACGAGATTCTCGCGCACCGTGAAAGCGGGTTTGATCGCGTCGAGATGGCCGATGAAGCGCAGGTGTTTACCGTGCGCTTCGGGATCCTCGAGGGCCGCTTCCGACCATTTCAACTGACCGGTCATCGGCCGGGCGAGGCCCGCCATCAAGCGCAGAAGGGTTGTCTTGCCGCTGCCGTTCGGACCGCGCAGCACAATGGCTCCGCCGGACGATACGGAGAAGCCAAGCCCGGTGAACACCATTCGCCCGCCGCGCCGGCAAGTGAGGTTTTCGCCCGAAAAGGTAGCTGTTTCAAAGGTGTCGCTGGTACCCACGGGCCGGACCATACCAGAGCAATCCGGTGGCGCCAGGGCTTATGCGGGCGGAAAAAACGGCGGCCGGCGTGGGTTGGGGGAGAGGGGGGATGCGCCGGCCGCCAGTTGGGTCTTTTGGTGAAACGACAGGGGAGTCATTTCACTGGTAAAAAGGCCGCCCGAAGGAGCACGGGGCGTCTTTTCCCATGGCCCTAATCTAACGGTTGGAATATGGCCCTTTTGGGGTACCACCGAAGGTGTGGGTAAGTTCGCGCTACCCTGCGGCGGATTCAAAAAAATCCTAATAGTCCCAAAGTGTTGGCGATGATTTTTGCACTGCGCAACCCCTGGACTTTGTGGCCGATATGTGGATGATGCCGACTTGGAGAAACCGGGACGATAAGCCGGGGTGGGGACAGCACGTAGCGCGCGTATCGGCGAAACCGTTACAGCCAGGCGCAGGTCCATTCCTTTCGGCTCACACCGTCCTTTTTGTATGCGGTCAAGGAGCCCCCAATGCGTCTTAGCGGTCACGACAGTCTGAAAACCCGTCGCACTCTTATGGTCGGCGGGAAGAGCTACGATTACTTCAGCCTTCCGGCGGCCGCGGAAAAGCTCGGCGACGTTTCGCGCCTGCCTTTCTCGATGAAGGTGCTCCTCGAAAACCTGCTGCGCTTTGAAGACGGCTCGTCGGTCACGCCCGATCATTTGAAGGCCCTCGTGGGTTGGCTGAAGGACAAGAAGTCCGATCAGGAAATCGCATACCGCCCCGCGCGCGTGCTCATGCAGGATTTCACCGGCGTTCCGGCGGTGGTCGATCTGGCCGCGATGCGCGAAGCCATCAAGGCGCTCGGCGGCGATCCGCAGAAAATCAACCCGCTCTCGCCGGTCGATCTCGTCATCGATCACTCGGTGATGGTGGACGCCTATGCCAGCTCCACCTCGCTGCAGCAAAACATCGATCTCGAGTTCGAGCGTAACGGCGAGCGTTATCAGTTCCTGCGTTGGGGCCAGATGGGCTTCAACAACTTCCGCGTCGTTCCGCCGGGCACGGGCATCTGCCACCAGGTGAACGTCGAATATCTCGCGCAGGTCGTCTGGACCGGTGAAGAAGGCGGCAAGACGCTCGCTTATCCCGACACGCTGGTCGGTACCGACTCTCACACCACCATGGTGAACGGACTCGCGGTTCTCGGATGGGGTGTGGGCGGCATTGAAGCCGAAGCGGCCATGCTCGGCCAGCCGACGCCGATGCTCATCCCGGAAGTCATTGGCTTCAAACTCACCGGCAAGATGAAGGAAGGCACGACGGCGACCGACCTCGTGCTCACCGTCACGCAGATGCTGCGTAAGAAGGGCGTGGTCGGCAAGTTCGTGGAATTCTACGGCCCCGGCCTCAACGACCTGTCGCTCACCGACCGCGCAACCATCGCCAACATGGCGCCGGAATACGGCGCGACTTGTGGCTTCTTCCCGATCGACGCGGAAACCTGCCGCTTC
Organism: Rhodospirillaceae bacterium; assembly: GCA_041906145.1. Taxonomy (GTDB): domain Bacteria; phylum Pseudomonadota; class Alphaproteobacteria; order Rhodospirillales; family Rhodospirillaceae; genus SHVO01. The sequence continues at coordinate 844,456 of JAYRJU010000001.1, read as the reverse complement.
CTCGCGTTCTCGGGCCGTGACCCGCAGCGCGTCGCGCTCGTCGAACAATACGCAAAAGCACAAGGCATGTGGCGCGACGAAAGCACCCCGGATCCGGTGTTCACCGATACGCTCTCGCTGGACATGAGCACGGTGGAGCCTTCGCTCGCCGGTCCGAAGCGTCCGCAGGATCGCGTGACTCTCTCGAGCGCAGCGTCCGAATTCGCCAAGGCGCTCAAGGAAGGCTTCAGTCACCCGATGCCGGCCTCTTGCGACGTTGCGGGCCTCGCGGGCCCCGGCGCAAAGGCGAAGCTGGACGACGGCGACGTGGTGATCGCCGCCATCACCTCGTGCACCAATACTTCGAACCCGTCAGTTTTGTTCGCCGCAGGACTCCTCGCGCGTAAAGCCCGCGAGAAGGGCCTGACCCGTAAGCCGTGGGTGAAGAGCTCGCTTGCGCCCGGCTCGCAAGTCGTCACGGACTATTTGACCAAAGCCGGTCTGCAGGCCGATCTCGACGCGCTTGGCTTCAACACGGTGGGTTACGGCTGCACGACCTGCATCGGCAACTCGGGCCCGCTCGACGATAACATCGCCAAGTCGATTGAAGGCGGCGATCTCGTCGTGACCGCTGTGCTGTCCGGCAACCGCAATTTCGAAGGCCGTATCAGCCCGCACGTGAAGGCGAACTACCTCGCCTCGCCGCCGCTGGTGGTCGCCTATGCGCTGTTCGGCACCATGATCAAGGACATCACGACCGAGGCGATTGGGACCGGCAAGGACGGCAAGCCCGTTTACCTCAAGGACATCTGGCCGACGTCGAAGGAAGTCTCGGAGTTCATCGAGCAGTTCCTGACGCGCGAGATGTTCGCCAGCCGCTACTCCGACGTCTTCAAGGGTCCGGCCCCGTGGCAGGCGGTGAAGGCCTCGAAGAGCGAGACCTACACCTGGGATACGAAGTCGACCTACGTCGCCAATCCGCCTTACTTCGTCGGCATGGGCAAGACGCCGAAGGCGCTGTCGGACATCAAGGGCGCGCGCCCGATGGCTATCCTCGGCGATTCGGTCACCACCGATCACATCTCGCCCGCCGGCTCGATCAAGAAAGACAGCCCGGCCGGCAAGTATCTCATGGCGCACGGCGTCGAACCGAAGGACTTCAACTCCTACGGCGCGCGCCGTGGTCACCATGAAGTCATGATGCGCGGCACCTTCGCCAACATCCGCATCAAGAACGAGATGGTTCCGGGTGTCGAAGGCGGCATTACGAAGCATCAGCCGTCCGGTGACGTCATGCCGATCTATGACGCCGCGATGAAGTACCAGGCCGAAGGCACGCCGCTCGTCGTGGTCGCCGGCAAGGAATACGGCACCGGCTCGTCGCGCGACTGGGCCGCGAAGGGCACCAACCTTCTCGGCGTGAAAGCCGTGCTGGTGGAAAGCTTCGAGCGTATCCATCGCTCGAACCTGGTCGGCATGGGCGTCCTGCCGCTGCAGTTCAAGGGCGACATGACCCGCAAGAGCCTCAACCTCGACGGCACTGAAACCTTCGACATCACCGGCATCAATTCGCTGAAGCCGCTTGGCGATGTCAGCGTCACCATCCACCGTGCGAACGGCAAGAGCGAGACGATCACGGTTCAGTGCCGCATCGATACGGCCGGCGAACTCGACTACTACAAGAGCGGCGGCGTGCTGCACTACGTGCTGCGCACGCTGGCGGCTTAGGCGCGGACGGCGCGCGTTTCCGCGCCGTGTCGTTTCTCAACGCCGACTCACTGCTGTCTCAGGCGATCGCCGCGCAGAACGCGAAAGATTTCGCGCGCGCGGCGACGCTCTATGAGCAGGTGATCAAGCTCGCGCCGAGCCGGCCCGAGGCCTACGTCAATCTCGGCCTGATGCATCAAAATTCCGGGCGGCTCGAGGTCGCGGAGAAACTCTACCGTCAGGCCATCACGCTGGCGCCGAAGATGGCGATCGCGCATCTCAATCTCGGCGTCGTCCATGTCAGTCGCCATGAGGACGAAGCGGCGCTCGCTTGCTTTCAACAAGCCTTGAAAATCGAGCCCGACAGAAAAGACGCCCTTCTCAATCTGGCCGGCGCGTACGAACGCACAGGCCGCCTTGAGAACGCGGCCAAGGCCCTTGATCGTCTCGTCACCTTGGCGCCCACGGACATCACCACCAACATGGCGCGCGCAAACGCCTTGTTCATGCTGGGACGGTGGAAAGACGCCTGGACATCGTATCACCGGCGGCATGCTATTTTCTGGGGCGAGGGCCGCGCGCTTCCGGGCCAGGCGTGGCGCGGCGAGGACATCACAGGGAAAACGGTGTTGCTCTCCTTCGAGCAAGGACTCGGCGAACAGATCATGTTCGCGTCCATGATTCCGGAGATCGCGCGCGCGGCGAAGCATGTGATCGTTGAATGCGAAGCGCGTCTCGTCGGCGTGTTCCAAAGGTCGTTCCCCGAGATCGAGGTCGTGCCCTGGAGCGCGAGCTGGCATCCGCGTGTGCGCGGCGCTGACATCGATTTTCATGCAGCGTTGGGCGACCCCGGCCTTTGGTTGCGCGCGGCGTTTGAAGACTTTCCCCGGCACGACGGCTATTTGATTCCCGATGCCGCGTCCGTGGCCGAAATGCGCGCGCGCTATGCAGCGGCGGCGAACGGCAAGCGAATCGCCGGCCTCGCATGGCACAGCGCGGCCGTTCCCTTCGGTCCGCAGAAAAGCATTCCGCCCGCCGCGCTCGCGCCGCTGCTGGCGCGCGAGGATATCTTTTGGGTCAATCTTCAGCACGGCCCGGCGCGCGGCGAGATCGGCGCGCCGCTCTGGAACGATTCCGCCATCGATCCCTCCGGCGACTTTGATCCGCTTGCCGCGCAGATCGCCGCGCTTGATGTGGTGATCAGCGCCAGCACCGCCACGGCGCATGTCGCGGGGGCGATCGGCAAACCGACTTTGCTTATTCTTCCCAAGGTGCTTGGGCGTCACTGGTATTGGTTCCCGGAACGCGATTCGAACCCGTGGTACCCGTCGGTGAAAACCTTCGTGCAAGAGCGCGACGGTGTTTGGAACAATGCGGTCGCGCGGGCCGAAACCGCGCTCTAATTGACAATCGCGCGCCTCAAGCGCTAGATGGGCTCATGAGCAACGCGCGCCTTTCCTCGACTACGACCACCACCGCGACCCACTTGGCTGGGCCGTTTGGATGGTGCGCGCGCTAACGTTCATACACAGCGTCACAACCCAAAAGGCCCCGCCGGCAACGGACGGGGCCTTTGGCTTTTTGGCGCACCCTGTCCGTCCTGGTTTACACAAGGGAAAACGGACATGGATTCAAGCGATCATCGCGCCCTCGGGCGCAAACTCGGGCTCTTCCACCAGCAGGAGGAAGGTCCGGGAATGGTGTTTTGGCACCCACGCGGCTTCGCGCTCTGTCACCTCATCGAGAACTATATCCGCGCGCGTATGCGGAAAATCGGATTCGCCGAGATCAGGACGCCGCAAGTCCTTTCGCGTTCCCTGTGGGAGAAAAGCGGCCACTGGCAGAAGTTCGGCGGCAACATGTTTGCCTTCCATCGGGATGGCGAGGATGGTCACCGCGACTACGCGCTGAAGCCCATGAGCTGCCCAGGCCATGTGCAGATCTTCAATGCGGACTTGCGTTCGTTCCGTGAGCTGCCGCTGCGCTACGCGGAATTCGGGCTCTGTCATCGTAACGAACCTTCGGGCGCGCTCGCGGGTCTGATGCGCACGCGCGCCTTTGTCCAAGATGACGCGCATATCTTTTGCCTCGAGGAGCACGTGGTGCCGGAGGTCGCGCGCTTCTGCGGACTCCTGCGCGAGGTCTATGCCGATTTCGGTTTCGAGGATGTCATTGTCGGTTTCTCAACGCGCCCCGTTGCGCGCGAAGGCGCTGACAACCTCTGGGACCGCGCCGAGGCGTCGTTGATGGCAGCCGCCGATGCGGCGGGCCTCAAGTATCGCGTGCAACCGGGCGAGGGCGCTTTCTACGGGCCCAAGCTTGAATTCGTGCTGAAAGACGTGCGTGGGCGCGAGTGGCAGTGCGGCACGATCCAGCTCGATTTCGTGCTGCCGGAAAAGCTCGATGCGCGTTATGTCGATTCGCACAATAACCGGCCGCGGCCGGTGATGATCCATCATGCGGTGCTCGGCAGCATCGAGCGTTTCATCGCCATTCTATTGGAGCACTACGAAGGGCGGCTGCCATTGTGGCTGGCGCCTGATCAGATCGCGGTGGCGTCGGTGACGAGTGCAACCGCCGAATATGCGCGCAAGGTCTACGAGGCTCTCGTCTCGGCGGGTCTGCGGGCCACGGTCGATACGCGCGAGGAACGCATTGGGCGCAAGCTCGCCGAAGCGCGTGAATCGTGCATCCCGGCTTTCATCGCGGTCGGCGCGACTGAATCCGTGAACGGGACGGTCGCGTTACGCCGTCCTGACGGCGGGCAGGATGTCATCGCCTTGAACGAGGCCATCGAACGCCTCCGGGCGGAGGTGTTCAAATGATCAGCCGGATGAGGGGCAGATGAGCTACAGGCCCTTTTCCATGATACGCGCCAGGCGGCGGGCGAAAGCGGCCGGATCGGGCACCGCCTCGCCTTCCACGATGCGCGCCTGGTCGAGCAGCAGCAGCGCGGCGTCGTTCAGCGACTCGCCCTCCAGGGATTCGATGCGTTTGATGAGGGCGTGTTTGGGGTTGACCTCCAGCACCTTGCGGATGCCGAGGTCGGCCCCTTCGCCGTGCTGTTTCAGCATGCGTGCCAGATGCAGGCTCATGCCGCCCGTATCGGCCACGAGGCACACCGGACTTTCGGTCAGACGAACCGAGGCGCGAACGTCGGCGACGGCCTCGCCCAGCGCGGTCTTCAACTTTTCAATCGCGCCGCTCACGTCCGCGGCGGGCTCGTCGGATTTCTCTTCCGTGCCTTGCACCTTGGAGAGATCGGTGCCGGCCTCCGCGACCGACTTGAAGGACTTCTTGTCGTAGGCGTTGACGGAAGGCACCCAGAACTCATCGATGGGATCGGTCAGCAGAAGCACTTCGATGCCCTTGGCCGCGAAGCCTTCGAGCTGAGGGCTGGCCTTGAGCGCGTCGAGCTTCTCGCCCGCGATGTAGTAGATGGCCTCCTGGCCTTCCTTCATGCGGGCCACATAGTCCTTCAAGCTTACCATTTCACCGGCGGTAGTGGTGAAGCGGGCGAGATCGAGCAACTCCTCGCGGCGTTCGAAGTCCTCATAGAGACCTTCCTTGAACACCGGCCCGAAGGTCTTCCAGAACGTGCCGTAAGCTTGCACGTCCGCCGCGCGTTCCTTCAGGTCCTTCAGAAGGCGTTTGACGAGGCCGCCCTGAATCTTGCGCAGCATCGGGTTGTCCTGAAGCATCTCGCGGCTGATGTTCAGCGGCAGATCGGAGGAATCCACCACGCCGCGCACGAAGCGCAGATAGCGCGGCAGCATTCCCTCCAGCGAGTCCGAGATGAAGACGCGGTTCACATAAAGCCGGACTTGACCCTTACGTTCGGGATGGAACAGGTCGAAGGGCTTCTGCGAGGGAATGAACAGAAGCGCGGTGTATTCGATCGCGCCTTCGGCGCGGTAGTGCAATGTGTGCCACGGCTCGTCAAAGCCGTGGCCGATGCTGTGATAGAACTCGGTGTACTGCTCCGGCGTGATCTCGCTCTTGGAGCGCATCCACAAGGCTGATGCGCTGTTGAGGGTTTCGTCCTTCGCGTCCGCTTCTCCAGCCTGAGCGTCCAGGATCACAGGGAGCGCGATGTGGTCGGAGTACGTCTTCACCACATGACGCAGGCGGTGCGCGTCCAGGAAATCCTCGGCATCCGGCTTCATATGCAACACGATGCGGGTGCCGCGTCCGGCATCGGCGCGCTCGCCGACACTGAACTCACCCTTGCCATCGCTGGTCCACATCCAGCCGTGGGTCTCACCGGCTTTGCGGGAGATCACCTCGACTTTGTCGGCGACCATGAAGGCCGAATAGAATCCCACGCCGAATTGACCGATGAGATTGACGTCCTTCGGCTTGGCATCCTTGTCCTTCGCGAGCGTCTTGACGAACTCGGAGGTCCCGGACTTCGCGATCGTGCCGAGGTTGGCGATCAGTTCGTCGCGCGACATGCCGATGCCGTTGTCGGCGACGGTCAGCGTCTTCGCGCTTTTGTCGAAAGAGATGTGGATCGCGAAATCAGCGCCGCCATCTTCCAGTAATTTTGGCTCGGTCAGGGCCGCGTAGCGCAGCTTGTCGCACGCGTCCGACGCGTTTGAGATCAGCTCGCGCAGGAATATCTCGCGATTCGAATAAAGCGAGTGGACGACGATATCGAGAAGTTTGGCCACTTCGGCCTGGAATGCGCGCGTTTCCGGCGCGGAGGTTGTGCTGCTCATAAGCTTATCCCGTGCGAGGATTCTGAAATTCGTGTTTTGCCCTGTCCCCGTGAGACTCGGGCGGGCGCAGATATGTGTCGGTGTATCGTATCTGGCAAGAGGTTCCACCCCTTGTTCATATTGTCTTTTTTCGTTCCTAAGCCGGCCGAAAGGGCTGGAGGCAGTTGCCCTCGGCCTCTTGAAGTCCCATCATTAGATAGTAGGGCGCTCCCGGGACCACCGGGGGCGAGAGGGGCTGAGATTGGATCAACAAAGCGGAGCCTGAAATGCAAATCCCCGTCCAGATTGCCTTCCACGGACTCGATTCGTCCGAAGCCGTTGAAACGCGGATCCGGGAAAAAGTGGCGAAACTGGAGACATACTTCGACCGGATCACCGGTTGCCGGGTGGTTGTGGAGCGGCATCACAGGAATACGCACGCAAGCGGGGTTGGTCAGCCCTATCACATCTCCATCATCTTGGACGTGCCGGGCGACGAGCTTGTCGTGAAGCGCGATCCCAAGCGCGACGAAAGCCTAAAAGATCATGAGGACATTCAGATTGCGCTGCGCGACGCCTTCGCCGCCATGGAGCGGCAGCTTAAGGACTACGTGCGCCGCCGCCGCGAAGGTCGCGGCGGCAAGGAAGCCGCACGCGAAATCAACGAAAGCCTCTAGGCCCCTCTTTGCCGGAGGGCCTTTGCGGCCGTGACCGCTGATTTCCGTTCTACGCCGGCGCCGGAGTCTCGCACCGGCGCCGTCACGGCCGTGTTAGGCCCTACCAACACCGGCAAAACCTATCTCGCCATGGATCGGATGCTCGGTCACGCCAGCGGCATGATCGGCTTTCCGCTGCGGCTGCTGGCCCGCGAAAACTACGACCGTGTGGTGCGCGCGCGCGGCGCGGGCGCGGTTGCGCTCATCACAGGCGAGGAAAAGATCGTCCCGCCGAACCCGCGCTATTACATCTGCACCGTCGAGAGCATGCCGCTCGATCGGGACGTGGCGTTCCTTGCCGTCGACGAAATTCAGCTCGCGGCCGATTCGGACCGTGGCCATGTCTTCACGCACCGCCTCCTGCACGCGCGCGGTACCGTGGAGACAATGTTCCTCGGCGCCGAGACCATCAAACCGCTGATCCGCCGCCTTGTGCCCGGCGCTGAGTTCATCACGCGCCCTCGGTTCTCCAAACTCACTTATACCGGCGCGAAGAAGCTGACCCGCTTGCCGCGGCGCTCGGCCGTCGTGGCATTCTCCGTGTCCGAGGTCTATGGCATCGCCGAGTTGATCCGCCGTCACCGGGGCGGCGCCGCTGTCGTAATGGGCGCGTTGTCGCCGCGGACCCGCAATGCCCAGGTTGCCCTCTATCAAAATGGTGACGTCGACTACATGGTCGCGACGGATGCGATCGGCATGGGCCTCAACATGGATGTCGACCATGTGGCCTTCGCCTCAATGAGCAAGTTCGACGGACGCGCGCCGCGTCCGCTCAATGCCTCGGAGGTCGCGCAGATCGCCGGCCGCGCCGGCCGGCACATGAACGACGGCACCTTCGGCGTGACGGCGGAATTGCCCGAAATAGACCCCGACATCATTGCGCGCGTGGAATCTCATGAATTTCCGCCGCTGCAGAGCCTGTACTGGCGCAACAGCGAGCTGCGGTTCACGTCCCTCGAGGCTCTCATGTCCTCGCTGAAGTATCCGCCGCCGTCACCTTCGCTGGTACGCCCACCCCCGGCCGATGATCAACTCGTTCTCGAGGCGATGACAAAGGATGCGGTCGTGCGCGAGCGCGCCGTTTCGCCCGCGCGCCTGCGCCTTCTGTGGGATGTGGCCCAGGTCCCCGACTTCCGTAAAGTTCGTCCTGAGTTTCACAGCCGTCTCATGGCGCAAGTGTATGACCACCTCACCCATGGCGAGGGGGTCATGCCCAACGATTGGATCGCCGGCCACGTGGACCGCCTCAACCGGACCGACGGAGATATCCACGTGCTGATGGACCGGATCGCCGCCATCCGCACCTGGACTTATCTTTCGCATCGCGGCGACTGGATGCCGGATGGACGTGAGTGGCAGGAGAGAACGCGCGAGGTCGAGGACCGGCTTTCGGACGCCCTGCACGAAAAGCTCACGAAACAATTCGTCGACAGCCGCACGGCGCATCTCGTCAAACGCCTGCGCGGCGACGACCTGATGGCCGCCGATATCGCCGACGACGGCGTGGTCAGTGTGGACGGTCACCGCCTTGGGCATCTGGAAGGATTGCGGTTCCGAGCCGATCGCACCGGGCTCAAGGCCGCCGACAAAGCCGTTCTCAATGCCGCCAACGCCGCTCTGCGGCCGCTTATCGCGGCGCGCATCGAGACCATCATCGCGGCGGCGGATAAGGACATTTCGCTTGATGACGAAGCGCGTATCGTTTGGCAGGACGAGGCGGTCGCCGTTCTTGCCGGGGGAAGCGAGCCTCTGCGGCCCCAAATTGAACTGCCGCCGGACGAACGCATCGAACCGGCCGATCGGCTGAAACTAGAGGCGCGTCTCCGCGCGTGGCTCACCGCCCATATCGGCCACCTGCTCGAACCGCTTGCAAAGGCGCGCCAGGATGCCGCGCCGCCGGCGGTGCGCGGCATCCTCTTCCATCTCACCGAGGCTTTGGGCGTCGTGCAACGCGCCGCTGTCGAACAACAGCTAAAGGCGCTTAGCGAGGTGGACCGCAAGGCGCTGGCGCGCGCCGGTGTGCGCTTCGGCCTGGAACATGTCTTCATACCCGCGCTCCTGAAAGCCGCGCCCGCGCGTTTACGCGGTCAGCTCTGGATCGCGGGCCACCGCGACATTCCGCCTCCGTCGCTGCCGCCGCCGGGTCGGGTGTCTATCCCGCTCGCACGCGGCGTGCCTCACGACTTTTATCGCGCGTGCGGTTATCAGCCGATGGGTGGAGCGGGCTATCGTATCGATATGCTCGAACGCTTCGCGGCGACGGCGCGCAAGCTCGCGCGCGAGAAAGTCGGCATCCTGCCGCCCGAGACTCTTTCCCTGCTTGGGATCAATGCCGTCACGGGCGCGGACGTTCTGCGCGCGCTTGGCTTCAAGGCGAGGATCGAGGAGGCCGGACTTGTATTTCGCTTGAAGCGCCGCCGGCCCCACCACCCGCCCGGCAAGCACATGCACAAACCGCAAGCCGTTTCGGTGAACGAGGATTCTCCGTTCGCCAAACTCAAGCGCCTGATGCCGTCGTGAGCGGCGAGTCGCTGCGCCTGGATAAGTGGCTATGGTATGCGCGTTTCGCCAAAACGCGCGCCATGACCCAAAAACTGATCGAACGCGGCCAGGTCGCCGTCAACGGCGCACAAGTCCTGAAGACCAGCGCGCAGGTGCATATGGGCGACAAGGTCGCCGTTGTGCTCGGCCCCGTGCGGCGCACGGTCATTGTGCGCGATACCGGTGAACGGCGCGGCCCGCCGACGGAAGCGCGAGCCCTGTACGAAGAACCGGCGCCGCCTGAGCGTCTTTCGTGGGAAGAGGCGGGGTTGCCGCTCCACAAGTCAGGCCGCTGATCAGGCGCTGTATTTGTCCATTCCGGGGATGAGTTTTATGACGCCGTTATCGCCTGTCCGCCAGTTCACCGCGGTGTCATCGAGGAACAGCGTCGACGGTGGACGGTCCTCGGCGCTCATATGCGCATAGCTTGAGAACAGGGCCACCTGATCGATACCCCAACCCCAGACGCCGCGATTCTTCCAATAGATGATGTAAGCGGCGACGCGGCGCGCGAACTCCAAACCGCGCGGCGACGGCGCGAGACCGACGCAAGCGGCCGTTATTTTAAGGCCTGGTGAGAAGTCCGCGGGCCGCGTGTTGATCGCCAGATCGTATCGATCGAGCGAGGCGAAGAGCGCGCGTGGATCGCGCAGGAGGCGCACATCGGCGTCGAGCACCCACAAAGGCCGCCGCGAGCGCTTGAGCTCTTCAAAGGCCCGGACATATCTTATCGCGTGATAGTAGAGGCGCGCGTAGGTGCCGCCCTGCAGCGCGGCGCCAGAGGCTTCGGCCGTCAGCGTGATGCGCACGGTTTTCAGCTCGCCAACCAAGCGCGCGATCTCAACCCAGGCCGCCGGCGCTCCATCAAGGATATGAACATGAGCGTCAAGCGGCATCGCCGCCGCCTCCGCCTGTCGCAGAAGCGGAAGGGTGAAGCGCGTGAAATATCCGGGATCGCTGCCGATGAAGATGCTCGCGCTCGATTGGAAGTCGGGCGACGTCAGGCGTTCGACAGGGGCGAGCCCGCCGATGATCTCGGCGTCGCTCAGTGCGTCTAGCTCGGCGTGAAAAGCCCGGCCAAAAGCGTAGAAGTCGGCTGCTGATCTCTTTGGTCCGTTGCGCAGCCTGGCAAAGCAGTCGCCGGCGCGTTCCCAGTTTCCCTCGGCGACGGCGAGGCAGGCCAGGTCCGCCCAGACACTCGCGCGGTTGCTGCCCGCGACGATCTCGTTCGTCAGCGCATCTTTGAGCTCCGGCAACGCTTCATCGTCGGGCCACTGGTAGGTGTCGGCCCACGACGTTCCGTGCGGTGGCAGGCCTCGTTCCGCGCGGCGGCCCGCAGCCCGCGTCGTTGAAATGCGCAGAAGCGTATAGGCCGCGCGCACCGGGTCGCCTCGCACCAGGTCCAGATGCTTTTCCAATGCGCCGATGGCGTGGTCGGGCGGAAGCATGTCCGCGTAAGCCGCGACGAACTCGGTAGCCGTTGGACGTGCGGCGGCGGCGCGTGCGATCACGTCGCGCGCCTCGTCGGGACGCCCATCGGCGGCCTTTGCCTTGGAGAGCCTCTGGTGGATCGCAAGCGGCGCATCCGGCGCCGTGGTCAGGAGGCGCTCGAGCGTCCGTTCGCACGCGCGGAAGTCCCGCCGCTCGTATTGGATCAGCGAAAGACGGTCCAACGCTTCCCGCGCGGCGCTGGGCCCGGATGCGGTCAGAATCGCTTCAACGGTGTCCCAGTCACCCGCAGCGATCGCGGCTTCATACCATGGTGCGCTGGACATCAGATCTTTTCGAATACGAGCGTGTGATTGTTGGTGGGCATCGCGATACGTTCAAGCAGCGAAAATCCGTGCGTGTGAGCGACATGCTCGATGTCCTTAAGGTCGCGAATGCCCCAGGCGGGATTGCGCGTGCGCAATGACTGATCGAACGCCACGTTGCTTTCGGCCTGGAAGTCGCCGTTGATTGCGTAGGGGCCATAGGTGACTAAGGCCGCTCCAGACGCGAGGAGGCGCTGGGCACCCGCGAACAGGGCGATTGTGGCCTCCCAGGGCGAGATGTGGATCATATTGATGCACAAGATGGCGTCGACGCGATCCACGGGCCATGGCGAACGGGTGACATCGAGCATGACGGGCGCGCGCAAGTTCGCGAGCCCCGCGTCAGCGACATAGGCGGCTATGCTTGCGCGGGCGCCTTCATCCGGATCGCTCGGTTGCCAGTCGAGATGAGGAATCTCCTTTGCAAAAGCCGCGGCGTGGTACCCCGAACCCGAGGCGATCTCGAGGACGCACCCGCGCGCGAGGCGGCCGGGCCCGAGGATCCGCGTCAGCACCGCGAGGAGAGGCGGTGTGTTGCGCACGCTTGCTGGAGGAATCTGTTTGATATCGTTCATGAACTGCCCCTTGCGGTTGCCATGGCTTGACGCCTCCGCGCGAAACGAAGTACGTGAAGCTTGTGACATCGCCCCAGTAACATATCAGGGCGGCGAGGGGGTTTAATGGCGTACGTCGTCACCGAAAACTGCATCAAGTGCAAATACATGGATTGCGTCGAAGTGTGTCCGGTGGACTGCTTCTACGAGGGCGAGAACATGCTCGTCATTCATCCGGATGAATGCATCGACTGCGGCGTGTGCGAGCCTGAATGCCCGGCCGAAGCCATCGTCCCCGATTCGGACGAAGCGGCGACCGAATGGTCTGATATCAATAAAGAATATGCCGACAAGTGGCCGAACATCACGGCCAAGGGTGAAACGCCTTCCGACGCCGACGAGTGGAAGGGAAAACCCGATAAAAAACAGCTGCTTAGCTCCAAGCCTGGATCTAACGCCTAAGGCTGTTTCCCAGCCGATGCACCCGTGCCCTGCGAGGGGCGCGGAGCTTTAGCGCTGTTTTTGACCCCCTTTTTATGCTATATAATTGGTCAGTCCGTCGGGGAACCGGCGGATTATTTTTTCTCTCGCGTACGACATCACGATCTAGCGGTAAGCCACTGATAAACCGCGAGTTCTTGCGTTGATCACGGGAGAACGCGCTCCGCCCCCTACGCCTCAACGGTGAGGGGCCGGCCCGGTCCGACAACGAGAAGCCGCCCCTTCGGCATAAGGGCGGACGATGGGGGATCCGGGGTCAGCGCCAATAAAGAACAGGCCCTGGTGTGGAGAGACCGAAAATGCCCAAGACAGCAACGAAGAGTGCGAAAGAAGCGAAGATCGCGGCGCCGTTTTCGGCGGGCGATTTTGTCGTTTATCCGGCTCATGGCGTCGGCAAAGTGACCAGCATTGAGTCCCAACTGATCGGCGGCCAGAAAGTTGAGCTGTTCGTCATCAGCTTCGAACGCGACCGTATGACCCTCCGTGTCCCCGTGCGTAAGGTCGAGAATTCAGGCCTGCGCAAACTCTCCACCCGCAAGGTGATGGAAGCCGCTTTGACGACCCTCAAGGGCCGCGCCCGCGTGAAGCGCGCCATGTGGAGCCGCCGGGCGCAGGAATACGAAGCCAAGATCAACTCCGGCGACCCGGTATCAATCGCCGAGGTGGTGCGCGACTTGCACCGCGGCGCTTCGCAGCCCGAACAGTCCTACAGCGAACGCCAGATCTATGAGCAGGCTCTTGAGCGCCTTGCGCATGAGGTCGCCGCCGTCGAGAAGATCAAGCCGGAAGCGGCTACCGCGAAGCTCGAGAAGCTTCTGAACGCCGCCTAGGTTATTAGATTTCCGAAAAAACGGCCTCGCATCAGCGGGGCCGTTTTTGTTTTAAAGTCCCTCGATGATGTTGCACCTCTCCCGCCGCCGGTTCCTGGAGGCCGCCGCTCTGGCCGCAGCGCCCTTGCCGGCATTCGCGGCGGCTTCCGCCACGCGCCCGGAGGCGTTGCCTGAAGGAGGGCGCGGTAGGATCGGCGTGGTCCATGACGGCGACACCATTCGTTTTCAAGACGGCGCGGTCGACATCCGCCTGGTCGGGATTCAGGCGCCGAAGCTTCCACAAGGACGGCGCAATCCCACCGCTTGGCCCATGGCCGATGAAAGCCGGGCCGCGTTGCGGGCAATGCTGGAAGGCCGCGATATCACGCTGCGTTTGCCCACGACCCCCAAAGACCGCAACGGGCGCATCCTCGCGCACCTGATGCGCGACGATGGTCTCTGGATCCAGGAAAACATGCTGAAGGAAGGGTGGGCCCGGGTTTACACCTTCCCGGACAATCGTCTGTTCGCGCGCGACCTCTATGCCGCTGAAGCCATCGCGCGCGGGGCGCGGCGCGGTCTTTGGTCACATCCCGACTATGCGGTTCGCAAACCCGATCCCGCGGTGCTGAAGGCCGACATCGGTACCTATCAGATCATCGAAGGCGTGGTGGCTGAAGCGGCCAAGGTGCGCGGACGCGTATATCTCAATTTCGGCGAGGATTATCGCACCGACTTCACCGCTTCCATCCCGCCCGACGTCGCTTCGCTGTTTAGCGCGGCGAAGTTCGATCCCCTGAAATTGAAAGGGCGCCTGGTGCGTGTGCGCGGCTATATCCGCGACTTCAATGGGCCCGCTATCGACCTGACGCATCCTGAGCAGATCGAACAGCTCTAGTTTCATGATCCTAACGCCTGTCGATCCCGCGGCGCTGCCGCACATTATCAAGACTTTTGAGGCCGGGCTTGGCCACGACGCCTTTGCGCGAGCGGCGTTTCTACGAATCGCGGCGACGGCCGCCTTCGCGCCCGGACTGAAAGCGGATCTCTACGCCGGTCAGGCGAAAGCGGTCGCGCTCGCCAAGCGCTTCGGCATCCCGACATTGGACGAAGATCCGGCGGTCGCTTTTTCCTGGGATGGCCGCGCCATCCGGACGCGTTCCGAAACCAGTGTCGTCTTTCACGAGATCGCCCATTGGCAGATCGCATCACCCGAGCGCCGCATGCTACCGGATTTCGGCGTCGGCGCTGGACCTGAAAGCGGGCGCGTCGACGAAGCCAATGCCGCCGTATGTGTCGACGCGGGCGCGCGGGAAGAGGAAGAAAACCTCTCCTCGCTCCTCGGTATTCTATGGGAAGTGGAATACGGCGAGCCCGCGATCCTCGCCTTCGCCGAGCAGAACTGGCTCGAGCTCTACGACCGGCCATCGACACCGGCGCATTTCGCGCGATGCCTGCGCGCGCTCAAGGACCGTGGATTGTTGACGGACGACGGCCGTCCGGCGCCCCCGCCGCCTTAAGCCTTCACAAACGGGATCTTCGGTTCACGCATGCGGCCAAATAGGCCCCAGTGCGCGCCCACGCCGGCTTCGAGGCTCTTTTCCTTCCACGGCTGGTCGTAGGCTTCGCAGAAATTATAGTCGTATTTCTTGAGCGCCGCGCGCGCGACGAACGCACGCGTGAATTGATCCTGCCCTTCGAGCGACGGCACTGCGCCCATGTATCTCGGGCCCGCGGACGGCCAGCCGGTCTCCGAGATCAAAAGCGGTTTGCCGGGAAAGATTGCTTTCAACTCATCGTAGCGGCGATCGACATGGTCGACCGCTTCGCGGGCCGGGACGCCGTCCCAGTAGGGAAAAAGATGCGCGCCGACGAAATCGCAAACGCTGGCAAGCTCGCGGTTCTTCTGCCAGTCGTACCAGGCTTCCGCCGTGCCCACTTGAAGGGCGGGGTTGGCGATGAACGTCCGCACGCGCCGCACATAGTTGATCAGTTCGGCGACGGTCATGTCTTTGCGCTGGAGACATTCATTGCCGACATAGATGCGGTCAATAATCTTACCGTAAGTCGCATAAAGCTTCGTGCCGCGCGCGATCTCCAGGTCATTATGATTTTTGTCGCGGCCAAGATAGAGGCCAAGCGAAACCTTGAGTCCGGCCTGCTGGGCCATCGGCAGGACGCGGTCGAGCCCCCGATCCACGGTGTAGGTGCGGATCCGGTCGGTGTATTTGCGCACGAGGTCGATATCGAGGCGGATACGCGTTTCGGCCACGCCGCGCGCAAGCTCGGCTTCCAGGTCCACGCCCGAGGGTGAGTAGGACAGGCTCATGAAAGGCTTCGCCGGCGCCGCCGCATACCCTGCCGAGGCGAGAGTCAGACCCGCCGCACCTGTCGTCAAGAACTCGCGTCTTCGCATGATGACCTCTTTCTTCTAGTCTAATGGCCCATGAAGAAAGACACCAAGGTCATTCGCGCCGGGCATTCAAGGAAGCGAAATGGGGGCGTCGTCAATACGCCCGTGTATCACGCCTCCACCGTCGTCTTCGATACGATTGCGCAGATGCGCGAGATTGTGCCGCGCGGCTTGAAGGGCGAGAAGGTCCTCGCCTACGGCCGCTTCGGTACACCGACGCATTGGACTCTCGAGGAGGCGATCACCGAACTCGCCGGAGGCGCGGACACAATTCTCACACCGTCAGGCGTCGCGGCGTGCGCGCTCGCCATCGTGGGCAGCGTGAAGGCCGGTGACCATGTCCTCGTGTCGGACTCCGCTTATGAGCCGACCCGCAAACTCTGCGATGGGCTCCTCAAGGATTTCGGCGTTAAGACGGATTACTACGATCCCTGTATCGGCGCGGGCATCGCCGCGCTCTTGCGCCCCAACACGACTCTCGTTTTCTGCGAATCCCCCGGCTCGCACACGTTCGAAGTCCAAGATATCCCGGCCATCGCGAAAGCCGCACATGCCCATGGCGCCAAGGTCGCCATCGACAACACGTGGGCCAGTCCGCTGTTCTGCCGGCCCCTCGATCTCGGCGCGGACATCAGCATCGAGGCCGGCACGAAATATCTGTGCGGCCACTCCGATGCGGTGATTGGCGCGGTCACGGCGACGGCCGACGCGCTGCCCGGTCTGCGCCGCGCGGTGCTGGCGCTGGGCTATGCGGTCGGGCCGGATGACGTCTTCCTGACCACCCGCGGGCTGCGGACCCTCGCGGTGCGTCTCGCGCGCCACCAGGAGAACGCGATGAAGCTCGCCTTGTGGCTCCAGACCCGGCCCGAGGTCAAACGCGTGCTCTATCCCGCGCTGCCCGGTGATCCCGGCCATGCGATCTGGAAGCGCGATTTTCAAGGCGCGTCCGGCCTGATGGGCGTTCTGTTGCACCGCACATCCGCAGCCGCGGTGGCGGCGATGATTGATGGGATGAAGTTTTTTGCCCTCGGGTTCTCCTGGGGCGGGTTTGAGAGCCTTATTGCCCCCTCTGCGCCCAAGACGATCCGGACGGCGGTGCCCTGGACCGAGGACGAGCCAAGTCTGCGGTTACACATCGGGCTCGAGGATCCGGCGGACCTTATTGCAGACCTCGAGGAAGGATTGGCCCGGCTCACGGGCGCGTTGTCGGCTTAAGCGGGTCTTGAGGGCGCGGGCCCCGAAGTGGCCTGCGACGGCTGTTAGCCCCTGACTTCATGTGATTTTTTATGCGCGGCGATTGACCGCGCGCCGCCAGTGCTCTAGGTCAAACCCACAAACGGTAACCGTGCGTGGAAACGCCTTTGGTTGCTGCGTTTTTTGTTAAGCCGGCCGCGTATGTCCGTTAGACTATCCGAAGTGCATAGGTCTTTTGACGGGCGCCGAACCCGTGCGGGAGTGATGACCTAATGAACTTGCAGGCCGACGATATACGTAGTGGCGCGCCCGACGGTGCGCCAATCCCCAAATCTGACCTTGACGCGATTGTAGTACGCTTCGCCGGTGACTCCGGTGATGGTGTGCAGCTGCTCGGCAGCCAGTTCTCGCAAGAAACCGCGCTGGTCGGAAATTCGCTCGCGACATTCCCCGACTTCCCCGCCGAAATCCGCGCGCCCACGGGCACGACCTACGGTGTGTCGGCCTTCCAGATCAACTTCGGTTCCCGTCCGGTCAAAACCGCAGGCGATCAGCCCGACGTGCTGGTGGCGCTCAATCCCGCCGCGCTGATGGTCAACTACAAGGGTCTTCGCAAAGGCGGGCTCGTGATCCTCGACGCGGGCGCCTTCAAGGAAAAGGACATCAAGCGCGCCGGCTTCGCGGTCGATCCGCGCACCGACGGCACGCTCAAAGAATTCCGCGTCATGGAGATCGACATCTCCGCACAGGCGCTCGAAGTCGCCAAGCCGTTTGGGGTTTCGCAGAAAGAAGCGTTGCGCACGAAGAATCTGTGGGTGCTTGGCCTTGTCTCGTGGATGTACGACCGCGAGCTCAAGTCGACGATGGAATATATCGCGCGCAAATTCGGCGCCGAAGACCCGATCGGCAAGGCCAATCTCGCGGCGCTCAATGCGGGCCACGCCTATGGAGAAACGCACGAGTTGTCCGGCGATGTCGCGCCGGTCTCCGTGCCGAGCGTCAAGGTCGATCCCGGCACTTACCGTCTCGTCTCCGGCGCTGAGTCTTTGGCGTGGGGCCTCGCGGCGGGTGCGCAGCTCGCCGGCCTCGAACTGGTGCTTGCGTCCTATCCAATCACACCGTCGTCCCCGATCCTGCACATTCTCGCGCGTATGAAGCAGTACGGCATCACGACGTTCCAAGCGGAAGATGAGATCGCCGCCTGTTGCGCAGCAATTGGCGCCTCTTACGGCGGCAAGCTCGGCGTTACGGCGTCCTCCGGTCCGGGCATCGCGCTCAAGACGGAAGCCATTGGCCTTGCGATCGGCACCGAACTTCCGTTGGTCGTGGTCAACACCCAGCGCGGCGGTCCGTCAACGGGTCTTCCGACCAAGACCGAGCAGTCGGACCTGTTCATCGCCGTCTTCGGCCGCAACGCCGACGCGCCCATGCCGGTGATCGCGTCACGCTCGCCCGGCGATTGCTTCGACGTGGCCATTGAAGCCGTGCGCCTCGCCACCAAATACATGACGCCGGTGATGCTGCTGTCGGACGGCTATATCGCCAACGCGGCTGAGCCGTGGCGCATTCCGTCGATGTCCGATTACAAGCCGTTCAAGGTCGAGTTCCGTCAGAATCCGGAAGGCTTCCATCCGTTCGTGCGCGACGAAAAGACGTTGGCAAGAGCTTGGGCGATCCCGGGCACGCCGGGCCTGATGCACAGAATCGGCGGCATCGAACGCGATTATAATTCGGGCAATATCTCCTACGACGCCGCCAACCACCAGAAGATGACCGATACGCGCGCGGCGAAAATCAACAATATTGCCGACGATATTCCGGAGCAGGGCGTCGAGATCGGTGAGGCAAAGGGCAAGCTCGCGGTCGTTGGCTGGGGCTCGACCTTTGGTCCGATCAACCGGGGTGTGGCCAATATGCGCGCCAAGGGTCACGACGTTTCGCACATTCACATACGGCACATTTGGCCGCTGCCGCGCAATCTCGGCACATTGCTGAAGAGCTACGAGAAGGTTCTGATCGCGGAGATGAATAACGGTCAGATGCTGCAGCTCCTGCGTGGCCAGTATCTCGTGGACGCGAAGGGCCTGCTGAAGGTCTCCGGTCAGCCGCTTAAAATCTCGGAAGTCGAAGACGCCATCCGCGCGCAGTTCGCCAGCGCCTAGGTAAAGCCATGAACGTTCAAATCCCGACGGAAAAACTCACCGCGAAGGACTTCGCCTCCGACCAGGAAGTGCGTTGGTGTCCGGGTTGCGGCGACTACGCGATCCTAAAAGCGATGCACAAGTCGCTGGCGGACATGGGCGTGCGTCCGGAGAATACGGTGTTCATCTCGGGCATCGGTTGCTCGTCGCGCTTCCCCTATTACATGGCGACCTACGGCTTCCACACGATCCATGGCCGCGCGCCCGCCATCGCAACGGGCCTCAAGCTGTCCCGCCCCGAACTCGATGTGTGGATGGTGACCGGTGACGGCGACGCGCTTTCCATCGGTGGAAACCACTTGTTCCACGCCTTGCGCCGCAACATCGACATCAACATCCTTCTATTCAATAACGAGATCTACGGTCTCACCAAAGGCCAGTACTCGCCGACCTCGCGTGTCGGCCAGCGCTCGCCGTCCACCCCGATGGGCAGCGTCGACAGCCCGGCTGAAGCGTGCGTCTTCGCGCTTGGCTGCAACGCGCGTTTTGTCGCGCGCGGCATTGACGTGCAGGCCAAGGAGCTGGGCGAATTGTTTTCACGGGCCCGCGCGCACAAGGGCGCGTCGTTCGTCGAGATCATCCAGAATTGCATCGTTTACAACGACGCCGCTTTTGCCGGGTTCACCGAGAAAGCTGTCGCGGCCGAGATGCAGCTTCACGTCAAGAACGGCGAGAGGATGATTTTCGGCAAGGACCGCAACAAAGGCCTGCGGCTCAATACACAGACTCTCACACTCGAAGTCGTCGTCATCGGCGAGAACGGCGTCACCGAAGCCGACATCCTGGTGCACGACGAGAAGAACAGGGTGATCGCCGGCCTGCTTGCCGGACTGCGGCCGCCACAGTTCCCGGAAGTGCTGGGCGTCATCTACTGCGACCCGGCGCCGTCCTACGAAACGGCGGTGGCCGCGCAGGATGCTGCTGCGCGTGCAAAAGGCCCCGGCGATCTCGACAAGCTCATGCGCGCCGGTAACACCTGGCAAGTCACCTAACCCTGCCAAAGCTTATTTTAAACCCGCGTTGAACGTCCCAGCACTCCGCGCAACTACCGCGCGGTTGGCCGTGAAGACTTTGACTTTCCCGGGAAAACCGTTGAAAAATAACGGGGTGGATCGCGGGATGAGACGAACCCCGCGAGGGGTGGCGTCGTGGACATCGTTTCCTTTCCTAAAGGCAAGGTGCTGTTTAAGCAGGGCGAAAGCGGCGATGCCGCTTATATCGTCACCAGCGGGGCCGTTGGGCTCTACCGGGAAGCCCAAGGCCGCAAGATCCCCTTAGCCACCGTCCGCAAGGGCGAGCTGTTCGGCGAGATGGCCGTCATTGACGGCAGTCCGCGCATGGCGACGGCCTTCGCGCTCGAAGATTCGAAGCTCACGGTCATTTCGATCGAGACCATGATCGATAAGATGAAGCGCGCCGATCCCTTCATCCGCACCATGATCCATATGCTGATGAGCAATTTGCGCGGCGTGCACGATTCCCATACGCCGAAGTCGCGCAGCCTGATCGACGCCGTGAACTCCCTGGCGCGGCAGTGCGACATCGTCGCCCGCCTCCTTCAAGGCGACCTGCCACCAGCGTTCCGCGCTGAACTTGAGAAAAAGCTCAAGGACCTTGATCCGGTCCTCAAGGAGCTGCGCCGCATCGCCATGGCGCACCGCGACGACGACCGCCGCGACGACGCCATCCCCAACGAAGCCGAACTGCCGCACTAGCTTGAAAATACAACGCTTTTCGCCCGGCAAAAAAAGGCAAAAAAAGTGCGAGTCGGCTCTTGCGACCGACCGATCCCGCCTTAAATCCTACTCCGTAGGCGCCTTCGGGGCCTGCACGGCCAACGGGCGCGGCCTTTGAGGCGCGTCGCGGCTTTAGGGGTTCCGGCGAGGAGATCTCGTTTGGCTCTAGCCACGGCAGCTTGATAAACGCGCTCCTTGAATATTGCTCATTGGAGAATATTCCTATGCGTACCTTCGACCTTTCCCCCCTCTATCGCGCCACCGTGGGTTTTGACAACCTGACCCGTCTGTTTGACGCGCAACTCAACGAAGCCCCCTCTTATCCGCCGTACAACATCGCGAAGGCCGGTGAAGATGCATACCGCATTACGTTTGCGGTGGCCGGATTTGCCGATAAGGACCTCGACGTGCAGGTCGAGAACCACACTCTGACGGTCCGCGGCAAGACCTCGCAAGATGAACAGACGACGTATCTCCACCGCGGCATCGCTGGCCGGTCGTTCGAGCGCAAGTTTGAACTCGCCGACCATATCCACGTCACCGGCGCCGCCATGGAAAACGGCCTCCTGCATATTGATCTCAAGCGCGAGATCCCGGAAGCCTTGAAGCCCCGCAAGGTTGCGATCGCGGGTAACACGAACGCCCAGAAGACGATCGCGCACGCCGCCTAACCCCCGGGCGCCAACGCGACGAAAAGATCTGGTTCACTCAAACGCGCGCCGCATGTCGGCGCGCGTTTTTCTTTTGCGGAGCGCGTGTGTAGGCTGAGGCCATGACCAGCGCGGTTCTCGCATTTTATCAAGGTACTGGGCTCGACACGGCCGGCAGATCCATAAACGAGATCTGGGCCTGGGATCATCGCCGTCTCGAAATGGTGCACGATTTTATCCAGTGGCTATTCCCGACGCCGGAACTAAGCCGCTTCAATCCTGGGGCTCCCCTTCTTTCCTCCGAAGATATGAAAGCGTTCCGGACCTCGCCCGATTTGGAGGCGAGAGCTTTGCGGTCGCTCGACCTGATGCTGGCTTTCTATGGCCTCAAGCGCGCGGGGGCGTCGATCGGACGCGGGCCGGATTTTGCGGAAAAAGCGCATTGGCTGGAGCCGCTCAATCACAACCACCTCCGGCTCACGCGCATTATGACTTTCTTGCGTCTGGTCGGATTGGGGGCGGAAGCAGACGCCCTTCTCGGCTGTCTTCTCGATATCGCCGGGCGTGAAGGCGCGGGCGCGATCTCGGAACGTACGATTCAGTTCTGGCGTTCCACTAAAGATGCGTGATCGTCACGCCGTTCCAATGTTTACCGAGGTACTCCGCCACGAGGCGCCGGTGGCAGTGGTGGGGCGTCGGCTCACTGCATAGAAGACAGCCGTCCTCGAACATCGCGCGGTCCAGCTTCTCGACCTTTCGCGCGGCCATCAAATCCATGAACTTCTTTTCGTAAGTCCCCCAGCTTCCCTTGGCCTTCTTGGCCGCAGTCAGTATCTCATCGGTTGGCGCGAGATCGGTGGCATGGGTGTAGGGAATGCGGCAGATCGATTTGGCGAAATAGGCGAGGTCATCGCGCTTTGTGAAGCCGGCAAGCTGCGAGACGTTATTCAACCGTATATCGATCAGGTGTTTGACACCCGCCTTCTTCAAAATCGTGAAAAATGTCTCCGCTGTCTTCTGGGTGAATCCGATGGTGAAGAGCTTCATGCGGGTGACAGCGCGTCCGGAGCGTCGTTGGCGTTCATGGCGAGGCCGCGGGATTTGCCCCGATTCGCCGGTATGTCGCGCACCACGGTGGTGGCGAAAGGCAGGAACATCTCGAACCTCGAGCCCTTGCCCAGCGCGCTTTGCACCCGGATCTCACCGCTCTGCGCCTCGACCAAGCGTTTCACGATCGCGAGTCCGAGCCCAATACTCCGTTCGCCGCCGGTAGGTTGCGGTGACGCGCGTTCGAAGGGCTCGAAGATGTCGTCGAGTTCATCGGCAGGAATGCCCTGTCCCTCGTCGATCACGGACAGCCGCGCACGACCGTCGATGGCGCGCAGCTCGATCGTCACGCGCCCTTCGTGCGGAGAGTATTTCACGGCGTTGCTGACCAGATTGTCGAGCACCTGCGCGGCGCGCTTGGCGTCCGCCCAGGCCGGCGGAATGCGCGTGAGGTCCAGGCGCAGCTCGATATCCTTAGCCTGGGCGGTCATGCGGAAAAGCTCGGCGCGCGATTCCACAAGATGAAACAGATCGATGGAATCGGGCACCAACTCGACCTTGCCCTCGCGGATCGCGGCCACGTCTAGAAGATCCTCGGTCATGCTCAGGGTCACATCGGCCCCGTCACGTATCGTGCGCAGCAAGGTCTCGCGTTTGTCCTGATCCAAGGGGATTTCGATCAAAAGCTGTGCAGCCGCGCGGATACCTGAGAGTGGGTTGCGGAGATCGTGCGCCACAACCCCCAACATACGGTTCTTGGCCTCGTGAGCTTCGCGCAGCGCCTCGTTGGCCACCGACAATTCCACCGTGCGTTCCTGCACTTTGCTCTCGAGATTCTCGCGGAAGCCGTCTGCAAGGCTGACGGTGATGCCCACGACAAGCAGCGTAAGTGCGATGACCGCCAGCGAGATGGAGATCGGATGCTCCGTGAGGACGTGATAGCTCGCGATGTTGGTGAGCAGAAGGCACGTAATGAAGGGCGCCGCGACCACCGCATAGGTAATCGCCGCGCGCATCTTCGCACGGAGCGCGCTGACAACCATGACCGTGATGAACGCGGTTGCCACCACAAGGTTCAGCACGGTCACCAGGAAGGAGTTATAGGGGGTCACAAGCACCACCAGCAGCATCAACAACACCATGGTGAACGCCGCAATTCGGGCGGCCCCGTGTAGACGAGGGTGCCGGTTAGGGACGTCGAGGAAGTATGACGTGAACATCAGGCCGAAGCCGTGGACCAGGCTAGATCCGCCGAGATAGACGAGACGCGTGAAGTCGCCGTTCTGCAATGCTTCGGGCCACAGCAGCCGATCGAAGTTCACGTGCGACTGCGCGGTCATGAAGATGCTGAAAACGACCGCGAAGCCGAAGCCGTATACTGGCTCGCGCAGATGCGCCCACAGGAGAAGGCAGAAGAACCCGGCCAGGGCCATGGCGCCGAACAGCGGCCACAGCACGCGCTCAACCGCCATCTCGGCGCGCACCTCTTCCTGCGCGGTGACCAGGAACTGAGTAAGGGTGGAGATGTAGTGCGTTGTCATACGGGCGTAGAGGGTGAAGTGATCGACCCCCAGATCGCCGACGGCCACCGAGAACTTGCGGTAGGTGTTGCTGCCCGGCACATCGAGGCCGCCGGTGTAGGTGCGTAAGACGTTGCCTGCATCATCGACGATGAAGAACGAGACGGTATCGGGATGGATGGCGCTGAACTGCGCGCGGCGACTTGCCCGCTCGGGATCTTGGGACAGATCCACGGCCACCCGCGTCCACGCTGCACCGCGCGAGATGCCGAAGGCCGGCCGGTCCGTGCCCGCGGGTTTGAAGCTGCTGTGAAGTGCGCCCATGACATCGGCCAAGCTCGCCTGACCCGTGGGATCCTCAAGAATTTCGAGATCGCTGGAGATCGAAACCGTCGCCGCGCTTGTCGGGCGCGCGACCGCGATTTCGGCATGCGTCGCCCGCGCCGGAAGGCACAGGCATATCAACATGAAAACGAAGGCCAGCGCCTTCGAAACAGTGCAATTCGCTGCGCGCAACATGCCCCCGCGCCCCGTGTGTCGTCCCAACAACCGCCACGCTCCCCGGCGCGACGGTCCCCGGCACTGCTATACCATTCCCTAAGGTAGAATTATTATGCCATTTAGTAACGGGGGAAGTATGGCGCGGGGCCCTCATCTGCTTGTATTTTGGCGATCCCTCGTCTTTGCCAATTCGCCGTGAAAACCAATCCTTTAGCCGCACCAGCCGCCGCTCGACCGTGGGTCCCCGCCGTTCTGATCGGCGGACTCTCGCTGATCTATTACGCCTTGTATTTTGACGCCGGATTCAATTTTTCCGATGAGGGTAATTACGCGCAGTTTGTCTATGAACTGTCGCGCGGGACCAGCCTCTACGAGCTACCCGTCAGCTACGGTTTGTTGTGGTTCAAGGTCGGCGAAGGTCTCTTTCGGTTGTTCGGCCCCGACTTCCTCCTGACGCGGGCGCTGTTTTTCGCATGCGTGCTAGCCACGGCACTGCTCGTCTATGCCGCGGTGTTTATTGTCACGGGCCGCCCGTGGTTCGCGGTCTCGATCGCCGCCGTGCCGGCGCTGGCGCCGGCCTTCCTGCCGACGGCGTTCTACGGGCTGTGTATTCTGATCAATACCGTGCCACAGCTTATGTTGGCGCAGCGTCTTGAAGCGGCGCGTCCGCGCCAAGCGTTCGTGGCGGGGGCGGCGCTTGCCCTCTCGTTTCAGATCCGCCCTGACTTCGGCTATATCTTCGCCGTGCCGCTAACATTGCTGCTCGTCGCCGCGACCTTGCGCGGGGGGCGCCGTCTCTACCTCATCGGCGCGGCGCTTGCGGGATTTGTTGTCACGCACGCGCCCGGGGTCCTGCTCGCGCTCAGCGACGGCTATCTCGCCACACTGATTAGCCAATATCTTTCCTATCCTGAGATGCTTGCCGGTTATGCCTTGCGCGGGCTCGCGGCGCTGACAGGCACTGGGATGGCTGATGCGACGGCCGCTGGAACGCTCCTCGCGCGCCCCCGCTTGTTCGGCGCGGTGAACGCCGCCGAGATGCGCCTTGCGGCGCTGGTCTATCTCCCCATCCTTATCATCATCGCGTTCGCTGTATTCAGCGCTCTACGTTTGATGCGCGATACGGATCGCATGAAGTCCGCAGCCTCTCTGTTAGTCGTCCTTACCGCCGGCGCAGCCGCCGCGCCGCATTACTTCTTCTATCGTCCGGATCTTTCGCATATCGCCAACTTCATGCCGGGATTCGCGGTGCTTGCAGGAATCTTCGCCTGGCAGGTCATGACGCAGGCGCGCGGCCTCATGCTTGTCTTTCCGGCGTTGATCGCGCTCACCCTGGGCCTTTATGTCGGCGAGGCGTTGACACAGGATGGCACCGGATCGATCGCGGTAAGTTTCGGCCGCACCGAACGTTTTGAGGCTAGCAACGGCGTGAACGTGCGTGTGTATCCAGGCGAGAAAGCTTTGCTTGAAGACCTCAAAGCCGTCATCGAAGCAAATTCAAAGCCGGGCGATACGATCGTCTGCGTCCCTTACTGTCCCGGGATCGCTTTCATGACGGGCCGGCATCTTCTATTCCGCGAGCAGTATGTCGACGACGCGCTGCCCTTGCGCGATCCCGCGTGGCTGCAGCGCGCCATCGCGCTCACCCAGGAAAAGCGGCCGGCGGTCGTAATCGTGATGGATTGGGCCATCAACGGCACCGATATTTCGCGCTTCTCACGCTGGGCCGCGGCTTATATGGAAGTACTGGAAAAGCTGAAGCGCGAGAAGCTCGAGCGCCCCGGTCTTTCGATCTATCTGCTATAGCGCCTGGAGAAACGACGTATGTCCCTGACGGTCGAAAGCCTTGCGATCCCCGATGTGAAGATCATTCGCCCTAAGAAACATGGGGACGCGCGCGGCTTTTTTTCCGAGACCTATTCACGCAAAGCCTTCGCCGAGGCGGGGATCACCCTCGATTTCGTGCAGGACAATCATGCCTTTTCCGCCACCAAGGGCACCGTGCGGGGTCTGCATTTCCAGTCCGCCCCTTTTGCCCAGGACAAGCTGGTACGGGTGGTCCGGGGATCGATTCTCGATGTCGCGGTGGATCTGCGCCGTGCCTCGCCGAGCTACGGAAAACATGTTTCCGCTGCTATTTCCGCCGATGAATGGAACCAGATCCTGGTGCCGGTGGGGTTTGCCCATGGCCTTCTGACCCTCGAGCCCGATACCGAGGTCCTATATAAGGTGACCAACTATTACGCGCCCCAGCACGATCTGGGCCTGTTGTGGAACGACCCGGCGCTTGGTATCGCATGGCCAGTGAGCGAGGCCGATGCGGTTTTATCCGCAAAAGATAAGATTCAGCCGCGGCTCGCCGATCTGCCGGCCTATTTCTAGACTGCGATAGGAAAGACGGAATGAAGGTACTTGTCACGGGCGGCGCCGGCTTTATCGGCTCGGCGGTCGTCCGTCTTCTCGTGGGTGAAGAAAAAGTCGACGTGGTGAATGTCGATGCGCTCACCTATGCCGGCAATCTCGACTCCGTCGCGACCGTGTCGGACCGCCCGGGTTATAAGTTCGTTCATGCAAATGTCTGCGACGCGCAGGCCATGGCCGAAATTTTCGCGGCCGAGCAGCCGGATGCGGTGATGCACCTTGCCGCCGAAAGCCATGTGGACCGCTCCATCGATGGACCTGCGGCTTTCATCACCACGAACGTTGTCGGCACGTACACCATGCTGGAAGCCGCGCGCGCTTATTGGCAGGCGCTGCCTGGCGCGCGCAAGGACGCGTTCCGCTTCCATCACATTTCTACGGACGAAGTGTATGGTTCGCTCGGCGAAGAAGGCCTGTTCACCGAGACGACGCCTTACGCGCCGAACTCGCCTTACTCCGCGTCGAAGGCCGGATCCGATCATCTTGTGCGCGCCTGGCATCACACTTACGGCATGCCGGTCGTGACAACAAATTGCTCGAACAATTACGGGCCCTATCACTTCCCGGAAAAGCTCATTCCGCTCACGATCCTCAATTGCCTCGACGGCAAACCGCTGCCGGTTTACGGCACGGGTTCCAATGTCCGCGATTGGCTGTTCGTCGAAGATCACGCGCGCGCGCTGTGGACAGTGGTGAAGACCGGTCGCCTGGGCGAGGTTTACAACGTGGGCGGGGAAGCCGAGCGCAAGAATATCGACGTGGTGTGCGCGATCTGCGATTTGGTGGACGAACTGGCCCCGGGGGCGAAGCCGTCGCGCGAGCTCATCACCTTCGTGACGGATCGTCCCGGCCACGATGCGCGCTATGCAATGGATATCACCAAGATTGGCCGCGAACTGAACTGGCGTCCGCGCGAAACGTTCGAGACCGGTCTGCGTAAAACGGTCGAATGGTACCTCGCCAACCGTCCGTGGTGGACCAAGATCCGTTCCGGAAACTACGGCGGCCAACGCCTCGGCCTCTCGACGAGAAAAACCGCGTGAGCTGCGACATCCTCGTCACAGGCGCCGGCGGACAGGTGGCGTGGGAGCTGGAGCGCCGCGCCGCGGCCGCGAAGCTCTCCCTGCAAGCGCTTAGCGTTGAAGCCCTCGATATCACCGATACAAAAGCCGTGCATGCGACGGTGACGGCGGCCGCGCCGAAAGTGGTCATCAATGCCGCCGCTTATACAGCGGTCGACAAAGCCGAGACCGAGAAGGATCTCGCGTTCGCTGTCAACCGCGACGGCCCGGGGCACCTCGCGGCGGCCTGCGCGGCGCGCGACATTCCCCTCGTGCATATCTCCACCGATTATGTATTCGACGGAGAAAGTAAAGACCCCTACCTCGAAGATGACGCCACTGCGCCGCTCGGGGTGTACGGCGCGAGCAAGTTGGCCGGCGAAGCGGCGGTACGAGCGTTCTTGGACCGTCACATCATTATCCGTACGGCCTGGGTCTACGGCGTGCATGGACATAACTTCGTCAAAACCATGCTGCGGCTCGGCGCCGAACGCGACTCACTGCGCGTGGTCGCGGACCAACGCGGCGCGCCGACTTTCGCGGGAGATCTCGCGGGTGCGCTGCTCGTGCTGTCGCGCCGGCTGATCAACGACGTCCTCCTTGAGGAGGCTTATGGCACCTTCCACTATACCGGCGGGGGTGCGGTAAGCTGGCATAGGTTCGCCGAAACGATCTTTGAGATTGCCGCGCCCACGCTGGGCCGGCGGCCTAAGGTGGACGCGATCACCACAGCAGAATACCCCACTCCGGCTAAACGTCCGGCCAATTCCGTCCTCGACTGTAGCAAAATAAGCCGTATTCACGGCATTATGCAGCGCCCCTGGGAAGCATCCTTACAAGAGATGCTGGCAGAGACGCTCGCGGCCAACTGATCATCCGACTTAGGAAGACACGATGAAGGGTATCATCCTCGCCGGAGGCTCCGGAACGCGCCTGCACCCGATCACCTATGCGGTGTCGAAGCAGCTGCTGCCGGTCTACGACAAGCCAATGATCTATTACCCGCTGAGCACCTTGATGCTCGCGGGGATCAAGGATGTGCTCATCATCACCACCCCGCATGACGCCGCCGGTTTCCAACACCTTTTGGGTGACGGTGCGCGTTGGGGCATGAACCTCACCTATGCACAGCAGCCGAGCCCCGACGGTCTCGCGCAGGCGTTCATCATCGGCAAATCTTTTGTCGGCAACGAAGGCTGCGCACTCGTTCTTGGCGACAACATTTTCTACGGTCACGGCCTCACCGAAAAGCTTAAGGCCGCCGCCGCGCGCGGCAAGGGCGCGACGGTGTTCGGCTATCACGTGCGCGACCCCGAGCGGTACGGCATCGTCGCGTTTGACGCCGAGGGCCGTGCCAATTCCATCGAGGAGAAGCCAAAAGCGCCGAAGTCGACATGGGCGGTGACCGGACTGTATTTCTATGACAACGACGTCTTGGATATCGCGGCGAACCTGAAGCCGAGCCCGCGCGGCGAGCTTGAGATCACCGACGTGAACCGTATCTATCTGGAGCGCGGCGGTCTCAACGTTGAACGTCTGGGCCGCGGCTTCGCTTGGTTCGACACCGGCACCTACGACAGCTTGGTAGAAGCCTCGAGCTTCGTGCAGACCATCGAAAAGCGTCAGGGACAGCGCATTTGCGTGCCTGAGGAAATCGCCTTTGCCAACGGATGGATCGACAAGGCGCAGATGCTTGCGCTCGCCGAGAAGCTGAAAAAGAGCGGTTACGGCGAATATCTGATCCAGGTCGCCGAGAACCCGAATTCCTGACATGCAGCCACGCGTTACGATCGCAATCGTGAGCTATAACTCCGGTGCGACGCTCGCGCGGTGTTTTGAGTCTCTTGCGGCGCAGACCGAGAAAAGCTTCCGCGTCCTTCTTATCGACAATGCCTCACGCGAGCGTCCAGCGTCCCTTGTGAAAGGGCTTTCATTGCGGATGGACTACCGCGAAATGGCCGATAACCTCGGCTTCGCGGGTGGCATGAATGTCGCGCTTGCGGCGTGTGAAACGCCGCTGCTCGTCGCGCTGAATCCGGATGCTTTCCCAGAGCCTGAATGGCTCGCGACTCTTCTGCGCGCCGAAGCCCGTTATCCGAACGTCGGCGCCTTTGGCTCGCTTCAGCTTGGCGCGAATGATCGCAGCCATGTCGACGGCTTTGGCGACCACTATTTGATTACGGGCCAGGCCTGGCGCGGCGTCACGCGCCCGCCGCTTGCGGGCGAACTCGCCTACAGTTTTGGTGTTTGCGCCGCGGCCGCGCTGTATCGGGTCGATCTCCTGCGCCGTATCGGTGGCTTCGATGAGCGCTTCTTCTGCTTCTATGAGGACGTCGATGTGGCGTTCCGCCTGCGGCTTGCGGGGGCGGACTGCGCCGTCGTTCCTGCCGCCGTCGTGGCGCACGTCGGCGGCGCCAGCTTCGAAGGCCTTTCGGACTTCGCCGCGTTCCTGATCGCGCGGAATCAGTGGTGGGTGCTGGTAAAGAACATGCCGTTCACCCTCATGTGTTTCGCCTTACCGGGCTTTGTGCTGCTGCAGATCATCGGCGCCCTCCGGCATCCGGGTTCGGCGCGCATGAAGGGCTTGTGGGAAGGTCTCTCGCGCACCGGCGAGTTCTTACGTTCACGGCGCGAAATCCGCGCGGCGCGCTCGCCGGCCGCTAACGCCGGGCGCTGGATCAGTTGGAATCCGCTGGCGTTCCTGAAGCGGACATCGCTGGTCAGGGATTAGTTATTCCGGCGGATTGCGGTCCGCCAGCACGCGGCGCAGCTGCACGCCCACCATAGCGAGGCGTGCCGAGCTCGACAGCACCTCGAAGATCACCGCGTCGTGGATCCAGTGGCGTTGGATATGATTCTCCATAGTGCCGTCGGCGAAACCCACGGTGAGGGTGTAAGTGCCGCGCGCGAGGGCCGGCCAGCGGAAGCGGAAGCGGAAGGCAAGACGCTCGCCTGCCGGGATCGCCGGCTGCGGCACGGTGTCCCAGTAGCTGTTGTCGCCCAACAGGAACTGTCCAAGACGATCCTTCACGTAGAAGCCCATGATGGGGCGCTCGACGGCAACGTCGGCCTTCACGAGGACTTTGAGATCGACTTCCTGTCCTTCGACGACCTGCGTGAGGCGATGGCCGTCGGCGGGGCTGAAAAGCCCGGCGTCGACGATGGCCGCGCCGCCACTTCCGAATGAGCTGCCTTCCGCGTTGAAGGCCGATACGCTGGTCGCGCCCGGCTTCGAGGCGCGCGGCGGCGCTTCTTCGTCCATCAGCACGATTTCACCGCTGACGGCTTGGGCGGGAAGATTTTGCGCAGGCGCGGCCGGAGCATCGGCCACAGCCCCTTCGAACAACGAGGCGACATACTGTTCGCAAATCTTGATGGCGGGGCCTTCGGCGCGTACGCGGCCGTGATCGAGCCAGATGGCCTTGTCGCACAGGCCCGTCACCGAGCCGAGGTCGTGGCTGACGAACAGGATCGAGCCGCGTTGCTTGAAGTCCTTCAGGAAGCGCAGACATTTTTGCGTGAAGCGCACGTCACCGACCGACAGTGCTTCGTCGATGATGAGAAGATCGGCGTCTACATGCGCCGCCACCGAGAAGGCGAGCCGCATGAACATACCGCTGGAGTAGGTGCGCACCGGCCGGTCGATGAAGGGGCCGAGTTCGGAGAAGGCGATGATCTCCTCGGTGCGTTCCTTCAACTCCTTGCTGGAAAGACCAAGGATCGTGCCGTTGAGCATGATGTTTTCGCGGCCCGTGAAGTCGGGCTCGAAGCCGGCGCCGAGTTCCAAGAGCGCGGCGACGCGTCCGCTGACCTTCACCTCGCCCGAACTTGGGGTGATGGTGCCGGTGACGACCTGAAGGAGCGTCGATTTGCCCGCGCCGTTCTGGCCGATGATGCCGACGGTTTCGCCGCGTCCCACGGTGAAACTGACGCCTTTCAGAGCTTCGAAGGCCGGATATTTGCGCCACGGCATGAACAGGTGGGCAAGGCGGTCCGACGGGCGCGGATAAAGCGTGTAGCTCTTCGCGACGCCCTTGGCGACAACGACAGGGGTGGTGTCAGAGGACATCGGCAAAATTCTTACGGGCCCGGCGGAAGAACGCGAGGCCGAGGGCGGCGACGATCCAGGCGACGGCGAAATAGGTCGCAAGGCCTGTCCAATTTGGTGCGCGGCCCTCGATGAGCACGGCGCGCGCTTCAACCACGATGAAGCTAATGGGATTGAACATCAGCGCCGTCTGGAGACCGGGCGATAGGCGTTCAATGGGATAGAACACCGGTGATAGGAAAAGCGCGCCCGTCATGAGCAGGCCAACGACATGCATGAGGTCGCGGAAATAAACGCCGATCGCGGCCAAGAGCCACGCGAGGCCCGTCAGGAGCAGGACCAGAGGCAGGATGACAACCGGAAAAAGAAGGATCGTCGGATGCAGGCCGGCGCCGAGGACAAGGAGGGCCGCGATAAGCACCAGCGTGCTGATCACGCTGTGGAACAGCGCCGTCCCGACGACAACCGCCGGTATGACTTCCAGCGGGAAGACAGACTTCTTCACGAGGTTGGTTTGCTCCACCACGGACGTCGGCGACTGGGTGATGACTTCGGCCATCAGCCAGAACACGATCAACCCTGCGAACAGGCGCAGTGTGAAGGCCGTGGTATTGCCGTCGCCGTTGGACGAGGGCATCACGACGCCGAACACAAAGGTGTAGATGGCCAAGGTTGCGAGCGGGATGACCATGGTCCACAGAAAGCCGAGGCTGCTCATGCGGTAGCGGCGCGAGATGGCGCGCACCAGGAACTGACGCAGCGCCACCCGTTGGCGGATCAGCACCGCGATGGGGATCACGAGGTCGGTTGGCCGGTCGAGGTGGGTGGAGTGAGAACTCATTCGGGCCTGATTACATCCGCGCTGGTAAGCGGTCGAGCACTTGGCGGATGGTGCGTGGCTGTTGCGGGTCGCGAAGACCCAGGGACTTCTGTACCACGGGGGTCACGATGGTGCCGCGGCGGCGCGTCTCGATGGCGGTTTTCACTTCGCGCATGAAACGGGCGCGCGCTTCACCCGACAAGCCACCACTTACGGGCACCGTATTGCTGCCATCTGTTTTATAATAATAGTCGCCGATGTCGGTCTCGATCAGGGTGAAATCCGACAGGAAGGTCGCGCAAATGCGTAAGAGGACGTCGTAGTCCTCTTCCATCGTCAGGCCGGTGACGAATTCGAGCATCCCGGGCGGACACTGTGAGCGGTCGATGACGTAGCTGTGCAGCGGGCAGTAATTATTGTGAAACAGATCCAAGAGATCTGACCCGCTGAAGGGTGGGATCACCCGCTCCCTGGTGTAGAAAAATTCATCGTAGACATCGACGCGCATCACGCGGACCTTGGCGAAAGCGATGGCCGCACCCGTATCCTTTAAGCGCCCAATCATCATTTCGTACGCTTCAGGATAGAGGACGTCGTCATAGTCGAGGAACGCGAGGTATTTTCCGGTCGCGTTCTGGACGCCGAGGTTGAGGAGAACCGAGCGCGCATCGGCGGGCTCGGGCTCGGTCAAATTCACAATAGAGAATTGGGGCGCATCGCGGTTTTCCAGGAGGGGACCCAGCGCCTGCTCCACTGCCTCGATCTGGTGGCCATTGAAACGCTGCAGGACGAGGACGATGCGCAACGGTCTATAGGTTTGGCCCACCAGCGAGAAGACGCAGCGCTTCAGCTCCGCAAGGCGGCTGGGATCGTGAAAGCGGACGACGGTATCGATCTGTTCCGACATGGCTACCAGCGCATCTCAGCAAACGTGAAGTGATGTTTGAAATCGGCCAGGCGCCGCCAGTCGGCGGGCACCGGTCCCGGCTGCTGGGCGGGGGGCTTGCCGCCCATATCCTCCAACTCGCCGATCAGCATGGCCTCGAAGTCCGCGTTGCCCCACTTGCGGGCGAGGATAATCCCCGAGCCATAGATCATCTTAAGCACGCGCGGATCGGGCTCGCGGTTGGTTACCTCGTGGAGGAACAGAGCCCGCGGACACATGCGCACGGCGAAGCCCAGCGCCTTGGCGCGCCAGGACATGTCGACGTCCTCGCAGTACATGAAGAAGGTCTCGTCGAAACCGTTGGTCTGTTCGTACAGCGCCCGCGGGATCACAAGGCAAGCGCCCGACGCCCACGGCGTTTCGAAAGTGTAGGGATCGTAGGTCTTCGGATGTTCCGCCGGAAACTGCATCGCTTCGATCAGGGCGCGGTTTCCATGGGCGCGCATCATCTGCATCAGGTTGATGATCGCATCGGGATGGAAGGCTCCGTCCGGGTTGGTGGCGATGTAGAACTCGCCGCCGGCCGCGAACCAGTCGGCCATAAGCTTGTTGTGCGCCGCGCCGAACCCAATGTTGCCCGCCGACGGCAGGTAGTGCACGAGATCGCCGCCCACGCCGGCATCGCGCAGTAAGATCTCCGACGCCGTGCCGTTGTCGATCAGGCTTATGCGTCCGGTGCGGACGAGGCCGGCGCGTTCCAGGGCATGGCGTGCGCTGTCCACGACGCGGCGCAGCTGGGCGGCCGTATTATTGTAAGTGACGATGCCGATGCAGATCTTCGCCGTCGGATCGACTTCCATATCGCAACCGAGCGCCTTGTACTGCAGGCGGTCGACAACGACGCGCGGGGCAAGAACCGGTGTCGGGAACGTCACGCGCTGGGCCGGAAGGTTAGGACCGGTGAGCTTCAGACCATGTTCCGCGACAAAGGCGCTCAAAGCCGCAGGCGTATCGATGGTCACGATGCAGGGCGTCTGCGGATAGAGCGCGCGCGGCGCGATCTTCATCCATCCGAAACCCGCACGCTCGCAGACGTAATAGTAGAGGCGTTCGATCGCGTGCGCGATGGTGCCGTCGATCTGGCCCTTCTCCTCGTCAAAATCCTCGAAGGTGAGGTTGAGATCGAGAAGGGGCTTCAGCGCCGCCGAGCGCGCCCAGAACATGGAGCCCGACGGGAAGTCGGCCGGTTTGTCCATGGACAGGGAATGCTCACCCATGCGCTGCGCAAGCGCTTCCGCGCCTTTGAAGTTGCCGCCCCAGTTGATCCAATGACGCACGGCCTCGAAATGTTGGGGTCCGATCATTCCGATGTCCGAACGGCGCGCAAAGGCGTCGAACACGCTGGTAACGATGTCGGGAGAACCGACCAGCGTCTCAAGGAGCAGCCCGCGCCAATTGGCCAGCGCGCTCGCGTGATCGGAGATCTTCGAATGCAGATGCAGAACGAACGGATACCGGTCGTAAACCTCCCGGAAACCCAGAAGCTTCGGCGCGATATCGCGGCCGCGGTTCGGCGTCACGCGCACCTCAACCTGGCCCTGCGTCCAGCCGGTGAAATGCCGGGTGATGATGCCGGCCTTGGCGGCGCTGTCCGTGGTGATGAAAAGGTCGAACGCGAAGGGAATATTGCGGAGATAGCGCTGAAATTCCGGCGCGAGGTTTTCGTGATAGAGGTGCAGGAACACCGCCAGCTTCGGCGCTTCGACATCCGCGGCCGGATAGACGAAGGGCACCGCGGCGCTGTAGTCGATCTCGATGGCGCGGGCGACTTCCTTGGGCAGCGTGCGTAGACCTTCGCCAGGCAGCAGCATCTGCGCCTGTTTGCGGCGGTTCTCGAACCACAGCGTATAGAAGGCGGTGTTTCGCACGAACGGCGCGAACGCGTGCAGCAGCGCGCTCACCATCCGCGCCTTCACCGGCACGGGCAGCGGCGTGAAGCGGTAAACGATGCGGCCGACGATACGAACCGGGTGCTTGGTCGTGCGAAGCACTTTGCCGATGAGGCGGCTCGCGAAACGCACGGGCTTGGTGATGCGCCAGCTGAACGAGGTCTGCAGGCGCGAAATAGCGAGATCCTTGGCGTCCACCTGGGCCTGAAGGGCCTCGGCGCGATGCTCGTGGGCGCGGATCTGGACGATCATGTGTTCGGTGACGGCCGCGATCTGCGCCTTCATCTGACGCCCGATGTCCTTGGTTTCGGCCTCAAGCGCATTGGCGCGGGTCTCCTGCGCTTTCCAGGCCGACGTCAGCTCATCGACATGTTGCTTGAGCTTGCTGGCGAGATCACGGTTCTCGCCTTCGAGCGATTCGGCGCGCGTTTTCTGCGCCTGCCATTTGCCAGTGAGGTCGTCGCGCGTCTGCTGCGCCTCGAACTGCGCCTTGAAGGCGGCGCCGAGGCGGCCATACGCCTGACGCACATCGATCAGCGCTTGCGGGTTTTTCGCGGCTTCGAACAGCGGCAGGATTTCCGCCGGAAGGTTCTTGCCGTAGCCAAGAACGCCCAGGCCGTGACCGTGCATGAAATCGAAACTTGGGAACTTGGTTTTCAGGTCTTCCCACAGCTTAAACACGCCGAACCCGCGCTCACGCACATTGATGTCGTGGAAAATCACCACGGCGCGGTCGGACAGTTTCGGAAGCCAGCTCTCGTAGTCTTCCTTCACGTCTTCATAGAAGTGACGGCCATCGATATGCAGCAGGTCGATGGAGCCGTCGGTGAAGTGTTGCAGGGCCTCAGCGAAGGTGCAGCGTACGAGCCGCGAGAAAGACGCGTAGTGACGTTCATTGTGATCGTTGACGCGGCGATAGATGTCTTCGCCGTAGAAGCCGGCGTGCTCGTCACCCTGCCAGGTGTCGACGGCATAGCAATGCGTGGGAAGGCCGAAGGCCTTCACCGTCTGGCACATGGCGAAATAGGAGTATCCGCCGTGCGTGCCCAGTTCCACGAAGCTGCGGGGTTTCAACGTCTCGATCAGCCAGAAGGCGAAAGCGCCGTGGTCCAGCCACGCCGATTCCTCGAGGTAGAGGGGCGACCAGAAGGACGAAGGCGTCAGCAGGGCGCGCAACTGGTTCGCGCGCTCCGCGTCGCTGTCCGAGGGCGTTTGGCGCGCCAGATTGCCGGCGAGATCCATATCCGGGCTGTGACCTTGAAAATGAACGAATGGGTTAGAGCGATGTGTACTTAAAATAAGCTGCCGCTGTCACCTGGAATAGGGGACTCGTGGGCGGCTTTCGCGTTGATTGGCCTAGGTTTTTGGCTTTAGTGGGGCAAAGCTGAAGTGCTTATGGCCCAGGTAGCTGGTGAAGACGGGCACGATGACCCCAATCACATGGGCTACCTCTTCGGGATGCCATCCGAATCCCAGCTCCGGAAATGCATATTCCGCAAGGCCGACGGAGACCACCCAGACCTGTGCGGCGGCGACCACGTTTACGAGGCCGAAGCGTGCATATTCGGCGGCGCGGCTGCGGCCGGTTTCCGCGAAGACGAACAGCCGCGACAGGACCCACGCCGTCGTCATGCCGAACATATACGCCACGATCACCGCCCAGCGGTAGTCCATGGTCATCGAAAGGAAATAGCGGCTCACCACGTTCACGCCCGCCGCGACGCCGCCGGTGATCAGAAAGCGCGTGAAGCGGTTGGCGAGGATGTTGCGCGCGAACGTCATTGGACCCGGGCCGCCATTTCCCGCGCTACGCGCACCCCTTCCGAGATGCCGCGGTCTTCCGGGTAATAGGACGATGTGTCGGCGATCTGCAGGCCGCGGATCTCGCTCTCGATGGGGGGCAACATGTCGCGGAAACCGGGCGGGCAGATCGGCTGCGCATACTTGAGGCGGCCAAGGGCAGAGGCGATGCGGTCGCCGTCCTGGATGTGGGGATTGATCCGCTTGAGATAATCGAAGGACTCCGCGATCAAGGTCTCGTCGCTCCAGGCGAACTTCGGGTGCGTGATCGGCATGTAGTAGGGCACGTAGACGACAGTGTCTTCGACGGGGCGCAAATTCGAGAATTCGACAATGCCGGGGATCTCGATCGCGGGATCGTTGGTGTTCAGCCAGAAGTTTTTGGTCACCGAGCGTTTGAGTTTGTGCACGACGCACACGACGCCGATGTTCTCCAGGCGCGCATAGGCCTCTTTCACGGGCGCGGAGAGTCCCGGGATCAATTTTGGAATCAACGGCAGCGGCATGGTCGAGATCACATGCGTGAAATCGTGGCGTACGCCGCCAGCCGTTAAACCTGTTACCGTCCCATTCTCGATGTGCACTTCGCCGACCGGCGCGCCCAAATGAATGCGGCCCTTCATCGCTTCGATACGTTCGACAAGACGCTTCACGAGCGTTTCGGATCCGCCCTCGATATAGCCCAATTCTTCCTGAAAGAGATTGCGGCGCGATGTGCCGACGCGCTTGAGACGTGTCCACATCCACGCCGCGGACACCTTGTCCGCATATTCAAAAAACTTCAGTGCGAAGAGTTTCTCCCAAAGCACATCCCACCCGCGCGGGCCGCACCAATCCTTGAGCCACTTTTCCGCGGTGATTTTATCCAGCTTCGACCAATCGCTGCGTTTGGTGGACATGAACGCCATCAGGCCGTAACGAATCTTGGAGATAAGCCCGAGGTGCGGAAACGTCAGCAGCGAAATTGGATCGCCCCAGGGATAAAGGCGGCCGTTATAGAAGTAGCCCATGGAAGTAGGCCGCCAGCGCATGGCATCGCCCAGCCCTATTTCCTTGAGTAAATCGAAGATCGGCTGGTCCGCCTTGCAGACGAAATGATAAAAGCGCTCGATGCTGAGGCCGGCGAGATCGAAGTGCGCCGCCATGCCGCCCGCGATTTTGTCCGCTTCGAAGACCTCGACGCTGTGGCCGGCTTTCGCGAGATGGTAGGCGGCCGCGAGACCCATGGTGCCTGCGCCGATGACTGCGACCCTGGCCATCAGAACGCCAAGACCACGTCGGCATAACGTCCCTTGAAGGTCTCACGCACGGCGTCGGCGAAGGGCGTCGCCGGCACGTTGAAGATATCCCACCAGGGGATCAATTCGAATTCTTCGGGGATCACCAGCGCTTCAAGCTGCTTGGTGGTGAAGGGCGGATTCTTATCGAAGAGCGCATAAACCTTCAGCAGCACCCAGAACAGGGAATACGGAATGCGCACGATCATCGCGCCGGCGCCCGCCTCGCGCTTCACGGTGCGGATAATATCGATATAGTCGACGCGGTCGCGGCCCGTGATGTTGTAGGCGCCCGTCGTGCGCTGCTCCAGGCACGAGCGGATGATGCGGCAGAAATCCAGAACGAACAGCGGTTGGCGGAGATAGCGGCCGGATCCCGGGATTGGGAAAATAGGCGCACGGCGCATGAAGCGCGACAGCCAGCCGAGATGTTTGCGGTCGAACCAGCCGAACATCAAGGTCGGACGCAGAACGACGTGGCGGATGCCACTGTCGGCGATCACCTTCTCCTGCGCCTTCTTGGTTTCGGTATACCAATCGACGGCCTGTGAGTTGATGACCGAAGAGCTGATGTGAACGATGTAAGGTACGTCGTGTCTCTTGCAGGCGGCAATCGCCTGAACGGTGGACTCGACGTTATTGCGTGTGAACGCGCCTTCGTCCTCGCCGCCGATTTGAGCCTGCAGCATCACGACTGAATTGGCCCCGGCGAACGCGTCCTGCCAGACGCCCGGCAAGGCCATATCCGCTTCCAGGACGGTCAGTTCAGGATGCAGTTTGCGCAGCACCGCGACGTTCGAGGGGTGTTTGTCCACGACGGTGAGATTGGCGAAGCCTTCATCCTTCAATTGGACGACGAGATTCTGGCCGACAAGGCCGGCGCCGCCGAGGAGGACGATTTTATCGTTCTTATTCAGGCCCATTGCAGACGGTCTAGAGGCGGGTGCGCTGGAAAATGGCGTCGGGGACCGATCGGATGATCAGCATGATCCAGCGCCAGAACCAGGGCGTATATAGCATCGCCGCGCCGCCTTCCATGGCGGCTTTGATGTCCGCCCCGACCTTCGCCGGCGTCGCCCACAACGGCCCACCCTTGGCGAGGCCCGCCGTCATCGGCGTATCGACAAAACCCGGCTTCACCAATGTGACGTTAACCCCATGGCGGCGCATGCGATGGCGCAACCCTTGCACGAAAACGCCGAGCCCGGCCTTGGCGCTGCCATAGACGTAGTTGCTCTGGCGGCCACGGTCGCCCGCGACAGAACCGATGACGGCAATGGATCCCGCGCGTTGCAGCTCCATGACATTCGCTATGTGTGTAAGCAACGAAGCGGCGCTCAGGAAGTTGATACTAATCTCCTGCGCCATCGTCTCCGGGCTGGCTTCGGCCGCGCGTTGGTTGGTCAGCGTCCCGTGCGCGATCAGCACGCGCTCCAATGTGCCGAGGGCGCTTTGCGCGCGCGCCACTAGATTGGCGTGCAGAGAAAGATCCGCCAGATCGGCATCCGCCGTGTCGACGTGGGCGCCGCCGCGGGCGCGCAAATCGGCGGCGATGGCGGCGAGCCGCTCGGCATTGCGGGCCACTAGGAAAAAGCGCGCGCCTTTTTTCGCGTAAAGCCGTGCGACCGCCTGCGCGATCGCCGATGTCGCGCCGAAGATGACCACATTCATGCGGCTGCTCCCGCGCTGACGCGGCGCCAGAAGCTGGACGAGAATCCAGGATCGATAAAGCGCGCGAAATCGCGCCACTGCGGATAACCCGCCTGAAAATCCGCGGCGGACACGCGGCCGTCTTTCGCCGGGTAGATGCGGCCCCCGGCCGCGCGCGTGATCGCGTCGAGGCGTGACAATAAGGCGAGGGTCGACGCGCCGTCATTGGCGAAGTCGAGGGCGAGGGTGGTTCCAGCCATGGGGAAAGACATCATTCCGGGCGAGGGTTTATCACCGAAGGTCTTTAGCACCGCCAGGAAAGATCCGACACCGGCTTGCGAAATTTCGGTCAGCAGGACGCGCGTGGCGTCGCGCTCGTTCCGCGTGGGTACGGCGCATTGATATTGATAGAAGCCGCGGCGGCCATAGAGCCGGTTGAACTGGCCAATCGCATCCAGCGGATAGAAAGCGGCGTCAAAGGACGTCTCTTTACGCGCGGGCCTGCGCGGCGCCTTGCGGATATACAGCGCATTGAACGCCGCCAAAGTGAGCTTATTAAGCGCGATGTTCGGCAGATCGAGGGGGAGCGCAAAGTGGGGGTCCACCACGCGCGGCGGTGGCCGTGAGGCGGCGGCATGGCGTGAACGCGAGAAAATGCCGCGCCCGGTTGCCGCGCCCCGGGCCAGACAATCGATCCAGGCGACCGTATATTCCCAGCCCTCAAGCGATTCGTTGGTCAACGCGTAGAATTCGTCCAGCGAGTCATAGCGAATATCTTCGCTTTCGACCCACAGCCCCGGCACGGACTTCAAAGCGAGACGCGCCGAAAGAATTAACCCAGTCAGCCCCATGCCGCCGAGCGTGGCGTCGAACAGATCGGTGTTCTCGCCCGGTGAGCACGTCAGGATGGTTCCGTCCGAGCGCATCAGCCGTAATGACAGCACGTGATTGCCGAAGCATCCGGCGCCGTGGTGGTTTTTACCGTGCACGTCGTTTGCGATCGCGCCTCCAAGAGTGACAAACTTGGTGCCGGGTGTGACCGGGAGAAACCAAGTGGCGCCGTGTTGCGCGCATAGTTCAATAATGTCCTTCAAAGTCACGCCCGCCTCGGCATCGAGGACGCCGGTCGCCTGATCGAAGCCGCGCACACGATCTAGCGCGCGCATATCGATCAGGACGTTGTCCGCGTTCAGGCCGCTGTCACCGTAAGATCGGCCGAGGCCGCGGGCCAATACTGAATGTCCGCCGCGCGCCTTGAGGATGGCGGGCAGTTCGTCGGCGAATCCGGGTTGCGCCATCTGATGCGTGAAGTGATGGGTCCGTCCCCAACTCAGCGCGTCTCTGCGTTGGTGCAAGGCGTCCATCAGAGATTTGCGAGCAGGCCGAGGATCGCGCAAATCGCGCCGAGCGCAAGCGATACTCGGTCCTTCAGGGCAAAGACCACGACGTCATCATGCATCTCGCCGCGCCCCGCGAAGAGCCACGCGCGGCCCAGCCAATAAGCAAGCACAGCGCAGACCATCCACAAAAGCTCAGGCCGGCTGTAGGCGCTCACGGGCGACAACGGATCGATCAAAAATAGGAAGAAGACGAGGATCGAGCAGAATCCACTGGCGATGCCCAGCGCCATCAAAGTCGCCGCGTCGGCCGCATGATAGCCGCGGCCCGCGAGGTGACTGCGGCCTTCCGCCGCCATGACTCGGCATTCGCTATAACGTTTCACCGTCGCGAGGCTGAAGAAGAAGAACATCGAGAACACCAGCAGCCACGGCGAAATCGAGGTCTCCGACGCCGCGATGCCGGCAAGGATCCGTACCGTGAAAAGGAAACCCAGCGCTAAAAGGTCGAGAATAGGCGCGCGCTTCAAAGCATAGGAATAAACGAGGGTGACGCCGAGGTAGACAAGCGCGACCCCGGTGAACTCCCACGGCAGTTGGGAGAGGAGCGCGGTGACGGCCAGCGCCATCACCGGAAACGCCGTGAGCGCGGAGCGCAACGGCAATGTGCCCGAGGCCAATGGGCGTTTCGATTTGGATCGGTGCATCCGGTCCGCGCGCAAATCCACGAGATCGTTGAAAAGATAGGAAGCCGACGCCAGCAGGCTGAAGGCGATGAAGCCGAGCGCCACACGGCCAATCAAATCCAGATTCAAGAAATCGCCCGACAGAAGCAGCGGAACGAACAGCAGCGCGTTTTTCGCCCATTGCTGAACCCTAAACTCCCGCACCCAGGTGGCTATCGTCACCGCTGGCGTCGCGAAAGCGCCTGCAACAGTCACGGATGGGGAGAGGCGATCGTGCAAGCTGCATCCGCGGCCCGCGAGCACGGCGGAACGGCAATACTCCCAGATCACGATGTCGCGGTGCTCATCGCCGACATAAGTGAAGTTCGCGCCGAAGCGCGCTTTCAACGCGTCGAGCTTTCGATGCCCCGCGAGATTGACGCCGCCGTCGCTGCCTTGCACGATGTCGAAGAGATCACCGAAGCGCTGCGCGAC
The DNA here is from genome assembly GCA_041906145.1 of Rhodospirillaceae bacterium. Classification (GTDB taxonomy): domain Bacteria; phylum Pseudomonadota; class Alphaproteobacteria; order Rhodospirillales; family Rhodospirillaceae; genus SHVO01. The sequence continues at coordinate 801,464 of JAYRJU010000001.1, read as the reverse complement.
CCGGCGCACGGCCCCGTCGTCGGACGCCGATATTAACGCGAGCGTACGCCCCCGCGCTTTCTCGGCGCGCAGCCACTCCAGAAGCTGCTCGTTGACGGGAAGTGTTTCCACGTCGAGGTCGGCGCGCCGGGCGAATTCGCGCTTCAGATAGGCTTTGCCGCGCAGCAACCAGAAGGGAATGAGTGCTAGGATCCAGGGCTTCGAGAACAGCAGCAGCGCGAATTTTTCGTACAGAAGGTCCGTACGCAGCAGCGTTCCATCGAGGTCCACGACCAGCGGCACCTGAACATCATCGATCGCCGGCCGGGCATTCTCGTTCATCGAATCTGTCTCGCGAACGTCCATAAGTCCTTGGGTCTTTATAATTTTACGGCAGCGCGGATGCCGCGTCAGCGGAATTCTCGCTCGCGCCTCTATAGCGGCGCCCGACGGCAAGCGCAAAGCCTGTGAGAACCAATAGAACGGCGCCCACCGCCGCGAATAGAGCCGGGGTGAAGCCGGGCGGCGTATAGCGGAACACGATCTCGGCCGGTCCTTCCGGCAGCTCAATGGTCTGGAACGTATTGTCGGCAAGTCTGATCGGCGTGTCCCGTCCATTCACCGTTGCGGTCCAGCCCGTCATGTGAACATTCAAGCGGACAAGCTGTGACTGACGCCGGCACATGGCCCGTATCCTGTCGTGAGAGCGTAAGGTCACCTCGCAATCGGGGGCGGCGGCATAGGGCCTCACATCTTGCAGCTCAAAGATCGACATGGAGCGGCTGACATGAACGGGCTTGGGGCGTCCGGCCGGTACGAAAGCGAGTTCAATACCGTAGCCGTCCATAAGCGGCGTGGGGCTCTCCAAAGCGCGTTGCAGGGGCGCACTTTCGTCGCGGGGGTAGGTCCAGATGACTCCTGCGGTCTCACCTTCTTTCCGGAATTCGACCGTGTATGCCTCGCCCGCCTCGAGCGTCAGCGGGATATCCAAAGCGATGAAGGCAAGTTGGCCGTCCTCGATCTTCGCAAAGTCCGCGCTACCTTTTGCGCAGAGATCTTTCGAACAAAGCCGCGCCGTCAGAAAACCCGTCGTGGTATTGCGGAAATTGCTGGTTCGAACGGTCAACGCTTCGACCGGTATCGTCGCGGTTGTATGGCGACTCGCGACCGTCAGGACGCCGTCTTGCGGCAGCACGATGGCTTTCTCATCGCGCCAGATTACCTCACCCGCGGGCTCGGCATAGAAATTTGGCGCGGCCATGACATATTTCACACCCGCGCGCGCGTAGGCGGGCAAGCGCTCGCGCAGCCGCCGCCGGCGGTCAGTGAGTTCCTTGCCAGCAAGGGCCGGCGATTCAGGCAAGAAGATGTTGCCCGCGTATTCGTCGATATGCGTGCCTATATATTCAATGGTGCGGAGCGGAGAGGGAAGGTCATCGAAGTTGATGAGACCGATGCCGAAAGCCGCTCCGAAGTTAGCGCCGAGGCCAAAGCTATCTGTCTTGGCGACACGCTGATAACCGGTGTTGGCCTGAAGGAATGCGAGAGCGCTACGGTCGATATCGGCGCTGCGCGGATAGGCGAAGAAGGGCACGATAAAAAGAATGCCGGCCTCCACCACAGCGACGGCGAGGGCCGCTGCGCGCAATCGCGGCGCACGCGCGTACAATGCGATCACGATGGAGGCCGTGACCAGCATTCCTGCCGTGACGCTCAAGGTCACGGACAAGGGGCCGCTCACCCACGCGCGCGGGAGCATTTCGGCTGCGGGCACGGCGACTGCGATAGTCACGGCGGTCAAAACGGCGAGCGCGCCCGTGATACAGCGGCGCCGCTGCGCGGCGTTCAAGTGCGCCAACTGGTCGATCATCAGCGCGGCAAGGAATATAACGCAGAATAGCCAGCTCGCGTTCAGGTAACGGCCCGGGGCCGCAAGTTTCATAAGCGGCAGCGACATGAATGCGGGATAGATGCCGGGCCAGCCGTGGCTGGCGCCGAGTGCAATCAGCAGCCACGCACACAGCAACAGTTTTACGGCCCGGCATCCCGGCGCGAAAAGCGACGCGCCGGCGAGGATTACAGGCGCGACGGCGATATAACCGCCGGAGCTGATGGAGAGGCTTCCAATCCGTACGTCGGCGGCGGCGATGAAGTTTCCATAGAAGTACGGCAGGAGATAAAGGATCGCTGTTTCCTTCTTCTGCATCATGCCGACGAACGTGTCGCCATGTCCCCCGACACTGGCTTCTGGGAGATATGTAATAAACGCCACGAGGAGTGGGGCGCTGAGGATGAGGGCAAGGCAAGCCGCGACCGCGAGATCAAGGAAGAGGGCGAACGCTTCACGGCGCTGTAGCCCATTCAAGCGAAAGAGGGCCCAGACAACGACAAAGAGGCCGTAAAGATAAGCGGTCTCGGGAAAGCCGGCGTAGAGCGCAAGGGCGCCCATGGCGCCGGTCACGCAGATCGCGCTGAACCTCTCGCCGTACACCCGCCCCCGCATCACGAGATCGCGCAATGCTTCCACGCCGAACAGGAGCCAGGGCAGGAAGGCGACAGGATTGAACGCGGCGTTACGCAGCGTCGCGAAGACGCCATTGAATTCATACAGTACCGCGCCGACGACAGCTGCCGCCGTGCTCAGGCCGAAACGGCGAAAGAACAAATAGGCGCCGACCCCACCGACCCACTGCAGAAATATATGTTCGAGCGCCTGCCCGCTCGGCAGCAGCAGCAAAAGGGTCGGCGGAAAGAGGGCGGCCGACTGCATCTCGCCGAGAAGGGGCGCGCCAAATCCTTGGTAATGATTCCAAAGAGGAAGATGGCCCGCGACGACGTCCTGCGCGGCCCTTAGTCCGAGGGCAAAAGATGTAATGGCGATGTTTGGATCGATCGTTGGGACGCCGGGCAGAAGTCTTGGGCCGATCCCGATGCCGAGGCCGCTATGAGTATAGATCGGGCTCGTCAGGAACGGACCGAGCAGCACAAAAATCACCAGGAGTAGCGGGCCCGCGGCCACCGCCAGCATGGGCGCTGTGGCCTTCAGGCCGGCAAAGCGTGTTTCTTCGATTTTGCCTGGGACCATGGTTGATGATTCATGCGGAGCGCAGCGATCGACAGCTTATTTACCGTGAAGGCCGTTCACAATGACGGTCTCCATCATGCTATTCATACGCGCGGCCTGAACCTCTCCCGTTTCACGATGAACGTTGCACCCATCCAACTTCGGTCGCTTTGGCGCTTACGCACCGAACGCGTCACGGAAATTATTGATCGTCTGCCGGCGGCCGTTTTTGCGGTTATCCCCTTCATCTTCTTCGTGGTTATGGCCGTGGGGTTGGTGCGTTGGTACACGCCGGTGCCCTTCTGGGACATGTGGGACGCCTATCTCGCCGCGTATATCGATTATCTGGACGGCAATTGGCGCGCGCTTTTCGTTCAGACCAACGAGCATCGCATCTGGTTCTTGGATGTCTTGTTCTATCTCGATCTCACGTTCTTTGGCGGCCGGTCGCTTCTGCTTGTTCCTTTCAACGGCCTTCTCGCCGTGCTGACCTGGGCCGCGCTAGCCGCCGTCGCGCGGCATCTTTTGAAGGATCGCCCCGGTCTATGGCCGGTCACTGCGTTGGCGCTCGGTCCTCTCTGTTTCTCTTGGCTCCAGGAACAGAATCTGAGTTGGGGCTTTCAGAGCCAGTTCTTCGTCGCTTACTTGTTTCCCCTGGCGGCCTTCGCCTGTCTGGCCATGTCGTTTCGGCCGCGCGGCCGTGCTGGTTCTGGTGGGGGTGAGCGCGATCCAAGATGGGCTGGTATTCGCGGCCTCCTTCGTTCTTTTCCTGGTTGGCGGCGCGGGGACCGTATTGGCTCAACAGCCGCTGGAACGCTTGCGATGTTGCAGGGCGTCGCGGCGTTGATGAAGATGACCTATGCGGTAGCCTCATTTCCCGTGGTGATCCTCACGGATGTCGCGCGGTTCGCCCGCTACCGCGCCCCGCCTGTTTTGACACCGCTTTATCTCACGGCTTATCTCGCGGCTTATCTCGCGGCGGGGCAGGAACTGTCCGTCCTTTGGGCCTATCTGTCGGCGGCCTCTGAGATTTCCGGCGGCTATAGCGAGGCCATGGTTGAATACGCGCCGATTGGCGAAGTGGCCGCCTTCGTGTTTATCGCATTCGCGGCGACTGCGATGATCGCTCATCGCGAAGTGGCCCGCAATCTACGCCAGACCATGGATGCCGCGCTCGCGATGGCCGTGTTTGGCCTGCTGGCCTTTCTCGCCGCGAAGGCGGGATTTGTCCGCCACGATATCGGACACGCGGTCATCGCTTGGGCAGCGCTCGCGCTGTTGACCGTCACGTATCTCGGTGATGCCGTCTCACGGAGCGCGATCCGCCATCGCATGGGCTTCGCCGTGCTGACCCTTGCGAGCCTCGTGTATTTTTCAGGGGCGCACTTGGCCCTTATCGGACGCTCCGAACATGCGGACGCCGTCGCTATGGCGGAAGACACCTTGAACGTCCTTCGCGACGACGTGGCCGCGGTGGCGCGCTTCACCTTTGGCGGTCATTACAGTCAGCTGATGCGGGAGTGGCCCGAATTCCTCAAGAGTATTCGCGACAGTCATCCGTTGCCGCCTTTCACGGGAACGGCCGATATCGCGGGCGGAGACCAGGCCATTCTTCTCGCGCACGAGGCCGATTATCGGCCGCGTCCGGTCTTTCAAACTTACAGCGTCTACACCCCGGGCCTTATTGCGCGGAACCGCGATTTTCTCCGCTCGGACCGCGCCCCGCAGACGTTCCTATTCAAGATCGCGCCCATCGATGGCCGCTTTCCGGCGCTTGAGGAAGGCGCGCTCTGGCCCGATCTTCTCCGTCTATATGACGCGGCGCCCGTTGCACATGGCTACACGGCTTTGACCCGCCGCGCGGTGCCGCGTGAAGTATCACTCGAACCTATCCATGAAACACGGGTCTCATTTGGCCAAGCCGTAGACATTTCACAGTGGAATGACGCGGTCTTGTGGCTCGAGCTTGATCTCGAACCGTCATGGCTCGGTCGCCTGCGCAACCTCTTGTTCAAGCCCCCGCTGGTGGAGATCGTAACGACCCTTGATGACGGCCGGACGCTCACGCATCGTTTGGTGCCGGGCATGGCGCATACGGGCTTCGTTTTATCGCCGTTTGTCGACACCACGGAGCGGTTCGTCGACTTGAAATCGGCGGCGGGTCCGCGCGTGGTCTCCGTCGCGTTCGGGCCGGCAAAATTGGATGGAACCTATTATCGCGGCGGCATCGCCTTCCGGCTTAAGCGTCTGCGAATAGGTGAGCCCTAGCGATAGAGGGCGAGAAGCTTGTTTGCCCTCGTAAGGGCATGCGAAACCTTGTGGATGACCATGTGATCGAACATCGCAGCAAGCGTAGGGTGGGCTTCGCGCAAGCGTGCCAGGTCCTCGCGCCGCAATACATACACCGTCGAATCCACGTCCGCGACAATCGCCGCCGTACGCGCCTCGCCTGTATAGAACGCCAGTTCGCCGACCACGGACCCTGCATCCAGTTTCGCCAGCCGCAGGACACGCCGGTCCGTCGTCACTTTCACCACTTCGAGGCCGCCGCTTTCAATGAAGTACACTTCGTTGGACCTATCGCCCTCGGCGCAAAGAGCTTCGCCGCGCGCAACACGCCGCTGTTCGCAATAGCTTAAGAATGTTAACCGCGCGTCGGCCTCCGTCAGGAATTGCAGCGCGGTCGCGCGCGCTGATGTCCCACCTTGCCGTGCGATTAAATGATCTTCCGCGGTCTCGATGGCCCGGTCGAGCGCGTCGAAGTAATGAACGCGCTGCTTCGCTGTGTTCAGGGTGATGGCGCGCACCGCCCGTTCCGTCGGTTCGCTGTACACAAGGTAAAAAGCGGTCTTCTTGTCCTGGTGACGGCGCAGCATGCGTTGGAATACGCCGACCGCCGAACTATCGATGCCGCTGACGCTGGAGAAGTCGATCACGATTGCTTCCACGTCCGCCGCCATGGCGCGGAACACTTTGTCGATCCTGCTGGCCGACCCGAAGAAAACGTAACCTCTCAAGCGATAGAGCAGAGTCTTCTCGCCATGCTCGCGCAGAATATTCGTTCCGGCTTCGGACCGCGCGACGGAACTGGTGAAGAGCGCAAGGTTGGTTGAGACGCTGGCGATCGGCAGGCGGCTGTACGTGACGATGAACACCGCGCACGACAGAAGAACGCCCGCCACAAAGCCGACCATGAATCCAAAGTTCGCGACCAGCAGGAGAATGAAAACAATCTGCGCGAGTTCGAGGCGCGAGGCCGTGCGCCAAGGATCCCACAGCCATTGTTTAAGCATCCCCAGGCCCAGGAAAAGGACGAGCCCGCCCAGCGCTGGTTTCGGTACATAGGAAATCACCGCACCGGCGCCAAGAAGCGTCGCGAGGCATAACCCCCCGGCGATAAGTCCGCCGACCCGCCCGCCGCCTGCGCGGTAGTTCAAAAGCGAACGGCCAATCGACAGAATGGGTGAGAACCCACCGACGGCCGCTGAAATGCCCGATGCGACGGCCTGTTGCTTCAGGATTTTATTAAGATCGAATTCCTTCTGATAGCTTAGCTCCAGGCTTGCGATCGACAAGAGCGTTGTCACCAGGCCGACAAAGGCGACGACAAGCATCTCCGCCAGATTGTCGAACAGGAAGCCCGTATCGGACAGGTCGAGAGCGAGCTCCCACGGCGGCATCCACGGCAGCGCCGTCATCTTCTGGAACAGCCATGTCTGCGCGGCGCAGTACTCGGGTGGGCACAGATCACTTTGCAGGGCGACGTTGACGATCAATGCCGCGCCCGCCATCACGGCCGGGATCAGCACGGAGCTGGAGATGCGCGGCGCTAGGGCGAGAAGGACAAGCGCGACCGCGATGCCGAACGCTAGCTCCGGGCGCCACGGGTTGGCGGCGAAGGCGTCGAGGCCGGCGAAGCTCAATGGAATGCCGGCGATGATATTGAGCGCACCGCTGGCGATCAGCCAGCCGGTCGCCGCCAAGAATCCAGCCATCACCGCAAAGGGAATGTATCGCACCAACTGCGCGAGGTTCGCGCGCGCGACAAAGAAGAACGTCAGGCCCAGGAACACGCCTGTCAGCGCGACGGCGGCCAACGCCAGCTGAAGCGCGAGGGGCCCCGCCGGACCACCCGGCAACTGCATCGTGCCGAGTGCGGCCAGGATACTGGCGAGCACCGTAATTGTGTTTGAGTCCGGGCCCGCGATGAACGAACGGCCTTCGGACAGTGCGCCGACAACCGCCCCGATCACGGCCGTGATCAACGTCGCCGTGATCGCGTAGGCGACGAGGCTGGACAGAGGTCCGGCAAAAAGCAGCGCGCCATATGAAAGCGAATAGATGATCGCCGACAAGCCGGCGATGACGCCGGCTGATGCCTGACGTATCAACGCCGCGGCCGCCATCTCAGGCGGCCACAGGCGCTGAATTTGCGCCCATGAACACGTCGAGCACGGCGTCGACCAGCGCATCGTTGGAATCGACGAACTTCAGGGGGGCGGTGCGGTACTGGCGTTCCATCCCGAACGGTATTTCCGTGCATCCCAGCACCACGATTTCCGCGCCGCGATCCCACAAATGCTGCGTGGCCGCGTCGTAGAGGTGCTCGGCCTCGGCCCATTTGTTGGCTTTGTTCATCGCGATGGCCGGAGAGATCAGAGTCTCGAATTCGTCATCGGTGGGCGTCACGACCTGATAGCCCAAAGCCACGAGAGTCTCGCGATAGATGCCCATGCGGTGTGTGCCGAGGGTCGACAGTACACCGACGCGGGCGACGGCTGGGTTCTTCCGGCGCACCTGCGCGGCGCTGGCTTTCACGATGTGCAGCACGGGAACCGGCGATGCCGCCTGCATCTCGTCATACCAACAATGCGCGCTATTACACGGAATGCAGATCGCACGCGCGCCTTGCGCCGCGAGGAACCGTATTCCAGCGAGCAGGTGCGGAAGCGGCGACGGGCCCTCGCCGATGACATTCGCGGTACGGTCGGGCGTGGTGCAGTCGCCGTAGAGAAGGACGGGGATATGCTTCTGATCGACGTCGGCCGGTGTTTTCTTCACCAGCTTCCTCAAGAAATCGGCGGTCGCCAGCGGTCCCATTCCGCCTAAAACGCCCAAAAAATTAGTCTCCATCGTACGCCCCTCGCATCCCGCGGTTGACCATACGCGAACGACGCGGCGAACGCATCTTTTCAGTTATAATTTCTCGAGAGCTTCACGGTGAGTGGCCGCTGACGATCGAGAGAGAGGACCGCTCGCCTGTTGCCCGCTATACTCGCCCACAAAGAAAGCGAGGGGGACATGCGGGCGGCTCTTGCATCAGCCCAATCAAGGATATCGGTTTGGACGCCGCGGATCTGGGCGGCGGTGGGGCGCCCGTCCATTCTATGCGCCATTCCCGTTGTCTATTTTGGTTTGCTGCTCGTTGGCGTCGTGCGCGCCTACACGCCCGTACCGACACACGATATGTGGGAAGGCGCACTGCTCTCGTATTTTCGCGCGCTCCAAAACGGATTCTTCCACGAGACCTTCTCGTTCTGGAACGAGCATCGGATCGTTCTTTCGAAACTGCTTTTCTGGCTGGACTTCCAATATTTCGGCGCTCGCTTTGTTTTCCTGACAGCCGTCAATGTCATGCTTTTGCTTTCGATTTGGCTGGCGCTCTGTGCCCTCGCGCGAGTTCTCATCGCCGAGCGTAAAGCTTGGATCGCCGTTTGCGCGGGATTATCAGCACTTTCGCTCTCGTGGCTGCAGCGCGAGAATGTGGACTCGCCTTTTCAAAGCCAATTCCTTCTCGCGTATCTCTTGCCGTTGCTGGCTTTCTTCGCGATGGCGCGGGCGATACAAGAATCCGCGCGCATCCGCTGGTTTCTTGCGGCCTTGCTGCTCGGGGCTGCATCCCTTGGAACCATGGCGAACGGTCTTTTGGTGTTCCCGCTGCTCTTTGTCATGCAGCTGGTTCACGGTATCGCCACGGCGCGGTGGTCATGGGGTCGGATCGCCGGCATTGCCGTATGCGCCGTTCTGCTCACGGCCCTGTGGTTCCAAGCCTATTCGGGAACGGCGTCGGCGCCTCCGGGGCTAGAGGCGTTTGCGACTTTCGCCGCGACATTCATCGCGTTTCCATTTGCCGATCTGACAGGTAGCATCGCGGGCGGGGTAGTGGGAGCGGTCGTCTATCTCGCGGGACTGGCTTATGGTTTGCGCGGGCTTTGGACATCGCGTGTTCAGTTCGATCCATACGTCTCCGCTCTTGTGGCGCTCATCGCCTTTGTCTTCGCGACCGCGCTCCTCACTTCGTACGGCCGGGCGGGCGAACTCGACAATGCGGCCCTGGTTTCGCGCTATGCCACACCCTCTCTCGTTGCGTGGGCGGCCCTTGCTCTGTTGCTGGCGGTCACGCTGCAGGAGCGCGCCCGTGCAAGCCGGTTGTTTGCACGCATCGCCATCGTGGCGGCGCTCATCCTGCTTCCGGCCCAGTTGACGCGTCCGCTCGGCGACGAGGGTCCTGCGCTGGTTCACGGAAGCTTACGGGCTGCTTTGGCGTTCGAGCTCGATATTCCGGACCCGGCGGCGACGGCTTGGGTCTTTCATGTGAACTCCAGTGAACAATATGAAGTATTGCGTGATATCGCCGCGCAGCTCGCCGCCGCTGGGCGGTCGATCTTCGCCGATCCAATGTGGGCCGAGGCGGTCGGACGCGTGGGCGCCGACGCAACCTCAGGCTACCGCGCCTGCGAGCATGCGGTGGAGGATGTGAGCGACATTCCGGGCGATCGCCGCTATCGCGCCGTGCACGGTTGGGCGGTGGATCTGCAGACCCTGCGACAGCCGCGCTTCATCTATTTCGCGGCCGAAGGAAAGATCGTCGGTCTGGCTCTGCGCGGTGCGCCCCGCTATGACGTGATGGACATCCTCTATGTGCGCAACGGATATCGCGGCTTCGACGGCTATGTTCTGGCCTCGAACGCGACGGCGTTCGATATTCTTTGCCCCGCGCCGGCATAAAAAAGCCCCGGCAATATATTGCCGGGGCTCCTTCACAGATAGAACGCTTTAGTACGCGAAGCGCGCACCGATACGGAACATCCTGCCGATGCGGTCGAAATTGTCGTTATCGAGACCGCCGTAGAAGCCGTTCTGGATACCAGCCGCGATCATCGGCGGATCCCGGTTGAGCGCGTTCTGAATCACCGCGTACATCGTGATGTGATCGTCCATGATCTTGTAGTTGGCCGCAAGGTCGATGTACTGCACAGACCCAATGGTGTTCTGATTGATCGTCGGCGCGGTCGGTGACGAGGCGGGACAACCGGACGAACAGACAACAAAGGCGTTGTTGTAGACGCCGGCTCCCGTGCCACGCCATGTCACCGTACCGGAGAAGGCCTCAAGGGTGTACGTGAACGACGTCGTCCAGCGGAAGTGAGGCGTCGCGAGACCGGGCGACAAGCCGATCCCGCCGCTGTCAGGCATCACGCCCGCGCCTTTGATGATCGTGGTGACGTTTGTGACTGGATCGGTATCGCTCGTATCCAGCTTGAACACGTAGTTGGCAAGGCCGCGCAACGCGATTTCGCCGTTCATGCCGCCGATGAAATTATCAAGAGGCGTATTATAGGCGAACTCGAAATCGATCCCGTCGGTCTTCTGCGTGAGTACGTTTTGTGGCTGGACCGCCATGAACGTAATCGGGCCGACGGTTTGGCCGGCGGGAGCCGGGCCGCGCTGAATGCCCGCACACAATGATGTGACGCCCGCGAAACAACGATTGAGCACGCGTTGTCCGTCAAGGATGGTGATCGCATCCTTGATGTGGATTCGATAGTAGTCGAGCGAGGCGGTGAGGCCCTCGATCCAGCTAGGCGAATAGACAAGACCCAATCCCGTGGTATCGGCCTTTTCCGGCTGCAGGTTGGGATTGCCGACGTCCGCCGACACGATGGTCACACTCTCGTTGTTACGGAACGGATCGTTCACGTTGCCGGTTCCCGCGCGGCCCTGATTGAAAAGATCGCCCAGGTTCGGCGCGCGGATATCCCGCGATTGCGTCACGCGCAAAGTAAGGTCGCTCGTCGGCACATAGATCAATCCGGCTTTCCACGTCAGGTTAAAGCCCGATTCGCTGTACTGGGCGCCGCGTACGGCGGCATTCAGTTCCAAGGAGTCGGCCCACGATTCTTCCTTCGCCAACGGCACGACCGTTTCGACGAAGCCTTCCGTCACATGCCACTGCGCGTTGGTGGCGATGTAATTGCCCGCAAAGAACCGGCGTGCGACGTCGTCGGCGCTTGCTAAGCCACGCACCTTCTCTTTGCGGTGTTCGCCGCCGAACGCCAGCGACACGGGCCCGGCCCATGTCGAGAAGGGCTCGCCCGTGAGGCTCGCCGACATGACGTCCTGCGACAGAATGGTGATCGCGTAACCGGGTTGTGGGGCGAGATACTTCCATTCCGTCGGGCCGTTCACATTCGTCCCGAAGATATTGTACGGGATACATCCGTCATTCGGGCTGGTGAGGCTCGACCGGCAGACGATGGAGCCGTTGGCGGGATTGCGCACGGCATCGATAGCCTGATTGAGTCGGGCCGGTTGGATGTTGTCCGAGCCGCGTGTCGAGTTGTGGGTGGAGCTACGCGCGTAGTATGCTTCCCACTTCCAATTTGCCTCGGCGATATCGAAGTTGCCTTCCAGACCCGCGACGTAACGGCGCTGCGTGCGGCCGTTATCCGCCTTGATGTCGATCGGCGTATTTCCCGTCGACGGATCAGTGATGGACGAGCGCGGACCCGCCGCCATGAACGAACCCATCGTCAGGTTGGTGACGCCGAGCGTAACCATCTGCGAGCGAATGTTCTCCGGCAGGAACGCATTGTCGACACGCACGTTGACGTTGCCGAGCCGGAAGTTCGGCACCAACGATCTATTCAGTGCATGCGTATATGCCCACGAGACCTCCGTGTAGACGTTGACGTTGTCGGCGAGATCGTAGCTCAGGCGGTTGAAGACATTTGTGCGCTGGACCTCGAGGTCTAGCGACGGCCACTTCCAGATATTGGACTGGTCGTAGTCGCCTCCAATCATCTGCAGTCCGGAAATCTGGCCGAAGCGGAAAGGCGCCTGCTTTCCGTCGGCCAGGAACTGGATGCCGCGGAACGGCGAATTGGTGCCGTTCACGTTGTCGCTGAGAATTAGGCCGCCCGCGGTGGCGTTCGACAGGCCGACGGGACCTGCGATGATGTACTGCGGTTGACCGTTCCCCGCGACGTAGGCCGGATTGAGGATGAGCGCGGTGGAGTATTTGGGATCGTTCCACGGGCGCGGGTTGCCGACGATCCCGGCCGAGAAGGTGTGCTCGCCGAACAGCAACACATGGCCGCGGCCGCCGGCGAAGGGCGTGCCGCCGGTCAGGCTCAGCTTGTAGTTCTCATCGTCGCCATAAGTGGAAACGCCGCCTTGAACTTCACCCTTTATGCCTGTGTATTCCCGGTCGAGCACGAAGTTCACCACCCCGGCCAAGGCGTCCGAGCCGTACACGGCGGAAGCGCCGCCGGTCACAACGTCGACGCGTGCTACGAGGCCGCCGGGGAAGCCGTTGATGTCCGGCGTCGAGCCGTTGTTCTCAAATCCGGCGAGAGTAGCGCCGACGATGCGTTTTCCGTCGAGCAGGACCAGCGTGCGCACGGCGCTGAGCGCGCGGAGGTTCAGTTGATTCACGCCGCCGGTACCGGAGCTGACGTTGGTGCTGGCGTTGGTGGTTCCGAGGCTGCCTTGCAAGGCTGGCAGACGGTTTACCGCATCGGCGATGTTGGGCGTGGAAATAACATTCAGATCGTCCGAGCTCAGCACGGATACGGGCGTCGGCGCTTCGAATCCGTCGCGCACGATGCGTGACCCCGTGACGACGATTTCGTCGAGCGACGAAGGTTCGCCTTGCGCGGTTTGCGTTTGAGCAAAGCTGTGCGTGGGTGCGGCCAAGGCAAGCACTGCCGCGGCGGCCGTGGTCGTAAGAAGATTTTTAGTGAGGATAGACTTCAAGTGCGCGTGCATCAGAGTTCCCTCCCAGGAAGCTGTGAATTCCGAACTCAAATTGTCTAATGGGTGAAAACCAGCGGTTAGCCCCGGGCCTTTGTAACACGATTGTGGCCAGGCTCCGCGTAGAGGGTTGGAATGATGGGGTGATTCCGCACTGCAGAGATGCGCCGCCGCAACAGGGGCGACACAACCTTTAGCTGATTATTTGTAGAAAAATCCGTGTGCTTCGAAGACCTTAGGGCGCGACGGGGTACGGTCCCTCGGCGAAGACCTCGGCATGATAACCCTTGCTGCCGATTTCGCCCGCGAGCGGACTGCGGAAGTCCTGGCCCGTGCGCAGCGCCTCGAGGGCCTCGCTGAAGCCGAATCGCGGCTGCCATCCGAGAGCGTCGCGCGCAGCGGCGTTCACATAAACGCGGTCAATCGTGGGAAACATTTTCCATCCGCGGCGCGCATAGATTTCGGGGGCGTCCGCAAACATCCGTGAAACGACGGCGGGCGCTTCACGCCGGAGTTCGGCAAGATCGTCGGTGGAAAACGGCGTTGTCGCGGAAACGATGTAGCATCCAAAACCGAGAGACGGCGCGCGCTCGGCCGCCAGCATATGCGCGCTCACGATATCCGAAAGGTCGGCGCGCCGGTGGAGAAGCTCGTTCACCTGCATATTAGGCGTTTGGTAGGCGCCGCGGATGTCCTCGTTGTCGTCGGCCTCGGGGAAAAAGCGCGACGTGCGCAGGATCACGACCGGCATGCGGTCGCGCCGCGCAAATAATTCACAGAGCTGCTCGGCCGCGATCTTGGTGGCGCCATAAATATTCTTCGGCACGGGCGTAACCTGCTCGGTGATCCACGCGGCCGGTGCGCCGGCCGGCGGCGACAGGGCGGATCCGAACGCGCTCGTGGTGCTCGTGAAGACAAAGGATGTCACATCTGCCTTCACCGCTTCTTCCAGCAGCGCGAGCGTGCCGGTGACATTGGTATCGATGAAGTCCTGCTGGCGATGGGTGCCGACATGTGGTTTGTGCAACGCGGCTGTATGAATCACAACCCGCACATTGTCCAAGCAGCCGGCCACGAAAGTCCGGTCGCTGATCGAGCCGACATGGTCGGTGAACGGTGATGGCTTGAGGTCGAGACCGCGGACCTCATGACCGTCGCGGCGCAAGGCGCGCATCAGCGCTTCGCCGAGGTGCCCCGCGCTACCCGTGACAAGGATGGTCATTCTAGAAAGCCTTCAAGATCGACAGCGCCACGCGGTCCGCGCAGGGGCCGTTGCAGGCGCGCGCGTTGTTGCCGTGATAGCGCAGATCGAATGTCAAGCCGAGCGCCTCGGCCGCGAGGCCCAATTGCCAGTAGACATAGTCTGCGCCGGCACGGGGATCGAGATGCGCATGGCCAACAACAGCGACGCCGCTGACGTCTCCGTCAATGGGCCAATGGCCTTCAATATCGGAAAACAGGGCAGGCCCCGCGTCGCCGGAGTACCGCGGTGTGTAGTGTAGCGCGCCGGTGAGTTCCCCGCCGGCGAGCGCCCTATGGGCGGCCCCGTAGATCTCGACGTAATCATAATGTCCGCCGTGCGGCGCGCCGGGATAGGCGATATACGTTACACCGCCCTCGAATACCGCCGGTCCTGCCTCAATTTCGTAACCCAGGGTCGCAGACAACTCGGCGTCCGTCGGATCGCCGGCGCCGAAATCGATGGACGAAGCCCAGCCGTCGATATGAACACCCGCGAACGGGACCCATGTTGCGGACGCATGCACGGCCGGTCCGCCGTCGCTGAACGACAGTCCCCGGTAGATATAATCCGATGTCACTGAAACTTCGGACGAGAGATCGTTCGTCGCTTCGTCCGCGGCGGCGCCGAAGCCCAGAAGCAAGCTAAAAGCGGCGGCGGCGACCGAGCGCATCAAACATGCGCGAGCTGAGACAGTTTGCAAGAAAAGCTATCCTTGATTTTCGCCCTTCGCGCGCCATTATTGGTTTCCCTTCCGGGGTCAGCAAGAGGCTCCGCAACAAAGGTTTTTTCCGTGGCGGAGTTCAATCAGGTTTACGCGCGCGCGTCGTATTACGACATCGCTTTTCGCCGCGATATTGACCCCGAAGTCGCGTTTATCATGGACGAGTACCAGCGCCTGAATGGGCGTCCACTCGCCTCGGTGCTCGAGATCGCATGTGGCCCGGGTTATCACGTCTGTGCGTTCGTGAAAAAAGGCGTGCGCGCCATTGGCCTCGACCTGCGCCCTGAAATGATCGAGTTCGCGAAAATCTATGCCGCGCGCGAGGGCGTCGAAGCGGAGTGGATCGCGGCGGACATGCGGGGCTTCTCATTGCCGAAGCCCGTCGATGCAATCATCACGATGTACGACAGCATCGATTGTTTGGCGACCGGCGATGATCTTGTAGATCATTTCCGCACGGTGGCGCAAAACCTGACGCTTGGCGGCATCTACCTTTTCGAGGTCACGCATCCGCGTGACTGTTCGATGTTCAATTATGGCTCTTACAAATATGAGGGCGAGCGCGACGGTACGAAGGTGGAAATCATCTGGGCCGTGAACGATCCGGTTCCCAATCCAATCACCCAGATCGCCGAAGTCGAGACGATTTTGCGCGTCACCGAAAACGATAGGGTCATGGAGTTTCGCGATAAAGCGCGCGAGCGTTTCACCATGCCGCAGGAATTCATGGCTCTGATCAAACTCGCGGGCGGCCTCGATGTCGTCGACGTCTATGGGGATTTCGTTCAAGGCTTGCGCATGGATAATTCGCCAGCTTCCCGCCGCATGATCTTTGTATTGCGGAAATCCGCCTGATCCCATGAGCGGCTCATCGCGCGAATTATCGGCCCACGCCAATTATCTGTCGCCTAAGCTGACGGTGCAGGACTGCGGAGATAAGCCGGGCCGCGGGGTTTATGCCGTCGAGCCCGTGAGTAAAGGCGAATTGGTGGCGGTCTGGGGAGGGCGCATCGTAACGCAAGCGGTGGCGGAAGCCTTGTCGCCGGAGATCCGGCGTTACGTGGTGCAGGTCGAGGACGAACAATTCCTCGCGCCGGTGGAACCGATCGACGCCGCCGAACTTATCAATCATTGCTGTCAGCCCAATTGCGGACTCAGCGGTCAAATCGCGTTGGTGGCGCTGCGTCCCATTCGGGTCGGTGAAGAAATCACGTTTGATTACGGAACAACGGACTCCAGCGAGTTCCTATCCTTCTCCGTTTCCTGCGGCAAGTCGCCCTGCCGCAAACGCCTACGTCCCGATGATTGGCAGCGGCCCGACGTCCAGGACGTTAATCGCGGCCACTTCTCACCGTACTTGCAGCGCCGCATCGACGAAAACGCCAAAGCCATACAGGTCGCTGAGTAGCCCTTAAGCGGCCGCTAACAGACGATTAGTTTCGCGCAGGCGCGCCCCGAACATCTTGCAAATGTGAAACAGCACTTCCGGACGCTGTAACACGAGCGTTGAGAACCGGTCGCGGTCGAGCGTCAGCAAAGTTGTATCGGTCAGGGCGATGATGCTGGCCGAACGTGGTTGATCGTCGAACAGCGCCATCTCGCCGAAGAACTCGCCTTCGCCGAGCCGCGCCACTTCCTTTTGCTCGCCGCCGATACGCACCGAGGCGACGCCAGCCGCGAGGATGAACAAAGTCGCGCCGCTTTCGCCTTCTCTTACGATGGCCTCCCCGGCGAGATAGCTGTCATTGCCGAGCGCTTCGTCGACCGAAAGCAGGTCATCAAGCGAAAGCCCCTCAAAGAGCGGAATGGTTTTGAGGAAGATTAATCGGCTCATAATGGCCTCTCTGTCCTTAGTGATGACGGTCTCAATGGCATTGTGAACGATAACGTCGCTGTCGGCATGCAAGGCGTGCCCGAACTCAGCGCCGGCCAGAATGGCGCCGGCGCGGATCCAGCGGTTCGGGTCTTCCAGCGCGTTCTCGGCGACTTTATCGAGTTCATCGGCGGTGCTGTGTCCGCGGCGGCTCGCGGCGGCGTCCATTCCGCCTTCGAGAAGCGGGAGGAGCGGCAGTACAAAGCGGCGGTGGCCAATGGAAGCAATTGTCTCGACCGCATTCGCGCGGCTACGGGCGCCGCCCCCCGTCATGATGCCGCGCATGGCCTGGAGCGTACGGCGATAACCGAGCGCCGCGACCACGGCCAAGGTCGCTTCGAGCGCTTGCCGGTTACTGTCCGCAAGAGCTGCGGCGAACGGCGCCCAGCGGTCGTTCGCACGCGGTAGCGGCAACATGGCGAGACGTTTGGCGTTACGGCGCAACGTCTTGAAGTGACGCTCCTGCAAATGTGCGTACAGCATCTCCTCGATCTCGGCGCCGCCAATCCTACCGGCGGCTTCAATGGCAGCGGCTTCGATCAGATCGTTTCCCAGGGCGAGACTTTCGCGCAGGGCCGGCAGAGCCAACGCGCCGAAACTCGCCACGGCTTTCGCCGCCTGGAGCCGTACTTCCTGCAAAGGATCTCCCAAGGCAACTGCAAGTGCGGGTAATGCAAAAGCGTCTTGGCGCGCGGCGAGCAAACGGCAGGCGGCGCGGCGCGCAGCGCCTTGCACGGTGTCTCTGATGATGAGCGTCTCGCGGGCCCAAGCGTCGGACTCAGGTGGAGCGGCCGGTCCGAGGGCGGCCGCGGCGTTCAGGAGTTCGGGCAGCGCGGCCGCGGATGTCTCGGTGCGCATGCGCATCAAAAGGGGACAAAGTGAGGGATCACGCGTGCGGCGCACGACATGGAGCGCGCGGATCCGGAATCTCTCCGGCCCCGCCAGGAACCGCGATAGCGCTGCTTGCTGCGCTGGTGTGGGGACACGCCGCCGGCTGATGGCGATCACGGCCAGCGCGGCGACTGTCGGCGCGGGATCCTCGGCGAGCTCGGTAAGGCGCGATTCATCCATGGCGCCCGGCGTATTCATCAATGCTTCCAGGGCCAGCGCCCGTACACCGGCGTCTTCCGCGCTCGTCAGGGCAAGGAGCGCGCGTGTGCTGGCTTCGCTCGGATGCTGATCGACTAGCGTCAGGAAGAGCGCGCTCACGGCCTCCTCACGTTGAGCCAGAAGATTTTCAATCTCGTTTTGAACCGCGCCGAGATCGCCGCGCACGGCGAGTTCGAGACCGGTGCTTTGGGCCTTCGGATCGCTGCTGAGAATAAGGCGCCGAATGTCGTCCTGAGGAATCTGCAGGTCGCGCGCGGTGGCGCCGCCAAATTCCATCGATCCCGCGCGCAGCATATCGCGCAAAGCCTTCGGATAGGCGTAACGAATGGCGACGCCGCACCCGAGGAACGCGAGCGCAAGACCAAGGCCGATCCACGTCACCAGGTTTTGCGCGACATGATCTCGCATAAGCCACAAGGCGCCGCCCGTGACCGCCATGGCGAACGGATACACCAGTCCGTCGTTGAAAATGCGGACTTTGCCGACGAAGGGGTGCGGCATGGCGTTGTAATTCGAAACGAAGATTGGCGCGTCGACGCTGTGCGCCCACGGGTCGTACACCACATGGCTATAGACGGCGGATGGCAGCGTGAATGATGCGCCCAGGGCGCCGAATGCGCTCACCGCCATCACCGGATAGACGATATTCATACGTGCGACGCCCAAGCGATTGAGCAATGGCCCCGTGATCAAGGTGCTGGTCAGGATGTTCAGGACATTAAGCGCGCTGTTCAGGATGCCCAGAAATCTTGTGAGATCCTGTTCGTCGGGAAAGCGCTCGGTGTAGATCACGAAGACCTGATATTCGATCACGCTCTGCACGACGATGTT
This sequence comes from Rhodospirillaceae bacterium, assembly GCA_041906145.1. Classification (GTDB taxonomy): domain Bacteria; phylum Pseudomonadota; class Alphaproteobacteria; order Rhodospirillales; family Rhodospirillaceae; genus SHVO01. The sequence goes on along the minus strand of JAYRJU010000001.1, from coordinate 782,608 downwards.
GAGAAATACGCCGGCTGAAATCAACGCGACAATGGGATAGCGCGCGACCAGCGGCGCGAAGGCGGCGAAACTTTCCCATAAGCCCTCTTCCTCCTGAGGTTCTGATTCGCCCAAGGGTTTTGTGCGCCGCTGTAGCGCCATGAAAGCGCCGAAAGTTGCGGCGAGCAGCGCAGGCATGCCGAAGAGGAGCGCGGCGGGGCTGAACGCTTCCGCCCCTATCCCCGCCAAAGCGCCACCGAACAGACCGCCCAGCGCCATGCCGACGGCCAACGCCGTCGTGCTGCGATTGGTTTCAACCGAGGTGAAGTAATCCGCCACCAGTACGTAGAAAATGCTGTAGCTCGTTTGTTCGAATACGCTAATGACGATGTAGAGGCCATAGATGAGCGGCAGGGAGTCCGTGTGTGCGGCCGCCGCGGCGCCGGCCATCACCACGGCGCCGCCGCCAATAAAAGCCGTGAACAATGCGGGGCGCGACCACCGGTCGATCAGGCGCGTGAATGCGATCGAGATGGGGATCGAGATGATCGCATAGACGACGTAATAGACTGGAATGGCATCTGCGCCGGCGCGGTTTAGAAACAGCGCCGCGGCCAGGGTCGAACCGTAGGTGTTGGCGGTCGCGAGGACGGTCGCCAGAAAAACGAAACTTAAGATTCGTGGAGAAAAACGTGCTGCACCCACCATGAGGCGGGTTGTAGCAACATCCGGCGCGAGAGGCTACCAGGTGAGCGGTTCGTTTCCGCCCACCTGATCTTTCTACGGCGCGGCGGCCGTTGCATGTGCACGCGGTGGCGGCACACGCGCGTGTGACGCTTGTTCGTAGTCGTAAGCGAGCGCCAGCAATGTGGCTTCGCTCCACGCCGTGCCGGCGAACGAAAGTCCCACGGGCAGCCCATTCACAAGCCCCATGGGAACGGAAAGGATCGGATACCCCGCGACCGCAGTGGTGGTCGTGAGCGAGGCTGGGCTCGTGCCGCGTTCGGCGGGGATGGGTCCGCTGCCCGGGGTGCCGTCGGGCGGCAGGACGCCGGCGGGACCGCCGGTTGGGGTCACGATCGCGACGGCGTTGTATTCCTTGAGGATGCGATCGATGCCGTCGTCGCGCGTCATCTTCAAGGCCTTGGCCATGTTCTCGACGTAAGCGGGATTTTGGCGGCCGCCCTGCGTGGCCTCGGAATCTTCCCACAAATCCATCTTATGCATGCTTTCGCGCGGATCGGCTTTACTGAAGGCGATCAGGTCCGCAAGCGACTTCACCGTCACCGTATCGGGCGTCGCGGCCAGATAGGCGGTCAGGTCTTCCTTGAAATCGTGCAGAAGAGTCACACGCATTTCCGGGCGCGGGTCGATCAGGATATCGGCCGGGACCTCGATCAATTCCGCGCCTTGCGCTTTCATGACCGCGAGGGCTTTGTCGAACGTTTCACCGACAACGGCGGCATTGTCGCCCGACGGGCGAATGACGGCGACGCGTTTGCCCTGAAGGGCGTCTTCGCTCAACGCGGCGACATAGTCGGCTTTATGCGCGTCCGCTTCCGCCGACCATTTATCGCCTGGGTCGCTGCCGGCCATGACGTTCAGCAGCATGGCGGCATCTCGTACGTTGCGCGCCATTGGGCCGCCGGTGTCTTGCGTCAGGCTGATCGGCACGATCCCGCGGCGCGAGACGAGGGCGATGGTGGGTTTCACGCCGACCACGCCGTTGACGTTTGCCGGGCTGACGATTGAGCCGCCCGTTTGCGTTCCAACGGTTGCAGCCGCAAAGCTCATCGCCGCCGAGATGCCTGATCCGTTGCTCGAGCCGGCTGCGGTCCGCGTGATGTCATAGGGATTTTTGGTGCTGCCGCCGACAGTGCTGCCGTTGAGCAGCGACGAGGTACGGAAGCCCGCGAATTGTTGCGTATTGGCTTTGCCGAGAATAACCGCGCCGGCGGCGCGCAGGCGCTTCACGGCTTCGGAATCCGCGGCGGGGTAATTCTTTTCCAGCGCGAAGGAGCCCGCGGTGGTCGGCATGCCGACGGCGTCGAAGTTATCTTTAAAGAGGATCGGGATGCCGTCGAGCGGGCCAAGTGCCTGGCCGGCCGCGCGGCGTTTATCGGAAGCCGCCGCCTGGTCCAGAGCGTCCGGCGCGATCATGATAATCGCGTTCAGCGGCTCTTCCATGGTTTCGATGCGGTGGAGATAGGCCTTTGTGATCTCGGCGGAGGTCGTCCTACCCGCCGCGAGATCGGCGGAGACTTGAGAGAGCGGAACTTCTTCCACCGAATAGGCCTCTGGGGCCTTCCTTTCCGAACACGCCGCGAGCGGCAAAGCCAACGTCAGCAGAACCAACAGGCGATAGCGCATCTTCTATCCTCCGGGCAGCGGCTGGAAGGACAGGCAGCTTGGCCGCAACGACGGCCAAAGTAAATGCGTGGCGTATAATTGAGTGGTGCCCACTGCCGGACTTGAACCGGCACGTCCCTTTCGGAACTACGGATTTTAAGTCCGTTGCGTCTACCAATTCCGCCAAGCGGGCACGGGCGAGGATAGATGGCCCGTAACCTACCGGGCGGCTCCTCTCTACGCAATCTCTAGAGGCTGTGCATCGCCTGAGCCAGAATTTCATAAGAACGCACGCGCGCCGCATGATTAAAAATCATGCCGGTGGCCATGATCTCATCGGCGCCGGTTTCCGCGATTGCCTTAGCGAGACCCGCGCGCACAGTGTCCTTTGATCCCACAAAGGTGTAGCGCAGCATGCGTTCGACGTGCGCCTTTTCCGCCGCGCTCCAGATCGCGTCCATATCGTCTACCGGCGGCGGCAATTGTGTTCGCGCGTTGCGGATGATGCCGACAAAGGCCTGTTGCACCGACGTTGCGATACGCTGAGCCGCGGCATCGGTGTCTGCCGCGACGACGCCAACGCCAACCACGGCGTAGGGCCGATCCAGTTGCGCCGAAGGTTTGAAACGCGCTCGATAGATATCGAGCGCTTCCATCAAGGCGTCAGGGGCAAAGTGTGAGGCGAAGGCGAACGGCAGTCCCATGTGCGCAGCCAATTGCGCGCCGAACAAACTTGAGCCGAGAATCCACAGCGGCACCTGCGTGCCGACGCCGGGCACCGCGTGAATCCTTTGATCCGGTCGCGCCGGCCCCAGCAGGGTCTGCAATTCGGCGACATCTTGCGGAAAGCGGTCCGCGGCGCCGGGATCACGGCGCAACGCGCGCCAGGTGAGTTGATCGGTGCCGGGCGCGCGGCCCAAGCCAAGATCGATACGCCCCGGGTAGAGCGACTCAAGCGTTCCGAACTGCTCGGCGATGACGAGCGGGGAGTGATTGGGCAGCATGACGCCGCCCGACCCCACGCGGATGGCCGACGTGCCGCCGGCGATATGGCCGATCACGACCGATGTGGCCGCGCTGGCGATGCCCGGGAAATTGTGATGTTCGGCCAACCAGTAGCGCGTGTAACCCCAGCGCTCGGCGTGCTGCGCGAGATCGAGGGAATTGCGCAAGGATTCCCCGGCGGTTGTGCCTTGAGGGATCGGTGCGAGATCGAGAACAGAATACAGGGTCATGAGCGCCTCAATTCGAGGGTAACGTAGGGAGAGGCGGCCCATCATGCAACGCGTGCGAAGGCCCGCCTTATTTTGATTGCGCGCTTTCGCGCGCAGGGCTTGACCGGCGAGGCCGCTTTGCGGCAAAGCCTCGCCATGCCCAACCCCGCCGCAGCGCCCGTGTCCCAAGCCGAGATCGAATCACGTGTGCTTTACCGTGATGCGATGATCTTAGTAATCGACAAACCCACCGGCATCCCGGTGCACGCCGGCTTCGGCGGTGGCCCGAATCTCGAACAATCATTCGTGCATCTGACGTTTGGCCTGCCGCGCACCCCGTCGCTCGCTCATCGGCTGGACCGCGATACGTCCGGCTGTCTTGTCCTTGGCCGCCATTCAAAAGCGCTGCGTCAAGTCGGCGACCTGTTCGCGAGCGGAAAGGTGCGCAAAACCTATTGGGCCATCGTCGATGGACGTCCCCGGGAAGACGAAGGGCGCATCAAGCACGCGCTTGCCAAAATCCCCGGCGCCGGCGCCGGATGGAAGATGCAAGCCGATCCCAACGGCCAGCCCGCGATTACCGACTATAAAGTGCGCGGCTCCGTCGAGACGCCGGACGGCATCCGCAGTTGGGTCGAATTTCATCCTCACACCGGCCGTACGCATCAAATCCGCGTTCATGCCGCGCTTCTCAACTGTCCGGTGATGGCGGATCGCGTCTATGGCCGCGCCGGGACAAAGGCCGCGGAAGGCCAGCTCATGCTGCACGCCCGCGCCGTGGTGCTTCCGCTCTATCCTAAAAAAGACCCGATCCGTGTGCGCGCGCCGGCCCCGGCGCATATGCTTGAAATGCTGATGGCCTGTGGCTTCAAGGGCGATGCGCCGGAGAAGGGCGCAAAAGAAGCCGCGAACGACGAAGGTTAACCTTCACTGCTTGGACTGCCGCCCTGCGCGCGCATCAAGGCCGCGACTTCTTCCAGCACTTTGTCGATCAACGCCCGGTCCGTGCCGCGCGCCACGATACTGGTATGAAATCCGCTGCCGAGCATGGACGGATAACTTCCAATCGCGATGCTGGGATATTTCTCCTGGATCGCCGTAAGACCCGTCGCGATATCACCCTCACGCAGGCCGGCGCCGACGGTTCCCGACAGCATCGGCGCGCCGCCCTTCAGCTGCGGGGCCAGCACCTCGAACATCGCGTGAGCAATGCTCGGCACGCCTGCGAGGACAAACACGTTCTCGATGCGAAATCCGGGCGCGATCGTCACCTCGCTCTCGATTAGGCTGACGTCCGGACCGTCAGGCACTTCCGCCATCTTAAGCCGCGCTTCGTTCAGACGGTCACCAAAGTAAGCCGCCATGCGCTTTGCCACGCCGTCGTGCCGGATGACCTTGCGTCCAAAAGCGAGCGCAACGCAAAGAGTCGTGATGTCGTCATGGGTAGGGCCTATGCCGCCGGTGGTGATGACGTAATCATAGCGCGTGCGCATCGTATTCAGCGTATCGACGATAACGTCGGCGTCGTCCGGAATAACACGTGCTTCTTTTAGCCGCACGCCCAGCTCCGCGAACCGGGTCGCGAAATACCTGAGGTTGGCGTCTTGGGTGCGGCCCGACAGAATTTCGTCGCCGATGATAAGGACACAAGCGCTCGGCGCGTCGTTCATAGCCAATCCTGCAAGATCGGAATCAACGGGATATCCGCCGCCGGCATCGGATAGTCGCGCAATTTATCGGCGCGCACCCAGGCCATGTTTTGGTTCTCGCGAGCGGTCAATTTTCCGCGCCACTGGCGGCACACATACAGCGGCATCAACAAGTGGAACTTCTCGTAGGAATGGGAGGCGAATGTCAGCGGCGCGAGGCAGCTTGTGCGAATGTCGATGCCGAGCTCTTCGTGCAGCTCGCGGATGAGCGCCGCTTCCGGCGTCTCGCCTTCATGGACTTTGCCGCCCGGGAATTCCCACAAACCCGCCAGCGGCTTGCCTTCGGGGCGCTGCGTCAAAAGGATGCGGTTGTCGGCATCGAGCAGCGCCACCGCCACAACGGTGAGGATCGGCAAGCCCACGCGCGGCGCTTCGCCGGCGTTCCAGCAGCCGTCTTCGTCGTCTAAGTGCGCGCCTTCAGGTGCGGTAGGAGCCATTGATGTCGATATAGCCATGGGTCAGATCGCAGGTCCACACCACAGCCGCGCCTGTGCCGATCCCGACATCGACGTCGATGCCGATCTCCTGGCCTTTCATATGCGCAACTACGGGTGTTTCGTCATAATTCGGGACGGGCGCGCCATCGCGCGTGATGGTAACGCCGCCCACGACGATCGTGAGTTTGTCCCGGTCGGCGCGCTCACCCGCCTTACCCACTGCCATGACGATGCGGCCCCAGTTCGCGTCCTCACCCGCGATGGCGGTTTTTACCAGCGGCGAGTTAGCGATGGAGAGGGCGATGCGGCGCGCGGCTTTATCGTGCGCGGCGCCGGTCACGCGGATCTCGATGAATTTGGTGGCGCCTTCGCCGTCGCATGCGACGAGTTTGGCGAGTTCGATCAGGAGCGAATCGAGCGCGCTCTTGAAAGCGCCAACCCGTGGATCGGCGAGGGAGGCGATAGGCGCGTGGCCAGCCTTGCCCGTGGCGAACAGAAGCAGCGTGTCGGAAGTTGAAGTGTCGCTATCGACCGTCATGCAGTTGAAGCTGATATCTGCGCCCGCGGAAATCAGCTGCTGGGCGACATCGGGCGCGAGCGCGGCGTCGGTGAACACATAGGCCAGCATCGTCCCCATGTCCGGCGCGATCATGCCGGAGCCTTTGCAGAAGCCGTTGATCGTCACGGTTTTGCCGTCGATCGAAAGGCTGCGTGTCGCGAGTTTGGGAAACGTGTCGGTGGTCATGGTCGCCTGGGCCGCCGCCAGCCATTCGCTGGCGCTCAGTTTTTCCGCGATCAGAGGCAGGGCATCGGTGATTTTCTCGACCGGCAAAGGTACCCCGATAGTGCCGGTGGAGGAGACGAAGACTTCCGACGGCGTGCAGCCGAAAGTCTTGGCCGCGGTCGCGCAGGTCGCTTCGACGTCGGCGACGCCGCGCTTGCCTGTAAAAGTATTGGCATTTCCCGCATTGACGACCACAACGCGGCCCGAGCCGCCCTTTAGGTGGGCGCGACAGCTCTCGACCGGGGCCGAAGCGGTCAGCGAGCGGGTCAAAACGCCCGCCACTGTTGTGCCGGGGTCCATCACCGCAACCATCAGATCCGAGCGCACTTTGTAACGGATGCCGGCCGCGTGATGGGCCAGCCGAACGCCCGCGATGGGCGGCAGTGTAGGTACGGTGGCGGGCGCGAGCGGCGAGACTTTCGTGGCCATTCGGGTTCTTCGGACAGATGGGGCGGGCGAAAAGGGTGCGCGCTTCAATGGCATAAGCGCCCCCAAGGGACAAGTTCGTCCGCTTTAAGCCCGCTTCGCCGGCCGCCGGCCCGCGATCACGCGGCCGTTATCCGTGCTCCGGCCCAAAAAGTCCCAAATAATCAATGAATTCAGCGAAATCTTCAGTCCCTTCCGTTGACTTCACCCCCCTCTGCTTCTATCTCTCCTGCCAGCGTCACCCGGCGTCGGCTTAAGCCAAGCGCCTTTTCTCTCCCTCCTTGAGGTTCCAATGCTCGGCGCCCTCGCCAAACGCATTTTTGGGTCGCGTAACGACCGTCTTATTAAGTCCCTTCGTCCCATCGTCACCGCCGTCAACGCCAAGGAGGCCGAAGTCGCCGCCCTGGAGGATGCGGGCGTGCGCGCGCGTACCGAGTGGCTCAAGGGCCGCCTCGCGGCTGGTGAAACCCTGGATGACGTCCTTGTGGACGCTTTCGCCACCGTGCGCGAAGCGGCCAAACGCACTCTGAAGCAGCGCCATTTCGACGTGCAGATGCTGGGTGGCATCGTGCTGCACCGCGCGATGATCGCGGAAATGGGCACCGGCGAAGGTAAGACCCTGGTCTCGACCCTTCCGGTGTATCTGAACGCGCTCTCGGGCAAAGGCGTGCACGTGGTGACCGTGAACGACTATCTCGCCAAGCGGGACGCCGAATGGATGGGCCAAGTCCACCGTTTCCTCGGCCTCACCGTCGGCTGCATCCAGCACAACATGAGCGATGCCGAGCGCCGCGCGGCCTACGCCTGCGACATCACCTACTCGACCAACAACGAGCTCGGCTTCGACTATTTGCGCGACAATATGAAGTACAGCATGGAGGACATGGTCCACCGTGACTTCAATTACGCCATCGTCGATGAAGTGGACTCGATCCTCATCGACGAAGCGCGCACGCCGCTGATCATTTCCGGCCCGTCGCAGGACCGCACCGATCTTTATGAGCGCGTGAACCACATCATCCCGGACCTCAAGCCCGAACACTTCGAGAAGGACGAGAAGCAGCGCTCTATCACGTTCACCGATGCCGGCAGCGAATATGCCGAAGGCCTGCTCCGCCAACGCGAGATCCTGAACGAAGGCGATCTTTACGACCTGCATAACGTCGCGCTCGTGCATCACTTGAACCAAGCCCTGCGCGCCCATCACATGTTCAAGCGTGACGTCGACTATCTCGTGCGGGACAACAAAGTGCACCTGATCGACGAATTCACCGGCCGCATCATGGAAGGCCGCCGCCTGTCGGAAGGCCTACACCAAGCCATCGAAGCGAAGGAAGGCGTCGCGGTACAGAGCGAGAACCAGACTCTCGCCAGCATCACGTTCCAGAACTATTTCCGCATGTATCCGAAGCTGGGTGGCATGACCGGCACGGCGATGACGGAAGAGGAAGAATTCGGCCAGATCTACGGCCTCGAAGTCGTGGAAATTCCGCCCAACGTCACGCGCGCCCGTAAGGATGAGCACGACGAGGTCTACCGGACCGCGGAAGAGAAATACAACGCGATCGTGACGCTGGTGGAAGAGTGCATCGCACGCCAGCAGCCGGTGCTGGTCGGTACGGTATCCATCGAAAAATCGGAAACCCTCGCCACGCTCTTGCGCAAGAAAACCAAGATCGTGCCGCAGGTTCTGAATGCGAAGTATCATGAACAAGAAGCGCTCATCATCGCCCAGGCGGGCGTTCCGGGTGCGGTGACCATCGCGACCAACATGGCGGGCCGCGGCACCGACATTCAGCTAGGGGGTAACGCCGAGTCCCGTTTCCGCGAAGAGGAAAACAAGCTCGGCCGCCCGCTCACCGAAGCCGAACAAGACGCGATCCGCGCGGATATCGCCGAGAAGAAGAAAGTCGCCCTTGCCGCGGGTGGTCTCTACGTCGTCGGCACCGAACGCCATGAAAGCCGCCGCATCGACAATCAGCTGCGGGGGCGCTCCGGCCGTCAGGGCGATCCCGGGGCTTCGAAGTTCTATCTATCGCTGCAAGACGATCTGATGCGCATCTTCGGCTCTGAGCGCATGGACACAATGTTGCAGCGCTTGGGCTTGCAGCCCGGCGAAGCCATCATCCATCCGTGGATCAATAAAGCGATCGAGAAAGCGCAGCAGAAGGTCGAAGCGCGCAACTTCGACATCCGCAAGAACCTGCTGCAGTACGATGATGTGATGAACGATCAGCGCCGCGTGGTTTTCGAGCAGCGCAAGGACATGATGCGCACCGACGACCTCTCCGACATGGTCACGGACATGCGCCATGAAGTCATCGACGATATCGTCGCGAAGTTTATCCCGGCCGGCCAGATGCAGGAGTCGTGGGATTGGGCCGGTTTGCATGAAGAAAGCCTGCGTCTGCTCAACCTCGATCTCCCGGTGAAAGAATGGTCGACGGAAGAGGGCGTCGCGGAAGAAGAAATACGTGAACGCATCACGCAGCTTTCCGACGCGAAGTTTGCAGACAAGGTTGCCGCGATTGGTCCGGATATCATGCGGCGCGTGGAAAAGAGCATCGTTCTGCAGATGATCGATCAGGGCTGGCGCGATCACCTCGCGCAGCTCGACCTTTTGCGCCACGCCGTCAATCTGCGCGCCTACGGCCAGAAGCAGCCGCTGCTGGAGTATCAGCGTGAAGCCTTCGAGATGTTCAACCAGCTCCTGTCAGGCCTGCGCGAGCGTGTCGCCGGCATCTTGTCGCGTGTCGAGCTTCGTGTGGCGCCGCCGCCGGAAGACCTGGAGCCGCAGCCGCCGCAGCGCGTGCAGGAGATCAAGGAACAGGTGCAACCCGTCGTCGGCAGCATCGCGCCGCTGCCGTCGGCCATCGACGCTCAGCGCATGTTGCCGCGCGTACAGCCTGACCAGCGCGATCCCAACGATCCGTCCACATGGGGCAAAGTCGCGCGCAACGAGGCTTGTCCGTGCGGTTCAGGCAAGAAGTACAAGCACTGCCACGGGACCGTCGAAGAAGTCGCCTAACGCTCAGACCGGAGTTCGAGGATGCCGCGCGCGCGCAAGCAGGACGGCGTGAATGTCGCCGTCGTTCGCCATGTCGCCTTTGAAGACCTCGGTACGTTAGGCGAGCTGTTCGCCACGCGTGGTTGGAACGTGACCTACATCGAGGCGCCGGTCGCCGATTGGAAGAGCTTCGATCCGCTGGCGCCGGATTTGCTCGTCGTTCTCGGCGGGCCGATCGGCGTCTATGAGGACGACCTCTACCCGTTCCTCAAGCTGGAACTCGCCGCCCTGCAGAAGCGCCTGAAGGGCGACAAGCCCACGCTTGGCATCTGCCTCGGCGCACAGCTTATCGCCGGCGCGCTAGGGGCGCGCGTCTATCCGAACCGCGAAAAGGAAATCGGCTGGTCGCCTCTGATTATTTCCAAGGCGGGTTATACATCGCCCGTTCGCCACTTGGGACCCGAGTACACTTTCATGTTCCATTGGCACGGCGACACCTTCGATCTGCCCAAGGACGCCACGTTGCTTGCCGGCACGGGCGTTTGTTTTCATCAGGTTTTTAGCTGGGGCAAAAATACACTCGGCTTCCAGTGCCACCCCGAGGTCATCGGCCTCGAGCTTGAAAAGTGGTACGTGGGGCACGCGGTGGAAATCACGACAACCCAAGGCGCCCATGTGAAAGCGTTGCGGTCCGACGCGAAACGCTATGCGGCGAATCTCGAGAAGCAAGCGAAGCTGTGCTTCACCGAATGGCTGGATAGCCTCGGGCTCTAGCTCTTTGTCGGTAAGTCGGGGTTTAACCCCATGAGGCTGCGCGCAAAGTTGTGTGAGGTAAACGGCCGCAGATCGTTCGCGCCCTCGCCCACGCCCACATAGTGCACCGGCAGGCCGAATTTCTCGGCCAGCGCCACGACCACACCGCCTTTTGCAGTGCCGTCCAACTTTGTCATTACAAGACCGGTGACCCCGGTCATGCTCTTGAAGACTTCGACCTGCGCATGGGCGTTCTGGCCGACGGTGGCGTCCAAAACCAGCAGCGTCGCGTGCGGCGCGCTGGGCTCGACCTTCTTGATGGCCCGGACAATCTTCTGCAGCTCCGCCATGAGCGCGTCCTTATTCTGAAGTCGCCCGGCCGTATCGATCAGCAGCACGTCGTCGCCGCGCTTCTTGGCTTCCAGGAGGGCTTCGAATGCGAGACCCGCCGCGTCGGCTCCTGTTTCCTTTGCAAAAACCGGCGTGCCCGCGCGCTGGCCCCATACTTTTAATTGTTCAACAGCGGCGGCGCGGAAGGTGTCGCCCGCTGCCATGGAGACCTTGGTCCCCGCGTTTTTCATCTGGTGGGCAATTTTCCCAATCGTGGTCGTTTTCCCCGCGCCATTGACGCCGACCACCAGCACGACAAAGGGCTTATGGTCAGGATCGATCACCAGAGGCCGCGCGACCGGTTCAAGAATACGGCGGATGTCGGCGGCGAAGGACTCGCGTACTTCGTCCGGCGTGATGTCCTTGCCAAAGCGCTCCTTCGCCAGCGCTTGCGTCAGCTTCGAAGCCGTTGCGGTGCCAAGATCGGCGGTGATCAAAAGGTCTTCGAGTTCGGTCAGCGTCGCGTCGTCGAGCTTACGCTTGGTCAGGATGTCGCCGATCCCGGCGACGATCTTGCTCGACGATTTGGCGAGGCCTTCGCTCAGCTTGAGCTGCCACTCGCCTTGATATTGTTCATGAACGTCATCGGAGGTTCTGCCTCCGGGCAACATATCGCGAAGGGACATTAGATCACGCCAACCAGAGCCGTTTCCGTAGCACTCACGATACGCGCCGTAACCACCGCGCCCGGCGGTGCTTGCGCGATCTCGACGGGCAGAAAGTGTTCGCTGTGTCCGCGGCCGTCCTTTTCCATAAGCACATTGAGCGACCTGCCCACTTGTTCGGCGAGGCGGCGCGCAAAAACTTCGTTCCCTTTCGCGCGAAGACGCGCGGCGCGTTCCTTGACGACGGCGCCGTTTACCTGCGGCATGCGCGCAGCCGGCGTACCGGGGCGGATCGAATAGGGGAAAACATGAAGCAGCGTAAGGCCGGCGTCCTCAACGAGGGAAAGACTGTTCTCGAACATCGCCTCGTCCTCGGTGGGAAAACCGGCGATCAAATCGGCGCCGAAAACGGCATCCGGTCGTAAGGCGCGCACCCGATCGCAGAAGGAAATGATATCGGCGCGGCCGTGACGGCGTTTCATCCGCTTCAAGATCATATCGTCGCCGGCTTGGGCGGAGATGTGGAAATGCGGCATGAGGCGCGGCTCGTCCGCGATCAGCTGGAACAACTCCTCGTCTGCTTCCGCCGGATCGAGTGATGACAGCCGCAGGCGCTTCAATTCCGGAACCGCCATCAACAAGCGGCGCACCATTTGGCCGAGGTTCGGCGTTCCCGGAAGATCGCCACCATAGCCAGTGATGTCGACGCCGGTGATCACGATTTCCTGATAACCGCTTTGTACGAGCCCGCGCACTTCCTGGACGATGCGGCCCATCGGAACGCTGCGGTTGTTGCCGCGCGCGAAAGGAATGATGCAGAAAGTACAGCGGTGGTCACAGCCCTGCTGGACCTGCACGAAGGCGCGGGTGCGCCCGTCGAAACCCTCCACCAGATGTTCGGCCGTCTCGCGCACCGTCATAATGTCGCCGACAAGAACACGCTTGTTCATCTCGGCGTGAAAGCTCTCGGCCTTCATCTTGTGTTCGTTACCGAGCACCCGGTCGACCTCGGGCATGGCGGCGTAGCGTGCCGGATCAAGTTGGACGGCGCAGCCGGTCGCCACAATATGTGCGCCGGGGTTCTCGCGGCGCAACTTGCGCAGCGTCTGCAAGCCCTGACGTTCCGCTTCTTTGGTTACCGCGCAGGTGTTCACGATGATGGCGTTGGAAAGTCCGGCATCGCGCGCGTGCGCGCGCATCACTTCGCCTTCATAGGTGTTAAGCCGGCAGCCCATGCTGATGACGCGCGGCGTCTGATCGCGTGGCCCTTGCGCCGTCATTGTTGAAGGCCTCGCGACAGGTGCGCATTGAGTGTGCCACGGAAGCTATCTTCAGCCGGTCCTGTCATGACGACGTGGTCGTCCTCACGCCAGGTGATGAACAGGTCTCCGCCGTCGAGCGTGACAATTGCGGAACGGTCGGCAAGGCCGCGCCGGGCCGCCGCGACAAGCGTTGCGCACGCGCCCGTGCCGCAAGCCATGGTAATGCCCGCGCCTCGCTCCCACACACGCATCCGCAAATGCCCGCGATCGATCACCTGCACCGCTTCGACGTTGGTCCGTTCAGGGAACAAGGGATGATGCTCTAGCCTGGGTCCTACGGCGGCGAGATCAATGGCGCCCGCATCCTTCACGAAGAACACCGCATGAGGATTGCCCATGCTGATGCCGACCGGATCCTGCAGGGGGCCTTCGCCGATACCGAGATGAAGCGTGTCGGATTCCTCGGCGAGCGGAATGCGTTGCCAATCGGTTTGCGCCGCGCCCATGTCGACGGAGATGGCGCCGTTTTGCGCGCGCCAGGCCGTCACAGGGCCAGCCAGCGTTTCGATGACGATCTTTTCCTTGCCCGTTTCCTCGAACAGCACCTTTGCGATCGCGCGGCTGCCGTTCCCGCAGCTCTGCACTTCGCTGCCGTCGGAATTGCGGATACCCATGAAGGCATCGCCGCCGTTGCGGGCCTGGTCAAGGATCAGGATCTGATCGCAACCCACACCCGTGCGCCGGTTCGCGATCGCGCTCGCGGTCTCTTGCGTGATTCGCAAGGACGCGCCGCGGCCGTCGAGCACGACAAAGTCGTTACCGAGCCCATGCATCTTTCGAAACGCCAGGCCCGGCGATTGAGGTTGGGTGACAGTCATGGGCGGGTTATAGGTGCGGGGTCTACCCCTGTCCAGAGCCGCAGGCGGATGCTAGGAGGTAAGTTATTGAAAAATAAAGTTTTATCTAACATTGAGGCCTTCCTTCACGGTGAAACCACCGCCGGTCTTGTCTTAATGGGAGCCGCGACCGTCGCCCTTCTCATCGCCAACAGCCCGCTCTCACATTTCTACGAGGCTTTTCTCGCCTGGCCGGTCTCGCTTGGCGTGCCGCCCCTTCTTCTCACCAAACCGGCGCTGCTCTGGATCAATGACGGCCTCATGGCCATCTTCTTCCTTCTGGTCGGTCTCGAGATTAAACGCGAGGTGACCGGGGGCGAGCTTTCCAGCCGCGACACGGCGGCCTTGCCTTTGATCGCCGCCGCCGGAGGCATGGCGGGGCCGGCGATCGTCTACGCCCTGATCAATGGCGGAGAACCGGCCAATCTTCAGGGCTGGGCCATTCCCACCGCCACCGACATTGCTTTTGCGCTCGGAATCCTCGCGCTGGTCGGCAGCCGCGTCCCCGCCTCCCTCAAAGTATTTCTGACCGCGCTCGCGGTCATCGACGATCTAGGGGCCATTGCCATCATCGCGGTGTTCTACACTGCCGATCTGTCGCTGCTCGCGCTGGCTTCGGCGACGGCGTGCGTGATCGCATTGTTCGTGTTGAACCGTCTCGGCGTGCGCGCGCTCGCTTTCTATCTTATCCTCGGTGCGCTGCTCTGGGTCTCGGTGTTGAAGTCGGGCGTTCACGCCACGATGGCCGGCGTGATTACTGCGCTCGCCATCCCTGCGGCGTCCGACAGGCCGGACTCATCGCCCCTGACGCGGCTTGAGCATGCGCTGCATCCGTACGTGACCTTCGCCATCCTCCCGCTGTTTGCGTTCGCGAACGCCGGAGTCGATCTCGCGGGCGTTACGCGCGCCTCTTTGCTGCATCACGTGACCATCGGAATCGCTTTTGGCTTGTTCGTGGGAAAGCAGGCGGGCGTCATGGCGGCCATCTACGCGGCGCGCCGTTTCGGCCTCGTGCGCCTGCCTGGTGACGCCTCGGTGCTTCAGGTTTACGGCGTAGCGATCCTCACTGGCGTCGGCTTTACGATGAGCCTCTTCATAGGCACCCTAGCCTTCGTGCCGCCGTTGTATGTGGTGGAGGTCAAGGTTGGCGTGCTCGGCGGGTCGCTGCTCGCCGGCCTGGCCGGTTTTCTTGTGTTGCGACTCAGCGCGACTCGTCCGAAAAATCGGAATCAGATGACCACCATGGGGGATTCGTGACGCACGCACCATCCGGCGACGTCGGCGTTGCGAAAGCGTTCGCATCGGGGTTTCTGGGGCCCGCTCCTGTTTGGTATAAATGGACGATCGCAGCCTTCCTCGTCGTCAATCCGGTGGTTTATTTCGCCGCCGGACCTTTTGCCGCCGGCTGGCTTCTGCTGCTTGAGTTCATCTTCACCCTTGCGATGGCGCTTAAATGCTATCCGTTGCAACCTGGTGGTCTTCTGGCGATTGAAGCCGTCGCTATTGGCCTCGCGACTCCGCAAAGCGTCTATCATGAGGCCGAGGTGAACTTCGGCGTCATCCTGCTGCTGATGTTCATGGTCGCGGGAATTTATTTCCTGCGGGATCTGCTCACCTTCGCGTTCACCAAGCTTTTCGTGCGCGTTCAAAGCAAACTCGTTCTGTCGCTCCTGTTCTCGCTTTCGGCTGCACTGTTGTCCGCGTTTCTCGACGCCCTCACCGTCATGGCGGTAGTGATCACGGTCGCGACCGGCTTGTACGGCGTTTACCACCGCGCGATTTCCGGCGCGCCGGCGGACTTGGACAACGACGGCGTCATCGAGTCCCATTGCCGCGCGGACCTCGATCGTTTTCGCTCTTTCCTGCGGGCGTTGGTGATGCATGCTGCCGTGGGCACCGCGCTGGGTGGCGTCTGCACACTGGTGGGCGAGCCGCAGAATTTACTGATCGGTAATGTGATGGGCTGGGACTTCCAGCGATTCTTCCGCGAAGTCGCCCCAGTATCAATCCCGGTGCTGGCCAGCGGGCTTCTGACGTGCGTACTTGTCGAAAAATTCAAGTGGTTTGGCTACGGCGAGACATTGCCGGCCGATGTGCGCAAAGTCATCGTGCATCACGAGCGCGCCATGTCCGCTGAGCACACATCCCTGGTTACGGCACGCCTGATGATCCAGGCGCTGGTCGCGATATTGCTTGTGATCGGCCTCGCGCTCCATATCGCCGAAGTCGGCTTGATCGGATTGAGCGTGATCGTTTTGGCGACCGCGTTCTGCGGAATCGTCGAAGAGAAGAAGATCGCCCACGCGTTCGAGGAAGCGCTGCCGTTCACGGCGCTCTTGGTCACGTTCTTCGCCATCGTCGCGGTCATTGAGCAGCAGCACCTTTTTGCGCCGATCATCAATTTTGTGCTCCAGGCTGAAGGCAACCCTCAACTCCTGCTTATGTACGCGGCCAATGGGATACTGTCGGCGATCAGCGACAATGTGTTCGTGGCGACCGTGTATATAAGTGCTATTCAGGACGCCTTCGAGGCCGGGCGGATCGGCGCCGACCAGTACGACCTTCTGGCCGTAGCGGTGAATACCGGGACGAATATCCCCAGTGTCGCGACGCCCAACGGTCAGGCCGCCTTCCTTTTCCTACTCACTTCGGCGCTGGCGCCCCTGATCCGGCTGGGATACGGCCGGATGATGTGGATGGCCTTGCCGTACACGGTCGTCATGACCACCATAGGCATCCTGGCGGTCAAATATTTTCTATAAGTATTTGATATTGATATAATAATTCACTCTTTGTTGACTCTTGGCCCGGGGCCGCGTACACCACCGGCCGCTAAAGCCTGAAAATCCGGGTTTTCGCTTCCCCTCCGGGGCCGCTCGTCCGCGTTATCGCGCACGGGCGCGACACTGCTTTTGGTCATGGAATTTGTAGCCGCCGATGTTCGATACGCTAACCGACAAGCTTAGCGCCGTCTTTTCCAAGCTCACCGGACGTGGTGCGCTCTCGGAAGCCGACGTGGCCGCAGCCATGCGCGAAGTGCGTGTGGCGCTGCTCGAAGCCGATGTCGCGCTGCCGGTGGTGAAAGATTTCATCGCCAAGGTCAGCGAGCAGGCTGTCGGCGAAGCTGTCGTGAAGTCCGTCACGCCGGGCCAGATGGTCGTGAAGATCGTTCACGACGCACTCGTGGACATGCTGGGCGGCAAGGACGCGCACGGCGACATCGATCTCGCGGCGCCCGCGCCCGTTGCCGTTCTGATGGTGGGTTTGCAGGGTTCCGGTAAGACCACGACCACCGCCAAGATCGCTAATCGTCTGCAGTCGCTGGTCAAGAAGCGCGTGCTGATGGTCAGCTTGGACGTCTATCGTCCCGCCGCGCAGGATCAGCTGGCCATCCTCGGCAAGCAAGTCAACGTCATCACCTTACCGATCGTCGCCGGCCAGCAGCCGGTGGACATCGCGCGCCGCGGTCTCATCGAGGCGCGCAACGGCGGCTTCGATGTCGTGATCTTCGACACCGCCGGCCGTCTCACCATCGATGAAATTATGATGGCCGAAGTCGCCGCCGTGCGCGACGTGGTGAAGCCGCATGAGACGCTGCTCGTCACCGACGCCATGATCGGTCAAGACGCGGTGACCACCGCGCAGTCGTTCAATGAAAAAGTCGGCATCACCGGCATCGTCCTGACGCGTGTCGACGGCGACGCCCGCGGCGGCGCCGCTTTGTCCATGCGCGCGATCACCGGGCGCCCGATCAAGCTTATCGGTGTCGGCGAGAAGGTCGACGCCCTCGACACCTTCAGTCCCGAACGCATCGCCGGCCGTATCCTCGGTATGGGCGACGTGGTCAGCCTCGTCGAGAAGGCGATCACCACCATCGACCAAGAGAAGGCCGAGAAGCTCGCCGCGCGTATGCAGGAGGGCAAGTTCGACCTCAACGACATGCTCACCCAACTGCAGCAGATCCAGCGCATGGGCGACATGAAGGGCCTTCTCGGTCTCATCCCCGGTCTCGGCCAGGCGGTGAAGCAGTTGAAAAGCGCAGATCTCGATCCCAAGCAGTTCAAGCGTCTTGAAGCGATCATTCAATCAATGACGCCGAAAGAGCGCCGCAATCCCGATCTTATCAAGGCCTCGCGCAAGCAGCGCATCGCCACCGGCTCAGGTACGTCGGTGCCTGAAGTGAACAAGCTCCTGAAGCAGCACCAGCAGATGGAGACCGTCATGAAGCGCATGAAGAAAATGGGCGGCCTCGGCGCCCTCGGCGCGATGATGGGCGGCGGTGGTTTGCCCGGCATGGGCGGCGGTCTCGGTAAATTACCCGGCGGCGGCATGCCGCGCCCCGGCGGTTTTCCTTTTGGTAAACGCTAAACAACAACTCATTCAGACGCACTTAGACAAGGAGACTACACATGTCGATTAAGATCAGACTGACGCGCGGCGGCGCGAAGAAGCAAGCCAGCTACCGCATCGTCGTGGCCGACTCGCGCAGCCCGCGCGATGGCCGCTTCATCGAGAAGGTCGGCACTTACAACCCGCGCGTCCCGCACGACCACAAGGAGCGTCTGGTCGTTAAGGAAGACCGGATCAAACATTGGGTCAGCGTTGGCGCCCTGCCGACCGACCGCGTCGCGCGCCTGTTCTCGAAGATCGGCCTCGCGGAAGCCCCGAAGGTGAATCCGCAGACCAAGCAAGACAAGCCCCGTGCGAAAGCCCAGGAACGTCTGAAGGCTGCTGAAGAAGCGGCGAAGGCCGCGGCGGAAGCGGCGGCCGGCGGCGAAGCTCAAGCCTAGCCCGGAACGTCTTCCGTGGACCGTACCTCGCGCGTGTGCCTTGGCGTCATCGTTGGCGCCAAGGGACTGAAGGGCGAGGTGCGGATCAAAAGTTTCACGGAGGATCCTGCGGATGTCGGCGCCTACGGACCGGTGACGACAGGTGACGGACGAAAGTTCAATGTCACCGTCGGCGGCGGCAAAGAAGGTGTGGTGATCGCGAAGCTCGCGGGCGTTGCGGATCGCACCCAGGCCGAGGCGCTTAAGGGCGTGGAGCTCTTCGTCGAGCGAACCGCCCTGCCGGCGCCGAAAGAAGGGGAGTTCTATCACGCCGATCTGATCGGCGCGGTGGTGAAGCTGACGAGTGGAGAAATGCTGGGCACCGTGAGTGGCCTGCACAACTTCGGCGGCGGCGACATGATGGAAGTGGGTGAGGGGCGTGCGTCTGTCCTGATCCCGCTCACATCCGAAGCTATCGCCGCGCTCGACGTGAAGGCCGGCCAGGTGGTGGTTCATCCCCTGCCGGGCCTCCTGAGCGGCGAATCGGACCCTGACGACGAGAGTGGCGGGGAAACAGACGGGACGGACGGTTGAGCTTGGAGAAAAGCCCCTCTTTTCGGGCCGTGGTGCTCACGCTGTTTCCGGAAATGTTTCCCGGGCCGCTCGGATTTTCGTTGGCGGGCAAGGCTTTAGGCGACGGTCTGTGGTCGTTGGAATCGGTGGACATTCGCGGGTTCGCGCGCGATAAACACCGCACCGTCGACGACAGTCCCTTCGGGGGCGGGGCCGGGATGGTGTTGCGACCCGACGTTCTGGATGCCGCCATCGGCGCGTCCCACGTCGAGAGCACGCCGCTGATATATCTTACCCCGCGCGGGCGGCTGATGGATCAGCCGTTCGTGCGCAGATTGGCGGCGGGTCCCGGGGTGACGTTGATTTGCGGGCGCTATGAAGGTGTTGATCAACGCCTTCTCGAGGCCCGCGGTGTGGAGGAAGTCAGCCTCGGCGACTTCATCCTCTCGGGCGGCGAGCCGGCGGCTCTGGCGTTGCTCGATGCTGTGATACGGCTGTTGCCCGGTGTCGTGGGCAAGACCGCGAGTTTGGAAGACGAGAGTTTCGAGACGGGTCTTTTGGAGTATCCGCATTATACGCGGCCCGACCCGTGGGATGGGCGAGAGGTGCCCGAGGTTTTGAAGTCCGGTCATCATGCCAAGGTGCAGGCATGGCGGCGGGCGCAGGCGGAAGAGATAACCCGCGCGAGAAGGCCCGATATGTGGGTCCGCTACGCGGATAAAGAGAAGACGAAGACTTAAACCGGTCCTTCACGGACCTCACGAAGACCAAAAAGATAAATACGAAAAGGACGACAACGATGAATACGCTGCAACAGCTCGAACACGACTATATGGCCGAAATGAAGGCCAAGCGCGCCGTTCCTGAATTTTCGCCGGGCGATACCTTGCGCGTTCATGTGAAGGTCACGGAAGGTCAGCGCGAACGTATCCAGGCTTATGAAGGCGTGTGCATCGCGCGCAAGAACGCCGGTCTGAACTCCTCGTTCACCGTGCGCAAGATTTCCTTCGGTGAAGGCGTGGAGCGGGTGTTCCCGATCTTCGCGCCGATCGTCGACAAGATCGAAGTGATCCGTAAAGGCCGTGTCCGCCGCGCGAAGCTCTATTACCTCCGCGACCGCCGCGGCCGCTCGGCGCGTATCGCCGAAGATTCCGTGGGCGGCAACGAAGGCGCCGACGGCGAGAAGGCCTAACTCCGACTCGGCGGGGATTGCTGTAGAATTCTCGTAAGTCACTGTAATTTCATAAAAATGCCCCGCGAAAGCGGGGCATTTTTTTGCAACCGTTCGTTAATTTCGTGCGTATTACCCTTAGGCGAAATGGGGTAGTTTATCCGCACTCAATGGTGTGGCCCCGGAGCGAAGCTTCGGGGGTTCTATCTCCCGAATGGGGATGTCATGGCTTTAACCGCGACCGAGATTCAGGCGATGTCGACAACCGACATCGGGAATCTATCCACGACGACGGTCGGCCAGCTGACGTCCATCGAGATCAATCTCTTCTCCTCGACTCAATTCAGCGCGCTCAGCACCGCGCAGCTCGACTATCTGTCGGCGCGCGCCCTCGGTGCGATGAGTGGCGGCGTCTTCAGCGGCATGACCGCCGATCAGTTTCAAAGCCTGAATTCGAGTCAGATCCGCGCGATCAGCGTCACGAACATGCCGCAGCTCACGACGACGCACATGGCCGGACTGGTGGCCGGTCAGATCTCCGGCTTCACGGCGTCGCAACTCAATGCGCTTTCGACAACGATCATCGCCGGACTGACGACGGGTCAGCTCGACGGCTTGACCACGGGACAAATCGCGGGACTTTCCCTCACCGCATTTGATTCGCTCAGCGCGGACCAAATCCTCAGCCTTTCCGGCGCGCAGCTCGGCGCGCTCAGCGGCGCAAACTTTGGCGCGCTTGACCCCACGGAAATCGACGATTTCACCGATTTGCAGATCGATGGCCTCAAAACCACACAAATCAAGGCGATTGATTCGGTCGATGTGACCGGCTTGACGTCGACGCAGATCGCGGGCTTCAGCACCTTGCAGATCAAGGCGCTCGAAACGCGCGCTATCATGGCGATGTCGACCACGCAGCTGCAGGGCCTCAATGCAACCTTGATCGCGGCCCTGTCGACGCAGCAGATCAACGCGATGTCGACCACCGCGTTCGCCTCTTTCTCCACGGCGCAGATTGCCGGGCTCACGCGCGTCCAGATGGGGGGCTTGGACGATCTTCATATGAGCGCGATGTCCGACACCGCGATCGCCCATCTCTCGACTGTGCAAATCAAGGGGCTGAAGTCGAACCAGGTCGCGGCGCTGTCCACCACGCAGCTCCAGACGCTTTCGACCACGCAAATCGGCGCTCTGATGCGCACGCAGGTCTCGGGTCTGAGCGATTCCGACATCGGGTTGTTTACACCGGCGCAGTACGAAGCTTACCTGTTGGTGCGCGGCACGCCGCTGAGCACGACGCAGATCAGCCAGCTGTCGACGGCTCAGTTCAGCGCCTTCTCAGCGACGATCATAAAATCCCTGACGTCGTCACAAGTCGCCGCGCTCACGCCGACCATGATCGCGCAGTTGACCACGACGCAAGTCGGCGGCCTGACGATGAATAACATCAAGGGTCTGACGACGACTCAGATGGCCGCGCTGTCCACCACCAACTACGCGGCACTGACCGTGAGCCAGTTGGACGGGCTGTCGTCGAAGCAAATGGCCGGCTTCACATCGGTCACATTCGCAGCCCTCAGTTCCACGCAGATCGGCAGCCTGACGGCCTCTCAGTTCGCGGGTCTCAGCTCCAGCGTGATTTCGTCGCTGACCACGACGCAGCTTTCATCGCTCGCGACCAGCCATATCGCCGCGATGCCCACGCAGAGTATCGCCGCGCTTACCAGCGATCAGTTCGCCGTGCTCGGCGCAGATGATCTAGGCGCCATGAAGTCGACGCAAATCGCGGCCATTTCGACCGCCAATATAGCGGCGCTCACGACGACGCAGCTGTCCGGCTTCAAGGCAACGCACATAACCTCGCTGACGTCGGCCCAGATCGCGGCGATAAACCTCGGCAACATTGTCGAACTCAACGCCGATCAAATGAAGGCGTTCAAGTCGACGCAGATCGCGGCGTTCTCCACCGCTCAGTTCGCCGCGTTCAACTCCACGCAAATCGGCCAGTTGGTGGGCTCGCAGATTTCCGGCATCACCACGGCCCAGTTCGCGCAGCTCACCTCGACGGAAATTGGCCAGCTCAGCGCCACCGCGATCAAAGCCTTCACCACGCGCGCAATCAGCGGCCTTACCGCCGCCCAGCTTGCCGGGTTGGCCGCGGACGGGATCGGCGCGCTGGCCGCAACCCAGATCAGCAGCCTGTCGACGGCGATCTTCAGCAGTTTGTCGAGTACGCAGCTTTCCGGCATCACCGGCGCGCAAATCAAGGCGGTGAGCATTACGCAACTCAATGCGCTGACCACGACCAATGTTGCCGGGCTTGATGAGGCCCAGATCAAGGCGCTTGCCGCGACTCAGATCGGCGGGCTGACGACGGCGCAGTTCACCGCGCTCACCAGCACGCAGTTCAGTCAGCTTAGCGCACAGCAGATTGGCGGTATCACGCTTGGCCAGCTTGCGCAGATGACCTCAACGCAGATCGGCGAGCTATCGTCGGCATCGTTGCGCGCCTTCAGTGCGACGGCGATCGCGAGTCTGACGGTCGCGCAGTTCGCCGGGTTGTCGGGAACCGATATCGGGTCGTTCGCCGGCTCCGTGATCTCCAACCTGTCGACTGCCATTTTCGCGAGCCTTACGACCAGCCAGACATCGGGCCTTACGGCCATGCAGATCAAAGTGCTGACCACCATCCAGATCGCCTCGCTCACGACCTCTGCGATCGGTTCGCTGGACACTACGCAAGTGCGTGCGCTGGCGTCCTCGCAAATCTCGGCGATGACCACGGCGCAGTTCCGCGCCTTCACCTCGACCCAGATCGGCGAGCTCTCGGCGCAGCAGATCGCCGGGGTCACCGCGACGCAGATCGCGCAAATGACCTCGACGCAGATCGGGGAGTTGTCGTCCGCCGCTCTCAAGGCGTTCAGCCCGACGGCCATCGCCGGACTGACCACGACCCAATTCTCGGGCCTCTCGTCGACCGCCATTGGCGGCCTTACGACCTCGCAAATCGCGCGGCTGTCCTCGACGCTTCTTAGCGGTCTGACCACGGCGCAGTTCTCGGGATTCACGTCCTCTCAGATTAAGGCGTTCGTCCCCGCGCAGATCACCGCGCTGACGGGCGGTACGATCGGTTCGTTGTCGGTGACGCAGATCGGCGGTCTTGAGGCTGCTGATATCGCGGCTTTCTCGACGGTGCAGGTCACGTTCCTGACGACGACCCAGCTCGCAGCGATGACCGCGCAGCAGGCGGCCGCGTTCACCGGACCGCAGGTCTTCGCGTTCACCACTACGCAGATCCACGCTCTCTTCGGCTAGCGTTGAAGGCGGCCGCCGCCGACGCCGGCACGGTCCAGGTGTGGGCGCAGCCTGCCCGTGATCCACAAGCCGAACATTCGGAAATCGCTGATAAGCGACCAGGTCGGATAGGTAAAGGTTGCCGGGCGGTTGTGCTCGACCGCGGCGTGCGCGACCCATGCAAAGCCGTAACCCGCCAGCGGCACCAGCAGCCAAGTCCAGCCTCCTGCAATGACGGCATACACCGCGCAAGCGATCGCGAGGCTGGTGCCTACGTAGTGCAGTCCGCGGGTCGCGGGGCGGGCGTGCTCGCGCAAATAGAAAGGCCAAAACGCGGCGTAAGTTGCGATCCTGGGCGGCGGTGCCATGGGGCGCTCAACCTTGCTTTCAGGGCGTGGCGCCGAAACGGAAAAGCCGGTTTTCGGCGAAAGCGACGCTCAATCAAATACCTAGAGCGGGCAAGGCGATTCTAGTTTGCGCTGCTTGCTCTAGAAACCCGAGAAGCGTAGTTTGCCGCACCTTTTTTGACCCTGGAAGATGTGAAGAGAAATGCCTGACAACGCTCGCGTTCCCGCCCGCAAAGAGGGCTTCGTCGTCGCGGTCATCGGCGCTACCGGCAACGTCGGGCGCGAGATGCTCAACATCCTGTACGACCGCCAGTTCCCCGTTTCCAAGGTGATCGCGCTCGCGTCCGAGCGTTCTATCGGCAAGGAAGTCTCTTTCGGCGAAGACGAAGTCTTGAAGATCCAGGACCTT
This sequence comes from Rhodospirillaceae bacterium, assembly GCA_041906145.1. GTDB lineage: Bacteria > Pseudomonadota > Alphaproteobacteria > Rhodospirillales > Rhodospirillaceae > SHVO01. Next base: position 758,234 of record JAYRJU010000001.1, on the reverse strand, counting down.
GCGACCTTCGACTTCAAGGGCGTGCACATCGCGCTGTCGTCACCGGGCGCGAAGGTATCGGCGGTCCATAGCCCGCGCGCCGCCGCCGCGGGCTGCGTCGTGATCGACAACACCTCGCACTTCCGGATGGATCCGGATGTTCCTCTGGTGGTCCCCGAAGTGAACCCGGAAGCAATCGCCCGTTACAAGAAGAAGGGCATCATCGCCAACCCGAACTGTTCCACGATCCAGATGGTTACGGCGCTGAAACCGCTACACGATGCGTTCAAGATCAAGCGCGTTGTGGTGTCGACCTACCAGTCCACCTCCGGCAAGGGGAAGGACGCGATGGACGAACTGTTCAATCAGACGAAGGGCATCTATGCCAATCAGTCGCCGGCGGAAACCAAGTCGCTTTTCACCAAGCAGATCGCCTTCAACGTCATTCCGCACATCGATGTGTTCCTCGACAGTGGAGAGACCAAGGAGGAGTGGAAGATGGTGGTCGAGACGCGCAAGATTCTCGATCCCGAGATTAAAGTGCACGCGAACTGCGCCCGCGTCGCCACGTTCATCGGTCACGCCGAATACGTGAACATTGAATGCGAGCGTCCGTTCACCGATAAGGAAGCGCGCGAAGTCCTTTCGAAAGCTCCTGGCATCGCGGTCGTCGACCGCCGTGCGGATGAAGGATACGTCACGCCGGCTGAAGCCGCCGGTGAGGACGCGGTTTATATCTCGCGCATTCGTAAAGATATGAGCGTGGAAAACGGCCTGTCATTCTGGTGCGTTGCCGACAACCTGCGCAAGGGCGCGGCGCTCAATGCAGTGCAGATCGCCGAAGTGCTCGCGAAGGAATATTTGAGGGTCGGCTAGTTAGCCGGGTTCTTCCAATAAAAAACGGCGGCTCTTTCGGAGCCGCCGATTTTTATTGCCGATGTCTTTCCGTTAGGCGATGAGCGCGCGATAGACGACCACGCCAAGCACCGCGACCCCCGACAGGATGATAAGTGCGCCCGAAAAACGGTTCAGCCGTTCAAGGCCGCGTTCCATCACGCTCCCACGCCACGTTCCCGCCGTTCCGGCGAGGATCAACCACCACGCTGCTGAGCCGCCGAACACCCCCGTGACCAGCGCCACGGCATCCTGCGGGCCGCTCTGTGCATGCGTCGGCCCGAAGGCCGCGAATACGCCAAGTGCGGCGAACATGGTCGCTGGATTGGTGATGGCCATGCTGAAGGCGGTCATGAAATCGCGCCGTAAGCTCTGAACGTTGAGATGGCCGTCGGCGATCAGCACTGGAGCGCGATACGTCAGCAGACCCACCGCCAGCACGATGATGCCGCCGATCAAACCGATGGCGACTTCGTGGGCAATGATGAAGGTGCTGATCACGGTCAGTCCCAGGCCGGCGATGGCGCCGAACATCATGTCGGCGACAGCGGCGCCAAGGCCGGCGGCGAATCCCTGAAGACGCCCGCGGGCGAGGGCGCGGCGGACACAAATCATTGCGACGGGGCCAATGGGCGCCGCCAGCGCGAAACCGGCGGCGAGGCCGCGCACGAAGGCAAATTCAAACAGCGCGAAAGTCATGCGTTGGGAAAAACTTTTCACAGTGAATGGATGGGCCTTTCATAACGTTTTCGCGCACATGCATCAAGTTTAGGGACGGTTTTCGCACGTATGGCGAGAAGGACGCGGTGCTTGTAACCGAAAGCGCGATGAGCGAAAAAAATAATATAATTACGTGAAGGCCTTACGCCTGCCGGCCTGATGTCGAACCAGAGGCTGAACCCAATGAGTCTCGCTGTGGAGCGTCCCCGCCGAAGTCTACTGTATGTGCCCGCGTCCAATGCGCGCGCACTCGAAAAAGCGCGCACATTGCCTGCCGACGGCTTCATCGTGGACCTCGAAGACGCCGTGCTGCCGGATGCGAAGCCGGCGGCTCGCGAGACGGTGGTGCACCTACTTCGTACCGGAGGGTTCGGTGAGCGAGAGGTCATAGTGCGCGTGAACGCGCTCGATACGCCTTGGATCGACGACGATCTCGCAGCGCTGTCGGGAGCGAAGGCATCTGCGATTCTCGTGCCCAAGGTCAACAGTCCCGACGATCTGAGCCGGGTGGCGGGAGCGCTACCGCATCTTGAAACGGTAGCGCTCTGGGCGATGATGGAAACGCCGCTGTCGATCCTCCATGCGCGGGAGATCGCCGCGTGCGGCCCGCCGCTCGCGGGTTTTGTCGTGGGTACGAACGACCTTGCCAAAGATCTTCGATGCCTGCATCCGGCCGATCGCGCCCCGATGATGATGGCGCTGCAGACCTGCGTAATAGCGGCGCGGGCGTATGGCCTAGCGGTTATCGATGGTGTTCATATCGATTTAGACGATGACGCCGGCTTTATCGAATCCTGCCGCGCGAGCCGCGCCCTCGGATTTGATGGCCGGAGTCTCATTCATCCGAAACAAATCTCCGCCGCTAACGAGGCTTACGCGCCCTCCGCATCCGACATCGCGGGCGCGCGTAAGATTGTGGAAGCGCACCGCACCGCCACCGCGGACGGCAAAGCGGTCATGGTCGTCGACGGCCGGTTGGTGGAATTCCTCCATGTGCGTGCGGCCGAACGTCTTCTTCGCCAAGCCGAAATGATCGCGGCGCTTCGCTAAGCAAAAACGCCGCTCCCCTTCAAGGAGCGGCGTTTCTGCAATCGAGGAGGGAGGCGAGACTTGGCTTACGCAGAAGGCCCAAGTCCTGAACATATCAACGCAATCGGTAAGTAAATCGCAATCAACGCAAAATAGGCACGCGCTAGTCACGGCTAAGAACGAGATCGGAAGACGTAGGCCAGTAAGCGCAGCAAACGAACGCACTCAGGAAACCAGAGAACAGCATCAAAGCATCGAGACAGACATTAATCATGGCCGCGACCATTATCTAACGAACTAACAAACCAACAACGCACAATCACATCAGAGAGACGCAAGGCACTTACGAAAAACAAACGCACGCAACAAAGCAGCAACGCAGAACTATTTCTTCACGCGCGCACCAGCGGTGCCCGAAAGGGAGCCGGTGGCGTTCGCGCCGCCATTCAAAGCGTCGGGCGTCGTAGACAAGTTGCCCGAAGTCGCGGCGCTGCCGGAGACGGCGGAGTTCACGGACGCTGGATCGGTTTCGAGAGCGGTGCTCGAGGACGAACCGCCTTCCGCGGAGATGTCGGCATTGCTCGCCGCACCCGCCGCGCCTTCCGCCTGACCACGCGCGACATTCGCCGCGCCGATCGCGTTACCAGTCGCGACACCAGCGGCGCCGCGCGCGTTACCTTCAGCGATACCTGCCGCGCTGCGGGCATGACCTGCGCCGACGTTCGCCGCGCCATTCACGTTACCGGTGACCACGCCCGTCGTATTGGTCGCCGCGCGGCCGGTCACATCAACACCTGCTTCGGCGTTGGCTCTTGCGGCGCCAGCGGCGCCGGCCGCCGTCGAAGCGCCGGTTTCAACACCGCCGCGCGCACGGGCGCGGGCCTTCTTGCCGGTGCTTTCGACGGTACCTTCAACGGAGCCTTTCGCGCGGGCGCCGGCGCGCGTGGTTGCACGCGTCGTGTCCGAAAGGTCGGGACGGTCGAGACGTCCGCCGAGGCTGCCGGAGCCGCCCGCGCCCAATCCGCCGCCAATACCGCCGCCGCCCACGCTGCCCACAGCGCCGCCGCCAAGCGCGCCGCCGGCGCTGCCGCCAAGCACCTGGGCCGAAGCCGGGCCGGCCGTTATCGCCGTGATCGCCGTCACCATCAGAAACTTCTTAAACATGCGAACCCTCCATGAGGTGTTTTGCATCAGGCCCGCCGTGGCACGTTCAATCGCGACGGGTTCAATGTACAAACGCTGCCATCACGGCAAGAAAGGGGCACAACCCAAGGCAATGTTGGGGCGGGGTTGTACCCCGCATGCGTGCCGACAACCTTTGCGCACGCTGGGACTGAGAAATGCCCGCATTTTCAAATCTGCAAACCTGCCGCGCGCGGAACGCGTGAGGACCGAAGTCCAATTTGACCGTTCGTTGACTTAATAAGATGAGGTGAGTACACAACAGGTAGGGGATCGAAAACATTGGGCGCTGGCCCAATAATTTCATTATTAATCAATACGTTATACTGTAACGGACGCCTCCATGACCCAAGCCGCGAAGTCTTCCGCCCGGCCGTTGTCGCCGCACCTTCAGGTCTACCGGTTGCCCTTGGCCGCTTGGCTGTCCATCAGCCACCGCGCCACGGGGATCGGCCTGACTCTCGGCACGCTCCTTCTGACCTGGTGGGTGGCCGCCGCCGCTTACGGTCCGGATGCTTACACCGTCTTTACCGATTTCCTGGGTTCGTACCTCGGGCTTCTGATCCTGTTCGGCTTCTCGGTCGCGCTGTTCTTCCATCTCTGCAACGGTATCCGTCACCTGTTCTGGGACGCCGGCAAGAATTTCTCGATCGAAGCGACCAAGCGCACGAACACCTTTGTCATCGCCGGCACGGTTGTCCTGACCGCGGCCAGCTGGCTCATCGCTTATCTCTAAGAGGGGCGCGAAAATGTCCGGTCCTTCCCATTCCCTGCGTTCGCCGCTGGGCCGTGCCCGCGGCCTCGGCTCTGCCAAAGAAGGCCTGCATCACTGGTGGATGCAGCGTCTGACGTCGATCGCCCTTGTTCCGTTGGTTGTGTGGTTCGTCGTGTCGCTCATCGGTCTGCGTCAGGCCGATTGGGAGCAATACACGCTGTGGATATCGAACCCGATCAACGCCACTGTGATGATCCTCTTCCTCGGCGTGACCTTCCACCATGCGCAGGCCGGCATGCAGGTTGTCCTTGAGGATTATGTGTCTTCGCATGGCACGCGCGTTGCCTCGATCATCGCCGTCAAGTTCATCTGCTATGCGCTCGCGGCGCTGAGCATCGTTTCCGTATTGATTGTCGCGTTTGGAGTCTAACCACCATGGCTGCCTACAACATCGTTGATCACGAATACGACGTGGTGGTGGTCGGCGCCGGCGGCGCGGGCCTGCGCGCCACTTTCGGCATGGTTCAGCAGGGTCTCAAGACCGCCTGCATCACCAAGGTATTCCCGACACGCAGTCACACCGTCGCTGCGCAGGGCGGGGTCGCCGCGTCGCTCGGCAACATCGGTGAAGATAACTGGGCCTGGCACATGTACGACACCGTCAAGGGGTCGGACTGGCTCGGCGACCAGGACGCCATCGAATACATGTGCCGTGAAGCCGTGCCCGCCATCCGCGAGCTCGAGCACTACGGCGTGCCGTTCTCGCGCACGCCCGAAGGCAAGATCTATCAGCGTCCCTTCGGCGGACACATGCGCAACTTCGGCGAAGCGCCGGTGCAGCGCGCCTGCGCCGCCGCCGATCGCACCGGTCATGCGATCCTGCACACGCTCTATCAGCAGAGCCTTAAGTACAAAGCCGAATTCTTCATCGAATACTTCTCCATCGACCTCATGATGGATGAAAGCGGCTGCCGCGGCGTCGTCGCCATCGACATGGCCACCGGCACCATCCACCGCTTCAAGGCGCATCAGGTCGTAATCGCCACCGGCGGCTACGGCCGTGCGTACTTTTCCTGTACCTCGGCGCACACATGCACCGGGGATGGCAACGCGATGGCCGCGCGTGTCGGCCTGCCGCTCCAGGACATGGAATTCGTTCAATTCCATCCGACCGGCATCTACGGCGCGGGCGTGCTCATCACCGAAGGCTCGCGCGGCGAAGGCGGTTACCTCACTAACTCCGCCGGCGAGCGTTTCATGGAACGTTATGCGCCGACCGCCAAAGACCTCGCGTCCCGCGACGTCGTCTCGCGCTCCATGACCATGGAAATCCGCGAAGGCCGCGGCGTCGGCGCGGAGAAGGATCATATCTTCCTGCACCTCGAGCATCTCGGGGCGGAGGTTCTTCATTCACGTCTGCCGGGCATCACGGAGTCGGCGAAGGTTTTCGCCGGCGTCGATGCGACGAAACAGCCGATCCCCGTGCTCCCGACCGTGCACTACAACATGGGCGGCATTCCGACCAACTACATGGGCGAAGTCATCCGCCCGCAGCCGGGCAATCCCGACGCGACGATCCCCGGTCTGATGGCCATCGGCGAAGCGGCCTGCGTGTCCGTGCACGGCGCGAATCGTCTGGGCGCGAACTCGCTGCTCGACCTGGTGGTTTTCGGCCGCGCTGCCGCGCTGCGCGCCAAGGACATCGTGAAGAAGGGCGAAAAGCACCGTGCGCTTCCCAAGAGCGCCTCGGATCTCGCGCTTTCGCGGCTTGACCGTCTGAGAAACGCGAGTGGCTCGATGACCACCGCGCAAATCCGCAAGAACATGCAACGCACGATGCAGACCGATGCGGCCGTGTTCCGCACCACCAAGAGCCTGCAGGAAGGCATCGGCAAGCTCAATCAGATCGCCGCTTCCATCAAAGACATCAAGGTCAGCGACCGCTCGCTGGTGTTCAACACTGATCTGATCGAAGCGCTTGAGTTGGAAAACCTGATGACCTGCGCGGTCGCCACCATCACGGGCGCCGAAGCGCGTCACGAAAGCCGCGGCGCACATGCTCACGAAGACTTCCCGAACCGCGATGACGAGGAGTGGAGCAAGCATACGATCGCCTACGTCGACGATCAGTATAAGGTGAAGCTCGATTACCGTCCGGTGCACAAGTACACGCTCACGAACGAAGTTCAGTACATTCCGCCCAAGGCGCGCGTTTATTAGGCCCCGGCGAGAAGGAATAGGCACATGGTTGAATTATCGCTCCCCAAGAATTCCCGGCCGGCCAAAGGCAAGCATCATCCCGCTCCGTCGGGCGCCAAGAACGTCAAACGTTTTGACGTTTACCGCTACGATCCGGACAAGGACGCGACGCCGCGCATCGACTCTTACGACGTCGACATGGACACCTGCGGGCCGATGGTGCTCGACGGCCTCCTGAAGATTAAAGACGAGATGGACCAGACGCTCGCGCTGCGCCGGTCCTGCCGCGAAGGGATTTGCGGCTCCTGTTCGATGAATATCGACGGCGGCAATACACTGGCCTGCCTGAAGCCCATCGAAGAGTGCAATGGCGCCGTGAAGGTCTATCCGCTGCCGCACATGCCGGTGGTGAAGGACCTGGTGCCCGATCTTACCCATGTGTACGCGCAGTACGCTTCGATCGAACCATGGATGAAGACCGAAACGCTGCCGCCGTCCTCAAGCGAGCGCCTCCAGTCCCCGGAAGAGCGCGAGAAGCTCGATGGCCTGTGGGAATGCATCCTGTGCTTCTGCTGTTCGACCAGTTGCCCAAGCTATTGGTGGAACGGCGACCGTTATCTCGGTCCGGCCATCCTTCTGCAGGCGGCCCGCTGGATCAACGACAGCCGCGATGAAGCCACCGGCGAGCGCCTCGATAACCTCGAGGATCCCTTCCGCCTCTACCGCTGCCACACCATCATGAACTGCACGCAGACGTGCCCGAAGGGGTTGAACCCCGCCAAGGCCATCGCGGACATCAAGATGAAGCTGGTGGAGCGCGCGGGTTAGAGCCTGGTCCGGATAAGCACGAGCGTTTTCCGATCAGGCTCAACCGAACCGGATGGTGTGGCTAGATTGGAATGCCGCGCTTCTTCTGGGTCTTCGCCAGCCAGCGCGCGTAGATCGGGTTCCGCGGATCGAGTTGCGCGGCCATGGTGAAGTCGGCTTCCGCTTCCGCCAGTTCGCTATTCACGTAGTGGCTCATGCCGCGCGCGAAGCGCCATTGCGGATGATCGCGGCGCGCCAGAAGCGCCGTGAAATCAGCGACCGCGGCTTTTGTATTGCCCGTTTCCATGTGCAGCAGTCCCCGCTTTTGCCAAAGCGCTGTGCGGCGCGGGTCCAATGCGATCGCCGCGTCGAGGTCGACGATCGCGTCGAGCGGCCTATTGAGCCGGCGCAGGATGTCAGCGCGTGCGCTGCGGACTAGGACCACCGTGTGGAGCGCATGGGCTTCCGGCAACAGGGAGTTCCAAGCGCGTAGGCCCAGCTCGTTGGAGTTCTTCACCGCTGGGCTTAAACGGATCGCCACATCCAGGTCGGCGAGCGCCGGTTCGAGCCGGCCTTGGTCGGCGAGGGTCACCCCGCGGCGATAATAGGACATATAGCTGTTTGGATGTTGGCGGATCGCCTGCGAATAGCTGTCGACCGCCGTGGGCGCCGCTCCGCTTGCGAGGGCGAAATAGGCTCGCTCCGCCAATTCATTCTCGGAAGGGGCTAAGGCCTGCCGGATCGGATCAGCGGCGGCGATACTGACAACCATGGCCAGCGCGACAACGCTGGAACGCAACATAACCATATTCAACCTCGCGTCCCCGCACGCCTTTACAACGGCGGGGAAGCATCAAGGTTTCAACGGTTTCGCCACACAACGGTAAAAAATACGGGTGGGCGCGAACAGCGTACAGGACCAATCCCGCTGCTCCGCGAGTTCCGGCACGCGCCCGGTTTTGGCGCACTCCGACTCGGCGAGCTTATAAATCGCCTCGGGCGTGGTGCTTTGGCTGGAGTAGCAGATGGCGACCAGGTCGGCGGTCGATGTCCCAACCGGTTCGCGCTGACCTGCTTCCCGGCGGCTGTCCACATAAGGCGCGGTCCCACACGCGCTCAGCACTGTGATGAGGGTCAAAAGACCGGCGTTGCCGATCAGCTTACGTCGCATTCTCGTCAAAAAATCCCTCCGTGCCCAGCATGCACCTGCTTACCATGGGTTGTTTTAAATGCCCGGCCTGTTTATCTTTTCGCCCGGGAAATACTTTTGTCGAGGGGAGTTTTAGATGTCCGCAGGGAAATATCGGCTTGTCACCCGCAGCGACTTCGACGGGCTGGTCTGCGCCGCCATCATGCGTGAGTTGGGGATGATCGACGAGATCAAGTTCGTCCATCCGAAGGATATGCAGGACGGCGTGATCGAAATCACGAACCGCGACATCACCACCAATCTTCCTTTCGTGGAAGGCGTCCATCTGGCTTTCGACCATCACGAGAGTGAGACGATCCGCGTCGGCAAGAAAGCCAACCATATCATCGACCCGAAAGCGCCTTCGGCCGCGCGCGTCGTTTATGATTATTACGGCGGCAAGAAGAAGCTCCCGCGCATCTCCGACGCCCTGATGGCCGCCGTCGACAAGGGCGACGCTGCCCAATTCAACAAGGACGAAGTTCTGAACCCGCAAGGGTGGGACCTCATGAATTTTATCATGGACGCCCGTACAGGTTTGGGCCGCTTCCGTGAATTCACCATTTCCAACTATCAGCTGATGATGGAGCTGATCGAGAAGTGCGTGCTGATGCCGGTGGAAGATATTCTCATGCTGCCCGACGTGGTGGAGCGCGTGGACCTTTACGTCGAGCACGAAGCAAAGGCGAAAGAGCAGATCAAGCGCTGCACCACGGTGCACAAGAACCTCGTCGTTCTCGATTTGCGCGATGAAGACACCATTTGGGCCTGCAATCGCTTCCTGATCTACGCGATCTTCCCCCAGAGCAACATCTCGATCCATGTGATGTGGGGCCTCAAGAAGCAAAACACCGTTTATGCCATCGGCAAGTCGATCTTCGACCGTTCGTCGAAGACCAACGTCGGCGAACTCTGTCTCAAGTACGGCGGCGGCGGTCACCAGGCCGCGGGCACCTGTCAGGTGCCGAACGACCAGGCCGAGAAGACGCTGAAAGACCTGATTGAAAAGATCAACAAGGACGGCTAATTCCGCCGCTCTGTAAGATGCGTGATGTGCCGCCTCTGACATCGGAGGCGGCACATTGCTTTTGTGACCGCGGCTTTCATCTGTGACTGATACACCCGTTCAGCGTTACCGTGCGGCCGTCGCGTCGGGCGATCTCAAGCCCGACCCGATCCAGGAGTTGGCCGCGGAAAAACTCACCAGCCTCGCAAACGCGTTAGCCGGCTACACGGCGCGCGGCGGCAAAAAGGGCTGGATGGCGCGCTTCGGGCTTGGCGCGAAGAACGACACGCCGCCACCGCAAGGCCTTTACCTCTACGGCGGCGTTGGACGCGGCAAGTCCATGCTCATGAACTTGTTCTTCGATACGGCGCCTGCCGCGAAGAAGGAACGTGTGCATTTCCACGCTTTCATGCGCGACATTCACGCCGAGATTCATCGCCGCCGCCAATTACCGATGTATGAGGATGAGGGCGATCCCATCCCCGGCATGGCGGACGGCATCGCCGACAACGCGACGCTTCTGTGCCTCGATGAGATGGAGATCCGCGATATCGCCGATGCGATGATCGTGGGCCGTCTATTTCAAAAGCTGTTTGAGCGCGGTGTCGTCGTCGTCACGACCTCAAATCGCCATCCGGACGATCTGTACAAACACGGTCTGCAGCGCGACCGGTTCCTGCCGTTCATCGCGATCATCAAGGAAAAGCTCGATCTCCTCGAGCTCGAATCCGCGCAAGACTACCGCCTCGGCCGCCTCGCGGGGCAGGCGGTGTATTACACGCCTCTGGGTCCTGCGGCGGATGCCGCGCTCGATGCCGCGTGGGCGCGGATGACCGACGATGCGAAGCCAGAAGCGGACTTCATCCTTGTTCATGGACGCCGAGTCGAAATACCGGCCTCCGCGCATCAAGTCGCGCGATTTAGTTTTGACGATCTATGCCGCAAGGCGCTTGGACCCACTGACTATCTGGCGATCGCCGCGCAATTCTCGACGGTGATCATCAAGAATATCCCGGCAATGACCGAGGACTTGAAGGACGCGGCGCGCCGGTTCGTCACGCTCGTCGATGCGCTCTATGAACACCGTACCGCGCTGATCTGCTCGGCCGCCGCGCTCCCGCACGAACTCTATACGGGCTCTGAAGGCGGCTTCGAATTCGCCCGTACGGCGTCGCGCCTGATCGAGATGCAGGCGGCGGACTATATCCGCCAGCGGCACATCGCTTAGTTCAGAGCTCGCATTTATTGTCCTGGCGCTGCGACATCTGCTTCTTGATGGCCGCGCGCGCTTCCTCTTCCGTCGCGTAGGGATCCGGCAGCGGACGCACCACCAACAGCATGGTGCCGCTCTTGAGATTGGCGGACGTGATCTTAGGCTGGGCCTCGTCCCCATTTTCCAGCGGCGTAATCACGGCGATCTTCAAGTTCGGCATGCGCAGTTTCAAGCGCTCCACCGTGCCGAGGAATGCGTCGCTGTGAAAATATCCGGTCGTGTGGAACACCTTGCGGCCGGGGCTCTTTTGCAGATGGTCGGCGATCGATTCCGCCATGGTGTCGTCGCGGATGACTTGCGCGGCGAAGGCGCGCACGGCTTGGTCGCTCGGCGCGCGCTTCTCGCCCGGTTTGGCATTGGGATCGCCGCCGTGCCCGGCGTCGCCGGTCGCGAAGCCCATGAATTTGTCCTTGTACGGACCGTCTTCCAGATGAAGCTCTCGTGCCGCCCACGGACGCTGGCCCGGTTTCATGCGCGTGAGGAATTGCGGGCCTTCGATACCCACGCAGCGCACGACCATGCCCGGCGCGTTGGACGCGATGACCGGTAACTTGTGGTCCTTCGCGAACTCCACCAAGGGCCGGTAGCTGGTGCCATAGTTCGCCCAAAGCTCGATGCGGTCGGCCATGGTCACCTCGCCGATCTTCCCGGCCATGTACTCGTCGAGCACACCTTGCTGGTCGCGCTCGAACTGTTCCATGGACAGGCTTATCGCCGGGTGGCGCGCGTACAGCGCGCGGAAAAGTGCCATTTGGGCGTGATGGACGCCGGCGTGGCGATGAACCTCGCCAAAGAACACCACATCGAACCCGGCCAGGAGGTTGGCGGCCTGGGAGATGTCCGTTTCGCGCGGGCGGTCTCCGTCGACGCGCAGAAGCGCATAGGACGTGAGGTCCGGTACAGGCGCGGCCAGTATGTAGTCCGCGCCGTTTCGGGCTAGGGCTGGCGGTAGCGGCGGGGCGGCCTTGATCATTTCCGTCCGTGCGGCGCAGCCCGTAAGGAGCAGGCTGGCTAAAGTAATAAGCGAGGCGTGAGATTTGCGCGGCATGGGTCTTCCGGACTAGGCGGCGGGATCGGCGGAAATTTGCCGATTTTAGTCCGCATCCCATTGATCTGTAATCAGACTTTCGTGATGTGCGCGCTTTTCGCCAAAGCTTGCTCCGAGGGGCTGTTTCGCGCTACCACACGCCCCGACGGGGAATGGGGCCGGCCGACTTGGCCGACAGCGGGATTCATTGAGTTTCCAAGGCCCTTCCGCACATAACACAGAGGTAAAAATGGCACGCAAGAAGATTGCGCTCGTAGGTTCCGGCAACATTGGCGGCACGCTCGCGCACCTGATCGGTCTCAAGGAACTCGGTGACGTGGTGTTGTTTGACATCGCCGAGGGCATCCCCCAGGGCAAAGGTCTTGATATCGCCGAATCCACCCCGGTTGAGCGCGTCGACGCCGCCTACTCAGGCGCGAACGATTACGGCGCGATCAAGGGCGCGGATGTGGTCATCGTCACCGCCGGCGTGCCGCGCAAGCCGGGCATGAGCCGCGACGATCTTCTCGGCATCAATCTGAAGGTCATGAAGGCCGTCGGCGAAGGCATCAAGGCCAATTGCCCGAATGCGTTCGTGATCTGCATCACCAATCCCTTGGATGCAATGGTGTGGGCGCTGCGCGAATTCTCGGGACTGCCGCACAACAAGGTCGTCGGCATGGCGGGCGTGCTCGACAGCGCGCGTTTCCGTTACTTCCTCTCGGAAGAGTTCAAAGTCTCCGTGAAGGACATCACCGCGTTTGTGCTCGGCGGTCACGGCGACACCATGGTGCCGCTTGTGCGCTACTCCACCGTCGCCGGCATCCCGTTGCCTGACCTCGTCAAGATGGGTTGGACCAGCCAGGAAAAGCTCGACAAGATCGTTCAGCGTACCCGTGACGGCGGCGCCGAGATCGTCGGCCTTCTGAAGACCGGCTCGGCCTTCTACGCCCCGGCCGCCTCGGCCGTGGAAATGGCGGAAGCTTACCTTAAGGATCAGAAGCGCGTTCTCCCCGTCGCGGCCTACATCAACGGCCAGTACGGCGAGAAGGACCTTTATGTCGGCGTGCCGGTCATCATCGGTGAAGGCGGCGTCGAGCGCGTGGTCGAGATCACCCTCAATGCCGAAGAGCAGAAGATGTTCTCGCACTCGGTGGCCTCGGTGCGCGGCCTCGTCGACGGCTGCAAGAACATCGATCCGTCTCTCAAAAAGTAATCCCACGCTCCTCTCGCAAAGCGGAACAACATGAATATTCACGAGTACCAAGCGAAACAGGTGCTGAAGAAGTACGGCGTACCTGTTCTCCCGGGCGGCGTGGCTTACACGGCCGAAGAAGCGGCGAAAGTCGCCGAAAGCCTTCCCCAGGGCGTCTACGTGGTCAAATCGCAGATCCATGCGGGCGGCCGCGGCAAAGGCAAATTCAAGGAAGCCGAAGCCGGCGGTAAAGGCGGCGTGCGCGTCGTCAAATCCGTCGCCGAGGTGAAGGAAAACGCCGCGCAAATGATCGGCCGCACGCTGGTCACCATCCAGACGGGCGACGCCGGCAAGCAGGTGAAGCGCGTTTATATCGAAGCGGGCTGTAACATCACCCGCGAACTCTATCTGTCCATGCTCGTCGACCGCACCAGCTCGCGCGTCACCATCATGGCGTCCACCGAAGGCGGTGTGAACATCGAAGACGTCGCCCACGAAACGCCGGAAAAAATCTTCCTGCAAAGCATCGATCCCGCGACGGGCATCCAGGGCTTCCATTGTCGCAAGATCGCGTTCGCTCTCGGTTTGTCGGACAAGCAGGTGAAGTCGGCGACAAAGCTGCTCACGTCTCTCTACAAGGCGTTTATCGACACAGACGCGTCCATGCTGGAAATAAATCCGCTGGTCGTCACGGGCGAAGGCGAAGTCCTTCCGCTCGACGCCAAGATGAATTTCGATTCCAACTCTCTCTACCGTCATCCGGAAATCGTCGAGCTGCGCGATGAGGATGAAGAAGATCCGATGGAACTCGAAGCTTCCAAGCACGACCTCAACTACATCAAGCTCGACGGCTCCATCGGCTGCATGGTGAACGGCGCGGGTTTGGCGATGGCCACCATGGACATCATTAAGCTCTACGGCGGCGAGCCGGCGAACTTCCTCGACGTCGGCGGCGGCGCGACGCGCGAGCGCGTCACCACCGCGTTCAAGATCATCCTTTCCGATCCGAACGTCGAAGGCATCCTCGTCAACATCTTCGGCGGTATCATGCGTTGTGACGTCATCGCCGAAGGCGTTGTCGCCGCGGCCCGTGAAATCAGCCTCAATGTTCCGCTCGTCGTGCGCCTCGAAGGCACGAATGTGGAACTAGGCAAGAAGATCATGGCCGATTCCGGACTTCCCATAATTACCGCCGACAATCTCGCGGACGCCGCGCAGAAAGTCGTTAAGGCCGTGAAGGAGGCCGCATAAATGGCCGTCCTCATTGGTAAGAACACGAAGGTCATCTGTCAGGGTTTCACCGGCAGCCAGGGCACCTTCCACTCCGAACAAGCGATCGCGTACGGCACTAAAATGGTCGGCGGCGTGACCCCCGGTAAGGGCGGCACCACGCATCTCGACCTGCCGGTGTTCGACACGGTTGCTGACGCGAAAGCGAAGACGGGTTGCGACGCGACGGTCATTTACGTGCCGCCGCCATTCGCCGCCGACGCGATCCTGGAAGCCATCGACGCGGAAATTCCGCTCGCGGTGTGCATTACCGAAGGGATTCCCGTGCTCGACATGGTGCGCGTGAAGCGCGCTTTGCAAGGCTCCAAGACGCGTCTCGTCGGTCCGAATTGCCCAGGCGTGATTACGCCGGGTGAATGCAAGATCGGCATCATGCCGGGGCACATTCACCAGCGCGGCAAGATCGGCATCGTCTCGCGTTCCGGTACGCTCACCTATGAAGCCGTCGCGCAGACCACCGCTGCTGGCCTCGGCCAGACGACCTGCATTGGTATCGGCGGTGATCCCGTCAACGGCACCAACTTCATCGATTGCCTGGACATGTTCCTGGGCGACGATGAAACGCAAGGCATCATCATGATCGGCGAAATCGGCGGCACCGCCGAGGAAGACGCCGCCGCGTTCTACAAGGCCGCGAAGAAGAAGAAGCCCATCGTCGGCTTCGTCGCGGGCTCGACGGCGCCTCCGGGCCGCCGCATGGGCCACGCCGGTGCCATCATCTCCGGTGGCAAAGGCACGGCGGATGCGAAGTTCGAAGCCATGCGCTCGGCCGGCTTCATGGTCGCCGATTCGCCGTCGGCGCTTGGCTCCACCATGGTGAAAGCTCTGAAGGGATAATGTCGATGTCGCGGTTTTTCCGCGCGGCGTCTCTCGCCGCGGCCATTGCATGTGTCACGGCGCCCGCTATGGCCGCGGACGACCCCACGCTTCTCACCGTTGGGGCCGGGATTTGGGACGTCAACTTCAACTACGACCATCAGGTGCTCGAAGGCCGTTTTGAAGTTCAAAGCGGCCTCGGCCTGTTTGAAACGGACTCGTTCAGCGGCTTGAAGCCGATGGCCGGCTTCATGGCCACCACGCTCGGCAGCAAGTTCGTATACGGCGGTTTCGCAGCGCCCTTCGATATTGGCGGTAATCAACGCTGGTACTTCACGCCGTCCGCCGGTGTCGGCGCTTATTCGCGCGGCGCCGGTCTCGATCTTGGCGGTACCTTCGAGTTCCATCTCGGCGTCAACCTCAGCTACGCCGTGACGGATGCCAGCCGCGTAGGCCTCTATCTCACGCACATCTCCAACGCTGGCATAAACAGCCATAACCCCGGTGAGAACTCGCTGCTTCTCACCTGGGCGTTCGCGCTCTAAGCGCATGTCTATTTATAAAATCACGGGTGCAGGGCATCCGTGATTTTATCGACCGAGAAAAGGTTCATCTTCATCCACGTGCCCAAAGCGGCGGGCACCTCGGTTCACGGCGCGCTATCTCATTTGGATATTTTTCACGGCCTGCGGCGCGGCGACACCGCTGCGCGCGAGCGCCGGGCCGTTGAACGCGGTTTGCCGGCGGGAGCGGCCATCTTCAGTCAGCATACCGCCGCGAAAACGGTGATCCAAGTGTTGGGCCGTGAGGCCTACGCGTCCTATTACACGTTCTGTTTTGTCCGCAATCCGTGGGACGTCGCGGTCTCATGGTTTCACTATCGCCTTCACAATCCCCAGATCGACGGTCACGGTGAAGCTACCGCTGCCGGCGCCTTCGACGCCTACGTGCGGCGCGTGCTTGCCGGCAAGGACGGCGCGCGTTGGGTCGGCTTACAACATCCTTACGTTACGGATGAAGCGGGGGATCTGGCGGCGACTTTTGTCGGCCGTCACGAATTCCTTCCGGCGGATTTCCGCCGAGCGGTTGAGGCGCTCAATCTGGAAACGCTGCCCCTCGATCACCTCAATCAGAGCTATCACGCCCCTTGGGCCGGCCTTTATACGCCTGAGACCTTTGGCATTGTGGCGAGCCTCGTGGAGCGCGACGCCGCCCTTTTCGGTTACAGCGCCGACCCTGTCGCTTACGGGATCATATGAACGCCGCGCCTCACTGACATGCAGTTGGGCTAAAAGGCGCTGTTTTTCACGGGTAACTCGTTGTCACACACAGTCTTTTCGTCTAAGACTCCCCGCGAGGGTTGGCGCCGGGAGGCACAGCCCGGATTGACGCTGCATCGGGGCGATCCCACTCTTAGTTTTCAATGATCTAAGGGTCTGGACGGGCTAACCGGCGGTGCCATGTCCGGGGTGGAGACGTCTCCTTAGGCCCGAAAAATTTCCCGGCCCCCTCCAGAATGGACCTTAAAGGGACCTCTAACGTGGACGCTTCCTTTCTAACCGGCTCAAATGCCGTCTTCATCGGCGAACTGTACGCCGCCTATCTCAAGAACCCGGCCTCGGTCGACGCCAGTTGGGCGAGCTTCTTCCAAGACATGGGCGACGACGCCCAGGATCTTCTGAACGAACTGACCGGCGCGAGCTGGGCGCCGTCCGACACGACCATCATCGGCGCGGCGGCGGAAGCAACTCCAGCCAAGGCCGACGGCAAAGCCAAGCCAGTGGCGGCTCCGGCCGGCGACAGCGCCGCGGTCCTCAAGCAAGCTGAAGATTCAATTCATGCGCTGCAGCTGATCCGCGCCTATCGCGCGCGCGGTCACCAGGTTGCCATTCTCGATCCGCTTGCGCTCGGCAAGAAGGAAAACCATCCCGAACTCGACCATAAGACGCACGGCTTCACCGACGCCGACCTCGACCGCGAGATCGTGCTCGGTGGCGTGCTCAACATGCAGAAGGCGACGCTGCGTCAGATCATCGACGCCTGCCGTCAGACCTACTGCGGCACCATCGGCGTCGAATTCCATCATATCCAACATCCGAAGCACCGCGACTGGCTCGTGAAGCGCTTCGAGAAGGACCGTCTCGAGCCGACGTTCTCGAAGGAAGGCAAGAAGGCCATCCTCGAGCGTCTCACGGAGGCCGAAGGGTTCGAGAAATTCCTCGGCATCAAGTACACCGGCACCAAGCGCTTCGGGCTCGACGGCGGCGAAGCCGCGATTCCGGCGCTCGAACAAGTCATCAAGCGCGGCAGTCAGCTTGGCCTCAAGCAGGTTGTCATCGGCATGGCCCACCGCGGCCGCCTCAACGTGCTTGTGAACGTGATGCACAAGCCGTTCTCGGCGCTGTTCTCGGAGTTCCAAGGCAATTCGCCGAACCCTGAATCCGTCGAAGGTTCGGGCGATGTGAAGTACCACCTCGGCACCTCCGCGGATCGTGAGTTCGACGGCAACGTCGTGCACCTTTCGCTAACCGCCAACCCGTCGCACCTCGAAGTGGTCGATCCTGTCGTGCTCGGCAAGGTACGCGCCAAGCAGGAGCAGATGGGCGATACGGACCGCAAGCAGGTCATGGGCCTTTTGATCCATGGCGACGCGGCTTTCGCGGGCCAAGGCATCATCGCCGAATGCTTCGGTTTCTCGCAGATCGAAGGTTACACGACGGGCGGCACGATCCACTTCGTCATTAACAATCAGATCGGTTTCACTACCACGCCGCGCTACTCGCGTTCGGGTCTCTACTGCACCGACATCGCGAAGATGGTGGAAGCGCCGATCTTCCACGTGAACGGCGATGATCCGGAAGCTGTCGTGTACTGCGCGCGTCTCGCCATGGAATTCCGTCAGGAATTCGGCATCGACGTCGTGCTCGACATGGTGTGTTACCGCCGCTTCGGTCACAACGAAGGCGATGAGCCGAAGTTCACGCAGCCGCTCATGTACAAGAAGATCGAAGGGCACGTCTCGACCCGCACGATCTACGCCAACCAACTCGTGAGTGAAGGCGTCTTCTCGCAGCAGGACGCCGACGCGATGATGGCGCGCTTCATGCACATGATGGAAGCCGACTTCGAATCCGCGTCCAGCTTCAAGCCCAACAAAGCCGACTGGCTCGAAGGCGCGTGGAAAGGCCTCGCGCAAATGGGCGAGGAAGAAGAATACCGCGACGACAAAACCGGCGTGTCCCTCGATCTCCTCAAGGAAGTCGGTCTCGCGTTGTGCACAGTCCCGGATGGTGTCGCGGTCAACCCCAAGATCTCGCGGCAGCTCAAGTCGAAAAAAGAGTCCATTGAGACCGGCAAGGACATTGATTGGGCGACAGCCGAAGCGCTCGCCTACGGCACGCTTTGCGTCGAAGGCACGCCGGTGCGCCTTTCGGGCCAGGATTGCGGCCGCGGCACGTTCTCGCAGCGTCAGTCGGTGATCATCGATCAGAATACCGAAAACCGCTTCCAGCCGCTCAACAACATCCGTCCGGGCAAACAGGCTCATTACGAAGTTATCGACAGCCCTCTCTCCGAGCTCTCGGTGCTTGGTTTCGAATACGGTTACAGCCTCGCAGACCCGAACACTCTGGTTCTCTGGGAAGCGCAGTTCGGCGATTTCTCCAACGGCGCCCAGATGATCATCGATCAGTTCATCAATTCGGGCGAAAGCAAGTGGCTGCGCCTTTCGGGCCTCGTCATGCTGCTGCCGCACGGGTACGAAGGGCAGGGCCCCGAGCACTCCTCGGCGCGCATGGAGCGTTATCTGCAGCTGTCGGCCCAGGATAACTGGCAGGTTTGCAATCTTACGACGCCGGCGAACTACTACCACGCTCTGCGCCGTCAAATGCGCCGCAACTTCCGCAAGCCTCTGGTCATTATGACCCCGAAGTCGCTGCTGCGTCACAAGCGCTGCGTTTCGACCCTCGCCGACATGGCCGAACAGTCGAGCTTTCAGCGCGTATACGGTGAAACCGAGAAGATCGCCGCACCCGCGAAAGTGCGTCGCGTCGTGGTTTGCTCCGGTAAGGTCTACTACGACCTGCTTCAGGCGCGCGAAGAGAAGGGCATCGACGATGTCGCCATCGTGCGTGTCGAACAGCTCTATCCATGGCCGAAGGAAACGCTGGGTCGTGAACTCGCGAAGTACAAAAACGCCGAAGTGATCTGGTGCCAGGAAGAGCCCGCGAATATGGGCTCCTGGACCTTCGTCGACCGTCGCCTCGAGTACGCGCTCGACGGCATCGATATCAAGGCGAAGCGTCCGGTGTATGCCGGGCGGCCGCCGGCGGCCTCGCCGGCAACGGGCCTCATGAAGAACCACGTGCGCGAGCAGAATCAGCTGTGCGAGTGGGCGCTTCTGACGCCTGTCGACCAAATCCCGCAGCCGTTCCGACGCGTCTCGCGCGTCGGCAAGATGGCCGCAGAGTAATTTGAAATAAGAAGCGCGCGCCGCCCACGGCGCCCGCGACATTTTATCTGGGGACGAAGATGGCTGAGATCAAAGTGCCGACACTAGGCGAATCCGTGAGCGAAGCGACGGTCGCGAAGTGGTTCAAGAATGTGGGCGATGCGGTGGCGATGGATGAGCCGCTGGTCGAACTCGAGACAGACAAGGTGACTGTGGAAGTGCGCGCTGAAAGCGCGGGCACGCTCGCCGAGATTGTCGCCGGTCCGGGCAGCGAAGTTGCTGTTGGCGCCGTGCTCGGTGTCCTCGGCGCCGCCGGAGCCACGCCGGCGAAGAAGGCCGAACCCGCGAAGGCCGCCGCCGCCGCGCCCGTGAGGGCCGCGCCGGCTCCCGCCGCGAAACCTGCCGCTCCAGCGCCGGCCCCGGCCGCCGCGAAGGCCCCGGCACCGCCGAAGGCCGCGCCGGTGAAGACCAGCATTGAATCCGATTATCCGCTAGCGCCGAGCGTGCGCCATCTCGTGGATGACCACGGCTTCGATCCCAAGAAGATCCCGGCCACCGGAAAAGGCGGTCGTCTGACCAAGGCCGACGTGCTGAAGTACATCTCCTCCGGTCCCGACCGCGCGGGCAAGGCTTACGTACCCGATCGCGGCCCGGCCGAAGAACGCGTGAAGATGACCCGTCTTCGCAAGCGTATCGCCGAGCGTCTGAAGGAAGCCCAGAACACCGCGGCGATGCTCACCACCTTCAACGAAGTCGACATGTCGGCGGTGATGGCTCTGCGCAATAAGTTCAAGGATGCCTTCGAGAAGAAGCACGGCGTGAAGATGGGCTTCATGTCCTTCTTCGTGAAGGCCTGCGTTGCGGCGCTGAAGGAACTCCCGGCCGTGAACGCCGAGATCCAAGGCGACGAGATCGTCTACAAGAACTTCTATGACATTGGGGTTGCCGTCGGCACGCCGCAGGGTCTCGTGGTGCCGGTCGTGCGTGATGCGGACGACAAGGGCTTTGCCGAGATCGAAGCGGAAATCGCCGGCCTTGGCCGCCGCGCCCGCGACGGCAAGCTGACCATCGAAGACATGACGGGCGGTTCGTTCACGATCACCAATGGCGGCATCTACGGTTCGATGCTCTCGACGCCGATCCTGAACACGCCGCAATCGGGTATCCTTGGCATGCACAACATCAAGAACCGCGCTGTAGTTCTCGATGACGGCACCATCGTCTCGCGCCCCATCATGTATCTCGCGCTGTCCTACGATCACCGCATCGTCGACGGCCGCGAGGCGGTCACCTTCCTCGTGCGCATCAAAGAATGCCTCGAGGACCCGAGCCGCCTGCTCATCGAAACCTAATCGCGTCTTCCGCCCTCTTCTTTCTGGAAGGGGGCGGACACGTTTCTATCTTTGAGGAATACTGCTCATGGCAGATACTTTTGACGTCATCGTTATCGGCGGTGGCCCCGGCGGCTACGTCTGCGCGCTTCGCGCGGCTCAGCTTGGCTTGAAGGCCGCTTGCGTGGAAAGCCGCGGCGCGCTCGGCGGCACCTGCACCAACGTCGGTTGCATCCCGTCCAAGGCGTTGTTGCAGTCGTCGCACTTTTACGAAGAAGCGAACCACGGTTTTGCCGCTCACGGCATCAAGGTCGGAAAGCTCGAGCTCGATCTTCCGACCATGATGTCCCGCAAGGACGACGTGGTGAAGCAGAACACGTCGGGCATCGAGTTCCTTCTGAAGAAGAACAAGGTCGCCTACCTCAAAGGCTTCGGCAAAATCACCAAGGCCGTGCGCGGCGCGCATCAGGTGCTGGTGAAGGGCCTCGACGGCAAGGAAGAGACCTACACCACTAAATACGTGGTGATCGCAACGGGCTCCGAAGTCACGCCGTTGCCGGGTCTCACCATCGACGAAAAACAAGTCGTGTCCTCGACGGGGGCATTGGTTCTCCCCAAGGTTCCGAAGTCGATGATCGTCATCGGCGCGGGGGTCATCGGCCTCGAGATGGGCTCGGTGTGGCGCCGCCTCGGCGCCGAAGTCACCGTGGTCGAATATCTCGATTTCATCCTGCCGCCGATGGACGGCGAAGTGCGCAAGCAGGCGCAGCGTATTCTCGAAAAGCAGGGCATGAAGTTCAAGCTGGGCACCAAGGTCACGGCCGCGAAGCCGGGTAAGGACGGCGTCGCCGTTACCATGGAATCCGCCAAGGGCGGCGCGGCTGAAACGGTGAACGCCGAAGTCGTGCTGGTGTGCGTCGGCCGCCGTGCGTTTACGGGGGGCCTCGGCCTCGCCGAGATTGGCGTGAAGGTGTCCAACCGCGGTTTCGTCGAAGCCGACGAGAATTACCAGACCAACGTTGAAGGCATCTTCGCGATTGGGGATGTCATCGGCGGACAAATGCTCGCGCACAAGGCCGAGGACGAAGGCGTTGCCGTAGCGGAAATCCTTGCGGGCCAACCCGGCCACATCAATTACGAAGCTATTGCCGGCGTTGTGTATACTTGGCCGGAAATCGCCGGCATCGGCGCGACCGAAGAGCAGCTGAAGGAAAAGGGAATCGCCTACAAAGTCGGCAAGTTCCCCTTCACCGCCAACGGCCGCGCACGCGCCAACGGCGATACGGACGGCTTCGCCAAGATCCTCGCGGACGAAAAGACCGATCGCGTGCTCGGCTGCCACATTGTGGGCCCGGCCGCGGGCGATCTGATCATGGAAGTGGCCGTGGCTATGGAGTTCGGGGCGTCGAGCGAAGACATCGCCCGCACCTGCCATGCTCACCCGCAGCTCGGTGAAGTGATTAAGGAAGCCGCCCTCGGCGCCGAGAAGCGGGCCCTGCACATCTAAGAAAAGGCCGTGACGACAACACTGGCGTTGTCGTCACGGATTTCATCAAGAGCAAGGCGTGATGTGCGGCGGCGCGGGCCCCATCGGCTACGCCTGTTGATGCAGCTTCCGGACGCTTCAGATCAGCGGCAGGCTGAAATAAAAGCGTGTCCCCACGCCGGGCTCCGTTTCAAAGCCGATCTCGCCGCCAAGTCGTTCAATGATCGCTTTGGCGATGCTCAACCCAAGGCCGGTGCCGGGCCGTTGATTGACGCCGCGGTCCTTGCACGAACTTCTCGAAAATCCGCCCACGAATGGACTCCGGGATGCCGCCCGCCCGGTCGATCACAGACACTTCCGCTTTTCCCCCGCGTGCGGCCAGGGTTACGCGAACCTCGCTGCCTCTGGGTGAGAATTTTACGGCATTGGACAGGAGGTTGTTCATCACCTGTGTCAATCGGACGTTATCGCCATTGACCAAGGTTTTCTGGCCGCGCTGATAGGTCACCGCGATCTGATGGTCGCGGAGATATCCGGCGATGTTCTCAACCGACTCGCTGATCACCCTGTCGAGATCAACGGCGACGGTGTCGAAATTTAAGTTGCCGTCGGCGACCTTAGCGCTATCGAGCAGATCATTGATCAGGCGCAGCAGCACGGGTGAATTGCGGTCCGCGATCGTCAGAAGCTCCGTGACTTCCGGGGTCACCTCTCCTACGGCGCCGCTGGTGATGAGCTCAATCGCGCCGATGATAGACGTAAGCGGCGTTCGCAGCTCGTGGTTTACCGTCGAGATGAAGGCGGACTTAAAAGCGTCGACCCGGATGCGCTCATCCACTTCCGCTAGCGCTGTTCGCCCGGCGGCGCGTAGTTCCATCTGATCGACCACCAACGCGCCAAGATCGCGCAGCAGGCTTTTCTGTTCCGATGTCACCGTGCGCGGCTTGCAATCAATGCCGCACACGGTGCCAAGGTTGAATCCATCATGCGTGGTCAGCGGCGCACCCGCATAGAAGCGGATATTCGGGTCGTCGGTCACCAGCGGATTGTCGCTGAACAGAGGGTTCTGCGTGGCATCGTTCACAACAAAGATATCTTTGCCAAGGATGGCGTGCGCGCAGAAGGCAACGTCGCGGGTGGTTTCCGGCGCATCGAGGCCGACTCGCGCCTTGAACCATTGGCGTCCGTCGTCGATCAGCGAAATTGTCGCTATTGGCACGTCGAGGATCGTCGCGGCGAGTCTGACAATCCGGTCAAAGGCCTCTTCCGGCGGCGTATCGAGGATTCCGTATTTACGCAACCGCTCCAGCCGCTGCTTTTCATTGGCGGGTAAGGGCGCGGCGGTCATCGCCGTTACGCCGCCCCGCGGCATGATGCGCGGCGAGCAGATCCCTGATCTGACTTGTGATCGTGCGAGGACTGAACGGTTTGACGATGACATCCAGTGCGCCAAACGCGCGGCAACGCTGCACATCCATATTGTCTGTAAGCGCCGTCAGCATGATAACGGGAATCTGCGCAGTCGCCGGATTGGCTCGAAGTTTCTCCAGGATTTGGTCGCCGGTCAGGTCGGGCAGCGTGTAGTCCAGGAGGATAACATCCGGCTTCACATCCTCAGCCAGCGCGAGACCGGCCTCCCCGGTTGCCGCGCCGTCGACTTTGAATTGCTTGGTCGCCTGCAGCATCAGGCGCAGAATGGTCTGGATGTCCGGCTGATCTTCAATGTGAAGGACGTGAAGCATATGTGCACATGAAACTGGAGCAGACCTTGAAGATTCGCGCAAAATGATAGTCGATCAGGTCGAAGCCTACCAGGGCCGCATGCCTGTAATACTGTAGCGGCAAGCAAGCGAACGCAGCTTCTTGCGGTCGCAGGGATCGATGCTTTCCTCGTCGCGCCAGCGTGCGTACGCCGCCACGGACCAGTTGCCCCGGCTTTCTTCCATGAACACGCTTGCCTTTTCGATCACGCCATCCTTGCCCACCATGTACACCATCATCTCCTGCATACCGATGATCGGCTCCGGGGCGCGGCGGAGCCCGCGGATGCGGTTGTGGGCGACCTCGCGGATGCCCCGCATTTCCCATACGTCGTAGTCCTTGGAGTTTTCGTTGAGCAGGGCGCTCCACGGGAGAGTCCAAGGCTTACGCCAGATCTCGCCGGTATAAGTGACGTCATCGCGCTTCTGGGGCCCGTCGGGCTGCAGGTCGATGCCGATCATTTTGCAGATGTCGGTATTCTGCTCGTTGCACATCCAAAACGTCTTGAGCGTGCATTCCGGGCTCTCGTTTGGATTGCCGCACATCTTCTCATCGGCGTCAGGATAGGTCGGGATCTCTGCGGCGCGCACGCCGCTCGTGCTCAATACGGCGAAAAGGCCAGCGCAGAGAATCGGAAACAGTCTCGAGTGTGACACGGTATCGCCCATGATGTGAGCCGTATGGGAGTGAGGTAGCTTGCCTATATCCCTATAACTTCCTAACTTCATACTCCATATGTTCCTTCCGATCCGCGACGACACCCCCCATACGATCACGCCCGTCGTCAACTACACGATGTTGGCGGTGTGTATTGTCGTGTTCCTGTGGCAATTCTCGCTTGGCGGGGAGGCGGGTCAGGTCGCGGTGCTCGCGTACGGTTTTACGCCGGCGCACTTTTTCGGTCAGGGCGCGCCGTCGCCCGGTATTCCCTCCATCCCATCGACGATGACGATCTTCACGTCCATGTTCATGCATGGCGGTTGGATGCACTTAGCCGGGAACATGCTTTACCTCTGGATTTTTGGCGACAACATCGAAGCCTCTCTCGGCCACAAGCGCTATCTTCTCTTTTATCTTCTTTGCGGGGTGGCCGCTGCGCTCGCGCAAGGCTTTGCGGCGCCCGGCTCCGATGTGCCCATGGTGGGCGCTTCCGGCGCGATCTCCGGTGTGCTCGGCGCGTATCTCGTTTTGCATCCGCGTGCGAACATTAAAGTGTTTGTGTTCCTCATTATCATCACGATCATCAATGTGCCCGCTTTCATCGTGCTCGGCGTGTGGATCGTCGGCCAGTTGATGAGTTCGGCGGCCGTCGATGCCGGCCAACCGGGCGTCGCGTTCATTGCCCATATCGGCGGCTTCGTCGCCGGAGCGGTCCTTGTGATTTTCATGAAGAAGAAAAGCGTGCCGATCTTCGACACCGCGCACAGCCGGCCGTTCGCTATCGAACGCCGCCCGATCCGCATGCGCAGCGGCGGATCGGTCCCGCGCGCCGGCGGCCCGCGTGGGCCGTGGGACCCCTAACGCGTTTTGGCGCGCGGATGTGCGTCTCGATAAGTGCGGATCAAATGGCCCTCATCGACGGCGGTATAACGCTGCGTTGTCGACAGTGACGCATGGCCAAGCAACTCCTGGATCGTGCGAAGATCGCCACCTTTTGAAAGCAAATGCGTTGCGAAGCTGTGCCGCAACGCGTGAGGCGTTGCATGTTCATGTAGGCCGAGCTGCGCGCGCAGCCGTTCCATTTGACGCTGCATGATTCGCGGGCTCAGGGGCTTGCCCCGTGCGCCGAGGAAAAGCGGCGAGTCGCCGGAGGATTTATAAGGGCAGAGGGCGCGATAGGACTCGATCGCGGTTCTTACGATCGGAAGTACCGGAACGATCCGTTCCTTGCGCCCCTTGCCGACGATGCGCACTGTCTCCGTGTCGATACGGGTGTCCCATGTCAGGGACAGCGCTTCTCCAAGGCGCAATCCGCAGCCGTACAACAATAGCATCAAGGCTTGATCGCGCGCCGCGAGCCACGGTTCGTCTTGCAAGGCGCCGGCGCTGCGGATGGCGTCGAGCGCATCGGTTTCATCAAGCGCTTTCGGCACGCTTTTCGGCAACCGCGGCGTCTTTACGCTCTTGACCGCCGGGTTGTGAACGCGGCCCGTGCGGTCGAGGAATCGGAAGAAGTTGCGGAGCGTGGACATCGCACGCGCAACGGAACTGCGTGCGATACCTTCATTCGTGCGGTGTGCGAGGTAGCTGCGGAAGTCGGCGGGTTTCAACCCCGCGAGCGCCGCTAGATCCGACGCTTCGCCTAAATGCTCCACGAGAAACGTAAGGAACGCGGCGAGATCGCGCGCGTAAGCGTCCGATGTATGGAGCGAAACGCGGCGTTCGGCCGCGAGCCAGGCCTGCCAGGCATTGATGGCCGCGGCGAGATCTGTGCCCGCCGCGAAGTGAACGGCCGTATCGGCTACAGCTTCAGCGACCACCAGCGGCCTACCGCATAGCGGCTGACGTGGGCGAGGAACGCGATGAGCTCCGTGCCTTGACCATTTTCAAAATGATTGGCGGCCCGGCAACCGACGGCGAACAAGCCAACCGGCAGTCCCTCGCCTTCCGGCAGAGCGACGAGCGCGTCGGAGCGCACGAGGCCGGCGGCGCTGCCGTAAACGGCGGCCTCGCCCTGGGTGTCGGGACGGATGCGCGTGGACTCGGGGCCGACCAGATGGTCGACGGTGCCCTGCGGCAGAGCCTTAACGATGTGCGCGGCTTCGATCGGCAGCCCATCGGTCTCGAAGCCGATCGAAATGGCGTCGACGCCAAGGTGCACGGGAAGATCGTCGTGCAAAATTTGCGCAAGCTCGTTGTAGTCACGCGCATACAGCAGGGCGAGCGCACACTCCATGGTGCGTTCCACCAGCGACATGTTGGAGCGCGTCGTCGTCACCAAGCGGTCGCTCGCAACCTTCATTTCATCCACCTGGCGGCGCAGGCGGTCGACGACGAAGCGCTGCATGTCCACGACGACTTCTTCCGTTTCGAAGCGCGTATCGGGCGCAAGCGCACTCAAAAGATCGGGATTGTTGAGCAGGACGCGCGGATTGCGGCGCAGGTAAGCGATAACATCCGCTTCGCGCAAATCCGATTTGCCCGCGTCGGTCTTCCCCGCCGTCATATGATCAGCCATGTTCCCCGGTCCCCGCCCTCGTTTTCCACTCATGGCGATTGGTCTCCCGGGTCTACTTCCATTTACAGAATGGACTGCCCGGTCTTGGCCCAATCATCCATGAAGGCTTTTAAGCCTTTATCGGTTAAGGGATGGTTGAACAGCTGGCGCAGGGTGGATGGCGGCATGGTGGACACATGCGCGCCCATCTTGGCGGCTTCCACTACATGCATGGGGTGACGGATCGACGCCACCAATACCTCGGTGGCGAAGCCATAGTTTCCGTAAATGGTGCAGATATCGTCGATGAGCTGCATGCCATCGGTGCCGATGTCGTCCAGGCGGCCCACGAACGGCGAGATGAAGCTCGCGCCGGCCTTCGCGGCGAGCAGCGCCTGCGCCGGCGAGAAGCACAGGGTCACGTTCACCATCGTGCCGTCATCCGACAGCGCTTTGCAGGTCTTGAGGCCGTCCGGGGTCAGCGGCACTTTAATGGTCACGTTCTTGGCGATCTTCCGAAGGACGTTCGCCTCTTTCATCATCGTGGCGTGATCCAGCGCGGTTACTTCCGCGCTCACCGGACCCGGCACCACCGCGCAGATCTCCGCGATCAGGTCCACGAATTTTTTACCCGACTTGGCGGCCAGGGACGGATTGGTGGTCACGCCGTCGACCATGCCGGTCGAAGCAAGGTCTTTGATCTCGTTGATGTCGGCGGTGTCGACGAAGAACTTCATGGGCGTGAGTACTCTTTCTTTTCAGCGGGAGGTCGTATCACTAGATTGTAAAGCATGCTCCCCGCGCAATCCACGCCCGCAGACGACAGCCAGCAATTTAGCGCAGGCGCACAGGTTGCGGTGCTTCTACCGCTGCCCGTTGAATCTGCCTACGATTATAAAGTCCCGGAAGGCGCGGAGCTTGCCGCCGGAGACATCGTGGAAGTGCCTTTGGGCCGCCGGTTCGAAGTCGGCGTGGTCTGGGGGCCGGGCCAGCATGAGGTGCGGCCGGAGAAATTGCGCGAAATTGTCCACAAGCTGGACGTGCCCACGGTCCCTGGGGTTTTGCGGCGGTTTATCGACTGGGCGGCCGACTACACCCTCCAGTCCCCGGGCGCCCTTTTGCGCATCGCTATTAATCCGGCGCGGCGCTGGGTGCCGCCTCAGGCGGCCACCGCGATCGCATCTTCGGGCCTTTCGCTTGCTGCCGCCGGCGTGAAATCCACCCCTGCGCGTGAAAAGGTCATGGCCGCGATTGGCCAGGCGACGTTCACGACATCCACGGCTTTGGCGAGCAAGGCGGGGGTCAGCTCGGGCGTGATCCGCCAACTGATCGACGCCGGCGCCATAAAACTTGTGCCGCTGCCCTACGCTTCGCCGTTTACCCCGCTCGATCCCAATCATGCGCGCCCGCGCCTCGAATCGGCGCAGGCCGAAGCGGCCTCGGAACTGGTAGCAAAAGTCGGCGTGGGATTTTCGGTTACCGTGCTCGACGGCGTGACAGGGTCGGGGAAAACCGAAGTCTATTATGAGGCCATCGCCGCCGCGCTCGCTGCCGGCAAGCAAGTCCTTATCCTTCTTCCCGAAATCGCGCTAACCGCGCAGAGCCTCGCGCGTTTCGCGCGCCGTTTCGGCGGCGCGCCCGCGCTGTGGCATTCCGATTTGAATTATAAGGCGCGGCGCGAAACCTGGGCCGGTGTGGCGATGGGCGATGCGCGCGTCGTCATCGGCGCACGCTCGGCGCTATTTCTTCCCTTCCGTGATCTTGGATTGATCATTGTCGACGAAGAGCACGAGTCCGCGTTTAAGCAGGAAGACGGCGCGATCTATCACGCGCGTGATATGGCCGTCGTGCGTGCGCGCGAAGGTGAAATCCCCATCGTTTTGTCGTCCGCGACGCCGTCGCTCGAAACGATCATCAATGTGCGCAAGGGCCGTTATGGCCGCGTTCACATGCCCACGCGTTACAACGCCGCCGCGATGCCCCGCATCTCGATTATAGATATGAAGGCGAACCCGCCGGAAAAAGGCGCGTGGGGCAGGGCCTGGCTTTCGCCGCCGCTGGTGAATGCTGTCAACCGCACATTGGAAAGCGGAGAGCAGGCGCTTCTGTTCCTGAATCGACGCGGTTATGCGCCACTTACGTTGTGCCGCGCATGTGGCCATCGTTTGCATTGTCCGCGCTGCACCGCCTGGCTTGTGGAACATAAGCTCACGCGGCGTCTGCAATGCCACCACTGCGGCTTTTCGGCACGTCAGCCCGAGAGTTGCAGCTCATGTGGTGCGAAGGATTCGTTCGTGCCGTGCGGCCCCGGAATCGAACGCGTCGCCGAAGAAGCCGTCTC
This sequence comes from Rhodospirillaceae bacterium, assembly GCA_041906145.1. Classification (GTDB taxonomy): domain Bacteria; phylum Pseudomonadota; class Alphaproteobacteria; order Rhodospirillales; family Rhodospirillaceae; genus SHVO01. The sequence goes on along the minus strand of JAYRJU010000001.1, from coordinate 728,387 downwards.
GCGATGGCCGGACGCGAATGTACGCGCCGTTGCCAGCGATACGTTGGAGCGTCCCAGCGCCGTGCAGGAGCTTATCGAGGACATTCTTGAACACCGCATCGATATTCTCGTCGGCACGCAGGTGCTCGCGAAGGGTCACCACTTTCCCGGCCTCACGCTCGTCGGCGTCGTGGACGCCGATCTCGGACTCTCGGGCTGGGATTTGCGCGCGGCTGAACGCACGCACCAGCTGCTGCACCAAGTGTCGGGGCGTGCGGGCCGCGCCGAGAAGCCCGGTCAGGTCATGCTGCAAACCCACGATCCTGCCCATCCGGTGATGCAAGCCCTGGCGACCGGGGAATCGGATGCCTTCATGGAAAGCGAGATCATGGGGCGTGAAGCCCTCGCGATGCCGCCTTTCGGGCGGCTCACGGCGCTGATCCTATCGGGTCCCGATGAAGTCGCCGTTATTGCCGCCGGCAGGACCTTGGCAGCGGCGGCTCCGCGAGGTGAGGGGATCGAGGTCCTTGGCCCCGCGCCCGCTTTCATGGCGCTCTTGCGGGGGATTCACCGCCACCGGCTGCTTCTCAAAACCGACCGGGGTAAGCCGCCCCAGCCTCTGGTCCGGGAATGGCTGGAATCGGTGAAAATCCCCTCCTCCGTGCGGGTTCAGATCGACGTAGACCCGTACAGCTTCTACTGACGGGTTGTTACACAGTGTCCCGCGCCACCTTTTTCGTGAGGTAAGGCAAATAAGCAGGGCCCTGGTTGCGCCTTGGTATGTTGCAACGCGCATGCCCGTATGGTACCAACCCGCCGTCAATCGCGGCAGCGGCCGGAACCGGTCGTAAATAGTCAGCAAAATCAAGCGATTAGCTTGATATCCGGACCCGGCTGAAAGCGTGCGTTTTCGGTCCGGGTCTTCGTGTAGTTAAGTCTTGCTCAAGGGGCGTTTCACCGGTGGCAACGGATGTGGCAGGAGCCAGTGGCGTAAGCGGGCGCTATGCAAGCGCGCTGTACGACTTGGCCGATGAAAAAGGCGCGCTCGACGCTGTCGCGGCCGATCTCGCGAACCTTCAGAAAATGATCGATGAGAGCGACGATTTCCGGCGCTTCATCAAGTCTCCGATTCTTTCGCGCGCCGATCAAAGCAAGGGCATTAACGCCATCGTCGAGAAGGCGCAGCTTTCGCCGATCACGAAAAAATTCCTTGGCCTCGTCGCGCAAAACCGCCGCCTGTTCGCGCTTCCGGGCATGATCCGCGGCTACCGCGAGATCCTCGCCGAACGCCGCGGCCAAACCGCCGCCGAAGTCACCAGCGCCGCGCCGCTGTCTGATTCGCAGCGCATGTCGTTGATTGATCAGCTCAAGAAATCCGTCGGCCGCAACGTCGACATCGTCGCCAAGGTGGACCCGTCCATCCTCGGCGGTCTCATTGTTCGCGTCGGCTCGCGTATGGTCGACAGCTCTCTCCGTTCCAAACTTCAACGCCTCAAGCTTTCGATGAAAGGGGTCGGATAAATTATGGAAATCCGCGCCGCAGAAATCTCCGCAATCCTCAAGCAGCAAATCGCCAACTTCGGCTCCGAAGCTGAATCCGCCGAAGTCGGCCAGGTGCTGGCCGTCGGTGACGGTATCGCCCGCGTCTACGGCCTCGACAACGTCCAGGCCGGCGAGATGGTCGAGTTCCCCGGTGGCATCAAAGGAATGGCGCTGAACCTCGAAACCGACAACGTCGGTATCGTGATCTTCGGTGACGACTCCACGATTAAGGAAGGCGACACCGTTAAGCGCACCGGCACCATCGTCGACGTTCCTGTCGGCAAGGCGTTGCTCGGCCGCGTCATGGACGGTCTCGGCAATCCGATCGACGGCAAGGGCGACCTCGGCGCCACGGAACGCCGTCTCGCCGAACTGAAGGCCCCTGGCATCATCCCTCGCCGCTCGGTGCACGAACCGGTGCAGACCGGCCTCAAGGCGATCGACTCGCTCATCCCGGTCGGCCGCGGCCAGCGCGAACTGATCATCGGTGACCGTCAGACCGGCAAGACCGCCGTCATCCTCGACACCATCATCAATCAGAAGAAGGTCAACGACGCGGCGAAGAGCGACAAGGAAAAGCTCTTCTGCATTTACGTCGCCGTCGGCCAGAAGCGTTCCACCGTCGCGCAGGTCGTCAAGACCCTCGCCGACTACGGCGCGCTGGAATACACAATCATTGTCGGCGCCACCGCGTCGGATCCGGCGCCGCTTCAGTACCTCGCGCCCTACACCGGCTGCGCGATGGGCGAGTGGTTCCGCGACAACGGTATGCACGCCGTCATCTTCTATGATGACTTGTCGAAGCAGGCCGTTGCGTACCGTCAGATGTCGCTGCTGCTGCGCCGTCCGCCGGGCCGCGAAGCTTACCCCGGCGACGTGTTCTACATTCACTCGCGCTTGCTCGAGCGCGCCGCGAAGCTCAACGAAGCCAACGGTTCGGGCTCGCTCACCGCGCTTCCGGTCGTCGAAACCCAGGCCAACGACGTGTCGGCCTACATTCCGACGAACGTGATCTCGATCACCGACGGTCAGATCTTCCTTGAAACCACGCTGTTCTATCAGGGTATCCGCCCAGCGTTGAACGTGGGTATCTCGGTCAGCCGCGTCGGTTCCTCGGCGCAGATCAAAGCGATGAAGCAAGTTTCGGGCTCGATCAAACTCGAGCTCGCCCAGTACCGCGAAATGAAGGCGTTTGCGCAGTTCGCCTCCGATCTCGATCCGGCCACGCAGCGTCTGCTCGCGCGCGGTGAACGTCTCACCGAGCTCCTGAAGCAGCCGCAATACAAGCCGGTGCCGGTTGAAGAGCAGGTGGTCGTGATCTTCGCGGGCACGAAGGGCTACCTTGACAAGATCGCCGTGCGCGACGTCGGCCGCTTCGAATCCTCGATGCTCGGTGCGATGCGTGAACGTGCGCCGGACATCCTCGCGGGCATCCGTCAGGAAAAGGCGCTCACGGACGCCATCCAGGCGAAGCTCAAGACCTTCCTCGACGATTTCTCCGCTTCGTTCGCTTAAGGCCCCGGGGAAATCCGTCTAAGTAGGATCGAGATATGCCTAGCTTAAAAGAGTTCCGCGTTCGCATCGAATCGGTGCAGTCGACGAAGAAGATCACGTCGGCCATGAAAATGGTCGCCGCGTCGAAGCTGCGCCGTGCGCAGGAAGGCGCCGAAGCCGCGCGTCCCTATGCTGAACGCATGGAACGCATGCTCGGCAACCTCGCGAGCGCCGCGGCGGGCCGTGCCGGCGCGCCGTTGATGCTCGCCGGTACCGGCAAGGACGACACGCACCTCGTCGTGGTGATGACAGCAAACCGCGGTCTCGCGGGCGGCTTCAATTCCAACATCATCCGCTCTGCCCGTAACCTCGTGCGCGAACTGCTCGAACGCGGCAAGACGGTGAAGATTCTCGCCGTCGGCCGTAAAGGCCGCGACGCGATGCGCCGCGACTTCCGCGAACTCATCGTCGGCGAATACACCGAGTTTGGCCGTAAGCGCGTTGCTTTCTCCGAAGCCAACGATGTGGCCTCGAAGATCACCGCCATGTTCGAAGCCGGCGAATTCGATGTCGCGACGTTGGTCTACGCGCGCTTCAAATCGGCGGTCTCGCAGATCGTCACGCGCCAGCAGATCATCCCGTTCCCGGTGCCCGAAGCCGTGCCGGGCAACGACGCGAAAGTGGTCTACGACTACGAACCGTCGGATAACGAAATCCTCGGCGATCTTTTGCCGCGTAACCTCGCCATCCAGGTCTTCCGCGCCATGCTTGAGAACGCCGCGTCGTTCTTCGGCTCGCAGATGGCCGCGATGGACAACGCGACGCGCAACGCCGGCGAAATGATCAATAAGCTGAAGCTGACCTACAACCGTCAGCGCCAAGCCATGATTACCAAAGAGCTCATCGAAATTATCTCCGGCGCCGAAGCGATCTAAGCGGGCGCGGGAACTAAGAAGACATAGGAGAAGACAATGGCGAATAGCGTCGGAACCGTTACCCAAGTGCTGGGCGCGATCGTGGACGTGAAGTTCGATGGCGATCTGCCCGCGATCTTGAACGCGCTCGAGTTGGACAACAACGGCAAGCGCCTGATCCTGGAAGTCGCTCAGCACACCGGTGAATCCACCGTGCGCTGCATCGCCATGGACACCACGGACGGCCTCGTCCGCGGCCGCGAAGTGAAAGACACCGGCAACCCGATCCGCATGCCGGTCGGTCCGGGCACCCTCGGCCGCATCATGAACGTGATCGGCGAGCCTGTGGACGAGCGCGGTCCGATCGACGCCAAGGACCATATGCCGATTCACCGTCAGGCGCCGTCGTTCGTCGAACAGTCGACCGAAGCGCAGATCCTTCCCACGGGCATCAAGGTCATCGACTTGCTCGAGCCGTATCTCAAGGGCGGTAAGATCGGTCTGTTCGGCGGCGCCGGCGTGGGCAAGACCGTGCTCATCCAGGAGCTGATCAACAACATCGCCAAAGGCTACGGCGGTTACTCGGTGTTCGCCGGCGTGGGTGAGCGTACCCGCGAAGGGAACGACCTTTATCACGAGTTCCTGGAGGCCGGCATCATCGACAAGGACGGCCCCAACAGCAAAGTGGGTCTCGTGTTCGGTCAGATGAACGAGCCGCCCGGCGCGCGCGCGCGCGTCGCGCTCTCGGGTCTCACTCAGGCCGAATATTTCCGCGATGTCGAAGGCAAGGACGTGCTCTTCTTCGTCGACAACATCTTCCGCTTCACCCAGGCCGGCTCCGAAGTGTCGGCGCTCCTCGGCCGTATCCCGTCGGCCGTCGGTTATCAGCCGACGCTGGCCACGGACATGGGCGGTCTGCAGGAACGCATCACCTCGACCAAGAAGGGCTCAATCACCTCGGTCCAGGCCATTTACGTGCCCGCCGACGACTTGACCGATCCGGCCCCGGCCGCTTCGTTCGCCCACCTCGACGCCACGACCGTGCTGTCGCGCTCGATCGCCGAGCTCGGCATCTACCCGGCGGTCGATCCTTTGGACTCCACCAGCCGCGCGCTCGATCCGCTCGTCGTCGGTGAAGAACACTACAAGGTGGCCCGCGACGTGCAGCGCGTGCTGCAGACCTATAAGTCGCTGCAGGACATCATCGCCATCCTCGGGATGGACGAACTCTCGGAAGAAGACAAGCTCACGGTCGCGCGCGCTCGCAAGATCCAGCGCTTCCTGTCGCAGCCGTTCCACGTCGCCGAAGTGTTCACGGGCAATCCTGGTGTGTTCGTGCAGCTCGCCGACACCATCAAGGGCTTCAAGGGCATCGTCGCCGGCGACTACGATCATCTGCCGGAGCAGGCCTTCTACATGGTTGGCACGATCGAGCAGGCTATCGAGAAGGGTAAGAAGATGGCGGCCGCGGCTTAATCGAGAGCCGCCTAATCTTAGAACGCTAGGACTTCGCTATGGCCGATACGACGTTGAAGCTCGAACTGGTTTCGCCGGAACGCCTGCTCCTCTCGGAGCAGGTCGAGATGGTAATTGTTCCGGGTACCGAAGGTGTGTTCGGCGTGCTGCCGCTACACGCGCCGACGCTGTCCACCCTCAAGCCCGGCTTTGTCCAGGTTTATAAGGGCGGCCAGGTCGCCGAGAGCTTCTTCGTCACCGGCGGTTTCGCCGAAGTGACGCCTGCCAGCTGCACGGTATTGGTGGATGAAGCCATTCCGCAGGCGACCCTGACCCGCGACTATGCGACGCAGCGCCTCGCTGCGGCGAAGGCGCGCTTCGATCAGGCTGGCAACGACGACGACCGCCGTCTCGCCGCCGTCGCGGTGGCGAGCGCGGAAGCCATGGTTCAGGCTGCAGCCTAACTTTCACGCCGCTTTAAAATTGCCGGATGTGACGGTTTTCTTGCAGGCGTGGTATACAGAACACCTGCACGACAAATGCGTTCATCTCTCATGGCCGTAAAACACTGGAGCTTGGACGATATCGACTGGGCGCGTTTCGACGCGGCCAAGGTCTCGCCCGACCTCGTCGCCGTCATCAAGACGGCCGCCATGGTTGAACGCAATGGCGCCGACTACGGTCGATATCTCAAAGGTGTCTTTCATGACGATCCCGCCTTCCAGCGAGCCGCGGCCGAATGGGCGATGGAAGAAGAGCAGCACGGGCTCGCGTTAGGGCGTTGGGCCACGCTCGCCGATTCGTCCTTCGATATGGACGCGAGCTTCACGCGTTTCACCGACATGTACAAAATTCCTGTCGATGCCGAGGCTTCAATTCGCGGTTCCCGCACCGGTGAGCTCTGTGCCCGCTGCGTCGTCGAAACCGGAACCAGCTCCTTTTATTCGGCGATCCGTGACGCGGTGGACGAGCCGGTACTTAAGCAAATCTGCAGGAACATCGCCGCCGACGAGTTCCGGCATTATCAGCTCTTCTACCGGCACATGGAACGTTACATCGCCGAGCGCCGCGACGGTGCATCGAGATGGGAGCGTTTCAAGGTAGCTTTTACGCGTTTCCGCGAAGCCGATGACGACGAGATTGCGTCGGCTTATTACGCCGGTAACGCCGTGCCGGGCGCCTATGATCGCGCGACGTCCAATGCCGCGTATGCGGCGCGGGCTTTTGGCTTCTATCAGAAACGCCACGTTCGTCGGGCCGGCCACATGTTCGCCCAGGCGGCGGGTTTCAATCCAGAAAGCTGGGCTGCGAAACTTTTATCGGCGCTTCTCTGGACGGTCATATGGTTCCGTGGCCGCAAATTCAGAGCGGTACTCACAGCGTCGCCATAACCAGCGCCACGCGGCCGCGCGCGAATTTCATCATACGATCAAAAAAATCTCCTGGAAAATCACGGCGTTTTTAAATCGGCCCCGCACATCTCTGCGACGGTGCGCCTCACGCCTCCGCCGCATATCGTCAGGCAACCGCGCGGCCTGCGCGTGCGAACGCGCTCAGGCCGAGCCACGATGAAATGCGTGCTTCAACTTCGCGGTCTCCGGTGATGAGCAGTTTTTCACTCGAAGTGACGGCGGCAACGGTCGTGTAGCCCATCCAGAGCGCGGTCATCGTCTTCAAATCGGTGGACATATAAAGATCCACATCTTGCCCAGGATCGACTGCGCAAAGGTCGACGTCCTTGTCGCGTTGGATCACCAGCCACCAGTTCCGATTTGCATTCGGAAGATCCGTGAAGATGATCTGGATAACGGTTTGCCGCGCAGGCAGGTGCTTCGTATCGATATTTCGCCGCATATCCCACATCAGCAACTTCGGATCGAGATTGCCGAGAGCGGCATCGGCGTTGACCCAGCGGTGGCCCCACTCACCAATCGCCCCGACTACGCCTTCGAGCGCCAGTCCCGCGTCCGTAAGCGTGTAGGCATGAAGATCGGGACTCGTGACCGACGGCGTACGTTCAACAAGGCCGGCAAGTTCAAGGTCTTTGAGCCGTTTCGACAGTAGTGCGGGCGAGATTCGTGGAACGCCGCGCCGCAACTCATTGAATCGTGTCGATCCGGCCAAGAGCTCTCTGAGGATAACGACCGTCCAGCGGGTGCATAGAATCTCCGCGGCCATCGCGACCGGGCAGAATTGATAATAGCGTCCTTCGGCCATCGTGTGCTCCTCAAGGGCTATCAATATCGAGATTACTGTATGGACGCTGGCCAAACCTGCCCACTACAGATTCTGTACCGCTTCAATTCACTTCCTGAACTGGAGGCTCTTCTCGGTCCCATGGCACTTGCGCACACAGCGACGGGATATGCCCGCCGTAAGAACAGCTTTAAGAAAGGAAGAAAAATGCCTCTCATCGACATTCACCTCATCGAAGGCGTGTTCGATAAAAACCAGAAGCAGCAGATGATCAGCAAGGTCACCGACGCCATCGTGGACATCGAGGGTGAAGCCATGCGCGAGGTCACCTGGGTGCGCGTGTACGAGGTCGCCAGCGGCGAATGGGCGATCGGCGGGAAGTCGTTGACGGCTGCCGACGTTAAAGCGATGCAGGCGCAAGGACGCCGGTAATCGTAGACGGGCCCGGTGGCCTGATCCTGCCGCCGGGCTCGTTAACTAAAAGGAGGTCACGCTCATGGCGCTTCAGCTTCGGCCGAATTGTGAGTATTGCGACAAAGACTTGGCGCCCGATTCGACGGCCTTCATCTGCTCTTACGAATGCACCTTCTGCCCGGACTGCGTTGCGTCGAAACTCTCCAATGTCTGCCCGAACTGCGGGGGTGGCTTCTGTCCGCGGCCTATCCGGCGCACACGCGAGTGGCGGCCGGGCCTGTCCCTCGCCAAGCGCCCAGCGTCCACGGCGCGGGTTCATCTCTCCTATTCCCTTGAAGATATCGCCGCTTTCGCCGCGCGTATCAGGACCATTCCGCCCGGCGAACGCTGAGTGCTAGGCTTGCGGTCTTCATTCTCCTGGGGGGCGCATAATGATCAAAGGCTTCACGCGGCTTGTCGCCGTCGCGACGTATCTTCTCGCCGGATCGGCGCTCGCTGCGGAGCCCGCTCTGCCTACGGTGAAAATCTTCACCACAGGTGGCACGATTGCCGGTTCCGGTGCTTCCGGCACTGATATGACGAACTATAAGCCGGGCGCCATCTCCGGCGATCAACTTGTCGCCAGCATTCCCCAGCTCAGACAGATCGCCAACACGCCGGTTGAACAGATCGCCAACGTCGGCAGCTACGATCTCACCGTCGCGCACTGGATTTCGCTCGCGCGCAAGATCAACGAAACGCTCACAAATCCGGCTGTATCGGGCGTCGTCATCACCCACGGCACCAACACCATTGAGGAAACGGCCTTCTTCCTCGATCTCACCGTGAAGTCCGACAAACCTGTCGTTCTCGTCGGCGCCATGCGGCCGGCGACAGCCATTAGCGCAGATGGTCCCCTTAACCTGATCAACGCCGTGCGGGTTGCATCGTCGCCCGAGGCGCGTGGCAAGGGAGTGATGGTCGTGCTCAACGATGAAATCAGCTCGGCCCGCGACGTCACGAAAGAACACACGATGCGCGTCGAGGCCTTCAGGCCGACTGACTTTGGGTATCTCGGGCAGGTCGACGAGGACAGGGTCGTTTTCTATCGCGCACCTACCCGCCGCCACACGGCCGCCTCCGAGTTCGACGTCTCGAAGCTCGACAAACTTCCTGTGGTCGACATTCTTTACGCTTATGTCCAGCCGAGCCTCGGCCTCGTCGACGCTTTGGTGAAGGGTGGCACGCAAGGCATCGTCTTCGCGGGGACGGGGGCCGGGGACATCTCGACGCCGGAACGGCGCGCGCTCAAGAATGTGCTTGCGATGAAAGCGGACGCACGCCCGGTGCTCGTGCGCTCCAGCCGGGTCGGTAATGGCCGCGTCGTTGCCACTAAGGACTACGAGCCCTTCAACATGGTGGCAGCCGATACGCTCAATCCGCAAAAGGCGCGCATTCTCCTGATGCTCGCGTTGACCAAGACGCGCGATCCGAAGGAAATCCAGCGGATGTTCTCGGAGTATTAGGCGTTACGTCGCGGGGCTTTTTTCTTCGGCTTGGCGGCTTTCACCGGTCTAAAAGCTAAGACTTTCGCTTTGAAAGCGGCGACGACCTGCGCGTAGATCTCGCGCTTGAATCCGACGATCATCTTGGGCAGGTCTTCGAATTTGGCCCATTTCCAAGCGCCGAATTCGGGATGCTCGCCTGCGATGTCGATGTCGGAATCTTCGCCGGTGAATTTCATCAGGAACCACTTCTGCTCCTGCCCTCGGTACTTACCGTTCCAAACTTTCTTCTGAAGATCGGCGGGCAAGTCGTAGCGGAGCCAGGACCGAGACACGGCGATGATACGCGCCTTGTCGGTACCGGTTTCCTCATGAAGTTCACGCAAGGCCGCCGCGCGGGGCAGTTCGTTCTTGTCGATCCCGCCTTGCGGCATCTGCCAGGCGCCCGGCGTATCGATGCGTTCGGCGACAAAGACCTTGCCGCGCGCATTCAACAGGACGATGCCGACGCCCCGGCGGTAAGGTTTGGAAGACGGCATGGTTCTAGTGCGCCGGCTTCGCTTTGGCTTTCGCGGCTTCGGGTTTCGCCTTCGCCGCCGCGGGTTTGGCTTTCGCGGCTTCGGGTTTCGCTTTCGCCGGCGCATCATGCTCGCCCGCGGGTTTGGCATTTGCGGCCGCAGGCGTCGCCGCGGGCGGCGGCGCCGCGATCTCCGAACGAATGAGGACCGTGGAGATCGGTGTCAACGCGATACCTTTTTTCTGCGCCTGCTCCAGCCACAGGATAAGGCGTTCGAAACTCACCGGCTTGGCCTGCACCGAGGCGACGACGCTGCCCTGATAGCGTGCAAGGCGTTCCGCGTAGTCGAGGCGCGCATCCACGGCGGCGCGGAACGGGCGCTCATCCAGCACGACGTCCGCGACGGCGGTCGAAACATAGGCATCGCCCATGCGCACGCCGGGGGAGCCCTGCACGTAAAACAGGTTTTGCTCCTTCAGTTTGGCGAACATCGGCGTGATGCTCTGCGCGTTCTCGCGGAACTTCGTGCCTTGGGCGTCGAACACACCAATCGCGCCAGCGCCGGTTTTCAGCACGGCGTCCAGGCGCTCGGTATTGTCCTTGAGTTCAAGTGTGGTCAACAGGCCCAGCGGACCGGGATCCTGCGCCGGAAAATCCTTACTCTCAAGTGGCACCTCGATCAGCACCTCATGGCCTGCCGCCTTCGCACGGTCCATCCAGGTCTTGATGTTACGCGCGTAGGGGCTGAAGGCGAGGGTCACGGCGGCGGGCAGCTTGGTGATGGCCGCTTCGGTCGCGGACTGGCTGAGGCCGAGCCCACGGACCACGATGGCGATCTTTGCCGTGCTCGCTGGCGCGGCGGCGGGAGCTTCTTTCTTTGCATCGCGCAGCGCGGCGAAACGCGGCGGCGGCGCGCTCACGGCGACCCGGTCGGTCGGCGGCAAGGGCGGATCCACCAAACGTGGCCGTCCGCCGGCTGTGGCGGGACCTGCGTCGCCGGTGGCAATGAAACGTTCCGGTGCGCCTGGCGCGACACCCGGCGCGTTCAGAGCTGGGATGCCGGCGATGACGCTCGGGGTCTCCTCCCCTGGCGTCGCCGGTGCTTCAACCGATGCGGCCTCAGGCTTCGCGCCTCCCGGTGGGGTCGGCGCGGGCTTGGCATTCGCGGGCGGCGCCGGCACAGGGGCCGGCGGGGCGGCCGGCTTAGCGGAGGTGGGCGCGGCGGCCACGGCCACCTGCGTCTCTTTCACGGGTGGCGCGGCCACGGGCGCCGCGGGCTTGGCGGCGGCAGGCGCCGGTGTTGGCGCTGGCGGCGGGGTAACGGCAGCGGTATTCGCCGGCGGGGTCACAGTGGGTTTCGCGGCTTCCGGCTTAGCGGCTTGCGGTTTCGCGGCGACCGGCGGTGGTGCCGCCGGTTTGGAAGGTTCGGGGTTCGCGGGCGCCTGTGCCGTCAACCACGGGCGGCGCGACGCGGAACGGTCGGTCGCGGCGGTGACATCTGCGGCAACGGCGGGTTCATTCCCGGCGGCCGGCGCGGGTTCGTTCCCATCATCGACCTGAAGATCGGCAAAACTACCCGTCACCGGGGCCGCTACTTGGGGCGTCTCGCTCGTCATGAGGACGTAGGAGATGAATCCGACGACGCCCGCGAACACCACGCCGCTGGCAAGCAACGCGATCTTCGGACCCGCGCCGGATTGGCGCGCGTCATCGTCATCGTAAAAGTCATCCTCGCCGTCGTCGCCGCCGCCAAACGGATCTTTTACGCTATCTTTCCGGAACCGATCGAACAGTCCCATGAGCTCCTCCGGCCCTGCGCTTTGCGCGCAGTACATATGATACCCCGATTATCTTTTAGGCGGGGGACCCTTAAGAGCCTGTTAAGCCAAAAATAAAGGGCCCGGCTAAGTGGCCGGGCCCCCACATTTTGTTAGCGAGCCGATGCGCTAGTTGGTGCCGCCGGCGGGCTTTGCCTCGGCGCGTTGATAAAGGGCAATACCCTGTAACAGATCGAGGGCGCGTTGCAGCTGATAGTCCTGCGGTTCGGCGGGCTTGGAGGCCGAGGCGGTCTGCTGACCGGCACCGGGCTTGGCGGCATCCGCGGCGGGCTTGGCGCCGTCCGGCTTCGCACCGGACTGCGGGCCGACCTGGGCCGGCGGCTGAACCAGCGGTTCCACCTGTTTTTCGTTCTCGTTGCGGAGCGCGCCGGGAAGGTCACGTTCGGCGCGGGTGAAACCTGAGCTTGGCGTGCCGATCGGCTCGACCTTGGCCGGCTTCACTTCGATGTCCGGATCGATCCCGGTCGCCTGGATCGAACGGCCACTCGGCGTGTAGTACCGCGCCGTGGTCAGGCGCATGGCGCTCTCGCCGCGCGCCAGCGGGATAATGGTCTGCACTGACCCTTTACCGAAGCTCTTTGTTCCCAGCAGGATCGCGCGGCCGTGGTCCTGCAACGCGCCCGCGACGATTTCCGAAGCTGACGCCGACCCGTCGTTGATCAAGACAACGAGCGGTTTGCCATCGGTCGCATCGCCCGGCTTCGCATTATAACGCTGGGTCTCTTCACTGTGGCGCGTACGGGTGGAGACGATCTCGCCGCGATCCAGGAACGTGTCGGATACCGACACCGCCTGATCGAGCAGACCGCCGGGATTGTTACGCAGATCGACGACATAGCCCTTCAATTTCGGACCAAGCTTCGCCTTCAGCGTCTTGATCGCGCCGTCGAGGCCGACTTGCGTCGTCTCGTTGAACTGATTGATGTCGATATAGCCCACGTCGCCCTCGACGCGGCTTTTCACCGACTGCACCTTCACCACGGCGCGCACAAGCTTCACATCGAACGGCTCCGTTTCCGCGCGGCGCAGCGTGATGATGATCGGCGTGTTGATTGGGCCGCGCATCTTCTCGACGGCTTCCTGCAGCGTGAGGCCGACGGCGGGCTTACCGTCGATGCCGATGATGTAGTCGCCCGGCTGCACGCCCGCGCGGCTGGCCGGCGTATCGTCGATCGGCGAGACCACCTTCACGACGCCCGATTCCATCGTCACTTCGATGCCGAGGCCGCCGAACTCGCCCTTGGTCTGCTCCTGCATCTCCTGGAAGCTCTTCGCGGGCATATAGCCCGAGTGCGGATCCAGCGAGGTGAGCATGCCGTTGATGGCGTTCTCAAGAAGCTCCTGGTCGGTCACCTCCTCGACGTAGTCCTTGCGCACGCGCTCAAACACGTCGCCGAACAGCTCGAGGTATTTGTAGGTGTCGTCCGAGAACTTCGCGTTGGATTTTTCAGCCGCGAAGGTCGGCAGGAGCGGAGCGGTGACGGCGCCGGCGACGAACGAAACGGTCGCGGCGGCGGCAATGTATTTAAGGCGCATAGGTCTTCACACCGTTGGTCAGAGAGAGGCTCATCTACTCGCTACTTTTCCCGTGCGGTCAGCGAGCCACGGCAAGGGATTGATGGGCTGGCCTTCACGGCGCAATTCGACATAGAGCGAGGAGGCGGCAGCACCATCCATTACGCCAAGAGGTTCGCCCGCCAGCACGCGCTGGCCGACCTCGCCGTCGATGCGCCCTAAACCAGCCAATAACGTATGATATCCCTCGCTATGTTCGATGATCAATAGTTGGCCATATCCGCGGAAGGGCCCCGCGAAGGCGATGATGCCGTCAAAAGGCGCGACCACTTGCGAGCCCGCGGCTGCTTTGATTGTGATGCCTTTTGTGCGTAATCCGGAGGAATCCGTGGGGTCGGCGGCCTCGCCGAACTTTGCGGAAAGGGTCCCCGCCACCGGGTAGGGCAGGGTTCCCCGGGCCTTTCCGAATGAGCGGGTTACAGCAACTTCATCCGAAGGGGACGGGTTGGGCGCGAGTCGCGCCGTTTGGGTCTCCGCCCCCTTAGATTGTGGCGTCGGCTTTGCGGCCTGTGCCTTGGCCTCGGCTTTCGCCCTATCCTCGGCGGCGGCCTTTTCGGCGGCCGCCTTTTCCTGGGCGATCTTACGCTCGGCCGCGTCGCGGCGTTCCTTCTCTTCGGCCAATTTGGCGAACAGCGCGCGCAGGTCCTCGGCTTCCTGCGCCAGCTTCTTGGTGCGGGCGCTGACCTCGTCCGACCGCAGCGCGATCTTCTGCTGTTGCGCGGCTTTCTGTTCCAGAGTGACTTCCATCCGTCTGCGCTTCTCGATGAGTCCGGCGGTGGTCGCGGCGGCCTGCTCGCGCTGCTCGGTCACCTGGGCGCGCACACGGTAAAGCTCGGCGAGATCCGTTTGGAGCGCAGCCGTGGACTGCTTGATGTTGGGCAGCGCTGCACGCAAGAGGATCGCGGTGCGCACCGCATCATCGGGCGACAGGGGATTCAATGTCAGGGCGTCGGCGGGGCGTAGCGCGAGGCGTTCCAGCGCCATCAACGCATCGCGCATTTGGGCGTCGCGCCGCCCCAAAGTCTCGCTCGCCTGCGCGGCGGTGGCTTCCAGCTCGCCGATCCGGTTTTCCATCACCAGCAGCGAATACTCCTGATCCTGGATATCCTTGGCGAGATCTATGGACTCCTTGCGCAGGCGTTCCAGATCTCGTGTCGTCGCATTGGCTTCGTTGATCAGCCGCTGGCCTTCGCTCTCGCTTTGTTTGAGATCGCGCTCCAGCGCCTTCAGTTGCGCGGGATCCGGCGTCTGCGCAAATGCCGGCGCCTGCGCAAATGAAGGAGCCGCCGCGAGCGCCGCGGCGAGGGGAAGGATGCAAAGATTACGCGATCGCACGGCGCGCAAGCGAGGCTGCGTCTTGTGCATCTGCATGACGGACCAGGAGCGACGCACCGCTCATTTCAGGCGGTTTCGTAAGCTGCATCAGCGCCAACACCGTCGGTGCGATGTCTGCGAGACGTCCGTCGCGCAGACCTTCAACGTCGGTCGGCCCGTTCACCAGCACCGCTGGCACGACGCCAACTGTGTGCTGGGTATGGGGTTCGTCGGTCGCCGGGTCTTTCATCATCTCGAGATTGCCGTGGTCCGCGCAAATCAGCATCGTCCCACCGGTCTTTTTCAAAGCTGTTTCAAGGCGCGCGAGGCAGGCATCAATGGTCTCGGCGGCCTTGATTGCGGCTGCAAGAATCCCCGTATGACCCACCATGTCGCCGTTGGCGTAGTTCACGATGATGGCGTCAAAACGAGCGTTTTCGATGGCGTCTACGATGCGGTCCGTCACTTCCGGCGCGCTCATCTCCGGTTGCAGGTCATAGGTCGCGACCTTGGGGCTGGGGATGAGGATGCGCTCTTCGCCAGGGAATTCCTGCTCCACCCCGCCGTTCAAGAAAAAGGTGACGTGGGCGTATTTCTCCGTCTCTGCGATGCGGAGTTGTTTCAGTCCGGCTTCGCTTATGATCTGACCCAGCGTGTGTGCGCCGCTCTCGGCTGGAAACATCACACTCATGAATTTGTTATGCGCCTGGGAATATTCGGTCAGGCCTACGGCCGCCGCGAATGTGATGATTCGCGGGCGCGCGAAACCATCGAACGTCGGCCACAACAGCGCCGATAGGATCTGGCGCGCGCGGTCGGCGCGGAAGTTCGCCATCAGCACGCCGTCGCCGTCGCGCATGCCTTTATAGTCGCCGATCGTGGCCGGCAGCATGAATTCGTCGGTCATGCGCGCTTCGTACGACGTGCGGATCGCGGTCACGGGATCGGGGGCGTGATTGCCTTTCGCTTCCGTCATGGCGACGTAGGCTTTCTCGACGCGATCCCAGCGCTTGTCGCGGTCCATGCCGTAATAACGCCCGCCGACCGTCACGATCTTAGTAAGCGTGAGTCCGGCGATCTGTTTCTGGAACGCCTCCATGAAGCCGAGGCCGGAGGAGGGCGGTGTGTCGCGCCCGTCCATCAGCGCATGGATCGCCACCGGAACGCCGGCGCCGTCGATGATGCGCGCGAGTGCGGCCATCTGATCCATGTGCGAGTGCACGCCGCCCGGCGAAAGCAGGCCGATCATATGCGCCGTACCGCCGGAGGTTTTGAGCTTGGCGATGAATGCGGCCAGTGCTGGGTTGTTCTTGATGGCGCCGTTCTCGATGGCGGTATCGATGCGTGGCAGGTCCTGCATCATCACGCGGCCCGCGCCAATGTTCATGTGTCCGACTTCGGAATTGCCCATTTGCCCGGGCGGCAGGCCCACATCGAGACCGCTCGTTTCCACGAGGCCGTGGGGGCATGTTGCCAGGAATCGGTTCCACGTCGGCAGGTTGGCCAGGGCGATTGCGTTGTCGGTCGCCTCGATTCGGTGTCCCCACCCGTCCAGGATGGCCAGGACCACCGGTTTGGGGCGATCCGCTTTTTTATGAGATTCAATGCTGGCGGCGACGTTCATGATGACCTAGTGGACTATAGCCTAAATGGCGACCCCGGGGGCCCGGAAACGGCTCCTATTTGGGGTCCTTTTGGGCCTTCCCTAGTAGCCTGGCAATTAAAAAAAGCCAGGCGCGCGAATAAGTTGTGGGCCAGTCTAGGAGGCCTCGTCAGGTCTTGCTTCTGCGGCGTTCTCATCTGATATAGTGCCCCTCGAGAGGCTGGCGATGGACGTACCCCTCGCCAACCCGGTCAGGTCCGGAAGGAAGCAGCCGTAACGAGTTTCGGTTCGGGTCGTCGTCCAGTCTCTCACCCTACTTTTCCCCGAAAAGCCGTCTTGCCCCATGGACCAGCCCCGTGACCGATAACCCGTCCGCGGACTCAGCTGGGGAATATCAGGTCCTCGCTCGCAAATACCGGCCGACCACATTCGAAGCGCTGCGCGGCCAGGACGCGCTGGTCCGGACCCTCACCAACGCCATCACCTCGGGGCGCCTTGCTCACGGCTACATGCTTACGGGTGTGCGCGGAGTCGGCAAGACAACGACGGCGCGCCTGATCGCGCGCGCTCTGAATTGCGTCGGCGTTGACGGCAAGGGCGGACCGACGCCGACCCCTTGCGGTGTGTGCGTGCATTGCACCGCCATCGCCGAAGACCGCCACGTCGATGTGCTCGAGATGGACGCGGCCAGCCGTACCGGGATCGACGATATCCGCGAGCTATTGGAAGGTGTGCGATATCGCCCTGTCTCGGCGCGCTACAAGATCTATATCATCGACGAAGTGCACATGCTCTCTGACAAGGCTTTCAACGCCTTGCTCAAGACGCTCGAAGAGCCGCCGGAGCATGTGAAGTTCATTTTTGCCACGACAGAGATTCGGAAAGTCCCGATCACGGTGCTCTCGCGCTGCCAGCGTTTCGATCTGCGCCGCATCGAGAGCGCAACCTTGCAAAAACTTTTCGCTGACGTCAGTGAGAAAGAAGGCGCCGCGGTGGATGAAGGCGCGCTCGCGCTTATCGCCCGCGCCGCCGACGGTTCCGCGCGCGATGGTTTGTCTATTCTCGATCAGGCCATTTCCCAAGCCGGCGGCAAACAGGTCGGTGAAACGGCCGTGCGCGATATGCTCGGCCTCGCGGACCGGGCACTGGTGTTCGATCTGCTTGAGGCTGTGATGAGCGGTGACGTGAAAACCGCGCTCGACGTGCTCGCTGGCCAGTACGCAGCGGGGGCAAGCCCGGTCGTCGTTGTTCAGGACCTTTTGGAGTTGGTGCACTGGCTCACGCGCCTCAAGGTGGCGCCGGACGGCGCGGCTGATCCCGCGCTTGCTGAAAATGAGCGTACGCGCGGCGGCGCCATGGCTGAGAAACTCGGAATGGGCGTGCTGACCCGCGCTTGGCAAATGCTTCTGAAAGGCCTCGGCGAAGCCCGCGCGGCGCCGATGCCGTTGCAGGCCGTTGAGATGGTGCTCGTCCGCTTGGCTTACGCCGCCGATTTGCCGACGCCCGCTGATGCGGTGAAATCCCTGGAAAGCGGCGCGGCCGTTGCCGCGCGCGCCCCCACGGCCGCGCCCGTGCGTCCGGCGCCGCGTCCTTCCATGACCGCGACGGCGGTGGCCACCGACCATCTGCCGCAAGCGGTGGCCGCGCCGCAGCCATCCGCCGAAGCGGCTCCTCTGGCGCAACCGCAGTCTTTCGCCGAAGTGGTGAAGCTCTTTGTCGCTAAGCGCGAAGCCGTGCTTTCCACGCACCTGCATCGCAACGTGCATCTCGTGCGTTTCGAACAGGGTCTCATCGAATTCAAACCGGGGCGCCTTGCTCCAAGTGATCTTGCTGGCCAAGTCGGCAAGATGCTCACTGGATGGACCGGCCAGCGCTGGGTGGTCAGCGTCTCCAATGCGGGCGGTGCGCCCTCGCTCTACGATCAGGAGATCGACACGGCGAAATCAGATCCCTTGGTGAAATCCCTTCTCGAGGCCTTCCCCGGCGCGACCGTCGAAGCCATAAAGCCGGTCGGCAAGTAAGTAGAAAGTAGAATGAAGAATCTCGGAAATATCATGAAGCAGGTTCAGGACATGCAGACGCGCATGTCCGAGATGCAGGAAAAGCTCGCGGAAATCGAAATGGTGGGCAGCTCTGGCGCCGGCATGGTGCAAGCAACCCTGAACGGCCGCAGCGAGCTCAAGCGCGTGAAGATCGATCCGAGCCTGTTGAAGCCCGAGGACGCGGAGGTGCTCGAAGACCTCATCGTCGCCGCGGTCAACGACGCGCGCGGTAAGGTCGAGCGTCACACGCAGGACGAAATGAGCAAACTGACCGGCGGCCTCCCGCTTCCGCCGGGATTCAAGCTTCCCTTTTAGATGGCGGGCCCGCAGATCGAGGCTCTTATCCGGCAGCTTTCAAAGCTGCCGGGGCTTGGTCCGCGCTCGGCGCGGCGCATTGCGCTCGCGCTGATCAAGAAACGCGAGTCTTTGCTCGATCCCCTGGTCCAGACTCTCTCCGCCGCTTCGGAATCGGTGAAGGTGTGCTCCAGCTGCGGCAATTTCGACAGCGCCGATCCTTGTACCATCTGCCGCGACCCGCGCCGCGACCCCGCCCTCATCTGCGTCGTCGAAGACGTCGCCGACCTGTGGGCCTTGGAACGCACCGGCGCGTTTCGCGGCCGTTATCACGTTACGGGCGGGCTTCTATCGCCGCTCGATGGAATCGGCCCATCCGACTTGCGCATCGATAAACTCGTTTCCCGCGCCGAGTCGCCGGATGTGAGGGAAATCGTACTCGCGCTTTCGGCCACCGTCGATGGTCAGACGACCGCTCACTATATCGCCGAGCGTTTGGGTGAAACGAAAACCACCGTCTCGGGCCTCGCGCATGGCATGCCCATAGGCGGGGAGCTGGATTATCTCGACGACGGCACCATAGCCGCCGCGCTGACGGCCCGCCGGCCCGTATAAAGCTGACGGTAAAGCTTTCGCGAAGCTCTCAAAAACGCAACCTCTCGGCGTCACGTCTGTGCCATAATTCACCCATATCTTCTAAGATGAACAGTCACGTGCGCCGCGCGATGCGTTCCCGCCCAGCGGGTCCCGCGCGGCTTCAGGAGGTCAGGATGTTGAGAACCGTTTTCGCGGCCGCCGCCGCAGTCCTTATGCTCGCGGGATGCGCTGGGCCGAAATTCGTGACGTCCGACGTCACGCGCTACAACGCCATGTCGGAATCCCCGCAGGGAAAAACGTTTGCGATCGTCGCCCTCGACGATGATCAGCAGTCGAGCTTCGCGTTCAAGCAGTTCGGCGATCTGATGAACGAGCGCCTGTCGGCGTTAGGCATGAAGCAGTACACCGGCAGCGCCGGTCCCACGAATGCCGATTATGTCGTTACGCTGCGCTACGCGGTTTATGGTCCCAGCGCGGACGTGCGTTCCACTTGGTCCGGTTTCGGCGCGCAGGCCGGCTTTGGCTACGGTTACGGCTGGGGACGTCCCTACTGGGCGCGCGGTCCCTTCGGCTACATGGGCTACGATCCGTTCTGGGATGACCGCTACGACATCACCACGCGTCAGGTGTTCACGCGCCGCGTCGAAGTGAACGTGTTCCGTGGATCGACCTACAACTCCGACCGCAAGGACCGCGTGTTCGAAGGCCGTGCCGTCAGCTCAGGCCTCAATGGCCAGATCGAACCGGTGATGCCTTACATCCTCGAAGCGATTTTCCAGGAATTCCCGGGCCGCTCGGGTGAGACCAAGACCGTCAGCGTGCAGGTGCCTGACAACGTCGAGAAGACGCCCGCGCGCCCTGCGGCAAGCTCGGCCTACTAACGCAGCAGCTTACCATCCAAATTTTCTTTGCAGAGAAAAGGCCGGGTCTTTCGGGACCCGGCCTTTTTTCTCATAGGGCGTGCGCTACTCGGCGATCACACGAAGCTGGGTTACGTTGTCACCGCTCACCTGGCTCGGTTCGGCCTCGAGCGGGATATTCTCGATCTTATGTCCGCGGTCGACGATCTTGCCCGTGGAGATAAGTATCTCCTTCACGTCCTTTTGCGTCTGATCGAAGTGGGTGCCCAGGGCGCCGACCCGCTTGTCCAAACGTTCGACGTCCTTGGTGAGTTCACCAATCTCTTTTTGGATGATGTGCGCCTGCTCGCGCATGCGGGCGTCTTTCAGGATCGTGCGTATGGTATTGAGCGTCGCCATCAGTGTCGTGGGCGAGACGATGTAGACGCGGCGGCGGAAACCTTCTTCCACCACCTGCGGGAAGCGGTCGTGCAGTTCGGCGAACACCGATTCCGCCGGCACGAACATGATCGCCGAATCCGCGGTCTCGCCCGGGACGATGTATTTTTCGGCGATATCCTTGATGTGCTTCAGCACATCGGTTCGGAAGGCGGCCTCCGCGGCGGCGCGCGCGCGCTCGTCGGTCGCCGTTGAGAGCTGCACGAAAGCTTCATGCGGATATTTTGAGTCGACCGCGATCAGCCCCGGCGGATTCGGCAGGCGGATCACGCAGTCGGCGCGCTTGCCATTGGTAAGCGTCACTTGGAAGTCGTAACTGCCCCGCGGCAGCATATTCCTCACCAGATCTTCCATCTGGGTCTGGCCGATGGCGCCGCGCGCCTGTTTGTTCGAGAGGATGTCTTGCAGACCGACCACTTCGGCCGAAAGTTCGGTGATATTCTTTTGCGCCGCGTCGATGACCGCTAGGCGCTCCGACAAGGCGCCCAGCGCTTCAGCGTTCTTGGTCGTGCTTTTGTCCAGGTTTTCGCCCACCTTGCGCGTCACGTCGGTGAGGCGCTCATCCAGCAGCTTGCGCACGCTTGTCTCCTGGGCGCGCAACTGTTCGGCCATGTGGTTTTGCGCCGCCGACTGGCTTTCCGCCATTTGGGCAAGGCGTCCGGTCAACATGCTTTGCGCCTCGGCGAGCCGAGCGGCGGTATCGCTGAGTTGTGTCACCTGCGCGGCGCCGGTATCGTCGCGTCCGCGCAGCATCATCGCGAGCACCCCCGCGGCAATGATGATGGATCCCCCGATGATGATCGCCGTCAAAGCATCCATATGTCGCTAAACCTCAGTCAGGGCACGTTTTTCAGCGTAAATTGTTGCAGGCTTGCAATGTGCGGTCCGCCTCAACCGTGCCATCATCCTCAGCCTATAAGAATCTAGATCAAATTCGCCCGCCCCACCACGCCTTAACGATTCAGAGCCTTCTCATGCAACTCGCCAAGATCTCCGCTTTTGCACTGACCCTGTCGCTCGCCTTTTCAGCACAGGCTCAAACGGTCGAGGTGCCCGCCGCGACCGGCAATGCCGACCTCACGATCTACAACAACAACTTCGCGATGGTGCGTGAGCGCCGCGCTTTCAAAATGCCCGGTGCGTCCGCGCAGCTTGTCATGGGCGGCGTACCGCGCGAGTTGCAGCCGGAAACAGCTTTCCTTCAGGTGCTGAAGGGGGATGCGGTGCGCGTCACCGAGCAGATCTTCAATTTTGATGTGCTGACGCCGTCAAAGCTCCTGGAGCGTGCCGTCGGCAGCGAGGTCTCGGTGATTTCGGTCAATCCCGGCAACGGACGTGAAGTGACCGAACGCGCCCGCGTGCTCAGCGTCAACGAAGGACTGGTGCTGGAGATCAACGGGAAGGTCCACACCAATCATCCCGGCCGCGTCGTGTTCGACAGCGTTCCCGCCGGCGTGCGCGCGCGTCCGACACTCATCATGTCCGCGACCGGAAAGGGCGCGCAGGACGTCGAAGCGGAACTCAGCTATCTCACCGGCGGATTATCGTGGCATCCCGATTACGTCGCGCAGTACGATTCTGACAGCAATCGTATGACTCTTTTGGCGTGGGCGACCGTCACCAACGCCACCAGTTCCGACTTTCCCAACGCCAAGATGAAGTTGATCGCCGGCGATGTAAACCGTACGCGCCCCGCCGCGCTGCCCGTACCTATGATGGCGCGCGCCACTATGAAGGCCGAAGCTGCCGACATGGGGCAATCTTTCGGTGGCGGTATTGCGCCCACAGCGGGCCTCGCCACGCACGTCTACACCATCCCGAAGCTCACGAGTCTTGGGCCGTTCGAAACCAAGCAGCTTGGCTTACTTAATAACCGATCGATCCCGGTCCGCCGTCAGATCACGGTGCGGTCCGAACAGTATTACTTCACGCAGGCCATGCGCGGCGTGCAGCCGGAAACCCGCGCCAACGTCGAGCTGATGTTCAAGAACGACGCAGCGGCTAAGCTCGGTATGCCGCTCCCAGCCGGGGTTGTGCGAGTGTATGGGTCCGACGCCGAAGGCGCGCCCCAGTTCCTCGGCGAGGACCGCATCGATCATACCGCCGTCGGCGGTGAGGTCACTTTGAACCTCGGCAATGACTTCGATGTTCCGGTTCAGCGCGAGCAGCTCAATTATGTTCGCGCTACCGACAACATCTCGCTCACCACCTGGCGCGTGACGATCTCCAACGCGAAATCGCGCCCCGTGACCGTCCGCGTGATCGAACCCATTCCGGGTGCTTGGGAAATCGCCAAGGAATCCCATCCTCACACCAAACAGGACGCAGGTTCAGCGCTCTGGACCCTGGAAATCCCGGCCAAGGGTAAAACAGTGCTGGAATACAGCGCTCGGATCACGATGTAGGCCCTTTCGCCTTTTCCGCTCATAGGAAAGGGTGTTTTTGGGCGCTCTTTTGTTGACGGGTCAGCCCGTGGGCCTTATCTCACCCCCATCATGGCGCTTTTGGAAATCATTGTTGCTCCGGATCCGCGGCTAAAGAAGAAGGCCGTGGCGGTTGAGCGTGTCGACGCGGCCACCCGCAAGCTCATGGGTGATATGCTTGAGACTATGTATGACGCGCCGGGTGTGGGCCTCGCCGCGCCCCAGGTCGGCGTCTCGAAGCGTGTCATCGTGATCGACCCGGCCCGCGAGGGCGAGCCGCCCGCGCCGCTGAAGATGGCGAATCCGGAGATCGTTTGGGCCTCGGAAGAGACTAAGCCGCATGAAGAGGGCTGTCTCTCGCTTCCCGAGGAATACCAGGAAGTGGTGCGCCCCGCGTCGATCAAGGTGCGCTATGTCGATGAGCACAACGAAATCCGTACGATGGATGCCGATGGCCTCCTGGCCGTTATCATCCAGCACGAGATGGATCATCTTGAGGGCACGTTGTTCGTCGACCATCTCTCGGCCCTGAAGCGCAACATGATCATCAAGCGCCTCACCAAGATCAAAAAATTCGAGCAGAAGTCCGGCAAGCGTACGCCCGTCGAAGCCTAGCGCAGCAAGACCAACTCAAGTATTTTCCGCCCATGCGTATTGTTTTCATGGGCACTCCCGACTTTTCCGTCACCGCGCTCGCACGCCTCGCCGAGCGTCATGAGATCGCGGCTGTATATTCACAGCCGCCGCGTCCGGCCGGCCGCGGCCAGCAGTTGCGCCCCAGTCCGGTCGCGACGTTCGCGGAGCAGCACGGCATTCCCGCATTCACGCCGAAGAGCCTCAAGACGGCCGAAACTCAGGCGGCGTTTAGCGCACACAATGCCGATGTCGCCGTGGTGGCCGCTTATGGCCTCATTCTCCCGCAAGCCATCCTCGATGCGCCGAAGTACGGGTGCCTGAATATCCACGCTTCGCTCCTGCCCCGCTGGCGCGGCGCCGCGCCGATCCAGCGCGCGATCATGGCCGGCGACAAGATCAGCGGCGTCACCATCATGCAGATGGATGCCGGACTTGATACGGGTGCGATGCTGATGACGCTGGAAACGCCGATTACGGATGCGACAACGGCGCAGACGCTGCACGACACTCTCGCCACCATCGGCGCCAACTTGATTGTCGAGACGCTCGATGCCCTCGCGCAGGGCCGCCTCTCGCCCGTCCCGCAACCCGATCAGGGCGTCACATACGCCGCGAAGATCGACAAGGCGGAGGCCCATATCGACTTCACACGCCCGGCGCGCGAGGTGCTCCGGCATATCCACGGCCTTTCGCCGTTCCCAGGTGCTTGGTTCGGCCATGGCGCTGAACGGATCAAGGCGCTGACGGCCGAGTTTGCCCCAGGCTCTGGAACCGCGGGGGTCACCCTCGACGACCGGCTTGCCATAGCGTGTGGAGAGGGGGCGGTGCGTCTGACCACCGTACAGCGGGCGGGCAAAGGACCTGCGTCCGCCGACGCGTTCCTTAGGGGCTATGCGTTGCCGAAGGCGATCCCGCTCGCCTAAAATCCTCCGAAGCCAGAGGATTGTTCTCATGTTCGGACGCCGGCCGAAAGTCATAGCGCGCGGGGAGTTGGTTCATCTGCTCCCGCCGACCAAAGATCAGGCGGACGAGTTTGTCGCCATGACGGTGGGAAGCCGTAACTTCCACGAACCCTGGGTCTATCCGGCCACGGACGAACGCCGCTACCGCGCGTATCTTGACCGGCTGGATCGCGGCGCCGCCTTCGGCTTTCTTGTTTACCGCAATGAAGACACGACCCTGGCCGGGGTCATCAATATCAACGACATCGTCATGGGCGGCTTTCGGTGCGGGTCGCTTGGTTACTACGGCAACGCGATGTTCGCGGGTCGTGGTTATATGACCGAAGGCCTCGCGCTGGTGCTCGATCACGCCTTCACCGCGTTGGAATTGCACCGTCTTGAAGCGAATGTGCAGCCCGGCAACGCGGCGTCGCTCGCTCTTATCAAACGTCTGGGATTCCGCAAGGAAGGCTTCTCGCCATCCTTCCTCAAGATCGGCGGCATTTGGCGCGACCACGAACGCTGGGCCATCCTGGGGGAGGAATGGCTCTCCGTGCACAACGCCTCGGATGCCGATCAGCAAGCGCCGATTCTCGCGTAATAAACGCGGTTTGCATGCCTGGGCCGGTTTC
Organism: Rhodospirillaceae bacterium; assembly: GCA_041906145.1. Taxonomy (GTDB): domain Bacteria; phylum Pseudomonadota; class Alphaproteobacteria; order Rhodospirillales; family Rhodospirillaceae; genus SHVO01. The sequence continues at coordinate 703,199 of JAYRJU010000001.1, read as the reverse complement.
CCTAAAACATCCTCATGCCTCGCTTTAAGTTGGTCATAGAATACGACGGCTCGCCTTATGTGGGCTGGCAGCGTCAGGACAACGGTCCGTCCGTCCAGGGTGCGCTTGAGGACGCCGTGCGCGGCTATTGTCAGGTGAACGCCGTCGTTCATGGCGCGGGACGGACCGACGCCGGTGTGCACGCGCTTGGTCAGGTCGCTCATATCGACATCCCGCGCGACGATCGGCCGCATGTCGTTGTGAATGCGCTCAATGCGCATCTCAGGCCGCACCCTATCGCCGTATTGAGCGCCGAGAAGGTCGACGAGGAGTTCCACGCGCGCTTTTCGGCACTGGAACGGGCTTACGAATATCGGATCCTCAATCGAAGGGCCGCGCCGGCGCTCGATCTCGGACGCGTATGGTGGGTGGCGCAGCCTCTGGATGCGCGCGCCATGCACGCGGCTGCTCAAATTCTTGTCGGCAATCACGACTTCACCAGTTTCCGCGCGGCCGAGTGCCAGGCGAAGTCGCCGCAGAAGACCTTGGATCAACTCGATGTCAGCCAACAGACCGAAATGATCGTCGTCACCGCCCGGGCGCGCTCATTCCTGCATCATCAGGTGCGTAATATGGTCGGCACGTTGAAATTGGTCGGAGAAGGGAAGTGGACACCGCGCGATGTTGCCGACGCGCTCGCGGCTAAGAATCGCTCCGCCGCAGGTCCGACGGCGCCGCCCGACGGGCTCTACTTTGCACGTGTGAAGTATTAGATCCGCGCGATCAACGCCCCGGCCAAAAACGTTAGCGTATAATCCAGAACCATGACGCTCATGGCGGTGCCGATGGGGACGCGTAGACCCACCGCGCCGACGAACGTCGTGTACACGGCCAATACCACCATCGCGAACAGCTTGAAGAAACTGTAAGCCTGCATGGGAAGCAGACCGACGTCGCTCAACAGCGCCAAGCTGAACAGCGGTACCGCGATCGGCAACTGGAACCAGTTGTAGGGCACCATGTGCCAGAAGTAGCGGCTGCTTCGCCCCAGGAAGGCCGTCACATACATCATCGCGAAAGGGAACAGCGTCCAGGTCAGGACGTAAGCCAACACTTCGACGATGCCGTAAGCGACCGGGCCGAGCGTCGACGGCGTTTTGCCGTAAGTCAGGAACACATGCGCGAAATGGAACGGCGCGACGATGACGGCGACGATATAGGAAGACCAAAAACCGTGCGCACTGCGGTCAAAGAACTCCCAGGCGCGTCCGTCGAACTTGAACAGCAGAGCTAAACCGTACAGCGCGCTCGCGAGTTCCCGCGGAGACATCTTATTTAAAATATCCCTCGAGGATCGCGAGGTAGATGCGCGTCAGCGCTTGCAGGTCCGTAACCAGGCAATGCTCGTCCGCTTTGTGCATGCTCTGGCCGACGAGGCCAAATTCGCACACAGGGCATGCGTTTTTGATGAAGCGTGCGTCCGAGGTGCCGCCCGTGGTCGACAGCTCCGGCGCCGCGCCGGTCACACTTTCCACGGCGTTCGATACCAACGCGGTCAGCGGCCCTGGCATGGTGATGAAGCTTTCCCCTGACACCGAGATTGCCAGTTCATAGTGTCCGCCATCGGCGCCCTGGTCGAACGTCTCCTTGAGCCACTTACGCAAGGAATCGCCGGTGTGAAGGTCGTTGAAGCGGATATTGAAACCTGCGCGCGCGATCGCCGGGATCACATTTGTCGCCGCGTTACCGACGTCGATCGTCGTGATGGCGATGGTCGACGGCTGGAAGTGCGCCGAACCGTTGTCGAGCGGTTGAGCGATCAGCGCCGATAACATCTTCAAAATACGCGGGATCGGATTGTCGGCCAGATGCGGGTAAGCGCTGTGACCTTGCGTACCGTATATGGTGAGCTTGCCGGTCAGGCTACCGCGCCGGCCGATCTTGATCATCTGCCCGAGTTTGGTGGGATTGGTGGGCTCGCCCACGACGCAAGCATCTAATTTCTCGCCGCGCGCCTTCAGCATCTCCAGGACTTTTACGGTCCCATTCACGGCATCGCCTTCCTCGTCACCGGTGATGAGCAGGCTGATGGAGCCCTTCGGCGCCCCATGCTTATGCAAGTACTGCGCGGTGGCCGCTGTGAAGGCGGCGATAGCGCTTTTCATGTCGGCGGCGCCGCGGCCGAATAGGCGGCCTTCAATGACTTCGGCCTTGAACGGATCGGTCGTCCAGCCGTCGCCGACCGGCACCACGTCTGTGTGGCCGGCGAAGCAGAAGTTCGGTCCGCTTTTCCCCAAGCGCGCGTATAGGTTCTCTACCTCCGGCTTGTTCTGGTCGGCGAAGGCCATGCGTTCGCAGGTGAATCCCAGGCCTTCCAGCGCGCGCACCAAGACATCGAGCGCGCCCTCGTCCTTCGGCGTGACGCTCGGTCGTTTGATCAGCTCCTGCGCGAGCTGAAGGGCGTCGATGTTCTGGGGGGCGCTCACTTAGTCACGCAGCAGTTCATTGATCGAAGTCTTCGAGCGGGTTTGCGCATCCACACGCTTCACGATGACCGCGCACGACAAGCTTGGGCCTGGGCTGCCGTCGGGTAGCGGCTTGCCCGGCATCGCGCCCGGCACGACAACGCTGTACGCCGGGACGCGCCCAACGAAGATCTCGCCGGTCGCGCGATCAATAATTTTGGTGGTTGCGCTGATGAAAACGCCCATCGACAGCACCGCGCCTTCCTCGACGACGACGCCTTCCACGACTTCCGAGCGCGCGCCGATAAAACAGTTGTCTTCGATGATCACCGGGCCGGCCTGCAGCGGCTCAAGCACGCCGCCGATACCGACGCCGCCGGAGAGGTGCACGTTCTTTCCGATCTGCGCGCAGCTGCCGACGGTTGCCCACGTGTCGACCATCGTGCCCGAGTCGACATAAGCGCCGACATTCACGAAAGAAGGCATCAGGACGACGCCCGGCGCCACGAACGCGGAACGTCGGACAACGCTTCCCGGGACCGCGCGGAATCCCGCTTGTTTGAACTGCGCATCCGACCAGCCGGCGGTCTTTAGCGGCACCTTATCCCAGTAAGCCGCATTGGCCGGGCCAGGCATCTGCGCCATGTCGTTGAGGCGGAAGCCGAGCAGAACAGCCTTCTTCAGCCACTGATTCACCGACCAACCGTTCGGTCCCTTTTCGGCCACACGGGCTGTGCCCGCGTCGAGCAAATTGAGCGCCGTATCCACGGCGTCGCGCGCCGCGCCTTGCGTTGACGGCGAAAGGTTGTTGCGGTCTTCCCATGCGCGTTCGATCGCGTCTTGTAATGATTTGATATCCATCATGATTTCCTAAGTTTTCGAGGATCCGCAGGCTAGAAGGTGCCCGAACATAACTACTGGAAAGAGTGAGTCAATCTCGCCAGCTAACGCATTGGCGTAATTCGGTTCGGTCAGGTAACCTTTAGGCGAATAAACGGGCTGAACAGAAAGTAGCCCGAACGTAAGTGGGGATGTACGTGGGTAAAGATCTGGCGCGCGAAGGCAGCGCTTCATCGTCGGCGTCGGCCTTTCGGGGTCAAAGCGAAGTATTATCGTTCGAGGTTTCCCCCGCCGCGCTTGAGCGCTACGAAGAACCGGTGTTCCGGATCCTGCCAGCGGGTTTTATCGAGCCCGCCAATCCGGTGGCCCTGGAGTTCGCCGCGCGCCTCGCACCCGAGGATATGGCCCGTCTGAAAGCTGCGGCCGACAAATCCACCACGGCCAATCGCGCACTTGTCGACATGGTCGACGTCGGCCCCGAGGGTAAGCAGCAAAATCTGCAGGTGAGTCTCGTTCCACTGCGCGACAACGGTGGAACCCTTTTGTTTGTGCGCGATCTCACGCTCGACAATTCGCTACGTCTCGCTCTCGTCGACAGCCGCCGGCGCTACAAGGACTTCATCGAGATCTCCACCGATTTCGCGTGGGAAACCGGCGGCGACGAACGTTTTGCCTTTGTCCCGCCGCGCGGCGCGCTTGGCTATACGGCGGATGGCCTCATGGCCATGGAGCCGCGCCAACTCCTGGTCGCTGATGCGCCTGGCGCCGAAATTCCCTTTCTCACCAAGCGCCGGATCGAGAACGAGGAGCTGTGGCTGCGCCGTCCCGACGGGCGTGCCGCCTGCGTCATCGTTTCAGCAATGCCTCTCATCGCCCGCGACGGTAAATGGGTCGGCGCGCGCGGTGTCTGCCGTGATGTCACCGAAACCCGCGACCGGGAATCGACGTTGACCCGTGTGCGCAATCGCGAACGCGTTCTGACGCGTATCGTGCGCGCTTTCCGCGACGAAGTGAATCCGGAAGCCATGCTCAGCGTCGCGGCGGAAGCGCTCGCGCGCGGCCTCGGCGCCGAGCATTGCCACATCTTCCGTGCACTTTCGGAAGACGCGCCGCCAAATCCGGTGTCGCCGGGCTTCCAACTCGCCGCTCGCTACGGCGACCTCGAGGCGAGCGAAGGCGCGCCTGTCCTGGAAACAATCAGTGAAGGCGCTGCAGCGGTCGAGCTCCTGCTCGGCGGCATGCAGGTGCTCGCCGCGCCCGCGCGCTACCAGAACGCGTCCAACGGCGCGGTCATTCTCTGGCGTTCCGTTGAACGCGGTACATGGAACGACGATGACCGTCTGCTCATCGGGGACATCGCCAACCAGGTCGGTATCACCATCGAGCAATTCACGCACCATGAACATGTGCTCAAGATTTCCCGCACCGATGCGCTCACGGGCCTCTTGAATCGCGGCGCATTTGTTGACGGATTGCAGCGCTTTCTCGTGCGCCTGACGCGCGACGGCGGACACGGCGTGTTGATGTATGTCGATCTCGACAACTTCAAGGCGGTCAACGACACCAAGGGTCACCAGGCAGGCGACGACGCGCTCCTGAAAGTGCGCGATATCCTCGTTCAGCACACGCGTCCCACGGACCTCATCGCGCGGTTGGGCGGCGACGAATTCGCCCTTTGGCTCAACGGCGCCGATCTCACCATTGCGAAAACCCGCGCGGGCCAGTTCCTCGATCGCATGAAAGAACTCGGCCCCTATTCAGCCGGTCCGCACCGGCCGCTGGGCATGTCCGTCGGCATCGCGGTGTGGAACCGTGAAATCACGGAAACGCTCGACGGCTTGCTCGCGCGCGGCGACGCGGCCATGTACGAAGCCAAGCGCGGCGGAAAAGGCAGTTTCACCGTGGCCCCAGACGTTTCCGCGCCTCCGGTGGGAGGGATGCCATAATGCCCTCCTCCAAATCCAGCGCTTCAAAAACCGGCGCCCCGGCAAAAGACCGCTTGATCCATCTCTTGGGGATCCCGGGGCAGAAGGTCACTTACGAACAAGCGCGTGATCTGCTTGACCATCCCGAGGTCGAGGTGCGCCGCGCGCTCGCCGAGCGCCTTGATCTCGAACCCGAGATACTATTTTTTCTCGCGCGTGACTCGGACACCGTGGTCCGCCGTTCCATCGCGGCCAATGCCGCAACGCCGGAAAAAGCGTCACTGCTGCTCGCGGCCGACGACGACGCCGATGTACGGTCCGACCTCGCCGACCGTTTGGGCAAACTTCTGCCGGGCCTTAGCAACTTCGATCAGGAGAAGGCGTGGCGCACCATCCATCAAGTGCTCATCCTGCTCGCGCGCGACCAGCTGCCGCGTGTGCGCCGCGCGCTTTCGGAGGCCTTGAAATCGGTCCCGAACGCGCCCCACGACGTGGTGTTCACCCTCGCCACCGACACCGAGGCCACCGTTGCCACCCCTGTGCTCGAATTCTCGCCCGTGCTCACGGACGAGGATCTTCACGCTGTCATCCAAGCCAGCCCTCTGACGGCGCAGCTGGTTGCAATCTCTCGCCGCATCAATGTCGGTGAGGAAGTTTCAAACGCCATCGTTGGCAGCGGCAATGTCGACGCCATCACCTCGCTGCTTAAGAACAAGAGCGCGCAAATCCGCGAGGAGACCCTTGACGCCATCATCGACGCCGCGCCCCGGCAGGTTTGGTGGCACGAGCCCTTGGTGCATCGGCCGAACCTCAATTCCAAAGCCGCGCTCCGCATCGCCGAATTTGTCGCTGCGTCGTTGGTGCAAGAACTCGCACGCCGCGCTGATCTCGATCCAACTACCATCACCACACTGGATAAGCTGGTGAAGGATAAATTGCGCAAGGATGACGAGAAGGCCGGTCTTGCCGTCGACGATCTCGGTGAAACGCTGACGGAAGACGCCCTCACGATGGCTCAGCGCCAAGTCGAGGTGCTTGCACGCGCTGGTAAACTCACGACACGTTCGGTCATGCAGCTGGCCACCGATGGTCCGTCGCCCATGGTGGTGGCCGCGCTCGCCCATCTTGCCGATCTCCCGCTCCGGGCTGTCGCGGAAGTGGTGCGCACGGCCAGCGGGAAGGGCATGCTTGCGGTGGCTTGGGCCGGCGACTTCACGGCCGAGGAAGCCGCGCAGCTTCAGCTGAAGGTCGGACGCGTGACGCCTGAATCTCTCATCCGTCCCCGCGCCGGCGGCGGGTTCGACGCCACCGAAGCGGAACTCGAGTGGCAGCTTGAGATGTTTCAGGAGGCAACGGAAACCTAGAGCGGCGCGATGCTTTACTTCGCCATGCTCGCAGCCGGCCTCTTCGTTGGATTCACGGTAAGCACCGCCGTCCGCGAAGGCGCCTATGGTTACTATCTACGCCACTACCAATCCTCGCGCCGTACAAGGCGCATCACCGCTCAGCTCGCGCGCGGCCTTGCATTCCTGTGCGCAGCCTTCTTCTACCTTTGTATTGCTGTGGCCTTTTGCGTCCTCATTGCCGTGGCGCTTACGTTCGTCGATTACGCCTATGGGCTCCTGATACGCTAATGCGCGAGAAAGTTCCTACCGCTACAGCCGGAGGGCGACAAATCTCAACATCTAGTACACCACGTACATGTGACGGCTATGCTCGCCAAATGCCGTGGAACTCCCGAAACGCCGCATCGTTCACTTGCGGTAGCACATCGGAGATCCCATGGCCCAGGCCCAACGCCGCTCTCGTCAGTCCCGAACCTCCCGCGCGCCCGAAGCTCTTCCGCGATTTGAAGGATTGTCCTCTCGCCCTGCGTGGCAGGGTACATTGCGCCTGTCGTTGGTCACCTGCGCCGTAGGCCTCTACCGCGCGACCACGTCCGGTGGCGACATCTCGTTCAATCTTATCAATCCTGATACCGGCAACCGTATCAAGATGGTCACCACGGATCCGGAGACGGGTCCGGTCGAGCGTGCGTCGCTGGTGAAAGGTTATGAAGTCGAGAAAGGTGAATATGTGCTCTTCAACGACGACGAGCTGCGCAGCGTACGTCTTGAAACGACGTCTGCCTTTGACATCGAGCGCTTTGTGGACGCCGCGACCATCGATCGGCTTTATTGGGACACGCCCTATCTCCTCATGCCGCGCGACAAATCGGCGGTGGAGGCTTACAGCGTCATTCAGCAAGCAATGATGAAAGCAAACAGAATTGCGCTTGGGCGTGTCGTAATGCATACGCGTGAACGTCTCCTCGCGATTGAGCCGCGCGCGAACGGCCTCCTAGCAACGACTTTACGTATGAAAGACGAAGTGGTGAGTACGGCCGAAGCGCTCACCTCGCTCACCAGCGCGAAAGTCGATCGACAGATGATCGATATTGCGGAGCGGATTATCGATCAGCTCGAAGGTCCCTTCGATCCCGAGGAATTCACCGACCGCTACGAGGATGCGCTACGCGATCTCATCGAGGAAAAGCGCAAAGGACACAAGATCAAGCGCATCGCCGCGCCGGCGCAATCCTCCAACGTCGTGGACCTCATGCAAGCTCTAAAGAAAAGCCTCGCGGCGGAAGGGCGGTCATCATCCGCGCCCGCTAAGAGAGCGGCCTCGAAGAAACGTGTCGCGCGGCGTTAGCGCACCCGCTGTTCGGGCTCGCAGTCATTGTCATTGCGCGCAAAACGCCTAAGGCTCATCTGAAACGCTTCTTTGAGCGTCCGCGGTCGACAGTGCTTCTTTAACAAGAGGCTGAAAGCCTCGTCCGCCAGTTCGTCGGGAGTGCGCCCGCTGTCGTCGGACAGTTGCTTCAACGCCTGCACCATCTCAGACTCGAGTTCGAAGACCTTACGCATCACCACGCATCGCCGAAGGCGCCCCTTTGCCGCACTAACCCAGTTCGATCAGCATAGCGGAAAAGAAGGCCTTTGACTCTAAACAAAGAAGTTGGTTGCAGGTTTGCGCATCGCGCACGTGGTGGTAGTTTTAAATGCAGCCATGCTCTGGGCGGGTGGTGCCGTTTCGGTCGCTTCTAGCGCACTCCCTGGCGCAGGCCGCCATGAACATCGTTGTGTTCCCAGCGCTTCGTGGCGATTTGTGCCGGGGAAAAATGGCGATTCGCGAAAACAAAGTCGAGCCGTGCGCCGTTCCCGTAAAATGGACCGCGCGTAAAAAAATTCCGGCGGCGATTCACAATCCACGTGTGGGAGAAGGCAGTGACGAGGAAGAAAGCAGCCAAGAAGAAGATCGCCAAGAAAAGTGCAAAGAAAGCGCCACGCCGTTCTGCGGCGGGTGCTGTGCAAGGAAAGCGCAAGACAAACAGCCGTTCCAAAATCGCGAGCGGGGCGAAGCGCGATCGGACCCAGCAGCCCGCCGCGCGGAACGCCAAGCAGACGCTCCAGCGCAAAGTGGCCTCTAAAAAGCCGACGGAGACAAAAGCGCGCCCCGCCAAGCCGGCTCCGAAATCTGAGAAGCGTCCGGCCGTCAAAGCGCCAAACAAGGCGCGGGCGCGCAAACAGATCGGTTCAGAACGCGCCGCCGGCGCGGTGCGTCCGCAGGCGGAGAAGCGCCGGGACCGCTCGGCAAAGGGCCGTCAGCAACGTCGCGATGACAGCCAAGACCGCATGACGGAGTTGCCACCGGCTAACAAGCGTGAAGAGCTAGAACAGCATCCGCAAGTCACGCAGCAGGCCGAATCGCGGCCGCGATTCAGCGGCGGAGATGACGACAGCCGGCAGCAAAGCGCCGAGATCCCGGAAGATGAAGGGTATGGCCGTTCAGCGGGCGCCAACAACAATCGCTTAGGCAAGACCGGTGAATACGGCGCCGATGACGATGAACTCCATTACGGGCGCAATCTTGGTGGACGTAATCGTATTCCAGGCGGCGGCTCGCGCCGCAACCGCTAAGCCCCATCACGGCTCGCCCTTTTCTCTAACGAGGAGAGGACGTGACCGGCGGCTTTCTCTCGGCCGTCACGGTGACGGCGATCTGTTCGAGTGCGGGCGCTTTCGGATCCGCCGAGAACAGAATGACGATCTGTTTGTCGCCACGTGGCGCCAAATAAATCCGGTGTGTCACCCATCCGCCGTGCATTGAGGCTTCTTCAAAGACGCGCCCGGGATAAAAGCGGCCGCCCGGCCCGACAAAATAATCGTCGGCAGCTTCGATCATGGGCGTGAGATCGCCGGGAAATCGCGCATTGACCGTGCATGTGCCGTCAATTTTTGCCGTCAGCGCGATGGGATGTCGCGTATCGGATTTTAAGTAGACCGCGCCCCTTTCGGTTCCGAGAAAGGGGCGTGCCGTTTTATCGTCTAAGCGCTGCGCGCGCTCCTTGGTCGCGAAGGTGTCCACGGGCGCGCCCGTCATGGCGTAGGGCACGCAGCCGTTCGCGGCGAAATTCAGGAGTTGGTCTATGCCTAAGCCATCATCGGCGCTCGCCGGCGTCGCCACCCATAACAGCCCCGCAAGCGCGATTCTCCCTCTCACTTTTTATCCGTGAGCACGCTCAGCCAGGCGAGGAGATCGTCCGTTACATAATGACAGTGGCTGAGATCCTCGCCTTCGCTCGCCGGTATGCCCTCGTGGCGAACCCAGACGGTCTTCATACCCAGCGCGGCGGCAGGCTCGAGATTCTTGTGACTGTCCTCGAACATGGCCGCTGTCGTGGGCGTCACGGCGTGTTTGGCGATCAGCGCCGCGTAACCGGCGGGATCCGGCTTCGGGATGTAATCGCCCGCGCGGATATCGAAGATGTCCGAGAAGTGGTGTGCCACGCCGAGTCGCTTGACCGTGCTCTCGGCATGATACGCGGAGCCATTCGTGTAGATCAGTTTGCGGCCGGGCAGGGCCGCCAGAACGGCGTCAAGGCGTGGGTCGGCGTTCAGAACGCTGTGGTCGATGTCGTGCACGTGGTCAATGAACGCATCCGGATCGATGCCGTGATGAAGTGTCAGACCGCGCAGCGACGTTCCATATTTATGATAGTACTGTTTCTGAAGCTTGAACGCGTCATCCACCGATATATTCAGCAGTTGCGCAATGTAGGTCTTCATCCGAACGTCGATCTGCGCGAACAGATTGGTGCTCGCCGGATAAAGCGTATTGTCGAGATCGAACACCCAGACGTCGATCCCGGTGAAATCCTCGCGCTTTGGTGTGTTCAAGCGATTACCGTTTCAAGGGCGCGGTCTATCTCGCCCGGATCAGTGTCCCGGCGCCATGCGGCGTGAACAGTTCCAGCAGCACAGCATGCGGCACACGGCCGTCCACGATCACCGCCGCTTCCACGCCTTGATCTACCGCATCGAGACAGGTTTCCACTTTCGGGATCATGCCGCCGGAAATAGTACCCGACTGGATCAGGGTTTTCGCCCGCTCCACGGTCATTTCCTTGATCAGCCGTCCCGTGTCGTCGAGAACGCCCGCGATGTCAGTGAGCATCAAAAGACGCGTCGCGCCCGCCGCCGCCGCTATGGCGCCCGCCGCCGTGTCGGCGTTGATATTGTAAGTCTCGCCGTTGGGGCCTACGCCGATTGGCGCGATGACGGGGATGATATCGGACTCTTCGAACGTATCGAGGATGTGCGGATTGATCTCCGACGGTTCGCCCACGAAGCCGAGGTCGAGGATCTTCTCGATGTTCGAGCCCGGATCTTTCTTCGAGCGGCGCAGCTTGCGCGCCTTGATCAGATTCCCGTCCTTGCCCGACATGCCGACCGCGAAGCCGCCGGCTTTGTTGATCGCGGTCACGATCGCCTTGTTGATGGAACCGCACAGCACCATCTCGACGATCTCGACGGTCGCCGCGTCGGTGACGCGCAGGCCGTCGATGAACGAGCTTTGGATGCGCAAGCGATCCAGCATGGCTCCGATCTGGGGACCGCCGCCGTGCACGACGATAGGGTTTATGCCGACTTGTTTCAGCAGGACGACGTCGCTGGCGAATCGCGCGGCCGTGGTTTCATCGCCCATGGCGTGGCCGCCGTACTTCACAACGACGGTCTCACCGGAATGTTCGCGCATGAACGGCAGCGCTTCCGCGAGGATACCGGCTTTTTCCAACCAGATCTCATGGTCGGCGTTGGGATTGCGTTCTACGGTCATGGCCCTCGGATAGGCTACGCGTTGATGTTTTCTCAACTACCGCATAAGGCCAACCGGCCCGGAGCGCAACTCCCCGCGCGACTAGGCCGGTAAAGCCAGTTCGGTCAGGGCGGCGCGCACTTCGGCGATGCCGAAGCCATCCGAGGAACTGGTCACCAAAATCTGCGGGTGCGCGGCCACATGCTCCGCTAGTTCCTTTTGAATCGCCGCCTTCGTTTCGGCCAAGGGGCCGGGCTTCACCTTGTCGGCTTTCGTCATGATGATCTGATAGTTCACCGCCGAGTCGTCCATGAGCTTCATGATCTCGCGGTCGGTGTCTTTCAGGCCGTGGCGGGAATCGATCAACACTAGGGCCCGGCGCAAGGTCGGGCGACCCTTTAGATATTTTCGGATGAAATCGGTCCAGACCTCGACCTTGTCTTTAGGCGCCTGGGCATAGCCGTAGCCGGGAAGGTCGGTGATTATCAGCCGCCGCCCCAGGTCGAAGAAATTGATCTCCTGCGTCCGGCCTGGCGTGACCGAGGTGCGGGCGAGGTCTTTGCGATTTGTGAGCGCGTTGATCAGGCTCGACTTGCCGACGTTCGATCGGCCGGCAAAGGTGATTTCCGGTATATCGGCGTCCGGCATCTGCGCCAGTTCCAGCACGCCCAGCATGAAATTACACTGCTGCGCGAACAACCGGCGGCCGGTCTCGACGACCGCCGGATCGAAACTCGGATTCAGGTCCGCGGTCACCTTAGGATTTCTTGGCTTCGGGCGCCGGTTCACTACGCAGCAGGATTGATTGCTGCAAGATGCCGAGCAGATTGCTCCACGCCCAGTAGATCACGAGGCCGGCCGGGAACGTGCCCATCATGAAGGTGAAGATCACGGGCAGGAACATCATCACCTTGGCCTGCGCCGGATCGGCCGGTTGCGGTGCGAGTTTCTGCTGCAGGAACATCGTCACGCCCATGATGATCGGCCAGATACCGATGTTCAGGAAGTGCAGGAAGGACGGGATATCCCAATGCACGAAACCAAACAGCCACAAAAGCCCGGTCGGATCGGGCGCCGACAGGTCGTGGATCCAGCCGTAGAAAGGCGCGTGACGCATTTCGATGGTCACAAACAGCACCTTGTATAGCGCGAAGAAAATGGGGATTTGGAGCAGGATGGGAAGGCAGCCCGACAGCGGGTTGGCCTTCTCACGCTTGTACAGCGCCATCAGCTCTTCGTTCATCTTCACGCGGTCGTTTGAGTAGCGTTCCTGCAGCTTCTTCATCTCCGGCTGCAGGCGCTTCATGTTGTTCATCGCCTTGAATTGCTTGTTGGCGATGGGGAACATCAAAAGGCGCAGGAAGGTGGAGAAGGCGATAATCGCCAAGCCGAAGTTGCCGAGGAGGCCGTGCAGCCAACGCAAGGCATAGAAGAACGGCTTGGTCAGGAAGTAGAACCAGCCGAAGTCGATGGCGAGATCGAACTGCGTCAGGCCGGGATCGGTCGCGATACGGTCCAGAAGCTCGAGTTCCTTGGCGCCGGCGAACACATAGGCGTTCACGCTCTTTTCTTCGCCAGGCGCAATCGATAGCGGTTCGCCGCGCAGATCCGTCTGATAGCGATCACGGCCATTCGTCGCGGTATGCGTCATGCTCGCGGCGACCTTCATCTTCTGGTCGAAGCCAACGGCCGCCAGCCAGTATTTATCGGTGATGCCGATCCAGCCGCCGGTGGACTCAGCCACTGTCTGCGGTCCGTCTTCAACCAGGTCCTTGTACTTCGGTTGCAGCAACGTCGTGCCGTTGAAAACGCCGATCGGGCCCTCATGCAGGATGAAGAAACCCGCGAGCTGCGGGGTATCGACACGCGCGATGAGGGCATAGGGATAGATCGTCACCGGGCGGCCGCTGTTGTTGGCCACCGTCTGCTCGACGCGGAACAGATATTCCTTGTCGGCGCGGTAGGTGCGGCGGAACACGAGCCCGTCGCCGTTATCGTAGGTGATTGTCACCGGGGTGGTATCGGTCAGGACCGCATTCGGGTCTTCGGTAGTCCAGAGGCTGCCGGCGCCCGGGAGCTTCAGCGTCGTGTCCGATGCAATCCAGCCGAACTCGGCATAGTAAGGCTTCGGCGAATTCGACGGGGTCAGCAACGTGATCGCCGGGCTGTTCGGGTCGGTGGTTTCACGAAAACGCGTCAGGTGAACGTCGTCCACCCGCCCGCCGGCAAGCGAGACCGAACCTTGCACATAGCTCGTCGCGATCTTGAGACGCGGCGCTTCGGCTTCCGGCGCGGTTGCCGGAGGCGCGGCCACCGGCTGACCTTCGGGCGACGGGACGGCCACCGGTGCGGACGGGCCATTGGTGTCCACGTTGGGCGGCGCGGCCGGCTGCGCGGTTTCGGTGACCTCGACCGGGGGCGGCATCAGCTTCGGTGCGAAATACAATTCCCAGCCGAGCAGGATCACCATCGAGACGGCAGCGGCGATAATCAGGTTACGTTGATCCATAGGCGCGTCAGATCCTGGTTACGAAGAGGGAGGTGTGGGGACGGGATCGAAACCCGATCCGCCCCAGGGATGACAACGAAGAAGCCGCTTGGCCGCGAGTATCGCGCCTTTTCCGGCGCCGTGCGCGCCGATCGCTTCACAGGCGTACGCGGAGCAACTCGGGTGGAAGCGGCAACGCGGGCCCAGAAGCGGCGACACGGTGAGTTGATAGACGCGAATCGATCCGCGCAGCAAATGACTTACGGGCGACAGCTTCATGCGCGCGGCCCTCGGGTGCGCGGCTGCGCGATTTTCTTAAAGGCGGCGCGCAGGTCTTTCTCCATCGCGGCGAAGTCGTGGGTCAGCGTTTCGGTCCGGCCGATCAGCACATAGTCGAGCGAAGGATCGGCTTCGGCTATCAGGCGGTCGGTGAGGGCGCGCAAACGCCGTTTCGCGCGATTGCGCGCAACGGCGTTACCGACCTTCCGGCTGCAGGTGAATCCCACATGGATCGGCGAATCGCGATCGTCAACAGCATCCCTCTTAATGTCACGAGGGGCGGCCTGAAGGATAAATGAGGGCGTGACGCGCTTGAGGCCGGAGCTCCCGATTCTCAAGAAATCAGGACGGCGCTGAACGGGCATCCATTGCCGGCCACGGCGCACTTCACTGTCGGAAGCTTGGCGTGCTGGTCCAATGGCTGTGTCCCGAGACATAGCTCCACCTGTGTGGGGCGCCTCCGGCTCCGGGAAGGAGCGGTCGGACTTAAGCCGCCAAATTACGCCGAGAGGCGCTTGCGGCCCTTGGCGCGGCGGTTCGCGAGCACTTTGCGGCCACCGACCGTTTCCATGCGAGAACGGAAACCATGGCGGCGCTTGCGCACGAGTTTGCTGGGCTGATAGGTGCGTTTCACGTCACCAACTCCGGTTCGTCAAAAAAGAAAGGGCCCGGCGGACCGGGCTCAATTGCGGGCGGTGTATAGCGGCCCCCGGGCGGCCAAGTCAATGGCAAGGACCCCTTATTTTTCAACTATTTCACCCCCATTGAAAGTGGCTGGTGGGCCGAAAACCCCGATTCTGGCGTATCTGACCGAGAATCGGACCGCTTGGAAAGACCGAGGCCAAGTTGGGGTGGGAGCCCCCCGGCGACGCTCGCCCGGGTCATAGGGAAGCTCCAAAGGTGTGCTAGGACAGGGCCTTCGCGGCTAGCCCAGTGGAAAAAGGGGCGGCGCGACATGGGAGTGCCGATGGCGCCGGCGGACCGCAGGCAGATCAGACTAGATGAGGGCGAAGCCGAACTCGCCCGGGCCCGGCGTGCCCGCGACGCCCGCCCGCCCGCCCCGCCCAAGCGAACCTCCAGCCTCTCGGCCCGTCTGCTCATACTCACCATCGCCTTTGTCATGGTTGCTCAGGCGGCGGTGTTCGCGCCCATGATCAGCCGTGCCCGTATCGCCTACCTCAATCAAAAACTGGAACAGGCGCACTTGGTCCTGGTTGCGCTCGAAGTCGCGACCCGCGAGATCGATCCTCTGCTGCGCGATACCTTGTTGTTCCAAAGCGGCATGTTCGGGATGACCATTTTTCGCCCCGGCCAGGCGCCGCGTACTCTTGGTCCGAGCATCCCGACCGTGCTCCCGCATGTCTACGACCTGCGCGGCGAGAACTATTGGGAATCGATCTTCAACGCCTTCAGCATGATGGCGCGTTCTGGCGAGGTTCCCGTCGCCGTCACCGGCTACTCCTTGCGCGATCCTCAGGTATTGGTCGAAGTGTATCTCGATGAATCGCCGCTGCGTGCCCAAATGTACAATTACGGGCGCCGGATCCTCTTCATCGGTTTCATCGTCTCCGTCATCGCCGCGGCGGCGGTCTATGTCAGCATGCAATGGCTCGCTGTGCATCCGCTGCGCCGCCTTACCGAGGCCATCACGTCGTTCCAACAGGCGCCCGAAGATCCCGCGCGCATCATCGAACCGTCCGACCGTAAGGACGAAGTGGGCGTTGCCGAGAAAGCCCTCGCGGCTATGCAACAGGAACTGCGCCAGGCGCTTCTGGAAAAAGAACGTCTCGCCGGCGTTGGCACGGCCGTTACGAAAATATCGCACGACCTTCGCAATATTCTCGCGACCGCCACATTGGAATTGGATGGTCTCGAGGCGGCGCCAGATCCGGAGGTGCGGCGTATGACCGCGAGCATGATGAAAGCCGTCGACCGCGCCGTACAACTCTCCACCACCACCATGAGCTTTGCGAAGCAGGGCCTGCCGGCCGTGCATAAGCAGCCTCTGAACGGCACTGAATTTTTGGGGGGCATCGCCGCCGCCCTGCAGAAAGTTTGTAACGGATGCGATCTGCGTGTAACGGGCGATCCGCTCACGTTCATGGCCGATCCCGAACTGCTGACGCGTGCGGTGGATAATCTTGTGCGCAACGCGGCCCAGGCGGGCGCGACCGCGGTCACGCTTGAAACCAGCCGCGACGAGGATAAAGCCGTGATCCAAATTACCGACAATGGGCCTGGTCTGCCGCGCCGGACGCTTGAAAATCTCTTTGTCCCTTTTGCGGGCTCTACCCGTACCGGCGGCGCTGGGTTAGGTCTTCCTATCGCCCGCGAGCTGATTCGGGTGCAGGGTGGCGATCTCGAACTGGCGTCCACGTCCAACGCCGGAACCACGTTCGTGATCAGGTTGCCCCTCTAAGTCTAATGTGAGTCTTTAAAGTGACGATGTCTGAGGCGGCTGGAGTGTTTGTGCTACTCGCGGCCATTGGGGCTATCCTGTGGTATTACCGCTCCCGCAAATAGTGTGCGATCCCGGAAAGTGTGAACGGTTTTCGGATAAGATCGGGCACTCTTATAAAAGATTTCAAAATAGAGTAGAGAGCGCGCCATGAGGACCAACGCATGAGCACGATCCCACAGCCTCCGAAGCGCGAGGGCGGTACGCCCATCACCAAGCGCCTAACGCCGCGTGACATACAGGCGCGCAAGAATGCCGATCCGATCGTCTGCATTACCGCGCACAGCGCGCCGATGGCGGGCTTCATGGATCCGCATGTCGACCTTCTCCTGGTTGGCGACAGCCTTGGTATGATGGTGTACGGCCTTGACACCACGGTTGGCGTCACGCTCGACATCATGATCGCGCACGGAAAAGCCGTTGTGCGCGGCAGCGCCAAGGCGTGCGTCATCGTCGACCTTCCGTTCGGCTCGTACCAAGCGTCGCCCGTCGACGCATTCAAGGCGGCCGCGCGCGTGATGTCGGAAACCGGCTGCGCCGGGGTGAAACTTGAAGGCGGCGCGGTCATGGCGCCCACTGTGGAATATCTCGTCTCACGCGGCATTCCGGTGATGGGCCACATCGGCCTCACGCCGCAATCGGTCAACGTGCTCGGTGGTTTCCGGGTGCAGGGCAAGTCCAGCGACGACGCCAAGAAGCTCGTCAACGATGCGAAGCTGCTCGCCGATTGCGGCGCGTTCAGCATTGTCGTTGAAGGAACCGTTGAACCTGTCGCGCGCGAAATCACGAAGACTTGCGCGGTGCCGACCATCGGCATCGGCGCTTCGGCCGGCTGCGACGGTCAGGTGATCGTGGCTGAAGACATTCTTGGTCTCTACAGCGCCTTCATGCCCAAGTTCGCCAAGCGCTATGCGCTTCTGGGCGAAGAAGTTACGAAGGCGGTGGCGACCTATGCCGCCGACGTGCGTGCCCGCCGTTTTCCCGCACCCGAGAACACGTATGGCGCTCCCGCCGTGAAGCCGGCGAAACCCGCGAAGAAATCTAAGAAGCGTTGATCCCTATGGCCGCCGCTAATGTAAATCTCGTCACCGTGCGGGATGTTGAAAGTTTGCGCCGCCGGATCCAAGGCTGGCGGCGAGAAGGTCACACCGTGGCGCTCGTGCCGACCATGGGCGCTCTGCATAAGGGACACACCACGCTCATGGAGCGTGCGAAGAAAATGGCGGACCGGGTGGTCGCTACGATCTTCGTCAATCCCAAGCAGTTCGGACCCAATGAGGATCTCTCCTCGTATCCCCGCCGTGAGACCGAGGATTTCGAGATGCTGAATGCGGTGGGCGTGCACCTTCTGTTCGCGCCCGATGTCTCCGTCATGTATCCGGCGAACTTCGCCACCAGCGTCCAGATCGCGGGGATCGGCGAGCAATTGGACGGCGCGCATCGTCCCGGTCACTTCAACGGCGTCGCGACGGTGGTGACCAAACTCCTCCTGCAAGCGTTGCCGGACATCGCGTTGTTCGGCGAGAAAGACTACCAGCAGCTCGCCGTCATTCGCCGTTTTGTGACGGACCTCAACATCCCGGTCGATATCATCGGTGTGGAAACGGTGCGTGAGGCCGATGGCCTCGCGCTGTCGTCGCGCAACGCCTATCTGAGCCCCGAAGAACGCGCCAAGGCGCCCGTCCTGAACGCCGCGATCACCGCGGCGGCGAAGGCGATTGCGAAAGGTGAAAGCATCGCCGCGGCCACCGCCGCGGCGCGCGAGCAGATTCTCGCCGCTGGTTTTGCAAAAGTGGATTATGTCGAGGCGCGCCATGCCGAAACGCTGGCTCCCCTCGGCTCCAACGCCGAACCAGGCCGCATCCTCGCTGCCGCGCATATTGGCCGCGCGCGTCTTATCGACAACGTCGCTATTCCCAAGGGCTAAGGTTGCTCGGCGATCTTCGCGCCGGCCCAGGCTTTCGCGAGCTTAGCGTAGTTATCGCCTTGCGCCGCGGCCGAGCGCCAGCACAGAGCGATCGTGCGCATCGGATGATGTTTCTCAAAAGGCCGCACGACGAGGTCGGCGCGTCCGGCCAGCTCACGGGCAACCGCCATGCGTGGCAGAAGGGTAAGCCCCAGTCCGCCCGCCACCATGGACACCAAGGTCGGCAAACTCGTCGACTGGAAAACTTCCTTCAAGGTGCGGTCGGAAAGCCGGCAGGCCGCCAGCGCGTGATCGCGCAGGCAGTGGCCTCCCTCCAAGAGTAACAGCGGCACGTCCGCGAGATCGGATTCGCGTATCGCTTTGCGCGCGGCCAGAGGATGACCGGCCGGCATGCATACGACCATGTCCTCTTCGCCGATCTCCGCGACTTCGAGGCCGTCCGTGTCATAGGGCAGCGCGATCAAAGCGAGATCGAGCTCGCCTTTGCGCAGCCGAGCCAGCGTCGGCGCGGTCTGTTCCTCGCGCACGAACAATTTCAGTTTGGGAAACATGCGCTCGGTTTCGGCCACGAGCCGCGGCAGCACGTAGGGTGCGATGGTCGGAATGACACCGAGATTAAGAGGCCCGGCGAGTTCACGGCGCCCGGCCTGGGCCAGATCGACCAAGTCTTCCAGATAGCGAATCGCTTCGCGCCCGCGGGCCGCGACCGCGCGTCCCAGGGGCGTAACAACCACGTGGCGCCGCGTGCGCTCGATCAAGGTGACGCCGAGTAGCGCTTCCAGCTCTTTGATGCCCGCGCTCAAGGTCGATTGGGTGACGTTGCACTTCCTGGCGGCGCGGCCGAAATGCCCGGTTTCCACGAGGGCGACCAGATAGTTCAGCTGTCGGGCGGAAGGCAGGGGTTTAAGTGACATAATCGATTAATATAATCATTATTAATCGTTAGAATCAATCTTCGTCGTCCCTTAGATACCTCTCCAGACGCCAACTCATACCCCACCGCCAACCCAACAAGAGGGACGATAGAGAAAATGATCACGATTGGACAAAAACTCCCGGCTTTCGCGCTTAAGGCCGTTTCCGACACCAGCGGCGAATTCCCGGTTCTCACCGACCAGAGCTTCGCCGGCAAATGGAAGGTTTTCGTGTTTTGGCCGAAGGACTTCACCTTCGTATGCCCGACCGAAATCATCGGCTTCAATGACGTGGAAGGCGAGTTTTCGGACCGCGACGCCCAGCTCATCGGCGCCTCTACCGACAGCGACTTCGTGCACCTCGCGTGGCGCAAGAGCCGCGAAGACCTCGGTGCCGTGAAGTATCCGTGGCTTGCCGACATCAAGAAGGAACTGGCGTCTGCGCTGGGTGTGCTCGAGCCGAATGAAGGCGTTGCCTTCCGCGCCACGATCATCGCCGACCAGGACAATATCGTTCGCTATGTCGCGGTGAACGATCTGAACGTCGGGCGCAACCCGCAAGAAGTCCTGCGCGTGCTCGACGCCCTGCAAACGGACGAGCTTTGCCCGTGTAATTGGAAGAAGGGCGAAGACACACTGAAGGCAGCCTAGTCCCCCGCTAGAAGCTGCGATGCGGTCCGGATCCCCCCCCCCCCCTCCGACCGCTCATGACGCCGCTCCGTCCATCCCCTCATACAGGCGGAGCGGCGTCCCCTTTCTCAAGACATGCGAGGACGTCATGACCACTCACATCGAAGCCCTGAAGAACACGATTCCAGACTACGCCAAGGATCTGCGGCTGAACCTGTCGTCCGTCGCGGCCGATACCACGCTGACGCCGCAACAGACGTTCGGTGGCCTGCTGGCCGCAGCCATCGCCTCGCGTAACGATGCGGTCATCACAGCCGTGTCCGCCGACGCGGCGGCGGTGCTGACGCCCCAAGCTTTCAACGCAGCCAAGACCGCGGCCGCCATCATGGCGATGAACAACATCTACTATCGCTTCGTACACTTGGCGTCAGATGCCGAGTACGGCACGCTTCCCGCGCGTCTTCGCATGAACGCGCTCGCCAATCCGGGTGTTGAGAAGGTCGACTTCGAACTCTGGTCGCTGATCGTCTCGGCCATCAACGGCTGCGGCATGTGCATCGACAGCCACGAAAAAGTCCTGCGCAAAGCCGGCGTTTCGGCGGCGCAGGTTCAGCAGGCGGTACGGATCGCCGCAGTGGTTCACGCGGTTGCGGTCACGCTCGAGACCGATGCCGCCGCGCAGATCGCGCCGAATGCCCAAGCTGCTTAAAAAGCCTTATTTCTAAAAGAAAACGGGCGGGACCGATTTTTCAGTCCCGCCCGTTTTATGTTCTAAGAACGCGCGCTACTGCACGTAGATGTGCACTTCCGGCGTTTTGGCCGAGGCGCTCGGCATGGCGGCCATGGCCACGCGTTCGGCCGGCAGGCCCATATTCGTCATGGAGGCGAACACCGTATCGGCGTTGCGGCGCGCGGCGGACGGATTGCCGCCCTGCGGCGACACGGCGACCAGATCGAACACCGCGTCCGGGCGGCGCTCCAGGGCTCGCGACAGGGCCTGATAAAGCTGAGGTTCGTAGGCGACGTCCGGCTTATCGAAACGGATGACGACCAGCGGCTTCTTCTGCGCGAAGGCTTCGGCCGACACGGTCGCGACATTGCGCACGGGCACGGCGCGGCGCGGTCCCGCCGACGCGGCGGCCGGATAGGACTGGCCGGCGTTGATTTCAGCGGCCAGTTCGACCAGCGAATTGCGTTCGCTGCTCACGTAAGCTTGCTGGCGGCCGATCTCGGCGTTCAGATCCAGAAGCGCGCGGTCGATCACGATCGCGTTCTGGTTCACTTCGTCTTCCAGGATACGCAATTGGCGGTGGTCATCTTCAAGCGCGCCCGAGAGGCCATAGGCCGCGCGGATGTTCTCGAGGATGAAGGCCGAGGCGCCGGCGTCGCTGGATACCTGCGCCGATAATTGATTGAGGGTCGCGATATCCGCGTCGATCTGGGTCAGCTGCGTCTGCGCCGAGCTCCAGTTCGCCAGCAGCTCCGGGTTGCCGGGGGTCGAGCCCATCTGCAGGCGCGAGCGGATGCTGCCGACCAGCGTGTGATAGGCGTTCACGTTCGCGATGGTCTGTTTGCGGATGGTCTCAAGCTGCTCGCTGCGCGTCGTCGTATTGGTGCGCAGTTTTTCAAAATCAGTGCGCAATTGCGCGGCTTTCTGACCGACGGCGGTCGGTCCGAAGCGGTTGGACGAGGACGTGGCCGGCGCCAAATTCTGCGAGTCCACGGCGGCGGCGACCTGCGTATGCGCAGAGCCTCCGGTGGCTTCGGCCGCGCTCGCCGGACGCGCGCCATGACCTGCGCACCCAGCCAACGTGATGGCCAAGGCGGCGATGGCGACGTGCTTTAAGAGAGAGCGCTTATGGCCCAGCTTGCTTTGTCCGTGACGTACTATGGACAGCCCCAATACCTGCATTCTTACTCTCTCATTCCCCACAACCGGCCTGGTCGGCGCTGCATCCCTATTGGGCTGCAATCACTTCGTGAGTATCCCACCCGGTCCCCGAATTCGGACGTAAGAATCCGCCGGGTGAACACTGCGCCTCGAACCGTTCCGGTCTTTCCCGAACTCAAACCTTAGAGAAGCAGCCCCAAAGGCTTGGCGATGCATCATAATCCGTCATCGCCCCGCACCGGTTGGGACTTTACGCGATGCCCCCAGCGCAAACAAGCCGGGAGACGGCCCCTGGGTCTACCCCCTCCAAAACGTCCCCTTGGAATTTCTGGAGGTTTTTCTTGCATAGGCCCCATGATCTTAGTATCCCAAGCGCCCGTTCGGTCCGCCGAAAGGGGTCCCCGCGGAGAAATGGGGTTAACAGCGCGCCCGTAGCTCAATTGGATAGAGCATCTGACTACGAATCAGAAGGTTGGAAGTTCGAGTCTTTCCGGGCGCGCCATTCTCCCTCTCTCGTTATCCCTGACTTCATAGAAGCGTTATGAGCGCTCCCCGCGACCACCACATTCATGTACCCGGTGGCCGGATTTTTGCGCGCGAATGGCTGGGGGCGGACGCCGCCCCGCCCATTGTTCTGCTTCACGATTCCTTGGGATGTGTCGATCTTTGGCGCGATTTTCCCGCCGCCTTGGCTGCGGCCACGGGCCGCCGGGTCGTTGCCTATGACCGCCTCGGTTTTGGGCGCTCCGATGCCCATCCCGATAAACTGACTCTGGATTTTATCGCCGCCGAAGGTCGGGTGGCGTTACCCATCGTCCTTGAGACCCTCGGTGTGGAGGCCTTCGTCCTGTGTGGGCATAGCGTGGGGGGCGGTATGGCGCTCTCGGCCGCGCCGAACTTTCCTGACCGCTGCAAAGCTGTCATCGCCATGGCGGCTCAGGCCTTTGTCGAGGATGTGACCCTCGACGGGATCCATGCCGCGCGCGCCACGCTCGGTCCGGGCAGCGAGCGGGCCGAACGTCTACGGAAGTATCACGGTGCCAAAACCGACTGGGTGATCGCGGCTTGGATCGAGACCTGGACGCGTCCGGAGTTCGTGGACTGGTCTCTAAAGCAGGTCCTTCCGAACCTGCGGTGCCCCGGCCTCGTCATTCACGGCGACAAGGACGAATACGGCTCGCTGCGCCATCCTGAGATGATCCGCGAATGTGCCGGCGGTCCCATGGAACTCGCGATTCTTACGAACTGCGGTCACGTTCCTTATAAGGAGCAGCCGCTGCGTGTGTTTGAGCTGATAGCCGCCTTCCTCAAGGAGGGTCTCTAGCTCTTCCGGGAGTAACGCGTCGCGCTGAACGCCTCGGACACGGCCGAGACTTTCGTATCCATGAAACCTTTCGCGCGCATCGCGGCGCGCACCGGCGTGTCGCCGAAGCCGGCACCTTTGCCCTTGCGATGCACGATCCAGATCGGTGCGTCTCGTGGGCAGGCGCGAATCGCTTGCGCGAGCTCTTTTTCATTTTCGACAACAGCGACGGCCATCTCCGCTTTCGCGGCGGCCTTCGTCGCGGCGCCCGTCAGGGCCTCCTTGAGCGCGGGATCTTTCACGGCGCCTATGACAAGTGCCTTCGCGCCACCCTTCAGTCCGAGCTTATCTTTCAAGGACGGGGGCGGCGTTTTGATTTTCTTCACCCAACCCGCGGCGTTCTTCTCGCCAAGGGTTAAAGCGACGCTCTCGCCGCCGACTTTGAAAACAAGATCGTCACCATCGGCGCGAACGTCTTTGAGTTCGCTGATCTGCATCTTTTTCTTGAAATCGCCGCGCAAGATCAATTCGCGTGTTTCAAGCAGCGCCTTGACCTCGGCGGTCTTGCCGCCCCATCGGCATGTACAGATTGCTTCACGTCCCACCGAAGATCTCCGTTAAAAGGGCCGCCAGCCGCACGCCGGCTTTGTCGAGTTGTTCGAGCGCAACGCGCCGGTTTTGTTGAACGTATGTCTCGTCGTAATCGATCCCGCCAGGCGTGCCGACGTAACCGGTCGCGGGTGCGCGCATGATCCAAAGCGTCTCGTTGGCCCAGTCCAGCGGCGCGTTCGCCGCCATTTTTGGCACCCGTGCCTCGATCGACTTGAAGTCGTAAATCAGACCAGATGAATCCGGTTTCATCAGTGTCGCGATCATCTTTTCTTCCCACATCGCGCGCAGGGTCACGGGTTTGCCGCGAAAGGCGCCTTTCACCTGCGCGCCGCCGCCGTCCTCCGTAAATCCGATGTTCAGCGGTTGATGAATGTCCGCGACAAGATGGGTAAGGGTTTTCAGGGCGCGCGTTCTTTCCGCCCCGCCAGCGTCGCTCTTCAAGGAAGCCACGCTGCGGGAAATCTCGGTGAGCGCACAGCCGTTCGCGCAATCACGCGCCATGTCGACGGCGCGCGCTGTTTTCGGAACAAAGACGTGATGGAGGGACGCCGTCTCGGCTTGTGTGTCCAACCAGGCACAGGTTGCCGCAAAGGCGTCCCTGTTGGGTACGCCGAGAACGCCGCTTACCTTTGTGCGTACAGGCGCGGACATCTCCTCCCATGCGATGGCGCAGGCAATGCGATGGCCGTCAGGCCCCCAGGCGACGGCCGGCGCGGCGCCGCCGAGGACGAAAAGGAAGGAAAGGACAGCGCTTCTCACGCCGTCGCGGCCCGGCCCAGGAGCCGGGTGACGGTGTGGATGGTCTCGAGCATTGGCGTCGGCGCGCCGACTAATCTCGCGATCTCGGCGATTGCGCCCATGTTCGCGTCTGTCTCGGGCGAGCGCCGCGCTTCGATATCCTGCAGCATGGACGTCTTATGGTCGCCCAGGGACTCGGTCACTTTGATCCGCTGCTCCAGGTCCATGCTCATCTTGAGCCCGAGACCTTCGACGACCCCTTGAACCTCGCGCATGATGGCCCGCACGACGTCGCATGCGCCCTCATCACGCACGATGCTGGCAAGACCCGCGCCCGTCAGCGCGCTGACGGGATTGAAGGAGGAGTTGCCCCACGCCTTGGTCCAGATGTCGGACCGGATCTCGGTGCTGACAACTGTGTTGAAGCCGGCGCGGTTGAACATGTCCGCGACGGCTTCCGCACGCGCCGAAGCGCTGCCGTCCGGCTCGCCGATGATCAACCGCTTGGTATCGGTGACGTGAACGGTGCCCGGCTTCACCACGTTCGCCGCGGCATAAATAACGCCGCCGATCACACGCCGGCCCTCGATCGCGCGCGCAATCGTACCGTCGGGATCCACGGAGGCCAGCTGGCGGCCGTCGAAGTCGCCGCCGTTCTTGTGGAAGTACCACCAAGGAATGCCATTCAGGACGGCGAGCACCGGTGTGTCGTCGTGGAACAGGCGCGGCAGCGTTTTCGCCGCCGCGGCGATTTGATGGGCTTTCAGGCACATGATCACGAGGTCGAAGGGGCCCGCCTCTTCGGCGGCGGCGGCTTTAACGGGAGGCCTGTGCTCCGCGCCGTCGGCATCGATCATCGTGAACCCACGCTTCAACGCCTCGAGAGTCGCACCGCGTGCGATGAGCGTGACGTCGTCGCCATTGAGCGCGAGCTTTGCACCGAGCAGGCCGCCGATGGAGCCGGCGCCGACAACGGCTATCTTTTGAAAGTGAGGGCTCATCGGTGAACCCTAACGCAGGGCATCGTTCAGCGTAAGGCCAAGGCGCACGCCGGCCTTCTCAACCTGACCCATGGCGATAGGCCGGTTTTGCTGAACGTAGCGCTCGTCGAACGCCAGGCCGCCGGGATTGCCGACATACCCTGTCGCCGGGCCGCGCATGATAAAGAAACTCTCGCGCGCCCAATCCAAGGGCGCGGGATGGGTCTGCACCTCATGAGCGAGCCATAAGGTTTCGTGATCGGCGCCCTTCGCCACGCGCTCGGCTTCCAGAAGGCCCGTCTCCCAAATGTCGTAGAGGGTCGTGTTGCGGCCCAGAAATAAGGCCGGGATCTTGCGGCCGCCGTCGTCTTCCGTGAATCCAAGATTGAGAGGTTGGTGCAGATCGGCGATGAGGTGCATCAGCAACTTCAGCGCTGTCGCCTTCTGTTCCTTAGGCGCGTCGCTTTTCAGCGTGCTGATCTCCTGGACCACCCGGGTCACAACGCAGCTTTTGGGCTCCGGGCAGTCCCGCGCCAGATTGATCGCCTCGGCGCCACGTGGCAGGAGCATCGCATGCCATGACGCGGTCTCCGGTTGTGAGGCCTTCACACGCTCGGCCCAAAAGCAGAGTTCGAGAAACTCCTCGCTACGGGTGATGTCCAGGATGTCGAAGGCCGTTTGACGCGTTGTCGGCGACATAATGTCGAGCGCGATCGCGCAGGAAAGCCGATGACCGTCGCGGCCCCACGCGAATGCCGAGCCGTTCAGGCCGATAAGAAAAATCACGAGGAAAAAAGTACGCATCGGGTTCATGAGGCCGGCGGCGGAGGCGGAACCGGGTCTGGGGGCAGCGGGATGAACTCCTTGTTATCCGTGTCGGGCAGTTTCATCCGTCCCGCGATCCAATCCGCCTTGGCCTGCTCAAGGCGCTCTTTCGACGAAGAGACGAAGTTCCAATAGAGAAACCGCTCGCCCACCGGTTCGCCGCCGAGCAGCATGACGGTTGCCGGGGTCTTGGCCGTGAAAGCGCCCGCATCCTTCGTCAGCACCAGCATCTGGCCGGCCGTGAAGCTCTGGCCCGCCATCTCGATCTCGCCTGTTGCGATATAGAGCGCGCGTTCACTATGACCGCTCGGGATTTCGCCTTTCGCGCCAGCGTCCATGTCGAGATGGGCGTAGAACAGCGGCGAGTGCGTCTTCACCCCTGCCGCCAGGCCGTAAGCCTTGCCCGCGATCAGCCTCCCGCGCACACCGTTGTCGTTCCACCGGGGAAGATCGGCGCCTTCATGGTGTGAAAAACCAGGCGCGGTCTCTTCGTGTTCGCTGGGCAGTGCGACCCAAGCCTGGATGCCGTGTAGATGATCGCCATGTTCGCGAGCCTTCTCGAAGCGCTCGCTGTGAGTGATGCCGCGCCCCGCGGTCATCCAGTTCACTTCCCCCGGACGGATCGATTCTTCCGATCCTATGCTGTCCCGATGCATGATTTCGCCCGAGAACAGATAGGTCACCGTCGAAAGGCCGATATGCGGATGAGGGCGCACGTCCACGGTGCGGGGGATACCCGGCGCGAGATCCACCGGACCCATGTGATCGAAGAACACGAACGGTCCGACCATTCGACGTTTGACGAACGGCAGCACACGTCCGACCTCGAAGCCGCCGAGGCTTTTGCGCCGCTGTTCGATGACAAGGTCGATCATTTTGTTATGCCTTCGTCAGCCGTTTAAATTCCGACGTATAAGCGCGCTCGAAAGGGACGCCCTTGTTGTAAGGCTGGGCTTCCCTCAGCGCGCGTATAAACGAGGGACGCTTTGCGAGTCTGTTGTAATAGGTACGAACACCTGGATGGGTCTCGAACGGGACCATGAGGTTCGCGTAAAACAGGAACGGAGCCGCCGCGCAATCGGCCATCGTGAATGTCTCGCCCGCGGCCCAGGTCTTTCCAGCCAATTCCGCCTCAAGAATACCGTAAGCGGTGAGAAGCAGCGCCTTAGCGGCCTCCACGCCGTGCGGGTCGTTTTTTCCCGCCGGACGGAAATGGTCTGTCACCATCTTCGACATCGGATCGTTGATGTAGAGATCGAAGAACCGGTCGAGCCCGCGCACTTTACGCGCAAGATCCGGGGCGGCGGGGATCAGCGGGACTGGCCCCGGATAATATTGCGCGAGATATTCGACGATCATGCTCGATTCAGGGATCGTTTCGCCGCGCGCTTCGTCCCTTAAGACGGGAAACCGGCCGAGCGGCCACACGCGCTTAAGTTCGTTCGCTGACGCGGCGTCGCCCAGATTGATGATTTTCGGCGTGAAAGGCGTTCCGTTCTCATAAAGCGCGATCAGCGCCTTCTGGCAATACGACGAGAACGGATGGAAATAGAGCGTGAGCGACATGACGACGCGAGTCTCTAAAGATCAACGAGGGTGGTGAAGCCGCCGTAGATCATGCGTTTGGCGTCGAAGGGGTTCTCTTTACCTTGCATCATTTTCGCAAGGCGCGGATCCATCACCACCTTTTTGTTGATGCGGTCGCGGTCTTTCCGCGATTTGTAGACGATCCACGAGAACATCACCGTTTCGTCCTTTTTGAGCTTCACGCTCTGAGGAAAAGAAGTGACTTTGCCGGGCCTTACATCGTCGGCCACGCACTCGCGGAACTCTAGCGCGCCGAACTCCATCCAGATTTTCCCGGCCTTTGTGGCCAGGGCCTTGTACTTCTTCACGTTCTTTTTCGGAACCGGCACAACAAATCCATCGACGTAAGGCATCGTCTTCTCCTTCATATGCGTCCCCAAGTCGCCTATTTCCTGCCGTTGGGGCGGCGCCGATGTCAATTGGTTGTGGGGATAAGAGGCGCGCGTCTCATCGCGCTTTCGCGTCACAACCCCGTGCAACAGTTGGATTTTCCGCAAATCGCCTAGACACCTCCGATAGAGGGGCTATCCTTTGCCTCGCCCTGGACGCGCGCGGCGTCTTGCCGCAATCAAACAAGCAAGTGGGAGGATCTCATGAGCAAGCTGTTCCAACTGGCCGCCGGCGCTCTCTTCGCCGTCGGAATGTCTTTCGGCGCGCAAGCCGCCGACGCGATGGTGAAGTACACCGCCAACCTTTCGTCCGCCGAAGAAGTGCCGGCGAACGCCAGCACCGGCAAAGGCCATGCCGAGCTCATGCTCAATCCGGCCACCAAGGAGATCACCTGGACCGTGACCTGGGAAGGTCTGACGGGCGACGCGGTCGCCGCTCACGTCCATGGTCCGGCTGAAAAGGGTGCGAATGCCGGCGTCGCCGTGCAGCTTGGCGTGCAAGGCACGCCGCCGAAAAGCCCGCTGACCGGCAAAGCCACTTTGACCGACGCTCAGATCGCCGACCTCAATGCCGGCAAGATGTACGTCAACGTTCACACTGCCATGAACAAGGGCGGTGAAGTGCGCGGCCAGGTTTCCAAGTAAGGCCTTGCGCGCGATAGAGACGAAAAGGCCGGGCTGCGCCCGGCCTTTTTCTTTTATACTTATGCAATGCCAGATGAATCCGCCCCGCGCGCGATGACGGAAATGCCGCATGCGGATGCCGTGATCGACCTTCCCGCGGCGAACGGCGCCGTGCTCCCGCGCACGCCGTTTCGCTACATCTTTTATTACGTACTTGCGGGGTTCCTGCGGCCGTTGACGGGCATGGTGCTGCTCATGGCCGTCTGGACAGCGCTGGAGACGTTGCAGCCGTACTTTGTCGGTCAGCTCGTTCAAGCTTTGACGCAAGTACAGGCGGGCGGCATTGCGCGTGTGGTTCCTTGGTTCGTCGCCCTCTGCGGCACCTGGTTCGGAACTTACGTCTTTGCCCATCTCTACGCGTCCTATTCGCAAATGAAGATGACCGACCTTCGTTTGCACATGCAAGACGAGATGTTCGCCCATTTGCATGGACATGCGCCGCGCTATTTCATGGATAACGCCAGTGGCGGTCTGGTGCAGAAGATCCGCCAAGCCGGCAACGCGGCCATCGTCATCATCGATTACCTCTGCACCAACGTCGTGCGTCTCGGGGTGATGCTCACCATCACCGTCGTCATGATCCTTCACCAGGCGCCCGATCTCTTGCTTCCGTTTTGCGCTTTCCTCACCGTCTTTACGGCCATCGCCGTCTTCACCGCGCATCGCATGCGCCACTTCGCCAAAGCCCATGCGCAGGCGGCGGCGGACGTCGTGGGGCGCATGGTGGATTCCGTCGCCAACTGGGATGTGGTGCGCAGTTTCGCGCGTGCGGTCTATGAACGCGCGACCATGCAGCCGCTCAACGACGCCGAGCGTGCGGCGCACCTCAAGCTGCGCCTTTCCCTCTCGGCAATGCGCATGACGTTGCATGTCTTCAGCGTCGCTTTTATTGCGTGGCTCGTGTGGGAAAGCTTGCAATCCGCGCTCGCGGGCGCAATGGCCGTTGGCGCCTTTACGACAATCCTCATGCTGTCTTTCACGGTGGCCGCGACCATTCGCACCATGGGCGACAGCCTCTTTGTATACTTCGAGTATTACGGCATCCTCAGCGAAGCCCTGACCACCGTGCTTGCTTCCCACGAAATCGTTGATCCTCCAGGCGCAAGGCCGCTGCGCGTCACTGGGGGCGCGGTTGCTTTCGAGCGCGTGACGTTTTCCTATGCCGACGGTGCGCCGGTCTTCACGGACTTTTCTCTTTCCATCAAGCCGGGAGAGCGCGTCGGCCTTGTCGGACCGTCGGGCGCAGGTAAAAGCACGCTGATCAAACTCCTTCGCCGGCAGTTCGTCTATGAAAGCGGGCGCATTGTCATCGATGGGCAGGATATCGCGTATGTCACTTGGGATTCCTTGCACGATTGCATCGGCGAGGTGCCCCAGAATCCCAGCATCTTCCACCGCTCCGTGCGCGACAACATCCGCTATAGCCGGCCGGATGCGGCCGATGCTGATGTGATCGCGGCTGCGAGGCGCGCGCACTGTCACGAGTTCATCGCTGCGCGGGAGCAAGGCTACGATTCCATCGTCGGGGAAAAGGGCATGAAGTTGTCCGGCGGCGAACGTCAGCGCGTGGCGATTGCCCGCGCATTCCTGAAGAACGCGCCGATTCTCTTGCTCGACGAAGCCACCTCTTCTCTGGACAGCGAGGCTGAACATCTGATTCAAGACGGGTTGCTCGCGCTCATGAAGGGCAGAACCGTCATCGCGATCGCCCATCGCCTTTCCACCATCGCGCACCTCGACCGTATCGTTGTGCTCGAAAGGGGCCGGATCGCCGAGCAGGGAACGCACGCCGAGCTGCTCGCGGCGCGCGGCGTCTACGCTAAGCTGTGGCAGCGCCAGGCCGGAGGTTTCATGTGATTACGCTCTATCAATTCCGGCCGCTGAACGGCCTGCCTAACCCCAGTCCCTTCTGCATGAAGCTCGAGACCTACCTGCGTATGGCCGGTCTTCAGTATGAAACACGCGCGGTGCTGCGGCCCGGCTCCGCGACCGGCAAGTGTCCGTATATCGTGATCGACGGCGAGACCCTGACGGACTCAAGCCGGATCATCGCGGTGCTCGAGGCCCGTTTCGGTCACCCGGTGGACGGCAAGCTGACCCTAGCCCAGCGCGGCGAATCCGTTGCCTTCCAGCGCATGCTCGACGAGCATCTCTACTGGGTCGCCGTCTATGGCCGTTGGGTGGCGCAACCAGTCGAGCTGCGCCGCCAATTCCTTCGCGACCTTGGTGTTCCGCCCGCGCTCGCCGGTATTGCGGCCTGGATGGGGCGCCGCCGCTACCAACGGACGTTGCACGCACAGGGCATCGGCCGCCATCCACCGGAGGTTATCTGGCAACTCGGGATCTCCGATCTGCAGGCGATCGCTCACTGGCTGAGCACGCGGCCGTACACTTTTGGCGATGAACCGACGGTGCTCGACGCCAGTCTTTACTCTTACGTCGGCAACATAATCCGTTCGCCGTGGGACAATCCGTTAAAGACCGCCACGCTCAAGCACCGCAGTCTCGTCGATCATTTCGCACGGATGTTCACGCGTTACTTTCCGGAATTGGCGGCCTAGAAAATCGTTTTGTGATAGAATCGCGAACGCCAAGTCTGCTCCGGGGGAGTCATGTTCCGTCGTACGTCCGCGCTTGCTTTCATCGTAAGTTTGTCCGCGTGCTCGGACGGACCGGCTGTAACGGCCACCAACATGCCATCGGCTTCCGACAATGCCGCCGCTGTTGGGTCTACGGCGCAGGTCATGATCCTCGCGAAAGGGACCGCGCTTCCCGCCGGATATAAGGTCGATCCGGCGCGGACAATGATTTTTGGGACCGACGACCGTTGGCTGGGCCGCCTCACCTACACCGCGGCGGGGTCCGCCGACGAGGTTTTCGATTTTCTGCACCGTGAAATGCCGAACTTCGGGTGGGTGGAAATCTCCGCCATGCGCTCGGACAACAGTCTGCTGACGTTCAGTTCCGAAAGCACCGGACGGCTCGCCACCATCAATATCCGCCGCGGGTCGGTGATCGGATCGACGCAGGTGGATATGGTGGTCGCGCCCAAAGGCGCTCAGTAACTAAGCTTTTAGGCCCGCATCCCACGCCGCGCGATAGTCCTGCCGCAGAACGTTCTTCTGAACCTTTCCCATCGTGTTGCGCGGAAGCGCGTCGGCGAACACGATCATTTTGGGCACCTTGAAACTCGCAAGAGCGTCCTTCAGCGCCGCGCGTACGGTGTCAGGTGAAAGCGCCGGCGCACCGGCATTCATGGTGATGATCGCCAGACCCGCTTCACCGAAGTCCGAGTGCGGCATACCCACCACGGCGGATTCCGCGACGCCGGGCAGGCCGTCAATCACCGTCTCGATTTCCTTCGGATACACATTGTATCCGCCGCAGATCATCATGTCCTTCGCGCGGCCCACGATGTTCACCATCCCATCCGGATCGAGCTGCGCGAGATCGCCGGTTTTGAAGAAGCCGTCGACGGTGAAATCCTCCGCCGTCTTTTCCGGCTTACGCCAGTAGCCGCGGAAGACGCTCGGACCCTTGATTTGAATCTCGCCGGTTGTGCCGTTCGGCACCGGTTGATTGGTCTCGTCGGCCACACGCAGCGTCAGGCCGGGCAAGGGCCAACCCACAGCGCCGGCGGTACGCGCGCGGTCGATATGCGCGCTTGTGATGATGCAGGCCTCCGTCATGCCGTAGCGTTCCAGGATCTGCTTGCCCGTGCGGTCCTCGAAGGCGCGGAAGGTTTCATCGAGAAGGGGCGCCGACCCGCTGATGAACAGCCGCACGTTCCGCGCGGCCTCTTTCTTGAAACCACAGTTGGCCAGAAGGCGCACATAATACGTCGGCACACCCATGAACACTGTTGCCTGCGGTAGATCGCGGATCGTCTCTTCAGGGGTGAAACGGCTGTGGAAAATCATGCCAGTGCCGTTCATCAGCACCGTGTTCAGCGCGACAAACAGGCCGTGCACATGGAAGATAGGCAGGGTGTGCAATAGCACATCGTCAGGTCCGAACTTCCAGACCTCGTGCAGCGCTTTCGCGTTGGACGCGAGATTGCCGTGGCTCAGCATCACGCCCTTTGGTTTCCCGGTGGTGCCCGAAGAATAAAGGATCGCGGCGAGGTCCGTGCCCGCGCGCGCGACCGAGCCGTCAAGCGGCGCGAGGCTCGCAGCGCGGTTCATCAACGTGCCTTGGCCGTGCGCATCCAGCGTCAACACCTGGGGCACTTTACGGGCCGTGCACACGTCCATCAGCGCCTGCGATCCCGGATCAGCAACCACGAGGGTCGGTTCGGCGTCGGCGATGAAATAGTCGAGTTCGTCCGTGCGGTAGCCCGTGTTCATCGGCAGGAAAACCGCGCCGGCGCGCAAACACGCGAGATACAGGAAAACCGCTTCGGCGGACTTCTCCACCTGCATCGCTACCCGGTCGCCGGGCGCGACGTTCAGTTCGATCAGCAGCGCCGCGATCCGTCCCGAGATCTCGTCGAGGTCGGCGTAGGAGAAAACGCGGCCGTCGGGCCGGGTAATAAAGGCGCGCGCGCGGTCTGTGGGAAAGCGTGTGCGGAAGATTTCAAAAAGATTTGCGGTCATGCCGCCGCCTTCATACGGAAAAAGGCCGGGCACCGCCAACGCTAGAGATGTGCGTTAAATGGTAAAGTTGATGTTTTGGCCGCGGGTCGGGTGCGGGCTCGGCTCCTGCTGGAGCCGCTTCGACGGATCGGGCGGGGGCGGCGGGTTTGCGTTCACCGCCGGGCCCGGATCGCGCACGCGGGCGCTCGGGGTCTGCTGAAAGGCCGACAGGTCGTTGATCGTGCTGGTATCGCTCATCCTCACACCCTACCCGCTCAACTGAGGAGTGCAAGGGGAGGGTGAAAACGCGCGGAATTGTAAGACGTTAGCTTTCGCCCGCCGCGGGCAGGAAGCTCTGAAGCGGCGTTACGGGGTCCGCCAGGAGAATCGGGTCCGGCCGGACGCGGTTAGAAATCAGTTTCTTCGACTGGAGAAAATCTTTGGCCATGTTCACGGCATGGCAGGCCACGAACACGCCGCAGCGCAGGTAACAGGCGGAGAACTTCCGCGCTTCTATCGACCCGCGGATCACCACCGTGTCGCCGGGCTTCGAAAGACCGGCCATCTGTAATTTGAGGTCGTACTGGTCCGACCAGAACCACGGCACTTCGTCGTAAGGCGCCGGTGCGCCCGTGATGGCCAATGCGGCCGCCTTGCCCTGACCGAGCGCGTTCGGCACGGATTCCAGCCGCAGCCGTTCGCCCACGATGCGCGACGGATGGTTGGCGCAGTCACCGGCGGCGAAAATGTCGGGATCGATGGTGCGCGCGCATTCGTCAACGACGATGCCGTTGTCGACCGGCAGGCCCGCTTCCACCGCAAGCTCCACATTCGGGACTATGCCGATACCGATCACCGCGAGGTCGGCCTCGATCGCTGTGCCGTCGCTGCAGCGAACCCGCGTCAGCGCGCCCGCGCCTTCGAAGCCCGTGACCGTCTCCGAGGTGCGGATGTCAACGCCTGCGGCGCGATGCACGTCGGCGTAGAAGTCCGACATCTCCGGCGCGACGACGCGGTTCAGCACCTGCGGCATCATCTCGAGGATGGTCACCTTGCAGCCGCGCTTCACTGCCACCGCCGCGACCTCGAGGCCGATATAGCCGCCGCCGACGATCACGAGTTTCACACCCGCCGTCAGGCGTTCGCGGAAGCCCATCACGTCTTCGGCGTTGCGCAAGTAGTGAACGCCCGGAAGCTCCGCGCCGGGACAGATCATGCGCCGCACACGTCCGCCCGTGGCCAACACCAGCTTGCCGTAGCGCAGGACTTCGCCGGTCGATAGGCCGATGGTTTTCTGCACGCGGTCGATGTGAGAAACCTTTGTTTTCAGGCGTAATTCGATATCCTTGTCGGCGTAGAATGTCGCAGGGCGCATCGCCATGCGCTCAAGCTCGACCTCGCCGGCCAGGAAACCCTTGGAGAGCGGCGGACGTTCGTAGGGCACATAAGCTTCGTCGCCGATCATGGTGATCGGCCCGGCGAAGTGGTTCTGGCGCAGGAAGATCGCGGTCTGCGCGCCGGCCTGGCCCGCGCCGATGATAATGACGTTCTCGTTCATGCGGATGGTATGAAGACGGGTGCGAAGGAGCGCTAGTTTTCTTTGATGGCGTCGCCGGCCACCAGCTTGTCGATCTGCTCCTGGGTCAAGCTACGCTTCATCTCTTCCTTGCTCATCGGCACGCGCGGACCCTTGCCGCGTTTTTCCTCGCCCTCCGACATCACTTCCGAACGGCGGCGGCGGTCGGGGCCGAAATACCCGCCGATATCCACGAACGGACGCGGCCGTTCGATCACTTCACGGATGCGAAGGATAAGGCTCTTGGCGTTGAATGGCTTGGCTACATATTCGGTGACACCGCAATTACGCGCGAAAATCACTTTCTCGCGGCGGGTCTCCGACGTGATCATAATGATCGGGGTGAAGCGGATGTTGTTGTTCTTCTCCGCGCGCACCGATTTGAGGAACTCAACACCGCTCATGGGTTGCAGCAGCCACTCGGTGATGACGATGTCCGGCGCCCAGCTGCGCATGATGCCCAAAGCTTCACCGCCATGGTGCGCCTCGTCGATGCGCTTGCAGCCCAAGGTCTCCAGAATCCCTTTGATGACGCGCCGCATATACGCGCGGTCGTCCACCACTAGGAAGCTGATGGGCTTCAAATAATCTGAAGTCGCGGCCGCCATACGTTACGTGCTCTTCCCCTGAAGGCGTAGTTTTTCACCGGCGCCATTCCAGCCCGTTCCCCGGGATCATATTTCGCAAGTTTTAAGGTATTCTTTCTCCCGGACAACGCAAAGCTTTTGAAGGACATACAGTGAAGACGACCCCCGCCAAGCCGGCACGGGCCACCCTCGCGGATCACGCTCCCCGGACCTGGCAGCGCATGCTGTCCGGCCGCCGGCTGAACCTGGTGGAACCCTCCCCCCTCGACATCGAGATCGAGGATATCGCCCTGGGTCTGGCCCGTAACACGCGTTGGAACGGCCAGACCCGTGGAGCCCACGGTTGGAGTGTGGCCCAGCATTCAGACCTTACGGTTGAGATCATGCGGCGCCTGAAGCCGCGCGCCCCGGCCAGTCTGCTCATGGCGACGAAGCTCCATGACGCCTCGGAATACGTGACTCACGATCTCATCACCCCTTTGAAGGCGGTCGTCGGGGACGTCTTCAAGGAGGTCGAGCGCCGCCTCACGGCGGCGATTTACATCCGCTTTGGGTTGAAGCCCGTCCTGTCAGCCGACGACAAGGCCCTGATCAAGAAAGCCGACATCATCGCCGCCGCTACCGAGGCGGTTCAACTCGCCGGCTTTACCGCCGCCGAATGCAAGAATGTCCTCAACTTCAAGGAAAAGCCCCTCAAGGACGTGACCCTGACGCCGCTTCCCGTGGCGGAGGCGGAACGCCAGTTCCTCGACGGTTTCCGGATCCTTGAAAAAGCCCTCGCGCTTCAGGCGCGTTAACAGGAGAGCCCATGAGCCGATTCGCAATGACCTTTTATGTCTTCGGCGCTGTCATGGCGTTGATGTCCGTTTGCGCCGACGCCTTCGCCGCGCACGGCCTTGTGGCCATGGCGCCCGCCATGGAGCAGGCCGTGGTGTGGTTCAAGGAAGGCGCCAATTTCCAGATGAACCACGCTCTTGGTTTATTGATCGCAACGACCGTTGCGGAACGAGTTGTGGATACCCGCGCCCAATCGATTTTGCGCCTGGCCGTCGTTGCCTTCGCCGCCGGGACGGTGCTCTTTTCCGGCGCGCTTTACTCCATCTCCTTTGCGGGCCCTGGCTTCTTCGCGCCGTGGGGCGGCTTCGCTGTTATGATCGGTTGGTTGTTGTTCGCTGCCGGCGCGGTCACGGCGGCGTCACGTCCGCAAGGGAGAAAGACCTAATGTTCGCTGACTTCAATTGGCTGGGCGCCATCGCCGCGGCCGCCCTCGCCATGGTCATCGGCTTTATCTGGTACATGCCGGCAGTATTCGGCACGGCTTGGATGAAGGAGCTCGGCAAGTCCATGGAAGAACTAGGCAGCCCGAAAGCCGCGGTACCCAATGCTCTTCTCATGAACCTGATTTCAGCGTTCGTACTCGCGCACGCTATTAAAGCAATGGGCGCGGTAACGCTGATGGACGCACTGCACATCGCGCTCGGCCTGTCGGTGGGCTTGATCGTCACCAATCAGCTTATGCGCGACCGCTTTCACGGGATGTCGGGGAAGCTCTCGCTGATCAACGGCGCGAACACCGTCGTCACCTATCTTGCGATGGGCGCCGCGATCTCGCTCGTCGGCTAGAATTTAGAGGCGGCCCGCGATCTTTTTCGCCAGCGCTTCTTCCATGCCGCGCTGGGTGACTTTGTCGCCGTTCTGTAGGAACACCGACACGCCAAAGCTCACATCGCCGACGCGCGAGGCCAGGCCATCGCCCCACCACAGGGCGTCGTCGCCGATGCCCGGTACTTGCACCGGTTTGGCGGGGATGATGCCCTGCTCGGCCACCACATAAAATTCCTCAAGAAAGTGCTTGGCCTTGCCGCTGCCCTTCGGCCAGGTAATGGCGTTCAGGATCGCAAAGCGCATGCCGGCCATGGGCAGATCGACGCTGTCCTTGCCTTGATCTTCCTCGACGCGCCACACGCAGGTCGATGAGTAGGCGCCCTCGTAGCCTTCCTTATGATCCAGCTTACCGTCGTCGCGGCGGTCCGCCGGCATCACCTTCAGTTTCAAGGTGGAGGCGACTTCCGAGTCCTTCAGGAGCGCACAGGCGTCCGCGGGGCCCGCGCTCGCTTGGGCCATGCTGTCCCGGGCGCTCATGGACGCGACGGTCAAAACCACCGCCACCGCTGCCACAACGCCAAGAATCCCAGCTTCCGCGCTCATACCCATGGTCAGTCTCCTCGTTTCGAAACGTTCTTATACCGGTAGCATACCGCGATCCGGTGGCGCGAGATATATGCCCTAAGCGCCTTCCCCGCGGGCGGGTTTTTTGTGCAGGCGATGGAAATACAAACCCACGGCAAGCGTGAGCCCGCCGGCCAGCACCAACGGAAAAGTGAACCCTGTGACGTTGGCGACAGTACCTTGAATGAGGGCTCCCGACGCAAGCCCGACGCGGGTGACGGTGTACCACGTGCTGATGGTGCGCGCGCGCATACGATCGTCCGCCACCATTTGTGTCACGGTCTGGGTACTGATGCTCGTGAGGACGCCGAGGAGGCCGATTCCGGCCACTAAAGGCACCGCGATCAGGAAGCTTTTATTAAAGCCGAAAACGATCAGCACAATCCCATTGAAAATGGCGCACATCAGCGCGATGCGAAGCGCATTCTCGTGATTGCTGCGTTGGGCGACGAAAAGGCCCGCGCAGATCGCGCCCACGCCTTGGGCCGACGTCATCGTGGCGAGGCCGGCCACGCCGTGACCGAGTTGCTTGTCGGCGATCCCCGCCATGAGGTCGCTCAGCGGCCATGTCA
This sequence comes from Rhodospirillaceae bacterium, assembly GCA_041906145.1. Taxonomy (GTDB): domain Bacteria; phylum Pseudomonadota; class Alphaproteobacteria; order Rhodospirillales; family Rhodospirillaceae; genus SHVO01. Next base: position 664,606 of record JAYRJU010000001.1, on the reverse strand, counting down.
GCACGCTGCAACAGGCGATGAGACCGATGGCGATGCGCAGGTCCCTATGCGTCCAGACGTAGCGTGCGCCTTCCGCGATGTCGGTCCACACCGAAATCCAGAATGAGGCCGGAGAGCTGGCGCTCGGCGCTTGCGCCGGCACGGTCATCGCCATGAGCGAGGCGATGACAAAGAAATAGCTCGCGGCGTTCACAGCGAAGGAATAGCCCGCACCCATAGTGGCGATCATCACCCCCGAAATCGCCGGGCCGAGGATGCGCGCCGTATTGAAGGTCATAGAAGTGATGGCCACGGCGTTGCCGAGGTTTTCGCGCGGCACCAGGCTCGGCACCAGCACCAGGCGCGCGGTTTGTGTCGCGGGCTGGATGACGCCGGACGCAAGCTGCAGGAAGAGAATCCAGAGCGGTGTCACAAATCCCGTCACCGTCAAGATCGCGAGTGCGGCCGCCTGCGCTGTCGCCAACACTTGCCCGACAAGCGCGATCTTGCGTCGGTCGTAGCGGTCCGCGAGTGCGCCGATAATGGGCGCGATAATGATCGTGGGCATGAACTCGGCGAACGCCACCGCACCGAGCCATGCCGCCGATCCGGTCAGCTCCCATGTCAACCAGCCCACCGCGACACGCTGCATCCAGCTGCCGATCACCGAGATGAGATTCCCGGCCGTGAACATGGCGAAGTTGCGGTTGGAAAGGGTGCGGCGGAACGCTGCGAAATTCGGCAAGGACGGCATGATGCGATGGTAACAGAAGCCGCTTGCGTGCGCGAACCCGTGCGTTGTGCGACGGCTTGTCTGCGCGGGTTGATCGAGACTTTCGCCAAAAAACCCGCTTATAGTGCTGCGGCTCTTGGGAGGGACTGGAACGCCATGTCGTCTGCTTCGTCACCGCCACCCACCTCGCAATCGCGCCTTTCACGCGTGGGGGATTCGCTCGTCAAAATCGAAGGGCACGAGCTCTCAACCGTTCTTGCGGCGTTTTTCCTGTTCTTCTTTGTGCTCGGCAGCTATTTCGCCGTCCGTCCCGTGCGTGAAACCATCGCCACCCTTTTGGGACGCGCCTACGTCGCCGACCTTTGGCTCTATACCGCAGCCTTCTCGATCGCGATCGTACCGGCTTTTGGGTGGCTGGTCGCGCGGGTTCGGCGCGGCCTCCTGTTGCCGTGGATCTACGGCGCGGTCGCGATCATTTTTGTCGCGGTGGGTCTCGTCTTCCGCGCGGACGAAAACAGCCGGGCCGTGGGCGCGTTCTTCTACGTCTGGATCAGCGTCCTCAATTTGATGCTGGTGTCTTTGTTCTGGAGCTTTCTTTTGGAGATTTTCTCCAGCGCGCAAGCCAAACGTCTCTTTGGATTCATTTCCGCCGGCGGCACCGCGGGCGCGCTGATGGGCCCGATCATCACGCGTTTCGCGGTCGATAGCGTCGGTAACTCAGGGATATTATTTATCGGGGCGGTAGGTTTCATTGGCGCGATCATTTGTCAGCGCATTCTCATCCGGATATGGACCTCCAGCGAAAAAGCCGCCGTCACGCGCGTGCGCGAGGAGCGCCCGGTGGACGCGGCTACGGGCGGCAACCCCTTCGCCGGGATCGGAATCGTACTCCGCTCGCCCTTTCTTTGGGGCATCGCGGGTTTCGTCGTGTTGCTCTCGGCCGCGAACACGTTCGTCTATTTCGAGCAACTCCGTATCGTCGAAGAATCGTTTTCCGATACCGGTCGCCGCACGCAGGTGTTTGCGAACATCGATATCATCGTGCAGTCGTTGACGATCCTCACCCAGTTGTTCCTTACCGGCCGTATCGCCTCGACCCTTGGAGTGCGCGCACTGCTCACCATCGTGCCCTGTGCGATGGTCATCGGTTTTGTGTCGCTGGCGATGGCGCCTGTGCTTTCGGTGGTGCTGGTCGTGCTGGTCACGCGCCGCTGGGGTGAATACGCGCTCGTGCGTCCGGGCCGCGAAATGCTGTTCAGTGCCTTTGATACCGAGACAAAATACAAAGCCAAGAACTTCATCGATGTCCCGGTCTATCGCGCGGCTGACTACGTTGGGGGGCAGGCGAAAACAGCGCTCGATGTGCTTGGCAGCGGGCCTACCGGCGCAAGCCTCGTCGCGGCGGCGCTTGCCGCGATTTGGGTTGTGCTTGGGTGGTTCTTGGGCCGCGCCTATGACCGTAAGCCGCAAACCATGTCGCGTACCGCCGAAGCGCCAGCGGAGTAGACCATGTCAGACGATGCTGTTTTCTCGACGCGCGATGGCGCCGTCGCGACCATTCATTTCAACCAACCCGCCAAGCGCAACGCCATCACCATCGAGATGTGGCGTCAGTTGCTTCACCTCGTCGGCGCCGCCGATCGCGATCCTTTCGTGAAAGTGATCGTTGTGACTGGCGAAGGTGGTGCGTTCGCCGCGGGTTCCGATATCGAGGAATTTGGTGAGGTCGCGCTGGACCCTTCGACCGCTCCCGCCGCGTCCGAGATCATTCACCAGTCGGAAAAGAAGCTCCACCGCGTCTCCAAGCCGACGTTAGCTAAAATCAGCGGCCCGTGTGTGGGTGCGGGATGCGGCATTGCCCTGTGCTGCGACTTTCGCTTCGCGGACACCACGGCGCGTTTCGGTATTCCTCCGGCGCGCTTGGGTCTCGTCTACAGCGTCGCCGATACGAAGCGCCTCGTCGATGTGGTCGGCGCAGCGCGGGCACGCGATATGCTCTTTACCGGGCGCATTCTTGATGGCGCGGAGGCCTTCGCTATTGGGCTCGTCGACCGCCTTGTCGATCCTGACCGGCTCGAGGATACAGTGAGGGCTTACGCGGTCATGCTGGCGGATGCCTCGCCGTTCTCCGTCAAGGCTATGAAAGGTCACGTCCAGATGGTGCTGGACGGCGCGAAGGACGACACGCCGGAAACACGCGCGGCCTTTGCCGATGCGATCTCGGGACCCGATTTCAAGGAGGGCCACGCGGCCTTCATGGCCAAGCGCAAGCCTGTTTTCCCAAGTTGAGCTAGGACGCCAGCGGTGTGGGTCCGTTCGCCGGAACACCCCAGCCGGCGTCAATCCACGCCAGTTTATGCAGCTCGAAATGATGCGTCGCGACTTCACCGAAGTTGCGTCCGGTGTGCTGGAATACCGCGCCGACAATGCGCGGGGCGCGCGCCGCGCGAACATCAAGCGGCAGCTGAATCCAGTCGGATGTGATCCTGCGGCCTTTAGACGTTGCATACGTCGAGCGCGCCAGGTGACCGCAGGGGTGAGTGAGCACGGCGTTCATATTCGCGATGGCGGCGGCGCGGAATCGCGGCGAGCGGCCGGGAAAGAAATCCCCGCCCGTCAGGTCGCGAGTCCAAGCCTGCTCGAGCTGAGTACCTTGCAATCGCACAACGGGGGCGCCGTCCAGAAGTTCGACGATATACACAAACGGCGCGAACCGCGTTGAGGGCATGTCCAGAAAGGCTTCCGATGTCGGAATGCCGGGGCCGGTGCGTAAGGACGTCCAGTATTTCAGGAACGCGAGGCATTCCGGCGACCAGTCTGCCGCCTCGCGTTCGTCGGCCGGCGCCGGGACCGGCGTCTTCGCCCTGAAGAAATCGAACGTCTTAACAAAACTCATACTTAACGCCTTGATGTCTTCGGTGACCTGTACCGGGCGGTATTGAGGACGAGTGGAACAGAAGCGGGTTACCGCCGGATTGACGCCGGTCAAAAAGGCCCATGGTTTAGCCTAAGGACAAACCCTTACTTGTCCTCGCTCATCATGGATCGAATGGCTTTCACGATCTGATCGCGCATGAGCGGATCGTCCATGGCCTTTGTCAGTTTGTGACGCAGCAACGCAACACGACGTTGCGCCGCGGTGTCGTCTTCAGCCGCCGGTGGCGGCGGGGTCTTGCCCGTTCCTTTGTTTTTCTTGGCCACGGGTTAGTCCAACCTCGGTAGTTCGGGCTCGGCCATGGGCTCATTGTAAGGGCCGGTGAACGGCTTCACCCGGATCACGACCGCGCAGAAGAACGCGTGGCTCACGGTGAACCAGAAGATCACAGGCCACGGCGGCCAACCTTCAAAAAACAAAAGCATGAGCATGGTCAGCACAATGAAAATGCCGACGGTCATCAACATGATGATCGCCTTGCGGTTCATGGTGCTTCCGACGGCTTGGTTCATGCGGTGAAGGTTAGCACGCCCCCCTACCTTTCTGTAGGCCGTTGGCGGGCGCCGCTTTATGGTGAAAGATCACGGACGAGGGGCCTGTAACATGTTGCTTGATCGCGCGCGCAGCCAGCTTCTTGTGGTCGATGTCCAGGACCGTCTACTGCCGGCCATGCACGAGGGTGAGCGCATGGTGGAGAATTGCGCGATCCTGATGCAGGCCGCGCACCGCCTTGGCATCCCGGTGACGGTCTCCGAGCAATATCGTAAAGGCCTCGGTGCGACGGTAGCGCGTTTGGACAACGTCAAAGGCGATGCGCCGGTCATGGAGAAGATGCATTTTTCCTGCGCCGCGGATTCCGGCATCAACACGCGTATTCGCGCCCTCGCGTCGGATGGCCGCACCCAACTCATCCTGTGCGGAATTGAATCGCATGTCTGCGTTCTGCAAAGCGCGCTCGGCTTCGCCGGAGGCGGGTTGAGCGTTTTTGTCGTTGCCGATGCGGTGACGTCCCGCAAACCTGAAAGCGTCAATATTGCGAAAGAACGCTATGCTGCGGAAAAGGTCGGTCTGATCACTACCGAAATGGCGGTGTTCGAGTGGCTCCACGTCTCCGGTACGCCGGAGTTCAAGGAGCTGAGCAAACTGATCAAGTAAGCCACCCGGCGGCGGGACGAAGATGCCCCGTCACACCCCCTGCGGCGGCTTTGATCGGCGGCGTGCGCAGGGCGTGTATCGTGTCCGCGGACTCCGGTATAAAAGCATCCAGCCATGTGAGCAGCGCCGCCATGGCGATTGCAGAGGCCCGCCCCGCGCCGTCATCGATCTTCACCGCGATCCCGAGGCCGCGCTCCGGCACGACGGCGGCGTAGACGCCCTCGGCTCCAGTCTTCACGATAGCGTGGCCCTTTAACGCGCCGATCATCGTCGCACACGGATAGCCGTGACCCGACATGAGCACCGGATGCGCTTTCATGGCCGCCACGAGGCGGGCCGAGGCGGGCGTTGTTCCCAGATGCGCCCAGGCGCGCGCAAGGGCGCTCAGCGGAAGAAACACGTTCGCGGCGCTGCATCCATCACGCACCACCGGCCATCCTTCAGCATCACATCCGGCCATGCGGGCCAGCGCTTCGATCGCGCCGCGTTGCACGGGGTGGTTAGCGTCCGTGTAGCCCGTCGTTGGCCAGCCGGCGTGGCGGGCCAGGGTAAGGAAGCCACTATGTTTGCCGGAGCAGTTGTGATGCAAAGGGCAGGGCGCCTCGCCCGCGCGCAGCAGTGTTTCCGCGGCCTGCGTATTCGTAGGTAGATGCGTGCCGCATTCCAGGTCCGCGGGCGTGCAGCGGATGCGCTCCAGCCAAGCGCCGACCCGGACCACGTGCGCGGGCTCGCCGCCGTGTGAGGCGCAGGCCAGCGACAATTCCTCCACACTCAGTTTGGCGGCATCGGCCGCGCCGCTCTCCAGCAGGGGAATAGCTTGAAAAGGTTTGATGGCTGAACGCGGGCACACAGCGTGCTCGATGTCGCCCCATTGATGCAAAACGCGCCCCGCGGTGTCGATCACGCACGCCGCGCCCCGATGCAGGCTTTCCACTTCGTTACCGCGGAGGACTTCAACCAGAACCGGATCTATCTTTTCAGTCATGGTTCATGGACGGTCGGTTCAAAACCTGCGGTCCGAATCCGCGTAATGATTTGCGCCGCGTGATCCTGATCGCGCGTCTCGATGGTGATATCGAGGCGCGCGGCGCTCGCCGCAAGGTCCAATCCGAGCCGCCGGTGCGAAACCTCTATGACATTCGCGCCTTCGCTCGCGCAGATTGCGGTGATGGACTCCAGCGAACCGGGGCGGTCGGGTAAGGCTATAGATAGCGTCAAAACCTGACCGATGCGGACAAGGTCACGCATCAGAATCGACGACAGCAGGCGCGGGTCGATATTCCCGCCCGATAACACCAAAACAACCTTCTTGCCCTTGAACCGCGCCGGATATTGCAGGAGCGCCGCGAGTGGAGCTGCGCCGGCGCCTTCAGCCACGGTCTTCGCGGCGCCGGCGTACATACTGATCCCGCGCTCCAGGTTGGCTTCGCTGACCAACAGCATCTCGTTCACCCGCGCTTTCACGATCGCCGTGGTCAGCGTCCCAGCGTCGGATACCGCGATGCCTTCCGCGACGGTCGCGCCGCCGCTGGGCGCGTGTTCATTTGAAATCGCGTTTTTCATCGAGGGGTAAAGGGCCGTCTCGGCGCCCACGATTTCGAGCCCGGGCTTAAGGCCCTTCGCGGCGGTGGCGATGCCGGCGATCAGTCCGCCGCCGCCGACCGGCACGACGATGATCTCCACATCTGGAACCGCTTCCATGATCTCGAATCCAATCACACCCTGGCCCGCGATCACGTCTTCATCGTCGTAAGGGTGGATGAACGTCAGGCCGCGTTCTGCGCCGATGCGCCGGGCTGCTGCGGCGGCTTCGCTCAGGCCGCTGCCTTCCAGGACGACCGTCCCTCCGTACTCACGGGTCTTGCGCATCTTGTTGAAAGGCGTACCCGTCGGCATGACAATCGTCGCGGGGATGACCAGGCGTCCGGCATGAAAAGCGACACCCTGAGCATGATTGCCGGCCGACATGGCGATCACACCGGCTTTCCTCTGCGCCTCGGTCAGGATCGTGAGTTTCGCGGCGGCGCCCCGGGTCTTGAACGACCCGGTATGTTGCATGTTTTCGTATTTAACAAAGACCTCTGCGCCCGTGAGCTGAGACAGCGCGAGGTTATAAAGCGTCGGCGTAAGGGCGATGAGAGCGGCGGTACGTGTGCGCGCCGCCTGGATGGTCTCGGCGCTCATCGGCATTAGATCAGGTCCGCGCGAGCGTATAAGCCTCAAGCGCGCGCGGAATCTCCGCGCCGTCGCCGGGAACCGCCAGAATGACGGCGAGCAATACAACCAGTGCGATGACGAAGTACCACATGATCCCAGGCATCGGATGCGCCTCCGGCAATGAAAGTCGGTAACCGTTCTATTGTTCCACGGCCCAGCGGGCAAGCCTATGGCAGGATCGGCGCCCCGCTTGCGCGCGTCATTGACCTTCGGCACCATGCCCGCATGGCAAAGGTCCATTTTACCTCACATCTGCGTCATGTCGCACCGCCGGAGCCGGTGGATGCGTCGGGCGCCACGGTGGCTGATGTTCTGGCCGATGTTTTCGCGCGCCATCCCGCCGTGCGCGGTTACGTGTTCGACGACCAGGACCGCATTCGCCTTCATATCGCGGTGTTTGTTGATGGCGCGCACGTGCGTCAAAATATATTGGCCGCGCCCGTGACGCCGGCCAGCGAGATCTACGTGCTGCAGGCGCTGTCCGGCGGATAGAGCTGAAAGGGAGGGGAGAATGGCGGAGCGTTTGTACGTTTCAACCCGCAAGGGGTTGTTGGTCTATGCCCGCGACGGGAGAAACTGGAGGCATCACGCCACGCATTTCCTCGGCTCTCCCGTTTCCATCGTTCTTCCATCGGTCGACAACCAGACGATTTTTTGCGCGCTGAACCTCGGTCACTTCGGCGCCAAGCTGCATCGGTCGATGGACGGCGGCGCTACCTGGACCGAACTCGAGCCGCCCAAATATCCAAAGGTCGAAACAAGCGATGCGGCGGAGAAAGACAAGGCGCCCGCCGTCGCGCAGCTTTGGTCCATGGCTTGGGCGGGGGACGACAAGCCCGGCGCGCTCTGGGCCGGCACCACGCCGGGCCTTTTCTATTCCCCCGATCTCGGCGCCACCTGGGAACTCAACGCGGGCCTGTGGAATATGCCGGAACGCCAGCGGTGGTTCGGCGGCGGTACGGTCGATCCGGCGCTCCACGCCATCTGCGTCGATCCGCGCAACTCAGACCGGCTCGCCGTTGCCGTGTCTTGCGGCGGCGTGACTTTAACGGAGGACGGGGGCAAGACCTGGCGCATCGCGGGTAAGGGCCTGCGCGCCGAATTCATGCCCCCCGATCAGCAGTTCGATCCGGTGATCCAGGATGTGCATATGCTGGCTCAGTCGCCGTCGCATCCGCAGATGTGGTGGGTGCAGCACCACAACGGCATCTTTGTGTGCTCCAACGATTTACAAAGCTGGGACGAAATCACCACCGCGCCCATATCGCATTTCGGCTTCCCTGTGGCCGTGCATCCGAAAGACGGAAAGACGGCGTGGTTTGTGCCCGCGAAGAAAGACGAACATCGTTATCCTGTGGACGGCAACATGGTCGTCAACAGGACCCGCGACGGCGGCAAGACCTTCGAAACGTTGCGTCGCGGCCTGCCGCAAGGTCAATGTTTTGATCTGGTCTATAGACACGGCCTCGCGGTTGACGAGACCGGCGATCATCTCGCGATGGGATCTACCACGGGCGGTCTTTGGACCAGCCCTAACGGCGGTGAGGACTGGACTCTGCTGACGGCGCATCTTGCGCCGATCTATGCCGTGCGGTTCGCGTAATAAAAAGGCGCTCCTTTCAGGAGCGCCTTTTTTTAGGCCGCGAAGCCAGGGCAACTAATACCCTTGCCGCCGATGCCGCAATAGCCCCCAGGGTTCTTCTCCAGATACTGCTGGTGATAGTCCTCAGCGTAATAGAAGGTCGGCGCGTCCAGGATCTCGGTCGTGATCGTGCCCGCGTTCTTGCCCGACAGCGCTTGCTGATAAGCCGCTTTTGACGCTTCGGCGAGTTTGCGTTGCGCATCGTTGTAGACGTAGACGCCCGAACGATATTGCGTCCCAACGTCATTGCCCTGGCGCATGCCTTGCGTGGGGTCGTGATTTTCCCAGAAGGTTTTCAGGAGCTGCTCGTAGCCGATTTTCCTCGGGTCGAATATCACCCGCACGACTTCGGCGTGCCCCGTGAGCCCCGAACACACTTCTTTGTAGGTTGGATTCGGCGTGGCGCCCGCCGCATAACCGGCTTGTGTCGAATAGACGCCCGGCAGCTTCCAGAACAAGCGCTCGGCGCCCCAGAAACAGCCAAGGGCGAACATCGCGGTCTCGAGGCCCTCGGGAAAGGGGCCCTTCATGCGGTTGTTGTTTACATAATGAAGGTCAGGAACGGGCATTGTGTCCGCGCGTCCCGGCAAGGTTTCCTTGGCGGATGGCAGGGCGGTCTTCGAGACGACCATGGACATATCCTTTATTCGACGGGTGCGTTCAGCAGCGCCATGGGTGGCGCCTGCGGTGTGACGCCATCCCAACCCCCGCCGAGCGCCTGAGTCAAGCCAATGACGGCTGTGAATCGGGTAAGGCCGCTTTGCACAAGCGACTCTTGCGTTTGAAATACGTTGTTCTGGGCGGTCAGCATCGTCTGGAACGGTTCGGCACCAGCACGGTAACGCAGCTCAGCCAACTTGTAGGCATATTCCGCCTGCTCGTAGGCCTCTTGCGCCAAGGTGTACTGACGGCCGTTTTCACCAACTGCAGTTAGTGCGTTTTCCGTATCGCGCAAGGCGTTGAGCACGGATTGACGGTAACTCTCAAGCAGCGCGCTATAATTCGCCTTAGCGCCGCGCTCTTGGTTGTAAAGGCGCCCGCCCGCGAACAAGGTCTGCGCGGCCGAGCCGCCAAGGCTCCAGAAGAAAGTGCCGGGGTTGAGCAGCTCGGAAATCAGGTTCGACGAGGAGCCGCCTTGCGCCGTGAGAGAGAAGCTGGGCAGGCGCGCGGCCTTCGAGGCGGCGACATCGAAGTTCGCGGCTTTCAAGTTCGCTTCCGCCGAACGCAGGTCCGGCCGGCGTTCCAGAAGGTCGGAGGGAATTCCCGCGCCGACCTCCGGCAGTTTCACATCCGCGAGCGTGCGGCCCGTGATCGTGAAGCCTTCCGGCGCACGGCCCACCAGCGCGGCAAGAGCATTCAACGACTGGCGCTCGCTCAAACGCAGCGCGGGGATCGTCGCGCGCTGACTGGCGATCGCGCTGCGCTGCTGGGCGAGTTCCAGGTCGGAAATGGTGCCGATGCGCCGCTGCGTCTCCAGGAGCTGCAGGATGGTTTCGGCGTTTTTCAGCCGGCGTTGCGCGAGCTCCAGGCGCTCACGCGCCGACAGCGCCTGCAAGTAGGTCGTGACCGTATTCGAGATCAGCGTGATCTCCACCGTCACGCCGTTATAGAGGCTCGATTCAAACCGCTGGTCGGCGGCGTCGGCGGAATTGCGCTGTTGGCCGAAGATGTCGAGCTGGTACGACGCGCGCAGGTTCGCGCTGTAACTGGTGGTCACGCGGTTGGTGCCGACTACATTGCCGTCCGTATCGAGTGTCTGGCCCTGGCGTTCGCTGCGGCTTGCGGAAAAGCCGGCGTCGACCGTGGGCAACAGCGCGCTCTGCGCGGCGAAGGACTGCGCCTCGGCCTGCAGGATGCGCGCGACCGTGGCTTTTAGGTCGTGATTGTTGGCGCGGGCTTCGGCGACCAGCTTCGACAGTTCGGCGTTGCCGAACCGCGACCACCACTCCTTGTCCGGCGCAGGCGTAGTATTCGCGGCGGCGTCAAAGGCGGGCGCCGCCTCGAATGTGCCCGGCACATCGACTTTCGCGGGCGGGTAGCCGGCGCAAGCGCTGAGGGCCACGGCAATTAGGGAGACGACCGAAGCCGTATGGGAGAAGGAACGCACGTGAGTTACTCCGCGCCGAGGGCGACAACAGGATCGAGGCTCGCCGCTTTACGCGCCGGCAGATAACCGAATAGCAGTCCGGTCAGGAAAGCGCAGGAGAAGGCGAGCGCGACCGGGCCGATGGAATATTCCACTGGCTTGTCGAACTGCGAGAAAATGAAAGCGGTCAGGAAGCCGATCCCGATGCCGATGATGCCGCCGATGGAGCAGACGACTAGGGCTTCGGTGTTGAACTGCAGAAGGATGTTCAGCTTACGTGCGCCCGTGGCCATGCGGATCCCAATCTCGCGGGTACGCTCGGTCACGCTCACCAGCATGATGTTCATCACCCCGATGCCTCCAACCAGCAGCGAGATGGCGGCAATCGAGCCCAAGAGGATCGTAAGAGTGTTGGAGGTCGCCGTCGCGGTTTCCAGGATCGAAACCATGTTGCGGATTTGGAAATCTTCCTGCTTGTGACGCGCGATCAGAAGCTGACGCACCGCTTCCTGTGTGGCGTCGATCTTGTCGACGTCCTTCACCGCCACCGTGACGGTGCGCGCATAACGCTGACCGTAGATGCGCTGTGCGCCGGTGGTGATCGGCGTGAACACCATGTCGTCCATGTCCTGGCCGAAGTTGTTGGCGCCCTTGGCCGCCATCACGCCGATGACCTGAAACGGGTTGTTGCCGATTAGGATATATTGGCCAAGCGGATCTTCGCCGTTCGAGAACAGCGCCTTCACCACGGTTTGGCCGAGCACCACGACGGGCGCGTAGTTGCTGACGTCCTGATCACTGAAGAAGCTGCCGTGCGATGTTGCCCAGTCGCGCACCGCGGTATATTCGGCCGTCGTCCCGTTTACCTGGGTCTGTGCGTCGTTCTTGCCATAGCGAACCGTGACGTTGCTCGGGAATTCAGGAACCGCCTGGTCCACGTTGGGCAAATCCGCGATAGCCTCCGCGTCCGCCGGGACGAGCGAGGCGCGCGATCCACCGGCGAAGCGCTGGTTGGGCGCGCCGGGCCGGACCAGGAGAAGGTCTGTCCCCATGGCCGAGATGCTGTTCAGCACCTGTTGCTTGGCGCCGTTACCGATGGCCAGCAGCGCGACCACGGAGGCGACGCCGATAATAATGCCGAGCAAGGTCAGCATGGTGCGCATCCAGTTCGTGCGCAGTGACCGCGCCGCCATCGTTCCGGCCTCGACGAGGTCGGGGACGGTGGCGATGGATGAGACCGGCTCAAAGCCTTGCGGTTGGATCGGCGCCTTCGAGGCCGGAGGCACCGGACCCGTGTCCGACGTGATCAACCCATCCTTGATTTCGATGACGCGCTTGGCCTGCTGGGCCACGGCGGGGTCGTGGGTAATGATCAAAACAGTATGACCGGCGGCGTTCAGATCTTTCAGGATCTGCATCACATCGGTGCCGCTCTTGCTGTCCAGTGCGCCTGTGGGTTCGTCGGCGAGGATCACTGCGCCGCCGTTCATCAGCGCGCGGGCCACCGAGACGCGTTGTTGCTGGCCGCCGGAAAGCTGACTCGGCCGATGGTGCATACGTTCACCGAGGCCCAGTTGCGTCAGAAGCTTCTCGGCGCGGGCCACACGGTCGCTGCGCGGCAATCCGGCGTAGATCGCCGGAATTTCCACATTCTCAACGGCGGTTGCCATCGCGAGCAGATTGTACTGTTGGAATATGAAGCCGAAGGCGCTGCGGCGGAGAAGCGCGCGTTGATCGGCCTCGAGTTGCGAGACCTCTTCGCCGGCGAAGCGATAGCTGCCCGACGTCGGCCGGTCGAGACAGCCGAGCAGGTTCATCAACGTGGTTTTGCCCGAGCCGGACGAACCCATGATCGCCACGAATTCACCCGGGAAGATATTAAGCGAAACGCCGTGCAGCACTTGCACCGAGAGTTCGCCGTTGTTGTAGGTCTTGGTGATGTCCTTAAGCGCAATCAGCGGCTGCGCGTCGGCATTCGAAGCTTGTCCGCGCCACTGAATATCAGTCGCAGAACCTTTCGCCGAGGATGAGGTACTGCTGAGCTTGTTCATCGGAACCGCGGACCGCCGCCAAAGCCGCCCGCGCCGCCGAGGCCGCCGCCGCCGGGCCCTTGCTGACGCTGGCCGCTGCCGCCACCCGCTGGCGCTTCCATCACCACCACGTCGCCGGGCTCTAGGCCGGACTTCACTTCCGCCACCAAGCGATTCATGGCGCCGATGGTGATGTCTTTCTGTACGCGTTCGCCCTCTTCGAGCACCGTCACGGTGTAGTGGAGATCCCCGCCGCCCGTGTCGCCGCGCGAACCACGCCCGCCGGGGCCGCCTTGACCGCGCGCCCGCCGGCGTTCACCGGCCGCCGCGGGGGGGGCGCCGGCGTCGGGCGTTCCATTCGCCGCCACATCCGTTCCGCTCGAAGCCGCCGGCTTCGCGGCGTCCGCGGGGGGCGCCTGGCGCGGTTGACGCGCCGCCGGGCGCAATGCCGACACCGACACGATCGGCACGTTATGCGCTTCCGAGACCACGAAATAGACCTGCGCGCTCATCTGCGGCAGCAGATCCTTTTCCGGGTTCTCGACATCGAACAAGCAGTTATAGAGCACGACGTTGTTCACCACTTCCGGCGTCGGCACGATCTGGCGCAATGTGCCGTAGCGGCGCTTCTCCGATACGCCGAGGGTGGTGAAATAGGCGCGCATGCCGATCTTCAATTTCGGCACGTCGGCTTCCGACACCTGCGCATAGACCGTCATGGTGTCGAGGTCGGCGATTCGCAGAATCAAGGGCGCGGTCTGATTCGCGTTCAGCGTCTGACCTTGCTTCGCGATCAGGTTCACCACCTGTCCGGCCATCGGTGCGAAGATCTTGGTGTAGGAGAGATTGGCGGTGTCGCCTTTCAGCGTGGATTCCGTCTGGCGGATCTGAGCCTGCAAGGCCGCGATTTGGGCCGTCGTGACTTTAAGGCGCGATTCGGCGCTATCGAACGCGTCCTGACTGGTGGCGTTGGCGGCCAGTAATTCCTTCTGACGCTCGAACTGCTGTTGGGCGAGCAGGCGTTCCGCCTGACGCTGCGTCAATTGGGCCTGAAAGTTCTGCAGCGAGGCTTCCGTCGCGCCCTTGCGCGATTCGTAGATCGTCGGGTCGATTTCAGCCAGCAGTTGGCCCTGGGCGACAGCTTCGCCGTAATCCACGTTGATCTTACGGAGTTGGCCCGACACCTGGGTACCGACATCGACAAACTGCAGCGGCTGCAGTGTGCCCATGGCGGTCACGGTATCCTCCACATCACCCATCACGACTTCTTGAGTGATGAAGGCATCCTGGGGATTGGTCCGGCCCATGAAGAACCAGGCGCCGCCGCCAACGAGCACGGCCGTGAGGACGGCGATCGAAATCATGCCCGGGCGCGAGCGCACGAAGGAGGTGATTTTGGGGGTGGAGAGCTTGGGAGCGGGCATTGGATTGATCAGAAGCCTCGATTTTATAGGCCCAATATAGACCCCGGAATTATGCCATTCATCCGTGGAAACGGTGACTGTATTGTAATCCGTCGATTTTTTATTTCCGGCCGAAGGATCGGCCTTTCATGAACGTTGAAGCATCCCCTAAACCTCAAAATGTGCCTGGCGCCTTAAGGTTCCGGACGGGCGTCTATGTCGCTATCGGCGGGCTTGCTGTTGGCGCGCTCGCCACGGCGATCGCGTCCTTTTCACCCTTTACCGAAGGCTTTGTGATTGGGGCGCTCATTCCATACCTCGTTGTGGGCCTCGTGGTGATCGCGCGCATCGCCGCCTATCATCCCCATCAACGGTTTGGCGTCGCCAATGGACTTACCCTCACACGCCTCGTGATCACCGCGCTCCTGGGCGGGCTCGCGTTCGAAGTGGCCTATCACGGCCTCAGACCCGTTCCTTGGATCGCATGGAGTTTTTGCGGAATGGCCGTGGGCGCCATCATCATCGACGGCCTCGATGGCTACAGCGCGCGGCGTCAGAATCTCGCCTCCGATTTTGGGGGCCGCTTCGACATGGAAGTGGACGCGCTGCAGATCCTGCTTTTGTGTGTCGTCGCCGTCGCGCTTGGGAAGGCGGGGGCCTGGATCCTTATCGGCGGCGCGCTGCGATATGCCTACGAGGTCGCCGCGGTTTTCTGGTCCGCGCTAAAGCGGCCGTTGCCGCCGTCCTTCCGTCGCAAGCTTGTTTCCGTCATCAAGGGCGGCACGCTCGCGGCGCTGCTCGCGCCGGCGATCGCACCGCCCTTCAGCACATTCATCGCGGCAGCGGCTTTGCTACTTCTCATTTATTCTTTCGCGGTCGATGTGATCTGGTTGGCCATCGATGACGCGCGGGCGCGGCGGGCCGTATCATGAGACGCATTTTCTCCGAGAAACAAAACGCACCGGGGCTTGTCGCGACGCTGCTTGCGCTGTTGTTGCTGCATGTCGTGCTTTTGGTTCCCACTTATCCGGACAACATCCTTCCGGCCGCTTTCGCTTACTTGCCCCTTGAGTTGCCGATCCTGATCCTTCTTTTCGCGCTCCCGCTTGGCGGCTTCGGTTTCATTTTGCGCGGCGTGATCGCCCTCGCACTCACGGCCTTCACCGTGGTCAAGGTCGCCAACATCGCGACATTCCTTGGTTTCAACCGCGCCTTTAATCCCGTGGTTGATCCTTCGCTGATCCCCATCGCCATCGATACTTTGAGCATGACGAGTAAGGGGCTTGTCGCCGCGGCGGTCACCGGAACGGTCGTGTTGATCGCCGTGCTCATCATGCTGTTTTTTTGGGCGAGCCGTGTATTCGCGCGGCCCTCGATGCTTATCCTGGGCGGCATTCTGCTCACAACGGCAATCGGCTTCAAATTCTCGCCGTGGCGGGACTATAGCGTCGCCGATGCGAGCCGTTTTTCCCGCGATCAGATTGCCAACGTCGGCCTGAGCCTCGCCGCCGCCGAACAGTTCAAGCGCGACGTGGCGGCGGACCCTTTCCGCGACATTCCGGGTGAACGCTTGCTGACGCGCCTCAAGGGCAACGACGTGCTTTTGATCTTTGTGGAGGCCTATGGACGCACCGCTTTCGACGCCGAAGCGCCGGTGCGTCAACTCCATGAATCCGAGGCCGCGCTCCGCGCCGCCGGCTATGCGATGCGCAGCAGCTGGCTGGTCTCGCCGACGTTCGGCGGCGCCAGTTGGCTGGCGCACAGTACCTTCGTGACCGGCCTTCCGATCGAGGATCATCAGCGTTACAACACGCTCTTCGTCAGCGGCTACAAAACGCTCATCCACGATTTCGCGCGCGCCGGCTGGCGTACCTCGGCGGTCATGCCGTTGTTCACACGGCCTTGGCCCGAAGGCAGCTTCTTTGGTTTCGATGCTGTCTATACCGCGAACAATCTGGGGTATGCGGGGCCGCCGTTCGGCTACATCACCATGCCGGACCAGTATGTGCTGTCCGCATTCCAAAAGCGCGAGTTGGATGTGCCGGGCCGCAAGCCGGTGATGACCGAGATGGCGCTGAATTCCAGTCATCTTCCCTGGACGCCGCGCCCGCACTTTCTGCCGTGGGAGGCGGTCGGCGATGGATCGGCGTTCGCGACCGAACGCGAGGGAGAAGATGTCGACATCGACTGGCTCGCCCCTCAGAAGATGCGAAATCAGTACGAACTCGCCATCACCTACGCCATCAAGACAGTATTTTCCTTCGCCGAGACGCAAGTGAAGGAACCGGCCCTCATCATCATCCTCGGCGATCACCAACCGGTCTCTCTTGTCTCGGGCACCGGCGCTAGCCATGATGTGCCGGTCCATATCCTCGCGCGCGATCCCGCGTTGCTGGACTCTTTCACGGGCTGGACGGATGGCTTGGTGCCCAAGGCGCAAAGTCCGGTCTGGAAAATGGACGCGATGCGGGGGCATATTCTCAAAGCCTTCAGCGCCGAACCTTGAACATGCTCACGCCCTATATCCATCTCACGCAGACCAATCTGCCCTCGAAGGACGCCGTCGCGGTGATGCCGCTGGCGTCGATGGAAACGCATGGCCCGCATCTTCCGCTCGGCACCGATGGTCTCATCGCTGAAGGTATTCTCGCCCATGCGGCGGGGCTTATCGCAGGGCAGGCTGTTTCATTGCCGACGCTATGGCTTGGCGCGTCGTCCGAACATTGCGGTCATGCGGGAACGCTAAGCTGCGAACCGGAGCAGATGATTTCCTCCATTGTCGCGCTTGGCGAAGGCCTTGCGCGCGCGGGGATCAATCGCGTGGTTCTTTTCAACGGCCATGGCGGCAACATCGCGTTGGGGTCGATCGCCGCGCTTAAATTGCGCACGCGCCTCGACATGCTTGCGGCCAGCGCGCATTGGCTCGATTTTGGTTCGCCGGTTGGTCTTAATCCGCCCGCACCAGCGGCCGCGGACGTACACGGCGGCTGGGTCGAAACGTCCGTGATGCTGCATCTCGCGCCGCATCTCGTGAACAAGGAGACGGCCAGGGCGAACGCCGCCAAGACGCCGGCCGCTAGCTTGTTTCCCGCCGGGCCCATCAATTGGGGGTGGAAGAGCGAGGATCTCGCCGGCGGTGGATGGATCGGACGGCCCGATCTCGCGGACGCCGCCCTCGGCAAAGCGATGGTCGATCACGCGGCCGGGGCGCTCGCGAAGCTGATTGACGAGCTTGCTGCTGCGAAGTGGCCCTGATTACTTCCTGAGCCGTGCGATTTCACCCAGAAGATGGCCGGCGCGGGCCGCCTTGGTGCTCAAATAATTTTGATTGTGCGGATTGACGGCGCCGATCAGGCGTTGATGTCCCACCACATTGACCCCGAAGTCCTCCAGCGCGCTGATTTTCTCGGGATTGTTGGTCATCAGCGTAATCTTGGTGAAGCCTAGCAACGCCAGCATAGCGCCTGCGATGCCGTAGCGGCGTTCATCGGGTCCATAGCCCAGCACCGCATCCGCATCGACGGTGTCGTGGCCCATTTCCTGAAGACGATAGGCGCGCATTTTGTTCAAGAGGCCGATCCCGCGGCCTTCCTGGTCCAGGTACAGCAGCACGCCGCCGCCTTCCGCGGTGATCTCATTCACCGCCATGCGGAGCTGATCGCCGCAGTCGCATTTCAGACTTCCGAATAAATCACCTGTCAGACAGGCCGAATGCAGGCGGGTAAGGACGGGTTTTTTTGGATCGGGATTGCCGATAACGATGGCGATCTGATCGCGCAAGCCTTCGCCGCCCCGGAACACCACGAACTCAGCGTCTTCGGCCTCCGATAAAGGAACACGCGTACGTTGGATGATGGACACGTCGCGGGCCGAGCGGTCGTGGAAGGTATCCACCGCCGATGCATCGACGGTAATCATATCGCCGTAATCTTCGCTCGCCGGAAGCACCACAGCGGCCGGTAAAAGATAAGCGCGCTTTACGAGTTCGAGCGCGCTTGCTTCAAGCCGTGTCGCGGCCTTGTGGGCCAGTAGAGGCACATTGGGGCTGACGGCCATGAGCACGTCGTCAATGTCGAATGCGGTGAGGTCCGTGAGGCTCACATGCGCCGGGCCGGGCATGATGATGCCCAGGTGACGCAGGCGCGGCGCCGGCAGGATCAGGCCGACCGCGCCCGACGAGGCCAGGGAGGAGGTCATGGTCCAAGCGGCGATCCGCTCGCCACCAAGCATGTCGGCGGCCGCGACAATCAAGGCTTCGTCACCCGTCTTCAGGCGTACGGGGCGGCCCTCGCGCAATTCATGCACCGCACGCTGAACGGAGAGGCGGCCGGCATCGCCGAACCACCTTGCCAAATCACCGTCTACGGTACCAATCTTTACGTCTTCGTTCGGCACTCTCGCCTCACGCAAAAGAAGAAATCATGAATTCGGAACGTATTGTGGACTGGGAAAGGGACGCTCCGCAATGGCCGGTCCTCGTCAATGCCGCGCGCGGCCATAGTCCCGCCCATAGCGTCGCCGTGGAACCGGCGGATGATCTGCTTTGGCGGATCTATGGCCCGCTTGTTCAATGTAACGCTCCCGATAAGCCATTTGTTATCGGACAAATGGGGCAATCTTTGGACGGCCGCATTGCAACCCAGACAGGCCACTCCCACTACATCAACGGCCCGGCCGCCATCCTGCATCTTCATCGCTTGCGCGCCCTTGTGGATGCGGTGGTGATTGGTGTCGGGACCGCCATCGCCGACGATCCGCAGCTCAGCGTGCGTCATGTGGAAGGCCCGCAGCCGGCGCGGGTCGTGATCGACCCGAAAGGGCGTCTTCCCGGCTATCTGCGCCTGCTGCAACAAGATGGCGCGCGCCGCATTGTCATTGGCCATGGCCCGCCCCTTGCCGGTATTGAACACGTGCGGTTGAAATCCGGCCCCGGCGGTCTGGCGCCATCCGCTATTGTCGGCGCCCTCCACGGTCTCGGACTCAAACGCATTTTGATCGAAGGCGGTGGACAGACGGTGTCGCGCTTTCTCGAAGCCAAGGCGCTCGACCGGTTGCATGTGATGGTGTCGTCCATGGTAATCGGCGCGGGGCCGGTGGGTCTCAGCTTCGGGGCCATCACCGATTTGAAGGATGCTTTGCGTCCCACCGTGATCACCTATCCCATGGCGGGTGGAGACACGCTCTTTGATTGTGCTTTCGAGGAATAGCGCAGATGGAGACTAGGACAAAAAGCTATAGCGGCGTTGCAAAGCTCTTTCACTGGCTCACGGCGCTCTGCGTCATCACGGCCATCGTGCTTGGCTTCGCGATGGTCGGCGCTAGCCCGGGCCCAGGTCAAAATAAGCTTTACGATTTGCACCGATCATTCGGCGCATTGATCCTGCTCCTGACCGGCTTGCGGTTATTGTGGCGTCTCTATGCGCCGCCACCGCCAACGGTACCGGGAATGCCGGTCTGGCAGGAGAAGGCCGCGCTCTATATGCACCGTTTGTTATACCTCATGCTGTTCGCGATGCCGCTGCTGGGATGGGCCGGTACATCGGCTTTCCCAGCGACCATCACGGTATTCGGTCTGTTCACGCTGCCCGCGCTTGTGGCGCCGGACCGCGAACTCTCCGAACTCCTGCTCGGCATCCATTGGCGGCTCGCCTTTCTATTGTGTGCGATGATCCTCGGCCACGCCGTCGCCGCGCTCTATCATCATTTCATTCTCAAGGATGAAACCTTGAAGCGGATGTTGCCTTGACTATTTACCGCCTAATTTCGCGAACACGTCGCGGTGGCCGATCGTCAGAAGCCGGGTATTGATCACGCTCGAGCGAAGCCATTGTTCGATTTCCTCGGGTGGTACGGTCTGCATCTCCTGCACCGCCGAAGCAATACCCGCCAGCGTCGCGTATAGAAGCGCTGACGCACTGCGCTCGATGGCCCAGGCGCTGTCCCCCACCTCGATCTCGTAGCCGGCATTCTCCAGCGTCACTTCCAGCACCTCTGCTGCGCGTGCGCCTGCGGCGGGGCCAAAACCCTTGTCGCGCTGCTGGTGACCGCGGAACGCGTCCGCGACCGCGCGATCAAGCGGATGCTCGGGCTCCGCCGTGATCAGGCCATCGAAGGTCAACATGCTCAGGAGCGCGACCTTCTGCGCGGCAAGCAGAGCGACGAATGCGTCCAACCATCGCGCCGAGGTCAGGTCGAAGAGCGCCGAGGCGGTCACGAGATCCGTGCCCCTCGGCCAACAGGCGGGAGTTGCGGCGAGATCGCAGGCGTGGCTGCGGATATAAAGCTGACGTTCGCCCTTACGCAGCATGAGGCCGCCGTCGTAAGCCTTGACGTCGCTTCCCCAGCGCGCGAGCTGTTGGAACGCGGCGGACAGATTGTTTTCGTCGCTATCGACCAGCGTCCAGAACTGACTTCGTGGCAATAGGTCCACCAGCGCGCGCACGGACGCGCCCGTTCCGGCCCCGATGTCGCAGACATTAATGCTGTCTTTATCCTCGAACGCGCGGCCGCATGCGGTGAGGACCTGGCGGTTGCGCGCCGCAAGATCGGCAGGCTCGCGCAACGCAAGCCACTCCGGCGAGAAACCGCTCATGCCGCGGCCTCTACTGTCGCACTGAGGGCGCGGGCGACGGCGGCGGCGGTGTCGCTCCATTGCGGCAACGTTTGTCCGTGCCGCCACGCGGCGTCGGCCATGCGTGAACGCAGCGCGCGGTCCGTCAGTATGCGCCGCAGCGTACCCGCAAAAGCGCGGATGTCGTCCGGCGGCGTCAGCAGTCCGGCGTCGTTGGGAACGGTTTCGCTCACTGCGCCGTCGGCGCAGGCCGCGATGGGTAGGCCGTGCGCCAAAGCTTCCGCGAACACCATGCCGTAGCCTTCATACCGTGAAGCCAGGGCGAATATATCGGCGCGGCCATATGTATCTTGCAACACGTCCCCGCTCATTTCTCCCGCCAAGGTAATGCGCCGGCCCAGATTGTGATGGTCGATCAGCTTGCGCAGGAGCGCCGTGGTGGCTAGATCGCGCTCCTTGCTGCCGACGATCTGACTTTTCCATGGAAGATCCGCGATTTCCGCGAGGGCGGCGATCAGCACGTCGTGGCCTTTGCGCGGTGTAAGGGTGCCAACCGTTAGGATAAGCGGCACGTCGCCGGCGCCGGCTGCGCGCGGCGCGCGCGCGGTTCCCGGCAACGCGACATGAAGCTTGCTTGGCGAAACGCCAAAGTCCTGCGCCAGTGTTTGCGCGGTGGCCGGACTTGTCACGACCACGCGCTTAGCAAGCGTCAACGCGGCGCGTTCCGTTTTTTCAAAATGGGCCGCATCGGCCGGCGCAATTCCGCTCTCGCGGGCGAGCGGATGATGCACCAACGCGACGATGTGAAGGTTCAACCCCTCCAGGATCGAACGCGGCACGGCGCCATACGCAAGTCCATCGATCAACACCGTTGCGCCGGGAGGGAGCGCGGTCAGGCTCGCGCGGACAGCCTGTAGATCTTCCGCCGTGGGATATGGGAAGGAGGCTGGCCAGGACAGCAGCCGTACGGTCCAACCGGCCGCCGGCAACGCGTCCTTGAGCCTGCGGGCGTAGACATATCCACCCGTGAGGGTTTCTGGGTCGCCGGGTATGGCGAACCAGACCTCAGGCATGGGCGAGGTCGGCTTCGAAGCCCGCGCGCGCCGCGTGGGATTCGTGAAGCATGATCTTCAGACGCTTCAGTCCGGACGCCGAGGGGCCGAGGCGTCCCGCGTTGATGGCTTCCTGTACGCGCAGGAACACCCAGCGCGCCACGGCTTCGGTTGTCGACCGGCGGCCTTTGAAGTCGGGATGTTCGTCAAGGTTGCGATAATTGATCGACGACAGGATCTGCTTCACCGTATCCGTCGCGAGGCCGATGTCCACGACGATGTCATATTCGTCCAGCTCTTCGCGCATGAAGCAGACGTCGATCACATAGGTCGCACCATGGAGCTTTTGCGCAGGCCCGAACACTTCACCAGGAATGCTATGGGCGATCATCACATGGTCGCGGACTTCAACGGAGTACATGGGTGTTCCTTTAGTAACGCAGCACGGTCATGAGGTCTGAGCTATCACCGCTCAGCACGGCGGGCAATCGCTTTGGTGCGTCGTCGAATGCGATCTCGCCCGTGATAAGGGTGTCGAATTTTTCGTCCTGGAGAAGAGCGAGCGCGCGCGCCATCCGCTCGCCGTGGGAGACGCTGCCGCGATGGCTCGGCGCCACGCTGCCGACTTGCGAGGAAATGATCTGCAAGCGTTGCGCGTGAAAGGCGGCGCCCAGGGGTAATGTCACTTTGCGGTCACCGTACCAGCTGGCCTCCACCACCTTCGCTTCGAAGGCCGCGCATTCCAGCGCGCGGAGCAAGCCGGCCTCGGTTGCGCTTGTATGGATGACCACATCCTGGTCCGTCGGCGCGGCGGGCGGCAGCGCGAAGTCTGCGCCCATTCTTTGTGCGGCCGCCGCGCGGGTCGCCAGGACGTCGACGACGGTGACCTTGGTGTTTGGGACGGCGGCCGCGACCGCTGCGGTCAACAGGCCCAATACCCCGCCGCCGATGATCAACACCTTCTGCCCGGGCGCCAGTTGGGCATCCCACGTCACATTGAGCGCGGTTTCCATATTGGCGGCCAAGCAGGCGCGTTTCGGCGGCAGACCCTTCGGCAAGGGCCTCACGAAGGAGAGCGGAACGCGCGCGGTCCGCTGATGGGGATGAAGCACGAATGCATTCTCGCCCTTAAGGTCCGCTGGGCCATCCACAATCCGCCCTACCAGCGCGTAGCCGTATTTGACGGGGAAGGGGAAATCGCCCTCCTGCAAGGGACAGCGCATACGTAAATGCTCGCTGTCCGGCACGCGGCCATGCAACACCAGGGTCTCGGTTCCGCGGCTCACCCCGGAGTAGAGCGCCTCGAGGGTGACATCGCCTGAGATCGGCAGCGCAACAGTCCGGCGCTCAACTTGGCCGGGGGCTGCGTACCAAAGGGCTTCGCTATGAGGCATGATGAGGCATGGGCAACCGTTCCTGAAGGGCCCCGAAGCTACGGGGTTAGCCGCACAAGTAACAGGTGTAAAAAAAATCTGCGGTTCACCGGGCCATTGCTGGCTCCCAAACGTTCTGTCACAAAAATCCCGAATATCTAATCCAGCCCCACCAGGGCTTTTACCTTTTCTCTGATGATCCTGACGAAGAAGCCATCACGATCGCTTTGGGCGGTCCTCTTTCTGACGACGATGCTGACGGAGCCTGTTCTCGCGGCCGAAGCTCCACCGGCCGAGGTCACGCCGGCGGACGGCCCCATCGCCTACACCGTTGCCATCGAAGGCGTGCCGGGCGGCGGCGTCGAATCGCTGTTGAAGGAGTCCTCGCAGCTCCTGCGGCTGCGTAACAGCCCGCCCATGACCCTCGCGGCGCTCGGTCAGCGTATCGTGCGCGACGAGCAACGCTTCCGCGCCGCGCTCGAGTCCGAGGGCTATTATTCCGCAACGGTGATTACATCGACCAAGGACGGCGAGAAGGGACGCGTGGCAGTAACGGTCACGGTCGATCCCGGTCCCCGCTACGCCGTGACATCGGTGGTCTTCGACCTCGCGCGGGAAGAGCCGGAAACAGTCGCGCTCATCAAACCCGAAGACTACGAGAGGCCCTTGAAGGATATCGTCGGGCGGCCCGCCCGCGCCGCCGACGTGATTCTCGCCGAGGATACGGCCCTCGATCTCCTCCGGGCGAAAGGCTTTCCCTTCGCCCGGCGCGGTGACCGTCAGCTCGATGTGGATCACACGACGCACACGGTCGCGGTGAATCTTCCCGTCGATCTCGGGCATCAGGCGTTTTTCGGCGCGACGCATTTCTCCGGCTTCGAGGATGTGAACGAGCCCCATCTGCAACGCCTCGTGCCGTGGCCGGCTGGCGATATTTTCAGCTTGAAGGCGCTCGATGCGTTTCGCGACGATCTTATCCTCGCGTCGCTTTTCACCTCGGTGCGCGTCGAGCCCGCCGCGACGAGCGTGCCGGAGAACGGATCGTCTCTGGACGTGAATGTCGTCGTTGCCGAGGGGCCTCACCGGTCCGTGGGAACCGGTGTCACGTACGCGCGCGACAAAGGCCTCGGAGCATCCGCCTATTGGCGCCATCGCAATCTTTTCGGTAACGGCGAAAAATTCGAAGCCAATCTCGACGGCAATAAACTTGATCAGACCGCCGAGCTCTCGCTCGCCAAACCCGGTTTCCTCTCCCGTCGCAACACCTTGAAGCTTGGCGCCACCGGACACCACGAGGATACCGATGCATTCAAGGAGTACAGCGGCACATTGCGCGGCTCCATTGAACGCGAGTTGAGCGATCTTTGGCGCATCGCCGGCGGTACGACATTCGAGTTCGCCGCCCTCACCGACGACGGCATTGATCGCAATTCCTATCTCATGGGACTTCCCATGGGTGTTTCGCGGGCCGTGGACGAGCGGCTCGTCGTCGAGATGACACGCGGCTGGCGTTTGCGGGCCAATCTCACGCCTTATGTGGGCCGTTACGCGGGCACGGTCACGTTCGCGCACCTCGAAACCGAATTGGACGGTTATTGGCCGCCGCTGCGCGGCGATCGCGTCGTGCTCGCGGGCCGCCTCAAGGTCGGCAGCCTGCTAGGTGAGCACACGGACAATATCCCCGCCAATAAGCGCTTCTATGCGGGCGGCGGCGGGTCCATCCGCGGTTTCGGCTATCAGCTCGTCGGACCGCTCGATGTCGACAATGCGCCCATGGGCGGGCGTGGCCTGATCGAGACCAGCGCCGAGGCTCGCATCCGTATCACCGACACCATCGGTGTCGTCCCGTTTGTCGACGCGGGAATGGTCTCGCGCGGTGGACTGCCCGGCGGAGATGGTGACATCCGTATCGGGGCTGGTATCGGCGCGCGCTACTACACCGGCGCCGGTCCCTTGCGCGTCGACTTCGCCATTCCGCTCAATCGCCGCGGCGGCGTCGATAAGTCCTGGCAGTTTTACGTCAGCTTCGGGCAGGCGTTCTAATGCGCATGAAGCTCATTGCCGCCGTTCTGATCGCCGTGGCTCTGCTGGGTGCGGGCGTTACACTTTTTGTTTCGGCGCCCGGCAGCCAGCGCTTCCTGACCGACCGCATCACGCGTGCGCTCGGCGGTAGTGATCAGACGATCACGGTGAAAGAAGTTGGCGGCGCGTGGCCCTCGCATATTGTCTGGTCCGGTGTCACCGTAAGCGACCGGGAAGGGATTTGGCTTACGCTCGATCGCCTTGAACTGCGCTTGCGTCCGGGCGCGCTCCTGACCGGAAACATTGAGGTCGACAGCGCCGTGGCCGGCAGGGCGCACATGCATCGTCAGCCGGTGAGCGCGCCGCCCGATCGGCCGGCGCCACCGCCGCCCACAGTGGACGGTATCATCCGAGCGCTGGCCCGTATCACCGTGAGGGACGCACGCGTCGAGGTCCTGCTGCTCGATCCGCCGGTCATGGGCCGCGCGATCGACGCGACCTTGAGCGCCAGTCTTCAGGACGATCCGGCAAGCAATCTGCACACGCTGTCGCTGAACGGGCGTTTGCGGCGCGAGCGGGGCTCCGTTGAACTCAAGTTCGCCGCCGGCCGCAACGCCGTCGTCGCGCAAGTGAATGCGACCGCTGAAACCGTCACGGCAACCGGCGCGGTCACCATCAACAACCGTACGAACGCGCTCTCCGGTGCGTTGAAGCTGAACTGTCGTAGCGAAACGGTGTGTTTTTCTTGGCCCGCGGGTCAGGTCGGCGCTGTCACCGCCGACCTTGCGCTCGCCGGCACGCTTCAATCTCCCGAAGGCCAGATCGATTTCCGTGCGCAGGACCTCGCCCTGAATGCCCGTAAACTCGCATCGCTCGAAGGCCAGATCAGCGCGCGCCCCAAAACGGATGCGCCGCGCGGCGTTATTGCCGTTGCGGGCGCGGGCACCGCGAACGGCGTTCCGGCCGCTTTGCCCGAGGGGCGCCCCCTGGTTGGTGAAGCCGGCGAATGGTCGTTTGCGCTCTCCCGTTCACCAGACGGGACGCTCGTCCTTGATGCTGCGGCGTTGAAGACCGGAGATGCGCGCGCGGAAGTGAGCGGCCTTGGTCTCGTGCCGCAGCTGACGCCGGCAACGGTGCGCCTCTCGTTGAAGGGAGGAGCGCGTTTCCTGGGTTTGAACGATCCCGTGTCGCAGACAGAGGTCGATCTACGCCTTGATCGCCTCGAGGACGGCGGAGGGGCGGGGCATCTTTCCCTCACGATGACGGGGCTTCCGCCGGCGGCCAGTATCCGTCCTCTTCTGCAGGGAAATCTGAACTTTGAAGCGGACGTCCTCGTGGGCGCGGATCAGGCGCGTTTCACGAACATATCGGCGCGGTCTCGTGAAGCTGTGATCCGCGGTGCAAGCGCTTGGTCGCGCGCACCGCGGTTTGATCATGCGAACTCCACCCTCACGGTCACGCTTCCCCCTGCGAGCGCCGTCCTGCCGGAACCCACGCAAGCCGATGTCACGCTCAAGGGACCGCTCGCAGGTATCCACGCGGATATTTCGGCAACCGCGCCCGTTGTGCTTTTGTCGCGCGCGCCTGTGCGGGACGCGATCATCGCGGTCGCGCTCGACCGCACGCCGGCAGGCTTCACAGCGGGTATCGACGGGAGTGGACAGTGGATCGATGGCCCCCTCACATTTTCGGGCAAGGTGTCGCAGGTCAAGGCGGGGGTCATCGATATCGCCGCAATCACCTGGAAAAGCCCCACGACGGAGCTCTCAGGCGGGCTGCAGGTCGCGACGGAAACCGGACTGCTGACCGGCGGCCTCAATGGTCCCGTCAGCGATCTCGTGCCCCTCACGACCGCTTTTGGCGCCGCGTCCGCCGGTCGTGCTGATGTTGCTGCGGCTTTCAGCGCCGCGAACGGTCAGCGGCTCGAGGTCACGCTGACAGGCCGCGCGGTGGAGAATGCGGCGCTTGTCGCCGAGACGCTCACCTTCACCGGGCGCTTTGACGACTTGTTCGGCGCCGTGCGCCTTTCCACGCGCGCCCAGGCCACCGGCGCACGCCTGTTCGACCGCCCGCTGGCCGCGTTCAACACCCGCGCTGACGGTGATCTGAAAGCGCTGAAGGTCGTCGCCGAGGCTAAGGGCGCCGGCGATACGCCGTTTTCGCTGACCTCGACCACGGATATCGCCTTCGGCGGCTCAACGACGATCACGTTTCAGCGCCTTGCCGGTCAGGAAGGCGATCTCGAAGTCGCATTGCTGGCGCCCACGCAGCTCATCTTGAGCGCCGACGCGATGACTCTCGCGCCGACGCGCGTCGCGGTGAAAGGCGGCGAGCTGCAAGCCGGCTTCACCTGGAACAAACTCAAGGACACGTTCGAGGGAAATCTCCACGCGCAGAAAGTCGCGCTGCCGGCCTTCACCGCCATTCCGGGTCAAACCACGTCCATGATCGTGAGCGGAGATGTGACGCTGTCCGGGCCGATGAACGCCGTGAACGGCGCGGCCAATCTCACGGGCACGCTGCCGGGAACGAACGACCTGCCGCCCATTGCCCTGTCCGCGGTCATCGCGCTCAATAATGGAAGGGTTAAAGTGAATGCGACGGCGGGCGGCCTCTCGAAAGAACCTGCGCTCTTGGTCGCCGATGTGCCCGCGCGCCTCAACCTCACGGCGGCGCGCTTTGCGTTAATCACGACCGAGCCCGTGAGCGCGGCTTTGAAATGGACGGGCAACCTCACGCCGCTGTGGCGTCTCATTCCAGCCGACGTGAACGTTCTCGCCGGCGATGTGGTGATTGACGCGGCCTTATCCGGCACGCTCGACGCGCCTGTCCTTGCCGGCACGTTCAACGTCACCAATGGCACCTATGAGAACCTTGTCGGCGGCACCGCGCTGCGCAACATCGACGCGGCCATCGGCGGGGACGGGAAAGGTGGCTTCACGCTATCGATGAAAGCGCAGGACATGAACGACGGCACGGTGACGCTGTCTGGGCGCGTCGCCAACGACGAGAGCCTGACCGCGGACATCACGGCCGACATGTCGAGCCTCGATGTCCTTCACCGCGACGATGTGATCGCCGCCGCGACCGGCAAGATCACCTACACCGGCCCCTTCGCCGCCGGCGCGTTCAAAGGCAATGTCGCCATGGTGAATTCCCTTGTGCGCCTCGGCGGCAGCTATATGCCCGAGATTCCGCTTTTGCGCGCGCTTCCGGGATTCGAGCCTGTACGCAACGACGGCATGCTCGCGGGCATCACGGTCGACATCGCTGTTACGACGTCCGATCCGATGCGCATCGAAGGCCAGGGGCTTGACTCACTTTGGCGCGGCCAAATGAATGTGACCGGATCGCTCGCGGCCCCCGATGTGCGCGGGACCCTTACCCTCGATCGCGGCTCTTTCTCCTTCTTGGGTCAATCGTTCACGTTGGATAGCGGAACCGTGACCTTCACAGGCGGCGGTACCATCGACCCCCAACTCAATATCGTCGCCGTACGCGAAGCGTCCGATATCACGGCGACGGTGAACATCACCGGCCGCGCCCGCGCGCCTGAGGTACAGCTCTCATCGCGTCCAGCTTTGCCGCGCGACGAAATCCTCGCACGTCTCCTTTTCCGCAAAGGCACGGGTGAGCTCGGTCCTATCGAATCCATCCAGCTCGCCAGCGCCGCGTCGGACCTCGCTGGCATTTCCGACGGCGGCATCAACGGCGTCCTGCGCCGCACGTTGGGCATTGACGTCAGTTCCGGCGCTGAAGGCAATTCCGTCATGGTCGGCCGTCAGATCGGCCGCAACCTGTATGTCAGCGTCGGTCAGAGCTTGACCGAACAGGAACGCGAGATCGTGGTGGAATGGCGTATCTCGCGCTCATTCTCGCTTAAGTCCACGACCAGCGACGTCACGGGCGCCGACATCGGCGTATTTTGGCGGAAGGATTACTAGGCCGCGCTCAGCAAAAAGTGGTGGCCGGTTTTTGCGCCCCAGCGCGGCCGACAAAAAGAGTCTAGTGCGATGGCCGCAGAATGCGGCCTTTCTCGGTGATCAGGACCACCGTCAGTACCGCAATGCCGCTGGCGAGATAACCGAGAGTCAGCGGAATAGTCGTGCCGTCGAATTGCTGTCCGATAATGAACCCAACGACAGCGGCGCCAATCGTCGAGCAGAAGCCCTGCACCGAGGACGCGGTGCCGGCGATATGGCCCATGGGTTCCATCGCCAGCGCCCCGAAGTTCGATCCCATCAGGCCGAAGCAGAACATCATTCCGCCTTGCAGCACGGCGAACGTCAACAAAGTCTCGTAACCGAGCCATGAGACCGCGGCGTGGGCGCCGGTGAAGAATACATACCCCAGGATCGCGGTATGCGAGACCACGCGCATCCCCAACCGTTCGACGATGCGCGAATTGAGCAGCGAAGCGATGGCGAGCGAGATGGCGGTGCCGGCGAAGATCACAGGGAACAGCTTCGCGGCGTTCAACGGCCCAGCGAACACTTGCTGCGCCGAATTGATGAAACCGAGCAGTCCGCCGAACGCGAAGCTCATCGCCGTCATATAGCCCACCGACTGGCGTGTGGTCAGCGTCAGGCGGAAGGCGTTGCCGATCGCTTTCATCGAGAAGGGACGGGTATCCTCGGGATGCAGCGTCTCCGGCAGACGCAGCACCGACCAGGTAAACAATATCCCGCCGAAGATTGCGAGCAGGCCGAAGATCCAGCGCCATGGAGCGATGAGCAGGATCGCTGTTCCGACGGAGGGCGCGATCACCGGGATCGCCAGGAACACGATGAACACCAGCGACATCACGCGCGCCATCTGACGCCCGGCGAATCGGTCGCGCACGATCGAAACCGCCAGCACGCGCGTCGCGCCCGCTCCCAATCCCTGACCCATGCGCGCGATGATCAGGGTCTCGAACGAATAGGCGAAGGTCGCGAGGATGCCGAACAGCGTATAGATCACAAGGCCGATCAACAGGATCGGTTTGCGTCCAAAACGATCAGAGAGGGGCCCATACAGAATTTGCCCTACGCCGAAACTCAACATGAAAGCCGTGATGATCCACTGCCTGTCATTCTCGGTGGGGATGCCGACGGCGTCGCCGATGGCCGGCAGCGCCGGCAGCATGATGTCGATGGCAAGTGCGTTGGCGCCCATCAGCGCGGCGATCAGCGCCACGAACTCCCGGAAACCGAGTTCAGGTCCGATCAAGGGACGAGTGGGCGGACGAGGAGAGGCGGAAGACGTCATCGAGACCACAACGCGCTAAGGGGCGAGGGTGATACCCCAACTCGTCCCGGTCTCAAAGAAAGAGATTGTGAAAGGCCCGTTATTCACGGTTTGCCGTTACTTCACCGCGCCAAATTGCGGCGGTGGGACGCGGTGACGGGTGGCCGCTTCATAGGCGCCTGCCGCTTTCAGGACCGCTGCCTCTTCGCCGGGTCCGGCCCAGAACAGCAAGCTCACCGGCATCGGGTGATTGAGCAGGGCTTTTTCGCTACCCGCAACCAGCGTGTAGCTCTTTTTGTCCGCACTCAATACATAACGCGCGTCATAGACGATTTGATTGTAACCCGCGGGCACCGCGATCTCCGGGGCGCCCATGGTATCGGTGAGCCAGGGCCCCGCCGCGGCGCGTCCGTCGATCACCGGTTCTCGGTCGGCGCCGATTTTCCATTGGGGTACGCCCATGTTGGGATGCACCAGGACATCGAGCCTATTTTCCCGCATCACTTTGCCGACCACCATGCGGATCACGGTCTGCATTTTCATCCGGTCGATGCCTTGCGTCGCGCGCAGGTCTTGCACGTTACGCGCCGCGGCGTTGCGCGATCCGGCGGCGATGTCCTCCGCCCGCCATTTGGAATGCGCGGCATAGTCCGCCCATGTTTTGATTTTTGTGTCGCCGCGCTCGGCCAGATAGCGCGCCATCATGAAGGCGTCGCGCTCGGTGTTGTCGAGGCCCGCCGTCAGACGGCGCAGGTTCAGTTTCGGTGACAGGGGCGCGCGACGCAGCGACAGGGCGACGAGATAGTCGCGCGTGCGCACGTCGTAACCCGGCACCGCGAACTCCGGTGTATCGCCTTCCATTTGGTGGAAGTATTCCGGGACGTTGACCGGCAGGATTTCCGCCAGCGCATCCTGAAACGTGATGGTCATATTGGGCACGCCGCCGTCGTCCGGCCATTTGGGATCGACGGATTCCACGATCTCCGCACCCAACTTGTCGCGCAGCACATTCTTCACTTCGGCGTCGATCAGGTCCGTGATCGCGCCGTCGTTGGCGGCGTGTTTGACCATATATTCGCGTACAATCCCTATACGAATACCGGCGAGGGGGTTCGCGCCATTTGGGTGTGTGAAGCTTGCGTAGGGCGCTGCCGGCCGTAACGCGACGGGAAGCGCGGTGAACATATCCCGGGGATCGTAAAAATTTTCGTCCCTCATCGCGTCCACCACGCGGGCCGCATCCCCCAGCGTGCGGCAAATCGCGCCCGAGCGGTGGTTGATGTGCTGTGCGGTCGCGGTCCCGTCTTCCGATGTTAGACCCTTGGTGGTCACGAAACTCACCGCCGCGTTCTGTCCGGCCGGCTCGCGGCACGAACCGCTGGTGGTCTCGCAGATCGAACACGTGGCGAGGTTCGCGGCGACCGAGGCCCCCGCACCGCCGCTCGAAGGTCCGGCCGAGCGCTCAGTGTCATAGGGGTTGCACACATGCCCTGCCCAGGAACTCCGGATGCTTCCGCCGCCGCCGACAAAATTCCGGCGCGGTGTCTCTGGCCCGCTCGCGAGATGGGTGACTTCAGCGGCGATACTCACCCCGAAGATGATCGCGCCCTTTTCTCGCACCTGGCGCACGGCGGTGGAATCGCGCGGCGCGGCGTCCATGGCATAGGCGACATCGTTGCCGCCGGTCGAACGCATGTCCTTGACGTCGTACCAGTCCTTCACGGTCATCACTGTGCAATAGAGCGGCAGCTTCGTGAGGTCGGGGGTGCGTCCATACCGCGCATCAAGTTCGGCGGCGCGTTCCAGCGCATCGGGGTGTTCACGGAAAGCGTCGCACTGCGCGGGGCAATGCGCCGGATTCGGGCCTTTATTTGGGTGCGTGTCGCAGGCCGCCTTGCACGTCACCGAGCGCTCGCCGCGGATGTTCAAGGTCTCCAGGGCGTTGATCGCGCCTGCGTCCTTACGGCCCGCCACCATGCCGTACTGCTGCTGCACGCTGGGGTCCGAGGCGGTGGCCTCCATACGCCCGAGATCAAGTGGCGGCCCTGTGTATTGGTCCAGGTTGGGCAGGATGCTCGCGGCGGCCTTCGTTTGCGCTGGATATTTCAGCGGCGCCCCGGCGCGGACAGCACCGGCGCCGGTTCGCACGGTCTTTCCATCCAATGTGATGAGATTTGTACAGATGCCATTATAAGCGCGCGCTCGCGCGATATATGCCTTCACCACCTCCCGGCAGGTGGTCGCGCCAGATTGAATCGCGCCTTGAATATCTTCAATGGTCGCTTCTTCAATGCGGAAGGTCTCTGCGCTGCGTACCGGTGCGCTCAGCGCGCTCGCCAGCAGAAGAACGCTCAGCGATGCGCGCATACTCACCTGCGCACCCAGCGCTAGAAGGTCGCGATCGGATTGACCGGCGAGCCGGTGCCGTTCTCGATGCGCAGCGGCGCGATGGTGACCATGAACTCCCACCGCTTGCGTTGCGCGGCGGCGGCCGCAAGCGCGTCGAGGTTGGTGTTGTCGATCAGCGGCATCCCGAGGATCACCAATACGAAATTGTGAACCGGCAAGTAATCGTCAGGATTAGTGATGGTCTTCGGGATCGGTGTTGCGTCCACGGCGTACTCTGTACCCATCAGCGCGATATCGCGCGCCTTGAGCCACGGCAGCACTTCGGGCGCCAGGCCTGGCATCATCTCGTTCACGTTCCACGGACCCGTTTTCGCGCGGCGCGCCCAACGCCCCGTGCGCACAAAAATCGCATCGCCCGCGCCGATCTTGACGCCCGCCATTTTCTCCCAGGCTTCGATATCGGCCACGCCGATGCGGACGCCGGGCTCCAAATAATCGACACCCTTCAATCGCGGAATGTCGATGAGGACGCCGCGCGTCATCACGCCGTCTTGCGCCGTGGTGATG
Organism: Rhodospirillaceae bacterium; assembly: GCA_041906145.1. Lineage (GTDB taxonomy): Bacteria > Pseudomonadota > Alphaproteobacteria > Rhodospirillales > Rhodospirillaceae > SHVO01. Next base: position 631,263 of record JAYRJU010000001.1, on the reverse strand, counting down.
GCGCCGCGCTCGGCGCCCTTGGCTTCCGTCACGAATTCATCGCGATTGAACCCGTTATACATCTTGCCGCCGATGAAGTGATGACCGAGGGCGTCCATATGGGTATGGGCGCTGCCGTGGAAATTGATGGTGAACCGGTCGCTCGACGCTGCCGGGCGGACCGGGTTCATGGTGCGCTCGAAGGGCGAGCTGTTATCGACGGACTTCTCGGTGTCGAGGTTGCGGGCCAGAGAGACGGTCACACCGTCCTTTACCAGCGCGGCCGCCTGCTTGCGCTTCTCAGGCGTGATCAGATTGAGTGTGCCTTTCTGATCGTCCTTGCCCCAGCGGCCCCAATTGGAGAGCTCGGTTTTCCAGGTGTCGAACTGGGCCTGTGTAACATCGGCCGTATCGGCGCCCATCGCAGGCAGCCCGGTCATCAACATCCCTGTTACCGTTGCGACTCCAATTGCTTTGCGCATTTCGTCCCCTCCGCCGTTGGCCCGTGATGGCCGCTAGCATAGGATAGCGACGCCTCAGGGATGAACTGAAAAGTCAGGTGATGAGCATGCGTATGTCACTTTTCACTGTTGCGATTTTGCTTGCCGCGTGCGGCACACATGCCGCGGAGCCGCAAAGCGTCCGTCCCGGCATCAACGACACCTATCTTAATCCCGGGATCAACGCCGAAGCGCAGAACAAGGGCTTCACGTCCGAAAACCGCGAGACTTTCGCCAACCGCATGGAAGTCGCCGCCGCTGTTGGGCTCAAACCAGGTATGAGCATCGCGGACGTCGGCGCGGGCACCGGGATTTACGAGCCGGTCTTCTCAAAGGCCGTCGGCGCGTCCGGAAAGGTATACGCGGTCGACATTTCCAAGCCTCTGCTCGCTTTCATTGAGAAGTCGATGAAAGACGCCGGCATCACCAATGTCACGACCGTCGTTGGCAGCGATAAAGGGATCAATCTTCCACCCAATTCCGTCGACGTCGTGTTCACTTCCGACGTTTACCACCACTTCGAATATCCGGATGCCATCCTCGCCGACATCCGCCGCGCCCTGAAGGGCGGCGGCCAGTTCATCGTCGTGGACTACGACCATGTGCCGGGCGTCACCGCGCCCTCAATGCTGAGTCATGTACGCACCGACAAGAAGACCGTGATCGCCGAAGTGACGAAGGCGGGTTTTCAGGCGCCGGAAGAAGTGAAGATCTCGGGCTTCAAAAGCAGCTTCTTCCTGCGCTTCAAGAAGTAGCTACTTCTTCAGCGGCTTGAGACCCGCGTTCTCGTAGGCTTTCGCCGCTTCGGCGGAGAGCAAGATATCGACGATCTTCTTCGCTTCTTCCGCGTGGGCAGTGCCCTGCACTGTCGCGGCCGCGAGCACTAGGTCCACTTGAAGCGGCGGCGGCAAAGGCGCGATGTTTTTGAGGTTGGCCAGCTTCAGCTCGCTCACCTGCTGCGCGGCGGCAGCGATCTTGCCCTCTTTGATGAGGTTTCCCAAAATCCCGTTGATGATCTGCGTCTTGGGCTTCATCTCGGACGTCAGTCCCAGCTTCTCGATGACGGACGCGGTATGTTGGCCACTGAGGCTCGCGGTATGCGCGAAGGACGGCGTCGCCTTCAGGAACGCGATCACATCCGCCGGCCTTTTGAGCACGAGCGCCGGCGCGTTATCGGCGACACCGATGGCCACGTTCGAAATGGCTACATCCGTTTGCGCTTGAATGCGATCCTTCGCTGGCGCAAGCGACTCTCTGTACGTCACCACGAAGTCGATTTTGTCGCCCTTCAGAATGCGCTCAGGAATTCCGCCCGTGCCGACGATCTCGATATCCACCGCTTTACCGATCGTCTTTTCAATCAGCGGCTCCATCTCCTGCATCGCCAATTGGCCATAGCCGGGAGTCAGGACCTTGAGCGGGGCTTCCGCCGCCGCCGCGGGAAGTGAAAGGAGCGCGCAAAGACCAAAAATGAAGCGCATAAGGGCCCCTACTTGCTCAGCGGCTTGACGAGCGAGCGTTCCCACGCGGGCGCAGCCTCGACGGACGACATGATCCGCACCGCGTTTTCGGCCGCCTTGTTCTGCACCGTACTGCGCATGATCGCGACGCTGAAGGTTGTGGGCACCTGCATTTCATCCGGGAAGCGCACGAAGTTCTTGGCGCCCGAAGCTTTCAGTTCCGAAAGCTGTTGGACCGCCATCGCCACTTCGCCCTTCAATAGGCGCGTGCCGGTGAAGCCTTCGTCCACCAGTACCGTGCGTTTTTCCAGAACCTCATTAAGCCCCAGATCGCGCATCATCTGCTGCAACCGCAGGCCGCTCACGCCGCGCGCGGTCACGGCGATGGACGGTATTCCTGCGACGAGTTTCTTGAAATCCTCGATGTTGCGGATGATGGGTATCGGGGCATTGTCGGCGACGGCGAGGCCTTCTTCGCTCACAAACAGGTCCACGGCCTTGATCGCCTTCCCCTCTTTCACCAGCCGGTCGATGCCCGCTTTGCCGATCACCACGAGATCGGCGGTCTCTCCCTTCTGCAGACGTTCGGAGATCGGTACGGTCGCGGAGAATTCGATATTCATCGCCACGCCTGCGCGGCGGATCATGGGCTCGATCTCCTTGAACGCGCCCTGCGCGGCCATGGAGGACAGCACTTTCAGGGGCAGCACATCGGCGCCCAGGGCCCGCTGCGTGACAAACGAGGCTAATGCAGTGGTGAGAAGTGTCCGGCGCTTCATGAAAGCCTCCTGTTAGCCGCGTCCGACCAGCGGCATCTGCGTCGACATGATGGTCATGCGCAGGATATTCGCATCCAGCGGCAGCTCCGACATCATCAGCACCGCTTTGCCGACATCGGCGACGTCCATCGTCGGCTCCACGGCGATGGTACCGTTGGGTTGCGGAACGCCCTTGGCCATGCGCGCCGTCATGGGCGTGGCAGCATTGCCAATGTCGATCTGACCGCAGGCGATGTTGAATCCGCGGCCGTCGAGCGCGAGTTGTTTGGTTAGGCCCGTCACCGCGTGTTTGGTCGCTGTATAGGGCGCGGCGTGCGGGCGCGGCTTCTGCGAGGAGACGGAACCGTTGTTGATGATGCGCCCGCCTTGCGGGTCCTGCGCCTTCATCATTTTCCAGGCCGCTTGAGCGCACAGGAAGACGCCAGTGAAATTGATGTCCACCACCTGCTTCCAGGCCTCATAGGTGATTTCGTCGAACGGCACGCGCGGGGCCCCGATGCCTGCGTTGTTGAACAACACGTCGAGGCGTCCAAACTTGCTTTTAGTCTGGGCGAACAGATTGTCGACGGCAGCCGGCTGGCTCACGTCGGTGGAGACGATCAGCGCCTGACCCTGGCCGCCGGCCAAGTCCACCGTCTCTTCCATCTCGGGGATGCGCCGGCCGGCGAGGGCAACCGAATACCCGTGCTTGAGGAAGGCCAAAGCCACTTCACGGCCGATCCCCGAACCCGCCCCGGTGACAATCGCGACCTTGGCCATCTAAATAGTCCTCCCCACTCGATCTGCGCTTATAGTAAATGCACGATCCTCGTCTGATAGCATATAGGATAACGCGATGAGCGAGCAGGACAAGAAAGCCCCCCAAGGTTTGGGCTTCCGGCGCGGGCTCACCAACTATGGTGACCCCAAGTTCAGCATCTATCTGCGCCGTTCCTTCGCCCGCTCCATGGGCTACAGCCGCGAGATGCTCGACAAGCCCATTGTCGGGATCTGTCATTCCGCCAGCGGCTATAACAATTGCCACCGCGACATGCCCGCGCTCATCGAAGCCGTGAAGCGCGGTGTGCTCGCCGCCGGCGCGCTGCCCATCGATTTCCCGACCATTTCCCTGGGCGAGACGTTCCTCACGCCCACCAGCCTCAAGTACCGCAACCTCATGTCCATGGACGTCGAAGAGATGATCCGCGCGCAGCCCATGGATGCCGTGGTGCTCATCGGGGGCTGCGATAAGACGGTACCCGCCCAGCTTATGGGCGCGGCCTCGGCGGATATTCCCACCGTGCAGGTCGTCACGGGCCCCATGTCGACCACACGCTATAAGGCGGAGCGCCTCGGCGCCTGCACCGACTGCCGCCGCTTCTGGGCGACATACCGCGCCGGTAAAATAAGCGACGCGGAGATCGATCAAGTGGAGGGCCGTCTCGCGTCCACCACCGGCACCTGCGCCGTGATGGGAACGGCAAGCACGATGGCGTCCATCGCCGAAGCCTTGGGTATGATGCCTGCCGGCGCGGCTGCGGTGCCTGCTGTCGACGCCGACCGTCTGCGCATCGCCGAAGCCAGCGGCAAACTTGCGGTCTCGCTCATGGGCAGCGACATGCGCCCCAGCAAGATCATCACCGAAAAGTCCGTGGAGAACGCGCTGCGCGTTCTTCTCGCCATCGGCGGATCGACGAACGCCATCATCCATCTCACGGCCATCGCGGGCCGTCTCGGCATCAAGATCGAGTTGAATCGCCTGAACGCGCTTTCGGACACAACGCCGGTGCTCGTCGACCTCAAGCCCAGCGGCTCCGGTTACATGGAAGACCTCGCCGCCGCGGGCGGAATCCCGGCTGTGATGCGCGAGTTGAAGCCTTTGCTGCATCTCGACTGCGTCACAATCACGGGCGAAACGATTGGCGAGCGCATCGACGCTTGGGATCCATGGGTGGACCGTAACGTCGTCCGCACTATGAAGGAACCGCTTCAGGCCGTCGGCGGCCTTGTCGCCCTGTTCGGCAATCTCGCGCCCAACGGCGCCATCTTGAAACGTGCAGCCGCGGACTCGGCCTTGTTCGAGAAAGAAGGCCGCTGCGTGGTGTTCGAATCACTCGAGGATCTTTCCGCGCGCATCGACTCTCCCGACCTCGACGTCACGGCGGATGATATTCTTGTGCTTAAGAACGCCGGCCCTAAAAGCGAAGCCTGCATGCCGGAAGCCGGCTATCTGCCCATTCCCAAAAAACTCGCCACCGCGGGTGTGAAGGACATCATGCGCATCTCCGACGCCCGCATGAGCGGCACCGCCTTCGGCAGCGTGATCCTGCACGTCTCTCCGGACTCAGCTTCGGGCGGCACACTCGCCCTTGTCGAAAATGGCGATCGTGTTCGCCTCAGTGTCTCGAAGCGCGAACTCGATCTGCTGGTGGATGAGAAGACTCTCGCTGCGCGCCGCGCCAAACTCCCGCCCTCACCGCCGCCCGCCGTGCGCGGCCACTCCTGGCTGCACGATCAGTTCATGACTCAGGCGGAGGAGGGCTGCGACTTCAGCTTCCTCAAAAAAGAAGGCGTAGGGACCTGTTCCGGAAAAGTGTAAGCGGTTTTCCGATCAGAACAGGCCCAAAAGAAGAATCTACGCCTTAACCTTCAACAGGCGCACAGACAACGCCAGCAGCGCTGACAGCATCATCGATCCGGCGAGGAAATAGAGGGCTGCGTTAAACGACCCCGTCGTCTCCCGCAGCCATCCGATGGCGTATGGTCCCATGAACCCGCCGAGATTTCCGAAGGAGTTGATCAAGGCAATCCCACCGGCCGCCGCCGCGCCCGACAGGAAGCGTGGCGGGATGCAGAAGATCGCCGGCCGCGCGCCACTCATCCCGATCAGCCCAACCGACACACCAGCGACCGCCAGCCATAGATTGTCGAACAGCACCGAGAACAGAAAGCCCAGCCCCGAGACGATGCAGCCGATCACGTAGTTCTTGAGGTAGGCGCGCGAGTGGTCGAGCACATAGGACCACAGGATCAGCGCGATGGATCCCGCGATGTAGGGGATCGACGAGACGAAACCGACTTCCAGGTTCGAAAGCCCAAAGGGTTTCAGGATCTGCGGCAGCCAGATCCCCGCGCCGATCGAACCCGTGACAAAAAAGAAGTAGGCCAGGGACAGGATCAGCACCCGCCCGTCGCTCAAAGCCGACCACAGATCTTTTTTGAGTTCCGGGTGCGCTTCGGCATCAAGTGTGGCGCGCAGGGCCCGCTTCTCGTCGTCGGTTAGCCACTTGGCGTCTTCCGGCCGGTCGGCGAGGGCCATAAGTGTGAGCACGCCCATCACGCAGGCTGGCAATCCCTCGACAATGAACAGCCACTGCCAGCCGGTGAGTCCATGAAGGCCGTCCATCTGCAAAAGCGCTGTGGAGACCGGGCCGCTGATGACGGACGACAGCGGGACGGCCACAACGAACCAAGCCAGGATGCGCCCGCGCACCGCCACCGGGAACCATGTGGCGATGTAGAAGATCGCGCCGGGATAAAAGCCTGCTTCGGCTACGCCCGTGATGAAGCGAATGACGCTGTAGCTCACCGGGCCCGTCGCGAACGCGGTTGCCGCCGCGGCCAAGCCCCAGGTCACCATGATCCGCGCCAACCAGCGCCGCGCACCGAATCTTTGCAGCGCGACATTGCTTGGTAGTTCGAACAGACAGTAGCCGATGGAGAACATGCCGGCCGCGAAGCCGAATTGCTTCGCGGTAAGCCCCAGATCGGGGTTCATCGTCAGCGCCGCGAAGCCGACATTCGTGCGGTCGATGTAACTGATGATATAGGCGACGCAGAGCAGGGGGATCAGCCGCCAAGCCGCCTTGCGCACGGCGCTCTCTGTGGTGGCGTCCAAGGTCGCGCGCGCGGCTTCCGTCATGAGTCCCCCCGAATCGATGACGGACAGAAGTCTAGGGGATGTTGGCTCTCCGGGTCACGCCTTTATGCGGCGCTGACATCCGGGAGCCGAAGGCGGGCCATCAGTCCGCCGCTGAAAGCCTTCTCGAGTTCGAGATCGCCGCCATAAAGCCGCGCAAGGTCGCGTGCGATGGCAAGACCCAGTCCGCTCCCCGCTTTGCCCTCATCCAGCCGCGCACCGACGTCGAAGACCTTGTCACGCATGTCGTCTGCGATGCCCGGGCCGTCATCTATGACCTCGATGATAATTCCGCCGTCGGCCTGCCATGCGGCGATCCTGATATTGGTGCGGGCCCACTTGCAGGCGTTGTCGATCAAGTTGGATAGGATTTCCGAAAGGTCGCCTTCGTCGCAGTTCGCCGACAGGCCGGCGGGGATATCGACGATGAATGAAAGATTGCGGCTGGCGTGCAGCCGCCGCATCGCGCCGATGATGTTGTGCACCACGGCGTGGATGCGGGCTGCGAAACTTGTCGTGCGTGTCCCGGCTGCGCGGGCACGCATCATATGATAATTCACCTGCCGGCTGATCTTGCGGCATTGGGCTTCAATGAATGCGGCTGCCTGATCGTCGCCCTTGCGTGCGAGCTGTTCGGCTTCATCGCTGATCAAGGCCAGCGGCGTACGCAGGCCGTGGGCGAGGTTACCGGCCTCGACGCGTGCGCGTTGCACTAATGCGGCTTGATTGTCGAGCAACGCGTTAAGACGCGTGATGATGCCGCTGAACTCCGCCGGTGCGTCTGAGGAAAGCCGGTTCACATCGCCGCGGCGCAGGCGCTCGATGTCGTCGGCGATACGCTGCGCGGGTCGCAGGCCGTAAGTGGTTTGCAAGGTCGCGCCCACCAGCATCAAGGCGGCGAATACGGTCAGCGAGATGGACAGGTCGCGATTGAATGCGGCGATGATTTCATCAAGGATCCGCCGTTCCACGGCGATGGTGAAGTTCAGTACGGGGCCTCCGGTCCGCGACGGTGCTGAAATACCGCACATGAGGACCTCCCCGAAAGGACCGTCCGCCCAGTCCATTTTTTCCTGAACGCCGCGCGCGAAGCTGCCGTCGAGGCTCTGTTCGCCCAATGTCGAAGACTTCAGCGTTTGATATCCCGCGCGTTCAATCTGCCAGTAGAATCCGCTGTTCTCCATCTGGAAGCGCGGATCGGACAGCGGGCGGTCCAATGTCGGATTGCCCGTCTCATCGGTTTCCGAAAGACGGATGAGTTCCACCAGATGGATGTCGAGTTCGTTGTGGAATTGCTCGGTGAGGTGCGAGCGGTAGAGATAGGAGATCACAACCCCCGCAACCGCGGTTGCAATGCTCACCCATAGAAGCGCGGCGAACAGGAAGCGCACACGCAGGCTTTTGAATTGGGGAAGGCCAGCCTTCCTGTTCGACAGAGTTGTCATGTTCAATCCAGCAAGCGATAGCCGAGGCCGCGCACGTTGACGATAAGCTCGCGCCCGATCTTGCGCCGCAAGCGCCCGATCAGGACTTCAACGGAATTGCGGTCGCGGTCCTGATCTAAGGGATAAAGGTAATCAAGGATCTCATCCAATGAGAAGGTCTGCTTGGGCTTGTACATGAACAGCGATAGCAGCCGGAACTCGTTGGCTGTCAGGCTCACTTCCTCTCCGTTCACGGTCAGGCGCTTCAGGGATGGGTCGAGCGCGAGCGGGCCGGCCATGAGCTGCGGCTGTACTTGGCCGGCGGCGCGCCGCGCCAGCGCGCGCATGCGCGCCACAAGCTCCTCGACCTGCGCGGGCTTCACCAGATAGTCGTCCGCACCTGCGTTCAGGGCTTCGACTTTTTCCTGCCAGCTGCTGCGCGCCGTCAGCACCAGAATCGGCGTTGCCGCGCCGCGCGCGCGCACATGGCGAATCAGATTGAGCCCGCTCGCCCCGGGAAGTCCGAGGTCGATCACAAGCGCGTTGAAGGCATTGGTATCGAACAGTTTCGCGTCCTCTGCGGATGAGACCCATTCGCAATTTATTTCGTGCTGCCCAAGCTTGGCGACCAACCGCGTCGCAAGCTCTGCTTCATCTTCGACGACAAGTATGCGCACGGCGTATCCGTTCGTACCGATTAATAGTCACTATTATATGCATCTGTTTCTGAAGAACCTCTGACAATTGTCAGGCGGCTGTCAGGAATTCCCGGCTATAAAACCGGCGAAGGGGCACATCATGAAAAGAACATCACTCATTACGTCGGCGATCCTTGTTGCGCTTTGGAGCAGTGCCCCGCAGGCCGCGGAAACAAGTGATTTGCTTGCGCTTTCGGCGGCGCAGGTCAAAGGGCTTGCCCTCAAATTCGTTGCCGCGGAAAAGGCTGACGCCTACCTCGTCGCGACACTGCCCGCGATTGTTGCCCCGCCGCCCGATGCGCGGGTCGCTGTCGCCGCCACATTCCCTGGGACAGTGTTGCAGATGCTCGCCGTGGAAGGCGATGCGGTCAAGAAAGGCCAACCGCTCGCGATTATCGCGAGCCGTGAAATTCTCACATTGTCGGCCGAACTCGCAGGTGCGCGCGCCCGGCTCTCCGCCGCCAGCGCCAATGCAAAGCGTCAATCGACCCTGAACGAGGAAGGCATTGTCTCCGGCGCGCGCGCGGAAGAAGCCGAAGCCGTGCATCAGCAGGCGCGCGCCGAGGTGGATGAAAAATCCCGTATGCTCGCCGCCGTCAACGCCGATGGCGTGAAGGGCACTTACACGTTGAGCGCGCCCTTGGATGGCGTAGTGGCTGCGGCGAGGCTTGAAACCGGCGCGCCCGTCGACGGCATGGCGCCGGCCTTTGTTGTCGATGCGATCGACCGCTACGAGGTGCAAGCGCAAGTGCCTGAACGCTTGATCGGAAAGATTGAACCGGGCATGCGCGTTGTTGTGGACGGGAAGATCGAAGCCAAGGTGACGTCGGTCGGTAAGGTGCTGAACCCCGAGACCCGCTCGGCGGCGTTGAAGGCCGCGGTCGCCAAGGGGACGGAACTTGTCGCGGGCCGCACCGCTTCAGCGGCGGTCTATGCGAATTCGAAAACAGAGGCTGTCAGCATTCCGCGCGCGGCTGTCACTGAGTTGGGTGACGGCACATTTGTGTTTGTTCGTGCGGAGGGTGGCGTGCTCGTGCGTAAAGTCGAAGCCAGTACTGCGGCGGGCGCGCAGATCGTGATTTTGTCCGGGCTCAAAGCCGGTGAAAACGTCGCGGTCAGCAGCCTCAGTGAACTGAAATCTCTCGCGCTCGCGAAGTAGGGGCTCATGCTGCGTCGTCTTGTCGAACTCTCGCTCTCGTCGCGACTGTTTGTCCTTCTGCTCACTGTGATCGTGGCTGGGTTGGGACTCTGGTCTTTTCTAAGGCTTCCGGTCGACGCCTATCCAGATATTGCGCAGACCCAGGTGAAGATCATCCTGAAGGCGCCGGGTATGACCCCGGAGGAAGTTGAAACGCGCGTTATCGCGCCGATCGAAATGGAGATGCTCGGTATCCCGCGGCAAACGGTGCTGCGCTCGATGGCCAAGTATGCCATCGCCGACATTACGATCGATTTTACGGACGGTACGGATATCTATTGGGCGCGCTCCCAGGTGAGTGAACGCCTCGCAGGCGTGATGGGCAGTTTGCCCAGCGTCGTCGACGGCGGGCTCGCGCCGGCCTCCACCCCGCTTTCGGAAATGTTCATGTTTTCCGTCGAGGGGCCTCTAAGCCTGACCGAAAAGCGAACCCTTCTCGATTGGACGATCCGGCCTGCCTTGCGCACCGTACCTGGTGTGGCCGACCTGAACGCACTTGGCGGCTTAGTCAAAACCTACGAGATCAGACCCGATCCCGCCGCTCTTGCGAACACAGGCCTGACTTACGGCGAACTCCGCGATGCCGTCGAACGCGGCAATCGCAATGACGGCGCAGGCCGCCTCAATGAGGGCGAGGAGTCATTGATCGTTCGCGCGGTCGGCGCGGCACAATCCGCCGCCGATCTTGAGAACATGGTATTGGCGGCGCGCGACGGCGCGCTAATTCGTCTGGGGGACGTGGCGAGCGTTGGCGTGAACAGTCTGACGCGCTATGGCGCCGTCACGATGGACGGCAAGGGCGAGGTCGTCGAGGGATTGGTCGTATCGCTCCGCGGCACCGACGCGCGGCAAGTGGTGGATGGCCTGCGCGCGCGAATCAAGGATCTCGAGCCGACCCTGCCGCCAGGCACCACGTTGAAGGTGTTCTATGACCGGTCCGACCTCATCGAACGCGCCGTCTCGACCGTTGAGCACGCGCTGATCGAGGCCACAGTTCTCGTCGTCACTCTCCTGATCCTTTTTCTTGGCGATTGGCGCGCCGCGGCTATCGTCGCGACGACTTTGCCCATGGCCGCGCTTATCACTTTTCTCGTCATGGGCGGCGCTGGTCTTTCCGCGAACCTCATGAGCCTTGGCGGACTTGCGATCGCCATCGGCATGCTCGTGGACGGCGCCGTTGTCGTCGTGGAGAACGTTGTCGAGCGCCTGACCCACGAACATAAGGGGGAGCATCCCCGCCTGAACGTGGTTTTCCGGGCGGTGACGGAAGTGATCGTGCCGGTCTCGGCCGGCATCGCGATCATTGCCCTGGTGTTCCTGCCGCTGCTCACTCTGGAGGGGCTTGAAGGAAAATTGTTCTCGCCCGTCGCCTTGACCATCGTCTTCGCGCTGGTCGGCTCCCTTGTGATCGCTCTCACCCTTGTGCCCGTGCTTTCGTCATATGCATTGACCGGCGGGCACGGCGAGCCGTGGCTGATGCGCAAGATTGCGCCCGCGTACAAGAAGCTCCTGGACCGCTCGTTCGCCAATACCCGCGTTGTCTACGCCGTCTCCGCCATCGGTTTGGTGGCCGCGATTGGGGCCTATCTGATGGTGGGTAAAACCTTCATGCCGTCTATGGATGAAGGCAGCATCGTCATGCAGACGATCAAACTTCCGTCCGTGAACCTCGGCGCGTCGGTGCATACCGATCTCGCCGTGCAGCGCGCCATCAAGTCGGCGGTTCCCGAGGTCGAACAAATCGTTTCGCGCATGGGCTCCGATGAACTCGGGCTCGATCCGATGGGCTTCAATGAAACCGATGTTTTCATGGTTCTGAAGCCGACGAACGAATGGCGCGGCGACAAGGAGTTCATTACCGACGAGCTTCGCAAGGTCATGGAGACGATCCCGGGCATGGAGGCGTCGTTCACCCAACCCATCGAGATGCGCGTCTCGGAGATGCTCACTGGTGCACGCGGCGACTTGGCGGTGAAGATATTTGGTCCGGACAACGCCGTGCTTTCCGATCTCGCCGGTCAGATCCAAACCGTTTTGTCTGAGGTCCGGGGGGCGGCGGAGGTCATGACCGCCGCCAACGACACTTTGGATTATCTGCAACTTGATCTCGATCGTGCGGCGGCCGGCCGTTACGGCATGCCGTTCGACACGCTGGTCGACGCATTGCGTGCGCAAGTGGATGGTGTTGGCGCGGGCGTCATCATCGAAGGCCAAGCGCGCGTACCGGTCGTCGTGCGCGGCGGCGATGAAATCCGAGATAATCACGAGCTTTTTTCCGACGTTCAGCTTCGTACGCCCCAGGGCACGCTCGCCCGGCTGAGCGACATGGCGCGCATTCAGAAAGTCGAAGGACCAGTGCGCCTGAACCACGAAAACGGCCTGCGCTACGCTTTGGTCCAGGCCTTTGTCTCCGGCCGCGATCTCGTCGGCTATGTGGATGACGCCAAGGCCGCTGTGGCGGCGAAGGTAAAATTGCCGCAGGGCTATTCCATGGTCTGGGGCGGTCAGTTCGAAAACCAGCAGCGTGCTGCGGCCCGTCTCCTGCTTGTGATCCCCGTGGCGCTCGGCCTGATCTTTTGCGTGCTTTACTTGACGCTTCGTTCGCTGCGCGCGTCGTCCCTCATTCTCGTCAACATTCCGTTCGCGATGGTCGGCGGCATCATTTCCCTGTGGGTCTCAGGCCAATATCTCTCGGTGCCGGCCTCGGTCGGGTTCATCGCGCTGCTCGGCATCGCCGTGCTCAACGGCTTGGTGATGGTGGCCTACTTCCTGCAGTTGCGCGCTGAAGGCCGCGGCATGATGGAAACGGTGAAACTCGGCGCCGAGCGGCGTCTGCGTCCGGTGCTTATGACTGCCTGCATCACCGCCTTCGGTCTTGTGCCGCTGCTGCTTGCCACTGGCCCCGGGTCCGAGATTCAGCGTCCTTTGGCGATCGTGGTGATTGGCGGGCTTATTACGTCAACGCTCCTGACCCTCGTGCTTCTGCCCATCCTTTTCGCGCGCTTCGGTGAAGGGCCCGAGGATGTGATCAGCAACCCGGAAGATGAGATTGTGCCGACCCATGGATGAGATAGTGCTCACTTTTCATTGCGCGGCGTCGGAAGCCGACGCTATCGCTCAGTGTTTGCGCGCCGAAACCCGTCTTCCCATTCACGTGCGGCAGGAAGTCGTGCACGGCCGCGATTTTAGCGACGCCAAGGTCGGCGAGCAGGTGACCGGCATGCTCATGCGCGCCGCCGTCGAAGTCTTGACCACGCGCGATCGCATCGCGGCGTTGACCGGCGCCGTCGCCGCGGCGCGCAGGGCCCATCCGGTGCGGTGGATGGCGGTTCCGGTGCTGTCCCATGGGAGGATCGCGTGAGGCTTCTGATTGCAATTGGCGTTTTATTTGCGGCCTCGGCCCAGGCGCAGTCGTTGCCCGCGGGCTTTCCGGTTGACGAGCAGGTTGCCGCCGCACTCAACGCTTATCCCGGTGTGGCCGCCGCGCGCGCGCGCGTCGAAGCGGCCTTGGCCGACCGCGACATGCTCCGCGCCGGCCCCTACGAATTTATTCTGTCCGGATCTTATGTCCGCCGTGACGTGGAGCGTGAAGGGCGTTTCAAGGAAACCGACGTCATGTTGTCCCGTGGGGTCCGCTTACCCTGGAAGGGCAGCCTCGACCGCAAGGCCGGCGCGCTTGGCGTAGAAGTGGCTGAGAATGAACGTGAGGACACGCGTCATCAGGCCGCGCTGCTTCTGTCGCAGCTCTGGCATGATTGGCTCGAAGCCGGCGACTTGCTCACAAGCGATCAGCAGGCGCTGGAGATGCAGAAGACCGCGACGGAGGCCGTCCGCCGCCGCGCGGGTTTGAAGGACGCCGCCCCGCTCGATCTCGATCAGGCGGTGGCCGCCCAAACGTTTGTGGAATCCCAGGTCGCTGATTCGCGCGCCATGCTTGAGAAGGCGCGCGTGACGCTCGCGGCGACATTTCCGGAAATACCCCTGACCGTCGAGCCTCCCCGCTTGCCGGCGCCGGAAATGCCTTTCGCGGGCGTCGATCGCCTGCGTGATCTCGTGATCGCGCGTAGTCACGAAATCCGCGCCGCCGAGAACGAGGCCGAGCGCCTCTCTCTTGTTGCCCGCCGCACCCAAGCGGACCGCATCCCCGATCCGACGGTGGGAATACGCACCTTCCGCGAGAGAGGCGGCCTTGAGAACGGCGTGGGCGTACAGCTCTCGATCCCGCTCGGATTCAGCCACCGCCGCGCCGCGGCGTCGAAGGCCTCGGCGCAAGCGAGCGCGGCCGGGTTTGAGCGTGATGTGGTGAAGCGGGAAATCCAGGCCACGGCCGATGCCGATGCCGCGGATGTGCGCACCCGCATTGCCTCCTGGACGAGCGCAGCAGCGTCGGCGCGCAGCGCCTCAAGCGCGGCCCAGCGCACCGACCGCGGTCACCAGCTCGGCGCGATCGATCTCGCGGACGTTCTCTTTATCCAAAAGCAGGCGAATGATGCCCGCCGCGGCGAGATCATCGCGCGATCCGCCGCATCCCGCGCGGTCGTGAAGCTGCTCATCGATTCCCATGAAATCTGGGCTGAGGCGCACGACGAGCACGATGAAGCTGGGCATGTAGATAGTTTAGGTCCTTAATAAACCGGAATTTTTCGCTCCCAACCGGGATCGGATGTGGCATGCTTTCGCCCCGCGGCGAGATGGGGGCAGGGCGTGAATCCCGCCCCATCATGGGCCTTGCGTCCCCCCAGGTGCGCGGCGGAGATATCTCCTGGAAGGGAGAATCGCTCCGTGCGCTCAAGCCCCATGAGATCGCGAAACGCAAGATCGGCACCTCCATCGAAGGCGGTCAACTCACGGAAGACCGTTTCCGCCCACTTCTGCGCCGCGCCGAGGAACTTGGAGTCCTCATCTTCGCGCATCCCTACTATGTGGGCTCCAAAGCGGGGCTCGAGAATTATTACCTCACCAACCTCATCGACAATCCGCTCGACACCACGGTCATGCTGGCGAATTTGATGTTCTCCGGCGTGCTCGAGGAACTGCCGAGCTCAAGTTCGTGCTCGCGCACGGCGGCGGCTTCACGCCCTATCAGATCGGCCGCCTCATGCATGGCCATAAGGTGCGCGCCGAGACCCACGCCAAAACCAAAACGTCCCCGAAAGATCTGCTCAAGCGCATCTACTTCGATAGCCTGGTGTTCGAGCCGCAGGCTTTGCGCTATCTCATCGACCTTGTCGGCGCCGACCATATTTGCATCGGCACCGATTCACCCTCCGATATGCAGGACGAAGCGCCAGGCGGCACCATCGATGCCGTGCCGGCGATCACGCCCCCCGAACGCGAGTGTGTCTGTTCGCGCACGGCCCTCAAACTCCTTTGCGAAAAGGTGTGACCATGACCATTGGATCGAGCGTGCGCGGCCGGCTTCCTTATTCGCCCATCCACACACGGCCGCGACTTCATCTACCGCTCGGCACGCGTAAGATCTAAGCCAGCTTCGCGGTGAATGGCAGTTGTATCGAGCTCTATCCCGAAGCCTGCGATGCGGCCATGGCGGCCGGTTGGGATTTCGTCGGCCACGGCTGGGTGCAAAAACCCATGCACAAGGTCGATGATGAGAAGGGCGCCATCGAGGCGACCATCAAGACGATCAAGGATTTCACCGGTAAGGCGCCGCGCGGCTGGGAAAGCCCCGGTCTGACCGAGACCGACGAAACCTTGGATCTCTTGCAGGAAGCCGGCATCGAATATGTCGCCGACTGGTGCCTCGACGATCAGCCCGTCATGTTGAAGACCCGCGCCGGGTCCATTGTGTCGGTGCCCTACACGCTTGAGATCAACGATGTCGCTGTGCATGCCGTGCAGCAGCATTCATCGGACGAACTCTTCAAGCGCGGGCGCGACCAGTTCGACCGGCTCTATCAGGAAGGCGCTAAAATTCCGCGCGTGATGGCCATCTCCGTGCATTCCTATCTCACGGGTGCGACGCACCGGATCAAATATCTGGAGATGCTCTACGATCATATCCTCGGCCATAAGGATGTGGTGATGTGGACAGGCGCCGAGATTTTGGACTGGTATAAAACGCAAGTCCGCTAGGCCTTCACACCTCTTTAGTTTTTCTCTCGTTCACGCGCTTGTAAAGCGACTGACACGGGCCTGCGCTTGCTCGCGCGGCGGCATCAACCTATAGGTGCTGGCGCTTACCATCGCCTCGCCATTGTCGGTCCACTAAAAGACCACATTTGCCGGGCAAATTATCTTTGTCGTTGTCTTGTTAAATGAGGAACGTGGATGAGAAAGCTCTTTTATTGCGCGGCCATCGGTGCGGCTCTGTTTTCGAACGCCGTGCTGGCGCAGTCCTACGACGAAGGCGCGAAGGCCTACAATAAGCGCGACTTCAACACCGCGATGAAGAACTGGAAGCCGCTCGCCGAACAGGGCGACGTGAAAGCCCAGTACAACGTCGGCCTTCTCTATGCTCAAGGCCTCGGCGCCGACCAGAGCTACAAGGAAGCCGTGAAGTTCTGGAAGATGGCGGCGGACAAAAGCAGTCCCGAAGCCGCGCTGCAGCTTGGCCGCACCTATGGCCAGGGCCGCGACGGCGTCGATAAAAATCCGGCGGAAGCGGCAAAGTATCTGCGCAAGGCGGGCGATCTCGGGAATGCCGAAGCGCAAGCCGAACTGGCCGGTCTTTATGAACGCGGCGAGGGTGTCGCCAAGTCCGAGAAGGACGCCGTCGACTGGACCAAGAAGGCCGTCGCGCAAGGCTACACGCCGGCGATGACCTCGATGGGGACCCGCTATGAAGCCGGCAAGGGCGTGCCGCAAGACAAGACAAAGGCTTACACCTACTTCACCCTTGCCGTGGCGAAGGCGACGGGCAAGGAAGCCGAAACGGCGACCGCCAGCCGCAACCGCGTCGCGGCCGCTCTGAAGCCGGAGCAGGTGAAGTCGGCCCGTGAAGCGGCTAGCAAATGTATGGCTGCGAACTACAAGAACTGCGCGCTCTAAAGCATTTAAACGCGGCAACTTTCGGCGCGGGTCGCAGATGCGGCTCGCGCCGTCCGTTTTTCGGCCTGAACCTTTTCTGTCGCATTGCGCGTTTTGCTGGTGAACGATGCGGGAGACGGCATGAGCGCGCGGTTGTGTCCAAAGTGGCGAATGCTCGCGGGAAGCGTGGCTGCTGTTATCCTCTTATGCGGCTGCAGCGGCGACTCCATGCGGGCGTTGTTCGTTTCGGCACATGAGGAAGGGGAGGCCAGCGCCGCATCGCACGCGCACGAATTCACCCCCGAGGCGCCCTTGTCCGCTAGGCTCTCGCTTCCTCCGCCTTCGAAAGCGGCTGCCCAACGGTCTCCGCGGCCGGTCCCGCAGCCTCCAGCGCGCGAGACAAGGCGCGTCGTGCCCGCGCCGGTGATCTCGGTTTCCGGTCTCAGCGAGGATGAAGTTGTGCGCGTGATGGGCGAGCCGCAGCGGCGCAAGGAGCGCGGCGGCCGCAAGACTTGGATCTATGCCGGCGCGGACTGCCGTGTGGAGATCACCTTCTTTCGCGATGTCACCCGGGACGCCTACACAGCGTTGTCGCAAAAGATCGTCAGCGCCACGGGCGCTCCGCGCGCGACGTGTGAGCGGGGCGTGCGCAGTGCCGCGCGATAACGATCCCACGATCTCCCCCAACTTGATGCGCCGGTTGGCGATCTCCGTGCGTCTTGTCGTGTTCGCGGGTCTGGTTCTCCTGGGGCTCGTGTCCTTCCTTATGTTTTTGATCGCGCGCGCGGGCGAGGAACGTAGCCGCGCCCTCTTGGCCGATGAGCACTCCTACGTGACCGCGACCATCGCTGACGCTTTGGCGCCTATTCTCCGGGCCGCAACGCCTGGCGATGCGGCGCTCCTGACAGAAGTCATGACGCCCTATGCGTCCACGGACCGCACGCTTCGGCTTTTCTTCACACCGGCTGAAGGTGGTGCGCGGGGCGTGTTCTTCATCGCCGGTGCGCCTGTTCAGGCTGCAGCACAAACGGAGGATGAAGCGGGGCGTGTCGTCACCAGCGGTGTGCTTGGCGATTTTGCCGCCGCTTGCTCGCCTGCGCGCTTGCATGGTCGCGCGCGCAGCGGTGCGCTGTGGGCCGTCGCGCCTATTGCCAGCCCGTCCGGCTGCTGGCGCTTAGTGGCCGGCCGGGATGTCGTAAGCACCGGAACCGCTTTCCTTGCGTTGCCGCCCATCCGCAGCGCGGGCCTTGCCGCCGCCGCGGCCGCGTTGTTGATGATCGCCGCCGCGATCCTCGCACTCGCGCAAACACGGCGTCTGCGTCAGCTTGGCGATTTCGCCCAGACCTTTGCCGAAATCACGGCCGGTCCCGATCCGCAGTTATTGCCGCTCCCGGCGAACGACGAAGCGGATGCGACGGCGGCGAGGGAAGCCGGGCCCGGCTCCGCACAGATCCTCGACCTCCAACGCGCCGTCGTCGATCTCTCCGCCGCCGTGATCGCCTACACGGATGCCGCGCGCGTCAAGCTCGGTGCCGACGGTGGTGATTTGAAAACCGAGATCGAACACGGGGTCACCATCGATGGCCGTGCCGATTTTGTGAGGACGATTCTCGAAGACCTGCTTGATCCGGCCTTGCGCGCGCCTTTGAGCGGAAATCCCATCGTCGTGACGTTACGGTCCGAGGATCTCGACACGCGGCCTGCGGCGATGCTCACCATAACCACGCCGCCACTCGCACCCAGCGAAGAAGGCGGCGACGACGCGCGCGGCCGCTTATCGCTCATCAAGCAGTTCGTGGCCGCCTTGGGTGCTGTCGCCGCGAGCGAGGTGCGTACGGATGCCGAAGTGGTGTTGTTGCGCTTCCCGCTCTCATCGCGCCATCGTTCCACGCAAAAAGACGCCGGGTGATCAGCTAAATGTAACGGACCTTGGCGAAGGCCCTGTTACAATTCGCCATGCCCTTGAGGTGATTTGGGATATCGCCGCCGGCCCCGCGGCTGCGCTATGATCCGCCGCGCAATTCACGCTGAAAGCTGCGCTCAGCCCTACCGCTCTTAAGCCCCCACGTCTGAAAAAAGCCGGGAGATCCGCCATGATCAACTTGCGTAACATCACTCTTGTTTGCGCCGTATCGGCCTTCGCGCTCGTCAGCGCGGTGGGTCAAACCTCTTTCGCCGCCGAAGCGCCGTTCAAGCCGCAGTCCGGACAAGCGGGCAAGGACGTGGTGTGGGTCCCCACGCCTCAGGCTCTTGTCGATCGTATGCTCGACATGGCGAAGGTCACCAAGGACGACTATCTCATCGATCTCGGCGCCGGCGATGGCCGCACCGTCATCACCGCGGCGAAGCGCGGCGTGCGCGCGCATGGCATCGAATATAACCCGGACATGGTGAAGCTCGCGCAGTTCAACGCCGAGCAGGAGAAGGTCACCGATAAGGCGTCGTTCGCGCAGGCGGATATCTTTGCCTCCGATTTCACCAAGGCCACCGTCATCACCTTGTTCCTTCTGCCGCAGCTCAATGTGAAGCTGCGTCCGACTCTGCTCGACATGAAACCGGGTACGCGCGTGGTGTCCAACTCGTTCAACATGGGCGATTGGGAGCCGGATGAAACCATCATGGCCAATGCCGACTGCACCAGCTGGTGCACGGCTTACAAGTGGATCATTCCTGCGAAGGTCGACGGCAACTGGAAGCTCGGCAACGGCCAACTCGCATTGAAGCAGACTTACCAGAAACTCGACGGCACCTTGACCGTGGACGGTAAATCGCAGCCCATCAGCGAAGCCAAGATGGACGGCGCCAACATCTCCTTCACGGCCGGCGGCAAGAAATACACGGGCCGTGTCGAAGGCGGGGCCATGAAAGGCAGCATCCAGGGCGGCGCGGCGTGGAGCGCGAATAAGGCCTAGCGCCTAAAAGGTGTTAATGAGTTTGGGCCGCAACGGTTTCCGCTGCGGCCCATTTCATTTAGGGACCCCGATATCCCCGGTCCGTTTTGATCCCCGTCAATGTCTGCCGCGCTCCATGGTACATTGTGCGTGTCCCGCCGTAGCGGGGGATCACTGGATCGAGTCTCATGGCGCCGGACATTTCTGAGGTCGATGAGATCCCGTCGTTGGATGACGGTGGTATTCCTTTTGAAGCGCCTCCGGGGCGCGTTGCGCCGCAGCGCCCGCGCAAACGCAAGAAGAAGCGCGGCTCCTTGATCGGCTTGCTGGCGATCGCCTATGCGCTAGGCGCGCTGGGAATCGGCGCTATCGATCACGGAGGCCTGTACCTGTTTGCGTGGCTCGTGACGGGCCCTGTTCTCTATGCCGCCGCGCGTAAGTTCCGGCCGCGGCGTTAACCATTCAAGTCATCTAATACTTCCGTCCGTTACATTCATACTTCCGCCGCCGTGCGGCTATGTAACAACGGGCGTACATAAATCTCCGTGAGATGGTTTACCCAAACAACGGGGGCTGATGATGTTTTTTTCAAAGCAGGTGTCGGAGCTGAAAGCGAAGCTCGCGGCCTTGGACAAGTCGCAAGCGGTGATCGAGTTCGAACCGGGCGGCATCATTCTTTCGGCGAATGAGAACTTCCTCCAGGCGCTGGGATACACGATCGGCGAGATCAAGGGCCGTCACCACAGCATGTTCGTGGACGCGCAAGCGCGGGGCACGAACGATTACCAGCGCTTCTGGCAGGAACTCTCCAGCGGGAAATTTCAGGCCGGAGAATTCAAACGCATTGGCAAGGGCGGCCGGGAAATCTGGATTCAAGCCATCTACAATCCGATCATCGATAGCCGGGGCCGTGTCATTAAGGTCGTGAAGTTCGCCTCCGACGTGACCCAAGCTAAACTTCAATCCGCCGATTATGCGGGCCAAATTCAAGCCATCGGCAAATCCCAGGCTGTCATCGAATTCAACATCGACGGCACCATTCTCACCGCGAATGCGAATTTCCTGGCCGCCGTGGGTTATGCCCTGGACGAGATCAAGGGCCGCCATCACAGCATGTTCATCGAACCTGAAACCCGCGGAAGCCCCGAGTATCGCCAGTTCTGGGCCGCGCTTGCGCGCGGCCAGTATCAGGCCGCGGAATATAAGCGCATCGGCAAGGGTGGAAAGGAAATCTGGATCCAGGCCTCCTACAATCCGATCTTCGATCTCAATGGCAAACCGTTCAAGGTCGTCAAATACGCCACCGACACCACCGCGCAGGTCACCGCGCGTCTGCGCAACGAACAGGCGCAGAAATCCATCACGCGCAATCTCGATGAAATCGCCCAGGCGATCTCGCACGCCAGCAAGCAATCGACGACGGCGGCGCATGCGTCCGGCGAAACCACGACCACCGTTCAGGCGATCGCTTCGGGCGCCGAACAGTTGGACGCTTCCGTGAAGGAGATCGCCGAAACCATGAACAAGTCGCGTCTTGCGACCGACAACGCCGCCGAATCTATCAAGAACGCCAATCAAGCCACTTCGACGTTGACCACGGCCGCCCAGGCGATGAACGGTATTGTCGAGCTCATCGAAGGCATCGCCGACCAGATCAACTTGCTTGCGCTGAACGCCACCATCGAAGCCGCGCGCGCGGGCGAACAAGGCCGCGGTTTCGCGGTCGTCGCCACGGAAGTGAAGAATCTCGCCAGCCAGGCCAAGGGCGCCACCGAGCAGATCGCGCGCGAAATCGCGAATGTGCAGGATGTATCCGGTAACGTCGCCGGGATCCTCGGCGCGATTGGGCGGTCCATGGACTCGTTACGTGAGTACGTCGGCGGCGCCGCGGCGGCGGTCGAAGAGCAAAGTGCGGTGACGCGCGATATGTCCTCGAATATGCAAATGACGGCCGCGTCCGTCGCCACCGTGTCGGACAATCTTTCGCAGATTGCCCGCTCCGCAGACCGCGCCAACGCTTCCGCTCAGCAGCTTAAGAAGGCGGCGCTGGCCTTGGCGGCTTAAGTGCGCTGGTTTCCGGCGTCACTTCTCGGCGCTTGCGAGGACGGTACACCCGTCAGCACAAGCCGGGGTCGCCTCGTATCACCAGTGCGGTTAGCAAGGTTCCGTTAAATTTAACAACCGTGACCAGTCTGGATTATCGCGTCCCCACCAAGTAAAGATGGCGGCAATACTTTGGGAGGATCCATGTTTTCTTGGGGCGCCGGCGGCGCGTGCATCAAGCGCGCGTCTTCCAGATATCTACTTTCAATCCTTGTCCTTGCGGTTGTTTCGTCCGGGCGCGACGCCGCGGCGCAGCGCGCCAACGACAATGCGCTCGCCGCCGCCGAGGATGCGTTCGGCACTTCGGTCGGCAACGAAAGCGTCGGCCTTTACGGTGTCGGCATGGCGCGTGGATTCAGCCCGGTGGACGCCGGCAATGTGCGCATCGAAGGTCTCTATTTCGATCAGAAGGCCGGCCTCGGCAGCCAGATCATTCGCGGTTCGACGGTGCGCGTCGGTGTCACCGCGCAGGCCTATCCGTTCCCCGCGCCCACCGGCATCGCCGACTATCGCTTGCGCCTGCCGGGCGACAAGGTCGTCCACAGCGCGGTGCTCAGCGCCGGGCCTTACGACTACTTGTCCCTCGATCTTGTCAGCCAAGTCCCGCTGATCGATTCCAAACTCGGCTTGGTCGCGGGCGCGAGCATCAGTCACGATGCGCCGCGCGAGTGGGTCGCCGATTCAATCACCTGGACCGGCGGCGCGCTCCTGCATTGGCAGCCCAGCGATATCATGACCGTTTCCAGCTTCTTCAGCCGCTCGCAAATGAGCGATCAGGAAGCTCGTCCTGTGATCTACACCAACGGCGCGCTGCCACCGCGTTTTGACCGCAGCGCCTATTTCAGTCAGGAATGGGCCGATACGGCGGCACGCGACACAAACTTCGGGGTCATTTCAACGGTCACGCCCTCGTCGGACTGGACCTTGCGTGCAGGTGTATTCCGCTCGCGCGCCAGCGTGCCGGAAAACCATGTGATCGCTTATCGCCTGACGGCGCCCGACGGCACGGCGAACATCGACGCGCTCGCCGATCCGCCGACGTATGCCGGCTCATACTCGGGTGAAGTGCGCCTCTCGCGCCGCTTGATTGAGGGCGACCGCGCGCACACCTTTCATATCGCGGTCCGCGCCCGCGATGCGCGGCGCGTTTTCGGCGGCGGCGCCAGCGCCGATCTCGGCCCGGGTTTCATTGCGGTCTATAAACCGATGCCGGAGCCGGCGTTCGTATTCGGGCCGCAGCGCAAAGATATCGTCAAGCAGGGTACGGTGGGCATTTCTTATGGCGTCAACTGGCTGGGCGTCGGCGAATTCAGCGCCGGCATCCAGAAGACCCACTACACCCGCGAGCTGATGCCCGCGACCGGCGGCGCGGTGCTGACCAAATCCACCAGCAGCCCGTGGCTCTACAATGCAACAGCGGCGATTTCGCCCGTCAAATCCTTGGTCGTCTACGGGGGCTATACGCGCGGCCTCGAGAACTCCGCGGTGGCGCCCGACAACGCGACCAATCGCGGCGAAGCCCTGTCCGCCAATATCACCCGTCAGGCTGATGCCGGCATCCGTTACGAGTTCAGCCCGGCGCTCCGCGCTGTGGCTGGTGTGTTCGATGTCAGCAAACCGTTCCTTGATCGCGACGCCGCCAACTTGTTCCGGGCCGTCGGGCGTATTCGCAATAAGGGTATCGAGGCCTCGGTCACGGGGACGCCGCTTACCGATCTCACTGTTGTCGCCGGCGCGGTTCTGATTCAATCGCGTGTGTCTGGCCTTACCGTGGACAGTGGTCTCATTGGAAAGGTCACGCCTGGCGTCTGGTCGCGCGTGCTCAGCCTCAATGCGCAGTACGGACCCAAGTCATGGAACGGCCTGTCGGTGGAAGCCGAAGTGACCAACCGCGGCGACTATTTCGCCGACCGCCGCAACACCTTCAAGGTACCGGGCGAGACGACATTGAACCTCGGCGGCCGCTATCGGTTTGAAGTCGGTGAGTCGCCCGCCAGCTTGCGTGTGCGCGTCGAGAACGTGACCAACGATTACAATTGGCATGTCCATGCACCGGCCGGGGGCTGGTTCCATGCCCAGGCCCGCCGCCGTTACTCGGCCTCATTGTCGGTGGATTTTTAACGGCGCGGCCCGCGATAGCGGTTTTCGTTCACGGCCGTTCCTTCCATGGTCAGCCGCCTCTCGCCGCGCTATAACCGCTCGTGCGGAGGGGAGATCGATGTGCGGGTAATCAGGGGAGTGGCGGTGGCTCTGGCCGTGGCCGTGGTCGGAGCTGGCGCCACCACGGCGCAGGCGCAGCGCGCGACCGAAAATGCCGTAACGAAGGCCGAAGACGCCTTCGGCACGCAAATCGGCAACGAGAACGTTGGTCTCTACGGAACACAGAGCGCGCGCGGCTTTAGCCCCGAACAGGCGGGCAACTTGCGCATTGAGGGTTTGTACTTCGACCAGCAGGCCCGGTTCGGCAACCGTATCTCGCGCGGCACCATCATGCGCGTCGGTCTCAGCGCATTGTCTTATCCATTCCCCGCGCCCACGGGCATTGGCGACATTCAGCTGCGCCTTCCCGGCGATGAAGCGCAGGGCAGCGCAGCCATCAGCTACGCGTATCCGACCGGGCAGCCGCAAGCCTCAGTGTCCGCCGACGCCGAAGTTCCGGTCATTCCCGGCACCTTTGCTGTCGGATTGAGCTTGAGCGCCTACCGCCGGGTCGCCGAATGGCGCGGCGGCAATGACGGCGTCAACGCTGGGGCGACGACGCGGTGGACGCCGAATGAAAATCTTGAGGTCATCTCGCTCATGACCTTGAACTACCAGCTGCGGGACGAAGACACGCAGCCTTTGATCCTTACCGGCGGCGCCTATCTTCCGCCCGAGATCGATCGCGACGTTTTCACGACACAGAAATGGGCCGACCACGCCACCAAGGACGCCACCTACGGGGCCATCGTACGCGCCTTCCTGCCGGACGAATGGCGGCTTCAAGTCGGCGTATTCCGCTCGGCGCGCGAGGAAGCGCGCAATGTCACGCTGTTTTACCGCAACGTGCAGCAAAACGGGACGGCGACTCTCGATGCCTTCGCCGATCCCGCACAACGCCGCGCCTCCTACTCCGGCGAAGTGCGACTCTCGCGCGTCTTCGACGATGGCGTGCGCCGGCACACGCTGCACTTCTCCACCAAGGGGCGCAGTGTCGCGCGTGTGTTCGGCGGCGGCTCCGGCGCTTCACTAGGCGCAACAACCTTCGGCATCTACACGCCGCTGCCCGAGCCGGCTTTTACCTTCGGCGCGAGCAGCCGCGACAAGGCCCGCCAGTTCTCGCCCGGCGTCTCCTACATTGGCTATTGGCCGAAGGTCGGTGACATCAGTTTCGGGATTCAAAAGTCCTTCTACCGGCGCCACGTATTCCAGCCCAATCTGCCGCGCGCCAGCACCGAAAGCGCACCGTGGCTCTACAACGGCACCGTTACCGTGTTCGCGACCGACGACCTTGCCTTTTACAGCAGTTTCACGCGGGGACTGGAGGAATCCGGCATCGCGCCCGAGAACGCCAGCAACCGCGGCGAAGCCTTGCCCGCTAGCTTGACCAAGCAAGTGGATGGCGGCCTGCGCTACCGCATTTCGCCGCGGCTCACCTTGCTCACCGGTGTGTTCGAGGTCAGCAAACCCTATTTCGACCGCGATCCGGTCAATCTCTTCACTTCCGTTGGCGATGTGCGTCACCGCGGCGTCGAGATCTCGCTCGCCGGCCAACCGATGCCGGATCTTACCATCGTCGCCGGTGTCATGCTCTTGCAGGCTCGCGTCTCCGGCTCGACTGTCGATCGCGGTCTGATCGGCGCTGTGCCGCCGGGACGCACGCCGCAGCTTGTGCGCTTCAACGCCAACTACGCGCCTGCGGCATGGCGCGGTTTCTCGCTCGAAAGCCAGATCGACTATAAGGGCGGCTCTATGGCGAACCGTCTCAACACATTCAAAGTACCGGGCGCCATGCTGATCGACGTGGGCGGGCGCTATAAATTCACCGTGCTCGACTCCTCCGCGTCCTTCCGCTTGCAACTCCAGAACATCACCAATGCTTATGGCTGGTCGGTGACGCCGTCGTCGGGCTCGTTCGCTTATGAAGGCCCGCGGCGCTTCTCTGCGCGCCTCGCGGTGGATTTTTAGACTGGAAATTCTTGAGCGGAACACCTGGAAGCGTTCCTCGGGACCCTTGGAGGCTGATGAACCCCGCCGGCAACGCCTGACATCAATGCGCAAGTGCCATATTCTCCTCCTCATGGAGCTATTGGCACATGCCCGCGTCGTCATTTGGGAAGGCGGCGCCCTCTGGGTCGTCGACGCCACGGCGCCGGCCGTGCCTGGCCGGAGCACCGATCTTCATGCGCATCATGCAATCCAGATTACGATAAGTCTTGGGGGGCGCTTTCGGCTGGACACGCCTGATGGTCACGTCGGCGGCGATGCCGTCGCCGTTGCGGCGGATGCCGGGCACACCTTTCAGGCGGAAGGGCTCTTCGCCATCCTGTTTGCAGAACCGGAGAGCCGGCTCGGACGCGCGATCGCGGCGCGCCTCTTCAGCGCGAAGGATTTGGCGGCCATTCCCCCCGGCCTGCTCGGGGATTTTCCCAACCGCATCGCCGGCGTGTTTCGCTCCGGTGGACGCAATGAATCCCAATTGATCGACCTCGGCCGTAGCCTGACGGCCCATCTCGCCGCCGATGTCCGCGCCGACATCCCGGATGTCCGCGTCCGCAAAGTCATCGCCTGGACCCACCAGCAACTCGAAGGACCGCTCAGCCTCGCGGACGCGGTCTCCATCACGAATCTATCAGCCGGGCGCCTGCGGCACCTTTTTGTTGAGCACACGGGGCTGCCCTTCAAAACCTTCATCCTGTGGCTGCGCCTGATGCGGGCGCTCGAACGTTTTGCCGCGGGCGGAACCCTCACGGAAGCGGCTCATGATGCGGGTTTTTCCGATTCCGCCCATCTTAGCCGGACCTTCCGTCGGATGTTCGGCGTGGCGCCGGCGGCGCTCCGCATGACGTAGCCGCTGCGTTCAAGTGCCTGTCCGCGGGGCAGGCTAAGTCTCGGTCGTTCGCAACCGGAAACCCCAAGGAGGTTCCAATGACCGACGACCAAATCACGACCTGTACCTGTGCGGCCCCGTGCGCCTGCGATTCGGCGGCGTGCGCCTGCGATGCCACGGCCGCAGCCGCCGCCGCCGCGCCCAGCTGCGCCTGTGCGTGCGGATGCCGCTGCGCTGAAGAGTGCCGCTGTGTGCAACAACCGGCGGCGCAACCGTAAATCATCATCTTGTCCGCCCCGGTCTCTTTTCCGGGGCGGCAAGCAGGAGAAGTCTCGTGGAATATATAATGGGAGCCGCGATTGCCGTGGGCGTCGCGCTTTTCGGAACGTGGGCCCGCTTTGATCGCTCGCGCGCCTTTTATCCGACGGCCCTGATCGCCGTCGCGTCGTACTACGTCTTATTCGCCGCGATCGCCGGCGCGGCTTCGGTTTTCGCGCCCGAGACATTTCTCTTCGTGCTGTTCGCGGGTTTGGCGGCCGTTGGATTTAGGAAGAGCCTCTGGCTCGTGGCGGCCGGACTGATCGCGCACGGTCTACAGGATATGGTGCATGGCGATCTGATCTCCAATCCGGGCGTGCCGGTGTGGTGGCCGGGCTTCTGCATGGCCTTCGACGTGGCGGCCGGGATCTACCTTTCGCTTCTGCTTCTTTATCGCGATGAGCGCGATGAAAGATTCGCCGCCGGCATCGCGCCGTTCGTCGCTGACGAGCTTCACCTGGCTGCAAGCGCCGACAGAGCCGGCGACGCCGCGCGGAGTTTTCACTACCTTGAACGCGCTCATGTGCTCAGTCAGGCCGCCACCGGCCCGCATGTCCGCGTTCATCTGCGCATGTTGGCCTGGGGGATAAGGTATAGGCGCCCCCGCGAAGTGATGGGACAGGCCTTTCGCATGGTGGGCGCCGCGTTGCTGACGCGCTTCCGCGCTGTCCCTCAAGGAAACACCGGCGGCGCGAACGTCAGCGCCTTCCAGCCCATGCCGATTGCTCCCGACATCGCCGGGATCATCGCGCGGGCCGAAAGCGTCACGCGTTAGGAAAAGGTGCGCGCGTGAATACGGTTCGAACCTGGTGAATTGCGCAGATTATTGAACGGGCAGCGTTGTTTCAGGGTATACCTTGTGTTCACTCTTTCAGAGGTATCCCCATGACTATTTCCATGTACCAGGCGAGCATCCCGCGATTTGTCACGATTCTCGGCAATCTCATGAACATCCTCGACAAAGCCCAAAGCCATGTCGATGCCAAGAAGATCGACCCCGAGGTCTTGACGCGTTATCGCCTCTTCCCGGACATGCTGCCGATGTCCATGCAGGTGCAAATCGCCTGCGATGCGGCCAAAGTCGTGGTGGCGCGTCTCGCGGGGATCGAGGTCCCGGCTTACGAGGGCGGCGATAAGACGTTGGCCGATCTCAAGGCGCGTGTCGCCGATACCATTGCGTTTATCCAGGCGGTGACGCCGGCGCAGATCGACGGCACCGAGGACAAGGCAATCACCACCAAACGCGGCGACAAAGAGACCCACTACAGAGGCCTGCAGTTTTTACTCAGTCACGCCGTGCCCAATTTCTATTTCCACGTCACCACCGCCTACAACATCCTGCGCCACAACGGCGTCGAGATCGGTAAGCGCGATTATTTGGGCAATCCGGGATCGCCGACGCCGGTGTAGGCGCGTCGCGACAAGGCCCCGCTTCGCAGAGAGAGAAGCCGGCGTGATTTTGCGAAGCGGCTTTAACCGCGAAGCAGATTGGCTGGGGGACTAGGAACTTTAACGAAGGCGTCCAATAATGCTGAGGCCTTCGAGATAAGCCCATAAATCAGGCGTATCTCGGCGCCGCATTTGAAAAATGCGCTACGCTTTGGTGCGCGCGGAGATCGCGCGCGCTTCGTATTCTGCCATCGCAGCCATGATATGTACTGTTGGCCGGTTGGCGGTGGGCAGGTCACATGCAACGAACTCCACGCCGCTCTCCACCGGGGCACTGACAAAGGCGACGTTTCGCGCGAGACGGTCGAGCTTGGCGATGATCAGGACGCATTTGTGAAGGCGGCACGTTGCGAGGGCGGCTGCCAGTTCAGGACGATCAACCCTCTTCCCGCTCTCAACCTCTGTATGCTCGAGCGCGCGCACTCGCTAGTGGGGTGGGTGCGGCGGTTCTGCTTGCTCACCCAAATACTGCTCGATGGGGATCAGTGTCCGTTGGCGGTTTGCGCCCGGCTTAATTTTTGTCAAAAATGGGCTGGGGGTTCAAGCATGACATCCGACGCATCCGACCGGCTCGTCCATCTCCGGCAGTTCTATCACCTCCTCGATCGGCTCGAGGCCAAGGTGGGCGGTCGTCATTCACTCGCATCTTGCACGGGCAGAATGAAGTGGCCCGAGCGTGGGGTGTATTTTTTCTTTGAGCAGGGCGAAGAGCGAACCGAGACGGGTTCCGGTCCCCGGGTGGTGCGCGTCGGCACTCATGCCCTGACACCCAGGTCGAGAACGACTCTCTGGACCCGCCTCTCACAGCATCGTGGCGTATCCAGCACCGGTGGCGGCAATCATCGGGGGTCCGTGTTCCGGAAACACGTTGGAAAGGCGATCCTTGCCTCGACGCCCGGGCTAGAGTGTGGGACGTGGGGCGACGGCAGTTCCGCCTCATCCGCTATTCGGCAGGAAGAGCGGGGGCTTGAGGAGCGTGTTAGCAAGGTAATCCGTGCAATGCCGATCATCTGGCTCCCGATTAATGACATTGCCGGTCCCGGGAGCGACCGAGGCTATGTAGAGCGAAACTCTATCGCGCTGCTGAGTAACTTTGGGAAACCTCCCATTGATCCGCCGTCAGCGGGTTGGCTCGGGCACCACTGCAACTCGGAAAAGGTTCGATCCTCAGGTCTCTGGAACTCGAACCACGTAGAGGAAGATTATGCTCCGGATTTTCTCGACCGGCTTGCTGCCCTTATTACGGGGGCAGAGACGTGAAGGTCGTGATTCAGTGCGCTGCATCCAAAGACCCCAGTGCCGGGTATTTTCGCACGAGCGATGGGACACCCATTAAGTTTGTCGCAAATCCCGCCGCGTGCAGTCAGGACACCGGCTATCTCTATGCCCGGCCAGATGATCCCGCGGACGTGCCAGGCCAAACGTGGCGTGATCGGCTACTGGGCGCTATTCCGGCCGGGGCCACTGGCCTCATGCCTGCCCACAAGCTCTATCGCCACGCCGCTTATGGCGCCTTAGTTGAAAGATATGGTTTGGAAAACGTATTCATCCTCTCGGCGGGATGGGGACTGATCCGAGCAGATTTTCTGACGCCTCAGTACGACATTACCTTCAGCGCTGCTGCCGGGCCATGCCTGCGGCGACGACAACGCGACCGATACGCTGACTTCAAACATCTGACAGCTGAAGTTGGCGATGAAGTCGTATTCTTCGGGGGGAAAGATTACCTGCCGCTGTTTTGTGAGCTGACCGCCGATGTCGGCGCAACGAAAACTGTATTTTATAACTCAGCCAGTCCGCCAATTACGCCGGGTTGCCAACTCGTCAGGTACGTCACGACTACCCGAACAAACTGGCACTACGGCTGCGCGGTAGATTTCATCGCGGGGAGGGTCGCAATAACCCGCAATCAGCGGGAAATCGCAACTTGATACGATTCGACAATGACGATGCTGGTTACCTGAAATGGATAGCAGCGCACCCGCACGGTTATGTGCTCAATGTTCGCAGATTGCCTGATCGCCACTATGTCGTGCTTCACCGGGCGACGTGCTGGAGCATTTCAAATGGCACCCATTCGTCAGGGGCATTTACTTCGAGAGGATATCGGAAGGTTTGTGCAGAAACCGTCGATGCCTTGAAGTCTGCTGCTCGAGGAGAAGGTCGCCACGATGGTACATTCTCGAATCACTGTGGGAATTGCCATCCGTAATTGCTGACTGACGGGGGTCTTCCAGGCGAAGTGTGGTAAGCGGCATTGTGATGCGGGTGGGTATGCGCTGGGCGGATGGGAAAGAAAACGGTCCGCGAAGCAAGCCAAATGGGCGATGGAAGCGGCCAACGTCGCGCGACGCGAGGGTGTGCTCAGCGACTAATGAAGCCGTGCCTCAGGTCTTCAGCCAAGCTCAGCCGCTGAAGCGGCATTCGGCGTGACCGGGCCGACTTGAAGAGACTAGGCCGCTCCTGTGGTGGAACTAGTGTCATTAATCATGTGCGCCTGACTGCTACGCCGCCGCTACGTCAGGCTTCTCAGCACCACTCGGAAGTCATTGGTTTTCGAGGAACGCGAGAGATTGGCTGGCCTTCCTAGATACTGTTCGAACTAGGCGTTTTCAGCAAATTGTTGAGCTGAAGACATCAATTCCGTTGTTCAAGGTGGGGTAAGACTCTTTCTCGGGTGATATTGGGGATCGAGCCGACCGGGATGGTCCTGGCTTATTACTGATCCCCGCCTCGGCGCGCCTTCCACTTTGCGAGGCGTTCTTCGTGTGAAGGACGACCCTTGTCAACGCGGCGCTTACGCTTGGCCACGGCCCGCGAGATCCGTTTCTCCTCGGCAAGCGTCTGTTTTATTTTGTGCCTACGGACCTGTTCCCGCCGCAGTTTTGCTCGCCGTCGCATTGCGAGGGCCACGTCATTAGCATCGTCATTGTTTTCGCCCGGCACCACACGCGCCCGCTCCTGCCGGTTTACTCGATCCCAATCCATCCTGCGCGTCATGACCTAGCCCAATGTCGTAACAACTGAACCTACGCGTGTTCCCGATCTACGGAAAGCATCCAGCCCTCGTGATCCATGAGCTCTCTCACATTCTTGAACCATTCGTCGGCATCGCCACGAAAGCTTCCATCCCGATGGAGGTAGCTCATACAAGCCGATTCCGTGTCGCCCCCGTTGCTAGACTGGAGGAAATAGAGTTTGTTTAACTCCACGCCGTGTTCACTCACGAACAGCGACCGATAGTACTTTTCGTAGTGCTCCTCGTTGCCTTCCCGAATACAGACGTTCACGGTCACCAGGATTTCTGGGAGACCGTTATCTATTTCTGCGAGCGCGCCCCATGCTTCCGCCAATCCAATTAGGTCTTCCGGGCATTGGGCGAATGTTGCTAACTCTCGCAGTAGCGCCACCAGCTTGCCCACAATTGCTCTGGCGTCCTTGTGAAGCGGGAGGCGCTCAGAGGATGCGACCGTATCTTCATCCCCTTCGATGGTCATTTGAGCCAAGACTCCAGTGGCGCTTGGCACTCAGCTCCAACTTTGGCCTGGCTGAACAATTGGCCCTTCATGAAGTTGCAGGTTTGGCGCTCGTAGTCTAATCCGCCGTCCTTGTGCACCATCATTATCCTCAGGGCAGGCGTAAAAAGTACATAGTGCTTTGTTGGCGAGCCGTGTCTCAACGCGTGAAACTCTGACCCAGGAGGAGCTTTGTCATCGCACGCGGCAAAATCCACTGACGGCACGCGCCCGGACTCCGTCGCTGTTTTTACAAAACCGTCCGCGAACAAGCCGATTCTGCGCTCGCACTCTTCTCTGGTTGAGAAAGATCCAAGGACGGCAAAGGTAAGCATTCCGTCTGATCGGGAAATCTGAACCATGCCAATCAGAGTTTCGGCGCCCACTGCGGGGGAGGCTGCGCTGAGAAACGCGGACAATGCCAAGGCTAATCGCTTCATTTTTGCCCCTTTGGCATGCGTGTTGCACTACGCCGCCAAAGACTCTTGGAGCTGACCCCTAAGTCTTCCTTCGCGATCTCTATAATATCCGTCAGACATGTACTGACGGCTTCCCAGTCGCGCTCGAGATGTTCGCCCCAAGACATCGTATTTGAGGCATGCTTCTCATCTTTCTTATACTGCGCCAATCGTGACATGGCTTTTTCCGACAATAGGAATGCGCCTACGGTTGAAACTCTCTCAATCTCCAGGGACGCTGCTTGGGCAGCAGCGAGGAGTTCCTTTTTATGCTCCTCCGTCATCTCGTGCTCGCCGTACACTTCGCTTAGGTGCCGATCCGTCCAGCGCCGGGACTGATATAGGGCTTCGACCACTTTCGAATATGTCTCAGCTTTCCTGTCCCACCACCGCTCGGTTCGAAATCTGCGTAGCGAGAGGTGGACTGTTAGAAACGAGCTGGCGACCGCAATGAACAAGCCCGATCCGATTGACGCGAGAAAATCTCCCATTCGAGTTATCCCCTGTCAGCCAATGCTCGATCCAAAATAGTGCAATTTCGGTGCGGGCTGTATGCGGTTTGTCGGGGTAAATATTACCCCCTCATTCCCGGAGCTCGCAAAACTGGTCTTATTTCGTTACCCGGTAGACAATGACTGGGGTGGATAGCTCGGAAGGACGTAGTGAATGGAAGCGCTCGACTATTGGCGGCTCTGCGACACACTGTCAGTCATCCAGGCCGCGCTTCTTATCGTCGGGGAGGACCCGTCATCAGCTCAGCACTATGTTGAAGGCTGGGATCCGGAAAATCGACCAGCCGGATATGAAGCCGCCAAAGCCGCCCTGCAGAACTCAATTCTGTCGGAGAAGCTCCCAGCCAACAAGTCCTACGAGATGGCAGGTTACAATCAGGAACCAGATCCTGATTGGCGCCGCACAACGGTCAGGGTGATTGATCTGAAAATTTGGCTCGAAGATCGCGGCGTTACGGGTGGCTTTTTCTTTCCTCGGGGACCATCTGGGCCGTCCTACCTTGACCCTAACTGCGCAACTTACGCTCCGAAACTAGCCGCTGCAGTTCGAGCATGGACCGAGGTTTCAGAAAACGCCGATCTGCAGCGAGGAAAATCCGTGAAAGAGGCGCTGAAAATTTGGCTCCGCCAGAATGCTAATCTTTTCGGCCTCACTAAGGACGATGGCAATCCCAATGAGCAGGGCATCGAGGACGTGGCCAAAGTGGCCAACTGGGATATCACCGGCGGGGCGCCTAAGACCCCAGGGTAAGTAACCCACCCACCCCTCAAAGCCCCAATTTACGCGGCTTTCCTTGCGTGAAGCTGGTGGTGGGTAGGTAAGTTGTCCGCTCCTGGCGCCAAACCATCCCTACCCTTAGGCACCTTCTCCTGGGCAAGTTTTCAACATCCCGCCCAGCTATTCGAAATGCCTATCGCGCCACACCTTGGGCGCATGAAGGCGATCAAGCCCAATCCTGATCTAACGACGCAGGTTCGCAGCCTGAGCGGCTTCGCGCTGGACGAAGCGGGCGCCGCTGACGGTGCCCGTTCGCTGCTGGGCTTCGTGACCTTGCTGGCAAAGATCGACGCCGAGAACTCCGAACAAGGTAATGACCATGAAAGTGACGGAAGTGGACATCGCGTTCGTGAAGCCGAAGGACGGCCTCATCGCGTTCGCAAGCGTCGTCCTCGATGATCAGCTTTATCTCGGCTCCATCGCGATCCACCAGAAGCTGAGCGGCGGCTACCGACTGACCTATCCGACGCGCAAGGCCGGCAGCACCCAATTCAACGTCTTCCATCCGATCCGTCAGCGGCTCAGCGCCGCCATCGAGCAGGCCATCTTCGCCAAATTGAAAAACGTAATGACCAAGCATCATGCTGGACACGATTGTGCTATCCCTGGATCAGCGGCAGTTTGAGATCGTGAGTCCGGAGCGGTTCAGCCCTTCGGCCGCCGGCCTCCTGCGCCCGCCGTATTACCCGCTCGGATCGCGCGGCAACTTTTCCTGTGTCCAGAACGCGACCAAGGCCGACTTCGAAGCCGGAATCTATCTGCCGCGCCTGACCCTCACCAAACGCAAGGCCGAGGCGGGATTCGCCCTCAGACTGCGCGTGGAGTTCTCGGCGCCCAAGCTCGTTTTCGGGAATAATTTCGACGAGCTGCGCTCGCAGGACTTCGAGCGCGTGTTGGCGACCTTGCATCGCGCACTGACGGGCATGGGCGTCCGCGTGGCCGAGGACTCGCTGCGCGCAGCGCCCGTGTCGGCCATTCACTATTCCAAAAACATCGCCTTCACGGATTTCACGACCTGCACGATGGTCATGGGTCAGCTCGGCAAGCTCGATCTCAGCCAGCGCCTCGATCTCTCCCACACCGATTATCGCAACGAAGGGCATGCCATCCGCTACCACGCGAACACCTTCGAGGTGACCTTCTACGACAAGATAAAGGACCTTCAGAAAGCACGGACCAGTGAAAAGCGCTCTCTTGAAAAGGACTACGGCCCGCAGATCGATCTCTTCAGCACGCCCGGCGTATTCCCCAAGCAGTTGGAGGTGCTCCGCATGGAAGTGCGGCTCGGCACGCGAGCAAAGATCCGTCAGCTCATGGCCCGGATCGGCGCCGAGATCGAGCCGACCTTCGCTGCCCTGTTTGACATCGACATCGCCAAACGTGTCCTGGCGCACTTCTGGGCCAGCGTGCGCCGCGAGCTTCCGCCCGCTGGGCCGGCCAAGATATCAAAGCCCGAGGACCTGCTCGGCGCTTTAGCAATAGTCGGCAAGGCAAAGGCCCGCCCATCCACACTTCTTCAACGGCTGGCCTGGGTCGTGTTGGTGGATTCGGTAGGCCCGCGCGGGGTAAGGGCCTTGCTGTCCCGCCATTGTAACCCGCGCTCCTGGCAGCGCCTTAAACGGGCCATGCGGGACGTTCGCTGCCCCTCCTCGGGCGGGCCGCTGGGCGCGCTGGCGCAGGTGGATGCCGCGTTGACGGCCTTCCAGCCCATTCGGATGAGAAACTTCCAACGGACCGCGAGCCAAGGTAGCGTTGTCGCCGGGGATTTCCAAAAAGCCCGACCGGGCCAACGGAACGAGCGTGCGCGCAGGCCAGCCCCTGCGCGGCCAGCGGGGCATTTGACGATGAGAAAGAAGTAAGCGGGATGTTTGAACAAGCGTTCAAGAATATCGAAAATGTCCTCTGGAAAGAGGCTGGCTGCACGACGGAGCTGGACTACACCGAGCAGACCTCTTGGCTTCTGTTCCTGAAGTACCTGGACGGCCTGGAGCGGGACAGGGCGACCGAAGCCGAACTGGACGGCAAGAAGTACGCCTACATCCTCGACAAGCCCTACCGCTGGGAAAGCTGGGCTGCGCCCAAGGGCAAAGACGGCGAGATCGATCACAACAAGGCGCAGACGGGCGACGACCTTCGCGCCCTCGTCGATCAGAAGCTGTTTCCGTACCTGCAAGGCTTCAAGCAGAAGGCCAGCGGGCCGAACACCATCGAGTACAAGATCGGCGAAATCTTCGGCGAGATCAAAAACAAGATTTCCAGCGGTTATAACCTGCGGGAAATCATCGACCAAATGGACGAGCTTCGCTTCGGCTCCCAAGCCGAGAAGCACGAGCTGTCGCACCTCTACGAAGCCAAGATCAAGAATATGGGCAACGCCGGGCGCAACGGCGGCGAGTACTACACCCCGCGCCCGCTGATCCGCGCGATGATCCAGGTTATCCAGCCCAAGATCGGTGAGCGCATCTACGACGGCGCCGCCGGGTCAGCGGGATTTTTGTGCGAGGCGTTCGATTACCTGAAGTCAGGCAAGGACCTGACCACCAAGGACATGAAGACGCTGCAAACCAAGACGTTCTTCGGCAAGGAAAAGTAATCGCTCGCCTACGTCATCGGCATCATGAACATGATCCTCCATGGCATCGAGGCGCCGAATATCATTCACACCAACACGCTCACCGAGAACCTTGCCGACGTGCAGGACAAGGATCGCTTCGACGTGGTGCTGGCGAATCCGCCCTTCGGCGGCAAGGAGCGCCCCGAAGTCCAGCAGAACTTCCCGATCCGCACCGGCGAGACGGCGTTCCTCTTCCTTCAGCACTTCATCAAGATGCTGAAAGCCGGCGGGCGCGGAGCGGTGGTCATCAAAAATACGTTCCTGTCCAACACCGACAACGCGGCCGTCAGTCTGCGGAAGGAGCTGTCGGGCACTTGCGATCTGTACGCCGTGCTCGATTGCCCCGGCGGCACATTTCAAGGGGCCGGCGTGAAGACTGTGGTGCTGTTTTTCCAGAAGGGCGCACCGACCAAGAAAATCTGGTTCTACCAGCTCGATCCGGGGCGCAGCCTCGGCAAGACCAATCCGCTCAATGACGATGACCTCAAGGAGTTCATCAAGCTGGAGCGCACGAAAGCGGACTCACCGAGAAGCTGGAGCGTGGATGCCAAGACTCTTGATCTGGACACATTTGATCTCTCCGTGAAGAACCCCACTGGCCGTGAAGACGTGACTCACCGGAGCCCACAAGACATCATAGAAGATATTGCCGCGCTCGATGCTGAGAGCGCCGAAGTCCTGGCCCAGATCAGGGCGTTGATATGAACGCCTGCTGGCAGACAAGACCCTTCGAAGACTGCATCGAAAGGGTAACATATACGCCAAAGATCCAACGCAAGGACTTCCTCACTGATGGCCGCTATCCAATAGTGTCGCAAGAGGATGAATTTATAAATGGCTATTGGGACACTGACAGTGATGTGTTCAAAATCAAGACTCCGGTCGTGGTGTTCGGTGATCACACCAAAGTTTTAAAGTTCGTTGATTTTGATTTCGTGCTCGGCGCTGACGGCGTGAAGATTTTGCAGCCTCGGGAGTTTCTTGTTCCAAAATACTTCTATTACCAACTACAGACCGCGAACCTCGATTCGCTAGGCTATGCTCGTCACTATAAGCTCCTCAAAGAGCTGACGATTAAGTATCCTGTTCGCGCGGAGCAGGAGAGAATAACGGCAATCCTCGACAAAGCGTTTGAAGGCATCGCGGCCGCCAAAGCCAACGCCGAAAAGAATCTCCAAAACGCCCGTGCGCTTTTGGAAAGCTACCGTCATTCCATATTTACGCAGCGAGAGGGCTGGGCCGAAACGACTATCAATAAGATATCGACCAATTTAGACAGTCGGCGGGTGCCAATTACGAAAAGCGCGCGAAAAAGCGGTAGCTACCCTTATTACGGCGCGTCCGGCATCGTTGATTACGTTGCTGATTTCATTTTCGAGGGCGACGCGCTGCTGATTTCCGAAGATGGCGCAAACCTCTTGGCGAGATCGACTCCAATCGCATTTTCGGTAACGGGTAAGTATTGGGTAAACAATCACGCCCATATCTTGAAATTCGAGAGCCTAGCCACTCAAAAATTTGTCCAGCACTACTTTGAGAGCATTCGGCTCGATGATTACATTACGGGAGCCGCTCAGCCTAAACTCAATCAAGCAGCGCTAAACTCAATTCCAATTTCAATTCCACGAAGCGAAGGCGATCAAGCAGTCGTTGTTGATCGTATTGAAGCGCTGTCCCTTGAAGCCGACCGGCTGGCATCAAGTTACGAGCAAAAGCTCATGGCCATCGAGGCGCTGAAGGCGTCGTTGTTGCACCGAGCCTTCAAAGGACAGTTGTAGGCTATGAACGAAGCTGAAACCCGCGCGGAGCATATCGACCCCGCCTTGAAGGCGGCCGGTTGGGGCGTGGTCGAAGGCAGCCGGATCCGGCGCGAATATCCGATTACTTTGGGGCGGCTGGAAGGCCACGGTAGGCGTGGGAAGTCGCTGACGGCCGATTACGTCCTGATCTATCGCAATACCAAGCTGGCGGTGATTGAAGCGAAAGCGTGGGGCCTGCCGCTGACGCTGGGCGTCGCGCAGGCGAAGGACTACGCCGGCAAGCTCGCGACGCGGTTTGCATACGCCGCCAACGGTCAAGGCGTTTACAGCATCGACATGCACGCGGGCGCGGAAGGCGACTGCGCCGGGTTTCCAACACCCGATGAGCTGTGGAACGCTACCTTTACTAAAGCGAACGAATGGCGCGACCGATTTGCAGCCGTCCCCTTCGAAGATCGCGGCGGATATTTTCAGGGCCGCTACTATCAGGATATTGCGGTCGAGCGTGTGCTCGAAGCCGTCAGCGCCGGCCGCGAGCGTATCCTGCTGACCTTGGCAACGGGTACGGGCAAGACCTTCATCGCATTTCAGATTGGCTGGAAGCTGTTTCAGGCGCGCTGGAACCTGAGCCGCGAGCCTACCCGCCGCCCGCGTGTCCTCTTCCTCGCCGACCGCAACATCCTCGCCGACCAGGCCTACAATGCCTTCTCGGCCTTTCCTGAAGACGCGCTGGTGCGGATCGATCCGGGCGACATCAAGAAGAAGGGCAAGGTTCCGAAAAACGGCAGCCTGTTCTTCACCATCTTCCAGACCTTCATGAGCGGCCCGCCGAAAGATGGCCAGCCGTCGCCCTACTTCGGCGAATACCCGCCGGATTTTTTCGATTTCATCGTCATCGACGAGTGCCATCGCGGCGGGGCGAACGATGAAGGCAACTGGCGCGGCATTCTGGAATATTTTGCGCCGGCCGTGCAGTTGGGGCTGACGGCCACGCCCAAGCGCAAGGACAACGTCGATACCTATAAGTACTTCGGCGAGCCGGTGTTCATCTATTCGCTGAAGGACGGCATCAACGACGGCTTCCTCACGCCGTTCCGGGTCAGGCAGATCGCGACGACCTTGGACGATTACGTCTATACGCCCGACGATAAGCTGGTCGAGGGCGAGGTCGAAACCGGCAAGCGGTATGTCGAAAAAGACTTCAACAAGATCATCGAAATCAAGGAGCGCGAGCAATACCGGGTTAAGGTCTTCATGGAGATGATCGACCAGCGGGAAAAGACGTTGGTGTTTTGCGCCACGCAGGATCATGCGCTAGCTGTGCGCGACCTGATCAACCAAATAAAGACAAGCAAGGACCCGAACTATTGCCACCGGGTCACGGCGGACGATGGCGCGCTCGGCGACCAGCACTTGCGCGACTTTCAGGACAACGAAAAATCCATTCCCACGATCCTCACGACGTCGCAAAAACTCTCGACCGGCGTGGATGCACGCAACATTCGGAACATCGTTTTGATGCGCCCAGTCAATTCCATGATCGAGTTCAAGCAGATCATTGGACGCGGCACGCGGCTCTATGACGGGAAGGATTACTTCACGATTTACGACTTCGTGAAGGCCCATCACCACTTCAACGATCCGGAATGGGACGGGGAGCCCCTGGAGCCGGAACCGCCAAAAACGGGCGGGGAGTTAAAGGAAGGCGATGGAGAGGATGAAGGCGGCGGTGTCCTCGAGGACCCGCCACCCCGTCCGAGGAAGATTAAAGTGAAGCTGGCGGACGGGAAAGAGCGCACCATCCAGCATATGTCCGCGACGATGTTTTATGGCGCGGACGGGAAGCCGATGTCGGCGGCCCAGTTCCTTGAAAAACTCTTCGGCGCTTTGCCGGCGCTGTTCAAGGATGAGGATGAGCTGCGGGTCATCTGGAGCGATCCGGCGACACGCGGCAAGTTGCTGGAGGGCTTGAGCGATAAAGGCTTTGGCCGCGAACCGATGGCGGAAATGCAGAAGATCATCGGCGCCGAGAACAGCGACCTGTTTGATGTGCTGGCATTCGTCGCCTTTGCCTTGTCACCAGTCAGCCGCGAGCAAAGGGCAGGTGTTGCGAAGGGTCAAATTCGGGGCACCTTCACGGACAAGCAACAAGCCTTCATCGACTTTGTATTGTCGCAATACGTGCGCCAGGGTGTGGACGAGCTAGACCAAGAGAAACTGACGCCGCTGTTGAAGCTGAGATACAACAACGCCATCCAGGATGCTGTCGCCGACCTCGGCAGCACCGATCAAATTCGGCGAATGTTCGTGGGGTTCCAGAAGTTCTTGTATCGTCGCGATGAGGCGACCCGTGAGTGACATTTCGATCACCCGGATTGACCGAAACCTCGTCAACTCCTGGACGAGCGAGTTTCCTGGCGGCAGTTGGCAAAGAGTATCCGGCCGGGACATCCATGCCCCAACATCGAGCAGATTGAATGGGCGAAACTGGCAGGCGGTAGAGAAAGTACGAAAGGTTGGGGGCAATTACGTTTTCCTATTTCCCGAGCGATTTTTCTCAGACGAACGCGAGATCCATTTAGATGGCCCCTCGAAGCGCAAAATTCCGTTCAGGTTTTGTGTAAAAACACACTCTGCGCAAAATGGTCACGTTGCCGTTTACGTGGGGAAGGCTTCGAATCTGAGCCAGCGGTTTCAATGGCACTTCAGTCTTTCAGAGCGGAATACAGGGGCGCAGGTACAATCTGGTCTCGTGAAGTGCGGCATTTGCAAAGACCGGCCGGAAGCGGTCGATTTCATGCTCCAGCACGCAGTTATTTTCTATCGCGAAGTGCCTGGAGATGGCCACGCCGCAAATCGCGACTTACTTGAATTGTCTCTGTGCGCGCGTTTCGCGCCACCATTCAACATTAAATCTGAAAGATAGCGGAGCCATATTGCGGGGAACGCTGATGCGAGACGTATTCACATGAATGAACTCATCACCATTGCAACCAAGGCGTTGGCCGATTTTCTGACGCGAACTTGGAAGGTCGAATCGGACGATTGGTGGAAGAAGAAGGTCCTAGATCAATTGACCGAGGGTCAAGTTCGCGCCGTCCGCGAACGTAAGGCCAAAACCTTGCACGATCTTGATCTGGCCGCCCTGCTGCGTGTTTTCGACCGCGCCTGGTTCGACATCTCGGTTACTCACGACTTGCCGCGTGATGGACGCGGCTGGGTGAAAGAGCTTCAAGGCGCACGAAATCGGTGGGCTCACCAATCCGCCCAGCAGCTATCGCTGAACGACCAATATCGTGACGCTGACACGTTGGGTCGGCTTTTAGGGATGATTGGCGCGCCGGCGTCCGCTGTGACTGCCGTGGAGAAAGTTAAGGCAACTGCTCTTGTTGGCCTTACGGACGCCACTCATTCCCAAAAATCGCGTGACTCGGACGCAGGGGCGCCAACCAAGATTGCTACGAATGGGGGTGCTCGTCCCAAGAAACCGAGTAAGGCGCGGAAAAGTCTTGAAATAGGAGCCATCAACAAAAACGGTCAGGTTCTTGTTCGGGCCACTGAGCTCCCCGGTACCGATCATTTCCAGCGAATATATGTACTGAAGTGCAGGGCTTGCGGACACTCCTACGGCGCGAATGGATCAGATGTCTGGCAGCGCAAGTGTCCTGAGTGCCAGGGCGGCAGGCCCGGCCTGGACTACAACGAATAACGAAATAACCTTGATACGTACTACGTATCACCCTATATTGAGGCGATGATATGATCCGCTCGTTCAGGTGCAAGGAGACGGCGCGAATTTGGCAGGGTCAAAGCAGCCGCAAGTTTCCGGGCGACATTCAGGACCGGGCTTTACGGAAGCTGCGTCAGCTCGATGCGGCCGCCACGGTAGATGACCTGCGTAACCCGCCCGGCAACCGGCTTGAAGCCCTGAAAGGCGACCGCGCCGCGCAAATGAGCCTTCGGATCAACGATCAGTGGCGCATCTGTTTCCGATGGACCGAAGGTGAGGCGGCGGACGTTGAAATCACCGACTACCATTGAAGGCTGTAGCGAGACAAAGGACGTAATCATGGCCCCGCTTCGCAACCCGCATCCGGGCGAGATTCTGAAGGAAGAGTTCCTGAAAGAGATCGGCCTAAGCCAGAATCAATTGGCCCACGCCATCGGCGTTCCCGGAAACCGTATCCACGCCATCATCAACGGCACCCGCGACATCACGGCTGATACCGACTTGCGCCTGTGCAAGTTCTTCCGGCTGTCGGAAGGCTACTTTCAACGG
The DNA here is from genome assembly GCA_041906145.1 of Rhodospirillaceae bacterium. Lineage (GTDB taxonomy): Bacteria > Pseudomonadota > Alphaproteobacteria > Rhodospirillales > Rhodospirillaceae > SHVO01. The sequence continues at coordinate 588,634 of JAYRJU010000001.1, read as the reverse complement.
CTCCAGATTGCCTATGACACGCTGGAAGCCAAACGCCGCGTGGGCGCCGATATCGCCAAGATCAAACCCTATAAGCCCGGAAAGGCAGCGTAGGGGGGGGCCAAAAGTGTCGCGATCTTCGAAGAGCAGGCACGGCGAGATAATTGATGCGATTGCCGCCGAAGATTCCGCGATGCTCCTGGAGTTGATAGGTGAGGTCCGAGATATGCCCGGCACCAACGTCGGATATGCGGTAACCGAAGAGACGCTTGCCGGATTAGACATCTCTGGAGATCCGCTGTTTTCCTTTCTTGAGGCGGAATTTCCAGATGACTGGGCACATGGAGTATTACGGGCAACGACTACGACAAAAAAGCGACCGAGCTAAAGGCGCATCAGCTCGAACTCGCCATGCGGATCGAACAGCACCAAAAGGGTGAAGGTGAGTTCAGGGCAACGCTCGAAAGCCTGATTTCCGTGACTTCGCGCGCGGCCGAGATCTTCGAGCGTTCGAAAATCGAGCAAAAGCGCCAATTGATCGCGTTTGTCTTTTCGAACCTGAAGCTGAAGGGCAAAAAGCTAGATTTTTCCTTGCGTTCGCCGTTCGACCTGATGGTCAATCGGCGCAGTTATGCAAGTTGGCTGGGGGACTAGGATTCGAACCTAGACTAGCGGAGTCAGAGTCGTTCACGGGTTCAGTATTTGCAATGGGTTAGATCGCAAATGTTGCGCCCGCGTTGCCGTAGCTCAGTCCACGTTCCATTCCGAGTTGCGAGGTGGATTGTACGGAACCCTCGGGTAGACTCTCCTGAGTTTAAGCCTACCTTGATTTTGGGAGCCGACTTATCGGAGGGCTAACGAGCCGCAACGCTCCGCGCCCCACCTTGGATGCCGCATCATGCCTTCTTTATTCGAAGAAACGCCGGAAGAAGCTGCCAAATGGAAAGAAGTCGTCGCCGCCGAACAGCCACTCAAAGCTGCGGTCGAGGCAGCCCATGCAGTCATGGCCTTTCGTCTAGGCTTCCGACCGCCTGGGTCCTTGTACCTTTCAATCGATGACTCGATTCCGGGTTACACCTCCTGGCGCGCGCCACACGGCTACGGAGGGTGGCATCACGTCGTTAAATGGTGGTTCGACATCGAATATGCGTCATATCCTACGGCTCCCCGACGAATAGCGGCTCTAGAAGCGCAGGTTGTTGTCAGCCAAGCAGGCCCCCTCATGGAAATGCTTCGCGCACCCGAAAATTCATGGGCATTAACTCGTGACGTCGTTGGCGGCTTAGACATTTTTTTCACGGAGGAATGTGGCTGGGAAAATTCGCACGATGCAATCGCGATGCTTGCGCTCGGGGAAAAATTTGGTCTGCTCGGGAAACCCTCCTCCCGGTCAGATCTGGAAGGTGTTGATCCGATCGAAGCAGACGAGGCTTGGTGCAATGAAGTCGTCGATGATTACTTTCGTATTCTCGAACAAACCCGGTCGATGTTGGCTGAGCCCGACGTAGCCCGCGTGCACGAGCAGGTCACTGGCGAACTGCTGGCGAAAAAGTCGATGGAGTTTGAGCGCGTGTACGAAATAGGTTTCCCGCTGTCTTGGAGCGTAAAAGCATGGTTTGACCGTAGCGCCTAGCGTTCAGCTGGCGGGCCTCCCTGACCACGTTGTTCCTCGTCATTTCCTACTTCGGGTATCTCGTAGTGAACCGCATCCCATATCGAACTGGCCGTCGTGCGCGGAGAGCCGCCGAAGTCGTCGCCATAGTCCGTGAGGACCCTGTGCAAAAGCTGCGGCGCACCACCTTCCATTCTGTGCCGCAGCTCGTTTAGAACGATTTTGAGATGGACTTCGTTACTGAACCCTATCGAGGCCGACGCATGAAACACGTCAAGCTCGAACTCGGACACCGGCCCGGCTTGCAGCTTCAAGCGCGTCTCGTAGAGAGAATCCCTGCACCTTCCGAGTTTCTCACTTAGTTGCTGCGCTAGGTCGAAGAGCTGCGCGTTTGTAAGCAGATTTTCGGTGTCATACTCCATGCTACAATGATGCTTTGGGATTGGACGCTCCGCAACGCTCAATCGACTTGTCCTTAGCTGCGGTCTCTGCGCCCTACGTCCCCAGGAAATGCAATGCTCATCATTACCGGCAGGCGCCCCAGTAAAGTTGAATGGTTGTTCGCAGTTCTGGTTGCAATACTTTTTCTAAGTCCGATATGGCTCACGATGCATTGGCCGGGGATCTCTGGTTCTAAGCGGCAATCGCGCTCGCGTTGAGGCTTATAGTTCTGCGAAAGTGATATCGTCAGCGGGTAATCGCCAATGGGCGCTTTAGGCGGCGTCTTTGCCTCTTTCTTCGGAACGCCCGGACTTTACGCGGCCGGAGCCTTCCTTTTGGCCGGGATAGCATTCTTGTGCTGGTTCAGAATGAAGTTCGGTTATTGGCCTGATCAACCGCCCCCACAGACGCATTATTCTCGCGCCAACGCAGAAGAGGGGAAGCTGGAGTTCTTGGATTACACGTCAAGAGTCCCACATCGAAGCATGATCTCTGATGCAGAAATTCTGGAGATAGCGCGGGAGGTTGTCGTGCAATTCGACGACGGTGCGATTGCGTATGCTGAAGGAAAACGCAAACAGCTCCATGACGTAGAGGACGACTTAGGTGTCGCCATATGGGAACGAGTCCTAACAGTGCTTCGTGGTCTCAAGGAGCATGGTGTGCCATAGCATGCACTATTCGTTGGAGCCGTATTGTTTCTGTGCCTGAACGGCACGCGATAGGCAGACCGAAAACGCAGTATTTCGCCAAGGTAGCGACCAGCGCTTAGATCGATCCCATGATCGCGTTGATGAACCTGATAACATTCGGCCTGCTGATTGCTCTCGGGTTTGCAGTGAAGGCAATCCAAGCGAATGTCTCATTCGAAGCAGGTATCGCCGGCTGTCTCGGCTGGATTGCGATGATTGTGTTTTGGCAGGAGCGCCATCGTCATTGCTATGGCTTTCATTTTGACCCGCCGACAATCGATCAAGAGACAGGAGCGGACGTGTCTCCGTTGCCAAAGCTCATAGGATCGGACCGATCTCCAACCGCAGCCGCGTTGATTGTTCTTGGTTGCATGGCGCTAGCGTTGCCAGGAGTCGCTAACTTCGCGCCCGTCACTTGGTATACCGTTTACGCGGCATTCTTTACTGGGGCGTTTGGTGGGATGACAATTTACGCGGTCGCCCATCGTAGCCGCTACGGAACCTGGTTCTTGCCCCGCACGCGTCACGTTGCCCGCCGTGACGAGTAAGATCGCCTATCTGCGCGACGCAGCGGCCAGTCTAGAAGAAGCATAACCGCAATCGGGCCGACCCCACGCCCCAACAATCGGGGAATATCGTCAAATGGCCCGAACTGAAACAATTGCAGGAATTTTTGGAGCCAAAAATTGTGAACGGGAAAGACCGGAAGCAATACTTGGCTCAACCAGACCCACAGCCAAAAGATGGCATTCAGCACTCGCGCAAATAGCCACATCCCGCGCCCCCAAATTCCATGAACCCTTATCGTAGAAGGTCATTAAGAAGACCGGCTAGCCGAACCCCGGCCTTTTCGATCTGCTCCTTGGCGACCGAATAATTCTGCTTGATATAAATGTCCCCGAGCTCAAGGCCACCTGGGTTTCCCAGATAGCCGGTGGCAGGCGTTCGCATGAGCCAGTGGGTTTCCTGCGCCCACTCCAACGGTGTGCCCGCATTCCATCGCTTGCGGTTAAGCGTGTGTAACGCCGCTTTCAAGTGGGGATAAGATAGATCGGGCGGCGGTGGCGGCGCTTCAAGTAGGCCATAATCCCAAACCGCGTGCATGTTGGTCTCGCGGCCCAGAAACGTAACTTTAATTGCATTGCCACCCTGATCGCCGATGATTGCAGTGTGAAGCGGCTGGTGAACGTCCCCTACGAAGTGAGTTAGGAATTTTAGAGACTCCGCCCGCTGTTCTTTCGGCGCCTTGCTTCGTAGTACTGACGAATGCCGCTCGATTTGATCTACTATGCAGCTCTTGGGCTGCGGGCAGTCACGCACAAGGTCTAGCCGCCGCACTTCGGGCTTTACGTCCAGAAAATGCCAGGGAGCGGTCGCGGGGCGGTCGCGTCGTATGTCGTCCGCCCAGCTACAGCTTTCGGCGAAGGCCTCCGGGGTATTGATGTCCAGGAGATTAAGGGCTGCTTGGCGAGCTTGAGACGTCATATCACGCCAGCTTTCCAGACACACCGCGCGGTGCCCATCACGGCCCCACCCCCACGCCGGTGCGGACAAAGCCGTCATAAGTGCAACGATCACGGTGCGGCGGGCCATAAGGGCGAGGTCTCTGCATAAGAGCCGGCGGCAGCCAGCTATGACAGCCTACTGACTGCCTACGCACTCGGCGCTAACGGTTATCGCCACCGAGTGGGAGCGGCAGTCTACTCTATTCACTTTTTGGGCGGCCGGAAACTCACCTTCAACACGATCGGCCCGCCGGGCGGTCAAGTTGTCGCAAACAATCGCGCTTCGATTTGCGCCATAGCTTTCGCGTCGTTTTCCTGATCAGGGAACAAATGACCGTAAATATCGAATGTCACTTGGATGGAGGAATGCCCCATTACCGTCTGAACTTTCTTGGGACTCCAACCCTGCTCGATAAATAGCGAAGCGGCAGCATGGCGAAGGGAATGGAAATTGTAAGCAGCTGCACAGTTCTCAGCCTTCAGGCCGGCAGCTTCAAGCAAGCTGATAAAACACTGATTATACAGGTTACTGTGGAGCAGGATTTGGCCACGCTCGGACGGGAATACCAGATCGAGAGTCGTCGCGGGGCAAGCAAGTTTCCATTCGCGAAGAGTATTGATGACCATGGGAGCTAGCGGAATTTCCCGACGGCCCGCCTTACTTTTTGGAGCACCTAATTTGGCGTAGCGATCGGCACGCTGACGGACCCTGATTGCGCCAAGCTCAAGATCCACATGGGCCCACGTCAGACCACGAAGTTCGCTGGCGCGCATGCCCGTGAATATGGCCGTTACAATGAGCGGGCGCCAACAGCAAGTCACGTTGTTGCCGACGGTATTGCGACGAACGACAGGCCAGAGCTCGGCGGCCTTCAACAGCATTCGCCGAAGATCATCCTTTGAGGGAATTTGTGCGCGCTGATCCTCGCCTGATTCGCTGCGCCTTTTGGCGACGCGTGCGACCGCCGCCGGATTGTGTCCGATAAGGCCTCGACGTTGAGCTTCACTGAGCACGCCCTTCAAACTCGTAAGTACTCGGCGTGCCATTGGGCGAGACCGCGTTTCCAGCAGCCGATCGACGAACGTCTGCACCGCTGGAGTTGTTAAACGGGAAAGCTTGGTTTCGCCGATCAGCGGTTTGATGTGGAGATCGACATGCTGGCGGCGCTGCCGAATGGTGGTTTCTTCCAGTTGGTCACGTTGGCCCGAGATAACCCATAGGTCTGCGGCTTCTGAGACACTAGCAGATTGACTATCTGCGACGTGGGTTCCGGCGGCGACTTCCGCGCGCACTTTAACGAGATAGGAATCTGCGTCGCGCTTGGCGATGAACATTTTCGCGCGGCGACCGCCCGCAGCATCCTTGTAGTCCACAAGCCAGCGCGTTTCGCCCGACTGCAAGGTGCGTTTTCTAATGCTAGCCATGTCGCTCTCCTGAAGCCGTTGGGAATAGCTCGAAGAGAATGGTATAAACCTGCGAAGAGCAGCGCAAGTATTATCTTGCGACGCGCAGCGCAAGTTTGTAGATTTAGGAATGCTTATGACGGTCCCACCGCTAGAGAACACGTACACGGACGAACAGGTAACCGCAGCTACGGGCCTGCACGTCGATAACCTAAGGAAGCTGATTACTTGGGGAGCGGTTCGGCCCGCGCAGGCGGGCGGCGGAAGGGGGCGGGTTCGGAAATGGACGACGCGGCAGGCCTTGCGGATTGCGGTCACTGCTCAGTTCGTGGATACCGGCTTTAGCCTACAGATGGCACACACCCTGACGTACTGCCTGCCACTGGATGACCTACTCCACGTCTACGACCCCGCGAAAATGCGGACGGTGGTCGAACAGTCGAAAGCCGATGAAGATCGCCGCATGCTGCGGCAGCTGGTGGATCCGGCGCCGCCTGAGCTTCCGCATGATCGTTACATCGGAAGTCTTACGGTATTAGTGGATGGCCGGTACCTGTATTCGGATTGCCTCGGCGATATCCCGACGCTAATGGCGATCATCGATGCCGATACCCCAAAGGTGTACCCTACTTGGGGCAGCCCCTCCCAGTTTCGGTACGGCGCAGGTGTCACAGAACTTCTCAAATTGCGCCCGGCGACCGACGCAGAAAACATCGAACAGTCATCATTATTGATCGATGACAAGTACGTTCGCCCGCGGAAGGGCCGCAAGTATTCCACGGACGTAATTCCTCAACACCTGCCAACGCAGTTGATCGCAATCGACCACGTCGTTTGCAAATCACTCCTCATCATTAACCTTGCGCTGGGAATGCTTCAGTGCGTTCGGAGCTTGCAAGGTCTTTCAACAGATTACCAACCTCGTGAGCGTCCTTACGATGACGAATGAAATCGACCTTTTGGCTGGAGCAGATCAAATCGCGGCGTTTATGGGCCTTAAGGTTCGCCGCGTGTACCACCTTGCAGAAATGCAGCGGCTGCCCGTGTTTCGTCTGGGAGCCACGCTGTGCGCGCGGAAGTCCACTCTCCTCAAATGGATCGAAGAGATGGAAAATCAGGCAATGAACAGCAACGATGTCCCGCCGTCACAGGCGGCTCAGTAGCGGGCAAGTTCATGAGTCAGAAGCTCGGAGCCATAGCCACCGGGCTTGTTCGTAAAGCCGTAGCCGCACGGGCCGCCGGAGAAGGTCCGCGAAGACTCGGAGCGCAACTTGGCTTTGCCAAAGTCTGCAAGGCTGCCGGCGCCGATCCAAATATTAGCGACACCACGTATCGAGTGCTGGGTCTCGTCGCGGCTTATGCAGACGAAGATGGTTATTGCTGGCCGGCCGTAACGACTCTTGCCAAGGAACGCGGTGTGACCCGGCAAGCTATCCAGCATCACCTCCGCATTCTCGTCGCGAACGGATACATCGAGAAACAGGAACGAAAGCGGAAAAACGGTGGCTATGGGCCGAACCTATATCGGATCGTAATTTTGTATGCTGACAAACGCGCTCAGAAGCCTCAGGGAGCGGTCGGCGAAGTTCGCGGCGTGCTCCCTAGCGGAAATTTACGGCAGGCATTCAGCGAGCTTCCAGAGCCAAATGAGCGCGATGCAAGCGAATTGGATTGCATCGAAGCAGCCGAATGAGTGTCGTGAATTGGGCAACCAATGCCAGCGCTAGACTTGCATAGGCCGCAACGCCACGCCTGGCGGGAATGCAAGCGAATGCATTTGCTCAAACAGAATCAGATAACAGATCACTGCTACCAATCTGCTTTCCAAGAGAAGAACTGTAGTAGTGAGATATACGCGCGTGCGTGGGCGCGCGTATTGGTCTCGAAACTTAAATTCTCGCCGCAAAGAATTTAGCGAAATCAATGACGACGAGTGCAGTTAGCCAAATGTTTTAGGAAAATCCAATGGGTGGTTATAACTCCGGACGCAGCGGCGGATCCCCGACCTACGAAAGTACTTGGACCTATAAACTCAGCGCAAAACTCCTGCAAAAGATACCGCACGGAGTAGCTTGCTCAGGATCAGGCAAACTCACTTGGGACGACGGGGACTTCGAGGTGTGGTATGTCTTGGACGCGACGAACGTCTCGCGGCCGGTCTTCCGCGTCACCCACGCCATTCGAAATGAAGACGAACGGGAGATCAGCTACGAGATTTACCTGGACGCTAGCCCTACAAGATTTGGCGGGCGCCGCTGGTGGTGGATTTGCCCCCGTACCGGCAGGCGGGCGTTTAAGCTTTACCTCCCGAATGGAGGCCATCGATTTTTGTCGCGACACGTCTATCGGCTTGGCTATGCATGCCAGCGCGAAACGTCGGTAGATCGAATGATGCGGAAAGCACGCAAGCTGCATCTGGCGTTGGGCGGGCATGGGGAGGCGATAGGTGACGGGGACGTGCCCCCTAAGCCAACATGGATGCGGTGGAAGACGTACGAACGAAAAGTCGCGGCCTGGCAGGCGGCGGACTCTTCGGCGGATAACGCCTGGAACGAACAAGCAATAAGGAAGTTCGGGCGATTGGGTGCTTTCTAGCGCTTGGCAGCAATTCTCCGTTATGTCACCGTAACGGGTAGGGGGGATTTATGGCTGAGACTGCGGCTCCAAAATCTGCGCCCGTCAAGGTGATCGCCGGCGGCGCGCTTTTCAATTCCCGGCAACAGATCGAGTCTTCGCATACAGCCGAATTAGTTATCGCGCTCTGTGGACCGATCGGATCCCCTATCCATAAGGTCGCGGAGGCAATTAAACATCGCCTGGAGAGCGAATTTGGATATGAGCGTTGCGAGATCATTCGGCTAAGCAAGATTATCGAAGAAAAAAAAGGCTCCGCACCCGCGAGTCCACCGCTACAGAGAATTGAGGACCTTATCCGCAAGGGCGACGAATTACGAAAGGACCACGGCGCCAGCGTGTTAGCGGAGCTAGCGGTTAGTCAGATAGCGATTGACAGACAGAAGACCAAGGCTGCAGCGGGGGCTGAGAGACCTTTGCCCCGTCGCGTGTGCCATATCATTGACTCCATCAAGAATCAGCAGGAGCTCGAAATATTAAGGCTGGTCTACCGCGACATGCTGTACTTCGTGGGCGTCTATTCACCACTACCGAGCCGAGTAAAAACGCTCGAAAAAGAGGGTATGGCGCAAAGTGAAATTTATCGGTTGATCGACAAAGACTCGGGTGAAGAACTCGACCACGGCCAGACGGTCCGCGATACTTTTCCAGAGGCAGATTTTTTTCTACGGGTAGACGCCGATACAGATTCACAAATTCAGTCTCGGGTTCAAAGATTCTTGGACCTTATTCTTGGTGTTAGGGTTATGACGCCTACCGCAGCTGAAACTGCGATGTATCAAGCGGCGTCCGCCGCTGGCAATTCAGCCTGTCTATCTCGGCAGGTTGGCGCGGCTGTTACGGATCGGCATGGCGAAGTCCTTGCTATTGGTTGGAACGATGTTCCGAAAGCCGGCGGCAGTCTTTACACCTCAGACCCAAAGGCCGATCCTAACGGAGAGAAGGACAAGCGCTGTTGGAACCGCAGTGGCGGACTCTGCTTTAACGATCAGGAAAAGAGGGTAATGGCGGAGCTTCTCGTGGAAGCTCTGGAGCAGGAAAAGTTAATAGACCCTTTAAAAAGGAGTCTAGCTGTGAATGCCGTCGCGAAAAATTCTAAGGTGAAGCACCTGATAGAATTTTCGCGGGCGGTGCATGCTGAAATGCATGCTATTTTAACGGCGTCCCAAGCGAGTGGTGATCGGGCTAAGGGAGGGAAACTATTTTGTACTACCTATCCCTGCCATTCGTGCGCACGCCATATCGTGGCGGCCGGGATCACTGAGGTGTATTATATCGAGCCTTATCGTAAGAGCTTGGCTACCAAGCTCCACGACGACTCTATAACCGAAGACGAAGCAGACACGGGTAAGGTGCGCATTTTGCCCTACGATGGCGTTGCGCCAGCTCGATACCTAAAACTTTTCCGCGTCCCTCGCGATACACGCAAAAAGGAGGGGCGGTTGGTTCGCGTTGATGCAAAAAAATCCTCCCCTCGCTTCGATAAAACTGTAGAAGCTCTTTCAACTCTTGAGGCGTTAGTGGTGAAAGAGTTACAAGAAAAGAAGCTACTAACGGCGAATGAAAATGCCTAAGCAAGGCCCCGAACAACTTACGCTAGATCTCCCGACGATTGAGGGCCAGGTCCTTACTAAGATTATCATTCAGGAACCTGATGCGAATGCGCAGCAGGTCGCGTGTGGCGCCGATATTCATTGCCTGCAGCAGTTCCGAGTTGCCCGTAAGGAATCTGAGGAAGACCCACACATAAGAGCTTTATTGCGATTGGTGGACCACTACCGCTAACGCCTAGACAGCGGATAACGTATCCGACCGCTCTCTATAACCCCTTGATCTGATTCACTTTCAACGGGCGTGTTGCAGCGGTGTAGCTAGCGCGCGTCCGTGAACATATGTGGGTCCAGCGCCGGTAGGGCTTGAAGATAGGCGCGAACTTCCTCGGCTATTTGATCCGCCGTCTCCGGCCGTGCTGGCAAGTCGTCGGCCCATTCGCGGCCCGGATGTAAAACGTCCCACCGGGGTCTCATGCCTTTGCCGCGCCCACCGCCTGGCGCATGATTCCCAAAACCGTCAACCAAGAGGTTCCAGATCGGGCGAAACCGGGCAATCAGCAAGTTTTCCCCTAGCGCGATCCAGATGTCCTCCACGACCAAATACCTGCAAAAAAAGTCGTCAATGTTCAGAGTGCTTGTCGCCTTCAAAATACTTTTCTCGTGGTCGCTCTTGAGACGTTTGTGAAGTGCGTACGGTGAGGGAGCCTTAGTCTCGGAGCCGCCTTTTCGCCCCCCCTCGGGAATCGCCTTTCCCACATAGATGGGTGCTCGAAACTCAGCGGAGTTTCTGCGCGAAAGTTCCGCGTAGGCGGGGAATGGCCCCTTATAGTAAATCGCGTAAATGCCGGCTCCTGCGAAGCGTGGCAAATTACGCAAGGGTAGGGCGGTGCTTTCCAGCATTGCTTCCGCGACGCTGCGGCCCAAATTACTTCGGCTGAGCGGGTCGTAAGGGGATGTTCCGCTCACGGCTAAGCTCTGCCGTGCGGCCGGCTGTGAGTTATCAAATCCCGCTCTAACAGCTTCTGAGCGACGCTTCCGGCGACGACTTCAGCTAGCGTTACAGGAACGGCGTTCCCGAGCTGCCTCATGGTTTCGCCCCAGGCACCATGAAAAGCGTAGCCATCAGGAAAAGTTTGCAGCCGGGCGGACTCGCGCACAGTGAAATACCGAACCGATCCATCATCCTTAACCATCATATTCTCACCGCCTGGCACGCCGTGATCTCCCGCTTTCAAAGTTTTGGCAGGAAGATCCAAGGGACTACCAGTGTGCCCAACATAGCTTCGGGCCCCTCCTTGGAACCGATGATTGGTGAAGCGCAATCCGCGATGCGGTTTTTCTGGATCGGGAATTCCTTGCAGGACGTCGCGAACTGTAAGCCACGGCCGCGCGGTGATGTTTGGCCGGTGATTCAGGCGCCGATAATATTCAGCGCGCTTCGCGAGTTCGGGCGGGGTCTTCGGTGTACGTAAGCCGTGGCGAGCCCAATATTCCCCAGTCACCCACTGGTCAACTACTAGGGCCTCGGCGGAGTGCGTGGGGTCCGGGAACGACCATTTTACGTGCTGGTCGTCTCGGAAGCCGACGATAAAAACCCGCTCGCGTTTTTGCGCTACGCCAAAGTTCGCCGCATTCACGAGGGTGGGGACGACATTATATCTCAATCCCTTCTGTCGCCCGCTCGTCTTATGCTTTTGCAATCGGCTGAGATGCTGTTGCCAAGATTCATCGTCCTTTCGCTGCGCTTCAGGGAACTCAAACTGCAGCAAAATATATTGGTAATAGTTAGCGAAAGAAGCGCGGGTGATGCCCTTCACGTTCTCGACGATGAAGGCTCGTGGCTTCAATTGTCTGAGGATGTCAACGGTGACCGGAAACATATCGCGGTCGTCTTTGTGGGCCTTGTGCTTTCCCCCCATAGAGAACGGCTGACACGGCGGGCCACCGGCTAAGAGATCGAGCCCTTCAGGTAGCGACCGAAAATCGAAGTCTCTAACGTCGCCTTGGTACAAGGGCCAATCGCTAACGAGCGGATAACCGCGCTTCTGATTCTCGCGGATCGTATCGCAAGCCCATTTGTCCCATTCAACAACCGCCAGGGGCTTGAAGCCCGCGAGCGCTATGCCCATGCCAAGGCCACCGGCGCCGGCGAATAGTTCGACTGCTGTTAGCATTTGCCCCTTCTCCCCGATAAGAAGGTTTTAACACGCTTTGTGATTGCTGGCATGTCTCGAAGTTCGCATTCCCAAATCACAAGGCACTCCCAGCCTAGGTTGAATAGATTCTCCTGATTGGATCTGTCCCGCGCAACATTCCCGTTTAATTTCGGCAACCAAAATTCATGACGAGATTTTGGAAGGCGCGCCAATTGGCAGCCTTCGTGGCGATGCCAGAAACAGCCGTGCACGAAAATGACTTTCCGCTGCGAACGAAAGGTTAGGTCTGGCCGGCCGGGCAAGTCTTTAGCATGCAAGCGGTACCGAAACCCCATTGAGTGGATTAGGCGGCGCACCAGCATCTCGGGCCGTGAGTCCTTTGATCGCACGCGGGACATTCGCTCGCTTCGCTCTACTGGGGTAAGCGTGTCCATATCGTAGGCCTTCAAGCTCCGGGTGATTTGAGAAGCTACCAAACAGTTCTCCGAGTTTACCCACCGCTCGAAAAGAACCTATCTCGAACGAGGTGTTGCATACGTGTTGCGCGGAGTTTTCGGCAAAAGTTAGGAAACCAAGGAATTTCGCGATTATCTTAGGCTCTGTGGTGTAGGCACGGCACCTTGATGCGAAGCGCGAGCGCGAGCCGTAAGTCGTTCAAACACTTCTGAAAGATTTGGCTGGGGGACTAGGATTCGAACCTAGACTAGCGGAGTCAGAGTCCGCGGTCCTACCGTTAGACGATCCCCCAGCAGGGGCCGTGCACACCTTATCGGTGGATCACTATAATATAGTGTTACCACCCGGGTGGCCGGAAGGCGGGCAATGTCTTAAATACCGGGCGCGCTTTCAAGGCTTTTTCTTCATCGCGGGCCGGTAATTCCACCGGAACTTGCGGCCCGCGCCCACGTTGAACCCCTTCGGTCCTGGAAGGGTTTCCCTTTCCGGAAGAAGCCGATAGCATTGCTTGATGATGGGTCGCGGGGCCGAAAAGGTTCCGCGTTGGGAAAAACAAGGGTCGAATGACCATGGCAGACGGAAGCCGCCAGGGCGGTCTAGGCCTATCGATGGACTCCGCCCCGCGCGACGCCGGCATTTTCGCGGCCCTCGATCTTGGCACCAATAATTGCCGCATGCTGGTCGCGCGCCGCGACGGCGCCGGCGGCGCCGACTTCAAGGTCGTCGATTCCTTCTCGCGGATCACCCGGCTGGGGGAAGGGGTCAGCGCCACGGGCCGTCTCTCCCCGCAGGCCATGGACCGCACTATCGACGCCCTGAAGCGCTGCGCCGAGAAGATGGATCGCCGCCGCGTATCGGCGTCCCGTCAGGTCGCGACCGAAGCGTGCCGCCGCGCCGCCAACTGCGGCGAATTCCTGGACCGCGTCGTGCGCGAGACTGGCCTCAACCTCGAGATCATTTCCGCGCATGAGGAAGCCACGCTCGCCTTGAAAGGCTGCGCGGCGCTGCTCGACCGCGCCGTGCCGCACGCTGTTATCTTCGACATCGGCGGCGGCTCCACCGAAGTGCTGTTCGTGCGCATCGACGATCAGGATCTGCTCCGCGTCGTCGGCTGCATCTCGCTGCCCATGGGGGTTGTCACCGTGGCCGAAGACTGCGGCGGCGGCGATTTGTGCGGGCGCACTTATCAAAGCGTCGTCGAACGCGTCACCAAACTCCTCGAACCGTTCGAAGCCGTGCACCGCATCGGCGATAAAATCGCCGCCGGCGAAGTGCAGATGATCGGCACCTCGGGTACGGTCACCACTCTTGGCGGCCTTCACCTCAAGCTTGAACGCTACGACCGCGCGGCCGTGGATGGCCTCACCCTCAACTTCGATGTGGTCACCGCCACCACGCGCTCCCTGTGCGGCAAAACCATGCAGCAGCGCGCCGCCGAACCGTGTATCGGCTGGCAAAGGGCCGACTTGATGCTGGCCGGCTGCGCCATCCTTGAAGCCATCTGCCAGCTCTGGCCGGTGGGCGCCCTGCGTGTGGCCGACAGGGGCCTGCGCGAAGGATTGCTGCTCGACCTCATCAGCCCCGCGCTGCTAAAAGTCGCGCCGGGTCCGATGCACCAACTGATTTGAGCCTCTAATGAAGAGTAAGAGTGGCAGCGGCGGCCGCCGTCACGGCGGCACCAGCGCGCGGAGCGGCACGACCGCGAGCCGCGGCCTGCACGTACGCGTACGCACGGCGCGGGGCCGCACCGTTGGCCAACAGAAGTGGCTGCAGCGCCAGCTGAACGATCCTTATGTCGCCCGCGCCAAGGAAGAAGGCATGCGCTCGCGCGCGGCCTACAAACTCCTCGAACTCGACGAAAAGCTCCATTTCCTGAAGAAAGGCGCGAAGATTATCGATCTTGGCGCTGCGCCGGGCGGTTGGACGCAAGTCGCGGTGGACAAGGTCAAGGCGGGGCAACCGGGCGGCGGAGCGGTCGTCGCCATGGACATCAACCCGTGGAACGAAATCAAAGACGCCAAGTGTTTCATCATGGACTTCCTGGACGACCGGGCCCCGGGCCTCATTAAGGAAGCCCTCGGCGGTAAGGCCGATGTGGTGCTCTCGGACATGGCCGCGCCCACCACCGGCCACGGGCCCACGGACCATCTGCGGATCATGGGCCTGGCCGAGGCCGCATGGGCGTTCGCTGAGGAGGTTCTGGCTCCCGGCGGCACATTTATATGTAAGCTCTTCCAGGGCGGCGCTGAAAACGAGCTCCTGACTCAGATCAAACAGCGCTGCCGCGTGGTCAAACACATGAAGCCCCCGGCCTCCCGCAAGGAATCGGCCGAGGTTTACCTCGTGGCCCTGGAGTTCAAAGGTTAAGGCCGAAGAGCTAAAAACCTCGCATTTTCAGTGGTTTTTGTCGCCCATGCGCGCTGGGGCCTTCATGCGTAAAGGCGGGTTGCCACTCCTGCGGCTTCGGTCTATAACCCGCCACCTTTTTCGAGCGGGTTCCGGAAAAGTGGCTTCCGGTTTTCCGATGAGAACCCGCTCTAAATATAAGGCGGTGGTATGGAGATTGCCGAAGCGCTGACGTTTGATGACGTCCTTCTGGTGCCTGCGGCATCCTCGGTCCTCCCTGCCCACGCGAATACCTCCACGCGCCTGACCAAAACCGTGAGTCTGAACATCCCGCTGATTTCCGCGGCGATGGACACCGTCACGGAAGCCACTCTGGCGATTGCTCTCGCCCAGGAAGGCGGCATCGGCGTCATCCACAAGAACAACACCATCGAAGCCCAGGCGAACGAAGTGCGCCGGGTGAAGAAGTTCGAAAGCGGCATGGTGGTGAACCCGGTCACCATCTTCCCCGACCAGACCCTGGCCGATGCGATGCGCCTGCGCGAGCAGAACCGCATTTCCGGCATTCCCGTGGTTGAACGCGACACCGGCAAGCTCGTCGGCATCCTTACCAACCGCGATGTGCGCTTCGCCACCAACATGAGCCAGCCGGTTCACGAGCTCATGACCAAGGACCGCCTCATCACGGTGCCGGAGAACGTGCAGCGCGATCAGGCGGTGAAGCTCCTTCACCAGTACCGCATCGAAAAGCTCCTGGTCGTCGACAAGGACTACCGCTGCGTCGGTCTCGTCACCGTGAAGGACATCGATAAAGCCAAAGCCCACCCGCGCGCCTGTAAGGACGAGCAAGGCCGCCTGCGCGTCGCCGCGGCGACGGGTGTTGGCGAAGACGGTTACGCGCGCGGCCTCGCGCTGCTCGAAGCCGGCGTGGATGTTCTCGTGATCGATACCGCGCACGGTCACTCGCAAGGCGTCATCGACGCTGTCGCGCGCATCAAGAAGTTTTCGAATTACGCCCAGATCGTCGCGGGCAATATCGCGACGCCGGAAGCGGCCAAGGCGCTCATCGACGCGGGCGCGGACGCGGTGAAGGTCGGCATCGGTCCCGGCTCCATCTGCACCACGCGCGTGGTCGCCGGTGTGGGCGTGCCGCAGCTGACGGCGGTGATGGAAGTCGCCGAGCTCGCGCGCAAATCGGGGATCCCCGTCATCGCCGACGGCGGCATCAAAAGCTCGGGCGATATCGCCAAAGCCATCGCCGGCGGCGCCGATTGCGTCATGATCGGCTCGCTCCTCGCCGGCACGGAAGAAGCGCCCGGCGAAGTGATCCTCTATCAAGGCCGCACCTATAAAGACTATCGCGGCATGGGCTCGCTCGGCGCCATGGCGCGCGGTTCGGCCGACCGCTACTTCCAGGAAGAAGTGCGCGATAACATGAAGTTGGTTCCGGAAGGCGTTGAAGGCCGCGTGCCGTTCAAAGGCCCCGCCGGCGCCGTCGTTCACCAGCTCGTCGGCGGCCTGAAGGCCGCCATGGGTTACACCGGCAATCCCACGATCGCCGACATGCACAAGAACTGCAAATTCCGCCGCATCACCGGCGCCGGAATCCGCGAAAGCCACGTCCACGATGTCATCGTCACCCGCGAGCCGCCAAACTACCGCGTCAACAACACCTAAGCGTCTCCGGCCCGGAGCGGACACTACGAGTCCGCCCGCTTTCACAGCTGCGCCAAAAAACTCAGGTCGTCATCCCGGGCATTCAGCCCAGGATCTAAGCGGCATGAGCCTGGAGTATGCGGCATGACCCCGGCGGCGCGCCTTCAAGCCTCCATCGAACTCCTCGAAACCATCCTCGGCGAAGACCGCCCGGCCGATGCTGTGCTGGCGCAGTATTTCAAGGGCCGCCGTTTCTTCGGCTCCAAGGACCGCCGGTCGGTTCAAGATCAAGTCTGGCAGATCATCCGCCACCGGGCGCGCCTCTCCTGGGCGCTCGGCGCCGAGAACGCCAACGCGCGCATGCTCGTCGCCGCCGCGCTCGTCGCGCTCGAGAAACGCGCCATGGATTCCGTCGCCGGTCTTTTCTCCGGCGCCAAGAACGGCCCCGAGCCTCTGCATCCCAATGAAAAGCGCATGGTCGAGAAGGCCGCCTCGCGCAATCTCGCCGACGCGCCGCGCGCCGCGAAGCTGGAATGCCCCGCCTGGGTGCTCGAGAAATTCGACCGCGCCTTCGGTGACAAAGCCGACGACGAAGTCGCCGCTCTCGGCGGCGAAGCGCCGCTCGACGTGCGCGCCAACACACTGAAGACCACGCGCGATGCTGTCCTTGCGCAGCTCGAGTCCGAAGGTTTGAAAGTCTCGCCCACACGTCTGTCGCCCATCGGCGTGCGGGTCTCCAACCGCACCACCCTCGGCAATCATCTCGGTTTCAAAGACGGTCTCTTCGATGTGCAGGACGAAGGCTCGCAGCTCTGCGCGCTGCTCGTCGATGCGCGCCCGGGCATGAGCGTGATGGACCTTTGCGCGGGCGCCGGCGGCAAGACCCTCGCGCTCGCCGCGCAGATGAACAACAAGGGCCGTCTGATCGCGTCGGATCTTTCCGTCACGCGCCTCGAGCGTTCCAAGCTCCGTCTGCGCCGCGCCGGTGTGCACAACGCGACCCTGCGCGTGCTCGAAGAACACGACAAATGGCTGAAGCGCCAAACCTCGTCGCAAGGCGGCTCCTTCGACCGCGTGCTGGTCGACGCGCCCTGCACCGGCACCGGCGCGTGGCGGCGCAACCCCGATGCCCGCTGGCGTTTGAAGCCTGAAAACCTCGCCAACCTCACGGCCACCCAGGACGCCGTGCTCGAACAGGGCGCCCAGCTCACCCGCCCCGGCGGCCGTTTGATTTATGTGACCTGCTCAATGCTCCCCGACGAGAACGAAGACCGTGTCGGCGCTTTCCTGGCCAAGAACGGCGGCTTCAAAGCCCTCGACGCCGCGGCGCTCTGGTCCGAAATTCTTCCCGGCGCGTCTCCCGTCGCCGGTCCGTATTTGACATTCTCCCCGGTGCGCACCGGCACCGACGGCTTCTTCATCGCGATTTTGGAGCGTGCTTCATAAAGCCCCGCTTCATCCTGGGTTAAGCCCAGGATCCAGGGTTCCAAACCCCGCTCTTTCTCGAGGGATCAAATGACCGCCTCCACCGACCGCATCCTCATCATCGACTTCGGCTCCCAAGTCACGCAGTTGATCGCCAGAAGGGTCCGCGAAAGCGGCGTCTACTGCGAGGTGCACCCCTTCAACAAGGTCACGGAAGCCTCCATCAAGGCGTTCGGTCCGCGGGGCCTTATTCTCTCCGGCGGTCCGGCCTCGGTCATCGGCACAGGCACCCCCAAAGCCCCCGACGCCGTATTCACGATGGGTCTTCCTGTTCTGGGCATCTGCTACGGCCAGCAGACCATGGTCGCGCAGCTCGGCGGCAAGGTCGAAAGCTCGGACCACCGCGAATTCGGCCGCGCCTTCATCGACGTCAAGGATACGAACGAACTCTTCAAGGACCTGTGGGAGAAGGGCGGGCGCGAACAGGTGTGGATGAGCCACGGCGACCGCGTCGTTGAACTTCCCGCCGGCTTCAAGATCGCGGCGACAAGCGAAGGCGCGCCTTTCGCCGCCATCGCCGACGATACGCGCCGTTTCTACGGCGTTCAGTTCCATCCGGAAGTCGTGCACACGCCGCAAGGCACACAGCTCATCAAGAACTTCACCCACAAGATTTGCGGCGCAAAGGGCGATTGGACCATGGCCGCCTTCCGCGCCCAGGCCGTCGATGCCGTCCGCAAGCAAGTCGGCAAGGGCCGGGTGATCTGCGGTCTCTCGGGCGGCGTTGATTCCTCCGTCGTCGCCGCGCTCATCCACGAAGCCATCGGCGAACAGCTGACGTGCGTGCTGGTGGATCATGGCCTCATGCGCGCCGGCGAAACGGAGCAGGTGGTCCGCGTCTTCCGCGACCGCTTCAATGTGAAACTTATTGCAAGAGACGCGTCCGATCTCTTCCTCGGCAAGCTTGCCGGCATGACCGACCCGGAAAAGAAGCGCAAAACCATCGGCGCGACCTTCATCGAAGTCTTCGAGGAAGAAGCCAAGAAAGTCGGCGGCGCCGATTTCCTCGCCCAAGGCACGCTCTATCCCGACGTGATCGAAAGCGTCTCCTTCGCCGGCGGGCCGTCGGTCACCATCAAATCGCATCACAACGTCGGGGGCCTTCCCGAACGCATGAACATGAAGCTGGTCGAGCCCCTGCGCGAACTCTTCAAGGATGAAGTGCGCGCGCTCGGCAAGGAGCTTGGTCTTCCCGACGAAATGGTCGGTCGCCACCCGTTCCCGGGTCCGGGCCTCGCCATCCGCATTCCGGGGCAGGAGATCACGCGCGAGAAGCTCGACATCCTGCGCAAGGCCGATGCGATCTATCTCGAGGAAATCCGCAACGCGAAACTCTACGATTCCATCTGGCAGGCCTTCGCCGTACTGCTGCCCGTACGCACCGTCGGCGTCATGGGCGACGCGCGTTCCTACGACTACGCCCTGGCCCTGCGCGCCGTCACCTCCACGGACGGCATGACCGCGGACTTCTTCCACTTCGACATGGAATTCCTCGGCCGCGTGGCGAACCGCATCATCAACGAGGTGAAAGGCGTGAACCGCGTCACCTACGATGTGACGAGCAAACCGCCCGGGACGATTGAGTGGGAGTGAGTCTCCAGCGTTAGCCCTATCCGGCGCGCGCGCACGACGATACGCCGAGCATGGTGTAAAGCGGGCAGCTCCCGAAAACCGCCGTCGCCAAGGGGATCAGGCCGATCCAGCCGACTCCGTTCCACCCGGTCTCCGGAAAACCGAGAGGCAGGGCGTAGGCGATCAGCGTCAGGCCCACGATCACACGAATGATCCGGTCCAGCGTTCCGACATTCTTGGTCATGATGACTCCTGCAATTTTCACCTGTGTGATAATCTAGGACCGCCTGCGGCCGCGTTTCGTTGACGCCGATCAATGATCGCGTGGGCCGTCCCGGTGAGGATCGTCCCGAACAACGGAGGTTTCATGCGCGTATCCTTGTCTTCAGGTTTGCAGCCCTGCTTTTCTGTGCGGACAGCGGTGGTGGCTCTGGCGGCCGTCACAGCGGTAAATCTCGCGGCGCCGGGCATGGCGGCCGAGGCTGCCGGCGATCCCGCGGCGGGTAAGAAAGTCACCGAATTTCTGTGCAGGAACTGTCACGACGTTTCCGGCAACGAACGGCCGAAAAGTCCGCCCGGCGGCGCGCCGGCGTTTTTTGAAATCGCGCAATCACAGGCGACGACCACGGCTTCGGTTCGCAAGCTTCTTCGGCTGCCTCACGGCCGCATGACCAATGTCCATTTGACCGATAAGGAAATCGACGACGCCGCGGCCTATATCCTGAGCTTCCGGCGCAAATGACCGCGGGTTCGCGCGTCGGCGGACAGGCTATGGCCGGGCCTGGAGCCGATGCGCATATCGCGCGCGCCAGGGCGCAGGTTCTCGCGGTCCGCGGCGGCGAACTCGAAGCGCCGGTGGTCTGCGCGTTTTTCGATGAAGCGACCTTCACCGCGAGTTACGTCGTTTACGATCGCGCCGCGAAGGTCGCCGCGATTATCGACAGCGTGCTTGATTTCGACCAGGCGGCCGGCCGCACGCACACCGAGTCCGCCGACAAAATTATCGCGTTCATCGAGGAGCACGGCCTCTCGGTCGCCTATATCCTCGAGACCCACGTTCACGCCGATCATCTCTCGGCCGCGCCTTATCTCAAGCAACGTCTCGGCGGGCAGATCGTTATCGGCGCCGAGATCGTGACGGTCCAGGCCGTCTTTGGCGACATCTTCAATGAAGGGCCGCTCTTCGCGCGCGACGGATCGCAATTCGATAAGCTGGTGAATGACGGCGATATGCTGATGCTCGGCGCCGTGCCGGTGATGGCGCTTCATGTTCCCGGACATACGCCCGCGGATGTCGCATATATCATCGGCGATGCGGTGTTCACGGGCGATACCCTGTTCATGCCCGACTACGGTACCGCGCGGGCGGATTTTCCGGGCGGTGACGCGCGCAAGCTCTACCGTGCCATCCGCCGTCTCATGGCGTTGCCGGACGAGACGCGTGTCTTCCTCTGTCACGACTACAAGACGCCCAGCCGCGCGCATTTCGCCTGGGAAACCACGATGGGCGCCGAGCGCACCGGCAATATTCATGTTCACGAAGGCATCGGCGAGGACGCCTTCGTCGCCATGCGCACAAAGCGCGACGCCACCCTGTCCATGCCGAAGCTGATTCTTCCGTCCATTCAGGTTAATATGCGCGCGGGCCAACTGCCGGATCCCGAAGACAACGGCCGGCGCTATCTTAAAATTCCGCTCAATCGCTTTTAGGGACCGCTGTCCATGGAACCGCTTTCCCCCATCATGCCGATCCTGGGCGGGCTCCTCATCGGCCTCGCCGCGGCGCTCTTTCTTTTGTTGAATGGCCGCATTGCCGGCGTCAGCGGCATGGCCGCGATCGCTGCACGCATCGCGTCCGAAGGCGCCCCATGGCGGCAAGCGGCCGCCTTTATCGTCGGGTTGCCGCTCGGCGCGAGCATTGTGGCGCTCCTTGTGCGCGCGCCGTCTGTCACGGTCACATCCTCCGTGCCGACACTGGTGGCGGCGGGCCTCCTCGTCGGCTACGGCACCCGCCTGGGCAACGGCTGTACAAGTGGGCACGGCGTTTGCGGCATCGCGCGCCTTTCGCCGCGGTCCATTGTGGCCACCGCCGTCTTCATGCTCAGCGCGGCCGTCACCGTATTCCTCACACGTCACGTCATCGGGGGTTAGCCCATGAGAACGCTGGTTGTGCTCATGATCGGCGCCGTCTTCGGCGCCGGCGTGACCGTCTCCGATATGATCAATCCCGCACGCGTGCAGGCGTTTCTCGATGTCGCCGGAGCCTGGGATCCGACGTTGGCCTTTGTCATGGCCGCAGCCATTCCGCCATCGGCCATCGCGTACCTGATTCGCCGCCGCATGGATCGCCCTTTTCTTGGCGAGCGCTTTTTCATTCCTGAAAACCGTCAGCTCGATACCCGCCTGCTGGCTGGCGCCGCTCTTTTCGGCGTC
Organism: Rhodospirillaceae bacterium; assembly: GCA_041906145.1. GTDB lineage: Bacteria > Pseudomonadota > Alphaproteobacteria > Rhodospirillales > Rhodospirillaceae > SHVO01. Next base: position 566,710 of record JAYRJU010000001.1, on the reverse strand, counting down.
GGCTGGGGCCTCGCCGGCTTTTGCCCTGGCCCCGCCATCGCGGCGCTCGTACTCGGCGCATGGCAGCCCTGGCTTTTCGTCGCGGCTATGTTAACAGGAATGGTCCTTCACCGGTTGACCGCCCGCGCGGCGACATCACAGCGAGGCTAGAGTGCAAATCACGCGATTGGACGCGCGCTACGCCGTGAGTCCGCAGATTCTTCCCGCCGATGTCTCCGAAATCGCAGCTGCGGGTTTCACCGGTCTCATCAATAACCGGCCCGACGGCGAAGCGCCCGACCAGCCCGCCGCCGCGGAGATCGAGGCGGCCGCGAAGGCCCATGGCCTCGCCTATTGGCATATTCCGGTTACACCAGCCGGACTCGCGGAAGCGGATGCCCGCCGCCTCGCGGAGGTTCTCCGTGGAATCGGCGGCCCGGTGCTTGCCTTCTGCCGCAGCGGCGCCCGTTCAACGAATATCTGGAAAGCGGCGCAGCAGATTTCGTGATCTCCATCTAAAGCGGCAAGCCGTCGGGAACGCGTGATGCACGATGTGGTCCAATACCTCCTTGGCGCCGGTTCGGGCATGCTCGTTGGTTTTGTTCTCGCGCTGGTCGGCGGCGGCGGATCGATTCTCGCGGTTCCCCTGATGGTCTATGCCGTCGGTGTGCCAAACCCGCACGTCGCTATCGGCACCAGCGCGTTCGCCGTCGCGGTGAGTGCGGCCACGGGTCTCGCCAATCACGCGCGCGCGGGAACGGTCAAGTGGCGCTGTGCGCTTGTCTTCGCAGGGGCCGGCGTTCTTGGCGCTTTTGTAGGCTCAACGGCCGGCAAGGCCTTCGACGGTCAGAAGCTTTTGTTTCTCTTCGCGCTCGTCATGATTGTCGTGGGCGTGATGATGTTGCGCCGCCGTGCAAGCGAAGGCGATCCCGCGGCCGAGTGTAATCGGCAAAACGCGCCCAAGGTCGCCGCCTTCGGCGCGTTCACCGGCGCCTTTTCCGGTTTTTTCGGAATCGGCGGCGGCTTTCTGATCGTTCCCGGACTCATGGCCTCCACCGGCATGCCGATGATCAACGCCGTCGGCTCGTCTCTCGTCGCGGTCTTCGCGTTCGGCCTCGCGACGGCGATCAATTATGCGCTCTCCGGACTGGTGGACTGGCTCCTGGCGGTTGTGTTTATCGCCGGCGGCCTGTTCGGCGGCTACGCGGGCGCCATCATTGCGAAGCGGCTCTCCGCGACGCGCGGCAGACTGACGACGATCTTCGCGGCGCTCATATTCTTGGTCGCCGGCTATATGCTGTGGAGAAGCGCCTTTTAGGAGGCGCGCACCGCGCGGCCGCGTTCGCGGCGTTTGTCCGCTCTGCAGCTAACACGTTGCCCGCAACGCAATATGTAACCGGAATGCTCGTCTTCCGGTTTCGCGGGGGAAGAGCGCTGGCGTGCCAGAATTTCTACTGTTGTCAGGAGGGCTTGACGGGATGCTCCATGCCCAGAAATATATCGGGCGGCCAACAAAAGGAGCTCTGGAATGGCAAGCGGCACTGTTAAATGGTTTAACGCCACCAAAGGTTACGGTTTTATCCAACCCGACAACGGCGGCAAAGACGTCTTCGTCCATATCAGCGCTGTTGAACGCGCCGGCATGGCCTCCCTCAATGAGGGGCAGAAAATAACGTATGATGTTGTCAACGAGCGCGGGAAAGACTCCGCGGGCAATCTAAAGGCCGGCTAATTTGAGCAGCACGTCGAACAAAGGCGGGAGTTCTAAAAAGACGGCGGACGAACGCCGCACGGCCTCCATGAAGCATGACGAGCAGTTCTTCAAAGATCGCAAGGCGACCGAAGAAAAGAATTTGGCTCTGACGCTGAAGCTGCGTGCGCAGCGGCTGGAGCGCGACGCGAATAACCCCAAGCCACCCGCCGCCCCTCGGCGGGCGAAACGCACAAAGCCCAAGTAGAGGGCCGCCCGTCTCGGCAGGGACGATCCAACAATAGGTGTCGCCATTATCCAAATATTGGTGCCGGTGCTCGCCCTCGCGCTGTTCGTAGGCGTGATGTTGTTTATCGTCCGCCGTATTCTCGAAGTCGAATGACCTCGAGGTGTATCCGCGCGCCAAGCGTTCAACTTTTGACAAACCGTGATTTGTCCCGCTAAATCCGGCCGTTCTCGTCATGGGCGATGGAGTGGGAGTGGACGCGGTGATTCAGCCGGGTGCGGTGTTCAAGGAAAACCTTCAGCAATTGCCGCCCATCGATGGCGTGCAACGCATCGATCTGATCGGCAGCGACGGTGCTGTGGTTGCCAGCATCGACAATCAGCCGGGTAAACAAGGCTCGCTCGCGGTCTATCAATACCTCAGACAGGCTTTCGGTACGCTGGACGCCGCGGCGGCCGAACACGGTTTGGCTGTCTTTGCTGAACACACAGCCGATGCGCGTAACCGCCCCGGCGCGCACCCAAACATCGACCGTCTTCTCGGGATCGTGGCGGGCGATGCGCCGCTGCGGATCGACCTCATCCCCGCCGCATGACCCTTCGCAAACCCATCGACGCCAAAGCCGCCGCGCTCATGGCGGTGCTTTGCGCGATCTGGGGCATGCAGCAAGTCGCGCTGAAGGCGGCGGCGCCCGACATGGCGCCGGTGCTGCAGGTCGCGGTGCGCTCGGGCGCGGCGGCCGTGCTGATCGCGATCCTCATTCTCCTGCGCGGTGAAACCGCCCAGCTTGGCGGTGGCATATGGCGGCCGGGGCTTCTCGTGGGCTTTCTGTTCGCGCTGGAATTCCTGTTTGTCGGCGAGGGGTTGCGCTTCACCACCGCCTCGCATATGGCCATCTTCCTCTATACCGCGCCCGTGTTCGCGGCTCTCGGCCTGCATGTGCGCCTGCCTGAAGAGAAACTGACCCCGCTGCAATGGCTGGGGATTGGCTTGGCCTTCACCGGCGTTGTCGTCTCGTTCGCCGGGCGCGGCGCGGGCGGGGAAGGCGGCGCGAGTTGGATCGGCGATCTGTTCGGCATCGCGGCCGGCGCCTTATGGGCCGCCACCACCTTGACCATCCGCTTCACCCGTCTCTCCGGCACGCCGGCGACGGTGACATTATTATATCAACTCGTCGGCGCCTTCGTGTTGCTCGTCCCCGCAGCGATGCTGCTCGGCCAGATGGAGGTCACCTTCACGCCGGTCCTAGCGGCCGGCCTCGCGTTCCAGATCGTGCTCGTCTCGTTCCTCAGCTTCCTTGCTTGGTTCGCGCTGCTGCGCACCTATCTCGCCTCCCGCCTCGGCGTACTCTCGTTCATGACCCCCATGTTCGGCATCACCTTCGGCGTCGTGCTTTTGGGTGAAAGCCTCGACGCGGCCTTCGTTATCGGCGCCCTGCTTGTGACGGCCGGGATCTTGCTGGTCAGCGGACGCGACCTGTTCAATCGCAAGCCCCTACCCGCCTAGGTGGCATCCGTCCGCGAAACCAATAGGCGGTTCGCGCGTTATGCCCCCATTCGAAATGCCCGGTAGGGGCCCGAAAGGGTGGAACGTCGCATGATGTGGAAGTTTGCGCGGCTGATTTACTTGGTTGTTGGTCTCGGGTTGTGCGCGGTGCCGCAAGGGGCGCATGCCGACGACGCGGACCCCAAGGTTTTGACCAAGGCGGAATTCCAGGCCGTGGCGGTCGAGGGCCTCAAGAAGGCCAATCGGACCTCGGTCGAAGAAGCGGCTCAGCGGTTCCAGGCGATCATGACCGGCGCGCGCAGCTTCGAGGGCAAGGGCAACCTCGCGCGGCAGGTGCGTACGGGTTACGGCCACTACGAGAACTCCAAGAACATCCGCAAGAAGCACGCGGCGATGGTGCTTTCGGTGTTCACCCAGGCGAAAGTCGCCAATATCTCCGAGCAAGAGGCCGCCGCGATGCTGTCGGCCTGGCCGCGCGGTTAAGGCCGCAGGCGGCGACAACGCCGCATTTATGAAGCTTGGTTCTAGAACACTTTTGCACCGCTCTGATTTTCTCACGCGTCGATGCCGCAAGGGTGCGTTTAACCGCGCTTGACCGTATGATGGACGCCTTGCGATTCAACAGGCGTCCTTAGGTCCCCATGAACGAAGAACTCCGCCGGCTTCTGCCCCTTATTCAGCGCATGCAGGATATGAACACCGATACGGCCGCGCGCCTGTTCGGCACGCAGCTCCTCGTGCAATGTTTGTTGCCGCTCATGGTGGAGCGCTTGCGCGGCGACCCGGACCCGCGCGAATTTCTCGCCACCTTGGAAAGCGAGATTGAGAAGGTATTGGCGCGCCAACACGCCACCGGCGATGAAACCTTTGACCGGGTCTGGGTGGACACCGCACGCGAGCAAGCGAACATGGCCCTGCGGCATGCCGCTGCGGCGCTCGGGATCATGGATCCGAATTAGCGTCGCGTCGGGCTCCGTTTATATCCCCAGGAACGGCTGGAGAATTCGCGCGGGCCAATTCCTGAAGCGGAGCGGCGCTTCCGTGACCGCAAGACAAATACAGTCTTCATCCGGCGCGGCATGCGGCTGGTGCATGAGGCTGTCGTCGGCTTCCTGTAAGTCGCCGCGCGCAAAATGTCCCGTGGCGTCGGAATAGGCGCCGCACAGCGTCAAGGTCAGTTCCGAACCGACATGCGTATGAACAGGAACAGGCCGCCCCGCGGGAATCAGCAGAAGGCGCGCCGTCGCCGGGGCGTCGGTCGATGGAATAACGTAGTGATACGCGCCCATCCCTAACCGCTTCCACGGTACCGCATCAATGTCGCCGCCGATCACCGCGCGCAGCGGCTGCGGAAATACCGCCGTCGCCGGTTGCGGCGTAGGGGCGCTTTCATCTTTGCAGGTCGCGATTTTTGCAAGAATCGCATCGAACGCCCGTGTTCCGCCGGGGTGCGCACCGGACATGTCCGCCATCAGGCGCCCGCCGAGCGCCTCAAGGCGCTGCGCCTCCTTGCGGCATCGCGGACACAGGACAAGATGACTTGCGATCGCCAGGGATGGGCCTTGGGCAAGTCCCCCGGCCGCATAATCAAGAATGAGTTCCGCACTCGGATGATGGCGGATCGTCATGTGTCTTCTCCGAATTCCAGTCGTATGCGTCTCAAAGCCAAGCGAATCCGCGACTTGACCGTGCCGAGCGGCAGGTTGAGATGCGCGGCTATGTCCCCGTGCGCCATGTCTGCGAAGTAAGCCAGCCGCAGGACTTCATGCTGTTCGGCCGGAAGCGCCGATAATGCGCGCTTCAATCTCAGGTCTTCCTCATCGCGCGAAATACGCTCGAAGGCGGGCTCGGGTTGTTCCGGGACGAGCGCGGGATCGTTCGGATCCACATCGGGGCGCAACGTTTTGCGCAGCAAATCGATCCGGGCATTGCGCGCGATGGTGTACAGCCAGGCCGCCGCCGATGCTTTTTGCGGGTCGTAAAGATGGGCTTTGCGCCACACGTTCACAAAAGTCTCCTGCACCACATCCTCGATGAGGCCGTTGTCCGCGGCCCGCCGGGCCACGAAGGCGCGCAGGCGCGGGGCAAAAATATCGAACAACGCACGGAACGCATCCACGTCCCGGTCTCGCGCCACCAGCTGCAGGAGCGCCGATTCCTGCGCACTTTCATCCAACCACGCGCCCATATTCATCGCTTGGTGTCCCATGGGGCGTATACGGCCCGGGAGTGCGTCTGGATCACACCGGCCGAACAATTCCGCCGCGGCGGTGATCCAACCGGCCGTGCCGTCCGTAACTCCACAGTATTGCGACGAAAAATCGACATCGTGACCGCTGGTGGGAGATGCAAGTGAGAGACACGGACCAAGCGCCGCCGGGCCGGAAAATAGCAGTAATCGGGACCGGGGTCGCGGGGATGTCCGCCGCGTGGCTCCTCAGCCGGCGCCACCGGGTCACGGTCTATGAGAAAGAGCCGCGCACGGGCGGGCACTCCCACACCGTCGACGTCGCGGGGCCCAACGGGACGGTCCCCGTCGATACGGGGTTCATCGTCTATAATACCCTCACATACCCCAATCTCACGGCGCTCTTCGCGCACCTTCACGTGCCGACCCGCGCCTCCAACATGTCGTTCTCCGCGTCCCTCCGCGATGCGACGTTTGAATATGCGGGCACCACCCTCAACGGACTGTTCGGGCAGCGGCGCAACCTTGTGAGCCCCCGTTTTTGGGGCATGATCAGCGATCTCCTGCGGTTTTACGAAACCGCCCCCGCAGCGGCGGCGGACCACAATTTCCCGGAGGTGAGCCTTGGGTCTTATCTGGCGCGCGAGGGATATGGCGAAGCTTTTATTAATGATCACCTCCTGCCCATGGGCGCGGCGATCTGGTCGACGACGCCCGCGGAGATGATGGCCTATCCCGCGCGCTCCTTTATCGCTTTCTTCCAATCGCATGGACTCCTGCGCCTGCGGGGCCGGCCGGAGTGGCGCACGGTGGAGGGCGGCAGCCGGGAATATGTACGTCGTTTGACCGAGCCCTATGCAAAGCAAATCAGGCACACCGGCGTGCGCGCGGTGCGGCGCACGGGCGCCAGTGTCTGTGTCGAAGATTTTCACGGACAGGCCGACTATTTCGACGACGTCGTGATCGCCACGCACGCCGACGAAGCCCTCGCCCTCCTGCCGGACGCCGACACGCAGGAACGCTCTCTCCTGGGCAAATGGCGCTACACAGGCAACACGGCGGTGCTTCATGCTGATGCCCGCCTGATGCCCCGGCGCCGGCGCGTCTGGGCCAGCTGGAATTTCATCGAGGGCGCGGCCGCCGCGTCTCCGACCTTGTGCGTCACATACTGGATGAATCTGCTGCAGAACCTGCCGGACGACCAACAGCTGTTCGTGACCCTCAATCCGGTAGTGGATCCTCTCGAGCATCTTGTCCACCGCCGCGTCGAGTACACGCATCCATTCTTCGACGCCGAAGCGCTGTGGTCGCAGCGGCGCCTGTGGTCGCTGCAAGGCCGGCGCAACACGTGGTTTTGCGGCAGCTACTTCGGCCACGGTTTCCATGAGGACGCGCTTCAGTCGGGCCTCGCGGTGGCCGAGCAGCTCGGCGGCGTCCGCCGTCCGTGGAATGTGGAAGGCGAAAGCGACCGTATCCATCTTAAACCCGTACCGCGATGGACCGCAGCTGCATGAGCTTCCGTTCCGCGCTCTATGCCGGCGAGGTCGTTCACAAGCGCGTACAGCCGAAAACGCACCGGCTGCGCTACAGCGTTTTTTCAATTCTGTTCGACCTCGACGAACTGCACCGGCTCGGACGGGAGCTGCCGTTGTTTGGCTACAACCGCCGCGCGGCGGTGTCCTTTCACGACCGCGATCACGGCCCGCGCGACGGCGGCGCGTTGCGTCCGTGGGCGGAGGCGCAAATGCGAAGCGTCGGGGTCGAACCTGACGGCGGCGCGATCGAGCTGCTCTGTTATCCCCGCCTCTTCGGTTACGTCTTCAATCCTCTCAGCGTCTATTTCTGCCGCCGCAAGGACGGCGCGCTCGCGGCGATTTTGTACGAGGTCCACAATACCCACGGCGAACAGCACACCTACGCGATCCCCGTTGGCGGCGGCGCCGTGCAGCCGCCCGTTATCAAGCAGCGCGCGGACAAGGCCTTTTTCGTCTCTCCATTTATTGGACCTTCGGCGACCTATAACTTCGTCATCGTTCCGCCCGGAGAAGGCGTCAGCATCGTGATCCGCGAGGAAGCCGCCGGCGCGCTTTTGATGGCCGCGTCATTTCGCGGCCTGCGGCGCCCGCTGACGGGCTCCGTTCTCCTGCGCCATCTCATCGCGTTCCCATTGATGACGTTCAAGGTTATCGCGGCCATCCATTGGGAAGCGCTCAAGATGGCGGCGAAAGGCTTCCAGATTTTTCGCCACACGCCTCACCACGCTCCCCACCACGCTCCCCACTACGCTCCACGTCAGTCCGGAACACTGTCATGACAAGCCTTGCTCTCACCGATGCGTCCACGGTCGATGCCACCCCGCCTTTCGCGGCGGCCTTACTGAATCGCTGGCTTGGAGAATGGACGGCGGGCCGGGTCAACATCCGGCTTCCGGCCGGACAGGTCATGACTTTTGGTGCGGGCGCGGAACCCGAAGTGACCGTCACCATCAAAAATTTGCGCGCGTTTTGGCGCGTGGCGACATCCGGAACCGTCGGCTGGGCGGAAAGCTATATGGCCGGCGAGTGGGACTGCGACGATCTGAGCACGTTCCTGCTCATCGCGTCGAAAAACCTCGCCCCGCTGGCCGCACGAGGCGGCGAAGGCACGGTGATCGCGCGCTTATTCCACCGCGTCATGCACCGGACTCGCCGCAATACGCGCTCCGGCAGCCGGCGCAACATCGCCGCGCACTACGACCTCGGCAATCAATTCTACGCGCAGTGGCTCGATCCAAGCATGACCTACTCGAGCGCGGTTTTCGCCCATCCCGGCGAACCCCTTATCGAGGCCCAAGCGCGGAAATACCGGCGGCTGTGCGATCAGCTTAAGCTCCAGCCCGGTGATCATGTGTTGGAAGTCGGCTGCGGCTGGGGCGGTTTCGCTGAAGTCGCGGCCCGCGACTATGGCTGCCGCGTCACGGCGGTGACCGTCTCCGAACAGCAGGCCGCCTTCGCGCGCGAACGTATGCAGCGCCAGGGCCTCGGCGCGCGCGTCGAAATCCGCCTCCAGGATTACCGCGATCTACAAGGGCGCTTCGACGCCATCGCATCGGTGGAGATGTTCGAAGCGGTGGGCGAGGAAAATTGGCCCACCTATTTCGCCGCGCTTCACCGCCGCCTCGCGCCGGGACGGCGCGCCGCCATCCAGACCATCACGATCGCCGATAAGAATTTCGAGGGCTACCGCCGCGCCGCCGACTTTATCCAGCGCTATATTTTTCCAGGCGGCATGCTGCCGAGCCCCAGCATCTTCCGGGCGCACGCGCGCCAGGCGCATTTCACCCTCGAGGATGAGTTCCTTTTTGGCCGTGATTACGCCGAGACCCTGCGGCGCTGGGCCGACGCTTTCAATCGCGCATGGCCTGCCATCGCCGAACTCGGCTTCGATGCCAGATTCAAACGGATGTGGAACTACTATCTCAGCTATTGCGAGGCGGGATTCGACGCCGGCCACATCGACGTGGCTCAGATCGTGCTTGTCCGCGGCTAAGTCTTGCGGCGCATCAGGCGCGCTGCGGCGAAGAAAAGGCTGTCCGGCAAAAGGCGCAGGGTCCTCATGATGACGGCGAACAGCGGCGGGAATGCGATCCTAAACCGCCTGGCCGCGAGACCTTTAACGATGTGTGCGGCGGCTTCATCTGGAGAAATAAGGAACGGCATCGGAAAGTCGTTGCGCGCCGTCAGCGGCGTGTCGACGAAGCCGGGGCAAATAACGCTGACATCGATGCCGTGGGGTTCGAGTTCGATTTTCAAAGCCTCGCACAGGTTGATCAGCGCGGCCTTTGTGGCCCCGTACGCCCCGGCGGCGGGAAGGCCGCGGTAGCCGGCCACCGATGACATGACGGCGATCTGGCCGCGTTTGCGGGCCATGAGCGGCGGCAGCACATGCGATAGCCCGGTGACAACGCCGCCGACGTTCACGCGCCATTGCTCGGTGAAGGCCACGGGGACGAATGGCGTAACCCCTGTTGGGATGTACGTGCCCGCGTTGAGGACCGCGAGGTCAAGGGGCCCAAGGCGAGTCTCAATGTCGGCGACCACGCGCTGCGACGCTTCCACGTCCGTGACGTCCAGCGTGAACGCGTGGATACGCGGGTCTTCCGCGGCCAAGGCCGCAAGATCGCTCGCGGTTCTCGCGCTGGCGGCGACCGTCCAGCCGTCATGGGCTAGCCGCAGCGCCAAGGCGCGGCCGATGCCTTTGCCCGCGCCGGTCACCCAAGCGATTTTCCCTGTCTTTGTCATGTCCGCGGCGCTCCTCCCTGGCAGGACCGGCATCGGTAGGCGATTGTCGAGCCGTCGCGGCCTTTGAACCTGAGCTTCACCCACCGGCCGGCGTCGTCGTACCAGACCTCCGCGTCGAGGTCGCCGGTATAGCGGTAACGCGTCGCTGCGATCGTTCCGCGTTCCGTTTCGACCGGGTCGCGGCCCTCGGGCTGAATAGCCACATGATTGATCTTCCCCGTCAGGGTATTGAGCAGGCGCTGTTGCTTCACCACGCCGGCGTCCCAATGCTCGCTTGGATATAGGCCCGCCGCCGCCTCAAAAACCCGGCCGTCCCGCGAGACCCACAGCTTCTCTCCGGCGCGGTGGGCGGTAAGATAACTGCGCTGGCCGTTATCGTTGATGTCCACGGTCAGGCGATCCAAGCCCCCTTCGCGCCATACCGCATCGGCTTGGTAGCGATACCGGAAGGCCCGGAAGAACAGGACATCCACCGCCATCTCGACGTCGCTGCGGCTCTTGAGACCGGCCTCGGTTTGCTCGAAATGCACGATATGCCGCCCGATAGGCGTCCCATTGCGCTCCACGTCAAAGGCGATTTTGTCGCCGTACAGGGCGATTGGGTCGGACCTCTCCAAGGCGGACGCCTCGCATCCGGCCGCGATAAGGGTGGCAAATAGCAGGTATGCCGTGCGCATAAGCTGACCCGGGAAAAGAGGGCTCGCTCTGTCATACGGAGAAATGCGCCTGCTGGATCAATTCAGTGATCCATTCACACCCCGGCAGCGTATATGTCCGACGGCTTTTGGAGGATGCTATGACCTTTATTCTCGCGTACGGCTGCGCGCTCGTCTTTTTCCTGGGCCTGGATGCGGTGTGGCTGGGCTACATGACGCCGCGCTTCTACAAGCCGACCCTGGGAGACCTCCTCCTCACCAACGTCAATTTGAAGGCCGCCGCCGCGTTCTATTTGTTTTACCCGATCGGCTTGGTGACCTTCGTGATCGCCCCGGCCTTGAAAACCGGCGATCTGCCCAGCGCGCTGATCATGGGCGCCTTGTTCGGCCTCTTCACTTACGGCACCTATGATCTCACCAATTACGCCACCTTGCGCAATTGGACCGCCGCGCTGACCATTACGGATATGGTGTGGGGTGCGGTCCTCAGTGCCGCGGTCAGCGGCGCGGTGGTGTGGCTTTTCGGCAAAGTGGCGAGCTGATAGCGTGGGGGGGGGGAGACGCCCCCCGTCACACGGGCATGATCGCCGCGCTGGCCGCGATTTCGGTGCGGTGGTTTTGAGGTGGGGCGTCGACTAACGATGCTGCAGCGCCATCAGGATCGGCGCTCGCGCGGCGCGGGTCGCGGGGAACACGCCCGCAACGCCGCCGGCTAGCAAGGTAATAAGTGAGCGCGGTGACCTCTAGGTCCATCTTCATGTGGAAAGCGCCGACTTCGGTCTCCGCTTCTCCTTCCCGCGCCGCGTAACCTCACCGGGCCGCCTCGCTCTTGGCATGTGACGACGGGGAGCAAGCTAACGCTTCCCCCATGAAAAGACATTGCAGTGCATTCTCGGCGCGCCTGCCTTTTGTGAATCAGCGACCCGAAACAGCGTCGGAACCCGCAGCGCGTCCAACGCCATACCCGATTAAGCCCCCAGTTGAAGGGACCGTGGGAAATCCATTTCGCGGTGTCCGGGGGACGAAAATCCCTTGCGGAGATTTCTCTTCAACGAGATAGATCGTTTCGTGAATCAAACGCAACGAATCCCTGACCGCATATGAGTGTGATCGCTGGCGCGGATGTTTTCCGCCGCACGAGGTTTCTCGTGGTGGACGGCGACAAGGCCGCGCTGAACAGCCTTGAACAGTATCTCACGGCGTGCGGTGCGCCGCAGGTTTATCAGGCGGCTGCCCCGCTGGCGGCCTTGCGGATCCTTCAGGACCCGCATGCCCGTGTGGATTGCGTCATCTGCGCTCATAAACGCGGCACCATCACGGGCCTCCAGTTCCTGCAGGGCCTGAGGTCCGGGCGCTGGGGCGGCGGTAAGGTCCAGAACGTCAAATTCATTCTGATGATGGCCCAGCTCGATGTCTCTGCGGTGCAGGTGGCCGATCGTTCGGGCATCAGTGGCTATTACATCGGCGAATTGAATCCGAAGAATTTTGCCGCCGAAGTCATCAAGGCGTTGACCGGCACGCGGGCCATCAGTCCTTTGCCGGCGATGCAGGTGGCGCACGTCAATATGAGCGGTGCCGATTTCATTTTGGTTCCGTTCGAGGCGTCCTTTGCGCGGGCCGCTCCCGCCGCGCAGCAAAGCACGATCGGTCAGCTTCAGACTTTGATGAAGGAACAGCTTCTTGCCGGCGCGGTGACGCCGATTTGGGAAACGCCCGAGCATGCGATCGGCTACTTCGCGCCGCCGCAGCATCACACGCGCCTCGCCGCTCTCACGCCCGATTTCGTGCGCGGCAATCTCAATCGGGAAATCACCCTGCTGCGTCCGCCGCCGTTCGCGGTCCTGTCCTCGCCGGGCAGCCCGGCCTACGCCGCGCTCATGGCCGCCGAGCAGAATGCGGCGCAAGGTGCGGACGACGTGCTGTATCTTAAGGGATACGAGGCGCCCGCGCCCGGCGTCAACGCCGGCCCACGGCCACCGGGCGAGCCCAAGGATTAGGCGGCCGGCACGCAGGAAGCGCGCGCCGGTGCAACTTTTGACAACAGCGTGACGCGGCTCAGTCGCTGCTCTTTCTTTCCGAGGACCAGGGAAAGTTCAGGTACCGCTCGCGGGTGTCGTAGCAAATGTTGCCGTACATTCTCAAATAGCGCGCGCGCCGTGCCGCATCGCGGTAAACAGCGGCCGGGTCGGCGATGTCGCGCTCATAAGCGGCCATATTCTCTGTCGTGAGAGCGATGGGAAGAATGTCCATCGCCTGCGGGATGCTTTTTCCGGCCATCCAGTCGGCGGCGTGCATGCCCATCGCATAGCCGAACACGGGCGAGGCGAGGCTGATGCTCGCTTTATAAGGACCGCCGCCTTTTTTGATTTCCGCGACCGCTTCGACCTCGCCGTCGATCCCGCCCAGGAATTGATCGGGCCGCGCCTTGCCCGCGGCGCGCAAGGCTTCAAGCGCGCCCAGAACCACCGTGTCGGCGCCGAGCACCACGTCGACGTTGGGGTGCGCCAGCAACACCGTTTCCATGGTCGCGCGTCCGCCTTCTTTGTTGACGGTGACCGGCGAGATGTCGGCCACGATCACGACTCCCGGCATCGCGTTGAAGGTATCGCGCATCGCCGTGAAGCGCGGCGCCAGGAACTGCAGGCTGTCATGCGTCAGCAGCACCACCTTCGCCCGGCCGCCGAGCCGTGTGCGGATATATGCGGCCGCGACGTCCGCCAGAGTCTTGCCGGTTAGATATTGGGGGGCGTTGAGGATGGACGTCGCCGGCGGCGGCACCACCGTGCCGACATAGGCCCCGCTCCAGATCACCCGTTGCAACGCCGGCGCCAGCGACGGCGGATCGACCGGCGCCGCGACCAAGGCGCCCACTTTCGCGGCGCGTAGCGCGTCCACTTGCGTGATCATCCGGGCGGCATCGTTGGCGGCCATCTCCACGCGGAACTGAAGGCCCCGGTCTTTTGCCGCCGCGGCGAGCCCGCGGCCGACGCCCCGCATGAACTCCCGTTCGTTATCCTGCGCGAAGGCCAAGACGGGCGTGAGGTCCGGAGGCGACTTACACGTCGCGGCGTCCGCGGCGTACGGCGGCAGGACGACCGGCTCCGTCAATCCCGGCGGACCGTCTTGCGCGCCGTGCGCGCCGCTTCCCCCCAGAAGGCTGAGGAGGGCCGCTGCGAGGACGCCTTTGTTCACGCGGCTTCCTCCGGCAGAATCAGGCATGCCGCGGTGCCTGGTTGGCGATTGTCGTAGGCGATGCGCGCGCCGAGATCCATCGCCATGATGTTGACGATGCGTGATCCCAATCCGGTGCCCTTGCTCGCCGGTTCCGCGCCCCGTCCGATGCCGTCGTCCTCGACGCACAACTCGGTTTGCCCCTCCGCCGAACGGGCGAGCCGCACACGAATTTCGCCCCGCCCGTCTGGATACGCATACTTGAAGGCGTTCGTGACCCATTCGGTCACAACAACCCCAACACTCACGCTGCTGTCGGTGGTGAGCGTCACCGGCTCCAGCACGACATGCAAGGCCGCCGTGTGGCCCTCGGCGCGCATAGCCGCCTCCAAATGTTCAAGCAGCCCGCGCAAGTAGTCATCAAGCGACACCGACTTCACGTCGCCGGAGGTGTACAGCTTCTTGTGCACCATCGAGATCGCCGTGATACGCCCTTGCGTCTCGGCCAGCGCTTCCTTCGTCGCTTTCTCCTTCACGGCGTTCGACTGCAGCTTCACCAGCGCCGCCACCAATTGAAGGCTGTTGGCGACGCGGTGATTCACCTCCGCAAGAAGCATCTCCGCACGCTCGCGCGCTCGCGCAAGATCGGCCGTGCGCGTCTGGACCCGTTCCTCGAGGCCGACGTTGGCGGCACGCACTTCATCGCGCGCTTGGGCGATTTCCCGGGCATATCGCACCACGGTGATGGCGACCCCGGCGATCACGAGGATGATGATCACGCCGCTGATGATGGATACCGTTCGCAGTCGTGCGGCATTCTCGCGCTGTTCCAGGCCGCTTTGCGACAGGCGCTCGTCCGAAATAAGGATGATCCCCGACAGGAAAACGTTGGCCTCGTCCATCAAGGCCTTGCCGCGGTTCGTCCGGATGATCCCATTGGCTTCCTCATCCCGGCCGGCGCTTTTCGCGGCGATGGTCCGGTCGGTCTCCGCGAATTTTTCGCTGACGATGGCGCTCAGTCGCGCCAGCATCGCCGCACGATCTTTGTCGGCGGCCAGCGCGTCTTGCACCGCCTTCAGGCGCCGCTGCGCGAGCGTCTTCGCGGTATCGTAAGGCGCAAGGTAGATTTCATTCCCGGTCAGGAGGTACCCGCGCTGGCTGGCTTCGGCCGTCCGCAGCGCATCCCGCAATTCCGAGGCGGCGGTGCGCAGGGTCGACTCTGCCGCCATCGCCGCCGTGAAGTCTTCGGCGCGGTTGGACAGCCAGATCGTCATTCCCACGATCAGGAGCAGCGCGGCGAACCCCACCGTCAGGAACGCGCTCGCGGTCCGGATCACAAAGCGGGCGGTAATAGGCATCGGCGCGCGGCTTTCCCTTGGGTTTTGGTCGTTCTCCACCGCGCGGCGCATGGGGCGTTTCGGAAGGAACGACTGCCGGGCAAGGTATCACGCGCCTTGGCCTGGGGCTATGTGGCGGTCCATCCTCTCGCGGCCGTTTCTTTTGACAAATGCCTTTTTTAGCCGCTAAAAGCCGCCACCTCGGCGTGAAACGATGTGTGGAAAAGCGCCGCCACAACTGTTCGGCGCGTCCCAGGCAAACTCATGATCCGTCTCGATTCCATTACCAAGCAACACGGCCACCAGATCCTCTTCATCGACGCCTCGATGACCCTTCAGAAGGGCGAGAAGGTTGGTCTCGTCGGGCCCAACGGCGCGGGTAAGTCCACCATCTTCCGCATGATCGCGGGCACCGAGCTTCCCGACGACGGCCGCGTCCTGGTCGAAGCCAATAAGACCGTCGGCTATTTCAGCCAGGACGTAGGCGAGATGTCGGGCCAAACCGCCGTCGCCGCCGTGATGGACGGCGCCGGCCCCGTCAGCGCCCTCGCGGCCGAAATGGCCAAGCTTGAAGCCGACATGATCGATCCCGCCCAGGAAGGCGACATGGAGAACCTCGTCGTCCGCTACGGCGAGGTGCAGGCCCGCTTCCAGGAACTGGACGGTTATGCGCTCGAGGACCGTGCGCGCGAAGTGCTGGCGGGTCTCAGCTTCAGCGAGGAGCGCATGGACGGCGACGTTGGGCTGCTCTCGGGCGGCTGGAAGATGCGCGTCGCGCTCGCGCGCATCCTTTTGATGAAACCCGACGCCATGCTGCTCGACGAACCGTCGAACCACCTCGATCTCGAAAGCCTGATCTGGCTCGAGGACTTTTTGAAGCGCTACGAAGGCGCGCTGCTCATGACCTCGCACGACCGCGAGTTCATGAACCGCATCGTCAATAAGATCGTGGAGATCGACGGCGGCGAACTCACCACTTATTCCGGGAATTACGACTTCTACGAACAGCAGCGCGCGTTGTCCGAAAAGCAGCGCCAGGCGCAGTTCGACCGTCAGCAGGCGATGCTCGCCAAGGAAATCGCTTTCATCGAGCGCTTCAAGGCGCGCGCCTCCCATGCAGCCCAAGTGCAAAGCCGCGTCAAGAAGCTCGACAAGATCGAGCGCGTCGAGCCGCCCAAGCGCCGCCAGACGGTCGAGTTCGAATTCCGCTCTCCGCCGCGGTCGGGTGACGACGTGGTGACGTTCGAGAACGTCCACAAGGCCTACGGCAAACACACCATTTACAACGGCTTCGATCTGCATTTGGGGCGCAAGGAACGCTGGTGCGTGCTCGGCGCCAACGGCGCGGGCAAATCCACGCTCCTGAAATTGGTGGCCGGCGCGCTCGATCCCGACCTCGGCACGATGCCGGACAAAGGTTCGGTGAAACTCGGCGTCAGCGTGAAGATGGGCTACTTCGCCCAGCACTCCATGGATCTCCTCGACGGTGACGAGACCGTGTTCGAATCTCTCGACTCATCCTTTCCGCAGGCGGGGCAGGGCACTTTGCGCACGCTCGCCGGCTGCTTCGGCTTTTCCGGCGACGATGTCGAAAAGCCCTGCCGCGTGCTTTCAGGCGGCGAGAAGGCGCGTCTCGTGATGGCCAAAATGCTGTTCGATCCGCCGAACTTCCTCGTGCTCGACGAGCCCACCAACCACTTGGACATGGCGACCAAGGAGATGCTCGTCGCCGCGCTGGCGGAATTCGAAGGCACCATGCTCTTCGTCTCGCACGACCGCCACTTTCTGGGGCAGCTCTCCAATCGCGTCCTGGAACTCACCCCCGAAGGCCCGCATCAATACGGCGGCGGCTACACCGAATATGTCGCCCGCACGGGCCACGAAGCGCCGGGGCTGCATCCGGGCGGTTAGTCTCTTTTGACAACCCGTGGGCCAAGAAGCCACACTCGGCGCATCGTGTGGAGTTGTAATGCCCTCGGCTGCGGACGCTTCATCTCTTAGGATCTCGCGCCGCTCGGTGGCGCTCGCGGCCTTCTCGACCATCGTCGAGTGGTACGACTTCACCCTCTATCTCTATTTCGCCACCGTGCTGTCGCGCGTCTTCTTCGGCGGCGGCGAAACGGCGATGCTCGCGACCCTTGGCGGGTTCGCGGTCACCTATCTGTTTCATCCTTTAGGGGCGATGGTGTTCGGCCATATCGGCGACCGCTTCGGCCGGCGGCCCATGCTGATCCGCACCATGCTGATGACCAGCGCGGCCATGCTGCTGACCGCGCTTCTTCCCACCTACGCGCAAGTCGGCCCGGTCGCGGGCGGCGCATTGCTCGCGCTGCGATGCATGATGGGCTTCTCCGTCGGCGGTGAATATTCCGGCGCCGTCGCTTATCTGCTGGAAGGGTCCAACCCCGCGCGCCGTGGTCTCATTACCTCCTGCGCGTCGGCGGCCAGTGAAATCGGCAGCCTGCTCGCGGTCGGTGTGTCCACGCTCACCGTCTATGGCCTCGGCGCGGACGATCTCACCGCCTGGGGCTGGCGCATTCCCTTTTTCGTCGGCGCCGCGCTGGCGTTCATTGTATGGGTCGCGCGCACGGTGATGGAGGAATCGCCGGAGTTCCAGGCCCGCGCGCTGGTCGGAACGCTGCCCACCGCGCCGCTGCGCTCCACCCTCGCGTATCATCGCCCCAGTATCGCCCGGTCTTTCGCGGTCTCCGCGCTGGGGTCGATTACCTATTATGTGGGCATCACCTATGTCCCGGTCTTTCTGAATACGACCGGCGCTCTCAGTGAACGCGTTTCACTGATCTTCTCCACGGTCGCCGCCGTGGTCGTGATCCTGGTGACGCCCGTTGTCGGCGCGCTGTCCGACCGCTTCGGCCGCAGGCCGGTGCTTGTTGCGTTGTGTCTATTGAGCGCGGTGCTGCCGGCGGCCATGTTCGCGCTCATGGCGCGCGGTTCGGTCCGTGAAGCGCTCGCGGCCACGATGATCCTGGCGGCGGTCGCCGGAGGCGTCAGCGCCGTGGGCGCCGTCGCGACGGCCGAGATGTTTCCGGTCGAAGCGCGCCTCAGCGGCCTTGCCCTTGGAGTCACGGCGGCAACGGCGATCTTCGGCGGTCTCACGCCGTTCATCGCTCAGGTCTCGATTGAAAATACGGGCTGGGCCATGGTGCCCGGCGTGATGATCGCCGTCGTGGCCGTCGCCGTTCTGCCGGTGTTCGCGCGCCTGCCGGAAACGGCGCCGCGCCTGAAGGCGGCGCCCAATGCCTAACGGCGCGAAGGGCCGGTTTTAGGCCGGCGACACGGCGGCTGCTATGCGCACGCCGTGTTCGGATCCGCGTTCGAGCGCGAGCATGCGCAGGATATTGCGGATGCGCGCCGCGGTATCCCGGTGGCGGTCACCGTAACCGTCGAGCCCCAGTTCGATTTGCTTCAGCCAGTTCGGCCGTTCACGCTCGAGTTGGGCGAGCATGGACGAGCGGATCAACGACGCGAGCTGCGTATCGTCGGTGTCGGCGCCCGCGATCACGAACGTATGAGTGTTGGACATATGTTTTAACCCTGTCTGAAAAAGGTGAGGCGCGTATTACTCAAGCAGGACACCCAATTGCGGCGCGGGGTGCGCGCTGACATTTCCATACGGTGAAATGCTGACCTGCCAGTACGTGCCCTCGCGTTGGGCTTTCGCCTGCCAGGATCCGTCGCCGTGTTTCTGCAAGCTGACGACTTGATCGTAACCAAGGGCCGCGATCGTCTGGCGGACATGCGAGCGCTCGAAACCGAGTGCGCCGGCCGCCGCGACGGACGGTCCTTTGTCGTCAGTCCAGACGAACCACAGCGCCGCCGCGATCACCGCGCAGGCCGTGCCGAACGCGAACCAATACACGGGCCGCGCGAGACCATCGGAAGATGCAGACGTGGGAAGGTCTTGGTGCAATACAGGCTCTCCGCGAGACGGGGGAGCATGAAGCACTCTCAGTCGCCGGCATCCGAGGCTTAAGCCGACAATATGTGAAGCCTAACATTTTTCGCGCGAGGAACGTGAATCAAATCGCCACGTTACACTGCGCGCGCGATCACGATGATGCGTGGATTTTTTGAATCACGTATCCGCCTGATTTTTCATCCCTAGCGAGATCAACCAATCCGCGCGCCGCGGCGTCCTCGATTAGGTCATTGAAGGATTGGTATCCGTAGGCGGCTTCGGTGAAGTCGGGCCGCCGTCGCCGCAATGTCTGTTTGACCATCGAGGCCCACAGTTTCGCGCCGTCGCCGCGTTCCGCATAAAGCGCCGCCGCGGTCTCTAGCACGAGAGTGATGCCCGCGAGCGCCTTGTCGTCCGACGGCTCCGAGGTCGGCTGTTTTCTCACGCCGCGGCGTCCGGCGGCGCGTCCCGGCCCGCGCCCTTGCGTGCGTTGCCGCACCGGCGCCGTTGGGCGCGTGTCCGCGACCAGGTCGTCATAGAAAATAAATTCGTGACAGTTGCTGATCAACAGATCGGCCGTCGACGAGCGTACGCCGACCCCGATGACGGTTTTCGCGTTCTCGCGCAGCTTGCTGACCAGCGGCGAGAAGTCGGAATCGCCCGATATGATGACGAACGTGTCGATGTGAGCCTTGGTGTAACAAAGGTCCAGCGCATCAACCACCATTCGGATATCGGCCGAGTTCTTCCCCGATTGGCGCACATGCGGGATCTCGATCAACTCAAACGCGGCGCCGTGCATTTGCGCTTTGAAGTCCTTGTACCGGTCCCAGTCGCAATAGGCTTTTTTGACCACGATGCTGCCCTTGAGCAGCAGACGCTCCAGGATCAGGCGCATATCGAGCTTCGCCGACTTCAGGTCGCGCACGCCAAGCGCGATGTTCTCGAAGTCGCAGAATAGAGCCAGGTTTTGATCGGCGCTCATGATCGCTTAAACCAAGCCAAGCGCGTTGGCGTCGCTGGCGGACGCATAGATCGCATCCACCGGCACGTCGCCGCCGAACGGCATCGGAATGCCCGCGACCGCCTCCATCAGCGACCTGTCCACCTCGAAGCGCTGCGCATCGCTGCGGTCGAATGCGATGAAGCGGGTGTCGCCCACCACGTCGCTGAACGCGAAGATGCCCCGCCAGATCAGGCCTTTCAAAAGCGGTTCGTCCGCGGGCTGGTCCAGCGGGAACGCGCGCGCGATAGCGGCCGCCATGCAGGCCGCGACTTCGCCGGTCATGGAGCCATAAGGCCCCAGGCCCGGGCGAACCGTGATGAAACCGGCTGCTGTCGCCGCAAGGGCGCGCTCCACGGCCAGATAAAGCTGGTCCGCGCTCACGGTAGGTACCATATCGGAAGAGATCGCCGTGTCTGTCATCGGGCCTCCGTCTCTCTCGGTTTTGGCCGTCTAGGCCAACCGGTGGCTAGGCCAACCGGTGGATTGTCGCGGTCACCGCGATTTCCTTCCCGTCGACGTAGCGGGCGACGGGCAGGGCGTTCGCGCCGAACAGCACCGTCAGCGGACGGTGATGCTCCCGCGACAGCGCCCGCGCGGCGTTGCGCGCGTATTCGCGGGTCGCGAAATGCGCGACCACCTCGTGCGTCTCGGTGTCGAACAGCCGGAACATGGTGCGGTCGCGTTCCGCCGCTTTGGCTTTTTGAACAAATCGATTCACATCGGCCTCAAAAAGCAGCGTTCAGTAAACAGCTAAGGCGTCTCGCAGCTTAGCGGCGGCGCACGAAAGGCCGCGCGTTGCGCTTGGCCGGACCGCCGCCGGTGCGCGCTTCCATATGACGGAAGATCAGCCGTCCCTTGGTAAGGTCGTAGGGCGAAATCTCAACGGTGACCTTGTCGCCCGTCAGTGTGCGGATGCGGTTCTTTTTCATCCGTCCCGCAGTATAGGCGATGATCTCGTGATCGTTGCTCAGACGCACGCGGAATCTTGCCTCCGGCAGGATTTCCGTAATAACGCCTTCGAATTCCAGCAGTTCTTCTTTGGACATAATTCTCCGGTCGCGGGTCTCCATCGGAGACCGGCGGTGTAAGCGGCGCCTGGGAACAGGCAAAAAAAACGGGGCGACGTTTGCGCCCCGTTTGTTCGGTCTTAAAGGAGCTTCAGGTTGCCCGCGGCGGTCTTTCCGCGCTCCGTCTGAAGGTCGTAGCTGACCTTCTGGCCTTCATTGATGCGGGCGATGCCCGCGCGTTCGACCGCCGAGATGTGCAGGAACACGTCTTTCGAGCCGTCGTCCGGCTGAATGAAGCCGAAACCCTTGGTCGCGTTGAACCACTTAACAGTGCCGTTCGCCATGTGTTGTCTTGCCTTGTATGTGCCCAAAATGGGCTGGTGCCGCCCAACGCACCGCGTGGACGGGTCAAATTCGAGACAGGAGGAGGCCAGATCGGGCTCTGAAATGCGAGAGCGGGACGGGAGCGACCTATGACGAGCCGACTGGCGGAGTATAGGCCCTTGTCCTCGCCCTAGCAACCAGGCGGCCCGGCTCCATTGGGCCGTCGCCCGCGCCGAAGGCCTTGAGGTGGGCCGGGCGCGACTCGCCGGACGCATATTTCCGATTTTTCGGGGAAAAAGAGTTTGATGTAACGGCGAATATTTCGCTCCCCTTCATAGGCCATTGCGCGCATTATAATGCGCGCGCGGAATATGCCGCGCGTCGCTGTTTGACATCGTGAATATGATTTTCTGCGACCGGGTGCTGCGTCGGCACTTCCGCGCGCCTTGCCGTGACGGATATCGCCTCATGTCGCCTGATGTCGCCCAAGTGTCGCCCAACCCTAAAATCGCCTTAACCGCTTGCCCCGGTTCTTGAATTCGGCGCATGTCGCCTGTCGCCCATGTCGCCCGAGGTTCGGTGTCATGTTGGCGATCACCGGAACTTTTGCCACACTGCCGCCCCGCCGTTCACCTCTCAGGAGAGTTCGATGAAACTGTCTCGGTCATTCGTTTGCGCGGCGCTGGTGTCCAGCCTCACGCTCGCCGGCTGCTCAAAGGACGCGCCCGAGAAACCATACGAAGTGACCGAGGCGTCCCTCGCGCAGATTTCGGCCGACCTTGCCGCCAAAAAAGCCACCTCGGTCGCGGTGACGCAGGCTTATATCGACCGCATCAACATGTACGACGGTGCGCTCAACGCCATCATCACGGTGGTGCCCGATGCGCTCGAACAGGCCGCGGCGTCCGACCAGCGCCGCGCCGAGGGAAAGGCGCTGGGCCCCCTCGACGGTGTGCCCGTGATCCTCAAGGACAATGTCGACGCCGTCGGCACGCCCACCACCGCCGGTTCCTTTGCGCTCGCCGAGAACCTGCCGGCGCAGGACGCCGAGGTGACGAAACGCTTAAGGGCCGCCGGCGCGATCATCCTCGCGAAAGCCAATCTTTCGCAGTGGGCCGGTTATCGCACCACGGATTCCTTCGCGGGCAGCAGTGTCGGCGGCACGCCGCACAATCCATACGATCTCACTAAATCCGCCGCCGGCTCGAGTTCGGGCTCCGGCATCGCCATGGCGGTGAGTTTCGCCGCCGGCGCCCTGGGCACGGATACCGCGGGCTCCATCACGGGGCCGTCGAACGTGAACGGCATCGTCGGGCTTCGTCCGACGCGCGGACTCGTCTCGCGGCGCGGGATCGTTCCCATCACGGAGTTTCAGGATACCGCCGGGCCTATGGCGCGCTCGGTCGCCGATACCGCCATGCTGCTCACGGTCCTCGCGGGCGCGGATCCGGCCGATCCCCGTACGCAAGAGGCCGATACGCACAAGACGGATTACGCGAAGGCGCTGGACGCGAACGCGCTCAAGGGCGCGCGCATCGGCGTTCTGCGCGGCTCGCAAAAACGCAGCGATGAAGCGCTCGCCGTGTTCAATGCCGCGCTCGACGTGATGCGCGCGCAAGGGGCCGAGCTGGTGGAACTGCCGGGCGATCTCGAGAATCTCAACGTGCCGGGCCTCGAGGCGGAAGCCTACAACTTCAATCACGACATCGCCGCGTACCTCGCCTCCGCCCCCGCGGCCGTGAAGGCGCGTACCGTCGCCGACCTCATCGCGTTCCACAAAACCGATCCGCGCGAGTCCCATATCAACGTGCAATACTTCGAGGAAGCCGCCGCGGCCTCGAGCGATCTGCAGAACCCGCGCTACCTCGAACTCATCGAAATGGTCACACGCCGCGCCGGCGCTGAAGGGTATGGCGCGTTGCTCGCCCAGAATAATATCACCGCCATCGTGACGCCCGCAGGCGATCCCGCAGGCGTGATTCCGCCCGATGGGACGCCGCGCGCCGGCGGGCGCGGCGATGGCCCCGGCTCCGTCACGCGGAATGTGGCGATGGCAGGCTATCCGCTCCTCACGGTGCCCATGGGGAATGTCGGCGGGATGCCGATGGGGCTTTCCTTTATCGGCGCGCCTTGGTCGGAGGCGCTGCTGCTTTCCTATGGTTACGCCTATGAACAGGCGGGCTATAAGCGCGTTCCGCCGCAAGCCTATAAGGCCGCCGCGCAAAAGGCCGGCAACTAGGCGCTCTCATTTTTCCGAGGAACAACGAACGTGAAATCGAGCGAACTCAAGGACATGCAGGCCCCGATCAAGGCCAAGTACCGTGAAACGCCTGACGCGGCTGTGATCACGTTGAAAGCCGAGGGCAGCATCGGTGAGGGCGTCACATGTTCCGTGCAAACGTCGAAGGCCCTGATCGAAGCGGGCCTTCATCCCGCCACGGGCGGAACCGGCATGCACGCCTGCTCAGGGGACATGCTGCTTGAGGCCCTCGTGGCTTGTGCGGGCGTCACCTTGAACGCCGTCGCCACGGCGCTCGAATTGAACATCCGCAACGCAAAGGTGCGCGCCGAAGGCGATCTCGACTTCAAGGGCACCCTCGGCGTCGATAAAGGATCGCCCGTGGGCTTCCGCGACGTGCGTCTCGCCTTCGACATCGACGGCGATCTCACGGAGGAACAGCTCGCCACCTTGATGAAACTTACGGAACGTTATTGTGTGGTTTATCAGACCCTGAAGTCCCCGCCGCCGATCACGGTGAGCGTGAAAGCGGGTTCGTAAAGTACCGCCTCACCTGGCGTGCATCACCCGGCCACGACGACTCTTGTCTCTAGCCCGCTAGGGCTTCACGTCGTACGGCTTTGACACCACCGGCGTGCGGTCCGCGATATCGCCGACCTTCGCGGCATAGGCCAGGAAGTGCGGGCTCGCGCGATGCGCCGCCACCGCCGCGTCGTCCACATACAATTCGTCGAGCACGAAGCGCGTGGGATCCTCGCGGTCCTGCCAGACGTCCCAGCGCAGGTTGCCGGGCTCGGCGCGGCATGCCTTGATCATACCTTGGATGAGCGCCTCCAGTTCGGCGGCTTTGCCGGGCTTGGCGACAAGAAGCGCGGTGATTTTCCGGTTGGCGGTCATGTGCGAGTTTCCCCCTCGAAAGAATGCCGGGATACTGCCAAGCGGCGCGGGCGATGAGAAGGCTTCCTCGCCTCCTCAACGGCAAAACAAAGGTGGACCCGCCGGAAGTGCCGGTTAGACGCTTGAACTAAACCCAAGTTAAGTTCGGTCCGAACAGGAATGCTTATCAGCGCCCGAGGCCGTGGTGGACCGGCTGGGACGGACGTGCGCCATTCACGTGGCGATAGGCCGCAATGGCGAAAAACACAGCGGTGAGAAGTGATGCGCCCCCGCGCGCGAAGTCGTAGCTCCAGTCCCAGGTAACGCTGCGGCTGTAATCGTCGAAACCGTCAATGATCCAGACAGCCGCGGCAAACCCGAAGGCGATAATCCCGGAGACAAACAAATAGCCGCGCGGCGGCAGCCGGGTATAGCGGGCGAACCGCTCGCTCGAACGGGCGGCGAAGTATAAAGCAAGTAACGCGCAGCCTGCGAATCCGGCGATGAGCGCATCAAACACCATGGCGTCGAAATTGTGCATCACCGCGGCGTCCGTGCAGTGCTGCGCCATAGGATAACGAGCCATCAGGTTCGCGCAGATGTTTGTATCGCGCAGCGCAGCCGGTCCTTCAGGCGCCATGAGTGCGGGGCCGAGAATGCAGCCAAAGAGCCAGCAGATGGCTCCGCTGACGCCGGCCGTGATTAGTGCCGTCGCGACGAAAATCCACACCGACGCGACCACCTGACGAAACACGAGCCGCTGCGGGTGCAGGGTTCCCGTGACGGCGGCCGCCACGGTTTCCGGCGTCCCGAACAGGGCGATCGCCTGGCGTGCGGCGTCATCCGGCGCGAGGCCTTGGGCCATGAGGTCTTCGGCCTGCTCCGCGAGATGCGCCTCGGTTTCAATCAGGGTGCGCCGGCCCGCCGCGCCCGTGCCTCCAAGCAAATCGAACAGACGATCGAGATAGCGTTCGATCGGAGATTTCATCGCTGGCTCCATTCTAGAACAGCGTTCACGCTCCCTGCGAAGCGCCGCCACTCGGAGCGGCGCTCGTTCAGGAAGGCGCGGCCCTCGGCGGTGAGGGAGTACAGCCGCCGCCGCCGTCCCTCGCTTTTGTCCCACGCGCTTTCGATGAAACCCTGATCTTCCAGCTGATGCAGCGCCGGATAAATCGTGCCTTCGGGTACATCGAAGGTACCTTTGCTCGAGGTGGCGAGCGAACGGATCAGGAGGTAGCCGTGCGCGGGGCCGCGCTTGAGTACGGAAAGCAAAAGCAGATCGAGGTGTCCACGGATGTGGTCGGCAGGCATATCGGGACCATAAAATGTGCGGGTGTTCCTGACCTCTAACTTAGCTTTGAAGCGCGGGTGATCCAATCACATGTGATATGATAAGGCGGCGTGTCCATGGCAGGACACCAACTGATTGTCTGGCCTCCCTGGAAATTCCCGCCCTTGTCGTCTGCGTCCGTCCTTCCCGCACAGCGCCCCCACGTCTCCTTCGCCGCGCTTCGGCATCCTGGTTTCAGGCCTTATCTGATCTTCTCGGCCATGGCGATGATGGCCGACAGCATCGAACACGTGATCAGCTACTGGGTCGTCTTCCAGAAGTTTCAGTCGCCGTCGCTCGGGGGTTTTGCCGTGCTCTCGCACTGGCTCCCCTACCTCTTCTTTTCCGTCTATTCGGGGGCCCTCGCGGACAGGTTCGATCCGCGCCGCCTGATCCAGATCGGCATGGGCTGTTTCATCACAGCCTCGCTGGCGTGGGGCTACTTCTTCTACACCGACACGCTGGAGGTCTGGCACGCGCAGGTGATCCTCGTCCTGCACGGCTGCGCCGGTGTGCTCTGGTCTCCGGCCAGTCAGCTTCTCATTCATGACATCGTCGGCAAGGAGCAGCTCCCCAGTGCGGTGCGCCTCAACGCCACCGCGCGTTATCTCGGCCTCCTGCTCGGGCCCGGAATTGGCGGCGGTATCCTGCTGCTCATGGGACCGGTGGCCGGCATTGCCTTCAATGCGCTCATCTATCTTCCGCTGGTGATCTGGCTGTGGAAGGCGCCCTACGGCCCCAAATTCCGCAAAGGCGGCGAAAGGGCGCATCCGGCCTTGCGCGGGCTCCGCGACATCATCGACACCGCCCGTGTTGTCGGCGGCAATCCGATCCTTCTTGCCATGACCCTCCTCATCGGCTGCGCGTCGTTCATGGTCGGCAATGCGTACCATGCGCAGATGCCGGAATTTGCCCGCGATCTCGGCCACGGCGACGTCGGTTTTCTGTACAGCATGCTGCTCGCGGCCGACGCGGCAGGCGCGCTGCTGGCCGGGATTGCCCTTGAAAGCACAGGCGCGCTCCAACCGCGCCCGCGTGTCGCCTTCGGCTTGGCGATGGTCTGGTGTCTCGCGCTCATCGGCTTTGCGGTCACGCCCTACTACCCGCTCGCGCTTGCCGCGCTGTTCGTTGCGGGGTTCGTCGAGCTTTCATTCAGCTCGATGGCGATGACGCTGGTGCAGTTGAACGCGCCGGATCATGTGCGCGGGCGCGTTATCGGCTTCTACATTATCTCGAGCCTCGGCATGCGGGCCTTCGCGGGGGCCACGGTCGGACTGGGCGGCGCCGTCGTCGGGATCCACTGGTCGCTGGCCTTAAGCGCCGCGGCGCTGCTGTCCATCATGGCCGGCCTGATGGCCTATCTCGCCCGCGCCGCCCGCTTAAGACACCTTAACAACGCGTCGCAATAAAGCGTCTGCGTGCTCGTAATAGACGAGCATTCATTGCGCCGCCTCGCCCCGAGGGCGGTTTTAGCGCCTCTATAAAGGAACACGGCTCGCGTCTGTCGTGAGACCGCATAGCCCTACGTAGTAAGGCATAGGCAGGTCAAAGCGTGGCGCGCGAGGGGGCGTCGTCACGCTTTCAGCGAAGGGGGCGCCGCACACAGCAAAACACAGCCGCGCAGAGGGAGCCCAAGGCTCCCATCGTTGACACATGTCTCGCATCTTGCACCGCGCTCTCGCCGAAAAGCGCCATGCCCTAGGGGAAAAGAAATGAAGACTCGCAACGTGACCACCGGCTTCGCCGGCCACCGTTATGCCAAAACGGTCGCGCTCTCTACTGTAAGCGCACTCTCGCTCATTCTATCCGTCTCCGCGCACGCACAAAGCGCCGCGCCCGAGCAGCTCGCGGCCGCCGCGCCCAACGAGACGCCGGTGCCCGTCGATGAAATCGTCGTCACGGGATCGCGCATCGTGCGCGACGGCTACGAAGCGCCGACGCCCATGACGGTGCTCGATTCCGCCGTCTTCCAGCAGCAGGCCACCTCGAATATCGCCGATGCGCTCGTTCAAATTCCCGCCTTCGCCGGGAATATCCGCCCCGGCAATACCGGCACTTCGGTCAGCGCCCAAGGCGCGGGTCTTTCGATTCTCAATCTTCGCAGCATGGGCGCCGCACGCACGCTCGTCCTCATCGACGGCCAGCGTACAGTGAGCTCACGCGCCGACGGCGTCGTCGACGTCGCTAACATTCCGCAGGCCTTGGTGCAGCGTGTTGACATGATCACCGGCGGCGCATCCGCCATCTATGGCTCCGATGCCGTCACGGGGGTCGTGAACTTCATCTTGGATAAAACTTTCACCGGCGTGAAAGGCGAAGTCTCCGCCGGTCTTACCACTTACGGCGACGACTTCAGCTACAAGACCGTGCTCACGGCGGGCGTGCCTTTCGCCAACGGCCGCGGCCATTGGCTCATCAACGGTGAAATCAACAACAAGGAAGGCATCCTGCACAGCGACCGGCCTTGGAATCGCGCCGCGTGGGGCATTCTCAATAACTCCGCCGCTAACATCGCGGCCGGTCAACCCCAGCGTCTGGTGCGCAATCACACGGATTCCTGGTCGACGCGCGGCGGCACGATCGTTTCCGGGCCCTTGAAAGGCATCGCCTTCGGCCCCGGCGGTACGCCTTACATGTTCAACTTCGGACCCATTACCGATTCGACTTACACCTATGAAGGCGACTACGCCGCCGGCGTTACGCGCGTCGATACCTATTCGCTCGACCCGCGTGAACGCCGCAAGGGCCTTTTCACTCGTGTCAGCTACGATTTGACCGAAACAGTCGAAGTGTTCGCTCAGGCATCGTGGAACAACTCCTGGAACACCGGCGGCGCGTTCAGCCACTTCCAACTCGGCAACGGCCCGACAATTCGCAGCGGGAACCCGTTCATTCCGGCGTCCGTGCAGGCGCAGATGACGTCGCTCGGCGTCACGCAGTTCCAGCTCGGCAGCATGAACTATGACTTGCCGTTCATCCGCACCGAGTCCGACCGCACCACAAACAGATATGTCCTCGGCATCAACGGTGACCTGGATGCCTTTTCATCAACCTGGAACTGGAACGCTTATTGGCAAAAAGGCATCACCCGCGTCGCCTATGATGCACTTGGTCCCACGCGCAATAGCTTACGCGCTCAGGCGGCCGACGCCGTGCGTCATCCGACCACGGGAGCCATCATCTGCCGTTCCACCCTCACCAACCCGAACGACGGATGCGTGCCTTACAATCCGATGGGCCTTGGAGTGAACAACTCCACGGTCATCAACTTTCTGACCAACGGCGGCGATCATCCGCACACCAATCACCGCATCACCCAGGATGTGATGGCGGGTTCCGTCAGCGGCGATATGTTCGACAATTGGGCGGGACCTGTTTCGCTCGCGCTCAGCACCGAATACCGTGTCGAAAAGGCGGCGGCGCGTCCGACGCCCGCGACACTCCTGGGCGACTGGTTCTCCGGTAACTTCCTGCCCTTTACGGGGAAATATTCCGTGTTCGA
The DNA here is from genome assembly GCA_041906145.1 of Rhodospirillaceae bacterium. Taxonomy (GTDB): domain Bacteria; phylum Pseudomonadota; class Alphaproteobacteria; order Rhodospirillales; family Rhodospirillaceae; genus SHVO01. The sequence goes on along the minus strand of JAYRJU010000001.1, from coordinate 537,453 downwards.
AGGCGCGGCGGAAACGGTCGTGCCGCTCGCCAACAACACCTCCTTCGCCGAAACTTGGGATCTAAGTGCCGCCGTTCGCGGCACCAAATACTCAACCTCTGGATTTGTCACGACATGGAAGGTCGGGTCGACCTACGAACCAATCCCCGATATCCGCATCCGTGCGACGCGCTCCCGCGACATCCGCGCGCCGAACCTGCAGGAGCTCTACAACACCGTCAGTGGCGGCTTTACTACGCTGTTCGATCCCGTCACCGGCAGTTCGGCTGCGGCTCTGCAGACCAACTCAGGTAATCCGAACCTTAAGCCGGAACGTGCTGATACCACCGATATCGGCGTAGTCCTGAAGCCGTCGTTCCTCGCTGGCTTCACCGCGTCGGTGGACTACTGGAACATCAGCATGAAGGATTCCATCTCTACACCGAGCAACAACCAGATCGTTGTGTTCTGCGTGCAGGGGCTCCAGTCCTACTGCGCCGATATCACCCGCACTAACGGCATCATCACTGCCATTACCCGTCGCCCGGTGAACATCGCGGTTCAGAAGACGCGCGGCATCGATTTCGAAGCCAGCTACAACTTCAGCCTCAGCGATGTGATCTCGGCCTGGGACGGCAACGTGGATGTACGTACGCAGGTCACCAAGTACATCAAGAATTACATCAATACGACCCTGGCGCCGCCGACCGACGACGTTGGGGAAATGCCGGGCGGTGCGCCGCCGAATTGGGCCGGCGTGGTGCGTCTCGCTTACCGGGCTGACACGTGGCAGACTTCGATGAGCGGCCGCGCCATGAGCTCGGGTGTCTTGCGCAACACCTACATCGAGTGTCAGTCGGGCTGTACGGTCGGGGTCGCCCCCTTCCTGACGGTCGATAACAATCACGCGCCGGGCTACTTCTATCTCGACTGGTCGATCAGCAAGAACTTTGACCTGGCGGGGGCGGAAGTGGAAACCTTCCTCAACATCAACAACCTGCTCAACACCGACCCGGGCATGATCCCGCGCGGGTCCGATGAAATCGGCTACGAACTCCCGACCACGAACATCGGCAAGTACGATACGCTCGGCCGTGTGTTCCGCGCCGGCGTGCGCTTCAGACTTTAAAGTCCGTTTGGGGGCTGGCGCGCGCGTCAGCCCCCTAGCGCTGCGGTCCTGACCGCAGCTACCATTGCTCATTGCGTTCATTGAACCTGAGGGGGTCTCATGAAAATTCTTCCGCGCTTTCTAGCGACCGTTGCCACCGTTGCGATGCTTGCCGCCGCGCCGGCATCGGCGAAAACCGTTCCGTTCGATCAGCTCACCATCGCCGACATCAACGCCGCCTTCGATGCCGGCACACTGACCTCGGAGAAACTCCTTCAACTCACGCTCGCGCGCATCGCCGCCTATGACGACAAAGGGCCCGCGCTGAACGCACTCATGGCCGTCAATCCCAAGGCGCTTGAACAGGCGCGCGCGCTCGACGCCGAACGCAAGGCCAAGGGACCGCGTTCGCCCATGCACGGCATTCCGGTCGTCCTGAAGGACAATTTCGACACGGTCGAAATGCCCACGACTGGCGGCTCGATTTTGCTCGAAGGCAATATCCCGCCCGATGACGCCTACATGGTCAAACGCCTGCGCGAAGCTGGTGCGATCATCCTTGCTAAGGCGAACCTCTCCGAATTCGCCGCGGCCGGCACCAACAGCTCGCTCGGCGGCCAGTCGAAAAATCCGCACAATCTGCTGCGTTCGCCGGCGGGTTCCTCGGGTGGCTCGGGCGTCGCCATCGCGGCCAACTTCGGCACGGTTGGCTTCGGCAGCGATACCGGCGGTTCGATCCGCGGTCCCTCGACCGCCAACGGCATTGTCGGCTTGAAGCCCACGCACGGCCTGCTCAGCCGTGACGGCATCATCCCGCTCGCGCTCAGCTTTGATACGGGCGGCCCGATGACACGCAATGTCTACGACATCGCCGCCGTGCTCGGCACCATGACCGGCGTCGATCCCGCCGACGACGCCACCAAAAAAAGCCAGGGCAAGTTCGAGAAGGACTACACGAAATTCTTAAACGCGAACTCGCTCAAGGGCGCGCGCATTGGTATCGCGCGTGACTTCATGAAGCAGGATGAAGAGGTGGATTGGATCATCGAGTCCGCGCTCTCCACCATGCGCGCGAAAGGCGCGACGATCGTCGACGTGCGCTATCCGAAGTGGCTGCTCGACAGCATGGGCGAGATCTACACCACGATCCGCTGGCCGGAGTTCCCGGTTCAGATCGGCGAGTATCTAAAGACTACGGGCCCGAAATATCCGAAATCCCTTGCGGAAATGATCGAGCGCTCCAAGTTGATCGTGAGCCCGCGTCCTGATGGCGCCGGACCGAACACCACGCGCTGGATCCTGTTCGAGCGTGAACTCGCCTCCGGTTCGATGAACGACTACAAATACAAGTCGATGCACGATCACATGATGCCGCTGATCCGCGACATCGTGGACGGTATCTTCGCGTCGAATAAGTTGGATGCATATGTTTATCCGACCTCAGGGCGCCGTCCCGGCACCATCGCGGAGGTTCCCGGCGGTGGCGGCGGCGGTGGTTATGGCGGCACCAACTACGCCAATCTCACCGGTTATCCCGACCTGATCGTGCCCGCCGGCTTTACCAACGACGATCTGCCGGTCGGCATCTCGTTCTTTGGCCCGGCCTTCAGCGAGCCCAAGCTCCTCGCGTTGGGTTATGCCTTCGAGCAGGCTAGCCATGCGCGCCGCCTGCCGATCAATACGCCGAACCTCGATGGTGAAATGATCGAAGTGCCGGATAAGAAGTAAGGTCGAGCATGAGAAGCGAGCGGCCGCGCATTATGCGCGGCCGTTTTTTTTAGCGCTCCGCTGTCTGGTAAAGGTCCCACTGAGACCCGGCGTCGGCGGCGCCAGTACCCTCGATAGGTGTCTGCTCGTGCTCATAGATCCGTGACAGTGCTGAATTTCAGCGCATGTTCATGGCGTCCTATTTGCTCCGCGCAATAAATATGCGCCTACGTCGCCATCGCGTGGCTCGCGCGCAACACCGGCCTAAACAAAAGCCAGCATTCCCTTTATGCGTGAAACTTTTGTTGTCTGCTTGTTACGTTACCCTACAATGAGGCAACACGAGGCGCAGCTGAATGCGGAGCGCGGCGCGCTGTGGGGCTGTAAGGGGAGGACCTTCAGCCCTCGTTCAGGCACCGTGCATGGGGGAGGATATACGCTCAACCGGCGCCCGCCGATTGGCGTTTTTCCAGAGTTCTTCTCTAATCCGCGTTCACCAGCGCCTCGTTGAGCGGCCGCTTCCGGCCGCTCACATCATTGGGGAGAAACCATGTCCACAGCAAAAGTCTTCCGCTCCTATCGCTCCGCCGTCATGGCCACGGCAAGCTTCGCCGCCATGTTCGCGGCTTCGGGCGCTGCTGCACAAACGGCGCAGCAGAGCGGTGCGGCGGTCGCTGAAGAAATCGTCGTCACCGGCACGCGCGTGATCCGCGATGGCTATGAAGCGCCGACGCCAGTTTCCGTGCTCGGCACGGACGAACTCAATGCGATGGCGGTCACCAATATCGCCGACGCCGTGAACCGCCTGCCGTCTTTCGGTACGGGGCTGACGTCGCGCAATACCTCGGGTAGCGTTTCCGGCGGCATCGGCGGCTTGAACCTTCTCAATCTGCGCAGCTTGGGCGCGACGCGCACTCTCGTGCTTCTGGACGGTCGCCGCGTGGTCGGCGCCAACGTTGGCGGTAACGCCGGTTCTGCAGTGGACATCAACGGATTCCCGAACGGGCTTATTAGCCGCATCGACGTTGTGACGGGCGGCGCCTCGGCCGCCTACGGTTCCGATGCTGTGGCCGGTGTCGTGAACTTCGTCGTCGACAAGGAATTCACCGGCATCAAGGGCGTCGTCGATACCGGCATCACTACCTATGGCGATGACGAGCAATATCGCGTGTCCCTGTCGGCGGGATCGGCGTTCGCTGGGGGCCGCGGTCATTTGCTGCTCAGCGGCGAGCATGCGTACGAGACCGGCATCAAGGGTCAGCCGCGCAAGTGGAGCGACCGGACGTTCGTCGCGCTCAATAATCCCGCTTACACCGCCACCAACGGACAGCCGCAGATCCTCGCGTTGGAGGATATCGGTTTCGGAACCGCCACCGGCGGCGGCCTGATCCTCTCTTGCGCGGGTTATCCGGGCACGACCTGCCCGTTGCGGGGTACACAGTTCCTCCAGAACGGCACCCCCGCGCCGTTCCGCTTCGGCCTTGTCAGCGGTAATACGATGTCCGGCGGCGACTTCCAGATGTCGCGCGTCGATAAGACCTCCATTGCGTTGGCGCAGAGGCTCGAGCGCGAGAATATTTTCGCAAGGGTCAGTTACGACCTTGCCGACAACGTCACTGTTTTTGCCGACTGGATCTGGGGTTTCTCCGAGGCCCACAATCCCGGGGCTACCTCAAACTTCAACGGCGGCGGTCTCAACATCCGCATCGACAACCCATTCATTCCGGCCTCGGTGCGCTCGCAGATGACGGCGCTGGGCATTACCCAGTTTACGATGGGCAATACCAACCAGTATGACATGCCCTTGCTCCAGTCCCTCAACGCCCGCACCTTTCGCAGTTATGTAGCAGGCGCCGAAGGCACGTTCGACGCCATGGGCGGCACCTGGAACTGGGATGCCTCGTTCGCCAAAAGCACCAACCACCTGTCGTTCCGCTCTCCCGGCAACCGCATCAACGCTAACTATCTGCGTGCCATCGATGCGGTCACTGACTCCGCGGGACGCGCCGCCTGCCGCGTCAACGCCGACGCCGATCCCGCCAACGACGATCCGCGCTGCATTCCGTACAATCCCATGGGGATCGGCGTTAATGCCGACAATCCCTACGTCTACGGAACTGGCTACGGCCTCACCAAGCTCGGACAGGAAGTGTGGGCCGCGAACTTCAACGGCGAACCGTTCTCCACATGGGCGGGCCCGGTATCGCTCGCCGTCGGCGCGGAACACCGCAAGGAAAGTCTCACAGGTATCGCCAGCGCTCTTGACCTTTCGGCGGCCTACTTCGCCGGCAACTTCGGTGCGTCCACCGGCAGCTACAAGGTGACCGAAGGCTATATCGAGACCGTCGTACCGCTCGCTAAGGACGCCGATTGGGCAAAGGCGCTCGACCTGAACGCTGCCGTGCGCTTCACCGACTATTCGACGTCGGGCTTCGTGACCACATGGAAGGCCGGCGCGACCTTCTCGCCCATCGACGACATCACGTTCCGCGGCACTGTCTCGCGCGACATCCGCGCTCCCAACGTGGGCGACCTATTCACCTCGGACCGCCCGGGCACGGGCACGATCATCGATCCGCGCAACGGCTCATCATCGTTCATCGTCACCTCGGTGCGCGGCAATCGTTTGCTCGACCCGGAACGAGCTAACGCCATCGGCGTGGGCGCCGTACTCACTCCAACGTTCCTGGACGGCTTTGCAGCCTCGGTCGACTATTATGACATCAACATCAAAGGCGCGATCGCCGCTCTCAGTGCGCAGAACTACGTGGACCGCTGCCATGACGGCACCGCCCCGCAGCTTTGCTCGTTCGTGACGCGCGATGCCGCTGGCACTATCACCTTCGTTGCCGTTGTTCCGGCCAACATCCTCTCGCAGAGCACACGCGGGATGGATGTCGAGGCTTCCTACACTCTGCCATTGTCCACTTTCTCGGACGACTGGGAGGGCGAATTCCGCCTGCGCGGCTTGGCGACGAAAGTCTTCTCGCTCAAGACTGTCGATAGCCTCGGCACCGTCGAAGGCGCGGGGATCCAAGCGGACGGCGGGGTGATCGGCCTTGGCAGCGCGCTGCAGGCGCCGAAGTTCCGTTACCTGCTCTCGGGCGTTTACGACAACGGCCCGTTCAGCGCGACGCTTACCATGCGCGGCATTGGATCGGGTGTATTCAATACCTCGTTCATCACCTGCACCTCGGGATGCCCGGCGGCGACCGCCGCGCATCCGACCATCAACCTTAACTACGTGCCGAGCATCTCGTACTTCGATCTGGCATTCGATTACGAGATGATGGACGGCCTGCTGCAGCCGTACTTCACGGCCGAAAACGTGTTCGACAAGGATCCGCCGTTCATTGTCGGTACGCGCGGCGCGGGCTTCTATGCCGGCCAAGGCAACACAGGTCTTTATGACCGCTTGGGCCGTGTGTTCCGTGCGGGCGTACGCTTCAAAATGTAGGAAGCGGCGATCGAGAAATGGAAAAGGCGGGGGCTTAGGTCCCCGCCTTTTTTGTTTGCACGAATGGTAAGGCGAGCAGAGAAAGGGCCACGACCGTTCCGAGGGCGAGCCATGCATCGTTGAAGCTCATGGTGACCGCCGCGCGTTGTACCAGCGGCGCCACCATCTCCCGCGTCGCCTGATCAATGGGGCCAAGCGCCGTGCCCGTGAAGCGCTCCAACGGAAGCCCCACGAACGCCGCAGTGACCCGGTCGCCCTCCTGAAGTTTCGCGATGATCGCTTCGGCGTGGCCGGCGGTCCGGGTCTCCATAACGGTATCGATCAACGCGAGACCGACCGCACCGCCGACGTTGCGCAGCAGATTGAACAGGCTGGAGGCCTGCGGCACCCGCTCCGGCGGCAAGTGCCCCAACGCAAGACGGGTGGTAGGCAAGAGACACAGCAAGAGCGCCACACCGCGCAATACTTGCGGTGCGAAGAATTCATTGAACTCCCATTCCGGCGTCATGAGCCCGTTCAAGAGAAGTCCGGCGGCGAATAATCCGAAACCTGCGAGGGTCATGGGTTTCGCGGCCCAACGGCGCTCCAGGACAGCGGCGAGGGGCGCCGTCAGCAGTTGCGCCGCGCCGGTCACCATCATGATCGTGCCGATCTCCAGCGGCCCGCGATCGCGCACGAGCCCCAGGAAGAGAGGCATCAGGTATGTCGCGCCGAACAGCGCTATGCCGAGCACGAAACTGAACCACGCGCCGATGGCGAAATCCTTATCCGCGAAGGCGCGCATCGCGATGAGGGGTTCCGGGACCGAGAGGCATCGCCGCACCAACCAGATACCGCTTGCGATACATATCCCGGCCAGGGTGAGGGCGGCGGGGCCGAACCATCCCCGATGAGGCGCTTCCTTGAGCGTGAGTTCAAGCGTGGTGAGGAAGACAACGGCAAGGCCCAACGTGATCACATCCGTACGCGCGAGGCTCTTCCAGTCGGCGTTGTCGATGCGGACCCACCGCGCCACGATACCGGCCGCGGCCAATCCCGGCGCAATGTTGATCAGGAACAGCCAATGCCAGGACAGAGTCTCCGTGATCCAGCCGCCGACAAATGGCCCCACTGTCGGCGCCAGCATCGCAAAGCTTCCTGCGATAGCCGTGGCCATCGCTTGGCGCTTCAGCGGAAACATCAGGAACACGGCTGAGAAGACCGTTGGGATCAATACGCCGCCAAAGAAACCCTGCACCGCTCGGGCGACATAGAGTGCCTGATAGGTGCCGGAGGCGGCGCACGCGCCGCTCGCCGCCACGAAGCCAATCAGGCCAATTGTGTAGAGCCAGCGTGTCGAGAGGGCGCGCGCCAGGCGGCCACTGACCGCAATCGCGATGATCTCGGCGATCAGATAGATCGTCTGCAGATAGCTCAGCCGATCCGCCGGGATGCGAAGGTCGGCTTGGATATCGATCAGCGAACTCGCGACGATCTGGATATCCAGGATCGCCAGGAACATCCCGGCGCACATGGCCAGGAAGCCGACGAAGGATGTCGATGAGAGACGAAGCTCGGTCATGCCGTGCGCTTGCGGCGGCGCGGTTTTTCGGCGTCCGCGATCCGCAGCAATTTTTGGAAACTGGGACATTCCAGATGGCTTGGCGTCGGGCAGACGGCCGCATGGCGCAAACCGTCACGAAGGGCTTCCAATTCGCGGATGGTACGGTGCAACTGATCGGCTTTGGCGTTCAGCTGCGCGCGGTTGATCTTGAGGCGGCCATCGGGCGCGAACATTGCTTTGATCTCGTCGAGCGAAAAACCGGCATTACGGCCCAGCTTGATCAAGGTAATTCGCTGCAAGACACTCGGCTCGAAAAGGCGGCGCAGACCGTGGCGTCCCACCGACTGGATTAGCTTTTTTTCTTCGTAGTAGCGCAAGGTCGAGGCGGGAAGGCGCGCCTGCCGCGCCACGTCACCGATATCCAGCAGTTTCATGCTTGACCTCAAGTTGACTTGAAGTCGTAGCATGCCCCCAGAATCGAAAGGCTGCAACATGGATGCTATTAAGGAATACACGCTTTACGCGTTTGCGATTGGGTTCGGTGCGACGATGGTCATGGATGTATGGGGCATATTCGCCGCGCGGGTTCTCAATTTCCCGCTTCCCAACTATGCCCTGGTGGGCCGCTGGATCGGCACCATGCCGCAAGGACGTTTTGTGCATAGCGGCATCGCGCAATCGCCGCCAATTGCCGGTGAACGCATCATCGGGTGGGCTGCCCACTATTCTATCGGTATCGTTTTCGCGGGCCTGCTGTTGTCGGTGAATGGAATCGCCTGGGCACATACTCCAACGCTTCTTCCGGCACTAGGTATCGGACTCCTGACCCTCGCCGCCCCGTTCTTTGTCATGCAGCCGGGCATGGGAGCGGGGATCGCGGCTTCGCGCACACCGAATCCGGCGCAAGCGCGCCTGCGGAGCGTTTTAACGCACTCCGTCTTTGGAGCAGGCCTTTATGGCGCGGCGCAAGCCGCAACTGTTTTACTTTGAGGGGCGCCAGCCGCTTTCGGCCAGGAAGGCCTTGGCGTCGGTCATCTCGAGCATATCTCGGATCGCCTTCTGTTTGTCTGCCGCGCGTTGGTGGTACGCGCGCGCGATCCTGTGCCCTATCCAATACCCAAGATCGGGCGCGACATGCGCGCCCGTATTGTTCATCCAGTTGGACAGATCGCGGCTATCCATTTCAGCGATGAAGTCCGCCTCGATTTCGGCCTCCCGCCCCGCGGCGAGTTTCCGGACATTGGGGTTTGCGATGTCGCCCGAAATCAGCTCACCAACGAATTCGGCTATGCCTTCCATCAGAGACGCTTCCAGCACGGTCAGGTTCGTGCCGTCGACGATCGCTTCCACTTGTTGCACATGTACGTCCTCGTGGGCGATCCCATAGACGAAGCGGTCTTCAACATCGGCGTGAAAGAAATCCACGGCGCACAAGGCTTCTAGTCCGATCTGCACGCCATTGACCGGACTCCCAATGGCGACGGGACGTCCCCGCCCAATGGCAATGGTCACGGGCGGGAATTTGGCGTCAGGGTAGATACGCGAAAGGTTCGTCATGGCGGATTGCAAGCGCTCGCGGACCTTCGGCAAGGCTGCGCCGCATCGCCGCCCGTTCTCATAGGCCATGGGTTGAGTTGCGATGTTTGCGGCGATCCTTTCCGCTGTCGTATTTCTTAATTTCGCGAACGTCCGCAATCCGTCCGAACCGGCGTCAAGGTAATCGCGTTGAATGCCCGCAGCGGTCGGGTGACCTTTGGCGGCGTCGTAAACCTTGTAAAACAGGGTCACGTCTTCGATTTGAATCACAGGCTGAAGATCGTCCGCGCGAACCGGCGAAGTCAGCATCAGGAAGATCGCGGAAATAAAGCGGTACATAAGGCGGCGTCTTTAGGGGATTGAGGGCGTCGGAGCCGCATCATAATCTGCCGCGCGACCCGTTCCATCGCTAGGAATGATTCGGAAGGACTGAAGTATGCCTCATATCGTCGTAAAAATGTTTCCTGGCCGTACGCCGGAACAAAAGACACAGCTGAGTGAAGCGCTCGCCAAAGCGATGATAGACACCCTTGGGACGCCCGACAGCGCCATCTCGATCGGGATCGAAGATGTCGCCCAGAAAGATTGGATGGATCAGGTCGCCAAGCCCGAGATCGCCGGCAAAGCCGCCACGATTTTCAAGAAGCCGGGCTACGATATCCCCTAGAGCTGGGTCCTGAACCGGATCGCGATTCTTTCAAGAACCCGTTTGGTCAACGGACGGTGTGCCCAGCGGCGCGCCACGATCTTGCGTGAGTGCGCGAAGTCGCGCTCCACCTGCTCCATCTGGCGGTAAGCGAAGGCTTCGTCGAAAACGTTGAGATTGGCCTCGTCATTCAAACGGAATGAGCGGTCGTCAAAGTTGCACGACCCCACCGATGTCCAACGGCCGTCCACGACCATGATCTTGCAGTGGATCATGGTCGGCTCGTATTCGCTGATTTCGATGCCCGCTTTCAGAAGCTCGGCGTATAGCGCCTGCGAGGCCCAGCGTCCGAATTTCGCGTCCGTGTGCCGGTTCGGCACCAGGATGCGTATGCGCACGCCCCGTTCGCGGGCCGCGATCAGTGTCTTGATCGTAAGAGCGTCGGGCACGAAATAAGAATTCTCGATATCGATGGTTTTGGTCGCCGCCGCGATCGCCAGCAGCACCATAAGATGCAGACTCGAACTGCCGCCCTCCGGGGAACTCGAGAACATCTGTGCATCCATGTCGCCCGTAGGCTCGAGCGGCGGAAAATAAGTATCCCCATGCAGCACTTCGCCGGTGGCCTTGATCCAATTGTCGACGAAGACGGCCTGCATCTGCGCGACCACGGGCCCTGTCACCTCATAGTGCGTGTCGCGCCAGTGCTTGGGGTCCTGCGCGTGTCCCGTCCATTCGTGACCAATGCCGAGGCCGCCCGTGTAGCCTATACGGCCGTCAACGATCAGAAGCTTGCGGTGGGTGCGATTGTTGACGCGGCGCCAGTGATACCAGCTCAGTTCGTGATAGATGCGGACTTCCGCGCCCGCTTTATTGGTGGTCTCAAGTAGGCCCTTATCCATGGTCCGCGAGCCGATCCAGTCCAGGAGGATGTGCACGCGCACGCCGCGCTTGGCGGCGTCCGTAAGCGCCTTGCAGAACTCTCCCCCGATCTCGTCGCGGAAGATAAACGATTCGAACGTAACGCTGGCCTTAGCGTTCCGGATCGCGTTCAGCATCGCGGGGAATGTTTCGTCCCCGTTCATCAATATCCGCACATCATTTCCGGGAAGGATCGAAGGGCCGAGCAGGACGCCGAGAGAACGGCGGAAGTCGATGTCGGCGCTGGTGTAAAGCGTCTTCGGCCGCCGGGTGAGGCGCTTTTCAGCGGTTACCAGGTTGGCGCCGATGAAAATCACGAGAACCAAAACAGGAAAAAAGGCGATGATCCAATAAACGGAAATCATGAGCATCTCGCCATCAGGACGCGCAGCACGGGCAGGGGCATAATCGCCGAGCAACCGGGCAGGGAATTTCTCAGGATAAAATCAGACAAAGGCCGTATCACAATCGCCGCGCATTCGTTGTGGCCCGAACAACGATGGAGAGAAAGATTTGTCACGGGCGGGCGGCAGGGCTGCCGTTCTAAAAAAGATTTCGGTTCTTATTCCGGTTGTAATGCTCCCGCTCGGAATTTGGCTCGGTTACCGGACATTCCAGGACCGCACCCTTTCCGAAATCGCGTCGGCTATAACCGGTCTTCCCGGATTCCGGCTGTTTCTGGCGTTCACCTGCGCCGCCTGCAGCTACCTCTGCCTGACGGGCTTCGACACGCTTGCCATCCGGACACTCGGCAGGCGGATCGCCTACCGGAAGATCGCGCTCACCTCCTTCATTAGCCTCGGTATCGGGCACACCGTGGGGGTCGCGGTCCTCAGCAGCGGCGCCCTGCGTTACCGGCTCTATTCCGGCTTCGGTCTGTCGGCCGGAGAGGTGGCGAAAGTCATTTTGATGTGTGCGATCACCGTGGGTTTGGGACTGGTCGGCCTCGGCGGGATCAGTCTCTTGCTCCGCCCGCATATCGATATAGCTGGATTAGACATCTCCCCGATCCTCGCGCGCAGCATCGGTGGGCTGTGCCTCGCCCTTCTTGGGCTTTACGTCTTCACGGCGTGGCGGCGTAAAGGACCGCTGCATGTGCGTGGTCATGAAATCCGTCTGCCGGACGCGCGCATCGCCGTGACACAGGTTGTCCTCGGCACGATCAATTTCGCCTTCGTGGCGGGTACGCTCTATCAACTCCTCGCCGGCGCCGCGTCCTACGGCGAAACCGTCTCCGCTTACGTGATCGCCAACCTTTCCGCCCTGGTCAGTCATGTGCCCGGTGGTATTGGCGTGCTGGAGTATGTGATCGCCAAGCTCGTCTCCGGCGGCGACGTGCTGGGCGCGCTCATCGCTTTCCGCATCATTTATTTCCTCATTCCTCTCACGCTTGCGATCACCCTGCTGGTCACTACCGAAATCTTCCGGTGGCGGCGGAAAACATCTTCCTAAGAAAACTGTAACGCCGGGCTCTGTCGGCCTCTTAGGCGCGTTGCACTTTCACGTCACTCCACGGATGTTGAATTGTGCTTGCCCGCCTTGTCTTCGCGTTCCTGATTTTCACGCTGCCGGCGCTCGCGAAGGAGCCTCCACCCAGCATCGTGCAGAAGGGCAAGGCCTCAATTTACGCCGATCGCTTTCAAGGCCAACTGGCCGCTAATGGTGAGCCGCACGATCAGAACGATCTGACCGCGGCCTCGCGTTTGCTTCCGCTTGGCGCGCGCGCCACTGTCACTAATCTCGAGACCGGCAAGTCAGTGCAGGTCGAGATCACCGACCGGGGGCCTTACGCCGGCGGGCGCATCATCGATCTTTCTCGCCGCGCCGCACGCGAGATCGGGTTGACCCTGAAGATGGGGGTCGCCCGCGTCACGGTCGAAGCAATTCCCGCCCGGCAACCGACGCCCGCGCTGAAGGAGGAAGTGGCGCAAATCGCCGCGGCGCGCGCGAAGCCCGCGCCAACCCTTGTCCTCGCTCCGGCGCGAGCGTTACGGTCGGGAATGACCGAACGGCCAATCCCGCCGCACCACGACCTTGCCTGGCTCGCCGATCTTCTGGACTCGCGTTGGCGCATTCCAGGTACATCGTGGCGGTTCGGCGTGGACTCCGTCGCGGGACTTGTTCCCGGAGCGGGTGATCTCGTCGCGGGCCTGGCGGGCGCTTACATTCTCATCGCCGCACACCGCGCGGGGGCGCCGGCGAACATCAAGGCGCGCATGATCGGAAATATCGCCGTCGATACCGTGGTTGGCAGTATTCCAATCCTGGGCGGAATCTTCGACCTGTTCTTCAAGTCGAACCAACGCAACTTGCGCTTATTTGCCAAGCATATGGCCGAGAGGCAGAGCTAATCGTCTTCCTTCCCGCGCCGAATCTCGCTGACCAGCACGCCCGCGATCACAAGTGCGCCGCCGATCCAGCCAAATACGCCTAACCGCTCACCGGCCATGAGCCCGATCAGTCCCGCCCACACCGGCTCCGTCGCATAGATGATCGTTGCCCGCGCGGGACTCACGATCTTCTGTGCCCAGTTCATGGTGAGCTGGATGATGGAACTTGCGAAGCCCAACGCCGCCGCCGTCGCCACTAGCGGCCAGGGGATGGTCACTGGAATGCTTTCACCGAACACCGGCATAAGGCTGAACGCCAGAACCGATGTCACCGCGAGTTGAACCGCGGTGACGCGCCGCGCGTCGACCTTCGGCGCGAAATATCCGATGAGCAGGATTTCGGCGGCGAACACAAACGCGCTGAGCAGGGTGATGAATTCGCCCCGGCCTAGATTATCGAGACCCGCGCCGCGTGAACCGATCAAAGTCATGCCGAGGAACGCCAGCCCGACCGCGAGCCACGTCGTTAGTCGCGGCGGACGGCGCAGCACCGCCCACTGCAACAGCGGCACGATCGGGACATAGAGCGCCGTGATGAAAGCGGATTCGGAGCTGAGGACGTGTTTCAGCCCTTCGGACTGCAATGTGTAGCCCGCACAAATGGAAACGCCGATGGCGCAGCCCGCCGCGATCTCGCGGCGCGTGATGTGCCTCAGCGCCTTGCCGGCGATAAGGAAGGCGATGGTCGCGGCGATGGCGAAGCGCGCGCCTACGAAGAACAGCGGCCCTGACATCGTCATGGCGAATTGAACGGCCAGGAACGTGGCGCCCCAGACCATGGTGATGGCGAGCAGCGCGGCTTCGGCACGCAAGCGCAAAACGGATCCCCCAGTAGACCGGCGGCTAGAAGGTGATTTTCACCGACGCCGCCGAACGCGTAGCGGCACCGTGATACACGGCTTCGATGTTGTTGCCATCAGGGTCCGTCACGAAAGCGGCGTAATAACCAGGGTGGTAGGGACGCTCACCCGGCTTGCCGTTGTCTTTGCCGCCGGCGGCGACGGTTGCCGCATGGAAGGCGTCCACCTGTTCACGGTCCTTGGCCTGGAACGCGAGGTGCACGCGGCCCGTCAGTTCGCCCTGCGCGGCGCGGCTCTCTTTGCTCGAGATGAACAACTCGTCGGCCCAGAAGAAATCCGGTCCTTCGCCGCCGATGTTGAGGCCGAGAGCCTTCAAGGCGGCCTCATAGAATCGGCGGCTCACCTTCAAATCTCGAACCACCAATTGCAGATGGTCGATGAGCCGGCCGCGGTGCAGTTCCTGGGCTTCCATATTTGAGTCCTCCGGTATTCAGGAATGGATCAACACATTGTCGTGGCGCGCGAATTAATCGCAATTCCTGCCACTCGGGATGTTGCAAGGCCGCATCACCCTACATTGAGAACGTGTAATTTACCCTGTTCACGCTGGCGTGAATGGGCCTCTCCCTTATATAAAGTCGCCGGGGTCGCGGCGCTGGGCGGAAAGTGTAATGACGAACATGTCCAAAGGGCCGCAGGAGTCTGCGCGTAGCGCGCTGCCTCCTTTCTTGTCGACATCTACTATGGAACGCCGGACCATTGCGGGCGTTCCGCGCAAATATTTCATCGCTGGTGGTCTTGTCGCCGTCGCGCTCATTGTTGGCGCGGTGGTTGTCATGCGTCCGAAGGCGCCGCTCCCGGCCGCCGCAGGCACCTCGCCTCCGGTGCTTACGGTAACCGCGGCCACACCGCACACCGTCAATTGGGCCGAAACCATCGAAATCTCGGGCGCCATCGTGCCCTGGCAGGAAGCGATCATCGGTCCGCAAATCTCCGGCCCCCAAGTCATCGAAGTGCTCGCGGAAGTCGGCGACCAGGTGAAAAAGGGCGAAGTGCTCGCGCGCTTGGACAAAGCGTTGCTGCGCGCCGACGAAGCTGTGTTGCTGGCGTCGTTCGAGCAGGCGGATGCGAACTTCAAGCGCGCCGTCTCTTTGAAGGAAAAAGGGTTCATCAGCGAGCAGAACATCCTTTCGCTCGAAACCCAGATGAAAACCACGCGTGCGCAGCTTGAGGCCAAACGCGTCCAGCTTCGTTATGCCGATATCGTCGCTCCGGATGACGGCGTCATCAGCGCGCGTAACGCCACCCTCGGCGCTATCGCGTCCCCCAGCCAAGAGCTCTTCCGGCTTATCCGCCAAAATCGCCTCGAGTGGCGCGGGGAGCTTTCCGCGCGGCATCTGACCGCGGTGAAGACCGGCCAGGATGTGCGCCTCGCTTTACCGTCCGGCGGCGAAGCCACGGCAAAGGTCCGCCAAAACGCGCCGGCCCTCAGCGCCGATGCGCGTCTCGGCACCGTGTACGCCGATCTCGCGCCGGGCTCCGAAGCGCATGCCGGTATGTACGCCACGGGCCGCATCATCATAGATCAACGTCCCGCCATGGTGGTTCCGTCCGAAGGCGTGATTTTGCGTGATGGTCGCACCTACGTGCTCCAGCTTGCGGATGCTGGCGAAACATCGAAGGTGACGCTTCGCGCCGTGGAAACCGGCCGCCGCGAAGGCGCCGAGGTCGAGATCGTCAGCGGGCTCGAGCCGACGGCGCGGATCGCCGTGCGCGGCGCGGGCTTCCTCAACGACGGCGATCAAGTACGCCTGTCCGAAGGACCTAAACCTGCTCCGGCATCGAAGTAGGCGGAGGCACACATGAACTTTGCCACTTGGTCGATCCGGAACCCGGTTCCCACGATCCTCTTGTTCGCGCTTTTGTCGTTCGCCGGTATCTACGGCTTCAAAAGCCTGCCTATCCAGAACTTCCCCGATATCGATCTTCCCGCGGTGAACGTCACCCTGTCGCTTCCCGGGGCCGCTCCCGCGCAGCTTGAAACGGAAGTCGCACGACGCGTTGAGGATTCCCTCGCGACGCTCCAAGGTTTGCGCCACTTGCGCACAACCATCACCACGGGGCGCGTCAGCATCAATGTTGAGTTCCAGCTCAACAAGAACCTCTCCGACGCCGTCACTGAAACCAAGAACGCGGTCGATCAGGCGCGCGGAGATCTGCCGGCGGACGTGATGCCCCCGGTCATCACCGCCCAACAAATCCAGGGCGGCCCCACGGCCGGTTATGCGGTTTCCTCCACGCGCCTCGATGAAGAACAGCTTTCCTGGTATGTCGATGACACCTTGTCTCGCGCCGTGCTCGCCGTCCCCGGCGTGGGCCGCGTGGAACGCATCGGCGGCGTCCAGCGCGAAGTGACCGTTCAGATCGATCCCGTCCGCATGGCGGGGCTGGGCATCACGGCGGTGCAAGTTTCCCGGGCCCTGCGTCAGGTCCAGCAGGAATCCTCAGGTGGCCGCGCCCAGATCGGGGGCGGCGAACAGGCGGTCCGCACGATCGCCCTGGCCCGCCGGGCCGCCGAACTCGCCGCGCTGCCGATCGTGCTGCCAAACGGCAAAAGCGTAAGGCTCGACGAAGTCGCCACGATTACGGACGGCTCCGGCGAACGTACCCAGGCCGCGCGCCTCAACGGTAAGCAGGCTGTCGGTTTCCGTGTCTACCGCTCGCGCGGCTCCGACGAAGTCGCCATGTCTCAGGGCGTGAAAAGGGCCGTCGAGGCACTCACCGCCAACGATCCCAGCCTCACGGCGATCAAGGTCTTCGACAACACCGAGTTCACGGCCGCCCAGTACGAAGGCTCGATGCATCTCCTGTTCGAAGGCGCGATCCTTGCCATCCTGGTGGTCTGGCTTTTCCTGCGCGATTGGCGCGCGACGCTGATTTCCGCCAGCGCGCTCCCACTCTCCATCCTGCCCGCCTTCGCGGCCATGCAGTGGCTTGGCTACTCGCTCAACACTATCACGTTGCTCGCGCTCGCGGTCATCGTGGGAATATTGGTCGACGATGCCATTGTGGAAATCGAGAACGTCGAGCGGCACATCAATCAGGGCAAGCCCGTTAAGGAAGCCACCGCCGATGCGGTGAACGAAATCGCGCTCGCGGTCATCGCGACCACGATGACCCTCGTGGTCGTGTTTCTGCCGACCGCGCTCATGAGCGGTATCCCGGGCCTCATCTTCCAGCAGTTCGGTTGGACGGTGGTAATCGCTGTTCTTGCCTCGCTTCTCGTCGCGCGCATGTTCACCCCAATGCTGGCGGCGCGCTTTCTGAAGGCCAAGCACCGTCCTGAAGAAAACGCAGGGCCGATCATGCGCCGCTACGTGGGTGCGGTGGAATGGTGCCTCACGCACCGCAAGACAACACTTGCGGGGGCTCTTGCGTTCTTCATCGGCTCGGTGGCCTTGGTGCCTCTCATTCCCTCGGGCTTCATCCCCCAAGGCGATGCTGGCATCACCAGCATCCGCGTGGAAT
Organism: Rhodospirillaceae bacterium; assembly: GCA_041906145.1. Lineage (GTDB taxonomy): Bacteria > Pseudomonadota > Alphaproteobacteria > Rhodospirillales > Rhodospirillaceae > SHVO01. Next base: position 519,838 of record JAYRJU010000001.1, on the reverse strand, counting down.
TGCCCCCGGGCAGCAACCTCGAGCGTACCCTTGAGACCAGCGAACAGGTCCGCGCGGTGCTCGCCGGCATCACAGGTGTCAAAGACACGTTCACTGTCATCGGGGGCGGCACCTTCGGCAATGGCCCCGGGGAAGTGCGCCGCGGTAATATCCTCGTTGTCCTCGGACCGCGCGGGGAGCGGCCGGTTCAGAAGGAAATCGAACGCACGATGCGTAAGGCCTTGCTGCAAGTGCCGGGGGCCAAGTTCGACATCGGTTTCGGCGGACAGGGCGAGAAGCTTCAGCTCACACTTACCAGCGCCGACCGCAACGCGTTGATCGCCAGCACGCGGACCTTGGAACGCGAACTGCGCGGCATCGGCTCGCTATCCAACGTCAACTCGACCGCCAACCTCGAGCGTCCCGAGATCGTGGTGCGCCCGAACCTCGAACGCGCCGCCGAACGCGGCGTCACGGCGGCGGCCATCGGCGAGACGTTGCGCACCGCGACCGCGGGCGATTTCGATCCGCAGGTGGCCAAGCTCAATCTCGATACGCGCCAGATTTACATCCGCGTACGTATGCCCGACGAAGCGCGCACGGACATGAATACGATCGCCAATCTCCGGGTGCCCGCCCGCAATGGTCTCGTGCCTCTGTCCAGCATCGCCGACATCAGTCTGGAGAACGGTCCCATCCAGATCGACCGCTACGACAGGTCGCGATATGTCAATGTGACCGCGGACCTCAACGGAATGCCGCTCGGCGCCGCACTCAATCAGGCGATGAACTCTCCGGCGATCAAGACGCTGCCCGATAGCGTGCGCATAATCCGCACCGGCGACGCCGAATTCGTGAGCGAGCTGTTCCGCGGCTTCAACATCGCGCTCATCACCGGCTTCGTGTGCATCTTCTGCGTTCTGGTGTTGCTGTTCCGCGACTTCCTGCAGCCGGTGACCATCCTCTCCGCCATTCCGCTCTGCGCGGGTGGCGCCTTCATCGCGCTGCTCATCGGGCGGATCGAACTTGGCCTTCCGGCGATGATCGGCCTTGTGACCCTCATGGGCATCGTCACCAAGAACTCGATTCTTCTGGTCGATTATGCGGTGATGGGCATCAAGGATCATGGTCTGCCGATCGAGACTGCGCTTCTCGAAGCCTGCCGCAAGCGCGCGCGGCCCATCGTGATGACCACGGTGGCCATGATCGCCGGCATGATCCCGATCGCGATTGGCCTTGGTGAAGACTCCAGCTTCCGTCAGCCCATGGCGGTCGCGGTCATCGGCGGTCTCATTACTTCGACCGCGCTCAGCCTGCTCGTGGTGCCGGTCGTGTTCATCTACATCGACCGCTTCGAAGCCTGGGTCGGCCGCATGCGTCGCCGATTCTCCCACGGTCCCGAGGCGCCGGCTCCGTCATCTCATCCGGCGGAATGACTTAAGCGCTGATTTCCGACGTGGTCTGCGCGAACGCGGGCAGTTCGCGCAGACGCGCGTCAATTTCCACCAAGCGAGGAACCGTGGATAAATCGGCCTTGAAACGCCGGGCGTTCACCATCTGCGGGGCCAGACAGATGTCGGCCATGCTCACGGTATTGCCGAAGCAATAGAGGCCCTGCGCGGCCGCGCGATTCACGAGTTCTTCAAGGGCGGAGAGGCCGCTCATGATCCAGTGGCGCGCCCAGTCCATCACTTTATCCTCGGGTTGCGCCAGTTCTTGGCGCAGATAGTTGAGCACGCGCAGGTTCTGAATCGGATGGATATCGGCGGCCACGGCGAAGGTCATCGCGCGCACCTGCGCGCGGTACACCGCGTCCGAGGGTAAAAGCGCCGGGCTGGGGTACATTTCATCGAGATACTCGATGATGGCGATGGACTGCGTGAGTGTCGACCCGTTGACCGTAAGGCTTGGCACCAGAGCTTGCGGATTGACCCTCTTATACGCAGCGCCGTTCTGTTCGCCGCCGCCGCGGACCAGATGGATTTCAGCTTTGGCGGCGTTCAAGCCCTTCAGCGCGAGCGCGATCCTCACCCGATACGCGGCGGACGAGCGGACATAATCATAAAGTTCGATCATCGTTGGCCCCCCGCCAATCGAGATTTCTAAGCTTAGGCTTTCGCGACGGTCTGTTCGATGGAGCCGAAGATCGAGCGCCCAGCTCTATCCACCATCTCGATACGGACCGTATCGCCGAATTTCAGGAACGGCGTGCTGGCTTTACCGTCTCGGATCGTCTCGATGCAACGCACTTCGGCCAGGCAGGATGAGCCGACCTCTTCGTGATTGCGATTGGCCACCGTGCCCGAGCCGATAATCGTGCCCGCGCCCAACTTGCGCGTACGCGAAACATGGGCGATGAGCTGGCGAAAATCGAACGTCAGGTCGACCCCCGCGTTCGGCTTCCCAAACGGTTTGCCGCGGACCTGGCTGACCAGCGGCAATGAAACCTTACCGCCATCCCAGGCGTCGCCCAACTCATCGGGCGTCACCGCGACCGGGGAGAAAGCGGTTGAGGGCTTTCCCTGATAGAAACCAAAACCCTTCGCGAGTTCGCTTGGGATCACGTTCCGCAAGGTCACGTCATTCACCAGCATCACCAGCTTGATGTGCTTTTCGGCCTCGAGAGCGCTTGTGCTCATCGGCACATCGTCAGTGATCACGGCCACTTCGGCTTCAAGGTCGATGCCCAAATCTTCCGACGTCGCGAGGATGGGGTCGCGCGCGCCCAGCATGTCATCGCTGCCGCCCTGGTAGACCAAGGGATCGGTGTAGAAGGTCTCGGGCACTTCGGCGTTGCGGGCCTTGCGCACCAGTTCGACGTGCACGATGTAGGCGCTGCCGTCGACCCAATGGTAGGCGCGAGGGAGGGGCGCGGCGCACTCCTGCGGCACAAACGGCTTGCGGTCCGCCCCGCCGCGCTCAAGCGCATCGGCAAGGCTGCGAAGCTTAGGCTCCACCGCGCCCCAATTGTCGAGCGCGCCTTGCATCGTCGGGGTGATCACCCGCGCGTCCGTGTACCAGGCAAGATCACGCGAAACCACCACGAGCCGCCCGTCGCGGCCGTGCTTTAAAGACGCTAATTTCATTTTCCGTTCGCCTTACGCGCTTTCTCATGCACCCAAGCGGCGTGTTGAGGCGCTTTCTTGGTGCGGGCCCATTCTTCCAACATGGCAGGCGCCACGCGCTTCAGCTCGGCGTTCTCTTCGGCCGTGCCCGTGTCCACCGCCAGCTCGATGCGGTGACCGTTGGGGTCGAAGAAGTAGATCGACTTGAACACGCCGTGATCCGTCGGTCCGATGACTTCGATCCCGCGCGCTTCGGCCTTCTTCTTCACGGCCAGTTGTGTTTCAAGGCTGTCGACCTTGAAAGCGATGTGCTGCACCCACGCCGGCGTATTCTCGTCGCGGCCCATGGTCTTTTGTTCGGGCAGTTCGAAGAAGGCGAGGACGTTGCCGTTTCCGGCATCCAGGAAGGCGTGGAAGTAAGGATCGTAAGCGCCGGTGGACGGTACGTGGTCTTCGGCGAAGGCGGTCGTGAAGTCCATGCCCAGAAGGTCCTGGTAGAATTCCACGGTCTCCTTGGCGTCCTTGCACCGGTAGGCGACGTGATGAATGCCCTTCAGCATCGTCATGGAACGGTCCTTTATTTGGGCTGCAGAACGCCGCGGCGAATCTGATCTTCTTCGATGGATTCGAACAGCGCCTTGAAGTTGCCTTCGCCGAAACCGTCGTCGCCTTTGCGTTGGATGATCTCGAAGAAGATCGGCCCGATCATCGTATCGGTGAAGATCTGCAGCAACAGGCGCGGCCCGCCTTCGGTGGTTCCGTCCAACAGCAATCCACGGCTCCGGAGCTTCTCAACATCTTCGCCATGACCGGGCAGGCGGCTCTCGATCATGTCGTAATACGTCGCCGGCGGCGGGTCCATGAAGCGCACGCCCCTGGCCTTCAGCGTGTCGAACGTCTTGAAGATGTCGTTGGTCGACATCGCGATATGCTGGATGCCTTCGCCGCGGTAAAGGCGCAGGTACTCTTCGATCTGGCTCTGATCATCGATCGATTCATTGATGGGAATCTTGATCTTGCCGCAAGGCGCCGTCATGGCGCGCGATTTCAGCGCCGTTTGCTTGCCTTCGATGTCGAAGTAGCGGATTTCACGGAAGTTGAACAAGCGTTCATAATATTCCGCCCAGAAATCCATGCGGCCTTTGTAGACGTTGTTCGTCAGGTGATCGATCTCGGTGAGCCCGGCGCCGGCCGTATCCTTCACCGTCTCGTCGAACACGAAGTCGACGTCGTAGATGGAGCCCTTCTTATAGCGATCGACGAAATAAATCTGGCTGCCGCCGATCCCCTCGATGGCAGGAATGTTCAACTCCATCGGCCCCGCCGAACTCGGCACGTCCGCTCCGCCGAGCTCCAGGGCCCGCTTGTGCGCATAGGCGGCGTCTTCCACCCGGAACGCGATAGCGACCGCGGACGGGCCGTGTTCGCGCGCGAAGCGGGCGGCGCGGCTCTTCGGCTCGGCGTTGACCAGGAAGTTGATGTCGCCCTGACGGTACAGGGTGACGTCCTTCGACCGGTGACGCGCCACCTTCACGAAGCCGAGCGTCTCGAAGACCTCGCCCAAATGCTTCGGATCCGGCGCTGTATATTCGACGAATTCGAAGCCGTCCGTGCCCATGGGATTGGCGGTCGTGATGAGAGACGAGGGCGCGAGCATGAAACCTCCGCGGAAGGGAATGGACTGAGTCCACAATAATAGCGCTGGAGCCCCGCTACTTTGTTGCTAAGATCGGACCGTGCGGCTGTCGTGCGGCATTAAATTGCGCATTGTGCGCCATTTGCGCAATCGGAGGAGTCATGGCGCTGGACGCATTCGATCTTAAGATTCTCGCCGCGCTACAGGTGAATGGCGGGCTCTCCAACCTCGAACTCGCCAAGAAGGTCGGGTTGTCGCCGTCGCCCTGCCTGCGGCGCGTCCGCGCGCTGGAGGAGCAAGGCATTATCCAGGGCTATCAGGCGCTCATCGACCGGCGCGCTATCGGCCTTGGCATCCGTGCGTTCGTCGAACTCAAGCTTGAGCGCCAGTCGGAGGCCGCGACGGAAAAATTCATCGCCCGGGTGAAACGCCTGCCGGAGGTCATCTCCTGCTATCTCATGACCGGCTCACACGACTATCTCTTGGACGTGGTGACCGTGGATATGGAGGCTTACTCGGAATTCACCACCAAGAAGCTCATCTCGCTTCCTGGCGTCGCGGAGGTGCGCTCCGGGTTCGTGCTCAAGGAAATCAGTCATCGCGGATCGTTGCCGCTCGATCATCTGAAAACGGCACGATGATCCTTGCGCCGATTTCCACCGTTCCCGAGGCCGCCGTCCTTGCCCTTAACAATCTCCACGCTCAGGAACTCTCTTGGCTTGAATTGCCGGGCCTGCGCTCGATCATCGTGCAAGCCTTTTACGCGAAAGCGGTTGGGAACCTCGACGCCTTCCTGCTCGCGCTTGATCACACCGCGACCTACGACAGCCCCAACTATGCTTGGCTGAAGGCGCGGTTTCACCGGTTCATCTATGTGGATCGCATCGTGGTGGCGGCGTCGGCGCGCGGGCGCGGCCTGGCGCGCATGCTCTATGAAGATCTGTTTCAGGAAACCAGGAGGGCGGGGTTTGACCTCGTCGTGTGTGAAGTGAACAGCATGCCGCCTAATCCCGGCTCCGATGCTTTTCATGCGTCGCTGGGATTCGCGGAAGTCGGACGCGCCGCGCTCCCGCGGCGCGATAAAACCGTGCGGTACCTCGCCCGAGGGTTCTAAACGTCTTTTTCCAAAAGTTTGAAGGACGACAACGCACCGTGTGTGGAAAGGTTCCCGCGCTGCATGCGCTTTTCCATGAACGCGCGAAATATGTTTTGCCTGATCAACAGAGTGTTGACGCAAAAGGCGCGTAGAGGTCTGCTCGCGGCAAACAGTTGGGAATTCCTTTTGGCGTCTTCATACAAATCCCCTGGACCGCTCCCGCCGGGCGGTGGCGAGATGGGCGAGCGCATCCGTGCGTTCGACTGGGCGGCGCATCCGTTTGGCCTTCCGGAGACGTGGCCGCCCGCTTTACGTATGGCGCTCGGTATCTGTCTCAATTCCACTGTTCCCACCGCGATCTACTGGGGCCCGGAGCTGCGTCTCCTTTATAACGACGCCTGGTCGCACATACCGGCGGAACGTCACCCCTGGGCGCTGGGCCGCCCTGGGAAAGAAGTATGGGCGGACATCTGGCATGTCGTGGGCCCGCAGTTCGACGCCGTCATTAGGGACGCCGAAGGTTTCTCCGCTTTCGACCAGCGTCTCGACATGAAGCGCGGCGGTAAAGTCCAAAAGGCCTATTTCAACTACAGTTTCACCCCGATTGTGGATGAAACAGGCCGGGTGGGCGGCGTTTTCGCCTAAAATTGGCGTTGCAAAAGCGAACCTCTCGCGGCCCATATATAGTGTGGATCACGTCAGCCCTACACCCGTCTGGATCAAGTTCGGCACCTCCGACTACCGCCGTACAGGCGCGGCGCTTTTCCTCGCGGGCTTCGCGACTTTTTCGCTTCTTTATTGCGTACAGCCCCTTCTGCCGCTGTTCGCGCAGGAATTCTCCGTCTCGCCCGCGCAAAGTTCGCTGACCCTTTCGTTGGCCACGGGGGCTCTGGCGTTCTCGGTCGCGGCGGCGGGTGCGCTTTCGCAAGGCATTGGCCGGCGCGGCCTGATGTTCGCGTCCATGAGCAGCGCCGCACTCCTTCAGCTTGTCGCCAGCATCGCACCCGATTGGCACATGCTGCTTGTGGCGCGCGCCCTGGAAGGCTTCGTACTCGGTGGTCTGCCCGCGGTCGCCATGGCTTATCTCGCCGAGGAGATCGAGCCCGCGCATCTCGGTAAATCCATGGGGCTCTACGTCGCGGGTACGGCCTTTGGCGGCATGATGGGCCGCATCGGCATGGGTGTATTCACGGAGTGGGTTTCCTGGCGTCCGGCGCTTGCGCTATTCGGGGCGTGCTGTTTCGCCGCCGCCGTGGGTTTTCGCCTGCTGCTTCCGCCCTCGCGCAATTTTGTACGCCGGCCGCGATTCGATCCGGCCTTTCATTTCAGGGCATTTCGCCGCCATTTCATGAACCGCGCTCTTTTGCGCATCTACGCCAGCGCCTTCCTGTCCATGAGCGTCTTCGTCACGCTGTACAATTATATGACCTTCCGTTTGACCGAAGCGCCCTATTTCCTCAGCCAGACCGTCATCAGCATGGTCTTTCTCATCTACGGTTTCGGTGTCGTGTCATCGTCCATGGGCGGCATGCTGTCGGACAAATTCGGCGGGCGGCCGCTGCTCATTTTTGCCTACATATTCATGCTCATCGGCGTCCTCATCACGCTCGCGAGCAATCTCGTGTTTATCATCGTGGGCTTGGTGGTCATGACCTTCGCCTTCTTCATCGCGCACGCCGTCGGCAGTGGTTACATCGGCCCGCTCTCGGACGGCGCGAAAGCTCACGCGTCCGCGCTCTATCTTCTGTTCTACTATCTTGGCTCCAGCGTCAGCGGGACCACCGGCGGCTGGTTCTGGGAGCATGGCGGATGGATCGCCGTCGCCGCGTTCGCGGGAACAAGCTGCCTGATCGGCCTTGGCGTCGCGCTTTCCACCCGTCCGAAGCCGACTGGACCGGCCGCGCCCATCGACGCCTAAGCTAGCTGTTGATGCCCACCGCGAAGGCAGCGCCAAGCAGCAAAAGATACATGGCGCCGCCGACGATATTGGCGACAAAGCTGTGACCGCGCGCCCGTACGGGATCCAGCGTCGTATAGAGATATCCGCCAAGAGCGCCCGCCGGGATCGAAAGCCCTAACGGCAGCAACCATTTGGTATCGGGCAACCCGGATTCCATGCCGGCGCGCAGATAAATAAGAACAAGAAAAAGGCCGAGGACTGAGCCCCAGACCATGCGCGGTAATTTTTTTGGTGGCTTATAGAACAGGCGCTGTCTCATGCGCGGATTCCCCCTCACGTGAACAACAAAGAATCGGCGGCACTCGTGCCGGGTCCCGCTATCGAGGCGAAATCGGGCGAAAATGAGACGCAGACCGTAAGCTTTCGCATTCGTTGAGTGCGGAAAACACGACCACGCGCTTTGATCGGCTGCGGAGGCGCGAAGGTGTGACATGTGCGTGCCGGCGTGTGCCGCTCACGCATCACCGCGCGCGATAAGCCGAGCCTCCTAACAGCGAATCGGAACGGGATGCGCGGCTTTGAGTCGCACCTGCTCTTGTCCGCGACTATTCCTCTCGAACGCTGTCGCTAACCTTTCCGATTCCGCGTAATCTCGTACGCTTCAAGGGGAGGGGAACCCATGACAATCGAACGCCACGGTGCCGTGCCCGGTATGTTCAGCTTCCAGATGGGCGGCAAGTCCATATTCTCGGCCGTCACGGCTTCACGCCGGCCGAAAATGATCTTCGTCGCGGGTCAGCTTTCCACCGGTCTAAACGGTGAAGTGGTCGGCGCCGGCGACATGCGCGCGCAGCTGCGCCAGGTGTGCGAAAATATTAAAGCCGCGCTCAAGGCCGCCGGAGCCACGCTTGATGACGTCGTGCAGACGTCGACCTTCGTGACCGATTGGGCCAAGTTCCGCGAAGCCCTCGACGTGCGTCAGGAATATTTCGGCAACGCCCAACCGACCAGCACCACGGTTCAAGTCACCGCTCTTGCGAATCCGGCCTACATGGTCGAGATCAGCGCCATCGCTATGATCGAATGAGCGCCTCATGACTGAAGACCTCAAACTTGGACTCATCGGCCAGATCGCGCGGCGTGTTCAGAATATTGAGACCTCCACTATCTTCTTCCGCGACACGCTCGGCCTGCCGCATCTCTATAGCTACGGACCGCTCGCGTTCTTCAACGCGGGCGGCGTGCGTCTCTTCCTTCAGGAAGGCGAGGGGCACATTGAGAATTCGATCCTCTACTTCCGTGTCGACGACATTCACGCTGCGGCCGCCGCATTAAAGGCGCGCGGCGTCGTTTTCATCGATGAGCCGCATCTCATCCACCGTCATCCCGACGGCGTCGAGGAGTGGATGACCTTTTTCAAGGATCCGGGCGGCGAACCTCTGGCTTTGATGAGTCAGATTCGGCCGTAGAAAACCACGCGCCTTTCGCACCTGGGTCGGGGGCCGTCCGCGCGTTTTGATTAACGCCGCAGATAAAGCCAAAGCGTCAGCGGCGCCATCACGATTGTCAGCACCGCCGGCGCAATGAGCGCCATCAGAACATCCGTCGCTGTCGCGCCTCCGTTCATCAGGCCGCGCACGGCCGTGGTCATCAACGTCACGGGGTTGACGTTCACAAAGGCCCGTAGCCAGCCTGGCATCGTGGCTGGATCGACCATGATGTTGGACGCGAACACCAGCGGAAACAGGAACGTGAAGCCTGCCGTCATGACCGTCATGGGGGTGCGGATCAGCAAACCGAGCACGATAAAAATCCAGCCCATGCCGAAGCCGATCGCGAACAGCATCAGGAAGGCCGCTACGACGCCGAGAATCCCGGCCCCCGGCCGATAGCCGAGCGCTAAGCCGATGGACAGGATGATCGCGCCCGCGATCAGGTGACGCAGTACGTCCCCAACCATGAGGCCGGCGAACGGAGACAGCGACCAGATCGGCAATGAACGAAATCGGTCGAACAGGCCTTTCGATAGATCCGTTGAAAGGCCCATCCCCGAGTAGACCGCATTGAAGCTCACGGTCTGCACCAGGATGCCGGGGATGAACACTTGCAGATATTGCGCGGGGCTTCCCGCCAGCGCGCCGCCGAACACGAATGTGAACAACAAGGTGAACATGATTGGCGTCATGACCAGGTCGAACATCTGCTCAGGTACGTAGCGGAACTTCAGAACCGCGCGCCAGCCGAAGACCAATGCATTGGAAAGGCCCGAAGGCTTCTTGGGCCGGGCCACGCCCAGCAGCACCGACGATGAGACGTCGTTCATTGTTCCTGCTCCTCTTCGGCGCGCTCACGCCCCGTCAGGCTGAAGAACACTTCATCGAGGCTGGGTGATCCCAGAGCGAAATCGGACACGTCGATGCCCTGGGCCGTCAACGCGGTTACGGCGTCGGCCGCCGCGGCGGGCGATCCGGCCACGACCGCGAGCTCGCCGCCCTCCGCGCTCCGGCGCACGCCGTGCCCCAGGCGTTGCTCCAGGATCTGCGCCGCCTCTTCCATGCGCGTATGATCCTCGATATGCACATGCAGGAAGCCGGAGCCGACTTGGGCTTTCAGTTCGCGGCTCGTGCCCTCAGCGATCTTCTTGCCTTTGTCGATCACCACGATGCGTTCCGCCAGTTGGTCAGCCTCTTCCAGATACTGCGTGGTCAAAAGGATGGTCACGCCCGCGTTGGCGAGGGCGCGTATCATTTTCCACACCGACTGGCGCGCCGACGGATCGAGACCGGTGGTCGGTTCGTCGAGGAACAGCACCCCCGGGGTCACGACCAACGAGGCGGCGATATCGAGCCGGCGGCGCATCCCGCCCGAATAGTCCTTCACCTGGCGCTCCGCCGCGTCGGTGAGTTCGAAAGCGGCCAGAAGATCATCGGCACGCTTCTTCGCCGCTGCGCCCCGGAATCCCCAAAGGCGTGAGAGGAGCACCAGGTTGTCGCGTCCTGTCAGGTCTTCGTCGAGGGACGCGAACTGTCCGGTCATGGCGATGGCGGCGCGGACGTCGGCGGGCGCGGCGATCAGGTCATGGCCCATCACGGTCGCGGAGCCGCCGTCAGGGTGCGACAGCGTCGCGAGCATGCGCATGAGGGTGGTTTTGCCGGCGCCGTTAGGGCCCAGGATGGCGAAGATCATGCCGCGCGGCACATCGAGGTCGATGCCGTCCACGGCGCGAACCGCACCGAAGCGCTTGATAAGCCCGCGCGCGGCGATCGCGAGGTAGTCATTCATAATGGGTTTTTTCCCCGAGACTGGGCGCCGAGAATACCGAGCTGTCTCATTCCCTCAAGGAAGAAAAGTGAAAGGGCTTATGCCCCGGTGTCGGTCCCGCGCTTGACCCTATACCCGCCGACCCCGCACGAAAGGGAAAATTATTCTTCCGAAGGCGCTTTTCGTAGGAAGCGCTTAACCCTTAAGAGGGGTATATAATGCAGGTGGGAGTGGCCGCATTGACCCGCAGGCGGCCCTTACTAGGTTGGGAGCGACCTATAAGGAATTTGGGTATGAAGACCTTCACGAAAGCGGCTCTAGCCGCCGTTACATTCGCTTTCGCCGGCGCGGTTTTAGCGCCGACGGCCGGCGCGGACAGCATCGAACCGCGCATCAAAGACCGGCGAATCGGCTACGCCATGACGCGCCGCGCCTGGGCCGTGCACCGCACTCCCGGCTTCAAGGTGGAATGTCCGAACGGCCTCAACGATGGACCGCGTGAACAGTTCACGCAGCTCTTCCCGCAGGACAAGGGCCAGAAGTGGACTCTCGAGCAAAGCCAGCTCGCCCGCGAAGGCGACATTTATTTCCCGGCACGCACCGAAGACGGTTTCGTCTTCAAGGAAGCGCAGGGCAAGATCGCGCCGGGCCTTAATCTTGACGGCAAGACCGACGCCAACGACTTCACCGACACCGACGGCGTGAAGGGTGTCGACAACCAGCTCTTCCGCGCGCTCGGCTGCTTGGCGGGCTGGAACGGCGATGGCATCCCGTTCATCAACTTCCAGGATACGACCTATCTGCGCCGCCATATCTCGAACCGCTACATGTTCGAGATCAGCGAAGTCGACGATCTGGTGAACGATCCCGAAGTGATCGTCACCACCTATCGCGGCCTCGATCCGCTTCTGTCGGACGCCACTGGCGAAGGCTTCGTCCCGGGCGGCACGCAACGCGTGGACGAACGCTTCGGCAAGATCTATCAGGCGCGCCTCAAGGGCAAGATCGTCGACGGCGTGTTGATCACGTCCGAACCCGCAGACGGGCTCATTCCGAACTCGATCGCTTTCGACACCAGCGGCCACCAGCTTCTGCGCGGCATGCAGTTCCATCTGAAACTGACGCCGGAGCGTGCCTCGGGAATCATCGGTGGTTACGCCGACATTTACAGCTGGATGCTGCAGTTCAAGACCAGTTGGGGCACGCATCACGCGGCCTATGGTCAAGTGGCGTCGCAGTCGCTGACGCGTGCGATGTACCGCCTCGCCGATGGATACCCCGACCAAACCGGCCAGAACACTGCGCTCTCAGCCGCGCTCGATGGCGACTGGATTCAAGTTTACATCGAACACCCGCCGCAAGCCGTGGCGGCGAATCAGACAGCTCCGGCCACTGCCGCCGCCGGCAACCGGTAAGTTACGTCTGCTGAAATTCCGCTAAAGGCCCTAGCCGCAGGTTTTCTGCCGCTAGGGCTTTTTGCAATCGGCTCGAAATCGCGCCGATCGCTGGACGCCGAGCGCCCGGCGATGGCACCATTGAAAAAAAAGAGTGTCGATGTGGGGCACAGTATTCCCAATGTTCCACCATTGTGGATGCCGAGCGGGACACATAGCATCGCTCCGTTTTTCCCAAGGGTGTCTCTCAGTTAAGGCGCGCATCATGGCCGCGAACGGCATTACGCCGATCTCCATTGCCGAAGGGGACAAGGATCTCGCCGGCTTCGCCGCGAAGATTGGCGACAGCTTTGCGCGCACCGGTTTCGCGGTTATCTCCGAGCACGGCATTTCCGAAAATGTCATCGGCCGATCGTTCGACGTCACGCAACGCTTCTTCGCGCTGCCGGAGGACGTGAAAAAGCGCTACCTCGTTCCAGGCGGCGCCGGACAGCGTGGCTATACGCCGTTTGGGATCGAGACCGCTAAGGGTGCTGCCCGCGCCGACCTTAAGGAGTTCTGGCACGTCGGCCGCAATCTGCCCGCAGATCACCGGCTCGCCTCCACCATGCCGGTGAACCTTGGCGTCGCCGAAGTCCCGGAATTCGACGCCATCACCTACCGATTGTTCGAGGCGATGGACACGCTGGGCCTGCGCATTCTCAAAGGCATCGCCGTTTACCTCGGCCTTTCGCCGGGGTTCTTCACGGATAAGGTCGAGTGCGGCAATTCGATCCTCCGCCTTTTGCATTATCCACCGCTCGCGCCCGGCGCCTTGGGGATTCGCGCGGGCGCGCACGAAGACATCAACGTTATTACATTGTTGCTTGGCGCCGAGGAAGCCGGCCTTCAACTCCTTAAACGGGATGGAACGTGGCTCGATATCGATCCGCCGCGCGGCTGCGTGGTGGTGAACGTGGGCGACATGCTCCAGCGCCTCACCAATCATGCGCTGCCGTCAACCACCCACCGGGTGGTCAATCCGAAGCCGGAGCGCGCCCGCTTCTCGCGCTATTCCCTGCCGTTCTTCCAGCACTTCGCGTCGGACTATCTGATCGATGTGCTGCCAAGTTGCGTTACGCCGGAGCATCCAAGCCGCTATCCGCACGCAATCACCGCGGATGATTATCTTCGCGAACGGCTTTCCGAAATCAAACTCAAGATTTGACCGAACGTCCCGGCATGGCGGCTGTCGTGGCCGCCCAAGATTCCGGAAGCCGAGTTCAGCTCTGGTTTAGCTCCACGTCAGGATGCCGACGATCGCGCCTGCGATACAGGTCGCGAGCGTGCCCGAGATGAGGGTCTTTGGCGCCAGCGCGGCGATATCGTTGCGGCGCTCCGGCACCATCGCCGCGAGACCGCCGATCATGGTGCCCAGCGAAGCGAAGTTCGCGAAGCCGCACAGCGCATAGAGCATGATCATCTCCGTGCGCGGCGAGATTGTGCCCTCGGGCAAGCGGATCATTTCGTCGTAGGCGATGACTTCGTTGAGCACCGTTTTTGTGCCGAGCAAGCCGCCGGCGGTCACGGCCTCGTTCCACGGGATGCCGAGCAGCCAGGCGAGCGGGGCCATGACCCAGCCGAAAATGCGTTGCATCGTCAACGGCGCCCCGCCGATGTCCGGGGTCATAGCATTGATTGTTGCGTTCACCATGTAGACCAGCGCGACCAGCACAAGGATCATGCACATCACATTGAGCCACAATTGAATGCCGTCCAGCGTCCCGCGCGCGATGGCGGCCATCGCGTTCTCGCCGTCGCGGCGCCCTTCGATGGTGACGTCGCCGGGGTCCGTGTTCTGCTTCAATTCGAATTCGTCGGGCGGCATCATGAGGAAAGCGACCGCCACGGCGGAAGGCGCCGAGATGATGGACGCCGCGATCAACTGGCCGAGCGCGTTGGGGATCGCGTTGGAAAGGATGGTGGCATACAGAACGAGCACGCTTCCCGAACTCGACGCCATGCCCGCGGTCATGATCACGAAAAGGCCGGCGCGCGTTTCGCGGCGCAGGTAGGGGCGCACGACCAGCGGCGATTCCACCATGCCCACGAAAATGTTCATCGCGCTCGACACGCCGGCCGGGCCATCCAGTCCAATGGTCCGCCGCAGCACCCAGGCGAAACCGCGCACCACCGGCTGGATGATGTGCCAGTGGAACAGTAGCGCCGACAGTGCGCCGACCACGAGGATGATCGGCAGGGCCTGGAAGGCGAAGATGAACGTCGAGCCCGCCGGGTTCACATCGAAGGGCAGTGTCGCGCCGCCTAAATAACCGAATACGAACGAGGACCCGGCATGGGTCGCATCGGTCAGCACGTTCATGGCGTCATTCAGTACCGACAGGCTGTTGCGCAGGAACGGCACTTTAAGAAGGAGCACCGCCAGCAGGAAGGTCAGCCCGATTCCCACGATCACCGGACGCCAGATGACGGTGCGCGAGCGGTCGCGCACGAGCCAGGCCAGGCCAACCAGGGCGAACAGCCCAATGGCGCTTTGTAGCGGTAACACTATGTGAGTCCCCGTTTGTATATCCCCTTATGCAATTGGTAGCGCGCCGGAGGGTGCGCGGGGAGCGAAAAACCCGCCAAAAACGCAGGTTTTTCTGTTGTCTTTTGCCGCGCGGCTCAGCAAGTGCTTGAATTTCGTGACATACCTTCGGTTGAAAGCGGGGCGCACGCGCAGTATCTTGCCGGCCTTCGTTCACAACGGCGGGTGGCTGACCATGCACAGCAGCATCCATAACAAGGTCCGAAAGCGTCACTAGTACGCTTTAAACCGCGCCCGGGCGCCGCCCGGCGGCGCGGTTGGAACTGATCCGCCGATCCCGGCGTTTGCCGGGTCTTCTGAACAAATATCGAATTGGAGCCGGCGCGGATGCGCCGGACGCATCATATGTCCGCCAAAAGAAAACCGCGCGCCGATGCGATGCGCGCCGTCCTCGCCTTCACGTTCCGCCACTGGGCGAAACAGCCTCGCTACGCGGCGCTCATCGCGCTCGCCATGTGCGGCGCGACGCTCACCGAGATCTTCGTACCGGTCGTGGCGGGGCGGCTGATCGACGCGCTCATTCAGAATGCGCGCGAGCGTATCTTGCCGTTGTTCCTCGCCCTAGCCGCGCTGGGCGCGGGCATGGTCGTGCTGCGCCATACCGCTTGGATGTCGATCATTTCCTTCACACTCCGGATCATGAAGGACGTTGCGCAAGAAACCTTCCACCGCGTGCAAAGGTTCTCCACCGATTGGCACGCCAACACCTTCGCCGGGTCTACCGTACGTAAGATCACGCGCGGCATGTGGGCGCTCGATATGCTGCACGATACGATCTTGCTCGCGCTCACGCCGTCCTTGGTCGTGCTTATCGGAACGATGATCCTGCTCGGCCTGCAGTCGCCGTTGCTCGGCGTTGTGATGGCGGTGGGGGCGGTGTTCTATGTGACGCTGACCGTCATCATGGCCACGCGCTTCGTCGCTCCGGCCTCTTCCCTTTCGAATGCCTGGGATACCCGCATGAGCGGTTTCCTGGCTGACACCATCAGCAGCAATGCGGTGGTGAAGGCTTTTGGCGCCGAAACGCGCGAAGATGCTGGGCTCGCACGCGTACTCGCCAAGTGGAAGAGCCGCACAGACCGCACCTGGAGCCGCGGGACGTGGTCGGGCACCACGCAGATCGCACTGTTATGGCTCGTGCGTCTCGGCCTTATTGGTACGGCGCTGTACTTGTGGATACGCGGCGAAGCTTCGCCGGGCGACGTCGCCTACGTGCTCACCAGCTATTTCATCATGCACGGCTACCTGCGCGATATCGGTCAGCATGTCCAACATCTCCAACGCTCGGTCAACGACATGGAGGAGATGGTCGCCATGTACGATCAGCCGCTAGGGATCGAGGATCGCCCCGATGCGAAACCGGTGCGCCTGACGGCGGGCGAGGTTCAGTTCGACCACGTCACATTCCGCTACGGCGGCCATGAGACGGCGTTGTTCGAAGATTTGTCCGTTTTGATTCCGGGCGGCGAGCGGGTTGGCCTTGTCGGTCATTCAGGCTCGGGCAAGACGACCTTCGTGAAGCTGATCCAGCGTCTGTACGATGTCACGGCGGGCAGCGTGCTGGTCGACGGTCAAGACGTGCGGGGCGCGACACAGCAGTCGCTTCGTGCTCAGATCGCCATCGTTCAGCAAGAACCCGTGCTGTTCCATCGCAGTCTGGCCGAGAACATTTCGTACGCACGGCCCGGCGCCACCCGCGCCGAGATCGAGCAGGCCGCGCGCCTGGCGAACGCTCACGAATTCATCGCCCGCCTTCCCAAAGGCTACGAGACTCTGGTGGGCGAGCGCGGCGTGAAGCTGTCGGGCGGCGAACGCCAGCGGGTTGCGTTGGCGCGCGCCTTCCTCGCCGATGCGCCGATCCTGATCTTGGATGAAGCCACTTCAAGCCTCGATTCCGAGTCAGAAGCGCTGATCCAAGAGGCGATCGGCCGTCTGATGAAGGGCCGTACGGCCATCATCATCGCCCACCGGCTGTCGACGGTGCGCGCGCTCGACCGCATCCTTGTGTTCGATCGCGGACGCATCATCGAGGACGGCAACCACCAGACGCTGCTCGCGAACGAAAGCGGTCTCTATCGCCGTCTCTTCGATCGCCAGGCCGGGGCGATCAGCGATCCGCTCGCGCTGATTGACTCGCCGCAGGCGGTTCAAGACGCGACGTTCGAGGAGGCGGCTGAGGAGGAGTAAGCCTGTTACAAAACAGGGGCCTGATGTCACCCAGTTACCGTTGCTCAAGCCCCTGATTTTGTTGCACGCTCCTTGCGTATTTTCTGCTTAGGGAGGAGCCCTCCATGCACTTCAAAAAAATGGGACTGTTGAGTGTCGGCCTGGCAATGACGCTGGCCGCCTGTTCGGAGCCGGCCGGCACGTTGCCCGCCGCGTCCAAAGCGCTCGACGCGCCGAACACGACGTCCATCAGCTTCACGGGTACCGGCAAATGGTACCAGTTCGGGCAGGCTCCGGTGCCGAACCAGGCGTGGCCGGCGTTTGACGTGTCGGCCTATAGCCAGACCGTTTCCTACGCCGATCCGGCGGCGGCCCGCGTCGAGATGACGCGCCTGCAAGTCGTCGACCCGAACCGTGCGCGCCCCGCGCCGGTCGAACAGAAGGTCGATCAGTATATCGTCGGCGCGCTGGCCTGGAACGCGCCTCCGGGCGGCGCCGTCGCGGCCCAACCGGGCGCGGTCGAAGAACGTACCGTTGAAATCTGGGCGACCCCCCACGGCTTCCTGCGCGCGGCCGCGGCGAATGAAGCAACCGTCACCCCCGCCAACGGCGGCTCCGAAGTTGGCTTTGCGATCGGTAATCTGAAGTTCACCGGTTCCATCAACGCGCAGAACGAGGTCACACGCGTTTCCGCCGCGTTCGATAACCCCGTCACGGGCGATACGCCGGTCGAATTCACCTACTCCGGCTACAAGGAATTTGGCGGCGTGCGCTTCCCGAGCCGCATCGTGCGCAGCCAAGCGGGTTTCCCGGTCCTGGAAATCGATGTCGCGTCGGTGTCTAAGAATGCCCCGGCGGCCTTCGCCGTCCCCGACGACGTGAAGAGCTACACCGCGCCGCCGGTCAATGTGGAAGTCGAGAACCTCGCCGACGGCGTCTACTATTTGCGGGGCGGCAGCCACCACAGTCTGCTCATCGATCAAATGGATCATCTTGTCGTCATCGAAGGTCCGCAAAGCGAAGCGCGCGGTCAGGCTGTCATCAATAAGGCCAAGGAACTCGTTCCGAACAAGCCGATCCGCTATGTCGTCAATACCCACGTGCACTTTGACCACTCGGGCGGCCTTCGTCCGTTCGTGGCCGAGGGCGCGACGATCGTGACCGCCGAAGCGGCCCGTCCGTTCTATGAAGCGGCCTGGGCCAATCCGCGCACCTTGAACCCGGACGCCATGAGCAAGAGCGGCAAGTCCGCGATGTTCGAAACCGTTGCCGACAAGCTTGTGCTGACTGACGGCAAACGTCCGATCGAGATCTATGCCCTCCAGGGCAGCGGCCATGCTGACGGCTTCCTGATGGTCTATCTCCCCAACGAGAAGATCCTCAGCGAAGCGGACGCTTGGTCGCCGCTCGCGCCTGACGCGCCCCCGCCGGCCACGCCGAACCCGTACAACGTCAATCTGTACGAAAACATCGAGCGGCTGGGCCTGGACGTAGCCACTGTCGCGCCGATCCACGGCCGCCGAGTCACACTTACGGAACTGCGCCGGGATATCGGTGTGCCGGAACCGGCCGCTAAAACAAAGGCGAAAGCGAAATAGAGCCCATAGTAAGGTGTACTACGTACGGGGCCGACCTTAGGTCGGCCCCGTTGTTATGCTAGGGTGCGGTCCGAATGGGGGAATTCGGCGGACCTGTATGCGGACGCGAACTTCAAACACAGCTGTGTGGATCGCGGTGGCGCTTGCCACCGGCTTGTCCATTACGGTACTCGCCACGTGGCGGCAGACGCTGGAGAACCGTCAGGCCGGCGATACGGCGGTGCGCGCGGCCGCAGAGCGCGTGGCCACCGATGTCACCGAGCGGTTGTTTCTCTATCAATACGGTATCCGCGGTCTGCGCGGGGCCATCCTGACCGCGGGTGAGGCCGGCGTTACCAACGCCTTGCTCGATCGCTATTCCGCCTCGCGCGATATCGATATGGAATTTCCGGGGGCGCGCGGCTTCGGCTTTGTCCGGCGTGTGCCGATTGGCGACGAAGCCAAGTATCTCGAGCGTGTGCGCGCCGATGGCCGGCCCGATTTCCATATTAGACAGTTCACACCGACAGCGCCTGAACGGATGGTGATCGAATATATCGCGCCGTTCAGTCGCAACGCCGCAGCCGTTGGCTTCGATATCTCTTCCGACCCCAATCGACGCGAGGCCGCCGAGGTGTCCATGCGCACCGGGCAAGCGGCTATCACCGCTCCGATTACCCTTCTGCAAAATCCCGACAAGACGCAAAAATCGTTTTTGCTGATGATTCCGATCCACCGGCCGGGCACGCCGACCCGGACCCCGGAAGAGCGCGAGGCCAATACCTTCGGCTGGGCTTATGCGGCCTTGTCGATGAACGACGTGATGGATCACTTGCGGCTCGATCAAAGTCAGCTTCACTTGATTCTAAGGGACGTGACGCGCCCGGACGCGGAGGAGGCGATCTACGAAAGCCTTCACGACGCCGGTCAAACGCGCGAATTTACCCAGCGGATCGAACGCGCGGTCTTCGGACGCCAGTGGGTGATCGAAGTCGCCGCGCACCCGGCGTACCTGCGCGGGCTCAATCTCACGCGTCCGCGTTCGGTGGCGCTTATCGGAGTCCTCGCGAGCCTGCTTCTGGCCGCGCTGGCGGGCGCCGAAAGCGTGAGCCGGCGCCGTAAGAACGTCATCGCCGTGCGCATGGCTGACTTCAACGCGCAGCTCGAACGTCAGGTGGTTGAGCGCACCGAAGAGCTCATGCAAGCGAAGGCCGCGGCGGAATCCGCGAATGCGGCGAAAGGCCGTTTCCTTGCGATTATGAGCCACGAACTGCGCACGCCGATGGCCGGCGTTCTCGGCGTGGGCGAACTTCTGCTGAGTTCCGACTTAAAGGCCGAGCAGCAGCGTTTGATGACGACCCTTATGAGCTCGGCGCGGACGTTGCTGGATTTGCTCAACGATATTCTCGATTTCGCGAAGATCGAGGCGGGCCATATCGATTTGGAGGACGTCGATTTCTCCATTCGCCAAGTCATCGATGATGTCGTTGAAGTCCTGACGCCGCTTGCTTCGGCGAAAGGCAACATCATCGAAACGACAGTGCATGAATCCCTGACGCCCGCCCAACGGGGCGACGCCAAGCGCTACCGGCAGGTCCTCATGAACCTCGTCGGCAATGCCAATAAATTCACCAAGCAGGGCCGGATATCCATCGAGGTAAAGGCGCTGCCGCTCGACGACGGGCAGGTGCTTGTTGAGACGACGGTGACCGACACCGGCGTCGGCATCGCGGCCGACAACCGTGACCGACTATTTCAACCATTCGTGCAGGAAGACACCTCGACATCGCGGAAGTATGGCGGCACGGGCCTTGGTCTCGCAATCAGCAAAACCCTCGTCGAGCTCATGGGGGGGCGCATCTGGCTGGATTCCGAACTCGGCGCCGGCTCGGCCTTCGGCTTCACGGTGGTGCTGCGCACCGGAGATCCCGCGACTGTTGTCAACAGCTCGGAAGCGGCGCGCGGCGACGCGGCGTCGGTGAAGGTCTCGCGGCCACTTCGTATCCTCGTCGCCGAGGACAATGAAACGAACCGCATGCTTGCGATCCGGTTGCTATCGAAGATGGGCCATGCCGTGACCGCGGCGGAAAACGGCGCTGCTGCCGTGGCCGAGTTCGGGCGCGCCGCATTCGACGTCGTGTTGATGGACATGCAGATGCCTGTCATGGACGGCCCCGGCGCCATGCGCGCCATCCGCGCGCAGGAACGAGCGTCGGCGCATATCCCGATCATAGCCCTGACGGCGGATGCCATGCGTGAGCATCACCGTGAATATCTGGACGCCGGCGCCGATATCATCATAACGAAGCCGGTCGACTGGTCGTTGCTTGCCGCCGAGATGGATCGCTTGACCTGCGCCGGCGGAACGGCGCCGCCCTACGCGGAAGCCGCGGTGAAGGAAGAGATCACGCCAGTCCTGGATCTCGCGCTTCTCGAGGAAATGCACGAAGGACTTGGAGAGGAGTTGCCGCCGCTCCTGGAAAATATGGCGCATGAGGCGAACCGTTATGTTGACCTTTTGCGCGAGGCTGCGATCCGTGGGGAAACGGATGTGACGCGGCGGACAGCGCATTCCCTCAAAGGTCTCTCGGCGCAATTCGGCGCGCCGCGTCTTGCCGCAATCGCGGCCTTGGCCGAGCAGACCGCGAAACGGGGTGACAGCATCGAGTCACTGATGGCCGAGGTGGAGGCGATGGCCGGTGAGGCCCTGAGCGCGCTGAGTGCCTGGCGATTGAAGGCCGTACAACGTGGCAAATCCGCTACGTCTCGAAACTGATTCCTGTGACGACTTGTCCGGAATTGCGTGACAGGTTCGGCGCCTCTGGACACCCGCGCCCAAACGTCGAACACTGTCCCCCAACCCGCCCGTGGTCGCGGAGTAATCGTGGATAGCTATCGGAATTCTGTGCCGGCCGAAAAACCGCGGGGCGTCGTGCAGGCGCCGTCTCAGCCCCTGTTTTCGCCTAAGCCGGTTCCGCTGCAGATTCGGTTGCTCGCGCTTATCGCCGGCACTTTGGTGCCGATGCTGTTGTTGACCGCTGCGGTGGTTTTCCAGAGCTATGAGCGCGCCAAGGATGCCGCCGCCGAGCAGGTGTTGCAGGTTACGCGCAGCACCATGATCGCGGTCGACCGCGAGCTGCGTAATCAGATCGCGGCGCTGGAAGTGCTCGCGCTCGCGCCGGCCCTTCAGGCGGACGATCTGACGAATTTCCGAGCCGACGCTGAACGCTTCCTGACACGCTTTCCGGAGGAAACTGGAATTTCGGTCGCTGATTCGCAGGGTGCGCAGCTCTTCAATACCTTCGCCGGTGCGCTGCCGACTCTCGCACGCCCCGAGGTCCTGGAAGCCGTCGCCGCCGTTTTTGCCGGGCAGGGACCTCAGGTGTCGAACGTATATCTCAGCCGCCGATCCGGCGAGGTCACATTCACCGTCGTTGTTCCGGTGATGCGCGCCGGCAAGGTCTTGCATGCGCTGGCGTTCAATCCGCCGCGCGCGACTTTCGCCGATATCCTGCGGCGCCCCGATTTGCAGGAAGGATGGGTCCTCGCGGTTTTCGATCGGGCGGCGCATCATGTGTCGCGGCGGCCAACTCTTTCCGACAATGCGATCACATCGGCCCCGGAGTCCTTACGTGCCCAATTGGCCACCGGCGGCGAGCGTCTGACGGAAACCACTTCGGTTGAAGGAACGCGCGTGCTCACCGCCTTTACGCGCTCGCCCGAGACAGGGTGGGTGGTTGCAGTCGGTGTGCCCGTGGGGCAGTACCAAATGCCGACGTTGCGTTCGCTCGTGACGACGTTCGGTGTCGGCGCTGTCCTGATTCTGATCGGCGGATACTTCGCGGTCCGGATCGCCCGTCAGCTCGTGAGCGCCGAGCGGCATCGTGAACTTCTCATCAACGAGCTCAATCATCGGGTCAAGAATACGCTCGCGTCCGTCCAGGCGATCGTCTGGCGCGGCTTGCGCAATTCCGGCGCGATACCCGAAGCCCGGCAGGGAATCGATGCCCGCCTGCAGGCCCTGTCCCGCGCCCACAACGTACTCAGCAATAAGAATTGGGAAGGGGCGTATCTCGAAGACGTGGTCAGCTCGATCTTAGCGCCCTACGCGGGCCCGCGCGCTGCCCGCGCTGTCGTTGAGGGCCCAAATGTCGCGCTTCGCCCTCACGTCGCGATTGCCTTGGCGCTGGTCTTGAATGAGCTGGCGACCAATGCCGTTAAGTACGGCGCGCTTTCGGCAGGCAGCGGCATCGTCAACTTGTCCTGGTCGTTGCCCAGTCCGGATCGCTTGCGCCTCACCTGGGTTGAGACCGGCGGTCTCGCCGTGCAGGCGCCCACACAAACGGGATATGGCACTAAATTTATTGAACGCGCTGTGGTCGACGAGCTTCGCGGCAATTACACCGCGTCTTTCCCGCCGGAGGGTTTCCGGTCCGTTATGGAAATCGCTCTTTAGAGAGGGGCCCCGTAAATGCCGCGCTCCAATCTCCTGGCGGGTCTCGATGTCCTGCTGATCGAGGATGAAACGATGGTCTCCTTCCTGATCGAGGAGATGCTGGAACAACTTGGCGCGGCCAGCGTGCGTCACGCGGCGCGCCTGGACGCCGGTCTTGCGCTCGTCGCCGCGAAACTTCCCGCGCTTGCCATCCTTGATGTGAATATCAGCGGCGAGACCGTTTTCCCAATTGCCGAGAAACTGGAAAGCGGCCGGATTCCGTTTGTCTTCATCACCGGCTACGGCCGCGACGGCGTGCATGGCCGCTGGGCGGGGCATGAGGTGTTGCAAAAGCCGCTGACCGTGCGGGAGTTCGAGCACGGGCTACGTCGGGTGCTGGGCCGCTAACCATCGCCCAGGCCGTTGCGCTCGCTGGCATCTTTATAACGCGGCCCCTATAACGCTAAGGTCCACCCAATAACCGCCGCGATATCCTCGCCATCGCCGCAACCCGAACGGGCGCCGTGTTCCAACTCTTCGAACGTTTTTTGAAGCCGACCGAGGACATCGTGGGCGACCCGCCGCCGCCCGGCCTCATGGCGTTCTATTGGCATTTCGTGCGCCAAACGCGTGGCCTGCTGATCGCCTTGTTCGTGATGGGGGCGATCGTTGCCTTTCTCGATCTCCTTATTCCGATTTTCATCGGGAAAATCGTCGAACTGGTCTCGCAGCATACGCCAGAGGAAATTTTTCGCGATCATTGGCGGACCCTCGCGGGCATGGCGGCCGTGCAAATGCTCGCGCGCCCGACGGCGGTGCTCCTTCAAGGCCTAGTCACCAATCAAGGGCTGGCCGCGAATTTCCAGAATCTGGTGCGCTGGCAAGCTCACTGGCATGTGGTGCGCCAGGGTTGGGCTTTCTTCCAGAACGATTTCGCGGGCCGCATCGCGAACCGGATCATGCAGACGGGGCCGTCCTTGCGCGAAAGCGTCGTCGCGTCGTTCAACGCCGTCTGGTACATCCTTGTCTACGGCACTAGCGCGATCATCGTGCTCGCCAACTCCGATTGGCGCCTGACGCTGCCGATCATCGCTTGGTTCAGCGCCTACATCGTTCTGCTCCGATACTTCGTGCCGCGCATGCGTGACCGCTCGCGCGCGGTGTCCGAACTCCGCTCGACGATCACCGGTAAGGTGGTCGACAGCTATACGAATATCCTCACCGTGAAGCTCTTCGCCAAGCCGCGCGATGAAGACGCTTTTGTGCGCGCCAGCATGGACGAGCATACCGTGATCTATCACCGGCTCCTGCGGCTGATGACGGCGTTTAGCACCCTGTTGACGGCGCTCAACGCCATGATGGTGATTAGCGTGGCCAGTCTCGCGATCGGACTTTGGGCGCGCGGCGCGCTCGAAGTCGGGGTCGTGGCGATGGCTTTGCCATTGTCCTGGCAGCTCGTTTCGATGTCCGGCTGGGTCGCGGGCAGCATTACCACGATCTTCGAGCAAGTCGGCACCGTGCAGGACGGCATTAAATCCATCGCCACGCCGCGCACCATGCGCGATCGTGAAGGCGCGAAACCCCTCCATGTCACCAAGGGCGCGATCACGTTCGAAGATGTGCACTTCGGCTACGGCACCGCGCGCGGCGTGCTGCACGGCATAGATCTGGCCATCAAGCCCGGCGAGCGCATCGGCCTGGTCGGCGCCTCAGGTGCCGGCAAGTCGACCATGGTGAACTTGCTCCTGCGGTTTTTTGATGTGGATTCAGGCCGGATCCTGATCGACGGGCAGGATATCGCAGACGTTACGCAGGAAACCTTGCGCGCGAATATCGCGATGGTGACCCAGGATACCTCGCTTTTGCACCGGTCTATCCGCGAGAACATTCGTTACGGCCGCCCCGACGCCACCGACGCCGAAATCCGCGATGCCGTCGAACGCGCCCATGCGGGTGAATTTGTCGAAACCCTCGAGGATTGGCAGGGACGGAAAGGTTTTGATGCTCAAGTGGGTGAGCGCGGCGTCAAGCTGTCCGGCGGCCAGCGTCAACGTATCGCGCTCGCGCGCGTCATCCTCAAGAATGCGCCGATCCTCGTGCTGGACGAGGCGACCTCCGCGCTCGATTCCGATGTCGAAGCCGCGATCCAGGAACAACTCGCCTCGCTCATGGAAGGCCGCACGGTCATTGCCATCGCCCATCGTTTGTCGACGATCTCGCAGATGGATCGCCTTATCGTCATGGATAAAGGCCGTATCGTTGAAACTGGCACCCATGCCGCGCTGCTGGCCGCGAACGGCACTTACGCACGTTTGTGGAAACGCCAATCCGGTGGATTCCGCGACGACAGTGTAAGGCTCTCGGCCGAATGACCACCGCCTACGACTTTTGCCTCACCTCCCTAAAGGGCGGGCCGCTCGATCTGGCCGCGTTCAAGGGCCGGCCTATGCTCATCGTAAACACGGCCTCTTATTGTGGCTTTACACCGCAGTATGCCGGCCTCCAGGCTTTGTGGGACAAACATAAGAAGCAGGGACTGGTGGTCCTCGGTGTGCCGTCCAACGATTTCGGCAATCAAGAACCCGGGCCAGCCGCCGAAATCGCCGCCTTCTGCGAGGGTAGTTTCCAGGTCACCTTCCCGCTCTCGGAGAAGCGTCACGTGCGCGGCCGTTCCGCAGATCCCTTGTTCAGCTGGCTCGCGCGCGAAGCGGGGCCTTTGGGGTGGCCGTGGTGGAATTTCACCAAATACCTCATCGGCCGAGACGGCACGCTGGCCGACTGGTTCTTCTGTTTCACCAAACCCTCCGCGCCGCGAGTCAGCCGCGCGGTGGAACGCGCGCTTTCTGGCTGACATCATTGGTGTGCTGCACGCGCATGACGTGCGGATCGATCGCACCCTCCCGGAATCACATCTTCAATAACTGTCGGAATAACGGATACGTCCGATAGCTGAAGCGCTGTGATTCTGCCCATTTCATCACAGCCATTTGCGCGCCGAATGTACGGCGCGGTCGGAACAAACGTTTTGCGGGTCCCGTTACGCCTTCGGCTTTATTCCAAAGCTCTTTCAAGGAGGACCGAATGCCCACAACAGCTGGACACACCACCGCGATTCTCGCCTCTAAGGTTAAAGGCACCGCCGTTTACGATATGACCGGCGACAAGGTCGGCCACGTCGAGGACGTCGTGCTCGACAAACTCTCCAACGGCATCATGTTTGCCGCCGTCGGTTTCGGCGGTCTTCTCGGCATGGGCGAAAAATACGCGCCGGTGCCGTGGTCGGTGCTCGACTATTCGGAAGACAAGAACGGCTACGTTGTGCCGATGTCGAAGGAAGATCTGGCGAAGGCTCCGGCCTACGACCTGAAAGACCTCGTCCAGGGCGACGGCCAGGCCGGCAAGGTCCGCGACATGAGCTTTGATTATTTCAAAGTCCCGCGCTCCGTGCACTAGGCACGGTTTGATTGAGAAGGGCCGGCGGGTTGCACGCCGGCCCTTACTTACGTGAAAGAGATTTCCGTGTCTTCGACCAAGGCGTTCAGCCGCGGCCGCGCGAATAAGAACCCCTGCATAAAACGAACACCGATGTCCCTGAGCGCTTTGGCCTCCGGCGCCCGCTCGACACCTTCGGCAACCACCTTCACGCCAAGCTCTTCGCATACTTTGATCGCGCCGGCGGCAATCGTTCGCCGCCGCTGATCCGCGTTGATGCCACGCACCAGCGCCATGTCCAGCTTCACCACGTCGACGTCGAGTTCGACCAGACTGTTAAGCCCCGCATACCCGGCGCCGAAATCATCGAGTGCGACGCTGAAACCGTGACGCCGGTATTCGGTGATGATCGATTGCAGATGAGGCGCATCGCTGATGCGTTCGTCCTCGGTGATTTCGAAGGTGATTTGATCGAGCGGGAAGTCGAACTGGTCCGCCGCGGTCAAGGTGGCGCGTATGCAAGCCCGCGCTTCGTAAACGGCGTTCGGCAGAAAATTGATGCTGAGGCGGCGGTCCAGCCCGAGCGCCGCCGCCTGTTGAATGGCTTTCACCCGGCACGACTGATCGAAGCCATAGCGGTTTTCGGATGTTATCTTTTCGAGGACGCTGCCCGCGCCCTCGCCGCCAGGTCCGCGCACTAAGGCCTCATAAGCATAGATACGCCGCTCCATCACGTCCACGATCGGCTGGAACGCCATGGAGAAGGGGATCGGAAAGACTTCGCCGTTTTGGCAACCCTCGCATGTCTTGTCGGCCATCGTCTGTATCTCTCTGGAACGCTTCACCTTAGCAGGGTGATTATTTCCCATGACTTACATGGGTCAATTGACATTCGTGGTTTATTTTTTGTCGGCGAGTTCGGGGAAGTACCGCACGGCGATGTCGTCCGACACGTCGGGGTAGTCGAACGTGCAGTAGTTGTCGCCGCAATGGCAGGCGGCGCCCTCAGCCGGCCGAGTACTGGGGATGTCGCTGTGACGTTCGCACTCGGCCATGTAGGCGGCACGGAGATCGTACCGCCGCGATCCTTCAAGCGCGCAGCCGGGGCCTTCGCGTTTCTCGACGCTCTTTGTGGTCACGTTCCCCTTTTCGTCGGTGGTTTTTTCTTCGCGTGTCGAGACATTGCAGAAATAGCGCCGCTCAAATTCGCCGTCGCAGACTTGCTTTATATTTTGCCGCACGCCGCAGGCGCCCGCCAAGCGGCTCCAGCTCGCCATGACCTGCTGCATGCACCCGGCGTCGTCCCGCCCGGTTTCCGCGCATTGGATACGGGCGCGCTGTGAATAATCGAGACGTGAGGCCGGACCGCAGCCGGCCAGGAGTGTCGCCATCAAGGTGGTAATCACGATGCGCATGTGTTTCTCCCACGCGGAAACAGTCTAAATATCTGCATTACATCAATCAATTAGGGCCGTGACACAGCTGTGACATAGGGCATGCGGGGCTATGCTATCCCCCATCCATGGATCAGTTCGCGCTTTTTGGCGCTTCTTATAAGTCAGCCGGGGTGGATCGTATTGGCCGCCTCGCCTGGCCAAAGACCGAGATCGAAGACCGCTTGCAAGCGCTCGCGGCGCGTCTGGGTGTGCCTGAGCTCGCTTATATCGGCACATGTAACAGAATCGAGTTCATTGTCGCCGGCGACGAATCCCTGACCGCGCACGCCTGCCGGGACGCCCTGGGCGAGGCCTTCTCCGACGTCCTGGCAGGGGACGACGTTCGCCACGTGTTCCGCGCCTGGGTGGGAGAGGGAGCGGCCGAGCACCTTTTCCTCGTCGCGTCTGGCCTCGATTCCGCCCAAGCGGGCGAGCGCGAAATCTATAACCAGGTCCGCCAGTCCTGGAGCGTGGCCAAGGCGGCGGGTACCTGCGGCCCGCAGCTCGACTATCTCTTCGCCGAAGCCTTGCGTGCCGCGCAGGACGTGCACCGCGAGATCGCCGGCACCGCCAATGTCGAATCGCTCGCGGACTATGCCGTGAAGCGCGCCCTCGCCCATGTGGACGGCGCGCGCGGGCGCGTGGCCCTTGTCGGGATTTCACCGATGACTCGCCACGCCGGCCGCAATCTCGCCGCGCAGGGGTTGCCGGTCACCGTCGTCAATCGCACTTTTGAAACAGCCGAGGAACTTGCGATCGAACTGAACGGCGAGGCGTGCCCGCTCGATCAGTTCCTTGCCAATCCCGGGCCCATCGACGTCATCATCACCGCCGTCGGCGGTGCTGAGCCGCTGATCGATCTGACGGTCGCGGCGCGCATCGCCGCTGCGGCGCCGACGCATGGGACGCTCATCGTCGATCTCGGCGTTCCGCCAAACGTGGATCCTGCCGCCGGCCTCATGAACGGTCTCACGCGTCTCGGCATGGACGCCGTGATCGCCGACGCCGCGTTGGGCCGCACGGAACGTCTGCGCGAACTCGCCTCCGCGCGCATCGTCATCGACGAACACCTTGAACGCTTGCGTGGTGAATACGCCATTCGCGAAGCCTCATCGCTCATTCAAGACCTCACCATGCAATATCAGCGTGCGGCCGTCGAAAGCCTGCGCCGTTTGCCCAAATCGCAAACCACCGAAGAAGGGCTCAAGCAATGGGCCGAAGGTTTCGCGCGCCGTCTCGCGCATGCGCCGCTCAAGGGTTTGCGCGCGCTCGCCACTGAATCGGGCCCGGCCGCCGTGCAAGCCTATCTGCGCGGCGTGCAAGATGCCCTTCACGGCGAAACCGCGCGCCATCCGCTCAATAAGGAGAAGAGTCAGTGACCGATACCAATGCCGCTCTCTACGAACGCGCCCGCCGGGTCATCCCGGGCGGAGTTAACTCGCCGGTCCGCGCGTTCAAATCCGTGGGCGGCACGCCGCGCTTCATCGCGAAAGCGGAAGGCGCCTATGTGACCGATGAAGAAGGCAAGCGCTACCTCGACTTCGTCGGCTCCTGGGGACCGCTTATCCTCGGTCACGCCCCGCATGAAGTTGTGAGCGCCGTTCAGAAGGCCGCTGCGTTGGGTACAACCTATGGCGCGCCGTGCCGCGGCGAAGTGGACCTCGCCGAGAAAGTTGTCGCCGCTTACCCCGGTCTCGAACAGGTGCGCTTTGTTTCGTCTGGCACCGAAGCGACCATGAGCGCGATCCGCCTCGCGCGTGGTGCGACCGGGCGCGATCTCGTCCTCAAATTCTCCGGCTGTTATCACGGCCATGCCGACCATCTTCTCGTCGCCGCCGGCTCAGGTCTTGTCACGGCCGGTCAACCGTCGTCGGCTGGCGTGCCGAAGGATTTCGCAGCGCTCACCCGCGTCCTCCCGCTCGACGATGACGCCAAGCTCGAGGCCCTCTTCACCGCAGAGGGCAATAAGATCGCCGCGGTGATCATCGAGCCTGTGCCCGCCAACAACGGTCTTCTCCTGCAGCGCCCCGCTTTCCTCCAAAAGGTGCGCGCGCTTACCAAGGAGTACGGCGCGCTCCTGATTTTCGACGAAGTGATTTCGGGTTTCCGCGTGCCCAAGGGCAGTGCCGCGGCTCATTACGGCATCACGCCGGACCTCGTGACGTTCGGCAAGGTGATTGGCGGCGGCCTTCCGGTCGGCGCTTATGGGGGTTCGCGCCAGCTCATGTCCCACATTGCGCCGGAAGGTCCGGTCTATCAGGCGGGGACACTGTCCGGGAACCCGGTCGCGATGGCGGCGGGTCTGGCGACCTTGCGCATCCTGGAGCGCGACAACGTCATCGCCAAGCTCGACGAAATGGGCGCCATCCTGGAAGCCAAGGCGACGAAGGCCCTGAAAGACACAGGCCGTGAGGTTGGCTTCGCGCGTCTCGGGTCCATCTTCTGGCTGTCCTTCCAGCCGGGCGAGCCGCCGCGCTCGGCCGAGGCTATCGATGGCAGCGCCGGGGCGCGCTTTGCGCCGCTCTTTCAAGCGCTTCTCGACAAGGGTATCTACATTGCACCGTCGGCCTACGAAGTCGGTTTCTTGTCCGCCGCCCATACGGAAGCGGACATCGACACCCTCGTCGCGGGCCTCGCCGAGACCGTCGCGGCGCTGCCGCGGTAGTAAGAACGGACCGTCCGCCATGGCCACGACCTTGCGTTCCGACCCCATCCGCTTCCTGCACATCGTCATGATTGGACTGCAGGTTTTCGCGGTAGCGCAGGTTCTGTGGTGGCTCATCGATCAGCGTACGGTCGCGGCTGAGCACGCGCACCACCTGCGCGCGCTCTATACTTACGATGTCGCCGCCGGGCAGCGTTTGGAAGCGGCCGGCGTCGCCGCGTCCGAGATCACGGCGCTGTTCCCGCATCTGCAAGTTTCGGGTGGTGTTGTCGGCCTCAAGCCGGAGGCCGTCGCGGCAGTCGAGGACGCCCAGCACAGCCGCGTGAACCAATACACATGGGAAAGCGGCTTCTTCCTCCTGGTGCTTGCGGCCGGCATCGCGGTGCTATGGCGCGGGCTGTCCGGTGAGGCGGAGGTCCGCCGCAAGCAGGACAACTTCCTCGCGATGGTGTCGCACCAGTTCAAGACACCGCTCGCGAGCCTCCAACTCTCGCTTGAAACCATGCTCCGCCGCCAGCTGTCGCCGGAACGCTTTCAGCAACTCTCGCACCGCATGTTGGACGATCTGCGCCGTATGGAGAATATGGTCGCCAAAATCCTCGATAGCGCGCGTCTGGATCGCGGCCGCGTCCTGCTCCACCGCGAGCGCATCGGCATGGCCGAAGCCGTGCGCCATGTGCTCGCCAATGTCGAGGACATCGCCAAGCGCGAGAATGTTGTCTTCAGCATGGATATCCCACCCGATCTCGACCTTTACGCCGACCCGGTCGCCACCGACGGCGTCCTGCGCAACCTCATCGACAACGCCATCGCGGCGCTCGGTCCCACTAAAGGCGGCACCATCGCAATCTCCGGCCGCCGTCATGGCGGCGCCGTCGAGATCGCGGTGAAGGATAGCGGGATTGGTTTTGAAACCGCCGACGCTGAGCGCCTCTTTGAGAAATTCGTGCGCCTAGACACCACGGGCGGGCGCGATGCCGCCGGAACGGGCCTCGGCCTTTATATCGTGCGGCGCTTCATGCACTTCGAGAACGGTGAAGCCAAGGCGCACAGCGAAGGGCCCGGGAAAGGGGCGACCTTCACCGTGACTTGGCCTGCCGCCGTAACCCAGGACGCCCCATGAGCGAGCCCGTGCACCGTATCCTGGTCGTCGAGGACGATCTGCATCTCGCCGAAGGCATGGCTGAGAATATGCGCGCCGAAGGCTATGCGGCCGACACGGCCCATGACGGCAGCGCCGGTCTCGCGCAGGCCCTCGCGTCCGACTACGACCTTCTCATCCTGGATGTGATGATGCCCAAGATGGACGGCTTCGCGGTGTGCCGCGAGTTGCGCCAGCAAGGCAAGAATACGCCGGTCCTGTTCCTGACCGCGCGCGGCGACCCCCAAGACCGCGTGCGCGGTCTGGAAGCCGGCGGCGACGACTATCTCACCAAGCCTTTCCATCTCGACGAGTTTCTCCTGCGCGTGAAGGCCATCCTGCGCCGCTGGGACTGGTACAAGCAGTCGATAGCCAAGCCCGCCTCCGACGGTGTGCTGCGCTTCGCGGGCAACGAGGTGAACTTCCGTACCTTCCGCGCCAAGTCTTGGGACGGTTCGTTCCATGACCTGACGGAGAAGGAAGCCATGATCATGAAAGTTTTGTCCGAGCAGCCCGACGAAGTCGTCACGCGCGACGACTTGCTCGAGAAGGTCTGGGGCTACGAGGTGTTTCCCTCCACCCGGACCGTCGATAATTTCATCCTGCGCCTGCGTAAGATATTCGAGCACACGCCGCATGAACCCAAGCATTTCCTGACGGTGCGCGGTGTCGGCTACCGTTTCCTCCCGGAAGGAGAAGTTTCGTGAGTTTACGTATTGGGACCCGCGGGTCCGCCCTCGCTCTCTGGCAGTCGGAAGAAGTGAAGCGCCTGATCGGCCTCATTCCCGGCGCGCCGTCCGTCGATCTCGTCATTATCAAGACGCGCGGCGATCTGCAGACGGACATCCCACTCTGGTCCACCGACGGGAAAGGCTTTTTTACCGCCGAACTTGACCGCGCCTTGCTTGATAACGAGGTCGATCTCCTCGTCCATAGCCTGAAGGATCTCGCCACTGCGATGACAGCCGGCACGACACTGGCGGCCGTGCTGGAGCGCGAGGATCCCCATGATGCGTTGGTCTCGCGTGGAGGCCTAGATTTCGCGAGTCTGCCGTCCGGCGCGCGAATCGGCACGTCGAGTCTGCGCCGCAAAGCGTTTCTGGCCAAAGCCCGCCCCGACTTGAAGCAGGTTGAACTGCGCGGCAACGTGCCGACGCGCTTGCGTAAGCTCGACGATGGTGAATACGACGCTATCATCCTCGCCGCCGCCGGCTTGAAGCGCCTCGGCCTCGGCGCGCGCATCACGCAGATTCTACCGACCGATGTTTTCCCCAACGCCGCCGCGCAGGGCGCTATTGCGATTTGCGCGCGCGCGGGTGATGCCGAAACCCTGCGCTGGTTACGCCCGTTGGATCATACGCAGACCCGCGTGGCTGTGGACGCCGAGCGCGCTATGCTTGGGCGTCTTGAAGGCGGCTGTCAGGTTCCGCTCGGCGCGCTGGCGACCGTGAACGGCAACGAGTTGTCGCTTTACGCCGCCGCCTGCAATTTAGACGGACGCGATTTTATCTCTGTCACGCAAAGCGGCCACGTCTCCAATGCCGTAGCCTTGGGCGACGCCGCCGCATCCGCGTTTATTTCGAAGGGGGGCGACGCGGTTCTCGCGCAAGCCAATGCCCGCCGGCTGGCCGCGAGCAATCCAGGCCAAGCCTAAAGTGCGCCAAAAGTTTCACCAGCAAAGAGAAATCCTGTGACAGATTCGACCGCGCTGCCCCCGTTCCTCGCCGCCTGCCGCCGCCAGCCGACGTCGCACATGCCCATCTGGGTGATGCGCCAAGCTGGGCGCTATCTACCCGAGTATCGCGAAGTGCGGTCCAAGGTCGGGTTCGCCGAACTCACCCGTACCCCGGAACTCGCGGCCGAAGTTACGCTGCAGCCGATCCGCCGTTTCGCGTTCGACGCGTCCATCATCTTCTCCGACATCATGGTCCCGCTCGAAGGCATGGGCATTGATCTCGACTACGCCCCCGGCCCGGTGATCGCCCAGCCGATCCGCTCGCTGAAACAGGTCGA
Source organism: Rhodospirillaceae bacterium (assembly GCA_041906145.1). Classification (GTDB taxonomy): domain Bacteria; phylum Pseudomonadota; class Alphaproteobacteria; order Rhodospirillales; family Rhodospirillaceae; genus SHVO01. The sequence goes on along the minus strand of JAYRJU010000001.1, from coordinate 486,055 downwards.
AGCGATCCGCCCGCTGGTGCCGGAGCGCGATGTGCCGTTCGTCATGGAAGCGATAAAGCTCACCCGCGCGGGTCTCCCGGCCCATGTACCGCTCATCGGGTTCGCCGGTTCGCCCTTCACGCTGTTCGCCTATCTCGTCGCCGGCAAGCCTTCCAAGGAATTCGCCGTGCCGCGGTCCTTCGTGCATGCCGAGCCCGAAGTAACGGCGCGCCTTTTGGAGCGCCTCGCCGATGCGATGATCGTTTATTTGCGCGCCCAGGCCGCCGCCGGTGCGCAGGCGTTGATGCTGTTTGAATCCTGGGGCGGTCTTCTCGGCCCGCACGACTTCCGCAATGTCGCGCTCCCGCCCGTAAAGCGCATCTTCGAGGGTCTTGAAGACCTCAATGTGCCGCTTATCTACTTCGCCAACAATTGCGGGACCATGCTCGACATCATCTCCGAATTGCCGGTGCACGTGGTGGGCCTTGACTGGCGGGTTCCGCTCGCGGGCGCGCGCAAACTTCTTCCGAACAAGGCGATTCAGGGAAACCTCGATCCGGCCGTCCTGTTCGCGCCGAAGGCGGCGCTCGAAAAGCGCATCGACGAAATTCTCGCCGACGCCGGTCCCGCGCCCGGTCATATCTTCAATCTCGGCCACGGAATTTGGCCGGAAGTCGATCCCGACGCCGTGAAGCGCCTGGTCGATTATGTGCATGAACGGACCGCCAAATGACGTCTCAGCTCTCCGACGAATTCATCGCGGACGCGGTAGCCTTCTACAAAAGCCTTCAGGACCGCATTTGCGCTGCCTTCGAAAGCTTTGAAGACGGCGTGAAGTTCGAGCAGACCGAATGGGAAAGGGGCCCCGATCACCGTCTCAAGGGCGGCGGACGTATGCGCGTCATTCGCGGCCAAGTGTTCGAGAAAGCCGGTGTGAATGTCAGTCACGTCTGGGGCGCGCTGTCCGAGCAAGGCATGGCTCATATGCCGGGCGCGAAGGAATCCGGCGGCCAGTTCACCGCCAGCGGCATCTCGCTGGTCACGCATATGTTCAGTCCCTTCGTGCCGACCGTGCATATGAATTTGCGTTTCATGCACACCAGCAAGCTGTGGTTGGGCGGCGGCGCCGATCTCACCCCCACCATACCTTTCGATGACGACACGAAGGACTTCCATGCGGCCCTGAAGGCGGCTTGCGATCGCTATCGCCCGGGCGCCTATGATGAATACAAGGCGTGGTGCGACAAGTACTTCTATCTGCCGCATCGCAAGGAGCCGCGCGGCGTGGGCGGCATCTTTTTTGACGATCTCAATACCGGCGATATCAAGAAGGATTTCGCTTTCCAGCAAGACATCGGTGAAGCCTTCCTCGATGTCATTCCTAAAATTGTCGCCCGGCGCAAGGACGCTACCTTCACCGAGGCGGAAAAAGAACGGCAGCTCATCAAGCGCGGCCGCTATGTCGAATTCAACCTCGTCTACGACCGCGGCACCAAATTCGGCTTCGCCACCGACGCCAATCCCGACGCATACCTCATGAGCATGCCGCCTACGGCACGCTGGCCGTAAAAGACCAAAGCCGTCCCCCTTTGCCGGAAGGCGCAGGGACGGCGCCGTACGTGTTGGATGCTGGCGCTAATGGAAAAAAGCGAGACAGCGTCTGCGGGCGGGGGTAAGGCTACGGGCGGATTGGGGCAGCTTCCCTACCCCCCCTAACCTCTCCCCACAAGGGGGAGGGGCATCAGAGTCGAGAGGCCTCATGCTCTTTTTCTGGATCAAAGCGCTGCACATCATTTCCGTCATCGCATGGATGGCCGGACTGCTTTATTTGCCGCGTCTATTTGTGAACCATGTCGGCCTCGCGCCTGGCTCGGAAGCGTCGGAGATGCTGAAGGGCATGGAAGGGCGGCTTCTGCGCATCATTATGCGCCCGGCGGCTGCCGCCAGCCTGCTGTTCGGAATCACCATGCTGTTCCTTCCGGAAAGCCCGGTGGATTGGCATCAGGGCTGGATGCACGTGAAGCTGGCCTTCGTCGTCGGCCTCGGCTTCATGCACGGGCGCATGGAGCGTTGGACGAAAGACTTCGCCAACGACGCCAACACCCGTCCGGCCAAGTTCTACCGCATGCTCAACGAGGTTCCCGCCGTGTTCATGATCATCATCGTGATCATGGTCGTGCTGAAGCCGTTTTAATCAAATCAAGCTAGTCGGCGGAGCGCGGCTGCGCGTCTTTCACAAGAGGCAAATTCCGGATGCGCCGGCCCGTCGCCTTGTACATGGCGTTGAGCAAGGCGGGGGTGACCGGCGGCGCGCCGGGCTCGCCGACGCCGCCCCAGAAATCGTAGGACGGCACCAAAACCACTTCGACCGTGGGCATCTCGGCCATCTTCACCATCGGATAGTCGTGGTAGTTGCCTTGCTCCACGCCGCCGTTTTTGATGGTGATCTCGCCGTAGAGAGCAGCTGACAGCGCCCAGGCGACCGCGCCCTCGGTTTGCGCTTTCACTGTATCCGGGTTCACGACGTGACCGCAGTCGATGGCGGTCACCACACGGTGCACCTTCGGATGTCCATCCGGACGCACGGACGCTTCAACCACGGACGCGACATAGCTGCCGTAACCGTCCACCTGTGCGATGCCCTGGAACACACCTTGCGGAAGCGTGCGGCCCCATCCCGCGGCCTTCGCGGCGGCATCCATGCACGCGAGTTGCTTCGGTGAATTCGCCAGCAGTTTACGGCGGAATTGATAGGGGTCCATGCCGGCGGCTTCGGCCATCTCGTCCACGAAGCACTCGCGGAAGTAACCGTTCTGCGAATGGTTCACCGATCGCCAATACCCAACGGGTACATGCGTATTGCGCATGCCGAAATCCACGCGGCGGTTCGGCACGTCGTAGGGGTTGTCCGTGAAGCACACCAGGAACCCGAGGTCCGTGCTCTTCTTGAGGGCTTCGGGGTTCGCGGTGGACATGATCGACTGACCGGCGATGCGTGTGTCCCAGGCGATGGGATTGTTTTGCGCATCGAAGGCGGCTTTGAACTTCGCCGAGGAGATCGGGCGATAGTAATCGTGGCGGATGTCTTCCTCGCGCGACCAGATCACCTGCACCGGCTTGCCAAGATGCTTCGACAGCAGGACGGCTTCCGGCACATATTCCAATTGTCCGCCGCGTCGGCCGAAGCCGCCGCCCGCCATCACCGGATGCACTTTGACTTTGCCGATTTCCACGCCCGCGGCCTTGGCGGCCAAGTTCAGCGTGGCTTCGATGTTCTGCGTCGGTGCCCAGATTTCAACGAGGTCCGCGGTCACGCGCGCGGTGGCGTTCTGCGGCTCCATCGGCACGTGGCTGAGGAACGGGGCGTGATATTCCGCCTCGATCACCTTCGCGCCCTTGGCAATGGCGGCCACGACATCGCCTTCGCTCGCGCCTTCCAACGGATCGGTCGCCGTCAGACCGCTTTTGACGAAAGCGAGCACATCGGCATGGTTCACATTGCCATTGGGTCCCCGGTCCCACGCGATAGGCAGGGCCGTGAGAGCCCGTGAGGCTTCGAAATAACTGTCGGCGACGACGGCGACGGCCGTGTCGAATAACGGCACCACGGCGCGCAAACCGGGCATCGTCGCGATGGCCTTCTCATCGTAACTCTTTAGCTTGCCGCCGAAGGCGGGGCTATGTTCGATGGCCGCGAACAACATGTCCGGCAGACGCACGTCGATGGCGAACACCGGCTTGCCCATGACCTTGTCCGGGATCTCCACGCGGTTCTTCGGTGTGCCGAGGATGGTCCATTCCGTATGGGGCTTCAGCGCCACGTCCTTCGGCGCCGGCATCCGCGACGCCGCGCTCGCGACTTTACCGTAACTCAGCGTGCGGCCCGAAGGGGTGTGCGTGAGCACGCTCTTCTCGGCGCGCACCTCGCTCACCGGCACTTTCCATTGCTGCGCGGCGGCGGCGATCAGCATTTCGCGGGCGCTGGCGCCGGCTTTGCGCAAGTATTCATGGCTGGTGCGTACCGCGCGGCTGCCGACCGTCGCGGTGCCGCCCCATACGCGGTTTCGCTGCACATGTTCAGTGGGGTTGATGAATTCCGGCTTCACCTTCGCCCAGTCGGCGTTCAGTTCTTCGGCGACCATCATAGGCAGCGCGGTAAACGCGCCTTGGCCCATTTCCGAATGGGCGACACGCACGATGATGGTGTCGTCCGGCTGGATCACGATCCAAGCGTTCACTTCCGGCGCGGCGGCCGTAGCCGCTTCCGCGTCGTTGCCGGGCAGGGCGAAGCCCAGCATGAAGCCCCCGCCGGCGACGGTGGAAGCTTGCAGGAACAGGCGGCGATTGAGGGCGAAGTTCATGATGCTTCTCCTCAGGTCTTGGCGATGGAATGGATGGCCGCGCGTACGCGCGGGTAAGTGCCGCAGCGGCAGATATTGGTGATCGCCGCGTCGATATCCGCGTCCGTCGGTTTCGGCTTCTGAGTCAAAAGCGCGGCGGCGGCCATCATCATGCCCGGCTGGCAATAGCCGCACTGCGGCACTTCATGGGCGATCCAGGCGGCCTGCACCGGATGGCTGCCGTCGGTCGAAAGCCCCTCGATCGTTGTGATCTTTGCGTCGCCCACCATGCTCACCGGCGTCACGCAGGCCCGCGCGGCCATGCCGTCGATGTGAATGGTACAAGCGCCGCATTGCGCGATGCCGCATCCGAATTTGGTGCCGGTCATCGCCAATTTGTCGCGCAGCACCCACAGAAGCGGCGTCGACGGATCGACCTCCACCTCATGATTTTGGCCATTGATGGAAAGAGTGATCATGGGGACGCCTCCCTGGTGGGTCCGACGAAAGGCGGCAGTATAGCCCCTCGGCCGCGTTTTTTCCTATGTTTTCGGCCCATTCAGTGGCAAAGCACCGCCATGAACACGCCTGTTACCCGTCACCCGCGTCTTATCCTGCAGCCCCGTGCCCAACGGCGGCTCCAGTCTGGCTATCCGTGGATCTTCTCCAACGAAGTGAAGATGGATCCCGAGGCGAAAGCGCTGCCGCCGGGTTCGATTGTAACCGTCGCCGATGCGGGCGGGACCTTGCTGGCCACCGCCCAGTTCAACCCGCGCACCCTGATCAGCGCCCGGGTCCTCGTCCACGCGCCTGACGCGGCTATCGACGCGGCTTTTATTGAAGGCAAGCTCAAGACCGCCTTATCACTCCGCGAGCGTCTGTTCGCGCGCCCGTTCTACCGCCTTGTGCATGCGGAAGCGGACGGCCTGCCCGGCCTCATCGTCGATCGCTTTGGCGATGTCTTCGTGCTCCAGCCCAACACCGCCGGTATGGACACGCTGCTGCCGCTAATCGTCGATGCGCTGGTACGCCTCACGGCGCCGCGCGCCGTCGTCGTACGCGCCGATACGCCCGCACGCGGGCTTGAAGGTCTCGCGCAAGATGTGCGCGTCGTACATGGCGGCTTGGACGGCGACGTGCCCGTGGAAGAGAGCGGCGCCACCTTTTTCTGCGATCTCACCTCGGGCCAGAAGACCGGCTGGTTCTTCGATCAGCGCGACAACCGCGCGTTCATGGGCAGGTTGGCGAAAGGCGCCAGCGCCATCGACCTCTACACGCACACCGGCGGCTTCGCGATGGCGTGTGCGCTCGGCGGCGCTACCTCCGTCACCGCCGTCGATCGTTCCGCGCACTCCCTGGAACTCGCCGCCAAAGCGGCCGCCGCCAACAAGGTCGCCTGCACCTTCGAGAAGTCCGAAGTCTACCCGTTCCTTGAAAACGCCGTGAGCGCGCGTAAAACCTGGGACGTCGTGATCGCCGACCCGCCGGCCTTCGTGAAGTCAAAGAAGGATTTGAAAGCGGGTCTGCAGGGCTATCGCAAGCTCGCGCGCCTCTCGGCCGAAGTCACCGCGCCGGGCGGATATCTGCTCGTCGCCTCCTGTAGCCACAACGCGCCGCTCGATGAATTCACGGCGGCGGTCGCGCGCGGACTCGAGGACGCAAAGCGCTCGGGTAAAATCATCCGGACCGCCGGCGCCGGGCCCGATCATCCCGTGCATCCGCTGCTGCCGGAAAGCGCCTATCTCAAGGCGCTGGTGTTTCATTTAAGCTAGAACAGCGAGCAGGCCCGGCACGTCTTTTCCGGCTTCCTGGCGCGTCACCACGTCTTCCAGCACGGCGATTTCGAAATCCGCGGCCTCGGCGCAGCGTTCAAGATAGACGCGGCTGTGGCTGTAGCGCTGCTCGCGCCCCAGCGCGTAGTCGCCGCTCTCGGCCCGCTGAACGGTGAAGGCGAAAATGCCGCCCGGAACCAGCGCATCGCGCACCAGCGCGAACAGCGGCGACAGATCGCCCACGTACACCAGCACGTCGGCGGCCAGTATGAGTTCGCAGGGCGCGTTCAGCGTCGCGAGCGCCGTGCCCATGTCGCCCGCTTCCAGATGATCGTAGAGCTTCTTAGCTTGGGCCTTCTTCACCATGGCGGGCGACAGATCGACGCCGCCTAACCATGCCGCCACATCGCGAAAAGCCGCACCCGATAGGCCCGTGCCACAGCCGAGATCGAACACGCGCGAAAAGGGGCGGGGCCATACACGCGTCACGGCTTCTTTCAAAAGCGCCGGGCCCTGATAGTTCAGCCGCTCGGTCAGTGCCGCGTCGAAACGCGGGGCATATTCATCGAACAGGCGAGTGACATAGGCGGCCGGCAGGTTGGCCGGAGTCGGTGCCGCGCCCAGTAAAGTGAGCCGCGCCGCAGCCCCCATGGAGTCGCCTGGATCGACCGCGAGATAGGCGCGGTAGGCGGCAATGGCGTCCTCGGCACGCCCGGCGTCCGCCAGCGTTTCGGCGAAGGCGAAGCGGCCTTCGGCCCAGTTCGGCGCCAACTCCAGGGCCTGCCCGATCAGCTCCGCCGCGGCTGAAAAGTCCCCCTCCGCGCGCAGGCTCTGGGCGTAGTCATAGCGCCGGTCGGCGGTGAGATTTCCCGATGACATATATTCATACTCTCAAGCATTGCATGGGGGACTTCCAGACAGTATGTGAGCGTCCCATGGACACAAAATCGAACGTAAATCCGCCGCTCCGCCAGCCCGCCGAATGGGACAAACACAGCGCCGTCTGGTCCGCCTGGCCCAGCGCCGCGGACCTGTGGCTCGAGGACTTGGAACCGGCGCGCGCCGAAGTCGCCGCACTGTTCAAAGCCATCGCCGATGACGGCAGAGGCGAAGCCTTGAAGATCGTCGCGAACGGCGACGAGGCTGTAGCCTCCGCGCGCGCCGCGCTCAAGGGCACGAATGCGCAAATCATTCCCGGCATGTTCGGCGACATCTGGTTCCGCGACACCGCGCCCATCTTCGTGAAGGGCCCGGCCGGTCTTCAGGCGTCCTGCTTCAAGTTCAACGGCTGGGGCGGCAAGTACGTGCTCGAAGGCGACGATCAGGTCGCCGCCTTTGTCGCGAAACAAGCCGGTACGCCCGCGCTCATCAACGACTGGGTGCTCGAAGGCGGCTCCATTGACGTGGATGGTCTCGGCACCGCGCTCACCACGCGCCAGTGCCTTCTCAACGAGAATCGCAATCCGTTGCTGTCGCAGGCGGATATCGAAGCGCGCCTCAAGAAGGGCCTCGGCATCGAGCATCTGATCTGGCTCGGCGACGGCCTCGCCAACGACCACACCGACGGACATATCGACAATATCGCGCGCTTCATCGCCCCGGGTGTCGTGGTGTGCATGGAACCCTTTGGGTCGGATGATCCGAATGCCGACGCCCTGAAGGCCATCATCGCCGACCTCAAGGCCGCGCGTGACGTGAACGGGAACAAGCTCGAAGTCATGACCGTGCCGTCGCCGGGCCGCATGGAGAACGAGGACGGCGATGTCATGCCCGTCAGCTCGATGAATTTCTACATCGGCAATACGACGGTCGTCGTTCCGCTTTACGGGGCGAAGTCCGATGACGCGGCCGTGGCGGCCATTGCCAACCTGTTCCCGGGCCGGCGCACTATTGGTCTTCCGGCCAACTCTGTTATTACGGGCGGCGGTTCGTTCCACTGCATCACGCAGCAGCAGCCGGCTTAGGGATATTCAGTATGACCAAAGTCACCGTTGCGGCCATCCAATGCGCCTTCTCCACCGATATGGAGAAGAACATCGCCAAGATCGAAGGCTTCGTGACCGAGGCGGCCAAGAAGGGCGCGCAAGTCATCCTTCCGCCCGAACTGTTCCAGGGCCACTACTTCTGCCGCGAGGAGAAGGAAGCCCATTTCGACGCCGCCTATCCGGCCGAAAGCCATCCGGCTGTTTTGCGCATGGCCGAACTCGCGAAGAGCCTGAACGTCGTCATCCCGACCTCGATCTTCGAGCGCGAGCATAACCACTTCTACAATAGCCTCGCGATGATCGACGCCGGCGGCGCAACTATGGGCATCTACCGCAAGAGCCATATCCCCGACGGTCCGGGGTATGAGGAGAAGTTCTACTTCCGCCCGGGCAACACCGGCTTCAAGGCCTGGCGCACCCGCTTCGGCTCCATGGGCGTGGGCATCTGCTGGGACCAGTGGTTCCCGGAAACCGCGCGCGCGCTCATGCTGCAAGGCGCCGAGATCCTGTTTTATCCGACCGCCATCGGTTCGGAGCCGGACAATGCCGAGCTCGACACCAAGGATCTTTGGCAGCGCGCCATGATCGGCCATGCCGTGTCCAACGTCGTGCCCGTCGTGGCCGCCAACCGTGTCGGTACGGAAGACGGCCAAGTATTCTACGGCTCGTCCTTCATCGCCAACCACCGCGGCGACAAGGTGGCCGAGCTGAACCGCACCGAGGAAGGCGTCATTACCGCGACCATCGATCTCGACGAAGTCCGCCGCGCCCGCGCGGCCTTTGGCTTCTTCCGCGACCGCCGTCCGGAACTCTACGGCGCCCTGACGGAACGCTAGTCGCCTTACGGCGACTGCACACCGAGGAAGTTCTCGTCCAAGAAGGTGAGGATATCGCGCCTCAAGTTTCGCTTGGGCTCGCCCTCGGGAAAATTGAAGAATCCGTGGAACGCTTTGGGATAGGTGGTGAGCACGACCTTGTGGCCTTCCCGCTGCAACCGCTCGGCATAGATCTGGCTTGAAGGCAGGATCGGATCGTCGCCGCCGCAGGCGATGAAGCACGGCGGATGGCGCTCGAATTTCAGGTCCATCGGCGTGATGGAATGCTCCGGTCCGACCGCTTCCTTGAGGGCTTCCGGGCCGGCATAGGCGGCGAGCAGCGCCGCGCCGCCGGGCACATTCGGCCGCAGCATCGTCGCGCGATCTAGAACGCCGTAGATCGACGTCACCGATAGCGCCTTCGGCAGCTTCTTCGGGTCGCACCACGGGTCCACCCGTTTAAGGAGCCCCGCGTCCGACAGCAGCAACGCCGCCATCACCGCCATGTTGCCGCCAGCCGAATCGCCCATCAGGTGCACATGCGTGGCTTCTGGGAACGAGCGTTTGATGAACACCAACGCGGCGAGCAATGACCGCAAGGGCCGCGGATGCGGATGCTCCGGCGCCTTCGGATATTCGATGTTGAATACCGGATATCCGGCCTCGGGCAGGAAGATCAGGTCGTGGGCGTAGAAGTCCTTTGTGCCCATGAGCCAGCCGCCGCCGTGGATGAACACGACCGCCCGATGAGGCGGTTTGTCGGCGGGCGGCGCGTGATAATCGAGGATTTCCTCCCGGTGCAGGCCATAACGAATCGTGCGCCAATCTTTCGGGTGCGCGCCGCGCACCAGGCGGATCGCGCCGCATAGCGCGCCGAATACAAGGCGCGTTGTGATGACAGTGGCGTGCTGGGCAATCGTGAGTGGTGAACGGCGCGTTCGGCTGTCGTCGAGCGGCGGGAGGCCGCTGGCGTCAGAAGACTTAGCGCCGCTTTCGGGGCCGCTTGGCATAAGCCTCGACCTGTTCCATCACGCGCAGGAGGTTACCGCCCCAAAGCTTGGCGATTTGCTCCTCGGTATACCCGCGCCGCACCAGTTCCAGTGTGACATTTAAGGTCTCGGCCGCGCTTCCCCACCCCCGGATGCCGCCGCCGCCGTTGAAGTCCGACGAAATGCCCACATGGTCGATGCCGATCCGCTTGATGGCGTAGTCCATGTGGTCGACCAGGTTGGTCACATCCGCCTTCGGCCAGGTGTTCTCGATAGTGGCCATTTCCGCCACATAGGCTTGGCGTTGGCCGGGCTGCAATTTGTCCACGTCGGCGTTCCCGCGCAGGCCCATGGTTTTCTGCAGGGCTTGGATGGCTTTGGTCTTTTCCGGCGGGATCGCGCGCAGGTAAGGATCGAAGGCCACGATCTGTACCACGCCGCCCGAGCGCTTCACCGCATCGAGCACCTCGTCGCTCACATTGCGCGGGTGATCGAACACGGCCTTTACCGCCGAGTGGCTGGCGATCACTGGCGCCTTGGACACGGCGAGGATGTCGAGCGCGGTCTTCATCGAGGCGTGGCTGATGTCCGCCATGATCCCAAGTTCGTTCAGTCTCTGGACCACTTCTTTGCCCAGCGGCGACAAACCGTTGTGCTCGGCGGCCGGCTCATTTGCATTGGGCTGAGCGGAATCGCCCAGGTCGTTGTGGCCGTTGTGCAGAAGGCCGAGATAGCGCGCGCCGAGGCCGTAATAGATATCGAGCAGGCGCAGGTCCTTGCCGACCGAGTAGCCGTTTTCCATGCCGATAATGATCGGCTTCTTGCCGCCGCCGTAGATGCGCCGCACGTCGGCGGCGGTATAGGCGAGCTCGATCTTATCCTTGTAGAGTTCGTCGGTGGCGCGGTGGATGGCCGAGAACTTGGTGAAGGCGTCGGCGGCGGCCTTCGCATAACCGGTGACCGTGCGTTCGCCCTGGCCCATGTAGACGATCAGGAACGGCGCATCGAGGCCGCCTTCGATCATCGTCGGGATGTGCACCTGCTGCCCGCGCGGGCCTGGCTTCATCATGTCGTAGGCGGATGTGGCGAAGTCGAAGGGGATATCGACGTGCGTGTCGATGGTCAGCACCCGTTCGTGGATCTCGCGCGCCTTGGCGTACAGGTCGGCTTGCGACTGCGCATAGGCCGGCGCGGACACCAGCGCCAGGGCAAGAACCATACGGATCATTCGACTATCCCCCGAAAGAACTCCAGAACGCAGCAAGGATACTATCCGCCGCGAGCGCCGGAGTCACTTTGCCGTCGGCAATCCCGCGTTCCATCTCGCTCACCAAGGTTCGGATCCTGTCGTCGGCCCGAAGGCGGCTCATGAGCCGGTCGTCGATCATCGCCCACATCCAGCGAATCTGCTGTGCCCGGCGTTTCGTCTCGAATTCACCGGCATTCGTCAGCGCCTTCTTGTGATGCTCGATCTTCTCCCACAGCGTATCGAGCCCCTTATTCTCGATGGAACTCACCGTTACGACCGGCGGGGTCCACAAAGGGTTCATCGGGGTGATGATCCGCATCGCATGCTGATAGTCCGTCGCCGTGATCTTGGCGCGGGTGACATTCTCGCCGTCGGCTTTGGTGATGGCGATCATATCGGCGATCTCGAGCACGCCCTTCTTGATGCCCTGCAATTCGTCGCCGCCACCGGCGATCATCAGCACCAGGAAGAAGTCGACCATCTCGGACACCGTGATCTCGCTCTGCCCGACGCCGACCGTCTCCACTAAAATGATATCGAAGCCCCCGGCCTCGCAGACCAGAATGGCTTCACGGGTCGCCCGCGCAACCCCGCCCAGGGTGCCGCCAGTGGGCGAGGGGCGAATGAAGGCGTTCCCGTCCACGGAGAGCCGCGTCATGCGCGTCTTGTCGCCTAAGATCGACCCGCCCGTGCGCGAGGAGGTGGGGTCCACCGCCAGAACGGCGACCTTGTGGCCCTGACCCGTCAACATCGTGCCGAAGGCGTCGATGAAAGTGCTTTTGCCCGCGCCCGGCAGGCCGCTGATACCGATGCGCAGGGACTTGCCGGTGCGCGGCAGCAGGGCTAGCAGCATCTCCTGCGCCAGCTTCTGATGATCCGGGTTGCGCGATTCGATCAGCGTAATGGCGCGCGCGAGCTTGGCGCGGTCGCCTGAAACCACACCCTCGACGTAATCCGCTGCCGTGGAATGGCGCACGCGAAGTCCTTTAGTGGCCCAGGGCCGCGTTGAGCTTTTCGAGCAATCCGACGGCGGCGTCGCCGATGACGGTGCCCGGCGGGAAAATTGCCGCCGCGCCGGCCTTATACAGCGCGTCGAAATCCTGCGGCGGGATCACGCCGCCAACCACCACCATGATGTCTTCGCGGCCCATCTTCTTCAACTCGGTTTTCAGCGCGGGCACGAGGGTCAGGTGGCCCGCCGCGAGCGAGGAGGCGCCGATGATGTGCACGTCGTTTTCCACGGCCTGTTTCGCCGCTTCCGCCGGGGTCTGGAACAAGGGGCCGATATCCACATCGAAGCCGAGATCGGCGAAAGCGCTGGCGATCACCTTCTGGCCACGGTCGTGGCCGTCCTGGCCCATCTTGGCGATGAGAATGCGCGGGCGGCGGCCTTCCTTCTCGGCGAAGGCTTCGACCATCTTCAGAACCTTATCCACGTTCTTCGCGCCCACTTCCTTGCGATACACGCCCGAGATCGAGCGGATCTCGGCGACATGGCGACCATACACCTTCTCGAGGGCGTCGGTAATTTCTCCAACAGTGGCTTTGGCGCGGCCGGCATCGACGGCGAGAGCGAGTAGGTTGCCCGTTCCCGTCTTCGCCGCTTCGGTCAGCGCGTCCAACGCCGCGCTCACGGCTTTCGGATCGCGCTCGGCCTTCAGCTTCGTCAGCTTGGCGATCTGCGCGGCGCGCACGGCCGAATTATCGACCTTCAGGACATCGATGTCCTCTTTCTCGGTGAGTTTGTACTTGTTCACGCCGACCACCGTTTGGCGCCCGGAATCGATGCGCGCCTGCGTGCGGGCCGCGGCTTCCTCGATGCGCAGCTTTGGAATGCCCGCTTCGATCGCTTTCGCCATGCCGCCCAGGCTCTCGACTTCCTGGATGTGCGCCCAGGCCTTTTCCGCCAGTTCGTAGGTCAGGCGCTCGACGTAGTAACTGCCGCCCCACGGATCGACGCTGCGGGTCGTGCCGGATTCCTGCTGGATGAACAGCTGCGTGTTGCGCGCGATGCGCGCCGAGAAATCCGTTGGAAGCGCCAGGGCTTCGTCGAACGCATTGGTGTGCAGCGACTGTGTGTGCCCCTGCGTCGCCGCCATGGCTTCCACACAGGTCCGCACCACGTTGTTATAGACGTCCTGCGCGGTCAACGACCAACCCGACGTCTGGCAGTGCGTGCGCAGCGCGAGGCTCTTATCGCTCTTCGGGTTGAACTGCTTCAGCAGTTTCGCCCACAAAAGGCGGGCCGCGCGCATCTTGGCCACTTCCATGAAGAAGTTCATGCCGATGGCCCAGAAGAACGACAGTCGCGGCGCAAAGGCGTCGATGTCGAGCCCGGCCTTCATCCCCGCGCGCGCGTATTCGACGCCGTCGGCCAGAGTGTAGGCCAGTTCCAGATCCGCCGTCGCTCCGGCCTCCTGCATGTGATAGCCGGAGATGGAAATAGAATTGAATTTCGGCATGTGCTGCGACGTGTAGGAAAAAATGTCCGAAATGATGCGCATACTCGGGCGCGGCGGGAAGATGTAGGTATTGCGCACCATGAACTCTTTCAGGATGTCGTTCTGAATGGTTCCGGCGAGCTGCGCGGGCTTCACGCCCTGTTCTTCCGCCGCGACGATGTAGAGGGCCAGGATCGGCAGCACCGCGCCGTTCATGGTCATGGATACGCTCATCTGGTCGAGCGGGATTCCATCGAACAGGGTGCGCATGTCGTAAATGGAATCCACCGCCACGCCCGCCATGCCGACATCGCCGACGACACGCGGATGGTCGCTGTCGTAGCCGCGATGGGTGGCAAGGTCGAACGCGATGGAAAGGCCTTTCTGCCCGGCCGCGAGGTTGCGGCGGTAGAAGGCATTCGAATCCTCCGCGGTCGAGAAGCCGGCGTATTGGCGCACGGTCCAGGGCTGGGTCACATACATGGCGGGGTAGGGCCCGCGCAGGAACGGTGCGACGCCCGGGCGGGTGTCGAGGAAGTCGAGACCGTCGAGGTCGGCGCTGGTGAACAGTGGTTTTACCGGGATGCCTTCCGGCGTTTCCCAGATCAGGGCGTCGAATGCGCCGCCCGCCGCCGCGCGCGCTTGTTTCTCCCACTCGGCCGGGGAAAGGCCGCCGGAGTTGGCGGTCGATGAAAGGCCAATGTCGGCGAAGTTCGGGATCTTACCAGCCGGTTTGTTCATGGCGGTTTCCTTACTTGCTCACGTGCGCGTGCAGCGCGCTCAGGACGCCGAGCACATCGCAGCCGATATAGATGAAGTCATCGACGCCGGCGCTTTTGAGCGTGGCCTCGATGTCGCCGCCGCGTCCCGCGAGATGAATTGCGTGCGCGCCGGCTTCTTTCAGGGCGTTGGCTGCGTTGGCCGCGTGCTCCGCATAGACGGCGTCGGTCGAGCAGATCGCCGCGAAACGTGCGCCGCTGGCCTTGAACTCTTTTGCGATCGAAGCGCCATCCGTACCGCCCGCGCCCGATACCGTCTCGAAGCCGCCCGCCTCGTAGAAATTCTTGGCGAAAGTCGCGCGCGCCGTGAAGTCGGCCACGGTTCCCATGTTCGCAAGATAGACCTTCGGACGCTGGCCATAGCTGTCGGCTGCGTCGCGCAGCTTTTCGAACTCTTGCGCGAGGCGCAAGTTCGGCAGCGGCGTGATCGATGCGCCCGTGCCGCCCTTCAGCGCGGCGAGATAGCTCGCGATTGGAGCGGTCTCCGCGGCCGCGACAAAAGCTTCCGTGAGTTTGCCGCGTCCGGTTTCCGGCAGGGTCAACGTGGGCGCTGCACCCGCGGCCGATTTCGGCACGCTCGCCTTGACCGCCGCGACGGGCGCCTCATGCACGTTCGGGAATTCGCTTACGCCTGTCAGCGGGTCTTTCCGCTTGGCGAGGTTCTTGGAGCGCTCGGCTTGCACAGCGGCGATCTTCGCCGAGATGAATTCCGTCATCAGTGCTTTCATCATGCCGCCCTGGCGCTCGATCTCCTGGAAGAAGCTCCAGGCTTTCTCGGCCAGTTGGTCCGTCAGCGTCTCGAACATCCACGCGCCGCCGGCGGGATCGATCACCTTGCCGAGGCCGGATTCCTCCTGAAGTACGGACTGGGTATTGCGGGCGATACGCCGGCCGAGATCGCTCGGCACGCCCAGCGCGCTGTCGAACGGCAGCACCGTCACGGCGTCGGCGCCCGCGATACCCGCGCTGAAACAGGCGACCGTCGAACGCAAGATGTTCACCCACGGATCGCGGCGGCTCATCATGCGCGGCGCGGTGAGGGCGGTTATGAGGGTGCTGCGCGTCTCGGCGCCCACCGCCTCTGCCACGCGCGCCCACATCTTGCGCAGCGCGCGGACCTTGGCGACGGACAGGAACATGTCGGCGTCCGCGGTGATGGTGAAGGCGATCTGCTTCACCGCCGCCTCGATATCGAGACCGTTGTCGGTCATGGCGCGTAAGTACTCGACCGCGCTGGCGAGCACGCAGGCCAGCTCCTGGGCTTCAGACGCGCCGGCGGAGTGATAAACCACCGAACTCACATTGTAGGTGCGCGCCTTGGGCAGATGTTTCGCCGCGTAGCTCGCAAGGTCCGCGACGCGCGCGCGCGCGGTTCCAGGATCCGACGTGATGAGTCCTTTTGCCGCGAACACCGACAGCACATCGAGGCCGAAGTTGCCTGCAAACTCTCCGGTCTGCCCGCGCTTTTCCAGAAGCTTGATCAGATAGGCCGCGAACACAAGCGACGGATAACCTTCCAGGCTGACGGGCGCGAGGTCGAGCATCACCCCGTCCAAGGTCTTGGCGAGATCGGCATAGGTGTTAACCGCCACGCCGTTCTTCCCTTCCGGGCACAGTTTCAGCGTGATGGACGTGACGCCGTTCTCCAGGTCCTGGAGGATTTCCTTGTTTGCGGTAGCGGGATCGGGATGGCTGTGGACCTGACGGATGTCCCAGCCGTTCATCGCACTCGCCAGTACGGTGCCGCCGCGCACGAAGGGAGCGCCGCCCGGAAGGCCAGACGGATCGTTCGCCGACGGCCAGTCGGCGCGCGTGTACAGGGGGCGGATGGAAAGGCCGTCGTAGCTCTTGGAGACGAGTTTCCTTTCGAAGGGCGCGCCGGCCAGTACCTTCTCCAGAAGCTTCATCCACTGCGCATCGCTCGCGGGCGGAAAGTCAGCCGCGAGTTTCAGCGCCGCATCGCTCGAACCGGTCTCTGTCGTGCTCTCTTTCGCCAACGCACGTTCTCCCCAAGGCAGACGCAGCAAATCACATTTTTCTTAAGTGGTGCGCCCACTTACGTCAAACACGGGCATGGTCATGCCAGCTCTGTCCAAATGTGGGGGCTCCGCGCATGGAAATGGCTGTCTATACTCGGGAAATGGCAAGTTTTGATCGTCCCGCCGACCCCGCAATCGCGCCATCCGCCTGGGTGCTGCGGTGGGCGCATCTGATTCGACCGGCTGGTCGGGTTTTGGATGTGGCCGCCGGGCACGGGCGTCACGCGCGGGCCCTTCAGGCGATGGGCCATCAGGTGGTCGCCACTGACATCGATGTGGGGGGCCTTGCGGACGCTGCCGGCATTGAAGTCGTGGCGGCTGATCTCGAAACCGGCCTCTGGCCCTTTCCGCCCGCGCGCTTCGACGCCATCATCGTCTCGAATTACCTGCACCGGCCCCATTTTCCGCATTTGGTCGCCAGCCTCGCGCCGGGCGGCGTGCTCATCTTCGAGACCTTCGGCCAGGGCAACGAGCGCCTTGGGCGTCCGCGCAATCCTGACTTCCTCCTCGCACCCGGCGAACTCCTGCGCGCCTTTCAGGACGCTCTGGAGATCGTGGCTTACGAACACGGTGAAGAGCGCGAGCCGCGCCCGGCCGTGCGGCAACGCCTTTGCGCGCGGAAGGGGACTGGTCCGGTCCCTCTGCAACCCACATGCAAAGCAACAGGCACTCTTGATTGAAACGGCGCGCCGCGCTTTCTTAGCGTCCATGACGATCCATATCATCAAGCTCGCCGTCGGCATCGACGACGTCGAGCATCTCGCCAAAGTCCAAAAGGCTTACGCCCTCGCCAACGGCAATCCGCGCTGCCGCACGCGCAACGCACCCAAGCAGGCCGAGGAACTGATCGAGACCGGTTCGCTCTATTGGGTCATCGGCGGTTACATCATGGTGCGCCAGAAGGTCTTGAAGCTGCACACCCGCAAACGGGACGGCAAACCCGAATGCCTGATCGAACTCGATCCAAAGCATGTGTTGGTCGAACCTACGCACCGCCGCGCGTTCCAGGGTTGGCGTTATCTGAAAGAGGCCGATGCGCCGCGCGACATCAAGAAGGCGCGCGGTAAGCCCTTCGTCGATCCCAAGATGACCAAGGAAATGCAGAAGGAACTGCGCAAATTGGGCCTTATCTAGGCTATTTGCGAACTATCCCGGCGGATATATCGCCGCTATAGTTAGCCGATGTTCCGCTTCCTCACGTTCTTATTCGCCCTTGTCCTCGCCGCGCCGTCCTTCGCGCGGGATAAGCCGCGGCTGACCATATTCGCGGCCGCGAGCCTCACCGAAGCGCTGAGTGATGTGGGCAAGGCTTATGCGGACGCCGGCCACGAACCTCCGGTCTTTTCCTTCGCCGCCACGTCCGCCCTCGCGCGCCAGATCGAGAACGGTGCGCCGGCCGCGCTATTTATTTCGGCCGATGAAGAATGGATGGACTATCTCGCCGCGCTCAAACTGATCGATGCGCCCTCGCGCGTCTCCGTGCTCGGCAACAGCCTCGTCCTCGTCGTCCCGAAAGGCGAAAGCCTCGATATAACGATTGGTCCGCATTTCGATCTTGCCGGCGCTTTGAATGGCCGCAAG
Organism: Rhodospirillaceae bacterium; assembly: GCA_041906145.1. Lineage (GTDB taxonomy): Bacteria > Pseudomonadota > Alphaproteobacteria > Rhodospirillales > Rhodospirillaceae > SHVO01. The sequence continues at coordinate 468,086 of JAYRJU010000001.1, read as the reverse complement.
CTTTCGCTTGCCGACCCCACCGGCGTTCCCGCGGGGCGCTACGCGCAGGCCGCGCTCGCATCCCTAGGCGTCTGGAAGACTGTTGAGCCGCTGGTCGTGCGCGCCGACAATGTCCGTGCGGCGCTGACTTTCGTTGAACGCAAGGAAGCCGCCGCCGGCATCGTGTACGCGACCGATGCCGCGCTCACCGATAAGGTCACGGTTGCCGGCACGTTTCCCGCCACCAGCCATCCGGCCATTTCCTATCCGCTGGCCATCATCGCCAAGAACGATAGCGCCGAGGCCCGGGCCTTCCGTGACTTTCTCCTCGGCGAACCGGCGAAAGCCATCTACCGCAAATACGGTTTCGCCGCACGATAGCGGCGGGGAGCGGGGTTATGTTCGATCTGACACCGGCTGAGTTGGAAGCGCTGCATTTGAGCGTCAAAGTGGGACTCGTGAGTATGCTCGCGAGCCTGCCGGTCGGCTTTGCGCTTGCCTATCTGCTGGCGCGCCGTGAATTCCCAGGCAAAAGCCTGGTCAATGGTTTCGTCCTCTTGCCTCTCGTGCTGCCGCCGGTCGTGACGGGGCTCATCCTTTTGATGCTCTTCGGCAGCCAAGGTGCGCTTGGCAAATTCTTCGCGGAAACGTTCGGCATCACCTTTGCTTTTCGCTGGACCGGCGCCGCGCTTGCCGCCGCCGTGATGGGGCTTCCCTTGATGGTCCGCGCCATGCGCCTGTCCATCGAAGCCGTCGACCGCCGGTTGGAGTTCGCCGGGCGTACGCTTGGGGCCAAGCGTTGGTGGGCCTTTGTCACCATCACGTTACCCCTGTCGCTGCCGGGCATCATGGCCGGCGCGATCCTGTCGTTCGCCAAGAGTTTCGGGGAATTCGGCGCCACCATCACCTTCGTATCCAACATCCCCGGCGAAACGCAGACGTTGCCCATCGCCATCTACTCAATTCTCCAAACACCCGGCGGCGATGGTCCCGCGTGGCGGCTCGCAATCATCTCGGTGGTGGTGTCGATGCTGGCCATCGTCGGCGCCGAATGGGTCGAGCGCCGCATCCGGTCGAAATCCACATGAGTTTCGATATCGACATCGCCGCCAAGCGCGGGGCCTTCGAGATCGCCGCGACCTTTCGCGCCGATCCCGGCATCACCGTGCTTTTTGGGCCCTCCGGCGCGGGCAAGACCTCGATCCTGGATCTCATTGCGGGCATTCTCACGCCTGCGCGCGGGCGCATCGCGGTGGATGGGCAGCTGCTCTTTGACTCCGCTACGCGCGTCAACCTGCCGCCCGAGCGCCGCCGTGTCGGCTATATTTTCCAGGACGCGCGCTTGTTTCCGCACCTCTCCGTGCGCGCCAATCTTGTCTATGGTTACAAGCTCACGCCCCCGGAAACGCGCTACGCGGAACTCGACCACGTTGTCGACGTGCTCGGCATCGGCGCGCTTCTGAAGCGTGCGCCGCTCTCATTGTCGGGTGGTGAGCAGCAGCGCGTCGCCATCGGCCGCGCCATCCTCGCCAGCCCGCGCCTTCTTTTGATGGACGAGCCGCTGGCGTCCCTCGATGAAGCCCGCAAGCAGGAGATTCTCCCCTACATCGAACGGCTGCGGGACGAATTGAAAATCCCGATCCTCTACGTGACGCATCTGTCGTCCGAAGTGGAGCGCCTCGCGGATGTGATCGTTGAGATCGCCGCGGGCAGTGTCACGAGCCAGCGCCGGGCCTGAAAAGTTACCTACCGGGTAATATATCGGATAATCGGATTACTTCTGGGCCTCGTATCGAATTGTCCGATATAGTCCGCCTATGGATCTCGAACAGGTACGCACCTTTTTGGAAGTCGTGGAGGCGGGCAGCTTCGTGCGCGCGGCGCAGGAGCTGAATGTCACCCAATCGACCGTCAGCGCCCGCATCAAGGAACTCGAACTCCTGCTCGGCCAGTCGTTGTTCGTGCGGCGCAAGTCAGGGGTAATGCTCACCCCGGCGGGCAAGCGGTTCCAACCCCACGCGGCGACCTTCCTCCATGTGCTGCAGCAGGCGCGCCAGGACGTGGCGCTGCCCGCTGAGATGGCCGCCGTGCTCAACATTGGCGGCCAGTTCAGTTTGTGGGAGCGCATTCTGCTCCAATGGGTCGGACAATTCCGTACCGCCCGCCCCGATGTCGCGGTACGCGCCCAGGTCGGCACGCCGGAATCGCTGATGCGTTATCTCGCCGACGGCCTGCTCGACTTCGCGGTGATGTATGCGCCGGAAGCGCGTCCCGGTTTTCGGATCGAAAAATTGATGGACGAGAGTCTCATCATGGTCGCGACCCGGGCCGCCCATGGCGGTCCCGGCGAAGCGGACTATGTGCATGTCGACTGGGGCCCGGATTTCGACACCTGGCATTCGGCGCAGTTCCCACGCTATAGCGCCGCCGGCCTCTACGTCAGCCTCGGCAATCTCGGGCTCAAGCACATCCTCGCCCACGGCGGCGCCGGCTATTTCCCCGCGCGTGTCGTTGCCGAGGAACTCGCGCGCAAGAAACTCTATGTGGTGAAGAACGCGCCGGAGTTCGTGCGCCCCGCGCATCTTATCTACGCGCCTGATACCGCGAGCGCCGTGCGCGACGCTGCGCTCGAGAGTTTGCGGGCCGCGGTCGCTGTCGACGCCGCCGGTTCGTAGCGCGAGTCGCGTCTCAATTTCAGTGCGACTCCGAGACGCACTCTCCTCCGCGCGCCCCAGAAATTGCACCGCCTGAAAAAGTCCCGTGGAACCGCGCGCGCCGCGCTACTTCGCCGCGATTTTGCGCATCAAATAATTAAAACATGGGAACTTTTTGACGCCTGTCGTTGCGCGCCTGGAATCGCTTCGGCAACATTCCATCCAGCAGCAGTTGGGGTTTCCTCGGATGCAGAAGTGGATCGGAGTGGCGGTCGCCGCCGTCTGTACGTTGTCCGTCGCCGCGCCGGCGATGGCTCGCGACTTTTTCAATCCGCACACAATGCTCGGTTGGCGTCAGCAAACTGGAGCCGCCGCTGTTGCGTACTTCCGCGCGCCGATCGGTCCCTCGATCCTCAAGGCGCCGATCCGCACCGGCCTTGCCCTCACGGGTCCGCGCTCCTACAACGCGGGCGAAGCGCCGCTCTATAGCATCAGCCCACGCCTAGTTGATTTCTCCTTCAGCAAGCGCGGCGTCGATGCCCGCTGGATCGCGCAGCTTACGGTCGGCAACCGCGTCGCCTGGACCAATGCGACGAAGCAGGTCGTCCAGCAGCAGGGTAAGGTGAATCTGATGGAGGCGCCGCAGCTTGACGCGGGCAATATCGCGGCCGGCCTTGCGGCCGGAACGGTTACGTTTAGCGATAAAACGCCCTAAACATCTTCGGCGCCTTGGCGCTTAGCCATCACTTCGTCGAATCTTGGCATCGTGGCGTGATCGCCCGCGCTGACGCCGGAACCGCTCAGCGCGACACCTACGGTCTTCAACAGGATCTTCAGATCCAATCCAAAACTCACATGATCGACGTACCAGACGTCGAGCTTGAAGCGCTCTTCCCAGGACACCGCGTTGCGCCCGTTAACCTGTGCCCAGCCCGTCAGGCCGGGTTTCAGTTCATGGCGGCGGCGCTGCTCGGCGTCGTAGTAGGGCAGATACTCCGGCAGCAGCGGGCGCGGGCCGACAAGGCTCATATCCCCCGCCAGTACGTTCAAAAGCTCAGGCAACTCATCGAGCGAGGTGCGTCGCAAGAATTTACCCAGCGGCGTCAACCGCGCCGCGTCGTCGAGCGGCTTCCCGTCCGCGCCTTTAACGCCCGTCATGGTGCGGAATTTGATGATCTTGAAGAAGCGGCCATGGAGGCCGGTCCTTTGCTGGGTGAAGAACACCGGTCCGCCCATGCGGATCCAGACCGCGATCATCAGCAGGAGGAAGAGCGGCGACAGCAAGATCAGTCCGGTCAGCGACAGCGTGATATCCAGAGCGCGTTTTGCGCGCAGGGTGCGCCGGCGCATGACCGCCTCACGCGGATCGGCGGAGACGGTATCTTGCACGAGATTGCGGAATTCGGCGCAGACGCGGTCCAGATTGAACCGTCCCGCCGCCAGCGCTGCCGCTTGCTGGCCGGCGCGTCTCAAACCATCCCCGTCCGTCAGGAAATCAGCGAGTTCCCGTGCGGCATCGGCCGGGGCGTTGATGGGCAAACTGATTCCGGCGCCGCGCCCTTCCACCAGATCGCGCTGCCAGCCGTGACCAAGCAGGATCACCGGTTTACCGGCGGCGAGCGCGTCCAGCAGGAATCCCCCGCGCGCGTCCGGCGCGCAATCGGCCAGGGCCGCGATGGAAAAGCGCAACACGGCCTGCAGTTCCTTGCGCGACACCGGTCCGGTGAAGATCACCGACGATCCGAAGAGCCCCGCGATTTTCGCGCCGGATTCCAGTTGCGCGCGCGCCGGCCCGTCGCCGCAGAAAATGAAACTGAGCGGCTCATCTTTCATTTGTGCCGCGATCTCGAGCACGCGTTCCAGTGCGCGTCCCTGCGGCATCGTGCCGGCGAAAACGACATAAGGCCTTTGTCCGCCGTCCGGCAGCAATTGCGCGATGCGCGCGGGCAGTTCGTCGGGCGCTTGTGTCTGGGTGTCGCAGCCAAGCAGGCTCACGGAAATTTTGTTCTCGGCGATCCCCTCGGCGGTGAGGTCGTCCTTGAGGGCCGGGGTCACCGTGGTGATGCGCTTGGCCGCAGCGGTGCCAAACCGGTAAAATGCGCGTTCGATCGCACGCCTGCATTTTTCGCCGAAGGATGCGGTCATCGGCGCGGCCTTGGGCGCGCCGTGCATAACGTCGAGGATCATCGGGATACCCCGCCACAAAGCAAAGAAGGCTGTGAGCGGCAACAGACGGATCGGGCGGTCCGTGGTGACGACGGCGTCGACGTTTTTGATGTCCCAGATATTGAATATCGCCGCGCTCGCGAAATTGCTCGCGAAGTCGCGCGTATGCGCTTTCCCAAAGGCCGGCGCGGGGCCGCCGATAGTCTTCAGCGAAATAGAATCCAATGCGACCTTCTCGCGCTTCGATTTCGCGGCGAGGATCGTGACCTTGTGTCCGCTCTGGGCCAGATGACGGGCGAAGTCGTAGGCCCGGGTCAGCCCGGCGTCCTCGCGCGTGCGGAAGTCCGGCTCGATCAGCAGTACATGGAGGGAGGAGCCTGGAGCGGGGCTGTTCATGGACTCGTTATACAGGCGAGCGCAGCGGTAACGCCAGCGATCAACGGAAGGCTCGTCTACCGTGTCGCGTCGGTGACGACCGCGCGCAACGTCTCGGTCATGAACCTCATGTTTTCCGGCGTTAACGTCGGGTGCACCGGCAGCAGCACCGTGCGGTCCTCAATGGATGCGGCGCCCGGGTGTGCGGGCTGCGGGCCCATATCGGCGAACGCCTTCTCACGGGTGATATCGGGGCAGGCGCCCACACGCGCCGGCACGCCGCGCGCGATCAGCTCATTGCAGATGCGGTCCCGCGCCCAGCCGTCCTTGAGCGCCGCCGGGTTCACGAAGAAATAGTATTTGTAGTAGGCGTGGATCAGGTGCGCCGGAACGCTCGGCACGGTCACGCTGTTCAATCCTTGGAGCGCGCCTTCCAGCTTCATGGCGTTCGCGCGCCGCCGCGCGATCCAGGCGGGAAGCTTGGCCAACTGTGCGAGGCCGATGGCCGCTTGCGCTTCTGTTAGCCGCCAATTGGTGCCGAAGCTGTCGGCGACCCATTTGAACGCGCCGTGACCGCCCGCGTTCGGATCATGGGTGACCGCGAAATTCTTGCCGTGGTCGCGGAACGACCACATACGCCGGTACATCGCTTCGTCATCGGTCACCACCATGCCGCCTTCCCCGCCGGTGGAGATGATTTTGTCCTGGCAGAAGGAGAAGCAGCCGACGTGTCCCAATCCGCCGACGGGTTTTCCACTCACGCTCGCACCGTGCGCTTGCGCCACATCTTCGATGACCGCGATGTTTTTGCTCTTCGCAAGGGCTAGTAAGGGCTCCATCTCCACAGGCCAGCCGGCGAGATGCACCGGGATCACCGCTTTGGTCCGCGGGGAGAGTGCCGCCGCCAGCGTCTCGGCGGTCATGTTCTGTGAAATCGGATCGATGTCGGCCACCACCGGGCGCGCGCCGCGTGTCGCCACCGCGGCCGCCGTCGCAATGAAGGTTCGCGCCGGCACCACGACTTCGTCGCCGGGACCGATGCCGAGGCCGTACAGCGCCAGCTCGATCGCGACCGTGCCGTTCGCCACGCCAAGGCCGAAGCGCACGCCGCAGTGCGCCGCGTAGGCATTTTCAAAAGCGCGGCCCAATTCGCCGGTCCAATAATTCACCCGGCCGGACGCGAGTACGTTGGTCACCGCTTGGATTTCGTCGGCGTCGTAGAAGGGCCACGGCGCGAGATTGGGATCGGACGGGGGGCGTTGAGCCATGGGGGAGAAGCCGCGTGTCTTGAAGGCGCGGCGTTATTCCGCCGGCTTGCGTGTGAACAGAAGGATGTTGCGGCCCCTGTAACGCGTCGCGCCCGCCGGGTCAAATCGGGCCTCGATCTCTTTCTTCAGCGCGGCCGTGCTGGCGTCGTCCTGAAGCAGGATCACGTTGTAATCCTTCTCGATCCAGCGCTGCATCGTTTCCTCGCTCCACAAGCCGTCCGCCTCCACCGCGGCGCGGACCGACTCCCGCATCTCACCCACCAGACTTTGGTTGATGGTGCGTTCGGTCGCGATCAGGTCCAGGCTTTCCGCCGGCATCGCATGACCGGAAGCCGCGACGGCGTAGGGCAAGGCCGCCACGTCGTTGCGTCCAAGCCCGTGGATCACGAGCACTGGCTGGCGTGTTTTCAGCTGCGTCCCAGCCCAGCGCGTCAGCACCGGGATCTCGGCAAGTTCCGGCGTCGCCGCCAAGCCATCTAGCATGGGGCGCGGGAATGAGTTTGCTTGCGGATGAGAAGCAAGGCTCGGCGCGAAGGTATTGATCACGACCGCTGCGATCGCGCCTATCGCCACGGCCGCGCCTTGCGTCAGCCCATGGCGTTTCGTCCAGCGTCCGCTCGTGGCCAGCGTCAACGCGGCGGCCAGCGCGCCCACCGCGATGAACGTCGGCGCCGCCGGATGCATGCAGGTATCGCAGGCGCTTGCGGCGCTCAGGTTCGCGTACTGCGTCACCGTCAGCCAAAAAAAGTAGAGCGGCGCGATCCAAAGCACGCGCAACGGGCCGCGCGCCGCCGCGAAAAGGATAAGCGCGAGAAGGATGGTGCCCGCGTTTGGCAGCACGAAGGACTCAAACAGTCCGCGCATGTTTTCCAGCTCCAGCGCCGCGCCAAGCCCCGGCGGGCCATGGGTGCCGCGCGTCACGAGCGTGTAATCGGCCCCAAAGATCCCGGCGTCGCCGAGCATGGGGCCAAGGACTGGAAGGTTGAGCGCGATCTCCTGGAACTTTCCCGGGAACAGCATGATCATCAGTGTCGTGATCACGGCGAACGCGCCGAGCACGATCACGCCATGCAAGGCGCGGTCGCGCCCCATAGCGGCGACATACAGCGGAATGAGCACGATGATTCCGAACACCATGTCCTGCCGCGTGAAATAGAGCGCCGCGCAAACAGCGCCCATCGCCGCGCTGAAGGCCACGTGCGGGCGGCTCATGCCGTGCACTATGATTCCTACCGCCGCGAGGTGCAGCGCGGCGACGGTGGCGGCCGGCGTGGCGGTGGCGAAGAAGAAGGAGGTTGAGGGCGTGGCCAGGAAGATGAACGTGGCCGCGGCCGCAACGGCGGTATTGGCGGTCAGCTTCCGGCAAATGGAGAACAACAAAAGCCCGCTGACGGCTCCCAGGATGATCGACAGGATTCGGCCTGAGAGATGTCCGGCCCCCACGGCCAGCTGCCAGTATCCGAGCGCATAATAGTACAAGGGCATCTCGGCGGGTGTATCGACGGGGGAGTAAGGGGTCACCGCGCCGGTCGCGTACCACCAGCCCCGAACCAGGGCCGAGACCTCAGCCGTGAAGGTTTGCGCATTGAACAGGCTGAAAACGGCGATGGCGCCATACGCCGCCACGGCCAAAAGGCCAAGCAGGGCGACCGGGGCCCGGCGCCGCAGCTGCTGCGATGTCAACCCACCCTCGGACATGCTCCCCCTAACCCATTGTCAGGTCGCAATAATCCTAGAAATGGCGCACTCACGCGGTCGTCGCGTCCCGTACCACGGCGCGTCGCCGCTGTGGGCGGTCGGCCATTTCTACCTATGCGCTAACATTTTGATAATACACGATTACTTAAGCATTCGACAGGACAATTCAGCATTCCTTTTTTGTCTTCGCGGGTAGACAGGCGGACCCAAGGTCACCATAATGCGCCCCGATCACACGGTAAAAACGCCGGATCAACCGGCGGCATGGTTTCTCACGGGTTGGCGCGCAACAGCTGCGATGTTGCGCGCGTTTGTGTATGTGTGCCGTGACAAGTCCATGCGTTCATTTTTCAGCCGCTTCCATCCCATCGCCCTTTTCGCCACTGTCATCGTGGCCGGTTTCGTATCCGGTTCCGCGCACGCCGGTGTTGAGGATGTGCTGAGGGAAATCGGCGAAGGTGGGCGCGCGCAGGTCATTGTCCGGATGAAGGCCGACGGCGGCGGCGCCGCGGCCTGGACGCCGCGTCTCTCCCCCTCCCGCCAGCGTGTCGCGGTCGCGACCGCGTTCATCGACGCCGCTCCCGCGTTCGATCGCGCCCGCGTTGCCGGCGTCCGCCGCTTCCGCACCATTCCGTATGTCGCCGCGACCGTCACGCGCGAGCAGGCGATGGCGCTGGCCGGCGAGAAGTCCGTGGAAGGCATTTTCCTGATCCGCCGCGAACGCCGCGCGGAAATCGCGCCGGCTGAACGCGCCAAGGCTGTCGGTTTGTCCGCCCCGCAGACGTCGATTGATCTCGGCTCGGTGTGGGACCGCGGCTTTGACGGCGCCGGCACGGCCATCGCCATTATCGACAGCGGTATCAACATCAATCATCCCGCACTCACCGGTAAGAACGTCGGCGATGCCTGCTTCGCCAACTCTTTCGGCGCGACCACCATCGCGCAGTGTCCATCTGGCGCCACACCGCAGATCGGCCCCGGCGCGGCCTCCAATTGCCCTGGCGATTCCACGCGCTGCGATCACGGAACCCATGTCGCCTCGCTCGCGGCCGGTAACGACGGCACGGCCTTCGGCGTCGCGCGTGGCGCGAAAATCGTCCCGATCGATGTGTTCTCGCTTGTTACCGATCCGGCTGAATGCAGCCCGGATCCGGCGCCCTGCTTCCTCACCGACTCTCTCGCTGTTCTGAACGCGCTCGACTACGTGAACGAGAAGGCGGTCGAACTCAAGATCGCGGCGGTGAATCTCTCCGTCGGCGGCTCGTCGCGCGATGGTTACTGTGATGACGATCCGCGTAAGTCCGTGATCGACATGCTGCGCCAAAAGGGAGTCGCGGTAGCCGTCGCCGCCAGCAACGGCGGCCAGACTGGCAAGATCACCACGCCGTCGTGCATCTCCTCGGCCATCGGTGTCGGCGCTATCGACAACGGCACCACCGTCGCGTCTTGGTCGAACTTCGCCGCCACGCTTGATTTCGTCGCTCCCGGCGTTTCGCTCTCGGGCGCGAAGGGGTCGGGTTCGGGGTACGCCACGCGCAGCGGCACGTCCATGTCCACGCCGCTCGTCGCGGGCGCGTTTGCCGTGCTCCGCCAGGCCTATCCGACGCTGTCTGTCGATGCGATCGAATCCGCGCTCAAATCGACCGGCATTGCCGTCACGCGCGCCGATTCCGGCATCACGGTGCCGAAGATCCAAGTCGGCGCCGCTCTGGACATACTTCAGGGCGTCAACCGCCGCATGTTCAACAACGTCTTCGCGGGCCAGACCGCGCTCGGCGAATCGCTCCTGCGCTTCTACAATCCGAGCGCGGCGGCCGGTAATGTGAAAATCACCCTGCGCGATGCGGGTACGGGCGCGTATGTCGGCGATTGGATCAGTCCGCCGATCCCATCGCACGCCGCGCTGCAGTTCACCGCGAGAAGCATCGAAGCCAATGCCACCAAGGGCGGCTTCCCTGTTGTGCCGGACATCCGGGCCTACTTCACCTACGAAGTCGCCAGCAGCTTCAAGGGCTCGGCCCAGCACGTCCTGTACAACGATCAGGCCGGCGTGCTCGCCAATCTCACCAACTGCGGCGCCGCGACACCCAGCGATAACGCCAAGCATTTGATGAACGTGCATTCCGCATCGTTCGCGGAATATCCCTCGCGGATGCGAATCGTGAACACCGGCGCGGCGCCGGCGCCGGCCAAGCTGACCTTCTACAATGCAGGCACAGGTGCGAAAGTCATCGAGTGGACCAGCCCTGAAATCGCGGCCGGCGGTTCGTATGAAATCACGGTTCCGCAGATCGAAGCGCGCGTTCAGATTCCGGCCGCCGCCCTGGACGGCGGCAACGGCACCTACAATGTGACTCTGGACAACTACAGCGGCTACCTGCAGCACTTGGTGGAGAACGTGCGTCCCGGCGCGCTTTTGGACATGACGGCGAAGTGCGACGTCATCGCCTCGTCCCTCACGCCGTAAAAGAAACCGCTAACCGCGGCGGCGGAACTTACGCTGCCGCGGCCGCGCGATCAGCATCACCGGAAATTTGATGCCCTCGTACACAGCGAAGCCTAAGAGCGCGCCGATTACGGTATAGAAAATTCCAACGCCGTCCTGCGGCACGCGCGGCACGAATGCGCGGTCGGTCTCGGCCATCAACGCGGGCTCGCGGTGGCGCATCAACGCATAAGGCTTCAGAAGTGGACCCGCGGACGAGATCGCGGTGTGGGCGATATTCAGCCGGTCGAAACGTGTCTGCGCCGTTGTCTCAAGTTCCTGGCGCACAACATCGCTCATCAGCTTGTAGCGCAGCCCGGTCTTGATTTCGTTCACCCGCGCGCGGGCTTGCTCCAGGTCCCGGGACAGGCGCTCCTGATACTGGGTCATGAAAGCATGGCCCTGGCTCGCCCCAATGGCCGCGCCGGCGACGAAAACCGCCGCCACCAGCACGTCAAATTTGCGCCAAAACCAGTCCAAGCCCAAAGCCCCCGATGGTCAGGGCAATTCTGGCCCCGCCATGCTTTCCATTCGTCCGCCGGTTGACTATAAGGCCCGCGCCTTCCACCACAAGCCCCTTGCCCAACCTATGCGCGTCGATCAGTTCGATTTCGATCTCCCGGAAGGCCGCATCGCGGAGCGTCCCGCCGTGCCGCGCGACAGCGCGCGTTTGCTTTATGTGACCGCCTCGGGTCTGCGTGACCTTCGTGTTTCGGATTTACCGTCGTTTCTGAGACAAGGCGACCGCCTCGTCCTCAATGATACGCGCGTGATCCCCGCCCGGTTGCTTGGGATGCGCGGCGTCGTGAAGGTCGAGTTTCTTCTTCATCGCCGCATCGCGCCGGATGCGTGGCAAGGATTCGCCAAGCCGGGCAAACGCCTCAAGGTCGGACAGGTCGTTGAATTTCCGGACGGGCTCACCGGCGATGTGTTGGAAAAGGCCGAGGCGCTCATCACGTTGCGTTTCAATCGCTCCGGTGAGGCGCTGACGGCCGCGTTTGAATCCGTCGGTCATGTGCCGTTGCCCCCGTACATCCGCCGTACCGACGACGCCCAGGACCGCGAAGACTATCAAACCATGCACGCGGCCAAGCCGGGCGCCGTGGCCGCGCCCACGGCGGGACTTCATATGACGCCCGGTCTCGTCGATGCGCTCAACGCGAAGGGTGTGGACCGCACCCATGTCACCTTGCACGTCGGCGCCGGCACGTTCCTGCCCGTGAATGTCGAGGACACCAACGATCACGTCATGCATGCCGAATGGGGCGAGATCAGCGCCGCGGCGGCCGGCGAGCTTACCGCCACGCGCCGCGCTGGGGGGCGTGTTCTCGCCGTTGGCACGACGTCCTTGCGCCTTCTGGAAAGCGCTGCGACCCAGAACGCGGCTTTCCCGCCGTTCTCCGGCGAAACATCGCTCTTCATTACGCCGGGTTATCGCTTTAAGACTGCCGACATGCTGCTGACGAATTTTCATCTGCCGCGCTCCACGCTCTTCATGCTGGTCAGCGCTTTCGCCGGAATGGACCGCGCCCGTGCGGCCTATACGCACGCCATCGCCGAGGGGTATCGCTTCTACTCTTATGGCGACGCATGCCTGTTTGAGCGTGCCACATGAGCGAAAAATTCTCCTTCTCCGTCCTCGCCACCGACGGCACCGCGCGCCTCGGCCGCTTGGTCACCGCGCATGGTGTGGTCGACACCCCGGTGTTCATGCCGGTCGGCACGGCGGCGACCGTGAAAGCCATGTTCCCGGAAACCGTCGCGGCCACGGGCTCGCAGATGATCCTCGCGAACACGTACCACCTGATGCTGCGTCCCGGCGTCGAGCGCATCGCGCGCTTCGGCGGAGTGCGCCAGTTCATGAAATGGGACGGCCCGCTGCTTACGGATTCAGGCGGCTTCCAGGTGATGTCGCTGTCGAAGCTGCGTAAGATCACCGAGGACGGCGTCACCTTCCAGTCGCACATCGATGGCTTGAAGCACCACCTGACGCCCGAGCGCTCCATCCAGATCCAGCATCGTCTCGACGCCACGGTCACCATGGCTTTCGACGAATGCACGCCGTTTCCGGCCGAGAAGCCGCAAGTCGACGAAAGCATGCGTATGTCCATGCGTTGGGCAAAGCGCTCCAAGGACGCGTTCATCGAACGTCCGGGGTATGGCTTGTTCGGCATCGTGCAGGGCGGCATCCACGGCGATCTGCGCGCCGAATCCGCTGACGCCCTCAAGGCCATCGGCTTTGACGGCTACGCGGTCGGCGGCCTTGCCGTGGGCGAGGGGCAGGAGCTGATGTTCGCCACCCTCGACGTTACCGTGCCGCACCTTCCGGCTCCGGCGCCGCGCTATCTCATGGGCGTCGGCAAACCTTCGGATCTCGTGGGCGCGGTCATGCGCGGCATCGACATGTTCGATTGCGTGATGCCGACGCGCTCGGGGCGCACCGCGCAGGCCTTCACCACGTTCGGCGCGCTCAACCTGCGCAACGCCAAACACGCCGACGATCAGCGCCCGTTAGATGAAAACATCGACTGCCCGGCCAGCCGCAATTACAGCCGCGCTTACTATCATCATCTCATCCGCAGCGAAGAGATCTTAGGACTGATGCTGCTGTCGTGGCACAATGTCGCCTACTACCAGCACCTCATGAAGGGCCTGCGTGACGCCATCCGCACCGGAACGCTCCAAGCCTTCGCCGAAAAGTTCGCCCGCGACCAAGCCGCCGGTGAAGAAAGTGACGACAGCGCCGCCTGACCGCGAAGCGATCCGCGCATACGCCCGAAGTCTCGGCTTCGACGCCGTTCGTTTCACGCGTGCGGAAACGCATCCGCATGTGCAGGAAGACCTGCGCTCGTTCATGGCCCAGGAAATATACGGCGATATGGGCTGGATGGCGGCCAATGCCGATCGCCGCGCCGATCCCAAGGTGCTGTGGCCTGACGTGAAGACGGCCATCATGCTCGGCCTCAACTATGGCCCCTCGGGCGAAGACGTCGCGCGGCGTCCCGCCGATGTCGGTGTCATCAGCGTTTATGCCCGCAACAATGACTATCACGATGTCATCAAGAAAAAGCTGCGCCAGGTCGCGGCCTGGATCTGCGAGAACACCGGCGCGGACGTGAAGCTGTTCGTCGATACCGCGCCCGTGATGGAAAAGCCGCTCGCGCAAAGTGCGGGAGTCGGCTGGCAAGGCAAGCACACGAATGTTGTTTCACGCGATTTCGGCTCGTGGCTGTTTCTTGGTGAAGTGCTCACGACGCTGGAGCTCGAGCCCGATCCGGCGGAAAGCGATCACTGCGGTGCCTGCAGCCGGTGTCTGGATATCTGTCCGACGCGCGCCTTCATCGGCCCTTACAAGCTCGATGCCCGCCGCTGTGTCTCTTATCTGACCATCGAAAACAAAGCGCAGATCCCGCGCGACCTGCGCCCGCTACTCGGTAACCGCATTTATGGCTGCGACGACTGTCTCGCCGTCTGTCCGTGGAACAAGTTCGCGCAAGTTGCGCGCGAGGCGGCCTTCATACCACGCGCCGAACTCACGGCGCCGAAGCTCGCGGAACTAGTGGCTTTGGATGATGCGGGATTTCGCGCGTTCTTTTCAAAGTCGCCGATTAAACGAATCGGACGCGCGCGCTTCGTCAGGAACGTGCTGATCGCTATTGGCAATAGCGGGGAGGCGGCACTGGCGAGCGCGGTACAGGAACGGTTGCGCGATGAGTCGCCCTTGGTGCGCGGCGCCGCAGTGTGGGCGCTTTCTCGCCTCTCGCCCGCGCTTTTCGCACGGCTGCGCGCCGTGTATGCGCGGGACGAGGGCGACGATGACGTGCGCGCGGAGTGGGCAGCCGAAACATGAGCGTTCCTGCTATTCCCGTCTGAGGCTTACTGCTGCACTGCGAGGGCGCGGGCGAGTTGGCTCAGCGCTTCCTGATGGCGCTGGTTCGAGATGCTGGCGAAGTTGCGCGCGAGTTCCAGGCACATGCGCTGGCGCGGGTTCATGGCGTCGTCGTCGGCGCCGTCCAGGCCTTCGAAGAAATAGGTGATGGGAACGTTCAGGACGCGGGTGATTTCAAACAAACGGCCGGCCGAGATGCGGTTGATGCCGCGTTCGTATTTATGGGCCTGCTGATACGTTACCCCGATCATGTCGGCCATCTGCTGCTGCGACAGGCCCAGCATGATGCGACGTTCACGAATGCGCGCTCCGACATGCCGGTCGATAGAGCTCGCGCGATTCGCGGGAGTGGTCTTCAAGGTTCCGCCGTCCATTTTCGCGTTTCCCAACCTAAGGTGCAGTTTCTGCAGGGATTTTTAGCCCCCACGTGACTGTCGGAACCGTTTTCCCCCAGCCCCAACACTGCCGATTGTAAAAAACGCGTTAGGCGAATACCCGCAGTTTCTTGTAAAAAATTGTTATTGCACGTTATGCGATTGTTAAAAAACGCAGGGGTTTGTTACGAAGCCCCGTTGTTCTACTCGCGGTCCTTAACCAATTTGGCGAGCTGGGCCTGCATCTCGTTGAGCTGCGCCTTCAGGTCGTCGATGTTCTCGCCCTTAGGCTTTTCTTCGCTGGCGGCCGCTGGCTTGGCGGCGCCCGGGACTTGCTGACCGAAGGGGTTGAGCATCTTCATGGCGTTCTCGAACAGCACCATATTCTGGCGGCCCATCTGCTCAAGCTGCTCCATCGGGAAGATCCCGCGGAACGCTTCGGTCATCGCTTTGCGCATGTCGCCTTCGTTCTTGGAGAAGGCTTCCATGCTGTGTTCGAGGTAGCGCGGTAGCAGCCCGCCCAGCGAGTCACCGTAGAATCCAATGATTTGGCGCAGGAATTTGATGGGAAGCAGGTTCTGGCCCTTGGCTTCCTGCTCGACGATGATTTGCGTGAGCACGGAACGGGTAATGTCGTCGCCCGTGCGGGCGTCCGTGACCACGAACTCGGTCCCGGCTTTGATCATCTCGGCAAGATGGTCCAGCGTCACGTACGTGGAGGTCGAGGTGTTATAAAGCCTGCGGTTCGCGTACTTTTTTATGACAACCGGTGCTCCCGGTGTGTCGTTCTGCTCTGCCATGACCACCCCATACCCTAACAAAGTGCTATATTGCTGTGCACACTAGCACAGAGTCGTATCGCCAAAACAACCCGGGAAACGCCTGTTGTGAGCAAAGAAAATTCACCGCCGCCGGATTTTGATGCATTGGCGAAACGGTACTTGGACCTGTGGCAGGACCAGATCGCCAAATTGGCCAAGGACCCGGCGAAAATGACAGATGCGGCAACCGCTTGGTCCCAGATGACCTCGTCCTTTATGAAGGCCGCGCCTTCCTCCACTCCCCCTACCTCCACACAAAAGGCGGGCCCCGCCGATGACAGCGCATCCTCCCCGGACCGGACCTCGCCCGCTACCGCTCCACATGGCGGTGGAGGGGTGGATCTTGTCGAGCTCGTTCGCAAGCTTGATGAGCTCGAGCGGCGCCTCGCCGTTCTCGAAGCTGAACCTCCCGTTTCAAAGCCAGTTCGAAAAGGATCCGGCGCGTCGGGTGGCGGCCGAGGCGACCGGACTAAATCTTGAGGACCTAACAGGTCCTTGGCAGTCGTATCTCGATCCCGTTCGTTTCCTCGACGCGCTTACCAAGGAATCGAGCGACCGCATGAATCGCTTTGTCGCGGGCGTGCGCGCGTATCAAAACCACCCGCACCGCCGCGCGCTCGCGCCGCTGCCGCACGTCTGGAAACGCGGCGCGGCGACGTTGCGTTTCGCCGGCGGGGAAGGTCCGGCTGTTCTGTATGTGCCGTCGCTGGTCAATCGCGGCTACATCCTCGATCTTGCCGCCGACCGCAGTCTTGTACGCGCAAGCGCCGCGCAGGGTCTCAGCGCTTATCTGCTCGATTGGGGCGATCCCACGCCGGCCGAGCTCGCCTTCACGGTCACCGATTACATGGACGGCGTGCTGATCCCCGCGCTGGAGGAAGTCGCCGCGCGTGCGAAGGGACCCTTGCGCCTGGCCGGCTACTGTATGGGCGGCACGCTTGCCGCCGCAGCCGCCGTGCTGCGGCCAGATCTCATCGACGGTCTTGCGCTTCTCGCCGCGCCCTGGGATTTCCATACCGACAGCGAAGCGGCGCGCGCGCTCATGACAGCGATGGATGCCCCGCTCTCGATGATGATCGACGCGCAAGGGCAAGCGTCCGTGGATCTCCTGCAGGCGCTTTTCGCCGCGCTTGATCCCACCCTCACGGGCCGCAAGTTTCGCGGCTTCGCCGATCTCGATCCGTCCTCGGAGGAAGCGCGCCGTTTTATCGAGCTAGAGGACTGGCTCAACGAAGGCGTGCCCTTGGCCGCGCCCGTGATGAAGGAAGTGCTCAGCGCCTGGTACGGCGGCAACGATCTCGCGCGGGGCGTCTGGCGCGTATCAGATACGCGGATCGATCCCGCCCGCATCGCCGCGCCGGCCCTTGCGCTCATTCCCGGCCAGGATCGCATCGTGCCGCCGGAGTCCGCGCGCGCGCTGGCCAATCGAATCCCCGGCGCGCTCTTGCGCGACGTGCCGTTCGGACATATCGGAATGATCGCCGGCGGGTCCGCGCCGAAGCGTGTTTATGGACCGTTGATCGATTGGCTGAAATCACCGATGCGGCGATGACTGAGACGCCAGACGCGCAGGCCTAAAAATGCGGTCGCTGCCATGAGGCCGATCGCGAGACCCCACCACACGCTGCTTGGTCCCGCATTCATCGCGAACGCCAGCGCCCACGCCACCGGGAACCCAATCCCCCAATAGCTGAAGGCTGCCATGACCATCGGCACACGCGTGTCCTTGTAACCACGCAAGATGCCGGCCGCGATGACCTGTGCACCGTCGAACACCTGGAACACCGCGCCGACGGCGAGCAGTTTGATCACCAGCTTAATCACTTCCGCGTCCCCCGGGTTCATCGGATCCAGATTGAACAGCAGCGCCATTTGATACGGGACGGCCAGAAAGATCATGGCGGCGATCACCATGAACCCGATGCCGAGAGCGAAAGCGACCAGGCCCGCGCGCTGCGCGGCCAGTGGGTCTCGCGCGCCGAGATGGAAACCGACCCGAACGTTCACGGCCTGCGATACGGCGAACGGCACCATGAATGTCGTCGAGGCGATATTGATCGCGACCTGATGGGCGGCAAGGGCCGTATTGCCAAGAACACCCATCATCAGGCCGCTGGCGGCGAACAAGGCCAACTCAACCGCGACCGTGGCGGCGATGGGCCAGCCCATGTGGAACAGCTCGCGCAGGATCGTCCAATCGACTTTGCCCATGAACAGGTAAGTGCGCATGGAAGACTGCGAGCGGATGACCAGCGCCGTTGCTCCGGCCATCACCCATAGCGCGATAGCGCTCGCGGTCGCCGAGCCCAGATAGCCCATGTTCGGCAAGCCCCAGGCGCCGTGCAGCAGGCCATAGTTGAGCAGGCCGTTCAGCACGACGGCGATGATGGTCACGGCCATGACGACGTGCGGCCGACCGATGGCCGCCAGGTACGTGCGTTGCGTGCCAAGCAGCAGGCTCGCCGGTGCGGCCAGCAGCAGAATCCGCTCATACTGACCGACATCGTGGGCCAACTGGCCCGGTTCGCCGATCAAAAGAAGCAAGGGTTCCAAGAAGGCCAGAAGCGCCATCACCGGCACGGAGGCGAACAGGGCGAGCAGCGTTCCGGCCCGGAAAATGGGCGAAACCTGATCGTAGGCCCCGGCGCCGCGTGCATGGGCGACCAGCACGCCCACCCCGGTCATGGCGGCTTGCATGATGGCGGTTGTGGTGAAGAAAAGGCCCGCGCCCAGGCCCCCGGCGGCAAGCGCGTCCCGGCCCAGGCTTCCAAGCAGGATCGTGTCGGTCAGCCCCATGCCCATCTGCGCGACGGCGGCGGCGGCCAGCGGCGTGGCCAACCGCAGCGTGGCGGACGTTTCTTGTCCGAATGTCAGCCGAGAAGAAGCGGTGGTCATGGCGATCGCTTGCAGGGCAGGCGGGGATACGGGTGTCGCGTATCGATGTCAATTGACCGCGCGCGAGGGGGGCTTTGCATTTGTGTTGCGCCGCATCACAAGCATTACCTTGGCGGCGCCGCGTTTGCTCCCCTATTATCAACTGAGAAACAAGAAGGGGATTTCATTCATGACTGCGCGCGTGGCTGTGGTGACCGGGGGAACCCGGGGCATTGGTAAAGCGATCTCTGTTGCTCTGTCGAAAGCGGGCTACCGTGTGGCCGCCAACTACGGCGGCGATGACGGCGCCGCGAAAGCCTTCACGAACGAAACCGGCATCCCGACCTACAAGTTCGATGTGAGCAATTTCGACGCATGTAAGGAAGGGGTGGCAAAGATCGTCGCGGATCTCGGTCCCATCGACATCGTCATCAACAATGCCGGCATTACGCGCGACGGCACGCTGCACAAGATGGACCCGAAGCAGTGGCAATCGGTCATCGATACCAACCTCGGATCCTGCTTCAACATGTGCCGCCTCGTGATCGACAGCATGCGTGAACGTTCCTTTGGCCGCATCGTCAACGTCGGCTCGATCAACGGTCAGGCCGGCCAGTACGGCCAGGTGAATTACGCTGCCGCCAAGTCGGGCATTCACGGCTTTACGAAAGCCTTGGCGCAGGAAGGCGCCGGCAAGGGCATCACCGTCAACGCCATCGCGCCGGGCTATGTGGATACGGACATGGTGCGCGCGGTGCCGCCCGCCGTTCTGGAAAAGATCATCGCGCGTATCCCGGTCGGCCGTCTCGGCCGCGCCGAGGACATCGCCCGCTCGGTCATGTTCCTGATCGCCGACGACGCGGACTTCATCACCGGCTCGACCATCTCCGTCAACGGCGGCCAGCACATGTACTAGGCGGCCGCTTGGTTTTAGCGCCAGCCGTTTAGGACATGTCAGCGCCGCTCCACGATACGACGCAACTTCTCTATCTTTTCACCCTGCTCGGCGTAGGCGTGTTCGCATGCAGCGGCGCGCTCGCGGCGGGCCGGCGTCATCTCGACCCCATTGGCGTCGCGGTGCTCGCCATGGTCACCGCCACCGGCGGCGGCACGATCCGTGATGTGCTGCTGGATCGGCCCGTGTTCTGGATGGTGGATTCCACCCACATCATTGTATGCCTGGGCGCGGCGGCGGCGACCTGGGCCTGGGTGAAGTTCTTCACCCCGCCCGACCGGGCCCTTCAACTCGCCGATGCTGTCGGATTGGCGCTCTTCGCCATCGCCGGCGCGCGCATCGCCGAGGAACGCGGCCAATCGGAACTCATCACTATCTTGATGGGCGCCATCACGGGATGCGCCGGCGGGTTGATCCGCGATGTTCTAACCGCGGAAATCCCGCTGATCTTCCGCAAATCGGAACTCTACGTCACGGCGTGCATCGCGGGCCTGATCGCCTACGTGGTTCTGCGCCAGCTCGGTTTTCAGCCCAGCATGGCCGGCAGCGTCAGTTCGGCCGTGATCCTCATCCTAAGGCTCGCCTCCATCCGCTGGAATATCACGCTCCCGACGCTGCGGATTGACCCGGACGCGAAATAAGAACGCGGACTAAAACACGTCCTTACGGCGGCGCACTTCGGCGAACACATCCACCGGATCGCGTCCCGCCATCCCAATCGCTGCCGCGAGCTCGGGCGCATCGGCGCGCAGGAACGGATTGGCCGCTTTTTCTTCCCCGAGCAGCGACGGCACCGAGGGTTTTCCAGCCGCGCGCAGGGCCTTCACGTCATGTTCGCGTTTTCTCAAGGCCGCGTTCTCCGGATCGACCGTCACCGCGAATCGGATATTGCTCTCGGTATATTCGTGGGCGCAGAAAATCCGCGTTGCGGGCGGCAGCGCGCGCAGGCGCTTGAGGCTCGTCCACATCTCTTGCGGTGTGCCCTCGAACAGACGCCCGCATCCGATCGAGAACATCGTATCGCCGCAGAACAGCGCGTCGCTGTCCTTGAACCAGTAGGCGATATGCCCGCGGGTGTGGCCGGGCACGAAGAAGACCTGGGCCGTCTCCTCCCCAAGGTCATAGGTCGCGCCGTCTTTCAGCTGAACATCCATGCCGGGAATCCGGTCGGGATCGTGCCCCGGACCGACGATCACGCAGCCCGTGGCCTCCTTGATCTCCATATTTCCGCCCACATGGTCGGGATGATGGTGGGTGTTCAGGATATGGGTGATTTTCCAGCCCAGCCGCTTCGCTTCTTCGAGGATCGGCTCGGACACCGCGGGGTCCACCACCGCCACCGCGCCGCTCGCGGGCTCGCGCACCAGGTACACGAAATTGTCCGAAAGCACTGGAATCTGGCGAATATCGAGCATGAGCGACCTCAACGTAACGGCGGCGGCGCGTGATTCGCGCGCGCCGGATATGGGACCTTTGTGGGTCATACGCCACGTCACGGAAAATTTCTGCACCTTTCGACAACGAAACGTGCCGCCCAAGCGTTGGATGTGTTATCGAGGGAAATTCGCGCGGGGGACTTCCGCGAACAGGGACTCCGCGCCGACGATAAGAGTCAGGTTGCGCCGTGAGTCTGTTTAAGGCCGTAAAACGTCACATATTGGTGCTCAGCCTCGCGGCTTTGGGCATCGGTGCAATGTCCGCCGCCCTCTACGCCCAGGACATGAAGGTCATGCGCATCGGCGCGGGGCCCACCGGCGCCACGGACTTCCCGTTCGGCGGCCTTGTCGCCAACGCCATTTCCAATCCCCCAGGCTCGCGGGAATGCGATCGCGGCGGCAGCTGCGGCGTTCCGGGTCTGATCGCGGTGGCGCAAACCACCATCGATCCAGCCGAGAACCTGCGCGCCGTCAGCCGCGGCGATCTCGAACTCGCGCTGTCCCAGGCCGATACCTTGTCGTGGGCTTATCGCGGCACGTCGGCCTATCAGGGGCAAGAGCCGATGCGCAACTTGCGCATGATCGCGCGCCTGTATCCCTCCAACGTGCATCTTGTCGTGAAAAAAGGCTCGCCCATCAAGGCGGTCACCGATCTCAAGGGCAAGAAGGTCGCCATCGGCGGCGAAGCCTCGGCCACCGCCGGCACCGCCAAGCTGATCCTCTCCGCCTACGGCGTGAAATGGGACAGCGTCCAAATGCGTACCTACGACTTCGCCGCCATCACCGGCGCGCTGGAGAAGGGCGAGGTCGACGCCATGTTCATGGTCAGCGGCGCGCCCGTGCTCGCGCTGGAAGATCTCGCCAGCCGCACGCCGATTTCTTTCGTGCCTATTGACGGTCCAATCGCAGAAAAACTGCCGAAGATATTCCCCTACTATAGTCAGGGCGTGATCCCGGCGAAAACCTACGGCGATCACCCGGCCATCCCGACCCTCGATGTGGGCTCGGTTCTCGTGGGCCGCGACACCATGAGCGCCGATCTCGCCTACGGCATCGTTCGTGCGATCTGGCATGAGCGCAATGCGCCCTTGTTTCAGAAAGGTCATCCCCGCGGCCGTTTCATGGACCGCGCGCTCGCGGCGCGCGACATTGGCGTGCCCGTCCAGCGCGGCGCCGACAAGTACTACGTCGAAAACGGCCTCATGGAGCCCAGCGCCGTCCAAGCCAATCCACCGCCCGCCACGCCGGACAAACCGGCCGCACCCGCCCGTAAAGCGCTCTTGCAATTGCCCCTATCGAATAAACACTCCTGATTCTGCGCGCCTTGTGATCGCGGGCTGATCTCGCTAGCCTCGCGGCCATGAAAACATTCATCCTCTCTCTGCTTGTCGAGGCCGGCGTGCCGGCCACTCCTCTCACCGCCGTCGCCGCCGACCGTTTCGAGACCTGGAGCGCCGCGCAGCCGGAGCACGTCCGCGCGTGGTTGTCGTCCACCGGCTTCAAACCGGATGCCGGGTCCGTCGCCGTCGTGCCGGATGAAAGCGGGCGGGTCGCGCTGGTCGTACTGGGTCTCGGACGCGGCGATGATCCCTGGGCCACCGGCGGTCTCGCGAAGTCGCTTCCCAAAGGCACATATGCGCTCGCCGAAACCGTCGGCGCCGCGCCGGCCGATTTCGCGACCTGGGCCGCGCTGGCCTGGGCGCTCGGCGGCTACGCCTTTGCGCGCTACAAGTCCGAACCCATCTCTGAACGCGCGAAGCTCGTGTGGCCTGAAGGCTGTAACCGCGCCTACGTCACCTTCGCGGTCGAAGCGGCCTGCCTCACGCGCGATCTCGTGAACACGCCGGCGGCCGACATGTTGCCGGATCATCTTGAGAAAGCCGCTCGCGATCTCGCGACCGCGCATGACGCCTCGTTCACCGTCACTACGGGCGATGAGCTCTTGCGCGCGAATTATCCGATGATTCATGCGGTTGGCCGCGCCAGTTCCAGCGCGCCGCGCCTGCTCGACATCAAGTGGGGCCGCGCCTCGGCCCCGAAGGTCACGCTGGTGGGCAAAGGTGTGTGCTTCGACACCGGCGGTCTCGATCTGAAACCCGCCAGCGCCATGGCGCTCATGAAGAAAGATATGGGCGGCGCCGCTACCGTGCTTGGCCTCGCGCATATGATCATGGCGGCGAAGCTCCCTGTGCGCCTGCGCGTTCTGATTCCGGCGGTCGAAAACGCCGTCGCGGGCAACGCCTTCCGTCCCGGCGATGTGCTCGCCACGCGCAAAGGCACGACGGTCGAAATCGGCAACACCGACGCCGAAGGCCGCCTCGTGCTCGGCGACGCGCTCACCGAAGCGATTGGCGAGAAACCCGCGTTGCTGGTTGATTTCGCGACCCTCACCGGCGCGGCGCGCACGGCCTTGGGTCCCGAGCTTCCCGCGCTGTTCACCGACGATGAAGACCTCGCCGCCGCGCTGGCGCAGGCCTCGCGCACGGCCTTCGATCCGTGGTGGCGTCTCCCGTTGTGGAAACCCTATCGCAAGATGATCGACAGCAAGATCGCCGACATGAACAACGCCGGTGACTCGCCCTTCGCCGGCGCCATCACCGCGGCGCTGTTCCTGAAGGAGTTTGTCACGCCCAAAGAAGGCCCCGCGCCGCTGTGGGTGCACGTCGACACCTACGCATGGAATCCCGGCGATCGTCCCGGCCGTCCCGCCGGCGGCGAAGCGCTTGGCCAGCGCGCGATGTTCGCGGCGATCACGGCGAAGTTCACCGAGCCGCAGGCGCATTAAGCCGGTTAATCAAACAAAAAGGGCGCAAGCTGCGAAGCTTGCGCCCTTTGTCTTTGTCGGAAGCGGACTTTACGCCTTCAGCTTTGCGGCGACATCGTGCGTCACCGGCACTTCAAGGCGGGTCAGCATTTCCTTCGGTACGATCTGCCAGAAATTGCGAACCTCGCGGTCCCAGTTCACCAGGAGTTCTTCGGCCCATGGCGAATTGGTTTCCTTGTGGTGTTCCTTCACCAGGTTGCGCAGCATCGTCTCGTAGTGGCCGACTTCGATGCGCTGGTAGATGATGTTGTCGGTGTTGACGCGGTGTTCGAACAGCTTTTCGCGGTCGTACACGAAGGCCATGCCGCCGGTCATGCCGGCGCCGAAGTTGGCGCCCACCTTGCCGAGGATCACCGCCACACCACCCGTCATATATTCGCAAGCGTTGGAGCCGCAGCCTTCGATGACGGTCGTCGCGCCGGAGTTGCGCACCCCGAAGCGTTCGCCCGCCTGGCCGGCCGCGAATAATCTGCCCGACGTCGCGCCGTAAAGGCACGTATTGCCGATGATCGTGTTGTCGGCCCAGCGGAAGGTCGCCGCCGTGGTCGGACGCAGCACGATGGTTGCGCCCGAAAGACCCTTGCCGACGTAGTCGTTCGAATCGCCCCACACTTCAAGCTTCAGGCCCTGCACGCCGAAGGCGCCCAGCGACTGACCGCATGAACCGCGCAGGCGCACGGTCAGATGGCCCGACTGAAGGCCCGTCATGCCGTACTTGGTCACGATCATGTGGCTGATCTTGGTGCCCACCGCGCGCTGGACGTTGCGCACGTTGTAGGTCAGCTGCATTTTCTCGCCGTCCTCGAGCAACGGCTTCGCGTCCGCGATGATCTGCTCGTCGAGGGTGCCCGGGACCTCGTTGCGGCCCTTGGTCATGTTGCGCGTCGGCAGACCGCCGGAATCCGGCTGTACGAGCAGCGGGTTAAGGTCGAGGTCGTCCAGGTGCGCCGCGCCGCGGCTGACTTGGTGCAACAAATCCGTGCGCCCGATGATCTCGTTCAGGCTCTTCACGCCGAGGCTCGCGAGGATGTCGCGCACTTCTTCAGCCAGGAAGCTGAACAGGTTGACGACCTTTTCCGGCGTGCCGGTGAACTTCTTGCGCAGTTCCGGGTTCTGCGTGCACACGCCGACAGGGCAGGTGTTGGAATGGCACTGGCGGACCATGATGCAGCCCATGGCGATCAGCGAGGCTGTGCCGACGCCAAACTCTTCGGCGCCCATCATGGCGGCAATCACGACGTCACGGCCGGTCTTGATGCCGCCGTCGGTACGCAGCACGACACGGTGGCGCAGACGGTTAAGGGTCAGCACCTGGTGCACTTCGGTCAGGCCCATTTCCCACGGCAAACCGGCGAACTTGATCGAGGTCTGCGGGCTCGCGCCCGTGCCGCCGGAATGACCGGAAATGAGGATCACGTCGGCGTTGGCCTTGGCGACACCGGCGGCAATGGTGCCGATGCCGCTGCGCGCCACCAGCTTCACGCATACGCGTGCCTTCGGATTGATCTGCTTCAGGTCGTAGATGAGCTGCGCCAGATCTTCGATGGAATAGATGTCGTGGTGCGGCGGGGGCGAGATCAGCATCACGCCCGGCGTCGCATGGCGCAGGGTCGCGATTTCGACGGTCACCTTGAAGCCGGGCAGCTGCCCGCCTTCACCGGGCTTCGCGCCCTGGGCGACCTTGATCTCGATTTCGCGGCACTGATTCAGATATTCCGCGGTAACACCAAAGCGTCCAGACGCAATTTGTTTGATGGCCGAGTTGGCGTTGTCGCCATTCGGGGCCGGCTTGTAGCGCGAGCGCACTTCACCGCCTTCACCCGAGTCAGACTTCGCGCCGATCCGGTTCATGGCGATGTTCAGCGTGCCGTGCGCCTCGGGACCAAGCGCGCCGAGGGACATGCCCGGCGTCACGAAACGCTTTCTGATCTCCGTGGTGGATTCCACGAACTCCGCGCCGATCGGCTTGGTCACCGGACGGAAGTCGAGCAGGTCACGTAAGTGGAGCGGCGGCAGCTTGCGTACGCCTTCCGCATACTTCTGGTACGTGACGTAGGCGTCCTTCTCCACGGCCTGCTGCAGGATGTGGATCAGGCGGCCGTCGTGGCCATGACCTTCGCCCGAACGGGCGCGGTAACGGTAGAAACCGCCGACCGGCAAGGTCACGACGTTGGTGCGGAACGCGCGCTGGTGCTGCTCCAACACCTTCTTCTGGATCCCGGCGAGGCCGAGGCCCGAGATGCGCGAGCTCATGCCCGGGAAGAACTCCGCGACCAATGAACGCGAGAGGCCGATGGATTCGAAGTTGTAACCGCCGCGGTACGAGCTGATGACCGAAATGCCCATCTTGGACATGATCTTGAGCAGGCCGTCGCCGATGGCCTTCTGATAGCGCTTCAGCACTTCTTCCAGCGAGTGATCGCCGAACAGGCCGCGGCGATGGCGGTCCGCCACCGCTTCTTCGGCGAGGTAGGCGTTCACGGTCGTCGAGCCGACGCCGATGAGTACCGCGAAATAGTGCACATCCAGCGCTTCACCCGACCGGACGTTGACCGAGGTGAACGTGCGCAGCTTCTGACGGATGAGATGCGTATGCACGCTCGCCGCCGCCAGAATCATCGGCAGGGCGACGCGCTTCTCGCTGACGTTCTCGTCCGACAGGATGACGTGGCGCTTGCCGGCGCGCACGGCTTCCTCGGCTTCCGTCTGGATGCGTTGCAGCGCGGCGCGCATGGCGTTCTCCCCGCCGTCGGCGTCGAACGTACAGTCGATATCACCGGCCGTGTCGTCCATGTACTTGCGCATGGCCTGGAACTGCGCCGTCGTAAGCATCGGGCTCGAAAGCTGCAGGAGATCGCACTGGTCGGGGGCTTCGTCGAGGATGTTGCCGAGGTTGCCGAGGCGTGTGTTGAGCGTCATCACGCGGGTTTCGCGCAATGAGTCGATCGGCGGATTGGTCACCTGGCTGAAGTTCTGGCGGAAGAAGTGATGCAGGCCCCGGTAGTTGTCCGAAAGGACCGCAAGCGGGCTATCGTCACCCATCGAGCCGATGGCTTCCTTGCCGTCCAGCGCCATCGGATGAAGGATCAACTCCAGGTCTTCCAGCGTCTGGCCGTAGGCGAACTGACGGCGCAACAGTTCTTCGCGGGTCAGCGTCGACTTCGCGGCCTTCGGCGACTTTATGATCGAATCAAGGTGCGTGGTGTTCTTGATCCACTGGCCCCACGGTTGCTTACCGGCGAGCGAGTCCTTCAGTTCCTTGTCGTGGTAGAGGCGGCCTTCCTTGAGGTCGATGCCGATCATCTGGCCCGGACCGACACGGCCCTTTTCCACGACGTCGGCATTGTTCACGCGCACCATGCCCGTTTCCGAGCCGACGATGAGCAGGCCGTCCTTGGTGATCGTGTAGCGCATCGGGCGCAGACCGTTGCGGTCCATGTAACCCAGCACCCAACGGCCGTCGGTGGCGCACATGGCGCCGGGGCCGTCCCACGGCTCCATGACGGCGTTGCAGTAGCCGAACAGGTCGCGGTGGCTCTCGGGCATCACGGCGTTCTGGCTGATGCTCTCCGGCACCAGCAGGCAGCGCGTCATCGGAGCGCTGCGGCCCGCGCGGCACAGCAGTTCGAACACGTTGTCGAGGGTGGCCGAGTCCGAGCCGCCCGGCTGGATGATCGGCTTCAGGTCTTCGATCTGCGGGCCAAACGACGGGTGATGCAGGCGGCACTCATGCGCCTTCATCCAGTTCACGTTGCCCAGCAGCGTGTTGATCTCGCCGTTGTGCGCGAGCATGCGGAACGGTTGGGCGAGGTGCCACGTCGGGAAGGTGTTGGTCGAATAGCGCTGGTGATAGATCGCGAAAGAGGACACGAAACGCGCGTCCAACAGGTCCGGATAGAAGGCCGTCAGCTGTTCGGCCAGGAACATGCCCTTGTAGATGATCGATCGCGAGGACAAGGAGCAGATGTAGAAGCTGTTGATGTGATCTTCCATTACCCGCTTCTCGATGCGCCGGCGCACGAGATACAGGCTGCGCTCCAGATCGTCGCCGGTCAGGCCGCGGCGATTGGCGATCATGATCTGTTCGATTTCGGGGCGGGTGGCGTTGGCCTTCTCGCCGATGATCGAAATATCGACCGGCACCTGGCGCCAGCCGTAGATGTAGTAACCGGCGTTGAGCATCTCGCTCTCGACGATTGTGCGGCAGACTTCCTGCGCGCCGAGGTCGGATTTCGGCAGGAACACCATGCCGACGCAAAGAGTCTCGTTTTCCGGCATCACGTGGCCGGTGCGGCTCACATGCTCGCGGAAAAAGGCCTGCGGGATTTCGAGATGAATGCCCGCGCCGTCACCCGTTTTTCCATCGGCATCGACGGCGCCGCGGTGGAACAGCACCTTCAAGCATTCGATGGCCGATTCGACGACTTCGCGGCGCGGTTTTCCGTCGATCGAAGCGACCATGCCGACGCCGCAGGAATCTTTCTCGTCTTCCGGGTTGTAGGCGTGCGCGGCCGTGAGCTTCGCGACATTGGCCTGGTAATTGCGGACGAACTCTTCGCCGTTTTCTTGGTACGGATCGATATGCGTGATGTCGTTCATCTTAGGAAGCCTTGCGCAATTCGTTGAGCGCCGAGGTGCGGGCGCCTTGCAGATGCTGGTGGATGCTGGCCGCCGCGTCGCGGCCGTCGCGGATTGCCCACACGACGAGGGACGCGCCGCGCACGATGTCGCCGGCGGCGAATACGCCGTCCATGGTCGTCATGGCGGTGCGGAAGTCGGTTTTGAGCGTGCCCCAGCGCGTGAGCCCGAGGCCCGGTTCGCCGAACATCACCGGCAAATCTTCCGGATCGAAGCCAAGCGCCTCGATCACGATGTCCGCCGGCGCGACGAACTGCGAGCCTTCGATCTCTTCGGGCTTCGCGCGGCCCGACGCATCCGGTGTGCCGAGGCGCATACGAACAGCACGAACTCCGGTCGCTTTGTTGTCGCCATCATGCAGCACCGCTTCCGGCGCGCTGAGCCACAGGAACTCGACGCCTTCCTCGATGGCGTTGGCGACTTCGCGCTGCGAGCCCGGCATGTTCTCCCGGTCGCGGCGGTACAGGCACTTCACCGACTTGGCGCCTTGACGGACCGCGGTACGCACGCAATCCATGGCGGTGTCGCCGCCGCCGATGACGACGACGTTCTTGCCGTTGGCGTTCAGTTTGCCGTTTTCGTAGTCCGGCACCTTGTCGCCCAGATCCTTCTTATTGGACGCGGTCAGATACGTCATGGCCGGGAAGACGCCGTTGGCGCCGACGCCGGGAACGCTGAGCGCGCGCGCCTTGTAGACGCCCGTCGCGATCAGGATCGAGCTGTGTTTCTTGCGCAGGTCCGCGAAGCTCACGTCCGTGCCGATGTTCACGCCCAACACGAACTTCACGCCCGACTGTTCCAGCAGCTTCGCGCGGCGCTCCACGACATACTTTTCAAGCTTGAACCCCGGGATGCCGTAAATGAGCAGGCCGCCCGCGCGGTCGTAGCGGTCGTACACGGTGACCTGATAGCCCAGCTTGCGCAGTTCCTCGGCGGCGGCGAGGCCGCCCGGGCCGGCGCCGATGATGCCGACCGACAGCTCAAGTTCCTTCTCGGGCGTCACCGGCTTCACCCAGCCGCGTTCCCACGCGGTGTCGGTGATGTACTTCTCGACGGCGCCGATGGTGACCGCGCCGTGCTTGGACTGCTCGAGCACGCAGGAGCCTTCGCACAGGCGGTCTTGCGGGCAGATGCGGCCGCAGACTTCGGGCATGTTGTTGGTGGACGACGAGACCGCATAGGCCTCTTCCAGACGTCCCTCGGCGACCAGCTTGAGCCAATCGGGGATGTTGTTCTGAACCGGGCAGTGCACCTGGCAAAATGGAATGCCGCATTGTTCGCAGCGCGACGACTGGTCGGCGGCTTCCGGCTCGGCCCACTTCTCATAGATTTCGTTGAAGTCTTTTTTTCGCGTATCCGCCGCGCGCTTCGACGGCATCGCCTGACCCAAACGGAGGAACTGCAGCATATTCCGCGTCATCGCGGCTTCCTTTGCATCTTGAGAAGCGGTTCGGATGCGCGCCGTTCCTGAACGGCGCCGCCGAAGCACATATTGTCTCGGGGCGAAAACGGGCCGCGGCTCACGCCGGGGACCGGTTTCGGGCGGACCATAAGCGGCAAATCCCAGGAGTGCCACGAGATTCTTGGCGTTAAGTCAGTATTGCTGACCTAAATTAAAACGGGATTTAGCATTGGCAGAATCGATAGCTGGTCCGCCGCTGCCCCGATTCAAAAATAGTAATCATTTGATTACCAACTTGCCTGTTACGCGACGCTATGGTCGCGAATCGGTTAGTGATATAAAGGGGTTGCGGGTAGGGATGGGCGCGACGTGGCAGGAATTGCACAACTGATAGTAGTTGTGGTGTTGGGCATCGCCCACATCGCACCGTTGGGCGGCGCGGCCCATCAGACCCTTATTGAAGCGATTACCGCTTCGCCGCCGCTCGGTGGCATCGTTTATCTGGCCCTCAGCGTCGGGCTCCTCCTGTCCATGATGGCGTACTTCTGGAGCGACCTCTGGGACATGGGGATTGGTCTTGTCCGCGCCGCCAAGGGTAAGCGCGATCCCGGGGCGCGCTTGGCATTTCAACTCCTTATTGCGACCATTCCCGTGGCCGCGATTGTCTTTGCCCTCCCCTTTGTGGATTTCAGTTTTCCGGCGTACACGCCCACTATCGTTGGCTGGTCGGCCGTCATCGGCGGCGCCTTCTTGTTCGTGCTCGACCGCATGAGCATGACCATCAAGCGGCTCGAGCACGCGTCCTATATCGATATGATCGTCGTCGCCCTCGCGCAGGTGGTTGCTTACCTCGTCCCCGGCGTCAGCCGTTCGAGCATCACGATGACGTTCGCGCGCGCGCTCGGGTACGAGCGCGTCGACGCCGCGCGCTTCTCGCTGCTGCTCGGCATGCCCGCGCTGGCGGGATCATGCGTGCTTCAGGCCATGGCGCTGGCGAGGAGCGGCGGGCTGATGTGGCAGCCGTGGCTTCTGGGCATCGGCGGCGCGGCGTTCTTCGCCGGTCTCATCACGCTCGCGATCATGATGGCATGGCTTAAGCGCCACAGCTTCGCGCCGTTCGCGATCTACCGTCTGCTCGTCGGAGCAGTGATCCTCGTGATTGTCTGGCAGACGCCGGTTTAAGCGGCTGGTGTTAGCCGTTGCGCGGCTGCAGGCGCAGGCGCTTGGTCTGCTGGATCGGGCGGAACCGCTTCAGATATGTCGGCACCACAACTTCTGCGGCCGTCGGCGCGATGCCGAAGGCTTCCAGGCCCGGTAATACGCCGGTCGCGACACTGCCGAGGCGCAGCAGCACCACTTGATCCGGCGTGAGGAACGGCGCGCCCAGCGAAACCGGCGGGATCTTCTCGATCAGCGTACGCAGCACGTTGAAGATCCGTGCCGGGATGTCCGCCGCGAGATACGGCAGGCCAATGATAGGCCGGCGGCGCATGGTCTCGCGGTTCACGATATCGAGGATGGCGCGCATCTCGTAAACGCGCGGGCCCACCAGTTCATAGGTCTTGCCCAGGTGACGCGGATCGTTCACCGCCGCGGCGATGGCGGCGACGACGTCGCTTACATAGACCGGCTGGAAGCGGGAACCGCCGCCGCCCGGCGTCAGCGGAATGGCGTCGGTGAAATACGGCAGCACCGGCATCTTCTGCGCGATGGCGCCAAACCGGTTGAAGAACCCGTCTTCCGCGCCGAACACGACCGACGGACGCATAATGGTCGCGGACGGGAAAGCGACGGCCACGGCGCGCTCACCGGCGGCCTTGCTGCGCGCATAAGCGGAGGGCGAACTCGCGTTCGCACCGAGCGCGGACAGATGCACCATGCGGCGCACACCGGCAGCCATCGCAGCGCGCGCGACCGTCTCGGCGCCTTTTTCATGCATCGCTTCGAAGGTGCGTTTCTTGGACTCGTAAAGAATCCCGACCAGGTTGACGACGGCATCCGCGCCCTGAACGGCGGCGGCGACACTTGCCGGATCGGTGATGGAGACCGGGATGAGCGAAATCTGACCGAGATCGCCCGATGGCTTCAGGAACAAGGCCTTGCGGATGTCGCGCACGGCCACGCGCACGCGCCAGCCTTGCGCGGCGAGGTGACGCACCAGATGGCTGCCGATGAAGCCGGAGCCGCCGAAGACCGTAATAAGCTTGTCTGCCATATCCCCACTCCCGGATTTCTAACCGTTCTTGGTCCGGAGAACCTTTCAGTGACATAGAACCGAAAGGGAGGCAACCGCTCCGCGCGGCGCTCTCGGGCGGCGCGGCGAGTTCGTCAACGCCCCGGGATTTAATAGGAAATCCTGTTTCGCCAAAAGCGCTTGCCCGACCCTCGCTCGCATTGACAAGGGGCGGGTGGCCCTGTATCCGTCTCGCCCTGTTCACTACCCCCGGCGCTCGAACGTAAGAGCGGCGGCACAAATGCCCAGGTGGTGGAATTGGTAGACGCGCTGGCTTCAGGTGCCAGTGTCCGCAAGGACGTGAAGGTTCGAGTCCTTTCCTGGGCACCATCTTTTGAGATCCGCGGCTTTTCCGCGGTCTCCTAAGCGGCGAATAAGGGCGGCACCCGTGACGAACTACCTGCACCGCGGCGATCTGCCTGCCAATGTCACCTTTAAAGACAGCATCGCCGTCGACAGCGAGACCATGGGTCTGCGCATCGATCGCGACCGTCTGTGCGTCGTCCAGCTCTCGGGCGGCGACAGTCACGCGCATCTCGTTCAGATCGTACCCGGCCAGAAGGCCGAGCGGCTTGCGGCGGTTCTTGCCGACCCGAAGCTGCTGAAGATCTTTCACTTCGCCCGCTTCGATCTCGCCATGATCGCCAAGCACCTTGGGGTGCGCTGCGCGCCGATTTACTGCACGCGTACGGCCTCGCGCCTGGTGCGCACAAACACCGACAAGCACGGCCTCAAGGACCTGTGTAAGGAACTTCTCGGGGTCGAGATCTCGAAGCAGCAGCAGACCTCCGACTGGGGCGCCGAGACCTTGAGCGCTGAGCAGATTGACTACGCGGCGGCCGACGTCCTTCATCTGCACCGCTTGAAGGTCGAGATGGACCGACTGCTCGCGCGGGAAAATCGCACGCACCTTGCCGCGGCTTGTTTCGGCTTTCTGCCGGACCGCGCCGCCCTCGATGTCGCCGGTTGGGCCGAGGACGACATTTTCGCCCACTAGGCGCGCCGTCTCCGCCGTCGTCCTTCGCGGCGGTGTATACCCCCCCCTGCAACAATCGTGCCGTTGACCCCTTTTGACGCCCAGGCGATACTTTCGCGCGTTCTTGCAAAGGGTTCTTTGACAGGGGCGCCGGTCGGGCCCACATCCAGCCACATTGAAGCGTTATGGGGGCGCCGGCGAAAAAAGCAGGCGATTTCGGCGAATGGCAGTTACTTCATCTAAGACAGCGTCACCCAGCACTTCGCAGGCCGCGGATCTAGCCTCGGCGCGCCGTGTTCTTGAACATGCGCGCATGGGCTTGGACGCGCTCGCGCAGAACCTCGGCGACGCCTTTACCTCCGGCCTCGATATCCTTTCCAAGGTCACCGGGCGCGTGATCGTTTCCGGCGTGGGCAAAAGCGGCCATGTCGGACGCAAGATCGCCGCGACCATGGCCTCCACCGGAACACCGGCCTTTTTTGTGCATGCGGGCGAAGCCAGCCACGGCGACATGGGCATGATCGCCCCGGGCGATGCGGTCATCGCCATTTCCAATTCCGGCGAAGCGGGTGAGTTGCGCGATCTCGTCGCCTATACGCGCCGCTTCGGCATTCCGCTGCTCGCCATCACCAGCCGTCCCAAATCCACCCTCGCGCAGGGCGCCGACGTCGTGCTCGCGCTGCCGCCGGTCGGCGAGGCCTGCGCCATCGTCGAAGCGCCGACGACTTCCACCACGCTGACCCTGGCCCTGGGTGACGCGTTGGCTGTCGCTTTGCTCGAGCGCCGCGGCTTCACCGCAGACGACTACAAGGTGTTCCACCCAGGCGGCCATCTGGGCCGCAAGCTGTTCAAGGTCGAAGACCTGATGCACGCGGGCTCGGAGCTTCCCCTGGTGTTCGCGGACGCGCCGATGTCGGAAGTCGTGCTGATCATGACACAGAAGACTTTCGGCGTGGCCGGCGTGACCGACAAGGACGGCCATCTTATCGGCATCGTCACCGACGGCGATTTACGCCGCCACATCGGCGGCAACCTGTTCGCACTGAAGGCGTCCGATGTCATGACGCGCACACCGAAATTCACGGCGCGCAATATGCTCGCGGCCGAAGCGCTGCGGCGCATGAACGAGTGGAAAATCACCTCGGTCTTTGTCGTGGACGACAACAAGCCGGTCGGCATCCTGCGCATGCATGATGTCTTGAGGGCGGGCGTGGCATGACCGGCGCCAAACACGAACCGGAACGCTTTTCTGCCTGGACGCCGCGCGAAACATCGGTCGCGCAGGATGTCGCGCAGTACAGCCGGTTCGTCGCTTTGATGAAGATCGCCCTCCCGTCGGCGGCGGGCTTCCTGCTTCTCCTCGTCGTCCTGCTCCCGCAGTTGCGCCGCGACGCCGACCGCTACCGTATCGATACCGAGATCAGCGACGCGCCGAGCGACGACAACAATCTCAGCATGACCAACGCGCGGTATTTCGGCACCGACGACGAGGGACAGCCTTACTCGGTGCTTGCGAACGGCGTGCGCCAGCGTCCCGAGAACCAGGAAACCATCGAGCTCAACGGGCCGTCGGCGGAAATAAGTCTCAAGGACGGAAAATTTCTGTCCGCGAAGGCCAATGCGGGTCTGTATAACCGCGAAGACAAGAAGCTCGATCTCTCCGGCAACGTCGACGTCGGCGAGGAGAACGGCTATCGCTTCAAGACCAACTCGGCGCTCGTCAATCTCGACGAAGGTACGGCGACCGGCAAGGAGCCGGTGACCGGCGAAGGGCCGCTGGGCACCATGGAAGCTCAGGAAGGCTTCAATCTTTTGGATCGCGGACGCAATGTACACTTCAATGGAAAGTCACGGCTCGTGCTGAACAGTAAGGCGGCCGTAAAGACCGAGAAACCGGCCGAGGCCGCGAAACCTGCCGGAGCTCCGCGATGAACCCGCGTATCATTCTGCTTGCCGCGCTCTTTGCCGGCTTCGCTTCGCCCGCGGCGGCGCAGTCGCTTTCGTTCCTGCCCAAGAATTCCGATCAGCCGATCGTGGTCGACGCCGAGCGCGGCATCGAGGTCCAGCAGGACAACAAGCGCGTGATCGCGCGCGGCAACGCCAAGGCCACCCAAGGCGAAGTCAGCATCGTCGGCGATGAACTCATCGCCTACTACCGTACCGGTGACGGCGGCGGCGAAGAGGTCTACCGCGTATTCGCCGTCGGCAATGTCACTATGCGCTCGGCCGAGGAAACCGCGACCGGTGCGTCGGCGATCTATGATTTCGACAAAGGCGTGCTCGTGCTTGAAGGCAATCAGGTGCGCCTCGCCAATGCCGATGGAACTGTCAGCGCGCAGAAGGCGCTCCAGTATTGGGCCAGCGAACGTGTCGCCGTGGCCGAAGGCAATGCCGTTGCCGAGGACAGCGAAAAGCGCCGCGTGTACGCCGACAAGCTCGTGGCCTTCTTCCGTGACGAGCCGGGCAACGCCGCTTCAAAGGGCGTCGCGAGCGCGGCGCGTGGACGCGGCGATATCACCTACATGCAGGGCTTCGGCAACGTGCGCGTCGAAACGCCGCGCGAAACCGCGCGCGGTGAACGCGCGACGTACAATATCCAGACCGGAGTCGTGACCCTCGACGGCAATGTCAAGCTCACGCAGGACAAGAATGTCCTCAGCGGCGGCTTCGCGGTCGTCAATATCAAAGGGGGCAGGAGCGCTGTCTACGGTAGCGCCAAGGAAGCCGGCCAGACCGGCACCCGCGAGAACACGCGCGTCAGTGCGTTGATCGCGCCCAGCTCCCGTCCTCCCGAACCGGCCACGGCCGTGAAAGCTAAACCATGACGCCCGATACGGCGCCCGTGCGCGTGACGCCCGCCCCGTCCGACAACAGCGTTCCTGCGCAAGGCATCGCCGTGCGCGGGCTGGCGAAAACCTTCAAGAGCCGCCCTGTCCTCCGCGACGTGAACCTTAGCGTTCAGCGCGGCGAGGCGGTTGGACTGCTCGGCCCCAACGGCGCCGGTAAGACCACGTCGTTCTATTGCGTCACGGGCCTCATCACGCCCGACAAGGGCCGCATCTATCTCGACGGCCAGGACATCACCCCGTTGCCAATGTACCGGCGCGCGCGCCTCGGCATCGGTTATCTGCCGCAGGAAGCCTCGATTTTCCGCGGTATGTCGGTCGAGGGCAATATCCGCGCGGTGGCCGAGGTGGTCGAGCGCGATAAAGCCGCCCAAGACGCATTGGTCGAAGCGCTGCTCAGCGAATTTTCCATCGAACATTTGCGCCGCAGTCCGGCGCTCGCGCTGTCGGGCGGCGAACGCCGCCGCTGCGAGATCGCGCGCGCGCTTGCGTCCCGGCCCAGTTTCATCCTGCTCGACGAACCGCTCGCGGGCATTGATCCCATCGCGGTGGGCGAAATCCGCGAGATGGTCTCTCACCTCAAGGACCGCGGCCTCGGCGTGCTCATTACCGATCACAACGTGCGCGAGACCCTCGACATCATTGACCGCGCCTACATCCTTCATGAAGGCACAGTGCTGATGGAAGGCCGCCCATCAGAGATCGTCGCACACGAAGGCGTGCGGCGCGTTTACCTCGGAGAGCGTTTCAGTCTGTAAGGCGAGGTGACGTAAAGAACATGGCGCTTTCGCCGCGGCTAGACCTCAGGCAGACCCAAAGCCTCGTCATCACGCCCCAGTTGCAGCAGGCGATCAAACTGCTGCAGTTGTCCGCGCTTGAGCTCAGCGAGTACATCGAGCAGGAGCTGGAATCCAACCCGCTGCTCGAGACGGACGACGCGCCCGAGACCACCGCGCTCGACGAAAGCGCCGGCAATGCCGACGACCGCCGGGACGAGGGGCTCTCGGTGGTGGACTCTCTCGACGGGCAGAACGAAGCGCCGCTCGATGTTGAAGTGGCCGTCGCGGACAATGAATCAGGTTTGAGCGACGACACGCGTACGCCCATGGATACGGCGAACGCGGAGAATTGGGGCGCGGGCGGCGGCGACGGTGAGCGGCCGGATCTTGAAGGCATCATTGCCGACATTCCGGACCTGCGCAGTCATCTCACTCAGCAGCTTAACTTCGCCTGCGGGGACCCCAAGGACCGCTTCGTCGGCATGTACCTGATCGATCAGTTGGACGAGAGCGGCTATCTCCGCCTTTCCACCGAGGACGCGGCCGACCAGCTTGGCGTCCCGCCCGAGATGATCGCGCGCATCCTCGGTCTCATGCAGCGCTTCGATCCCACGGGCATATTCGCGCGCGATTTGAAGGAATGCCTTCGCCTGCAGCTCGAGGATCGCAACCGCTACGACCCGGCGATGGCCGCTTTCATCGAGAATCTGGAACTACTCGCCGCGCGCGATCTCAAAAAGCTTCAGGCCGTCTGCGGCATCTCGCTCGAGGATCTGCAGGATATGATCGCCGAGGTGCGCGCCCTCGATCCCAAACCGGCCTTGCGTTTCGAGCGCACCACAAGCAACGCGGTGATCCCCGATGTGATCATGTCGGCGCGCCCCGACGGCGGTTGGCGCGTGGAGCTCAATTCGGACACGCTGCCGCGCGTGCTCGTGAACCGCAAATATATCGCCGACATTACCAAGACAACCGCCAGCAAAGCGGACAAGGCGTTCCTGGCCGAGAAGCTTCAGTCCGCGAACTGGCTCGTGAAGGCGCTGCACCAGCGCGCCGAGACCATCCTCAAGGTCGCCAGCGAACTCGTGACCCAGCAGGAGGAGTTCTTCCGGCGCGGGGTCACGCATCTGCGCCCGCTGATCCTGCGCGATGTCGCCGATGTGATCGAAATGCACGAGAGCACGGTCAGCCGCGTTACGACCAACAAATACATGTCGACCCCGCGCGGCATCTTTGAGTTGAAATACTTCTTCACCCAAAGCCTCCCGTCGGCCAGCGGCGCCGAGGCCCATTCGGCCGAGGCCGTTCGTCACCGCATCAAGGTCTTGATCGACGCCGAGGCGGCCAGCGACGTCCTGTCTGACGATCGGATCGTCGAGATCCTCCGCTCCGACGGCGTCGAGGTCGCGCGCCGTACGGTCGCTAAGTATCGGGATTCACTTAATATTCCGTCTTCCGTGCAGCGCCGGCGAGACAAGTCGTTGGGTATCTCGCTCCGTTAACCATTGACCAAATTTAAGGCTGACAATTCTTGACTTGCCGGGGACCGGGGGCATATGTTCCGCGACTTTTTTAGGGCCGCCCGGGGGGTTGGCCGGCGGCCGCGCCATTGAAAAGCGCAAAAGGCGTCCTAGGGTTCTGTGAAGCCCGGCATAAGAAAGACAAGAACAAAACTAGAGCAAATCCGTTCGTCCCCGTCGTATGGCGATTTTATTCGTTTGAACTTCCACACCCCGCCGGAAGAGAGCCGTGGGTGTGATGTAAAGGCGTGTTATGGAAATTAGAGATTTGCTACAGCCCGAAGCCGTGGTCGCGGATTTGAAGGCTGCGAACAAGAAGCAACTGCTCCAGGAACTGGCGCGGTGCGCGTCCAAGATCACCGGGGTCAACGACCGCAAGATCTTCGAAACCCTCTTGGAACGCGAACGTCTTGGTTCGACCGGCGTCGGCAGCGGTATTGCCATCCCGCACGGCAAACTTTCGGACTTCAAACGCCTTTACGGTGTCTTCGCCCGTCTCGACCGTCCGGTGGAATTCGATTCCATCGACGAGCAGCCCGTCGATCTGATCTTCCTCCTGCTGGCGCCGGAGGGCGCGGGGGCCGATCACTTGAAGGCGCTCGCCCGCGTCTCGCGCCTGCTGCGGGATTCTTCCATGTGCGACAAGCTGCGCGGCGCCGAAACCGCCGACGGCCTCTACATGGTGCTGACGCAGTCCGAGGCCCAAGCGGCCTAACCCGCCTTCTCCTTATGCTACGCCTACGCTACGCTCCCCGTCTTGCAGCGGGGGCTCGCGTATGACCAAAACTCTAATGTTGTTGGCGCTTCTCGCGAGCGGCAGCGCGTTTGCCCAAACCGCGAAGGATCCCTTGCAGGAGATCTGCACCGGCTTCCTCGCGCAAAGCGGCGCCGGTGTCGCGGGCGATCAACAGAAGCTGTGTTCCTGTCTCGTCACCGAGACGCAGAAGCAGCTCACCCGCCAGGAAATGGAAATCTATCACCAGGCCATGACAAGCGGCGGTCAACCGCCGCCCGCCATCATGGAGAAAGTCGTGGGTGTGGCGACAGTGTGCCTGACGCAAGCGCGCTGATTATTGACGCCCTAACCGGAACGCCAGCGTGAACTTGAAGCCCGAGGCCGAGATCGGGCGACCGTTCGAATCCAGCATTGGCGTGAAGCGCCATTGTTTGAAGCTCTCCAGCGCCGCTTGATCGAAAACACGCGCGGGCGTCGCCGACGCGACGCGCGCCTCGGTGACGGCTCCATTCTGGTCCAGGCTGTACGCGATATCGACGTCGCCCTCGATCTTCTGCTGATACATCTCGACCGGATAATTTGTCGGCGTCCGATAGACCGGCTGCGGGTCCCGGCCGCGTTTCATATCGATGCCGCGCGACACTTCGATCGCCTGCTCGACGGCGGTGAGTTTGTCGTCGGACTCTTCGGCGATTTTGATCAGCAGCGTGCGGCGCGGCTGAAGTTTCTTCTCGTCTTGACCGGCGGCTGCGCGCATGCCGATCTCTTGCTTCATCGCCGCGATCGTGGCGCGCATGTTTCCGGTGGCCATCGTGTTTTCGGAAATCGCCTGCACGAAGTACAACGTGTCGGGCGCTTTATCGCCGAGTGCGGCGCGCGCGGCCGCCAAGCCCTTTTGCGAAAGCTCGAGGCCCTTCTTGAAATTCTTCGTGCCGTAGGCCTGCTGCACCTGCGTGCGCAATTCGCGGACCTCGCGTTTACCGTCCTCGCCGCAGGACGCAACGCCCATGCACAACGCCAACACCGCCACGAAAGCGCGTGCGCTGTTACCAAGTCGAAGGGATGCGAGGTTCGGCATTTGTAACTGCGGTCCTAGAGGTCGCATCCTCGGATTGTCGGCTGGAGTTCCATATTTTTGGTTAATTTTTCGCGCGAGTTAGTACACTTCATCCCGTTGGGGGGGATTCGATGCTTCTTGCCGGCCAGATGATGGACCGACCGCTCCTGGTCCTGCCGCTGTTACAGCACGCGGCGACCCATCATGCTGATTCCACCATTGTGACCCTCAGCGTCGAAGGCGCGGTGCACCGCACCACCTATGCCGAGACCTATGAGCGCGTGCAGCGTCTCGCCCATGCCCTGGTCCGTCTGGGCATCAAGCCCGGCGACCGCGTCGCGACCCTCGCGCTCAACACCTGGCGGCACCTCGATCTCTATTTCGCCGTCGCCGGCATTGGCGCCATCTGTCACACCGTGAACCCGCGCCTTCCGGCCGACCAGCTTTGCTATCTCCTCAGCCACGCCGAGGACCGCGTCTTGTTCTTCGACACCTGTTTCGCCGAACATGCCGCCGCCCTGGTCGCGGGCGTGCCGACACTCGAGCGGGTTATCGCGCTCTCCGATGCGGCGCATGCGCCGACCGATGAGCGCTTCGGCGATCTCCTCGCCTACGACACGATGCTCGCGCGCGAAGATCTCGGATTCCCATGGCCGGAGTTCGACGAAAACACCGCCGCCGCTTTGTGTTACACATCAGGCACCACCGGCTTACCCAAAGGAGTTCTCTACAGCCACCGCGCGCTGGTCCTGCACTCCTTCGCCGCCGCGTCCAACGGCCTGGTGAGCGCGGCCGACGTGCTTATGCCTGTGGTGCCGATGTTCCATGTGAACGCCTGGGGCATTCCGCACGCCGCGCCGCTTATGGGCGCGCCGCTTGTGTTCGGCGGGCCGGCTTTTGACGGGCCGCGCCTGTTCCGCCTGATGGACGAGGAAGTCGTGACCTGTGCGCTGGGCGTGCCCACCGTGTGGCAGGGCCTCATCGCGGAAATGCGCGTGCGCGGGCGTAAACCCGAGGCGCTCGAGCGTGTCGTTGTCGGCGGCGCCGCCGTGTCGGAGGCGATGATTCGCGCGTTCGAGGATGAATTCCGCGTCGAGGTCTGTCACGCCTGGGGCATGACCGAAACGACGCCCATCGGCGTCATCAATCGGCCGAAGAGAAAATTCAAAACCGGCCCGCGCGATCGGCAAGTCCGGCAGAAGCTGAAACAGGGCGTCGGCGTCTACGGCGTTCAGATTCGCATCGCCGACGGCGAAGGGCGCGTATTGCCCAATGATGGCCTGGCGCAGGGCCACATCCAGGTGCGCGGGCCCTGGATCATCAAGTCGTATTTCAAGGAAGACCATTCACCGCTGACGCCGGATGGTTGGTTCGACACCGGCGACATCGGCACCCTCGATCCCGACGGTTACCTGGAGATCACTGACCGGGCGAAAGATGTCATCAAATCAGGCGGCGAATGGATCAGTTCGTCGATGCTTGAAAATGCCGCCTTGGGACACCCTCAGGTTGCCCAAGCCGCCGTGATCGGCGTTCCCCATGCCCGCTGGCTCGAACGTCCGTTGCTTGTCTGTGTGCCGCGCGGCGAAGCGCCGACTCTGGCCGATATCAATGCCTATTTGGCCACACGCTTGCCGAAGTGGTGGTTGCCCGACGCACTTGAATGCGTCGAGGCGCTGCCGATCGGCCCCACCGGAAAAATCCTGAAAACCAAGCTGCGCGAACGTTTCCGGCACATCACGCTCGGGTAACAGACGAAAAACCCGTTTTGCGGGTTGTTAATTAATTTGTTACACCCTCTCATAAGGGAACCGTCCGTGGGGGATGGGGAACCGCGAGCCGGCAATCGGCGTGCCAGAACGAAGGCGCACTCAGGTGTGCCTGCGCGCCGGCTGACACCGTAGGTTATAGGAGCCTGGTCCTGAAGGGGATTGGGTTCGAGGGACGACCAGAATGGCATTCCTTGGCCGCGCTTCATTTGAAGTGCAGGTATATCGAGAAGGTCGGTGGGCCATCAGCGAGGTGCTGCCCAGCGAGGAAACTGCGCGCCGTAAAGCGCAGGAACTTCTTCTTCAGAAGAACTGCGCCGGTGTGCGCATCGTGAAGGAGACCAAGTTCTCCGAGACCAATACGCGCGAGTCCGAGATCTTCAAGCAGATGAAGGAGATCGAGGAGGACGAGGACTTCACGATCACGCCGGTCGAAGAAGCGCCTCTGTGCGAACAGGTGACGGACTTCTATCAAACCGCGGCCCGCAACACGATGGCGCGCATCTTCTCGAAGTATCTCGAGAAGCATGAGATGACGCCTCTCGAGCTGTTGCATAGCCACAAAAATCTCAAGCGCATGCTGAATCTGGACAGCATGGTTCCTTCCGCGGTCGATAAGATCGCGAGCTTGCATACCCGCGCGACCGGCGGGGATGCCCGCAAGCGCAAGGACGTTATTTACGAAGCTGTTGATCGTATCGCCGCGCGCGCCCGCGAGGCGGACACCAAGCAGCTTCCGGAACTCAAGAACTCGACCCTCGACGAACTGCTCGCCAACATCGACGCGAAATTCACCGACAAGGAGGAGCGCGTTTACATGGCGAATGTCGCCTTTGTGCGCACCTCGGTGAACTGGCAGGGCTGGCTCGGCAAGATGGCCCAGCTTTTGCCCATGGCCAAGACGCAGAAGGACGAACGCGCCCGCGCCATGATCGATGAAATGATGGCCGACATTTTCGTCGCGAAGACGGTCATCAAGGATGTCATCGGTGTGTCTAAGCATCTCGGCGACGCCGTCATGCGCATGCTCGATCTCATCGAAGGCAAGTGCAAGCCGACCAAGTTCGCCGCCGAGGAGTTGCTTGAACTTCTGAACGCGCTTTTTGTCGCCGATCTCCTGCCGCGCTCGAAAGCGGTTCTGTTTGAACGTATCGAGCGCGATCTGGGCAGCCCCGTGCGCCTCACCAACAGTGAGGATCCGGCCGCCGACAAGGTTTTCTTTGAAGAACTCCTGAAGCGCGCCATCTCCGACCGCGGCGTGCTCGGGGGCCGCTACATGGCGTTCGGCCTGACGGAACGCTGGGCGCGCTTGGCCAATTTCGGCGGCGCCGGCGGTATCAAGAAGGCCCAGGAGGGTGTGCGCGACAAACTCACCTCCGGCAAACAGAAATTCCTGTTCCTGCTCGCCATGTTCGATCCGAACGCCGATGCCGAATCGCGCGGCGCCATCGAAGCGCAGATCCGCAATCTCGCCGCGACCCTCAACACCGTTCAGAAGATCGCGCCCGATGCGCGCACCGAAAAAGCGCGTCTCCAGGAAGCCGCGGCCATCCAGCGCCTTGTGCTGGATTCCAAGCTGAACGCGGCGCTGCGCGATCCCATCGCCGCCAAGTTCGACGAGATCGTCTCGGACTACATCATCGCCGCCGGCGTCATTCAGCGTCTCGACGACGCGCGTCTGCCGTTCCGCGAACGCGCGACGCGCCTTGTCACTTTCTGCGCCTCGGGGGTGCTGACCGTCGGCCGCGCGACCACGATCGCGCGCGATACCGTGGTCACCTACCTGCGCCGTAAGGATTTCATCGCCGAATACACTGCCGACCTTCCGGAACCGGCGGATAGGGAAAAGGCGATCAAGGAATTCTACACGTTGCTCGCCCGCACCGGCTTCGACGTCCGCGGCTGATTACGAAAGCGCGCGGAACGTTCCGTGCGCGAAATGGCCGGCGAGGGCCCGTGTTACGTCGAAATCGGGGCCGAGCGCGAAGGCGGCTTCCACGGCTGCGCCCAGGCTCGCGCCGCCTGTGATGGCCCGCACCAATGTCGCATCGGCAAGGCTGATGGCCCGCGTTACGACCTCGAGCGCCGGCCGCGTCACGATCACATGCTCGGCGACTCTCATGTCGACGGCGGGGATATCCTCGGTTGCTACGTCGGCTTGATTGACCCGCCAGATATGGTGGATCGGGAAGGGCGAGCTGATCACCCGCACGGCGGGGTGCGCGCGCAGCTGCAGCGTGCTCAACGTCTCCGCATCGTTCGTGTCGAGGGCGCCGGCGTCCAGCAGCGGCGCATCCGCCGCGAGATAGGCGTCCTGGCGCGCCCATTCGAGCCGCGCGACGTCATGAAGATAAGGCAAGCTTGCCGCGATCGGCTGTGCCGCGACATAGGCGGGAAAGCCCCGGCCATAGGTCGACAGCACTGGATGGCGCGGCGGCGCACTGCTGATATAGCCCGCGGCAAGGCTCTTGAACGCCGGCGCGCCGACGATGCGCGCAAGCACCGGGAACGCGTTCAAAAGCGTTTGGTTCAAACCAACTTCGATGGTCGCCCTATGAATGGCCACTCGCCGCGCCGCGTCCGGCGCCAAGCCCTCGATCGCGTCGGCATCGCCGTCCAGCGCTCGTTGAAAGCGCCGTTGCAAGTCCAGGAGGCTCATGGCGTTAGTATGTCTTGGGCGCGCCGCATCTCGGCGGTGAGCACGGGAAGGGCGGGAACGTCCGTATCCCACTCGATCAGGGTCGCGCGCGGGCCCATGAGCGCGATGGTGGCTTCGTACAAGGCCCACACTTCATCGGCCACGGGCCGGCTGTGGGTGTCGATCAGAAGATCAGGATGTTCGGCGCTTCGCGCGAAGCCGGCCA
This sequence comes from Rhodospirillaceae bacterium, assembly GCA_041906145.1. Taxonomy (GTDB): domain Bacteria; phylum Pseudomonadota; class Alphaproteobacteria; order Rhodospirillales; family Rhodospirillaceae; genus SHVO01. The sequence continues at coordinate 423,468 of JAYRJU010000001.1, read as the reverse complement.
GGTGAATCTCCTCAACCATCTGCGCCGGGATGCGGGCGAGGTAATCGGCGGTGCTGACGCCGACGTTCACCGCGCTCACATGGATGTTGTTCAGGTCCAGCAGCAGGCCGCAGCCGGTGCGCGCCACCAGGCGTTTCAGGAAATCCGGCTCGTCCATGGTTGAGTCGGCGAAGCCGAGGTAGCGCGAAGGGTTCTCCACCAGGATCCGCCGGTCGAACGCATCTTGAGCGCGCGAGACGTTTGTGGCGACGATATCCAGCGTCGCTTCCGTATAAGGAAGCGGCAAAAGGTCGTTGAGATGCACGCCGTCGACCGCGCTCCACGACAGGTGGTCGGAGACGAAGGTAGGTTTGATGCGCGCGATCAGCGCTTTCACCCGCGCGAGATGCTCCTGATCAAGTCCCTGCGCCGAGCCCAGCGACAAGGCGACGCTGTGGCAGCTGATCGGATAGCGTGCGGCGATGGCGTCCAACATCGCCAGACGCGGACCGCCGTCACACATGAAATTTTCGGCATGGATCTCAAGCCACGGCGCCGTACGCGGCGCGTCCAGCGTTTCAGCGGCGATTTGAGAAAGATGCGCCGACCGGAGACCGATCCCGCAGGCGCGCGCGAGGCTCACTTCTTTTTGTCGGTCTTCGCGGCCGGTGATTTGGCCGGCGGCTTGCCGATACCGTCGAATGCTTCGAGCTTGCCGCCCATCTTGTCGCAGGAGCCCCCTTCAACCAGGACCCACTCCTTGCCGCTGTAATCGACAGTCGATAGACCGCCGCACCCGTGACTGCCGTCGGCGGCCGCGCAGCCGTTCTCCCCGGCGACCGCCACGCCGAAGCACTTCTCCTTGCCCTTGCTGGCATCCGCGCCGCTGGCGGGCGCGAGCTGGCCGGCGATGGCCACGGCGCCGGCAACGGCAACGGCGAGAGTCTTCTTATCCATTTGGCAGTCTCCTCGGAAACGAACGCATCTTAGATAGATGATACAAACTGGTCTAAACCCGCAAGGAATCACACCTCTGTGAAAGCCTCGCGCCCACGGCCTTGTTATCCGAACGATCAAGGATGTTGCAATAATTGTAACATTCGGTGAATTGACCGTCTGCTGGGTTAGGGCGAAGAGAACGCCAAATGAGCACATCAGCCAGCATTTCCGACACTTCGTCGCTTCGTCCCACGCCCTCGGACTCCCCCGGCTTCCGTCGCCGCCTCGCGGACTTCGAGACCCTGGCCGACTCCTTGGACTACGCCGCTCAAAGCGAAACCGGGATGAACTTCTACTCCGCGCGCGGGGCCCTGGAGATCGTCCTCCCGTACCGTGACTTGCAGAAGCGCGCCGAGGACCTTGGCCGCCGGCTGGTGGGCATGGGCATCGCGCCGGGCGATCGCGTCGCCCTCCTGGCCGCGACCCACCCGGATTTCCTCGCTATGTTTTTCGCCTGCCAATACGCGGGCGCGATCCCTGTCCCGATGCCCTTGCCCACGGCCTTTGGCCGTCGCGAGGCCTATATCGAACAGATCAAAGGCCAGTTGCGCTCCTCGGGCGCACGCATGGCCGTCGGCCCGGCGGAATTCCTGCCCCTCGTAGAGGAATCCGCGGCCGGTCTAGCGCTGATGTTGATCGGAACGGCGGCCGACGTGTACGGGCGCGCCGCTCCGGCATCGCTCTTGCCGAAGGCCAAGACCGGTGAGCTCTCCTACATCCAGTACAGCTCCGGCTCGACGCGCTTTCCCACCGGCGTGATGGTCACGCACGCGAGCCTCATGGCGAACTGCCGTGCGATGACACGGTATGGGGTGCGTAACGGCGAAGGCGACCGCGGCACGTCCTGGCTGCCGTTCTTCCACGATATGGGCCTCGTCGGCTTCATGCTCGGCGCGCTCACCAGCCAGACGTCGATGGACTACATCCCAACAGAAGATTTCGCCCGTCGCCCGCTCACGTGGCTGAAGCTGATCAGCGACAACGGCGGCACCGTCTCCTACGCGCCGTCGTTCGGCTACGAACTTTGTGCGCGCCGCGTCTCGACCATGGCCGAGGGTTCCCTTGGGTTCGATCTGTCCAAATGGCGCGTCGCCGGCATCGGCGGTGAGATGATCAAGCCGAATGTCATGCAGGCTTTTGCCGAAGCGTTCCGTCCGTATGGGTTCTCGGAAAAGGCCTTCTGCGCCAGCTATGGATTGGCCGAGTGCGTGCTCGCCGTCAGTTTCGCCGACGCGGGCACCGGAATGCTCCTCGATCACGTCGACAAGGAAGCGCTCGAAGCGCACCGCGCCGTGCCGACGCAGGCCAATGCGCCCGACGCACGTACGTTTGTCTCCTGCGGCAAAGTGCTTCCCGAACACCGCGGCGAAATCCGCGACGAAGCGGGCAAGGTGCTTGGTGAACGCCAAGTCGGCCGTTTCTTCGTGCAAGGCCCCAGCGTCATGCAGGGCTATTTCAACGACGAGGAAGCCACGCAAGCCGCGCTCATCGAGGGCTGGCTCGACACCGGCGATCTCGCCTACTGGATTGGCGAGGAACTCGTCATCGTCGGCCGCGCCAAGGACTTGATTATCATCAACGGCCGCAACGTGTGGCCGCAGGATATCGAGTGGAGCGTCGAGCATATCGAAGGCCTTCGCTCCGGCGACAGCGCCGCGATCATCCTGCCGAACGCCGATGGCAGCGACCGGCCCACGGTGCTTGTCCAGTGCCGTGCCTCCAGCATCGAAGACCGCCAGAAGTTGCACGCCGACGTGCGCGCGAAGGTCCAGGACGCCGTAGGTATCCTGTGCGATGTCGTGCTCGTTCCGGCGCGCAGCTTGCCCAAGACCACATCGGGCAAACTCGCCCGCGGCCGCGCCAAGAAGATGTTCGAAGCCGGCGATATCCTTCCCATCGACATGAGCTCGCCCGTTGCCTCGTGATCAGCACACTGCGGGCCCGGTCGTCGCGGTGACGGGTGCGACCGGCTTCATCGGCCGGCACGTGGTAAGAGCGTTGATCGAGGAAGGCTACACGGTGCGCGCGCTCGCGCGCCGGCTTCCAAAGCCTGAACAATTCGAGGACGACAGCATCTCCTGGGTGCTGGGTTCGCTCAGTGATGAGACGGCGCTCAAGTCGCTTGTGAAAGGCGCGGTCGCCGTCGTGCACGGCGCGGGCGCCATACGCGCGACCAGCCGCGATGCGTTTTTCGCTGTCAACGCCGATGCGACGCGCCTTCTTGCCGAAATCGCGTCGAACGAAAGCGTGCCGCCGCGTTTCGTGCATCTTTCGTCGCTGGCCGCGCGCGAGCCGCGTTTGTCACCCTACGCCGCCAGTAAGCGCGCGGGCGAACAAGCCCTGCGCGCCTTCGCCGGTAAACTTCCGACGGTCATTTTGCGTCCGCCCGCGGTCTATGGCCCCGGCGATCTCGAGACCTTGCGCATTTTCCAGATGGCGGCGCGCGGCTTCGTGCTGCGCCCGATGGTCGACCGGGCCCGGACGTCCTTGGTTCATGGGGCCGATGTGGCCGCGGCGGTCATCGCCGCCCTCGCGGTCGAGACGCCGCCCCCGCAGCCGGTCGAATTCGATGACGGCCGGACCGGCGGTTATACCTGGGAGGAGATTGCCGAGGCCGCCGGCAGCGCCTTGCGCACCACCCCCCGGCTGATCGCGGTACCGGCCCCCATCCTTTATGCCGCCGGGGCGCTCGCCAGCCTGACCGCCAGCGTCATCGGCCGGGCCTCGGTGCTGTCCTGGAGCAAGGTGCCCGAGCTTCTACACCCCAACTGGGTCGCCGAAGTCACGGAACTTCCAGGATATAATCCAGAGTGGAATATCTACCTTGGATTTAAAGATGCCGTCAGCTGGTACGCCTCACGGGGGCTGTTAACAAAGTAACGGCGAGATTGATTTGTCACAGAAGCCTTGTTCCCCCACAACTTTTCGCAACTGCGAAGGTTTTTTGAACAAGACGCTCATTAAGAGCGCTGGGAAACAATGGTCATGAACGCCTCTGCCGAGCCATCGCCTGACACCCTGGCGACCCTGGTGAAGATCCTGGCGGGCTTCAATAAGACCGGGACCGAACTAAAGCCTGAAACGCGATTTACCGAGGACCTGAACTTCGACTCACTGGTCGTCATGGAATTCGTCGCGGTCGTAGAGGACGACTTCGACATCTCGGTGCCGCTCAACATCCTGCCGGATGTGGCCACCGTGAAAGACCTGGCGCTGGCGATCGATAAGATTCTCAAAGACGACGGACGCTAAACGTTCGCGTCGGTTCGATTGTAAAGGGGACGTACATGGCTGACTTGTTTGACCGCTGGGCGCCGTTGATGGCGCAGCGCGATGCGATCTTCGGCGACGGCATCAATCCGTTCAACGTCGTGATGGACGAAGTTCTGTCGCAGACTGAAGCGATGATCTGCGGCCGTCGCACCATTCTCGTGGGCACGAATAACTATCTCGGCCTCACCTTCCAGCCGGAAGCGCTGAAGGCCGCGCATGACGCGCTCGACGCGTGCGGCACCGGCACCACCGGCAGCCGCATGGCGAACGGCACGTACTACGGACACAAGGACCTCGAGACCGCGCTGTGCTCGTTCTTCGACAAGAAGCACGCGATGGTGTTCTCGACCGGCTTCCTCGCCAACATGGGCATCCTGTCGACGTTGATGGGCCCGGAAGACTTCATTCTGATGGATGCCGACTGCCATGCCTCGATCTACGACGGCGTGCGCGGCTCCTCGGCGCAGGTCATCCGCTTCAAGCACAACGACGCCGCCGATCTCGATAAGCGCCTCGCGCGTCTTGCCGACAAGCCGGGCAACAAGCTGATCGTCGTCGAAGGCATCTATTCGATGCTTGGCGACAAGGCGCCGATGGCCGAATTCGCGGCCGTGAAGCGTAAGTACGAAAACGTCTACTTGCTCTCCGACGAAGCTCACTCCATGGGCGTGTGCGGCCGTTACGGTCGTGGCGTGCCGGAAGAAGCGGGCGTTGAAGACGACGTCGACTTCATCGTGGGCACGTTCTCGAAGTCGGTGGGCACGGTTGGCGGCTTCTGCGTCTCCAATCATCCGAAGTTCGACACTCTGCGTCTCGTTACGCGCGCCTACATCTTCACCGCCTCGCTGCCGCCGTCCGTGGTGGCCTCGGCGACCGTCAATCTTGAGATCATCAAGAACGGCGGCGTGCTGCGCAAACGCATCGTACGTAACTCCGAACAGCTGCACCGCGGCTTGTCGGCCCTCGGCCTCAAGATCGCCTCCGACGTCAGCCCGGTCGTTGCTGTCGTCGCGCCGGATCCTGTGACGGCCGTCGCCTTCTGGCGCGGCCTGATCGAAGCCGGTGTGTATGTGAACCTCGCGCTGCCGCCGGCGACGCCGTTCGGCTACTGCCTGCTGCGCGCCAGCATCTGTGCCGCGCATACGGAAGAGCAGCTCGATCGCGTCATCGGTATTTTTGCTGAAGTCGCGACGAAGCTTGGCCTGATCGATACGGACACGCAGAAAGTCGCCGCGCGCGCCTAATTTAGGCCGCCACGCTTTCTGACCTTGAAAAAGAGGCGGACTCCCGTGATGAGCGGGGTCCGCTTTTCTTTTTCTGTCAGTTCAATTTTTACACCTGAGTGGCGTTCGATCTTCGCTACCGCGTAATCGAGGCCGCCGCTGAACGTGAAGGCCGCTTTGATTAGCCGCGCGGCGTTCAGCGTCTTGCCCGCCAGACGGCGGAGCCTCCATGTGGCCAACGCGCTGTCGCGGGTCTTGTCATCGCCCGGGGCCGGATAACGCCCGGTCTCGGCGTTCTGTTCGAACAAGGCCGCTGTGACCGCTTCATAACGGACGAGATCGCGTTCAATGAGTTCGATGCTCTTGCCCGCGCTTTCGGGCCGCAGCTCGGCGGCATAGGTTTCCTTGAAGGCGCGTACCCACAGATCGCGCGCCGTGAAGGGCGCGGTGAAGAGCGCCGCCGCGCGCGCCGCGGTCGTCTCAACGGCTGCGGCAAGGGCGCCGATCATGCGCCGTTCGATCTCCGCATTGCGCGCATACACGATGGCTGCGGGCTGCGCGAAGCGCGCCCACAGCGCCGACGTGAACGCATCCGGGCCTGCGCCGCGCAAGAACTGAGCGACACTCAGCACCGCGACCTTGGCCCGCAGCTTACGGTCCTCGTACGGCATCTCGTGATAGTAGACATTCGGCGGCAGAAGCCGCGCCCCCGCCGCGCTTACAGGGTTTTTGAGCGCGGCGCCCAGTCGGTCGACGACGACATAGAAGTCGAGGATTAGGCCGTTGTCCGTCTGCGCGCGCAGGCACGACCCGTAGAAGATCACCGCCGCCGTTGAATCGCCGTAACGGGCGCGCAGTTCGTCCGCGAAAGCCCGCGCCGCCGGAAAGACGGGCTTGGCGGACTCCGCGGCGATGATGTCTGTCAGCGTGCTCATGTCGGCAGTTGAATGAACCGCAGGATGTCGCGTGAATCGAGGATCAGGTTCCGGTCGGCGCTCGCCTCGTACATTTCACCGTCGATGGTATAGGCGCCGGTGAACGTCAGGCACAGATCGTGGGCCCGTCCCACATTACGGCCCTTACCGGGACGCAGTTTACGCCGTATCACGTCGGGAAGGGCGCGCAGGATCGCCATCGGCTTGTGCTCGACGTTGACATACACCAGCGGGCCCGCGCCGGCGCCCGGCGGCGGCTCGGGACGCAGTCCCAGGATCAGCCGGTCGAGCGTGGTTGCGGCGAAGACGAAGAATTTCCCCCCAGGCAGCTCTCTTTCGTTTTGCCTGAGCAGGATCGGTTTTGTGTCGCCCGACGCGACGAGACTCCTCCACAGCAGCAGCGAAATGGCCGCGCTATGGCTGGCCGCGTTAGGCATCTTGAGGGGGTAGATGTGCTTACGGCAGAACAGGATGCCTTCAACGATGTCGGCGGCGCCAAAGAACGCGCCGTAGCGCGGTTCCATATCCCCGTCGCGCACGCTCATGACGGCGCGCGGCACTGCGTGGGCTTCCAGCGTGCCGTCACGGTGATAGGCGAGCACTTGCTTCAGGGCTTCGGGCGCGCCACCGCGAAGGCTCCAGGCGGCCGCGGTCATGTTGGTTTTACCGCCCGGCAGAAGCGCGACCGCCGGCGGCTCCTTGTAGGGGCTTCCGTTCAACAGCGCGCCGAAGATCAGCCCCGCCGTGCCGTCGCCGCCGTTGACGACGATCGTGCGCGCGCCGGCTTCCGCGCAGCGGCGGACGGCCGCCGCCGTCTGCGCGACGTCGGTCAGCGCGACGTGCAGCACACCCTGCTCACGCGCCAGCAGGGGATCGATCCAGTTGCCCGCGCGTTTGTTATGCGTGCTAAGGCGGTTGGTGATGACGGCAAGGGTCACGGGGTTCGATCGTCGTGGAAAGGGGATGTCTCGTTTTGCGCCTTCATGACAGCCACCACCGCTAGGCCTGGTCTCGCATCGGCCACCGATATGTGAAGGCGCGGGCGGCGGCGCGGTGTGTCATTCGGAGCGCAAATTAGTTATTTGATTGAAAAAAGTCGATATTTTATACTTATTAACGCTCTTTTCGTTCGGCCGAGTGGCCGGCATCTCACTGGCCCGCGGCTATGAAAGCCATCGACCGTTACGTCCTGCGCAATATCGTGCCGACCGTGGTGATCATTCTGTTCATCGCGTTCGTGATTTTGTGCATGGAGCGCTTGATGCGTCTCCTGGACATCGCTGTCGGCAACGGGGTCTCGACCCTCGTTGTGTTCCGGATGCTCTTCAACCTCATCCCGTACTATATCGGCCTCGCGCTGCCGGTAGCCCTGTTCCTTGGGGTGTTGCTCGCGTTCCGCAAGCTCTCGCTGCAATCCGAACTCGACGCCATCAATTCCTGCGGCATTGGCGTTGATCGCGTCATCCGCCCGGCCATTGGGCTCGCGGCCGTGATGATGGTCTTCAACCTCGTGCTCGCCGGCTACCTCAACCCCTACGGGCGCTATGCGCTGCGCGTAATCGAGTTCGATATCACCTCGGGGGTGATCCAGCAGGGGATTGGCGAAGGCATCTTCATGAACCTTCCCAACGGCTACACATTGCGCGTGGAGCAGTCGCGCGGTGCGGGCCGCGACCTTTACGGCGTCTTCGCTCACCGCGAAACCGAGGACGGCCGTATCATCACCATGACCGCGAAGCGCGGCCAACTGTTGACCAGCGTCCAAGACGGCATCGTGTCCTTGCGCCTGTACGATGTGACGCGCTCTGAATGGGATCCGTCCAGCAAGGGCACGGGCACCTTGCAAACGGGCGTGTTCGACTGGCCGCTCAACCTCGCCGAACTCGCGCAGTTCCGTAAGCGTGGGGGCGACGAACGCGAACTCACCTTGTTCGAACTCATGCGCGGCGAATTGCAGAACCTCCGCGAAGGGCGCACCGGCAATAAAGCCGAGCAGACGCCTCCGCCCGATATGCGCCCCGAGCGGGTTCTTCCCGCGTCCGCGGTGTCGTCCGAGCTTCACGGGCGCCTTGTCTTCTCGCTCTCCATGCTGTTCCTGCCGATGCTCGCGGCGCCTCTGGGGATCATGACGCGCCGCGCCAGCCGCTCTTTCGGTCTTATCCTCGGTATCCTCTTACTTGTGAGCTACCAGAAGGTGCTCGAGTTCACCGAGGCTTATACGGGCGCGACCGGATTGCCGTCGGGCCTCGCCCTGTGGGGCATCTTTGTGCTGTTCATGATCGGCACGACCTACCTCTTCATCGCCACCTTCCGCCGCTCCGGCACGCCGCCGGTGCAGCAGATGGAAGCGCAGTGGAGCGACTTCATCGGCAAGCTGATCGCGCCGTTCCGCGCCAAGCGCAAACCGGCTTAGCGGACAAGCGATGCACCCATGATCCTCTCCCGTTATCTGATCAAGTCGTTCGTCGTGCGCTTCCTCGCGCTTCTGTTCGGCCTAGTCGTCTTCCTGCAAACCCTCGATCTGCTCGCGCAGGCCAACGTCGTCCTCGAAGGCGGCGGTCCCCCGGCGGCGTCGTTGTTCCGCTATGTCCTGTTGCGTATGCCGTCGCTGATCGAGACCGTTGCGCCGCTCGCCGCGCTTCTGGGCGCGCTCACGGCCTTTGCGGTCCTTGCCACCAACAGCGAAATCATCGCCATGCGCGCGGCGGGGCGTTCCGTGCTGAGCCTTGTCGGCGGGCTTTCCGCCGTGGGCCTCGCGTTCGCCATCATGCTCTTTGTTTTCTCCGACCGCGTGGTCGTGAACGCCAATACCGAACTCGAGCAATGGCGCGACAACGGCTTCAAATCGACGGTGGAAGAGCCGGTGACCGGCGAGAACAGCTGGCTCACCGAAGCCAACACCATCATCCGCGTCGGCAAGATCCAGCGCGGCGGTGAAGTGTTGCGCGATCTGCGCCTGTTCCGCCTCGGCGATAATGCCGAGGTGCTCGACATCATCAGTATTCGTTTGGCCCTCTGGGAAAACGGCAAGTGGTCGACTTTCGAGCCGCGCCGGGTGGGTGGCACCGTGCCACCCGAGACGCCGGTGGCCTGGGAAACGAACATGCGGCCGGAGCATTTCGCGCGGTTCGCCAATCAGGCGCCCAATCAATTATCGCTCAATGCGCTTCAGGAATATGTCGGTGAGGCCTCGATGGGCTCCCGGCCCGGCTATTTCTATTCCACCTGGATTCAGCAGAAAATCGCCGGCCCCTTGGCTTTGGCCTTAATGCCCCTGCTGGCCGGCATCGCCGCTTTCGCCCACCACCGCCAGGGCAGCTCGGTCATGGCCGTGGTCTGGGGCATCACCTTCGGCTTCATGTTCGTGGTCATCGACAACATCTTGTTGGCTATGGGTCAATTCGGCTCCCTGCCGCCTGCGGTCGCTGCATGGCTGCCAATTGCCCTTTTCGCAACCGTGGGCTTCTGGATCGTGTTTAACTTTGAGAATACTGGCGCGCGGACCTGATCCAGGGGTATAAGGCGCTCAGATTCCTCAAGGTTTAGGCGGCTTTTTTGAGCACACCGGCATTCAAGATCGGGTTCTGGAGCGATAAGGAATTCCACCTTGATCGGATGGGCCTGCGCGAGCTCACGGTGGCTTATTTCCAGTATTACGCCATCGCCGCCTATATCGTCGTCGCGCTGACCACCGGCGGCATCGCCCTTACAGCGGTGATCGAGGGCCGCGCGGCCTTCCTCGGCGTGCTCGCGTCCATCCTGGCCGCGTTCTTCCTCTATCCGGTTGTCTGGTACGTGCTGCACCGCTATGTGCTGCACAGTAAGCATATGTGGCGCTCGCCGCTGACCGCCGGCGTGTGGAAACGCATCCATTACGATCACCACAGCGATCCCAATAATCTTAAAGTGCTGTTCGGCGCGCTCTACACCACGCTTCCGACGGTTGCCCTCGCGACCATGCCGGTCGGCTATCTGCTCGCCGGCTGGTACGGCGCTCTCGCGGCCTTGTGCGGCGGCGTGATCCAGACCTGCGTCTACGAATACTTCCACTGCATTCAGCACCTGGGCTATCAGCCCAAGTGGGAATGGGTGCGTAAGATGAAGAAGTTCCACATGGCGCATCACTTCCACAATGAGAACGGCAACTACGGCATCACGAACTTGTGGTGGGACCGCCGCCTCGGCACGTTCTATGAAGGCGCCAAGGACATGCCGCGTTCGCCGACGGTCTTCAATCTCGGCTACACGGAAGATGTTGCGAAAACCTATCCGTACGTGGCTCGCCTGACTCCAAACTGGCCGTACAACACCAATCCCACCCAGCGTAAGCGCGAAGCGAGTTCCACCGCCGCCGCTAGCTGACCTGCAGGGCAGGGGGCCCGGCGCATGTCTCAAGCTTTGACCATTCGCCGCGTCGCGGGCAGCCGCGAACTTGGCCGCTTTCTCGAAGTGCCGCACCATACCCAAGGCCACGATCCGCATTGGATCGCGCCGCTCGATTTCATGGAGCGCATGCGCTTCAACGAGAAGAGGAACCCTTGGTTCAAGCACGGCGAGGCCGCCTACTGGATCGCCGAACAGAACGGTAAGCTTGTCGGGCGCATCTCCGCGCAAGTCGACAAGACGCATCTTGAGCTGCGTAAGGACGACACCGGTTTCTTCGGTTTTTTCGAAAGCATCGACGATCAAGTCGTTGCGGATGGCCTGTTCGCCGCCGCCGGCCAGTGGCTGAAGGATCGCGGTATGCGCCGCTGCCTCGGGCCCTTCAGCTTCAACATCAATGAAGAATCCGGCCTCTTGATCGACGGCTTCAATTGTCCGCCGCGCATGGTGATGGGGCACGCTCAGCCGTACTACGGTGCGCTGGTGGAGAAGGCGGGCTTCATCAAGAATATCGACATGCTGGCGTACCTGACGCCTATGGACACGGGTTTGCCGTTCAAACAGATCAAGTGGCTGAACCGCGCGCTAGAGCGTGACAAGCGTCTCGCCGTGCGGCCGCTGGACACCAGCCGTTTCGACGAAGAAATCGCCACCATCGTGCGCATCTTTAACGCCGCCTGGGCCGACAATTGGGGCTTCATTCCCCTCACCGACGCTGACGTCGCTTACATGGCGTCCGAGATGAAGCCGCTCCTGGTGCCCGAACTTGTGGCTTTCGCCACCATCGACGGCGAACCCAAGGCCATGTGCGTCGCGTTGCCCGATCTCAACGAGATGATCGGCGACCTCAAGGGCCGCCTGTGGCCGACGGGTTGGGCGAAGCTCGCCTGGCGTCTTCTCACCCGCCGCACTTTTGCTTCTGGAACGCGCGTGCCGTTCATGGGCGTGCTGCCGGAGTTCAAGAACAAACCCATGGGCTCGGTGCTGGCGCTGCTCACGGTCGGGCGCGTGCGCGACATGTCGCTGAAGCTGCGCATGCCGGTGTGCGAAATGAGCTGGGTGCTCGAGAACAACAGTCAGACCCGCCATTCCATCGAGGATATTGGCGGGCGGGTCTATAAAACCTACCGGGTGTACGAAAAGGCCTTGGCGTAAGGCCTGTGTAACAGGCCTTGATTGTGGGCGAAGGTCATCCTACGTCAGAGGAATGTTGGGGCTTCTTTTCCGTCTCGCCGCTCTGGCGGCCGCGCTGATCGGCTTCGTACTGCTGTTCTTTTATGCGGCCGTCGTTGCGCTCATCTTCATTCCCGTAGTGCTGGTCTTATTCTGGGTGTTGCGTAAACGCGGCATGGTCCAATGGACCACCGTGGACCTGCGTAACGCGCAGTACCAGCGGCGCGGCCCGTCACCGCAGCAGGACCATCCGACCGTGATCGATCACGATCCGAACGACGTCACCCTCGAGCGCGGCCCTTAAGCCGCTTCGACTTCCACTGTTGTATGGCTAAGCCCGGTGATTCCGGCGAGCCGCGCCTTGTAGTACGCGGCGGGTTTGGGCGTCCGTGTAACGACGGTCAAGACCGCCGCGAGTTGACCCGGTGCGATTCGCCAAACGTGTAGGTCGGCGATCTCGACGTCTCCATCGCTCTCGATCGCCTTGCGGACGGCTCTCTCCGTGGCAGCCGTTGGGGTCGCATCGAGAAGCACGCGTCCTGACGACTTCATCAGCAACCATGACCACCTCGCGATGACGGCCGCGCCTACGACGCCCATCGCAGGGTCCATCCAGTTCAATCCCCAGAATAATCCCGCGGTCAGCGCGACGATGGCGAATACGGAGGTTAGCGCGTCGGCTAATACATGGGCATAGGCCGCCTCGCGATTATGGTCGCGTTTATGCGCGTGATGCTCAGCGTGATGATGCGCATGCTCCTCATGATCGTGGCCGTGATCTGGTGCGTGGCCATGCGCGTGATCATGGGCGTGTGTGTGGTCGTCTTTCAGCAGCCAGGCGCTTACGAGATTCACGATCAGCCCAATCACCGCGACCAGGATCGCTTCGCTGAACGCGATGTTCACGGGGTTCGCGAGGCGTTCGGCGGACTCATAGGCCATGAGGAGGGCGACGACGCCGAGCAGAATAGCGCTGGTGAAAGCCGCGAGGTCGCCAACCTTGCCTGTGCCGAAGGTGTAGGCGGCATTCGCGGCGTGGCGCCGGGCGTAGGAATAGGCGAAGACCGCGACGGCCAGCACCGCCGCATGAGTCGCCATGTGCCATCCGTCGGCCAGCAGGGCCATGGACCCGAAAATCGACCCGGCGGCGATCTCCGCCACCATCATGATCACGGTGAGGATCAGCACCAGACGCGTGCGCCCGGCGTTCCGGCTCTGGTCCGCCATGACCAAACGATGGGGTTCGCGGCAGGGGTGGGGTGCGTCCTTCATATGGCTCCCGGTTCGTCTTCCTATGATATAGGCACGGCAGATGAATTGATAACCCCCGCGCCTTCCAATTTTGGGGCGTCTCGCCCATCATGGCCTCATGAATAAAGCTTTGAAAATCGAGCGCCGCCCGTCGGTCTGCCCCCACGATTGCCCGTCCGCCTGCTCCCTCGATGTCGAGGTGATCGAAGGCGCGAAGATTGGCCGCGTCCACGGCGCCGAAAGCAACAAATACACGGCCGGTGTCGTCTGCGCGAAGGTTGCGCGCTATGCCGAGCGCATTCATCACCCGGACCGGCTGCTCTACCCGATGAAGCGCGTCGGGCCGAAAGGCTCCGGCCAGTTCGAGCGAATCTCCTGGGACGAAGCGATGGAGACCGTCGCGCGTAAATTCCTCGAAGCCGAACGCGACTTCGGCGCGCAATCCGTGTGGCCGTACTACTATGCGGGAACGATGGGATACGTGATGCGCGACGGCATCAACCGCCTGCGCCACGTCAAACGCTATTCGGGCCAGTACTCCACCATCTGCACCGCCAGCGCCTACGCGGGGTTCGTCGCCGGCGCGGGTAAACTCGCCGGTCCCGACCCGCGCGAGATGGGCGTTTCCGACTGCATCGTGATCTGGGGCACCAATCCTGTGCACACTCAGGTCAACGTGATGACCCACGTCGCCCGCGCGCGCAAGGAACGCGGCGCGAAACTGGTCGCGGTCGACATCTATATGAACCCCACCATGAAGCAGGCCGATATGGCGCTTCTGGTGAAGCCGGGCACCGACGGCGCGCTGGCCTGCGCGGTGATGCACGTGTTGTTCCGCGATGGGCATGCGGACTGGGATTATCTCAATCAATATACCGATCACCCGAAAGAGCTCGAGCAGCACCTCAAGACGCGCGGCCCCAGTTGGGCTGCGGCGATCACCGGGCTCTCGGTCGAGGAGATCGAAGCCTTCGCCAAGCTGGTCGGCGAGAACAAGCGTACTTATTTCCGCCTCGGCTACGGCTTCGCCCGACAGCGCAATGGCGCGGTGAATATGCATGCCGCTTCCTGCATTGCGGCCGTCACCGGCGCGTGGAAATACGAAGGCGGCGGAGCCTTTCACATCAACACCGCCATCTATCACTGGAACAAGCATCTCATCGAAGCGCATGAGACCGTGGATGCGTCGGTGCGGCGTCTCGATCAATCGCAGATTGGCCGCGTGCTGACGGGTGATGCGGAAGCGCTCTATCACGGCGGCCCGGTGAAGGCGCTGTTGATCCAGAACACTAATCCCGTGACGGTTGCGCCGGAGCAGGACCTCGTGAAGAAGGGCTTCGCGCGCGACGACCTGTTTGTCTGCGTGCATGAGCAGTTCATGACCGAGACCGCGCGTATGGCCGATATCGTCATCCCGGCCACCATGTTCATGGAACACGACGACCTCTACTCCGGCGGCGGGCACCAATACTTCCAAATGGGCCCGAAGCTGGTCGATGCGCCGGGGGAATGCCGCTCGAACCACGACGTCATTTGCGACCTTGCGCGGCGCGTTGGCGCCGAACATCGCGGCTTCGCCATGACGCCGCGCGAAATTGTCGACGAAACGCTGAAGATTTCAGGCTGGCAGGGCCTCGATGTGCTCGAGCGCGAGACGCATATCGACGCGCAGCCGCCGTTCGAAGACGCGCACTATCTGAAGGGTTTTGCCCATCAGGACGGCAAGTTTCATTTGAAGCCCGATTGGACGAAGGTCCCCACGCCCAATAACGGCGCGATGGGGCCGTGGCGCGATCTCCCCGCGTTCCCCGATCATTGGGGCGCCATCGAAACCGCCACCGAGGAGCACCCGTTCCGCTTGGCCACCAGCCCGGCGCGCAACTTCCTCAACTCCACCTTCACCGAGACGCCGACCTCCAAGGCCAAAGAGAAGCGCCCGGAGGTCATGATCCACCCGGTCGATGCGGAGCTTTACGGCGTCGCGAATGGCGATCTGGTGAAACTCACGAACACCCGCGGCACGGTCCTCATTCATGCCCGCATCTTTGACGGCGTACGGCGCGGGGTGCTCATCGCCGAATCCATCTGGCCAAACGCGGCCCACGTCGGCGGAAGGGGCATCAACACCCTGACCGGCGCCGACCAGATCGCGCCTTTCGGCGGAGCGGCCTTCCATGACAATCGTGTCGCACTCCAAAAGGCCCCTTCTGAACCAGCGGTCCCGTAGTATCCTGTTCTCTCCAGGAGGGAGGCTCCGGATGCACAAGTTTGCGACCGCATGCGCCGCATTGCTCGTTATTGCCGGAATGGCAAGCGCGGCCGAGGACGGCTATCGCAACACGCCGCTCACGCTCGAAGGTATCGGCAAGTCCTACATGGGGCGCGATATCCCCTACGTCATGGGGCATGAAGGCGCCGATTGGCTGGAGCGTCGCGAGCGCGGCGAGGAGGAAGGCACCGCGCGCCTCATCCCGATGCTCAAACTGAAGCCGACCGACGTCGTCGCCGATATCGGCGCGGGCACGGGGTATTTCACGTTCCGGCTTGCCGGCGAAGTCCCCGAAGGCAAAGTCTACGCCGTCGACGTGCAGCCGGAGATGCTCGACCGCATTCGGGCGCGGATCAAAACCAACAAAACCAGGAACGTTGAACCGGTACACGGCAGCATCGCTTCGCCGCGCCTGCCGTCCAACACCGTCGATTTGATGTTGCTGGTCGATGCCTACCACGAGTTTGCGCTGCCGCGCGAAATGGCCACGGCGATGGTGTGGTCCTTGAAGCCCGGCGGCCGTCTGGCGCTCGTGGAGTATCGCGGCGAAGACCCCAACGTGCCGATCAAGCCGCTGCACAAAATGACCGTCGAACAGGCGCGCAAGGAACTCGAGCCACTCGGCCTCAAGTTCGTCAGCGTGAACAGTACGACGTTGCCCTGGCAGCATCTCATGATCTTCGAGAAGCCGCGCCCCGAATGACACGCGACGCGGCGATTCAACACATAGCCCAGACGACCGGGCAGGCTCTCGCTGCGGCCGCGCATGCGGCTGCGCGGGAATGGCCGGCTGAAACTCTTACCGCGCTTGAAGAACGACTGGTGCGCACACCCGAGGGCGACGAGTTGCGCGTGGAGCTCTTGTCGCTGATCGCGGCCATCACCGAAAGCCGCGGGCGGCAGGCGCACGGGCTGTCCGCGACCCATGGCGCCAGCCTCAAGGATTTTGGTTACTCCTTCGCCCGCAAGGAATTGGAGGCTGTCAGGGATGCGGCAGATGCCGTGCTTCAACGCACCGGCAGCACCAACATGGCCGTCGCGCTCGCCGAGTCCTATGTCGGCCTCGGGGATCTCGGCGGTGCGGAGCGCATTTACGCCATTCTACGTGCCGAGAATGTCGAAGATCTCACCTCCTGCACGACGTTCGACAAGACATTTCACGCTGGTCTTCCCGCGGCGGCGGAACGGGGGTTCAGTCAATTTCCCGCTGTCCGCACGTTCGTCGAAAGAGCGGAGCCTTGCGAGCAGATCGTGTGGGTTGCCTGCGACCGCCGCTACTTCGAACTCTACGGCGATAAATTGCTGGGCTCGTTCATCGCACAGCGCGGCGGCGCGAAGCTCGCCCTGCACATCATGGATGCCGGCGCGGCCGGCGCGGCGATATCGGCCCGCTTGAGACCCTACGCAGGGCACATCTATCAGGTCACGGCGGAAGACAGCGGCCGCACCGGCGAAGCGGCGCGAGCCTATTACCATGCGGTTCGCTACATCCGTTTCTATGAATTCCTGCGCGCCCACGTGGGCATCGCGTGGCTTTGGGATGTCGACACCATCGTCGCGAAAAGCATCACACCACTGTTTGACGCGATGAACGTGAATGACGTGGGGTTCTGGATCCTGCCGGGTCGGCCCCAGCCGCGCAGCATGATCGCGGCCGGGTATGTCGGCGCCCGCGTATCTCCTGGCGTGCTCGACTATTTCGGCCGCATCGCCGCTTACATCGCGCACTTCGCCGCGACGGATCGGCTCGCCTGGGGGATCGATCAGGTGGCGCTTTACGCCTGTCTGACGTGGACGGCGGCCAAATTGCGCATCGTGCCGTTGCCGGAGCAAGTTTTTGGCCGGCCGGACTCGATGCTTCTCGTCGGGAAATAGCGGCGCTAAGCCACCGGCTGTTGCCGCTGTCCCGGCTGGGGCATCGGCGGCGGCTGTGTGGGCTGAATCTCCGGATACGGCTGCTGCTCCGGCTGTGTATCCGGACGCGGCTCGCGCGGTGGACGCACTTCATCGGGAACCGTGCGTTTCGGGTCGATTTCGGGTTTCGCGGGCATCGGGTCCGCTTCCGGTTGTTCCCGCGGGCGCTCTTTCTCGTCAGGCGTTTCGGTGGCCATGCAATGTCCTTTTATATTTGAAAGACCAACGGGGTCCTGCAACCGAAGTTCCGTAACAGCAGGCCGCCTCGCCGATTCCTTGCCAGAAGCACGGTTTAGCCATCATCGGCGCATATACATCATGTGTGGGGGCGCGATTGATGTGAGGTGCGCCATGAAGACCACTGTTAAACTCGCCGCGGGCGTCGCCGTGATCGCTCTGGCGATCGGCAATGCGGCTTGCGCGGCTTCAACGCCGCAAGCGAATGATCCGCCGGCCTCTGCCGCCGCGCCGTCAAAGGGGGTTCCGGAAACGCCTCCCGGCACGGCGCCGCTCCCGACCCCGACCAACGACCCGAGCGTCTTCAAGCCGCCTGCGACCGGCGATACCGAAATCATCGAGCCGCCGCCCGCGAGCGCCTCGCGTACGCCCGTCATCAAGCCGCCGGAAAACCCGCCGCCGAACCCGGCACCGGCCAATATCAAGCCCAAGCCCATCGGCGGCCTCGGTGAGCCTAGGTAACGCCTGAATTGACAGGCGCAGGAGCGGGGTTTACCACCTCGTTCAGCGATGGTGCCGCAGCGTTAACGCGCCGCGGCGAAAAGGGAATACCGGTGCAACACCGGAACTGCCCCCGCAACTGTAAGCGGCGAGCAGCCTGTTCAACGAAGCCACTGGGTCCTTGCAAAAGGATCTGGGAAGGCGAGCAGGCCGCGACGACCCGCGAAGTCAGGAGACCTACCGTCGCGAGCGTCACCATACCGTGGGACGGGGTAATTCCTGCGGTGCGGCCAATCTGATCGCGGTGACGCGCGTTTCGCATCCGCGACGGATTGGGCAAGCGCGTATCGCAAAACCCACACCGTCATCGTCTTAACCGGCCTGCTCACGCGCAGTATCTGCGCGTGACGAGTCCGCATAGGGGTTTTGTCATGCTCGCGCTTCGTCACAAGCGTTCGTTCTTTCTTTTTCTTTCATCGACAATTCTGTCGGTCGCTCCGGTCGCCGCGCGCGCGGCCGATCTTTCTGGCCTCGACGATATCGTCGTCACGGCCAGCCGCACTTTAGTTGCGCTTAAGACGGTCGGAAGCGCGATCGACGTGCTGACGGCTGAAGACATCGCGCAGCGCCCGCGGTTCGAGGTGGCGGATCTTATGCGTGAAATCCCGGGCGTCGCGGTGAATCGTTCGGGCCAGCGCGGCGCACAGACGCAAGTTCGCATGCGCGGGGCTGAGGGCAACCATACGCTGGTCCTCATCAACGGCATCGAGGTCGGCGACCCCATGACCGCCGATGAATTCGATTTCGCCAACCTTCTCACGGACGACGTTGCGCGCGTCGAGGTCCTGCGAGGACCGCAAAGCGCACTCTATGGCAGCCAGGCCATCGGCGGTGTGATCAACATCATGACGCGGGAAGGCCATGGTCCGTTGGAAGGCTCCGTCAGCGCCCAAGGCGGATCGTTCGGTACTTATGCGCTGAGTGGAACCGCCGCCGGCGGCGGCGACGGCTATTCGTTGGGCGCGTCCTTATCGTGGCTCGATACCGACGGGATTTCACAGGCCGCGAGCGGCGCCGAGAAGGATGGGCATCAGAACTTCACCTTCAACGCGAGCGGTCGCGTCGCGCCGAATGAAGTCTTCGATCTCTCGCTTGCCGCGCGTTACACGCAGGCCTACGGCGAAGAAGATATCCAGGACTTCATTATTCTCGGTGGACCGAACTACGGCGCGGCGATCGATTCCGACAATTCCCATCGCACCAAAACGGCCTACGGCCGCATCGCCGGGCGCTTCTCGCTGCTGGAAGGCATGTGGGATCACACGCTTGCCGGGGCCGTCACCGATGTGCGCAAGCGCAACTTCGATATGAAAGCCTTCTCCTTCGGCGCTCAAGGCCGGCGCATCAATTTCTCATATCAAACCAATCTCTTCATCGGTGAAGAGGGTGACCCCTTACGTCACACCGTGACGGGTTACATCCAGTACAAGGACGAGGATTTCGAGAATCAAAGCGCGTTCCCCGGTCCTCAGAATCAACGCCGGTCCACCCAGGACGTCGGCTACGTAGCCGAATACCGCCTCGCGGTCGCCAATCAGCTGTTCGTCTCGGGCGCACGGCGTCATGACGACAACGATCTGTTCCGCAACGCAACCACCTATCGCGCGACGGCGGCGTGGCAGATTCCGGGCCAGGGCCTCAAGCTCCGCGCCAGCTACGGCACCGGTTTCGCGAAGCCGGGGTTCTTCGAACTGTTTGGCTTCGATCCGACCAGCTTCGTCGGCAACCCCAACCTCAAGCCGGAAAGCTCGCACGGCTGGGACGTCGGCGCCGATTATGCCGTCGGCGAAACGGCGCTTCTGTCGGTCACCTATTTCTCCGCCGACTTCCGCGACGAAATCCTCAACGACTTCAGCGTTTTCCCCTTCACCGTGCGCAATGCCGGGGGCGAAAGCACGCGGCGCGGCCTCGAACTGTCGGCGCGCTATACGCCGGTACCGCCGCTCACCCTTGCCGCGAGCTACGGTTACACCGAAGCCGAGGACGAGTTCGGGTTCCAGGAAGTCCGCCGCCCGAAACACATCGCGAGCGTCTCGGCGTCGTATCGCTTCCTCGCAGACCGCGCTTCAGTCGGCGTCAGCGTTGACTACAACGGCCCCATGACGGATGTCGTGTTCGTTCCATCCATCCCGTCGGGCGTCGCGCGCATGGACGACTTTACGCTCGTGACGGTGTCCGGCTCCTACGATGTCACCGACAGAATCCAGGTCTTTGGCCGGGTCGAGAACGCGCTCGATCAGCGATATCAGGAAGTCTACACATATGGCACGCTGGGCATCGGTGCATACGCGGGTGTGAAGGTGCGCTTTGGAGGATAGGCTCTGCCCATGATCCCTTCATGGATACGATGCACGGTGCTCACACTCGCATGTCTTGCGGGTGCGAGCGCGGTGCGCGCCGAACCCGGGCGCATCGTCTCGATGAACCTCTGCACCGATCAGATGGCGTTGCTTCTGGCAGGTCCGAAGCGCATCGCCTCCATCAGCTTTCTCGGCGCGGATCCCGCGGAATCCCCGCTCGCCGATCTCGCGGCGGGGCTTCCCATCAATCACGGTCTCGCCGAGGAAGTAATCGCCGCTAAACCCGATCTCGTGCTGGCGGGCCGCTACACCACGGGCTTCGCGAAGGCGATGCTCAGGCGGTTGGGCTATCCGGTGCTCGAAATCGAAAGCCCCGAGACCATCGGCGGCATTCGCGAGACACTGACCGCGCTGGGCGCGGCGCTCGGCGCCGAACAGCGCGCCGCGGAGCTGCTCGCCGACATGGACAGGCGTCTCACCGCCGTTGCGGCGCCGGCCGGCCGCTACGGGTCGGCGATCATCTTCGACGCCAATGGTTTCACCGTCGGCCGGCCCGGCCTCGCTGACGAAGTCATGTCGCTAACCGGGCTCGTGAACAAAGCGCCGGACCTTGGCATCGGCGCCTATGGCCAAGTGCCGCTGGAAACCATGCTCGCCATTCGGCCCGACCGTATCATTTATCTCATCTACCGGCCGGGCGTTCCCTCGATCGCGAACGCCACCATGGAACATCCGGCTCTCAAACAAGGCCTCGGACGGCGCAAGACGCTCTCCATTCCAGGACGCCTGTTGACCTGCGGCACGCCCATGGTCGCCGAGGCCGCCGAGCGCCTCGCCGCGGCGCTGGGAGCCGAGCCATGACAGAGTCCGTGGCAACCTCTGCGTTTCGCGAGCGGCCGTTCGGGCTGGTCGTCGGTGGGCTCGCCGGCCTGGTTACCGTGCTCACGGTTGTTTCGGTCATCACCGGCCGCGGCGAGATCACCGGCGGGCTGGGGGATCTCATCAGCCTCTGGCGGCGCGATCCCGAAACCGCTTGGCTCATCATGAGCCAGGTTCGCGTGCCGCGCACGTTGCTCGCGCTTCTGGTCGGCGCATCGCTCGGGCTTTCGGGCGCCGTGCTCCAAGGTCTTCTGCGCAATCCGCTCGCCGAGCCCGCGCTGCTGGGCGCGTCGAGTTCCGCGGCGCTCGGCGCCGTCGCCGTGTTTTATTTTGGCGCCGGCGGATTGTCTTACCTGCTCCCCGTCGGAGGCATGGCCGGCACGCTGATCGCCACGGGGCTGCTCATTCTTCTCGGGGGGCGCGCGCAGGACACGTTGACCTTGGTGCTTGCGGGCGTGGCGATCAATGCGCTGACCTCGGCGCTGACCTCGCTCGCCCTGAACTTCGCGCCCAGTCCCTATGCGGCCATGGAGATCGTGTTCTGGATCCTTGGCTCCTTCGCCGACCGCACGCTCGATCATGTGCTCATGGCGCTGCCCGCCATGCTGATCGGCTGGGTCCTCCTGTTCTCGGTCGCGCCCGCGCTCGAAGCCATGAGCCTTAGCGAGGATACCGCCGCGACACTTGGCTTCGACATGCGTTGGGTGAAGTTGCGCGCGGTGCTCGGCACGGCCTTCTGTGTCGGCGCGGCGGTCGCCGTCACCGGCGTCATCAGCTTTGTCGGGTTGGTCATTCCGCACCTCGTGCGACCGCTGGTCGGGTATCGGCCGGGTCGCCTGTTGCTGCCCAGCATGATCGGCGGGGCGGCGTTGATGCTCGGCGCCGATATCGGCGTGCGCATGATCTCGACGGCGCTCGAACTCAAAGTCGGCGTCATCACCGCGGTCATCGGCGCGCCCTTCTTCCTGCACCTTCTCGTCGTCCTGCGGCGGTCGCGGCCATGACCCCATCGACACTGGCGCTGCGCGGCCTTCGGATTGACTACGGCGCCCGCCCGGTCCTGCACGGCGTCACATTGGATCTGGCTCCTGGCGCGCTGATCGGCCTGATCGGCCCCAACGGCGCCGGCAAAACCACGCTTCTGCGCGCCTGCGCGTCCCTGATCCCGCCGACAGCGGGCCAGGTCCTGTTGCAGGATCGACCCCTCGAGGGCTGGAATCGCCGCGCACGGGCCCGCGCCGTCGGATACCTCGCGCAGGAGAAGGCCGCATTGTGGCCGGTGGCGGCGTCGCGACTGGTGGCGCTCGGACGGCTCCCGCACCTCGGGCCCTGGGATTCCCTTTCTCCTTCGGACGAAGCCGAAGTCGCCAAGGCGATGACCGCGACGGACGTTCAGCATCTCGCTCAACGGCCCGTGACGGAAATCTCGGGTGGGGAACTCGCCCGCGTCCTGATCGCGCGGCTGCTGGCCGGAACGCCCTCGGTGCTCCTCGCCGACGAGCCGGTATCAGGTCTCGATCCGGCGCACGCGATGCAGGTCCTGTCCATCTTTCGCGCGCTAGCACATGAAGGGCGTACGGTCGTCGTTGTGTTGCACGATCTCGCGCTTGCGTCGCGCTTCTGCGACCGGCTTGTTCTCATGAGCGACGGCACGGTCGTCGCCGACGGCGCGCCGCTCGATGTTCTTAGCCCGGCCCATCTCGCCCGCTACTACGGCATCGCCGCAGATGTCGTGCCCCATGAAGGCGCGCAAGTGGTGGTGCCGCGCGGGCTCGCCGGCTAGCCGCGCCAAACCTGCCATATATCCGCGCCGAAACGCGCCGGCCCACCGCTCTCGAAATGGGCCGCGATGTCCCCGAGGACCTCGGCCGTCTGCGCCACCGAAGGGCTCGGGCGGTTGAAGTACTTGTTGCCGTCCGCCACGGCGACGCGGCCTTCGCGCACCGCCCGTAAGCCGTGCCAAGCGGGTTGCACGGCCAGCGCCGGCATTTCGGCAAGGCTGCGTGCGACGTCGAAGCCGCAAGGCGACACCACGATCAGGTCCGGGTCCGCGGCGGCGACGGCCTCGATCGTCACGTACGGCGAAGGTCCGCCGCCGCGCGCGAGCAGCGAGTCCGCGCCGATGGCCTCGATGAGTTCCGGGATCCAGTGTCCCGCCGTCATCAGAGGATCGATCCATTCGATGCAGGCGATCTTCAGCCGGCGGGAAGATGAGCACGCGCCGATCCGCGCCGCGAGACTCTCCACAAGACGTTCCGCCGCGCCGGCGGCGTTCAACGCGGCGCCCACGCGCCGGATATCCGCCCAGATATCGGCGAGCGCGTTCGGCCGCAGCGAAATGATCTTCACGGATTGGCCGACCCAATCGCAAACCGCGGCTTCCACGTCCTTGAGGCTTGCGGCGCAAACCTCGCACTGGTCCTGCGTCAGGATCACATCGGGCCGAAGCGCCCGTAACGTCTCGCGGTCGACGCGGTAAACCGCAAGTCCGTCGCGGACCAGGTCCTTCACCGTCGTGTCGATCTGCAGGCTGGAAAGCCCCGTGTCGAAGGTCGCGGCGGTGAGGGCTGGAAGAGCAATGACGTCCTGCGGGAAATCGCACTCGTGACTGCGGCCCACCAGAGATCCGCGCAAACCCAGCGCGCAGGTGATTTCAGTCGCGCTCGCGATCAAAGAGACAATACGCATGACGGGGTTTTAGACGCCGCTCGCCGGCACAAGCAACTCATTAGGGAAGCGGATGGTCGCGGTGGTGCCTACGCCCACGACGCTCTCAATCCGCAGTTCGCCGCCGAGAAGGTCCATGTAGCGCTTGCAGATCGAAAGGCCGAGTCCGGTTCCTTTGCCGAGGTGCGAGACCGCCGGATTACCCTGCAGGAACGGTTCGCCCAGGCGCTTGAGGAGGGTTGGCTCGATGCCCGGCCCATTGTCCTTCACCGAGATGTCCAGCCAGTGGCCGGCGCGGTACGTCGCCCACAACACGATCTCACCCTCGGTGGGCGAGAATTTGATGGCGTTGGAGAGAAGGTTGATCAGCACCTGACGGATAAAACGTTCGTCGCCGCGCACGGAGGGCAGGTGCGCCGACGCCTCTACCGCGATGCGGAGACTTCTTTGCGTCGCCAAGCCTTGCACGAACGATGCTGCCGCCGACATCACCGCGCGCATGTCGATGGTGTCCTGATGCAGCGGCTGAACCCCGGACTCGATCTTCGCCATGTCCAGGATGTCGTTGACGATGTTCAGAAGATGCTCGCCCGAGCGGTGGATATGGTCCGCATACGTCGTGTAGGCGTTCGACACGCTGTCGCCCAGCACCTTGTTCCGGATGATCTCCGAGAAACCCATGATGGCGTTCAGGGGCGTGCGGAACTCGTGGCTCATGTGGGCGAGGAAGCGGCTCTTCGCCTCGTTGGCTTCTTCGGCCGCCGCTTTGGCCTGCCGCAGTGCGTTCTCGTTTTTCTGCGAGTGAGCCAGCTGGCGCAGGATGATCAGCGTGAATGAGCCCATCGCGATGATGATGGTGGCCACGGCGAAGGTGATCTGGTTGCGGGTCTGGCGCCAGTTCGCAAGGTAATCGCGCTCATCGAGCGTCACCGCGATCGAGGCCGGCATATCGGCGATGGAGGCCTGCAATGTCAGGTGAGGCGAGGTGTTTTCCTGCGCCGTCGCCGCGGTGCCCCGCGCAAGATCGACATTCGGCGTGGCGGCGATCAGCCTGCCGTCCTGGGTCCACATCGTCACATGCCCGAATGCGCCGACATCGAGGGTTGTGAAGTACTGCGAGAAGTAACGCGGATTGATCAGCGCTGTCGCATATCCTGTGACCTGACCCTGCTTGTTCACGATAACCTGCGCCAGCGGCAGGCTCCATTCGCCCTGGAAGCCCGTTTCCGGCGAGACGTTCTGATAGAGCGGGCCGAACAGACGTCCGTTGCCCGCATCGCCGAGTTCGCGCAGCGGCATATCGTTGTACTTTGCCACCGCCATCGGGAAGCTGCGGCCGCTGACGACGCCCTTGTATGAGGCGTCGAAGATCGTGAATACGTACACGCCCGGGGTCTTGTCTAGGCGCTTCGCCAGAAGTTCGTGCAGCGAGCGGTCGTCGAAACCGCCGTGTTCGATATTGTGCTGGTACAGGTCACCGATGCCTTCCAGCACACGGTATGTCTCGACGAAAGTGCGCGTGGCGTGCGCCTGCGCCGCGTTCGCCGCGCTGCGGGCCTGACGCACGGCGTTGTCCACGGCGCTGTAATACTGTTCAGCCAGATAGTAGATCGCCGTGGCCACCATGAGCACGGCGAAGCTCATCACCAGAATGACGGTGGCGAGCCGCAGGCGCTGCAGGGAAGGTCCGGTTTTTTTGAAGAGGCGGTTCAAAAAACCGCCCTGCGGTTATTGGTCCGCGCGCCGCCGTGTTCGATCGCCATTGGTAGACCCCCCGGTCCTGCCGCGCGCCCCCGGCGCCCCGCGCTAGGACGCCGCCTGCTCCGGCGGCTTGACGCTGTACTTGGTGATCGCAGCTTTCAGCGCTTTGAATAGCGCCTGGCCCATTTCGCCGCCGTCGCCTTCGATCTTCTCGCGCAGCACCGCGCGCATGGTGTCGATATGCGCCTTGACGATCTCGAGGTTCGCGTCGTCCTGGCGGCAGGGCGGCTTCGTCAGCTCATACAAGGACTTGCCGAACACGGTGATCAACGGGTAACCGAACGTACCGCCCTGACCGCGCAGTTCGTGTGCGATCAGGTTGATCTCCTCGAAGTTCTGCGTGCGCTCGCCCGAGATCTGCTTGGCTTCCGTCACCTGGCGCGACAGGCGGTCCAGGAACTGCTTCGCCCAATCCAGGAAGCCGTCGGCTTCACGCTTCAGCTGCTGCTCGGCGGCGGCCAGCACGTCTTCGGGCAGGATGAACGGTTGGCGCTGGGCGTTGGAGCCCATCTTCTGTTTCAGGTAGTTCGGCAGCTTGAACAGCCACACGTCCGACGGCGCGGCCGGCTTTTCCACCTTGTCCTTGGAATAGACGATGGTCGCGTGGGACTCGTCCGGCTTGCGCCGTTCCATGTTCTTCGGCGGGCCCGCCTTCGAACGGCGCCGGCAGGGGCCGAAGTAATTCTGCGTGGTTACATACTGGCGCGGGTTGTCGATGATGCGCTGCAGGACTTTATAAATATTGTCGACCGAAAAGGGCTTCGCCATGAAGTCGGTGACCCCGCGGTCGCGCGAGACTTCCACGTTCGCCCGGTCGGCGGCGCCCGACAGCATCACGAACGGCATAAAGCGGTTCGGCGAGGCCTTATCGTCGCGGAGCCACTGCAGAAGGTTCACCCCGCTCACGGGTGACATGACAAGGTCGGAGACCACGATATCGATCGGCTCAACGGCGCCCGAGAATCCCTTGGATGTCAACTTCAGGTAATCAACGGCCTCTTTGCCGTTCTTGCAGCGCTGGACGCGCGCGAACCCAAGGCGCTTCAGGCTGTTGATTAGGATATCGAGCATGTACTCGTTATCCTCCACCACCATGATGGAGATGCGGTCCTGACCCAGGTTTTTTTCGTCTTTGTTGATCATCAGGTCCCATCCCGGAAGCGCCGGGCACGCGCGCCATGTTCTTGGAATAATTGAGAACTACCTGAGCGAAACTAAGCGCTCAAGGCATAGTTGGCAAAGCTTCATCCATCTGCGGTTCTACAACCCCAGATATACAGCCGAGACTGGTTACTGATGGTTTAAGGGCCGATACAGGCGGTGAAGGTCGCCGGGTCCACATTGGCCCCCGACAGGACCACCGCCGTGACCTTGCCCTTGCTGTCGTGCGCGCCGGAAAGGACCGCCGCCAGGGCAACCGATCCGCTGGGTTCGACCACCAACTTTAGGGCGCGGAAGGCGAATTTCATCGCCTCTTTGACTTCGGCGTCCGTCACGCCGTACCCACCGGCGAGCTGCGTGCCGTTCACGGCCCAGGTCAGATCGCCGGGTGTGGGCGCCAGCAGCGCGTCGCACAGGGCGTGCGCGGCGCTCGCGTTCTTTTGAAGCGCGCCCGCCGCCAGCGAGCGCCTGTGGTCGTCGTAGTGCGCCGGTTCGGCGCTATACACCGCGATATGGGGAAACACGTGTTTCATGGCGAGGCCGGTGCCCGCGATCAGCCCGCCGCCGCTCGCCGGCGCGATCACCGCATCGACCCTGAGGCCCAGCGCCTTTGCCTGATCGGCGATTTCGGCGCCCACGGTGCCTTGGCCCGCCATCACATGCGGATCGTCATACGGCGGCACGATCACCGCGCCGCGCTCCGCCGCGATTTTTGTGCCGATCGCCTCGCGGCTCTCCTTCTCGCGGTCGTAGAGCACAACCTCGGCGCCATACCCGCGCGTCGCGGCAACTTTGATGGCGGGGGCGTCGGCCGGCATCACGATGGTTGTATGGATGCCCAGAAGCTCGCCCGCATGCGCGAGTCCTTGCGCGTGGTTGCCCGACGACCAGGCCACCGCGCCGGCGCGGCGCTGTTCGGGGGTGAGTTGGGCGAGACGGTTGAACGCGCCGCGGAACTTGAACGAGCCCGTGCGTTGAAGGGTCTCCGCCTTTAACAAAACGGTCCCGCCGGTCAAACGATCAAGTTCAGCAGAGCGTAACAATGGTGTCACGAAAGCGTGCCCTGAAAGGCGTACTCTGGCCGCCGCAATATCGGCCGCCGTTGGCAATGTCGTGCTCATGCTTTATCAGCCTCCCCCGCAAACACCCGATCTCGCGCCTCCTCAGGCGTCACAAAGTAGCTTGTTCTCGTTTGGATCTTCAATGACGTCCCCGCAGCACGCGGCTCGCGTGCGCCTCGCCACCCTCGGATTCTGTCTCGGCGTCCCGTTCCTTTTCGCCCTCGCGGCGGCGATCCTGCCGCAGGACAACAATTGGGATCTTCGTAATTATCATTGGTACAACGCCTATGCCTTTCTCACGGGCCGCATGGGCTTCGACCTCGCGCCCGCCCAGACGCCGACCTATTACAATCCGCTCCTCGATGTGCCGTTTTATCTCGCCGCGCAGGTGCTGCCGGCGCGCGTCCTTTCGTTCCTGCTCGGTCTTGTGCAGGGCTGCAACTTCATTCCGCTCTTTTTCCTCGCGCGCCGCACCCTCGCGCTTCCGGCCGCGCTCGGCGGCGTGTGCGCCGCCGCCATCATCGCGCTGGTCGGTTTGATCGGCGCCGGCCACATCGGCATGATCGGGGCGACCTTCTATGACAACGTCCTCAGCCTGTTCGTGCTCGGCGCGGTGCTGATGATCGTCGGCGCCCCCGGTTTGCTCACCGCCGGTCCCCTGAATAAAGCGCTGCGCCATGTCTTCGTCGCGGGTGCGCTCGTGGGCCTCGCGGTCGGCTTGAAGCTGCCCAGTCAGGTTTTCGCCGTCGGGGTGTGCTTCGGTCTCCTCTTCATTCCCGGCCCTTTCATGCGCCGTTTCTGGCTGTCGTTCGTCTCGGGCCTTGGCATCATTGCCGGCTTCGCGGTCACCGGCGGCTGGTGGATCGCGCGGATGTGGCAAACCTTCGCCAATCCGCTGTTCCCGTACATGAACGATGTCTTCCGCTCCCCGTGGGTGCTGGAAGAAAGCTACCGCGATATCCGTTTCTTGCCCAAAAGCCTTGGCGAGGCGCTCACGTTTCCCTTCCGCTTTGTGGCCGACAGCAAGATCGCCAGCGAGATTTCCTTCACCGACTGGCGCGTCGCGGTCGCGGTCGGCGCGCTTATCATCACCGGGGTTTTTGTTCTTGTAGGCCGCCGTGCGCGCACGCCGGGCGCGGATATATTCGCCGTGCGCTATCTCGCCGCCGTGGCCACGCTTTCTTATGCGGCCTGGCTCGCGGTCTTCGCCATCTACCGCTACATCACACCGCTCGAGATGCTCGCGCCGCTGCTGACCGTGGCGGCCGTGGCGCTGTGGCCGCTGCCCTTGCGCGCGCGCACGCTCGTCGCCGGCGCGCTTTTGCTTTTTGTCACCGTCACCGTGCGTGTGCACGAAGATTGGACCCGGAAGCCTTGGGCGCCGGGCCTCGGCGGGCCGTTTGTCGATGTCACCGCGCCGGTGCTCGAGGATCCCAACACCCTCATCCTCATGACCGGTCTCGCCCCGACGGCTTTCGTGATCCCGGCCTTTCCGCCGGATGTGCCGTTCCTGCGTCCGGTGAGCTACTTGGCCGGCCCCGACCACGACACGCTCTTCATCCAGACAGTCAAACAGCGGCTGGAGGCGCACACCGGCCCGGTGCTCGTGCTTCAGCCGTCCTGGGACCATGACTCAGCCGCGAAGTTCCTGCCCATGCTGGGCCTCGCCCCCGATCACGCCAACTGCCGCAAGCTCCCGAACGCCCTCGACGATACGCTTGAGCTCTGCCCCGTCCGGAAGCTCCCCTGATCGCGATAAATCCTGTATTTCAACCCCTGAAGTGCTATCTCAGCGCGACAGGAAACCCTGGAAGCTGACGTGAAAACCGCCGTCCTCATCCCTTGCTACAACGAAGAAGCCGCCATCGCCGCGGTGGTGCGCGATTTCCGCGCCGCGCTGCCGCATGCGGACATCTACGTTTACGACAACAACTCCAAGGACCGTACGGTCGAGATCGCCACCGCCGCCGGCGCCATCGTCCGGCGCGAGACGTTGCAGGGTAAAGGCAACGTCGTGCGGCGCATGTTCGCCGATATCGACGCCGATGCATATGTGATGGTCGACGGCGACGACACCTATCACGCCCCCAGCGCCCCGATGCTGATCGACAAGCTGGTGACCGAACAACTCGACATGGTGAACGCGCAGCGCATCTCCACCGGCGAGGCCGCCTATCGCCGCGGCCATGTGCTCGGCAACCGCCTGCTCACCGGCCTCGTCGGCGGCATCTTCGGCAAACGTACCGACGACATGTTGTCGGGCTATCGCGTTTTTTCGCGCCGCTTCGTGAAGACGTTTCCGGCCCTCGCGGGCGGGTTCGAGATCGAGACCGAGCTGACCGTCCATGCGCTTGAGATGCGCATGCCCTTCGCTGAAGCGCCCACGCCCTACAAGGAACGTCCACCCGGGTCCGTCAGCAAGCTCTCCACCTATAAGGATGGCCTGCGCATTCTTTTCATGATCGGCAAGCTGGTGAAGGAAGAGCGCCCGATGCAGGCGTTCACCATCGCCGCCTTCGGTCTCGCGCTCGTCTCGCTCCTGCTGGCGGTGCCGCTGATCCTCACCTACATCGAGACCGGCCTCGTGCCCCGCCTGCCGACGGCGGTCCTGGCGGCGGCGCTCATGATCCTGTCGTTCCTGTCGCTCACCTGCGGGCTCATCCTCGATTCCGTCACGCGTGCGCGGCGCGAGGCAAAGCGTCTCGCCTATCTCTGCCTGCCGGCGCCAGGCGCGGAACGCGCGTGATGCCCGAGACGCCGCGCGCCGCGTCTCACGAGTTCCTGCGCTTTGTGATCGTCGGCGCCGCCGGCTTCCTCGTCGATGCCGCCGCGCTCATGCTGGCCACATCCGTCTTCGGACTTGGTCTTTATAGCGGCCGTGTCTTTTCCTACTTGTGCGCGGCAACCTTCACCTGGATCTGCAATCGCCGCTTCACCTTCGCCGGGACCGGCCAGCCGGCCGCCGTACAGTGGTTGAGGTTCCTCGGCGCCAATGCCATCGGCGGCGCGGTCAACTACGGCGTCTATGCCGCGATCGTGACCTTCAGCGCGCTGGGCGCCGCCTATCCCGTTCTCGGCGTCGCCGCCGGCTCCGCCGCCGGCCTTATCTTCAATTTCGCCGTCAGCAAATATTGGGTCTTTCGGCGCACCTAGAAGGAACTGCGTTTCCCGTCCTCTCGTTATGTCACCGAGAGGTACATCATGACGCGTTTCATCCTACTTGCCGCGCTTCTGCCGCTCGTCGCCTGCGGCTACAGCACCGAGGAATATGCGCTCAATCGGAGCGCTCTCGCGCCCGGTGTCGGCGTCGTCGGCGGTCCCGTGAAAGACATCAATCCGGTAAGCGGCGAGATTGTCGGCAACGGCATCGGTGCCGGCTCGGGCATGCCCTCGCGCGCGCTCGTCAATCCGGCGCACGACAGATACGACCCGTTTCGCCCTTTCCGCCGCTAGGCATGCTTTGCCCCATTCTCGCCACACCACCGCGAGATGGGGGCCATAGTGCCCGCGTTTCCCCTCTCGTTCTGGTTATTGGAGAGACATCATGAAAACTGTTGCATTGAAACATGCCGCGCTCGCTTCCCTCGTTGCGCTTGCTCTTGCTGGTTGCGGAGAGACGCGCGGTGAACGCGCGCTGACGGGTGGCGCCATCGGCGCCGGTGCGGGTGCTGTTGGGGGCGCGATTCTCGGCTACAACCCGTTAACTGGCGCGCTCATCGGCGGCGCCGCGGGCGCCGTCGGCGGCGCGGTCACCAAAGGCCGCGAATGCGACGACGTCAACGATCGTCCGACCGGCCGCTGCTAATCCATCACAACGCGGGAGCGCGCGAACAACGCCGCGCTCTCGCGTTGTGCTCGTTCGATTGCGGACGAGAATACCTTTTTCCCGCCATCGTTCCGCCGCAGCGCCCTGTCACATTCCTCTCATCGCCACGCTTTGGAAGGGAGAGAACGTATGACCTTTCGGACCTTGAAGTTCCTGATGCCCGCGCTTGCCGTTGCATTCATCGCGGGCGCTGCCCCCACAGCCAACGCTGCGTCGGTGCAACACGCCGCCTTGAAGGGCGATGATGCGCAGTTCACGCTGATTGATCGTCGCGACGGCCGCAGACGCGGCGGTTATGACCGCGGCGGCCATGATCGTCAGTGGCGTGGGCCCGATCGCGGCGGGCGCCATTACGGGCGTGATTATTATCGTCCGTATTATCCGGCCTACCGCGCGCCGCGTTACGTCTATGCGCCGCCGCCGGCCTACTACTATCCGCCGGCCTATTATCCGTATGACGATTATTATTACGGCTATCCGCGCACCGGTTCTTTCAGCTTCTCCTCGCCGAACCTCGGTTTTTCGTTCGGCTATTAAGCGAAAAACTTTGTGACGAAAGGGACGCTCGCGATCAGTGAGCGTCCCTTTCTCATGTTTTTTCATCGCTCTCGCCCGCGCGCCGTTTGCGCGCAACGCGCGTGTGGAACCAATCTCATCACGCAGGCGTTGGTTTGGCACGCGAGGGAGCACGTTTTGTACACGCTGGCGTGCAGAAGCACGGCGGCGAGAACGTTGAAAAACGAAGAGACCGTTCAAGAGGTTTATCGATGCGTGCTCACCGCGTTTTGCTTGCCGCCGCTTCCGCGCTTTGCCTGTTGTCGCTCACAGCCTGCACGGATCCCGGCGCCGACGTTTCCTCCGATATCGCCGCGGCGCCGCCGCCGCTTCCCGTCACGCGCATAGCCGTCACGCCCGCGTCCGCATTTCCCGCGTACACCGATGCCTCCAGCGAAGTCGCCGAAGGCGCGCGTCTGTTCGGCTACAAGCGGTGCGCGGAATGTCACTCCGACGCCGGCATCGTGCTCGGCGCCGGCGACGGCAATATCGACACCATCGCGACGGCGATCCGCGATGGCCGCCCCGGCGGCATGCCCGCCTACGCGGGCAAACTCACCGACCCCCAAATCTG
Organism: Rhodospirillaceae bacterium; assembly: GCA_041906145.1. Lineage (GTDB taxonomy): Bacteria > Pseudomonadota > Alphaproteobacteria > Rhodospirillales > Rhodospirillaceae > SHVO01. The sequence goes on along the minus strand of JAYRJU010000001.1, from coordinate 390,547 downwards.
GCAAATCGCCGCCTTCGTCAAAGCGCTCGATGCGCGCACTGAAAGTGAGACGGTGAGCGTTGGCATTGACCTTACCGCGACAAATTAAGCGCGCTGAACGGAATCGACCCCGCATAAAATCGCGACGCGATTTTATGCAACGCGCGAGCATCGCGAGCGCAACTAACAAGACGTCGGTTCGATGCAGACGGCGCAATAGCGCAGACGCTGCTAAACGGACGCGGCATCAAAACAAAAAGGGCGCCCGAAGGCGCCCTTTTGTTTTTGATGGCGGGGCTGGACGGAATCGAACCCAAACCCGCGAGCATCGCGAGCGGGAAATGCAAAGAATCGGAGGTTCGACGCGATGAGGCATCAGTCACGGTGCCTGTTGACGGGCGCCGTATCAAAACAAAAGCCCGCCTTTCGGCGGGCTTTTGTTTTGATGGTGGAGCTGGACGGAATCGAACCGACGACCTCTACAATGCCATCGTAGCGCTCTCCCAACTGAGCTACAGCCCCATGCCCATCAAGCATCTCCTGCTCTTGTCGCGTCGCCTTGGCAAAAGGCGGAAGCAGGAACCGCGCGAAGTCTTTTTTGGGTCACCCCCGCGCGGGGTCTCGAAGCGTGGCGGAAATTAAGAACTCATCCGCGCCACGGCAAGCTAAATATTGGCCGTGGCGGGAGAATTACTCGTCTTTCTCCACCGCGACTTCCACGTCGTCATCGTCTTCGCCGAGATCCGACGTATCTTCAATGACGTCTTCATCTTCATCGTCGCTGTCGTCGGTGTCCACGTCATCTTCCGGCGCGGGCTTCGGCGGCGCCTTGTGCGCGGCGGCGGCTTTCTCACGGTCTTCCGCGGACGGACGGCGCGAGGCCTTGAAGATCACGGGGCGGGCATTCGCCGTTCCGCACTTCGGGCAAATGCCGGGCTGCTTATTGAGGTCGTAGAAGCGCGCACCGCAGCTTTCGCAGGTCAGCTTCATTCCCAAATCGACTTTCGGCACGCTTCGCCCTCCGTTCTCGGATTTCGTCTTGTCCCCAGACACCTAACGCCGCTCGAAGGCGGTGGTTCGCGGGGCAGGGGCATTTGCCACGCCCTAGGACCTACGTCAAACCGAAAAAGCCTTGGAATTTCCGGGCCTGCCGCGCCGAAGCCCGGAAAGGGGCGGAGGCGGGAGGCGGATAGCCAGCGGCGGGCCGGAATGCTAATGACCCCGCCATCATGCATAGCTCCGCCGCGCCCCTTAAAGCCGTCTCCGCAAGGGCAAAACCGCTCACCGGCGCCATTACCGTGCCGGGCGATAAGTCCATTTCCCACCGGGCGCTCATGTTTGGGGCTCTGGCCGTGGGCGAGACCTCGATTTCGGGACTTTTGACGGGCGAAGACGTGCTCCGCACCGCCGCCGCGATACGCGCGTTAGGCGCCGAGGTCGAACAGAAGGGGGCCCACTGGTTAGTCCGTGGGCGCGGGGTCGGCGGCTTCCGTGAGCCCGCCGATGTCCTTGATATGGGCAATTCCGGCACCTCGGCGCGGCTCATCGCCGGTCTCCTTTCGGCTTATCCATTCACGAGTTTTTTGACGGGCGACGCCTCGCTCCGGAATCGGCCCATGGACCGGGTGATCAAGCCTCTCAGCCAGACCGGCGCGCGGTTCATCTCCCGCGCCGGCGGCCGCCTGCCCATGGCGATTACCGGGTCCAGTCTCGCCGCGCCGCTTTCTTATGTGTCGCCCATCGCCTCGGCCCAGGTGAAATCGGCCGTCCTGCTGGCCGGCCTGCATGGCCCGGGGGTCACCACCGTCACCGAACCGGCCGCCAGCCGCGATCATAGCGAGCGCATGCTGCGCTATTTCGGCGCGAAGGTCGCCACCAGCCAGGCGGCGGACGGGGTCTATACCGTTCAGCTCACTGGCCGGCCCGAACTCGCCGGGCGTCCCGTGGTTGTCCCGGGGGACCCGTCCTCGGCCGCGTTTCCGCTGGCCGCTGCGATTCTGGTTCCGGGATCGGCGATAACCATCACCAATGTCGGGATGAATCCTCTGCGCACGGGCTTGTTCACAACCCTTCAGGAGATGGGCGCGGACATCACCATCTTGAACCCGCGCGAGGAAGCGGGCGAACCGGTTGCCGATCTCGCCGTGAAACACTCGTCCCTTCAAGGCATTACGGTGCCGGCGGCGCGCGCGCCGTCGATGATCGACGAATACCCGATCTTGGCCGTCGCCGCGGCGTTTGCGTCCGGCGAAACGCGCATGGAAGGCCTGGCCGAGCTCAAGGTGAAGGAAAGCGACCGCCTTGCGGCCATGGCGAATGGGCTTCAGTCCTGCGGGATTACGGCCCGGGTTGAAGGCGACACTTTAATTGTCGCCGGCGGCAAGGCGCGGCCCGGCAGTGCGGCGCCCATCGCGGTGAATCTCGACCACCGTATCGCCATGTCCTTCCTGGTGCTCGGCATGGCGTCCGAGGGCGCGATCACGGTCGACGACGCTACCGCCATCGCCACGAGTTTCCCGGGTTTCCTGACGCTGATGAACGGTCTCGGCGCCGATATGCGGGAAATCCCATAAAAATAAGCGCGAAAATTATATCTGATATAATTTCTGGAGCTTTTGCATGATTATCGCCATCGACGGGCCCGCCGCCTCGGGCAAAGGCACCATGGCCCGCCGGATCGCCAAGGACTTGGGCGTTCCTTATCTGGATACCGGTTCGCTTTACCGGGCGGTGGGGCTCTTTACCTTGCGCCGGGGCGGCAATCCGGGCGACGCCACCGATGCAATCGCAGCGGCTAATAACCTGAATATAAATGATTTTACGCCCGCGGATTTGCGCACCGAGGAGGCCGGCAATGCGGCCTCCAAGGTCGCGGCCATCGCCGGTGTGCGCACGGCGCTGCTCGCCTATCAGCGCGCCTTCGCCGCCCAGCCGGCCGGCGCCGTCATGGACGGACGGGACGTCGGCACCGTGGTCTGTCCGGAGGCCCACGCGAAGATCTTCGTCACCGCCAGCCTGGAGGTCCGGGTTCAGCGCCGGATCAAGGAGTTGCGGGATAAGGGCGAATCCGTTAATGAGCAGCGCGTCTGGGACGACATGGTGGCCCGTGATGCGCGCGATTCCGGTCGCAGCGTTGCACCCCTGAAGCCCGCGGACGATGCGTTCGTGCTTGATACCTCATCGATGAACGCTGATGAGGCCTTTGCACAAGCGAAGGCTTTTATTGTTTCAAAGAAGAAGACTTAGAGGCCACGTAAATCGGGATGGTCCCGAAGCGCGGCCATGACCACGAAGACCTCCGGAACCAACCGGTGGCCTGGATCAAAAGACGACGAAAGGACTTTTAATGGCTCAAGCCCAAGCGGCGATGAAGGAAGATTTTGCCGCCCTTCTCGATGAATCCTTCAAGAAAAGCGCAAGCATTGAAGGCAGCGTGCTCAAAGGCAGCGTTGTGCGCATCGACGACGATTTCGTGCTCGTCGACGTCGGCCTGAAATCCGAAGGCCGTATCCCTCTGAAAGAATTCGCCCGTGGCGGCCGCGACATCGAATTGTCGGCCGGCGATCGCATCGACGTTTACGTCGAACGCTACGAAGACCGCGACGGTCTCATCATGCTCTCGCGCGACAAGGCGCGCCGCGAAGAAGCGTGGAACGTTCTCGAAGAGCAGTACACCAAGAACACCCGCGTCGAAGGCATCATCTTCGGCCGCGTGAAGGGCGGTTTCACCGTCGACCTCAACGGCGCCGTGGCGTTCCTGCCAGGCTCGCAGGTCGATATCCGTCCCGTTCGCGACATCACCCCGCTCATGGGTTCGCCGCAGGCGTTCCAGATTCTGAAGATGGACCGCGCGCGCGGTAACATCGTCGTCTCGCGCCGCGCGGTCATGGAAGAGACCCGTGCGCATGAACGTTCGAAGCTGATGGAAGATCTGAAAGAAGGTCAGGTCCTCGACGGCGTTGTGAAGAACATCACCGACTACGGCGCGTTCGTCGATCTCGGCGGCGTCGACGGTCTGCTCCATGTCACCGACATCTCCTGGAAGCGCGTCAATCACCCGTCCGAAGCGCTCTCGGTCGGCCAGCAGCTCAAGGTGCAGGTCATCCGCTTCAACCCGGAAACCCAGCGCATCTCGCTCGGCATGAAGCAGCTCGAAGCCGATCCGTGGGAAGGCGTCGCCTCCAAGTACCCGGTGGGTGCGAAGTTCACGGGCCGCGTCACCAACATCACTGACTACGGCGCGTTCGTTGAACTCGAACCGGGCGTCGAAGGTCTCGTCCACGTCTCCGAAATGAGCTGGACGAAGAAGAACATCCATCCGGGCAAGATCGTCTCCACTTCGCAGGAAGTGGAAGTGATGGTGCTCGATGTGGATCAGGAAAAGCGCCGCATCTCGCTCGGCCTCAAGCAGTGCCTGAACAATCCTTGGATCGCGTTCAAGGACAAGTATCCGGTCGGCGCGGCGGTCGAAGGCGAAGTCAAGAACATCACCGAATTCGGTCTGTTCGTTGGCCTCGACGGCGAAATCGACGGCATGGTGCACCTCTCGGATATCTCCTACGCCACCGAAGGCGAAGCGGCCCTCAAGGAATTCACCAAGGGTCAAATCGTTAAGGCGAAGGTTCTCGATGTCGACGTCGAGAAGGAACGCATCTCGCTCGGCATCAAGCAGCTCGGTGAAGATCCGTACGCCGCCGCCGCCGGCGATCTCAAGAAGGGCCAGGTCGTGACCTGCGTCGTGAAGTCGATCACCGACAACGGTATCGAAGTCACGGTGAACGACAACCTTCAGGGCTTCATCAAGCGTAACGAACTCGCCAAGGAACGCTCTGAACAGCGTCCGGACCGTTTTGCGGTCGGTGAGAAGGTCGACGCGCGCATCATCCAGATCGATCCGAAGAGCCACAAGCTCACGCTGTCGATCAAGGCGCGCGAAGTTGAGGAAGAGAAGCAGGCCATGGCCGAATTCGGCTCAGCCGACTCGGGTGCGTCGCTCGGCGACATCCTGGGTGCCGCTCTTAAGAAGAAGCAGGAAAGCGCGAAGAAGGACGACGAAGCTTAAAACCAACTCCCTGCCGTCACAGGAAGCGTTTTAGGACGTCGTTTTCGTTCGCGTCCCTTACCAAGAAAGCCCGCCGGCTCCCGCCGGCGGGCTTTTTCTTTGTCTAAGGGTGGTGGAAATTATCTCTGATATAATTTTCGGCCTGTTTTTACCCAAATATTATCTCTGATATAATTTCCGCATCTCAGGCCGTCCGTGGATACCTTCTAAAAACGCCTGTCTTTTGAGTGGCTTATCCTTGACTTCGGGCCGGGCGGCCCTCATCCTCTCTAGACCTATAGTCCTTTGGGGGCTGGAGAGGCGCATGACCAAATCGGAACTGATCGCTCAGATCGCGACGCGCAACCCGCATCTGTATCAGCGCGACGTCGAGCGTATCGTGACCTCGATTTTCGATGAAATCTCAAAGGCCTTGGGCCGCGGAGATCGCGTCGAACTGCGGGGCTTCGGCGCTTTCTCGGTCAAACACCGCGACTCTCGCGTCGGACGCAACCCGCGCACGGGCGCCTCGGTGTCGGTGGCGGAAAAGGCCGTGCCGTACTTCAAGACCGGCAAGCAGCTCCGCGACCAGCTGAACGTCTGAGCCGGCGCTCGCCCGGCCCAACCAGACACCCCGGCCGATCCTTGCGCATTCTCACCAGTCTCCTCGCCATCATCGTCGCCGTCCTGGTGGTGCTTTTCGCCGTTTCCAACCGCGCGCCCGTCGTGGTTGAGATCTGGCCGTTTCCCTATCAGTTGGAACTTGGCCTCTACGCCCTGATCCTGCTCGCCGTTTTCATCGGATTCCTGGCTGGCATGATCACGTCCTGGCTCACGGGCGGTAAGCGCCGCCGCGAGCTCAGGGCCCTGCGCAAGGAGACGCGCGACCTGCAAGCAAGTCTCGCCCGCGCGACCGTCCTTTCTGGAAACAAAGACCTTCCCCGCTAAATCCCCGGCCGTGATACAACCGCGCCCGGCTTGAAAGCTCGCGAGTGACATGACCACCAAACTCCGCAATCCGATCTTCTGCGCCATCGACACGACCGAAGTTTCCGTGGCCACCAGTCTCGCCGCCAAGGTCGGTGACTGCGTCGGCGGCCTGAAGCTCGGCCTCGAGTTCTTCACCGCCAACGGCATCAAGGGCGTGCAGCAAGTTCAAAAAGCCTCCGGCCTTCCGATCTTCCTCGACCAGAAATTCCACGACATTCCCAATACCGTCGCGGGCGCCGTTCGCGCCGCCTGTCAGCTCGGCATCGCCATGCTGACCATCCACACCGCCGGCGGGCGCACCATGATGGAAGCCGCCGCCAAAGCCGCGACCGACGCGGCCCATGAGTTCCCGAAACCGCGCCCGATGATCATCGGCGTAACCGTGCTTACCAGCATGGACGACGCCGATCTTCACGCCACGGGCGTCAGCAGCCCGGTCAGCGATCAAGTGCGCCGGCTTGCCGCGCTTGCAAAAACGTCCGGCCTCGACGGCATCGTCTGCTCACCGTTGGAAGCGGAAATTCTGCGCGCCGATCTCGGCCCCGGTTTCAAGCTGGTGACACCCGGCGTACGCCCCGTGTGGTCGCCCGCGAACGATCAGAAGCGTTTCATGAGACCGGCCGACGCTTTGAAGGCCGGCGCCGACTATCTCGTCATCGGCCGGCCGATCACCGCCGCCGCCGATCCCGCCGCCGCCGCCACGCGCATCGCCGCTGAAATCGCGCCGCACGTTACGCCGCTGACGTGAACGGCGGCATGAAGTTCAGCGTCAAGATTTGCGGCCTCAAGGACGCACGCAACCTTGCCGCCGCGGTCGAAGGCGGCGCGGCTTACACCGGCTTTGTGTTCTTTCGCCGTTCACCGCGGTTTGTCACCCCCGAGGCCGCCGGGACGCTCATCAATGAGATTCCGCGCAGCGTCACCTCCGTTGGCCTCTTTGTGAATCCCACGGACGCCGAGATCGATATCGTGCTTAGCCATGCGCGTCTCGGCATGATCCAACTCCACGGCGCCGAGACCCCGGCGCGCGTCGACAAGGTGCGCTCGCTCTCCGGCCTTCCGGTGATCAAGGCCGTCGGTGTCGCCACCGCGCGCGACGTGCTGGCCGCCAAGATCTACGAAGACCATGCCGACTGGCTGCTCTTCGATGCTAAACCACCCAAGGATGCGACCCGTCCGGGCGGCAATGCGCTCGCCTTCGATTGGCCGCTCCTCAAGACATACGCCGGAAAGACCCCCTGGATGCTCGCCGGCGGCCTGACACGCGGAAATGTCGCCGCGGCGATCAAAGCCTCCGGCGCGCGGGCGGTCGACGTGTCCTCGGGGGTCGAGACCGCCCCGGGCGACAAAAGCCCCGCTAAAATCAGGGCTTTCCTGAAAACCGCTCTGGCGGCGGCAGGCCGGAAATAGGGCTGTTATGGCTTTGTCCTGTCGGCGGATAGGGGTATAAAACGCCCGCCCCGCACTTGGTTTGGTTGCGGGGTCATTTTTTAGACGTTGAGTTGAGACGGACTCTTGGTGGAAGCGCGTAATACCTACAGGACCGGCGCGGACGAGAACGGTCACTTTGGCCTGTTCGGCGGACGTTATGTTGCCGAGACCCTGATGCCCCTCATCCTGGACGTGGAGCGGGCCTACAACGCCTGCCGCGAAGACCCGAAGTTCGCGGCGCAGCTCAAAGACCTCAACGCCCACTACGCTGGCCGTCCGAGCCCGCTTTATTACGCCGAGCGTATGACCGCGCACCTTGGCGGCGCGAAGATCTATTTCAAGCGCGAAGAGCTCAACCACACCGGCTCGCACAAGATCAACAACTGCCTCGGTCAGATCCTGGTCGCCATGCGTATGGGCAAGAAGCGCATCATCGCCGAGACCGGCGCCGGCCAGCACGGCGTGGCGACCGCGACCGTATGCGCGCGGTTCGGCCTGCAGTGCGTGGTCTACATGGGCGCGAAGGATATCGAGCGTCAGAAGCCCAACGTGTTCCGCATGCGCATGCTTGGCGCCGAGGTGCGATCGGTCGACAAGGGCGCGGCGACCTTGAAGGACGCCATGAACGAGGCCCTGCGGGACTGGGTCGCAAACGTGCGCGACACCTATTACTTAATCGGAACAGCCGCCGGGCCGCATCCATACCCGACCATGGTCCGCGATTTTCAGTCGATCATCGGCGAGGAAGTGCGCACGCAGCTTCTCGAGGCCGAAGGCCGCCTGCCGGATTCGATTGTCGCGCCCGTGGGCGGCGGATCGAACGCCATAGGTCTGTTCCATCCGTTCCTCGACGATGCCGACGTGAAGATTTATGGCGTCGAAGCGGCGGGGCGCGGGGTCGCCACCGGCGAACATGCCGCGTCGATCACGGGCGGCGCGCCGGGCGTGCTGCACGGCAACCGCACTTATCTTTTGCAGGACGAGGGCGGTCAGATTCAAGACGCCCACTCGATATCCGCCGGCCTCGATTATCCGGGCATCGGCCCCGAACACGCCTGGCTGCATTTCCAGGGCCGCGTCAACTATGTCCTCGCGACCGACGACGAAGCGCTCGCGGCGTTCCAGCTTTGCTCGAAGCTCGAAGGCATCCTGCCGGCGCTCGAACCCGCCCATGCCCTGGCTTATGTGATGCGCGCGGCGCCGCCGCTGCCGGCCGATCATCTCATGGTCATGAACATGTCCGGACGGGGCGACAAAGATGTGTTCACCGTCGCTCATGCGCTCGGAGAAAATCTGTGAGCGCCGGCGTGAAGTCAGACGCCCGAACGGATGACCGTATCGCCGCGCGTTTCGCGCTTCTCAAGAAGAAGCGGCGCCCCTGTCTCGTCACCTTCGTCACCGCCAACGATCCGACGCCCGAGGTTTTCCGCGAGATCCTGGAAGGCATGCCGTCGGTCGGCGCTGACTTGATCGAGATCGGCATCCCGTTCTCTGATCCCATGGCCGACGGCCCGTCGATCCAGCTGTCGAGCCAACGCGCCCTCAAGCACAAGACTAAGATCGCCGATGTGCTCGCGGCCGTGAAATCGTTCCGCGAGTCCGAGATCGACACGCCCATCATCCTCATGGGCTACTACAATCCCATCTATCACTACGGCGCGCAGGAATTCGCGCAGGACGCCGCCGCCGCGGGCGTCGATGGCGTAATCGTCGTTGATCTACCCCCCGAGGAAGCCGGCGAGTTGACCGTGCACTTGCGCGCCAACAACATGCACATGATCTTCCTGACGGCGCCGACCTCGTCCGATCAGCGCCTTCCGGTGATCCTGAAAGAGGCTTCGGGCTTCGTCTATTATGTGGCCATCACCGGCGTCACGGGTACGGCCACCGCCGACGAGAATGCGGTGAAGGATGCCGTGGCGCGTTTGCGCCGTCATACCAATCTGCCGGTTGCCGTCGGTTTTGGGATCCGCACGCCCGAACAGGCCCGCGCCATCGCCGCGCATTGCGACGCCGCCGTGGTCGGCTCGGCCATTGTCGATATCATCGCCAAAGGCGTGGATAAGGACGGCGCGGTGGACCGCCAGCTTTCCGTTAAGGTGCTGGAATTCGTCAAAAGCCTGGCGACCGGCGTTCACGGCGCGTGGCCCTGACGCTTTGCTTCACTTTCTGTTAGAATACGCCCCTTCTTGGGTAGGAACATCTCCATGAACTGGTTGACGAATTTCGTCCGGCCGAAGATCCAGAAACTCCGCAATAAAAAAGGTGCGGGCGCCGCCGCGACCGCCATGAAGGAGGTTCCCGATAACCTCTGGCTCCAATGCACGAAGTGCGGCGAGATGATGTTCCACCGCGAGCTGGAAAAGAATCTGCGCGTTTGTACGCATTGCGGTCACCATCTGCGCATGCCCGTGCGCGACCGCCTGCGCATGCTTTTCGACGCCGGCGCCTGGACCGAGATCGAACTCCAGCCGGTGGCCGTCGATCCCCTGAAGTTCAAGGACACGAAGCGGTACGCGGATCGTCTCAAGGCCGCGCAGGCCAAGACCGGTCTCAAGGACGCCGTCGTCGTCGGTCACGGCGCCATGGGCGGCCTCGGCGTCGTCATCGCGGCGTTTGAATTCGATTTCATGGGCGGCTCCATGGGTGCCGCGGTGGGTGAAGCCATCGTCGCCGCCGCCGAGCTCGCCGTGCTTCAGGAAGCCCCGCTCATCGTGATTCCGTCTTCGGGCGGCGCGCGTATGCAGGAAGGCATCCTCTCGCTGATGCAAATGGCCCGCACCACCGTCGCTGTGAACAAGGTGCGCGAGAAGGGGCTCCCCTATATCGTCATCCTCACCGATCCAACCACAGGCGGCGTCACCGCATCCTTCGCGATGCTTGGCGATATCGCCGTCGCCGAACCCGGCGCCATCATCGGGTTCGCCGGCGCGCGCGTGATTGAGCAGACCATCCGCGAGAAGCTGCCCCAAGGCTTCCAACGCTCCGAATATTTGATGGAGCACGGCATGGTCGACCTCGTGGTGCCGCGCCATGAACTGCGCGCCCAGCTCGTCCAACTGCTCGGTCTTCTCCTGCACACCAATCCCGCCGCGGATGTCGTCAATCTTCCGCCGAGCGCGCGCCGTAAGAAGCGCCGCGACGAGGAAGGCGGCCGCCTCGCGCCGCCCGATCCCACCGTGCCCGACGCCGACCACTACGATTCGGACACGCCGCCGGCGGAATAGCGCCTTATGGATGCTTCAGCAAAAGTCGATGCCGCGCTTGAACGGCTGACGCATCTATTCCCGAAACTTATCGATCTGTCGCTCGACCGCATGCACCGGTTGCTCGGCGATCTCGGCCATCCTGAGCAACGTATGCCGCCGGTCATTCATGTGGCCGGCACCAACGGCAAAGGCTCGACTGTGGCGACCATGCGCGCGGTGCTCGAGGCGAGCGGCTATAAGGTGCATGTTTATACCTCCCCGCATCTTGTGCGATTCGCCGAGCGGATTCGCCTCGTGGGCGATCTCATCGACGAGACCCTTTTGCTCGCGCTTCTCGAGAGGGTCGAGGAGGTCAATGCGGGACGTCCCATCACCTTCTTTGAAGTCACCACCGCTGTGGCGTTTATGGCTTTCGCGCGCGTTCCGGCCGACATCACGCTTCTGGAAGTGGGCCTCGGCGGACGGTTTGACGCTACCAATGTCGTCGCCAATCCGCTTGTCACGGTGCTCGCGTCCATCTCCATGGATCACATGCAGTACCTCGGCGATACCCTCGCGGCGATCGCCGGGGAGAAAGCGGCAATCATGAAACCGGGCGTGCCCTGCGTGAGCGTCGCGCAGCGGCCCGAAGCGCTCGCGGTCGTGGAACAATATGCGCGCGCCATTGGCGCGCCGTTGAAACTTCAGGACCGCGACTGGCGTATAGCGAATCCGCGCGAAGGCGCGCTGTCCTTCGAAGGCGAGGCTGTGCAATGGGCGGCGCCAACGCCTGCGCTTCCCGGCCGCCATCAATATGACAACGCCGGCCTCGCGCTGGCGGCGCTCGAACAGACACGCCTTCCTATTCCGGCCTTCGCCGTTAAGGGCGGTTTTCGCAATATCGAATGGCCCGCCCGGGCTCAACGTCTCAAGGAAGGCCCCCTCGCGCGTCTTCTCCCGGTGGGCTGGGAACTCTGGCTCGACGGAGGGCACAATGCAGGCGCGGGCGAGGTGGTCGCGGCGCTCGCCGACGAACAGTGGTCAGATGCGCCGCTCCATCTGATCTGCGGCATGCTCTCCACCAAGGCGGCTGCCGATTATCTACGTCCCTTGAGCAGCCGCGCCGCCAGTTTCACCGCCGTGCCCATCGCCAACGATATGGCGTACAAGCCCAACGAACTCGCGGCTGCAGCGTTCGCCGCCGGGTTCGCGGCTCCCGATACCGCCGATACATCCGAACATGCCCTGCGGGCGATCATCGCCAACGGCAAGCAGCGCTCGCGCGTGCTGATTTGCGGTTCACTCTATCTCGCGGGCGAGATTCTGCGGGAAAATAACTAGAGCCGGACGAAGAAGGCGATCGTCACCACGGTGCTGATGAAGATGATCAACGCCCGTAGGTATTTCGGGTTTAGCTTGCGTCCATAGTGCGCGCCGAAATAGCCGCCGATGATAGCGAACACCATCATGAACAAGGTCTGCTTCCACACGACGTTGCCGGTGAAAACGAACACGAACACCGACACGCCATTGATGAATCCGGCCATCATCGCCTTCATCGCATTCATGGCGTTAAGGTTCGTCAGACCGAACAGGCTGTAGACCGCCAGCATCACGATCCCCATCGCCCCGCCGAAATAGCCTCCGTAGATCCCCACGCAGAATTGCAGGACCAGAAGGGCGGTTGGGCCGATATGGAACCGCTCGCGCAGTTTCGGGATGAATTTCGGACCAAAGGCGAAAACCAGGGTCGCCGCCAGGAGCAGCCACGGCACCAATGCGTCGAAAGTGGTCTCGGGTGTGGACACCAGCAGGACCGCGCCGATGACCCCGCCAACCAGGCTCACGGCCACCATCGACTTGAACGACAGGTTTTCGACGTTCTGGAAGTCGCGCCGGTAAGCCCAGGCGCTCGCGAAAGAGGCCGGCACCAGGGCGACGGCGTTTGAGGCATTGGCGATCACGGAAGGAACGCCGGTGAAAACCAGCGCCGGAAAGGTAATGAAGGTGCCCCCGCCCGCGAGCGCATTCATCACGCCCGCCAGGAAAGCCGCGCCCGCGAGCAGCAGATATTCCGTTCCCATGAACCCTGCCTACGTCATATCCCGTGCCCCCGCAAATTCTTTGACTGGCCTCGCGATTTATTGACAATGACGGCGCTGGGCCGCTTGGGAGAGGGTGGCCCCGGGCCGCTATGACAGCGGTTTTTTTGGGGGGTTCGATGATCGACGTTGCGGCTCAGCCGATGTCCGACGAGGCGCATCAGAAGCATTTGCGCCGCGCCGTGATCGCGAGCACGGTGGGCACCGCCATCGAATGGTATGATTTTTTCCTCTACGGCATTGCCGCGGGTCTGGTCCTTCCCAAACTGTTCTTTCCGCAGACAGACCCTTTCTCCGCGACCATTGGCGCGCTGATCACCTTCGCAGTCGGTTTCGTGGCGCGTCCCGTTGGCGCGGCCATCTTCGGCCACTACGGCGACCGCATGGGGCGTAAAGCCAGCCTGGTCGCCACCTTGATGCTGATGGGAATCGCGACGTTCGCGGTGGCCCTCGTGCCGACTTATGAAAGCATTGGCATCTGGGGCGCCGTGCTCCTGGCGCTTCTGCGCATCATCCAGGGGATCGGTGTCGGTGGCGAATGGGGCGGTGCGGTCCTCATGTCCATGGAGTGGACACGCACCAACAAGCATCGCGGTTTCGCGGCGTCCTGGCCGCAGTTCGGCGTGCCGCTCGGCCTCGCCTTGGCGAACCTCGTGGTGCTCGGCGTCAGCCTCGCAACCGGTGACGATTTCTTCACCTACGGTTGGCGCATTCCGTTCTTTTTAAGCCTCCTGCTTGTCGGCGTGGGGATGTATATCCGCTTAGGGGTGGTCGAGACGCCGACCTTCCGCAAGCTTCAGGAAAAGAACGAGATCGCCAAGGCGCCGATGTTTGAGGTCATCAAGCGTCATCCGCGTGAAATCCTTCTTTCGGCCCTCGCTCGCGTGGGTGAAAACGCGTCCTTCTATATTTTCACCACCTTTGTGCTCACCTACGGCACGCAAACCCTGAAGTACGAGCGCGAAACGCTTCTCGAAGCGCTGCTCATCGCCGCCCTCCTGGGGTTCGTATGGATTCCATTGGCCGGTTATCTCTCCGACCGCATCGGCCGGCGTAAGGTTTATCTGACGGGCGTGGTCAGCACGGCCGCCGTCGCCTTCGTCTACTTCGCCGTGATCGGCACATCCGTAGTAGCCACCTACGCGGCCATCGCACTTTCGCTGCTCGTCTGGGGCATGATGTATGGACCGCAAGCCGCGCTGATCGCGGAAAGCTTCACCGGCAAGCTGCGCTACTCCGGCTCGTCGATCGGTTATCAGTTGACGGCCATTGTCGCCGGTGGTCCCGCGCCCATCGTCGCGGCCTATCTTCTGCGCGAAACCGGCAGCGGTTACGCGATTGCTGTCTATCTCGCGGTCTGCTGTGCGATCAGCGTTGTCGCGACGTTGATGTTGAAAGACCGGACCGGCCAGGACATTGATTAGAACCTGTTCCGAAAAGAGCGGGAAAAAAAAGAGAGTGAAGGAGTATCGCCGATGACCGATGCCGCGCTTTCCGAGCTGTCCGATGCGGACCACCGAAAGCAGCTCAATCGCGCTGTCGTCGCCAGCGCGATCGGCAGCACCATCGAATGGTATGACTTCTTCCTTTACTCAACCGTGACCGGACTGGTCTTCGGAAAGCTGTTCTTTCCCCAGTCCGAACCGGTGATGGCGACGCTCCAGGCCTTTTCGGTTTATTTCGTTGGCTTCCTTTCGCGCCCCCTTGGTGCGGCGATTTTCGGTCACTACGGTGACCGCATCGGCCGTAAAGGAACCCTGGTCGCGACTCTCCTCTTGATGGGCCTTGCGACTTTCGCGGTCGGACTTGTGCCCAGCTATGAAAGCATCGGCCTCTGGGGTGCGGTGATTCTCACGGCGCTGCGTTTCATCCAAGGGATCGGTGTCGGCGGGGAGTGGGGCGGTGCGGTTCTGCTCGCCATGGAATGGGCGAAAAGCGACAAGCACCGTGGCTTCATCACGTCCTGGCCGCAATGGGGCGTGCCCATGGGTGTGTTCACGGCCAATCTGGCTGTGCTTTCGTTCAGCGCGCTTTCGGGGGATGCGTTCTTCGATTGGGGATGGCGCGTGCCTTTTCTCATCAGCATCCTTCTTGTCGGGGTCGGTCTTTACATCCGCCTTGGCATCCTCGAAACGCCGACGTTCCGCAAACTCGCGGCCGAAAACAAGATCGAGCGGCAACCTTTCATCCAAGCGGTGAAGGAACATCCGCGCGAGATTCTGCTCTCTGCCTTCGCGCGCACCGGCCAGCAGGCTCCGTTTTATATCTTCACGGCCTTCATCTTCTCCTACGGCACCGGGAAGCTCGGCATGGAGCGTGATTTCCTCCTGCAGGCGGTGATGGTCTGTGCGGCGCTGTCGTGCATCACCATTCCGCTGTTCGGCTGGCTCTCGGACCGGTGGGGTCGCAAGCGCACTTATCTCATCGGATGTGTGATAAACGGCGCCTTTGGTTTTCTCTACTTTGCCGCGCTTGATACGATGATGCCGTCCTGGGCTTTCCTGGCCATCGCCGTCTCGCTTATCCCGCACGACATCATGTTCGGCCCGCAAGCCGCCTTGATCGCCGAAAGTTTCAAGGGGCGGTTACGCTATTCAGGCTCGTCCATGGGGTACCAGCTCGCGTCCGTGTTCGCTGGCGGACCGGCTCCATTGATTGCCACCGCGCTCTTGGCTCAGTACAAGACCGGCTACGCCATCGCCTTTTACATGGCCGTGTGCTGCGCCATCAGTTTCGCCGCGACATTGCTGATGACCGACCGCACGAACAAAGCCCTGTTGGAAGACTGAGTTCGTATCCGCCCTTATGAACGGCCTCGATTTTCAAGATCTTTGCGCGCAGCTTGCCCGCGCGCCCCACGATCACGAGCTGCTGTACGCCGCGTGCGCGGCCGCGGGCGAGACCTACGAGGGTGAGATGATCGCCCTTCTCAAGGAGCGGCTGCGCACGCTCCCTGCCGATATGCCTGTGCGGCTGCATGATATGCACATGCTCGCGCGCTATCAGGACAAACGCCGCCGGGCGGCGGCGGGCCTGTCATTAACCAATGCGACGAACCTCGCCGATCTTGACGTGCGGTTCGCGAGAGACGAGGTCATCGCGCTGATCCGCGAAGCGACTGCGATTTTGCAGCGCGACCGCCAGTCGTTCGCCGCCGCCGTGCTGCTTGCCGACGCCTACACGGCGCTAGGGGCCGTCGGCGAGGCGGAAAAGGTTTTCGCTCAATTGCGCCGCGCGAGCGGTGACCATCCGTCCTCGGTCACGAACCTCGATCCGGCGTTCCATGCCGGCCTTCCCGGCAAAGTCCATCAGGCGGCAATGAAGCTGCCGCCGATTCTGGTTACCCGCGACCTCCCGCCCGGCGCAGCGCGCGCCATTCTCACTTGCGCGGACTATTTCTATTTTCAAAAATTTGGGTGGGGTCTGGTCGAATCATTCGCCGCGCACAACGGTCCCGCTGTTTGCCTTGCCTTGCATATCTTTGACATGCTGCCCGAGGAACGCGCCGAGGTGGCGCAGCGGCTCGCGGCCTATCCTAATCTTACCTGGAGCCTTTCGGGGGAATGGACGGGCTTGCGCGGCGGCGAGTCGGCGAAAGCCAGGGGCTACTATCACGCGGTCCGTTTTATCCGGTACTGGCAACTGCTTCTGGGGTCGGCCGCGGCCATCTGGATGGTCGACGCCGACACGATATTCAAAGCGGACGTTGGCTTCATGTTCGACTTTCTCGAAGGTCACGACCTCGCGCTGTATTTGCTCCCCGGACGCTTCGATGTCCGCAACAAGGTGGTAGCCTCTTGCATCGGCGCTGCCAATACACCCGCTGCGCGCGATTACCTGCGCGGCGTATCCGGCTACATCGCGCACTACCATGAGGAAGACCGACTCTCCTGGGGGATCGACCAGATTGCGCTATATGCGGCGCTGGTGATGCATACCCAGCCGTTGCGCATCGTCGGCGTACCGGAAAAGGTCCTGAGCGGGCATCGCGATCCGGATCAAATTATATGGATCGCCAAGTAGCTAGCTTTTCTTCTCGACGAAGGTGAACTCGCAGCTGCGCGCCTCCGGACCGTTCGCGGCGAGCTTCAGGAACGTCAGCTTGTTGACCCGCGCACAACGGAAGTAACCGCCGAAACGCCAGCCGCCTTGGCACTCGCGCACCACGGCGTGCGGTTCGCCGAGCAACTCCGCCGTCGCCGACCACTCGTTCGAGATCTTTTCGCTGACGCGCAGCAAATCGCGCAGCTCGCGCGCGTTGGTATCGAACGGCAGATCAGATTTCGGCCCGGGATGGAACTGGTAGCGGTCCTCGAATGTGATCAGCCCCGGCGGAGTGTCGAACAGCTTCTTGAGATCGGCGCTGTCCACCTTCCAGGTCTCCATCAGGCGGGGCGTCGTGTCGCCGCGATACCGCTGCAGGTAAAGGATGGTGTAGGCCGCCGAGGGATGTTCCGGCGCCAACGCGACCTCTGTGTATCCGTATTGATCGCTCGCCACGGGGCGGAATTTCAACGCATCGGGACGCGGGCAGGCCGCCTCGTCGAAGGCGCGGCACGGCGGCTCCGCGGCGATACTCTCGGCCGCCGCGGCGCACAGTTTTTCGTCGGCCGCGAACGTGAGGGTGAGGGCAGGCACCTGCATTTCGGCTTCGGCCGAAAGTGCCGGTGTGGACAGCAGCAGGGCAAAGAACAAAATCGTTTGCCGCATCATCGCGGGGGCGCTCCCTCGCGTTTAGCCTTCCACGCTGATGACGCCGATTTCGGCAAGCTTGTCGAACATCGTCGTCTCGAGGACGGCGAAACGCTGCTTCAGCAAATCCTCAGTCTCGCGCGGCGTCAATGTCTTATTACCGATCACGATCTCGCCCACGTCGCCGCCGAGTACCTTGGCGGCATGTTTGACCGCCCCGTCCCGGCCCTTTTCGCAGCGCGCAAGCAATAGGATAGCGTCGATATTGCTGATCTCCACGCCGGTTCCCGCATAAGGCGCGGCGAGGGCGATCTTCGGTATCGAGAGGCCAAGTTCCTTGATCATGCCTCGGTTGACGGCCGGCATGGACAACTTCGCGTCCTTGGCCACTTTCACCGGCTTTGTCGAGGCGGGGAACGAGTGTACCTGGCCCCCGGCCGCGAGCAGACGTGCCGCCTCGAAGCGCGTCCAAGGGGAGAGGCCGGCCAGCGCGCGGTCGTTCTCCATTTCGCGGATGGAGATCCCGCGCTCGGCCACCAGCTTCAAAAGCCCCGCGAAGGGTTCGTTCTCGTAGCTGAGCTGAATGTCCCCGAAGGCGACCGTACGGTCGATCTTCGCCAATGGATCGATGGTGCCGAACACCTGATCCTGATTGACCGCCAGCCATTCCTCTTCGCTCTTCAAGGGTTCTCCCTTGATCCAGACGTCCCGGCGGAACGTCTCGTTGCGGATGAAGTCGCGCTTGGCTTCCAACTCGGCGCGCGTCTTGACCGAACGGAACTCCTCTTGCAGCGCCTGCGGGACGGAAAGGTCCACCATGTTCAGAAACAGGCGTGCGCAGCCCGCGAAGCGCAGGCCCTTGGCTTCCATCATCGCCTTCAGCTCGGCGAAATAGAAAGCGCGCAGATGCTCGTTGAAATACTCATGCGCCATGTAGCGCAGATCGAGACGCTCCAATTCTTCGACCGCTTCGGCCAACGCGGGGTTATCGCGGAAATATTTGACCTTCGCGCTTTTCAACTTCTTCAGCCAATCGAGGCCGGTCTGCGCGCGTTCCAACGAATTTTGCCCATCGCGCGAGAGTGAATAAACCATGTTGCGCATCGGCAGCTTCGCCGCCCAGCCGGGCATCGCGTTGGTGCCGGTCAGCAGAAGTCCGCCCGGCTTCAGGCGCTTCGCGACGTCGTCGAGCACGGCGTTGCGCGTCGGATCGTCGATCCACGACAAGACGCCGTGCATGACCGCGAAATCGAGCGCCGGGATTTCGTCCTCGCCGAGGTCGGTGAAACTCTTTTGGATGAAGGTCGTGTTTTGGAGGCCGCCGCGCAGCGACAGGAGTTCGGCGGTGCGGGTGTGCGCCGGCAGGAAATCGACGCCGTAGAATTTCGCGTCCGGGAAACAGCCCGCCAGCACGTTCGCCGTGATGCCGTTGCCGCAGCCGTAATCGCACCAGGTGAAGGCGCCGTCCAAGGGGCGCGGGCGATAGCCGTTCGAGGCTGCGATCAGGTTCATATGCGCGGGCGCGTGATCGCCGTAGAACTCGGCCACATAGGCCGTGTCGGTCACATAGCCGCCGGTCGTTGATGTCATAAGGCCCTCATCCGCCATCATTTTTAGGGGCCGGTCCTCAAAAGGCAAAAGGCCCCAACCGTTTGTCGGCTGAGGCCCTTAATTTTTCGCGAATTTAGTGCGCTTTTATAGGGACTGCTGGATCCACTCTTTCAGCTTGCTCTCCGGTAGGGCGCCCACTTTGGTCGCCGCAACCTGGCCGTTCTTGAAGATCATCAGGGTTGGGATGCCGCGCACGCCGAACTGGGTCGGGGTATTCGGGTTGTTGTCGATATTGATCTTGGTGAACGTCAGCTTGTCCGACAGTTCCTTGTCCAGCTTCTCCAGCGACGGGGCGATCTGCTTGCACGGGCCGCACCATTCCGCCCAGAAGTCCACCAGCACCGGGCCTTCGGCCTTCAGTACGTCGGTCTCAAAAGAGGTATCGGAAACGTCTTTCATAAGCGGGATTTCCTTGGATTTGGGCTAAAGCCCCAATGGGGAGGTGGGCTGAATCTAGGGAGGGGTCCGAAAGGCGTCAAGGACGCGAATCCGCTAGCTCCGCCAGCGGAGTATCACAGGCATGAGAGGGTTGCGCGCCGCGCGTCCCTCGGCTTGCGCGGTTAAGAACTCGCGTTTCAAGCGAAAGTACCAGCGGGTCTGCGTGTCGGCGTCCTGGATCAGCATGGTGGATGGATTGAAGGCCAAACCTTCCTGCATCGCCATCACCGCGCGGCGATCCTGTTCCAGGAACCGCTTCGCCAGCGCGCGCACGACCGGTCTTAAAAGTGAACCGCCCGGCACATCCCAGTACATCACGTGGTGCACTTCGGTACGATCCGCCGTGATCGGCGTGCAGGCCGTCAGGCCGCAGTAATTGTACTTTTTCGTCTGCGCATGCTCGATGCGCGTCGCGGGAATGCGGTAGCTGATATCCGTCTCCGGCGCGCCGCCCAGGAAGATGCGGTAGGCGCGTGAATTGCGCGAGGCGGTGTGGCGGTCCATCCGCCAGCCCAGGCCTTCTTCTTCCGCTAGCGGCGAGAAGGCCTTTTGTTTTTCATGAATGCTGTGCTCGCCGCGCCAGAAAGCGGACCGGTGCACGAACGCGCCGTGCGCCGGGTCCATCAGGCCCGAGACCGCCACGTCGATATTGCAGGCGAAGATCGAGGACTCATGGAGTTGAAACCTTGCCCCCACCGCGGGCACAGCGGGCACGGACGGTAGAGTGTCTTTCTGCGCACCGATGTAGATCCAGATGTTGCCGTCGCGTTCGGCTACACGGAACGCCAGGGTGCGGATGTCGTGGGCCTGAGGTTTTTGGTCGGCGAGCTGCGAGGGGATGGCCGTGCACTGCCCGTCCGTGCGGAAGCGCCAGCCGTGATAGGGGCACTGCACCTCGCGGCCGTCGAACGCGCCTTTCGATAAAAGCGTTCCGCGATGCGGACAGGTGTCGCGCAGCGCGAAAACCTTTCCGTCGGCGTCGCGGCCCAGCAGCACCGGCTCACCCACGATGGTGCGGTGAACGGTGGCGCGCGTTTTCAAGGCGTGTGACGGCAGCGCGTAATACCAACATTCGCGCAGTAGCACGCCGTCCACGTTCCGGACCTGTCCTGTATCGTCCATGGCTTAGATTAGGCCGGATGAGCCGAGCAGGTCATCCATTTGCTGCGCGGGCAGCTCCAATATGAAGGGTCCGTCGGTCCACAATAAAAGGCAATGGACAGTGTGTTTCGGGTAAATGGCCTGCAAGGCCCGCCGGTAGGCCGCCATCTGATAGACATAAGCCTTGTCGACATTGATGGCCTCGTGCGGCGGCGGGCGATTGGTCTTGTAGTCGACGATCCACACCTCGTCGTCCGTCACCGCCAGCCGGTCTACCTGGCCCGACAGCGCAAACTTGCCCAGCAGCCCCGTTACCGGCACTTCCGCGCGCGAGGTCTCGGGCGCGAACAGCGGCACGAAGTCCGGGGTCTCCAGCACCGCCATGGTTTCGTCCACCAGCGCCGCGCGTTCGGCGTCCTCAAGTTGCCAGGACGGCCGCGCCACAAACGCCTCGGCCGCCTTGCGCCGTTTCGCGGGCGGCAGGTCGGGCAGGCTTTGGAGCAGGCGGTGGATGATGATCCCACGCTGGAACCGCGTGCGCGTATCGTTCAAAGGCGAGTTCACCGGCGGATCGTCCATCGCGACGCGCGAGGGCGCGAGCGGACGCGGCGGGATCGCTTCGGGCGGCGCGTCCTGATGAGTCCATGCCGGAAGATCAAAAGAAGTGCTTGGCGCTGCGGGTTTAACTTTTGGTTTCGCCGGCTTTGCTTGAGGTGACGTAAGGCGCAGAACCTCGGCGCTGCTTAGTGTTCCATCTTCCTCAAGAAACGCGTCGGTCACCGTCTCCGACATCGATGCGGCAAGCCCCGCCTTGATCAGATCGTACCAGGTCGGCGCGCCGCCGCGCGGACGGCGGTTCTGCCAGCCGCAGACATACAAACGGTCTTCGGCGCGGGTCATCGCCACATACAAGAGGCGCCGGTATTCGCGGTCCTGTGCGTCGGCGAGGGACTGGCGCACGGCCTTGGTCGCCGGATCGATCTCCGTTGCCGCCGCGCACCACAGCATCAGGGGCTTCTCGCCGCTCGTCCACAGCAGGCGGTCCTGGAATGTCGGCGTTTGCATGGTGTCCGGCAGGAACACGATCGGCGCTTGCAAGCCTTTCGCGCCGTGCACCGTGATCACACGCACCGCGTCGCTTCCGCTGCTGTCCAGATCGCGCTTGATCTCGGCATCGCCCGCCGACAGCCAATGCAGGAAGCCTTGCAATGACGGCGCGTGGTCGTCCTGGTAGGACAAGGCGAGGCTCATGAATTCGTCGATGGGATCTTCCGCGTCGAGGCCAAGCCGCGCGAGCAGCTTCTTGCGCCCTTCGCACGCCACCAGCACATGTCCGTACAGTTCCACCGGCGTCAGATAGTCGGTTTTGGCAAGAAGATCGCCCAGCACAGCGTGGGCCGCCCCAAACCGCGACGTGCTGCCCGCATACGCCGACAGGACGTCCCACAGGCGTTTGTCGCCGCGCCCATGCGCCAGGATGAACAACTCGTCTTCGGTCAGACCGACCAGCGGGCCCTTCAGCACGGTGGCGAGGGTGAGATCGTCCTCCGGCAGCAGCAGGAATTCGCCCAGCGCCATCAGGTCCATCACCGCCATCTGATCGGTGAGCACCATGCGGTCCACGCCGGCCACGGGGACTTTCAACGTCTTCAGATGGCGCACCAGGTCTTCGACAAAGCCCGTGCGCCGGCGCACCAGCACCATGATGTCGCCCGCCCTGATCGCGCGGCCGTGGGATTCCAGCTGCTCGCTGGTGCCGATCATCTTCGCGATGCGCTTGGCCACCAGCGCCGCCAAACGGGCCGGCGGCGAATCCCCGCGCCTGCGCTCCACCGGCGGCATCCAGGGCTGAACCTCGTCGGTGGCTTCCGGTTCAACCGGCGCCCAAAGTTCCACCAGCCCCGCGTTGCCTTCACGCGCGGCCCGGTGCGTGATGTCCTCGTCGCCCACCGCGACGCCGTCGCGCGCGCCGGGCTGGCGGAACACGTGATCGACCGCGTCCAGGACCGCCGTCGTCGAGCGGAAGGACACGAAAAGGTCTTCGCTCCCCCACGCCTGGTTCGCGGCGGTGGCGCGGCCCTCCAGTACCTTCTGCATCCGGTCGAACTCGTCCGGCGCCGCGCCCTGGAAACCGTAGATCGACTGCTTGCGGTCGCCCACCGCGAACACCGTGCGCGGGTTCACCGAGACCTGCTCGTGCGCGCCTTCACCCGCGAAGAATTCGCGCGTCAGCGCATCCACGATCGCCCACTGATCCGGATTGGTATCCTGCGCTTCGTCGATCAGGATGTGATCGAGCCCGCCATCCAGCTTGTACAGCACCCAGGCGGCCGCACCATCACGTTCCACCAGGCGGCGCGCGGTTTGGATCAAGTCATCGTAATCCAACAGCCCGCGCCGCGATTTCTCCGCACCATAGATGTCCAGCATCCGCGCGCCCAGCCGCAGCAGCGCTTCTGTGTTGGCGGCCACGCGCGCCGCTTTGCACAGCAGACGGATTTCGCGCACGCGGCGCGCTTCGGTCTCCAAAATCGCGATTGCCTCGGGCAGGGCCGTCACGACCGCCCTGGTCGCGAGGCGCGCGCGCGGCTCGTCCTCCAAGGTCAGGAACGCCGCCGCATAGGCTTCAAACCCCGTGACCCGCGTTTCTTCCACCGACAGCCACGCGCGCAACAACGCCGCGCGGTCCTTGTCCGTCGCCGATCCGCTGTCGAGCGCTCCGCAAACGCGCTTGAGGGATGGGCCGTCGAAGGCCACGTCCTTGCAGGCATCGGTCAAGAGCGAGAGTTCCGTCGCATCTTCCGGCAGACCGAGTTTCCGGCGCAGCGCTTTGGTGACGTTGGCGAAGCCGCCGTGCGCGTCGAACATGCGCGCGAGCTTGGTTCTGCAGCCCGCCAGCGAGTCCATCAGGTCCGCGAAATGCGTCTCATGCACCCGCGCCGTGATCAGCTTCAAAGCCTCGGCCAACGCGGCGTCGTCGCCCCGGTGCGCATGCGCGATGCATTGCTCCTGCGCCATCGCCAGGGCTTCGCGGGCATCACGCTCGTCCATCACGGTAAAATGAGGCGTCACCCCGGCTTCGAGCGGGAAGCGTTTCAACAACGACTGACAGAATCCGTGGATGGTCGAGATCGAAAGCCCGCCCGGCGCATCCAGCACTTGTGCGAACAAGCGCCGCGCGCGGTCCAGCAGCAGGCGGTCCGGCGTGTCCGGATGCAGCGCCGCCAGCTGATTCCACAGCGTGTCCTCGTCCATGGTCACCCAGGACGCCAGCCGCTCGTTGATGCGGTTGCTCATCTCGGCGGCCGCCGCCTTGGTGAAGGTCAGGCACAGGATCTTATGGGGAGCGGTGCCGGTCAGCAGCAGCGCCAGCACGCGGTCGGTCAGCACCTTCGTTTTACCCGAACCCGCCGACGCGCTCACCCACACGCTCTTGGCGGGGTGCGCGGCGCTTTTTTGGGTGCGCTCGGCGATCTGGATGGGCGAAGCGCCGCTCATGCGTCGTCCTCCCCGGCCGAGGTCCATTCCTTCACCCGCGCGAGATGCAGGTAATCGCTGTAGGCCGGCGCGATGTCCGGGTTGGGACGCGCTTCATAAGGCGTGTTCGGATCGTCGAAGGTCGCGATCAGGCGCGCGAGTCCCTCGTGCGCCGCCTTCGCGAGTTCCGCCGCATCGCCCTTCACGACATTCGCGTTGCCGCCCTCTTTGCGTCCATGCAACGCCCAGAAAGCGACTTCATCCACCGCCGCGCGCGGCACGCCCTCGAACGCGCCCGCCAGCGCCATCGCCGCTTCCAGCGGCAACTGCGGCGAATAGCCCGCATTCACCATCTTGTCGGTCGGCACCGTGCCGGTTTTGTAGTCGATCACCACCAGGCCGTTCGATGTCTCGTCGATACGGTCCGCTTTCGCGGTCAGGGTGAACGGTCCCGCGGGCCCATCGATCACCATCTTTCCGCCGCGCTCCACATGGGCGCGTTTGAGCACATCGCGCCGCGTGCGTTCATGCGCGACGAACCAGGCTGCGATCCGCTCGAAGCGCGGCCACCAGAAGGCCATCACGGCGGGCCTTACCGTCCCCGTATCGAACAACCGCTTGCCGATTCCACACAGTTGCGCCTGTGCGTCATCGGGCAGGGCGCCTGAGGGATACAGCGTGATGAAATCTTGCAGCGCCTTGTGAGTCAGCGACCCGTAGTCCGCGAGGCTCGCGTCCTGATCGAGGTCCGCCAGCGCCTCCAGGCCGAGCACGCAGCGCGCATAGATCCCGTAAGGATCGCGCATCCAGGTCTCGATCTGCGTCACCGAAAGTTTACGCGGCCGCGCGGCCACGGGCGGACGCGGCGCGGGCGGTTTCGCGGCGGTGAACTGTGCCGGATGCGACAGCTCTTTCGCCCACGCCAGCCACGGCGCATTCGCCGCGCGCCACGCCGCTTCCAAGCCCGCCGCCTTGATCACCTGCTCCAGGCGCATCAACCAGGGCGAGGGCACGGTCGGCGTGCCGTCCGTCTTCACCGCGCGCGTCATCACCACGCGCGGCGCGCACAAGGCCTGCGCCACATCGTGCGCAGCGAGGCCGACACGTCTTTCCGGAGACG
This sequence comes from Rhodospirillaceae bacterium, assembly GCA_041906145.1. Taxonomy (GTDB): domain Bacteria; phylum Pseudomonadota; class Alphaproteobacteria; order Rhodospirillales; family Rhodospirillaceae; genus SHVO01. Next base: position 365,377 of record JAYRJU010000001.1, on the reverse strand, counting down.
GCAACCCAAAGGCCGCGCGCATCGGCCGGCTCATCCAGGGGTCCGCCGGCGCGTCGCCCGGCCATGTGCCCTCATTGAGCCCCGACAGGATCAACACATCGAAACGCTGCAGCCGCGCCTCCAACGGTCCCAGCACCGCGAGCCGCGGATGTTTGCCGAACTTCGGGCGCACCACTTGGCCGGTCAGCAGCGCATTCAATACAGCTGGATAAAAGCGCGGCGCGAAGCGCGGGACATAAGAGCCGTACTGCGCCAACTCCGCCGCGAAGGCCGCGAGCGCTTCACCGTCATCGCCCGCCCACAACCGCAGTGGTCCCGGTTTGTCCGGCGTCTCGGCGAACGCCTCGGCGGCTTCCATATGCGCGTTCAGCACGTCGTCGAGCGCCACCTCGTCCTTCGCCATCACGGCCGCGAAGCTTTTGAAGCACGCCTCCAACCGATCCGTCCAGCGCAAGACGTCGCGCTGATGATGGGTGAGGGTCGCGGCTAGACCTTTCAGGCCCTCGAGCCCCGCCGCCGGACGCGGGCCCCGCAGCATGAAGCGTTCCGCCGCGCGCGTCCCGGTGCGGAAGATCACCTCATCGAGGCCCGCCGCCGCCAAGGGATGTTTACAGGCCGCCAGCGCGGCGACCGGCGCGAAGTCTTCAGCCACCATCGCTGCGGTCAAGCGCAGGAACGTGCCGACCGGGGTGCGGTCCAGGCTCCGTCCTGCGGAATCGTCGATGTCGATCTTCCAACGCTTCAGCTCCGCGTTCACGCGCTCGGCCAATCGCCGGTCCGGCGTCACCAGCGCGCAGGTGCGCTCCGGTGTCTCCAACGCTTCGCGCATGATGAAGGAGATCACCTCGGCCTCTTCGCGCGCCCCCGGGCAGTCGACCCGCGCCAGCGCGGCGATGGCGTCCGCGCCGATCCCCGCCAGCGCGCGCCAGCTCTCGGTGGTCTCGGCCGGCCGCATGGTCTCTGTGATCAAGGTTTCGCGCGGTGTCTCGGCGCCCCGGGTATCAGGCCACGGCCGCACTTTCTCACGCGCAAACCCCAGCCGCCCGAGCAGCTCTTTCATCCCATACTGCGGATGCGTTTCGTCGAGCGCGTCCCACCCCGCTTCGTCCAGCGCCTGGTCCAGCCCCGGCAGAACCACGCAGCCCTCGGGTAAATTCGCGATCGCCAGCAGCAAGTCCGCCGTCGCCGGTACGCTGCCGGTTGATCCCGCCGCGATCACCGGTCCAGGCGGATGCGCCGCCCAAGCCGCGGCCTGCGCCGCGAACACCTGATTGCGGTGCGCCACCGGATCGACGGTGCCGTCTTCCTTCAGTACGGCGGGCCACAGCGACGTGACGATCTCCAGGAACGCCAGCGTCTCTTTCCAGTGCGCGGCGTAAGCATCCGGGACCAGGTTCTTAAGTCGCTCGAAATCGAGCTGTTCGGTCTGCACCTGATCGATCAGCCGGCCGAGTTCGGCGGCCAGATGCAGCGCTTCTTCGAGATGTGGCGTGCGTCCCGCCACGGCGCGCGATTGGATCAGGCGCGCGAGGAACAGTTGGCGCTTCAAGGGAGCGATGGCGGGCGGGATCGACGCCAGCGTCTCGGCCGACGCGAAACCGCTGAACAGCGCGTCCTCTTCGTCCAGGTCGTTGAGCGGCATCATGCGCGGCAGCAGTACCGGCGTGCCGCCGCTCAATCGCAGGAAAGCTTCGCGTAAGGACCGGCACGCGCGGCGCGTGGGCAGCAGAACGGTGATGCGCGTCAGGGCGAGCGGATCGTCTCCGGCGTCGGCGAGGATGCCCCGCGCCAGCACGTCGACGAAGGCGAGGCGCGCCGGAATCGTGAAGACCGCCGGTTTCGCGGCGGCCAACGTGCGCCAGCTTTCGCCCCCGCGTCCCGTCACGATGCGGCTTGCGCGAGAAGGGTTTCGGTCTCGCCGATCGCTTCGGGCGTTCCCACGTGATACCAGCGCCCGTCGTGCACCACGGCGCGCATACGGTCTTGTGCGATCGCCGCGTTCCAGATCTTGTTCAGCGAGAAGGGCTCGGCTTTGGCGCCGGCGAAGATGCGCGGATGGATGATGAACAGGCCGGCGTACACATAAGGCGCTTCCGCCGCCGCGCCGCGCCGCGTCATCTTCCCGTGCGCATCGACAAAAAAGTCGCCCGCGCCGTCGAACCCATAAGCGCTCGCGCGCGGGTGCACCAACATCAGCACATCCAGCGCATCGGTCCAAGCGGCCGCGAGGCGGCCCGCTGCCGGCGTGCCGCCCGCGATGATGGCGTCGCAATTGCACACAAAGAAGGGCTCAGGCCCCAACAACGGCAGGGCCTTCTTTACGCCGCCGCCCGTATCCAGCAGCTGTTCGGTCTCGTCCGAGATCACAACTCTCGGCCGTGTACGCCCTGCGAGATGTTTCACCAGCAGCGGCGCCAGGTAATGCACGTTGACCACCGCCTCCGGCACACCCGCGTCATCCAACGCGTCCAAGGTCCAGTCGATCAGGCTTTTCCCGCCCACCTTGACCATGGGCTTGGGCATCACTTCGGTTACCGGGCGCATACGCTGCCCCAGGCCCGCCGCCAGCAGCATGGCCTTTTGCGGCATCATGCGGCGACGGTCCGCAGCGCGGGCGGATAATGCGTGTCGAACCACGCCTTCAGCTCACTCAAGGCCGGATGAGACAGACAAACATCCATGTAGCGCCACAGGCGCGGCATATGGACAAGGTAGTGCGGCTTGTTGTCGCGCAGTTTCAGGCGCGCGAAAGTGCCGATGACGCGCGTATGCCGCTGCGCCGCCATCACCGCCCACGACAACTCGAAGTCCTCGCGCCGAATGTTCGGGAAGGCGGCCTGGTAACGCGTCTTCATGTCCGTCACCAAGCCCAGGTCGATATCGCGCCGCGCGTCTTCCAGCAGCGACATCAGATCGTAGGTCACCGGCCCCGCCACCGCGTCCTGGAAATCCAGGATGCCGCAGGACCCCAACCCGCTCCGTCCCGGGATCAGCATCAGGTTGTCGATATGGAAGTCGAACAGCACCAGCGACGTCGGCACTTTCCATGCGCGCGGCAGCACCTTCGCCCAGATCTCGCCGAACGCGCGCTCCACATGCGGCGACAATGGCGGCGCGCCGACAAGCTGGCGATACCAGCTGTTCACGCGACTCACTTCCTCCACCAGGCGCGGCATGCCGTACGGGCTTACGCCGTCCGGAAGTGCATCTTTCGGCGGCAGCTTATGCAAGGCGATCAGCGCGTCGATCGCCAGGGCGTAGAGTTCCTGCTCGTTATGCCCGCGCGCGAGCAGGCGCGTATAGGTGTCGTCGCCCAGGTCCTCCAGCAGCAACAGGCCCGCGTCATGGTCCTCGGCGAAAATCTCCGGCACGCCGAAGCCGTGTTTGAACAGATGTTTGGCGATGCGCACGAAGGGGCGCACGTCTTCATGAGGCGGCGGCGCGTCCATCAGCACCGCCGGACCCTTCGGCCCGTTGAGGCGGTCGTATTTGCGGAACGAGGCGTCGCCCGCTAAGCGCCCGCGCGCCGCGTCGTGCCAATCATGCCGGCGCAAGAAGTCCGCGATCACGCCTTCACGGTTCTCAGTCATGTTTCATATCCGCGATCCGGTCCTTCCACTGCGCGCCGCCATGCAGCGCCGCGCGCCGTTCGTTGCTTCCCGGGATCGAGCTCAGCACGACGTCCAGCCGGTGCCGCGGCAGCAGTGCGCCCAGGCGCTCCGGCCACTCCACCAGGCTGATCCCGCCGCTCAAGGCCTCATCCCAACCCAGCTCCAGCACGTCCTCCGCGCCATTCAGCCGGTACAGATCGAAATGCCATATCGGCGCGCTATGGTCACGAGAGCTTGCGTCATAGACCTGGACCAGCGTGAACGTCGGGCTCACGACATCCTCGTCCACCGTGGTCAGCGCAGTGATGAAGCCGCGCGCCAGCGTGGTTTTCCCCGCCCCCAAGGGCCCGTTCAACGCGATCACATCGCCCGGCTTCGCCAGCGCGGCGAGCGCGCCGCCGAGGCGGATGGTGTCGTCCTCGGCGGGTAGATCGATCTCGGTCAGCAGCGGCAGCTCGCTCATGGATTACGACGTCGCGGCCCGGGCGGATTTGCCCTCCGCCGGCAGCAGCACGCTCACCACCGTATCGCCGCCGTCGGCCTTGGTGGTCAGCTTGCCGCCGTGCAGGTCGGTGATTCGCTGGGCGAGATGGATGCTTAAAGCCGGTGCGCGTCCGTCGTGCGCCGCCGCGTAGCGGATGGCGAACACCACGCCGGACCCTTCACGCGTCACCATCATCGCCACCACCTCGCCGTGCGTGGTCTTCAGTGCGGCGATGACAAGGTGATACAGCGTCTGTTTGATGCGCGCGCCGTCGCCGACCATCCAGCCCGCGTCCGAGGCGCAGTCCACGATCAGCTTCTTGCCGCGCTGCTTGAAGCTCTCGTGGGTCGCGATGGCGATGCGATCGGTCAATGCGCGCACGTCGAAGGAATCAAGGTGCAGCGTCTGCTGGCCCGCGTCGATCCCCGACAGATCGCGCATGTCTTCCACCAGGATCTTGAACACCCGCGCGCGCGACGGCTCCCTGTCGGCCGCTTGGGCCGAGGCTTCCAGTTCGACCAGGAAATTGCTCATGAAGTCCGAGCGTAGCTTGTCGGTGGCGGCCAAGGCTTCCGCGCGGCTGCGCAGTTGCTGCGCCACGCGTTCGGGCGCGGACACGTCGTTGTAGCAGAATAAGGCGCCGCCGTCGGGCAGCGGCACCGAGATGAACTCCAGCACCGAGCCGTCGCGCCGCACCACACGCCCCTGCTGCGAGACGCGCTGACGCTCGGCGTCGAGGGCGGCCAGCATCACCGCGCGGTGGCGGCTCCAGATCGCCTCGTCGTCGAAGAAGTCGCGGAACGCGTCGATCACCGCGCCCATCACCGGGCCTTCGCGCAAGGCTTCGGTGCTGATGTTCCACAGCTCGGCGAAGGCCGGGTTGGCGAGCCGGAGCTGACCTTCCGCGCCGAACACCGCCACGGCTTCTTGCAGGTTGTCGATGGTCTCGCGCTGCACGGCGATGAGGGTGTTGTACGACCGTTCCAGCGCCAAGCGGTCGGTGATGTCTTCGTAAGTCGTCAGCAAGCCGCCCATCGGGTGCGGCGCGATCACGCGGCGCAGCGTGCCCCCGCCCGGCAGATGCAGCACATCTTCCGTCGGTTCGATCAGCGAGTTGAAGCGCGCCAGCTCTTTTTCCTTGTAGGCCGGGAAGTCGGCGACTTCCGGCAGGCGGCGTTCGCCGCGCAAGGCGTCGAGCACCGTCGCGTACGACGGGCCGTCCAGCAACCAACCAGGACTTAACTCCCACAGTTGCGCGTAAGCCGTGTTGAAGAAAATCAGCCGCGTGTCCGGCCCGAAGATGGCGATGGCCGTGCCCAAGCGCTCCAGCACGTCGGCATGGGCCGCGGCCTCGCGCTTCAGGCGCACTTCCAGTTCTTCCTGGCGGGTGATGTCGTACGCGAGCCCCGCCGTCAAACGGCCGCTGCCGTCCGAGAACAAAGGCGCGCTTGTCTGTTCGTTCTCCTCGCGCGGCGCCGGACGCTCATTGTCGACCGGCGTTTCGGTCACTTCCATCAGGCGCCGGCTGCCCTCGATCACCATGTGGAACGGCGTACGGCGGGTCTCGCCGGAGGCGCGCGCCGCCGCGGCCAGGGCGCGCGCTTCACGTACCGCGACGCGCGGCGCCAGTTCGCGGCCGCGCGCCACTACGTCATGTGCATCCTTGCCGTCCACGGCCCTCACATAGGCGGTATTGCAATAGATCAGCGACAGGTCGTCGTCACGCAGCCACACCGGTTCGGCGATACCGTTCAGCGCGGCTTTTAGCAGTGCGCATTCGCGTTTCAGCATTTCACTTTCGCTGGTCAGCGTGTCGACCGCGGCGGCGCCTTCGGTGACGTCGCTCATCCACACCACGTCGGCCATGGTCCGGTTGTCGGTGTCCGTCGCGCGGATGCCGCGCGCCTGGATGCGCCGGCCGGTGGCGTTGTGGGCAAGATCGATCTGGAAACCGTCGCCGCCGTTGCGCAACTGGTGGATGGCTTGGCGCAGCCGGTCCTGCGAGGTCTTATCGAAGCCCTCGGTCACGTCGTCGAAGCTGGCGTCCATGCCCCGGAAAAGGTCGAGCAGCACTGCGAGGCGGCGCGAGCAATAGCCCGTCTCCTTGAAACGCGGCAGCGCGCGCGCGTCCTGTTCTTCGGCGGCGATGGGCTGGTGGAACCAGGCGAAATAGCCTTCGGGGGCGGTCTCAAGGGCGGCTTGGATCGCGGTCTGGCCATAGCGCGCGCGGCTCGCGCCGTGTTCCGCCTCGCGCCAGTACTTATGCTGGCGCCACAGCGCGAAGGCCGCCGGCGGCACCAGAACGATGACCGCGATCAGTCCGACCAAAACCGGCGGCGTTAAGAACTCAAGCGTCCCCGGCACCGTAACTCCTCACCCTACTCATCCGAGGAAGATACCGCCGGAATTGGCCGCTGTCGCCCCTTGGCGACAGCGGCTTAGTCATTAATAGCGATACGTCTCAGGCTTATATGGACCCTGCTGGTTAACGCCGATGTACTGCGCCTGCTTGGTGGACAGCTTGGTCAGCTTCGCGCCCACTTTCGCCAGGTGAAGTTCGGCGACCTTCTCGTCCAGGTGCTTCGGCAGCACGTGGACCTTCTTTTCGTACTTGGCGTTGTTGCTCCACAGCTCGATCTGGGCCAGCACCTGGTTCGAGAACGAGGCGCTCATCACGAAGCTGGGGTGACCGGTGGCGCAGCCCAGGTTCACCAGGCGGCCTTCGGCCAGAAGGATGATGCGCTTGCCGTCCGGGAACTCGATCTCGTCCACCTGCGGCTTCACGTTGTGCCACTTGAAGTTACGTAAGGCTTCGGTCTGAATTTCGGTGTCGAAGTGACCGATGTTGCAGACGATGGCGCGGTCCTTCATGGCGCGCATGTGATCGACCGTGATGACGTCGAGGTTGCCCGTCGCGGTTACGAAGATGTCGGCCTTCGGCGCGGCGTCTTCCATGGTCACGACTTCATAGCCTTCCATAGCGGCCTGCAGCGCGTTGATCGGGTCGATTTCCGACACCATCACGCGGCAGCCGGCGCTGCGCAAAGACGCGGCCGAACCCTTACCCACGTCACCGAAGCCGGCGACCATGGCGACCTTGCCGGCCATCATCACGTCGGTGGCGCGGCGGATGCCGTCGACCAGCGATTCACGGCAGCCGTAGATGTTGTCGAACTTCGACTTGGTCACGCTGTCGTTGACGTTGATCGCCGGGAAGTGCAGGCGGCCGTCTTTATGCATCTGGTACAGGCGATGCACGCCCGTGGTCGTTTCTTCCGACACGCCCTTGATGTTCGCCAGCACCTTCGCGTACCAGCCCGGCTGTGCCTTGTTGCGCTTGGCGATGCTCGCGAACAGCACCGTCTCTTCTTCGTTGGTTGGCTTTTCGATCAGCTTCGGATTCTTTTCCGCTTCGGAGCCGAGCACGATCAGCAAGGTCGCGTCGCCGCCGTCATCGAGGATCATGTTCGGCGTGCCGCCGTCGGCCCACTCGAAGATCTTGTGGGTGTAATCCCAGTAATCTTCCAGGCTCTCACCCTTTATGGCGAACACCGGCGTCATTTTCGCGGCGATGGCCGCGGCGGCCTGATCTTGCGTCGAGAAGATGTTGCACGAAGCCCAGCGCACATCGGCGCCCAGGTGCTTCAGCGTCTCGATCAGCACGGCCGTCTGGATGGTCATGTGCAGCGAGCCGGCGATGCGCGCGCCTTTGAGCGGTTGCTTCGGGCCGAACTCGGTGCGCAGGGCCATCAGGCCCGGCATCTCGGTCTCGGCAATGGCGATTTCCTTGCGGCCCCAATCGGCCAGACCGATGTCTTTCACCCGGAAGTCGTTGAAATTCATTGTTTTTCTCCTGTTTCCGGGGTCGCCGGGCAGAGTTGTGGATAAGGCCGCGCCATATACCAGTCGCCGCGCAAAGCGGCAACTCGGGGCTTACACGCGGGCTGATAGGCTTGCGAGGCGGGCCGCCGCCGGTGCGGCTTAGATGTGACTCAGCCCGTCGATGACGGCCTTGAGGCGGGCCGGATCGGACTCGGCCGTCATCCTGCGCACCTGCCCGCTGACCGAGGCGAGGTTCAGCTCCAGGATCCGCTTTTTCACCCGGGGCAAGCTGGCCGGGTTCATGGACAGCTCGGTGATTCCGAAACCCAGCAGGATGGGGGTCATGCGCTCGTCCCCGGCCATCTCCCCGCACACGGACACGGGGATGCGCGCCGCCGAGGCGGCCTCGGCTGTGAACTGGATTAGCCGCAAAACGGCCGGGTGAAGCGGGTTGTACAGATAAGCCACCTGCTCGTCGGTGCGGTCGATGGCCAGGGTGTATTGAGTCAGGTCGTTGGTGCCGAGGGCGAAGAAGTCCGACTCTTGAGCCAAGGCATCAGCGGCCAGTGCCGCGCCCGGGATTTCGATCATGATGCCCAGCGGCGGCAACGGGTCGGCGATCTTGATGCCCTTGCGCTTCAAGGTCGCGGCCACGCGCGCCAGGATGCGCCGCACCTGTTTGATCTCATCGACCGTGCATACCATCGGCAGCAGGATGCGCACCGGGCCGAAGGCGCTCGCGCGCAGGATCGCCGAAAGCTGGGTCAGAAAAAGCTTACGCCGGCTCAGCGAGAAACGGATCGCGCGTAACCCTAAGGCGGGGTTCGGGCCGGGCTTCAGCCCCACCGCTTCGCCCAGTTTGTCCGCGCCCACGTCCAGCGTGCGCACGGTGACCGGGCGTCCGCCCATCTTCTTCACCACCTCGCGCAGTTCCTCGAACTGCTCTTCCTCGGTGGGCAGTTGCGCGCGGTTCATGAACATGAACTCGCTGCGGAACAAACCGATCCCTTCCGCGCCCGCCGCCAGCACGCCCGGGATCTCGTTCGGCAGTTCGATATTCGCTTGCAGGTGCACGCGGAAACCGTCGCGCGTCACCGCCGCTACGCTCTTCAGTTTCTTCAGGGACTGCTGCGAGCGTTGGAACGCCGCGCGGCGCTTTCTGTATTTTGCGAGGCTCAAAGCCCCGGGATTTACGATCACGCGCCCAGCCGTGCCGTCGATGATGATCTCATCGCCGTTGTGTGCCACGTCCAGAAGTTCAGGCGGCGCCACGACGGCGGGTAATCCAAGGCTGCGCGCGACGATGGCGGTGTGGCTTTCCACGCCGCCCAGCACCGTGGTGATGCCCGCGACGCGTTTGGGATCCAGCAGCGCGGTGTCGGCCGGCGAGAGTTCGTCGGCCACGATCGCAGCGTTCACCGGCAGATCGTCAAAACCGGTCTCGATGTCCTTCCCGCCCAGGCTTTCCACCAACCGGCGGCCGACCTCGCGGATATCGGAGATCCGGCCCGCCAAATATTGATCGTCCATGGCCGCGAAGGCTTCGGCCATCAGGCCGATCTCTTTCATCACGGCGGCTTCGGCGTTGATGCGGTCCGTCGCGATTCTTTTCTGCACGCCGCGCACCAGGCGCGACCCGCTCAGCATCTGTTGATAGGCCTCGAGCAGATAACCGACTTCTTCACCGGCCGCGCCCGCCATGCGTTTCGCGCGGCTTTGCAGGGCCTCGATGCGGCTCGCCGCCTCGGCGGCTGCTTCCAGTACGCGGTGTTGTTCGGCGCGCACCTTCGCTGCCGTGATGCGCCGCTCGCGCACCTGCACGACGGCGTGACTGTCATGACGATAAACGATCCCGAGCGCGACGCCGGCGCCCGCGGCAACGCCGTCGAAGACGTGCTCGCTCCGGTGGCCTGATTCTTTCGTCGGCCTATTCTTCATCGAACTTGTTGTTCACCAGGGTCGTCAGGGCTTCCATGGCTTTCTCCGCATCGGGCCCGCTGGTGCGGATCTCGATCGAACAGCCGATCGCCGCCGCCAGCATCATCAACCCCATAATGGAGCTGCCCGACACATTGTTCTCGCCGCGCGAGACGCGGATCTCGGCCTCGAACTGGCCGGCGGTCTTGCAGAACTTAGCCGCCGCGCGCGCATGAAGGCCTTTGGTATTGCGGATCTCCACGGTGCGCGTGAACTCGCTCATGCCAGTCCAAATCCCAAGAGTTGCGAAAAGGCCGCGCCGGAAAAGGCGCTAAACCGACTTCTTGCGCGGGCCTTCCTGCGCGAGAAGCGAGGATGCCACGTTGATGTACTTGCGTCCGGCATCTTGCGCTTGCGCCACGGCGGTCTGCAGCGTTTCGGTGGCGCGCACCGACGCCAGCTTGATCAGCATCGGCAGATTGACGCCCGCGATGACTTCCACCGGCGCGGTGTCCATGATCGAGATCGCGAGGTTTGACGGCGTGCCGCCGAACATATCGGTCAGCACCACGACGCCCGATCCGGCGTTGGTGGCTTCGACGGCCTTCACGATGTCGGCGCGGCGCTTTTCCATGTCGTCCTCAGGTCCGATGCACACGGTGGCGACCTGCGACTGCGGGCCCACCACATGTTCCATAGCGGCGACGAGTTCGAGAGCCAGACGCCCGTGCGTGACGAGCACCAATCCGATCAAGGGTTGCGAAACGGGCATGGAGGTAAGACGCGTATCCCTAAAACTTCAGAGCGGGTGCCGGTTTCAACCGGGAGCGGCGGGCGCGGAGGGCCGGGCCGTCGGGGTGTGAAAGGCGGCGCAGCTTAGCTAATCGTCCCACGGGAAGCGACAGCTAGTTAGGGGCGTGATTGCACGCGCGTTTTAAGGCCGCGGCGGGACCCGCTCCGGCCGATTAAAACCCGAATGATCAACAGTATAGGGTGCGTAGCGCTCTAGGTGGTTTTGGACGCTGTTACGCTACCTGTGGGCGTGCCGGCCGCCGCATGGGTATGGATATCCCGGTGCCGGGCCTCGCTGGCCACGCCCAGGTCCGTCAGCCAGGCTTTTAATCGTTCCACGGTATAAACGGACCGGTGCTGTCCGCCGGTGCATCCAATGGCGATGGTGAGATAGCTTTTGCCCTCCGCTTCATACAGCGGCAGCAAGGGTTCAAACAGCGCGGTCAGATGCGCCAGGAACGGCGCCAGCGCCGGGTCTTCCTCGATATACGCGCCGACCGCGCGATCCAGGCCCGTCTTCGGTTTCAGCTCCGGCACGTAATGCGGGTTCTTCAGGAAGCGCACGTCGAACACCAGATCGGCGTCGCGCGGCAGACCGTTGCGATAGCCGAACGAGGTCAGGAAAATGCGTAAGGGCCTTTTGCCCGGCCCGCCGAACTGTCCCATCAGGATGCGCTTCAAGTCCGGCGTCGCCATGCGCGACGTGTCGATCACCAGGTCCGCCTGCTCGCGGAGCGAGGCGATCAGCCGGCGCTCGGTCTCGATGGCGACGGCGAGCGGAAGATCGTCCGCCAGCGGATGCGGCCGCCGCGATTCCGTATAGCGCTGCTGCAGAATCTCCGTGTCGCTGTCCAGGAACACCAGATCGATGGACAGCGTCTCGTCGCGCCGCAAGGCCGAGATGCGCGCCATCAGGGCCGGTCCGTCGAAGTCGCGTGTGCGCACATCCACGCCGATCGCCACGGGCCCGTGATCGTGGCCGGCCGCGAAGGAGCCCAGCAGCGCCAGCGGCAGATTGTCGACCGTCTCGAACCCGGCGTCCTCCAGCGCGCGCAGGGCGAGACTCTTGCCCGCGCCCGACATGCCGGTGACGATCACGACCTTTAAAGGTCCTCGCTGCTTTTGCTGCGTGTCGTTCATGGGGTGTTCAACTGCGCGGCGGCCATTCGAATTTTTGCGTCGGCGGACGCATGCGTGGGGTCGACCCTCATCCAACGCACCGTGACGCCGTTCAGTTCTTCGGTGGTTTTTTCCGGCAGGCGCTCGATCTCCGTGTGATCGGCAAGATCGATGATCAAACCGAGACGCGCCGACGCGCGATGCGCCACGGGCACGATTCCCAGTCCCCGCACTTCCATGCGCCCGGCGATGGTTGTCGGCGCCGACAGCATCACCGCGCCGTTCTCGACGGCCACATCGCAATAGTCGTCCGACACCAGCACCGCGCCCCGGTCGATCAGGCGCAGCGCCAGGTCCGATTTTCCCGTCCCTGAGGCTCCTCTGATCAACACGCCGGTCGCACCGATGCTCACACAGGTTCCGTGGATGGCCATCAGGCGAGGGTGAGGGCCGGGCGCTCCCCTGTCAATCACCGGCGGCAATGTGATAAGCCTTTCTTCCACTTTGCCTCTCGCGCAGCGCACCCCCTTGCTTCAGCAAATCTTCACCATCATCGCGCCGGTCCTGATCCTGGCCGCCATCGGCTTTGCGTGGGTGCGCCTGCGCATGCCGTTCGACAACAACACCATCACCGACATCATCCTCAATGTCGGCTCGCCATGCCTGTTGTTTTCGACCTTGCTCACCCGCCGCCCGGAACCGGGCGCGCTGGCCGAGATCGCGTTGGTCGGCCTCAGCATGCTGGCCTGCGTTGGCGTCATCGCGGCCGTCGGCCTCAAGCTCGCGCGCATGGACCTGCGCACCTACTGGCCGGCGCTGGTGTTCCCCAATTCCGGCAACATGGGCCTGCCGCTGTGTCTGCTGGCCTTTGGCGAAACCGGCCTTTCGCTCGCCATCGCCTTCTTCTGCGCCATGACCATCGTGCAGTTCACCGTGGGGCAGGGGGTCGCCTCGGGACACATGCATCCGATGATCCTCCTGCGCAATCCCATCCTCTGGAGCATCGCGCTCGCGCTCGGTCTGCTGTTCGCCGATGTGACCCCGCCCGATTGGATCATGAACACCACCGACACCTTGGGACACATGGTCATCCCCCTGATGCTCATGTCTCTCGGCACGTCGCTGGCCAGGCTGCGCATCGTCACCTTCACGCGCAGCTTGCTGCTCTCGCTGTTGCGCCTCGGCCTCGGTTTCGGTGTCGCGCTGGGATTGGTCACCGCCTTCAACCTCGAAGGCCCCGTCCGCGGTGTGGTCCTCATCCAATCCTCGATGCCCACCGCCGTGTTCTCCTATCTCTTCGCCCTCCGCTATGGCGGCAAACACGAAGAAGTCGGCGCCATGGTCGTGCTCTCCACACTGGCGGCGTTCATCCTGCTGCCGGTCTTGATGGGGTTCGTCCTCCACGGCTAGCAAGACGTGCAGGCGCCAGCGCGAGCGAAAATTATATCAGAGGGACTGTTGCATAACTAAGGAACTGTGATTCACTTGGTTTACAGGTGGATTGGGGGTCTTGGATGGGACACCGTGAGAAGGATCGCTTGAGCTTTGCCGATGCGTTGGTGCGCCAGCGCGCCGGGGTCAATACAGACCTGAAGCGGATCTCCGAAGTGGTGAAGTGGTAGCGTTTCGAGCAGCTTTTGAAAGGCATTTACGCCTCGGCCGAAGGGCGGCCCTCGTACCCTCCGCTGACCCTTCTGAAGTGCATCCTGCTGCAGCAGTGGTATGGCCTAAGCGACGCCGATCTTGAAGAAGCGGTCTCGGACCGTCTCTCATTCCGCAAGTTCGTTGGCTTGGCGCTTGATGAGGACGTGCCCGACCATACGACCTATTGCCGGTTCCGCCAGGAGCTGGTGAAGCGCGGTGCGGCTGAGAAGGTGTTCGTGGAGATGAACCGCCAGCTCGATAAGCGAGGCCTGATTCTGAAGAAGGGCACGCTGATCGATGCGACGTTGGTGGAAGCCGATGCCACGGCGCACGCGACCGAAAGCGGTGAGATCGAGACGAGCGATCCTGATGCGGACTTCTCAAGAAGGCGTGGCCAGGCGTTCTTCGGCTATAAAGCTCATGTTGGCGTGGACCAATGCTCAGGCTTAATCCGCCGGGCCCTCGTGACGCCGGCCAATGTCCATGACAGCGCCGCCGGCGATGAGATGATCTGCGGGGATGAACGGAAAGTCTTTGCCGACAAGGCTTACCATAGCCAGGAGCGCCGGAAGCGCCTGCGCAAAGCCGGCATCAAGGACGGCATTATGCGCCGCGGCGCGCGAGATCACCTTCTGACCAAGAAGGACCGGCAGCGCAACCGCAAGCTGGCCCGTGTCAGAGGCGCAGTCGAACGGGTCTTTGCCACGCTGAAGCGGACATACGGATGGACCAGAGTGCGTTACCGTGGTCTGGCGAAGAACGCTTCGCACTTCTTCCTGCTCTGCACGGCGATGAACTTGCGGCGTGCGGTCGTGCTCACCTCGTAGGGGGAGCCTGTCTGCAACCACCCATCAACCCGCGATCAGCACCTAAACCCGGCAAAAAATAGCCGCTCCCATGACGAGGCGCAGCTAAACAGACAAAAACCTGACCTGCCGCTTAGTTATGCAACAGTCTCTCTGATATAAATTTCGCGGGTTAGCGCCCGAAGAGTTCCAAACCAGCCACTCCGCAGGTTACAATCCCATTTCATCCACCCTTCCCCGCTCGCCCAAATCCGTTACAGTGCACCCCTGTTTTCCGGAGGAGGAGGGACCCCCATGCGACATCTTACTATGACCGCCGCTCTCGCCATGACGGCCGCTATGGCCATGGCCGCGCCAGCATTCGCGCAGAACGTTGTGTTTGAAGGCGGCCGCGTCATCGTCGGCGACGGCAGCGCGCCGATCGAGAACGCCACCGTCGTCGTCGAGAACGGCAAGATCACCCAAGTTGGCCCCGCCGCGAGCGTGAAAGCGCCGTCCGGCGCAACCCGCGTCGACGCCAAGGGCAAGACCCTCATGCCGACCCTCATCGACACGCACGTGCACCTCAGCCAGACGAAAGACGGCATCGACGCCGACATGAAGCGCCGCGCCTACTTTGGCGTCAGCGCCGCCATGAGCATGGGCGTCGACAACACCGAACCGCCGTACCAGTACCGCCTCGCGCAGCCCGCCGCGTCGCCGCGCTACTTCTACGCCGGCCGCGGCATCACCCGCCCGGAACCGGGCCGCGGCGGTGAAGCCTATTGGATCGATACCGCCGCCGACGGCATCAAGGCGGTGGACGAGCAAGCCACGCGGAAAGTGGATCTCATCAAAATTTGGGTCGACGACCGCGACGAGAAATACAAGAAGCTCACGCCCGAGCTTTATGGCCCCATCATCGAAGAAGCCCACAAGAAGGGCCTGCGCGTCACCGCGCACATCTTCGACGTCACCGACGCCAAGGGCCTGCTCAAAGCGGGTGTCGACGCTTTCGCCCATCTCCCGCGCGACACCGATGTGGACGATGAGTTCATGACCCTCCTGAAAGCGAAGAAGGGCTTCGTCCAGAACCCGAACATGGGCGGGCGCGGCGCGGTCGCCGATGTGGCGTGGCTGAAAGCCGCGCTCCCGGCCGCCGAATACGCCAAGGTCGAGGAAGGCAACAAGGCCAACGCGCAGGCCGCCGACGCGCACGCCATCCAGGCCCGCAACCTCAAGAAGATCGCCGACGCGGGCACCACCATCGTCATGGGCACCGACGGCAACACGCCCTACGCCCCGCACTTCGAAATGGAAGACATGGCGCTGGCCGGCATGTCCAATATGAAAGTGCTGGTCTCCGCCACCAGCGCCGCCGCCACGTTCCTGAAGATCCCCGACGCCGGCACGATCGCTGTTGGCAAAACCGCCGACATCCTGGTACTCGACGCCAACCCCGTCGAAGACATCAAGAACACCCGCAAGATCAACGCGGTTTACCTGAAGGGCGTGGCCGTGGATCGGAAAGCGTATCCGTAAGCGCTGAGGTCAGAACTAAAACGGAAACGCCGCGCGGGGTCACCTCGCGCGGCGTTTTTGTTTTTCGTTCATTGTCATCCTGGGCGCGGGCCCATACGGCCAACAACCGCCGCGCCTAATGCGCCGCCGTCTCGGCCGGCTTTGAGTCCTTGAGCGACAACGCCAGCAACCCCGCGCTCAACGTCAACACGGCCCCAAGCCCAAAGGCCACCTGATATCCGCCATGCAGCGCGACCACCGCGCTCGCGCCGCCCGCCGTCAGCACGAGCGCGCGCGCCGCGGCTAAACTTGCGAGCACCGCGAGGCCAAGCGCCCCGCCCATCATGAACGCCGTGTTCACCACGCCCGAAGCGAGGCCGGACTCCTCCGGCTTCACATCGTTCATGGCCGCCAGCAGGATCGGGTTGAACGCCACGCCCGCGCCGATGCCCAGCAGCAGCATCCCCGGCAATACATGCAGCGCGAATTCGCCTTCGACCGGCGCCAGCGCGAACGAAGCCAAGCCAACGGCGGCGATGCTCAGCCCCACCACCAGCGGCGCACGGATGCCGAACCGGTTCACCACCTTGGCCGACAATTTATACGAGAACGCGCCCATGATGATGTTCGACGGCAGGAACGCGAGCCCGACGTGCAGCGGGCTGTAGCCCAGCACCGACTGCATATAAAGCGCCGACAGGAAGAACCAGGCGAACATCCCCGCCGCCCACAGCACGCCGACGGTATTGGACACCGACACGTTGCGCGAACGGAACAGATGCAGCGGCATCAACGGCGCCGTCACCTTCGCCTCGATCACCAGGAACGCCGCGAACAGCGCGACAGAGGCCATGAGAATCGAGAGCGTCTGAACCGACGTCCAGCCCGCCGCATTGCCGCCGATGATCCCATAGATCGCCAGCAGCAGCGCCGCCGTGACCGTGATCGCGCCGCCGCCGTCCAACTTTGTGCCGGAGCTCGACACTGTATCCGCCGGCAACAGGCGCAGCGCCGCAGCGAACACCAGTGCGCCCACCGGCAGGTTGATCAGGAAAATCCAATGCCAGTCGAAGGCGTCCGTCAAAAGGCCGCCCAGCAGCACACCCACGCTGCCGCCGGCCGCCATGACGAAACCGAAGTAGCCCATCGCGCGCACGCGCTCACCCGGTTCGGGAAACAGATTGGTGATCAGCGACAGCGCAACCGCCGACACGACCGCGCCGCCCAGGCCCTGGATCGCGCGCGCGACGATCAACACCACCGCCGATCCCGCGAGGCCGCAGGCCAGCGAGGCGGCGGTGAACACACACAACCCGATCAGGAACAGCCGCCGCTGCCCGTACAGATCGGCGAGCCGCCCGCCCAACAACAGGAAGCCGCCGAAGGTGAGCAGGTACGCATTCACCACCCACGCCAACGAAGCTTCGGAAAAACCAAGCGCGTCCCGTATGCTCGGCAGCGCGACGTTCACGACCGTACTGTCGAGCACGATCATGAGATCGCCCAAACATAGGACGATGAATGCGAGCCAGCGGCGATCCATGCGGAAATCCGGTCACAGGAGGTTGGAGAAGGGAGGTCAAGGCAGGATGGATTCAGGGAAAATAACAAAAAGTGATCCCACCCGCAGCGCATTTCAGTGCGGAACGGCTAATCTAGGCGTGTCTGCGGACCGGGCCTGAATTATAGTTCCGGGTAATCCTTTCAGCTGTGGGTGAGATCTCAAATGATCCTGTCGCGGCGTAACGTGGTTATCTTCACGGCTTCGGCGGCCACGCTTCTGGGTCCCTTGCGCGAAAGTTTCGCGGCCTGCGGGGCGGCGAAAACGCCAATGGTGTCGATCAACGGCCCGCCTGAATATCTCCCCGGTGCTCCGCTGCGTACCTCGTTTCTCACCGGCGGTGAGAAGGGACAAAGGATCCGTCTGTTTGGTAAAGCACTCGACACAAACTGCATACCTCTCGCGGGCGCGCGGTTGGATTTCTGGCACACGGATGGCGACGGTAAGTACGACGTCGCCGGCTACACCTTCCGGGGCGCTCAACACATCGATGCGCAAGGCAACTTCACCCTCGATACCGTCATGCCCGGGCCATACAACGGCGCCCGCCATGTGCACCTGCTCCTGGCATTTCGCCCGAACAATCGGCCGCAGCCTCTGCTCCTCTCAAGCGCCGTATTCCTCCCCACTAAGGAAGAATACGCAGCGGCGAAGCCGAAAGATCGAACACCGGAGTTCATTGATCCAGACACTCTCCAAACGGTCGCGGGCGTGCTGATGGTCCCCTGCGACATTATTGCCGAGCAGGTCTAGGCAGGGGGTCATGGCAAATCTCACGCCTACATTTGGTTGGCTCGATTTTCCCGACTATCGCGGTTGGATGCCGGATGATCCCGATTTTCCCCGGCGCAATAATTTCGTGGAACCTGGGCTTGAGGGCGACCGGCTGAAGCTCACCGGATCCGTGCTGACGCGCGGTGGCGCCCCTATGTCCAATGTCGTGCTCGAGTTCTGGCAGGCGGATCGCGCAGGCAAATACCACATGGCGGAATACAAGCTGCGGGATCGCCAGCGCACCAATGCAGACGGGCGTTATGCCCTCGCCACCTTCATCCCGGGTTATGCCGGTCCAATCCGCCGCATCAATTTCATCGCCGAAGCGACCGTGCCCGGCCGCAAGCAATCCCTTCTCGTGACGGCCGCGATTTTCTTCGCAACGGACGCGGAACTGAAGCGATCGGTTCGCGGCGAGGATCGTGCCTATGTGCGGCCAGGGGCACATGTATATGGCGACGATCCGGCCTATCTGCCTCTCGAGAAGTTGTTGGTGAAGAACGGCGTCATGGAAGTCACCTACGATATCGTTTTCGATATCGAGTGAAATGTGTGCGCAGTACCCCGTGCTGCCGCCTTCAGTCCTGCGGCGCGTCGCCGCGCCCGATGCCGTCCCAACTTACATAAGCGATGCCGGCAATCGCCGCGATCCAGATCGCAATGAACACAGCCGCCGCCACACGGCTCACGGGCCGCTCGGCCATCTCCGCCGCCTTGGCGCGTAGCTCCGTCATGAGTTCGTCCGGCACAAGCGCCACGACCGCCATGATGCCGAGCGGCACGATCAGGAGATCATCGAGGTAGCCAAGCACCGGAATGAAGTCCGGAATAAGGTCGATGGGCGACAAGGCGTAAGCCGCGACCAGCGCGGCCAGCGCTTTCGCGTACCACGGCGTTCGGGGATCGCGCGCGGCCAGCCACAAAGTGATCGCGTCACGTTTGATCGACCGCGCCCAGCTCTTAGCCTTTGAAAGCGACATCTGCGAGAAGCCTCAGTCCGTGCCGTCACCTGAACCTAGGACCCGGCGCCGCAGGGCGCAACGCTTCATCCAAAACGCTTTTGCGCCTCGCGCGTCAAACCCAGCGCCACCGACAGAAAGTCTGATCCCTCCGTGGCCCGCGCCTCCGGCGCCGCGCGCATGATCGCGCTACGCACCGCGGGCACGCGGCCCGAGCCGCCGGTGAAGAAAATCGTATGGATATCGGCGGGCGTGAGGCCCGCATCCTTGATGCATTGTGCGGCGGCTTTGTGCAGGCGCTCCGTTTTATCCGCGATGGCCTTATCGAAGCCCTTACGTGTCGCGGTCGCCTCCAGCGCGTCTTCGATGAAATCCAGCGGCAACGCGGCGGTCTCGGTGTCGCTGAGCGCGATCTTGGCGTCTTCGACCGCGAAGGCGATGCGATGCCCAAGACGATCGTGGATCACTTTCAGCAGGCGTTCCACTTTCTCCGGTTCCCGCGCGCCGCGAATCAATTCCTGCAGCAGGCGTTCATTCTTGAATGTGTAGGCAAAGTTGATCGTCGGCCAGTTCGCCAGCTCGATGTACAGGCTGTTCGGCATCGGCAGGTTCTTCTGGATCAGCCGCGTGCCAAGCCCGAGCGTCGGCATCACGGCCTCCAGGCTGAGGAGTGCGTCGAAGTCTGTGCCCCCGATGCGCGCGCCATCGTTCGCAAGAATGTCCGATGAGCGGTCCACCCGCCGGCTCGGCTGCGGCCCGACGCGGATAACGGTGAAGTCCGAGGTGCCGCCGCCGATGTCGGCGATGAGCACGGTTTCTTCCCGCGGCGCCGTCTCTTCGTAGTGATAGGCCGCGGCAATCGGCTCATAGACAAAGGCTACGTCCCGGAAACCCACTTTGTGGGCGATGTCCTCGAGCACCTTTTGCGCGCGCGCGTCGGCCGCGTCGTCGTCATCCACGAAGCGCACCGGCCGGCCATGGACAACGGCCGTCAATTCCCGATCGGCGAAAGCCTCGGCCTTTTCCTTGAGATGGCGGACAAACCTCTCCACCACCGCGCGCAACGGCACCATCTTGTTGCCAAGCTGCGTCTTTTCGTCGATCAGCGACGAGGACAGAATCGATTTAAGCGCCCGCATCAGGCGGCCATCGTGCTGGGCGATATAAGACCCGATGGCCTCCTGCCCAAACTGCACGCGGTTCTTGTTCTCATAGTCAAAGAACACCGCGCTCGGAATGAGGGTCGCGTCGCCTTCGACCGGCGCCAGCGCGGGCGCATTGCCCTTGATCACGCCGATGGCGGAGTTGGAGGTGCCGAAGTCCAGGCCGCAGGCGCTCATCGAGAATCCCCAGGGTACGCATTGAAAGGGGACGTCATCTATTACGCGCGGGCTCAGCTTGCCAGTCTATTTCGCGCCTTTAGAAAGCCGTGCTTCGCGGAAGAGAATATACAGCGTTGCGGCGACAATGAGCGCCGCGCCCACCACCGTCCAAACCGTGGGGATCTCACTGAACAGGAAATACCCCAGCAGCGCGCTGAAGATGAGGCGGGCGTAATCGACGGGGTTCACCACCGTCGCCTCGGCCAGCCGGAACGCTTTGATGATGCAGAACTGCACAGCAGTGAGAATGAGCCCGATACACGCCAGCGAAAGCCATTGCGTCCCTTCCGGCGTTTTCCAAAACATCGCGGCAGGCGGCGCCGAAAGGACCAGCAATCCCGCCGTGAACCAGGCGAGGATGGTGAGCGCGCCGTCCTCCGCGCTGCGGTGCCGGATCACGCCGTACGCAACGGCTTGGGAAGCCGCCGCGCCCAGTCCCGCCAGGGCGGCGAGATTGAGCGCCATCCCGCTCGGTTCCAGCATGATGACCACGCCGCAAAAACCGGCCAGGGTCGCGAGGCCCCGGCGCCAGCGCACCGCCTCTCCCATGACAAGGGCCGCGAGCAGGATCATGAACAGCGGTTGGGTGAACGACAGCGCGGTCGCGGTCGCGAGCGGCAGATGCGAAAAGGCGTAGAAGCTGAGGGTGAGGTTGCCGAAGCTTCCGCACACGCGCAGCATGTGCAGACCCGGCCGGCTGGTGCGGAAAATCCCGAGCCCGCGCACCAGGAACACGGGCAGCAGCGCGATCACGCCGAACACGGCCCGCGAAAAGGTGATCACCACCGGGGGCAGGTCGCCGTTCAGTTCCTTCACCATGGCGTTGACGGCCGCGTAGCCGACCGATGCGGCCAGCATCCAGGCCGCGCCATGCAGGTTGTCGGCTCTTGTTGGGTTCACGGGTGCTTCCGCGCGATCATTTGATCGTCATATCCATAGGACACATAGATGTCTTCGCCAGCGTTGTTTATGCCAGCTGGCGGTATTTGGAGACACGAAATTACCCACCCATGCCGCGCACGCCTGACCCGCCCCAACCAACGCTAACACCCGTGCGCCAAAACCGGTAATAAAGGCGTCCCAAAATTGATCCGGCGGCCGTTCCGTGCAGTCCCGTTCGCTTCCCGTTTCACACATGCTGCTGATGCTCGCGGTGGTCGCCGTGTGGGGCACGAACTTCGTCGTCATCAAGACGACCCTCAACCATCTGCCGCCGCTTCTGTTCGCCTGCCTGCGCTTCGTATTCGTCTTCTTCCCGGCGGCGCTGTTCATCAAGCGCCCCACCACCGTGCCGTGGAAGCAGCTCGCGGCTTATAGTCTTCTCATCAGCGTCGGCCAGTTCGGCCTCTTGTACATTGCCGTGCAAAACCACATCTCGCCCGGTCTGGCTTCGCTGGTCGTGCAAATGCAGGTGTTCTTCACCATTGGCCTCGCGATTTGGTTCAGCGGCGAGAAGGTGAAGTCCTATCAATGGCTCGCCCTGCTGGTCGCGGTCGCGGGCGTGCTTGTCATCGCGGTCTTCACCGACGGCAGCGCCACCATGCTCGGCCTGATGCTGGTGTTGGGCGCCGGTTTGAGCTGGGCGGGCGGCAATACCGTCGCGCGGCACGCCGGCAAGGTGGACATGCTTTCCTACGTGGTGTGGGCCAGCGCCTTCGCCGTGCCGCCCCTGATCGTTCTGTCGATCCTCTATGACGGTTTGCCCGCGATCCGGCAGGGCCTCGCTTCGGCCGACCTCATGACCTGGCTCGGCGTGCTGTGGCAGTCCTTCGGGAATACATTGTTCGGCTACACCGCCTGGGGCTGGCTGCTCGCGCGTCATCCGGCGGCCTCTATCGCGCCGGCCTCGCTGCTGGTGCCGGTGTTCGGCATTGGGGCGTCAGTCGCGCTCCTGGGTGAGAGTCTCCCGATGTGGAAGATCGCCGCTTGCGGTCTCATCATCGCCGGACTGGCCTTCAATACCCTTTGGCCGAAATTCTTCACGCTGAAAGTTCCGGCGACGCCTTAAGATCGGCCGCCATGACCGATTCTATTTCCACCGCACAGCCCGAGACACGTTTCTCCGCGTTCGAGGTCTTTCTCGTCTTCCTGAAGCTTGGCCTCACCTCTTTCGGAGGGCCGGTGGCGCACCTTGGCTATTTCAACGAGGAATTCGTCGCCCGCCGCAAATGGCTGAGCGCCGCCGCCTACGCCGAGATCGTGGCCCTGTGCCAGTTCCTGCCCGGCCCGGCCAGCAGCCAGACCGGCATGATGATCGGCCTTACGCGCGCACGCCTTCCGGGGGCGCTGGCCGCTTGGCT
This sequence comes from Rhodospirillaceae bacterium, assembly GCA_041906145.1. Taxonomy (GTDB): domain Bacteria; phylum Pseudomonadota; class Alphaproteobacteria; order Rhodospirillales; family Rhodospirillaceae; genus SHVO01. The sequence continues at coordinate 342,706 of JAYRJU010000001.1, read as the reverse complement.
CGGGTTCACGCTGCCGTCGGCGCTTCTGCTCGCCGCCTTTGCTTACGGCGCGGCCGCCTTGGGCGATCTCGCGCACGCGCCCTGGCTGCACGGCCTCAAGATCGCCGCCGTCGCGGTCGTGGCCCAGGCCATCATCGGCATGTGCCGCAGCTTGTGCCCGGATATGCCCCGCATCGTCTTCGCCGTTCTCGCCGCGGCGGTCGCCATCTTCATGCCCACCGCGCTCGGTCAGGTCGGCGCCATCGTTTTTGGCGGACTCCTTGGCGGCTTGATCCTGAAACCCGCGTCCGGGGCGGCGCTCCCGGATCTTCCCGCCGCGCTCCCGAAATCGGCGTCGATCCTCGCGCTTGTCCTGTTCTTCGCGCTCCTCGCCGCCCTCCCGCTCGCCGCGTCATCGGAGGGCCTCTTCGTCCGGCTGTTCGACAGCTTCTACCGCGCGGGCGCGCTGGTGTTCGGCGGCGGCCATGTCGTGCTGCCGCTGCTCGAGCGCGAAGTCATCCCGCCGGGTTTGATCGACCCTCAGATGTTCCTCGCCGGCTACGGCGCGGCCCAGGCCGTGCCCGGTCCGCTGTTCACCTTCGCCGCCTTCCTCGGCGCGGCCATCGCGAGCGGCTGGGGCGCGCTTATCTGCACCCTCGCGATTTTCCTCCCGTCGTTCCTGCTCATCATCGGCGTGCTGCCTTTCTGGAATGACCTGCGCCGCCATCGCGCCGCGCGCGCTGTGCTGCAGGGGATTAACGCCGCTGTCGTGGGGCTGCTCGCCGCCGCCTTCGCCACCCTCATCGTCCCCACCGGCATCACCAGCGGCATGGACGCCGCCATCGCGGTCGTCCTGCTGATCTTCTTGGTGATTGTCCGCTGGCCTTCATGGCTGATCGTTGCCCTCGGCGCGGCGGCGGCTTCTGGCGCCGCGCTGATCTAGGGAGTGGCGCGGCGCGCGAATCGCCCCATACACATTTCCGATTTTTCGAATCATTAAATGTGAGGCCCGCCCAAATTTCGCTCGACGAAAAATCGGGCAAGAGCGCATCATAATGCGATTCGCGCGCGGCTTGGCGCGCGCTTGTTCTTTGACATTGTGAATCAGTGTGGAATATCGGCGCGCCCGCGCCTGAATATCGAACGTGAACGCATGGCTCGCGTTCGATCTATGCCAAAACGCCTTGCCCGTCGCAAAGTGTCGCCGGGTGTCGCCTGCGCTTAAAGGCGGCTAAGTCCTTCTCCGCCTTGTGCGATTTAGAAAGTGTCGCGTGTCGCAGGGTGTCGCCAGAACCCGCGCTATAACGCATAGCTGAAGCGATGAGCTATGCGTTATCGGCTCGGCGGCGCCGCCGGGTCCGTAGAGGCTTCCGCCACAGGCTCTGCGACCGGCTCCGAAGCCACGCTTTGCGCCACCGGTTCGGAGACAGGTTCCGATACCGGCGCGGCGACAGCGGGCGGCTTATCCATCAGCACCTCGGCCAACGGGATCTGCATCGTCACGGCGTTCAGGATGTTTTCTTCCAAAGGCTCGGGACGCAGCGCCGGCGGCGGTTCTTCCGTCTTGGCCACCACCTTCACGTCGTCGGTTTTCGGTTGGACGGTCACGCCGGGCGGAAGCGACAGAACAACTTCCACCTTCACCGGCTCGGCCTTGGCTTCTTTCTTCTCGTCTTTCTTTTCCTCGGCCGGCGCGGCCGCCATCTTCGGATCCTGCGGCACGGAATAATCGGGCACCACGCGGGCCTGCGGGCCCATGATCACAAGGACGCGCTGCGCGAGGCCGAGCGGCGCGGCTTCGCGCTGCGTCACCGACAACATGTCGCCGTTCTCTTTGCGGATGATGTATTCCCACCCGGTCGTATCGCGCGCGGCATGTTCCAGGGCGTTGCCGAGCATCCCGCCGATGGTCGTGCCGCCGACCGCAACGAGGGCCGAGTTGGCGTATTCGGCGCCAAGCACGCCGCCGACCGCGCCGCCGGTCACGGTGCCGACGGTGCCGTTGGCGCTGATCTTGACTTCGCGGTAGCCGATGATGGTGCCTTGCTCGACCTTATTGGCGAGCTGTACGGCGTTGCTGGAGTAGGTGTTCGGCGAGAAGGTGTTGCTCGCGCACCCGCTAAGCGTGAGGAGGCACGCACCCGCAAGTGGGAGAAGTTTCAAAACATGCATCGGAGATTCCCCCTTCCGTCATCGGCATCATCGAAGTTCATTACGCCACGTTCCGACAAGGCGTGACGTTAAAAAGTGTCAATATTCCGGCGCGGCTTAAGAAGTGATGACCGCGCCGCGCGTGCGTATCGTGCGCTTCGCTTGGCGCGCGGGCCGGCTACCGCTGACGATGCGCGGAATATCGGCGGCGATACGCCTGCATGTCGTCGATCACGGCATTGATGATCACCGCGGCGGTCATCAGACCGATGAGCCCATGCGTGCGCGCATCCGGCGCATAAAAGGCGAGGAAAAGTCCTATGAGCAGGACGGTGATATATTTCATGGGTAGCCCCCAAAGAATCGTCAGGGAGCGGACCTTCGCAGGCCTTCAAGGCGAGATTAGGACGAAAAACAACCGACTATGGCGAAACTGTGCGGATCGCGCGCGCATCGCCAGTGCCTCGAAATACAGCGAGCGGCTAGTTGCCGGCGGTCGTCGCCTGGTCCGAGAAGACGAGGGTATAGGTCGAAAGCATGCGGATCACGCCTTCGGTGATGTGCTTGGACGAGAGGGTCACCCCGGTGATGTACTCGATGTCACCCTTGATGCGCAGCTCGCCGTCCTTCTTGCCTTTGAACTGCGCCCGCCATTCCGGCAGGCGAACCTTCGAGTAAAGCTCCCAGCATTCCATGACCTCGATGCCCTTCACTTCGCCTTTGGGGCTGAGGGCGAGGCCGTAATACACCGTGTCGTCCTTGCCGAGCACATGGTCCACGAAGAACCAGTCCCCGTTCGAGGCCCGCCACGCGCGCACTTTGCGGTCCCGCAGTTCGATGCCGCTGAACTCGCGGATATCGCGCATCTGCTTGTCGGTCAGCAGGCGGAAGTCCTCGGTGAAGGTCGTGCCCTTGGGAAACAGCAACCCTTGCGCCTGTTCGGCCGTGAGGTACTGGGCGCCCGCGAACGCCGGCTGCACGGCGCCGGCCGCGGCGATGATGGCGGCGGGGAAGAGAAGGAACTTGCTACGCATGGTTTAAACCTATCACAGCCCTGTGTGCCGGCTCATCACTAACCTGTTAGTTCCGCGGCTAGCTGCCCTTGGCTTTTGATTTCGACAGCCAATGAACGAAGAACACAATGATCGAGATCAATCCCAGCACCCAATGGATGATCGAGGTGTAGGCCTTCCAGTCCTCGTTGATCATGTAGATGTAGTAGAGGGCGTAGCCGGAGATCGTCAGGGCGAAGAAGAACCCCGCGAGGGTGCCCCCCGACCAGCGCCGCCAGTTGGCGTTCCAGCCTCGCAAGATGTGCACCCCCCATAACAGGCCGAGGATGCCCACGGCGAAGAACGAAGCCCCCGCGTGGATGACTTTCCACCAGGGCTCCAGCGGATGGGTTTCCGGGCCGAAGCGGCCTTCGGTGGCCATGAAGTAATGGTAGATCAACCAAAGCACGCCCGTGATCCAGGTCACGAAAGACACGCCATACACCCACCAGCGGCGGGCCCGCGGCAACTTCAGCGGGCCGCGTTCGACTCTCTCGCTCATGTATCTAAAACCCCCTACGCGCCTAACGTCACCCACCCGGCGCTTGGGGCATAGAAATAGGCGATTGCGCCGAAATGGCCAAGGATTGGTTCAGCCGCGGGACCGGCGGCCAGCACGACCTTGGTAAGGGCGTCGGCGGTCAGGCAATCGGTGGCGGCCACCGAGACGAAGTGGTCCGCCCCGACACTGGCGCCTTGGCGTCCCACATGCGGGCCCACCACGGCGTTCTGAAATGCTTTCAAATGCTCGCGGCCGCTGCTGCTGGCGAGGGCCCCGTCCTCGATCTCGATCACCGGCACCGCGTCCATTTCAATCGCGGTGCGCACCTGCACCGGCTCCGCGCGCGGCCCAGCGACCCGAAGATCGCCGCCCGCATTCACGTAGACTTGAACGTCCCGGGGCATGTCCATCGCCGCGATCGCCTGGTCCACCGCGTAGCCCTTGGCGATCCCGCCCAAGTCGATCCACAGCGGTGTCTTGAACCGTACGCGGTTCTGATCTTCGAGCACGATATCTTGCCACGACCCATCCGAGGGAAGCGGGGCGTCTTTCGGTGGGGGCAGAAAGCCCCACGTCACCAGCCGCGCGCCGGCGGTGATGTCAAACAGCCCATCGCTGTGCTTTGAAAATTCCAGAGCACGGCGCAGCACCTCGAACGTGCGGCCGTCGACCTCCACCGTTTGTGTGGACGCTTCGCGGTTCAGGCGGCTCACATCGCTGCCGGCCTCATGGAAGCTCATCAGCCGGTGGACATCGGCCACCGCCGCGAAGCCACGGTCGATGGCGGCATTCGCTGCATCCCGATCCGCAAGCTCGGCGCGGATCTCCACTAGCGTGCCAAGCAGTGGTTTCGCGCGCGTGATTTTTTGTGGGACGGAGGACATGCCGCTAGAATATGGGTGTCATTCCGTTATTGGAAGAACACCATGTACCAGCCCGCCCATTTCATCGAATCCCGGACCGAGGTGAAGCATGACCTCATCCGCGCCTATCCGTTCGGCTTGATGATCTCGGCGGAGGGCGGCCTGCCGGTGGCGAACGCCATCCCGTTTTCTCTCGATGCCGCCGCCGCGCCGCTCGGTGTGTTGCGCGGTCACGTGGCGCGCTCCAATCCGCAGTGGCAGAGCTTGAAAACGGCCCCGGACGCGTTGGTCGTGTTCCAAGGCGCGCACACTTACATCACGCCGTCCTGGTATCAGACCAAGCGCGAAACCGGCAAAGCCGTGCCCACGTGGAACTACATCATGGTGCAGGCGCGCGGGCGGATGCGCGTGATCGAGGACCGCGACTGGCTGCACGCGCAAGTCACCGCGCTCACCGACACGCATGAATCGCCGCGCGCTGAACCGTGGCGCGTGACGGACGCGCCGCCCGCGTATCTCGACGCCATGCTCAAGGCCATCGTGGGCCTCGAGCTTGAGATCACGTCGCTCGACGGCAAATGGAAGGTCAGCCAGAACCGCTCGCGCGAGGATATGACCGGTGTGATCGGCGGCCTCGAAGCGCAGGATCATCCCCACGCCCACGAGCTTGCGAAGCGCGCGCGGGAGCGTCTGCCCTAGTCGTCGAGCTTGGTTTGATCGAGACGACGCGCCGCCTGATCCTTGGTTTTCAGGTCGCGTTCTTTCTCGCCCTTGGTTCGTCCGAACTTGGCGCGGTTCTCCGCGGCTTTTTCGTCAGCCGCCTGCCGGGCTTTCTGTTTCCGCGCGGTGCGCAGGTTGACGATGTCGGCCATCAGTTCGCCGCCGGCAGGAGCACCACGAAGCGGGCGCCCTTCACGCTGCCGTCTTCGCCGATGATGTTCTCGGCGTAGATCTGCCCGCGGTGGCCTTCCACGATGGTCTTGGAGATCGAGAGTCCCAAACCAGAGTGCGTGCCGAACTTCTCGCCTTCGGGACGCTCGGAATAGAAACGGCTGAAGATCGTCGCTTCCTTGCCTTCCGGAATCCCGGGGCCCTGGTCTTCCACGGTCACGATCACGTAGCGGCCCTGGCGGCCGGCGCGAATGCTGATGATGCCGCGCGGCGGGCTGAAGGAGCTCGCGTTGCCGATGAGGTTCCGGAATACCTGACCGATCCGGCTCTCGAGGCCGAAGACCGTCAGATCGCCCTTCTGGGCGGGGTCTTCGACCACTTGGGCGCGCGGCGCGTCCGGATTGTCGTTGGCGTTCTGGACTTCCGAGAGCGCCTGCACCAGCGGCTTGATCTTCACCGGCGACATCTCGGCGCGCGACATTTCCGCATCGAGGCGCGACGCATCCGAGATTTCCGAGATCAGACGGTCGAGGCGCGCCACGTCGTCCATGATGATGGACATCAGCCGCTTCTGTTGCTCGGGGTCCTTCACACGGCCCACGGTTTCCACGGCGCTGCGCAGGCTGGTCAGCGGGTTCTTGATCTCATGGGCCACGTCGGCGGCGAAATGCTCGGTGGCGTCCATACGCCGCCACAGGGATTCGGTCATATCGCGCAAGGCTTCGGACAGCTCGCCGATCTCATCGTTGCGCTTGGACAGATCCGGGATGGTGTGCTGGCGATTCTTGGAATCGCGCACACGTTTGGCTGACGTGGCCAGTCGCCGCACCGGACGGGCGATGGTGCCGGCGAGGAACAGCGAAGTGAGCACGGTCAGCGCCAGCACCCAGGCGAACATGCCGAGGATCGAACCGCGCACCGCGAACATGCGCTTGTCCACGTTGCTGCCGTCGCGGGACACGAGAAGTGCGCCCACGATCTGTTTGTAGAACTGCACGGGCACGGCCACCGACAGGATCTTCTGGCCGTCGGCCCTGAGACGCACCGAGTTGCCCGCTTCGCCCGCCTGCAGCGCGTTCATCACTTCCTTGATGTCCGGCCCGTTCGCGCGCATCTGGTCGTTGTAGGGCTCCAGCGTGCGGTCCTGCGTCAGCCGGCCGATGGTCTTGTCGTAGACCATGTGCACGAAGCGCAGGACTTGGCTGCTTTCCATCGGTGGCAGGTCTTGCACCTGCACTTCGCCGCCGGGGCCTTGCAGCAGGCGCGAGTCCGCCAGTAACTTGCCGTCGCGGTCGAACAGTTGCGCTCTTAAGCGTGCGATGGTGCCCTGCCGCCGCAGCAGCTGGCGCGCGGGATCCGGATCGATCACGCGCATCGCCCCTTCCGGGGTGAACAGCGGAATGGCGTCGTTGTCGGAGATGATGACCGCGCCTTCGCCGATGGACGCGGCCATCAGTTCGCCTTGCGTGCGCAAGGCGTCGAGCTCGGCGGCGATCAGCGTGTCCTCGTACTGGTCGAGGAACAGCAGACCGAGCACCAGCAGCACAGGGGCGGTGAGATTGACCGCGAGGATGCGTAACGTCAGCGGCGAGAAGATCCGGCGCAAGCGGCCGCGTTTGCCGGCTGCATCTTGCGCATTGGCATCCGTTCTCAAGCGTAGATCATCAAGGCGAATGTCGCCGCCGTCAGGATTCACGGCCGAAAACTCCCGCTACTTTCCGGCCGTGTTTCGCGTGGCCTATTCGGTCTCTTGCGAAGCCGCGCCCGGGCTGCTCGTCTCGTTATATTTGTAGCCGACGCCATACAAGGTTTCGATATGCCCGAATTCCTTGTCCACTTCGCGGAATTTCTTGCGCAGCCGCTTGATGTGGCTGTCGATGGTGCGGTCGTCCACGTAGATATGTTCGCCGTAAGCCGCATCGATCAGCTGGTCGCGGCTCTTCACGTGGCCGGGGCGCTGGGCGAGGGCCTGGATGATCAGGAACTCGGTGACGGTGAGATTCACCGCCGCGCCCTTCCACAGGCAGAGGTGTTGGGCCGGGTCGAGCACCAGCTCGCCGCGCTTCAGCGAAGTGGCCGACACGCCCGGCTGATCCATCTGCTTCTGCGCTTCGAGGCGGCGGAACACCGCGCGGACGCGTTCGATCAGAAGCCGCTGCGAGAACGGTTTCTTGATGTAGTCGTCTGCACCCATGCGTAAGCCCAGCAGCTCATCCACCTCGTCGTCTTTCGACGTGAGGAAGATCACCGGCAGCGAGCTCTTCTCGCGCAGCTTCTGCAGCAGCTCGATGCCGTCCATGCGGGGCATCTTGATGTCGAGGATGGCGAGGTCGGGCGGTTCGGCCGAGATTCCGCGCAGGGCCTCGGCCCCGTCACGGTACTGGGTGACGCCAAAGCCTTCGGCCTCCAGCACCATGGAAACGGAAGTCAGGATGTTGCGGTCGTCGTCGACCAGGGCGATGCGATAAGCCACGAAACCTCTCTGTTCACTGGGATCACGCGTCCTAACGCTTGTGATGGCCCCCAGGTTCTCCACCGTCTCAATATCATGCGGGTATTATGGCGAAAATATCGCGCAGGTATGTCCAGTTCGGGGTGTTTGCACTTATTAAGGGGCTATGAGCGTTGTCCCAAACGGGCCAATTCGGCTTTGGCCGCCACGAATTCGGTATGGCGGGTCATCCCCGTCGCGAGGGCCGCCTGAAAAAGCTTTATGGCCTGGCGGGCATCCTTGGACAAAAGGGCCGCCTGGCCCAAGAAATAATACGACTCGCACGCCCGGCCCTTGGCCTCGTTGGGGTCCTTGGCGGCGGCGGCGAGCAGCTGGTCGCCCGAAATCCGGCCCAGGAAATAGTGGAGGAGGGGCGCCGGCCAGCTGTCGGCCGTCAGGGTGTCGGCGGTGGCCTTGAGGAGGTCCGTCGGCTTGTGCCCGGCGCGGGCCTCGGCCACGAACCGCCACACGGTCATCTCGGCGGGCGCGTCCGGCAGGTTCATCGCCACGGCGAAATCCCGGGCGGCGGCCTCGAAGTCGCCCTTCATCATCCGCACATAACCTCGGTTTGCCAGAGGCTGCGCCGCGTCCGACACCCGGTCGAGGATTACGGTGAGATCGTCCTCGGCGCCGGCGAAATCGGCGGCGAACTGGCGGGCGATCGCCCGGGCCATCAACGCGTCATGATCGCCGGGCCGCCGGCGCAGGACGGCCGTGAAGTCTTGGATCGCGCCCTCCGCGTTGCCGCTTTGCAGGCGGGCGTTGCCGCGCAGGAACGTCGCGGACAGATCGCCGGGGCGCGCGTCCAGCAGGAGCGTGAAATCCGCCACGGCGGCCGCATAGGCGCCGCTCTGCAATTCCGCCACGCCGCGGCTTTCCAGCGCCGCGATGTCCTTGGGATCGAGGCGCAAGGCCCGGGTGAAATCGGCGATGGCGCCGTCGTAATTCTGAAGCTGGCCGTAAGCCGTGCCGCGTCCGCGCAGCGCCATGCTATTTGAAGTATCGACGGCGAGGGCCGCGCTGAACGAAGCGATGGCATCTGTCCCTTTGCCGGCGCGCAGCAGCGCGTAACCCAGCACCGTGTGCGCCTCGGCGTCTTTCGGATCAAGCGCGGTGGCTTGCTCAAGTTCGGCGATGGCCTTCTGGGCGTCGCCGCGTTCCAGGAAGTAGTTGCCGCGCGCCTTGAACGGGCCGGGATCTTTCGGATTGAAACGCCGCGCTTCGCCTAGATCGGCCACGCCGGCATCCATCCGCCCCTGCCGCATGCGCACGGCGCCGCGCCGGGTATAAGCCTCGCCGGTCACCGTGCTCTTACCCAGAGGATCGGCGGCGATGGCGGCGCTGTAATCGGCCTCGGCCTGCTTGAGATCGCCGGCTTCTTCTTTCAGCTTGCCGCGCGCGAGCCGTGCCACGGGATCTTGCGGCGTGATGGCGAGGGCGGCGTCGAAGTCCGCCATCGCCTTCTTGGAGTCCCCGGCGGTGACGTACGCTTGGCCGCGCGTGATGAAGGCGAGGGAACGGGTGTCGGCCGCGAGGCCCGGACGGTTGAGAGCGGCGGTGCAGTTGGCGATGCGTTCAACGGTGTCGGCCTTGGCCGCGAAACAGGAGAGAGTCGTATCCTGCGCGCTGGCGGGCATCGCCAAACCCAACACAGCACTGGCCGCGAGTGCGATTTTCACCCTGCGTGCGTACATACCACCCTTTACCCACATCGGCGCCCGCTTCTGCGGGACGCCTCTTCCTGCCCCACAGGTGGGGCGGAATCATGGCCGTCTTCAGGAGCCCTAGTCTTTTTAAGCAGTTAGTGGGCTTCCGCCCAGTTATGGCCGGAGCCGACGTCCACGGTCAACGGGACCGAGAGCTGCGCGGCCTCCTCCATAACCCTTTTGATCACCGGTTTGGCGGCGTCCAGCTCCCCATCGGGCACCTCGAACACCAGTTCGTCGTGCACCTGGAGCAGCATGTCGGTCTCGAGGCCGGCGGCGGTCATGGCGCCCGGCAGGCGGATCATCGCGCGCTTGATGATATCCGCCGCGCCCCCTTGGATCGGGGCGTTGATGGCCGCGCGTTCCGAGAAGCCGCGCATGTTCGGGTTCTTGTCGTTGATCCCGGGCGTGAAGATCTTGCGGCCGAAGAGCGTGGTGACGAAGCCCTGGCGGCGGGCTTCGGCCTTCGTCTCTTCCATATAAGCGCGGATTTCGGGGAACTTGCCGAAGTAGGCGTCGATATAGCTCTGCGCCTCGCCGCGCGGGATGCCGAGCTGACGGGCGAGCCCGAAGCCCGAGATGCCGTAGATGATCCCGAAGTTGATGGCTTTCGCGCTCCGGCGGACCATCGGGTCCATACCCTCGATCGGCACGTTGAACATTTCCGAGGCCGTCGCGGCGTGAATGTCCTCGCCGTTCTTGAAGGCCAGTTTGAGCCGCTTCACATCGGCCACGTGGGCCACGAGGCGGAGTTCGATCTGGCTGTAGTCGGCCGACACCAGCGTTTTTCCCTTCGGCGCAACGAAGGCCTTGCGGATCTTACGGCCGTCTTCGGTGCGGATCGGGATGTTCTGGAGATTCGGGTCGACCGATGAAAGGCGGCCGGTGGACGCGATCGTTTGCGCGAAGCACGTATGCACGCGCTTCGTGGTCGGATTGATCGCCTTGGCCAAGGCGTCGGTATAGGTGCTCTTCAGTTTGGACAGCTGACGCCAATCGAGCACGCGCGCGGGCAGGTCATGGCCCTGCGCGGCGAGTTCTTCAAGCACCTCCGCATCGGTGCCGTAAGCGCCCGTTTTGGCGCTTTTCTTGCCGCCCGGCAGGCTCATGCGGTCGAACAGGATCTCGCCGAGCTGTTTTGGCGAGGCGATGTTGAATGTCTCACCCGCGAGCTTGTGGATCTCGGTCTCGTAGTCCGCCATGCGCTTGGCGAAATCCTTGGAAAGATCGCCGAGCACACCCGGGTCCACGAGGATGCCTTTGCGTTCCATCTCGCGCAGCACCGGGATCAACGGGCGGTCCATGGTCTCGTAAACCGAAACCAGATGATCGCCCACGAGGCGCGGTTTCAGTTTGGCGTAAAGGCGGCGGGTGACGTCCGCATCTTCGGCCGCATAGGCCGTGGCTTTATCCAGGGCCACCTTGTCGAAGGTGATCTGGTTTTTGCCGGTGCCGCAGACTTCGGCAAAGGTGATGGTCTTGTGGCTGAGATGACGTTCCACCGCGTCATCCATGCCGTGACGCACCTGGGGGCTGGCTTCCAGCACGTAGCACATCACCATCGTGTCATCGACGGGCGCCACGTTGATGCCCTCGTGCGACAGGATGTGCATGTCGAATTTGATGTTGTGGCCGATCTTCATGATGCTGGGGTCTTCCAGGATCGGCTTCAGGATACGCACCGCCTCGGCCACCGGAATCTGCGGCGGGGCGTCCGTGGCGCTCGCATCGAGGTCGAGCGTGCCTTGGGCTTTGCTGCCCACATGGCGCAAGGGGATGTAAGCCCCGCTGCCAACCTCGATCGACAGCGAAACGCCGACGAGATTGGCCAGCATCGGATCGAGGCCGTCGGTCTCGGTGTCCACCGCAATCCAACCGGCCGCCTGCGCGCGTCTCGCCCAGGCTTCGAGCGCCGGGGTGGTCTGGATCGTCTCATACTTGCTGCGGTCGACCGCGCCCGTCTGATCGGGCATATGCACCGGCGCGGACGTCATCGTCGGGCCCGCCGGACGCTCGCCGACCCGCTTCTGGAAATCGATCGCCGCCTGTTCCTTGACGCCGTCATTGGCGAGCTTCGCCGCCACGCGCGGGATCAGGCTCTTGAAGCCCTGTTCCATCACGAACTTCAGCAGCGCCTCGGCGTCAGGTTGTTTCCAGTGCAACTCATCGAGACCGACCTCGATGGGCACCTGGTCCTGTAGAGTCACGAGTTGCTTGGATAAAAGCGCGAGTTCGGCATGGGTCTCGAGATTTTCACGCCGCTTCGGCTGCTTGATCTCGGCGGTGCTCTTCAACAGCGTTTCCACATCGCCGTATTTCAGGATCAGCTCGGCCGCGGTTTTGACGCCGATGCCCGGCACACCCGGAATGTTGTCGCTGGAATCGCCCGCGAGGGCCTGCACTTCGACGACCTTGTCCGGGGTGACGCCGAACTTTTCCTGCACCTGCTCGGGCCCGATGTCGCGGTTCTTGATCGGATCGCGCATCGAAACGCCCGGCTTGATCAGTTGCATCAGGTCCTTGTCGGCGGAAATGATGCACACATCGATATTCTTGGCGCGGGCAAGGCGCGCGTAGGTGGCAATCAGATCATCCGCCTCGAAGCCTTCCATCTCCACGCAGGGGATGTTGAAGGCCCGGGTCGCCTCGCGGATGATGGCGAACTGCGGTTTCAGCTCTTCCGGCGCTTCAGGCCGGTGAGCCTTGTAGAGTTCATAGATCTTGTTGCGGAAAGTCGCGCGTTTGGCGTCGAACACCACCGCGATCAGCTCGTTCGACCCATGCTCGCGCAGGTCGTCCAGCAGCTTCATGAGCATGCTGGAGTAGCCGTAGACGGCGTTGACCGGCGTTCCGTCCGCGCGGGTCATCGGCGGCAGCGCGTGGAACGCGCGGAAGATGTAGCCGGACCCGTCGATAAGGTAGATGCGTTTGGCGGCGGTCATAGCGGCGTGACCCGGAAAAGTGTGTGCGGTTTTCCGATCAGGTCACGCCCAATCAAAATAAACCGGATTAGTGCCCGTGATGCGCGTCCGCGCCCTCTTTGAGGACATAACGGCGTCCGCAATAGGGGCAGTCGATCTCGCCTTCCTGCGGCTTGATGCGCAGGAAAACCCGCGGGTGACCCAGCGAGCCGCCGCCGCCATCGCAGGCGACCGCGGGCGATTCGACGTGGATGGTTTCGGTGGGTTCGGCCATGGCGTAGTTCCCAGCTTCGTGAGCGGTTGGGGCGGTGAATAAGAGCTATGTGTTTAGGCGGTCCCGGCGGGCCTTTCAAGGCTCCCAAAAACGCACTATTTATCGACAAGCATGACACATTCATCCGCCGCCCTCCCCGATCTCGCCGTCGAAATCACGGGACTCAACAAGACCTACACGTCGCGCAAGGGCGCCAAGACCGCGCTGACCGACTTTTCGCTGCAAATCCCCAGGGGTTCGTTCTTCGGTCTCCTGGGCCCGAACGGCGCCGGCAAGTCCACGATGATCAACATCATGGCCGGCCTCGTCGCCAAATCATCGGGGTCGGTGAAAATCTGGAACTACGATATCGACGCGGACGAGCGCCATGCGCGGCTCGCCATCGGGGTTGTACCGCAGGAATTGAACCTCGATCCCTTCTTCACGCCGCGCGAGCTCCTGGAAGTGCAGGCCGGCCTTTACGGCGTGCCGAAAAACGAACGCCGCACGGACGAGATCCTGGAAGTTATCGGCCTCGCCGACAAAGCAAACGCCTACGCCCGCGCGCTCTCGGGCGGGATGCGCCGCCGTCTCCTGATCGGCAAGGCCCTCGTGCATACGCCGCCGATCATCGTGCTCGATGAACCCACCGCCGGCGTGGACGTGGGTCTGCGTCAGCATCTGTGGAAGCACATGCGTCAACTGAACGCCATCGGCACGACGATCCTGCTTACCACGCACTATCTCGAGGAAGCCGAGGAACTGTGTGATCGCATCGCCATTATCGACCATGGCCGCCTGGTGGTCTGCGATACCAAGCGCAATCTGCTCCGCCAGCTCGATAATAAGTCAGTGACCTTCATTCTCTCTGAAGCCGTCGCCGATGTGCCCGAGCCGCTTAAGAAACTCGGCGCCACGCAGCCGTCGCCCACGGAAATCCATATCGCCTATCGCCCCAGCTCCAACGCAATGCGCGAGATTCTCGACGTCGCGCGCGCCTGCACCCTGCCGATCGCCGATATGCGCACCGAGGAAGTGGAACTCGAAGACATCTTCCTTCAACTCACGGCCCGCGCGCCGGGCGAGCGCGCCGAGGTCTAGCGCGTGATCCCGAAAAGTGGATGCCGGTTTTCGGATAAGATCACGCGCGTAATAAAGCCCATGATGTGGCGGCGCCTTGTTGCCTTGGCTGCCGCGCTCATGCTTGTGGCCGCGTGCGCGCCGAAAGTCGCGCCCGCCGGGACCGCCTCGGTCCCGGTTGCGCTGTCGGAAAGCGTGTTCAACACCTCCGATGGCCTTCAGCTTCCCGTCCGCCGCTGGATTCCGGCGGACAACATGCCCAAGGCCGTCGTGCTCGCGCTGCACGGCTTCAACGACTACAGCAAAGCCTTCGACAAAGTCCCGGACGCGCCGGGAGTCGGCCCGACGTTGGCCGCCGCCGGCATCGCCGTCTATGCCTATGATCAGCGGGGTTTCGGCAAATCGCCGAACCCGGGCCTTTGGGCCGGGCGCGATGCCATGGTCGCGGACTTCAAGGATTTCATCGTCCTTCTGCGCAAGACGTACCCCGGCGTACCGGTCTATGCGCTCGGAGAAAGCATGGGCGGGGCCGTCGTGATCGCGGGTCTCGCGGACTCCGTGCCGGGATTCGTCGACGGCGCGATCCTCGCCGCGCCCGCGGTGTGGGCGCGCTCGACAATGCCGATCACTTACCGGATGGCGCTGTGGGTGGGCGTACGCCTCATGCCCGGCTTCAAGCCGTCGGGAAGGGGGCTCGGGTATCAGGCCAGCGATAATATTGAAATGCTGCGGGACAACGGGCGCGATCCGCTGTTCATCAAGGAAACGCGCATCGATTCCATTTACGGCCTCTCCAACTTGATGGACGAAGCGCTGGCGCGGGCGGGCGAAGTGCAAGCGCGCACACTCTATCTCTACGGCCAGAAAGACGAGATCATCCCGAAGGCGCCGACGCAGGAAGCGCTCATGGCCATGGCCGGCGCAAATAGAAGGCCGCAGGTAGCCTTCTACCCGAACGGCTGGCACATCCTTCTGCGCGATAAGGAGGCGCCGCTCGTGCTCAATGACGTGATCGCGTTCATCACGAACCCCAACACGCCACTGCCCTCGCGTGCGGACGAAGAAGCCATTCTGCGTCTGCAAAAAGCGGCGCGATAAAAGCCCCGCAAATGGCTGATTTTCAGTGATTTGCACCGGCCCGTCCGATGCCTTATGTTCCGCCTCACGTGCCCGTAGCTCAGCTGGATAGAGCGTCGCCCTCCGAAGGCGAAGGTCGGGGGTTCGAATCCCTTCGGGCACGCCATTCTTGGACCAAAGTGGGCACTCCACCCTTAGCGTCCGGTAGGCCTGCCTGCGCAGCAGCCATCAGCGCCTTTTCTGATCCGCTGATACGGATTTCCCCGTCCATCATCTCTACGCTCCCGACCAGCAGACGGAAGTAAGCTTTGCGGAACTGGATATCGCCATTGCGCAGCATGTCTTCCATGGCGCGAGAGAACGCCTCTAGTTTCTTGGGCGTCACAACGGCCTGCGGTAACGCAGCGCGCCGCTCCGCTTGCGCGATGAGACGAATTACTTCGTCACGCTCCGCCTTCGCGGCATTCATGCGCCGCTTAAACATCTCGTCCTGCTCGATTGTGCCCCGCTCCAGGGCATCGTAGAGGCGGTCGATCTTCGCCTCGGCCTCCCGCAGCTTCCGGTTCAATCCCGCGCGTTCCTGGGGGCGCTTGTCGCGCTCTTGGGACAGCACGCCCTGAAGCCCTTGGAAGGTCGCAGCAAGCCGTTCCGGCGCGAGGAGGTGAGTACAGACGGCCTCGGTCACCGCCTTATCGAGGACAGGCATAGGCACGCTACAGCCCTTACAGGCGGTTTTGCCTTCTTTGACCTGCTTCTGGCAGGTGTAATAGCGATACGTGCCGCTCTTGCCCGTACGCAGGCCCATCGTGCCGCCGCAGTGGGCGCACTTCACCATCCCGCTCAAGAGGATCGGGTTATTAACGCTACGCCCCGGCATTTTACGCGGGTTACGTCGGTCCAGGATGCTCTGGGCGGCATCGAAGGTTTGCTGGTCGATGATCGCGGGGCAGGCCATAGGCACCCACTCGTTTTCCGGGCGCGGTAGCTTGGTGCGGCTGTTCGTGCGGTTGAAGTAATGCGTCCCGACGTAGGCGGTTTGCCGCAATGCTTCTTGGACAAACTTGTTGCTGAAGAGTCGGCCCTGCCGTTGGCGGAAGCCCTTGGCATTAAGGTGCGAGGCAATCGCCTTCACGCCGATAGGGGCGGTTGTGCCGTCGCCGTTGACGTAAAGGCGGAACATCTGCCGGACGATTTCGGCCTCTTTAGGTTCGATTTCCAGCCGCCGCTTAATCTTGTCCCCGCGCTTCTCGGCATCAACCACGCAATAGCCGTAAGGCGGTCGCGCTCCATTCCAAAATCCCTGCCGGGCGTTTTCTTTCATGGCGCGGGACGTGTGCTTGCCGTTTTCCTTGCTTTGATGCTCATCGAAGATGGCGACCATCTTGCGCATCATGTCGCCCATGGGATCGTCGTTTGTTTCTTGGGTGATCGACTTGAGCCGGATACCCAATTTATCCAGGTCGCGCACGTATAGCTCCAAGTCCACAGAGTCCCGCGCGAAGCGCGAGAAGCTGTGAACAAGGATGATGTCGAAGGGACGCGGTTTTTCACGTGCCGCCGAGATCATGTTCTGGAACTCGGGGCGATTGTCAGTCGTGCCACTTGCGCCGCTCTCGACGTAAACAGCCGCGACCGTCCAGCCATACTGGCGACAGTAGGCTTCGAGCTGCTTGCGTTGGTCTGGGATAGACAGGTCTTGCTCGGCCTGTCGCTTCGTGGAGACACGTAGATAGAGGGCGACGCGCACGTGATTAACTCCCCAAGAAGGCGGGTTATAGCGGCTCATTATCGTTGGCGAGAATTCCAGCCACAAGGTCGCCCATAAAGCCGCGCAGAAGGGCGATTTCTTCCGGCAATACCGGCATGTTTTGCGGCAAGTTCGTATAGATGACAGTCGGCGCTTGCGTGCTTTGCGCACGTGCGCCGCCCATGTTTTTAGGGCCATGTTTTTTGAGCTTCCGCACGTATAGGTGCGAAACGCCTTGGCCATCGGTCATGGCTTCCACGCTGTCATGCGGTCGCTGGTTGTCATTGGACGAGCGAAGGGTGGTTTGCTTGCGCTGCTTCATAGCCCTCTAAATCCTTTACCAGGCCCCCATAGCGTGACGTTTAAGGCGGTCGTCCAGGTCCGTTTTCCACTCGGCGGGGTGGTAGTGATTCAGCATCAAATCGGTTTGTAGGCGCTTTATCGTCTCATCAAGAGTAAGGGGCGTCTCCCGGCCCTCTAGGATCGTCAGCAGCGCGCCAATGCTCTTCAGGTGTCCAAAGATCGACTTCTGCTGGTCCATTAGGCGCAAGCGCACCGGCTGAGCCTCTTCGAAACCCTCCATGCCGGACTGATATGGAAGCTTCGCAATCGCCTCCAGAACGGCAGTCCAAAGAGGATGCAGCGGCCAGCGCGAGCGGTTGCTATCGCCGGAAGGCAGGCGCAAGGTGGTGTGCTTGCTGGCAAGCCCGCGCAGCAATGCGGCTTGGCCTAGATACATGTCGGCGAGGCTCTTAATCCCAGCAGCCTTCAGTCCTTCGCCGCGCACCTGGAATTCTACGCGCCATACCGCGTCGGCTCGGTCCCAAAGTTGATAGAAAAATGTCTTTCCGCTGGCTTCTTCGATTTCTGCGCACTTGTCATAAACGCGCACAACCTTATCGCCCGTGCCGAAGGTAAAGGTTTGCGCCTTACCATCCTTGCGGTGCTTGGCATCCTTGCTGGCGAGTGAAACAAAGCTGTCTTCGTCAAAGTCGATTTGCGGGGTGTGAAAATCAAAGGCCCAATCGGCTCGCGCGATCACCTCGGCGCGGGTAGCTTCCAAGCCAACCGATGCCGCCCAAAGATCGAACTGGCGCGTAAGCTCCCGAACACCATGCTGCCAAAGTCCTTCCGAGAGGAACTGAACATTGCAGCAAGGGTTGATGTTCTCGCCGAGACGCACGACGAAGTTACGGTTCTTCAGCACGTAGCTGTACGGCTGGCTTCCATAGGGCTGAAGCATCAACCGCTGGCAACCAAGCTGGATTTCTTCGCCTTCGGGCTTGCCGATAGCCTTCAACAGTTCCTTGCGATACGCGAGATCGTCCCAGTCGATTTTGGACATGCCGGGAATGAAGAAATACGAAACATAAAGGCTGTCGAAACCGGACAGCAGCAGCGGCGGAAGCCCAAGGGCAGTCACGGCTTTTGCCCCCCCTCAAAGTCCCATTCGGGCCACGTTATCCGGCTTGCAACTGCCTCAAGATCAATAATCACTGAACTGCGGGTTTTGGGCATGTTGTGCTCAAGCTGTTCTTCTTCCGGACCAGTGCTGAAGGTGCGCACTTCCTGAAGCTTGAGGCGTCCACGGTCGTCCACGTCGTACTCGAGCGAAAGATAGCCCTTCCACTCGCCAGTCATGGCAGCGTCAAAAATCCCGTCCGGATCGCCACCGTCGTAATCGTCATACAGCCGTTTCGCGATAGGCAGCAGCTGTTCGATTGTGCAACCGAAGAGAACTAGCTCCTGCATAATTGCGGCAACAAGTATCGTGGGCTCGTCGGCGTACTCCCTGGCAATCCCGCTACCGGTGTCGAGCCCCGTAGTCGTTTGTAGAATGCCATTGTCGGTCCAGTGTTTGACCTGCCGAAGAGCCTTCGAAAAGCCGTTCCGATCCTTCTTGAAAGCGATAGCCGCCGCGATGTCCTTCGCGGTTACGGCCATCTGGCCATTGGGAGCGTACCGGGGCTCAAGCATTTTGCGTTGAGGAGCGTTCACAGCCAGATGTCATAAAACATGACGCGTGTTTTCGCAACGCCAAAAAACATGCCGTGTGTTTTCAACCATATGTACGGAGTACCGGGAGGGATGGGTTTACGCGGCAGGCCGCATCAAGGCCGCAGCGGCTTCGCCGTGGCGCTTCGCGCCAGCCTTGACCCGGCCCACCGCGCAAACCAAGGGCTTTCCATGGGCTTTGCTGGCGCAAAGCCCCGCAAAGAAGCGGGGCTAGCTGAGGGAAGGAGTTCGACGGGGAAGCCGGGGAGCATGTATTTCTAGCCCCCCGTGTTACTATGACGGGAGGCATTGACCAAACGCAAATGTGGTAGTCCAACTTGAAATGGCGCAGCGCTCAATCTGGCGCCGCCGCGCGAGACAATTTCCTGTGAGAATGGGCGGAGGCGCGGGTGAAAAACGCTGCAATGAGCTACCGGGTCTTGCTCGTGGATGATGAACCTTTCATCCGCACTCTGACCGCGCGCCTCCTCAGAGAAATCGGCTGCACCGACTTCATCGAAGCGGGCAATGGCCGCGAGGCGCTTGCCGCGCTCGAAGCTCCCGACGCTAACATCGATCTTATCCTCTGCGACCTCTCGATGCCGGACATGGACGGAGTTGAAATCGTGCGCCACCTCGCGAGCCGCAATGAGCGTGCCGCCCTCGCGTTCCTGTCCGGTGCGGACTCCAGCGTTTTGCGCGCAGCTGAGTCTCTCGCGAGGGCATACCGTCTCAATATGTTGGGTTGCGTGCCAAAGCCCGCGACGCCCGCCGCGCTCCGCGCCGTGCTCAAACATATCTCCGCCGAAGCAATCCCGCGTGCGCGTCAGGAGAATCCCCCGGTCACAGCCGATGATCTCGCGCGCGGCATAAAGGCGGGTGAGATGGCGCTCGCCTACCAGCCCAAGGTGAGCATCGCCACTGGAGCGATAGACAGCGTCGAGGCTCTGGTGCGCTGGAAACATCCCACCTATGGCCTGCTTTCGCCCGACGTGTTCGTGCCCCTTTCCGAAACCTCCGGCCTCGTCGGACCTATGACAGGCGCCATCGTCGAACTCGCGTTGCGGCAGCACGTGGACTGGCGCGCCAAGGGCTTCACCGCTCATATGGGGATCAACCTTTCTCCCTCAATGCTCTCTGATGTCGCCCTACCTGATCGCTTCTCGCGTATGGCAGCCGACTTTTCGTTGCCCCCAGAGGCGATCGTCTTCGAAATCACCGAAACAGGCGTGGCGGAAGAGGAGCGTATCTATCTCGAAATCGTCACTCGCCTTCACATGAAAGGTTTCAAGCTCTCTATCGACGACTTCGGCACCGGCAACTCTTCGCTTCAGAAGCTAGAGGCATTGCCTTTCACCGAATTGAAGGTCGACCGCCAGTTCGTCCACGGCGCCCATAAGAATGAAGCGAAGCGCGCGATTCTCACAGCGTCCCTGGGCCTCGCGCGTTCGCTCGGCATCAAGACCGTCGCCGAGGGCGCAGAGTTCAAGGAAGACATCGATCTGCTGAGAAAATTAAACTGCGACGTGGTGCAGGGGTTCTATTTTTCGAAGCCGCTTGCGCCCGAACATGTGCTCGGATTCTCGGCGCGCATCTGAAAGGTATGCCATGAGTAAACTTTTTGACCGCTGGAATAGGCTTTCGGTCCGCCTTCCGGTGATGATTGCGGTGTTCGCCGCGCTCACTGGCATCGTCGCAGGAGCCGTCTCCTATCTCGTAGCAGAACGTGGTTTGGTTGAAATCGCCAAGGAACGCATGGAGCTTGTGCGCAATGAGCGCACCCGCGCGGTCACTCAACTTCTCAACGACGCACGCGTCGGCCTTGGCTCTTTAGTGACCCGCCCCGGCCTTGCCGAGGACATCAAGGAGTTTTCGCGCGAATTTACGCGCCTCAATGACGCGGAGCGTTCCGCGCTCATCAATATCTATACCGTAGGCAATCCTTATCCGCCGAGATCGCGGTCGGCCTTCAATTCATCGGCCGATTCATCGGGATACACCGCCAAGCACAAGACCTCACACGAGCGCATGCTCCGTCTCCTCCAGATCAAAGAGGTAGACGACATCATGCTCGTCGATATGCAGGGCAACGTCGTCTATAGCGTCGCGAAGGAGGACGACTTCGGTACCAACTTTCTCAGTGGCCCTTATAAGGATACCGTCGCCGCCAAGGTCTTCCGCAAGGCGCTCGCCACCGAACCGCCGTGGGATCAGGCTTTTTCCGACATGGAGGTATATCCCCCTTCCGGCCATCCGGCCCTTTTCATGGCGCAGGCGGTCAATGACGCCGCGGGAGTGCCTGCTGGCGTCCTGATGTTCCAGCTCAACAATGCGAAATTCCGCGACGCCGCGAACCACATCCAGGATCTCGGAGACACGGGCGAAGTCTATCTTGTCGGACCGGATTCCACCCGCCGCTCGCAGTCACGATTTGCAAGTGGCCAATTACTCGTAGAGAAAGTCACGTCCCAGGCAGGGATCAGGTCGGTGGGTGGCTTTAC
Source organism: Rhodospirillaceae bacterium (assembly GCA_041906145.1). Taxonomy (GTDB): domain Bacteria; phylum Pseudomonadota; class Alphaproteobacteria; order Rhodospirillales; family Rhodospirillaceae; genus SHVO01. Next base: position 321,497 of record JAYRJU010000001.1, on the reverse strand, counting down.
GGAAAGCGCCGAGGCGGTCGACTACAAGGGTGACGCAGTCATCAACGCCTATGGCCCGATCGATCTCATGGGTGTGCGATGGGGAATCATTTCTAATATCAGCCGCGCGGAAGCTCTCGCCCCTTTGCGGCCCATGGTTACTTCCACCGTGACCGGCGTGCTTATTGCCACTCTGCTGATCGCACTGATGGGGTACGCCGCGGCGCGGCGCATCAGCAGCCCGCTCGAAGCGTCGCTCCGCGTCATGGATAAACTCAGCCAGGGCGATCTGAATGTGGAAATCACCGAGGGCAACGGTGTACACGAGATTCAACAGATTTCGCACGCGTTGAAAGCGTTCCACGCCAACCTCAGCAGGACCTACGCCCTGCAGGGCGAACTAGAGAAGACGGCGGAGCAGGCGAAAACGGAACGCGCCCGCGCCGAGGCCATTCTGGCGGGTGCGCCGGACCCGATCTTCCTGGTGCGGGCGGACAGCGTGATCGAATTCGTCAATAAGCAGGTTGAGCGCGTGCTGGGGTACAGTTCGGAAGAACTCGTCGGCGAGCGGATCGAAAAACTGATCCCGCAACGGTTCACCTCTGGCCATCGCGGCAAGGTGAGCGGCTTCTTCCAGGCCGGGCAGTTACGACAGATGGGCGCGGGACAGGAGCTCTTCGCGGTCCATAAGGACGGCCGCGAGGTTCCCGTCGAGATTGCGCTAAGCCCGATCCGCGTCGGCGAAACCCCCGTCGTCGTCGCTCAGGTTCGTGACATCACCGAACGCAAACACGCGGCCGCCGAGTTGCGCGAAAGCCAGCAGCTCCTCTCCGGCGTCATCCAGAACAGCGACACCGTGATCTTCGTCAAGCGGCAAGGCCGATACATCCTGGTGAACAAAGCCTGGGAGAAGATGACCGGCATTTCCGCCGAAGAGGCGCGCAACAAGACCGATCTCGAGGTTTTCGATGAGGAGAATGCGCGGAAGATTATGGCCAATGACGCCGCCATCATCGCCTCCGCCACACGGTCCGAATATGAGGAGCCAGTCCTCATTAACGGCCGCCGCATCGTCTATCTTTCCTTGAAGTTCCCGTTCTTCAACGAGAAGGGCGAGGTTGACGGTCTATGCGGGATGTCCACCGATATCACCGCGCGCTCGGACGCCGAGAAGCTCATCCGCGAGGCGCGCGACGCCGCCGAGGCGGCGACCAAGGCCAAGAGCGACTTCCTCGCATCCATGAGTCACGAAATCCGCACGCCAATGAACGGCATCACCGGCATGGCAGACCTGCTGGCCCAGACGCCGTTGAACGACGACCAGCAGCATATGGTCCGCACCATCCGGGAGTCCGGGAATTCTTTGATCACCGTAATCAACGATATCCTCGACTTCTCCAAGATCGAAGCGGGCAAGCTGGATATCGAGAGCGTCACCATGTCGGTCACCGACGCGGTTGAAGGGGTGGCGGCGATCCTGACGCCGAATGCGGTGAAGAAGCGCGTCGCCATCCATGTGTACGCTGACCCCGCGCTGCCGGTGCAGGTCTACGGCGATCCCACGCGTCTGCGGCAGATCCTCTTCAACCTCGGCGGCAATGCGGTGAAGTTCTCCAACGGCAAGGACGTCCAGATTCGCGTCGGTCTCGCGGCGCGCCGCGACGACGATCGAGTCTGGCTGCGGTTCAATGTGGTCGACGAGGGGATCGGCATCTCCACCGAAAACCAGGCCAAATTGTTCCAGGCTTTCAGCCAGGCGGAGTCCTCCACCACGCGGCGCTACGGCGGAACGGGCCTCGGGCTCGCCATCTGCAAGCGCCTTGTCGAAATGATGGGGGGGACGATCGGCGTCGACAGCCGGGAAGGGACGGGCTCGACGTTTTGGGTGGAGCTTCCGTTCCAGCCGGTGCCCGGTGCGGTGTCCAACCAGAAGGAGCGCGATCTGCATGGATTGACCGTCCTGCTTCTCGGCAGCGACGGTCCGCGACGGCAAGCCATCGAAGCCTACATCCGCCATTACGGCGGCGACGTGCGCGCGGCTCCCGACACGGATGCAGCAGAGGTCGTCGTGAAGAAGTCGGGGTCCAAGATTGATTCTGTGATGGTCGACCTTGCGCTCGACGCTGATCGTCAGGAGGCCGCGGTGGCCAAGTTACGCAGGTCGCTCGGCAAAGGCACGCCGATCATCCTGCTTCAGGACCACCAGCACCGCGGCGCGCGTATCGCGGCGAAGGATGTCGTGACAGTGGATGCCAATCCCTTGATCCGTTACCGCGTTGTCTCGGCGGTTGCCGTTGCCGCGGGTCGCGCCAGCCCGCAGATCAAGGCGGAGGCGGATGCGGGGCCTATCAAGGCGGTCAAGGCGCCTACCGTCGACGAGGCGCTCGCGCGCGGACAGCTCATTCTCCTCGCCGAGGACAATCTCACCAACCAGGACGTCATCCGCCGCCAGCTCAACCTGCTCGGATACACCTGCGAGGTGGCGAATAATGGGGCCGAAGGTTTGAAGGCCTTCAAGACCGGACGCTACGCGCTCCTGCTAACCGATTGCCATATGCCCGAGATGGACGGCTATGAGCTGACCGGCGCCATCCGCACCCTCGAACAGGGTAGCGGCACGCGCTTCCCGATCATCGCCGTCACTGCGAACGCGCTGCAAGGAGAGGCGGAACGTTGCCTCGCCGCAGGTATGGACGACTATGTCTCCAAACCGATCGCCATGCCGGCTCTGGTCGCCGCGCTCAAGAAATGGATGCCGCCGCCGAAGGACGGCGCCGCGCAAACCGTTGAACCCGGACCGATCAAGGTTGGGCCAAAGACGGGGGCCCTTCCGGCCGCGGTCAATGACGGCCCCGTGATCGATGATAGAGCGATCAAGGATATCTTCGGCGACGACGATACGACCTTCAAAGAGATCCTCGTGTCGTTCGTTGGACCCTCGCAGGACATCATCGGTGAAATCCTTGCGGCGCAGGGCAAGCGCGCGGGCGGCGAGGTTAAGGACGCGGCTCATAAGCTGAAGTCTTCTGCGCGTAGTATCGGCGCGACCGTCCTTGCCAACATCTGCGTCGATCTCGAGGAGGCTGCCAAGAACGCCGACTGGGACGCGATCGACGCCCTGGCGCCGAAAGCCCGCGATGAATTCGCCAAGATTGACGTATATATAAATAAGCTCTGAGTCCCGGGGGATCTGATGGAAAAACTGCCCGATTATTCTTCGAAGCGTTTCCTGATCGTCGACGACGAGCAGTTTATGATTGGCCTGGTCGAGCGCATGCTGAAGGAGTGCAAGGCCGGGGTCATCATGAAGGCCAACGATGGTGGGGCGGCGCTCCGGTCCATCAAGGACAATTTTACCCAGGTCGACGTCATCATCTCCGACTTCAATATGAAGCCGCTGAACGGCCTCCAGCTCCTTCAGGGCGTGCGCATGGGCGTAAACCCGAAGATCCCGCGCGAGCAGGCCTTCGTGATGCTCACCGGTCACGGGGAGTCCGACGTGGTGAAGACCGCGATTGCCCTCGACGTGAACGGCTATGTGGTCAAGCCGGTCGCGCTCGATAAGCTCGTGGATACCATCGAAAAGATCTTCAAGCGACCACCGCTGGAGGTCAAGGACCCGGAGTTTTACCGCAACGTCAAAGTGCCCAAAGTGGCAAGCCTCAATGAAGAGGTCGGCGGCAAGACCAAGGCCTGGACGATCATGCACGCCAAGGCGTTCCGCAGCGAGGCCGACGTCAAGCGTAAGATCGAGGAGATGAAGACCGAATCGGTCAGCCTCGCCACGACCGCCGACGTGAAGATCAAGAACAAGCGCGAGTGTGCCGTGAACGAGCTGCTGGAGGGGCAGATCCTCGCTCAGGACATCGAAGCGGAAGAGGGGATCATCCTTCTCCGCCGCGGAACCTCACTCTCCAAAACGATGATCGCACGGTTGCGCGAACTCGCCGCGGAAACTAATCCAAACCAAGCGGTCATGGTCGGCGATTTGCAGACTTAACGCCAGGGCGCTACGACAATGTGATAGCGATTAATCGTGCTTGTTTAGAGCCTAGAGGTTTGCAAATCGGAAAGCTAAGGCTCCAAAGGTGCCCACTTTCATCCCCTACGGCACGCCATTCTTGATGAAATAGCGAACACGTGGCGGGTAGAGGTCAAACTCTAGCCCGTCGCGGCGCTTGAGCGACGCCGAGCCACTTTACTGCCGAGCAGCCTTAGAAGTTCGAAACGCCTAATGGCGTGCCATAGGTGATGAAGCTGGGCACCATTGGTTCATCGTCATACCTATTTGATTTCTCGCGTCGCTTTCACCAAGTCCGCTGAAATCTGCGCCGCACATTTAGCTATCTCGTCTTCCCAACATGAGCCGACCGACCGGCCTAAATCGCCGCCGCCGATAACGCGAAATTTTACGTCGTAGTTGGCTTGCGTCCGACCTCCAATTCGTTTCCAGCCCACGTGGTCGGAAGTCTGCGCTACCACCGTTCCACCCCGCCCCTCATTGGAGTAGGTCAGGGATGGAGTCGCATTGATCGACTTAATTACGGCCTGCGTTAGTCGCATCGACAGACCATCGTCACCAAGAAAACGAATCTCGACCGGCTGTGGTGGCGGAGCGGGAGCCGTAACGCATGAGCTAAGCTGGCCGCTGACAGTCATAGTTGCCGCGATCCAGATCGCTTTTCTTACTCTCGGTGCCCAGCTTTGTTTCGGCATTGCGGAACCATGCTGTTGAAATGAGCGTAACTTTGGCGTCGGGGTGCAGTGCCGCATATTCGAACTGAGCGCATCGCTATTTTGTCCCATCGGTGAGTGCATCAAGCTGCGAAGCGTGCGCCCATATTTTCCGCCGGAACGCGTCTAACTGCTCGTTCACTCGTAGTTCATCGTCCGCTTCTATTTGGTGGCCGTTGGTCCGGCAAATCCATAGGTCATCTAAGCCGCCCATACCCGGGCGCATTCCTCTAATCTTCGCGCGATTAAGCGGCGCACCTTCGGCCAGGCCTCGCAGCCTCAGCGGCCAGGAACGCACTGCAAAACGCTCCAAAAAAAGCGCGAGGTCATTCAACAAGTGACGCAAGGCGGCCTCAGAGCGAGCTATTGCCTCGGTGCTGAAATCAGACGGCATACTCGTTTACCTTACCCCCGTCATAGTAACACGGGGGGCTACGGATACATGAGGGGGTAAAATGCAAGTGCTGTACCGCCGATTCGGCCTGAATCGTTGACGGCGACGGGTCAAAAATATGGCTTGAAAGTGCACAGTGAGGCTGGACCCCCCTCTGTTAGGGGGGTGCCAACCCCAAGTGAGAATTCTTTGACGGAGCCTTTTTCGCGCGAGAAGATTCCGCGCATGAACTCCGTCGCAGAAAAAGCCGCCAGCCAATTTCGTTACCTCAGCAGCGGCGTTGATACGCTTGAAGTCTGCTTTTACCTCGCTCCTGGCAACGCCTGCGACTTGGACTTCGATGCGCTGTTGGCACGTCGAGAGGCGTTACGATCATCTGCTACGCGCGATCCTGACGAGGTTAGCATCGGTGGCGAGAGCTTTCTTCTCCAGGCCTACGGCTCATCGACGGGTTATCCATTGGTGTTGTCGAACACTTGGGTGGTGATTAATTACGGGGCGAAAAACTCTCCGCCGTTCTTGGTCAAGTTTCTGAGCCAAGGACTGTGGCAATACGGCTGGCGTGGGGTTGCGGATAAATTTCTCACATGGGCCAAGGGCGCTGGGTTCGAGGCCTATGCAGGCGAGAAAATATCGCGCGCTGATTTCTGCTTTGACTATTGGCTGGCCGATCTAGATTTCACGCAAGACAACTTCGTGAGTTTGAGCTCCAAAGATAGTCAGTACCGCGAGCATCGCCGGAATCAGACTTTTGATTTTGGCCGGGGCGACACAAAGCTGCGTTGTTACGACAAGATTGCAGAGATTGAACAAGAAAGCGGGAAGGTTTTCTTCTTCGATCTTTGGGGCGTGCGTGATGGCGTGTGGCGAATTGAGTGGCAAGTCCGGAAGGAACTCCTGAAACGCTTCGGCGTACGGTCTCTGGCGGGGCTTCAGAATCAAGCGGGCGATTTGCTCCACTATCTCAGCACGACGCATGACACGCTGAGAATTTCATCAGGCGATAGCAACAGGTCACGATGGCCGCTTCATCCATTGTGGCGCGATGTGCAGGAAAGAGCTGTTGGCTTTGGACGGCAAGGCGTGCTTGCAGAAATCGAGCTCGGCGCAAGCATTGATGAACGCCTCCAACGTTGCGCCGCAAGTCTGTATGGATACGCCAAGGCTATTGCGGCGATGGAGGCCGTCAAGGCGGGCAAGGAAAATCTGCCCTTCGATGTGGCCCTAGACAAAGTTAGGCGGCTGATCTCAAGCGTTCATAAGCCTGTTGTCTGGGACTTCGATGTCGCGAAAAAAGTGACGCGATTGAGGCTCTCACCATGAGCCTCGTTCAAGAAATTCGCAGCCTACTGAATCGTCGCAAAGGCCGTCTGATTCAGGTCGGCGAATTGGCTTTTCCTGACGGGCCAAAGGTTCAGGCATTCCGCAAGCTGGTCTTAGACGAGCTTGGGTCGGATGGATTGGAAAAGGACCTTCTCAATCTTCTACGGGAAGGATCGGAAAGGGACGGATCGGGCCGGAATAGACGTGGCATGAAAGGAGGTTCCCCATGAGTGGAAAATCCAACCCCGAAACAGGATGAGCCCTCCGCGCCGGCTGTAAAAGCCAGTGGCAAGCCATCGCCGGCGGAGATTAGACTCTATGTGGCCTATTGGGCCGAGATTCAGAGAGAGATGAACCGGCTTCTGGCCGAAGAGGAAGATTAACGATGCGTGTTGCCATATATGCCCGCGTCTCGACGGCGCGTCAGGCTGAAACCGATCTATCGATCCCCGATCAGATCAATCAGGTTGAGGCGTACTGCAATCGCAATGGGCATGTGGTGGTGAACACCTACGTGGAGCCGGGCGCGAGTGCGACTGATGATAAGCGCCCGGCTTTCCAGCGGATGCTGGCCGATGCAAACCTAAATCCCTCGCCGTTCGAAGCGATCATTGTCCACAGTTATTCGCGGTTCTTCCGTGATGCCTTCGCTCTCGAACTGAATGTTCGGCGCTTGGCCAAGCGCGGGATCAGGCTGATCGCGATCACGCAGGAACTGAGCGATGACCCGATGGGTCACATGATCCGCCAGTTCTTTGCGCTGTTCGATGAGTACCAGAGCAAAGAGAACGGGAAGCACACCAGCCGCGCCATGAAAGAAAACGCCAAGCGCGGCAATCACAATAGCCGTCCGCCATATGGCTATCGGCTGGAAGGGACCGGCGAGGCGGGGAACAAAGGTCGGGAGAAGAAGCGGCTCGCCATTGTGGAAGCCGAGGCGTCCATCGTGCGGCGCATCTATGATCTGTATCTGAATGGCCTGGATGGCCGGTCGATGGGCATGAACGCCATCGTCAGCCACCTCAACAGCCGCAACATGCAGCGCCGGGGCAAGCCCTGGCGCATTCAGACCGTAAGCCTTGTTCTGTCCCATTCGATCTATCGGGGCGAGAGCATCTATAATCGGCGCAGCGGTAAGGACCGACGCGTCAATCCCGAGAGCGAGTGGGTCCGGACCGCGGTTCCCGCTATTGTGGATGAAGGCGTTTACAGACTGGTGGAGGCGAGGCGGCGGGAGCGGCGTCCGTCAGTGACGCCGCCCCGGCGGCTCGCCTCCCCGCATCTGTTGAGCGGTCTGCTCAAGTGCGGGTGTTGCGGCTCCGGTCTTGTCGTCCATAAGGGCACCAGCAAGGGCGGCAAGTCTTACGCCTATTACAAATGCCAGAAGAAGTTGAGCGAAGGAGCCAGGGCGTGCCCATCCAAGCCGATCGCCGTGCCTAAGCTAGAGCAACTCGTTTTATCGGCTCTGGCGGAGCAGGTGCTGACGCGGGAACGAATCCAGCTGCTTATGGATGATCTCTCCCGGGCGTTGGCGGTCAGCAGCGGCCAGGAGGAGGAGCGTCTCCGGGACCTACGGCGCAGCCTCAAGGAGAAGGAGGAGGCTTATCACCGGCTGGTGGATGGCATCGAGAAGGGGATTGTTCCGCTGAACGACATGACCCGCAAGCGCATCCAGGCTCATGAGACAGCCAGGGCCGAGGTCCTCATGGAGATCGGGCGGGCCGAGGCGCGGCGAGGGCCAGGGTTCAAGGCGCAATCTCCGCGCCATGTGCGGGCGTTTGTGACCGCCGCCCGCAACTGCCTCCAGGATCGTGAGTCCGGCTTTGCGCGGGGTTACCTGGGACTCTTGGTGCAGAAAATTACAGTCGGCCTCGAAACTCTCTCCATACAGGGCCGCAAGGACGTATTGGCCGCAGCCATCGCGGATCGAGCGCTATCCACCGATGGTGTTCGCAGTTCCATGCCTGCTAGGGACGCCAATTATCTCGACAACTGCACGAAATCCGGGTCCAAAACGGGCTGCGGGCCCAATAGCGGGCCAATACGGATACTTGTTCGGGGTCGTTCTTATTCTTCGCGCGGGCGTACTGGCCTGAAAATGTGCGGTGCGTGGTTATCGTCGCAGGAGGACTATTAGCCCGGCGACGGCAAGCAGGCCGAACACAATGCCAAAGACGGGCAGCCGAAACTCTGCGGGGAGACTATTCGCGATGGCGCCGCCCAATCCTCCAATCATGATGACCTGCTTCCCGTGATGCGCTCGTTTATCGAGAAAATCTGTTCTGGCTAGGCCCCCCTGTGGGGCGGGTTGCGAGCATGAGCGACGTGCCGTGAAGGCGCAAGAATAGTCAGGTAGGTCAAAAAGAGCGGGCTTGGCGGGCTCAATAACCGGGAAATGCCAGACCTAAATACACGGTTGATTAGACCGGCGTGTAATCGCAGGGACATCACGGTGTCCGCGCGCCTATGAGCATGGCACCAATAGCTACCAAAACAATCCCCAGCCAATTTATCGCTGAAAGACTTTCTCCCAATAATATGACGCCCATAATAGCGACGAAGACGACACTGAGTTTGTCGATTGCAGCCACGGCGGAAGCAGAGCCCATCTTCAGCGCTTGGTAGTAGCAGAGCCAGGAAAGTCCGGTTGCGATTCCTGAGAGTACCAGGAACACGTAGGCTTTCGCGGATATACTGGCGAGCGGCTGCGCGGCCTTGGTTCCTATTGCTATCGCGCTCATCAAGACGAAAATTATAATTGTGCGGATAAGGGTCGCGAAGGCGCTGCTAACATTCTCAACGCCTATTTTACCGAATACCGCGGTTAGCGCGGCAAATACAGCGGAGCAGACTGCCCAAAAATGCCAGGAGCTAAATGCAGTGCGAGCAAAGCCGTCCATGATCGACCTCGAGCTGTGAAGGCCCTAACGTCGCACTTTTTTTAAGTGGTGCGCCTCTAAAAAATTCGATGGAGACAACACAGAATACCGCCCCGGAAGTGCCCGCCGACCACCATTGCGGTTGTGGAGATGGTTGCCGTCTGGCACGCCGTGAGCTGTCGCAAGTTGGATTGAAATCACCAGAACAAGATCACCGCCCCCGTTTGTCCGCTTGCGTGATCGGCCAGCGGGGCGTCGGCCCCATAGCCGGGCTCTGCGACCGGCGCGCCGGTGGTGGTGTAATGCTCATCGGTACAGGGGTTGCCAATGATCGTAATTGCGGGGACGCATCCTGGGCGGCGATTATCTACCGAGACGGTAGGATCTATGGAACTGGTTACGAGTGTACCGGTAATTGCGCCGATCCCTGAGTTGCCCGGGTTGTTATTCTGGCCGCGAACGCCGTTATTTCCGGTCACACGCTGCGCATCCTGGTCGAGGTAGGAATCCCCTCCGTTCACACCGCTCGCTAAACTTCGCCAAACTAGCGCCACCGGAGGCTACGTTTCGGATCTTCGAAATTGGGATCTACCTCTTTGCAACGAAGATCTCGCTGGTGCGCCCACGCCCGCCTCCTGGCAACGTTTCAGACGTGAACTTAGCGCGGCCGACGCCGTGTTATTTGTCGCGCGGGGGTATAACAGGTCGATGTCGGCCGCTATCAAGAAAATGCACTTGACGTAGGGTATCGCCCTTACCGACAGAGCGTGTGGGATGGTAGAGCAGACGCCGTCGTCAGCGTCTCTCCCGGCGCGGCAAGGGGGCACAAACCACCAAGTGCGCCACCCTTAGTCGCCTTGAACGTGCCGGCGATGCAGCAACCTGAAACGTATATTGGACACGCCGGGCAACTGTTCGGCAAAGGAGATCTTCTCAAACCAGACACGGAAAAATTTTTGAGCCGGTTCATGGAGGCGTCCATCGGCTGGGTGCCGAATCGCCTGGCTACGCTTTTCTAAAGGGTCGCCGAATTTGCCATCGGTGCCCACCCCAACAGTTTCGTCACCTGTGGCATGCCATTCTCAATGAAATTGCGGAAACTTGGCGGGTAGTGCGCGCAATGGCGTGCTCTAGGTGAAGATGAACGCCCACTTTTTTGGAGGGGGCATTAACGTCGGTTCCATCTCATTGAATGATAACAGGTTACTCTTGGTGTCGTGATGGACGCGCTACTGGACTCAAACGTCGCCGCCGACATCAAGGCATTTGCCTCCCACTGGCAATCCGCGAGATCGCAAAAGGTGATTCCAACCCTGCCCGACTATTTGAGCCTGCCCGCGTTCGCGCAGCAGAAAAATACCGCCATCGTCGATGTCCTGTCCGCCGGTGTCATGCGATTCCGGCTTTTCGGGACCGGCCTCAACGAGTTGTCGGGGGTCGAGTTAACCGGCGATGAGGTGCTCGGGAATTTTGATCCGCGCGCGCGATCCGAAGCGGCCCGCATTGCATGGTCGGCGGTCCAACAACCGTGCGGCTATCTCCTGCAGCGCACCATGACCAACGCTCGACGGGAAACGACGGCGGATGGGATTGGGCTGCCGCTCCTTCACCCGCAGAGCGGTCGTATTTGTCTCGTTGGTTTCACCTCTGACGTCGCCAAACAGGCTCAATGGACTTCTTCGGACGATAATCTATTCGTCACCGCCGTGAAAATGGGCCAGTGGATCGACATCGGCGCGGGCGTACCCGAGCGCTAAGCAATTCGTTCCGCACGTCCGCGCCCTAGGTGCGGACGCGCCGCGACGGCGCGTCAATTACTCAGGGTGGCGTCTGTTCAGGGCGTCCCGCACGCGCTGCTCGGGATCGGCGCGCAATCTATCGATCTGAGATTTTGAAAGGCGCGGCTGAAGAGCCGCCGTGGCGCGGACTTTCGCGCTGGGATCGTTCACCAGCCGCTCAAAGCTTTCGTCCGGCAAGCCATCGGTCCAGACGACGGTATCGCGTACGCTGTCGCTTGAATCGGACGCCAGCCGGGTAAGGATCTCGGCCGGCAGCTTTCGATTGAAAGCAAGATAGAAGCGGACCATCTCGTCCGGATCTCCAGCCAGCTTCCCCGCGAGCGCGGGATCGATCGCCTCGTTACGCGCCACCGCCGTGCGCCAATAAGGTTCCTCCGACCCCGCATATTCGGCGAGAAGTTCGCTGGGACATTTCGGATTGCCAAGAAAAGCGGCGATCTCCCCGCGCGCGGCGTCGCCCGCGCGGATTTTCCGGACTAGCATCAAAGCCTGCGCGTCCGAAATCGCGGGATTGCTTGCCTGGCGTTCCAGCGCGGCGCCGCGCAAGCCCGTAATATCGGTTCCAACCGCATAGATGATCACCGCCGCAAGGAGAGCAGGCAGCGCCCATCTGCTGAGGGGCTTCGCCGGCGTCGCGCGAGCCGTCAGGAAACACCGCCCGGCGGCATAAGCGAGAAGCGAAAGCGCGATTGCCTTCGCGGGTATGAAGGCCATGGCAATGCTGGCGCCGGTCCAGGCGCCGTCCGTCATCATCTGCCGGTATGCAACGAAGCCGCTGCCGAGAACCCACAGGACGAGGGCGGCCCCGCAAACCAGCGGTAGCGCTGCGCGCGCGGCGGGCGATTTCCACGGGCGTATCACCGCGAGGTCGACGCCGAGCACGACCGCGATCCATGCGCCCAAGATGGACAATGCTTCCATGATGACATACCTGCTATTGATCAGGCCCGCGGCGTCTCTGCTGCGATGCTAATTGATCGGCGCCGCGGGAGCCACGGCGAAGATCGTGGATGGCGTAAGGAGGAGCGTCTTGGCATTGAGCAACGGCAGTCCGGTCCGTCGGCACTCCTGGGCCAATGCTATGACGGCGACCGCCTTTGTTCTTCTCGCGGCCGTAATTTTGCTGACCTTCCAGGACTACGGTATTTCGTGGGACGAAGAGCTTCATGTTCCTTACGGCCACAAGCTTCTGGCCTACTATGCGAGCGGTTTCAGCGACCGGTCCGCCTTCTCTTTCATAAATCTCTATCAGTACGGCGGCTTCTTCGATCTCCTGAGCGCGCTCGTGTCGCATATCTCGCCCTTCGGTGAATATGAGACGCGGCACTTGCTCGGCGGCGTGTTCTTCCTCGCCGGGCTTTTCGGCGCATGGAAGCTCGCGTGCCTGCTCGCGGGCGCGCGCGCCGGGCTCATCGCCGTCATATGCCTCGCAACCACGCCGCTCCTTTACGGGCACAGCTTCATCAACCCGAAGGATGCGCCGCTCGCCTGGCTGGGGGTGTGGGTCGCCTACTTTAGTTGCCGCGTGCTGGCCGAGGGCCGCGCCTCCTGGCGTTCGATCGCGGGCTTGGGGATCAGCCTCGGACTCGCGCTCGGCATGCGTTTTTTGGCTTTCGCTTTCATCGGTCAGATGGGCGCCGTGGTCGCGGTGAAAGCGCTTGGCCATCTGCTGACGGAAAATCTGCGCACCGCGGCGGCGCAAATATGGAAGGCCGCGCGCCCTTTCGCGTTGGCCTTGCCCCTCGCGTTCGTGGTGATGGCCATCGTATGGCCTTGGTCGGTGCAAGCGCCGATGAACGTGATCTCCGTCTTCACGGATTCGGCCAACCTCTATTGGCATCCGGACATGCTGTGGGCGGGCGAGATGATCAACTCCGCGCAGCTGCCGGCCAGCTATCTCGTTGTGCTCCTCGCCGTGCAGATGTCGGAATACGTTCTGCTGGGGCTGGTCTTGGTCGTCGCGCAAATCTTCATGCGGGCGGGGTCGTTGAGGATTTCCTCGCTCACCGAGCCGCGCGCCCTTCAATACCTTTATATCGCCCTCACGGTCGTTGTTCCGCTGGCCGCCTTCACGGTGTTCCGCCCCAGTACTTATAATGGGGTGCGCCACTTCCTTTTTGTCGTGCCGCAGCTCGTCGTGCTTGCGGCGATCGGCCTGGATCATGCGTTGGATTTATTGGAGCGGCGTGGCCGCCTGCTGGCGCTCGGTTTCGCGGCGCTCCTGGCCGCCGGTGTCGTGCGTGAGGTCGTGATGATGGCGCGCATCCATCCTTATCAGTACCTCGCCTTCAATGCTCTGACGGGCGGCTTGCAAGGCGCTTACGGCCGCTTTGAAATCGATTATTGGGGTGTTTCCTACAAAGAAGCCACGCTCCGCTTGGCGCAATATCTCGCGCAGGAGCGTGCGGCGGGCCGGCCGGTTCCCGAAAAAGCGCAGATCTTTGTATGCGGCGCCAATACCTCCGCCGGTTATTATCTCCCTGACACAATAGGCCTGACGGACGATCGCGCGGCCGCGGACTTTTTCATGGGCGGCGATATCACCAATCCGCGTTGCCGCGTCAGGCCTGAAGCGCCGGCGGTGGTTGAAGTGAAGCGCCTGGATACGGTGTTGAGCTACGTCCTTGACCTCAGGAGCGCGCATCCATGATCGCGGCCGACTTCGCCGCTGCGCAAAAGCTCTATCGGCGTGAAGCGGCCGGCGTCCGTGCGTTTGTATTCGCGCGGCATATCCTTGCGCCGCTCGCCGCGATCGCCGCGCGCTTGCCCGCAACCGGCGCGGTGCTGGATGTCGGATGCGGACATGGGCTGTTCAGCTTGGCTCTTGCATGTGCGGATTCGCGCCGCCGTATTGTCGGGATCGATCCGTCGCCGGCGAAAATCTCCGTCGCTTTGCGCGCCGGGCAGGGATTTCCCGCGCTCGAATTTCGCGAAGGTCTGGTTCAATCCGTGACGGGCGAGCAATTTGATACGATCGTGGTGCTCGATGTCCTCTATCTTCTTCCGGACCCGCTGAAACGCAGCATTCTTGAAGCGTGCCGTAGATTGCTGACGCCGGGCGGCGTCCTTTTGTTGAAAACCAACGATACGCATCCGGCATGGAAATACGCCGTGGCGCGGGCGCAGGAAAAGGTGATGACCGGCGTCGGCCTCACCCTGGGCACGGGCGAACTTCATTTTCGCTCCTGTGCAGAGAATGCGGCCTTGTTGCGCGGCGCCGGCTTTGCGCCCGAGATCCACCATCTCGCGCATTGGACGCCGTATCCTCACACGCTTTTTGTCGCGCGTCCGGTTTAGCGCCGCCGCAGCCGTTTAATCAGCACCGGCAATAGGGCGAGCGCAGCCAGTCCGAGCAGGCCGCCGATCACCGTCGGTTCGCGCGCGGCGGCAAGCGGGTCGTGCGCGCCCACTTCAAGCGCATCGCCGATGCCGGCGCCCAGGGTTGCGTAAACCGACGCGATCGGAATAAGGCCGAGGGTCGTCGCGGCCAAAAAGGTGCGCATCCTCACGCCGAGGAACGCAACGGCAAGAGTCACGAGGAAGAAGGGAAGGACAGGCGTCAGGCGCAAGGCGAGAAGATAGCTGAAGGCATTTTCGTGGAAACCCGCCTCGAGTTTGCGGATGGCCGGCGCCGCTTTGGCGCGCAGCGAATCCGTGAGCACGTAGCGCGCCGCAAGCACCACGACGGCTCCGCCCGACGTTGCGGCGAACACGACAATGGCCGCGCCGAGCGCGGGCCCGAATAAAAATCCTGCGGGGACTGTCAGCAGGCCCCACCCCGGAATGCTCAAGGCAACGCCCGCGAAATAGAGGGCCGTGAAGACGATCACCGCGAGCGTGTGATGCGCGGCCACGAACGCCAGAAGCTCGGTACGGTGCGCGGCGAGCGCGTCGAGACTGACGTAGTCCGTGAGACCCGCGGCCAACGAGAGGGCCACGACGGCCGGGATCGCAATCAGCAGCGCGAGCCGTGAGCGAGAAAGGCGGGTGGCGGTTGCCGATTGCTCGGGCTCGGTCATGGATGTAACGGGCTGGCGAAAAGGTGCGCGGAGTATACACAGCAAGTCCTCGCCGCTATAGACTTGAGGCTGCTTTCCTCTCCGCGCGCCGGATTCCCATGGACAATCTCGCTCATACACTCGCCGGCGCCGCGCTTGGCCAAGCCGGCCTGAAGAATAAAACCGGCCTCGGCATGGCGACCTTGATGATCGCCGCCAACTTGCCGGACATCGACGGCGTCACGATGTTTATCGAGCGCGGCAGCCTTTACTTCCGGCGCGGTTGGACTCACGGGCCCATCGCGCTCGTCGTTTTGCCGTTGTTTCTCGCCGCGGCGATGTTCGCCTTTGACCGTTGGCAGGCGGGGCGCGGCAAGCGGCCCGCGTCGCGCGCGCCCGTTCGCTTCGGATGGTTGCTCGGCCTTGCCTACATCGGGATTCTCTCGCACCCGCTCATGGATTTCCTCAACACATACGGCATCAGGTGCCTGATGCCGTTCTCCGAGCGCTGGTTCTACGGCGACGCTCTGTTCATCATCGATCTCTGGCTGTGGGGTGCGCTGGCGCTCGGGGTTTGGCTCTCGCGCCGGAAAGAACGCTGGACAGGCGCCGCGCATCCGGCCCCTGCCGTAATCGCCTTGGTGGCCGTCGCCGTTTATGCGGGCGGCATGGGGACGGCGAGCGCGTGGGTCGAAAGATACGCGGCGCGCGAAGTCGCGCGGCAGGGGCTCGGCGATCCCCTCACGGTCGTCGCGAGCCCGGTGCCGGTGAATCCGTTCAAGCGCGATGTGATTTTCGATCTGGGCGGAAGGTATGGATTTGGCGCCTTTGCCTGGGCGCCGGCGCCCGACCTTCAGCTCGATCCTGAACTCGTGCCGACCAATATGGAAGACCCCGCGGTCGCACGCGCCGCCGCGCATGACGTGCACATCGCCGATTTCCTCTATTGGTCGCGCTTGCCCTTCGCTGAGGTGATTCACCGCGATGGTCAACTCGATGTGACGGTGGGTGACGCGCGTTACAATCGCCGGCCGGGCGAGGGACGTTTCATCGTGCGGACAACGTTGCCAGAAGCGCCGTGAGTTTCTACCATCCGCTCACATCATTTGCAGGAGAGTTTCGATGATCCGTTCCACACTTGCCGCTGCCGCGATCGCCGGCGCTTTTCTGTCTACAGCGTTTGCCGCCGACACCGCCTCCGCCCCTGGTGCGCAGGTCTACATCATCGCGCCGAAGAACGGCGATACGGTGTCGGCCCCGGTCCGCGTGCAATTCGGCCTTAAGGGCATGGGCGTCGCCCCGGCCGGCACCGAAACCGAAGGGACAGGCCATCATCATCTCGTCATCGACAAGGAAGCCCCGCCGCTCACCACTTACCTGCCGATTGACGATCCGCAGGTCATGCACTTTGGCAAGGGCCAGACGGAAGTCGAGCTCAAGCTGGCCCCCGGCAAACATACCCTTCAGCTCGTCTTCGCCGACAAAGATCACAAGCCGCACGTGCCGGCGGTGGTTTCGGAGCGCATTACGATTACGGTGAAATAAGAATGTGTAGACGTCGGACGCCGTGCTCGTTGAGTTTGGCGTAAGCCCGTGCGGCCAAACCGCGGCAGACGGCGCCGGCCTCCCAGTTCGCGATGCGTAAGTCACGATTTCTTCAACCGTCCAGACCAGCATTTTAGGCGGGGCGGGATTGTTTTGCTTTCGCTATAGTCCCCTCCCAGGGACTATCGCTACGAGAGTAAGCATGAATCGACGATATCGGCGCGCGACCGCCAAACAGGAAAAAGAATCCGCTGCCGACTACGCGCCGGACGGCGTTACGCCGACCGTGCCGATCGTGGCGAAACAAGAAGCGCCGGGTCTATTGCTGCGGCTGGTCGCGAGCATCTTGTTGTCGAGTTGGGTCCTGAAGCGGGTCCACCACAGCATGGTTCTCGGAATTCTAGGGCATCTTGCCGGCCAGGTAGGACGCACCGACGCCCTTGTGCGTATCCACGAAAAATTGCGCCAAGGCCAGTAGGTCGCGTTAGGTTCATCGGCAGAGCGGCACCAATCACCCATGCCCATCAAACTCAATATTGGATCGCGCAAGAAAGCCGAAGGTTGGTCGAACTTCGACATAGACCCGGGACCGGAGGTCGACTACGTCGGCGACTGCGTCGACTTATCCGAGTTCGCCGACAATTCCGTCGAGACGATTTACGCCAGCCACGTTCTCGAACACATTTCGTATCAGGGCGATCTTCAAAATGCCCTTAAGGAATGGTTCCGCGTCCTGGCGCCGGGCGGAACGATCATGATCAGCGTTCCCGACCTTGAGATGCTCTGCCGGCTGTATCTTTCGCCCACCCTGCAGGCGGAACATCGCTTCCAGGTTATGCAGATCATGTTTGGAGGCCAAATCGACCAGTTCGATTTTCATGCCGTGGGCTTATCGCATGAACTTTTGGGCTTCTATCTGGGCGCGACGGGTTTCACGGATATCCGAAGGGTCGATAAGTTCGGCCTTTTTTCCGACTGCAGCCTCGTTGCGGTGGCAGGCGTGCCGATCAGTCTCAACATGACGGCGCAGAAGCCGTAAAAGCATGCGGCCATGAGCCTTGAACGGTCCGGACCGGGCCTCGCATCTCCCACCGATTTCGCGATCGAGGACAATCCTGAATATACGGATGACCTCAAACGCGCGCTTCGTGTTGGCTACCACAATAAACGCGGCGTCGCGCTGGCGGGCCAAAAGGCATGGACGGCGGCGCTTATCGAATTCGATATCGCCATAAAAGAATCCCCGACGTTTGCCGAAGCCTGGTTCCACCGGGGACTGGTCCTCGGTGAACAGAACCTCTTCGATCTTGCTTATGAATCTTTCGCGCAGGCGGCGTTTCTTGCTCCGAATTACGGCAATGCCCTGCAGCGGCTCGCCGCGGTCGCGCCCATTGTCGGACGCCCGGCCGAGATATTGACGCCGTGGGCGACGTCGCCTCCCAGTCGTATAGCGCGCGCGTTTCATAAGCTCCTGGGACATATTCGCCCGGCGGAGCATTACGAACAATTCGATCCTTTCACCGCGGCGGCGGAGGCCGACGTTCGCCGCGCGCTTGCCGCGGAGCCGCACTCCGCCGAACTCGCCAATAAACTGGGCCTCATCCTTCAGTCGCAGTTCCGCATGATCGAAGCGGCGCTGCTGTTTCGCTACGCCATCATGCTCGCGCCGTGGTGGGCTTCGCCGACCATTAATCTTTGGACGTTGTTGGAGCTTGAGCATCGCTCGAGCGAAGGGCGCAGCCTGTCCGCCGCGGCGTTGCGTGCCGGAAGTAACGAACCTCGGCTTTATGCGACGGCGCTATGGTCCGCCTTGGTTGTCGCCGACTGGACGCATTACCGTGCATGGCATAAGCGCACGCTCAAGGCGATGAAGAAGGACCCGTTGGCCGGCGTGGGATATCAGCTCTGGCTGGTCGATGATGCCGAGATGCATTTTCACGGGGCATGTCATTACTCGCTCGGCTACGAGAATAAAGTCCCTCGGATTGCCACGCGGTTCCGGCGCTCTTCGCAGCGACCGATCACCCTGGGCTACATCTCGGCCGATTTTCGCGATCATCCGGTCGCCCGCCTGACGGCCGAATTGTTTGAGTTGCACGACAGAAAACGGTTCCGCGTATACGGCTATGGCACCATGGCCGACACGTACAACTCCGAGATCGGCGCGCGCATCCGCAAATCCTTCGATAAGTACTGCGACGTTTCGGCTCTTTCGCCGCGGGCGGGCGCGCAGCGGATCGCGGACGACGGCGTTGATATCTTGATTGATCTCACCGGCAATATGCTTTCCGGCCCCAAGTCCATCATCCCGCGCCGGCCGGCGCCGATCCAGGTGAATTATCTCGGCCATCCGGGAACGACCGGCAGCCGGGAGATGGACTACATCATCGTCGACAAGATCATCGTGCCGCGTGAGCAGCAAAAGTGGTTCACCGAGGCCCTGATTTATATGCCCGAGTGCCATCAGGTGAACGACCGCAAGCGCGCAACGGGCAGTGCGCCAAAATCGCGCACCGAATATGGCCTGCCTGAAGAAGGCGTTGTGTATTGTAGTTTCAATGAAACGAAGAAAATCACACCCGATGTCTTCGAGGCGTGGATGCGGATATTGGCGCGTGTGCCCGGCAGCGTGCTGTGGCTGGCGTCGCAGAAAACCGGTACGGCGGACAACATGCGCCGTCATGTCGC
Organism: Rhodospirillaceae bacterium; assembly: GCA_041906145.1. GTDB lineage: Bacteria > Pseudomonadota > Alphaproteobacteria > Rhodospirillales > Rhodospirillaceae > SHVO01. Next base: position 302,158 of record JAYRJU010000001.1, on the reverse strand, counting down.
CGCGTGCGGGATCGACACGGAGCGTGTGATTTTCGCGGAGCGTATCCCCAACCATAACGACCATATGTCGCGGTATCGTGTGTGCGACCTCTACCTCGATACTTTGCTCTACAATGGCCACACCACGGCGAGCGATGCCCTGTGGGTCGGTTGTCCCGTGCTGACTACTCTCGGCAACACCTATCAGACGCGCGTCGCGGCCAGTCTTCTTGACGCAATGGGGATGCCCGAGATGGTCGCGCCGTCCCTCGCGGGTTACGAGGACCTCGCCGTCCGTGTCGGCCACGACGCCGCCTTCCGCGCGGCGTTGCGCGCCAAAGTAGAGACAAATCGTCTAAGCAGTCCGCTGTTCGATACCCCGCGTTTTACGCGTCATCTCGAATGGGCGTTCGAGCACATGTGGGATGCGTACGTGGACGGGCGTTCTCCCACCGCCTTCGACGTACCGGCTTTGCCCCGGTGACGGCGAGAATGTAGCGCGTAGCTACTCCCCGTTGAGAAGGGAAAGATCTTGTAGTTTCAGTGACATCGGGCTTGTTTTCGCGCTGCCGCCGAAGCTTGCTAGTCCCCGCGTATGCGTATAGGTTGGACAACGATGGCCGGGCGGGAATCAGGTCATTGTAAAGCGGAACAATCTGCGACGATTTTGGGGTGTCGCACGCGCCGCGAGCGGCGTGTTGCGATTTGGGGCGATAGTCAATGAGCGTGCTCTATAAGGCCTTGCAGAAGGCCGAGAAAGAAAACGAGCTTCGCCAATCTGAATCCGGTTTTGATCCGAACCGTCTTGCGGCGTCCGGGGCCTTGAAGGCTGCCGGCGGGCGCGGTCCTTCGCTCAATCGCATCGCGATGGCGGGTATTTTCATCCTCGCCGTTGGCGGCGGGGTCGCGTTTGTTATATTCCAGGATAGCCTGCTGCCGCCGGGCACGACGCAAGTCGCGAGCGTTCCACCGCCGGCCGCTCCCGTCATGCAGCCGCCGCCCGCGCCCGCTGGCGCGCCTCTCGTGTCCGACACGGCGAAGCCCGGCGAACCCGCGCCGCCGATCGCGGCGGGGACCGCCGCCGCGCCGGCAGCGCCAGCGTCTACGACCGAGGTTCCCGCGCCTGCTGAAGCCAAAGCCGCGGAAACCCAAATTTCTGAAACCCCAGCGGCCGAGACCCCAGCGGCCGAGACCCCAGCCGCCGAGACCCAAGTCGCCGCCGCCCCGCCGGCGACCGCGAAACCCGATGCGCCGAAGCCCGTCGCGCCCCGCATGCCGCAGAAGGCCGAGCCAATGCCGACCCTCGCCGCCGATTCACCGGCGCGCATGTTGAGCCCGCCGATTTCGATCCGCCGCTCCGAGTTCGATCTCGCCGGGGTCGGCAATCAGGTCACGGTGCGTGAGGTTTCCAAGACCGCGCGCTCCAACGCCGCCGCCGGGTATGACGCGCTTGTCCGCGGTTCTTATGATATGGCGCTTGGCTTCTATGACGACGCTTTGAAGGAAGAGCCGAATAGCATTCTCGCGCTGCTTGGCCGGGGCGCCGCGCTTCAGAAACTCGGCCGCGGTCAGGACGCTCAGGGCGCCTATGAAGCCGTGCTTAAACTCGACGCCGCCAATCGCGAAGCGCTGACCAATCTGACGGCCGTCGCGGCCGAACGCGCGCCGCAGGAGGCTCTCACCCGATTGCTCGATCTTGAGCGGCAATACGCGACGTTCAGTCCGCTGAAGGCTCAAATCGGTCTCACTTACGCCAAGCTTGGCTCGCTGCCCCAGGCTCTCGACTATTTCCGCCGCGCCATCGCGCTGTCTCCGGATACGGTAATGTATCACTACAACATGGCGCTGGTGCTCGATCACCTTGGCCGCCGCGACCAGGCCGTTGCGAGCTATGAACGCGTGCTTGCGTCGATTTCCGGCGGCCGTGGATCCGCCGAAATATCGCCGGTCGAGATCGAGCGCAGAGTGCGGTTCCTGCGGGCCCGTTAGGGTAAGGCGGCGACATGCCATACCTCGGTCATTTCGGGCTTAAGGAACATCCGTTCACGCTTACGCCCAACACCAACCAATATTTCCCCACCGAAAAGCACACCGAGATCATTCAATCGATCCTGTTTGGGATCGCGCGCAACACCGGCATACTCAAAGTCGTGGGTGAGGTCGGCACGGGCAAAACGATGCTGTGCCGGCTGCTGCTGCGTAAGCTCATCGGCTCCAACGACGCGGTTGCCTACCTCAATGCGCCGCAGGTGGATCCCGAAAGCATCGTCACGCTGGTATGCGCCGAATTCGGGATCGAAACCGGATCGCGCTCGCAGATGCTTCAGGGGCTCAATACGTTCCTGCTGGAACAACACGCGTTGGGCCGCAACGCCGTGCTGATCGTCGACGAAGCGCAGGCGCTCGGCGCGTCGGGGCTTGAGGCCGTGCGCCTTTTGTCCAATTTGGAAACGGAGCGCAGCAAGCTCCTGCAAATCGTGATGTTCGGGCAATCGGAACTTGACGATCTTCTCCAGCAGCCCAATCTCCGGCAGATCAACCAACGTATCGGCTTTGCGTTTAGTACGGGCCCGCTCGCGATGGCCGAAGCCGTGCACTATATTGCGCACCGCGTGCAGACCAGTCGTCTCCCTGGCATCGAATTCCCGATCTTTTCGGAAGCCGCGATGGAACGTATTGCGCGCGCCGCCGACTTCGTCCCGCGCGTGATCAACATCCTTGCCGATAAGGCGCTGCTTGTCGCTTATGGCGCCGGTTCTATTCAGGTGACCGAAAAGCACGCCGACGGCGCCATCGCGGACAGCCCGCAACTGGTCTCAAAAGCAAAAACGCGCCGGCGTTGGTCTCCCTCGGCCTGGTACGGTATTATCGCCGCCGAAGTGGCTGTCGTCGCTTTGATATTCGCGCTTAGCCCGCCGCTTCAGAACTGGGCGAAAACGGCCTACGTGCGTGTGCAAGACGCCTTTGGGATCGCGGCGCCCGCGGCCTCTGCCGCCAATCCACCCTCCAACGCCGCGCCGCCGCAGTAGATGACGCCATTCCCGGCGCCGCTGCCTCTCATCGCGCTACCCGTTGTTGTCATACTCGGGCTGATATTCGGAAGCTTTGTCACCGCGCTCAGTTACCGCTTGCCGCACGGGCAAAGCATCGCGAAGGGCCGTTCGGCTTGCCCCGCGTGCCACACCACGCTGACGCCGCGCGATCTGGTGCCGGTCTTTTCCTGGATGGCGCATGGCGGGAAGTGCCGGCACTGCGGCGCACGGGTGTCGTGGCGATATCCGGCGATTGAAGTTTTAATGGCGCTTCTTTTCGTCGGCGCGGCCCTCACCGTCTCGGAGCCGGTTCGATTGGTGCTCATTCTCGCCGCGACGCCGGTCATGATGACCCTCGCGATCATTGATGTTGAGCACCGGCGTCTGCCCAATAGCCTGCTGGCCGGCCTCGCGGTCCTCTTTATTGCACTGCGCTACGCGCGCGACGGTGGCTTCGTGCCGGCGGCGATCGCGGCCGTTGCAGTTTTCGTGGCCGCTGTGGCGCTCGACGCCGCGGGCCGGCGGTTTCTGCGTCAGGGACTAGGGATGGGCGATGCGAAACTGATGGCGGTTGCCGCATTGGCCTTGCCACCGGTGCCGCTGCTTGCCGCGCTCGGCGTCGCCGGCGTCGCAGGTGCGGCCGTCGCGGTTCTCCCCTGGATGCAAATGCACCGGCGGGGTGCTTCTTTCGCTTTCGGACCCGCGCTTCTTCTTGCGTTCTGGGTGGCCCTTGTCGCGGTGTAATGTTGCCCGCGGCGCGTCACGAGAATGGGTTCCGGCCTTGGTTTGCAACCGTCCGCATGCTACCTGTTATGTGGGCTGGGGTGTGCTTTGTCGGTGCCGCGCGAATGCGCGCCCGCCAAGCGGGTACCCCTCGGGGATTGAATGGATCGGCGGCGTCACGCCGCACCGGTTCTGGATGGGTTTGGTACGGGGGTTTTCATGATCGGCGCTGGGGTTCTTTCGGCGATGGCTGCGGGCAAACGGCTGCGTTCAGGTGTCGCGCTCGCGGCGATGGCGGCGATGCTCAGCTCATGCTCCGGCTTGCGCTATAACGACTACGATACGGCCGCCGATATCAGCAAAGACGAGTATGCCAAACTGCTCGCCCGCCGCGGCGCGGAGAAGACGCCCGGCGAGACCGCCGGCGCTGAACCGCCGATCCCCGGCTTCCAATCGGTTGTCGCGGCGCCCGCCGCGCCGGAACTGGCCGACACGCGCCGCGTCTCCGTTTCGGTCACGGAGACAACCCCGGTCCGCGATATCCTGATCGAGCTCGCGCGCCGCGCCGGCGTCGATCTCGAAATGGATCCGCGGATCTCGGGCGGCATCATCATGACGGCCACCGACCGACCCTTTATCGAGGTCATCGATCGTATCGCCGAACTGGCGGAACTTCGGTATAAAATGGAGCGCAACACGCTCCGTGTGGAGATCGACGACCCTTATCTTGAGCAGTATCGCATGGACGTGCTCGACGTCGCGCGGACCTCGAGTTCCGCGGCGAGTTCGTCTTCAGATGCATCGTCGGTCGCTGCGGCGCTTGGCGCTGGCGGCGCTGCCGGTGGTAGCAACATTTCCTCGACGAGGGTCAGTCAGACATCGCAGTCGAATTTCTGGACCACGATCGGCACCAATATCACGGAAATTCTCGGAAGCATCCAATCGCGCCGCAGCCGCCAGCAGGCGGCGATCGACGCCACTTTCGTTCCGCAAGCCGCGCCCGCCACGCCCGCTCCAGGCGCAGCGCCGGCGGCGGCTCCCGCGAGTGGTGGTGGCGGCGGTGGCGGTGGCGGTGGCGGCGGTGCTGCAACGGCCTTGCCTGCGCAAGCGGCGGCGCTGACACAAGGACGCCAGGCCCAGCTCGATGCCATGCTCAAGGAAGATCAAGGCGCGTCTCCGGCGCCTGATGCGGCGGCTGCACCTCAAGCGGCGCCGACGGGCCCGGCGGTTGCGACCAGCCGCTTCAGCCTCAATCCGCAGGCGGGCATCATCACGGTATTCGCCACGCGCCGGCAGCAGATGGCCATTGAGCGTTATCTGCGCGATGTGCGCGCGGCGGTGAATCAGCAAGTGCTTATCGAAGCGAAGATTGTTGAAGTCACCCTCAACGACCAGTATCGCGCGGGCATCGATTGGAACGCCGTATTCGGTCCGGGCGGCGATCTGCGCTTCCCCGCGACGAACGATAACCTCACGATCGGGACCAACTTCACGCGCGAAGTCGTTCCGGCGACTCTTGCCGATCCGACCTTCACCGCGGCGTGGATGAACGACGGCGACCTCAGTTTGGCGCTTCAGCTCGTCCGCCAGTTCGGGACGGTGCGGACGCTGTCGAGCCCGCGTCTGACTGCGCTCAACAATCAAGTCGCTATCCTGAAAGTCGCGCAAAATCAGGTCTTTTTCGATTTGAACGTGACCTTCACCGAATCCACGCAGGTCGGGCAGCGCGACCGATTGACGGTGGACAGCCAAATCAAGACGGTTCCCATCGGCATGATCATGAGCGTGCAGCCCGCGATCGATCCGATCACGCGGCGCATTTCGTTGAGCATGCGGCCCTCGATTACCCGGGTCACCGGATATGTGAACGATCCTGGCGTTGCCGTGACGATCGCGCTGGCGCAGCAGATCAACAGCTCAACGCCGATCGTGTCTTCGCCGATCCCGATCGTTGAGGTGCGCGAAATGGACTCCCTGGTCACGATGGAATCCGGACAGACCGTCGTGATGGGCGGGCTGATGCAGGAAGACGTGCAGAATACGCGCGAGGGTTTGCCGGGCGTCATGGACATCCCGCTTGTGGGCAAAGCGCTGTCGCAGGACATCAAGCAAAACAAGGTTACGGAGCTGGTTGTCTTCATCCGCGCGACGCTGGCGAATGCGCCCGAAACCATCTCGGATGAAGATATCAGACTCTACAAGACGTTTACCCCAGATCCGCGCCCGATCGTTTTCTAATTCCAACCGGTCTCGCCTAAGGGCTGTTGATTTATGTTGGCAACAGTTCGCCTTGTCGCGCTCACGGCATTACGCAACCGTCTTTTCGCGGGTCTTCTCGTCGCGTTGATCGGCGCGACGTCGATTTCTGTTTTCCTGGGTGGAACGGCGCTTATCGAACAGGCCCAGGCGGCCATCGTATTCGCGGCCGGCGCGGGGCGTGTTGTGCTGGTCGTCGGCCTTGTGGTTTTCGTCGCTTTTCATGTGCAAAGCATGATCGAGACCCGTGAGGTCGAGGGCGTCCTCTCCCGCGCCCTTACGCGCGGAAGTTTCGTCATCGGCTACTGGCTGGGTTTCGCGCTCGTGACTTGCGTTTTTGTCGTCGGTCTTGCGCTGGCGCTTTGGTTTGTGACGCCGGCCGGCGCCGGTGTCCCGATGTGGAGCCTGTCACTTCTGCTCGAATGTTTGATCGTCGTTGCGGTTGCGATCTTCGCGGCGCTGATGCTGGAGCGCGCCACCTCCTGTGTGATTTTTTCGCTCGGCTTTTATGCCCTTGCGCGGCTCATGGGCCTGTTCATCGGGATCCGCGATTTTATGCCGGGGACGCGTGAGGCGAGAGCATCTGATTATGTCGTCGATGCGCTTGCACTGATCATACCGCGGCTCGACCTCTTTGCGCAGACCGAGTGGCTGGTGTACGGCGCGAACGATCAGCTTCTCTTTCCGTTCGCGCAGGGCGCCGTTTTCCTCGCGCTGGTTCTGGCCGCCTCGACTTTTGACCTGACTCGCAGGCAGTTCTGATGTTCGGAAGCACGGACGTCGGCAAGATTCCGGTTCCGATGGCGCTCCTCTGTCTCGGACTCGCCGTCGCGCATGCGGGGTTTGCAACGTTCAATCGCGACATTCACGGCAATCCGCCTGTCTTGTCTCCGCCGCCGGGGGAACTGTCCCGTAAGGCGCAGGCGTTTGGCGACGATCAATTCCTCTACCGCCGGATGGCGATCGATCTGCAAAACGCGGGCGACGGGGGCGGGCAGGTCACGCCAATCGGAAAATATAACTACGATTATGTATTGGGATGGCTGCGCGGTCTCGCGGAACTCGACCCTAAAGCCAATCATCACTTCATCCTTGCCGGCCGCTATTTCTCCTTCACCCAGAACAAGGCCGACTTGCGTCGCGTTATCGCATTTGTCGTTGAGAAGACGGCCCTCGATCCTCAACGCCATTGGTACTGGCTCACGCAGTGTATCGAGCTCGCCGAGCACCGTTTGGGCGACCTTACGTACGCCTTGGAGATTTCGCGCATTGCGGCGACGTATGACTTCGAAGGCGTGCCGTCGTGGGTCTGGATGTTCCCCGCTCTGCTTCTTGAAAAGCTGGGCCGATTCGCGGAAGGCTATGAAGCCATCGAAAAGGTGCGCGCGGAAAAGTTGAGCCGTCTAACGCCCGAGGAAATCAACTGGCTTAATGATGTTTCTCAGAGATTGAAAACGGAACGAGAATAAAACACGGTGTGGTTGTAAGTGCTTTTCAGTCCTAGCCGCCCGCTGGCATTTCGGTATCCGCTTGAATTATATCAGCAAATTGCCACGAAAAGACGCTGGTGCAGAACATTGATTTTGTGTTAGACAAAGGCCTGGGTTCGGATGAGGGCGATCCGTCCGCGTGTTCGCTAGAAAAGCATTGCAGATTCGGGGGTTTTGAAAATGCCAGGTTATATGTCGCGTGATCAGCGAGGCTTCACGCTGATCGAAATGTCGATCGTGCTGGTGATCATTGGTTTGATCGTCGGCGGGATTTTGAAGGGGCAAGAAGTTATCGAAAGCGCGCGCCAGAAAAACTTGGCGTCGATGTACGATCAACTCCGCTCCGCGCAGAATACGTTCGTGGATCGTTATCGCGCGCTTCCTGGCGATTTTGATGAAGCCCAGACCAAGATTTCAAACCAGGTCTCGAATGGCGATCGCAACGGTTTCGTTGGCACCGCAGCTGGTGTCGCCGCGACCGACGCGGCGGCGATTGGCGCCCTCACAGGCTCGCAGGCCGAGCCTTACCACTATTTCCAAGGTCTCGTTGCCGCCGGCCTCTTCGGCGGCGGTCAGATCGGTGCTTCGGCCGGCGTGAGCAATTTCTCGGGCGGCGCGACACCTTCGCCGCTTCCGCAGGCGCCGTGGAGCAACACAGGCCTCACCGCATTGTCCGGTACTCATGAAGGGACCGCGTCGATCCCGGGGTCGCAGCTCACCACTGTATGGCTCCGTCTCGCAGGGACCTCTGGCGCTATCACCACTGCCGCAAACGGTGCGTTGACGGTCGCGAGCGCCTATCAGATCGACCAGAAGTTCGACGACGGCGTTCCGGGCCTCGGCCGCATCAGAAACACAGGCAAGGGCGACGCCGCTTGCGGTACCGCAACCACGCCGTACAACGTCACCGACGGAAACAATGTCCGTGAGTGCGATCTGCTCCTCAGCACCGACTAATCACGGTTAGAAATATTGTTTAGAAAAGAGTGCGGGAGGCATCTTCCGCACTCTTTTTCTTTAGGGTCGGTGGTACCGTGCTGGGGAGGCGGTACTGAGACGGTTCATGAAAACCACAGATCGGCGCCAGGCGGGGGTCAGTTCCCTTCAGATGCTCATCGCCGTGGCCATTTTGGGCTTCACGTTTGTGATGGCGCTGAAGGGCCGCGAGCTTGTGCATCGGACGCGCGGCGTCGTCACCGCGAATCAACTTCGCGCTTTTCAGGACCACCTCGTCACATATGAAGCGCAATACCGCGCGTTGCCGGGCGACGATCCCCGTGCGCCGCGGACGTGGCGGCGGGAAAATTCTGTCTACATCGTCAATGGCGTGGGCGTCTCCATGTCCGGCGATCTGCGGATCCAGGGGCTGCTAAGCGATTATGGCAACGCAACGGGCGAGCAGTTCGATGCCTGGCGCGACCTGCGCTTCGCAGGGCTTCTGGAAGGCGACACCGCGCTCGTCGGACGATCCGCGATGCCGGAGAATTTGTTCGGCGGCGAGTTTGGGTTCGCAGAGGACAACCTCGGTCTTCAGAATGTCATTTGCGCGACCCGGATTCCGGGCGACGCGGCCCTCACGATCGACGAGCGTTTCGACGACGGGAAGATCGATACGGGAAACGTACGCGCAACTTCGCGCTGGGATCCGATCGACGCGAAAAATCATTTCGACGCACCCGACGAAGCGCCGTATGACCCTTTAAAAACCTACATAGTCTGCGTGCCGCAGCGCGTCTAAGTCCTCGCCTTAAAGGGGCTGGTCGTATAGAATTTGCGACTGATTTTTGTTGGGGACGGGGGTCTCGATGGACGGCGATAAGGGCGGCGCTAAACCCGCACCAACGGCACGTATTGGGGACCTTCTGGTCGAGCGCGGACTGATCTCAAAAGATCAGCTCGAGGTCGCGTTCCAGGAAAAAGCAAAATCCAACAAACTGCTCGGCGAACTGCTCGTCGAACTCGGGTTCATCACCGAACAGGCGCTGTCCGCGGTTCTGGCCGAAAGTTCCGGGTATCAGCGCTTTGTTCCAGGCGCGACCGTGGTCGAGGCCGAAGCCCTCAATCTTCTGCCGAAGGAAGCCGCGCAGCGTTACCGCGCTTTCCCCGTGTCCTTCGACGGCAAGACCCTTCGTCTGGCCATGGCGGACATCTACGACGTTCTGGCCATCGACAAGGTGAAGCGGTTCTTCCCCGCCGGCACCAACGTCGCGCCGCTGGTCTGTTCGGACACTGAAGTCCAGAAAGCCATCGACCAATATTATGGTCACGAACTTTCCATTGAAGGCGTCCTGAAGGAACTTGAATCGCTCGAGTCCGGCGAGGACGAAGAAACCCAGTACGTCGAACAGATGGAAGGCGGCTACCTCCATCCGCTGGTACGCCTTGTGAACGCGCTGTTGCTGGACGCCATCAAGACCGGCGCGTCGGACGTCCACTTCGAACCGGAAGGCAACTTCCTGCGCCTGCGTTATCGCATCGACGGTGAAATGACGCAGATCCGCACCCTGCACAAGCGCCACTGGGCCGCGGCCTGTCACCGCATCAAGCTCATGGGCGGCATGAACATCGCCGACCGCCTCAATCCGCAGGACGGCCGCTTCACCCTCGAAATCGGCAACCGCAAGGTCGACTTCCGCGCCTCTTCGTTGCCGACGATCCACGGCGAGAATGTGGTGCTGCGTATTCTTGATAAGTCGCAGGCCCTGGTGACCATCGACAAGCTGGGTTACACGCCGCACAACTTCGCGCTCATCAAGCGCATGGTGCAGAAACCCGAAGGCATCATCATCGTCACAGGCCCCACCGGCTCGGGTAAGACGACCACGCTTTACGCAATGATGGCGTACATCAACTCGCTCGACGTCAATATCATGACCCTCGAAGATCCGGTCGAATACGAACTCTCGCTGATTCGTCAGGCGCAAGTACGCGAAGGCAGCTCGCTCAGCTTCTCCGAAGGCATCCGAACCCTGCTGCGTCAGGATCCGGATATCATCCTGGTCGGGGAAGTGCGTGACAGCGGCACCGCCACAATGGCGCTGCGCGCCGCGATGACCGGTCACCAGGTCTATACGACCCTGCATACCAACGACGCCGCCGGCTGCATCCCGCGTCTTCTCGATCTCGGCCTGAAGCCTAACTTGATGGCGGGCAACGTCATTGGGATCATCGCGCAGCGTCTCGTCCGCAAGCTTTGCGAAGAGTGCAAGGAAATGCGCGCGGCGACGGAGGAAGAATGCCGCCTCCTCGCCGTCGATCCCGCCAACCCGCCGCAAATTGCGCAGCCGAAAGGCTGCGACAATTGCCGCAAGACCGGCTATCGCGGCCGTATCGCGGTGTCGGAAATCCTTCCGTTCAATGACGAAGTCGATGCGCTCGTCATCGAGGATGCGCCGCTGCCGGCGATTAAGAAGGCGGCGCGGGGCGCCGGCTTCGTACCGATGGTCGAGGACGCGACGACAAAAGTGCTTGAGGGCAAAACCAGCCTGAAGGCCGCGATGAACATTGTCGACTTCACCCAGCGCCTCGCGGTGGCCTAACGAATGGCTCAATACGCCTACCGCGCTCTGAACGACGCCGGCCGCCAGATCCGCGGTAAGCTGTCGGCCAATAACGAGACCGACCTCCATCAGCAGCTTGAGGAAATCGGTCTGATGCTGATCGACAGCAAGCCGGTGAAAACCAGCGCGCTGACGACGGCGATGGCTAAGGGTGTCAGCGCGCGCGAGAAGATCCAGTTTTTCGTGCATCTCGAGCAGCTTCAGGCCGCCGGTGTTCCGTTGCTTGACTCGCTGACCGACGTGCGCGATTCAACCGATACCCCGCGCCTGCGCGATCTGACGGCGACCATTTTGAACGACGTTCAAGGCGGTACGCCGCTGTCGGCGGCATTCGAAAAGCATCCGAAGGTTTTCGGGGACCTCTATTCGGCGCTTGTCGCGGCCGGCGAGGAAAGCGGAAAGCTGACCGAATCTTTCCGGCACCTCGTGAAGCACGTGAAATGGGAAGACGCTATTCGCCAGCGCGTCAAGAAGGCAGCGCGCTATCCTGCGATCGTGATGGTGCTGATCCTCGGCATGCTTGGCTTCATGATGGGCGTCGTCGTTCCCGGGATCGTTGAATTCCTCAAGAGCAACGGCACCGAGTTGCCGCCGGTGACGCTGGCGCTGATTGCCACGTCCGACTTCGTGGTCAACTACTGGTCCGTTGTAATCCTGACGCCCGCCGTTATCGCGGCCGCTCTTGTCGTCATGGTGAAAACGTCCGAAACGATGCGCTACGCGATGTCGTGTCTGTCGTTGCGTATTCCCGTATTTGGGCAGCTGATCACCAAGCTCGCCATCTCGCGGTTTGCTCACTTCTTCGCGGTGATGTTCCAAAGCGGCGTGCCCATTCTCCAATGCCTGGAAACGGCGCAGCGCGTTGTGACCAACCGCTGTCTCGAAGAATCGATGAAGACCGTTCGCCAGCAGGTCCAGAACGGGGAGCCTCTGTCGGTTGCGATGCGCAACTCCGGTCAATTCCCCAGCCTGGTCTGCCGCATGGTGAAGATCGGCGAGGACAGCGGCAATTTGGGCGGCGTGATGGATAACGTCACGGGCTTCTACGACAAGGACGTCGATGAGGCGATCGACGCCATGATCGCGATGATCGAACCCGCGATGACCGTGATTTCGGGCGCGATCATGGCTTGGATCGTCGCCGGCGTCATGGGCCCGATCTATAACAGCCTCGGCAGCAGCTAGCGGAAACGGCGGTTCGACATGGCCAAGGGCGGCGAATTTGTTCTGAGTATCGGCGACGACAACGTCGTGCTTACCCGGTTTGTGGACGGGAAGGTTGCCAATGCGTGGCTCGGATCGCCCGATTCTGCGATGGCGCAGGAAGAGCTGGGTGAAGCGCTAGCGCAAGATGCCCGCTGCCGCCTCTCCCTGCTGATCGATACGCTCGACCAATCTTTCAAGGAAGAAGAGATCCCGCGCGTTGGAATTTTTGACCGGCGCCGGGTGCTGGCGCGACACATCAATATGGCGTTTCCTGGCCAAAGCCTGCGCGGCGCACGTCTGATCGATCAGTCGTCGAAAAAGACGCTGGTGTACGAGATGGCGTCCGTACCGCTCGAAGCGCGCATCGTCGGCTGGTTGGACTTCGTTAATAGCTTGCCGAACGAAAAAGGCGGGGTCTATACGATCGCGACCGAAAGCGTCGACCTCATCCGCGAACTGGCGCCGAAAGATGCGCCGGATGAGGCCGTGCCCGCCGCCGATGGCGCGGCGCCGGAGAAGAAAAATCACTGGCGCCATTTGATCGGTATTAACGTCACGGGCGGCCTGCGTCAGATCATCGAAAAGAATGGGCGCCTGTCGCTCACCCGCGTCACGCAGGCGCCGCCGGCCGATACGCCGCCGGCCGAATTCGCGGACATGATCGTCCGCGACTTTAAAGCCACGATCACCTACATCCGCCGTCTCGGTTATCAAGTCGGCGAGCCGCTCGATGTCGTTGTTCTGACCAGTGCCGAGAACAAGGCCGTTCTCGAGGACGTAACGTGGGATGGCGCGCGTTCGGTCACCGTCTACACGCCTTACGAAGCCGGCGCGATGCTCAATCTGGGCTCGCTCGGCCGGCCCGACCAAGCTCATAGCGACGTCCTACATGCCGCCTGGTTCGTCTCCAAACGCAAGCCGGCGCTGCCACTCAGCCGTTCCGCGGCCATGGGCGATACCTCGGACGATATCCGCGAACTCGCATATTTCGCCGCGCCGTACGCCGCGGGACTTCTGGTCGCCGGATTCCTCGGGTGGTCGGGTTGGACCGGGTATGAGCTCTATCAATCCAATATCCAAAACGAGATGTTATCGACGCAATTAGGAAGGCTTCGGGCGAGCCTTTCTGATGAAGAGAAGGCGCTGGCGAGCGCGCCGCACCTCGCGGGGCCTATGCGCAATGCGCTTGAAGTGGCGGACAGGCTCGACGCAAAAAAGGTGCCGCTGTCGCCCGAGTTGCACCGGATCGTATCTGCCCTCGACGGCGACGCGGTCGTCCTTAATTTGAGCTTCGAGAACCTCGCTGCGCGCCAAGCCGGTGCGCAGGCCCGCGGCGCGGCGCCCGCATCGGCCGCGGCGTATGCGCTTACAATCGATCTGCGGCTCGCCGACGTGGTTGCTTCCGCCGATGAAGCCGTGCAGACCGCGCGTGCGATTGAACAGCGCCTTCGGACGGCCTTCGGCAGTAGTTACACGATTGCAGTCACCAAGGAGCCCGTTGGCGCTCAAGCGAGCGAAGAGCTCAGCGGCGGCCTTGGAAGATCGGAGGCCGAAGCGGCGGGTATTGGGGCGCGCGAAAGGTTCTACGCCGCCTATCGTGTCGAGAAGGTGGGCAAATGAGATCCCTGAAGGATTTTCGCCGGATCATTGAAAGCATCCCCCGTCCGGCATTCATGGGTATTGTCACGTTGCTGGTGACGGGTGTGCTCTTCGCGCTATCGGTTGTTTTCCTCGGTGGCGCGCGCGATGACGCGTTTGCGGAGGGCGTGCGTTTGAACAACGAGATCAGCACGATCACGAGATCCATCACGCAGACGAAGCAAGATGTCGATTTTGTCGCGGAAAACAAGGACAGGTACGAAGCGCTCATGAAGAGCGACAAGCTCATCCCGCATACGCGCCGCGCGGCCCTGGGCGCGTTGCGCGACGCGGCGATGCCGCATGGTCTTGAGAACGCGCTTACCTTCACCTTCAGTGCGGCGAATGCGAATGCGCTTGATGCCGCGACGAGTCAACCAACCAGCGGCGCTTACAAGGTGAATGTGGAATCGGTCAATTTGAAGGTAACGGCGCCATTCGACGGTTCGATCTACCGTTTCCTCGATGACGTGACGACAACCTTTCCCGGTTCGCTCGCTTTGGAATCCTTGAAGTTGTCGCGCGCGCCGGAGGTGAACGAACGGGAACTCGCCGCGATCTCGCAAGGGAACGGAAGTCTCGTGAACGGCGAAATTCTCCTTTCCTGGCGCACGGCGCAGAAGGAAGAAGAGAAAGCGGGCGCGAAGCCGGGAGCGGCGCGATGAAAACGATTTTACGCATTGCCGCGGTTTTTGCCTTCCTGACCGGCTCCGCCCTTGGGGCCCAAACACCAAGCGCTAAACCTGCTACGGCGACGGCGGGCGAGGGCGCGGGTCAGCAGATTTTGGACACGCAATCTCCCGAGACGTTGATGTTCAGCATCGATGAGCTGACCGAAATTCGCAATCGCATGGTGGAAGGCAGTTCAGCCAATGCCGAACGCAACGGCGGCCGAGGCCGCGATCCTATCGAGGATGCGACGCTCTATTTGTCGTCGATCCTCTATTACAGCCCGGACGAATGGACGATCTGGATCAACGGTGTTCCGATCGGACCTAAGCAGGAACTCAAGTCCATCGAGGTCACCGAGATATCGTCCGACTATGTCGATCTTCTCGTGCCGCTGAGCGCCCAAGGTATGCGGCCCGTGCGCCTCGCGCCGAACCAGACGTTTGTCACCAAAAGCGGCGCTGTTGTTGAAGGGCCATGGAAGTAAGCGTTTCTAGCGCGGCCATCCCCCTTGAGCTCACCGACGTCACAGCGGGCTATGGCAAAAAAGTCGTACTGAACGACATCTCGTTCGCGCTCCGGCCGGCGGAGATTTTCGGGCTGGTCGGTATCAACGGGGCCGGCAAGACCACGATGATCCGCTCGATCCTGGACTTGCGTCAGTCTCAAGGGCGCGTTTCGTTTTTCGGTGAGCCGAACACCCGGGCCAAGTCGCGCCGTCATCTCATTTACCTGCCGGAAAAGTTCCAGCCCTCGTCTCAGCTCAAGGGCTATGAATACCTTTCCATTCTGCTTGCCTATTTCAAGCAGGCCCTGGACCGCGATCGCGCGCGCGCCGTTGCGGCGGCACTCGATCTTGACCCTGAAGCGCTCGGCCGTACCGTACGCACCTATTCTAAAGGCATGGGGCAGAAGCTTGGTCTCGTGGGCGCGTTACTCGTGGCGGCGCCACTGATGATCCTCGACGAACCCATGAGCGGGTTGGATCCGCGCGCCCGCGTGCTGCTCAAGGATCAATTACTGGAAGCCAAGCGCGCCGGGCGTTCGATCTTCTTCAGCTCGCACATCCTCGCCGACATCGAGGAGATTTGCGACCGCATCGGCATCTTGCACGGCGGCCGAATCATCTTTGTGGGCTCGCCGAAGGACTTCGTCGCGCAATATGCCGCGCCGTCGCTCGAACGCGCGTTCCTTCTCGCGCTCGAGCGTACCGAGGCCGCTTAACCCAGCTTGAGTGCGGAGGTGTCGAGGTCTTTGAGACCGCCCTTGCCGCCGCTGGTCATCTGTTCCTGCTTGATCTTCATCTTGAGGTCCCCTGCGTTATCGGCTTCGGCGATCGCCGTTTCCTCGTTGATCTGACCCGCCTTGAAAAGGTTCAGAAGCGCCTGGTCGAAGGTCTGCATGCCGAGATGCACGCTTTCCTCCATGATCTTCTTGATATCCTTCACTTCACCCTTGGCGATCAGGTCCTTCACGTAACCTTGATTGAGCATGATTTCGAGCGCCGCGGTGCGGCCGCCGCCGATCTTCGGCACCAGGCGCTGCGATATGATGCCGCGCAGATTGAGCGAAAGATTGAGCAAGATTTGATGATGCATCTCGTTCGGGAACAGGTTGATGACGCGCTCGATCGCCTGGTTCGCGTTGTTGGCGTGCAAGGTCGCCATCGCGAGATGCCCGGTTTCGGCGATGTTGAGCGCATGCTCCATCGTCTTCATGTCGCGGATTTCACCGATCAGGATCATGTCCGGATGCTGGCGGAGGGTGTTTTTAAGCGCGGCGTCGAAAGAGTCCGTATCCACGCCAACTTCGCGCTGGGTGACAATGCACTTCTTGTGATCGTGCACGAATTCGACCGGGTCCTCGATCGTGATGATGTGCCCGGGTGCGCTTTCGTTGCGATGGCCGATCATGGCCGCCAGCGATGTCGATTTGCCCGAACCGGTGCCGCCCACCATGAAGATCAGGCCGCGCTTTTCCATGACCATATCGCCAAGAAGCGCCGGAAGTTTAAGGTCCGCGAGGGAGGGGATTTTCGAGCGGATGATGCGCGCGACGAGGCCCGGCATACCGCGTTGCTTGAAGAGATTCAGGCGGAACCGTCCAACGCCTTCCATGACAGTCGCCATGTTGAACTCGCCGGTCGTCTCGAATTCCTTGAATTGCTTTTCGCCCATGAACGACTTGCAGATGCGCCATACTTCGTCGGTCGTGAGCGGCTTTTCGCGCAGGTTCTTGAACCCCGTGTCACCGCGCCAAGCCGGCGGAGCATTGACGGTCACATAAAGATCGGATCCGCCCGGACCCGCCAATTCCTTCAGCCAGCCCTCGAACTCGGCGTCCATTGCCATAGAAATGCTCCGTGAAAGGCGTGCGGGGGAACCGCGCGCCTGGATTGATATCTAGAAAATCGAGCGCGACTTGCCGGCCGGCGCCGCGGCCGCTTGAGGCGCAGGCTGAGCCGCCGCAGCGGGCGCGGCCGGTTTCGAACCGGGGCTTTCGCCGCCCCCGTCACCCAATTTTGCCGACATGGCGGCAACTTCACTTATGTCCACGATGCCCTGCTCGACAAGCTTACGCATGGAATCTTCCATCGTCTGCATGCCGTAGCGTTGTCCGACCTGGATCATGGAATAGATCTGCGGAACCTTATTTTCGCGGATCAGGTTACGCACAGCTGAGGTGCCCACCATGATTTCGTGGGCCGCGGCACGCCCGCCGCCCTTGCGCTTCAGCAGCACTTGGCTGATCACGGCCTGCAGAGAGCCGGCAATCATCGAACGCACCATTTCCTTCTCGCCGGCCGGAAACACGTCGATGATACGGTCCACTGTTTTCGCCGCCGAGCTGGTGTGCAACGTTCCCATCACGAGGTGGCCGGTTTCGGCGGCGGTCAGCGCCAGCGAAATCGTTTCATGGTCGCGCATTTCGCCAACCAGGATTACATCCGGGTCTTCCCGCAGCGCGCTCTTCAGGGCGCGCGCAAACGATTGCGTGTGACGGCCGACTTCGCGGTGGTTGATCAACGCGCGTTTCTTTGGGTGAACGAATTCGACAGGATCCTCCACCGTCAGAATATGCATGTCGCTGTTTTCGTTCATGTGATTAATCATGGCCGACAGCGTGGTCGATTTGCCCGAGCCCGTCGGGCCGGTGACCAACACCAGCCCCCGCTCGAATTCGCAGAACTGCTTGAACATCTCTGGCGCATTCAGTTGCTCCAGCGACGGGATCTTGGTGGGGATTTCACGGAACGCGGCCGCCGGCCCGGTGGTGGTCGTGTAGGCGTTTACGCGGAAGCGGGACTCGGTCCCGAACGCGATAGCGAAGTCGATTTCCTTCTCGGCTTCGTACAGCGCCCGCTGCTCTTCGGTCATCACCGAGTACAGCATATTCTTGACCGTATCGGCCGCGAGATCGCCGGTTTTGATCGGACGCAAGCCGCCGTCGATGCGCACCATGGGCTCCTTGCCGCCCACCAGATGCAGGTCGGAGGATTTATTTTTTTGCGCAAAGGCAAGAAGTTCAGTGATGTCCATGTGGTCCCCCGTTCGAAAAGGTGCGGCCGGTCTTAGAGCCGTGCGCGCAGATATTTGATGCGCTCGCGGATACCGTCGACCGGCGTGTCCACGTAGCTCGGCTGACGCGTGAATAGCGCCAGGAATTGCTCGTAATGCTGAAGCGCCACGGACGGCCGGTTGAGGCGGTCGGCGAGTACGCCTGCGTTCAGCTGGTAAGCCGCCACGTTCGGCGCGCGCTGCGCGGCGTCGGCGGCATATTTGAATGCGGCCTCATTGTCGCCCAACGAATTGGCGACTTCCGCTAGCGCCGACATCAAGCTCGGCTGCCCAACCCCGGCGGCGCGGACTGCTTCGAGATCGGCGCGGGCGTCGGCGGCCGGCTTGGCGCTCGCCTTTTGGATCACGCGGGTGAGAATGGTCTCGTTCGATGGCTCCGAGCCGAGGTAGCGGGCATAGGCCTGCATGGATTCTGAATCGCGGCCCAATTCCTCGTAGCTCATGGCCACGCCCAGAAGGCCGATGCGGTCGTCGGCCTTTTTGTCGACGATAGCCTGGTACTTATCGAGCGCCTCGGTGTAGCGACCGGCGGCGAAGTCACGCACCGCCAGGTGATACGGAGTATCGGTGTCCTCGGCCATCACGGCATTCATTACCACGTTGCGGGCTTCGCGGTTCCATAGGCCCATGACCTTTTCACGGTACTGTTCGCGGCGGCCGTCGTCAGCCGAGTGGTAACGTTCCACGGCCTGCGACCAAGAACCTTGAAGGTCGTGCAATGACAACAAGAAACGCGCCGCGTAACCCATGTTGTTCATGGGATCGAAGGCATCTTCGACGGTCGGGAAGGCGGTCGGGTGGTAGCGAAGGTTTACTTGCGCGCATCCGACGTCGATGGAGCGTTGCCCGGAATCGAGCAGCTTGCGCACAGCGGCGACGGCTTCGTCCTTGGTCTCGAAAAACTGGCCCTCGCCGTTGACGTTGATCGTCCATGGCCATGCCGACATCTGACCGGTGCTCTCGTTTGGACGGCCGGTCTCAGCCAGCGTGATCGCGGTCAGCAGTCCTTGCGGGATGCGCAGGCTCCGCTCGAAATTCTGTGAATACCGGAAACACAGCATGTCCGGCGAAAGATCCGTCTCCTGGGCCTCCACCGGCGGCGCGAACGTTACAGCCGCGAATGTCGCGGCAAGGGCCGCGGCCAAAGAACCCAAACGCTTCACTTTATTGGTCCCCCAAGAATACATTACGCGGGATTGCCGCAGGCGCTCTCGCCGCACAGCTGGACGATCAACGGTCCGGTGCGCCAGCGCACGAGGTCGTCGAATTTGTCGTTACCCGTGACGTCGATTGGATCGCCCTGCTGACAGGGGTTCGCCCCATTGCAGGCCTTGGTGGCGTTATTCGCTTGCACTGTGTTGCCGGCAGGCGCGTCGGCGAATGCCGCGCCACTTGTCGATCGCGAACCATACCCATCTTCGCCGTGGCTAATGAGCACATAAGCCGCTTCATCCGTTAAAAGGCTGGCGGCGCCCGTGGCCGTCGCGGGGTCGGCATCCTCGACCCGCAGTGTGCCATCGGGATAATCGGTCCCGTTACGCTGCATGCTTGTGTTTGTCGCAGCGAGCGTCGTGCTGACGACGTAGGAAATGCGATTGCCCCAGCCGTCCGTGGCGTCGCGTTCCGAAAGACCCAAAGATGTCCACGGGACGACCCCATTGGCCGCGGCAACAGTGCAAGCGCCGCAGCCGGTCGGTGCCGCGAGGCCAGCCGACGTACCGCTCGTTCCGTCCGCGGGGCAAGGAAGGCATCCACTCCGGATGGTGTAAAGGACCAGCGCCTTCTCGATAAGGTCGAGGCGCGCGTTTGTTTCTGTTGTCTTGGTGCTTTTCAGGACGGGCGTCAGCGCCATCAGTCCGCCGGACAGGATCAACCCGATCACCACCAGCACGATGGCCATTTCGATGAGGGTGAACCCTCTCGCAACGGCGCGCCACAAGCTCATGTAGAAACCCCTCCGCGGCCCCGTCTCACGGGCCCGCTTAAACCGCTAGGCCGCCACGCGGGACAGCCCAACCGAAAGTACCTGATCCGCGCTTCCCGCGCACGCCTTAAGAGACCTCGCGCGAGCCTCCCATTTATCCACAATCTGGCCGCGCCGATCAATATTTATCATTGTCTCACAATGGGTTATCATATACAGCATGTGGATCGACATCATCGACCTCCGGGAGTTCTACGCCAGTCCCATGGGCCGCGCGGTCCGGCGGCTGATTGGGCAGCGGTTGCGTACCCTGTGGCCCGCGCAAACCGCGCCCACGCCCGGCCAGCGCATGCTCGGTCTAGGTTTCGTCACGCCCTACCTGAACCTGTTCGAGGGCGAGGCCAGCCACATCGTCGCGGCCATGCCCGCGGGGCAGGGGGTCATGTCCTGGCCCGATCCATCCGCCAACAGCGTCGCTCTCACGGACGAGCAGGCGCTGCCTTTTCCGGATCGTACTTTCGACCGGCTGGTCCTCGTTCATTGCATCGAAGGCTGCCCGGAACTGCGTGCGATGATGCGCGAATGCTGGCGCGTGCTCGCCGACGGCGGCCGCCTGATCGTCGTCGTCGCCAACCGGCGGAGTTTATGGTCGCGCGTGGAAGCCTCGCCGTTCGCCCAGGGCCGCCCTTATTCGATGAGTCAGATCGCGCGGCTGTTGCGTGAAAACATGTTCGTGCCCCTGCAAACCGCGACGGCATTATTCATCCCGCCCGTGGGCTGGCGGATGTTCGGCCGCTTCGCCTACAGCCTTGAAAGGCTCGGCGCGAAGTGGTTTCCCAACCTCGGCGGCGCGCTCGTGATTGAAGCGGAAAAGCAGCTTTATGTGCCGCTGGGCGCGACACCGGCGGTCAGCGGCGCACGCATGACGGCGAAGGTCGCCGTCAAAGCCGCCGGAAACGTCAGGCGCGTGTCAGGACGAACAACGCCTGTTCGCTGAGAAGATTGGCTTTGCCTTCAGTGGCGTCGAAGCCCTGCCGGCGGCCCATTTGATCGAGCGCGAAGCTCTGTTCGATCTTGATGTTCATCGTGCGCGCGAGATCGATGAAATCCGAGATCGTGCACAAGTGGATGTTGGGCGTATCGAACCACGGGTTAGCCAGCACGCCCGTCACCGGCATGCGTCCCCCGAACAACAGCGAAAGCCGCACGCGCCAATAGCCGAAGTTCGGGAACGATACGATCGCGCGCGTCCCGATGCGTAATAGTTCTTCCAGCACCAGCCGCGGATTGTGCGTGGCCTGCAATGTCTGGCTCAACACAACATAATCGAAGGCGCCGGTGGGATAGTCGGCGAGGTCCGTCTCTAAGTTGCCCTGGATCACGGGCAGCCCCTGACTTACCGCGGCGCGCACCTTACTCATCGAAAGTTCGAGCCCGCGGCCGTCCACCTGCTTGAAGATTTTGAGATAGGCGAGAAGAGCGCCATCGCCGCAGCCGACGTCCAGCAAGCGGCTTTTCGGCACGACCAGATCCGCCACATGTTGCAGATCGACGCGGATATTCTGGGGCGCGCTCATCGATTTGTCGGCCGATAGGAGATGCCGCGCGCTTCCGCGGCGCCGGCCAGGAAACCTTCCATCGTCTGATGGAATTCCGGCTCATCGAGAAGGAATGCGTCGTGTCCCTGCTGCGAGGCGACCTCGACGAAGCTCACGTTCGCGGCGACCGCGTTCAGGGCATGCACGATGGTTTTGCTCTCGCCCGTCGGATACAGCCAGTCGGAGGAGAAGGAAATCACGCAGAACCGCACGGGCGTGCCGCGAAAAGCTTCAGCCAGCACGCCGCCGCCTTCGGCTTGCAGATCGAAGTAGTCGAGCGCGCGCGTAATGTAGAGATAGGAGTTGGCGTCAAAGCGCTCGACGAAGGCGGAGCCTTGATGGCGCAGATAGCTTTCCACCTGGAAATCCGCCTCGAAGCCATAGGTCAGCGCTTCGCGGTTCTGTAGGCGCCGGCCGAATTTATTGTGAAGCGCGACTTCGGAGAGATACGTGATATGCGCGGCCATACGCGCGACGGCGAGGCCGCGTTTCGGCTTCTTGCCCTCGGCGAGGTAATTGCCATGCGCCCAATCCGGATCGGCCATGATCGCCTGGCGGCCGACCTCGTGAAACGCGATGTTTTGCGCGGAGTGACGATAGGACCCCGCGATCGGAATGGCGGAGAACACTCGGTGCGGGAAACGCACGGCCCACTCCAGCGCCTGCATCGCGCCCATCGAGCCGCCGAGGACGCAGAAAACGCTTTCGATGCCGAGGTGATCGAGGAGGCGCGCTTGCGCTTGCACCATGTCGCGGATGGTGATGACGGGGAACGTGAGGCCCCACGGCGCGCCGGTGGCCGGGTTGATTTCCTTTGGACCTGTCGACCCCATGCAGCCGCCAAGCACATTCGAGCACACGACGAAGAACTTGTCCGTGTCGATGACCTTTCCAGGTCCGACCAGATCAACCCACCAGCCCGGACTGTTCGTGATGGGGTGTGTGCTCGCCACGAAGTGATCCCCGGTCAGCGCGTGGCACACCAGCACGCAGTTGGACCCCTCGGCGTTCAGCGTGCCGTAGGTCTTGTAGGCCAGCGTCACCGGCGACAGCGTGCCCCCCGACTGCAGGGTCAAGTGCTCGGCTAACGTCAGGCTCTTCCCATAGGCGGGTGCGTCCTCCGGCCGGCTTTGCTGGGTTTTATCCAGGTTCATGCGCGGCAACTCAACGCCAAGCCGCCCATAAGTCAACGTTTTCTTTGATTTTGACGGGGTGGACCACTATAGGGTGAACCAGTGTAACGGGGCTGTCGTACGGCCCTTTCGGCCTACATTGAGAGGCGTCCATGACGTTGCCGCAACCACGACCCGGGATCATGGATATCGCGATCTACGAGCCGGGCAAGTCCCAGGTCAAAGGGGCGCGTCGCGTCGTCAAGCTGTCCTCGAATGAAGCCGCGCTCGGCCCCAGCCCAAAGGCGGTCGCGGCCCTCGCGGCCTCTCTTTCCGAATCCCACCGCTATCCGGCCGGCGATTCCGGCGAAATCCGCGAAGCCCTCGGCAAAGCGCACGATCTCGATCCGGCGCGCATCATCTGCGGCGCGGGCTCCGATGAACTCTTAGGTCTTGTCATGCGCGGTTTCGCCGGCGTGGGCGACGAGATCATCCATACCGCGCACGGTTTCGCGATGTACAACATCTATGCCAAGGGCGTCGGCGCCACGCCGGTCATCGCGCCGGAAAAAGACCTCACGACCGATGTTGATGCGATCCTTGAGCGCGTCACGCCCAAGACCCGCATTGTGTTCGTCGCCAATCCCAACAATCCCACCGGCACGTATATCCCCGGCGCGGAAATGCGCCGCCTGCGGGCGGGTTTGCGCGAGGATATCCTTTTGGTCTGCGATGACGCCTACGCCGAATTCGTCGACGCGCCGGATTATGAATCCGGTTTCGCGCTGGCCGCGGAAACCGAAAACACCATCGCCATGCGCACGTTCTCCAAAATTTACGGCCTCGCCTCCGTACGTTTGGGATGGGGCTTTGGCGCTAAAAATATCGTGGGTGTGATGGAGCGCATCCGTTCGCCCTTCAACGTCTCGCGCCCCGCCCAGTTCGCCGGCCTCGCCGCGCTCGCCGATCGGGAGCATGTCGCGCGCACGAAGGCGCACACGAAGAAGTGGCTCGCGATCGGCCTGCAGCGCTTGCGCGGGCTCGGCCTCAAAGTTCGCGATTCTCACGGCAACTTCCTGCTGCCCGAATTTCCGAAGGTCCCCGGTAAGACGGCTGCTGAATGTGACGCTTTCTTGCAGGAAAACGGAATCATCATTCGGCGTGTCGATGGCTACGGCCTTCCCAACCATCTGCGTGTGACCATCGGCGATGAAGAGGAAATGACCATCCTCCTCGATGTCATGGCGGCCTTCATGGAACGTAAGTAATGGCGAGAGCGCGCAAACCGAAACCGCTGTTCGAACGGGCCTGCTTTATCGGGATCGGCCTGATCGGCTCGTCCGTCGCGCGCGCCATGCGCCGCGTCGGCCTCGCGGGGACCTATGTCGCCTGCGACAAGAACCCGAAGCACGTGAGGGCCGCCGTGAAGCTCGGCGTCGCGGACGAGGCGACAAGCAACTACGCCAAGGCCGTCGCCGGTGCCGATCTCATCGTGCTCGCGACCCCCGTCGGCACCAACGGCGAGATCGCGCGCGTCATCGCGCCGCATCTCAAAAAGGGCGCTATCGTTACGGATGTCGGATCCGTCAAACGCATGGTGATCGACGCCGTCGCGCCGCATATTCCGAAGGACGTTCACTTCGTTCCGGCGCACCCGATCGCGGGGACCGAGCACTCTGGACCGGAAGCCGGCTTCGCAGAACTTTTTGAAAACCGCTGGTCGATCATCACGCCGCCCAAGCGCACGTCCGCGAAGGCGGCCGCGAAAATCGCCGAGCTTTGGCGTAAAATGGGCGCCAAGGTCGATACGATGGATCCGGACCACCATGATATGGTGCTGGCCATCACCTCGCACCTGCCGCACTTGATCGCCTACACGATCGTCGGTACGGCGACCGACCTGTCGGGCGATCTCAAACAGGAAGTGATCAAGTACTCCGCCTCCGGTTTCCGCGATTTCACACGCATCGCCGCATCCGATCCGATCATGTGGCGCGATGTGTTCCTCAATAACCGCGAGGCCGTGCTCGAGATCCTTCAACGCTTCACCGAGGACCTCACCGCGATGCAACGCGCCATACGTAAAGGGGACGGCGCGACCCTTGAGGATCATTTCGCGCGCACGCGCGCCATCCGCCGCAGCATCATCGACGCCAAGCAGGCCTAGCGAAAGGACACCCCAATGCCGGAGCTTCACCTCGTTATCGGCAACAAGGCTTATTCGTCATGGTCGTTGCGCCCGTGGATCGCGATGAAGGCGCAAGGCCTCGCGTTCCGAGAGACCGTCGTTAGCCTGCAGCAGCCGGACACCACCGCCCAAATCAAGAAATACTCGGCGGCGGCGAAGGTGCCCGTGCTTATCCATGGCTCCATCACGGTGTGGGAATCCCTGGCAATCCTCGACTATCTCGCCGACACGTTCCCAGACAAAGCCTGGTGGCCGAAAGACCCGTCGGCGCGCGCGCAGGCGCGTTCGGTCTCCGCCGAGATGCACGCCGGTTACTCAAGCCTGCGCAGCCACATGACCATGAACATCCGCCAATCGGTGCCGCACAAAAGCCGCCCCGACGGCGTGAATGTCGACATCGCCCGGATCGACGAGCTGTGGAAGGAATGCCGCGGCCGCTTCGGCGGTGAGACCGGGCCATTCCTGTTCGGCGTCTTTTCGAACGCCGACGCCATGTACGCGCCGGTCGTCACGCGCTTCAAGACCTACGGCGTTATCCCGACCCTCGATCCCATCAGCCGGGCTTATTGCGAAACGATCTTGAATCATCCCGCGATGAAGGACTGGTATGCCGCGGGGCTCGCCGAAAGCCCGATCCAGAAATACGAAGAAATGGCGTTGGCCTAGGGCACTTTCGCCGCGCGGTCCCAAACCACTTCGGGCATTTCCATCAGCGTCACCGGTCCAGCCGACAGCTTGCGGTCCTGGACAGTGATCGGTAGCGACAATTCAGGTTGGCCTTGCGCTGAGGGTCGCGCCAGCATGCCCAGCACGATTTTGGCCATGCTGGCTTCGCGCTCGTGCACATACCCTTTGGCCTGAAGCGCCGCGACGAGGTCGAAGAAGCCTTGGAACTTGATGGTCGCCGCGCCCACGGGCTGCAACGCGGGATCGAGGGCGAGCGTGGCGGTGCCGGCCGCGCTGGCCGGCGGCCAATCAAGCACGAAGGAACGCACTTCAACCGCGCCGCCCGCATTACGCCAAGTTTCAAGTGCGCCGCGTAACGGTCCCTCAGGGAGCGGGCCGACGAAATCAACAGCGATCTCCACACGGCGGATCGTTTGGCTCAATGCCGGAATAGCCTCCGGCAGGTCCACGCCTTCCATCCACCAGGTGAGGTGGCCATTGGCCAGCGAAAGATGCAGCGCGCTGTCCTCGATGGTCGCAAACGTTTCGGTCGAAGCCGCGCCCGTGACCGTCGTGCCGGCCAGCTTAAGGACGATATTCTCCAAGGACTGATCCTGTGCGAACGTCAGGCTGGCGAGGCCATGGCCCACGTTCAGGCTCAACCCTTCGTCGGGACCGGACAGAAATCCCGTGACGCGCTGGGCGCCGCTGAGGTCGATCACCGGGGCCGTCGGAGCGCCGGGATCCAAGCGGACGCTGACGGGCGCGCCTTGCCAATGCCAACCGCCCTGCGCGGACGGCGCCGTGACGCTGAGGCTGGTCAGCTTCAAGCCGATATGTGCGGGAAACCCTACAAACAGCGGCGCGCTATGTTCAACCGCATAACCTCTGCCCATCAGATCCGCGACAAAAGCATCCATGCGCGCGCGCAGCCAAAAGGCCGCGCCCAGCCATGTGGCGCCATAAATGAGCGCGAGGGCGACAAGGAGACCGAGAATTCTTTTGATCATGAACGATAAGGGCCGGGAAGTGGGGCGGGAGACTCTAGAACTTTCGCGGCGCCTGTTTGGCTTTCAAATTCAAAATAACTTTTTCGATCAGCACCCAAAAGGCCGCGAGACCAAGCACGAAAAGTGCGACATCGCCGGCCGATCGGATCCTGATGCCGCCCAGCGCCATCAGGATGAAACACCCGATAGCGAACGCGAAAGCGCGGAACGCGGTAAACATCTGACGCTTCACGACCACCCCCGGTCACTATGCCGACGTCAGCGGCACAAACGCAGTGTGCCCGCTCCGCGTGCGGTGATCAAGAAAGGTGGGAAAGGGGCCGCGCCATAAAAGGCGAGAGCCTCACCCGCGCTTCGTCGGGTGAGGCTCTCAGCGACCGGATCAGCGGGGGTGTGGGGTGAGGGATCCGATCGTTCGTTCGTGTTCGTTGAAACCGATATCACCAACCGAATAAGGCGGATGAATGGCGCGATTGTGGCGCGGTTTAAGCAGATGGATCTGCGCAACTAAGGCGCGCGATCTGATTTCCGTTAGTTGCGCGCCTCGCCCCTCAGTGACCGTGAAGGTAAGGGCGATAGACTTGCTTCGGGGTTGCAGGAACGTGCGAGGGCGCTGCCGCGCGCGAATCGCTGCGGCGATGAAAGAAGATTGCGGCGGCCAGAAGAGCAGGGCCCAGCAGCGCGAAACCCAACGTCAGAACGAACGTGATGACGCTGGATTTCAAGCCTTCCGCGGCATCAACCTGCAACATCAGGGTTTCGGCGCCGCTGTAGGTGAGCAACAGGGCCCCAAGGACGGCGATAATGAATAAGAGGCGTTTCATGCTTCTTATCCTAAAGGCCGGTTTTGACGCTCGTAGGGCAAGGTTGGGGCAAGACCAGGGCGCGGAGGTCCTGCTAAGCTCCCGCCATGATTGAGCTCGCGCTAACAGCCTTCGTCAACTTCATCGTCATTATCGACCCCATCGGGGTCGTGCCCTTCTTCATGAGCCATACCGCGCACCTTGATGCCAAGGATCGCCGGGCCACCGCGTTCAAAAGCATTACAATCGCCGCGGCGATCCTTCTGGTGTTCACGGTGATCGGCCAGCCGCTCCTCCATTATCTGGGCGTTTCGGTTGCGGCGTTCCGCATCGCCGGCGGCGTGCTTCTCCTGCTACTGGCCGTGGACATGGTGCTGGTCAAAGAAAGCGGTATTCGCGCCACGACCCCCAAAGAGGAAGAAGAGGCGACCCATCGTCCGGACGTCGCGGTTTTTCCCCTCGCGGTGCCGTTGATCGCCGGTCCGGGCGCGATCACGTCCGTTATTCTGCTGCAGTCCCAAAACGCCGGCTCACTTGCGGGGCAGAGCGTCGTGGCCGGCGTCATGATCGTCGTCCTGCTTATCACCGGGCTCATGTTTTTGGTCGCCGGCCCGATCATGCGGATGCTGGGCGTCACCGGAATCAATGTCATGACCCGCGTCCTCGGCATCATTCTCGCGGCCTTGGCCGTCAGCAATATCCTTGAGGGCCTGCGCGCCAGTTTTCCGGTTCTTGGGACATAATACGGCGAAGGATTCACTGGGTTTCCCCGCTGTACGCGGGGCCGGGCGTCGTGGCACAACTAGGCCTCTCTCCGCGGCGTATCATTCTTCGCACATGACCACCTTCACCGAATTCTTGAAGTCACGCGCAAGCGGCCGCGCCGTGGCGGCAGCCGTGATCTTTGCGCTGCTGGTGGTTGTGGTTCAGCAATGGGTGCTGGTCCCGCACTTCCAGGCGGTCACGACGTTCAAGCCGTTCGATGTCCAGTTCCCGCTGACGCGCTACATGATCGCGATCCAGCTCGGTGCATACGAACGGACAGCGGGTCCTGCGTACCTTCCGTTCTTCGTCGTAGATCTTCTTCTCAGCTTCGTGAGCGCCGGTACGTTGATGCTGCTCTGGGCGTGGCTGTTCCGCCAACCAAACCGCATTTCGGCGTTTCTCGAGCGCGGCGGTATTATCTTCGTGCCCATTTACACCCTGTGCTGCGACATCGCCGAGAACATCGCCTTCGCGCGCCTTATTGGCGGCCTCACAGGTGAAAGCTTCGCCGCGACCGTCGAATTCGCCGTGACCGCGCACAGGATGCGCGGCGCGCTGCTCGACCTTCAGATGATTTTAACGCTTCTGTTCGTTATTCTCTTTGGACTCCGAACCGGCAGGGCGCGGCACCCCGGTTCGCGCGCGGGGGAGGCGGCGGTCAATGGCGAATAACCCGGCCTTATGGGACTACATCCATATCGCGCTGTTCGCCGTGTGGCTGTGCGCCGAGATCGGTGTCTTTACCTGCACCGCCGCCGCTAAGAACACCAAGCTCGCATACGAAGCGCGCGGGCGTTTCGTCGAACTCGCGCGCAAGATCCACATCGTTCCGCGCGTATGTTTCGCGCTGATCCTCCCGGTCGGCATCGAGCTGACCGGGGCCATCAACGTCTATCCGCTTTCGCCTGACTTGCGTGTCCTGTTCTGGTGTGCGGCGGTCGTCTGGTTATTCCTGATCCTTGGCACCGTGCGCCGTGAATCGACCCCGATGGGCGCGCTGCTCGGGTACGTCGAGATCGCGTTTCAGGCGCTGGCCGGCGCCGGCTTCGTGGTCTACGGCCTCAACTCCCTGGCCACGGGCTCTCCCATCGATGAACCCTGGTTCGCCGCCAAGCTCGCGATGTTTGGCCTCGCCTTCTGGACGGTCATCGCGATCAACGTCAGCTTTCGTCCGTTTTTCGCGCCCTTCGCCGAGATCGGCGAAGAAGGTCCGACACCCGAACGCGAGGAGGGTGTCGCGCGCGCGGTCAATCACACCCTGTTCTATATGGCGGTGCTTTACCTGCTCATTGCGGGCATCGCTTTCCTGGGTAAGGTGAAGCCGCCCTTTTAGGGAGGGGCCCAGCGTGCTATCGGCTTGCCCATGACCTTAACCTTTTCGCGCATTACCGACCGTTCGGCCATGGTGGCCGTGATTGGCCTTGGCTACGTCGGTCTTCCACTGGCGCGCGCCTTCGCCGAGAAAGGCTTCCGCACGCTGGCGCTCGATATCGACGCGGCCAAGATCGAGAAACTGAACGCCGGTCGCTCTTACATCGACCGTATCCCGGATGCGGCGGTCGCCGAACTCGTCAATGCCAAGACGCTCCTGCCCTCCTCCGATTTTGCGCGCCTCAAGGAAGCGGACGCCATCTTGATCTGTGTCCCGACGCCCCTGACACGCCAGCGCGAACCGGACATGAGCTATGTGGTCAAGACGACCGAAAGCATCGCCGCCCACCTGCGGGCCGGCCAGTTGGTCGTGCTTGAATCGACTACTTATCCGGGCACGACCAACGAACTCGTGCGCCCCATCCTCGAAAAAACCGGGCTTAAAAGCGGCAAGGATTTCTTCCTCGCTTTTTCGCCGGAGCGCGAAGACCCGGGCAACCCGAACTTCAGTGTCGCCAACACCGCGAAAGTCGTCGGCGCCGACGGGGATGAGGCGCTTGCACTGACAACCGCGCTTTACGGCGCCATCGTTCCGAAGATCGTTCCGGTCGCCGGCACGGCGACGGCTGAAGCCGTCAAATTAACCGAGAATATCTTCCGCGCGGTGAATATCGCGCTGGTGAACGAACTCAAGGTCGTTTTCGACGCCATGGGCATCGACGTGTGGGATGTGATCGAAGCGGCCAAGACCAAACCGTTCGGCTTCATGCCCTTCTATCCGGGACCCGGTCTCGGCGGGCACTGCATCCCCATCGATCCCTTCTACCTTTCATGGAAGGCGCGTGAGTTCGACGTCACCACGCGGTTCATCGAACTGGCGGGTGAAATCAACACCGCCATGCCGCACCTTGTCATTGAGCGCCTCGCCAAGGCGCTCGATGCGCGGTTTTCGCGCGGCATCAAGGGCGCGCGCCTGCTCCTGCTTGGGCTCGCCTACAAAAAGAACGTCGATGACACGCGCGAAAGCCCGGCGCTGCGTCTGATCGAACTTCTCGAGGAACGGGGCGCCGCGGTCGATTATCACGATCCTTTCGTGCCCAAGATCCCGCCGACGCGCCACTACGGTCCTATCGCGGGCCGCGCGTCCGTCGCGCTGACGCCCACGGCGATCGCCGGCTACGACGCGGTGGTGATTGTGACCGATCACGATGCGGTCGATTACGCGGCGGTGGCGCGGTCCGCCAAGCTGGTCGTCGACACCCGCAACGCGCTGCGCGGCGTGGCCGCGCGCGCGAATATCGTGAAAGCGTAAGGCCCTACACATCTATGTGAGGGCTCTTGCGTCCGCGCCAAAAACAACGTTGTTACACGATCCTTAAGTCGTTAGTATCGCGAACGAATTCGGGCTCCGTGAGGGTGTGGACCTCGCGCCGAATTGTTTGAGTTGTGGCGGCCGCGCTCAAGTTTGGACGCAATTGCAGCACAATTGTTGCCGACATTGATCCTGTGCCGTGGCGGGTACTCAACTTTTATCAATGGGAGGAACGGACGCTATGACTGAATTCAATTTTACCCGGCGTAAGCTTCTGGCGCGCGGCGCGACGCTGCCGCTGGCCGGCCTTGCGGTGCTTGGCGCATCGCGCGTGGCATCCGCGGCTGATGCGATTTGCGCCGATCCTGCCAAGCTCGACAGCGGTCAGATGAGCATCCGTGAGTCGCTCAATTACGTCGAAACCTCGAAGGATCCGACCAAGGTGTGCGGCGGTTGCGGCTTCCTCCATGAAGTCCAGGGCAACTGCGGTAGCTGCATGATCTTCAATGGCCCGGCGAACATTCATGGCCATTGCGATTCGTGGGGCATGAAGGCCTAGCGCCTTCTCGATCGCTTGAATGACAAACGGCGGCGCCTCGTGGCGCCGCCGTTTTCATTTGTCCGCTGCGGCACATTTAGATGAGCGCGCGCGCCTTCAGTTCGTCCTTGAGATAGGCGTAGTAGATCGGCGCGGCAATCAGGCCGGCGATGCCAAACCAGGCTTCCATCACCAGCATTGCGGCCAACAGCTCCCACGCGCGCGCCTTGATGCGCGTTCCGATGATGCGGGCGTTCACGAAGTACTCGAGCTTATGGATCACCACCAGGAAGGCGAGCGATCCGGCCGCGACCATGGGGCCGACGCTCAGGCTGACGATGACGATCACGGTGTTCGAGATCAGATTGCCCAGCACCGGTAGGAGCCCCGCGATGAAGGTCACCGCGATCATAGTCTTCAGGAGCGGGAGCTGGACGCCCACAAGCGGCAGAACCACGGCGAGGTAGACCGCTGTCAGGAAGGTGTTCAGGGCCGAAATGCGAATTTGCGAAAAGACGATGTTGCGGAACGCATTGCTGAGGAATTCAGCGCGGTCTTCCATCGCGCGCGCCAATGGTCCCAGCGCGGGGTTGTGCGTGCCGCTGTAGAAAGCCACCAGGCCGCCGATGATCATGCCGATAATGATGTGGAAGGCGATGCGCCCCGCATTCTGGCTGAACTGGCCGAGCTGACCGGCGTTCTCGCGCAGCCACTTCGCACCGGCGGCCTCGATGTCGCCGACGTTGGCGGGCAGATATTGCTGCGCCCAGGTGGGCAAATACTCGCGCGACGTGCCGACGATCTCGGCCATCCGGTGCATGAGTTCCACGAAGCTGTCGGGGCCGCTGACGAGGTCGATGATCTCAAGAATCCCAAGACCCACCGCAAGGGTGACGATCAGCAGCGGTACCGCGAGGGCGATCGTCCGGCCGGCGTCGTGATTGAGGCCCATCCGGTAAAAGACCGGCGAAATCAGGTTGACGACATGGAAAATCAAAAGGCCCGGGAGGAGGGCGGCAAGCAGCCCGATATGGAGCACGGCGTACAGGCCGATCCCCATGATCACAATGGACGCAATTTCGATTTTCGATGTTTCAGACATAGTGGCCCGCATCCCCCAGGTCCGAACCTAGCCAACCCGCACCGTTTCGCAAATGGCTATTCTGGCGAAATCAGCTTCCGCTCTCACACCCGTTGCGGCTAAGAAGCTGTTACCTCAGGAGCCGCGATGACCGCCAATACCTTCACCGCTCACAATATCCGCTTCGCCGACGGCAGCGAAACCTTGCCGGGGTACGCCGGCGGCTTGGTCGCGGACACCGCATGGTGCAAGGGCGCCAAACGTCTTCTCCAGCTCATTTACGGCGGTAATTTCGCCGGCAAGCGCATCGCCGATCTCGGTTGCCTGGAGGGCGGTTACACCCTCGAGTTCGCACGCATGGGCATGGACGCCTTCGGGTTGGAAGTGCGCCAGTCAAATTATGACAACTGTCTCGAAGTGAAGCGCCGGGCCGGCCTTGCGAACCTGGACTTCGCCAAGGACGATTGCTGGAACATCGCAAAGTACGGACCCTTCGATGTCATTTTTTGTTGCGGCCTCCTCTACCACCTCGACCGCCCGGGTGAGTTCATTCATCTGATGGGCAAACAGGCGCGCGACGCCGTCATCATCAACACCCATTTCGCGCCGCACGACTGGTACCCCATGACCGCCTTCAAGGATGTCATGGGTCCCCTGGAGAAGCACGAGGGCGTGCCGGGCCGCTGGTACCACGAACACAACGGCGGCACGGTCGATCAGCTTGAACAGATGAAATGGGCATCCTGGACGAACCAGCGCAGTTTCTGGCCGACCAAGGAAGCGCTCCTGCAACTGCTTCAGGATGCGGGCTTCGACCTTGTTATCGAACAGTACGACATTGTCGGTGACATCCACGACACGCTGATGGACCCCGAGAACATCAAGCACCACCGGGGTGTTTACGTCGGAATCCGCACCAAGCGCTGAACGCCTTAGTGTTCGGCGGCGGCCGCGACCGCCGGCTGGGCCGGCGCCGCGCCCGCGCGCTTCGGCACGCGCAACAGGAAGATCAGCGGCATCACCAGCACGATCGCATAGGCCATCAGGCGATAGTCGTTCAGATACGAGATCATCATCGCCTGTCGTGTCAGCTCGCCGTTGAGGTGCGCGATCCCCGAGGCCGCGCCGATCGACCAGCCCGCCTCGGGAACCAGGGCCTGCAAGGCGCGGCTGAACGGCGTGATGTATTCGGCAAGGCTCGCGTGGTTGATCTGCGTGTTCTGGGCCACCAGGGCGATCATGACGGAGATCCCCACGCTTGAACCCATATTGCGCGTCAGGCTGAAGAACGCGGCCGCCTCGGTACGCAAGTGCGGGGCTAGCGTCATGTAGGCGATCATCGAGAGGGGCGGAAACAGGAACCCGATGCCGACGCCTTGCAGGACGCCGGTGGCGATCATCTCAACGCCCGACACATCAAGTGTCCAGGTGGACATGTGCCAGAGCGCCGCCGCCGTAAGCACCAGCCCGAAGAACATGATCAGGCGCGCATCCAGCTTGGTGACGATGCGCCCGACAAACGCCATCGCGAACATGGTTCCAATGCCGCGCGGCATCAGCACGAAACCCGTGTCGATGACGGAGTAATGCATCAGGTTCTGCAGCATCAGCGGCATCAGGGTCATGGTCGCGAACAACGTCACCCCGAACGCGGCGCCGATGACCATGCTGACGCTATAGTTCAGGTCCCGGAATAGGCTGAGCGTGATGAAGGGTTTGTCGGTGGTGAGCACGTGCGCGATGAAGGCATAGAACGCCAGCCCTGCGATGCCCGCTTCGATGATGATCTCATAGGACTGGAACCAGTCCTGCGTTTCGCCCCGGTCCAGCATCAGCTGGAAGGACGTCAGCGCGATCGCCAGCAATCCAAATCCAAGGAAGTCGAAATAGGTTTGCTTGTTCGGCGGCGTTTCCGGCAGGAGCGCCATGACGCTCAAGGTGCTGATGACGCCCAGCGGCGCATTGATAAAGAAGATCCAGCGCCAGTTATAATATTCGGTGAGGTAACCCCCGAGCGTGGGGCCAAGGATCGGCCCCAGCATCACGCCCATGCCCCAGATCGCCATCGCGGGGCCTTGTTTTTCACGCGGAAACACATCGAGCATGATCGACTGCGACAACGGCAGGAGACCGGCGCCGAACAGTCCTTGCGCGACGCGGAACATGATCATCTCGGGCAGCGTCTGCGCGATGCCGCACAGCATCGAGGCGGCCGTGAAGCCGACGATGGACCCTATGAGGAGGTTCTTGGTGCCGAAACGCGAGGCCAGGAAGCCTGTCAGCGACATGCCGATTGCCGAGGCGATCATATACGAGGTCAACACCCAGCTGATCTGGTCCTGCGCGGCGCTCATGCTGCTTTGCATGTGCGGGAGGGCGACGTTCGCGATGGTAGCGTCCAAAGTCTGCATGATCATCGCCAGGGTGACGACGATCACCAGCGCCGAGCGGCGCCCCGGGTGGGCGTTGAAATACTCGTACATCTGCGCCATGGCGCGGATCCGATCCTAACGTGACGTTTACGGAGCCTGCGTGCCGTCGCTCGCCTGCGCCCCGAACCAGTGGGACGCGCGGCGTGTACCGGTGTCCACTTCGGCGATCACGCTCATGCCGGCGCGCAGCGTCGGGCCATTGGCTGGATCCTCGAAGGCGATGCGCACGGGGATGCGCTGCACGACTTTCACCCAGTTGCCGCTCGAGTTCTGCGCGGGCAGCACGGAGAATTCGGCGCCGGTCGCCTGGCTGATGCTGGCCACTCTGCCGTGGAACTTGCGTCCGGGATACGTATCCACCTCGATGTCCACCGGTTGGCCGGTCTTCATCTGGGTGAGATCGGTTTCCTTGAAGTTCGCTTCCACCCAGACGCCGGAGGTCGACACCAGCGACATGATCGGCGCGCCGGTACGGGCGAAATCGCCGACCTTCGGCACCTGGCTCACGATGCCGTCGAAAGGCGCGAGCAGGGTTGAGCGATCGACGAACAACTGGGCGCTTTCACGGCCCACCATAGCCTGCTGGTAGGAGGAATGATCCTCCGGGCGGATATCGGGATTGCCTTCCAGCATGGCGAGGATTTCGGCCTTTTCCTGTTGCAGGAGGCGCAGATTCCGGCGCGCCGACTCCAACTCGTGCTGCGCCTGGTCCAGTTTCGCCGCTGCGACAAAGTTCGCCTTGGCCAGTTGAGACTGACGCTGGAATTCCCGCTCGGCGAACTTCACGTTGGTCTGCATCAGCGCGATGGATTCTTCCTTTTGGCGGTAGCGCGCCTTCGCGCTTTCAACGCTGGCGACCGCGGCGCGCATCTGTGCTTCTGCGCCGGCGAGGCCCACTCTGTAGTTGGTGGCGTCGATCGTCAGTAGCGGTTGGCCCTTGGTGACCTTCTGATTGTCCGTCACCAGCACCTGCAGCACGTTGCCGGAGATCTCCGGCGACAGCGAGGCGATGTCGGCCTTCACATAGGCGTTATCGGTCGAGACGAAGCGGCCGCCGGCCAGGTAGAGCGCGCCCCCGATGAGGATCACGGTCAGGGGAATCCCCAGGAGCAGGACGCGGCGCAGGCCGCTCTTCTTCTCCGGGGTGGGCGCCGAAGAGATCGGGGATTGAGTCTGGGTGTTCGTGTTGGCGTTCATGGTCATGGGTCCTAGGCGACGCTGACGGTGGTGTCTTGTTTGTCGAGATTGGCGCGCATGCGCTTCAGAATGTCGGATGCTTGGGTGAGCTCTTCGCCGGTCAGTCCGGCGATAGCGGTGGCGCGAAATTCATCGAGAATCTCGGTCAGTTTCGCGATCACCGGCCGGGCGGTCTCGGTCAGATAAACTTGCGTGGCGCGGCGGTCGTTCGGTGACGGACGGCGCTCGATAAGGTCTTGCTCTGCCAATCGGTCCAGGGCGCGTGTCAGCGAGATCGGCTGGACCTCGAGCAAGTTGGCCAGATTGGTCTGCGTGAGGCCTTCGTTGCGCGACAGATGCCACAGCGCGCGCCATTGCTCCTGGGTGAAGCCCAGGCTGCGGGTCGCGCGGCTCAGATACTGCCGCATGGTGCGCGAAAGCTCATACACATCCATGACGACGGGAAAGTTCTTAGGGGCGCTCATGCGCTGGGCTCCAAAGGCCTCGGAACGGCTCATTTCAGGCCGCCCTTATACGAATCATTTGATATTATATGTTATGTATATAATTGCAGACCTCCCTTGCAAAAAGCAGAGCAGGATGTGGGGGAATTTGGGGTGGGGGAATTTGGGGTCAGACTCCATTTTTGCGGTCTACTCTGGCCCCATTAATCTTCATTCAACCCACTGACTTCCCTCGCTTTCGCTGTGTAAGGTGCCATCCTTCGCCAGGAGGTCCGTTATGGCTAAACGCCCAACCAAGAGCGCCGCCAAGAGCTCCACCAGGAGCTCTATAAAGGCGTCGTCCCGCGTCCTTGTGGGCATCGGCGGTTGGACCTTCGAGCCGTGGCGCGGGATCTTCTATCCAAAGGGCCTCTCCCAGAAGAAAGAGCTGGAGTTCGCCAGCCGCGCGCTGACCTCCATCGAGATCAACGGCACCTACTATTCCTCCTTCAAGCCCGCCACGTGGGCCAAATGGCGCGACGAGACGCCGGACGGATTTGTCTTCGCGGTCAAAGCCTCGCGCTTTTGCACAAACCGGCGCGTGCTGGCCGATGCCGGCGAGTCCGTCATGCGCTTCCTCACCCAGGGTCTCAGCGAACTCAAGGATCGTCTGGGCCCCATCAATTGGCAGTTCATGGGCACGAAGAAGTTCGATCCCGCCGACTTCGAGGGGTTCCTGAAACTATTGCCGCCCGAGATCGATGGCCTGCCGCTGCGCCATGCGCTCGAGGTGCGCAGCCCGACGTTCCAGGATGAGCGCTTCTACGACCTTGCACGCAAATTTAACGCCGCCATCGTCTATGCCGATGACGACGAGTTCCCCGAGATCGACGAGCCGACGGCCGACTTCACATACGCGCGTCTCATGCGCACCAAACCCACGATCAAGACCGGCTATAAGGCGGCGGAACTCGACGCCTGGGCCAAACGCGCGAAGGCTTGGTCGAAGCGCGGCGAAACGTTTGTCTATTTCATCTCCGGCGCCAAAGAACGCGCGCCCGCAGCCGCGCAAGCGCTGATCGAACGGGTGAAATAACGTCATGCGCGCCCCTGTGCTCTTCATTGGCCACGGCTCTCCGATGAATGCGATCGCGGACAATGAATACACGCGCACCCTTCAGGATTTGGGCCGTAAACTCGCACGGCCTCGCGCGATCCTGTGCGTGTCCGCCCATTGGATGACGGAAGGCACCTGGATCACGCATCAGGCGCAACCGCGTACGATCCATGATTTCTACGGTTTTCCAAAGCCGCTGTTCGACGTGCAGTATCCCGCGCCCGGAGATCCCGCGCTGGCCGAGGAGATCAAGGCGCGCGTCACCGATATCACAATCAACCTCGATGATGAGCAGTGGGGTCTCGATCACGGCGCCTGGTCCGTGCTCCGCCACATTCTTCCCGACGCGGACGTGCCGGTGCTTCAGCTCAGCCTGCACATGGAGCGTGACGAGCGCTTCCATTACATCGCGGGGCGGAGCCTAGCGAAATTGCGCGACCTCGGGATTCTCATCGTCGGCAGCGGCAACATCGTGCACAACCTGCGCCTCATCAATTGGGACGAAGCCGCGGCGCCGTATCCGTGGGCGTCCGAATTCGACGCTTGGGTCGCCGACAAGTTGGTGGCGCGGGATGACGCCGCGCTCGTGCATGACGCGCGCTCGAGCGAAGCCGGCCGGCTTTCCATCCCCACGGCCGAGCATTGGTATCCGTTCCTGTATGCGCTTGGCGCCGCGGACCCGGCCGAGCGTGCGGAAACGGTTTATGAGGCGATGCAGAACGCCTCAATCTCCATGCGATGCGTGGGGTTCGGCTTATAAAGCGCCAACAATGGCGGCGACCGCGAGGTAGCGCCCCACCTTGGCGATGGTCACCAGCGCCACGAACACCGGCAACGGCTCGCGCATTACGCCGGCCACAACGGTAATGGGATCGCCGATGAACGGCGCCCACGACAGCAGCAGCGACCACTTGCCATAACGTCGATACCATCCTTGCGCGCGCGCCAGAGTCTCGGCCTTGGCCGGAAACCAGGGCCGCGTCTTGAACCGCTCAATACCCCGTCCGAGCATCCAATTCACGACGGCGCCCAGCACATTGCCCACGCTTGCGACGATGATCAGCGTCATTACGGGTTGATCGCCGGCCAACAATAGCGCGGCAAGTGCGGCTTCGGATTGGGCGGGAAAGATCGTCGCGGCCAGGAAGGCGGCGGTGAAAAGGCCGGCATACGCCGCGAGGTCGCTCACGCGTGTCCCATTTCTTTACGGTTTCAAGCCGCGCCGCCGGGTAAGGCGCTGCGCCACTTTGTTTTGTCCCCTTGGTACGGAAGTTGCAAAGCTTTGTTGTGCTCGCGCACCAAGAGCATTGGGACAACCGCCATGCATCAGGCCTATCGCTTCTGTTTCTTCGAGGATGAAGTTGCCCATGCCGCCGCGGTGCTGGTTCTGCATTTTGCCTGCGATACGGCCGCAGCCGAGGAAGCGGTCCAGTTGCTTGCGGCAAGCGCTCTGTCACGGGTGGAGGTCTGGCGCGGAACGCGCCGGATCTGCCAACGCCGGCGTGCATGCGCCCGCGAAGCGCTTGCGGCCTACGCGCCGCACGTGTAGACAGGCGGCAATGAAAAAAGCCGGCCGCATCTCGTTCGTGCATGCGCACCACCATCATCACCTGATGGGCGGGCCGTAACGCATTTCTGCGACTTCAATTGCGAAACCAGGCCCCTCCGACGGACGGGGCCATTTTTATGTCTCCTTCGCCGGCCGGCCATTCTGAAAGGAGACGTCCATGTTGCGCGGTACCAAAGTCCTGACGGGTGAAGAAGCCCGCCGGTATGTCGAGATCATCTCCGTCCTGCGGAGGGTGGTTCATTGAGGCGGGCTACTCTGAAATCGTACTGCCCTCCATTTGGGAGTCCGGCACGTTCCTTGGAAAAATCGGCCCCGACAAGGAAGCGCAGATGTGGACCTTCCGTGATCGCGGCAACCGCCCCGTCTGCCTCGTTCCCGAAGCCACCGGGATGGTGCAGGAGCTTTGGAACAATGGGTGGGCCGCTACCATGCCCAAACCCGCGCGTATTTTTTATGTCGCACGTTGCTATCGCTATGAACGCCCGCAGACAGGGCGTTACCGTGAGTTTACGCAGTTCGGCATTGAGGCTCTCGGTCCCAGCGTCAGCCGCGAGGAAGTCGTCTCGCTGATGAAAGCTTGCCTCGACGAACTCGGTATCCCCTACACCTTCCATGACAAGGTGCGCCGTGGCCTCAGGTACTATATCGATGCGGGGTTCGAAACCGAGTGTGCGGCCCTTGGCGCCGTGCGCCAGCTGGGCGGCGGCGGCCGCTACGCCGAAGGCATCGGGTGGGCCTTTGGGGTGGAGCGGCTTTTGCTTGCGCAAGCTCTTCGTGACGGCCGCGGGCGCCTTGCCGAAGTGGGGGAGACGGACTAAATGCTCGTCACGGGGCTTGTGGGCGATAAAGGGGCATCGGCTATGCACCGCTTTCTTTTTCTTTTCCTTCTCGGCGCGCTCACTGAGGGCGCGCATGCGGAAGAGGCCCCACCGGCCTCCTTGTCGACCCATGAAGCGACCTGCCCCGAAGGATATACGGGCCCCAGCGTTCTGGTCCGGGTGACCGGTTTCAAGGATCGGGAGGGGCAACTCCGCGTCGAACTCTACCCGGACGACCCCAACGACTTTTTGTCGCCGGGTCGCGCTCTGCGTGCGGCAGGCAAGGTGTTCCAGCGCATTGATGTGCCGACCCCACCCGAAGGCGACGGCGAGGTGTGCGTCGTCGTTCCGTCTGCGGGCAGTTACGCCGCGGCGGTCCTGCACGACCGCAACGGTGACGGCAAACTCAACCCCTTCAACGATGGTTACGGGTTTCCGAATAACCCTCGCCTCGGCTACAGCAAGCCGAATGTAAAAGAAGCCGCCTTTTCGGTTGGGCAAGGGCAGACAGTCATCGAGGTGGTTCTAAACTACTGGAGCGGCCTCTCCGCGCGCCCGTTACCGCGGAAGTAGCTAGCCCCTGAAGGGGGCGATCTCCCGTCATCGAACTGCCCTAAAAACACAAAACCCGCGAAGTGACGGCTTCGCGGGTTTTGAAATTCGTATCGG
Source organism: Rhodospirillaceae bacterium (assembly GCA_041906145.1). Classification (GTDB taxonomy): domain Bacteria; phylum Pseudomonadota; class Alphaproteobacteria; order Rhodospirillales; family Rhodospirillaceae; genus SHVO01. Next base: position 261,434 of record JAYRJU010000001.1, on the reverse strand, counting down.
ATGATTGGCTAGAAGCCGAGCACGCCTTGCGGCTTCGCTTCGGCGACCGCATCCGCCGCGCCTTGCGCGACTTGCTTGGCCATTTCCATCGCCTTGTTGATCTTCTTCGCCACGCGCTTAGCGGCGCGCTTCACAACCTTCTTGACGCTGCGGGCGGCCGGCTTGCGTGCGGCTTTCTTGGCGACCTTTTTGGCGGATTTCTTCGCCGCCTTTTTCGCCTTCTTCACCGTCCGCTTCGCCGCAGACTTGGCGGCGCCTTTGCGCGCGGCCTTGCTGACGACTTTCTTCGCGGCCTTCTTCTTGGTCTTCTTACGAGCTGCCATTGTCCCCTCCAAATGGTTGTGGCGTTGCGTGGCCACACGCTAAACCGATTCCGCGCCTAAATGCTACTCGTTTCGGTGGCGTTTGCCGAAGTTCGTCGAAACGATCCCGGCGATGATCAGGATGAATCCCGCGAGGCGGAGAAGGTACGCGTTCGCTTCCTCCTCTTGCTGGGTCACCTCCAACCCGAGGATGGCCTGCTGGGCGGCAAACAATAGGAACGCGAAGGCGAACATTAAAAGCAGCCGCTGCCTGGTCCGGGCGTAAAACTTCAGGAAAAAGGCCGCCGCGATAAGGTTTCCGGCCGTCAGCACGCCGTAAAGGAAGTGTTCCATGGTGCCCGCCTCCCCTAGTCCGCTTCCCAAATGAAACCGTACAGAAGCACGCTGAGCGCGACGAGCGTCGTCAACTGGCGCCAGACGACCAAACTGATCTCCTCCGGCAGCACGACCAAGTCGATGAACAAAAGCAGGTTATTGAGCGCGAAGCCGACGAAGCAGATCGAGCTCCACAAAAGCAATCGGACCCCCGTCCGGGCGTATCCGCGCGCCAGCAGGAGGAGGCAGATCAGGCTCGTGATGGCGCACAGGAGGTAGATGGCGGATTGGAAGGTCATGGCGCCTGCTTCAGTCCTTTTTGAGCCGGAAGGCATCGACGAAGGAATGGATCTTCTCGTTCGGGGCCGACACGATTTGTTTGATCACGGTCAGAGGGCGTTCGGCGTACAGGCGGGTCAATTCGCTCGCCAGGGCGTCGATCTCCCCATTCGCCTGATACCGGTATGTCCCGTCGGCCGCCGAAACCACCAGGCCCTGCCGGGTGAAAGTCGCCAAAATCTCCTCGACCAGCGACGTCGACGCCCGGAGGCGGTCGTTCAGGGTCGTAACCGTCCAACCTTCACCGGGTTCGTTCTTCATCAGAACCAGCAGGTCGAGGGCCCAGACACTCTTGATGGTCGTGCGGAGGAACGCTGCGAGATGTTCGGGGATCATGGGACAATGTGTCCGGGGCGGTCGTCGAACTCCCTCATGTCGTCTCGGCGGTCCTCAATTCTAAAGCGGGAAACGGGCGGTCCGCGACCGGAGCGGGTCTCGGCGCGGCGGCATGATGGACCGGTGCTTATTTGATTGGAAACAAAAATTGCCGCGACTTGATTTTGTAAGCGCGGCGGGAAGTTCTATGATGGGCAACTGATTTCGTGCAACGCGTGAAAAATCCGGCCCATTTTCCCTCCGTGAACAATCCTTTTTCCATGTTCGGCCGCGCGAACCGTTTTCTCTCCTTCGCCGAGACGGAATCAGTCGTGCATCTGGGAAGCGCCTCGGCGGCGGACTTCGGCACGACGATCAAGATGATCAGCTGGAACATGTTCAAGGCGCGCCGCAAGGGCTGTATGCCGGATCTCACCAGCATGAGTGCCGGAGTGGAACTCGTGCTGCTGCAGGAAGCGGTCTTGCACGGCGGCATCGCGCAACCGTTTCACCTTGCCAGCGGCCTGGAATGGATCATGGCCGAAAATATCGGCGTTGGGGCGGGTGTGACGACGGGGCCCAAGACCGGAAGCCGCGTGCCCTCGATCTCAAGGCGTGTCGTGAAATCCCCCGATCGCGAGCCGCTCGTTGCAACGCCGAAAACGTTTCTTATCACCAGCTATCCTTTTGCGGGACAGACGCTGCTGGTGTTGAACGTGCACGCGATAAATCTGGTCTCGACAGCCAAGTTCGCCCGTCAGATCGAGCAGATTATCGGGCCGGTGCATGATCACAAAGGGCCCTGCATCGTCGCGGGAGACTTCAACACCTGGAACGAATCACGCTGGCATCTTTTGCAGAAAGCCATGGGCGATCTTGGGTTGACCCGCGTTCCCGCGGCCGCACCGCAGTGGCGGCATTTCAACCAAGTGCTTGATCACGTGTTCTATCGTGATTTGAAGTTGGTGAATTCCCGCGCGCTCCTCAATGTGAAGAGTTCGGATCACGTTCCGCTCTGGGCGGAGTTTTCCGCGATCGTTTAACGGTCTAGAAAATCCCGGACGGCCTGCGCGCTGAACGCGGCCGCCGCGAGGGAAAGAGTCGGCTGGCTCAGAAGGCCCACGGGCGCGGGCGCCGAAACGAGGATCAGTTTCCGCACGACGTCCGGCTGCTGGCGGGCCATTTCCACGGCGACTTCGCCGCCATCGGCAACGGCAAGGACATCGACCATGCCGAGGCCCAGTTCCGCGACGACTTCCAGCAAAGCGTCGGCAAGGGCGCCTGCGTCGCCCGCGCCTTTCAAGGCATCGGACATTCCGGTTCCCGGCAGGTCCGGTGCGATCACCGACCGCTCTCGGCCCATGTCGGACATGAAGGCTTCGAAGGTCTCGCCCCCGTTTTGGGCGCCGTGGATCAGCAAAAGCGGGCTACGCGCCCCGGCCGGGCCGGAGCGGCGGTAATGCACTTGGCCGCCGCGTCCCCACGCATAGGCGCGGTGAACGCGCCCGGCGATCTCGTCTGAGCGGCTCATGACATGCTCCCCCCAATCCAGGTTGGAGTATGCCTCGCTCTGTTCCAGGCGTCATCCAGGGACTATTGTTACGCCGAGATCTTAAGGGCGTTTGACAGGGGATTTTCCGATGAAGCCATCTCACTCTTGGGCGGGCGCGCTCGCGCTGCTCACGCTCGCGGCTTGTGGGCCATCATCCGACGAGGAAAAGACCCTCAATCTCTACTTCTGGTCCGACTATGTCGCGCCGGACACGCTCGAAAACTTCACCAAGAAGACGGGCATCACCGTGAACATGGACGTCTTCGATTCCTCCGAATTGCTGGAGGCGAAGATGCTGGCCGGGGGCTCCGGTTATGACGTGGTGGTTCCCAACGGCCCGGTGCTCGCGCGTTTCATCAAGGCGGGAATCGTTCGCCCTCTCGATAAGGCGAAGCTCCCTAATCTCGGCAATATGGACACCTCCATCACCCAGCGCGCGGCGGCGTCCGATCCGGACAATACGCACGGGCTTGTCTACATGTGGGGAACCTCCGGCATCGGATATAATCCCGCCAAGGTGAAGGAAGCGCTCGGCGAAGACGCGCCGGTCGATAGTTGGAAACTGATCCTCGATCCCGCCTATGTCTCGAAACTGGCGGCGTGCGGAATCTACGTGTTCGATTCGCCGGCCGATGTGTTTGAGTTGACGCTCGCTTATCAAGGCAAGGATCCGCATTCGACCGTGCCTGACGATTACGCGGGTGCGGCCGCGGCATGGCAGGCCGTGCGGCCTTACATCGCGAAGTTCCATAACTCCGAATACATCTCGGCGCTGGCGAACGGAGATATCTGCGTGGCCATGGGCTATTCGGGCGACATCTTCCAGGCCGCCGACCGCGCCAAGGAAGCCGATAAGGGCGTCGAGGTCGCGTACAGTATCCCGAAGGAAGGCGCGGTCATGTGGTTTGACTTCCTGGCCATCCCGAAAGATGCGCCGCATGCCGGCGCCGCGCATGCTTTTCTCAATTATATCCTCGAGCCTGAGGTGATCGCGGCGATCAGCAACAAGGTGTACTACGCGAACGCCAACGCGAAGGCCGCGCCGTTCATTTCGAAAGAGATCCTTGAGGACAAGAACGTTTATCCGGCACCGGAGATGATGCCGCGCCTGTTCCCTGAAACCGCGCCGTCACCCGAGATTGAAACCTTGCGCACGCGGTTGTGGAACGGTGTGAAGACCGGCGCCTGATGACCGCTGTGATTCGCCTCGAGGATATCACCAAAACTTACGGCGAGGTCATCGCCGTCGACCATATATCCCTTGAGGTCGGCGCCAACGAATGTTTGGCGCTGCTGGGTCCTTCGGGATGCGGCAAGACCACGCTGCTGAGATTGATGGCGGGCCTTGAGACGCCGGATGCCGGCACGGTCGCGATCGAGGGTGTCGATATGACCGGGACGCCGCCTTACGGACGTCCCGTCAATATGATGTTTCAATCATATGCGCTGTTTCCCCACATGACCGTCGTGGACAACGTGGCGTTCGGTTTGAAGCAGGATCGCCTTGCGCCCGCGGAGATCGAGGCGAGAGCAAAAGAGGCGCTCGCCGCCGTTGAGATGGAAGCCTTCGCGGCGCGAAAGCCGCATCAACTCTCCGGAGGGCAGCGCCAGCGCGTAGCGCTCGCGCGTTGCATCGCCAAGCGCCCCAAAGCGCTCCTGCTCGACGAGCCGATGGCCGCGCTCGACAAACACTTGCGTGAACGTACGCAACTGGAACTTCTCACGCTGCGCCGCCGCCTTGGCATCAGCTTTGTGGTCGTCACTCACGATCAGGACGAAGCCATGACGATGGCGGACCGCATTGCGGTCATGGACCGGGGGCGTATCCTGCAGATCGATACGCCGCGCGGATTGTATGAGCGGCCCGCGCAGCAAGCGGTCGCGCGATTCTTTGGCGACATCAACCTGTGGCCATCGGGGCTCGCCGTACGCCCAGAGCGGATCACGCTCGCGCGCGCGCCCGGCGGTCTGGAAGGTGTCGTGACAGACATCATCTACCGCGGCACGGGCACAACCTACCTCGTACGCACGCAGGACATCGTTGTGCGCGTCTTGCGCCCGAATGTGGGCGATGAGGTTGAAGCGCAGAAAGGCGACACGGTTTTCCTGAGCTGGCCCGCCGATGCGGCGCGGACGCTGCCGACGTGACCGGATCGGCCAAGACATCACTTTTTGCGGTATGGCTGTGGATCGGCCTCGCCCTTCTGCTGCCGTTCGCCATCGTTCTCAAGATCAGCTTCGCGACCGCGCAACTCAGCGTGCCGCCCTATGGCCCGCCGTCAACGGTTGGGAACTACGCCGCGCTCTTGCGGGATAGTCTCTACTTCAGGGCTTACCTCGGCTCCGTGCGGATTGCGCTTATTTCAACAGTGCTCACGCTGCTCCTGGGTTATCCCATGGCTTACGCGATCGCGCGCGCGCCGCGGCATTGGCGGCAGATCCTCCTGCTGCTCGTTGTGCTGCCGTTCTGGACTTCGTTCCTTATTCGCATCTATGCGTGGATTGGCCTTCTGCGCCCTACCGGACTGATCAACCTGGCTCTCGAAAATCTCGGCGTCATCGCCGAGCCCCTGCGGCTCCTCAATACCGGCGGCGCGGTCTATCTCGGCATCGTTTACGCGTATCTTCCTTTCATGGTGCTGCCGCTCTACGCGCGGCTTGAAAAGCTCGACCCCATTTTGCTCGAAGCGGCGGCCGATCTCGGCGCAAAGCCGTGGAGCGCGTTCTCGAAAATCACGCTGCCGCTGTCGTTGCCCGGGATCGTCGCCGGATCGCTCCTCGTTTTCATCCCCGCTGTCGGCGAGTTCGTGATCCCGGAACTTCTTGGCGGCCCGGACACCCTCATGATCGGCAAGGTCCTGTGGACGGAATTCTTCACCAACCGCAACTGGCCGATGAGCGCGGCTGTTGCCGTGGTCCTGCTGGCGGTCCTCGTGCTTCCGATTATGTGGTTCCAGGCGGTGGAGAAAAAGGAAGCGCGAGCATGATCGCGCGCATCGCTCTCGGCGTGGGGCTCGTCTTTCTCTATCTGCCGCTCCTTGTGGTGATGGGGTACTCCTTCAACGCCTCGCGCCTTGTGAGCGTATGGACCGGCTTTTCGACGCAGTGGTACGGCGAATTGTTTGCGGATCGCCAAATCCTGCGTGCGGCGGGTATCAGCTTTACCGTAGCCGTCGTGTCCGCCAGCCTCGCGACCGTGCTCGGAACGGCGGCAGGCTATGCGCTGGCGCGGTTTGGCCCGTTTCGCGGCCGCTCGCTCTTCGCCGGAAGCCTCGCGATGCCCCTGGTCATGCCGGAAGTGATCACCGGCTTGGCGCTGCTGTTGCTCTTCGTGGCCGCACAAAGCGCGATGCCGTGGCTACCGGGAAGGGGCGTCGGCACGCTCATCATTGCTCATGCCAGCCTGACAATGGCCTATGTGGCCGTGATCGTGCAGGCGCGCGTCTCCGGGATGGCGCGCGACTTTGAGGAAGCGGCGGCGGATCTCGGCGCGCGGCCCACGGTCGTGTTTTTGCACGTGACTCTGCCGCTCATCGCCCCGGCGCTCGTGGCCGGTTGGCTTCTTGCTTTCGTGCTTTCGCTCGATGATTTGGTAATCGCGAGCTTTGTCTCGGGCCCGCAATCCACGACGCTGCCGATGGTGGTCTTTTCCAGCGTGCGTCTCGGCGTAAGCCCCAAGATCAACGCGTTGGCGACGATCTTGATCGTCGCGACTTTCGCGCTCCTCACAGCGGCAGCGGTTTTGGGGCGCAATCGCTCAAAATAGAGAGGCCTGCTCGGGCCCAGCGCGCGAAGGCGCGCGAACATAAAAATATCGGAGCACAAATAGAAACGCCCCGCTTGGGGCAGGGCGTTTATCGAATTTCTTTTTTGCTCGTTCTGAACCTTGTTATCTCGCCTTCCTCCTATCGCTTTCCGTCGATCGAAACTTCGCCGCGTTCGATCTTTACGGTCGCATCTCCTTTGGCTTCGACAGACGTCGTGCCCGCAAGCACCACACAATCCGTACAGATATTCGCGATGCTTTGGCCCGCGCCTACCTTGAGCGTTTCGCTTCGACCGTCGCTGTGATTGATGGTGATCTCACGCGCCGAACGGTCCCGGTTCCGCACATCGACGGCTTGCGCCGCCGAAACAGTCGCCGCCGTTGCCGCTAAAATCACACCCCACACGAGTTGAACGTGCCGCACTCTTCCCGGCTCCGTCTCGCCTCAAGCCACAATGTTTGCAGTGCAATATTGTCCATGGCTTAACAATGCAATCAAACGAATTTAAGCACCTGGTATGTTCGATAAATTCGATATTAAATTGAATATCGCGTTTAACAGGTGTCTTCAGAAAGTTCACCTAAGCCTTTGCAAGATATATAATTTAAGCGTCAACGCTCACGAACTTCAGCGGGGTAACCGAATGACGATTCTCCTTCATGAACTGGCTCTCGATCGGGGAATCTTGTCCTCTCCTTACTGCTGGATGGTGCGTTTCGCTTTAGGTCATAAGGGACTCGACTACGCCGCAGCGGCCACCAGTTTCACGGGGATTCCCGCGATTGCCGACGGTGGTCAGAAAATGGTCCCGGTGCTTGATGACGGCGGCAAGCTCATCGCCGACAGTTGGGCCATCGCCGAACATCTCGAGGCCGCCTACGCGGATCGTTCTTCGTTGTTTGGGGACGCGCAGGGAAAGAGCTTCGCCCGCTTTGTGCTTGCGACTTTCGGGGCCAACGTAATGCGTCCGGCCATGCGCGTTGTCATGAACGAGGTCTACAAGAAGGTGCAGCCGCAAGACCGCGCCTACTATCAGGAAAGCCGCAGTCAGCGCATTGGCATGTCGATCGAGGAGTTCACGTCCGCGCCGATCGCAGAGCGGTTAGCGGGTTTCCGCACCGCGCTGGAGCCGGTGCGCGCGTTGCTGAAAGATCAAAAATTCCTGGCCGGATCGGCGCCGATGTATCCGGATTATGTCGCCGCCGGCATTCTTCTATGGGCGCGGGCCGCGTCACCTGAGCAAGTGTTGGCGAAGGACGATCCGATCCTGCCCTGGTTCGAGCGCATGCTCGCGCTTTACCCACGCATCGCCAAGGAGAGCACCCGTACGTGGGACGGGCCTTGAAGAAACTCTTCTCGCTCTTCTATCGCTGCACGCCGGTCTGGGCGACGCGAATCCTGCTGCGTAACGTCAACACCACCTTCAGCATGGGCGTGGCCGGCGTTTTCTTTGCAGCCGATGGAACCGTGCTCGTGCAGCGCCACGTCTTTCGGCATCAGTACCCCTGGGGCCTGCCGGCGGGGTTTCTCAATGCCGGAGAAGCGCCGGAGGATGGCGTGGTCCGCGAGCTCAAGGAAGAAGTCGGCCTGGATGGCCGCGCCGAACGGATCATCGGCATCTACCATATTCATCCCCGGCATCTTGAATTCGCGGTGAAGGGAACCGTGGACCGCACGCAACCCCCGCGCCTCAGCCACGAGATTTTCGAATTGGCGTTCGTTGCGCCCGATGCCTTACCGCAGGCCATGCCCCCCGAGCAAAAGGCCATGGTGCGGCGCGCCGCCGGTAAAGACCTTGCGCTCAGGACAGGCGTCGATTAGGTAGCCGTCATGGCAAAGATCAATGTAACAACCCGCGCCGGGAAGGCGATCGCGCTCGAGGGTAAGGTCGGTCATACCCTCATGGAAAACCTGCGCGACAACGACCTCGACGTCGAAGCGGCGTGCGGTGGGTCCTGCTCCTGCGCCACCTGTCATGTCTTTATCGACGATGCGTGGTTGGACAAGCTGCCCAAGCGCACCGACGACGAATCTGAACTGGTTGAACAGACCACGTTCTACAAGGGCAAGAATTCGCGCCTGTCCTGCCAAATCAAATTCACGGAAGCGTTGGACGGAATTGCCCTGACGGTTGCTCCGGCAGAGTAGCTATTCGCCGCGCCAGCGGCGGTGCATCCAAAGCCATTGGTCCGGGCGTTCGCGGATCCAGTCTTCCAGCTTTCCATTGATCTGTTTCAGCGCGTTCAGCACGTCCGCGTCATGATCGTCCGTGGATGCGAAGCGCCACGGCTTTTCGATGCTGACCTTGAACCTCGCGCCCCCAAGCCGGATCACGCGGATCGGAAACACCGGGCAATCGAGACGCAGCGCGAAACTCGCGATAGCCGGTGCGGTGGCGGCGGGTCGCCCGAAGAAGGGCACATCGATGCCCGAACTGAGCTTCTGATCGACCAACATCACGACGTGGCCGCCCTGCTTGAGTTCGCTCAGCACGATGCGCGCGCCGGCGGGTCCCTTTGGGGCAAGGCCCGCCACGCCGCGCAGGCGCACCTCGGCGATCATCTCGTCGACAAGGGGATTGTTCGCCTTGCGGTACACCGCCGTGATCGGCTTGGTGTGGATACGCAGCGCGTCGAAGATCAGTTCCCAGTTTCCGAGATGGCCCGTCATCAAAAGGGCGGGCTTGCCTTCGCGCGCGAGGGCCGCGAGCGCTTCATGCCCTTCGACGGCAACACGGCCTTCCAATTTTGGAATGACCGCGTACTCCATCATCGTGCGCCCGAAATTCTCCCAGGCGCCCTTGAGAATTTTTTCCCGCGCCGCGGCATTGTGCTCGGGAAGAGCGCGTTCCAAGTTTCGCGCGGCGATTTTGTCCGCGCGGGTCAGCGGCCCTACGTTGCGGCCCAACCAAGCCCCGAAATTCGAGACGGTATCCACCGAGAACAACCCCAGCACCGCCAGCATGGTGCGCGCGGCCGCTGCTTCGAGGCGGTAACGGATGGGGTGTTTTAATGGGGTCGACTGTTCGGACATTATGGGCGACTTATAACGTCTCTGAAGGTGCTGCGGGAGTTGGTAACGTGCGCCTGTTGCAAGTCCTCGCCGGCGGCCTCCACGGCGGCGCGGAACGATTCTATGAGGATCTCGTCGTTGGCTTGGCGAAAGCCGGCCTCGACCAGGCCTGCGCGATCAGGCCTTTCCCATTGCGCGCCGCCCGTCTTTCGGCCGCGGGATGCCGGGTCAGCCAGTATATGTTCGGCGGATTCTTCGACATTTTCACGCGCACCCGTTTGGCCCAACTCGCCAGGCTCGAGAACCCGGATGTCATTCTGGGTTGGATGAACCGCGCCTGCGCCATTCTGCCCGAAGGCCCTTGGGTGAATGTTGGGCGCCTCGGCGGCTACTACAGCCTCAAGTACTATCGGCGTTGTCATCATCTTGTCTGCAATACGCCCGACATCCGCGATTATGTGGTCCGCGAAGGCTGGCCGGCGGAGCGCGCGCACTACATCCCCAACTTCACGCCGGTGGAAGAGGGACCGCCGGTCGACCGGGCGGCGCTCAGCACGCCTAAAGACGCCAAGGTTCTCCTGATCCTAGCGCGCTTGCACAAGGTCAAGGGCATCGACGTTGCAATCCGCGCCCTCGCATCCATTCCGGAAGCGGTATTGTGGATCGCCGGCGAAGGCGCGCTTGAGGACGATCTGCGCGATCTCGCCGACCGCGAAGGCGTCGCGGATCGGGTTCGCTTCCTCGGCTGGCGTGACGACCGCTCGGCGCTCTTGAAAGCGGCCGACGTTTGCCTGGTCCCGTCCCGCTTCGAGCCGTTCGGGAACGTGGTGGTCAACGCGTGGGCGCACGGTGTGCCGCTGGTGGCGGCCGCGAGTGAAGGGCCGGGCTTCCTGGTGCATGAGGGCGACGACGGCTTGAAAGTGCCGGTCGAAGACGCCGCGGCCCTCGCGGGCGCGGTCAATCAGCTGCTCGCCGATAGCGCGCTTGCGGGGAAATTGAGAGCGGGGGGCTTCGAGCGGATCCGCAAGGAGTTCTCCGAGGACGCCGTCGTTCAGCAATATATGGACCTTCTTGCCACCGTCAGGCGTTGAGTTTGCCGGGCTTTTAAAGACAGGGCATAGTGGCGCCCGCATGCAGGCACAGGCGCAAGTACCCAGCGGCAAGACCCCCGATGCGGACACCAAACCGTCAGGGGAGGAGCGCGATCATCTTTTGCTGATCGCCGACATGACCCGTGAGTTCGGTGCGGCCAACGACTACAAGGCCGTGGCCCACACGGCGCTTGAGCGCATCACCAAGTACATGAGCGCCGAGGCGGCCTCGCTCTTCTTGCTCAGCGATTCGGGCGACAGTCTGGTTTGCGTAGCCTGCTACGGACCGGTGGACATCACCGGGCTTTCGATACCCGCGACCACCGGCGTGGTCGGGCGCAGCGTAATTTCGCGCAAAGGTCTTCTGGTGCGCGATGTGTCCCAGGACGGTGACTTCGGCGCCGCCGTGGACGCCAAGACGGGCTTCACCACGCGCTCTCTGCTCGTTGCGCCGCTGGCTATCGGCAAGGAATGCCTCGGCGCCATCGAGATCATCAACCGCACCGACGGCGACGGCTTGTTCAACGACGAGGATATGATCCTCCTTGAAACGCTGGCCCGCGCCGCGGCGCTCGCGATCAACAATTTCCGCCTCACCCACAAGATCGTCCAGCAGGAGCGCGACCGGCACGAACTCGAACTCGCCGCCGAGATCCAGCGCGACCTTCTGCCGCAGGCTTCGACGCGCGATTTCCCGATCCATGGCATCAACATTCCCGCGCGCGCGGTGTCCGGCGATTTCTTTGATATCCTGACGCTGCCCGACGGGCGGATATGGTTCAACGTGGCCGACGTTTCGGGCAAGGGCATGAACGCGGCTCTGCTCATGGCCAAGACATCGAGCCTGTTCCGGTGCTTGGCCAAGAGCGCTGAAAACCCCGGCCAACTCCTGTCGGCGATCAACAACGAACTGTGCGAGACCAACTCGCACGGCATGTTCGTCACGATGGTGGGCGGCCTGTTCGATCCTGCCATCGGCATGCTGCGTCTGGCGAATGCCGGCCATGAGCCGCCGCTGCTTTTCGACACGCGCACCGAGCGCTTCACCGCGATTCAAGCCGATGCGCCGCCGCTCGGAATCGCACCGGATATCGCGGGGGCCGACGGATTTCCGGTGCGCGAGATTTTCCTGGCCGGTGGAACGCTCTATGTGTTCACCGACGGGCTGACGGAGGCCACGACCTTCGGCGGCGGAATGCTCGGCATCGACGGCGTACGCGCCCTTATCCGCGATCACGCCGACCAGTCCCCGGATTTACGGCTGAAAAGCATCTCCGGAGCGGTGAAACTCCCGGGCCAATCGCTCCGCGACGACCTTACCCTGCTCGTGGTCGAGGATTTCGCCATTGCCCCTCTGGGCGCCAAGCCGCCCGCCGCGTCTCTCGAAATCCCGGCGGACGAGCAGATCTTGCGAATCCGCGTTCCGGGCCGCGCCGATCGCTTGAAGTTGATCCGCGGCGCCGCTGAGCAGGCGGCGAAATTCATCGATGCCCCGGAGGCGTGGACCTTCGACCTCAAGATGGCGGTGGACGAGGCGTGCCAGAACATCGTGCGGCACGCCTATAAGAACAGTCCCGACGCCGGCGATATCGTCATCGACTTCCGCCGCCGCGGCGGCGTCCTCGAAGTGGACATCATGGACTTCGCCGAGGCGGTGGATCCCGAGACCATCCGCCCCCGCGACATCACCGAGGTCCGTCCCGGCGGCTTGGGGGTTCACCTGATAAAATCGGTGTGTGACGAAGCTAAATTCGTTCCGCCGCCGCCCGGAGTCGGCAACTTATTTAAATTGACCAAACGCCTCCCACCCAAGGTACAGTAGCGCCGGGGAAACGCATTAAATGTCCTACGAAGTCCAAAATGTGAATGGCGCCGCCGTGGTGGCGTTGACCGGTGACGTTGATTTGCAGACGTCACCGCAAGTCCGCCAGAAGCTCCTCGAGAGCCTCGAGCAGTACAAACGCATCGTCGTCGATCTCTCGGCGGTGAACTATATCGATTCATCGGGCGTGGCCTCGCTCGTCGAGGCTTTCCAGGTTTCGCGCAAGAAAGGTTCGACCTTCTCGCTCGCGAACGTTTCGTCGGCGGCGATGCGGGTGCTTTCGCTCGCTCGGCTCGACAAGGTCTTCACCATTCATCCGTCCGTCGAAGCGGCGCTCGCGCAGGGGTAATCGATGTCCGAGGCGGGGGATCGCGCAATACCGACGAGGATTGCAGAGACCCTCGATCGCATGGGCCGCTCCGCCGTTGGCGGCATTGCTGAGGTTGGCCTCGGCGCCGTCCTTCTCTGGCAAAGCTTCTACTGGATCGTCCTTGGGAGCCGCCGCGAACAGCCGGTGCGCATCGCCGCGACCTTCGAGCGTTGTATGGAAGTGGGCATTCGCGCGCTTCCCATCGTCACCATGCTGTCCGTGACCATGGGCGTCATGTTCGCCATCCAGGGGATTTATACGCTGCGGGTTTTCGGCGCCGAGGAACAGGTGACCATCGGCCTCGGCATCTCCATCGTGCGCGAATTCGGCCCGCTGCTGACCGGCATCATGGTGGCCGGCCGCACCGGCTCATCGCTGGCGGCCCGCATCGGCACCATGCGCATCAGCCAAGAAGTCGATGCGCTCGAAGTCATGGGCATCAATCCGGTGCGCTTCCTGGTGGCGCCCGCCCTTATCGCCATGGTGGTCATGGTGCCGCTCCTGACGCTCTGGGCCAATCTCATGATGCTGATCGGCGCCGGCTGGTATGTGTCGGTCGACATGGGCATGAGCTTCGCCGCCTATACGCAACGCATCATCGATGTGGTGGAGCTCAATGACCTGATGCACGGCCTTTCCAAGGCGACCTTGTTCTCCATTCTCATTACCCTTGTCGGCGTCATCAACGGCGCCAACGTCAAGGGCGGCGCGGAAGGTGTCGGCCGTATGACCACCCGCTCCGTGGTTCTGTCCATCAGCGCGATCATCGTCACCGACATGATCTTCGCTTTCATCACCACGCGCTCATGAGCAACGCGGCTGAAAAGCGCGACGACCGCCCGCGTCCGGACCTATCGGGCGCGCCAAATGTCATCGAGGTGAAGAAGCTCGTCACCCACTACGGCACGCGCAAGATCCTCAAGAACATCGACTTCAGCGTCCGCGAAGGCGAGATCATGGTGATCATGGGCGGCTCCGGTTCGGGCAAGTCCACGCTGCTCAACGCGCTTCTGGGCCTCCTGCGGCCGACTTCGGGTTCGATCCATATCTTGGGCGAGGACCTGACCCGGATCTCGGAAGTCGAGAAGACCCTGCTGCGGCGGAAGATCGGCGTTGCCTTCCAGGGCGGAGCGCTGTTCGGTTCGCTGAACGTCCTTGAGAACATCATGCTGCCGCTGCGCGAGCATACGCAGCTCGATGTCAATACGATGCGCATCATGGCCCGGCTCAAGATGCAGGTGGTCAACCTCGCCGGTTTCGAACAGCTCAATCCATCCGAACTGTCCGGCGGCATGATCAAACGCGCCGCCTTCGCGCGTGCCGTGGTCATGGACCCCAAGATATTGTTTTGCGACGAGCCGTCCGCCGGTCTCGATCCCATCGTGGCGGCGGCCATCGATGAGCTGATCTTGAACCTCCGGGACGCCATGGGCATGTCCGTGGTGGTCGTGACCCACGAGCTGGAGAGTGCTTTCCGTATCGCCGACCGCATTTGTGTGTTGGATAAGGGCGATATTCTGATGACAGGTACGGTGGATGAGATACGATCCAGCAAGAATGAACGTATTCAGAACTTGTTGAACCGGCGGACCGAAACCGAGACGCTGGATCCAGAGGAATATCTGAAGCGCCTGACCGCGGCGAACGACTAAAGAGACCGCCGGGGGCGGGGGGACGAGATGCAAGATAGCCGGATCAATTACGTTGTGGTGGGCGCGTTCGTTGCAGCGATGCTGGCGGCGTTCGTGGTCATCATCTCCGTACTGGCCGGCAGCACCGGGGACACCGACGAATACTTCACGGTCTACGACAACGTCGGCGGCGTGAAGCTCGGCACGCTGGTTTTCTATGAGGGCTATCAGATCGGCCAGGTCGACGAGGTGGAACCTCTCGGCGAAGGCGCCAACGTGCGCTTCAAGGTCGTCATGGCCGTCCAGGAAGGCTGGAAGATCCCCAAAGACAGCGTTGCGCGCGCTCAGGTCTCGGGCCTTCTGTCCGCCATCGCCATCGACATCCAGGGCGGCAAAAGCGCCGAAATCCTGAAGCCGGGCTCCGAGCTCGAAGGCGTCGAAGGCACCAACATTTTCGCCACGCTGGCCGACATCAGCTCCGAGTTCAGCGATCTCTCCACCAATTCGATCAAGCCGCTGATCGGCAGCCTGAACAAATACGTGAACGAATTCGGCGCCACCACGATGGATCATCTGCCGGCGCTGATGAGCAACCTTGAGAAACTGAGCGCGACACTCGAGCGGACCTCGGGCATCGTCGAGAAAGATTTGCTGAAGCCGGAGAACCGCGAACAGTTTGACGCGATCCTCACCAACCTCACGCAGGTTTCGGGCGATCTCAAGGAAACCAGCGCGCTCCTCAACAAGTCGATCACCAACGTCAACGCGCTGGTCGAGAACAACCAGGGCAACGTGAACGAGGCGATGCGGAACCTGCGCTACACGCTCGACACCTTCTCGCGCTATGTGGACGACATCTCGCAGAACATCGACGCGACAGCGCGCAACATGAGCGAGTTCAGCCGCTCGATCCGCGCCAATCCGGGCGTTCTGCTCTCGGGTAAGGATGCGCCCGATCCCCCTCAAGGAGCGCCGAAATGAAGCGGCGTTTTGTGATCGCGGGGCTGGTGGCCGGCGCCCTTGCGGCCTGCGCAGGTGACCCGCCGCCGCCGGAGACGTTCTACCGTCTTGGCGCCCCGGCGCCGGTGCAACAACTGGCCGGCGGCCCGATCAAGGGCATCGTCGATGTGGCCCAGGTGCGCACCCAAGGCGTGGTCGGCGGCCGGGCGATCCTGTACCGGAGCGCGCCCGATCAGGTGATCGCCTATCACTATCATGCGTGGCAGGAACCGACCGGCGTCATGATGCAGCGGGCGCTGCTTGATGCGCTGCGTTCGGCCCAGGCGTTTGAGACCGTGGCTACGCCGGAGATGCGCCTCGACCGCAACTTCGAACTTCAAGGCGATCTTCTCACACTCGAACATGTGCTCGGCGGCGCCGGCGGAAGCGTGGTGGTCGAGATCGAGATCACGCTGCGCCGGATCGCGGGCAACCAGCAGCTCCTGATGAAGACCTACCGGGCCGAAGAGCCCGCCGGGGCCACCGTGGCCTCGACCATTCCGGCCTTCACCCGCGCGGTCGATAAGATCACAGCGAGCCTCCTGGCCGACCTCGCGGCCCTGCCGAAATAGGCATAAAGCCCTGGAATTAGCGGCTTTTGCGCGGGTTGCCGGGCTCCGGCCCCCCGCGTAGTATCCGCGCGTTCTCGAATGGAGCTTTGCCTTTTGCGTTATGTGAGCACCCGCGGGCGCGCGCCCACCCTCGGTTTTGACGATGTCCTTCTGGCGGGCCTCGCCGCCGACGGCGGGCTTTATGTGCCCGAGACCTGGCCGCAGTTTTCCGCCGACGATCTCAAATCCTTCGCCGGCCTCGATTATCCGGCGCTGGCCGCGCGCGTCATGGCGCCGTTCGTCAAAGGCTCGGTGCTGGAACACACGCTTCCGGAACTGACACGCCGGGCTTACAGCTCCTTCGCCCACACCGCTGTTGCGCCGATGATCCAGACCGCGGCCAACGAGTGGCTGCTCGAACTGTTCCATGGCCCGACCCTTGCGTTCAAGGACTTCGCCCTGCAATGCGTCGGCCTGATGTTCGACCAGGTGCTGAAGGCGCGCGGCGCGCGCATCACCATCGTCGGCGCCACGTCCGGCGACACGGGCTCGGCCGCGATCGAAGCCACCAAGAACCGCGACGCCATCAACACTTTCATCCTGCATCCGGCGGGCCGTACGTCGGAAGTGCAGCGCCGCCAGATGACCACAGTGGATGCGAAAAACGTCCATAATATCGCGGTCGAAGGCACCTTTGACGATTGCCAGAACATGGTGAAGGCGCTGTTCGCCGATACCAAGTTCCGCGACGATGTGCAGCTCTCAGCCGTGAACTCGATCAACTGGGCCCGCATCATGGCCCAGGTTGTCTACTACGTATGGGCCGCCGTGCATGTGGGCGCGCCGCATCGCAAGGTCGCCTTCGCGGTCCCCACCGGAAACTTCGGCAACGTGTTCGCCGGCTTCGTGGCGAGCAAGATGGGACTGCCGGTCGCGCGTTTCGTCGTGGGCTCGAACGCCAACGACATCCTCACGCGCTATTTCGAGACGGGGTCCATGACGGCGGCCGGTGTCGTGCCGACCTTGAGCCCGTCCATGGATATCCAGATCTCGTCCAACTTCGAACGCCTGTTGTTCGAAGCCGTGGGCCGCGACGGCGCCGCCGTCTCGCGCCACATGGATCAGTTCAAGCAGAGCGGCAGCTACACCGTGGACGCCAAAGCCCACGCCGCCATGCTTTCGCAGTTCTCCGGGCAACGCCTGGACGATGCCGGCACGCTCAAGTTCATCGGCGAGGTCTACAAGGCGAGCGGTTATGTGCTCGATCCACACTCGGCGGTTGGTCTGTATGCGGCCCGCAATACCGGACTCGATTCGGCCATTCCCCGCATCGCCCTCGCCACCGCCCATCCGGCCAAGTTCCCGGACGCGGTTGAAAAGGCAACCGGAACAAGGCCTTCCATGCCGCCCGCGCTCGCCGACCTGTTCCACCGCCGCGAGCACTTTACAACGCTTCCAAATGACCTAGATCAATTGCGCCGGTTGATCCGCGACCGGATCTCTCATTGAGTCCTCAGGTGCAAATGTCCGTTCAGGTCACCACTCTCTCTAACGGTCTGCGCGTCGTGACCGACTACATGTCTTCCGTCGAGACCGTGGCGGTGGGCGTGTGGGTGGCCGCCGGCACGCGCCATGAGACCGCCGATGTGAACGGCATCTCCCACCTTCTCGAACACATGGCCTTCAAGGGCACCGCGCGCCGCTCGGCTCAGGCCATCGCCGAAGAGATGGACAATGTGGGCGGCCAGCTCAACGCCTACACCAGCCGCGACCACACCGCCTATTTCGCGAAGGTGCTGAAGGAAAACCTCCCGCTCGCGGTGGATATCCTGTCGGACATCCTCTTGAACTCCACCATGGACGCCGAGGAACTCGCGCGCGAGCAGCATGTGGTGGTGCAGGAGATCTATCAGGCGGACGACACGCCCGACGACATCATCTTCGATCATCACCAGGCAACCGCGTTCCCGAACCAGCCGATGGGCTGGCCCGTGCTGGGCAAGGAACCGATCGTGCGCTCGATCACCTCGGACCGCCTGAAGGCGTACATGGCCGGCAACTATGCCGCCGACAGCATGGTGGTCTCGGCCGCCGGCAACGTCGATCACGAGATTTTCGTGGCCCTGATCGAAAAGGCCTTCGGTTCGCTGCCCAAGCATTCGGCGGTGAGCGAAGCGCCGAGCCTTTACAGTGGCGGCGACTACCGCGAGAAGCGCAAACTCGAACAGGTCCACCTTGTGCTCGGATTCGGCGGCCTCGCCTACGACGACGCGGATTTCTACAACCTCGGCGCGCTCTCGACCCTTCTCGGCGAAGGCATGTCTTCGCGGCTGTTCCAGGAGATCCGCGAGAAGCGCGGCCTCGCCTATACGGTTTACTCGAACACGCAGTCGTTCTCGGATTGCGGCATCTTCTCGATCTACATGGGAACGGGAAAGGGCGATGTGCCCAAGCTGATCCCGGTGCTGTGCGACGAGATCAAGAAGATCCACGACGGCGTGACCGCCGACGAAGTGAAGCGCGCCCGCGCGCAGATCAAATCGGGACTGCTCATGTCCCTCGAAAGCCCCTCGAGCCGCTGCGGGCAGCGCGCGCGCCAGATCATGATCTACGGCCGTCCGCTTTCGACCGATGAGATCATCGCGAAGGTGGAAGCGGTGGATGCGCCCGGTATCACCCGTACCGCAGAACGGATTTTCGCCAGCGCCCCGACGATGGCGGCCTTAGGTGAATTGAAGACGTTGGAAAGCCTCGACGCGATTAGAGCGCGGCTGAACTAAAAGGTTTGCAGGGCGGCCCGTTCCGTGGCCGCCCCGCACATCCCATCACACAAGCGAGCGAGCTCTTAGGGTCAGGCGTGTCCGACTTCGCTGGACAGGCGGTGCGCCGCGATGCCGAGGCGCGCGAGCGCCAAATCCCACTTATGGTCATAGCCGTCGGAGAACAGCAGACCAGAATCGGAAGGCACGCATAACCAGGCGTTACGCTTGATCTCCTCGTCGAGTTGGTTCGGACCCCAGCCGGAGTAGCCGAGGGCCATGAGGTTCTGGTGCGGACCATAACCTTCGGCGATGTCCTTCAGAATCTCAGTCGTGGCCGACAGCGCGATGTCGTCGTTCACCATCACGGTGCCGTTCTTCTGATAGTCCGTGGAATGCAGGACAAAGCCGCGCTGCACTTCGACGGGGCCGCCGCGGTGTACGTGGATCTGCGAGCAATTGTTTGAACGCGCCGTGATCTTCAGCTGGCCAAGGATATCGGTGAAGCGCAGATCGTTCAGCGGCTTGTTGACGATCAGGCCCATCGCGCCTTCGGACGAGTGCGCGCAGACGTAGATCACGGTGCGGTGGAAGCGGGGATCGGCCATCGTCGGCATCGCGACGAGGAGTTGGCCGGTCAAATAACCTGAGGTCTGTAACATTGCTCTACCCATGGCGTCCTCTAACTCATGCATCTGAGAGTCCTAACGCAGAGATGGGGCCTCGGTTCGCATCCTCAAGGAATGTCAATATTTTACCTTAATTGGTGCGAGTTTTGTTCAGGAGATTTGTGAGCGACGGGTAAAAGGGCGGCGCTTAGGCGCGGAATTTCTCGGCTTCCGCGCGCGCGAGCACGTCGACACGCTCGTTTTCGATGTGACCGGCGTGACCCTTGACCCACTTCCATGTCACATCGTGCCCCAATCTTGCCGCATCCAGCGCCTGCCAGAGGTCGGCGTTCTTCACGGGCTTTTTATCGGCGGTCTTCCAGCCTTTCTTCTTCCAGCCGTGAATCCACTCGGTGATGCCCTTCAGGACGTACTGGCTATCGGTATAGACGATGACGGCGCAACCGCGCGTGAGCTTCGACAGCCCTTGGATCACGGCCATCATTTCCATGCGGTTGTTGGTGGTCTGGGCCTCGCCGCCCGATAACTCCTTCTCGGTGTCCTTGAAGCGCAGCAGCGCCGCCCATCCCCCGGGCCCTGGATTGCCGAGGCACGCGCCGTCCGTGAACAGCTCGACTGTATTGGCAGCCGGCGCCGCCGCCTTCTTCGGCGTCATCAGGTCAATCCATACTCGCCGATACTTTTCACCTGCCGGTGAAAGTTCAGCTTGCGCAGATATTCGCGGGGGTCTTTTGGTTTCACCAGCGCGCCGGGCGGCGTGTTCACCCAGTCATAAAGGCGGGTGAGCATGAAGCGTAAGGCCGAGCCGCGCGCGAACAGCGGCATGAACTTCTTCTCGAGGGCCGATAGCGGGCGCACCGCTTCATAGGACGCGAACATGCGCTTGGCCTTGGTGCTATTGAACTCGCCGTTCGGTTCGAAGCACCAGGCGTTGAGGCAGATGGCGACGTCGTACGCGAGGAAGTCGGTGCAGGCGAAATAGAAGTCGATCAACCCCGAACACTTGCCGTCGAGGAAGAAGACATTGTCCGGAAACAGGTCGGCGTGGATGACGCCCGAGGGAAGGTCGGGCGAGGCGCGCAGCTTCGGCCACGCCGCGCTCAAGGTCTCGAGTTCGCCGCGCATGAGGCCCGGCAGGCTCGGATCGAGCTTCGCCGCCGTCTCTTCGCTGATCTTTCCGACGAGGCCGCGCCAGCCTTCGACCGAGAGGTTGTTCGGCCGGCCGCCCTCGAACGACAGCCCGGCGTTGTGCAGCTTGGCCATGGCGGCGCCGAGTTCGGCGCAATGCTCGGCGGTGATGCGCCGGGGCCAGATGCCGCGCAGAAAGGTGATGACCGCGCCCGGGCGTCCGGCGATGGTGCGCAGCGCCTGGCCGTCGCGGCCCTTGATCGGCACCGGGCAGGCCACGCAGCCCACGGCCGCGAGATGCTCCATGAAGCCGAGAAAGAACGGGAGATCGTTCGGGTCCACGCGCTTCTCGTACAGCGTGAGGATGTACGGCCCGCGGGTGGTCTCGAGCAGGAAATTGGAGTTCTCGACCCCTTCGGCGATGCCCTTGCAGCCGACGATCTCGCCGATGTCATAAGCGGCTTCGAGCGCGGCGAGGTCGTCTTCGGAAACTTCGGTATAAACAGCCATATTTTGTTCAGATGGCCCCCATCGACGGGCGGGGGGGCGGAAATACGTTCAAGTTGGGGCCATAGAATCACAAAACCGATGAAAAAGCGCACTTTTTTCGGTTCGTTATGCATCTTCTGGAGCTTGCGCCGCTGGCCCCGGCGTGCAAATTTCGCCCCACTTTTTAAGGGTTCACGCATTCCCGGACTGGCTGCACTTATGCACATGTTTTCCGTTTCCCGCGTCCTTCTGGCCGGCGCCGGCACCGTTCTTGTGGGCGCGATGCTTGCCGCCTGCACGCCGGACCGCACCACGCCGCCCTGCCCGAATGTGCGCGTCGACAGCGTGACCGCGAACCTCACCCAATTCCGCGACGGGCCCGGCCGTGAAGTCAGCGATATCGCCTACCAGGCGGAAATCGTGAACTACAAAGGCACCTGCACTCAGGATCTCGACAAGAACAACGTCGAGGGCACCGCCGAGGTCGAGATGGAAATCGAGATGGCCATGGCGACCGGCCCGGCCGCCGCGAAGGGCGACGTCCCGCTCTACTACTTCGTCGCCATCCCGCAGCTGTTCCCGGATGCGTCGGGCAAGCAGATTTTCGAAGTCAAACGTCCGAGCCCGGGCGGCGCTTCGAAGGTCGAACGCTGGACCGAACATGTCACGCTGACCTTGCCCGTGACCAAGGCGCGTCCGTCCGCCGGCTACGACATCTATGTGGGCTTCCAGCTCACCGATGCGCAGCTCGCGTTCAACCGCACCCGCCTGAAGTAATCCAACACCGGTTTTCGTACAGTCATGCTGGAGCGGCATGGCTGTCTGCATCCGCTATGCGTTTTAGCTAGCGTTCGTGCGACACCTGGCGACAGGCGACACTTTCCGAATTCAGCAATCCCGGCAAAGCGATAAGCGCATTTTGGAGTGGGCGACACTTATGCGACACTTTGCGACGGGCACGGCGTTTATGCATGGCGCGTGCGCGAGCTATGCGAACGGCGCGGGGAGTCATAATTCACGATGTCAAAGAGCCGCCTTCGCTGCTGCGCAGCTATGGCGCGGCAAGCCCGCATGCGCGAGACAAGCCAGCGTGAATGCTGCGCCGGGCGCGTATTTTTCGTCGAGCGATATTTGAGGGCGCGGCGAATTTAATGATTCAAAAAATCGGAAGTGTGCATGCGACTCGCAGGAGAATGCGAGGGGGCCGCGAAAACGCCATGCGTCACCCTGGGCGGAGCCCAGGGGTCTAGGGTCGCGGATACCGGTGCTTGTTCCCCTGGATCCTGGGCTTCGCCCAGGATGACCAGAAACGGGAAAACAAACACGTCGCCGGGCTTCGCGTGGCTCTCGTCCGCGTTCTAACCGCAGCCTTCCACCAACTGCACGGCCTCGGCGGTGCCGGCGTAGGCGGCCGCGATCTTCCCGGCGGCGGTCACGTAGCGGATGGCGCGCTCTTTGTCGGGGGTGAAGACGGTGAGGTACTGGGCGCCTTTTTCGTAATCGTACTTGTGCGGCTGGACGTCGACCTTGCCGCCGTAGGCCGCGTGGACTTTTTCAGCTGGATCGCCGAGGCGGAGGCCGTGTTCCAGCGCCACGGATGGGTCGCGCGCTTCGATGCGCTGCAGGACGCCGTCTTGAATCATGAAGGTGAGCGCCGGAGCCGCGGGTATTTCGACATAGAAGCAGCCGGCGGGATCGGCGTTCGCCGGTGGTGTCGCCTCAAGTTCGGCGAGGGGCATGCCGATGCGATAGGGTGCAAGGCCGTCCGGGCCTAGGACCGGCGCCGCGGGCGGTTGGGCGGCGTCGCCGCAGGCCGTGAGGGCGAGCAGCGTGAACGCGGCGAGAGGCCTCATGAAGTTATCCACAGGCGAAAGCTCATTTGGTTATACACGCGGGAGATATCCACAAGATTCAGTGTCCCTAGCGTTGACCCTGCCTTCCGAATCAGCCCACACTCTCATCACCTTATCCCCCCGTGGAAGAGACCGGCATGGAACGTCCGCCGGCGCCGAAGGAGCAACCGCCCTCGGAAACTCTCAGGCAAAAGGACCGCGGGGGATTGGTACTCTGGAAAGCAGAACGCGGGACGTCGTCCCGGGGTTCTCACCGAAGATGTAAGCCGGTGCGTTTTCTTCCCCATGTGGAAGTGCGCGAGATCCGGTGAATCTTTCAGGTTTTCCGACAGAGGGGGGCGCCGCGACAGCCGGACTCTGAATCCTTTTCGGATTTTGTGTTGGCGCCCCGGCGTTGAACCTCTTTTTGGAGAACCGCGTGGCTGATCCTGCAAGTTCAAACCCGGGACCTTTGAAACATACGCCGCTCGACGCGCTGCATCTGTCGCTGGGCGCGAAGATGGTGCCGTTCGCCGGCTACAGCATGCCGGTGCAATATCCGCTGGGCGTGCTCAAGGAACATGTGCACACGCGCGAGCACGCGGGCCTGTTCGACGTCTCGCACATGGGCCAGGGCGAACTCTCCGGCGAGTATGTGGACGCGGCGCTGGAAGCCCTGGTGCCGGGCGACCTCAAAGGTCTGAAGCCGGGCCACATCCGCTACACGGTGCTCCTGAATGAAGACGGCGGCATCCTGGACGATCTTATGGTGACCCGCCCCGCCGAGGTGGGCAAGGAGCGCACGCTTTATCTCGTCGTCAACGCCGCCTGCAAGGATCAGGACTTCGCCCATATCGCCGCCAAGCTCGCGGGCAAGGCGATGCTGGTGCGTCACGAGGACGCGGCGCTGCTGGCGCTGCAAGGCCCGGCGGCGGCCAAGGTGCTGGCGAAGTTCATCCCGTCGGCCGCGTCGATGGGCTTCATGACCAGCCGCGCCGAGACTTTTGAAGGCGTGCCGGTGCGCCTGTTCCGCTCGGGTTATACCGGCGAGGACGGCTACGAGATTTCCGTGCCCGCGGACAAATCCGAGCAGGTGGCGCGCCGTTTGCTGGCCGAGCCGGGCGTGGCCGCCATCGGTCTCGGCGCGCGGGATTCGCTGCGCCTCGAAGCGGGGCTTTGCCTGTACGGCAGCGATATCGACACCACGACGACGCCGGTCGAGGCGGGGCTGTCGTGGGTGATCGGCAAGCGCCGCCGCGCCGAGGGCGGTTTCCCGGGCGCGGAGAAAATCCTGAAGCAGCTCAGTGAAGGCGCTTCGAAAACACGCGTCGGCATCCAGCCGCTGGGCAAAGCGCCCGCGCGCGCGCATACCGAAATCCAAGACATGGCCGGCAACAGGATCGGCGAGATCACTTCGGGCGGCTTCGGCCCCTCGGTGAACGCGCCCGTGGCCATGGGCTATGTCGATTCCAAATTCGCCGCGAACGGCACCAAGGTGAATCTCATCGTGCGGGGCCAAGCCTTGCCCGCCGAAGTCGCGCCGCTGCCGTTCGCGCCGCACCGTTATTTCAAAGCTAAGGGTTAGGGGAGAGAGCTATGAGCGTTCGTTTCACGAAGGACCATGAGTGGATCAAGGTCGACGGCAATGTCGGCACGGTCGGGATCACTCAGTATGCGCAGGCGCAGCTTGGGGACATCGTGTTTGTCGAAGTGCCGGCGTCCGGCAAGGCGCTGAAGGCCGGCGGCGAAGCCGCGGTGGTTGAATCCGTGAAGGCCGCGAGCGAGGTCTACACGCCCGTCAGCGGCACAGTGAAAGAAGGCAACGCCGCGCTGCCCGACGCCCCGCAGACCGTGAACGAAGACCCGCAAGGCGCGGGCTGGTTCTTCAAGATCGAGCTGTCGAACCCCGGTGAGCTCGATGGGCTCATGGATCAGGCGGCGTATGAGAAGTATGTGGCGGAGCTGAGCGCTTAACCTAACAACAAGCCCCTCACCCCCTCCCTCTCCCGCAAGCGGGAGAGGGAGGGCCCCGGCGCGAAGCGGCGGGAGGGTGGGGGTAAGGAGGAACGAACCGATGCGTTATCTACCTCTTTCCGAGACCAATCGCCGGGACATGCTGGCCGAGATCGGCGCTGGGTCGGTGGATGCGTTGTTCAAGGATCTGCCGAAGAAGGCCTTGGCAAGCGCGCGGTTCGATCTGCCGAACACCATGAGCGAGATCGAGGTGGAACGCGCGCTCGGGACCATGGCGGCGAAGAACATGAATTGCGCCGCGAGCCCCGCCTTCCTCGGCTGCGGCAACTATCGCCATCACACCCCAGCCTCACTCGACTACATCATCCAGCGCGGCGAGTTCCTGACGGCTTACACGCCGTATCAGCCCGAGATCAGCCAGGGCACCTTGCAGGCGATCTTCGAATTCCAAACCCAGGTCGCACTCATCACCGGCATGGAAGTGGCTAACGCCTCCATGTACGACGGCGCGACGGCGTGCGCAGAGGCGGTCGCGATGGCGGCGCGTGTGACGAAGCGCAACCAGGCCTTGGTCTCGGGCCGCGTGCATCCGCATTATCGCGACGTCACCAAGACACAGATGAAGTTCCTCGACGTGGATGTCGAATGCCTTGCGCCCGACCCGTATGGCGTCGAGGACCTGATCGGCCGCATCACGCCGGAGCTCGCCTGCGTCGTTGTGCAGACGCCGGGTTTCTTCGGCCATTTGTCCGATTACACCGTGCTCGCCGAAGCCTGCCATAAAGCGGGCGTGCTGCTGGTGGGGTGCGTGACGGAGCCGGTCTCGCTCGGCCTCGTGAAATCGCCGGGCGCCATGGGCGCGGATATCGTTGTCGGCGAAGGCCAATCCTTGGCCGGTCCGATGAGCTTCGGCGGGCCGGGCGTCGGCCTGTTCGCGACACGCGAGAAATTCCTGCGCCAGATGCCGGGCCGCCTCTGTGGTGAAACCACGGATGAAGACGGCCGCCGCGGCTGGGTGCTGACCCTGTCCACGCGCGAGCAGCATATCCGCCGCGAGAAGGCGACCTCGAACATCTGCACCAACTCGGGCCTCATCGCTCTGGCCTTCTCGGTGCATATGACGCTGCTGGGCGAGGCGGGTTTCAAGAGTCTGGCCGAGCTCAATCACGCCACGGCGTGCGATCTCGCCGACAAGCTGGAAGGCGTGAAGGGCGTGAAGCTGCTTCCGTCGGCGTTCTTCAATGAGTTCGCGCTGGCCCTGCCAAAGCCCGCCGCCGGCGTCGTGGAATCGCTGGCGAAGAAGGGCGTGCTCGGCGGCGTTCCGGCCTCGCGCTTCTATCCGACCTATCCGGAGCTCGCGAACATCATGATCGTCTGCGCGACCGAGACGAACAGCGCGGAGGATCAGGTCAAACTTGTGAAGGCGCTGACGGAGGTGCTGTCATGACCCTGCCGACAACCGCGAGCGGCCATAAGGGCCTTCAGTTCGAACAAGCGCTGATCTTCGAACAAGATACGCCGGGCATGACGGCGGTCGACCTGCCGGCGCTGCCGACCTCGAAGCAGCGCCTGGGCGATGTGAAACGGTCGGGCGCGATTGGGCTTCCTGGGCTGTCCGAGCCGGAAGTGGTGCGTCACTACACGCGCCTGTCGCAGAAGAACTACTCGATCGACAGCGGCTTCTATCCCTTGGGCTCGTGCACCATGAAGCACAACCCCCGCCTCAACGAGAAGATGGCGCGCCTGCCGGGCTTCGCGGAGATCCATCCGTTCCAACCGGTGTCCACGGTGCAGGGCGCGATGGAACTGATCGACACCACGGCGCGCTGGTTGACGGAATTGACCGGCATGGCGGCGGTGGCGATGTCGCCGGCCGCCGGTGCGCACGGCGAATTCTGCGGCCTGATGTGTATCCACGCCGCGCACGATGCGAACGGCCAGGCGCAGCGCAAAGTCATCATCGTTCCGGAATCGGCGCACGGCACCAATCCGGCGACGGCGGCCTTGTGTGGGTATTCGGTTGAAGCGATCCCGGCCAATGAAGAAGGCCGCGTCGATATCGCGGTGTTGAAGGAAAAGCTTGCCGAGCACGGCGACACGGTCGCGGCGGTGATGATCACCAATCCGAACACCTGCGGCTTGTTCGAGCGCGAGTGCATCGAGATCGCCGAAGCCGTGCATGCGGCGGGCGCGTACTTCTATATGGACGGCGCGAACTTCAACGCCATCGTGGGCCGTTTGAAGATTGCCGATCTCGGCGTCGACGCCATGCATATCAACCTGCACAAGACCTTCTCGACGCCGCACGGCGGCGGGGGGCCGGGCGCGGGTCCGACGGTGCTTTCTGCAAAACTCGCGCCGTTCGCGCCAGTGCCGATGGTGGTGAAGGCTGCTGAAGGTTATGCGGTGGAAGAACACGCGGGCTTCGGCGCGGCGAAACAGGCACTTGGCCGCATGAAAGGTTACCACGGCCAGTTCGGCGTGTTCGTGCGCGCGTTGAGCTACATGATGAGCATGGGCGCCGACGGCCTCAAGCAGGCGTCGGGCGATGCGGTGCTGAACGCGAATTACGTGATGGCGCGGCTTTCGAGCGAACTCACGCCGGCGTTCGCGGGGCCGTGCATGCATGAGTGCGTGTTCGACGACCGCTTCCTGAAGGGCACGGGCGTGACCACCCTCGATATCGCCAAGGCGCTGATCGACGAGGGTTTCCATCCGCCCACCATGTACTTCCCGCTGGTGGTGCACGGCGCGCTGCTGATCGAGCCCACGGAGACCGAAAGCAAAGCGGCGCTGGATCAGTTCGTGACCTCGCTGCTGTCTCTGGCGAAGAAGGCCAAGGAAGGCCGCGCGGCGGAATTCCAGGCCGCGCCGCAGCTTTCCCCGCGCCGTAGATTGGACGAGACGAAGGCGGCGCGGCGGCCGGTGCTGCGCTGGACGCCGCCCGTGACCGATGGGGCGAAACAGGCGGCGGAGTAGGGGCGCAAGCGGCGCATCAAACTCAATGCGTCACCCCTGGGGCTTGTCCAGAGGGTCCAGGGTGCGACGTCATTGTCGTGCCGCGAGCGCAGGTGTTGTGGCATACACAGTATTTCAACACCCTGGATCCTGGGCGTGCGCCCAGGATGACGAGAAAACAAAAAGGCGTCCTAACAACTCGCTGTCATCCTTGCGGCCGATGGGCCGCGAGGATCCAGGGGTGTTTGGTCAGAAAACAGAAACCCCTGGGTCCTCGCCGCTGCGCGGCAAGGACGACGCGGGGAGTTATATTCACAGCTGTCATCACCCACTTCTCAAATATGCGCGCCTTCGCGCGCGGCAAGGACGACCAAAAAGGGGACAACAAAAAAGCCCGCTGTTGCCAGCGGGCTTTTTCGGTTTCGTACTTTGAAGGTCTACCCACCTACGCTCTATCGAGCTTCGGCGCGGTGATGCTTTGCATCAATGCAGCTTGCCCGCGAGGTCGCTGATGGCTTTTTCGGTGAGGGCGTCGCGCTTGGAACCGTCGAGCGTTTTGGTAATGACGGATTGCGCCGCGGCCAGAGCCACGTCGACGGCCGTGTTACGCACCTGCACCAGCGCTTGGGCTTCGCTCTGGGCGATACGCTCCAGGGCCTGCTCCTTGCGGCGGGCGAGGGCGTGCTCGAGGTCTTTCTCGGCCTGCACCTTGAGACGCGCCGCTTCGGCTTTCGCGGAGGAGATGATCTTCTCGGCTTCGGCCATGGCGTCGCGCTGCTTGCGCTGGTAGTCGGCGAGCAGCGCCTGGGCGTCTTCGCGCAGCTTGCGGGCTTCTTCGATCTGCGTGCGGATCTTGGCCGCCCGGGCATCGAGACCGGACGTGACGGCGCTAGCGACCTTCTTGAAGGTCAGCAGAACCACCAGCACGAAGGCCAGCGCAACCCAGAACTCGGGATTGGAGAACATGTTACTTGCTCTCCTTCAGCGCCGCGGTCACGGCGGCGTCCAAGTCCGCTTGAGACGGAGAAAGGCCGGCCAGCTTGGCCACCACGTCCTTGGCCGTTTCCGCCGCGATGCCGCGCAAGGACGCGAGCGCGTCTTCCTTGGCCTTCACGATACGGGCTTCGGCTTCGGAGACCTGCTTCCCCACGGCTGCGGAGAGTTCGGCCGTCCGCGCTTCGGCGGTGGCTTTGGCTTCGTTGGTGACGGCGCGCATGTGCTCGCCCGCCTGATCGCGGGCGGCAGCCATGGCCTTCTCGTAGGCCTGCACCGCCTGATCGGTCTCGCCCTTCAGCGCCAGCGCCCGGTCCAGGTCTTCCTGGATGACACGGGCACGCTGGTCGAGAACCTCGCCGATGCGAGGCACGGCGATCTTCGCGACGACCCAATAAAGGAGCACGAAGGTCACCACCAACCAGAAGATCTGGGAGCTAAAGGTGGAGGGATCGAACTGCGGCATGGCGCCTTAGCCTTCTACGTTAGTTGTCTCAGTCCTGCCCGATTAATCGAACAATTAACCGAACAGGATGATGAGCGCGATCACGAGCGCGAACAGCGAGGTCGCTTCCGAGAGCGCGAAGCCCAGGAACGCCGGGGTGCGGAGCGTGTCGGCCATCGACGGGTTGCGCGCAACCGCGTTCATGTACTGCGCCCACACCTGACCCACGCCGATACCGCCGCCGAGCACGCCGATAGCCGCCAGGCCCGCGCCGATCATCTTCGCTGCTTCTGTTTCCATGGTTAGTTCGCCTTTCGAGGTTAGTGAGTTGGTGTTGAGAGTGATTGGTAACGAGATTGGTTAGTGCAGGTTGATCGCATCGTTCAGGTAGATGCACGCGAGGAGCGCGAACACATAGGCCTGAATGAGGGCGACCAGAATTTCGAGCAGGGTGACGCCGAACACGGCGAGGAAGGGCACCCAGCCGAACGCGAGCCCGAGCGCGATCACGAAGCCAGCGAGCACCTTGAGGAGCACGTGGCCGGCCAGCATGTTCGCGAACAGACGCAAGCTCATGCTGAACGGACGGATGAGGTAGGAGAACACTTCCAGCGGCACGAGGATGAAGGCCATCCACAGCGGCGTGCCCGGGGGCAGGAAGAGGGAGAAGAAGTGCAGGCCGTGACGGGCGAAGCCGATGATCGTGACGGCGAAGAAGATGAAGAACGCGAGGGCCGCCGTCACCGCGATGTGCGAGGTGAAGGTGAACGCGTAAGGCATCAGACCAAGGATGTTGCCGAACAGGATGAACAGGAACAGCGTGAAGATGAAGGGGAAGTACTTCATCCCTTCCTTGCCGGTGTTCGAGATCACCATGTCCTGCACGAAGGAGTACAGGAGCTCGGCGGTGGATTGCAGACGGCCCGGGACCATGGTGCGGGCCCGCGTCGCACCCCAGAAGAGGAGCGCCGACAGGGCGATGGCGAAAGTCATGAACAGGGCGGAATTGGTGTAGCTGAGATCGAGCCGGCCGACGTGGATTGGAACGAGCGGCTTAATGGTGAACTGCTCCATCGGGCCGTGTTGTTCGTGGGCCGCTTCGGCGTGTTCAGCGCCGGCTTGTTGTCCCGCCATGTCGACGTGTTCTTCAGCCATCGTGTCCGTCTTTGCCTTATAGACCCAGCAATTATTCGTCCGGCTATGCCGGCTTATTCGTCGTCATCATCCCAGGCATTCGGCGGCGCTTTTGGCGTCTCGGCCTTGTTGCCCGATGCGGCGTCCGCCGCTTCTTTCTCTCTCACCGCGCGGCCCAGGCCGATCTTCTCATCCAGGCCCCGGCTGACGCGCAGCGTATTCATCACTCCGGCCGCGAAGCCGATGGACACGAACGCCAGCGTGAAGATCGGCGTCGTATCGAGCCAGTTGTCGAGAAGAAGTCCGATCCCGACGCCGGCCAGCACAGAAGCGAGCAGTTCGATGCCAACGCGCATCCCGAGGCCGAGACCTTGTCTCTGGTTCGCCTGAGTCGCTTCCTTGGCCGCCTTCACCGCACGCTCCTCGCGCACCACGGCAAGACGGGCCTCTACGCTCTCCAAGCTAGGAGAAGACGGGCTCGGCTTGTCGTCGCGGTCTGACATGGCTGAAGGGTCCTATTGAAAAGGCGGGCGCAAAACAAAGCCCGCCGTACATCCTGAACGCCCCCGCCACCGCCAAACCGCCGCCGGTTTTGTCAGGTCCCGGAAAGCCCCGGAAACGTTGATAAAAACGGCTCTCGCAGCGCGATAAGCGCGCGGAACATATGGGGTGGGGTGGGGGGTGTCAAGGACATAGGTGGTATACCTAACCCCTTGAAATCGCTTGGCTTACGGGCCCGGAAAAGGGTGGATTATTCAAAGCGCCGGTTCGGCGGCGTACGAAAGTGTCCGTCCCTGGTGGGCGGAGGGCCGCCTCAGGCCGCTTGCGGGTGGTCCGGGGCCCGGCCGGCCCGCTCATCAGCCCCCTCATCAGGCCTGGCACCGGCGGCGGTTTCACGCTCGGCGGCGTCGGCCATCCGCGACCATAGGTCCGCCTTGCGGAGAAGGACCGCCCGCGCCGCCGGATTCTCGATGGCGCCGGCGATGACGCGCATCTGGGCGGCGCGGCTCCGCAAATTATGGGCTTTCAATTGGGGAAAAGGTGCGTGCCTTTCGCGGGCCATAGGACCCTCATGCTTCACGGCGTGGCGGGAGCACAGAGAACTCTCAGCCGCCAGCGCCGGGATAGCCCTGCTGACGATGGCCGGACGCTACGCCCCTTTCCTGCGGGTAACAACGGGGGGTGGTATTCCCGCATTAAGATAGGCGCGTCTCACCGTTCACCATCAGCCTGTTGTCCGCGCCGGCGGCGACGCCCATCCCTCACGAAATCGCGGTACCGCCATTCGACAGCATCGCGAGTTTGCCGTCGGCGAGCAGTTCCTGCGCGATCTGGACGATATCGGCGTCGTATTTTGTGCCGGCGTTGCGCGTCAGCTCGTCGAACGCCTCGCCGGTGCCGCGCGCCGCGCGGTATGGCCGGTGCAACGTCATGGACTCGAGCACATCGGCGACGGCGATGATCCGGGCTTCCAGGATGATTTCATCGCCTTTCAGGCCCCTCGGATAACCGCTGCCATCCATGCGCTCATGGTGCTGATAGGCCGCCGCGGCGACTACGGGCGGGAGATCGACGTTGGCGAGCACGCGGTAGCCCGCATCCGGATGCTCCTTGATGAGCGCGAATTCGGTTTTGGACAGCTTGCCGGGTTTGTTGAGGATATCGGTGGGGATGGAAATCTTGCCGAGGTCGTGCAGCTGCGCCGCCCAATGCAGGCATTCCAGGCGCGCGGCGTCCCACCCGATATTGTCAACGCTCGATGGCAGACCACGCGCAAACGCGTACGTGGTTCCGCGTAGAGGCCCCGTCGTTATTTCGGCTCGGCGCTATTTCAGCTCGGCATTATTTCAGAAAGTCGCCGACCAAGCGCATGAAGGCGTCGGGCTGCTCCAGATAAGGAAGGTGCGCGGCGTTCGGGACGGTTTCCAGGCGCACATCCGGGATCATGACCTTCAGGGCTTCGGCCTGGCCGATGTTCTGCGGATCGTCGCCCGCGCCGACGATGAGCAGGGTCGGCATGCGCAGTTCGCCGACGCGCTTCATGATGTCGGGCGCGGGGCGCTGAAAGGCCGCGCCGGTGCCGATCTTGTCCCGGCTCATAATGGCGGCGAGACGGTCGCGCGCGGGCTGGTTGTTCGCCGAGACCATGTGCGGATTGGCGGTGATGGCGGCGATGGCGCCCGTGCGGTCGCCCTTCTGCTGCGCGTCGAGGAAAGGCTTCAAGCGTCCCACGAACGCCGGCGAAAGCGGATAGCCGGGGATCGCCGGACCCACGAGGATCAGTTTGTCGACCACGTCCGGCGCTTGCAGCGCGAACTCGGCGGCGATGCCACCACCGGCCGACGCGCCGATCAAACTCACGCGCGTAGCGCCGACAAGCTTGATGAGCGCGCCGAGATCGTCGACCGGCGCATATTCGGAGAAGGCGCGCGGCGAGCCGCCGTACCCGCGCCGGTCATAGCGTACGACGCGGTATTGTTTGCACAGCGCCGGCCAGACGCCGTCCCACACCGATGCGTTGGCGAGGCCGTCATGCAGCAGCACGACGGTGCGGGGCTTTTCGTCGCTGCACGTCGAGAAGGACATGAAGCCACCGTTGACGCTGGTGGTTTGCGCATTGTCGGCCCGCGCCGGCGCGGACATCAGCGCCATTACCATCGAAAGTATGGGCATGGAAAGAACGGGCATCGAAAAGACAGAACGAGTCATGACGTGAGGTCTCTTATTGCAAAAAAGCGGCGACGATCTTCACGAAACCGTCGGGGTACTCAAGATACGGCAGATAGGCCTGGCCCGGCAGCACCTGAATTTTGGCATTGCGCATGCGCTGCTGCACCGAGGCGGCGACGGCAAGGTTGTAGGGATCGTCGCTGGCGCCAACCAACACCAATGCCGGCGCGTAAATCTCGGGC
The DNA here is from genome assembly GCA_041906145.1 of Rhodospirillaceae bacterium. Lineage (GTDB taxonomy): Bacteria > Pseudomonadota > Alphaproteobacteria > Rhodospirillales > Rhodospirillaceae > SHVO01. The sequence continues at coordinate 228,094 of JAYRJU010000001.1, read as the reverse complement.
AAGCGCAACGCCATGTTGAACGGGCGGCGCTGGCGCGGATGCGCGCCCAGATCGCCAGGGTTCGCCCGCAAGATGGCGGCGAGCTTCTCACGCGCCGCGCCGTTGCCGGGCCAGATGACATAGGGATCGGTGGTGATGGTTTCGACAATCGCGTCCATGTTCCCCCGCACCACGGCGTCCTCAATGCGGCGCAGCCGCGCGACGAGGGCCGGCGTCGGCTGGTAGCCGCTGATGGAGGGCGAGACGAGCACGAGCTTGTCGATGGCTTCCGGTTGATCGAACACGAAGTCGACCGCGAGCCCCGCGCCCGCGGACGCCCCGATGATATGGGCGTGATCGAGCCCGGCGTGCTTCATCACGGCATAAAGATCGTCGGTGGGCGCGTGCGCGTCTTTCGCGGGCGGCGACTTGCCGTAGCCGCGCCGGTCGTAACGCACGACGCGATATTGCTTGCAGAACAGCGGCCACACGCCGTCCCACAGCGCGGAATTGGCGAGGCCGTCGTGAAGGAGGACGAGGCCCTGGGCGCGTTCATCGCCGCAGACTTCGTAGGAGATTTCCGCGCCGTTAAGAGTGGCGGTTTGCGCGGCGGCCCTTACGGGTGAGGGCACGAGCGACGGCAGAAAAATGGCTGTCGCTGCAATAAGGTGTCTTAGGAGGTTCGTGCGCGTCAGCATCGAAATCCCTAAAGAAAGTGAAAAAGTCGACCTTCCCGACTGCTGAACTGGCCGAGGGGTAGGGTTGGGCAGCGCGCGCGCTCAAGCGCGAATTCATCGGTTAAGGCGTTTAAAAAGTCACAAGTGTCGTTGTCGAAGGTCGACCATGCAGCTCCGTAGTATTTTTGAAGGATTAGCATCGTAAACGCGAGAGGGTGGAGCTTGCGCGCAACTGGCCATCGATTGGAACTGTGATGGCCGATGTGAAGGTGTGCGCAGGGATGCTTAATCTCTCGATACTGAAGAGGCGCGAATTCGTAGCGAATTGGGGGCGCACCTAAAGAGACGGGTGTCTCCGCGACAAGCTCGGCATATTCTTCGAACGTCAGATCACCACTTTGAAGATCGGCGTCTAAGGTGATTCGCGTAGCTTCATCTTGCTCGGCAAGATATGGATTGGGGAGATAGGCATAGCGCAAATCGCTCTCCCCTAGAGAAAATTGAAAGTACGAGGAGTCAGTTAGGATGAAGTTGTAGTGACTTTTGCGCAGTCCGCATAAGTAAATGTCTTCAAATGACGAAGTCTCATCCAAAGCTAAATCGCGAAATTCATTGTCAACGGCGAGCGACACCGGAGTGCTGAAGCTCCGGCCAAGATGCGCGCGTCTGACGATCTGCCAAGCGAAGCGGATACTGGCGGCGAACTGATTCGGCGTCATTCTTTTTCGTCGACCCCGAGATATTCTTCGGCTTCGTCTTCCGCCATTCCTAACTGCCTCAGCCGCTTAACATAGTCTTCACGAAGCCGCTTCGCTTTAGCAGCCCGTTCGCTCATGTCGCGCTGAATAGTTTCGATCTGCCGGGGGTTGGGCATCACGAAATCCAAGTGTGGGAAATGTTGCTTGGCCATCGCGATCTCGTCGCAAAATGCTTTTGCACGATCGCCGACTCCCGATACCCTCAGCCACGCTTTCGAACGAGTGAAGGCCGTAAACAACTTGTTCCTGCTGCTCCGGCTCTTCCCATTGATGCCATCTACACCAATTGCAAAAACGCAAGCAGCTTCATTGCCTTTGGCTCTATAGACGGTGGAAAGTGTTACGCGGTTTTCGATGGTGAAGTCTGGTTCGCGATAAGGATCGGCGATGATGTTGTTGGTATTGATGCCGCGAGCAGAAAGCGCTTCGGACAGAGCCTTGAAATAGGTGCGAGCATTTCGGTCATCGAGCGAGATGACCAAAAAATCGTGGGGCATCAGCCCTTGCTTGTGAAATGTAGCTATCTGTTCGCTGACCCACGCAACCTCCGCGCTCGCGTCAGCAAAATGCCGGCATTCTATAAGGGGGCCGCCAGCATTCCCGATATCTAAGGGGCTATTCTCGCTCGGTCGAAGAACGCGGACTGCTTGCCCGACTTGCATCTGCCCAGAAATAACCTCGTAGCCAACGTCGCGCCAATGCTCTTCATTTTGAAGCATTTGCACGAGTGAGCCGTAGATGCCGAAACCCAGCGCGTGAGACATGACCAGCACTTCGCGCTGATTTCTGTAACATTTGCTCAGGACCATATCGTTAGTGACGCCCTTCGGAAGCAGCGCTGCGGCTCTTTCGAGATCAATTTTGGGCTGTCCGTCCTTATCGATTCCGAAGAGCTCCTGAGGTGTGCGCATCTTTACGTTCAAGATGTTCTGAAGTTCGTCATATGCCCAAATAATGTTCTTCTTGTCGCGCTCGTGCTTCGCGAGCGAGAAGCAAAGCTCGTAGAAGCCAGTTGGGAAATCTTGACCCTCGTCAATAAGGATGAAGTCATAGTGAGCTTTTACATCTGTGCGCGATAGGAGGTCGCGACACACGAAGTCGAATGGATCGAAAGATTTGGTTTTGGCATCAGACAACGAGAGCGGAACGATCCCGAGTCTCTTGCATGCGTCTGAGTAAACCCCAGCGCGACCGGCCCCTCCCCATCCGTGGGCGACTTGCACTTTGGCCCAGTCCGGATCTTCTTCTTTGTAGTGTCGATAAAACCGTGTGATCAGTTTGCGAAGCGTCGCCTGCAAACTCTTCGTATAGAAAGTGACCAAAATCTGCGCCTCAGGATGGCTGAGATGAAGGTGGGCCGCCTTCATCGCAAGAATGATCGTCTTTCCGGAGCCTGCGAGTCCCCTGATACGTTGCGGACCTTGCACGGTCGAGAGGGCGACCTGTCGCTGCCTTGCGTCAAAATTAGCTATCTCATTTTCAAGGCCCGCGAGGGCTACCGCTTTCGTCTCACGTGCTGGATCTTCGATAATGCGCCGCTGGGGACGCATTATTGCCTTTGCGCCCTCAATAATGGACCGCGCTTCAGCGAACTCTTCCTCAGCGAGCGGAGTCCTATGTTTGTCGGCGAGCGTCTTAAGCAGCGCATCGTATGAGGTGATGAGCTGAGATTCGATGTCGCCCAAAATTTCCAGGTTGTGCCCGGGCCACAAAATTAGTGGTACGACCTCCATCTTTAGGTGGCTGCGATCCTTGCGCAGCACTTTACTCTTCAGAAGTCGGCCGATAAGAGAACTGGAAAACTGGGAGATGCGTTCGTCGAGGTCTTGGGCTGTGCTTTCTATTTTTCTAAAGAGAGTCCCATCTTGAGCAAAGGCAATCGCGAATATGCCTTTGTTCCTTGTAAGGAACAAAAAGTCCGGCGCGACTGTATTGCCCTCGTAGTCGGCGTAAGTGGGAAAGTCGTAGTATAGCAAGCCATCTTCGATGCCTGCATCCGCCGCACGTTTTGTGATGAAGTCGATGAATTGGCGGCCCTGCGGATCAGAAGAAAGGCGTTCAGTCGTAATAATTGACTGGATCACTTAATTCCTCCGACCAGCAGTGGCGTTTCGTCCAATTACATTCCAATTAACCTAAGCCGCCACCGGCGTATCCACCATGTCCGCCGCCGCTTTCAGGTCGACCGACACCAGCCTTGAAACGCCGCGCTCGGCCATGGTGACGCCGAACAGTCGGTCCATGCGGGCCATGGTCATACGGTGGTGGGTGACGACCAGCACGCGGGTTTCGGTGATCTTGATGATCTCCGAGAGCAGGGTGCAGAAGCGGTCGACGTTGGCGTCGTCGAGCGGCGCGTCCGCTTCGTCCAGCACGCAGATCGGCGCCGGATTGGTCATGAAGACCGCGAAGAGGAGGGCGATGGCAGTGAGGGTCTGTTCGCCCCCCGACATCAGGCCCAAGTTGCCGAGACGTTTGCCCGGCGGGCTGGCCATGATCTCGAGGCCGGCTTCGAGCGGATCTTCGGCTTCGGTAAGTTCGAGATGCGCGCGGCCGCCGCCGAAGAGTTTCGTGAATAGATTGCGGAAGTGGCCATCGACTTCCTTGAACGCCTTGGTGAGACGGTCGCGGCCTTCTTTGTTCAACGTCGCGATGCCTTCACGCAGGCGGGCGATAGCCTGAACGAGGTCGTCGCGTTCGGTGACGAGGCCCTGGATCTGCGCGGTCAGCTCTTCGCTTTCCTGTTCGGCGCGCAGGTTGATGGCGCCGAGGTTGTCGCGTTCGGAGACGAGGCGCTGGAGGCGCTTCTCGCCCTGCTCAAGAGTCGGCGCTTCTTCGCCTTCGTCGAGCTTGGTGTGGTTGCGCACTTCTTCCGGTTCGCACTGGATCTTCTCGCGGATGGTCGCATCCACGACTTCGAGGGTCTGCTCGCCCTGAAGGACAGCGCCTTCGCGGCGCACGCGTTCTTCACGCGCGGCGGAGAGCGCGTGTTCGGCGTCCTTCAAGGTGCGGTCGGCGGTGGCGAGACCGCTTTCGCCGACTTGCAGGGCGTCGGCGGCTTCGCGGCGCTGCCCTTCGGCGACCTGCAACTGGTCCATGAGGGCGTTGCGTTGTTCGGCGATCTCTTCCGGGCGCGCGGCGAGGACGGCGAGTTCTTCTTCTTCGGACACCAGACGCTCGCGCAAAGCCTGATCCTGCTCGATGGCCTGGTTCTTGCGCTGGGTCCAAGAGTCGGCGTCGGACGCGAGGACTTGCAGGCGGCGGGCGCGTTCCTCGGCCTGACGATGGAGGCTGTCGTACTGGGCGCGGACTTCCATCAAGTCCTGACGCAGCTGACCCAAACCTGATGCCTTGCCTTCGGCTTCGGCGCGCAGTTCGGCGCCGTCGCCGAGTTCGGCGAGGCGGTCTTGCGCGTTCGCCACGTGGGCGGCGGCTTCTTCCTGCTCGGCGGTGAGCTGCGCGCGGTTCTCGTCGAGCGCATTGATGCGGTTCTGCACGGCGGCGGCCTTCTGGCGCAGCTCGCCCAGAGAGTCGCGCGCGCGGTTGCGCGCATCTTCGCCGCCGCGCACCGCCTGGCGGGTGCTTTGCTCAAGGCTCTGCGCCGTGCCGATGGCCTCTTTCGCGTTCTCGGCGGCGGCTTCGGCTTCGGCGAGGGCGGCGCTGGAACCTTCCATCGCGGCCTGAAGCTCGTTCAGGCGGTTGCGCTGCTTGAGGCGGGTGGCGGCGGCCGAGGGCGCGCCGGCGGCGGCGACGAAACCGTCCCAGCGGAACAGATCGCCCGCGGCGGTGACGAGACGCTGGCCGGGCTTGAGATCGCCCTGCATCACCGCGCCGGTGTCGGCGTCATCGACAATGCCGACTTGCGACAGGCGTCGCGCGAGGCGGCCACCGGCCTTCACGACATCGGCGAGGGTGCGCACGCCGGACGGCAGCGGGTGGTTTTCTGCGAACGCGGGCAGTTCCATCCAGCGCTTTGGCGAGATGTCGTCGCCGGCGGCGGAGAGATCGTCACCGAGTGCGGCGCCGAGGGCGGCTTCATAACCGGACTCGACGGCGACGCTGTCGATGATCGGGCTCCAATCGCCGGCGGTCTGCGGCTCGGCGAGCAGGTCTTCGAGGGCCGAGGCTTCGGCGGTGAGTTTGCTGTGCTCGGCGCTGCGGGCATGCAGCGCGTTGCGGGCGGCTTCGTAAGCGGCCTGGGTTTCAGAGCGCTGACGTTCGGCATCTTCCCACGCGGCGCGGGCTTCGGCCAATTGTTGTTCGGCTTCGTTGTAGCGCGCTTCTTCGGCTTCAATCTGCTCGGGCGGCAAGGCTTGGGCTTGCGCGGTTTCGAGCAGCTGCATGACGTCGGCGAGGCGGCGTTCGGCGCGCTGGCGGCGCATCTCGCCTTCGTTGAGCTGCTGGCGGGCGGCGGCGCGCGCGACATCGGCTTCGGAGAGGCGCTTCTGGAGGAGGGTGAGCTCCTCTTCCACGACTTCCACGGCCTTCGCGGCGTTGACGAGGGCGACCCGCGTCGTTTCGCGCTCTTCTTCCTGCGCGGCGATGGCTTCGTTGATTTCCTGCTGCTCGTCGGAGATGCGCGTCAGCGCGGCGTCGGCGTCGGCGAGGCGCGCGGCTTCGCGGTTCAAATCCTCTTTGATGTGGGCGATGCGCATCTCAGCCGCTTCGCGGGCGCGGGCGATGCGGGCGAGTTCTTCGTCCAACTTGTCGCGCGTGATGACGAGGTGCTGCAGGCGCGCGGCGGCTTCGGCTTCGGTGCGGCGCAGGGCCGGCATCGCGCTGGCGGCTTCGGCCTGCACCGTGGCGGCGTGGGCGGCGATGCCGGTCAGCTCATTGACCTGGGATTCGGTCTCGGCGAGGCCTTCGCGGGCCTTGGCGAGATGGGTGATCGCTTCTTCGCGCTTGATGGTAAGGACGAGGGCTTCCGCGGTGCGGATGCTGTCGGAGATGGTGCGGTAACGCGCGGCCTGGCGGGCCTGCTTCTTGAGCCCTTCGAGCTGGGCTTCGAGGGCGGTGATGACGTCGTTGAGGCGCGCGAGGTTGGTTTCGGCGGCCTTCAGGCGCAGTTCGGCTTCATGGCGGCGGGTGTGAAGACCCGTGATGCCGGCGGCTTCTTCCAGGAGGTGGCGGCGCTGGGACGGCTTGCCCTGAATGATCTGGCTGATGCGGCCTTGGCTGACGATGGCGGTGGAGCGGGCGCCGGTGGCGATATCGGCGAACAGGAGCTGCACATCCTTGGCGCGCACGTCGCGGCCGTTGACGCGGTAGTTGGAACCTTTCTCGCGCTCGATGCGGCGGCTGACTTCGAGTTCGTCGGTTTCGTTGAACTGGGACGTGGCGCGACGCTGGCTGTTGTCGAGCTGGAGGGAGACTTCCGCGATGTTGCGCGCGGGCCTGTCGCGCGTGCCGCCGAAGATCACCTCATCCATATCGCCGCCGCGCATCTGCTTGGCGGAGGTCTCGCCCATGACCCACTTCAAGGCTTCGACGAGGTTGGATTTGCCGCAGCCGTTCGGACCCACGATTCCCGTTAAACCGGGCTCGATGTGAAGCTCGGTTGCGTCGACGAAAGACTTGAAGCCGGAAAGCCGGAGTTTAGTGAACGTAACCAAGGTGGCCCCTCTCGAAACATCCGCGCCCCGCGCGCGGTCCTAAGAACATTCGCCGGCGGCTTCCGTCCTGATTGCTCACGACGAAGCCGCCAGCGTCTCAATCGCTATTTGGCGGCCGCGATGGCCTTATCGATGGCTTTGGCCATGACTTCGAACGGCTGCGCGCCTTCCATCTTCTCTTCACCGATGAAGAAGGTCGGCGTGGATTCCACCTTGTACTGATTGCTGGCGGTTTCCTGGACTTCGCGGATCTTGTTCATGATGCCTTCGTTCTTGAGGCACGCTTCGACCGCCGCGTTGTCCATGCCGGCGAGCTGGGCGTAACCCTTCAAGGGCTCCAGCGGGCTCGGCGAGCGGACCCACTCGGCCTGGTTCTTGAACATGAGGTCGATGAGGACCTTGCCCTTGTCGCCGGGCGCGCAGCGCGCCAGCAGTGCGCCGCCGGCGGCGAGACCGTCCAAGGGGAAGTCGCGGTACACGAACCGGATCTTGCCGGTGTCGATGTAGGCCTTCTTCAGCTCGGGATAGATCTCATCCTGGAAGTGCTTGCAGTGACCGCAGGTGAGCGAGGCGTACTCGATCACGGTGACCTTCGACTTCGGGTTGCCCTGGATGAACTCCCGGTAGACCGGCTCACCGGCTTTAGCCGGGGCGGCCGCGGGGGCGGCGGGCTTGGAATCGGCGGCGGACGCCGCGACTCCGGCTCCCGTGATCGCCAGAGCGGCGAGCACCAGAGCGATAGAACGTGAAACGGTCACTTTAGACCTCCCTCACAACATGATGGGGTTGAATACCAAGTACGACACTATTTGTGGAAACTTTAAGACCCACAGCCCTAAGCCCAAGGACCATCGCTCTTTTTTACAAACCATCCACAGCGCCTCGGACGGGGGACAGACGGGGCCGCCGCGAGACTCGGGATTTTACCCTAATTATTGCGGCGGTCTGGGGGCAGGTTTTTCGCGTGGCGGGGGTGGGGGGAACCAGGAGGGATTTGTAACGGTGGGGGGTGGAGAACGGATCGGGGGCGGCGCGGCCGCCGCGTCCTATTCTTTGGCGGCGCGGCCTTCCTGGCGGCCGGGGGCTTGCGCGAGCAAGGCCTTCAGCGCGGCGTCGTCGAGTTCGATCATTTCCTGGATCTGGCAGCGTTCGGGGATGCCCGGGCCGTTGTCGACGATCACGGAATCCAAGGTGCACAGCCGGCGCGCGGAGCCCGAGCGCGAGAAAAAACCCACGCCTGTCGCGAACCTGAGGCCCTGGCAGGGCGGCGTCAGCCGCACGTGATAGCTTTGCGTGCGCGAGGCCCAGAGGATCAGATTGGTGTTGTTGATCGGGGTCCAGTCGTAGAGGCGCGCGAAGAAGATGCACTGCGCCGGCGGCTGGTCCTTGGTGACGGCTTCAGGGGTGAGCGCGTCTTGGGCAAATGAATCATGCGCGCGCCCGCCAAGCGCGAGCACGGCCAAGGCAGCTGCGTATATCGTCGTTCCAACCCGTCGCGTCATACGTACATCCCGCGGCTCAAAGCCGTTCCGGCTTTCCGCCGGTTCAAGGCTCTCACCGCTCGCGGTCCTGAAGCAGGACCGCCCCTTTATCCCCACGTCCGGTGTGCACTTTGAATCGGGCGAATGTAGGGCAGCCCGGTCCAAGGCGCGCGCAAGAGCAGTTACAATGCTCTGATTTAGAAGGAGTAAACCACAAAGGCCTGGAAGGCGAGCTGGTTGGCCGAGCCGCGCTGGCGCACCAGCGGGCTGTCGGCCGCGCCGCCGAGGAGGCGCTTGTAGCCGACGTTGGTCACGAGCGCCCATTGGGAGGCAAAGATGTAGTTGGCGTTCACTTCGGCGCCGACATCCTTGAAGCCCGCGCCCGGGTCGAAGGCGGGAAGCCCTGAAACCGCGGACTGCGCCGGTGAAATGCCGAAGTACGAGCGCATGTAATTGCCGGTGGCCCAGGTGGACGAGACGTTGACGCCAAGCGCGATGGGCGCGGCCTGGAAGACGGTGTAGGCGGCATCAAGCCGCAACGTGCCGCCGCCGTGGCCGTCGATGATGTCGTGGCGCGCGCGGGCCCGCAGGCGCATGGGCCCTTCGGTGTAGGCGACGAAAGCGCCGAGTTCCATGCTGGTGCTGACGTCGCCGAGGCCGCGCAAGTCCGGGCTGTCCTTTTCGTCGCGGCCGAAGTCGATGGAGACGGTGGGACCGAAGCGCAGATTCCCGCCGCCGACATTGCCGCCGTCGGCATTGAGCAACTTGTTGAAAGCGATGACGCGCACTTCGTTGTTGTTCACTTCGACGAGATCGCGCCAGCGCAGCGACACCGCCGGGATGACGCTGATATCGTACTTATCGTCGCCCTCGTAATGCGGGGTGATGGACGGACCCACGCCCAAGCGGATGTTGGTGATGTCCTGGGGCAAGAGATCGATGGCCGACTGGAGGGTGTCGGTCATGCCGGTGGCGAAGTCGTTGAGGCGGAAGGATTGCGCTTTGGCGGGCGCGGACGCGAACAGCGCGCCCAGGCCCAAGGCGAAAGCGGCGCTCAACGACGTTTTGTTCATCTAAAAGTACCCCTGTCGATTCTTTGATCGGGCGTGTTCTTCCGCAACCTGCCCTCACGTCCTGCCACTAACGCTTAGTCCTTGTCCGCAGTTCCACCGCCGCGCGCAGTTTTGCGAGGGCGCCGTCCAAGGTCGTCGGCGTTTCGCTGGGTGTGACCGCGGCCGGCGGCGGGCGGCGCTTGGGAAGGGGCCCCTGGGCTACCTGCAAGGACGCAACCGCGCCGTAGCCCATGAAGCCGTTCACGCGCGAGAGGATGGTGGGTGTTTTGAGGTGCAGCAATGTCGCGGCCGCGCCATTGGCGATCCGCAAATGCAGCACCGCGCCGGCGTTCTTGCCGCGCGGGAATTTGATCTCGATGGGGCAGGCGAAGGCCGCGAGCTCGGGCCCGACGATGGTGGGCCAATGGGTGAGGATCTCGGCGGCGGCGAAGCCGCGTTTGCCCAAGGCCGGTTTTGCCGCGCGCGCCGCCAGGCTCGCGATATTGATGAAGCCGCGCGCGATGCGCGGCGGCGGCGTGTCAGCGTCTGGTTCGTATCGTGAAGGCGGCTTGCGGGCGGCGGGCATGGTCACAAGGATGGTCCAGCGGGCAGGGCGCAGCAAGACAGTTGAACAGGCGGGCGCATCATTTCATGGTGCGCTTATGTCTTCTTCCCCTCTTCCGGGCCGTTCTGTTGCCCAAAAGACGCAGGCCGACGCGGCCGACTTGCTCGCCTGGTACGACCGCCACCGGCGCAAAATGCCCTGGCGCGCGCCGCCCGGCGTGACGGCGGACCCCTACGCGGTGTGGCTGTCCGAGATCATGCTGCAGCAAACGACAGTCACGGCGGTGAAGCCCTACTTCGAGGCGTTCCTGGCGCGCTGGCCGACGGTCGCGGACCTGGCGCGCGCGAAGGTCGAGGATGTGATGACCGCCTGGGCGGGGCTTGGGTACTACGCGCGGGCGCGTAATCTTCATAAGTGCGCGGGCGTGGTGGCGGGCGCATACGCCGGCGTGTTTCCGGACACCGAAGAGGGACTGTTGGAACTGCCGGGCATCGGTCCTTATACGGCGGCGGCCATCGCCTCCATCGCCTTCGGCCGCCGTGCGGTGGTGGTGGACGGCAATGTCGAGCGCGTGATGGCGCGTCTGTTCGCGGTCACCGAACCGTTGCCGAAGAGCAAGCCGACCTTGGTGGCCCACGCCGGGCGTCTGACGCCGCAGGCGCGTCCCGGCGATTACGCGCAGGCCGTGATGGACCTGGGCGCGACGGTGTGCACGCCGAAATCGCCGGCCTGTGTGCTGTGCCCGTGGTCGGACGCTTGTCTCGCCCGCGCGCAAGGCATCCAGGAAGAGCTTCCGGCGAAACTGAAGAAGGCCGAGACCCCGACGCGCTACGGGGTGGCGTTCTGGATGGCGCGCAAGGACGGCGCGGTGCTGCTGCGCCGCCGCGAAGCCAAAGGCCTGCTCGGCGGCATGACCGAAGTGCCCTCGACCGACTGGCGCGCGAAAAAGTGGACGAAGGGCGATACGAGCGCGGCGCTGCCGTTCGCGAGGGGCTGGCGCAGGCTGCCGGGCGTGGTGACGCATACCTTCACGCATTTTCACCTGGAGCTGACGGTGATGGCCGCCGATCTCACCGCCGCGCAAGCCAAGAAACTGGACGGCGGCGCGATCTGGACCCCCTTGGAGCGCATCGGCGACGCGGGCCTGCCGAGCGTGATGGCGAAGGTGGCAAAACACGCGATGAAGGCTCTTTAGTTTTTTGGTCACCCTGGGTGAAGCCCAGGGTCCAGGGTTGGACGCGCAAGTCTGTGTTTGTGACCCTGGATCCTGGGCTTCGCCCGGGATGACGAGAAAACAGGAGGCCTACGGCGATGCGATATCTTCGTAGAGATCGCGCCAAGTAGGATTGGCTTCTTCGATCTTCGCGACCTTGTCGCTGCGGCGCCAGAATTTCATCGCCTTCTCGCGCGCAATGGCGGTCTCGGGGTCGTCGTAGGGCTCGAAGTAGACGAGCGTATGGATGCCGTAGCGTTTCGTGAAGCCGGGAACCACATCCTGTTTGTGTTCGAACACGCGGCGGACAAGGTCGTTGGTGACGCCGATGTACAGCGTGCCGTTTCGTGAGCTGGCGAGGATGTAGACGTAGAAGGCGCTCATGCGACCAACGTAAACTAGGCGTCACCCTGGGCGAAGCTCAGGGTCCAGGGTTGGACGCGCAAGTATGTGTTCGTAACCCTGGATCCTGGGCTTTGCCCAGGATGACCAAAAAACAAAACGTCGCCCCACGATTCCCTTTGGGTTCGCGGCGCGATACTGTGGGGGATCATTCGTGGGGGGAAGAGATGCCCGATACCGGAACGCCGGGACCTAACACCGACCTGACTGAAGCCGCGCTGCAGTATCACCGTGAGCCGACGCCGGGGAAATTGTCCGTCGTCGCCAAGAAGCCGCTCGTCAATCAGCGCGACCTGGCGCTGGCCTATTCGCCGGGCGTGGCGGCGGCGTGCAATGTGATCGTCGAGGATCCGCGCGAGGTGGACACGGTGACGGGGCGCGCGAACCTCGTCGGCGTGATCACCAACGGCACCGCCGTGCTCGGCCTTGGGGCGATTGGTCCCCTGGCCGCGAAGCCGGTGATGGAGGGCAAGGCCGTCCTTTTCAAGAAGTTCGCCAATATCGACGTGTTCGACATCGAGATCGCCGAGCAGGATCCGATGAAGCTGGTGGACATCATCGCGAGCCTGGAGCCGACGTTCGGGGCGATCAACCTCGAGGACATCAAGGCGCCGGACTGCTTCATCGTCGAGAGCGAACTGCGCAAGCGGATGAAGATCCCGGTGTTCCACGACGACCAGCACGGCACCGCCATCGTGGTCGCCGCGGCGGTGATCAACGGCCTGGCCTTGCTCGGCAAGGACATCTCGAAAGTGAAGCTGGTGTCGACCGGCGGCGGCGCGGCCGGCATCGCCTGTTTGAACCAGCTCGTCGATCTTGGATTGAAGCGCGAGAACGTCATCCTCTCGGATCATAAAGGCGTGGTCTACAAAGGCCGCACCGAGGACATGACGGACCAGAAGCGCGCCTACGCCGCCGAGACCAATACGCGCACGCTCGGCGAGGCGATCATCGGCGCGGATGTGTTCCTGGGCCTGTCGGCGCCGAAGGTGCTGACGCCGGAGATGGTGCGGTCGATGGCCAAGGGGCCGTTCATCCTCGCGCTCGCCAATCCGGAGCCCGAGATCATGCCCGCGCTGGCCAGAGAAGCCGCGCCGGATGCGATCATCGCGACGGGGCGCTCCGACTATCCGAACCAGGTGAACAACGTCCTGTGTTTCCCCTACATCTTCCGCGGCGCGATGGATGTGGGCGCGACCACCATCAACGACGAGATGAAGATCGCCTGCGTGCAGGCCATCGCGCGGCTGGCGCGCGGGGCGTCGAGCGACGTCGTTTCGGCCGCCTACGGCGGCGATCAGCTGCGCTTCGGTCCCGAGTATCTGATCCCGAAACCCTTCGATCCGCGCCTGGTGTCCGAGATCGCGCCGGCGGTGGCGAAGGCGGCGATGGATTCAGGTGTGGCCACACGCCCCATCGCGGACCTCGACGCCTATAAAGAGCGTCTCGAGCAGTTCGTCTACCGCTCGGCCTTCGTGATGAAGCCGGTGTTCGAAAAGGCGCGCGCCAATCCGAAGCGCGTGGCTTTTGCCGAGGGTGAAGACGAGCGCACGCTGTTCGCCGCCAAGCAACTCATCGACGACGGGATCGCCAAACCGATCTTGATCGGGCGCCCCGGCGTGATCTCGCACCGCGCGCGCAAACTTGGACTGGGCCTTGTGCCGGGCAAGGATTTCGAGATCTGCAACCAAGAAGACGATCCGCGCTTCGGCGATTACTGGCGCCACTATCACAATTTGATGGAGCGCAAGGGCGTCGCGCCGGATACGGCGCGCACCATCGTGCGTACGAATGGAACGGTGATCGCGGCGCTGATGGTGGCGCGCGGCGACGCCGACGCCATGATCTGCGGGACCTACGGCGAGTATCAGTGGCACCTCAGGTATCTCACCGACATCTTCGGGATGAAGAAGGACGTGCACAAGACCACCGCCTTGAGCCTGCTCATCCTCGACGACGGGCCGGTGTTCTTCTGCGATTCCTATGTCGCCGAGGACCCGGACGCGGACGACATCGCGGACCTGACATTGCGCGCGGCCCAGAAGGTGAGCGATTTCGGCATCGCGCCGAAGGTGGCGCTGGTCGCGGCGTCGAACTTCGGCGCGCGCCCGACGGCGGCGTCGCGCAAGATGAGGCGCGCACTGAAACTGATCCTCGCGGAAAAGCCCGACCTCGAAGTGGAAGGCGAGATGCAGGCCAACGTGGCGCTGAACGAGGAGCTGCGCCTGCGCATCTTCCCGAACTCACGCCTCAAGGGCCGCGCCAATCTGTTGGTGCTGCCGACGCTCGAAGCCGCCAACAGCGGCTTCAATCTGGTGCGCACCCTCGCGCACGGCCTGCATGTGGGCCCGATCCTGCTGGGGATCGCGAAACCGGCCCATATCACGACGAACTCGGTGACCGCGCGCGGGCTGGTCAATCTTGCCGCGCTGGCGGTGCTCGACGCGCAAGTGGCGGGGTAAAGTGGACGCACGCGGGACGTGGACCTGCCCGTCGTGCAACACCTTCGTTGTCGCGAAGCACTGTCCCGCGTGCGGTGAAAAGCGCGCCGACGCGCGCGACTTCACCGCCGGGGCCATCGCCAAATTGACGTACGAGGCCTTCAGTCCGGTGGACGGAAAGGTCATACGCACGTTCCGCGCGCTGGTGTCGAACCCCGGTGCGTTAACGGCGGCCTTTGTGCGGGGCCTGCGCAGGCCGTTCATGGGGCCGCTCCAGCTGTTTATCCTGGCGAACGTCCTGTTCTTTTTCATTCAGTCGTTCAGCGACATGCGCATCCTGACGGCGGGGCTGGATCCGCGCCTGTCCACCCAGGACGGCAGCGCGTGGGCCCGCGCTCTGGTGGAGGCGCGGCTCGCGGCCACGGGGCGCACGCTGGCCGAATACAAGCCGGTGTTCGATCAGGCGGTCGCGGTGAACGCGAAGTCACTGATCGGCCTCATGGTCCCGCCGTTCGCGCTGTTGTTGCCGCTGGTGTTCATCGGCCGCTCCAAGCCCATCGGCGTGCACGTGATTTTCGCCATCCACTTCTATGCGTTCGTGCTTGTCCTCCTGTGCGTTCCGCTCGGCGTGATGATCCTCGTCAAGATGATGGGCGGCCCCGGCGTGCTGTCGCCCTTCGCCGACGATCTGATCTCGGCGGCGATCGCGGTGGTGTGCGGGATCTACCTCTTTGTCGCCATAAAGCCGGTCTATCACGTGCAGGGCTTCGGGCATCTGGCGCGCACCGCGATCCTGACGGCCGCCGCCGTCTATATCTTCCTCGCCTACCGGTTCGCGCTGCTGCCCATCACGCTGTACACGACGTAGATGAAGAGACTTTTCGCTTTTGTGGTTGTCCTGCTGCTGTGCGCCCCCGCGGCGTTCGCGCAAACCCTGAACCGCGCGGGGCGTGGGGAGCCGGGGTCGCTCGATCCGCACAAAGCAAGCACGCAGTATGAGCAGGCCCTGGTGCTCGATCTGTTCGAGGGGCTCTTGGCGTTCGATATGAACGGACAGCCCGTGCCGGGGATCGCGGACTCCTGGGCGGTGTCGCCGGACAACCGGCGCTATGTGTTCAATCTGCGGCCCAATCTGGTGTGGTCCGACGGCGCGCCGCTGACGGCGGAGCAGGTGGTCGCCTCGTTCCGGCGGCTGCTCGATCCCAAAACGGCCGCCCCGGCGGCGGCGCAGATGTATGTGATCAAGAACGCGCGGAACGTGAACACCGGCAAGATGGACGTCTCGGCCTTAGGCGTCACGGCGGCGGCCGGAACGGTGGCGATCGAACTCGAAGCGCCGGCGCCGTATCTGCCGTCTCTTTTGGCGGCTGCTTTTGCAGTGGTGGTGCCGCCGCAAGCCTTCGCCAATCCCGACAGTTGGACGCGCCCCGGCGTGATGGTCGGCAACGGCGCCTTCGTCCTCGAAGGATGGGAGCCGCAGAGCCACATCACGCTGGCGAAGAATACGCATTATCGCGACGCGCCGAACGTGCAGCTGGCGCGCGTCGTCTATCATCCGGCGGGCGACACCACCGCCGCGCTGGCCAGATACCGCGCCGGCGACTTCGACATGGTGATGGAGTTCCCGTCGGCGCAGACGGAGCAACTGATCCGCGAGATGAAAACCGAGGCGAAGCTGACGCCGTCGCTGCTCACCTATTATCTCGCGCTCAATACGCGCGAGCCGAAGCTCAGTGATCGGCGTGTCAGACGCGCGCTGTCGCTGGCCGTGGACCGCGATACGCTGGTGGGCAAGGTTGTGCGCGGCGGCGCGCTGCCGGCCTCGACCTTCGTGCCGCCGGCGACGGCGAACTACACGCCGCCGGTCATCGATCTCGACGCCGCGCCCTATGAAACGCGCCTTAAGGAAGCCCAGCGCCTTTTGGCCGAAGCGGGCTACGGTCCGGAAAACCCGTTGCGCCTGACGTATGCGCACACGGCGAACCAGGAATTGCGGCGCATCGCGGTGGTGATCGCGGCCATGTGGAAACGCGCGGGCGTGGAGCTCTCGCTGCTCAACACGGAAGGGCGCGTGCATTTTTCCAATTTACGCCAGGGCGTGTTCGAGGTGGCGTTTGTCGCCTGGCTCGCCGACTTCAACGACGCGGCCAATTTCCTCTCGGTGCTTGAATCCGCCAGCACGGCGTCGAATTACGCAAAGTATGACAGCGCCGCGTACGATAATTTGTTGCGGCAGGCCGCGCAGACCTCAAATCTCGGTGAACGGGCGAAGGTGCTGAAGGACGCGGAAGCCCTGATGCTGACCGACCAGCCGATCATTCCGCTGTACACCGGCGCGACGCGGAATTTGGTGCGGCACAAGGTGAGCGGATGGCGCGGCAACGCGACGGACGTGCACCTAAGCCGCTATATGAGCCTGGAACAGGCCGCTAAGTAGGTTTAGGCCTCAACCTCTTCGTCGTCGCCTTCGTCCTCGGGCGTGAGCGGTTTCAGCGCATAAAGGATGACGAGAAGCGGCGGCAGGAGCGCGCCGATGACGCCCCAGCCGAGGACATTCCGGTTCCGGGCGAGGGCCATGCGCCGCGCCAGCCATACAAAAACGGCGATAGAGATCAGGGTCAGAAGCGGATAAAAGGCCGGCATATGGGTTATCCTCCAAACCGCGTCGTTTATTTACGTCCCAACTCGCCCTTCGGTTGCCAAGCGGGGGCGCACGCGCAGACTTATCCGTTGTTTTATTCCCAGGCGAGGGGCCTAATACGCCTTAAGAATGCGCGGATACGCGGGATCGGGGGCCGCAACCGTCGATGAAGGCCTTGTTGTATCTGCCGCGCACCGTCCTGCACTGGTTTTCGGACGGCGTATTGCGGCGCACCTTCAAGAATGCCGGGATGCTGCTGACGGGCCGCGCCACCAACGGGCTCCTCAGCCTGGCGACGCTGTCCCTGCTGGCCCACTCGCTGGGCATCGACCGTTTCGGCATCATCGTGCTCGTGCAGACCTATGTCCTGGTGCTGATCGCCTTCGCCACCTTCCAATCGTGGCAGGCTGTCATCCGCTACGGCGCGATCTGCCTCGAGCGCAAGGACATCGCGTCCTTCCAGTCGCTGATCAAATTCACATTCATCCTGGATGTGGTCGGCGTGCTGTTCGGCTTCGCGCTGGGCTGGTTCCTCGCGCCCATCGTCGGCCCCTATGTAGACTGGTCGCCGGAGGTCATCCGCTACGCGCAACTTTATAGCTTTCTCATCCTGTTCACGATGATCGCGACGCCGATGGGCATTCTGCGCCTGTGCGACCGCTTCGATCTCCTGGCGTGGCAGACGGTGCTGACGCCGCTGTTGCGCCTTGTCGGCTGCGCGACGGTGGCATTGGTGGATGGTCCGTTCTGGGCCTATCTCCTGGCGTGGTTCATCGCGGGCGCCGCGGGCGGGACCTTGCTCGTGTTCCTCGGCTGGCGCGAAGCGATCCGCCAGGGCTTCCTCAAGGACTGGACCTGGTCCCTCAAGGGCATCACCGAGGGACACCCGGGCCTGTGGAAATTCTCGATCATCTCGACCCTGCACGCCTCGGTGCAGATGATCCCCTCGCAGCTCTCGACCTTCATTGTCGGCTGGGTGGCCGCGCCGGCCGCCGCCGGCCTGTTCAAGGTGGGCCGCGACGTGGCGACGGCGCTTTCGAAGCCGGCGGAGCTTTTGAATCAATCGATTTATCCGGAGTTCGCGCGCCTCGGCAGCAAGGGCAGCTGGCATGATTTCGCCAAGCTGATCCTGCGCGGCGGCGCCATGGGCGGGGGCGCGGCGATCGTGCTGCTCCTGATCGCGCTGGCGTTCGGAAGGCCGTTCCTGACCGTGTTTTTCGGCGCCGCATTCGCTGACGCCTACTGGCCGCTGGTGATGCTGATTGGATCGGCGGGCCTGACCATCTGCGGCTTCCCGATGGACCCGGCGCTTTTCGCCATGGGCCGCCCGGGCATCGCACTGCGCATCGGCACGGTGGTGATCATCGTCCTATACCTGCCGCTGCTGGTGGTGATGACCAAGCATTACGGCGCCGTCGGGGCCGCGGGCGCGACGCTGCTCGCCGCTTTGATGACGCTGATCTCGATGAGCCTATTTACGGCCTCTCAGCTCCGCCGGCAGGCCGCGGCTTGCGCGGCGTCTTCTGAGGGTGCAGCACCGCAATCCGCGCTTTCGTGAGCGGTGCGGGATCGAGCTTCCAGTCGCGGTAGCCTTGCGTGATGACGGTCACGTAGCTGATTTCGGGAGGGGCAAGACCCTCCGCGTTCATCATATAGGCCATGGCGTCCTTCATCTCGCCGCCGACATCTACGCTGAGGGTGATCTTGCGGTAGAGCGTGGGGACGTCCTCATATTCATCGAGCGCGCGCTCGCAGGCGGGCGTGATCTCATAGACCGCGCCCCAGACCGTCCCGGCCTTGTCGGGCACGATGTCGATGAAGCGGCGGAAGACGAGTTTGTAACCGTCGAGCCGCGCCGCGCTGACGGGCGTTGCGCGCGGGGCATGACGCTTCATGCGCCGCAGATTCAAATTCGATCCATAAGCGAAATAGAGCATGGGCCCTTATTGCGGCGCGCGCCGCCCGCTTCAAAGGAAAAAGCGGCGGATGCGGTGATGGGAATCCGCCGCCCCGCGCGCGAAGGCGTGCAGACCAAAAAGAAAGCGGCGGACCTAGGTGATAGGTCCGCCGCAGGTGGCTGGGGTGAGTGTGGGGAGGGAGGATGTATGCCCCAGCGGATGAGGCGATCCTTGCGCCGCCGCGTTAACGACTGGTGAATCTTGGTTAACGCGCGCACGGAAAAAGAGTCCTGTACCCGCCGCACAACCTCCAGGAAATTATCTCTGATATAATTTCAGGTTGACCTAACCCTCTGGCCCAAAAGAAAAAGGCCCGATCTCGCGACCGGGCCTTTAGCTTCGTGTGGTCCTCGCCGCTTATGCCGCGGCTTTGATGTCCAGCGGCAGTTCAAGCTGCGCTTCGTTGTCCTGTCTGCGCAGGATATTCAGGCGAATCGCCATCAGTTCTTCCGCTTCGAGCAGCGCCGTTCTGGGGGCGCCGACCAAGTGCGCGCGGGTCAACGCCGCATGCGTTTCGTCCGCGAGGAATGTCAAAAGAGCGTGGCGATCGGTCATTTCGTGTTGTTCCTTCCCTGGACGCCCACTCCAGGGGGCGTTTCGTTGGGCGGAAGGTGCTGCATTGCACTCGTTTCGGCAAACAAGAAGGTTTCATTTCAGCTGTGCGTTTCTTGCATGACAATTGCGGGTGCAACGCGGCGACGCGTCGCATGTATAGTTTCCCCTATGCGTCAATCATCTAAATCTTGTGGTTGGGTAAGTTTCCGCGTTGCTCTGCGCCCCCGATCGGATGCACCATATCTCGTAGCGAGGTTGCTCTTGGTCCACCGGATCTAGAGCGCCGAGGGGAATTCAGGAAATCCAACGCCGGCCAGGGGTGGTTCAACCACCCTCTGCCCAAGTCAGTTAAGTCAGCGCATTCAAAGACTTAACGTTCGGGCCCGGGAGACGATTCTCTGCCTTTCGGCAAAGCCATGCGATGGGGGCTTAGGTCGTACGAGGGGTAGTCTCAATGAACGTTGCAGTCGAAGTCGCTTCTAAAGTTTCCGCCCACCAGTCCACCGTCCAGCCGGCCACTCCGGCCCCCACCCCTAAATCCAGAGATGCAGCCGCCCTCGAGGTGGTCCCGTCCATCCGGATCGACCGGTCGCGGGACGCCCTGCTCACCGATTTCGGCAAGGCGACCCTGGAAGACCGTTACCTGCTCGCCGGCGAGTCCTACCAGGACATGTTTGCCCGCGTCGCCACGGCCTACTCGGACAACCTCGAGCACGCCCAGCGCATTTACGATTACATCTCCAGGCTCTGGTTCATGCCGGCCACGCCGGTCCTGTCCAACGGGGGCGCCGGACGCGGCCTTCCGATCTCCTGCTTCCTGAACACGGTGAACGACAATCTCGACGGCATTGTCGGCACGTGGACCGAGAACGTGTGGCTCGCCTCGAATGGCGGCGGCATCGGCACCTACTGGGGCAAAGTCCGCTCCATCGGCGAGAAGGTCCGCAACTGCGGCGCCACCTCGGGCATCATCCCGTTCGTGCGCGTGATGGACAGCCTCACCCTCGCGATTTCGCAAGGCTCGCTGCGCCGCGGCTCGGCCGCCGTGTACCTCGACGTGCACCACCCGGAAATCGAAGAATTCCTGGAAATCCGCAAGCCGTCCGGCGACTTCAACCGCAAGAGCCTCAACCTCCACCACGGCCTGAACATCACCGACGAGTTCATGCAGTGCGTGCGCGACGACACGCCGTTCGGCCTGCGTAGCCCGAAGACCAATGAAATCCTGAAGACGGTCAACGCGCGCGAGCTGTGGCAGAAGATTCTCGAGACCCGCCTCAACACCGGCGAGCCGTACCTGATCTTCTCCGACACCGTGAACCGCCAGATGCCCAAGCATCAGCGCGATCTCGGCCTGAAGGTCACCACGTCCAACCTCTGCAGCGAGATCATGCTGCACACCGGCCCCGACCATAACGGCGTCGACCGCACCGCCGTGTGCTGCCTGTCGTCGCTGAACGTCGAGACCTGGGACGAGTGGAACACCGATGAGCAGTTCATCCCGGACGTCATGCGCTTCCTCGACAACGTGCTCGAGGACTTCATCCAGCGCGCGCCGGCCTCGATGGAACGGGCGATCTACTCGGCCAAGCGCGAGCGTTCGGTCGGTCTCGGCATCATGGGCTTCCACAGCTTTCTGCAGCAGAAGGGCATCCCCTTCGAAAGCGCCATGGCGAAGTCGTGGAACCTCAAGATGTTCAAGCACATCCGCCGCTACGCCGACGCGGCCTCGGTGGCCTTGGCCGAAGAGCGCGGTCCGTGCCCGGACGCCGCGGAAACGGGCGTGATGGCCCGCTTCTCGCACAAGCTCGCCATTGCTCCGACCGCTTCGATCTCGATCATCTGCGGCGGCACGAGCCCTTGCGTCGAACCGATCCCGGCCAACATCTATACCCACAAGACGCTGTCCGGCTCCTTCTCGGTGAAGAATCCGTACCTCACGAAGCTCCTCGCTTCGAAGGGCCTCGACAATCCGGCCACCTGGAACTCGATTCTCGAGCGCGAAGGCTCGGTGCAGCACCTCAACGGCCTCACGCAAGATGAGAAGGACGTTTACAAGACGGCTTTCGAAATCGATCAGCGCTGGGTCGTCGAGTTCTCGGCCGACCGCTCCCCGTTCGTGTGCCAGGGCCAGTCGATCAACTTGTTCCTGCCGTCGGACATCGACAAATGGGACCTGATGATGCTGCATTGGCGCGCCTGGGAAACCGGCGTGAAGAGCCTTTACTATCTGCGCTCGAAGTCCGTGCAACGCGCCGCGTTCGCAGGCGTTGAAGCGGATAACACCCGCGCGTGGCCCGAAAAGGCTTTGACGAGCAATCGCACGGACTACGAAGAGTGTCTGGCTTGCCAGTAATCTGAACGACCCTCACCCCTCTCTCCCCAAGGGGAGAGGCGCCGGTGGTGGGGAGAAAAAAAGACGACGCTTCAGGGACTGCCTGCCATGAACATCATCGCTCCGAAGACGCTTCCGGGTCTCATGACGCCGTCGCACGGCTATAAGCCGTTCCGTTACCCGTGGGCGCACGACTATTGGAAGCGCCAGCAGCAGATTCACTGGATGCCCGAAGAAGTCCCGCTCGGCGAGGACTGCAAGGACTGGGCGACCAAGCTGAACGACAACGAGCGCAGCCTGCTCACGCAGATCTTCCGTTTCTTCACGCAGTCCGACGTGGAAGTGAACGACAACTACATGGAGCGCTATTCGCGCGTGTTCAAACCGACCGAGATCAAGATGATGCTCGCGTCGTTCTCGAACATGGAAACCATCCACATCGCCGCGTACGCGCTGCTCCTGGAAACCATCGGCATGCCGGAGACCGAATTCTCGGCCTTCATGCAGTACAAGGCGATGGCCGACAAACACAGCTACATGCAGAAGTTCGGCGTCGAGACGGACGCTGACATCGCGCGCACGCTGGCGATGTTCGGCGCGTTCACCGAAGGCCTGCAGCTGTTCGCCTCCTTCGCGATGCTGCTCAACTTCCCGCGCCAGAACAAGATGAAGGGCATGGGCCAGATCGTGTCCTGGTCGGTGCGCGACGAATCGTTGCACTGCGAAGCCATCATCAAGCTGTTCCACACTTTCGCCCGCGAAACCAATACGCTGACCAAGAGCGTGAAGGACGATATCGTCGACTGCTGCAAAACGGTCGTCGGTCTCGAAGACAATTTCATCGACCTCGCCTTCGACATGGGCCCGGTCAACGGCATGACGCCGGACGACATCAAGAGCTACATCCGCTACGTCGCCGATTGGCGGTTGGGCCAATTAGGTTTGCCGGCCGTGTTCGAGATCAAGGAACATCCGCTGCCGTGGCTGTCGCAGATTTTGAACGGCGTGGAACACGCCAACTTCTTCGAAGCGCGCGCGACCGAATATTCGAAGGCCGCGACCCAAGGTGTGTGGCACGGCGCCGACGGCGTCTGGTCGCACTTCGATAAAATGATGAACGCGCGTCAAGGAAACGCCGAGATCGTCGCAGCGGAGTAAAACTCCCGCGACGACTTCCCGGCCCCGAGGCTGTCCTTTATCCTACGCCCCAGCTTGCAACCCAAGCTGGGGCATTTTTTTATGAAGTGGGCTCTCGGCGCCCTCGGCGCGTGTTGCGCCGTCGCGCTGACCATCGCGGCATATAACGCAAGTCGCGGAGAATACGACGCGGGCGCGCCGGTTCCGGCCCCCGTTGCGCAAACCGAGCAACCGGCGGCACAAGCCGTTCCCTCCGCACCGCCGTCATCTTCGGCATCGCAGCCTACGCCAATACAAGAGGCCCCCGAACCGCCGGAGGTCCGCGATGCGTATCAGGCTTTCGGCGCGGAAGATTATGCGGGACTTTTCAGCCGGACCGAAAAAGCCCTCACGAGGACCGAACTCAGCCTCGCCGACAAAACGACGCTGCGGCTGATCAGGGCGGCCGCCCTGCTCAAGCAAATGCACGCCGACAAGGCCGCCGCTGAGCTTACGGCCGCCGAAAGCCTCGATCCCACATCCGGCCGGCCGGCGGGCCAGCTTGCTTATCTTTTCCAGAGCGAGAAAAAGTACGAACAGGCGCGGGCGGCTTACGACCGGGCGTTAAGCAAATCCATTCAAGATGAGCTCGCGCTCGAAGCGGTGAAGCTGGAGTACGGCTGGTTCTTGGCAACCTGCCCGGACGTGGTGTACCGCGACGGCGCCCGCGCGGTCCAATTCGCCGAGCAGGCGTTGATTGCGCTTTTGGCGGCAAAGCCCGAGGCGCTTTCCGGCACGACACGCCTGCTGCGGGTTTTCGAAGTGCTTGCCGCCGGGCATGCGGAGGCGGGCGACTTCGACAAGGCTGTCGCCGCGGCGAATCTCGCCGGGAATTACCGCGATTCGATCAAAAGAATTTTTCCTGACACCGATCCCGGCCGAAAAGGTTTCGATCAACGTATCGCGGGTTACAAAGCCAAGAAGCCGTGGCGAGATTCGGAAGAATGACCTTCTTATGACCCGCTGACGGGCCGCGGGAAAATATGCAAAACTCGCTCAGGCGAGATTAGCGGGGACTGACATGCTCTTGAGGAACATCATAATTGTTGCTGCGCTCGTGGCGGCCACGTCGGCCTCGGCGCAGCGGCCGAGCGATAAGTTTCCGCTGATCATCGGGCACCGGGGCGCAAGCGCGGTTCTGCCGGATCACACGATCGAGGCGTACGAACTCGCCGTGGCGCAGGGCGCCGACTATATCGAGGCGGATTTCGTCGCCTCGAAAGACGGCTACCTGTTCGCGCGCCATGAGCATGAGCTGAGCCAGACCACCAACATCGCCGAAGTCTTCCCGGAGAAGAAAACCAATAAGGTGATCGACGGGAAGATCATCGAGGGATGGTTCAGCGAGGACCTGACGCACGACGAGTTCAAAAAACTCCGGGCCCGTCAGCCGTTCAAATTCCGCGACCAGAGCCACAACGACAAATACGAGATCCCGACACTGGCGGAGGTGCTGGCCTTGCGCGCTGCCTTGTCGCGCGAGCATAAGCGCCGCGTCGGGTTCTTCCCTGAGCTGAAGCACGCGGACTACTACCGGGCCATGAACTTCCCGGTCGAAGGCTGGACGGTGCAGATCATGGAAGCCTGGGCGCTGGACCGCGCCGGCTCGCCGCTCATCACACAGTCTTTCGATAAGAATAGTGTCGCGAAGCTGAACGAGATGATGCCGAACATCCAAGCCGTTCAGCTTTTGGACGCCAAAGCGGACGTTTCGGACGCCGCGCTCGCGGCCATAAAGAAGTACGCCGACGGGATCGGCCCGCCGAAGGAGTTGATCGTCCCGGTGAAGAACGGCCAAGCCGGAAAGCCCACGGATCTTATCGCGCGTGCTCACAAAGCGGGGCTCACGGTCTATCCCTATACCTTCCGGCCTGAAAAACAGTTCCTGCCCGCGAGCTATGGCGGCGACGCGGCGAAGGAATATTGTTTATTCGCAAGCCTGCAAGCCGATGGGATCTTCACCGATGCGCCCGATCAGGCGTTGAAAGCCTTCCACGAATCCTGTCCAATGCCACGGTAACCACATCCGCGCCGTCTCTGTTTTCGCGTCATGGACATTGCACTTGAAGTCGTCTGCTATGTGATCCACCGCGCCCGTGAGCTGGTCGCGGACTTGAATCCCTTGGGCGACGAACCGGGCAAACGCTCGGTCGACGACACCGCCGACGAGCTGCCCGAGGACGATGATGACGGCGGTCTCTCCGACTCTCCCGAATACGAGGAGCTGAAGGAGTACATCCAGAATTTGAATGAAGACGAACAGGTCGAACTGGTGGCTCTCACCTGGATCGGCCGCGGCACTTATACGGCCGATGACTGGGACGAAGCGGTGGAAATCGCGCGCGACGAACACGCCAAGAATGCGGCGCGCTATCTTCTGGGGCAACCTCTGCTGGCCGACGAACTGGAACAAGGCCTCGATGAATTCGGCCTGTCCTGCGAGGACGTGGATACCTGATCCGGTTCCCGGGTCCTTGGATCGCCCGGTTAAACCGGGCGAGAGGTGAGTGGTTAAAGCAGCGCGCCCAGCAGCTTATCGAAATCCGCATCCTTTGCCCGCCGCGGCAACGTTGCGACCGTAACGCCGCCGGAAAAACGAGCGATGGTTTCGGCGGTGTCCTTCAAAGGCACGGTGCTGTTTTCGGTCTCGTTGACGATGATGCACGCGAGGTTGAGGTCGCGGCGCATCACGACATCGAGCGCGGTCAGAGTGTGGCTGATAGCGCCGAGGTAACTGCCGGTCACCAGGATAAGCGGCAGGCGCAGCGCGGCCATCCAGTCGGCGACCGTTTCGCGCGCGTTCATGGGCACCATGACCCCACCCACACCTTCGATGAAGACCGTCTCCTGCGTGGCGATGGCCGCGCGGCAGAAGCCTTCGACGTCCTTCATATCGATCTCCCGGTTCTCTCGGGCCGCGGCCATGTCGGGCGAGAGCGGCGCGGCAAACCGCCACGGCGAAATGCGCTCCAGGTTGGTGACGGGAAGGTCGAGCGCTTCCATCAGGGCGTAAGGATCGCTGCTTTCCGGCGACAGGGGATCGAAACCGCTGACCACGGGTTTCAAGGCGGTGACGGCGCGGTTCTTGCGGCGGCAGGCGCGGATCAGGCCGGCGGTGACATAGGTCTTTCCGATATCGGTGCCGGTGGCGGTGACGAAGAAGGAGGGCATTAGGCGCGTCCCACGTAAGGCGTGATTGCTTCGGCAAGGCGCTGCACGTCATCGCTGGTGTGATTGGCGGTGAAGGCGACGCGCAGGCGCGCGGTATCTTTCGGCACGGTCGGGGGACGGATCGCCACGACGAGGAACCCGTTGTCTTCCAAATCCTGTGAGGCTTTCAGCGCCTTATCCGCCGCGCCGATGACGATCGGCACGATGGGGCTTTGGGCTTCGGGAAGATTGAGCGCGCGGGCGAAATTCCGCGCGTGGTTCAGCGGGCGGTCTATGTATTCGGGATTGGCCGCGATGAAATCGAGCGATGCGATTGCCGCCGCAACCGATGACGGCGGCAGGCCGGTCGAATACACGAATGACGCGGCTTTGGTTTTCACGAGGTCGATGACAGATTGCGAACCACAGAGGTAGCCGCCGTAACCGCCGATCGCCTTTGAGAGCGTGCCCATCTGCAAGGGAACATGCGCGGGCGCGGCGTGCGCAAAAGTCGAACCCCGGCCGCCGGCCAGGACGCCGATCCCGTGCGCGTCGTCGGACAAGAGCCATGCGTCGTACTCTTGCGCCAGCGCCGCGAGGGCGGGCAGGGGCGCAAGATCGCCGTCCATGGAGAAGACGCCATCGGTGGCGATGATCGCATGCCGGTGCGCGCCGCGCTGGGCTTGCAGGATTTTTCGCGCGTCCGCGAGATCGTTATGGCGGAAGCTCGCGACCGTCGCGCCGCTCATCTCCGCGCCGGCCCAGATGCAGGAATGGGCGAGTTCGTCGACCAGGACGAGGTCGGTTTTACCCGCGAAGGTGGGAATGATCCCGATATTCGCGAGGTAGCCGGAGCCGAACACGCACGCCGCGTCCGTGCCCTTCAGCGCCGCCAGGCGCGCTTCGAGTTCTGCGAACAACGGATGGTTTCCGGTCACGAGGCGCGAGGCGCCCGCGCCGACCCCATACGCGCGGATCGCGGCGATGGCCGCATCCTTGACCGCCGGATGTTGTGAAAGGTTGAGATAGTCATTGCAGGAAAAGGAAAGCAGCCGGCGCCCGTTCCGCGTCACCCAAATCCCATCCTCGCGCGCGGTGTCGACCAGCCGGCGGCGCAGGTGCTTATGGTCGAGCCGGGCCAGCTTTTCGGCGGCAAAGGTGTCCAGGGCGGGCATGCACTTTATATATAGAGGACGATAGAGGGCGGCTTTCACCTTGACCCCGGGGTGGGGTAGCTTTACCCCCGAGCCACGACAATGCCCCTATAGAAGAGGCCTTCGCTTCATGTCTACACCGGTTGCCACCTTCGCGTCCCGCTCCGTCACGGCTCCTAAAGCCGTTCAATATCAATTGGGCGCCGTCCGCAACGACTGGACGCGCGAAGAGGTGAAGGCGATTTACGAACTGCCGTTCCCGGACCTGATGTTCCAGGCCCAGACCGTGCACCGTATGAATTTCGATCCGACCGAAGTGCAGATCTCGACCCTGCTTTCGATCAAGACCGGCGGCTGCCCGGAAGATTGCGGCTATTGCTCGCAGAGCGCCCATCACGACACGGGCCTCAAGGCCTCCAAGCTGATGGAAATCGAGAAAGTGCTGGCCGAAGCGCGCAAGGCGAAAGAGTCCGGCGCGACCCGCTTCTGCATGGGCGCAGCGTGGCGTTCGCCGAAGGACCGCGACCTGGATACGGTCTGCGCGATGATCGAAGGCGTCAAAGCCCTCGGCATGGAATCCTGCGTCACCCTCGGCATGCTGTCGCCGCAGCAGGCTATCCGCCTGAAGAAGTCGGGTCTCGACTACTATAATCACAACGTCGACACGTCGCCCGAGTACTACGACAAGATCATCACCACGCGCACCTTCGCCGACCGTCTAGACACGCTGGCCAGCGTGCGTGACGCGGGCATCAATGTATGCAGCGGCGGCATCGTAGGGATGGGCGAGGGCGAGGAGGACCGTATCGGGATGATCCATTCCCTGGCGATCCTGCCGGAGCATCCGCAAAGCGTGCCGATCAACATGCTGATGCAGATCGAAGGTACGCCGCTGAAGAACGTGAAGAAGCTCGATCACATCGACTTCGTGCGTACCATCGCAACGGCGCGCATCACCATGCCGAAATCCATGGTGCGCCTGTCTGCGGGCCGCGAACATATGAACGACGAAGCGCAGGCGCTTTGTTTCCTGGCCGGCGCCAACTCCATCTTCTACGGCGAAAAGCTGCTGACCACCGCGAACCCGGACCAGAACCATGACATGGAGCTTCTGGACCGGCTCGGCATGCAGCCGATGGCCTAAGGCGTGACGCGCAGACCCCCAGGTCCTTGGGCGGCCTGGTTTGAGGCGGGTCTGCCGCACATCTGGTCGCCCTATACGCAAATGAAGACGGCCGCGCCGCCGCTTCCGGTGGCGCGCACCGACGGCGTACGCATAACGCTGAGCGACGGACGGCACCTGGTCGACGGGATCGCGTCGTGGTGGACGGCGTGTCACGGTTATAACCACCGCCACATCCGCGACGCGGTGATGCGCCAGCTTGAAATGATGCCGCACGTCATGTTCGGCGGTCTCACCCATGAACCTGCGCTGTCGCTGGCCCGCCGCCTTGCCGCCCTTCTGCCCGGCGATCTCAACCGCGTCTTCTTCACGGACTCAGGGTCCGTCGCCGTCGAGGTCGCGCTCAAGATGGCCGTGCAGTATTGGCTCAACAAAGGGGTGCGCGGGCGCACCAAATTCATCGCTTTCAAGGGCGGGTATCACGGAGATACCACCAGCGCGATGGCCATCAGCGATCCTGACGAAGGGATGCACAAGATGTTCGCGGGGCTTCTGCCCGAACACTATGTGCTTGACCTGCCGTGTGACGAGGAAAGCGCGAAGGCGCTTGATGATTTTATCGCCGCGCACGCCGGCGCACTCGCGGGCCTCGTTGTCGAGCCATTGGTGCAAGGCGCCGGCGGTATGCTGTTCCACGCGCCCGCGGTGCTTCAGAAACTGCGGCGCCTTGCCGACAAACACGACCTGCTTTTGATCTGCGACGAGATTTTCACCGGCTTCGGGCGGACCGGCGCGATGTTCGCGAGTGAAGCTGCGGGCATCGTCCCGGACATCATGTGCCTTTCGAAGGCGCTGACCGGCGGGACAATGGCCCTGGCTGCGACCGTCGCGCGCGACCATGTGTTCGCGGCGTTCTGGTCGGATGAGGCGTCGCACGCGCTCATGCACGGGCCGACGTTCATGGCCAATCCGCTGGCCTGCGCGGCGGCGAACGCCTCGCTTGATCTTTTTGAAGAAGAGCCGCGCCTCGCACAGGTCGAGGTCATCTCACGCGCCCTCGCGCAAGGGCTCGCGCCATGCCGCGCGCTTCCCGGCGTGAAAGATGTGCGCGTTCTGGGCGCGATCGGCGTCGTGGAGCTTGAGCGCATCGAGGACATGAAAGCGCTGAAAGCCAAGTTCGTCGATGCCGGCGTGTGGGTGCGCCCTTTTGGAAATATTATCTACCTGACGCCGGCCTTCACGATTTCGCCGGACGACCTCGCGCGGTTGACCGGCGCGGTGGTCAAAGTCCTGACGCCTTGATCCTTACGTCTTAATCGTGACGCCGTAGGCGACGTGATAGGTCACGGTGATGCCGTGATCGAACTTGCGCAGGAGCTTGCGCATGGTTCCGGGCGTAAGCGGCGCGCGGCTTGTATCGGGCACATGGGTGCCGATTTCCTTCCAATGGGCGAGGAAGTCATGCGCGTTGCGGTAAGACCGCGCGACCGCTTCGGCTTCCAGATCGACATAAGCGCCTTTGGGGATCATGCCCGCGAGTTCGCGGACCGTGGGATAACCGCGCACAGCCGCGCGTGCGCCCAGTTCATGATGCGCCGCGCGCCATTCAGGAAAACTTTCGGCGGTCAGGGTCGTGAACGCGAGTGCGCCGCCGGGCGCCAGCAGATCGGTGAGTTTCGTGAGAGTCCCCGGCAAATCCTCGAACCACTGAAACACCAAACTGGCGCATATGAGGTCGAAGCTGCCTGGGGCGAAGGGCGGGCGCTCGCCGTCCGTCACGGCAAATTGCGCGGTGCGTCCCGCGGGGCCGGAACGGGCCCGCCGCACCATGGCCTCGGAAAGATCGGTCAAAAGCCAGCTCGCATCCTTCAGGTCGGGCGCAAGCGCCTGGTAAAGGAACCCCGTACCGCAGCCAATCTCCAAGACCCGCGGGCGCGGCGCCAGGGTCAATGCCGCGATCCGTCGCGCCAGGCGTGAAGCCACCTCGCGCTGCACGTCGGCCGCGCTGTGGTAAGCGTCGGCGGCGGCGCCGAAGGCGCCCGCGAGAGCGCCTTTAAGGTTGGAAACGCGCGTCAAAACCGACGTCACTCCGGCTTATAAAGGGCGGCCAAAGCACCGGTTTTGACCCGCCCTGTCAAGGTACGATACCATTTGGGCAGACACGCGCTGGAGTTCGAACGTCATGTCCATCAAGGCCGCCGTCCGCAAATCGCGCGGGCAAATTCCCGATACCATTTCGGCACTTAAGGCCTTTTTGGGCGACCGGCTCTCGACCTCGCCGTCGATCCTGGAGCGCCACGGCAGCGACCTCTCGTACCACAAACCCGCGCCGCCCGACGCGGTCGCTTTCGCCAATTCCGTCGAAGAGGTCGTGCGCATCGTGAAAGTATGCGCCGCCAACGGCACGCCGATCATCCCTTACGGCACCGGCACCTCGCTCGAGGGGCACGTCATGGCCGCCGAAGGCGGGATCAGTCTTGATCTCATGCAGATGGATAAGGTCCTGCAGGTGAACGCCGAGGACATGGACGCCGTGGTGCAGCCGGGGGTCACGCGCAAGGCCTTGAACGCGCATATCCACGACACCGGACTCTTCTTCCCGATCGACCCCGGCGCCGACGCCTCGCTTGGCGGCATGGCTGCGACGCGCGCGTCCGGGACCAACGCCGTGCGCTACGGCACCATGCGCGAGAACGTGCTCGCGCTGCAGGTGGTGACTGCGGACGGCAATGTGATCCGTACCGGCGGGCGCGCACGCAAATCCTCGGCCGGCTACGACCTCACGCGTCTGTTCGTGGGCTCGGAAGGCACGCTCGGCGTGATCACCGAAGTCACCGTGCGCCTGCACGGCATCCCGGAGAAGATCGCCGCCGCCGTCTGTTCCTTCGACAGCCTGGCGGGCGCCGTGAACACCGTGATCCAGACCATCCAATCTGGAATTCCCATCGCCCGTATCGAGTTGCTTGACGATATCCAAATGAAGTGCGTCAACGATTACTCCAAGTTGACATATCCCAATAAAGACACGCTGTTCATGGAGTTCCATGGGACGACGGCCAGCGTGAAGGAACAAGCCGAGCTGGTGCAGGCCATCGCGGCCGAGAACGGGGGCGGCAACTTCTTCTGGACCGCGCAGACCGAAGACCGCGCCAAGTTATGGCAAGCGCGCCACGATGTGGTTTGGTCGGTGAAGTCCGCGCGCCCGGGGTGGGAGCTGTTCATCACCGACGTCTGCGTGCCGATCTCGCACCTGACGGACGTGATCGTCGCCACCAAGGCGGATATCGACAAGGAAGGCTTCCTCGCGCCCATCGTCGGCCATGTCGGGGACGGCAACTTTCACCTGGCGGTGGCGGTCGATCCGAACGATCCGTCTTATCTTGCCCGTGTCGAAGCCATGAGCGACCGCATGGTCGAACGTACGCTTGCCGCCGGCGGCACGTGCACCGGCGAACATGGCGTGGGGCTTGGGAAGACCAAGTTCCTGGCTGCCGAGCACGGCCCGGAAGCCGTGGCGGTCATGCACGCCGTGAAGAAGGCGCTCGATCCGCAGAACCTGATGAACCCCGGGAAGATTTTCCCGGAGGGTTAGCGTTTTGCTGCCCGCCCCACTCTCCCCTGGTGGGGAGGGTGGGGCGGGAGTGTCCGAGGTTTACCTTCCGTAACCATTTGGAAAGCGTTTGGAAATATTTTCCAATCGGGGCCGTGGCTTTTTCACGGGCCTGGTTCCGTATGAGTTGGGGGCGGCGTGAAGCGCATTATCGTGACTGGGGGGGCTGGTTTCATCGGCTCCCATCTGTGTGAAAAGCTGATCGCGGCGGGCAACGAAGTCCTGTGCGTCGATAACTTCTTCACGGGCCGCCGCCAAAACATCATTCCGCTGCTCTCGAGCCCGTACTTCGAGCTGATCCGGCACGATGTGACCTTCCCTCTCTACGTCGAAACCGACGAGATCTACAATCTGGCGTGTCCGGCTTCGCCGGTGCATTACCAGTTCGACCCCGTGCAGACGACCAAGACCAGCGTGCACGGCGCGATCAATGTGCTGGGCCTGGCGAAACGCACCAAGGCCAAGATTTTCCAAGCCTCGACCAGTGAGGTTTACGGCGATCCCAGCGTCCACCCGCAGGTCGAAAGCTACTGGGGCAACGTCAATCCGATCGGCATCCGCGCCTGCTACGACGAAGGCAAACGCTGCGCCGAGACCTTGTTTTTCGACTATCATCGCCAGCACAAGCTGCGCATCAAGGTCGCGCGCATCTTCAACACCTACGGCCCGCGCATGCTGCCCAATGACGGCCGCGTGGTGTCGAATTTCATCGTGCAGGCGCTGAAGGGTGAACCCATCACCATCTACGGGAAGGGCGATCAAACCCGTTCGTTCTGTTTCGTGAGCGACCTGGTCGAGGCCTTTGTGCGCCTGATGGAAACCGGTGACGACATCACCGGTCCGATGAACCTCGGAAACCCCGTGGAATCGACGATTCTCGAGCTGGCCGAGAAAATCATCGCGCTTTCGAAATCGAAGTCGACCATCGTCAACAAGCCCTTGCCGCAGGACGATCCCGTGCGCCGCAAGCCGGACATTTCCTTCGCGCGCGCGGCTCTGAAGTGGGAGCCGAAGGTGCCGCTGGAGGAGGGTCTCTTGCAAACCATCGCCTATTTCAAATCCGCCCTCGACGCCTGAGGCACCGCAGATGAGCTCTCTCAAGACCCAGCCGCCAAAGAAGTTCAAACCCGCCGCGCCGGCCAAGACGGCGACGGCCGTTCCCGGCGTCGCAGGTCTGCCCTCGGCGGTCAAGAACCGGGCCGAACGCCGCGCGGAGACGGCGAATAAGATGCCGGCCGCGGTGCAGGAATTCGTGAACACCTTCAACGCCGGTCTCGAGGCGCAGCGCGCGGGCAACTTGACACTCGCCGAAGCGTGTTACCGCAAGGCCGAGGAGATGAACCCGAACGACGCGATGTTGCTCAACAACCTCGGCGTCTGTCTTTACGAGCAGAAAAAGACCGCCGAGGCCATCGAGGTCCACAAGAAGGCCATCAAGCTCGATCCATCACGGCCGATGGCCTACAACAACCTCGGCGTCGAATTGAATTCCATGGAGCGCCATGAAGAAGCGCTCGCCGCCTTCAAAAAGGCGGTCGAGATTCAGCCGATCAATCCCAAGGCCATCAACAACTACGGCGACTCGCTCACCAAGCTGGGGCGCTTCGACGAGGGCCTCGCGATGCTCGACCGGTCCATCGCGCAGGAGCCCGACTATGTCGACGCCCACAGCAACCGCGGGATGGCGCTGTGGGGCCTCGCGCGTTTCGATGAAGCGATCCAATCTTTCCGCCGCGCGCTGTCCTTCAAGATCGACCATGCGTCGGTGCGCAAGAACCTGGGCCTGGTTTCTCTGTTGATGCAGGAATTCGCCACCGCTTGGGAAGACTACGAATGGCGCTGGCTGGCCGACAATCTATTCCAGCGCAGCAAGAAGACGCGCTGGTGCGGCGAGGATGTGCGCGGGAAGACGATGCTGGTTTGGAGCGAGCAGGGCGTCGGCGACGAAATCCTGCACATGAGCATGGCCGAGGACCTGCTGAAGCGCGGCTGCAATGTGGTGTGGGAGTGCGACTACCGCCTCGTTCCGCTGTTGCAGCGCTCGTATCCGATGATGAAAGTGGTCCCGCGCGTCGGCGTTCAACCGCCGCGTCCGGAAACCATGACCGACGACATCACCGTGCAAAGCCCGTCGGCGAGCCTGGGGCGGTTCCTGCGCAACGACATCGCGAAGTTCCCAAAGAACCGCTCGCGCTATCTCCTGGTCAATCCGGCGAAGTCGAAGTTCTTCCGCACCAGCATGAATCTCGCGCCGGGTGAAAGGCTGGTGGGCATTTCATGGATCAGCAAGAACCAGACCATCGGCAGCAACAAGACCATCAACCTCGCCGACTGGATCGATATCTTCCGCACGCCGGGCATCAAGTTCGTCGATCTGCAGTATGGCAACACGGCGGCCGAACGCGCGGAGTTCGAGAAACGGTTCGGCATCACGCTTCACCACATTGAAGGTCTCGACCTTAAGGAAGACATCGACGGCCTCGCCTCGCTGATCGGCGCGTGCGATCTCGTGATCTCGGTGTCCAACACCACCGCGCACATCGCCGGCGCCGTCGGGGTCGAGACCTGGGTGCTGCTGCCCGCCAAGCTCGGCAAGTTCTGGTACTGGGGTTACGAGGGCGAAAGGTCCTTGTGGTACGACAGCCCGCGAATCATCCGCCAATCGCATAACGACACCCACGACTGGGGTCCGACCTTGCGGACGACGGCGGAGCGACTCAGGGCCAAGTTCGCGGGCCGGTGAGAGCCTTAACGAAAACTTAACGGAAAAATCCTCAAGCGTTTCAACAGGCCACGGCCGTGTTCTTTTCGCCTGCATTTCCGCTTTGCTATAACCGCACCGGTTTGGCGGGTTCTTAACCTTTGCAAACCATAAACGCAGAATGAACCATATTCCTGATGTTCAGATGGCGCCGCATTTGACGGCGCTTCGGTGCCTGTTCCTGGTGGCACTGCATCATGGCGTCCAGGTTCCGCCGGAAAAATTGGCCGAAGCCGACGAGTCCGACACGGTCGGCTCGGTGCTGCGGCTCATGGCCGATCTCAGCATCTCGGCGAAGGTTCTGAAGAAGCGGTCGTGGGAAGATCTTCTCGCCCTCGGCAGCGCGTTCCCCGTGATGGCGGAACAGAAAAGCGGCGGCTGGGTGATCGTCGCGAGCACGCTGCCCACCAACGACGGCGGCCACCAGGTGGCCGTGCTCAACCCGGTGACCGAGGCGACGGGCGTACAGCTTCATCGCCGCGAACGGTTCGAGGAGACCTGGACCGGCCGCCTAATCCTTTGCAAGAAAAAGTATAAACTGGTCGATGAGACGCAGAAGTTCGGCTTGCTCTGGTTCATGCCGGAGATTCTCAAGCACGGAAAATACTTCCGCGACATCGCCGTCGCCGCCGTGATGACCAGCCTGATCGCGTTCGCGACGCCGCTGTTGTTCCAGATCATGATCGACAAGGTGATCCCGCATCACAGCTATCAGACTCTGATGGCCGTGGTGGTTGCGTTCATCGTCACGCTGATCTTCGACAGTGTGTTCCAATATATGCGGATGTACCTGACGGTGTTCGCGACAAACAAGGTCGACGCGCGTCTCGCGTCGCGCACCTTCGCGCATCTTCTCCGTCTGCCGATGAATTTCTTCGAAAGCACGTCCGCGGGCGTGCTCCTGCGCCACATGCAGCAGACCGAAGGCATCCGCAACTTCCTCACGGGCCGCCTGTTCCAGACCCTGCTCGATACCGTGACGATGCCGATCATGCTGATCGGCCTGTTCATGTATTCAGGCACGCTCACATTCGTGGTGCTGGCCTTCACCGCCGCTATGGCCGCGGTGATCGCGGGCCTGCTCCCGCTTTACCGGCGCTACCTGGGCGAGCTTTACAGCGCCGAAGGCGCCCGCCAAGCGGACCTGGTCGAAACCATTCACGGGATGCGCACGGTCAAATCGCTTGCGCTGGAAACGCCGCGTCTGCGGTCGTGGGACAATAAAGTCGTCGCCTCGGTACGGCGCCGCGCGGCGGTCGGTTATTTCGGCGCGGCGGCGGGCGTGTTCACCAATGGGCTCCAGCAGGTCATGCAGATGACCATCCTGGGCCTTGGCGCATTCCAAGTATTCGAAGGCAACATGAGCATGGGCGCGCTGGTCGCGTTCAACATGCTTTCGGGCCGGGTGACGGGCCCCTTGCTGCAAATCGTGTCGCTGGTGAACGAGTACCAGCAGACCGCCCTGTCGGTGAAGATGCTGGGGAAGGTGATGGATCACGCCGAGGAGCGCGATCCCAATTTCCGCGGCATCCGCCCGCTCATCACCGGCAAGCTCGAGCTGTCCAACGTTACCTTCAAATATCCCAACACCGTCACGCCCGCGCTCGACCGCGTCTCTTTCACCGTGGAAGAGGGCCAGTACATCGGCGTGGTCGGCCGGTCCGGCTCGGGCAAGACCACCATCACGCGCCTGATCCAGGGCATCCATACCGCCCAGGACGGCTTGATCCGCCTGAACGGCACCGACATCCGCCACGTCGATCTCACGCACCTGCGCCGCTCGATCGGCGTCGTCCTGCAGGACAACATGCTGTTCCGCGGCACCATCCGCGAGAATATCGCGGCCGGTAAGCCCGACGCCTCGCTGCATGAAGTCATGGAAGCTGCGCGCATGGCCGGCGCAGATGAGTTCATCGACCGGCTGCCGCTGTCCTATGAATCACTGGTCGAGGAAAGCGCCACCAACTTCTCCGGCGGCCAAAGGCAACGTATCGCGATCGCGCGCGCGCTGCTGATGCGTCCGCGCCTGCTTCTGTTCGATGAAGCCACGAGCGCGCTGGACCCGGAAAGCGAAGCTATCGTGCAACGCAACCTGGCTGAAATCGCGCGCGGACGCACGCTCATCGTCGTGTCGCACCGCTTGTCGTCGCTGGTGAAAGCCGACGCGATCCTCGTCCTGGAGCGCGGCGCGGTGGTCGATTTTGCCCCGCACAGCGTGCTGCTTGAACGCTGCGCTATCTACAAACACCTGTGGGACCAGCAGATGGGGCATCTTGAAAATGCTTAAGCTGCTTGCCCCACCTCTAAAAAACCTGACCGACCGCGCGCGGGAGTTACGCCGCCGCGCGCTGGATCAAGCGGGACTATTGATCGAGAGCCCGGCGGTGCTGCCGGACGCGATCGCGTACCAGGAGCCGGTGGACGAGATCGCCGAGGAATTGCCGCCCAAGGCGATGCGCTCGATTCACTACATCATGGTGGGCATGTTCCTGCTGACGCTGTTTCTGGCGGCGATCATCAAGGTGGACATCGTTGTCGTCGGGACGGGCCGGCTGCTCACCGAAGCGCCGCCCATCGTCATGCAGCCGATGGATCGCACGATATTGCGCGAACTCAAGGTGCGCCCCGGCGACACCGTGAAGAAAGGCCAGCTTCTCGCGACGCTGGACCCGACCTTCGCGCAGGCCGATTTGGGCGCGCTGACGGCGCAACAAAGAACATTGGTCGCCCAGGTGCGGCGTCTGGAAGCCGAGCTGAACGGCCAGCCATTCACGGCCTCGGGCAATTTCACGCAGGAAGATCAGCTTCAACTGACGCTGTATAACCAGCGCCAATCGCAATACGCCGCGCAGCTCAGGGTCTACGACGAGGAAGTCTCGCGCCGCGAAGCCAACATCCGCACCACCGAGGACCAGCGCGAATCGCAGGCCAAGCAGCTGGTGATCGCCAAGGAAGTCGAATCGATGCGCTCGCAGATGTTCGCCAAGGAAGTCGGTTCGCGCCTCAACTTCCTGAACGCCCAATCCGCGCGCATGCAGATCGAACAGGCCGTGCAGGACGCGGCGAATCGGCTGACCGAGCAAAAACACGACCTTCAATCCAAGCGCGCCGAACGTCAGGCGTACGTCGATGGCTGGCGCCAGAAGATCCTGGAAGACCTGGTGACCGCGCGCACGAGCGCCGAACAGGTGGGCGAGGGCATCTCGAAGGCCGGCCTTCTCAATGACCTCGTGACCGTGACGGCGCCAGACGATGGCGTGATCGTCGACATCCCGAAGCGTTCAGTAGGCTCGATCATGCGCGAGGGCGAACCGCTCATCACCATCGTGCCGAGCAACAGCAAGATGATCGGCGAGATCATGGTGAACTCGAAAGACGTCGGTTACGCCAAGCCGGGCGACCACGTGGTCATCAAGGTCGATAGCTTCTCGTACCAGCGTCACGGGATGCTGGAAGGCAAGCTGGTCTCGGTCAGCGAGGAATCCTATATCGGCGGCGCGGTCAGCAATTCGAATGCGGTGGTTCCTCCGGCGACGTCGGACGCCAGCGGCGCTTTTCACAAAGGCTTCGTCGAACTGACCAAGACAGAGCTGGAGGATTTGCCGGAAGGTGCGCGCCTGATTCCCGGCATGACCATGAGCGCGGAAATCAAAGTCGGCTCGCGCAGCGTGCTCGGATACTTCCTGAATCCGATCACGCGCGGCCTGAGCGAGAGCATTCGCGAGCCTTAGGGGTACGTAGGTTACGGGTTGGAAGCCGAGTCGCGTTTGAGTGAGTTTGCGTGAGCTGAATCGTGCGCTCCTGGGGTGAGGGACCGATTCGGTGTTTGAAGCGGGGATTTTTCATCGTTCTGCCAGGGTTCGGACAGCTGACGTATTCGCGCAATAGGGCGACTACATATGCGCTTCGCACCGGAAGTATCCCCCAAGCTATTGAGTAGGAGATGTTTTTCGTCAGGGTTGAAAACGGCGTCGAACGGAACAAAAACGCGTTCAACTTTTGCTTGTCGATATTCTTGCGCTGCGCTAAAACAACTACGGGTGACAGAAGGGTGAAATGCCCTTCATTAGGTTTGAAGCGTCTCTAGAACGGAGATTGGGGTATGTCTGACGTCACGCATTCCGCGTTCGCGCGGAGCAGCCTTTGCGCGCTGCATTTCCCGCAATTTGGTGCCGTTCTCTCACACGCTTCGCAACGGAGTGACGTGTAATGGCTACTCTTGCGATGAATTCAACGCAGATTGCTGCGTTAACCACGACGGACATCACCGCCCTCACCACCGTCTTCATGGCGGGCCGCACGTCGACAGAACTCGGGTACTTCTCGACCCTGCAGTTCGCCCATTTCACGTCCACACAGCTCAGCGTGATCGATCCGGCGGAAATCGTCGGGTTCACCACCACGCAGCTCGGCGGTCTTTCGACCACGCAGCTGAGCGGCCTGAGCTCAACGCAGCTGACGGCGTTCACGGCGACCCAAATCGGGGCGCTGAACACCACCGTGATCGGTCACATCTCGACCGGCCAAATCAGCGGTTTCACCGGCACTGAGATCGGCAACCTGACGACGGTCCAGTTCACCGCCCTCAGCACCACGGTCCTGGCCAGCCTCACCAACACGCAGCTCGACGGCGTCAAGACGAGCCAGATCGCAGCGCTGTCCACCACCGCGTTCCGCTCGTTCACGTCGGCGCAGCTCGGCGGCCTAACGACCGCGCAGATCAACGCCTTCTCCTCCACCACGTTCAGCCATATCTCGACCACGCAGCTTTCCGGCTTGTCGTCCGCGCAGATCGGCGCGCTCGCGACCGGTACGGTGAACGCGCTGTCGACCACGACCTTCGCGCACATCACCACCACGCAGATCAAGGGCTTCACCACCGCCCAGATCTCCAACTGGTCGACCACCGCGTTCGGTTCGCTGTCGTCCACGCAGCTCGGCAGCCTGACGGTCACGCAATTCGCGGCCATCACGACCACCAACTTCGCGGGCCTGACCACCAGCCAGTTCTCGGGCGTCACCGCCACGCAGCTTGGCGCCATGAACGCCTCGCAGCTCAACGCGCTGACGACGACGATTATTTCGGGCCTGACCACCTCGCAGCTCGCCGGCTTCGCCTCGGGCGACATCGCCGCGCTGTCGACGGCCCAGATCAACGCCCTCACTACGACTCTGATCTCGCACCTGTCGACGACGCAGATCGACGGCCTGACCACCGCGCAAATCGGTTCGTTCACCACGCAGAACTTCGGGGCGCTCCGCTCCTCGCAGCTGAGCGGGATGACGGCGACCCAGTTCGCCGCGTTC
This sequence comes from Rhodospirillaceae bacterium, assembly GCA_041906145.1. Classification (GTDB taxonomy): domain Bacteria; phylum Pseudomonadota; class Alphaproteobacteria; order Rhodospirillales; family Rhodospirillaceae; genus SHVO01. Next base: position 188,144 of record JAYRJU010000001.1, on the reverse strand, counting down.
TCGACCACCGCGCTCGCCGGCCTGACGACCAACCAGCTTTCGGGCGTCACCAGCTCGCAGCTCGGCGCGCTGTCCACCGCGCAGATCAACTCGCTGACGACCACTGTGCTGTCGAATATCACGACCGTGCAGATCGACGGCCTGAAGACCACGCAGATCGCGAACCTGACCACCACGGCCTTCGGCGCGCTCACGTCGACCCAGCTCGGCGCGATGACCGTCACGCAAATCGCGGCCATCAGCACCAATAACATCGCCGGCCTGACCACGAGCCAGTTCAGCGGCATCTCCTCGACTCAGCTCGCGGGCCTGACCACCAGCCAGCAGCAGTCGATCGCGACGAACCTGATCGCGGGCATGACGACCGGTCAGCTCTCGGGCCTGCGCTCGAGCGACATCGGCGCCCTGACCACCGCGCAGTTCAACGCGCTCACCACGACCTTGATCGCGCACCTGTCGACCACGCAGCTCGACGGCATGACCACGTCGCAGGCCGCCTCGATCACGACCACGAACTTCGGTGCGCTGACGTCCTCGCAGTTCGCCGGCATGACGGCGACCCAGATCAACAACTTCTCGACCACCGCGATTGCCGGTCTGACCTCGGTCCAGTTCTCGGGCCTGTCGCAGACCCAGATCGCCGGCCTGTCGACCACGATCATCAACGCCTTCTCGACCGTCATTTGGCGCAGCTTCACGACGTCGCAGCTTGACGGCCTGACGGCTTCGCAGATCAGCGGTCTGTCGACCACGGCCTTCGCGGCCCTGTCGTCCACGCAGCTCAGCAGCCTGTCGAACACGCAGCTGAACGCCATCAGCACGATGAACATCAGCGGCCTGACAACCAGCCAGTTCTCGGGCCTGTCGTCGACCCAGATGTCGGCGCTGACCAACACGCAGCAGGCGCACCTGTCGACCACCGTGCTTGCGGGTCTGACCACCGGTCAGCTCTCGGGTCTGAAGGCGACGGATATCGCCGCCTTCACGACGGTCCAGCTCAACACGCTGTCCACCACGTTGATCGCTCACCTGTCGTCCACGCAGCTCGATGGTCTGACGACGGCGCAGGCCGCGTCGCTGTCGACCACCAATTTCGGCGCGCTGACCTCGACGCAGTTCGCCAGCCTGACCGCCACGCAGATCTCGGCGTTCTCGACAACGGCGATGTCGGGCCTGACCACGTCGCAGTTCTCCGGCATCACTGGCACGCAGCTCGCCGGACTGTCGACGACGACGATCAATGCGTTCTCGACCACAATCTTCGCCAACATGACGAGCACGCAGTTGCGCGGTCTGACGACGGCGCAGGTCAACAACCTGACGACCACGGCGTTCGGCGCCCTCTCGTCGACGCAGCTCAGCGCGCTGACCACCAGCCAGCTGACGGCCATCAGCGCGACCAACATCGCGGGCCTGACGACCAGCCAGTTCTCGGGCTTCAGCTCGGTCATGCTGGCCGGCCTGACGAACACGCAGCAGCAGGCGCTGTCTTCGACCGTGCTGTCCGGCGCGACCACCGGCCAGCTGTCGGGCCTGAAGTCGAGCGACATCGCGGCGTTCACCACGGCGCAGATGAACTACCTGACCACGGCACAGATCTCGAGCCTGTCGACCACGCAGCTTGACGGCCTGACCACGCAGCAGGCGGCTGCACTGTCGACCAACCTGTTCGGCGCACTGACGTCCGCGCAGCTTGGCTCCCTGTCCGCCACGCAGCTCTCGGCCTTCTCGACCACATCCTTGGCCGGTATGACCACGGCCCAGGCGAGCGGGCTCTCATCGACGCAGATCGGTGGTCTGACGAACACGGCGCTGAATGCGCTGTCGACTCTGGTGGTCTCCGGTCTGACTACGAGCCAGATCGACGGCCTGAAAGCGACGCAGATCACGGCGCTCAGCTCCACGACGCTGAGTGCGTTCACCTCGGCGCAGCTCAACAGCCTGACGGTGACGCAAGTCCAGGCGTTCACCACGACCGCCATCGCGCAGCTCAGCACGTCGCAGTTCTCGGGGATTTCGTCCTCGCAGCTCGCGGCCATGCACGCCACGCAGCTGGCGGCGCTGTCGTCCACGATCATGGCGCACCTGACCACATCGCAGCTCTCCGGCTTCACCTCCGGCGACATCTCGGTGCTGACCTCGGTGCAGATGAACTCGCTGACGACCACGCTGATCGCGAGCCTTTCCACCTCGCAGCTTGACGGTCTCACCACGCAGCAGGCGGGCGCTTTGTCCACCACGCTGTTTGGCGCCCTGACATCCACGCAGCTTGGCAGCCTGACGGCGACCCAGCTCAGCGCGTTCACCACGGTCGCGCTGGCCAGCATGACCACCGCTCAGTTCAGCGGCCTCTCGTCGACGCAGATCGCGGGCATGACCGCGACGGCGATCGGCGCGCTGTCGACCCTGAACTGGTCGAACATGACGACCTCGCAGATGGACAGCCTCACCGTCGCCCAGCTCGGCGCGATCAGCTCGACCGTCTTCTCGGCGCTCAGCTCTGCGCAGATCAACAGCCTGACGAACACGCAGATCGCCGCCATCAACGCGACGGTCTTCGGCGGGATCACGACCAGCCAGTTCTCGGGCGTGACCTCGACTCAGTTCGCGGCCCTGACCAACTCCCAGCAGGCGGCGATCTCGACGACCGTGATCGCAGGCATGAGCACTGCTCAGCTCTCGGGTCTCAAGGCCGCCGACATCGGTGCGTTCACGACCGCGCAGCTCAACGCCTTCACCACGACGTTGATCGCGCACCTGTCGTCCACGCAGCTTGACGGCCTCACCACGCAGCAGGCCGGCTCGCTCTCGACCACCCTGTTCGCGGCGCTGAGCTCTTCGCAGATCGGCAGCCTGACCGTTGCCCAGCTGTCGGCCTTCTCGACCACGACTCTCGGGTCCATGACGACGCCGCAGCTTTCCGGTCTCACGGGCACCCAGCTCGGCGGCTTGTCGACCACGGCGATCAACTCTCTGTCGACCCTCGCCTGGGCGAACCTGACGACGACCCAGTTGGACGGCCTCACCGCCGCCCAGATGACGGCGCTCACGACGCTCAACTTCCGCTCGCTGTCCTCGACGCAGCTCAATAGCCTGACGGTGACGCAGATCGTCGCGATGTCGACGGTCAACTTCACCGGCATGACGACCAGCCAGTTCTCGGGTCTGACCTCGACCCACCTGAACGCGCTGGGCGGCACGCAGCTGTCGGCTCTGTCCACCCTGATCATGTCGGGTCTGACCACGTCGCAGATGTCCGGCCTGACCTCCGGCGATATCGCGGCGCTGACCACGGCGCAGATCAACGCGCTGACGACCACGGTGCTGTCGAACCTCTCGACCACGCAGCTTGACGGTCTGACGACCGCGCAGGCGGCCTCGCTGACGACCCTCGCGTTCGGTTCGCTCACGTCCAGCCAGATCAACGGCCTGTCCGCGGTGCAGCTCAATGCCATGGGCACGACGCTGCTCGCCGGTATGACCACCGTTCAGGCCAGCGGCCTGAGCTCGGTTCAGATCGGCCAGTTGAGCACAACCTCGGTCAACGCGCTCTCGACCCTGGTGTTCTCGAACCTGACCACCAGCCAACTCGACGGCCTGTCCGCCACCCAGATCGCGGCCATCATCACCACGAAGTTCTCGGCGTTCACCTCGCTGCAGCTCGGCAGCCTGACGAACACCCAGATCGCGGCGATCGGCACGGCCAATCTCGCGGGCCTGACCACGAATCAGTTCTCGGGTCTGTCCTCGTCGCAGCTCTCGGCTCTCACCAACACCCAGTGGACGGCTTTGACGACCACGGTGCTGGCGGGCATGAGCACGGCGCAGCTCTCGGGCCTGAAGTCCAGCGACATCGCGGCCTTCAGCACCGCGCAGATCAACGCGCTGACGACGACACTGATCGCGCACCTGTCGACCACGCAGCTTGACGGCTTGACCACGACCCAGGCCGCCGCGCTGTCGACGACGACCTTCGGCGCGCTCACGTCCTCGCAGCTCGGCGGTCTGACCACGCTTCAGATTAATGCGCTCAGCTCGATCAACCTCGGTGCAATGACCACGGTCCAGCTCAGCGGCCTGTCGTCCACGCAGTTGGGCGGCCTGACCACCACGACGCTGAACTTCCTATCGACGCTGTCGTGGCGCAGCCTGACGACGTCGCAACTGGGTGGCCTCAAGTCCACGCAGATCGCGGCCATCAGCACGCTGAACTTCAGCGTCCTGAGCTCGACTCAGCTGGGCGCCCTCAGCGCGACGCAGATCGCCGGTCTCTCGGTCACGAACATCCAGAGCCTGACCACCAGTCAGTTCTCCGGCCTGTCGTCGACCACGTTGTCGGGTCTCACCACGACCCAGCAGCAGGCGATCTCGACCACGGTGCTGTTCGGTATGACGACCGGCCAGCTGTCGGGCTTCACCCGCACGGATATCGGCGGGCTGACGACCTCGCAGCTCAACTCGCTGGGGACCACGCTGCTGTCGCACCTGACGTCGACCCAACTCCTGGGCCTGACGGCGACGCAGGCCGGTTCGTTCACTACCAACGCGTTCGGCGCGCTCACGTCGACGCAGCTGGGCGGACTGAACTCGACCCAGGTGAAAGCCCTGTCGACGATGGTGCTGTCGGGTATCACGACGCCGCAGTTCAGCGGTATCACCTCGACGCAGATCGGCTTCCTGACGTCGCCGCAGGTCGCAAGCCTGTCGACCACGTCGATCGCCGACCTGTCGACGGTGCAGTTCCGCGGCTTCACCTCGACGCAGATCGGCGCCATGGGCACCGCTCAGTTCGCGGCCTTGACCACCGTGGTCCTGGGCGCCCTGACGGTCACCCAAGTCGACGGCATCACCGCCACGCAGATCCAGGCGCTGTCGACCACGCAGATCACCGGCCTGACGACCACGGCCCTTGCGTCGATGACGCAAACCCAGGCCCTGGCCTTCACCGGCCCGCAGGTCGATGCGATGACGATCCAGCAGACCATGGCGCTCTTCGGCGGCTAATCTGCTAACCAAATCTTAAAAGGAAAGGGCCAAACCTTGACCGGTTTGGCCCTTTCTCTTTTTGGACTGCCGTGCTCGCATGATCGCCGACGTATTTGCCAATGCGCTGAAACGCGCGATGGAAAAGAAACTCACGGTCATGGAGCTGTTGCGGACCGTGGGCGAGCTGCAGGGCGCCAACGAGAACGCGCTGGCCATCGCGCTGTACCGCGAGTGGATCAGCCACAATCACGACAGCCCACTGATCTATGCCGTGTATTTCAATTACGGGGTGCTGCTGACCGGCACGGGTGAGCTCGCCGGCGCCAAGACCGCGATGCTGGACGCGATCCGCGTCAATCCGAATTTCTATCCCGCCTACATCAACCTTGGTCACGTGTGCGAACGCATGGGCGCCGCCGGCGAGGGGGTCAATTACTGGTTCGCGTTGGTGAACCGGCTCGACCAGGTGACCGGCGAGAACGTGGATTTCAAGACCGCCGCCCTCAAGCAGGTCGCGCGCGTGCTGGAACGCTATCAGGTCGATCCGAAGGCGGAAGAGGCGCTGAATATGAGCCTCACGCTGAATGCCCATCAGCACGACGCGTTGCAGCACTATGTGAGCCTGCGCCAGCGCCAATGCCGTTGGCCGGTGATCAAACCCTGGGCCAACGTCACCCGGGCGCATCTGCTGAACGGCATCTCGGCCTTATCGCTGGCCGCGCAGACGGACGACCCGCTGCTTCAGCTCGGGAACTCCTACCGCTACTGCAAGGCTCAGATCGGCCAAGGCAAGATCTCGCTCGCCGACCGCCATGCGGCGTTGAAGGACGAGAAGGGCCCGTTGCGGATCGGCTATCTGTCGTCGGACCTTCGCGAGCATGCCATCGGGTTCCTGACGGCCGAGATGTACGGCTTGCACGACCGTAAGAAGGTCGAGGTTTTCGCCTACTACTGCGGCCCGGCGCTGACCGACAGCACCATGGACCGCATCAAGGCGGGCGTGGACCACTGGATCGATCTCACCGGAATGAACGACGAGCAGGCGGCGCGCCGCATCGCCGACGACAAGATTCAAATCCTTGTCGACGTCAACGGCTACACCAACAGCGCGCGCACCAAAGTCCTGGCGATGCGTCCGGCGCCGATCCTGGTGAACTGGCTGGGGTTTCCCGGCACGATGGGCAGCCCTTATCACCACTACATCGTGGCGGACGAATACATCATCCCGAAGGGGTCCGAGCGCTATTACACGGAAAAGGTTCTGCGCCTGCCGTGTTACCAGCCGAACGACCGCAAGCGCGTCATTGCGGACCACAGGCCGGGCCGCGCCGAAGCGGGGCTTCCCGAAGATGCGTTCGTATTCTGCTGCTTCAACGGCATTCACAAAATCACGCCGTTCACGTGGCGGCGCTGGATGGACATCCTCAAAGCCGTGCCGAACAGCGTGCTGTGGCTTTTGGACGGCATGCCGCCCACCAATACGCGCCTCCAGGAATTGGCGGTGGAACATGGGGTCGCGGCCGACCGCATCCTGTTCGCGAAAAAGAAACACAATCCCGACCATCTCGCCCGATATCCGCTGGCGGACCTGTTCCTCGACACCTCGCCTTACGGCGCACATACCACCTCGTCCGACGCATTGTGGATGGGGGTGCCGGTGCTGACGTTCCCTGGCCGTAGTTTCGCTTCGCGCGTGTGCGGCAGCCTGGTGAGCGCCGCGGGATTGCCCGAGCTCGTGTGCAGCGGCCCGGACGAATTCGTCGCTCGCGCCATCGAACTTGCGACCGACAAAGCCAAACTCGCAGCCGTCCGCGCCAAGCTCGAGCGGAACCGCGCAAGCTGCGTCTTGTTCGATACGCCGCTCCTCGCCGCGAAATTCGAAGAGCTTTACCGCGAAATGTGGGCGGATTTCATAGCCGGGCGCCTGCCCAAACCGAACCTCGCCAATCTCGAGATCTACAATGACATCGGGGTGGAACTGGACCGGGACGACGTCGAGATGCTCACGGTTGCGAACTTCGAGGAGCTCTATAAAGAAAAGCTCGCGCACAAGGCGGACTTCTATCATCTGTGCGAGGACAACCGCTTTTGGCCGGCCGCGCCATGACCGAAGCCGCGCTCACATTCCAGTTCACTCAGGATTGGTTCGTCCAGCACATCCCGATCTGGGACAAGCTGGTGCCGCGCCATAAACCGCAGCGCATTCTGGAGATTGGATCCTACGAGGGTCGCTCAGCCTGCTATTTCATCGAGAAATTCGCCGCCCAACATCCGATCGAGCTGCACTGCGTCGACAGCTGGCAGGGCGGGATCGAGCACAATGCGCAGGCTATGACGGCCGTCGAGAAGCGTTTCGATTATAACGTCGCGCTCGCGCAGCGCCGCGCCGCGCACCCCGTGAAACTGATCAAACACAAGAGTCTGTCGCATCCCGCGCTGGCCAAACTGATCGTGGTCAATCCGGCCCCGGTGTTCGATGTGATTTATATCGACGGTTCGCACCAGGCGCCCGATGTGCTGACAGACGCGGTCATGGCATTCCAAGTGCTCCGCGTCGGCGGTTTGATGATTTTCGACGACTATCTCTGGAGCATGGAAGCGTTGGGTCAGCAGGACCCGCTCAATATGCCCAAGCCCGCCGTTGACGCGTTCATGAACATGTTCCAGCGCAAGATGTTCGTGGTGCGCGGGGCGCCGGTCTACCAGTTGTTCGCGACGAAGGCTTTCGCCTAGGCCGCCCCGGCCGCCGGCTCGCCGCTCAGGCGCGCCCGCAACTGGGTCCGGTCCAGCTCTTTTTCCCAGTGCGAGACGACCACGGTGGCGACGCCGTTGCCGATGAAATTGGTCAGCGCGCGGCATTCGCTCATGAAGCGGTCGATGCCGAGGATCAGCGCCATACCTTCGATGGGGATCGTAGGCACGACGGCGATGGTGGCGGCCAGGGTCACGAAGCCCGAGCCTGTAACGCCCGTGGCTCCTTTCGAAGTAATCATCGCGACGCCGAGCAAGGTCAGTTCCTGCGTCAGGGTGAGATCGGTGTTCGTCGCCTGGGCGATGAACAGCGCCGCCATGGTGATGTAGATGTTGGTGCCGTCGAGGTTGAAGGAATAGCCGGCGGGGACCACGAGGCCCACCACGGATTTCGAGCACCCGAGCCGTTCGAGCTTGTCCATGAGCGACGGTAGCGCGCTCTCGGAGGAACTCGTGCCGAGCACGATGAGCAGTTCTTCCTTGATGTAGTTCACGAACCTGAAAATGCTGAAGCCCACGGCGCGCGCGATCAGGCCGAGCACGATCACGACGAAAAGCACAGCCGTGAGATAGAACGAGCCGATCAGCTTCACCAACGGGAGCAGGGCTTCAAGACCGTAGCGGCCGATGGTGAAGGCCATGGCGCCGAACGCGCCGATGGGCGCGATGCGCATGATGAAGTTGAGGATGCGGAAGATCACGGTTGAGACGGAATCGATGCCGTCGCGTACGCCCGCGCCGCGTTCACCCAGCGCCGACAGCGCGAAGCCGAACAGGATGGCGAAGAAGAGCACCTGCAGGATGTCGCCTTTCGCAAAGGCGTCGACCACCGTGGTCGGAATGATGTTGAGGATGAAGTCCATGATGGACTGGTCGTGCGCGCGCGCGGTGTAGCCGGCGATCTCCTTGGTATTCACATGGGAAAGGTCGGCCTGGAAACCCGCCCCTGGGCGCAAGGTATTGGCCACGATGAGGCCGATGATGAGCGCGAAGGTGGAGACCACCTCGAAATAGAGGATCGCCTTGCCGCCGACGCGCCCGACCTTTTTCGTGTCGTTCATGCCGGCGATGCCGGAGACCACGGTGCAGAAGATGACCAAGGGGATGATCATCTTCACCAGTTTGATGAAGCCGTCGCCGAGCGGGCGCATGGCCACCGCCCAATCCGGGTTCATGACGCCAAGCACGATCCCGATCGCGATTGCGATCAGGACCTGAACGTAAAGGATGCGATAGAATGGCCGGCGCAACGTCGTTCCCCCCAATATTCCCCCCCGAAACCGTAGCAGGATTCGGGGCGGTCCTGGCTAAGATACTTATAGACGCCATCATTAGACGCACGATGACCCCGGCTCCCGACACACTTCTGCGCATGTTGTTCGACGCCGCCGTCAACGCGGCCGGCGCCGGCGCGGCGGTTCCGCATCATCTGCCCCCGCCGCCCCGCGGCCGGACGGTCGTGATCGGGGCGGGCAAAGCCGCCGCCGCCATGGCCGCCAGCGCCGAGGCGCATTGGAAGGGGCCGCTCGCGGGCCTGGTGGTGGCGCCTTACGGCCACGGTGCGCCGACCTCCCGCATCGAGGTCCTTGAAGCCGCCCATCCGGTTCCCGATGCCGCCGGAACGCGCGCGGCCGAACGTATTTTCGAGGCTGTGCGCGGGTTGACCGCGGACGATCTGGTGCTGGCCCTGATGTCGGGCGGGGCCTCGGCGCTCCTCGCCCTGCCTGCGTCGGGGCTTACGCTCGACGACAAGCGTCAGGTGACAAAAAGCCTTCTCCGGTCCGGCGCCGCGATTTGCGAGATGAACTGCGTGCGCAAGCACCTGTCGGCCATCAAGGGCGGCCGGCTGGCCCTGGCGGCCGCGCCGGCGCCGGTGGTGACCCTCGTGATCTCGGACGTGCCCGGGGACGATCCGTCGACGGTCGGCTCGGGCCCGACCATCGCGGATCCTACGACGTTCGCCGATGCCCGCGCGATCTTGGCGAAGTACCGCATTCAGCTTCCGCCCGCCGTGGCCCGCCATATGGAAATCGGCGCCGATGAAACGCCGAAGCCGGGTGATGCGCGCCTCGGGGCCGCCCGGTCCGTGATCATTGCCGATGCCAAGAGGGCGCTTGCCGCAGCAGCGGTTACGGCGCGGGCCAGCGGGATCGAGACGCTCGTCCTTGGCGACGACATCGAAGGCGAAGCGCGCGACGTGGCCGCCGCGCACGCGGCTTTAGTGATCGGCGAAAAACGCGCGCGCCCCTTTGTGGTGATCTCTGGCGGGGAAACCACCGTGACCGTGCGCGGCAACGGGCGCGGGGGACGCAACAGCGAGTATCTGCTGGCGCTGGCGGTGGCCCTCGACGGCGCGCGCGGCGTTTACGCCCTCGCGGCGGACACGGATGGCATCGATGGCGTGGAGACCAACGCGGGCGCCGTCATGATGCCGGACACGCTCTCGCGTGCGAGGGCGCTCGGGGTCGATCCCGCCGCCCACCTTGCCGACAATGACGCGTTTGGGTTCTTCGCCGCGCTTGGCGATCTCGTCACAACAGGACCGACGCGCACCAACGTCAACGATTTCCGGGCGATTCTGGTGACTTAGAAATCCGCGGCGAGGCGCATGATGTAGCGCCGCGCGGGGGAGGGATTGAACTGGCCGGACGCGCCGTTCACCGTCCAGGCGTATTCATCGGTGAGGTTCTGTACGTCGAAGCGCACCGAGGCGAGCGTATCGTAGAGGCTAAAGTTGTAGCGCGCGCCGAGATCGACGGTGGTGAGGCTTTTCACACGCAACGTATTCAGGCGGTTCGCGAACTGACTGTCCTCATAGTTCACCTGACCGCTGATCGAGAAACCGCGCCACGCTTTCGGGCCGTAGTTGGCGTTGAGGCGCACGGTGCCGGGCGTGCGGCCGGGCGGAACTTCGGCGATGAGGCCCTGATCCACGGTGAAACCCGACACGCGCGCTTTCAACAGCATCGCGCCGGCGACGACCTTCAGCCCCTCGATGGGCTCGCCTGATAGCGAGATCTCGACGCCGCGGTGCGACAGGGCGCCGACCTGGGTGAACACATTGATCGCGTCGCGGTCGAAATAAGGCTTCTTCACTTCGAACGCGCCGAGCACGAGCGTGGTCTTGGCGCCAATCTTGTAGCGCAGACCCGCGTCGATCTGCTTCGTGAGGCTCGCGTTCAATGCTTCGCCCGGGTTGGCGGCGTTCTCGGGGGCGATTCCGGAATCCTCGAGGCCGCGCGTGTAGCCCGCGTAAAACGTGAGCGCCGCGTTCACATAAGCCGCTAATGTGGCGTTGTAGAGCCAGGGATTGGTGCGCGTCTCGACCCGCCCCCGCACGGGATACTCTACCTCGCGGCGATAGAAGGCTTTCTGCACGCCGGCGCTGATTTCGCCGACGCCCTGCCACAAGCCGACATAGCTCGCGCCCGCGGTGCCATGACGCACGTCATCGCGGCTTTGCGGGCCGAAGGTAAACACCGGCTTCGGGACGTCATACACCGTGCCCAAAGCGGCGCGTCCCGCGCTGGCGTTCTGGTCGGCGCCGAACAAGCGCTCGCCCATGCGGCCCCTGAAGGAGAAATGCACCGTGTGGCGGCGTTCGTTTTCCGTGAAGATGCCCGATGCGCGAACCTCGCCGGACGTCGAGGCCAGAAGCGGGGCGGGACGCGAGCGGATGACGACATCGCCGACGCCGTTCGGCTGCACATCACGATAGAAAACCTGCCAGTCGTTCTCGAGATAATTGACCGAGTGGAACAGGCCGGCTTGAAGACGCCAAGCATCGCCGAGGAAGCTGCGCGCGATGAGGCCATAGTTGTTCTGCTTGCGGTGACGCTCCTGATCGAAGCGCGGCCCGAAGATCTCCGTGCGGTCGTAGAGCGGCGGCAGGAAGGCGCCGGCGGTGAAGATCGCCGGACCTGACTCGCCTTTGCTCGCGTTGCTGCGCTGGCCGAAGGCGATCACCTCGGTGCGGTCCGTCGGCGTAAAGCGCACGAGACCCGCGTAATCGACGTAATAAAAAACGCTGTGGAAATCGAGTTCCTTCTGCCCGCCCGCGACACTCAGGAAACCACTGAGCTTGCCCGCGATGAGGGGGCTCTCGACGTCGGCTTGCGCGCCGTAAGCCGCATAAGGGCCGTAGTAAGCCGAGACGCTTTTAACCGTCTTGTCGCCGGGAAGGCGTAAGCGGAAGTCGGCGATGCCGGTCGGGGCCGGGAAGGGATACGACTGTGCCGTGAGCCCGACGCGCATGGTAGTCGAGCGTGTGATCTGGTTCGTGAACCCGAAACTGCCTTGCTGATCGTAGTACAGCCCTTCGATGCGCATGTTGCCCGCGTCCTTCGGGCTGAAACCGCGCGCGTCGGTCGAACTGTAGAGGCCGATGCTTTCATTGCCGATGGATGAGCCGAAGGCGTCCTCGGCGTTGGCGACGACGTTCTCGGAGGCGCGTTGCGCCAAAGCCGGTCCGCTCAAGAGGAACACGGCGGCGACGGCCGGACAAATACGGAAAAGGTGGGTCAAGCGGACGGATGCCCTTGCGCCGGCCCGAACATCCCCCCATGAGCGTTACCACCGGCTAGTGGGAGGATACCTAACTCTCGGCCCCTAAACCACAGGCCTTGAGGCCGGCCCAGGTCACCTTGGTCACCGCGGGAAGGCGTTTGACCTGTGCGGCGAAGCTCTCTGCCGATGTCGAAGAGAGCCCGCCCAGCACGAGATCGATCTTGAAGGAGGCCCGTTCGGCGGCGCGCGTGAATTCCCAGGCGGGTTCGGCCCGCGCATAGAAGGCGGTTTTCAGAATCCGGCCTAAGGCCTGGAATTCAGAACAGTGGACCGTGAAACGATGGAAGTGGGACGAACGGGAGACGGCGACCATGGGAGACCTCGGAAGCGATACGAGTAAGCGGGCAGATGCGAACAATCCGGCCCGTAATTCGGGCCGGCTTGGTAACTCGCACGCTCGTAATTCGCAGAGAGGTCATGGGGTCTGGTTCGTGGTTATTCCCGCCCCTAAGGCAGGCGCGGGGACCCTGCGCGATTCCCTGGGGCCGGGCAAGAGGCGCGGCCAAAAAACGAAACTTTATTAGCGGGATCGCTAAGGGGTCTGTTTGTCGCGGACCTTTTTCATGACTTCGGCCGCCACCCGGCTCCCGTAAGGGTTCGCGCGGGCCAGACGAGAATAGTAGTCGAAGGCCGCCGCGGAGGCCGCGCGCACCGTGTTTTCGTTGGCGGTTCCGAAGCTGGTCATGATGACGAAGATGTAGGGGCGGTCCGGAACGCTAACGATGCCCCAGGCGTTCGAAACGCCTTCAAGCCCGCCCCATTTGAACGCGATGGGGATGTTCGCCGGGATCGGATCCTTGCCGGGATGCGGCGGCTGGGGAATCTCCATGATCGCGCGGAGGCGCACACAGGACTCCTTGCTCACCGGCAGATCGCATTTTGCGATCCGCAGCATCAGGGCCGCGCCGTCGGCGGCGCTGGAGATATTCTCGCGGCCCATCGCTTGAGAGTCGCGGTCGAGCATTTTCCGTTGTAGGCGCATGGTCTTGAGGCCCATGTTCGCCGTCAGTGTGTTGACGCTTTCCATCCCCACCTCGTCGATGAGGATGTTCGTCGCATTGTTCTCGGACAGATTGATCATGAGCTTAGCGATGTCTTCAAGCGAGAGCATCGAATCCTTGCCGATCAAATTGGCCATGCCGCCGCGCCCGAGACCGTCCGTAACGTCATAGGAGTGCTGTTGCTTCAGGTACCCCGGTTTCGCATTTTCGCGGCGGAACAACTCGACCAAGATCGCGACCTTGATGGTGCTCGCAGTCGCCAGCACCATGTTTGGGTTCATCTCCACTTTCGATCCGTCCTTGAGATCGATGAACACGGCGCCGAACGCGCCTTCGAAGCCCTTGTTGATTTCGCCAAGCTTGGCCTCGAACTTCGCGCGCAGGTCCTTGTGGGGATCCGTCTGGGTTTGCGCGTGCGCGGGAAACGATAGCGCAACGGCGATCGCCGCAATCAACATTTTCATGGTGCAAACCCCTTCAGCCTACGACAAGGATATTTCGCTTTTCCGGGCTTCGCCAGCGGCGCTTTACTAAAGCAACGCGGGCCCTCCACAATGCCCCTGCTTTGGAAGGGGATTTTCTATGGCCCAGGGACTCATCATCACCGGTGGCGGACGCGGCATCGGTGCCGCGACTGCGCGTCTCGCCGCGCAGCGCGGTTACGCGGTGTGTGTGAACTACGCGCGCAATCAGGCCGCCGCCGAAGCCGTGACGGCGGCTATCAAAAGCGGCGGCGGCACTGCGTTCGCGGTCCAAGCCGACGTTGCGGCTGAGAAGGATGTGGCGCGGCTGTTCGACGCCGCCGAGACGGCCTTCGGTCCGGTGCGATATCTGGTGAACAACGCCGGCATCACCGGCCGTATCGGCAAGTTCGCCGACCTCGACGTCGGTGTCATGCGCAATGTGTTGGAAACCAACGTCGTGGGGAGCATGTTGTGCGCCCGCGAGTTTGTCCGCCGCTGCGCCGGGCCCGGTGCCATCGTCAACGTGTCCTCGACCGCCGCAACGACCGGATCGCCCGGCGAATATGTCCACTACGCCGCGTCGAAAGCCGCGATTGACAGTTTCACCATCGGGCTCGCCAAAGAGATGGCCCCGCAGGGCGTTCGCGTGAACGCGCTCGCGCCAGGCGCAACGCTCACGGATATCCATGCGGCCGGCGGCGAACCTGGACGCCCCGACCGCATCAAAGGCCGCATTCCCATGGGACGGCTGGCGGAGCCGGAAGAAATCGCGCCTGCGATTCTATGGCTCCTGTCTGACGAGGCGTCCTATGTGACTGGGGCGATCCTGCGCGCCGGAGGTGGTTTTTAAAGCGCCGTCGACCATTCGATCACGAGGTCGGGCAGACGGTCGAGGATGGCGGCCTCGAGCTGCCGGTCCGTTCCCGTCAGGATCGCGACGCCAATCGTCAGCAGCAACGCCGCGAGGATACGTTTTCCGGTTTGACCCGTGGACATCATGCGGGCGCGCCAGCGCGCGAGCAGTGTGCGCGTGAGACCCGCGAGCATCAGAAGCACGGCCGCGATACCGAGACCGAACGCGAGCATCACGGCGGCGACTTCCGCGAGGTCCTTGCCTTCGGCGGCGAGGACTGTAGCCGCGCCCAGTGTCGGTCCGACGCAGGGCGCCCAGACGACGCCGAGCAGCGCACCGACGGCGGCTTGCCCTGCAAGTCCAGCGCCGTCAAAGTCCGCCTGACGTTGACCCGCCCAGGCCGCCAGTGGCGCAGCCATACCCGCGAGCCGGTCTTGAAGAGGCGGGGTAAGCAATACGATCGCCGCGGCGCAGAGGACGACCGCGCCTATCTTGCGGACCAGCAGGGAGTCGAGGCCAATCGCCGCGCCGAAAGCGGCGACCAGGAAACCCACACCAGTGAAGGCGATCACTAGTCCTGCGGCGAGCGCCAAGGGGCCGAAACGATGGCGCTGGGCGGCGGACGCAAGGACGACTGGGACAAGCGGCAGGACACATGGCGAAAGAATGGTCAAAGCGCCGGCGGCAAAGCCGAGCGCGGGATTGAGAGCGCCTGCCATAATTCGGCCGGTCCCTATTTCAACGTCTGGCGCAGAATGTCCGTCACGGCGGCCGGTTCGGCCACATGCGCGATACGGCTGCGTTCCTTCGCGCCATGGAACGCGATCAGCGTGGACTGCATCGTGGCGCCGAACCGCTTCCACAAATCCGGTTGGGTATCGTAGTCGATGCGGAAGATCGCGAGGTCCTTGTACGCCGGGTCGGCAGTGATCTGGTCGATGGTCTTCATCTGTGCCTTGCACACCGGGCACCATGGGGCGTGCACAAACACGAGGATCGGCTTATCGGCGGCTTGCGCCTTCTCGAACGCCGCCTGATCGTAGGCCGGATAGTCGGCGGCCGCAGCGGCCGTCGCGCACATGGCGGTGAGGACAAAGATGAAAGCGGTGATCAGCCGGGAAAGTGAGAAGGACATGGCAACCCCTGTTGAAGAGCGTTCTGGACGGCATGGAACCTCTGCCCCTAAAATTGGACTTACAAGTCCATTTTAAATCCATCACTCTGATCTGGCCTTATGAACAAACGCGCAGTCCATGTCCTGACCAAACGCGGCGCCGCGACGCGCCAGCGCATCGTCGAGACGGCCGCGCGCCTTGTGTACGAACGCGGTGCGCGCGGCACGAGCCTCGACGATGTGATGGAAAGCAGCGGCACCAGCAAGTCGCAGCTCTATCACTACTTCGAAAATAAGGACGCGCTTTTGCGCGCGGTCATCCAATGGCAGACGGCGCGTATTGTCGGCGCGCAGACCGAAGCCTTCGAACGCCTCGACAGCTTTGGCGTCCTGAAACGCTGGGGGGACGCTGTCGTCGCTTCCGTGGCCCGCAGCGAGGGCCGCGGCGGGTGCCCATTGGGCTCGCTGGCCAGCGAACTCGCCGACTATTCCGAAAAAGCCCGCATGTTGTTGAGCGAAAGCTTCCAGCTTTGGGAACGTCCCATCGCGGATGGACTGCATGCCATGAAAACGCGCGGTGAACTCCAGTCCGGCGCCGATCCCGACGCGCTTGCGACCGCCGCTATGACGGCGCTTCAAGGCGGCAAACTGCTAGCGCAGACGCACCGCAGCGCGCGCCCTTTGCGGCTCGCGATGGACATGGCACTGGCCAACATCGCAGGGAATCTGAAGTCGCGGCCGGGCCGGCGCGCACGGTAGGTTTCGCGATCCCGTTACAAAACCACCGCATACGAATTGTCACACAACCGCCTGCAAAGCTTCGCGGGAGTGACAAGCCGCTGTCATGGTGCGCGGTTTAGTTATTGCCCTCCAAAAGGGAGCCTGCGTCCCGCGGCTCCCGCACACAGGGGGACTTTCCATGCTGACCGACGAACGGCCCGAGGGCTCAAACACCAGTAACAACGAGTCGATGTGCGACGTCATCGGCATGTCGCGCCGCTCCATGCTTGAAGGAACGCTCGGCGCCAGCACGCTCGCGTTCCTGGGCGCCGGCGCCGCCCTGACAGCCGCGCCCGCCGCCGCGCAAGTGGCTTCGCGCGCGGCCCTCGGCTTCACCGCCGTGCCGACCAGCGACGCCGATACCCTCGTCGTACCGCCGGGCTACACCGCCGAAATCCTCATCCCGTGGGGCCAGCCGCTGCTGTCCACCGGACCGGCCTGGAAAAAAGACGCGTCGAACACCGCCGCCGAACAAGAAGTGCAGATCGGCATGCATCACGACGGCATGCATTACTTCCCGCTACTGAGCGACAATAAGTCCAACCAGCGCGGCCTTTTGGTGTTGAACCACGAATACGTCGATCCGATCCTGCTCTACACCGACGGCGCCACGACCATGACGCAAGAGAAGGTCAACAAGGCCCTCGCCGCGCACGGCGTGACGGTGGTCGAGATCGCGCTCGTGAACAACTCGTGGAAAACCGTCGACAGCCCGTACAACCGCCGCATCACGGGAAACACCGACGTCGCGTTCTCCGGCCCCGTGTCGGCCAGCCATCCGATGCTGCAGTCGGAGCTTGGCAACACGCCGAAAGGCACGCTCAACAACTGCGCCAACGGTTGGACGCCCTGGAACACCTATCTAACCTGCGAAGAAAACTTCAACGGCTACTTCGGCACCACCGATACCGCGTGGGCGCCGACGGCGACTGAAACGCGTTACGGCGTGACGGCCGCCGGCTCCGGCTATCGCTGGCATCTCGCCGATCCGCGCTTCGACGTCGCGAAGAACCGCAAGGAACTAAACCGCTTCGGTTGGGTCGTGGAAATCGATCCGTTCTCGCCGAACTCGACCCCTGTCAAGCGCACGGCCCTCGGACGCTTCAAGCATGAAGGCGCGACGTTCGCGGAAGCGCGCGGCCATGCCGTGGTTTATATGGGCGACGATGAGAACGGCGACTACTTCTACAAATTCGTGAGCAAGGACCCGTGGCGCAGCGTCACGAAGGATTGGTTCCATCCCGCCACCGGCGCCAGCACCGGCACCATGAGCAGCCGCCGAAGCCCGCTCGATGAAGGTACGCTGTATGTCGCGAAGTTCGCGGCGAACGGTACGGGTGCATGGCTGCCGCTGGTTCACGGCCAAGGCGTTTTGACCACGGCGAACGGTTGGATCGACCAAGCCGACGTCCTCATCCGCACGCGTCAGGCCGCCGATGCGGTGGGCGCCACGAAGATGGACCGCCCGGAATGGTGCGCCGTCAATCCGCGGACGCAGAATGTGTACGTCACGCTCACGAACGGTTCCGGCTGGGAAGCCCCAAGCAGCCCCAATCCGCGCGCGCCAAACCCGTATGGCCACATCCTGGAAATCACTCACGAAGGCGGCGATCACACCGCTGCGACGATGCGTTGGAGCGTGTTCCTGCTCGCCGGCGATCCGGCGTTCGATCCGTTGGTGCAGCTGAACGCCTCGAACATCTTCGGCTCTCCCGACGGACTTTGGATCGACGACGACGGCCGCTTCTGGATCCAAACGGATATCTCTAACGGATCGCAGAACCGCGCCAACTACGCCAACATCAAGAACAACATGATGCTGGCGGCCGATCCGGCCAACGCCGACCTCAAGCGCTTCCTCACCGGTCCGCGCGGCGCCGAAATCACCGGCATTACCGCGACGCCCGATCAGAGGACCTTGTTCGTCAACATCCAACACCCCGGCGAGTCCACTACGGCGTGGGGTACGCCGACGCCGGAGAATCCGCGCGCCGTCAGCAACTGGCCCGATTTCGATCCAGCCGGACGCCCGCGTCCCGCGACGGTCGTCATCCGCCGCACCGATGGCGGCAAAGTCGGCGCCTTCTAAGCGAAGGCCGCATGACCGCGAAAAGGGCGCCTTTCATCGGGCGCCCTTTTTATTTATGGCCTTCGTATCCGATGGCGCCGCCCGGGCTAGGCGCATATCGAACCTCAATACAACTATCGCTCTGTCCGCACGTGGATGATTCGAGAAATTCGCGGGTGACCGCCGCGCGGCTTTTAGTGACGCCGTTACGAGCCGCACACCGCTCCCGGCGAACTAGTTTTTCGCTTGAATGCCACTGTAAATTCTGTTCCGCTCGCAATAGGCGAGTTCTGGATATCGCACCACCGCGAACGAAGAACTGGTCCGATGGCGGGGTCGTTGAGCGTGCCGTTTCGCGGGGCTGGGAAGGCGTGCTGTCCGCGCCTCCTGAGTGCGAGCGCAAGCTTTCAAACAAGGTCCGCGACAGGGGCCATGTTCATCGTCAATTGGGCCTGCCGGCACTGACCTCCCAACGGGAAGGTCGAAATATTTGTCGCATGGGCGGTCAGAGCCCATCGCTTTAGAGGGGATCGTCAGTGGCCTACTATGAACCGGGACAAGAACCCGTCGGCAATCGGTCATGGTTGGGTTGGCTCCGCGTCGTCACCTCGGATCAGCGGGCGGCCTTAATCGCGCGTCAGCCGGTGGTCTTCACCGCCAAGTATATGTTGATCGCCCTCGGGCTCGCCGCCGCGGCAAGCGTGATCGGGGCGCAGTTCGACGCGCAGACCGATGCGGCCGCGCTCGCCTGGCGGCTCGATAAACCGATCGTGCTGACTGCGCTCGGCGCGGTGCTCGTGTACCTGATCTGGAAGGGTGCGAATTTCCGCATCGGAGAGTGGCGCCGTCACTTCAAGACCGAGCCGCACAGTCTCTCGAAATTTTTCTGGTCGACCGATAGGGACGGCAACATCCCGCCTGACGCCGGCGGCATCGTCTTCAACCGCAAACTCAAGAAGTGGATGCTGCATCCGGCGCGGTCGCAGGACGAAGGCTTGCGCCGCGGCATTAACTTCAAGGGTCTGGATTTCTTTCCCTTTGTAATGACGGATTCGACCGTCGGCGTTGAATATTATTTCACGGGCGTTATCCGCTGTATCAAGCACTACTTCGGGTCCAAGCGCTGGACCGGCCCGCGCGCCGACCGCAAGGTCCTCTACAAGGGCATCATCAACACTCAAACCGCCGCTTTCATCTGCGCCGATAAGGATGACCCCAACTACGGCAATGTCGTTCTGTTGAATGCGATGCTGCCCTACGACCAGCATACGACCCGTGCCTATTCGCGCATCGTCATGCATTTGGACCATGACGCCTGGGAAGTCGCCAAGATCACCATGGAGCGTCGGGACAACGACGGCGAGACGATCACCGAGGTGTGGGGCAGCGCCAACGCCGCCGAGAACACTCGCAAGGACCTGACGGCCGAACAGCAGCTCGACACCCTCGGTCAGCTGCTGAACGCCATAGGTTCGCTTTATACGCACGCCTTCTCGCACGTGTGGGCGAACGGCACGAACCTGATCCCCGAGAACATTTGGCCGCTAGCCAAGAAGTCGTCGGACCTTACCCAGTGGATGAACACGCAAGCGATGTTCATGTCGTGGTTCTTCGCCGACGTGACGCGCCAGGACATCACCACCTTGTTGCTGGTCAACCATTCCAACGGTTTGCCGTTCCACAGCAGCGGCGACGTGATGAAGCTGGTCGCGGAACGCTCCGACCACCACAAGATGGTGACCAACGCCCGCAAGAGATTGATCCAATATCTGCAGGACAAGTTCGGCAAGGACGTCGACCTGTTCCATGCCGATGCCATCATCTCCACCACGACCATGCACGCCGCCGACCACTATTACGGCTCGAAGTACTATCCGAAGGACGGGAACCTCATTCCCCTGAAAACGGATTATTCGGGGCTGTTGATGTGCTCCTTCGGCACGATCAGGTACCGCACCGCCCGGCTGCTGGCGAAGGAGCACTTGAGCGATCCGATTTGCCGCATCCTTTACGAAGAAGCACAGGCGATCGACCCGCACTTCGCCGACACTGCGCTAACGATCGGCTGTGCCTGTTAACGAGATGTACGCCGCCACAGCCGCAATGCGCGCCGCCGTGTTCCATTCTGAAAATACCTCACTTTAAAAGCCGAAACGCGAGATATGGATATGCAGGCAACAGCCTATAACGACCTCGTCGATATGCTCGAGGTGCGGGCTTCAAAGTCTCGCGACGAGATCGCCTACACCTTTCTGTACTACGAGGGCGACACGCGCACCGCGGTGAACCTCACGTTTGGGGAGGTCTATGACAAGGCGCGTGCGATCGCCGTGCGCCTGTGGAAAAGCGGCCTCAAGCGCGGCGACCGCGTCATCGTCTTCTCGAGCCAAACCCACGACAACATCTTCGCCGTTTACGCCGCGTTGCTCGCCGGGGCCACCTTCACAATTATTCCGCCGCCGATCGACGATAGCAAACGCCAACGGTTCAGATCGGTGCTCGAGTCCTCCAAGCCCCGCTTCATCCTTTGCGGCGCGGCTATCGCTAAGAGATTGGAAGATTCGATCCTGCCCAAACGCCTGCCGAGGTGGGCGGGACGCGCGCTTGTCAAAGCGGCGAAGGGCTTTTCCATCGTCGACATCGACGCCTGCACGGCCGACCCGGACGCATGGTCGAAGCCGAAGATCGAACCCGACGCGCTGGCCTATATCCAATACTCGTCCGGTTCGACAAGCGCGCCGAAGGGGGTGATGGTCAGCCACGGGAACGTTCTGGCCAACCTCAAGAGCCTCAACGAATACTTCGGCGATCATCGTCCAAAAGCAGGCGTCGCGTGGGCGCCTTTTTTTCACAATCTTGGCCTGCTCGGGATCATCTTCCTGAATGTCCATAACGGCTCACGCAGCGTCGTGATCTCGCCGGTCGCGTTCCTGGAAAAGCCGATCCGCTGGTTCCAGGCGATCTCCGATTTCAAAGGCGACATGACGATGGGGCCGGACTCAGCTTTCCGGTTCTGCGCCAGCGTTGTCGATGACGCGCAGCTCGCGGGCGTCGATCTGAGTTCTATGCGATACGCCGTGAATGGGTCAGAGCCGATCAATGTCAGCACGTTGGACGCCTTTATCGGCAAGTTCGGAAAATGCGGCTGGAAGTACGACGCCATCACGCCGGGCTACGGCCTCGCGGAAGCGACGTGCATCGTCACGGCGGGTTTGCGTCCGGTTTCGACGGCGGTCAGCGTGGCGGACCTCAAGCAGAATAAAGTTGTGCCCGGCGCGCCGGGCGGCGACGCCAACACGACGAAAGTCTGCGTCAGCGCCGGTCGGATTGTAAACGGCCTCAAGGCGCTGATTGTCAATCCAGAGACGATGCGTGAATGCGCACCCGATCAGATTGGTGAAATCTGGCTGCAGGGCGGAAACATCGCGAAGGGTTACTGGGGACTGGACCAGGCCACCGCCGATACGTTCCGCGGCCGTATCGCCGGGCACGACGGCGATTTCCTGAGAACGGGCGATCTCGGGTTCATTCAGAACGGCGACGTTTACATCACGGGCCGGTGGAAAGACCTCATCGTCATCAACGGCCACAATCTTTATCCGCACGACATAGAATTACAGGTCAAAGAACAGGTTCCCGCGCTGGCGCCGTTCCCGATCCTCTCGTTCCCGACCGTTGCCCCGGACTCACGCGAGGTCGTGGTCATGTGCATCGAGGTGCCGGAAGGGGCGCAGCTGCCCTATCCACGCCTTGCGAAAGACATCGGCGACGCGACGACGAAGTTGTTCGGTTTCTTCCCTTATGACGTGGTTTTCCTGCGCGATGGAGCCCTGCCGCGTACCGATAACCGCAAGATCCAGGGCAACAAGTCGAAGGCGGCGTGGGAAAGCGGCCAGTTGCCGGTCATCTTCAGCGCCAAGGCCGCAAAAAGCGGCGCGGCCGCCGCGCGCAGGATCGTCAAGCCGGCGAATAAGATCGAAGAAGACGTGATCGCGATCTTCAAAAGCGCACTCAAGACCGAGGACGAGCTGAGCACCGAGGATAATTTCTTCATGCTCGGCGGGGATTCCATGTCCATTCCGGTGATCGCCGATGCACTCGAGAAGCAGTTCGGTTTTGCTTATCCGGTGAAACACTTCCTGGAAGACCCCACGATCAAAGGCATCGCGGCTTATGTCGAAGCGAAGCAGAAGAATCCGGACTTCCAGCTCACGCGGAACGCACGCGAGGTGTTGCTGGCGGAGTGCAAGCTCGACGAGGCTATCCGTCCCGGCGCCTATCCGGCCATCGGAGACGTTCTCGACCCCAAGAATATCTTCATCACCGGCGTGACCGGTTTCGTGGGCGCGCACCTGGTGCGTGATCTTATGGAGGCGACGAAGGCCGATATCTATTGCCTCGTGCGCGCGAAGGATTTGGCGCAGGCCAAGAGCCGCATCGCCGAAAACATGAAGTCGTTCGAATGCTGGAACGACCGCTACTCGGATCGCCTCAAGCCGGTCCTGGGTGAGTTGACCCAGCCGAAACTCGGCATCGAAAGCGGCGTTTACGATCATCTGACAAAGACGATCGACGTCATTTACAACAACGGCGCGATGCTGAATTTCGTATATCCGTACGCCTACCTGAAAGACACCAACGTCCTTGGCACCGTCGAGTGCTTGCGTTTGGCGTGCGAGAATAAGCCGAAGTATTTCAATCACGTCTCGACCTTCAGCGTCTACGACACGCCGAGCTACTTCGAGCGGCACGTCAAAGAAGACGATCCGTTGGAAAACCCCGAGGGCTATTTCCTAGGGTATTCGGAATCCAAGTGGGTCGCGGAGAAAATGGTCCAGATCGCGCAAAGCCGCGGCCTCAAGGCGACGGTGCTGCGTCCCGGCGAAATCACGGGCGCCCCAGGGACCGGCATCTGGAAGATGACCGACATGGTCAGCCGATTCATCGTGGCCTGCATCCACATGCGGATGGTGCCGCTGCTGCAACAGAAGATCCACATGACGCCGGTAGACTATGTGAGCGGCGCTATCACCGCGCTGTCGCTGCGCGCCGATTCCTATGGCCACGGATTCAATATCATCAATAAGAACGTCAAGACGGTCCCGGAGTTGGTGGATATCATTAAAGCCTTCGGCTACCCGCTGGAGTTGATCCCCTTCGACGACTGGAAAAAGCTCCTGGTCGCCGCCGACGACAACAATGCGCTGAAGCTGCTGCAATCCCTGTTCTTCGAGGAAAAGCCGGAACGGGAGAAAATCGAGCGGCGCTACAGCGACCTGGAAGCCGAGCATGAGGTCACCAATACGCTGAAGGGTCTCAATGGCACGGCGGTGGTTTGCCCGCCGGTGGATGACAAACTCGTGCACACGTATCTCAACGGCTTCATCAAGCTTGGGTACCTGCCGAAACCGACGCCTGCAGTGGGGTAACGACGATGAAAAATTATATCAAGTGGGTGATCCGCTGGCGCTACGTCGTCGCGGCGGTGACGTTGATTGTGACCCTGGCGGCGATCTCGCAGGCCCGAAATCTACAGATTGTCATTGATCCGAACACGATGCTTCCGCAGTCGCACCCCTATGTGGTGGCGACGAACGAGGTTGAGGCGGTCTTCGGGCGAAAGCATCTCGTTGTCATCGGGATCTCGCCGAAACAAGGCGACATCTACCAGACGTCGGTTCTGGAAAAGGTAAAACGAGTCACTGACGGCATTGAAAAAGCCGACGGCGTGATCCGTAACAGCGTGCTTAGCCTTTCGGCGCGAAAGGCCAAGGTTATGATGGGCACGGAGGAGGGGCTGGAAGTTAAAGAGATGATGTCCGGCGTCCCCCAAACCGAAGAGGAACTGCAGAAGGTCCGCGATGCGGTCAAAAATAACCCTGCGCTCCTCGATGTGATCGCTGCGAAAGACGGGAAGACGGCCGCCATCTTTGCCGAATTCAAAGATAGCCCGGTCGGATTTCGCGCCATTCAGAACCAGATCGATGCGATCGCCGATCAGGTGCGCGACGACAGCGTGAATGTTTACGTGGGCGGCCCGCCAGCGAATCTTGCACAGATCGAAAAGTATTCCGACAGAATGGGAATTCTTCTGCCCGCCGCGATCCTGATACTAGGTCTGGTGCTGTACTTTGCGTTCCGCTCCGTACAGGGCATGGTACTGCCTCTGACGACGGCGTTGCTGGCTGTTGCGTGCGGATTGGGAGTCATGGGCGCCGCCGGCATTCCCATGGACATGTTCAATGCGACGACGCCGATTTTGATTCTGGCCGTCGCGACCGGGCACGCGGTGCAGATGCTCAAGCGCTACTATGAGGAGTATCGCCAGCTCCGGGCCACGACCGACTTGTCGCCGAGGGAGGCGAACGACGAGGCGGTGATCGAGTCTTTAGCCAAGGTCGGCCCTGTTATGATCGCGGCGGGCGTCGTCGCGTCCCTCGGCTTCATTTCGTTGCTGGTGTTCGACATTAGCACCGTGCGCACTTTCGGTGTGTTTACCGCGGTGGGTATCCTGGCGACGCTGGTGTTAGAGCTGACATTTATTCCAGCCCTGCGCTCTATCCTTAAGCCGCCGAGCGATGTCGGCCAGAAAAAGGAAGGTAAGTCCGAAACCTGGGAACGGATCACGACCGTGATCGGCGACTGGGTTACCGGCCCCAGTGGGCGCAAGCGGGTCTACATCGGCTTCGCCGTATTTAGCCTCTTGGCCGTCGCCGGAATGAGCATGGTTACGACGAATAATGCGACCGGCAGCTATTTTGCGCCGAACTTGCAGTTCAAGCTCGATGACATTGCGCTCAACGAGCGCTTGGCCGGCACGTACGTTCTGACAGTGACTGTCGCGGGCGCGGGCGAGGACGCGATTAAGGATCCCGCGATCCTGAAACCCCTGGATGAATTGCAGCGGCGTATAGCCGAAATACCGGACGTGGGAAAAACGATCTCCATCGCCGATTTCGTCAAGCGCATGAACGAGGCTATGCACAACGGTGATCCGGCCTTCAACACGATCCCGGATAGCCAGGACCTGATATCGCAATATTTGCTGCTTTATTCGTTATCCGGCGAACCCGGCGATTTTGATTCATATGTCGACAATGACTATCGTAGGGCCAACATGCTGGTGTTCGTGAAGAAAGACAGCACCGCCTATACGAAGGAACTCATCCGGACGATCGAGAGCTATTCGAAGGATCATTTCCCCAAAGGCGTTGAAGTACGCTTTGGCGTGCTATCAGTGCTCGTCGCGCTGAACGACGTGATGGTGCACGGCAAGATCCTCAATATCTTGCAGATTGCCGCCGTCGTATTCGTGGTCGCTTCGATCGTGTTCCGTTCGCTGGTGGCCGGCTTCATGGTGCTGTTGCCCTTGCTGGTGGCGGTGCTGGCCAACTTTGGCCTGATGGGCTGGACGGGCATCTATCTCAATGTCGCGACCTCGCTTACCTCCGCCATGGCGGTCGGGATTGGGGCGGACTATGCGATCTACCTATTATTCCGTGTACGTGAAGAATTGGAGGCTGGCGTGGAAGAAACACAGGCGGTCCGCAATGTCATCGGCACCGCGGGCAAAGCGGTCCTATTCGTGGCGGTCTCGGTCGCGGCGGGCTACGGGGTTCTGCTGCTTTCAATCGGCTTCAACCTTCATAAGTGGCTGAGCATCCTGATCGGCACGGCCATGATCGTCAGCGCCCTGTCGGCCCTAGTCCTGATCCCGGCGCTGTTGCTGACGTTCCGTCCGAAGTTCATCTTTGGCCGTCAGGGCGCTAAGCTGAGCCCGGCGGTAGCCGCCGGCGCGGCGCTGCTTCTGGCGTCGAGCGTCATGATGCACAGCCCGCGCGTCTCGGCCGCGGAAGCTGACCTGACCAAAATCATGGAAGCCAACTTCAGCGCCGATAAGGTCGTGGACTCGGTATCGCAAGCGACCTTCACGCTCATAAATAAGGACGGCGGGAAACGTGTTCGCAACGTGTCCGGCACCACCAAACTGGCGGCGAACGGCATCGACAATATGCGTGTGACCCGCTTCATGTCTCCGCCGGACGTGAAGGGAACGGCGGTGCTTTTGATTGAGCACTCCGACGCCGATGACGACATGTGGATTTACCTGCCCGCGCTCGGCAAGGTCCGCCGGCTGGTATCGAACGACAAGAAGTCGGCGTTCGTGGGCACCGATTTCTCCTTCGGCGACGTGATCGGCTACAAGGTCAAGGAATGGACCTACGAGCTGCTGAAAGAGGAGCAAGTCGAGGGACAGCCGTGCTACGTGATTCAGGCGACGCCCAAAACCGACGCCGTGAAGGCCAGCAGCGGCTACGCCAAGCGCGTCGTGTGGGTGCGCAAGGACAATTCCATGACCGCGAAAAGCGAAGCCTACGACCTGCAAGGCGCGCTTTTGAAGACGGCTACATTCAGCGACATCCGCCAGACGGACGCTGGCCGCGGCAAGTGGAACGCGATGCATGTCGAGGTCGTCAATGAACAGACCCAGCACAAGACGATCCTGCATTTCGACGATTTCAAGGCCAACCAGGATGTGAAGGACAACTTCTTCACCACCCGTTCCCTGGAAGCCCCTTAATGCACCTTTCGAGTACGTGGTGCGCCGCCATCGCCGTCATCGCGATGTGCGGCGCCGCTTACGCCCAGGACGAAGAGGGCGGCGGCCTTGCCGAACAGCTCAATCTCAACGGGTCGGTGCGTGCGGCCTATTATGGCAAGTCGCGAGATCTGGACAACCGCCAGGACCTCGCGTCCGCCGCGCTGTGGCTGAAGGCCGCGCCGCGCGTGTCGGATGACATTTCGCTGCGGTTCGACGGCTGGGTGCGCAACGACGACACCTTCGACGATGACGCGTATGAGGCGCGCCTGCGCGAAGGCTACCTGAGATATTCCACCGGGGACGTGGATATCCGCCTTGGCAATCAGATCATCTCGTGGGGCCGCGCGGACGCGCTCAATCCCACCGACAACCTGTCGCCGCGCAATTATACGCTGCTGGTTCCCGAGAACGACGACCAACGCCTCGGCACAACGGCCGTGAAGGTGGACTACCATCTGTCGGACGTGACCGCGACCTTCGTGTACGTGCCGCTATTCTCGCAAAGCAAAGTACCGATCCCGCCGCAACCGGGCATCACGGTCACCGATAAAAAGCCGAACGGCGGCAGCGCTGGCGTGAAGTTGGATTACGTCGGCAGCGCTATCGAAGGCTCGGTGTCGTTCTATGACGGGTTCGATCTCATCCCGGATCTACAGATCGAATCCCTCAGTGCAGCGGGCCTCGATCTTTCCCTGCGCCACCGGCGCATCAAGGTCTTGGGCCTCGACGGCGCCGCGACTGTTGGTGACTATGGCTTGCGTTGGGAAGGGGCTTATACCTGGACGCTGAAAGACTCCGCCGATCCCTTACGCAAGAAGCCCTTTTTCTACGCCGTCGCCGGTTTCGACCGCACGTTCGACGGCAACATCAATATCAATCTGCAGTACTACCTGCGCCATGTGACCGGCTACCGCGATCCGGCGGCGATCCCCAATCCCAACCTGCGCGACCTCGCGGTCCAGGCCGGACTTCTCTTCAATCAGACGCGCAAGTTCGACAACGGTGTTTCGATGCGTATCGCCTCGACGTGGCTCAACGACACATTGGAAGGCGAAATTGCCGGGGTGGTATCCTTGAGCGGCGGGGATGCGTACCTGAAACCCAGGCTGATCTACGCGCTGAATGACCATTGGAAAGCCCGCCTGGGGGCCGACATTTTCATGGGCGAGAAGACGAAGTTCTTCGGCCGGCTGCAGGACAATTCCTCGGTTTTCCTGGAACTGCAGTACAACTTCTGACGCGTCAGCCCATCACGTCTTCGAGCGAAAGCACGCGCGGGGCGTCGTCCGGGCACGGCGTGGCAATGGCGACGTGACCCGCGCCGTCCTGCGTCGTGAGCGCGCGAAAGAAAGTGTGCTGGTGCGGCGCTTGCGCCGCGCGCCACGATGCGGCGGACTCCGGCGGCAATTCCGGCAGGGGATCTATATCCTGCGCGAGCGCCTTGATGAGTGTTTCCTTGTAGGACCACGAGCGGCAGAAGGCCAGGCGGCCTTCCGGGTCGGGAAGGGCGGCGAGGCGTTCGGCTTCCGCGGGCTGGAACATGCGCCGCGCAACGCGGCGCCAGTCCACACCTTCGGCGGTCTCGATATCGATGCCGACCGGTCGTGTGGCAACGACTGCGGCGACCCATGCATGCTTGTGGGAAAGATTGAAATGCCAGGGCCGCAGGTCCTGCAGCTCCGGTTTCCGCGAAGGTCCGATGTGAAAGCGCATCTCGGAGGCCGGGCACCCGGTCAGTTTTTGCAAAAGCGATCGCACGAGGACGCGCCCGGCGACGAAGTTCCGCGCGGCCTGCTCGTGGCCGTAAGCCTGAAGGCGGCGCGTTTCCTCGGCGAAGAGGAAGGCGGATGCATCCGGCACGCGGGCGAGGACATTCTCGGATTTCGCGATAGCGATGGAAATGGTCACGATGAAACGTCCCCTTCGCCTGTCTTGTTGAGAATGAAGGCGCGGGTCTGATCGTGGAGGATCTGGGCCTGGTCGCGCGGATCGCCGGCCGCGGTCAGGGCGGGACCAAGAGCAACGGTGAGCGGGCCCGGCAACGGCCTCAAACATCCCTTGGGCAGCAAGCTGCGCGTTCCCACGATGGCGAGGGGGACCACGGGCGCGCCGCTCATGGCCGCGGCGGTGAAGGCGCCCATATGGAACCGGCGCAAGCCCGGTGCAGCGAAAAAGGTACCTTCGGGAAAGATCAAAATCGAATCCCCGGCCGTCAGTGTCGCGATCATGCGACGGAGCGCCGGACCGTGGGAAGCACCCGCGCCGCGCTCGACGAACTGTGTACCGATGCGGCGCAGCGCGAAGCCCAGCGTCGCCGGTTTGCGCAGCTCGGCCTTGGCGACGAAATAAACGGAACGCGGTAGTGCGGCGGCGATGGCCAGCAGGTCGAAATAGCTTGCGTGGTTGGCGGCGTACACGACACCGGGGCCGTGGGGCGCTTGCGTGCCCTCGCGCGTGAACCGCGCACCCCAGGCCCAAAAGACCACGCGGGACAGGACATGGAGGGCGCTCCAGCGCCAGGATTGCCGGGGCAGCACGGCCACCGCGATCCAAGCCAGCAGCAAGCAGGGGGTAAACAGGCTCCACAGGAGGATGGCCCGCGCGCGGCTTCTCGGCATGGCCGCGCTCATTCGGCTGACGCCGCGGCGCGGATGATGTCGTGCGGCGCGTTTGCCGGGCGGGCCTTGCGGTAAAACTTCGTCGGTGCGCCGGTCTTATCGAGCGCTTCGAGCAGTTCAAGGGTGTGGCGATACCCCGACTCCACGATCTCGTGCATTTTATCGAAACGCATGATGCCGTAGCCAAGCAGAGGTGGCGCGATCAACAGATCGGCGAGATGGCGCGTCTCGCGGCTCAGGCGATCGCTGTTCAAGGTCGCGGTACGCGTCAACACCTCGAGGATGCCCGGCAGCTTCGCGCGCTCAAGGAAAGGATTGAAGCGGCGCCACAGCAGCTGCCACCCGGAAGGCGTCTGTTCGTTCCATTCCGGGTCAACCGTGCGCACGCGCTGTTGCGAGACGTCGACGGCGATCACGCGGCCGCCATAGGTACTGCGCATGATGTCGCTGGGTAGATTGTTCAGCACGCCGCCATCGACGAGCACGCGTCCGTCGACAAACATCGGCGGTCCCATCACCGGAAAAGAGCCGCTGGCGCGCACGGCGGTCCAGAGTTTGCCGGTCGTATGCAAGACCAATTCGGCGCGGCCAAGATCGCTGGAGACGCAGAAATATCGCAACGGCATATCCTCGATCCGCCATTCCCCGCAAAGATCGAATACCAGCTTTTGCATATGCCGGCCGCGCAGGAGCGACATGATCGGAAAGGTGAAGTCGCGCGCCGGGTTACCCTTGACCCACTGTTCATAGTTCAGGGACGTCATCGTCTCGTAGTCCAGGCCGCACGCATATTGGGCGGCGATGAGGGAGCCCATGCTGGTGCCGCCGATACGGTCGACGGGAACCTTGGCTTCATCGAGCGCGCGCAGAACGCCGATGGCCGCGAGTCCGCGCGCGCCGCCGCCGCTGAGAACCACGCCGTTGGCGCGTCCCGACAGAAGCCTCGCGATGCGCTCCATATCTTCTTTCGAACCCCGGCGGATATGATGAAAATCCGCGACCGAGCGGCCGTCCAACCAGGCGGCGGCGCCGCAATGGTGGCGCCATGAAGGGGGATGCTGAAGCACCAACTCGATGCGGCCCAAAAGGCTGGGGTCCAGGCGCGCCAGCAGATCGGATTCTACCTGGCTGATGTCCGGTTTGGCCTCGGTATCGGCGACCAGCAGCACAATGTCGGCGTGAAGAAAACAAAGCCGCGTCCACTGCGTCGAGGCGCCGTCGCCTGAAAAGACCAGATACTGGTAACGCGCTTCCAGCTCGAACGCCTGCGTTGCGACGGCGCGGGCGAGATCGCCGTCGCGTCCGCCGTCGAACATCTTGCGGTGGATATGAACGCTCGCGCCGAATTCGCCGAGCGCGGAGGCCAGGCGCTCGGCGACGTCCTGGCTCTCGACATTGGGGGAGATCGGCACCACGGCGATGGTGGAATATCCGCCGCCGCGCCGGTTCGTACGTCCGGAGATATGATCCTGCAACCTGCGGACGATCGTACGGGTCACGTGAAGCGCCGCCTGCGGCTTGGTCTCCATGAGCCGGTAGAAGTGGTCGGCCGAGAATCGGATGACTTCGCTGTCGACTTTGCAGCGGACGGTGGCCGAGCGCGGCTGGGCCGTCAGCAGGGCCATCTCGCCGATGCCTTCCCCAGGGTGAATCTGGCCGACGAGCCGCTCGTGACCCCCGGCTTCTGTAACGAAGACCATCAGGCGGCCGTGGACGAGCAGGTAATAATCCTGCCCCTTCTCCCCCTGCCGAATCAGCGTTTCTCCGGCGGACAGCGCGATCAATTCCGGAGGCGGCTGCAATGCTTGCAGCTCCGCCTCACTGACTCCATTCAGCAATTCGGATTGGGCAAGGTAGTGAAGAACGTCAATCGACGATGGCAAGGGCGGTGCCCAGACTGGCGGGAAAGTAACTTAACATCGGCAACCTGTAGCTTCAATTGCGAGCCAGAACCAGTCGGCAGACCGAATCGTTTAATCCAGCTGCAATTGACAGCGGAAAGAGCAGACCTCTACACTTAATAAGTGAAATTTTGAGCACCGCAGCGATGCTGCGGGATAGCGCATCGGGCGCGTGCGCGACACATCTGGATGAGATCAATCGAATGACAAGCGCCGCCCCGCTTTCGCGCATCGCTTCTTTGGCTGTTGGCGGCTCCGCGCTGGCCTCCTGCCTTGCTGACATCCGCCGGTCCTATCATGTGGCGATGGATGAGAGCGCACGCCGGATCGGCCTGATCGCCGAGGGCGTCTTGCAGAACGGCCGGTTGAACGCGGGCGCAGCGAGCTTCGCGCATCTCGGGACGCTGGCGCCGCTTTATCCGGAATGGCTGGGCGACCGCCGTTTCGCTGAAATCCACGGTTGCCGCTTCCCCTATATCGCCGGTGAAATGGCGCGCGGCGTCGCGTCCGTGGCAATGGTTGTCGCCGCCGGTCGGGCCGGGTTCCTGGGTTTCTTCGGCGCCGCCGGGATCGCACCGGCACGCGTGGCCGAGGCTGTGCGCGAGATCGGCCAGAAGAGCGAGGGACGGCCTTGGGGCAGCAACCTGATCCATTCGCCGAACGAGCCCGAGCTCGAGCGCGCCATGGTCGATGTCTATCTCGGCGAGAACGTCCGGCGCGTGTCGGCGTCGGCCTTCATGGCGCTGACGCCGCAGGTCGTGCGCTATGCCTGCCGCGGTCTGCACACCGATCCGAGCGGCCAGATCAAGCGCACGAACCATGTCTTCGCCAAGATTTCGCGCACGGAAGTCGCAGCCCAGTTCATGGCGCCGCCGCCGCGCGCGATGCTGGACGCGCTGGTCGCTGCCGGAGATCTCACGCGGTCCGAGGCGGACCTCGCGCAGCACCTGCCGGTGGCCGAAGACGTCACGGCGGAGTCCGATTCCGGGGGGCACACCGACAACAGGCCATTGACCGTGCTGCTGCCGCTGATCCTGCGGGAACGCGACCGCGCCATGAGCGCGCACCGTTTTGCGCGTCAGATCCGCGTCGGCGCGGCCGGCGGATTAGGCACACCGTCGTCGGTGGCGGCGGCATTCGCCCTCGGAACCTCCTATGTCCTCACCGGCACGGTGAACCAGGCCGCTATTGAATCAGGGCTGCCGGAAAATGGCCGCCGGATGCTGGCCGACGCCGGCATGGCCGATGTCACGATGGCGCCCTGCGCCGATATGTTCGAGATGGGCGTGAAGGTGCAGGTCCTCCGTAAAGGCACGTTCTTCGCGCAGCGCGCGACGAAGCTGTACGAGCTTTATCGCAACTACACGTCTCTCGACGCGATTCCGGATGATGCGCGAAAGATGCTGGAGCGCGACCTGTTCCGCCGCCCGCTCGGCGAGATCGAGGCCGAGGTGAACGCTTTTTTCAAAAGCCGCAACCCGTCGGAACTGGAACGCGCCGCGCAGGACCCCCAGCACCGGATGGCGCTGATCTTCCGCTGGTATCTTGGCCACTCCAGCCGCTGGCCGATCGCGGGCGACGAACAGCGCCGCCTCGACTATCAAATTTGGTGCGGCCCGGCGATCGGCGCCTTCAACGATTGGACCAGGGACTCCTTCCTCGGCGATCCGGCGCAGCGTACCGTCGCGCAGATCGGTCTGAACCTGCTGGAAGGTGCGGCGATCGCAAGTCGTGCGCAGCAGGCGCGGTGTCACGGCATCGATGTGCCGGCGGCGTCGTTCGAGCCGCGCCCGCGGCCGATGGCTTGAAAGTAGATTGAGATGACGAAACGTAAGATCGACAGCCCCATTCCGCCCATCGCCGTGATCGGCGTCGGCACGTTGTTCCCCGGCTCCCCGGAAGCGGACGGTTTCTGGAAGGATATCGTGGCGGGGCGCGATTGTTTCGGCGATGTGCCGGCCACGCATTGGCTGATCGATGACTATTACGATCCCGATCAGACGCGTCCGGGCAAGACGTACGCGCGGCGCGGCGCTTTCATCTCGCCGGTGAAGTTCGATCCGATCGATCACGGCATGCCGCCGAAAACCATGCCGAGCACCGATACGGCGCAGCTCTTGGCGCTGATCGTGGCAAAACGCGTGCTGGAAGACGCTTGCGGCCTCAAATTCACGCATATTGCCCGCGACCGCACGAGCGTGATCCTCGGCGTAGCGTCTGCAACAGAACTGGTCAGCACGATGTCGGCGAGCCTGCAGCGCCCGGTGTGGGTGAAGGCGCTGCGCGAAGAGGGCCTTCCCGAAGATCAGGTACAGGCGATATGCGACCGGATGGATACGAGCTACGCCGATTGGACCGAAAGCACGTTCCCCGGGCTCCTAGGCAATGTCGTCGCGGGACGCATCGCCAACCGTTTCGATCTTGGCGGCACCAACTGCGTGATCGACGCGGCCTGCGCGAGTTCGCTCGGTGCGGTGCGCATGGCGATTCAAGAACTTGCCACGGGCGACTCCGACATGGTGATTACGGGAGGTGTCGACGCGATCAACGACATCTTCATGTACATGTGTTTCAGCAAGACGCCGGCGATGTCGCCGACGGGCGACTGCCGCCCGTTCTCCGACGACGCCGACGGCACCATGCTCGGCGAGGGCCTGGGGATGGTCGCGCTGCGCCGCCTTTCGGACGCTGAGCGTGACGGCGATCACATCTACGCCGTGCTCCGCGGGATCGGCTCGTCCTCGGACGGACGCGCGAAGAGCATCTATGCGCCGCGCGCCGAAGGCCAAGCGCATGCGCTCCGCCGCGCTTATGCCGCCGCGGGCTACGGCCCCGAGACCGTCGAGATGCTGGAGGCGCACGGCACGGGCACGTCGGCGGGCGACGCGGCGGAAGTCTCGGCGCTGAAAACCGTGTTCGGCGAGGAAGCGCACGGCAAGCAGGGTTGGTGCGCGATTGGCTCCGTGAAATCCCAGATCGGCCATACCAAGGCCGCCGCCGGCGCGGCGTCGCTTTATAAGGCGGTGATGGCGCTGCATCACAAGGTTCTGCCGCCGACGATCAAGATCCAAAAGCCCAATCCGGCATTAGGCCTCGTCGAAAGCCCGTTCTATCTCAACACCGAGGCGCGTCCGTGGATCCGCGGCGCCGATCATCCGCGCCGGGCGTCGGTGAGTTCCTTTGGCTTTGGGGGCAGCAACTTCCACGTCACGCTCGAGGAATACGTGGGCAAGTCGCCCAAGCCCGCGCGCATCCGCGCGTTGCCCTCGGAGCTTTTCCTTCTCAGCGCCGGCGACGGCACGCAGCTTGGCGGCGCTGCGCGGGCTTTATGTGACGCGGCGGAACAGAATTTCGCGCCGGCGGCGCGGATGAGCCAACAGAGCTTTGACGCCAAGGCGCCCTGCCGCTTGGCCGTTGTAGCGCGCAACGCCGCCGATCTCCGGGCGAAACTGGACGACGGCGCCGCGCGCGTCGCGGGCGCGCCGGCAACGTCATTCACGCTGCCGACCGGTATTACCTACGGTCACGGCGCCCCGGCGGACGGCGGCATCGCTTTCCTTTTCCCAGGACAGGGCAGTCAGTACGTCGGCATGGGCGCGGGGCTCGCGATGGCGTTCGATGCGGCACGCGCGGTGTGGGATACCGCCGCTGGCGATAAGATGGGCGAAGCTGTGGTGCGGCGCGTGTTTCCCGCACCGGCCTTTGACGACGCTGAACGCAAGGAACAGCACGCGCGCCTGACCGAAACGCAATGCGCACAGCCGGCCATCGGCCTCACAAGCATTGCCTATCTCGACTTGCTGAAAGCCGCAGGGGTGCAGCCTGCCGCATGCGGCGGGCATAGCTTTGGCGAACTCACCGCGCTGCATTGCGCTGGCGCCATTACGGCGAAAGACTTCAACGCGATGGCGCAGCGGCGCGGCGCGCTGATGGCTGATGCCGCGCGTGGTCTTCCCGGCGCGATGCTGGCGGTGATGGCGCCTTTGGCCGAGGTTGAAGCCCTGCTCGCGCAGTTCGAGCCGGGCCTGGTCGTGGCCAATATCAACGCGCCGGAACAGGTCGTGGTCGCGGGGCCGACGCCTCTGATCGAGGCTCTCGCGGCGCGCCTCGACGGAAGCGGCAAGGCGGCGCGCCGCCTTCCTGTTTCGACCGCTTTCCATTCGCTCATCGTCGCGCCCGCCGTCGGGCCGTTCCAGACGTTCCTGGACAAAATCGAGTTCAAGCCCGCGCAGGTCCCGGTTTACGCCAACAGCAGCGCCGCGCCTTATCCCGCCAGTCCCAAGGAGATGCGCGCGCTTCTCAGCGGCCAGCTCGAACGCCCTGTGCGTTTCACGCAGCTGGTGACGGCGATGCATGACGCCGGCATCCGCACCTTCATCGAAGTCGGCCCCGGTGCGACGCTGACGGAACTCACCGGCCGCATTCTTGGCGACAAACCGCATACTGCCATCGCGATGGACGCCAAGGGTGCCAAGGGCAAGGACGCGGTGACGGGGCTGTGGCTCGCGATGGCGCGCCTCGCCGCCGGCGGCGTTGCGCTCGATCTCGCCTTTGCCTGGCACGGATATGACGGCGCGGCCGCCGCGCCCGTGAAAATGTCCGCCGCGGCGGTGCCTATCACGGGGGCGAATTACGGCAAGCCCTATCCGCCGCCGGGCGGCGCGCCGGCGTTGCCGCGTCCAAACCCGAATACCGTTCCTAAACCTGTGTCTTTCGTCGAATCTTCCAAACCTGTTGAAAGCGGTTCCGATCCCATGTCTGCCTCTGAACATGATGCGGCGCTGGCCGCCTTGCGCGAAATGCAGGAGCAAATCTCCAAGGCGCATAGCGATGTGCAGCGGGCCATGGCTGAGACCCATACCGCCTATTTGCGGGCCAGCGAGGCGGCTTTCGCGCAGGTGAACGCGCTCTTGGGCGGCGCCGGCGTTGCTGCTCCGTACGTGCCCGCGCCGGTCGTTCAGGCTGTGCCGGTTGCGGTGGCTGGGCCGACAATGGCCGCTCCTGCCGTCCAAGCTTCGCCGGTGATTGTTGCGCCGCCGCCGCCCGGGCCCGTGCGCGCGCCGCTCGTGGAATCGCAAAAGCCGGTGGACTTGACGGGCATCATGCTGGACGTAGTCGCGGAGAAGACAGGTTATCCGCGCGACATCATTGCGCTCGACATGGACCTTGAAGCCGATCTCGGCATCGATTCCATCAAGCGCGTGGAAATCCTGTCGGCGATCTCGGCGCAGCGTCTGGATCTGCCGCAGATCGACACCAAGAAGCTCGGCGCCATGCGTACGCTGGGCGCGATCCTTGAGTATCTGGGCGCCGCGGCGCCCGTAGTCGTCAGCACAAATGCACCCGTTGCTGCCCAAGGGAAGATGCCCGCTGATCTGTCGGGTCTGATGCTGGATGTCGTCGCGGAAAAGACAGGCTATCCGCGCGACATCATCGCGCTCGACATGGATCTTGAAGCGGACCTTGGCATCGACTCCATCAAGCGCGTCGAGATACTGTCGGCGATCTCGGCGCAGCGCCCCGATCTGCCGCAGATCGATACCAAGAAGCTGGGCGCCATGCGTACGCTGGGCGCGATCCTGGAATATCTGGGCGGTGCGCCGGCCGCGGCCGCACACCAGGGCGCCGTGCCCACCCTCGAAAAAAAAGTCTCGAAAACCGTAACGTCCATGAGCAACGGCGCGCGTCTTGACCGACGCGGCCTGCGTGAGGTCGTCGCGCCGATCGCTGCGCAGCCGATCCCGGGACTGACGCACGCCAAATCCATCGTGGTGCTCGATGACGGCAGCGACCTCGGCGGCGCGCTGGTGAAGCGCCTGCGTGAGCGCGGCCTCAGCGTAGATTTGACGGACAGCGTGCAGCCCGGCGCCGACGGCGTGGTCGTTCTGGGACCGCGCGAGGTCAGCGGCGCCGACCATGTACTGGACTCCGCGCGCCGCCTGTTCGGCGCGGCCAAGGATTTCGCGCCGCGCGCCGCTAGCGAGGGCGGGGCTTTCATTACCGTACAAGACAGCGGCGGGGATTTCGGGCTGTCGGGTTCGTCCAATGGCAACGCCTGGTTCGCCGGACTGCCCGGCCTGATCAAGACAATCGGACAGGAATGGCCGCAAGCCGCGGTGAAGGCGATCGACCTGGAACGCGGCGATCATACGGCGGACTTATTGGCGGACCGGTTGATCGGTGAGCTTATTTCCGGCGGCGCCGAGCACGAGATCGGTCTTCGCGCCGACGGCCGGCGCACGACGCTGCAGGAAGTCGATCTGCCGCTGAACGGTGCGCGCGATTCAGACCTCTTGAAGAATAAACCCGTGCTGGTCGTCACAGGCGGCGCGCGCGGCGTCACGGCCGCCTGTCTGCTCGGTCTCGCGAAAGTCGCGCCGATCCGTGTCGCGCTGCTGGGCCGCACGCCCCTCGAGGCCGATCCGGCCGGATTGGAAGGAGCGGTCACGGAAGCCGATCTGCGTGGCGCGCTCTTAACCGATGCGCGTAAACGCGGCGAACAAGTCGCCCCGCGCGAGCTGGCGAGCCGTTCGCAGCGGATCCTCGCCAACCGCGAAGTGCGCGCGAGCCTTGCCGCCTTGGAAGCCGCGGGCAGCGAAGCGATTTACATCGCCGGGGACGTCCGCGATGCGGCCTTCGCGCAAAAGGCCGTCGGCGAGGCGCGCAAGCGCTGGGGCAGGATCGATGGAATCGTGCACGGCGCGGGCACGCTGGCGGACAAGCGGATCGAGGAGAAATCGCTCCAGCAGTTCGATCAGGTGTTTGCGACAAAAGTTCTGGGCTTGCGCGCGCTACTCGATGCGACCGCCGGCGATGATCTGCAACTGATCTGCTTATTCTCCTCGGTCGCGGGCCGTTACGGCAACGCCGGACAGGCCGATTACGCGCTCGCCAATGACATCCTGAACAAGGTCGCGCGCGCGGAAGCCGTGCGCCGCGGCGGGCGTTGCTTGGTGCGCTCGCTGAATTGGGGACCGTGGGACGGCGGCATGGTGACGCCGGAGCTGCGGGACCGCTTCGCAGGCCGCGGGGTGCCCCTGATTTCCCTCGATGACGGCGTGGCCGCTTTCGTCAACGAATTGACACACGCCGATCCGCAGCAGTCCCATGTCGATGTGGTGCTGAGCGGACGCGCGGTCTGATTCGCTTTCATGGCCTCGCTCTTCAGCCCCATCGCGATCGTCGGCCAATCCTGCCTTCTGCCCGACGCCAATGATCCCGCCGCGCTCTGGCAATTGGTGAGCGCGGGCGCCTCCGCGCTCAAGCCGGTGCCGGCGCGCCATTGGCGCGCGGATAAGTCGCGCATGATCCAGACAACCGCCGCCATGGCCGCCGGTGCTGAAGGCTGCGTATCCGACACCGGCGGTGTGGTGGAAGGTTTTGGCGCGCTGTGGGACCCCACCGAGTTCGACGTCGATTCGAAGCTGCTCGCCGATCTCGACCCCCTGGTGCGCTGGCTGCTGTACACGGGCCGCGAAGCGCTGCGCAGCGCCGGGATCGCACCCAAGCGGCAAACACAGCGCATCGGCGCCATCGTCGGCAATCTCGGTTATCCCTCGCAGTCGCTGGTGGATTTCGCCGCCGGCGTGCTGGTGCCCGATGCCGCTAAGCGGACGCAAAATCCCCTTAACAGATTCGCCGCCGGTTATCCGGTGCATCTGCTGTGCGATGCGCTCGGGCTGGGCGCGGGGGGCTACACGCTCGATGCGGCCTGCGCGTCCTCGCTCTATGCCATTAAACTCGCCTGCGATTGGCTGCACAGCGGCCGCGCCGATACGATGCTCGCCGGTGCGGTTAACCGCGCTGACGGTTTGCTGATCCATGCGGGGTTCACGGCTTTGCATGCCTTGAGCCCGAGCGGCCGCAGCCGGCCGTTCCACCGCGACGCCGACGGGCTGGTGCCGTCAGAGGGCGCGGCGCTCCTGGTCCTAAAACGCCTCGAGGATGCGGTGCGCGCGGGGGACAACATCCTCGGCGTCATTCGCGGCGTTGGTTTGTCCAACGACGGGCGCGGCAGCGGCATGCTTGTGCCGTCGACGGACGGACAGGTGCGCGCCATGAGCGCGGCCTTCAAGCAGTCTGGCCTGAAGCCGGAAGACATCTCGCTCGTCGAATGCCACGCGACGGGCACGACGGTCGGCGACGCCACCGAGATCGCGAGCATGTCGCAGATTTACGGCGGCTGCCGCGATCTCGCCATTGGCTCGCTGAAAGCCAACATGGGCCATCTCATCACGGCCTCGGGCGCGGCGAGCATCATTAAAATCCTCCGCACGATGCGCGAGGGCATGCTGCCCCCGACCCCGAACGCTTTTCCGCTCAACGGCGCGCTGGGCGGCACGCCTTTCCGCGTTCTTGAGAAGGCCGAGGCATGGCGCGCCTCCGGTCCCCGGCGCGCGGCGATCAGCAGTTTCGGCTTTGGCGGCAACAACGCGCACCTCTTGCTCGAGGAGTGGAAAAAGGGCGCGTCCTTCCAGCCGGCCCCCGCGCCGAATCCATCACCGGCGATCGCCGTGGTGGGGATGGGCGCGCAAATCGGCAATGGACAAGGGCTGAAGGATTTCGCCGCGCGCTTGTTCGGCGCGGAAAGCGCGCCGTCAGCCGCGCATGAGATCCGCATTCCAGTGACGGGCCTTGCGTTCCCGCCGCGCGACCTTGAGCGCGCGCTCGGCCAGCAGTTGATCATGATGCGCGTGGCCGACGAAGCCTTGCGGCAGGTGCGTAACGTGCCGCCTGAGACAAGCTGTGCGCTGGTCGGCATGCAATGCGACGCCGAGGCCACGCGCACTGTTTTGCGTCTCGCGCTCGACGAGATGACCCCGCCGGGCACGGACCTTGGTCCACGCCGGGACGCGATGGACGGGAGGCTCGATGCCGCGCGCGCGGTCGGCTGCATGCCCAATATTCTGGCCAATCGCTTGAATCGCCAGCACGGCTTCGGTGCGGGCAGCTTCACTCTCGCGGGCGAGGAGATCTCGGGTCTGCGCGCCGTTGAGATCGCGCTTGATGCGCTGAAGGCCGGCGAGGTCGATGCCGCTCTCGTCGGTGCCGCCGATCTTTGCATGGAGCCCGTGCACCGGGCCGCCGCGACGGCGCTTGGCCCCGGCAAAAACGTGCCCGGCGACGGCGCCTGCGCGCTGGTGCTGAAGCGCCTGGATGACGCGGTTCGGGACGGGGACACCGTGCACGCGGTGATCGAACGCGCGGACCTGGGCGGACAGGAACATCTTGATCTCGCCGGCCGTGTGCGGGCGCGCTTCGGTCATATCCATGCCGCGAGCGGGTTGATTGAATTGCTTGCCGCGATTTTGTGTGTGTCGCGCGGCGTGACGCCGGAGGCCGCGCCGCAATTGCCCGCGGCTGCGCCGCGCCACCTGGATGTGCAGGTTAGTGCGCTGGGCGGGCAAGCGGTGGCGTTCCGTGTCACGGAAGCCGCGCGCCGTGCGCCGCAACCGGCGCTCGGCGCGATGGATCTTCCGCAGCTGTTCCTTTACGGCGCTCCCGATCCCGAGGGGCTCGTGAACGCCTTGCGCGCGGATGACCGGACGCAATCGAAAGGCGTATGCCGGCTTGCGGTCGTCGCGCCCCCCGCGGGACTGGCGGAAAAATTGACGCAGGCGCGGGCGTTCATCGAACGCCGGCGCACGGAGCCGCAAGCGCCGCCGCCGGAGGGAATCTTCTTCCGCGCCCAACCGGTCGCAGGTGAGATCGGCTTCGTCTTCACCGGCGCTGCCGCTGCGTATTCCGGAATGGGACGCGAACTCGTGCTCGCGCTGCCGGAGCTCGTGGAGAACGTGCGTTCCAAGTGCCGCGACCTCGATCATTTCGCGGGCTGGATTTATCGCCAGGACCCGTCGGTCCCGCCGCGCGATTTCGAACTGCTGTGCGGGTCGTCGTTCCTTTGCCAGGTCCACGCCGGGTTCACGCGCGGCGTGCTCGGTCTGAAAGCGGATGCGGCGATTGGTCTCTCATCCGGCGAGACCAATTCGATGTTCGCCTTCGACGCCTGGCAAGACATGCAGGATATGTTGGAGAAGATCGACCGCTCCGGCATCTATACCGAGATTCTGGCGGGTCGCGCCGATGCCGTGCATCAGTCCTGGCGTGCACGCGGGATTGAGGGCGAGCATTGGGTCAATTACTGGCTGTCGGCGCCCGTCGATGAGGTGCGTGCCGCGCTCGCGGCGGAACCCGCCGCGCATATCACCATTATCAACGGGCCGAACGATCTGGTCCTGTCGGGCGAAGAGCGCGCCTGCGCGCGCGTCGTCGCGCGGATCGGTGAGGCGCGCGCGGTGCGGCTCGATATGGAGCTGGCGGTGCATTGCCAGGAAGTCGAGCCGTTCGCGGGCCTCTGGCGCCAGCTGCACCATCGCCCCACCGTGGCTCCGATGGGTGTGCGCTTCTATTCGAATGCTTTTGGCGGCGCCTACGACGTCAGCGACGATACCGTGGCCGACGCGCTCACCGGTCAGGCGGTCGCGACGGTCGATTTTCCGCGCACCATCCGCTGCGCCTGGGACGACGGCGTGCGTGTTTTCATCGAACATGGGCCGCGCGGCCAATGCACCCAAGCGATCCGCGCCATTCTTGGCGACCGACCGCATTTGGCGGTCGCGCTTGATTCACCGACGCGCCCGGCGTTGCTTCAGGCGCTGTACGCGGCCGCCGAGCTGGCGGTGGCGGGGGTGCCGGTCGATCTCGCGGCCTTGCGCCGCCGTCTTGCGCCAGCGAATGCCGATGCTTCCGGCGCGGCGCTGTCCTTCGCGGCGCATCCCGCGCCCGCGATGCCGGCGTTCACGCCGCACATCATGGCGCCCGCGCCGCAGCTGGCGCCGGTCCTTGCGATACCCCCGGAGACCGTCCCCGCGATACCGGCGGCGCCTCATCTTCCTGGCGCGGGCGCGATCGGCGCCGTCGCCGCGATGCATGCGCGCATGACCGAGACCCATAAGACGGTCATGGCCGAGATGATCGCCCTCGAGGAACGGCACCGCGCGCTGGAAAGCCGCATGCTGGCGGGAATCGGCGGCGGTCGGGCGGTGCGCGGCTTCGCGCCGCCCCCTATCCCCACGAAAACTGATAAGGCGGCCGCGCCGGTTGTGGCGGTGGACGTGCCGCGTGGCCCGGCGTTTAGCCGGCGCGATCTGGAGACATTGGCGTCGGGGCGGATCTCCGACGTTCTCGGACCGGCCTTCAAGGTGCAGGATGAATACGTGCGCCAAGTGCGCATGCCCGAACCGCCGCTGCTGCTTGCGGACCGCGTCACAGGTCTCGTGGGTGAAGCGGGAAGCATGGGCCTCGGCACGATCTGGACCGAGACCGATGTGACGGCGGACTCCTGGTATCTGCATCAGGGCCACGTCCCGGCGGGAATCGCCATCGAAGCGGGGCAGGCCGACCTTTTGCTGATTTCGTGGCTCGGCGCGGATTGGCTCAATCGCGGCAAGCGTATCTACCGCCTGCTCGGCTGCGAGATGATCTACCACGGCGGCCTGCCAAAGGTCGGCGACACGCTGTGTTACGACATCCATGTCGACAGCCACGCGCGCCACGGCGACGTGGGCATGTTCTTCTTCCACTATGATTGCCGCGTCGACGGACGGCCGCGCATGACCATGCGCAACGGCCAGGCCGGGTTCTTCACGAATGAGGAACTCGCGGACTCGGAAGGCGTGTTGTGGTCGGCGGAGACAGGTGTGCATACACCGGATACGGAAGCGCGCCGGGATGCGCCCGCCGTTCGTACTCCGCCGCGCGCCTATGACGACGACGCCGTGCGCGCCTTCGCCGATGGGCGCATTGTCGACTGCTTC
This sequence comes from Rhodospirillaceae bacterium, assembly GCA_041906145.1. GTDB lineage: Bacteria > Pseudomonadota > Alphaproteobacteria > Rhodospirillales > Rhodospirillaceae > SHVO01. The sequence continues at coordinate 144,624 of JAYRJU010000001.1, read as the reverse complement.
GGCGAGGACTTTGTCCGTTCCTTCACACATACGCGTACGCCGCGTATCCAGAATGGCAAGATGCAGCTCATACAGCGCGTCGCCGAGCTGGACCAGGAAGGCGGCCCATGGGGCCGCGGGTATCTGCGCGCCGAATGGGATGTCAAACCGGACGACTGGTTCTTCGCCGGTCACTTCAAGAACGATCCCTGCATGCCGGGAACCCTTATGTTCGAGGGCTGTTTGCAGGCGATGGCCTTCCTGATGACGGGGCTTGGCCTCACGCTCCGCAGCGACGGCTGGCGCTTCGAACCGGTGCCGGACGAGGTCTATAAACTCCGCTGCCGCGGTCAGGTGATCCCGAGCTCGCGCAAGCTAACCTACGAAGTGTTTGTCGATGAAGTCATCGCCGGCCCCGTGCCGACGATCTATGCGGACGTGCTGTGCACGGTCGACGGGCTCCAGGCGTTCCATTGCCCGCGTCTTGGCCTCCGATTGACGCCGGATTGGCCGCTGGAAGAACAACGCGCCGCACTCATGGCGCGCCCCGAACCGAAGAAAGTCGCCTCCGCACCCGGGATCGAATTCGGCCTCTATTCCATGCTCGCCTGCGGCACCGGCCGCCCTAGTGACGCCTTCGGCCCGCTGTATAAGCGTTTCGACAACCATATCCGCGTACCGCGCCTGCCGGGCGAACCGTATCACTTTATGACCCGCACCACGCGCCTTGAGGGCGAGATCGGCGCCATGACCGTCGGCAGCCTGGCGGAGGTCGAATACGACGTGCCGCCGGACGCCTGGTACTTCAAGGAGAACGGCAACGCGGTCATGCCGTACTGCGTGTTGCTCGAGGCCGTGCTGCAGCCGTGCGGCTGGCTCGCGTCCTATGTCGGCACCGCGCTCGATACCAAGGAAGACCTGTTCTTCCGCAACCTCGACGGCAACGGCATCGTGCACGCCGAGGTGCCGCCCGACATCGGGACCCTAGTGACGCGCACGCGCCTAACCTCGCTCTCGCGTCTAGGTACGACGACGATCGTCGCCTTTAAGGTCGAGTGCGCCGCCAGCGACAAACAGATTTTCACCCTCGATACGGTGTTCGGCAATTTCCCCGGCGAGGCCTTGCAAAACCAAGTCGGCCTCCCGCCGGAAGAGGGCGAGCGCGACTGGCTCGCCGCGCCCGCGCCCCGATCCATCGCGACGGACGTTCCGCGCGGCGCGCCGCGCATCGGCGCCGACCGATTGCGCATCGTGGATTCCGTCTCGTATTGGCCCGACGCGGGCAAGAAGGGACTGGGCCGCTTGCGCGCGGCGAAAAAAATTTCGCATGCGCAGTGGTTCTTCAAGGCGCACTTCTTCAATGACCCCGTGCAGCCCGGTTCGCTGGGTCTCGAAGCCATGCTGCAGACGCTCCAGTATTATATGATCGAAACCGGTCTTCATGCCGATATCGCCAATCCCCGCTTCGAGGCGATCGGCTCCGCGCGTCCAGTGGTCTGGAAATATCGCGGTCAGGTGATCCCGGACAATAAGGTGGTCAACACCTTGATGGAGATCGTCGAGGTTGGCCGTGACGAGAAGGGCGCTTACGTCGTCGCCGACGGGTCGCTGTGGGTGGATGGCAAGAAGATCTACGGCGCCACCGCCATGAGCATGCGCATCGTTCCCGGCGACGCGCGGCCCAATATGATCGAGGAGACGCTTGATCCGGACCGCGACGCATGGGTCCGCGATCATTGTCCGACCTACACCGTGCCTGTCCTGCCGATGATGTCCGTGGTCGACCGCCTTGCGAGTATCGCCCAGGACGTAAGCCAGCAGCAGCATGTCCTCGAGATGCGCGATGTGACGCTGGAGGGGTGGATTTCCTTCGCGCAGGGGCCGCGCCGGTTGCGCCTGGAAGCTTCGGCTCACGGTGCGGGCGCGGTAGACGCGAATCTTTCGCTATGGCGTGACGCACCCGTTGCCGCGCTGTCGCGCTTTGAGCCGATGGCCCACGCGAATGTCATCCTCGGCGAGGCCTTCCCGCAACCGCCCGCCGCCCTCGCGCCGTTGGAAGACGGTGAAATCGTTCATGACGGCGAGCTCGATCTCTATCGCTCGGGCGTGTTGTTCCACGGATGCGCGTTCCGGATATTGCGCGAAGCCCGCGAGTCCACACGCGGGGCGTCCTACCTGCTCGACGCCATATCCGGCGTGCCGTTTGGAGCGTTGAACCAGGCGTTGCTCGATGGGATGACGCACGGCATTCCCAACGATCACCTGGATCTATGGTCGCCCAGGATCGGCGCCGATCAGGTCGGTTATCCCAGCCGCGTAAGACGCCTCAGTTTCTACGCGCCGCCGCCCAAAGACGGGCTGGTGCGCGGCGAAGCGCGCTTCATGGGTTTCGCGAACGAGGATGAGCGGCTTCCGTTGATCCACGTGCAGTTGATCGTCGGCGAAAAGGTGTGGGCCGACGTCGAGCTGATCTACCGGCTGTTCCCGAAAGGGCCGCTCGGCAGTGCGCCGCCGGAGCTGCGCCAGAAATTCCTGCGTGAGCGCACGTTCGTTCCCGGCCTGCGTTTAGGGACGGCGAAGGACGGCGCAACCTGCGTCACCGCCGTCGACGTCGCGCAATCCGACTGGCTGCCGGGCACGCTTGAAACCGTCTTTTCCGCGCCCAAGCCCGATCAGCTACGCAAGATTGCGGTCAAAGAGCATGTGGCCGCGCAACTCGCGGTCCATCCGCGCGAGATCGAAGTCCTCAACGACGGCGCGCGTTCGCCGCGCTTCCCGCTCACGCGGTATCCGTTACGTATTAACGAGACCGCCGAGCGCTGCGAGGTACGAAGCGACGGCGCCGCCACACTCGATCTTGCGGGTCTGCGCGCCTATTGGGCGAAGCTCGCGACCGTCGACAATTGGCCGATCGCCGATCTCTACTTCGGCCTGGTCGACCGCTTCCTGCGCCGGGTCACGCTGCCTGATCCGGGCGCTGTGATGAAGATGCGCGGGCGGCCCGCGCTTTATCTTTGCAATCACCAAGTCGGGGTTGAATCGATTCTGTTCAACCTTGTCGCAGGCGCGCTTCTGGAGGCGCCGCTGATGACCATCGCCAAGGCCGAGCACCGGCAAAGCTGGATCGGCCAACTGATCGAACTTGCGGCCGCCTATCCGTCCAACAAGGTGCCGAACCCGATCCTGTTCTTCGAGCGCAGCGACCCGCAGTCGCTGTTCGCCTTGATGCGCGACTTCCGGACCGCGCTTAAGACCCGCCCGTGCTCTCTGATGATCCACAGCGAGGGCACGCGGGCGCTGAGCTGCCGCACGCCGGTCGCCAATCTCAGTTCGGTTTTCATCGATCTCGCCTTGGAACTCGACCTTCCGATCATCCCCGTACGGTTCGCGGGCGGTTTGCCTGCCGAACCCGCCGCTCAGCGTCTCGAATTCCCGCTCGCGTTCGGTCAGCAGGATTTTGTGATCGGGGCGCCGATTGAACCGGACCGAATGCGCGGTCTGACGCTGGTGCAAAGAACGAGCCTCGTCCTCGCCGCCATGAACGGCCTGCCGCCGACCGGCAATGCCGAACAACCGTTGCCGGCGCATCCCCGCTACCCGCGGCGTGCGAAGCCCACCGAAACCGTGGCGGAGATTAAGTCGGTTCTCGTGGAGACGTTGCGCCACGCCCCCACACGCTCGCCCATGACCGAGGCGCTTTTGGCCAGTCTTGAAGACCAGACGCCGGTCCCGGCGGCCAGCGACGCTGAAAAGTGGCTGGAACGTCTGCGGCAGTGGTTGGCCCCTTAAAGCGGGCGCGCGGTTCGTTTAGACTCCGCAGGCATTGGAAATCCCGGGAGTCCCGCAATGGATACGTCGCCCTATTCGCCGTTCACATCGCGTACCGATGCCGCGTGGCTGAGCGCCCATTGGATGCCCACGACGGGCAACCGGGAATTCAAGACCAACCCGCGACTGTTCACGGCGGCAAAGGGCGCTTACTTCACCACGGACGACGGACGTCAGGTATTCGACGGCTTGTCCGGCTTGTGGTGCACCGGCCTCGGCCATGCGCGCACGGAACTCGTTCATGCCGTGAGCAAACAAATCGCGCTCCTCGACTACGCGCCGCACTTCCAATATGGCCATCCGTTGTCGTTCGAGCTTGCCAACCGCATTGTCGAGCGCATGCCGAAGGGATTGGAGCATGTGTTCTTCACGGACTCAGGGTCTGAAGCCGCCGACACGTCCCTGAAGATCGCGCGGGCCTATTGGAGTATGAAGGGCAAGGCGGGCAAGACCCGCTTCATCGGGCGATCGAAGGGCTATCACGGCGTCAACTTCGGCGGCATCTCGGTCGGTGGCATTCCCGGCAACCGCAAGCTCTATGGCCAAGGGATCGAGGCCGATCACTTGCCGCATACGCAGCCGCCCAACGGCTCGTTTTTCAAGGGGCTGCCCCCGCGTGACGGCGGACATAACTTTCCCGGCATCGGTCTCGCCGATGAACTGCAGAACATCATCAATGTGCATGATGCGTCGACTATCGCGGCTGTGATCGTCGAGCCCTTCGCGGGCTCCGCCGGTGTCGTTGTGCCGCCCGAGGGTTATCTGCAGCGCCTGCGCGAGATCTGCGACGCGAACGACATTCTCCTCATCTTAGACGAAGTCATCACCGGGTTTGGACGGTGCGGCGCCTGGACGGCCGCCGAGGCCTTTGGCGTGACGCCCGATCTCCTTAACTTCGCCAAGCAGATCACGAACGGTGTCCAGCCGCTCGGCGGGGTGGTTGTGAAGAGCGAGATCTACAACACATTCATGAATACGAGTGCGCCTCACTATATGCTGGAGTTCCCGCACGGCTATACCTACTCCGCGCATCCCGTCGCCTGCGCCGCGGCGATCGCGACCTTGGATTTGCTGGAGAGCGATAACTCCATGCAATGCGTGCAGGAGCTTGCCCCATACTTTGAACGCGCCGTGCATGGGCTATGCGCCGCCAAGCACGTGCTCGATATTCGCAATTACGGTCTGGCCGCGGGACTCACGATAGCCTCCGCACCGAACGAGCCGGCGAAGCGGCCCTACGAGGCCGCCATGGCAATGCTCAAGAAGGGCTATTGCATTCGCTACGGCGGCGACACGATCCAACTCGCGCCGCCCTTCATCAGTACGGAGCAGGAGATCGACAGCCTGATGAGCGCGCTGGGGGATACGCTGCAGGAGATTGGGTGAAGATGAAGGTCTGCGCGCTAGAGCCGGTCTAACCTCGCCAAGGCGCGCGCCAAGCAGCGAAGGTTGGCTGGGGCGCTAGGAATCGAACCTAGGATGTCGGTACCAAAAACCGATGCCTTACCGCTTGGCGACGCCCCAACGCCGCGGACACTATGCAAAATAGGCGCGCGCCGCAATCGCCAAAAAATGGCCTCTTACAATGCGTTAAGGGCTTCCACCATCAAGGAGGGTGTCAGGACCTGGGGCAGAATCCTAGGTTCGGCATTCGGCGAGTACAGGACGTACAGCGGAACCCCGTCGCGGCCCAGCTTGTGCAGGGCGTCGGCGATCTCGGCGTTCCGATTGGTCCAGTCACCCTTCAGGTAGGCGACATTCTGGCCCTTGAGGGCCGCGACCACCTCCGGACGGGAGAGCGCGACCTTCTCGTTTACCAGACAGCTGATGCACCAGGCGGCGGTGAAGTTGACGAACACCGGCCGGCCCTCGGCCTGCAATTGGGCGAGGCGCGCTTCCGAATAGGCTTCGTAGTTCGCGGCCGGCGCGGCGGCTTGGGTGCTCGCCGCAACCGGCGACTGGTCACGTAAGGCCGCGATGGACGCGAGGGCAATGGCGATGGACGCCACCGCCGTCACCTTGGTCCACATCTGGGCGCGCGGCGAAGACATGGCCGCGGTGCCCCACAGCCAGGCGGCGAAACCCACGAAGACCAGGCCGGCGAGGCCGACCGCGAAACCGGCCGCGTCGACTTGTTGTGAAAGGACCCATACCAGCCACGCGGCGGCGCCGTAGAGCGGGAACGCGAGAACCTGCTTCACGCGTTCCATCCACACACCCGGCCGCGGCAGGCGGCGCGCGATGCCGGGCACGAAGCTGATGACGAGGTAGGGGAACGCGAGGCCAAGCGCGAGCGCTTCGAAGATCAGGACGGTCATCGCCGGCGATTGCGTGAGGGCGAAACCCAGCGCCGCGCCCATGAAAGGCGCCGTGCATGGCGTCGCCACAACAACGGCGAGCAGCCCGGTGAAGAACGAGCCGCTGGGGCCGCCGCGCGCGGTCAGGCTTTGACCCATGCCGAACGAACCGCCGATGGTGAAGACACCCGACAGCGAAAGGCCGAGGGCGAGCATGATGAAAGCGAGGGTCGCGACGAAGGGCGGCGACTGAAGCTGGAAGCCCCAACCCACCGCGCTCGAGCCCGCGCGCAAGGCCAGAAGCGCGGCGACAAGCACGCCGAAAGCCACCATCACACCGGCGGTGTAAGCAAGGCCGTCGCGCTTCAACGCGCCCGGATCCTCGGCTCCGCGGGTGATGAAGCTCATGGCCTTCATCACCAGCACCGGCAGCACGCAGGGCATGACGTTGAGGACAAGGCCGCCCACGAACGCAAGCACCAGCGCCACGGCCAGCGACATCGCTTCCACCGGCGGCGCGCTTGATGCCGCACCGGCCGCGGCGATCGGCGCGGCGATCTCATAGCCGGCGGCGCTGGCGCCGTCGGCCTGCACCACCAAAAGTCCGTTGAGGGCCTTCACCGCACCGGCTTTTTCGCCGGTTGGGATCGTGAGGCGCAGTTCGTTGTTGCTGATCTCCAGTTCCTGCGGCGCGGCGTTGACGATGACGCCTTCGTCGTAGGGGAAGAACACGGCGCCCGTGACCTTGTCGCCATGGTCCGGACGGGCGGTGATGGTCAACATGCCGTTGCGCACACTCGCGTTCGCCGGCCAGCTCGCGGGCTGCGGCAGCGCCGCGCGGCTCGCGGCGATCATTTCGCTGTAGTTCGTCTCGGTGCCGCCCGGCCCGATGTTGAGCCGCAGGCTGAGCGCGGCGTCCTGCGGAATACAAATGTCCGCGCACACCAGCCAGTGCGCTACGGGGTTGATCTTGAGCTCGCCGGCCGGCACCTGATCTCCGATGCGCAGTTCGGTCAGCAGTAGAACCGTGTCGTGATAGCCGAAGTTCATCAGGTCGCTGAACGGGATGCGTTCCGGCGTCGGCCATTGGATCGGACCGGCGGTCACGCCCTCGGGAAGGTTCCATTCGATCTCGGCCGGCAGGCCGGAATCGCCCGGCGTGCGCCAATAGGTATGCCAGCCCGGGATCATGTCGAGCTCAAGGGCCACCCAAATGCTCTTGCCCGGTTCCACGGCCGTGCGATCGACAATGAAAGCCGCGCGGCTTTGGTCGGACTTGAAGACATCCTGGGCGGTGGCGGCACCGGTGAGGGCGACCAAGGCGAGGAGGGCCGAAAAGGTAATGCGGAGGAAGCGGGAAACCGTGTTCATCATGATCCGGAACATACGGGACTGAAGGGTCGGGGCAATTCACAAAGCCCGGCGCATATCATACCCCGTCTTGGGGCCGCTGGGGCCGAAAAAGCCCTGTTACAGAGGGGCTTGGCCGTTACGCGCCGGACATAAGAGGCGCGGGGGCGATCCACCAGCCCGGCTGGGCCGATTTGAGGGTCTCCGCCGCCGTCCCAGCCGCCTGGGAATCCCCATAAAGCCCAAAGCAGGTCGGGCCGCTGCCGGACATCTGGGCCAAGAGGCATCCCGGGGTGCCTTCCAGCGCCGCGAGCATCTCGCTGATCTCGCCCATGACCTCGCCGGCCGGGGCCGCCAGATCGTTCCGTCCGCCGCTCAGGACGCGCCCAAGGTCTGCGGCGGTGGGAAGGCCGCGGTAGAGTGTCTCGGACTGGGGCGCGGAGGTGCGTCCGTTGAGGGCGCCGAACACGGCTTTTGTCGCCAGCGGTTTATTGGGGTTCACCAGCACCAGCCATGCGGGCGGAAGATCGGGCGCGGGCGTCAGCAGCTCGCCGATCCCGCGCATGAACGTCGGGACGCGGCGCAGGCACACCGGCACGTCGGCGCCAAGTTTCGCCGTGAGGTCGGCGTCCGCAAGCGGGGCCAGATTCTCGTCCCATAACTGCGACAGCGCAATCAGGGTCGCAGCGGCGTCCGACGAACCGCCGCCGATGCCGGACGCGATGGGAAGATTTTTTTCGAGGGTGATATGAGCGCCTTCTTGGCGTCCGGTCACCGCGAGCAGGTAGCGCGCGGCGCGCGTGACGAGATTGTCGCCTTCTCCCGAGAGGCCCTCGGAATAAGGGCCCGTAATGTCGAGACGGATATCATCGGCGCGGCGCACCGAGATCCAGTCGCCGACGCCGGCGAAGACCACCAGGGAGTCGAGCAGATGATAACCGTCGGCGCGCCGTCCGCAGACGTGCAGGGTGAGGTTGATCTTGGCGGGGGCGAAGACGGAAAGAGGGGTGGTGGTCATCTACGCGGCACGTCATTCCCGGGCTTGTCCCGGGAATCCCGGGTTTCGAAACTCGCTCCATGCGGAGAGAAGGGGGGCGCGGCACCGTACGGCGCTTCGTCACCCTGGATACGCGGCATGCGCCGGGTATGACCAGAAAACCAAATCGTTACTTCGACGCCAAACCCTGTTCGAGTTTCTTGGTGATCGACGCGCGCTGGGCGTCCTCGACGTCGAGGATGAGGGCGCGCTGCCACTGGTAGCGGGCTTCGACGCGGCGGCCGACTTTCCATAAGGCGTCGCCAAAATGTTCGTTGATGGTGGCGTCGGCGGGCGCGGCTTCGACGGCTTTCTCGAGATGCACCACGGCCTTGTCGTATTCGCCAAGGGTGAAGAGCATCCATCCCAAACTATCGATGATGTAGCCGTCGTCGGGCCGCTTGGTATACGCAAGCTCGATCAAACGGCGCGCTTCCTTCAGGTTCACGCCGCGGTCGAGATAGGAATAGCCGAGGTAGTTGAGCACGGCCGGTTCGCCCGGCTTGATCTCCAGGGCTTTTTTGAAGTCCTTCTCGGCGTTGGTCCAATCCTTGGTGCGTTCGTACGAAATGCCCCGCGTGTAGTAGATCGCCCAATTTTCCTCGGCGCCCGCCGGACGCAGCTTTATCGCCGCGGTGTATTCCGCCACCGCATCGCCAAAGCGCTCCTGGCGGCGGAGGATATCGCCGATCGCGATATGCACGTCCGCCCAGGTCGGGCGGTCTTTCAGGATCTCGCGCAAAGCGTTCAGCGCGTCCTCGATCCGGTTCATCTGCGCGAGATTGCCCGCGACCTGCATGCGCGCTTCCAGCGCGCCCGGCTCACCCTTGGGGATCGCCGACAAGACCGCGTTGGCTTCCTCAAGACGGCCGCGCGCGGTGAAGGCGCTGCCGACGAAGGCGCGCGCGACGGTAAGCTGCGGGTTCACGTGGATCGCGGTCTGCGCGTAAGCGGTGGCGATCTGCATGCGCGCGGCGTTGGGTTCGCTCTGCAGCAGCAGTTCGGCGGCGGCGAACAAGCCTTCGGCCATGCCTTCCTGCGGCGTGATCTTTGCCGCAGGCTGGGCGAGCATCGCAGTCATGGCGTCCAGCATCGGCGAGGGGCCGTGCGCTTTTTCGAAGCGCTGGAGCACGGTCTTCGCCTGGTTGATTTTGCCAAGACGGTGATAGCCCTTCACGACGATGCGCAGCACCGGCGTGCGTTCGGTCTCGATATTGGCGGCCAGCGCGTCGTAGTTGGCGCCAGCAGCGTCTTTCAGGCCGTAGTGTTCGTTGAGCATGCCGCCCATGAGGTCGACGAGCTTCGCGGTGTCCTGGAAGTTCTTGAGCAGCGTGAGTTCGGCGAGCGCGGTCTCGGCCGGTTTGATCGGCGCGGAACCCCACGCACGCAGGATCGGCAGCGCGAAGCTGTTCACGCTCTGCGCGGGGATTTTTTCGATGTACCCCCAGGCCGCCTGGTAGTCCTTCTTCTTGTAGGCGTCGGCGGCAATGATCACCGGCGCGAGGCCGCGCCGCGGATTGGCGTCGTACGCGCGCTTGGCCGCCGGCACCGCCTGGGCGAAGTCGCCCATCTGGGCGGAGAGGAAATAAGAATCTTCGATCAGACGGCTGTTGCTGGGATCGAGATCGCGCGCCGAATTGAGGAAGTTCACCGCGCGGCCCGTGTCACCGTTCGCTTCGGCGTGGCGGCCCGCGAGATAGGCGGCGGCAAGGCCGACCTTGGAAGACGCGGACGACGGCGCGTTCGGCCCCGCGGCCGGCGTGGGCGCCTTGGCGGCGGGCGGCGGCGCGGCGTCGGCGGCCAACGCCGCGCTGCTCGCGCTCATAAGGAAGGCAACCGTCAAAACAGCGGAAAAACGACGCGTCATGGTGATCTTTCGGGCACGAAAATCGGACTCAAAGGACGACCATGATAGACCCGAAGGCCGCGCCCACGCGACGCCTTAAAGCAACTGTAATCGTTACATGTTTGGATAGTTTGGGCCGCCGCCGCCCTGGGGCACCGTCCAGACGATGTTCTGCGACGGATCCTTGATGTCGCAGGTCTTACAGTGCACGCAGTTCTGGGCGTTGATCTGGAACCGTTTTCCGCCCCCATCGGCGTCGACCACCTCATAGACACCCGCCGGGCAGTAGCGCTGCGCCGGTTCCGCATAGAGCGGCAGGTTCACCGCGATGGGGATACTCGGGTCCTTGAGTTTGAGATGGCTGGGCTGGTTCTCCTCATGGTTGGTGTTCGAGATGAACACCGAGGACAGCTTATCGAAGGAGATTTTGCCGTCCGGCTTCGGGTAAGCGATCGGTTTGTACTTCGCCGCCGGCTGGGTCGCCGCCGCGTCGGTCTTGCCGTGGCCGAGGGTGAACGGCAGGCCGATGCCAAGCTGGTTCATCCACATGTCGAGGCCGCCCAGCATCATCCCAATCGTGTTGCCGAACTTCGACAGGAACGGCTTCACGTTCCGCACCCGCTTAAGGTCCTTGTAGATGGAGCTCTGGCGATACTTGGTCTGGTACTGCGGGAATTCGTCGTGGGCCCGTCCGGCCTTCACGGCGTCGAACGCGCATTCGGCCGCTAACATGCCGCTCTTCATGGCGTTGTGGCTGCCCTTGATGCGCGGCAGGTTGACGAAACCCGCCGAACAGCCGATGAGCGCGCCGCCGGGGAAGGTGAGTTTCGGCACCGACTGGAAACCGCCTTCGGTGATCGCGCGCGCGCCATAGGAGATGCGCCGCCCCCCTTCGAGATACTTCGCGATCTCGGGGTGATGCTTGAAGCGCTGGAATTCGTCGAACGGCGAAAGGTACGGGTTCTTGTAGTTCAGGTGCACAACAAACCCGATCGCCACCTGATTGTTCTCCAGGTGGTACATGAACGAGCCGCCGCCGGTCGATGAATCCAGGGGCCAGCCCATGGTGTGCGTGACCATGCCCAGCTTGTGTTTCTTGGGGTCGATCTCCCACAGTTCTTTCAAACCGATGCCGAATTTCTGCGGCTCGGACTCCTTGCAAAGATCGAACTTGGCTTGGATCATTTTAGCGAGTGAGCCGCGCACGCCTTCGGCGATGAGCGTGTATTTGGCGCGCAGTTCGATGCCGGGTTCGAAGGCGTCGGTCTTCTCGCCTTCCTTGCCGATGCCCATGTCGCCGGTCGCGACACCGACCACCGCGCCTTGCGCGTTGTAGAGCACTTCGGCGGCGGCGAAGCCGGGATAGATCTCGACCCCCAAGGCTTCGGCCTGGCTCGCGAGCCAGCGGCAGACGTTGCCCAGGCTGACGATATAGTTGCCGTGATTGTTCATCAGGGGCGGCATCAGGAAATTCGGGAAGCGCGCGGAGCCCGTTTCGGTGAGCATGAGGAAATTGTCCTCACTTACCTGGGTATGAAGCGGCGCGCCCTTTTCCTTCCAGTCCGGAATCAGCTCGTTGAGGGCGATGGGATCAATCACTGCGCCCGAGAGAATGTGGGCGCCGACTTCCGAGCCCTTCTCGATCACGCAGACGGAGACCTCATGATCGTTCGCGGCGGCGAGTTGTTTCAGCCGGATGGCGGCCGCGAGACCGGACGGCCCGGCCCCCACGATCACGACATCGAATTCCATTGCTTCGCGTTCACTCATGGTCTCGGTCCCAAAGTAGTTCACAAGCCGTCGAGGGGCCCGGCCCGTTACGGGCCTGGTTTTGACAAGAAATGACGGTTCGGCTATGCCCCTACCAGCGCCCAGAGTATACCCCTTTCACGGAGGGTATCTAGGCAGCGTTTACAAGGACTTGGCCGCCGGATGAAGCATAACGCCACCATTTCCGCCATCGTCGCATCTGTGCTGTTCGCCGGCACGCTGGCCGTGCTGATCACGGTCGCCGCTTTCGGTTTCCTGCGCATCGCCGAGCAAGCGGTCGAGGCTTTGGGGTACCTGCCGCTGCGGTGGGGCGAGAACAATATCGATATTCTCTTCGAACTGTCGGTGGCCTTGAGCGCGCCTTTGGTGATCTGGTTCGTGCTGTGGTTCTTCAAGCGCGCCCGCACCGCCGAGGTGAACCTTTTCGGCTACAAGTACACGCCTCCCTCTAAGTAGGCGCCGAAGTCGCGGGCCCGCTGCTCCTTTTCGCATCACTTTTATCGCCGCCGGGCTTGTCCTGGCCGCGCAGGGTTGCCAAGCTCCTCCGGCAATGACCGAGCAATTCTCCGATCCCGCCGCGCTTCTGCGCTGGTATGTGGACGCCGGCGTCGATGAATGCATCGGCGAGGCGCCGGTCGACCGATTCAAAGCGCCGCCGCCGAAAGCCGCGCCCGTCCTTCCGCAGACGCCATCGATCGCCGCGCGCGCGCCGCTCACCGCCCCGGCGGCAATCCCTGTCGCCGCGCCCGCGGCGTTCGGTCCGCATCCCGCCGATGCCGCCGCTTCGGTCGACGAACTCCGAACCATGGTCGAAGCGTTCGATGGGTGCGGCCTCAAGCAGTTCGCGAGCAAGACCGTTTTCGCGGACGGCAATCCATCGGCGCGCGTGATGCTTGTTGGGGAAGCGCCGGGCGCGGATGAAGACCGCCAGGGCCTGCCGTTCGTCGGCGTATCGGGCAAGTTGCTCGACCGTATGATAGAGTCCATTGGCCTTACGCGCGCCGAAAGCGCTTACATCACCAATGTCGTGTTCTGGCGCCCGCCCGGCAACCGCGCGCCGACGGACGAAGAGATCGCGGTGTGCATGCCCTTCGTGCGCCGGCACATCGAGCTTGTGAATCCCGCGGTGCTTGTCCTCGTCGGCGGCCTCTCGGCCAAGACATTGCTTGGCACGACGCAGGGCATCACACGCGTACGCGGCAAATGGCATGAGTATACGTCGCCGGGGCTCGCCGCGCCGATCCCCGCGATGCCGTTGTTCCATCCCGCTTATCTCCTGCGCTCGCCGCAGCAGAAGCGTGCCGCCTGGCACGACCTTCTCTCTGTCCGCGCGCGGCTCGACCAATCAAAGGCGTAAGTCATGGCGATTGATGAGAAAAAACCTTTCATCGCGATCAATATCGCGGTGCTGACGGTGTCGGACCGGCGCACGCTCGCGGAAGACACGTCGGGCCAGACGCTGGTCGAGCGTCTCACGGCGATGGGCCACAAGCTCGCGGCGCGCAATCTTCTGAAAGACGACGTTGATCTCATCGTCCAACAGCTCGAAGCCTGGATCAAAGATCCCGACGTCGATTGCGTCATCACGACAGGCGGAACAGGGGTAACGGGCCGTGACGTGATGCCCGAAGCGTTCGAGCAGGTCTGCGAGAAAGAGATTCCCGGCTTTGGCGAACTTTTCCGTTGGATCAGCTTGAAGAGCATCGGCACGTCGACGATCCAATCGCGCGCGACGGCAGGGGTCGCGAACGGTACGTATCTTTTCGCGCTGCCTGGTTCCACCGGCGCCGTGAAAGACGGCTGGGATGAGATCCTGAAATACCAACTCGACGCTCGGCATACCCCGTGCAATTTTGTCGAGCTGATGCCGCGCCTTCGGGAGCACATCAACAAAGACTAGGGGGATTTTTACGTGCCGCGAGCAGCAAAAAGTGGATGCGGCTTTTGCGCCCGCGAGCGGCACATCGAAGGGGACTATGCCGAAGCTTCCGAACTTTAAGTACGAGAAATCGGTTCTGAAGCGCCTGCCCGACGCGATTATTGTCGGCGTCGATGAAGCGGGCTGCGCCCCGCTGGCCGGACCGGTTGTCGCCGGCGCCGTCATCCTCGATCAGAAAAAGCTGCCGAAGTCCCTGCGTCAGGGCCTCGACGACTCAAAGAAGATCCCTCTCGAAAAGCGCGAGGAACTGTACGGCATCCTCATCTCGTGCGACGCCGCCGTCGTCGGCGTGGGGCGCGCCGAAGTGCATGAGATCGAAAGCTTTAACATCCTGAACGCGGCTCACCTCGCGATGCGGCGCGCCGTGGCCTCGCTGGCGCGCGCCGCCACGTTCGCGCTCATCGACGGCAACCGCAAACCCAAAGAATTCCCGTGCGAACTCGAGACCATCGTGAAAGGCGACGGCAAGTCGCTGTCCATCGCGGCGGCGTCCGTCGTCGCGAAGGTGACGCGCGACCGCTACATGGTCGAACTCGCGCGCGAATATCCCGGCTACGGTTGGGAGAACAACGTGGGCTATCCCACGCCCGCGCACCGTAAAGCTATCCTCGCGCTCGGCCTCACGCCCCATCATCGCAAGACGTTTGGGCTGGTGCGCACCCAACTCGCCGGCGCCGCGCCGGAGCAAGTCGAGATGTTCGAAAGCGCGTCCGGTTAACCAGCCGGCAAAGATTTCTCATCGCATCGCTACAGGTTGAGTCGCGCGACTCGCGGCGACTCAACATGTTGGGTTCACGATCTGGCCCTCTTTACGACCTAGTAACCCTTTGATTCTAATGATTCTTCCACGGGCCGCGATCAGCAAAAAGTGGGTGACCGGTTTTTGCGCCCGATCGCGGCCTTAACAAATTAACGACGGGCGCCGCCGGTGTTCTGAGCAGCGCCGCTTTAAAGCGGCGTCCGCGTTATCAAAAAGAAACCTGCCCCAGCGCCGTTGAAGCGACGCTCGTGAAGGTGGGGAGGGAAGTTCTGCCATTTCAGGGGCGCACACTTCCCAACAAGAAAAGAAGATCTAGAGGATAAGGGACGTGACGATGGCCGCCGCCGCCAAACCGCTGAAGCCGAATCACATCTACCAAGGCGACTGTGTCGAGATCATGGGACGTATGCCGGAAGGCAGTGTCGACATGGTGTTCGCCGACCCTCCTTACAACCTTCAGCTCGGCGGCGAGCTGACCCGTCCCGATAACAGCGTCGTCGACGGTGTCGACGACGCCTGGGACCGCTTTAGCGACTTCAAAGCCTATGACGACTTCACCCGCGCCTGGCTCGGCGCGGCGAAGCGCGCCCTGAAAGATAACGGCTCGCTGTGGGTCATCGGCTCCTATCACAACATTTTCCGCGTCGGCGCGATCCTGCAGGACCTGGGTTTCTGGGTGCTGAATGACATCGTGTGGCGCAAGACCAACCCGATGCCGAACTTCCGCGGCACGCGCTTCACCAACGCGCACGAAACGATGATCTGGTGCTCGAAGTCGAAGGACGCGCGCTACACCTTCAATTACGACGCCATGAAGAACCTGAACGAAGGTCTGCAGATGCGCAGCGATTGGACGCTGCCGCTGTGCACGGGCGAGGAACGCCTAAAGGATGAATCGGGCAACAAGGTTCACCCGACGCAAAAACCGGAATCGCTGCTCTACCGCGTCATCACCGCGGCCACGAAGCCCGGCGATCTGGTGATCGATCCCTTTTTCGGCACCGGCACCACCGGCGCCGTCGCGAAAGCCCTGGGCCGCAACTACATCGGCATGGACCGCGACGAAAACTATATTGCGGCGGCGCGTGAACGCATCGCCAACGTCAAACCCATCACGGACGAGAAGATGCTTATTACGCCCTCCAAGCGCACCGAGCCGCGCATCCCCTTTGGAACAGTTGTGGAACGCGGCCTTTTGACGCCGGGCACGGTGTTGTCCGATCCGTCGGGGCGTTTCACGGCCAAGGTGAGGGCGGATGGCACTTTGATTTCAGCGGATTACCGCGGATCGATCCATCAGGTCGGGGCCCTCGTGCAGGGCGCGCCGGCGTGCAATGGATGGACCTTCTGGCACGTGAAGATGGGAAATTCCCTTGTCGCCATCGACGTTTTCCGCCAGAAGGTGCGCGCCGAACTGGGCAGCTTAGCGCTCCAGTAAGTCGGCCTCCCGAGCGCAAAGAACACGTACCGCGCGAACCTAACATCCGAGTGGCGTCGCTCGGTGCTTACGCTTCTTGTGTCACGTGTAATTGCGGCACGAATTTCGACGGGCGTTTTCAGGTTCCTGCTCTTCTTTCGCCACATTGGACTCCCACGTGAGGGGGGAGCCCGGGGGTGTTTTGAATGAAGCACAGGAACCCGCGTCATGTACCCACGTAACGTTGTGAACGTTCATCGTGTAGCGGCCCGCAAAATGCCGCGCCCGACCTTTCAAGATTATCTTTGGAAATTTGGTCTCGTTCTTTTCATCGCACTGATCTTCACCGCCGCTGACGCGTTCTCGTACAGCGGCGTGTCGCCGAAGTTCGACGGACGTTATGAAGGCGCGCTGACTCCGGCGAGCGATTCAAATCCGCGCCAATGTCCGGCGGTCACCATTGATGAATTCGTCGTGAAGGGCGGCTATGTGCGCCCGCCTGCGAAGGTCGCCGACATCCAGACGGTTATCTTTGACGGGTTCGTGACCGAGGAAGGCTTCGTCACCGGCCACTTCCGTCTGCCGCGCGGCGAGCGCAATGAATTCGAGGGCCGTATGGTTCCGGACGACGGCGGCACGCTCTTATCAGGTGGTCTCACCGATAAGGTCAGCGGTTGCGCCTATCTGATGGAACTGCGTAAAGCCGGCTAAATCCCGGGCTTCTCGCGCATCGCGGCGCTATGGAATTGAAATAGGATTTCCTCGCGCCGCTCGCGCGGCGTCACATGGACGATCGCGAGAGCTTGCAGCGTGACCTCCGGGTGATCGTCGCCGTGCACGGACGCCCACATAGCTTCGGCAAGCGGTTCATCCTCGTGCGCAGCGATCGTGATCCGGGCGCCGGAACTCGCCGTGCTGTTTTGCATCTCCACGCACCACGACACGCAATCCTGTCCCCAGGCGATGAAGGCATGGCATCCACTCCGCGCGAGATCGCCGCAGACCTGGGCGCGCCAGTCGTCGATGGCAATGCTCTCGGCGATCAAAAGAACGATGAAAGGCTCAGGCCCTAGTCTCGGAGCCGGGCTGCCGTTAGGGAGATGAACGTAAAGGGGCGCCGGCATGAGGCGCTACCGCCCCTCTCTCCACCAAGCCAGCATCGCACCGGCCATAACGGCCAGCAGCAGAAGCGCGAGCGGGGCGAGCGGGGTCTGGTTGAGGCCTGTCACGAGATACTGTTCGTTCGACAGCAGGCCCATCCACGACGCGCCGTGCGCGACCCGCGTCGAGGTGATGCGCCGGATGGTGGGCGCGGTGGTGTCTTCGAGCCAGTACACACCGCCGCCAGTCGCATCGGCGAGGGGCTTCAATTTATCTTCGGTCGAGACCACATCATAGGCCTCCAGCGGGTTCGGGGTGCCGACCGCGGTCAGCGTGGTGTTGATGCCGTCCGAAAGCTTGTACACGCCCGGCTCAGACACGGGCGCCTGCGCGATGAACTTCCCATCGGCGACATACTTCGGCACCACCGTTTCTTCCGCGCCGCCCGGGCGCGTGACGGTGACCGGCATTTCGTTCTCCGCGAGGCTGCGGCGCGTGACCGTCAGGCCGTCCGGGGTCGCGGCGGCGGTGAGCGCCTCTTCCTCGAGCTCCGGTTCCTTCATCAGCCAGTGCGCGGTGCGGCGCATCAGTTCGGTTTGCGGACCGCCGCCGTCGAAGCCTTTGCCCCACAGCCAAATCGTATCGCTGAGCAGGAGCGCGATGCGGCCCTTGCCGACGCGGTCGAGGATGAGCAGCGGCTCGTTGTCCTGGCCGGTCATGACGGCGTTGCCCTTTTCAGGCACGACTTGAATGTGGCGCAGCCACCGGCCCCAGGTGCTTTCGCTCACCCCGTCCTGGCCGCCTTCGGTGCGGCCCAAACCGGCGGTGACCGGGTGACGGCGGCCGATGGGGCTCAGCTGCGGACGGAAGGATCCGGCGAAGACGCGGCCCGAGGGCTCGGCGGGCAGGAGCTGTTGCAGCTGATTGCCGAACAGGGTGTAGTTCTCGGCGAACTCGGGGCCGACGGTGAGCAGCAGCGCGCCGCCGTTCTCGATGTAGCGCGCGATGTTGGCCATGTACTGGTTCGGGATCAGGCCGCGCTGGTTGTAGCGGTCGAAGATCATAAGATCGAATTCGTTGATCTGCTCCTCGAACAACTCGCGGATAGGGAAGGTGATCAGCGACAGTTCATTGAGCGGCGTGCCGTCGTCCTTGTTGAGCGGACGCAAGATGGTGAAGTGGACCAGATCGACGTTCGGGTCGGATTTCAGCAAATTGCGCCACGACCGCTCGCCGACGTGAGGCTGGCCCGAGACCAGCAGCACGCGCAAGCGGTCCCGCACACCATTGATGGAGACGATGGCGCGGTTGTTGGCGGCGGAGAGTTCGTCGGGCGTATGGTTCACGGCCACTTCGAACACGTTGCCGCCGGCATTCTCGATGGCCATAGGCACGTTCTCGGACTCGCCCGCGGGCAGCATGATCTGCTGCGCTTCGCCGCCGTTGCGCCGGATGGTGACGGGGACGCGCGTGCCCCGGCGCACAGTCGTGTCCTCGACCCGCAGGCGCACCATCGAGTCCTTACCGACCAGCCCGAAGTCCGGCGCATTCTCGATGCGGATGCGGCGGTCAATTTCCTTGCGCTCGCCGGTAATGAGAACGTGCAGCGGCGCGTTCAGGTACGGCGCTTCGGCCTGCTTGGCTTGCGCGGGCGTCAGCGCGTCGTGCACTTGGCCATCGGTTATGACGATCACGCCCGCGAGGCGTTGCTTGGGCACATCGTTCATCTCGGCGGTGAGCGCGCCGAACAGGCGCGTGCCGTCCTGGCCGCCTGAAGCGTCGGTGCGGCCCGCGCGGATGGTGCGCACTTCCATATCTCCGGCGGCGGTAAGATCGGCGGTGATCTTCTCGAGCGCGGCTTCGGCGCGTTTCTCACGCTGGCCGAGTTTCTGGCTGTCGCTGTCGTCGACGACGACGACGGCGATATCCTTCAGGGGTTGCTGGTTCTCGCTGACGAGTTTCGGTTCCGCGAGGACCACGAGCAGTGCGGCGATGGGCAGCGCGCGGAGCAGCGCGCCGCGGGCGCGGCGCACGGCGCCATAGACGACAAGCGCGAGGCCGATCAGGCCCAAGAGCGCGATCGCCCACATCGGGACCAAGGGTGCGAAAGAGATGCCCGTCGTCAATTTACAAGTCTTTCCATGATCGAGGGCAGGTGGACCTGGTCGGTCTTGTAGTTGCCGGTGAGGGCGTACATCACCATGTTCACACCAGCGCGCAGCGACATCTCACGCTGGCGTTCGCCGCCGGGCACAACGGCGTACATCGGCAATCCATTGGCGTCGCGCGCCCAGGCGCTGGCCCAGTCGGACCCGCCGATGATGACGCTGGAGCCGCTGTCGTTGCCGTTGGAACCGCGCTCGACGAGGACGCCGGGATCGGCGTAACGGCCGGGCAGATTCTGGAGGAGATAGAAGCTGCGGGTCAGGGCGTGATCGGGCGCCATGTCGGTGGTGGGCGCGAGATCGAGCAGGCGCAGGATCGCGTTCAGCCGCGCTTGGGTAGCGCCCGGTTCGCCGCCGCCCACGGCACCGGTCTGCTCCGGCGCATCGAACACCACGAGGCCGCCGCGCTTCAGATAGTCGTTGAGCGCGGCCATGTTCTTGGCGGGCGGCGTGACGGTGGCGGGTGATATCCGCCAGTAGAGCATCGGGAAAGGCGTGAGGGAGTCGGCGGTCAGGCTCGGCGCGTTGAGATCGATGCGCAAGGGCAGGGCGAGTTCAACGGCGGTCCGCGTCGCGAGCAGGCTGGTGAGATTGTCGAGGCCCGACTGCGCGATGCGGTCGAGCTCCTGGTTCCCGGTCGAGACATAGGCGGTGCGCGGTTCCAGGATCGAGGAACGCACCACGGGATCGATGTCGCGGCGCGGTTCGGCGGCGCTTGCCACGGCGGCGGAAAGCACGATCATCGCAACCGCGATGCCGGCGCCGACCCGTGCGAACGGGATGCGATCGGGGAGCAGGCGGCGCAGGAGGAAGCTGATGATGAGGTCCGCGAGGAGAAGGATCAGCGCGAGGGTGAGTAGCCACGGCTTCATGGCGCGTTCGCTGGCCACGCCCGAGAAAGAGGCGCGCGCGGCCGACACCGGGAATTCCATCGGTGTGAGATCGCCCAAGGCCGGCGAGAGGTTCAGCGCGCGGGTGGCGCCGGCGCGGCCGTAAAGACCCGGCGGCGTCTTCGGGCCCGGCACGGCGCCGGCGAGATCGCGCGTCGGGATCGGACGCACCATCGGTCCCGGCGTCGTCAGGCGGCCCATGGCGTCGATGAGCGAGTACGGCGCGAGCACGGCGGAACTCATGTCCTCGGAAGGACCGCCCGCCACGCCTTGGCTGATGTCCACGAGCCGGCGCAGCATGTCGACGAACAGCCCCGAGAGCGGAAGCTTCGACCATTCCGGCGTCGCGGTGACGTGAAACAGCACCACCATGCCCTGGCCATGACGCTGGGCGGTGACGAGCGGCGTGCCGTCCTTCAGGCGCACCCAGGTCTTGCTGGCGAGATCGGCGGCCGGTTCGGCCAGCACTTGGGATTCGACGGTGACGTCGTCGGGGATGGTAAGGCCGCGGAACGGCGAATTCTCGGGGAAGGGCGCGAGGGTCGCGGGTGTGCTCCACGACATGGCGCCGCCCAGCGTGCGCCCGCCGCCGCGCAGCTTCACCGGCAGCAACGGATCGACGTTGCCGTCCAATCGCGGGCCGGCGAAACGCACCAGCATGCCGCCGTTCTCGATCCACGAGGTCAGGCGCGCGACTTCGGCGTCCAGAATGCGTCCGCCGCCGGCCATGATCATCACCGCCAGCGGGCGTTGCAGAAGTTCATCCAAGGAACCCGAGCGCACTTCGGCGAAGGGGCCGAGCGCTTCTTCGATGTAGTAGGCGTCTTCAAGAAGCGGAGCGGTGATGCCGTCGAGGGAGGCGCTTGCGATGCCGACCGGACGGCGCTGCCATTGATCGTCGGCCAAGACGGTGGTCGCCGCCGAAGCGAGGCCGTCCACATCGAAGCGCGCGACACGGTTGGCAAGTTCAGACGGCAAGGCCATAACCGCGGTGGCTTCCGTCGCGCCCGGCGCGAAGGTGACCGGCGTGCGACCCAACACCTGCGCGTCGCTGTCGAGCGCGCGCACCATGGCGCCGGACTGCGGCGTCGCGCGCGTGGCGACGCGGCCGAGTTTCAAATTCACATTGCTGGCGATGGCGTCGCCGCCGGCGGCGCTGCGTTCGGGCGGATACTGCACCAGCGGCGCATCGGTCGCTTCGCCTTCGATCACGTTCAAAGGGCCGAGGCTTGCCAGAGCTGACGCGAGTTCGCGCGCGCCCGGCGTTTCCACCCCGTCGCTGATCCACACGCTGGAGGCGGGACTGGACAGCTTCAGCGCCTGCAGGTGTTTCAGCGCGAGGGCGCGGTCGGTGGGCCACGGTTGCGGCACGATCTGTTGCGCGCGCGCGGCGTCGGCGGCCGGCTGCAGCTTCGGCGCGGGCGCTTCGGTGGACGCCGGCGCGGTCACGAGCAGCACGACCGGCTGCTGACGGCGTTCGGCGCCGTCGAGGGTGTTCTGCAGCGCCTGCTGGCGCGCATCCCACGTCGGCGCGGACGCCCAACCGTTATCGAACACCACGATGAGCGGACCTTGGGCCGTATCGCCTCGGCGGAAATTCAAGATCGGATCGGCGAGACCGAGAATCACCAGCGCGAGAATGGCGATGCGCAGGATGAGCAGCCACGGCGGGGTGTGCGCGGTTGTGCGTTGCGTGGGATCCAAGTCGAACAATAGGCGGATCGCGGGGAAGTCGATCTGTTTCACCGCCGGCGGGGTCAGGCGCAGCAGCAGCCAGACCAAAGGAAGCGCGGCGGCGGCGGCAAGCACCCATGGCGCGGCAAAGGAGATGAGCCCGAGATTAAGCATGCATCACCGCCTGAAGCCGGTGATGGCGCTGTGCAGCGCCGCCATGGCGAGCTGCGGCGAATAGTCCGTGTGATGCAGGCCGAAGCTCCAGCCCGATCCGGCGGCGAGACCTTTCAAGGCGTTCCGGTGCGCGGCCAGCTTGTGCATATATTGCGCGCGCGCATCCTCGGTGCGGTCGATGACGGTCGCGCCTTCTTGTTCCAACCCCACGAAGCGCACGCGGCCCGAGAAGGGCAGCGTTTCCTCGGCGGGATCAAGCACCTGGATGAGATGTCCCTTGATCCCCGTCCGCATCAAGCCGCGCAAGGACTCCGCGATCACATCGATGGGCGCCAGGAAGTCGCTGAACAGCACGGCGGTGGAATGGCGCGGGAGCGACCCGCCGAACGAGGGCATCTCCGGCGCGTTATCCTGCGCCTTCTTACCCGCGAGGTCCGCGGACATGGCGTCGGCGAGATGGGCGATGGCAAGACGGCCCGCGGTGGCGCTGCGTTGCGGGCGGCCTTCGTTGGAGAGCACGATGATGCGCTCGCCGCCGTCCACAAGAAGCTCGGCGAGCGCGAGCATCATCACCGCCGCGCGTTCGGCCTTGGTCGGCAGTTTGGGCGAGGAGCGGTAGCGCATGGAGGCTGACGTGTCGCACCACAGCCCGGCGGTTTGCGCCGCGACCCATTCACGCTCGCGCACATAGACCTGATCGAACTTCGCCGATTGGCGCCAGTCGATGGCCTGCGGGGTGTCGTCCTTGGAATAGGGGCGGAACTGCCAGAAGCTGTCGCCCACACCAGCGCGCCGCCGGCCGTGGCTGCCGAGAGTTACCGAGGCCGCGATCCGGCGCGCCGCGACCAGCAGCGGCGGCATACCAGCGGCGACCGCGTTCGCCTCCAGAAGCAGGCGATGTTGGTCCTCGTGCCGGGGGGCGACACTCATCCTTTTAAAACCTTACGCGGCGTCGATGCGCCGGCAGAGTGTTTCGATCAGCGCCGGAAGAGTATACCCATCCGCGCGCGCGCCGAAGTTCAGCGCCATGCGGTGCTGCAGCACGGGCCGCGCGAGGGCGAGCACGTCGTCCACCGACGGCGCCAGGCGTCCTTGCAGCAGCGCACGGGCGCGCACGGCCTGCATCAGGGCTTGCGACGCGCGCGGGCCGGGGCCCCAGGCCACATGTTCCTTGACTTCCTTGATGTCGCTCGTTTCCGGGCGGCCGGCGCGCACCAGCTTCAGGATCGCGTTCACGACGCTTTCGCCGACGGGCACTTGGCGCACCAGCTTCTGGGCGTTGGCGAGATCCTCGGCGTTCAGCACGCGCTTCGGCTCCGGACTGTCGACGCCGGTGGTGCGCAAGATGATCTCGCGCTCGGCCTCGAACGACGGATAGGAAATGTCGACCTGCATCAGGAAGCGGTCGAGCTGCGCTTCGGGCAGCGGATAGGTGCCTTCCTGTTCGATCGGGTTCTGCGTCGCGAGCACGTGGAACGGCTGCGGCAGGGCGTGATATTGGCCGGCGATGGATACGCGGCCTTCCTGCATCGCTTGCAGAAGCGCCGATTGCGTGCGCGGGCTCGCGCGGTTGATTTCGTCGGCCATCAGGAGCTGGCAAAACACCGGGCCTTGAATGAAGCGGAAGAAGCGTTTGCCGGTGGCGTCTTCTTCAAGCACTTCGGTGCCGAGGATGTCCGCGGGCATCAGGTCGGGCGTGAACTGCACACGCTTGTCGTCGAGACCGAGCACCACGCCAAGAGCGTGCACGAGTTTGGTCTTCGCGAGGCCGGGCACGCCGATGAGCAGGACGTGGCCTCCGGCGAGCAGGGTGATGAGACTTTCCTCGACCACCGATTCCTGACCGTAGATCACATGGTCGATGGCGGTGCGCGCCTTCTGGACGAGGTCCGCGACGCGCTCCATATCGGCGATGGCGTTTTCGGCCGCCTTTTCCGCCTTATAATTATCGGTCTGTGTTATCGTTGAAGCCACGCGCGAACTCCACCATATGAGATCAGACTAGACTAACGTCTGCGGGGCGTTATGGAACCCTCGGAACCTAACAAAACAGCAATCGACCCCAACCCTGGCATGACCCGCAATGGACCTTCCGACCGGGGAGCCGCAAAATTTCCGGATCTGTGCGGCGATTTTAACATGCGCATCGACCGAAACGGCACTTGGTACTACCGCGGCTCGCCGATCGGCCGCGCGGCCTTGGTCAAGTTGTTTGCAACAGTCTTGCGCCGCGACGAGGAGGGGGCCTTTTGGCTTACGACGCCCGTGGAGAACGGGCGGATCGAGGTCGAAGACGCCCCATTTATCGCGGTCGAAGTTATAGCGGATGGGGCTGGGCCGAGCCAAGTCGTACGATTTCGCACAAACGTTGACGACATCGTCACTTTAGACGCCGCGCACCCGCTGCGTGTCGCGGAAGACGCCGCCAGCGGGGAGCCGAGACCCTATGTCCATGTCCGCAGGGGTCTCGAGGCGCGTATCGCGCGCCCTGTCTTTTACCATCTGGTTGAGCGCGGCGAATCGTCCGCCGACGGGACATTCGGCGTCTGGAGCTCCGGGCAGTTCTTCGCTTTAGGTTCCCTGACATGACGCCGGCCCCGGCCCTTACGCGCGCGCAAATTCGCGCGCGTCTTGCTGCCGGGCGCCCCGTGCGAGGCGCGCACGGCGATCAGGCCACGGCCGAGCGATTGGCGGCGCAGGCCGCCGTCCAACTCGCGCCCGAGAAGTATGCCGCCGTTGGCATGCCCACGACGGTCCGCGCGCCCGTGGACACGCGCATCCCGGCCGCCGTACTGGTGCCGCTGATCGAACATAACGACGGTTTCACGATTCTTTTCACCCAGCGCACCGCCGAATTGAAAGCGCACGGCGGGCAGATCTCCTTTCCCGGGGGACGGGTCGAGCCTGACGACCCGGATGTCATCGCCGCGGCCTTGCGCGAGAGCCGCGAGGAGATCGGCCTTGCTAGCAACGAGGTGGAAGTGCTCGGGCGCCTCGATCCTTATGTCACGGTGACGGGTTATGAAGTCATTCCCATCGTCGGCGCGGTCCGGCCGCCGCTGCAGGTGAGGGCCGATCCCGTCGAGGTGGCGGAGATCTTCGAGGTGCCGCTCTCTTTCTTCCTCGATCCGGTGAATCACCAGCGCCATAGCCGTGTCGCGAACGGCGTGACGCGCGCCTATTACGCCATGCCCTATGGTGATCGCTATATCTGGGGCGCGACCGCGGGTATGCTCTTGAACCTGTATGACGTGCTGGTTGGCGGCAGCTAAAACACGGTATTGTCGCCCGGGTTACCCGGGCCATCCATTCCTCAGCGTGTTAAGACTTTCGGCTTGAAGGCGCGGCACGATGGATTGCCCGGTCGCGCGAAGGCGCGCGGCGGTAAGATGGCGGGCCTTCGCCCGCCGGCCGGGCAATGACAGTAGGATTAGGCCACGTGATCAGAGTCCTCTTCACTTATATCGTCCCGTTCCTGCTGCCGATCATCACCTATTCTGTATGGGTGTGGTGGCGCACGCGCTACGCCGAGGCCCACGGCGGCGAGGCGCCCGCCTTCGAGAAGGGGCCGTGGCCGCTTATGCTTTTCGCCGGCGCGGTGCTGGCGCTGATCGTGCTGGGATTCACCGCGTTCCTCGACAGCAATTCACCCGATGAAGGCGACTATGTGCCGCCGCACGTGGTGAACGGCGAGATTGTCCCGGGCCATATCGAGCCCAGGAAAGCCCCTTGATCTTGGACTGGCTTAAGAAACGCGAGGTCCAGCGCCTGTTTGAGGTGCTCGGCGCGCCGGCGGTCGACGCGCGCGTGGTCGGCGGCTGCGTGCGAAATCATGTGATGGGGCTTCCGGTCGGCGAGATCGATGCCGCCACGCCGGAGACACCCGACGCGGTGATGCAGCGCTTGGCGAAGGCGGGCGTGCGCGCGATTCCGACCGGACTCGAACACGGCACCGTCACCGCGTTGATTGGCGAGCGCTCGTTCGAGATCACGAGCTTGCGCCGCGACACAGCTTGCGACGGGCGTCACGCGGCGGTGGAGTTCACCACGGATTGGAAAGAAGACGCGCGGCGGCGCGACTTCACCTTCAACGCCATGTCGATGCGCGGCGACGGTGAAGTGTTCGACTACTTCGGCGGACGCGGGGACGCGGAAGCGGGCCGCGTGAAATTCGTCGGCGACCCCGGCGACCGCATCCAGGAAGATTATCTGCGCATCCTCAGGCTCTTTCGCTTTTACGCCTGGTATGGCCGCACAAGCCTCGACGCCGCGACTCTCGAGGCCTGCCGCGCACATGCGGGCGGCCTCGCGCGCCTGTCGGCCGAGCGCGTGCAGGCCGAGATCGTGAAGACCCTGGCGGCGCCCGCGCCGGCGCAAGTCCTGACATTGATGCAAGGCTGCGGCGTGCTCGCGGTCATATTGCCGGAAATCGCGGACCTTTCGCGCCTGGCGGCGCTCGCGCGCGTCGAAAGCGCCGTGGCCGCGGCGACCGATTGGCGGCGCCGGCTTGCGGCATGCCTCGGCGAGAATGACGCCGACGTGCTCGCGCAGCGGCTCAAACTCTCAACGGCCGACCGCTTGCGTCTCGCGCGTCTTACGGCTGCGGAGCCTTTGCTCGACACGGCGACGATCCCCGCGCAATTGCGCGCGGCGCTTTACCGGCACGGCCCCGAACTGATCTACGACCGTTTGCTCCTTGCATGGGCGCTCGCGCGTATGCGCGGCGTCAACGACGAGGGCTGGATGGATCAACTCGATCATGTCGCCGCCTGGCAGCCACACACGCTGCCCGTTTCGGGCGCTGACGTTCTCGCGCTCGGCATCCCGCAAGGCCCCCGCGTGGGCCAGATCCTGAGTGCTGTCGAAGCGTGGTGGATGGGGAAGGATTTTGTCCCCGGCCGCGAAGACACGCTGCAAGAACTGAGGCGGCTGAGCCAAAAGCTCTAGGCGCTGTAGGGACGCACGTCAGGCGAAGCGAGACGGAAACACAGGGCCGTTCCCCAAGCGGGCCGCGTGCCGCCGCGGTCGGTGATCCCATGCTCCCAAAATGATAGCGGCTCCGTAGGGGGACGGAGCCGCTTCTCAATGGACACTGGAGGGGGGACCAGGGTCCTTGCCTGTCGCATCCGGACTTCGAGGGGAACTAGGTCCGGATCGCTGACGGTAGGGAAATAGTACGCCCGGCCCCCTTACAGGACCATGGTGAAGCTGTGAATTTCCTGTCATGCGCAACGCCGCGTTGTAACGGTCTAAAAAGTGGCATTAAAGCGTTGTTTTTCCAGTAAAAAATCCAAGCTGGCGGAGGCCCTCTGTGAGCACGATGGCCGCTGCGGTTGTTACATTGAGGGAGCGCATTTCGGCGGCGATGGGGATCCGGACCGCAGCGTCCGCCGCGGCGACGACCTCAGGCGGGACCCCGGCGCTCTCCCGGCCCAGAAGCAGGCTGTCGTGCGCCTCGAACGCGAAGTCCGAATACGGCACCGCTCCGGCGGTGGTGAGGAGAATCAGGCGCTTGCCGGGCTGGGCCCGAAGGCCGGCCAGATAAGTCTCCCAGGAGGTGTGCCGCACCAGCTCGCAAGACGTGCCGTAATCCATGGCCGTGCGCTTTAAACGCTTGTCATCGAAGGGAAAGCCGCAGGGTTCGATGACATCTATCGCGACCCGGAAACAGGCCCCCAGGCGCAGCATCGCCCCAGTATTTTGGGGGATATCGGGCTGGTAGAGGGCAAGGCGCATCGGGTCTCCATGGTCACTAAAAAGTACAGTCGGCGCGTGCTGGCCACTGCGGATTTTTGCGGCTAATTCAACCTGTTATCCTGCAAAGCAGGCCGCGAACCACGGCCCTTTTCAAGGGGGGCTTTTTATTCTATACCCCGGGCACTGAAAACCCTTGTGCTTCCGCCGGTTGGGGCCGGTTCGGCGGTGTGGGGGGGAACAATGGTCCAGCCGCTGCCGGCGCCTTTTCGGGGATGTGGAGCCGAAAGGGACAGGCCGCTGCGGCGCGAACGGACCGTTGGGGGTCTAGGAAGGAATTACATCATGGCGAATACGGCACATGCTCATGCTGCCGCAGCGCAGGGCGAAACCCGGCGTGACTTTTTGTTGCATTCGACCGTAGCTGTCGGCGCCGTTGGTACGGCGATGATGGTATGGCCGTTGATTCACAGCATGAACCCAGCTGCCGATACGCTGGCTCTTGCCACCTCCGAATTCTCGATCGCCGGCATCGCCGAAGGTTCCGGCATCACGGTGGTCTGGCGCGGTAAGCCGGTGTTCGTTCGTCATCGCACCGCCGCTGAAATCGAGCAGGCGAAGAAAGACGACGGCGCGGATCTCCGCGATCCGATGGTCGACGCCAAGCGCGCTCAGAAGCCGGAGTATCTGATCCTCGTCGGCGTTTGCACCCACCTCGGTTGCATTCCGCTCGGCATGAAGCCGTCCGAGCCGCGCGGCGAATACGGCGGTTGGTTCTGCCCCTGCCACGGTTCGCACTACGATACCTCGGGCCGCATCCGCAAAGGTCCCGCGCCGCTTAATCTGGCTGTGCCGCCGTACCAGTACATCAACGACACGACCGTGCGCGTCGGTTAAGGGGAGCACCACTAATGAGCACGGAAAAAAGCCGTCTGATGAAAGCCTGGGAATGGCATGAGCAACGCCTTCCGATCGGTCACTTCCTCGATCACTCCCTCGGCTCCAAGTATCCCGCGCCGAAGAACCTGAACTACTGGTGGAACTTCGGTTCGCTGGCCCTCTTCATGCTGGTGACAATGATCATCACCGGCATCTTCCTCGCCATGAACTACACCGCGCACGTGACGATGGCCTTCAGCAGCGTCGAGCGCATCATGCGCGACGTAAACAACGGCTGGCTCATTCGCTACATGCACTCGAATGGCGCCTCGTTCTTCTTCATCGTCGTCTACATTCACATCTTCCGCGGTCTCTATTACGGATCCTACAAGCCGCCGCGTGAAGTGCTGTGGTGGATGGGCGTGGTCATCTATCTCCTCATGATGGCCACCGCCTTCATGGGCTACGTGCTGCCGTGGGGCCAGATGAGCTTCTGGGGCGCCACCGTCATCACCAACCTGTTCTCGGCGATCCCGGGCGTGGGCGACGCTATCGTCACCCTGCTGTGGGGCGGCTTCTCGGTCGATAACCCGACGCTGAACCGCTTCTTCGCCCTGCACTATCTGCTGCCGTTCGTCATTGTCGGCGTGGTGTTCATCCACATCTGGGCGCTGCATGTGCCCGGTTCGAACAACCCGCTCGGCATCGACGCGGCGCCTGCCGACAAGATCCCGTTCTTCCCGTACTACGTGGCGAAGGACGTGTTCGGCCTTGGCGTGTTCCTGATGGTGTACTTCGCGGTCGTGTTCTGGGCGCCCAACATGATGGGTGATCCTCTGAACTACGTGCCCGCGAACCCGATGGTCACGCCGCCGCACATCGTGCCGGAATGGTACTACCTGCCGTTCTACGCGATCCTGCGCGCCATCCCGGACAAGCTCATGGGCGTGATCGCGATGTTCGGCTCGATCCTCATCCTGTTCGTGCTGCCCTGGCTCGACCGTCATCCGGTCCGCTCGGCGTCGTTCCGCCCGATCTTCCGGATCTTCTTCTGGGTGTTCCTGGCGAACGGCCTGATGCTCGGCTGGTGCGGCTCGCAGCTCGCTGAAGGCATCCCGCTGATCCTGGGCCGTATCGGCACCTTCTGGTACTTCTTCCACTTCATCGTGCTTCTGCCGTTGTTGTCGTGGATCGAGACTCCGAAGCCGCTGCCGGCCTCGATCAGCCAACCTGTCCTGTCTCCCGCGGAGTAGTGCCATGAGAAAGATCGTATTGGCCGCCGCCGCGGCGTTTGTCCTCCCGACCGTGGTTTCGCTCGCTCCGGCCTTCGCGGCCGAAGAAGTGAAGCCGATGGAGCACGAGTGGCACTTCGACGGCGTCCTGGGCAAGTTCGACAAACAGCAGCTGCAGCGTGGCTTCCAGGTCTACAAGGAAGTCTGCGCGTCGTGTCACTCGCTCAACTACATCTCGTTCCGCAATCTCCAGGACATCGGTTACAGCGAAGACCAGGTGAAGGTCATCGCCGCCGAATATCAGGTGACCGACGGTCCGGATGAGAACGGCGACATGTTCCAGCGTCCCGCGCGTCCTTCGGATCACATCCCGAAGCCGTTCGCGAACGAACAGCTGGCACGTGCTTCCAACGGCGGCGCCCTGCCGCCCGACCTCTCGCTGATGACGAAGGCCCGTGAAGACGGTCCGAACTACGTTTACAGCTTGATGCTGGGCTACAAGGAAGCGCCGAACGGCTTCGAACTGAATCCGGGCATGAGCTACAACGAGTTCTTCCCCGGCCATCAGATCGCCATGCCGCAGCAGATCACCGAAGATCGCGTGACCTACGCGGACGGCACGAAGGCCACCGCCGAGCAGATCTCGCAGGACGTGGTCGCGTTCCTGCACTGGACCGCCGAACCGAAGCTGGAAGTCCGTCACGCCACCGGCGTGCGCGTGATCCTGTTCGCCTTCCTGTTCACGGTGCTCGCCTACTTCTACAAGCGTCGCCTCTGGGCGCGCCTCGAGAAGCACTAAAAATAGGCGCTACGCCGAGCTAACAAACCGCCCAGGGGCTTGATCGACAGATCAAGCCCCTTTGCTTTTGAGTCGGGCCGCGATCGGGCGCAAAAACCGGCGGCCACTTTTTGCTGATCGCGGCCCGTCCCCGTCAGGACCGGGGTTTTGCTTTGGGGGGACTTGTTCACACGCCGCCGGCCTGCTGAGATGGCCGTATGATCGATCAGAAACGCTTGGACGCCGTGATAGCCGAGGTGAAACGAAAGCATAAGTTTCACACGCTCATCATCTATGGCTCAGTACCACGCGGGGAAGGCAGTGCCGGATCGGACATCGACCTTCTGGCCGTGCGTAAAGGCGGCAAAGCCATTCGCGATTCCCGGCGCTGGCGCGGCACCTACCTCGATATCTTCGTCTACCCAGAGAAGAAGGTCACCCCAAGGGATTTCCTTCATGTGCGCGGCGGCCGCGTACTTATCGAGAACGGCGCAAAATTCGGCTCACGTCTCCTCGCCGCCATCGACCGCCGACACCAGAAAGGCCCGCCGCCACTTCCAGACGACGAGCGCCAAGTGCGCCTTACCTGGCATTATAAGACATTAGAGCGTTGTGCGCGGGACGATACGGAGGCGCATTACCGTCTCGCCTGGATGAAAATGGCACTTCTTGAGGATTACTTCGCCTTCCGGCAGCTCTGGTTCGAAGGGCCCAAGCGAGCTCTGGCGTGGCTGCAGGCCCGTGATCGGAATGCCGCTAAAATCTTTGCCATGGCCCTCAAACCAGCAGCGTCACTAGCGGCCGTGCGGCGGCTGGTGGACTTGGTTTGCGTTGGGCGCCCGCGTTAACGAATTCATCCCCAGACCCGTGGTACTTTAGCGGCCAGAGAGGCCGTGGGGGCACCGTGAAGGGCGCAGATAAGTCACAGCGCAAGCATATCAACCTGGCTCTGCAGGGCGGCGGCGCGCATGGCGCCTTCACCTGGGGCGTGCTGGACCGGCTGATCCGCGACAAGCGCATTTATATCGACGGGCTTTCCGGCACGAGCGCCGGGGCGATCAACGCCACGGTGTTTGCGCACGGCTTCATCAAAGGCGGCCGTAAGGGCGCGTGCGACGCGCTCGCGGATTTTTGGAAAGCGATCAGCGATCAGACGTCCAAGGTCCCGGGCCGGGAGTTCGCCCGCATGTTCTCCTCCGCCGAAGATCGCTGGAACGTCGACTCCTCGCCCGCCTTCATGATGGCGGACTATCTCACCCGTATGTTCTCGCCCTATCAGCTCAATCCGATGGACTACAATCCCTTGCGCGACATCCTGGTCGAGCAGGTGGACTTCGCGGCCTTGCGCCGGCGCGATGAGATCAAGCTGTTCGTGGCGGCGACCAACGTGCGCACCTGCAAACTGCGCGTCTTCACCACGGCCGAGATGCATGTGGAATGCCTGCTGGCGTCCGCGTGCCTGCCGCTGACCTTCCGCGCCGTGGAGTTCGAGGGCGAGCAATACTGGGACGGCGGCTATCTCGCCAATCCGCCGATCTCGCCTCTGATCCATGAGTGCGATTCAAAGGATGTGGTGATCGTTCAAATCAACCCGATGAACCGGCCCGATGTACCGACCTCGTCGCGCGAGATCCTGAACCGCATCAACGAAATCAGCTTCAATTCCACGCTGGCGCGCGAGATGGCCGGCATCGCCACGATCTCCAAGCTGATCGAGGAAGGCAAACTGCAGGACACGCCGTTCCACAAGGTGAACTTCCACATGATTATTGCGGAAGAGGAGATGAGCCATCTCGGCGCCTCGTCGAAGTTCAACGCCGACTGGGACTTCCTGCGTTATCTCTACGACCTCGGCGTCTCCACCACCGAGAAGTGGCTGGAAGAGCACTACGACCACCTCGAGCGCGAAACGACGCTCGATCTGGTGAAGACGTATATTTAGCGCTTCAGGTCGTTGCGCGCGGACCAGCGCACAGCTATCGCGATGCCGCCGACGATCGCGCATAGCCCGCACAAGACATGTAGAAACCCAAGATCGAAAAGGCCGAGAAGCGGGTTTCCCGCGACGAGAGGCCAGAACGGCTGCATGTCCGCATACATGATCCCATCAAGAATGATGTGCGAAGTGGTGCCGATCATTGCTGTGATGAACGACGTGCGCCACGTTATCGGTGCGGGCAGAAGTCCAAAGAACCTCAGGATCGGTTCGCTGATCGGTTTGCCGAGCGCAGCGGCGCGTAAGCCGATCACAAGTGCTCCCGCTACGGTGTGTGTGTAGCCATGCAAGACGTCATCGTGCCGAAGAATGCGAACCAAAGGTTCGACATCCATCAGAACCTGTGAGCCGCCGAACACCATGAAGCTAAAATGCGTACCGCCCGCGCCTTTAAAGAGCGCACCAGGACCAAGGTGGAAGGGGGTAAGGGGCATCTCTATACCCTACAGTGCGGTCGTCCTTGCTGCGAAGCAGCGAGGACCCAGGGGTATTTGGTTTTACCTTAAGAACATAAACCCCTGGATCCTCGGTCCTTCGGACCAAGGATGACAAAGGACAAATAAGCAACAAAATGGTTGCGTATGGTTTCGACGTGACCTATATCATTCAGCAACCAGGAAGTTGCATATGAATACGACAACGACGATCACCAGCGACGCCATCACCAAGGTTATTGAAATCGACGCGCCCGTGTCCCGCGTGTGGCGGGCGCTGACGGATCATGAGCAGTTCGGCGCATGGTTCCGCGTGCGCATCGACGGGCCGTTCGTGGCCGGGAAGCGTTCGACGGGCAATATCCTGGTGCCGGGTTTCGAGCACATTAAATGGAATTCGACCGTGCGGAGGATAGAGCCGGAGCACCATTTCTCCTACACGTGGCATCCTTACGCGAAGGACGCCGACAAAGATTATTCTGTGGAAGAACCGACCTTGGTCGAGTTCACCTTGGAGGCGACGAAAACGGGTACACGGCTTAAGGTCGTCGAGTCCGGCTTCGATAAGGTCCCGGCCTATCGCCGCGACGAAGCCTTCCGGATGAATTCGGGGGGCTGGGCCGCTCAGTTGGAGAATATCAAGCGCTATGTCGAACAGAAGGCTTAGCTCTTCCGGAATTAAGGTCTATGCGTCGATCTTCGCGGCGCTGGGCGACGAGACGCGGCTTTCCGTTCTGGCCCGCCTGGCCGGCGGCGCGCCGCACTCCATCACCGCGCTCACCGAGGGCACGAAGCTCACCCGCCAAGCGGTCACCAAGCATCTCAAGGTGCTGGAGGACGTCGGCGTGGTGCGCGCCTCGAAGGTGGGCCGCGAAAGCCAATTCGCGCTGGAACCCAAAGCCATCGACGACGCGCGCGCCTATCTTGAGCATGTGTCGCGCCAGTGGGACGATGCGCTCGCGCGCCTCAAGGCCTTCGTCGAGGACTAGAACACCACAAGCGCCGTGCGCATGGCGAGCGCGAGCAGCACCAGCGACCCCGCCATGAAGATGAAGAAGCGCACTTTGATGACGTTGGTGGTGGACTGCACGAGGCTGTGCACCACGCGGATCGCCACATAAGTCCAGGCGAGATGAAGGTTGATGCCGTCACCGGCGCCGGCGAGCGCAAGGGTCAGCGCGACGGCGTAGAACAGCGTCGGCTGTTCCATCAGATGATTGTAGTTGTCCGCCTTCCAGCGCACGGAGGCGGGAAGCTGCGCGTTCAGCTCCGACTTGGTCATGGTCGGGCTCATCGGGATCTTATTCTTGAGGATCGCCGGGATGCGCGTGGCGTAGAGCCACGCCCACATCACGAACGACCACAGAACCAGGGCAATAACAGGCGCTAAAATCGGACTGTTCACGGAACCCCTCCCACCGGCTGCAGGCGGCATTCTCTTTGTCCGGCCGCCGCTTCGCAAGCCGCTCCCCCGCATAGCCCCGCCTAAAACCAAACATAGCTGGTCAGGGGTGGGGCCTTTCCGCCCGCGCCCCGCCTGTGCTCAGATGGCGGCAGGTACTCGGGGGATGCGGATGAGATTTCTCACAGCGCTGGCGGCCGTTCTCACACTGGGGGCGGGGCCTTTAAGTGCCGCTGAACCAGGATCTTTCCGTCTCGAGGAAGCGACCATCGCCGATGTCCATGCGGCCATGCAGGCCGGACGGCTCACCTGCCGCCAGATGGTCAGCGCCTATCTCGCGCGCATCGAGGCTTACGACAAGAAAGGCCCGGCGCTGAACGCGATCACGTTGACCAATCCGAATGCGATGATCGAAGCCGACGCCATGGATGCGCGCTTCAAGCAAAAGGGGCTGATGGGACCGCTCCACTGCGTGCCGGCGATCGTGAAGGATAATTTCGAGACGGTCGGCTTGCAGAGCGCCGGAGGGTCATTGGCGTTGCGGGGCTTCGCCTCCGACAAGGACGCCTTTCAGGTCGCGCGCATCAAGGCGGCGGGCGCCATTGTCATCGCCAAGTCGAACATGGCCGAATGGGCCTTCAGCAACGTCGAGACGGTGAATTCGCTGATGCCGGGCTACACGCGCAATCCCTATGCGCTCGATCGGTCAACGGCCGGTTCCAGCGGCGGGACCGCGGCGGCGATCGCGGCGAATTTCGGGCTGATCGGGCTTGGTTCGGACACCGGCAACTCCATTCGTGGTCCGTCCGGCCATCAAGCCCTCGCCGGCATCCGTTCCACCATGGGGCTGACCAGCCGCGCAGGTGTGATTCCGCTGAATCTTCTCGCCGATATCGCCGGGCCCATGACACGCACGCTCGGCGACTCGACCATCGTGTTACAGGTGATCGCCGGCGAGGATCC
The DNA here is from genome assembly GCA_041906145.1 of Rhodospirillaceae bacterium. Classification (GTDB taxonomy): domain Bacteria; phylum Pseudomonadota; class Alphaproteobacteria; order Rhodospirillales; family Rhodospirillaceae; genus SHVO01. The sequence continues at coordinate 109,020 of JAYRJU010000001.1, read as the reverse complement.
CGCCGATCCCGCGACCGCCGCGGCGCGCGGGGGTAAACTCCCGGATTACCGCGCGTCCCTGGTCCCGGGCGGTCTCAAGGGGACGCGGATCGGTATCCTGCACCAGGCCTACGAAACAGGCGGTGTGGACAAAGACGTCGCGCAGGTATTTGCGGCGGCGGTCGAAGCGATGAGACGCGCGGGCGCGGTCATCGTCGATCCGGCGGAGGTGGGCCTTGACGCGATCAAGCGTAACCCCGATGCCGGCACCTGCATGGGTTTCAAATACGATGTAAACGCCTGGTTCACGTCGCATGGCAACCGCATCCCGCTGCATTCGCTTGCTGAGGTGATCGCGAGCGAGAAATTCCACCCCTCCATCGAAGTGCGGATCCTCGCTGCGCAGAAGTCAGAACCGCAGGGCCCCGAGAGCGACGCTTGCGAGCACGAGATGAGCTATCGCCGCGCCTTTGGCGCGGCCGTCACCAAGGCGATGGACGAGATGAAACTCGACGCTTTCGTCTACCCAACCTGGAGCTTCCCGCCGCGCCTCATTGGGGATCTCAACACGCCGGACGGCGACAACAGCCAAGTTTTCTCGCCGATATCCGGCTTTCCGGCCATCACAGTGCCGATGGGCTACACACGCGATAGCCGTCTCCCGGCGGGCGTTACCTTCTTCGGCCGTGCCTGGGATGAAGCGCGGCTCATCAAACTCGCTTATGGCTACGAACAGGCCACCAAACATCGCCGCGCGCCGGACACCACGCCGCCGCTCGCACCGTAAACCGCATTCTGCCATTGGGGACCGCCACATGAAAAAGTTGGGAATGATCGCTTTCATCGCGCTGACACTGGCGATGCCTGCGTACGCCGCCAGCATCGATATCGACAAAGCGACGATCCGTGAGGTCAATCAGGCCTTCGATGCCGGGACGCTAACGTCCGAGCAACTGGTGCAGATGTACCTGGCGCGCATCGAGGCCTACGACAAACAGGGCCCAAAGCTGCATGCGGTGATCACACTCAATCCGAAAGCGCTGGAGACGGCGCGGGCGCTCGACGCCGAGCGCAAGGCAAAGGGAAAACGCTCGCCGCTGCACGGCATCCCCATCGTGCTGAAGGATAACTTCGACACCAATGACATGCCGACCACGGGCGGCTCGGTTCTGCTGGAAGGCTGGATCCCGCCCAAGGATGGTTTCGCCGTGAAGAAGCTGCGCGACGCGGGCGCGATCATCCTCGCGAAAGTAAATCTCTCCGAATTTGCGACGGGGGGCGCCAACAGCTCCCTCGGCGGGCAGTCCCTGAACCCGCACGATCTGACGCGCACCCCGGCCGGTTCGTCGGGCGGTACGGGGGTCTCTATCGCTGCGGCCTACGCGCAGCTTGGCTTCGGCACCGATACCGGCGGTTCCATCCGCGGTCCGTCGGCTGCGAACGGTATCGTCGGCCTGAAGACCTCCATGGGTCTCGTCAGCCGCGGCGGGGTTATTCCATTGACCCTTAGTTTCGATACCGTGGGTCCGATGGCGCGCAACGTTTCCGATATCGCCGCCGTGCTCGGTGTCATCGCGGGCGTCGATCCGGACGACGCCGTGACCAAGACCGGCAAGGGCGAGAAGGACTACACCAAGTTCCTGAAAACCGGCGCCTTCAAAGGCGCGCGCATTGGGATCGCCCGCGATTTTATGGGCCAGCACGCCGAGATCGACTGGTCGATCGAGGCGGCGCTCGATGTGATGCGCGACCAGGGCGCGACGATCGTTGACGTCAAATTCCCGAAATGGGTGCTCGACGCACGGCAGGAATATTACATGACGCTGCGCTATCCGGAGTTCGCGACCCAGGTGACTGAGTATCTGTCTCACACCGGACCGGGTTACCCGAAGTCCATCGGTGAACTCATCGAGCGGGCGAAGAAGTATCAGAGCATGGGCACCGGCGGCGCCGGTCCCAATCCGTCCCGCTGGTTCGTCTTCAAGAAGGAAGCCGAAGCCGCCGGCATCGACAGCGCGAGCTATAAGGCCGTCAAGGAACACGGTCTTCCCGGCGTTCGTATGGTGGTGAACGGCCTGTTCGAATCGAACAAATTGGACGCGATTGTGTATCCGACCTCAGGCCGCCCGCCCGGCCTCATCGCGACAACGGACTCGCCGTCCGCTATCGGCGGCGGTGGCCCGTCGGTGATCGCGAACCTTTCGGGCATTCCCGATCTCATCGTGCCGGCAGGTTTCACCAGCGACGATCTGCCGATCGCGATCTCATTCTGGGGGCCGTTGTTCAGCGAACCGAAGCTGCTCTCGTTGGGCTACAGCTTCGAGCAGGCGACCCAGGCGCGCCGGCTGCCTATCCATACGCCGCCGCTCGCGGGGCAAACCCTCAACGTCGCGGATCGTAAGTAGGCAGCCGGCGAAAAGGCGGGGCCATAATACGAGAGCCGCGCGCCGGGTTCGCTGTCTAGTGACTGTACGGTTGGCAGGAGATCAGGTGGGGGACGTGATAGCTCCCACCACCCGCCTTGTACTGTGTATACACCACGAGATCCTCGGGTCCGGGTTTGATCCCGAGCGCTTGTTTCGCGGACTCCACGGTCATGCCTTGCGGGCCGCCGATGGTCCACATCTTGGCGATCATCGCCGGGGTACGGGAAACAGGCTCGCGCGAGGTGTCGGGCCGGGGCGGCGCGGCGTTCGCAAACAGCCAGTGCGACGCTGAGGAAAAAGTCTCGGTATACATTGCACACTCCAAATCGGGGCCTCGCCGATAAGAGTTGCAAGGGTTGTGCCAGCGCTAACTCTTCAAGATCTTCAGGGCTTTTTGGCTCCGCGCCGGCGCGCGCTGTAAAGCGGGCCGACAGTGTCAGGCGTTATTCGTCGGAATCGACGTCGATCTGGCCGGTGAGCCGGGCGCGGGTTTTCGACCACGAAAAGCCAATGGCAAGGATGGTCGCGATGGCCAGAAGACCGATCCAGGTCACGGCGCTGCCGCGCGCGAGATCCAGAAGCCCGAAATCGGCCAGCACCCAGATCAGCGTGCCGAATAGCGCGATGAGGGCGAGGGTGCCGAAGACGCCTAGCGAATACCAGGTGGCGCGCAGGAAGATCGCATAGAAGATGACGACGGCAATGGTTGCCAAGGCTTTCAGCGACATGGCGGCGTCGCCATGCGTCAGCCAGGTCACGAACGAAAGGTCGGTCGGATTGAAAGTGCCCAGCACCAGCACGACGGCGGCGATCCATCGCCAGAGGAAGCCGCGCCATGTGGTTTTTGCGATCGCCATGTCTTTCAGTCCACCCGTTTTATCCGAACAGCCAGTGACCCATAAGGCGCGCGAAGGGGTAGGTAAAGACCCTAACGGCAAGAAGCGCGCCGGGTGCGGCTTTTGGAGGAGCGCGCTCGATGTTCCCCCATACAAAAAAGCCCGCCATTTCTGGCGGGCTTTTGGTGCAGCGTCTACTTCGGCAGCTTGCCGTCAGCCTCTTGGTAAATCTTGGCCAGAGCGATGGGGGCCTGCGCGTCGCGGAGCGCGAGGCTGTCCGCCGAACCCCACTTGGCCTGCTTCGCCGCTTCGCAGTTTTGCGGATCGGGGCAGGGCGCCTTGGCGGCGTGCAGACGTTTACCCTCTGCGATCACGGCCTCGAGGTTCTTGCGGAAGGCCTCGAGGTCCGCCTTCATGGTCGCGGCGTCGTCGAGCCAGCCGTGACCGGCGATATACAGGTTCGCGTTCATGGCCTGAGCCTTCTTGACGGTCTCCACCCACTCGCTCGGATAAGCGGTGCGCATGGCCGGGAACACGCCGCGCAGGTACACCTCGCTCATGAACATGATCTTGCTCGCCGGCAGATAAACCAAAAGATCGCCGCCGGTGTGGGCGCGGCCGAGATTAAGGATCTGGATCTCCGTGCCGCCCACGTTCAGCGTGCGTTTATCGGTCACCAGTTCGGTCGGCGGCGCAGGGTTCTTCTCCATGGCCTTCTGCGAGGCAGGCGTCGAAATCACCACCATGCCCGGCCACGTCTTTTTGAGCGGGCCGTTGCCGGCCATATGATCGCCGTGATCGGACCCGACGATCAGGTACTTCACCGGCTGCTGGGTGATTTTCTTGATGTTGTCGACGAGCTGTTGGCCCTGCTGTTCGTCCCCCATGGCGTCGACCAGCACCACGCCGTCTTTGGTGACGATGATGAGGCTCACCGTGTTCATCACCTTCGACGGATGGAAACCCTCATAGGCGTAGATGTCGGGGGCTACCGATTTGTAGCGCGGGAAATCGGCCAGGGTCAGGCCGCGCGCGTCGATGGCGGCGTTGCTGACCTTCGTGTTTTCGGCCGCCTGCGCGGCGCCCGACATCAAGCCAAGCGCAATAAGCGCGTGAAGTAATTTCATCTCTGTGCTCCCTATTTCTTAAGTGGCGGCGCGAAGTACTGTTGTCCCATGAGGCGCATGGGATCGGCGTTCTTCTTCGCCACGAATTTCTGGATGCGGTTGTTGCCGCCGTCGGCGGTGAACAGGTTGCCGTTGGCGTCCACATCCCAGTTGTGCAGGTTGTTGAACTCGCCGGGGTTGGCGCCGAGGACGCCCCAATAGGTGATGAGCTTGCCGTTGAGGTCGAACTTCGCGAAGCGGTTATAGTCCGCATCGCTCATCCACAAGTACTGGTCTTCGGTGATGGCGAGGCGCGTCGGGCTGCCGACGTTCTTCCATTCCTCGATGAACTTGCCGTTGGCATCGAATACCTGGATGCGGTGGTTCCGGCGGTCGGACGCATAGATGCGGCCCTGCTTATCGATGGCGACGGAGTGTACGAGGTCGAACTGGCCGGGGCCCGAGCCCTTGGAGCCAAATTCGGAGATATACTTTCCGTTCTTATCGAATTTGGCGATACGGCCGTTCACATAGCCGTCCGCGACGATAAAGGTGCCGTCCGGGTAGAAGGCGATGGACGACGGCATATTGAAGTGCGTCGCATCCCAGCCCGGCTTGTCCTTCTCGCCGAGGCGCATCAGCAGCTTCTTGCCGTCGTTGCTGAATTTCAGGATCTGATGGCCAAGATCCATCACCCATACGGCGCGGTCGGGATCGTAGGGGCTGATCTCGATATTGTGGGCGAAGGTGATCTCCTTGTCCCACTGTTTCCAGTTCTCGATCATCTGGCCGTCGCCGTTCAGCACCATGATCATGTTCTCATGGGGCTGCTGTTCACGCGGCCGGGTCGAGGCCTGTGAGCGCTCCTGCATCACTTTCCCGTCGGCGCTCAGCATCGGCGCGTTGGGGCGCGTGCGGGTCTGATCCGAGTTTGTGATGAAGATGCGGTTGGGGTTATCGACCGTCAGCGAGGCGACGGGCTGATCCCACTTATCTATACCGGGCTTGAACCAGCCGACCACCGGGTCATAAGGACCGGTCTGATCGAGGCCACCTTTTTCCTGGGCAATGGCGGCGCCGGCGAAAAGAGCCGCCGCCGCGAGACCGGCGAGAAGTATCCGCTTCATGTGAGGCCCCTATTTCTTCAGCGCCGGCAGGAAGAACTGCTGACCGATCAGGCGGGCCGGGTCGGCGTTCTTCTTGGCGACGAGTTTCTGAATGCGGTTGTTGCCGCCGTCGGCGACGAAGAGGGCGCCGCTGGCGTCCACATCCCAGTTGTGAAGATTGTCGAACTCGCCTGGGTTGCGGCCGAGAACGCCGAAGTAGGTGATGAGTTTGCCGTTCAGGTCGAACTTGGCGAAGCGGTTGTAGTCCGCGTCGCTCATCCACAGGTACTGATCTTCGGTGATGATCAGGCGCGTCGGGCTACCAACATTCTTCCATTCCTCGATGAATTTTCCGTTCGCGTCGAACACCTGGATGCGGTGATTGCGGCGGTCGGCGGTGTAGATGCGGCCCTGTTTGTCGATGGCGACCGAGTGCACCAGATCGAATTGGCCCGGACCCGAACCCTTCGAGCCGAACTCGGATACATACTTGCCGTTCTTATCGAACTTCACGATGCGGGCGTTCACATACCCGTCGGCGACGATGAAGCTGCCGTCCGGATAGAAAGCCATGGAGGAGGGCATATTGAAGTGGGTCGCATCCCACGCCGGCTTGTCCTTCTCACCAAGGCGCATCAGCATTTTTTTGCCGTCGTTGGTGAACTTCAGGATCTGGTGGCCAAGGTCCATCACCCACACCGACCGGTCCGGATCATAGGGGCTGATCTCGATGTTGTGGGCAAAGGTGATGTCTTTGTCCCACTGCTTCCAATTCTCGATGACTTTACCCTCGGCGTTGAGCACGAGGATGATGTTGTCATGGGCCTGCTTGTCCGCCGGGATCGTGGAGGCCTGCGACTTCTCCTCCATGAGTTTGCCGTCTGCCGTCAGCATCGGCGCGTTCGGGCGCGTGAAACGCACCGGCGCGGTGGTCATGAAAATGCGGTCCGGCTTGTCGACAGTGACGGACGCCATGGGGCGGTCCCACCGGTCGATGCCCGGTTTGAACCAGCCGACCACCGGTTCATAAGCGCCTGTTTGGTCCAGGCCGCCTTTTTCTTGCGCGATCGCCGGTCCCCCGCACATCGCGACCACGACCAAGCCCAGTAACGTCCGTTTCATTTGGATCTCCCCCACAAATGCGTTGGGCCAAGGCTACACGCTGGGCAGGAAACCCCACAAGGTCTGGTTCCGCCATATCACCGCCATGTCATCGCCATACGGCCTGCGTTCTACCTTCGGCTCATACGAGCTGCCATTTAAAGCAGGAGCAAAAATCATGGGCAGAGCTTTAATTCTTTGGCTTCTTGGTGTTCCGGTAGGCGTGATTGTCCTGATCGCCGTCTTCACCAACTTCATCTAAGCCAGTACCCCTTAAGACGCGCCGCCGGGTAACCCCAGCGGCGCGTTTTTATTTGGGGCCCCGGCCTATGGTTTCTAGTGCCGAAAAGAAAAACCCCGCCGCAGCGGGGTTTTAAGGAGGGGCCGTATTTTCTTATTTCTATTGTCGGTCAGTCGATGTGCACGATGACGTCGCGCGCCTCGTCCGATTCTAGGACCACCGGCTTATCGACTTGGTTGGAGCGAATCACTGTCGTCGTCGAGCCCGGCACCGCGCCGACAACGGCGGGGGCCTGGATGATGCGCGTCTCATGGGTCGTGCAGGCGCTGGCCATGAGGCCGGCGGCGGCAAGCGTGAGAGCGCCGATCATGAGGGAACGCATGCGCCGTCTCCTTTAGTCGCGATACGGGTTGCGCGGATAACGATCGTCATAGTTCGGGATGCCGTCGCCGTCGCTGTCGCGATAAGCGCGGCGGTCACGATCACGGTCGCCGGAAGCCGCGCCCGCGACCGCACCGGCCGCCCCGCCGATGACGGCGCCGGTCAACGGATCAAAGCCGAGGGCGGCGCCGCCGAGGGCGCCGGCGCCCGCGCCAATCGCGCCGCCGGTAAGGGCGCGCTCGCCGCGCGTTTCACCGCAGGCGGTAACGGAAAGGGCGATCAAAGCGACGGCGGAAACGGCTGCAAATCTTTTCATTTTATTTCTCCACGCGGGAAAGAGGTGCTGTCTCCACTGCAGGAGACTTCACAAAGACAAACGCAGCGGTTCCGGCGATACGGGGGCGGGATTGCGGCATCTCGAAGCCAAAATGGCTTACGTTTCCGTGTGATGAAGCAGCGGCGCTGCTCCACGGTTGCCACGCTCCACCGCGGCGTGCGCGGCGGTACAAAAGTTAACGCGAGGAATCAATGCGTTGTGAAGCGCCGCCCATTGCAACCGCGGCCCGCCGTTAAGCGTAACTGTCGCACTCCGGCGCGCCAGTTACGCGAGCGCCGAAGCAATAAGGAGGTGCCCTATGGTGTACGCGGAATATGCAGCGCTGATCGATACCGCTCTCGTCACTGCGCTGGCGGTGATCGTGTGGGCCGCCTATCGCGAGCTGCGCAAGCGCAAGCAGAACGCCGATCATCAGACGCCGCAGTTGAACTAGCGCGGCGGCGCTTCGGCCGCGCCCCAGGTTAGGGCACGGCCGCGGGGAAGGCGTTAGACGTTGAACAAGAAGTGCATGATATCGCCATCCTGCACTTCGTACTCTTTGCCTTCCTGACGCATCTTGCCCGCGTCCTTGGCGCCTTGCTCGCCGCCGAGCGCGATGAAGTCGGCGAAGGCGATGGTCTCGGCGCGGATGAAGCCTTTCTCGAAGTCGGTGTGGATCGCGCCCGCCGCCTGCGGGGCTTTCGAGCCGCGGCGGATGGTCCAGGCGTGGGTTTCCTTCGGGCCGACCGTGAAGAATGTCAGCAGTTCGAGAAGCTGGTAGCCGGCGCGGATCACCTGCGCGAGGCCGGTTTCCTTAAGCCCAAGGCTCGATAAGAACTCTTTCTGCTCGGTCGGATCTGAAAGCTGCGCGACTTCCGCCTCGATGGCCGCCGAGATGATCACGTAGGCCGCGCCTTCGGCCTTGGCTTTCGCGATCACTTTCTCCGACAACGAATTGCCGGTCGCCGCCGAGCCTTCTTCCACATTGCACACGTAAAGCACGGGCTTTCCGGTCAACAGCTGAAGGCCGTCGAAGATCTTGCGCGCGGCGGGATCGACCGGACGCGAGGTGCGTGCGGGTTTGCCGGCGCGCAAGGCGACCAGCACCGGCTCCATCACCGCGATCAGTTCCTTGGCTTCCTTGTCGCCGCTTTTCGCCTTCTTGGCGTTCTGGTCGGCGCGGCGCTCCAAGCTGTCGAGGTCCGACAGCATGAGTTCGGTCTCGACCGTTTCGGCGTCGCGGATCGGGTCGATGGAGTTCTCGACGTGCGTGACGTTACCGTCCTCGAAGCAGCGCAGCACATGGACGATGGCGTCGACCTGACGGATGTTGCCGAGAAACTGGTTACCCAGGCCTTCACCCTTGCTCGCGCCGCGCACGAGGCCGGCGATGTCGACGAACTCTAGCTGCGTCGGCACGATCTTCACCGACTTGGCCATCTTCGCCAGGGTGTCCATGCGCTCGTCCGGTACCGCGACGCGCCCGACGTTCGGCTCGATGGTGCAGAAGGGGAAGTTCGCCGCTTGCGCCGCCGCCGTTGCGGTCAGTGCGTTGAACAAGGTCGACTTGCCGACATTGGGAAGGCCGACGATACCGCAATTGAAGCCCATTATGCGTCCTTTGAACTGTCTGTGCCGTCCGGCGCCTTCTCTTTTTTCGGCGCGGGAGGTTTGGTGAGCAATGCCACCTTGGTCATGAATTTGCTGTCGCCGCCCGCGATGAGCAGGGGGATGGAGTCCGAAACGGCCTCCAGGAGTTTATCGAGCCAGTCGCGGTCGGCCTTGGCGAAATCGCTGAGTACGTGACCGTGCACTTCTTCCTTGGTCGCGGGACGGCCGACACCGAGACGTAAGCGCCAATAGTCGGGACCCAAATGCGCATCGATGCTTTTGATGCCGTTGTGGCCGGCGGATCCACCGCCTTGTTTGACCTTTACTTTGCCGGCCGCCAGCTCGATCTCGTCGTACATCACGATGATCTCGGGCGGCTGTACTTTGAAGAAGCGCGCGGCTTCGCCAACCGATTGTCCGGAGAGGTTCATGTAGGTTTGCGGCTTCAACGCCATGACTTTTTCGCCGTCGATGAGGCCTTCGGCGATTTGGCCCTGGAACCGCGCACGCCACGGCGTAAAGCGGTGACGGTCGGCGATCTTCTCGATCGCCATGAAACCGATGTTGTGTCTGTTGTGGGCGTAACGTTCGCCCGGATTGCCGAGGCCCACCAAGAGGCGCATGGCCCGCGTCCTCTAACCCAGTGTCCCCGAAGACACGGGTGTCTCGCGCCCGGTAAAGGCGCGAGACACCACGCGGTCTTACTTCTTCGCGCCCGGCTTCGCGCCAGCGGCCGGAGCAGCGGCGCCAGCGGCCGGCTTCGCGCCGGCGGCAGCGGCGCCAGCGGCCGGAGCAGCGGCGCCAGCGGCAGGAGCGGCCGCGCCATCCGCAGCAGCGGCTGCGGCGGGCTTTTCTTCTTCCACGGTCATGACCGTCGGCGGAGCGATGGTGCAGATCGTGAAGTTACGCGCGATGGTCGGCTTCACGCCGTTCGGAAGCCTCACGGCATTGATGTGCACCGAGTCACCGATTTCAAGGCCGGTGAGGTCGATGTCGATGTGATCCGGAAGATCGTCCGGCTTGCCGCGCACTTCGACGTCGTGGCGCACGATGTTGAGCACGCCGCCGACCTTAATGCCGGGCGAAGCGCCTTCGTTGTGGAAGCGCACCGGAACCGGAACGCGCACGAGCGTGTCCTTTTCGATGCGGCGGAAGTCGGCGTGGATCGGGCGGTCGGACACGGGGTCGAGCTGCACATCCATGGCCATGGTGCGCTGCTTCTTGCCGCCGATTTCGACTTCGAAAATGTTCGTCTTGAAGGCCGGGTCGTGCATCAGCGCGACGAGGGTCTTCGGTTCGAGAGCGATGAGCGTGGCTTCTTGGCTGCCGCCGTAAATCACAGCCGGAACGAGTCCATTCCGGCGTGTGGCACGAGCTGCCCCCTTACCTGCCCGATCGCGCCCTTGAACCTGCAGTGAGCTGGTCTTAGGCATCGGTCGTTCTCCTATTTATTTCAATGACTTGGCGTGTATTATCGAAAAACCAGCCAAGTCCGGCGCGGCCTCCAGGGGTGCCGCCGCCGTGTGCCCGGAAATCGAGCGGGGGTCATGTACACGCTTCACACCTCCAAGGCAAGCCGCCCCGGGCGGGTTTTAGGCCTGTTTTTGGGGCTAAATGCGTGGTCCCGGACGCTTTTTTGGACCCCGTGACTGGCGCGCGGCAGCCTCCACGCGTAACTGAGCCGGCATCACAAACTCCCGCTTCACGTGTATAGGGACTCACGTAAAGGCTGGACCGCAGGGGCGAGTTGTTCTAATTCGCGGCCATCCAAAGGTGAATTGAGACATGCTTACGTCCTCTATTAGCCGGCCTCAGGCGCAGGAAGTCGCCCCGATTGTCGCGGTGTTCGACCTCGACCGCACCATCACGCGGCGCGGCACCTATACGCCGTTCCTGATGCATTGCGTGCCGGCGCACCAGCGGACCCTCGAACGCCTTCCCATTGCGATCTGGCTCACCGCGATCTACGCCTTCGGCATGATCTCGCGCGACGACGTGAAGGCGCGCATGATCGAGGTCAACATCGTCGGCGCTACGCGCGCTCAGATTGCGTCATGGGCCGACAGCTACGTGGAAACGTGTCTGGAGACCCACGTGCGCCCGGGCGCTCTTGCGGCCATTAAGAAGCACCGCGAAGCGGGGCATCATATGGTGCTCGCCACGGCGAGCTTCGATTTCTATGCCCAGGTCTTCGCCGATGTGCTCGGTTTCGATCATGTCATCGCGACCAAATCCGCGTGGGACGACCGCGGCCGCTTGCGCGCCGCCCTGGGCAGCGACAATTGCTATGGCCAGGTGAAGTTCGACGCCGTGCAGGACTATGTCGCGGCGATGATTCCGCGCCCGCGCGTGATCGCTTACAGCGACCATCACTCGGATGTGGATCTGCTGCGTTGGGCGGACGAAGGCATCGCGGTGAACCCGAACGGCCGGTTCCGCCGCTTGGCGAAGGCCCACGGATTCCAGATCGCCGACTGGGAAAAGCTTTCCGCCTGACAGCGCCGCTTCGGAGATTTCGTCCGTAAATTCAATGCCGTTCCGTGCGAAAAAGCCGGACTCATGAATCGTTAATTTGTGCTACCTAAGGTCAGCGCATCATCGATTCCGGCAATTTTTAAGAGCATGTCGTACACGCGTCATCAGAGCGTTTTATGGGCGGCTCTTGCGGCCCTTTTGACTCTCGCCGCCCTGGGCGCGCCCGCTTTCGCGCAAGCCAACGGCTTCACCTACGACATCCAGGCCAACGGCATTCCGAAGTTCGTGAATACGGTCTACATCGACCTCACGAAAGTCACGCAGATCTCAAAGTTCCGATCCGGCGCCGGACACGACTACTCGGACTCCACGCAGTTCGGCCGCGACGGTTACAAGAACCCGCCCGACAATTCCATCGAGGCCTGCGCGTCGATGAAGCACTACTTCATCGCGCCCGATGCGACGACGCAGATTTACGCGCCGGTGACGGGAAGAGTCACCCGCATGTTCGACGAGCCGATCGGCGGCACGCAAATCCAGATCACGTCGGACGAGCAGCCGGCCTTTACGTTCACGATGTTCCACGTCGAACTCAATAGGACGTTCGCCGAGGGCGATCAGCTTCAGGCGGGGGAAAATATTGGGCATCACACCGGCACACAGACCTGGTCGGATATGGCGGTTTTTGTGCGTACCCCGCGCGGCAATCACCTGATCTCCTATTTCGACACGCTGACGGATGAGGCCTTCGCGGTGTTTCAGGCGCGCGGCGTCGAATCGCGCGAGCAACTCCAGCTTACCCGTGACTACCGCCGGGCCAATCTCGTCTTCTCCTGCGCCGGTATCGCCAAGATCGTCCCCGACAGCGAATATGTGAACCTCACGGGCGGTCCCATATCGCAGACCATCAGTGTCGCCGGCTCCACCAATTACGCGACGGTGAGACTGAGCGACGCCCCCGCGCGCGTGACGGCTACCGCGTCGAGCGGGCTGCCGGTGACCGGCGTCCCGCGCTATCCCAAGATATGCGTATACACGAACGGCACGATCGTATGGCGGCGTCCGGGAACCTGCGTCATCGCTTTCATCCAAGCGGGTGACACCAGAACGCTCGCCGCGCTCCCGGTGGAGTTCACACTGACGGTCGTATCGGACGAGCTCGCGCCCGCATGGCTCCCGAGTCTCGGCGGCATCCACCCTTCGTTCACCAGCACGACCGAATCCTATCTGCTGTTTCACAATTCCGGTAACACGCCCGGCACGGTCACGCTCTCTCTCTATAACGGTACGACCGGTGAGAAGGCCGCGACCTGGACAAGCCCTGTCATCGCCGCGCATGCTTCGCGCCAATTCCAGATCGACGATCTTGAACGCGCGATCGCGGCGCCCTTCGAGAAGCCCGCGGCCTGGGGTGTCCACGTCGACGCAGCAAGCATGTTTGGCTACATGCAGCACATTCTGTTCGACCGCGCCGCGGGCGCCATCACGAACGCGAGTTCCTGTGACACGGCGGTCGCTGGGACGCCGCTCACGCTGCCGTATGCCTACACCTCGTTGTTCGCGGATTTCCCGAGCACGATCGTTTTCACCAATCCCACGACCAGCGGATCGTACCTCGGCGCGACCCTGTTCGCGGCGGAGTCCGGCGTTCAGATCGGCCCCGGCGGTTATTATCCCTCCGGTCCCTTCAATACGGCGCCGGCGGCGCGCACGGCGATAGCGCTGCCCATGAGCGAGCTGCAGACGCGTTTGAATTTTGCGCCGGCGGCCGAAACCTCGCGCGTGGCCGTCCGGGGCTCGGACGCCCGCTTCGTCGGCGGTTATTTGCAGCATGTGCTTGAAAGCCGCCGCGCCGGAGTGCTCTCGGATATGAACACCGCCTGCTCGGTGAGCGGTTACGTCTCGCGCACCGTGCCGTCGCCGTTATTCTCGGGCCGCGCGTACTCGGGCAGCAATCTCACCGCGCAATCGACGTTGCGGTTCTATAACGACAGCAAGACGGCCGCGCCTGTCGCCGTGGCGCTGCACGATCCGGCGACGGGAAGCGTGGCCGCCGCGTGGACTTCACCGCCGATCGCGCCGGGGACGATGCTGGACGTGCCGGTCGCGACCATCGAGGCGGAAACCGCACTCGCACGTAAGGACATCTACAACGTCACGGTCGAGACCGACTTCGACGGGTACTTCCAGCAGTTCGCGAGAGCCGGCGGGGCGATCTCGAACTTCAGCACCTGCGCGGGATCGACGGTCAGCGGCGGGCGCCTTCTGCTCGGCGTGCATTCCACCGCCCGGGCCTCGGCCGGCTATGCCAGCAGTATCGTAGTGAACAATACCGGGGCAGCGGCCGGGAAGGCCGACATCGAGGTCTACGATCCGCGCGATGGCAGCAAGCTGGCGACCTACACGACCGTGGTGATCCCCGCGAACGGCCAGTTCACGTTCGATCCCGGCGCCATCGAAGCGCGCCTTACGATGCTCGCCGGCGCGGGACCGGATACATACGTCCTCAAGCTGGGCGCCGGGTTCACCGGCTTCCTGCAGCATTTCATGCGCAACCATGAGGCCGGCGTAATCACCGACCTCACATCCATGTGCGAGATGTAGGACGTTCTAGAGCGACGGCTGCTTCGCGAGTTGCTCGAAGGCGCTCATACCATCATTGAGCGTGCGATGGCCGCGTGATGTGCCCTTATCCACCACAAAGTAATTGATGCGCGGTACGCCTTGTTTGCGGATGGCGGCGCAGCGCGGGGTCATGTCGGGACGCGCCTGGTTCACGGCGACGATGCCGACGCAGTCCACGCACTTTTCCCACTGGAAGAAGTTCGAGAATTGATACTTCGCTTCGGCGTTGGGCGGGGCGATGGCGTGGGGCAGGCGCGGCCGGCCGCCGCGCGCCGCGACCACTTCACGCGCGTCCTGGCCGGCGGCGATCTTGTCGCACAGCTCGTCGATGAAGCTGTTCATCGCCGATACTTCGGTTTCGAAGGCCATCACGTTGGTGCTCATCTCGGCGCGGAAATAGTCCGTGGCTTCGTCGAGGGTCGCGAAACTCTTGGTGCCGCCGAGGCTCACGACGGTATAGACGGCTTCGTCGCCCTTGCCGTGACGCAACAGGCAGGGGTTAAGCACGCTCTGGCTCATCTCGCCGCAATGCAGGCGAAGATATTCGGGCACCGCGATTTGCGGCGGCACCACGCCGTTCTCCAGCGAGATGATCTGTTCGTCGGAGAAGCCCGGCGGGTAGACAAAGTTACGCAGCGCGGCGAGATCGCTCTGGCGCTGGCTCGCGGAGAAGTCGGGGGCGGCGTCCTGCGCAGCCGCTGTGAACGCGAAGATCGCGGTGACAAAAAGTCCCACAAAACCAGTACGCATAGGGCCCCGCTGACGTAATTGCCGGTCAGCAAGTGAAACCCGAAACGCGCAGGCTGTCGACTTAAAAGTAGGGAACTCCCTACGCCGTGAAGCCTATTCGAACAGGCTGGAAACCGAGGCTTCCTGGCTGATGCGCTTGATGGCCTCGCCCAACAGTGGAGCGATGGACAACTGGCGGATGTTGTCGGCCAGCCGGACCGCTTCGGTGGCCTGGATACTGTCGGTGATCACCAGTTCCTTGAGCGGCGAGGCGGTGACGCGGCCGACGGCGCCGCCCGAGAGCACGCCGTGGGTGACGTAGGCGGAAACCGACTTCGCGCCGGCATCCATCAACGCCTTGGCGGCGTTACAAAGTGTGCCTGCCGAATCCACGATGTCGTCTACCAGGATACAGCCGCGGCCCTTGATGTCGCCGATGATGTTCATCACTTCCGACACGCCCGCGCGTTCGCGGCGTTTGTCGATGATGGCGAGGTCGGCATGGATGCGTTTGGCGATGGCGCGCGCGCGCACCACGCCGCCGACGTCCGGCGATACGATCACGAGGTCCTGGCCTTTGTAATGTTCCACGATGTCGTTCGTGAACACCGGGGCCGAGAACAGGTTGTCCACCGGGATGTCGAAGAAGCCCTGGATCTGGCCGGAGTGCAGGTCGAGCGACAGCACTCGGGCGGCGCCGGCTTGGGTCAAAAGGTTCGCCACCAGCTTGGCGGTGATGGGGGTGCGGCCGCCGGTCTTACGGTCTTGGCGGGCGTAGCCGAAATAGGGGATCACGGCCGTGACACGGCGCGCGGAGGCGCGGCGCAAGGCGTCCAGCGTGATGAGGAGTTCCATAAGGTTGTCGTTGGCGGGGTAGGACGTGGACTGGATCACGAAGACGTCCTCGCCGCGGACGTTCTCGTGGATCTCCACGAAGATCTCCATGTCGGAGAAGCGCTTCACGCTGGCGTTCGTCAACTGCAGCTTCAAACAAGAGGCGATGGCCTCGGCCACCGGTTTGTTGCTGTTTCCCGCCAGAATTTTCATGTGCTGCTTTGCCCCGTGGCGCCCAAGCCAAAACCTGCGTCCCCCCACAGGCGCGCGGAAAGTATCAACCTGTCATGGGACTGTAAACCGCGACTTCGCGAGTCCACGCGAAGAAGCTAAAGGCCTGTGGACCCTGTGGATTATTTGCCGGGGACCGATGTGATCAGCCGCATCAGGTCGGCGCGGGCGGCGTCGGCGATGGCGAAGGCGGTCGGACCCCACGGTCCGTCGAGGGCGCCGTTCGGAATCGTATTGTCGAGGCGCATGGTGCCGAGGTCCGCGCCGTCCTTGGTCCTGGCCTGCCAGACGATCTCGACCTGCTGAAGGCCGTCCGTGGCCGGGGTGCTCTTCATGTCACAGGTGAGTGTGATGTCCGGCATCACGTCATCGCGCCGCACGCCCTGTTCATTGAGGATCTGGATGACGGCGAGGCGTAAGGATTCGCGCCCATCGCCCGGGGCGCCTTCCACCGGCTTCACCGAGACGGTCGGCAATGGAATGGCCGCCTTCGCGCCGACCGAGGCCACGGGCGTATCGGCGCCCAGCAGCGCGGCGATCGCGGTCGCGGCATCGCCCCCGATGAGCGTTGTGGTGGGGCCGTCGCCCTTTTGCCAGGCGTCGTTGGGAATCAGGACATTCTGGCGGTGGGTGCCGCTGACCGCGCCGCGCCGCGATTTCAGCACCCAGAAGATGCTGACCGTATGGCCGGCGGGCGTGGGGGTGGCGGTCTCCGCCGTGCCCTCCAGGGTGAAACCCAGCCCGGCGTTGGTCGGCACGGCTTCCGCCGGGATCTCCAGCGCCTGCAGGCGGTCCGCTGTCGCCCGCGAGATCGCCATGTTCAGGGTGTCGGGCAGGCCGCGCACCGGCACCACCGCGATCCCCACGGCGGTGGGAATGTCGATCAGCGGGTTGTTCGCCGTGGCTTGCGGCGCGCCCAGGAACGGCCGGCCGACCTCGCCGCAGGCGGCGAGGAGAAGGCACATCATCAATGCCACCACCATTGTCATCCTGGACCGCAGATCCATGATCCAGGGTGACCAATTGAATTTGGTGCTCACAGCATCAATCCGATCGCCGACAGTTGCCGCCCGTAGTCGCTTTCCTTGCGCAATGTCGCGCGCCGGTAACTGAAGAAGCGGTCTTCCAGCGCGCACGTGTCGCTGCCCTCGATGGTCACGGCGCCGACGCCCGCCACGGTGGCGAGGTGCGCGACAAACGCGGGCAGATTGAAGTGTGCATGGCCCGGTTTTGACGACGGCCCAAAGAAGCGCTGCAGCTCCGGGTCCATTTCGACGAAGCGTTCAACAAACTCAGCGCCGACTTCATAGGACGCTTGCGCGATGCAGGGGCCGACGACGGCCACGATACGCGCCGCGTGCGCGCCGAGCTCTTCCATAGCCTCAACCGTATTGCCGATGACGCCATCGAACGCGCCGCGCCAGCCCGCATGCGCCGCGCCGATCACGCCGGCTTCGGCATCGGCGAACAGCACTGGCGCGCAGTCGGCGGTCAGGATGCCGAGTGCGAGGCCGCGGCGTTTGGTCACGAGGGCGTCGGCGATCGGCGTGGCGTCGCACGTCCACGGTTCATCGACTTCGATCACTTCCGGCGTGTGCTTTTGATTGAGCGTAACGAGACCGCCGAGACCGAGGCGCTGCACTGCGCGCGCGCGGTTCTCGGTCACATGGGCCGCGTCGTCAGCGGCGCTGAAGGCCACGTTGTTCGAGTCATAAAGTCCGGTCGAGACCCCGCCCTTGCGTGTGAAAAAGGCGTGCGTGACGCCAGGCAGGCTGAGGGCCGGGGTTTGAATTGCCAAGGCGGGATCGATCTTTGTCATGATGAGGCATCCTCGCCGAAACCCTCGCAAGCTTCCAGAGCGGGATTTGTGAAGGCGAGGACCTTGAACAGGAGGCCCATACCGTCAGGCGCGACAAGGCGCTGGACCGCGCCGCGGATTTCGTTTGCCTTCCGTTCGTCCTTGCCGGCGGAGAGTTGCGCGGCGCGCACCGTGATGCCGAGGCGGCTAAGCCAAGCGCCCTGCGGCGTGGGGCCGAAGACTTTGGCGCCCATTTCGCGCGCCGCCGTGGCCACGGCTTCGAAGTCCACATGGGCGGTGAGATCGGCTTCGCCGGGATCGGACAGTGGGCTGTGATAACGGTGGGCTTTCACCGCCTGCAAGGTGTCGCCGAGGGCGGTCTTGGTGTGACCGTAGTCGATCACGAGGGCCGCGCCGCCGTGTTCCGTGAGCCGCGCGGCGGTCCGGCGTGTCCAGTCGAGGATCGCGGGCGAGGTCTCGAAAATCGCGCCAGGAGCGGCATCGGCCGACATGGCGAGCGGGATATCGAGATCGCGCGCGGCGCCCAGCGTAAATTTGAATGTCCCATCGGAGGCGAGATCAACGGCCCGTTCGATCCATCCGCGATCGGTCTTTTCCCACTGGCGGATTGGCAGCGCGTCCAGGAATTCGTTGGCGACGATGATCGCGAGGCCCGCCGGCACGTCTTCGACGCCATCGTGCCAGGTCACGAGCGCGCCTTTCAACGCCTCGCGTTGTTTCTCGCGCAGCTTCGGGCTGCGTTCGATCAAATGGATGCGCGCGGCATCGGCGAAACCGGGGACGCGAGATGCGGCGCGCAGCGCATCGGCCATGAGGGTGCCGCGACCGGGGCCGCACTCGACCAAGCGGAAGGTCTTCGGCGCGCCGAGCGCCTGCCAGGTGACGGCGCACCATAGGCCGACAATCTCTCCGAAGGCTTGGCTGATCTCGGGCGCGGTGATGAAGTCGCCGCCCGCGCCGAAGACTTCCCCTTGCGCGTAGTAGGCGCTCGCGCAGACGTCGATATAGTCGGCGACGGAGATCGGCCCTTCGCGGCGGATACGTTCCTTCAGAGAGTCGGCCGGGCTCATTTCGCCGACGGGACAGGCCCGGCGCGGCGTGCGCGCCAGATGCTGAAGAGGCCGAACAGGATCATCGGCACGCTCAGCCATTGTCCCATGGTCGTTCCCCCGGCCAGGAAGCCGATGAAATTATCGGGCTCGCGGAAGGTTTCGCCGATGATGCGGAAGATGCCGTAGCCGATAAGGAAACATCCCATGATGGTCCCCGGGCGGCGGCGGATCGCTTCTTTGCGCCACATCAGGTTGACGATCACGAAGAGGAGCAGGCCTTCCATCAAGGCTTGATAGAGCTGGCTGGGATGACGCGGGATGTCGCCGGCGCCCGGAAACACCATCGCCCACGGCACGTCCGGCGCGGGACGGCCCCACAATTCACCATTGATGAAGTTGGCGAGGCGTCCGAGGCCAAGACCGATCGGAACCGCGCAGGCGACATGATCGCCGACGTACCATTTGTTCACCTTGGCGAACCGCGCGAACAACAGAATCGCGATGATCACGCCGACAAGGCCGCCGTGGAACGACATACCGCCTTGCCACGTCTTGAAGATCGAGATCGGATCGTTGAGGTATTCACCAGGCTTGTAAAACAGGACGTATCCAAGGCGTCCGCCGAGAATGACGCCGCCGAGAATCCACAGGAACAGATCGTCCACCTGTTCCTTGGTCATTAATGCGGGCGGAAATTTCACCTGCCAGCGGATGTACCAGACGCCCGCGAAAAGGCCGGCGATATAGGCCAGCGCATACCAGCGGATGGCGATGGGCCCGATGTGGATCAAAACCGGGTCGATGGCGGGGAAGGCGATGGCGAACATTGTTACCTGTAGGGATCAGGCTGCGAGAGGATCTTCACGGTTTTCGCGACGCCGTCCTCGAGCGAGGTGAACGGCGCCGTGTAACCAAGGCCGCGCAGGCGGTCCATGCGCGCCTCGGTAAAATACTGATATTGGCCGCGGATGTCTGCGGGCGTATCGCGCCAGGCGATCACAGGTTCGCGGCCCAAAGCCCGGTAAACCGCGCCCGCGAGGTCGATGAAGGAGCGAGCTTTGCCTGTTCCGAGATTGAAAATGCCGTTCGCGGGCGCGAGTTCGTACAGCCACAGCATCACGTCGCAGCAGTCTTCCACAAAAATGAAGTCGCGCATTTGGCCGCCGTCCGCATAAGCCGGGTTGTGCGAACGGAATAGGGGATAAGCCTCGCCCTTGGCGGCCTTCGCATGGACCTGCGGAACCAGGCTCGCCTGCGACCCTTTGTGGAATTCGTTCGGGCCATAGACGTTGAAGAACTTCACACCGGCCCAGCGCGGGGGCGCAGGCTCGTTCTTGGCGACCTGTTCGGCGACCCACAGATCGAACGTATGTTTGCTGTCGCCGTAGGGGTTGAGGGGATGCAGATGCGCAAGAGCGGCGAGGCTGTCGTCGTCCTTGAAGCCCGCTTTGCCGTCGCCGTACGTCGCCGCCGAGGACGCGTAAACGAACGGAACGTTATGTTTCGCGCACCAGCGCCATAGGTCCTGACTGAGATGTACGTTCACTTCGGTCAGTTTCGCGACATCGCGCTCGGTGGTCGATGTCAGCGCGCCGAGATGAAACACGCCTTTGATCTCACCGGCGCGTTCGGCGAGGTGATTGGGCATGAACGCCGGCGGCACCCGTTGGGCGTTGCGTTTCGCCAAGTTGCGCATCTTGTGATCGTTCTCGCAGCGGTCGACCACGGTCACTGGGCCGAGGCCGCGCTCCTCCAGGACCGCGACGAGATTCGAACCGATGAAGCCGGCGCCGCCGGTGACGATGTACATGATCACACTATATAGGTTGCTTCGGGGTGAGCCCGAGCCGATATTATCGCCAAGCAAGTCGATGGAGAGCCACGATGCAATCGCAAAATCGTATCTTCGATGATCTCGCGCGTCTGTCGGGCGGCGCTTTGAGCGCGCTGTCGGGTCTGAAGCAGGAGATTGAAGCCATGATTCGCGACCGGCTCGAGCGCGTGATGGCCGACGGCGGATACGTGCGACGGGAAGAGTTCGACGTGGTGCGTGCGATGGCCGCCGAAGCGCGCGCGGAGCAGGAGCGGCTCGCCGCGCGTGTTGCTGAACTCGAAAGCAAACTCGCGAAGTAAATGCGCGTACGCTCTCGCGCGTAAAGCGTTGCATCGACTCTCACATTTGACTTATCCACAAGAATTACGCGACTCGGCGGATTTCCTCGCTATTTTGTATTGCGAGCATTATTCCCCTACTATATCTTGAATCTGTACCCTTGTTATTCAAGGGATCGGCCCAGGGGATGGGTCGGGGTCCAGACCCGCGTTTTGGTATGAGGGGAGGGTCTTTTGCAGTCCAAAGATACGCTTCGCCGACAGTCCGCTAGCGTCAGCAACCCCATCGATTTCATCGAAGAATTCATTGCCGGCAAGGAATGGGTGCACGATCGCCGCTGCGAATCCGAGCTCGCGGTGGAAGCCCCAGGATCCTGGTGCGACTACGGCATGTTCTTCGCCTGGTCTGAGGACCTGAAAGCCCTGCACTTCTCGTGCGCCCTCGATATGCGGGTGCAATCTAAACTGATGGTGCAGGTTTACGAACTGCTCGCCAAGCTCAATGAGCGTCTCTGGATGGGACACTTCGCCATTTGGGTGGAAGAGGGCATCCCGATGTTCCGCCACACGGTGCGCCTGCCGGACCGGCTGGATAGCGATCTCATCAGCGAGCTGATGGATCTCGCGGTGGCCGAGTGCGAACGCTACTACCCGGCCTTCCAGTTCGTGATCTGGGGCGGCCGCACCGCCGAAGACGCCATCGCCAGCTCGCTGCTGGATACGGTCGGCGAAGCGTAACCTTCCTGCGTCGTCCCGGACGCGTAGTGCCGAGGACCCAGGCGGTTCTGGTATCCGGGTTATAAACTAAGACCCCTGGATACTCGCGCCATGCGGGCGCAAGGATGACGATCTGATTGGGTGGGTCACACCTTTCAAGCACCTCGCCGCCGGTGCTATCGTCGCGTCCATGCAAGGTACAATTCTCCTCGTCGGCTGCGGCAAGATGGGCGGCGCCCTTTTGGCGGGCTGGTTCAAGCGCGGCCTTTCGCCCGTTGACGCCATTGTTGTCGAGCCCGCGGGACGCGACAGCGTCACGGCTTGTACAGACCACCGGGCGCTGACCGTATTGCCGCATATGACCGATGTCCCGCGCGACTTCCGCCCGGATGTCATCGTCTTCGCCGTGAAGCCGCAGATGGCCGATCAAGTGGTGCCCGCCTATAAATCTTTCACCCCCCAGCACCCGGTTTACCTGTCGGTGCTCGCGGGCAAGCCCACGTCTTATTTCCGGGGACACCTCGGGGATACGGCCGCCGTGGTGCGCGCGATGCCGAACACGCCGGCGGCGGTGGGAAAGGCGATCAGCGTGCTTTATGCGGCGCCGACCGTCAGCGAAGTGCAAGCACGGGTTTGCGAAGTCGTCATGAGCGCGGTGGGTCAGGTGACCTGGATCGGCGACGAAGCGCAAATGGATGCGGTGACCGCCGTTTCGGGCAGCGGCCCGGCCTATGTGTTCCTGTTGACCGAGTGCTTACGCGACGCCGCGGTCGAAGCGGGCCTTTCGCCCGATCTCGCAGCGCAACTCGCGCGGGCGACGGTTGCGGGTTCCGGCGCGCTGCTCGAAGCCGGTGCGACCGATCCCGCGGTTCTTCGCAAGAATGTCACCAGTCCCGGTGGAACCACCGAGGCGGCGCTGAACGTTCTGATGGCCGAGGGCGGCATGAAGCCTTTGTTCGCGCGCGCCGTCGCCGCGGCGACGAAGCGCTCGAAGGAACTGGCAGGTTAGTTGAGGCGGGAGGTCCAGATGGCCAAGAAACCCACCAGCAAGACAGCCAAACCGCAAAGCGTCTCCACCGAGGCCGACCGCATCGTGGATGCGGGGCTTGCCGAGGCGGCGGCTCTTGGGTGGCGCAACGTCTCCATGTCGGCGGTGGCCGCGCGGGCCGGCTTGCCGCTGGCGGCGGTCCTGATCGCGGCGCCGACGCGGGCTCATCTCGTCGCAAAGATCTTCGACCGGCTGGATGCGCGCATGCTCGACGGCGTAACGGCGCGCGACGACGCAGATAGCGTGCGTGACCGCCTATTTGAAATCGCCATGAAGCGTTTCGACGCGATGAACGCGAACCGCGAGGGTCTGTGCGCCGTCGTCGCGGGCGCGCGCTTCGACCCGCCGGCCCTGGGTGTCGCGCTGTGCCGCGCCGACCGCAGCGCGGCGATGATGTTGTCAGCCGCCGGTGTCTCGCCGGACGGCCTGTTCGGCTACGCGCGCATTCAAGGTCTCAAAGTGGTGCTCGCCTGCGCGCTCAAGGCATGGATGGACGACGACAGCGCCGATCTCGCCAAAACCATGGCGGCGCTCGACCGGGGGCTGGAGCGCGCGGAAAGTCTCGCGCGATTCCGCGGGTTCAGGCGGCCGCAAGCCGAAGCAGTGTAGGATACATCTTGATGCGTGCGGCTCTTCTCGCGTTTAGCGCGGTCTGTTTGTTGGCGATCGCCCCTGCGCGCGCGGCCGAAGGCGATCCCAATCCCAATCATCCGGGCGAGGTCGCGTTGGGGCGCGACGGCGCCACGTGGGTGTATAAGTCTTTCCCCGCTTTCCTGCCGCTCTACACGTTCGAAGGCGATGAGGACGGTAAGTCCAATTGCGACGAGGTGTGCGCCGCCGTGTGGCCGATCATTCGCGCGCCGGAGCATGCGACGCCGACCGGCGAGTGGACGATTGTGCAGCGCGCGGACGGACGCAAGCAGTGGGCGTATAAGGGCAAGCCCGTCTACACGTTCTATTACGACCGCCCATATGAACCGCATGGCGAGGGACGTACCGCCGGCTGGTGGCTGGAGGAGAATTTCGACGGCACGCCGCTGCCGGGCGTGAAGCCGAAGCCGAAAGCCAAGAATGCGTCCGCGAAACCGGCTTGGCGGCTGATCGTGCCTTAGGCGCTACACGCGCGCAAAGACCGCGATATAGCCCTTCACGTCAACGCCGGCTTCCCGGCGCAGCGCCACATCAATGCCGCGCGTGAGATGTAGCCCTTCTTTTTGGGCCTGGGCGATGACGTGCGCCTTGTTGTGCGAGAAGCGCGCCGTGAGTTCCAGGCGCACGTCGGTGACGTCCTCGGCGGTTTCGAGCGACACCGCGAGCGCGCCGCCCGGCGCGAGCCGCCGCGCGGCCTCCCGCAGGAAAGGTCCTGCGTCGCCGACATAGATCAACATATCGAGGGCGGTGATTAGATCGAAGCGACGCTCCAGCCCAGCGAGCGTGGCGACGCCTTCACCGGCAATGAGTTCCGAATAAAGCGCCTTCGCGCGCGCCTGCGCGAGCATTTGCGTCGACAAGTCCACGCCGACACGTGCGGGAATGGCGTAGTGTTCCGCCAGCGCCTTGGCCATCAGACCGGTCCCGCACCCAATATCGCACAGCGCCTGAAACCGGTCCCGTGCGGGGTGGATTTCCTTCAGGAGCGCCGCGGCGCGGTGTGGCGCATCGTAGGCCAGCGCGCCTTCGAGATGATCGTCGAAATGATCGGCGACGCCGTCGAACAGCATACGTACATAGTCATCCGGCGCCGAGGTCACGGGTTCGCGCGCCCAGGCGCGGCGCATGTGGATCGCCTGTGCATCGTGCGGTCTTAGGGCGAGATACGTGTCGACAGCCGCGACCGCGCGCTCCGGATGTCCTGCCTTCGCCAGCGCCCGCGCCAAGCCATAAGCCGCGTCCGCATGCACGGGGTCGCATGCGAGCGCGGTCCGGAAAGAGTCCGCCGCGCGCTCATATTGCTCCATCTCGACCAGGACCTGACCGAGGATCGTGTGCCCGTTGGCGAATTTCGGCGCCATGCGCGCGCCGGCTGCCGCTGCTGCAAGCGCTTCCTTCGGGCGTTTCAGTCTGAGTCGTACAGCGGCCAAGTTGATGTACACGGCCACGATCTCCGGTCCGCAGTCGATGGAATGGGTCAGCCATCGTTCGGCTTCCGCCAGAGCGCCGCGCTTCATCAACAAACGCCCCAATTGGCCCGCGGTGGGCGCCTGGCGCGGGTCGAGTTCAAGCGACCGGCGCAGCGCCGTCTCGGCCTCGGGCAAAGCGGCGCACTGGATAGCGGCGTCTGCGAGGCCATTCCACAGCATGGGGGCCTCTGGCGTCCGCTCGAGCGCGGCTTTGAAGGCCACGCGCGCATCGTCGAAATGGCCCGCCGTGATCGCGTGGACGGCCCATCGCTCCCACGCCCCGGGCGCATCGGGGCGATGCCGGCAGAGCAGTTTCGCGGCGCCGGCCGCAGACTCGCTGTCGTTCAGAGCGCTGAAGATTCGCAATGCCGCCAGGTTGACCGCCGGGCTTTCAGGGAACCGCGACAGCGCAGCGTGGGCGATGCCGGACGCGGGCTCGAATGCCCCTCGCGCGGCGAGCGCGGTGAGCGCCTCGACCTGAACGGCTTTGTCCGCCGTCGCGGCCTGGGCGCGCTGCACGATCGCGCTCGTCGCCGCGTTCGATATGATATCTGCCGAACCCACGTCCGCTTTCCCCGTCGTCCCTAGGGTAGAGGACCCGCAGTCGAAAGGCTTTGCAAGACGCTTTCGCGGCGCCGGGCGTTTAAGCGCGCGCCGCCGCGATGTCTTCGATGGTCTCGGCGATACAGCGGCAGCCTTCGCACTGGAACGCGGTATTGCGTCCCGCGCCGCCGGCGATGAACCGGCCGCTGACGGCCCTGAGTTCGCGGAGGAATTTAGGGCGGTACGCCTTCCATTCGGCGGTTCCGCTGTGTCCGCAGCCTGGACACTTCAGCTTGGAAACGAAAATCATCGTACGTCACTCGACAGTCTTAGCATCAAACTCGAAACGACAACGTAAGGATGCCGCCCTTGTTCCGTGTTCGCCCGTGAATATCCGTTGAAATGCTATGGCGGGAAAAGGAATGGGCCGCGCCGCCTTATATGGCGGCTGCGGCCCATTGCGTCCGGCCCTCGCCGAAGCTGACAAGATCAAAAACGTACAGCGGCCGATGGTTGATCGCTTTTGCAGACACGGCGCGGAGGCGGCTCATCTGTGGCGATGGGGAGGGGACCCAAGCCACATCACAACTGCCAACGCGGGGATCCGGTAACTGCGGTTCGCGTATCTTTCCATCGGCCGCCGGGCTCGTTACACCTCGCCGCGTACGAGTTCGAGCGCGTCGCGGTCGACGAGCTGAATGCGGTTGAGGCTCTTCTGAATGATGGCGCCGTTCTGTTTGAGCTGGCCGAGCACGCGGCTGACCGTCTCGATGGCCATGCCCAGGTAGTTGGCGATGTCGGTGCGCGTCATCGGCAGATGGATGTATCCGTTCTCGATGCCGGCGCGGTCGGCCATATCGAGAAGGAACCATGCGATGCGTTCCTGCGCCGACTTGTGGCACAACAGCACCATGCGCTGATAAGCGTCTTGCAGACCGCGCGCTGTCACCTTGCGTACGTGGCGCGCGAACAGCTTGTCTTCCACCAGCAGCGTTTCGACGGCGCGGCGCGAGTAGCGCATCAGCGTGCAGTCGCTTACGGCTTCAGCGGAGAAATAATATTCGTCGTCGGTTTCGAAGCCGAGCAGGTCTCCGGCCTTCAGGAACTCGCAGACCTGGCGGCGGCCATCGACCATCAGCTTGACGAGGCGGGTGCTGCCCTCGATGAGGCGATAGCAGCTCTCGGCGGAGTCACCCTCGGCGAAAATCTCCTCGCCGCGCTTGACGGTGATGCGCGTACCGTGCCCGGTGAGCAGATCGAATGCGCGCGCCGTGGAAACGTAGCTCTCCTTGGCCCATGACGTCGCGTCATGGTCGTTCGTGAGAGTTCCAGGGACCGTCTGCAGCATGTTAGGCTCCTCGCCCATCGGGTAACTATTCTTCTACGGGATGAGGATGGACGAGGATGCCTCCGTCTAAAATTGGGGGTTGTTCGTACGGGTTTTTACGTATGCCGGTCCCGAGCGGCGGTTTTGCGGTGGTTTGCGGCCTGAATATGCGGAGAAATGCCATCGTGAGCCGGCGTTAGACCATGGAGAGCCTCGGGCAAATGGCCGGTCTTTCCGCCGCGGAAGTGCATGCGCGCTTCGATGTGCTCGTCACCACTGCAGCGAGCGGCATTGTCATCGCCGATGCGGCCGGGGATGTGCAGCTGTTCAATCCCATGTGCGAGCGTCAGTTCGGCTATACCGCCGCCGATGTGGTGGGCAAGAGCATCTCCGTCCTGCTCGACAATCCGCCGCCGCTGGACGAGATACTGCGCCCCGAAAGGGGCGGCACGGTGCTGCCGCGCGAGATGGTCGGCCGGCGGAAAGACGGATCGGCCTTCCCGATCCTGTTTTCGATGGGTGAGGGGACGCTCGAAGGCAAAAGTCTCTTTGTCGGCTTCATCCAGGACATCACCGCGCAGAAGGAGGCCGAGAACGCGATCCGCGAGCGCGAGGAGCGCCTGCGTAGCGTTTTCGAAACCGGTCCGGACGCCATCATCGTCATCGATGAAATGGGGCTTATCGAATCCTTGAACGCCGCCGCCGTGTGGCTTTTCGGATATCTCGAGAGCGAGGTTCTAGGTCGGAACGTCAAGATGCTGATGCCGCCGGTCTACCGCGATCGCCACGACGGCTATCTTTCCCACTACCGCACCACCGGCGAAAAGCGCGTGATTGGCATCGGGCGGGTCGTCATGGGTTTACGCCGCGACGGTTCGACTTTTCCCATGGAGCTGAACATCGGTGAGGTCCGGATCGGCAACCGCCGCCTGTTCACCGGATTCATTCGCGATATCACGGAGCGGGAAGGGGCCGCACGGCGCTTGCAGGATCTGCAGGCGGAACTGATCCATGTCTCGCGCCTTACGGCCATGGGGCAGATGAGCTCGGCGCTGGCCCATGAGCTCAATCAACCACTGACCGCGGCGGCCAATTACGTCAAGGCGGCGCGGCGTACGCTCGACCAGGGCCTTGAGGCGACCCGGCCGAAGGTCCAAGAACTGCTCGACAAGGCCGCCGGCCAGACGCTCAGGGCCGGCCAGATCATCCGCCGCCTGCGCGATTTTGTCGAAAAGCGCGACGACAACCGGGCCCGCGAGGACGTCAACAAGGTAGTCGAGGAGGCCGTGGCGCTGGCCTTTGTGGGCGCTTCTGATTCGGGCGCAACGGTCACAGCCAAGCTCGGCGAGAACCTGCCGCATGTGCTGATCGACAAGATTCAGATTCAGCAAATTGTCCTGAACCTGGTGCGCAACGCGCTGGAAGCCATGGCGGGCCGCGCACGGCGCGAGCTTTGCCTTTCGACGACTCTTGAAAACGATACTTTCGTGAAGGTGGCGGTCGCCGATACGGGACCGGGACTCTCGGAGGAGGTCGCCTCGAAGCTGTTTCAGCCCTTCGTGACGACCAAGAGTGACGGAATGGGCATTGGCCTATCCATCTGTCGCTCTATAGTTGAGGCCCATGGGGGCAAGATGACCGCCGCAGCGAATGCCGAGGGCGGCGTAACATTTAGTTTTCAGCTACCTGTCGCGCATGATGGGGATGAGGAAGAGGCAGTACGATGACCCATGGCGCCGTGAACGGTTCGATCTTCGTGGTTGATGACGACGCGGCGGTGCGCGATTCCCTCGCCGCGCTGCTCGAAGCCGAGGGATTCGCCGTCGAGGCGTTCGAGTCCGCCAAGGCGTTCCTGAACGGCTACAAGCCCAAGGACGCCTGCTGCGTGATCGCCGACATCCGCATGCCCGATATGGATGGGCTTGAGCTCCAGGAAGAGATCATCCGCCGCGCGTGGGGGTTGCCCGTCATCATCATCACGGGCCACGGCGACGTCCCCTTGGCCGTGCGCGCCATGAAAGCCGGCGCGGTAGATTTCATCGAGAAGCCGTTCGACGACGTGGTCTTGCGCGCGAGTATCGAGCGCGGGCTGGAGCAGAGCCGCCGCACGCGGGGCGAAAGCGCCGTGACCCAGGAGGCCGAGACCCGCATCGCCCAACTCACCGCGCGAGAACGCGAGGTGATGGAACATCTTGTCGCGGGACGTCCGAACAAGGTGATCGCCCACCGCATGGATATCTCACCCCGCACGGTGGAAGTGCATCGGGGTCGGGTGATGGAGAAGATGCAGGCGCGCAGTCTGTCCGACCTGGTGCGCATGGCGCTCGCCGCGAAAATCGAGATCTCCGTCGCCACCTGAAGCCCGGTAAGACACGCGTAAGGCTGGTAGCGAGTCCCCTCATATTCTAAGGACTACTACGTATATCGAGCGCATACCTGCTCGCGTAGGGTCCTGGCCATGAACATGGCATTCGAGAGTTGCATGGGCCCGCGTGAACCGTCGGTTTTTGTGGTTGATGACGACGAGCCGGTGCGCGATTCCACCCGAGCTCTTCTGGAATCCCACGGCTTGCCGGTGAGCGCCTTCGAATCGGCGAGCGCCTTCCTGGACGCCGAGCTCATCCAACACGGCGACTGCCTGGTGCTCGACAATCACATGCCCGGCATGACGGGCGTGGAGCTTGTCGAGACCTTGCGCGCCCGCGATATCAAGGTTCCCGTGATCATGTTCACCGGCCGCGCCGACGCGGCCCTCAGGCAGCGCGCGCTCCGCGCCGGTGTGCTGATCGTCCTCGATAAACCTGTGAACGAGGAGCACCTGCTCCAAGCCATCTCTATCGCGCGCTTATCCGCCAGCGATATTCACTGATTTCTTGAAGTTCTTGAGGCGAGCACTCTGACTTGCCCGCCGTGCCGCAAAGCACGGCGGGTTTTTTTAGAGCGGAATGCTTACCGTCGCGCGAAGGCCGCCCAATGGACTGTCGCCCAAGGTCACTTCCCCACCCATGCCGCGCACGATATCGCGGGTGATGGTCAGACCCAGGCCGATGCCGCCGGTCTCCAGGTTGCGCGAGGGTTCCAGACGATGGAAGGCCCGGAAGACTTCCTCGCGTTTGTCGGCGGGGATGCCCGGGCCGTCGTCGTCCACATCGATGTGGAGCGAGCCTTCGATGCGCCGCGCGTGGACTTCAACGCGCGTGCCGTAGCGCACCGCGTTGCTGATGAGGTTGCCCAGCGAGCGCTCGAACGCCACGGCCTTGAGCGCCATCTGCTTGGGCAGCCCGGTCATCGCGAGGCCGATGCCGCGTCCGTCGCGGCGGAACCGGCCGACCACGTCTTCGATCACCTCGGCGACATTGGCCGGGGCGGCTTCCTCGGCGCCGTCACCCCTGGCAAAAGCTAGATAAGCCTCCAGCATGCGTTCCATCTCGGCGACATCTTCACGCAGGTCGGCGATATCTTGCGCGCGGTTCTCCATCATCGCGAGTTGAAGCTTGAGGCGCGTTAGCGGTGTGCGCAGGTCGTGCGAGACGCCGGCCAGCATCTCGGTGCGTTGCGCGATTTGACGCTGAATGCGCGCGCGCATCAAATTGAACGCGCGCGCCGCCTGGCGCACTTCATAAGGGCCGTCGCTCGGGAAGTCCGGCACCTCGCGGCCCTTGCCGAAATTCTCCGCCGCGCGCGCGAGGCGGCGCACGATGGCCACTTGGCTGCGCAGGTATACGGTCGCAACGCCGAAGAGGAGCATCGACGAGCCGACCATCCAGATGACGAATACAAGCGTGCTGTTGGAGAAGATGCGCCGGCGCGGCGCAAGGACGTTGATGACGCCGTCTTCCGTCTGCACACGGATCGCCACCAGCCGGTCGGTTCGGAACGCGAAACGGTCGATGGAGAAGGGCTGACGCAATACGCCGCGCAAAGCTTCCCGGAAAAGCGCGAGATCCTCCGGCTCACTCACCGCGTCGACACGCTCCAACTTGGCTCCCGCCGTGAAGCTGATGTCGAGCTCCATTGTCTGTTTGGCGTTGGCCGCCACCCATTCGCGCTGGGCCGGGTCCTTGAACTCGACCATCAACGCCGAGACCGAAGCGATATCGCCCGCCAGGTCCTGCGTCATACGTCGGCTCATGGTGTCCCAGTGATTGTCGTAGAACACATAAGTCGAGATGAGCTGCACGAGGATCAGCGGTACGACGATGGTGAGACTGACGCGCGCCATCAGCGTGCGCGGCATGATGCGCTCAAGCGCCGCGGGCTCCGGCCATTTCAGCCAGGAGGCTTGCGGCATATGCGCGCCCGGCTCGCCGGATTTTTCCAGTGGCGTCATGGATCCGTTCTCAGCATGTAGCCCGTGCCCCGCACCGTCTGAAGATAGCGCGGTTGACGCGGGTCGGGCTCGATCTTGCGCCGAAGGCGGGTGATCTGCACGTCGATCGTGCGCGGATTGAAGCCGGCTTCCTCGGTTACACCAAGATCGGAACGCTCGATGGCTTCATTGGCCTTCTGCGCCAGGGTGTGCAGAAGCTCGCTTTCGGCCACGGTGAGATGCACGGCGTCGCCGTTCTGCGTGAGCTGCTTGCGCACCACGTCATAACGGCACGCGCCGAACTTGAGTTCTGTCTTTGAAATGGCCTGTGACGGCGGCGGCGCGCGGCGCAGGATCGAGCCGATGCGCAAGACGAGCTCCTTCGGCTCGAACGGCTTGGCCATGTAATCATCGACGCCGAGCTCGAGACCCTTGATGCGGTTCGTCGCCTCGCCCATGGCCGTCAACATCAGGATCGGCACATTGCTGTGCGTGCGTATGGTCTTGGTGAGGGCGTAGCCGTCTTCGCCGGGCATCATCACATCGACGACCAGAAGATCGAACGTCAGTGCGCTCATCTGGCGCCGCGCCTCGGCGGCGTTTGCCGCCGCGCTGACCATGTAGCCGCTCTCACCCAAGAACTTCTTGAGCAGCGTACGCAGGCGGGTGTCGTCGTCCACCACCAGGATGTGCGGCGGATAGGGCTCGGTGCTCATGGTGGAGGAGGGCGCGTTCATGTTTCGAACGGACTGAGGAAGCGCTTGCGGGCTTTGGCGTCCATGATTCCAAGCATCACCTTGCGGAAGCCTTCGACCGCCACGGCGCCGGCGTCCTTGTAGGCGGCGGCGAAGCGCATGCGCTGTTCGCTGGTCAGTTCGCGCTCCAAGGCCTTACCCTTGTCGGTCAGGTACAGAAGACGCTGGCGGCGGTCGCGTGTGCCCGGCTTCTGCAACACGTATTCCTCGCGTACGAGTTGGCTGAGGACTCGGGACAAACTTTGTTTTGTGATGTTGAGGATATCGAGCAGGTCACCGACCGGGATGCCCGGATAGCGGCCGACAAAATAAAGGATGCGGTGATGAGCCCGGCCGAAGTGCTGGCGCGCGAGGATGGCGTCACCCCGCGCGGTGAAGTCGCGGTAGGCAAAGAACAACAATTCAATGGCTTGGCGGAGGTCGTCCTCACGCAGGAACAGCGGATTGACGATGGTTTTTGGTTCGGCCATGGTCGCGCACTTTCTCGAAAGCTTCACCCTGAGCATAGCGTGTGGGACGATTATGTCAGCTGTATTGACATAATTGGTTCCATTTGTTACGTACACTCATATGAAGACGTTTATAATATTACGTTGAATACGTCTTATTGAGTAATAAAATTACGCGCCGCGGAAAAAGCCGAGGCGCGTCCGCGCGTTAGGAGGTCTCCATGGGCGCTTCGTTTGACGATCGTGACGGCTTTATCTGGATGAACGGCCAACTCGTTCCCTGGCGGGACGCGAAGGTCCACATCCTTACCCATGCCCTTCACTACGCCTCCTCGGTATTCGAGGGCGAGCGCGCTTACAGCGGCAAAGTGTTCAAGCTGGAAGAACACACTGACCGCCTGTTCTTCTCGGCGAAGGTGCTCGACATGACGATCCCCTTCACGGCGAAGCAGATCAACGACGCCACCTATGAAACACTGAAGGCCAACAACCAGACCGACGCCTACGTGCGTCCGGTGGTGTGGCGCGGCAGCGAGATGATGGGTGTCGGCGCGCAGGACACGCGCATCAATGTCGCGATCACCAGCTGGCAATGGGCGCAGTACTTCAGCCTGGAAGCGCGTCTCAAGGGCGTGCGCCTGCAGTGGTCCGATTGGAAGCGCCCCTCGGCGGAAACCGAACCCGTGAAGGCGAAAGCCTCGGGCCTCTACATGATCTGCACGATCAGCAAGCATAAGGCCGAGCGCGAAGGCTACGATGACGCCATGTTCCTCGACTATCGCGGTCAAGTCGCTGAAGCCACCGGCGCCAATGTGTTCTTCGTCTTCAACGGCGAAATCCACACTCCAACGCCCGATTGCTTCCTCGACGGCATCACGCGCCGGGCGGTCATGGAGATGGCCCGCAAGCGCGGCTACAAAGTCGTCGAACGCGCGATCTTCCCGGATGAACTCGCCAAGGCTACCGAATGCTTCCTTACCGGCACGGCCGCGGAAGTCACCCCGGTGCGCGAGATCGGCCAGTACAAATTCACGCCGGGCGATATCTCCCGCAACCTGATGTCGGACTTCGATATCGCCGTCGGCAAGCCGCCCATCTCGAGCGCCGCCTAATTTAGGCTTCTCGTTTCAAGAGCAAACCGCCGCAGTGTTGCTGCGGCGGTTTTGTTTTGGGCTATGACGCTTTCGCGTCCCGGAGCACGGGCGGCATCTGCGCTTCGGCCCGCACCGCCTTGTGCCAAGTGACGAGCGCTGTGGCCATGGACGGGCGCTCCTCCGTGAGGCTCACATACTTCTGCATGCCCGCGCGCCCCGCCGCCATCAACGCAGAGTCTGCCATGCCGAGATCGCGCGCTTCGCCGAGCGCTTCCTTCGCCGCGGTTTGCAGAAGGTCCGGGCCGATCTGCGCCAGAAGATCACCGGGCGCCGGCATCTCGAGATGGGACGCGAGTTCACTCACAGCCCCGGCGAGATAAAGCGCGAGACCGCGGCGGCCAAGCGTATCTTCGACAGCCTTCGCCGCGTTGGGGGGCGCGGATTCGGTGAAGAAGCGCGCCAAGGTCACGCGGGCCAGCGACAGTAGGTGGGAGTCTTGATCGAGTTCAGGGCGGACCGGCACCGCGGGGCGCACCGGCAGCAATTTGCGGGGCTGCGGACGCGGCTCGCTTTCATCGGCCGTGCCGTGCTCCGGTTCCAGGATCGCCCCCAGCGCGCGCGCGAGGCGCGAAATCCCGAGCGGACCGCGCAGCATCGTGAACATGCTGAGCAACATCACGGTGACGAACAGGGTCATGGGCGGACCCGCCGATGGTGTCCGCGCGAGCACGCTCGCGAAACTCTCAGGCTGCGGCGCCATCATCCAGGTCGTGATGGAGGTGACGAGCAAGGCCGTCACTAATCCTACGCCCAGCGCCATCGTGGCGCGAAAAACCAGGGGCGCGGGTTTCTCGTTAAGCCGCGCGTGCGCGCTTTTCGGCGTGCCGCGCGCGGGGGATTTCGGGCGCGGCGCGGCCACGCCGGCGGCGCGCGTGTTGCCCGTCTTTGCCCGGTCGCTCATGAAGATCGTAATTTCCTGGCTGCGGCCGCTTTGCGGATCGTAGATGTCGCGTACGACGCGCGCCGGCAGCATATCGTTAAGGTCGACCCGGCGCGCTTCCGTGAACGCATGATCGCGGTCTGAGCGCGGGAACCTCGCCCGCACGTGCCAGTGCCCACCCTGGAGCACCTGCACTTCGTACTGAATGATCTCGAATAACGCAGCCAAAGGACGCCCTTCTGGCGACAACACTACTGATGCAACACGAACGCTTCTGCGGCCGCGCGCGTTGCATAAATCTCTGCAACCAGAGCGTTTGCGCGCGTCCTGGCTGCAACGGAGATTCGCTGACTCCTGGGCTGCTCTAGGATTTGTCCCAGCGCGCGGCGCGCACGTCGTCCGCGGCGGTTGCGTCGACCCAGGCCGCACCGGCGCCCGTGGTCTCTTTTTTCCAGAACGGCGCTTTCGTTTTGAGCCAGTCGATGAGGAAGGCGCAGGCTTCCAATGCATCGGCGCGATGCGCCGATGCGGCCCCGACGAAGACAATCGGATCGGCGGGCGCGAGATCGCCCGAACGGTGAATGACGCGCACGTTGTCGAGCTTCCAGCGGCCGAGCGCCTGTTCGATCAAGGCGCCGAGTTCCTTCTCCGCCATGCCGGGATAGTGTTCGAGAGACATCGCGCTGACCGGTTCGCCGGTTGCGCGGTCCGACCCTTTGAAGTCGCGCATCTGGCCGATGAACACGGCGATCCCACCCGCCTGCGGCGCGTCTTTCAGGAAGGCGTTGAGTTCCGCGCCGGGATCGAACGGTTCGGTCTGGACGCGGACGGTTTTCATCCGCCGGTGACCGGCGGAAAGAAAGCGACCTCGCGCGCGGTGCGCACCGAAGCCGAGGATGGTACGTGAGTCTGATCGACGGCGCTTTTGATCATACTGCGGCTTGCAAAGGCGTCCGCGTGTCTGGGGCTGCGGGCCGCGAGCCAGTCCATGAGATCGCTTACCGTCGCGACGCTCGCGGGCGGTTCCACTTGCTCCTCGGACAGGCCGACCTTCTCCTTCACCGAGGCGAAGTACAGGACGGTCATCACGCTTTTGCGTCTCCGGCCATGTGTTTGAGACCGGCGCGCAGGTAGTCATAGCCGGTGATGAGCGTGATGACCGCCGCGACCCAGATGCCGACTTCACCGATGAGTTTGGCCGGGATGGCGTCGGGCCCGGCGTCGCCCACGATCAGGAAGCCCAGCGCGATCATTTGCACCGTCGTTTTGGCCTTCGCGAGCTTACTCACCGGCAGACCGACCCGCAGTTCGGCGAGGAATTCGCGCAGGCCCGAGACCATGATCTCGCGTAATAGGATCACGAGGGCGGGGAACAGCGACCATTCGTTCACGCGGCCCGGCAAGGCGACGACCATGAACAACACCGCGACCACGAGCAGCTTGTCGGCAATGGGATCGAGGAAGCGCCCGAGCGGCGAAACCATGTTGGAACGGCGCGCGAGGTAACCGTCGAAGAAATCCGTAATGCCCGCGATTGTGAAAAGCCCGCACGCGGTCCAGCGCGCCCAGGCCTCGTCGAATACGATCAGCACGAGCACGATCGGGATCACGAAGATCCGCGAGATGGTCAGGATGTTCGGCAAATTCAGCAAACGGCGCGTCCTTCTCTTCTCGGCGACTCTACCCGCCGGGATGGAAATGGTCATAGATTTTTTTCGCTGTCGCAGCATTGATTCCGGGCACGGTCTGCAAATCCGTGAGGCCCGCCGCCGCCACCGCCTTGGCCGAGCCGAAATGACGTAAAAGTGACTTCTTGCGCACCGCCCCAATCCCGGTCACGTCGTCGAGCAACGACTGACCAATAGCCTTCGAGCGCTTGGCGCGGTGGGCCGAGATCGCGAACCGGTGGGCTTCGTCACGCAGGCGCTGCAAAAAATAGAGCGTCGGGTGATTGGGCGGCAGCATGAAAGGCTCGCGCCCGGGCATGAAGAACTGCTCGCGCCCCGCGTTACGGTCGGGGCCTTTCGCGATAGCGCCGATGCACAGGTCGGAGATGCCGAGATCGGCCAGCACTTTTAGCGCGACATTGAGCTGTCCGATGCCTCCATCGAGAAGCACGAGATCGGGCCACTGGCCGAGGGTGCGCTCCGGGTCTTCCTTCTGCGCGCGGCTGAAGCGGCGCGTCATCACTTCGCGCATGGACGCGTAGTCGTCACCGGGCGCGAGTTCGGCCGCCTTGATGTTGAACTTGCGGTAGGCGTTTTTCACGAGCCCCTCCGGGCCGGCGACGATCATCGCGCCCACGGTGCCTGTCCCGGAAATATGCGAGTTGTCGTACACCTCAATGCGTTGCGGCGGAGTGGCGAGGCCGAAGACCTGGGCGGTTCCTTCCAGGAGCTTTCGTTGCGCCGTGTTCTCGGCCATGCGGCGCAAAAGCGCCTCGCGCGCGTTGATCTCGGCGTGGTCCATCAGCTTGCGCCGGTTGCCGCGCTGCGGTTGGGCGATGGAAACACTGCGCCCAGCGCGCAAACTCAGCGCCTCGGTGATGAGGTCGACGTTGGGCGGCGCGACGTTGGTGAGAATCTCCTTCGGCGCGGCGAAGGATTCATAGAACTGCGCAAGGAACGCTTCCATGATTGCGCCGTCTTCCTCATCGCCCGCATGAGCCGGGAAGTAGGCGCGGTTGCCGAAGTTCTGCCCGCCCCGAAAGAAAAAGACCTGCACGCAGGCGTTTCCGCCCGCGCGGTGCAGCGCCACCACGTCGGCCTCGCCGACGCCGGTCACGTTGATGTCCTGATGGGCTTGGACCTGGGTCATCGCCCGGATGCGGTCGCGGAACGAGGCCGCCGCCTCATATTGAAGGTCCGCCGCCGCCGCATCCATGCGCCGGGCGAGTTCTTGCTGCACGGTCTGGCTGTCGCCGGTCAGGAACTCGCGCGCTTGGCGTACGAGTTCTGCATAATCGTCCTTCGTGATGCGGTTCACGCAAGGCGCCGAGCAGCGCTTGATCTGGAACAGCAGGCATGGCCGCGTACGGCTGGAGTAAACGGCGTCCGTGCAGCTCCTGAGCAGGAACACCTTCTGCAACGTCGTCAGGGTCGCGTTGACCGAATACGCCGAGGCGAAGGGTCCGAAATATTCGCTGCCTTTGGACCGCGCGCCGCGGTGCTTCAGGATGCGCGGGAACTCATGACCCCCTTCGATCATGATGTAGGGGAACGATTTGTCGTCCCGGAAGATGATGTTGTAACGCGGCTTCAGCTGCTTGATCAGGTTGCTTTCCAGCAATAGGGCCTCGGCCTCGGTGTGGGTCACGACCACTTCGAAGCTGTGAGTCTCGTAGACCATGCGCTGCAGACGCAGTGGCATCCGGTCCACGCGCAGGTAGGACGACACCCTCTTCTTGAGGTTCTTGGCCTTGCCCACGTACAGGGCGTCGCCCTTGGCGTTCAGCATCCGGTACACCCCCGGGGCGCCGCTCAGGGTCTTCACGGCCTCGGTGAGCACGCCCAGTCCCCTACCGGCGTCCGCCGGCGTCTCGACCGCGGCGGGCGCATCGGCGGCCTCTGCGGCGGTCGGGGGGCCAGGCGTGGGGTCGGGGAGGGGAACGTGAGCCATCATGGCCCTTACTTGCGAGGTTTAAACCCGAGCCGCAATCTAAAACCGGGCGTCAATCCGGACGGCGGGGGCCGATTTACCGACATCGTCCACAGGCCCGGCATGTTGCCCGCGGCGCGTGGTTTTCAGGGGTATGACCGTCCCGTGACGGATATCCACCAATCCTGTGGATAAGTCTGTTGAAACATAGGGCCGGAGGAGGGCTCTACCCATGCTATTGGGGTTTTTGTTCCCTATGCCCAAAAAAGGGGCACAAAAACTATCGTTTTGAATTGTTTAACTTTTTTTATGACGGCGCTCAATTCGTTGCGACTCCCGCATGGTTTGCGCCGCCGCGCCGGGGCCTCAAAAACCCTATTTGATCGATGTGCACAACTTGCCTTGACTTGACCTGGCCCATGGCCCTGGGTTGCGATTCGATTGCAAAAAAGTGATGATTCCCCGCGAGTCGGAGGCGGGAGGAAGGGCGGCCTGGAAACTACCGGAGCGGGATTTTGGACAGCCGCTCGATTTCCACACCGGCCCCGCTCGCATCCGCGAACACGTCCAGCTTTTCCACACGCACCCGCGCGGACCGGCACAGGGGGTTCTGGAGACAGACGCTGGCGATGCGTTCGGCCAGGGTCTCGGCCAGGTTAATATGCCCATCGGCGACGATGCCGCGCACCCGGGTGACAATTTCCTCGTAGCAAACAACGTTTTCCAGCCGGTCGTCGTGGGGTGTCTGGCCTTCCAGAACACCGAGATCGACACTGATACGCACCCGTTGCGGGCCGGTCTTCTCGTGCTGGTGGATGCCGATATTGCAGGCCACCACTAAATCGCGAACAAACACGTGCCGCAGGCTCAGCGCTGCGTCGGCGATGCGCAGAGGCTCAATGACGGGCTTACCAGCCGGATTGCTCATGGGATGCACCTTAATCGTGGTCGGCGGCGTCCTGCATCCAGCCCAGGTGCTGGCCGCCGTCCAAGGCAATCATCTGGCCCGTCATGGCGGGCGCTTCAAGGATGAATCTGGCCGCGGCGCAAATTTCCGTGGGGTTCGTTCCGCGCCCCAGCGGCATCCGGGCTTGCTGCCGGTCGAATTGGGCCTGGTTTTGGTAAGGGCTGGGGAGCGTCGGGCCGGGCCCGATGGCATTCACCCTGATGCGAGGTGCGAGGGCCATGGCCAATGTCTGCGTCAGGGTCCACAGGCCGGTCTTGCTGACTGTGTATGAAACAAAATGAGGCGTCAGGCGCCACACCCGCTCGTCGATGATGTTGATCACCACGCCCTGATCGGCCGCCGGCAGTTGGTCCGCGAAGGCCTGCGTCAGGAAAAGCGGTGCGCGTAGGTTCACCGCTTGATGGCGTTCCCATGAATCCAGGGTCACGGTCTCGGCTTCATCGCGCTCGAAAATCGAAGCGTTGTTGATGAGACAAGCAAGGGGGCCAAGTTCCATCGCCGCGCGCGGGACAAGGGCGGCGACTTCGTCCGCGTTGCCAAGGTCGGCTTGCAGCGTGATCGCGCGCGCACCCGATGCACGCACGTTTTGCGCGACGGAGTCCGCATCGTCCTTCGATTCATTGTAATGAATCGCCACCGACCAGCCGTGCGCGCCCAGATCCTCGGCCAGCGCACGTCCGATACGCTTGGCGGCGCCGGTGATGAGAACCGTACGCGGGATGCGGTGGGCGGAGTTTTCGCTCTTCACGTGAGGTCCTTTTATTTCGCTTCTACCTAGCCATGGCCGCTAGGGGACACAAGATTGTTAATGTGTCCGAAAGCGGACGCGAGGGCCGACGCGAGGGTTGGGGTGCGGGCTGACGTGCGGGCGCCCCACTTGCAGCCTTGGGGGCATCCGGGACACATTGCGCCATGGCCGATGTCTCGAAATCAAAAACGCCGCCCCGGCGCATTCCGTCCTGGGTGCTTGGTGGTATCCTAAGTCTGGTTCTGATCGGGTTCTGGGCGCTGTATCTCACGCTTGCGCCGGTTCCCACGGCCCGCCCGCCTGGGGCCGGCGCCGAAACAGCGGAATCAGGAGCGGCCTCCGGTGAACTGCGCGTTCTCGTATGGCGCCGCGTGCTGCCGTCCGAAGCGATCGCCGCGTTCGAAGCCGACACGGGCGTCAAGGTCGCCATCGACCGCTACGATACGCTCGAGGAGTTGCAGGCGCTTGCGAGCAGCGGAGCGCTCACCCACGACCTTGTCCTCACATCCGGTATTGGATTGAAACGGTTGTCGGACGCCGACCTTCTCAGCGACCTTTCGCCGGACCGTCTCGTCAACGGCGGCAATCTCGATCCCGCGATCACGGCTCACGCGGACTCATACGACCCCGGCAATCATCATGGCATCGTCGCGGCGTGGGGCACGCTGGGCCTGGCGTTCGATTCGGCGAAGGTTGCCGCGCGTTTGCCGGCCGATGCGCCGCTCGAATCCTGGTCGCTGCTGTTCAACGCCGAACATCTTGCCAAGCTCGCCGACTGCGGCGTGCAAGTCGTCGATACGCCGCGCGGCGCATTCCCCATTGCGCTACGTTACCTCGGGTTGGCTCCGGACTCCGGCGCGGTCGAGGATACAGAAACCGCAACCCGTCTGTGGGAAGGCGTGCGTCCGTCCATCGCGAAGTTCGCGGCCTCGGACATCGTCGACAGCCTCGCCGTCGGCGATGTGTGTCTCGCGCTCGCGACGTCGGGCGATGTGTTCCAGGCGCGCGCCATGATCGCGGCGGCGGGCCGTGGACCCGAGTTGAAGTATGTGATTCCGCAGGAAGGGACGGTCGCTTGGTTCGCACTGTTCGCGATTCCGAAGGCGGCCGCCAATCCCGATACGGCGCGCAAGCTCATCGACTATCTGCTGCGGCCCGAGGTCGCCGCGCGCGCCAGCAATGCCACCGGTTATGCGAATGCCGTCGCCGCCTCGGCGCTCTATATCAAGCCGGAGATCAAGAACGACCCCGCGCTCATGCCCTCGCAGGATCGCCTCAAGGATTTCATTGTCGAGACGGATTTGTCCCCGGAAGCCGGCGCGCTGCGCGACCGTTTCTGGCAGCTCATCAATACCCCGCAGAGCGCTGCGCCGCCGCCGTCACTTGCGCCGGAAGAGCCCGCGCCCGCTGAACCGGCGCCGGAAACGCCGCCGTCGGAATAGGGCGCGGTCTACTTCAGTCCGCCGCCCTTCTTGCCGTCGACTTTCATCATCTGCATGCTGATTTGGATCGGCTTGCCGGTGAACAGCGCGCCGGTCTCGTTGCCGGCGACCAACGTAAACAAGTAGCCGTCACCCGTCTTATCGTCCGTGGCGCTCATCGAAAGCATAAGTCCGGGACCGCTTTTCGTGGGCAGCGTCAAATCGCTTTCGGTCTCGATGCTGACGCCCGGCTGGCCGGCTCGTTGGACAAGGGCGCGAAATTCCTTCTCGACCACTTCGCGGTTGGCGGATTCGACGAAGACCGTGCAAGCGCCGGTATCGGACGCGAGCGATAGAACGAAACGCCGTTCGCCGCGGCCGGGCAGCCGCCAGGCCTGGCCCTTGCGGTCGTTGCCGATGTAGTTGGCGAGTTCGGCCGGATCCTTCACAGGCTGATAGCGCCGGTTGGCGCGGTCCTTGATCGAGTCCGGGTTCGCGAGATTGCTGACGCAGGCCGAGGTGAAGAAGTTGATGGCGGTGATGGCGTAATAGTCCTGCGCCTGCGCGGGCAGGGCGGCCACGCCAAGTAACGAAGCTCCAACAATAAGACGTGCGTGGCGCATGAACAGTCCGGACCGTTGTTCGTTCCGGGCAGTCTAAGCTATCCCGCGGAAAAGGCTAAGCCAGTTCCCCCGCCCCCGCGCGCAAAGGCGCGCATCTAAATAAGGCGCGGCAGTGGAACATTGGATACGTTGATTTAACTTACTTAAGCTAGTTCCCCGGCGCCCGGCGCCGGCACCGGAACGCCTTCCTGCACGTACGCATTGAGTTTGTTACGCAACGTACGGATGGAAATCCCCAGGATTTTTGCCGCATGCGTGCGGTTTCCGAGGGTGTGCTTCAGCGTGTCGATAATAAGGTCGCGTTCCACGTCGGCGACGGTCCGGCCGACGAGGCCGCCGGTGCCCGGCGCCGCGCCGACGCCGCCTTCGGTGCCCATCAACATAATGGACTCGACGTCGATCTCGTCGCCGCCGGCCAGCAGCACGGCGCGGTGCAAAGTGTTCTCGAGCTCGCGCACGTTACCAGGCCAGTTATGGGCTTTCAGCGCGGCCATGGCGCCAGCCGAGATCGGCTTATAGGAGAGGCCGTTCTCCTCGGCGCAGATCTTGGCGAAGTGCAGGGCCAGGACGTCGATGTCCTTGGGACGCTCGCGCAAGGGCGGCATCACCAGTTTCACGACGTTCAGGCGAAAGTAGAGGTCGTCGCGGAACTTTCCGCTCTTCACCGTCTCTTCCATGTTGCGGTTGGAAGTGGCGACGATGCGCGCGTCGACCTTCACCGGCGTATTGGAGCCGATGCGCACCACTTCCCTTTCCTGGATCGCGCGCAGAAGCTTTGCCTGCAGCTTCAAATCCATTTCGGTGATTTCGTCGAGCAGCAAGGTGCCGCCGTTGGCTTCTTCGAATTTGCCGAGGCGGCGTGCGATGGCGCCCGTGAAGGCCCCTTTCTCGTGGCCGAAAAGTTCGGATTCCAGAAGCTCGCCCGGAATCGCGGCGCAGTTCACCGCGACGAAGGCTTTATCTTTACGCGGGCTGTTCCGGTGCAGGAAGCGCGCGACCAGTTCCTTACCCGTGCCGGATTCACCGGTGATCAGCACCGACGCCGGGCTCGCCGCGACCTTCTTGGCCATCTGGAGCACGCGGTCCATGGCCGGATCCTGGTACACGAGCGTGTCCTGGTCGGCGGAAACGGCTTCCAGCACGGCGGCGATCAGGTCCGCGTCCGGCGGCAGAGGGATGTACTCCTTCGCCCCGGCCTTGATGGCGGCGACGGCGGCGCGGCTGTCGGTCTCGACACCGCAAGCGACGACCGGCAGCGTGATGCGCTCGGCCTTCATGGCGGCGAGGAGCTGTTCGATATCGAAGGCGACATCGACCATGGCGACGTCGGCGCCTTGGCCCGAGCGCAGCACATCCATCGCCTGGCTGATGCTTTCAGCCTGGATGACTTTAGCGCCGCGCTGCATGGCAATCCGGCTTGCCGCGCCGACTTGCCCGCCCAGCGATCCGATGATCAACAACCGCATGAGGACTCTTAGCTCAGTGCATGATCCGGAAAAGTGGAATCCGGTTTTCCGATAAGATCATGCACAAATCAATAATCTATTCGCTTGTTATCGGCGCACGGGAGCCGCGCGTCAACTCGCCGCGTCGGGACACGCGACACTAAGAAGTTAATGCTCGTCGCGCTCGCCCGCGAAGCGCACCTTGCTTTCCGGCGGAAGCGCGCTGTTCAGCAGCATTTCCAGGCGGCGCGGGGCGTCCTTGCGGATGATCGACAGCGTGCCGAGGGTGTAGATGTAGCCGATGAGATGTTCTTCGGCGGCGTTGCGTTCGAGCTTCGCGGCCAGCGGGTTGAACACCATGTTGGCGAGGACGACGCCGTAGAAGGTCGTCAACAGCGCCACGGCCATCGCCGGGCCGATGACGCTCGGGTCCGAAAGATTGCCCAGCATCTGCACGAGGCCGATCAGCGTGCCGATCAAGCCCATGGCGGGCGAAATCTCGGCGGCTTTGCGCAACACGTTTGCCGATCTTTGGACGCGCGCGGTCGTCGCGGCCAGGTCTTCGTTGAGGATGTCGGCGATGTCTTTTTCCGGCAGGCCTTCGACCAGCATGGACAGCGCCTTGAACAGCAGAGGTTCCTTGGCGAAGCGCTGGAGGGGCTGACCCTGCAAGCGCAGGACGCCGTGTTTGCGCGAGAAGTCCGACAGCTCGAGCATGGTGTAGGCGACGTCTTGCGGGTCGCGCTCGCGGGCCATGAAGGTCGAACCGATGACCGCGACGGTGCGCGCGACATCCGACATCGTGAAACAGACGGTGGTCACGGCCATGGTGCCGCCGACCACGATCAAAAGACCGGGAATGTTGAAGAAGGCGCTAGCGGAGCCGCCGAGACCAATGGCGATCACCACCAGGAGGATGCCGCCGGCAAGGCCGAGGACGGTCGCGCCATCGAACATGGTGCGGCGGGCGAGGTGCGGGATCTTTTCGACGTGTTCGGCCATGGCGGTGGACCCTTCTAGGCTTTCTGCGTCTTGATGATTTCCGTCATGGTGATGCCCAGGCGGTCGTCGACCACGACGACTTCGCCGCGCGCCACCAGCCGGTCATTCACATAGATATCGATCGCTTCGCCGACTTTGCGGTCAAGTTCCACGACGGCGCCGCGGCCGAGCTTCAGCAGCTCATTGACCTGCATTGACGATTTGCCCAGCACGGCGGAGACGCGCACCGGAATGTCATAAACCGCTTCAAGGTCCTGCGCGGAGCGCGGCTTGTCGGGAATGTCTGCGGGATCGTCCCACGAATCATCACCGTCATCGACCTTGGAGGACTTGGCATCGGTTTCAATTTCGTCGAGCGAAAGTTCGCTGACGGACTTGCCCTTCTTGCCGCTGTCTTGCTCTGACATCTCTGCTCTCCTGCCGGTCCTTCAAGGGACCGTGGTGGCCACTTTACGCGGCCGGTTGAAATAGAATCTTAATGCGCCTCGCCCGGCGGTGTTTCGTCCGGCGCGGGATGCGCGATCATCTGATCGGCCGCCGCGTCCAAGGCATTCAGATCCACGTCGCCGAAATTTCCGGCGATCACTTCGCGGA
The DNA here is from genome assembly GCA_041906145.1 of Rhodospirillaceae bacterium. Lineage (GTDB taxonomy): Bacteria > Pseudomonadota > Alphaproteobacteria > Rhodospirillales > Rhodospirillaceae > SHVO01. The sequence continues at coordinate 64,341 of JAYRJU010000001.1, read as the reverse complement.
TTTCCGCCCAGATCCGGGCTTCGTTACGCTCGGCGCCGCCGCCGTCCCATTCCAGGCGGCAATCGCCCGGCTGGACTTCGTAGTCCGTGACCACGGTGAACGTGCCCTGGAACGATGAGCGGGCGAAAACGTCCTTCAGGCGGGCGTCGAGATCCTCCGAGATCATCGGATGGCTGCGCACCACGAGGCGCGGCTCGCCCACGGCCAAAGGCAGAACGCGGCGTACAAACTCCTCGATCGAATCCACCGCGTGCGCCTGCGCGTGGCGCGGCAGAAGTCTTTGCGCGAGTCCGTAGACCATGCGCATGGCGAAATTGGCGAGTTCCTTGTTCGTCTCGGCCTGCTGGGCGTTGAGGCCCGAAAGGCCCTGGGCGATCAGGTTGAGCGCGTCGGCGGCATAATGCTCGCGCGCGGTCGCGGCTTCTTCCAGTGCGGCGCCGTGACCCTGGATGTAACCTTCTTCCTTGGCGGCATCGAGCTGGGCTTGCGTGTATTCGGCCCGGGCGACGGGCGGCGGGGGCGGAAGGTGAGCGGCTTCGCGGGCCAGCTGGTCCTCCATCTCACGCTCCAGGCGCGCGGCCGTTTCGGCGGCCGCCTCGGCTTCGATCTCCGAGCGGCGGCGTTCGCCGGGAAGATAGAGCTTCGACGGATCGTCGAACGAGCGCTCGAACAGGAATTTCGCGTTACGTGCCATCTATCTCTTCCGTTAGTAAACCAGCTCGTCGTCTTCCTTGCCTTCGGAGATGACGATCTGACCGGAGTTCGACAGTTCCTTGGCGACCGTAACCACTTCGTTTTGTGCTTCTTCCACGTCGCGCAGGCGCACCGGACCAAGGGCGTCCATGTCGTCTTTGAGCATCTTGCCGGCGCGTTCGGACATGTTGGCGAAGAACAGTTCCTTGACGCCGTCGGAGGCGCCCTTGAGCGCGAGGGCCAGCTTTTCCTTTTCCACGTGACGCAGCAGGGTCTGCGCGCCGGCCGTGTCGAGGCGCACCAAATCCTCGAAGGTGAACATGAGCTGTTTGATCTTCTCGGCCGATTCGCGGTTGCGTTCCTCGAGGGCGGTGAGGAAGCGCGCTTCGGTATTGCGATCGAGGTTGTTGAAGATTTCCGCCATCATCTCGTGGCTGTCGCGGCGCGCGGTACGGGCGAGGTTCGACATGAACTCGGTGCGCAGCGTCTTTTCGATCGATTCCAGGACGTCCTTCTGGACGGCTTCCATGTGCAGCATGCGCATGACGACTTCCATCGCGAAGCCTTCGGGCAGCAGCGCCAGCACACGGCTCGCGTGGTCGGGTTTGATCTTCGACAAGACCACCGCGACGGTCTGCGGATATTCGTTCTTGAGGTAATTGGCCAGCACCTGCTCGTGCACGTTGCCCAGCTTGTCCCACATGGTGCGGCCCGCGGGACCGCGGATTTCTTCCATGATCATCGCCACGCGGTCCTTGTCGAGGGACTTCACGAGCAGACGTTCGGTGGATTCGTAGGAACCGACCAGCGAGCCGGTGTTCGAAATGGCGTCGGCGAAATCAACGAACAGGCGTTCGACGAGGTTCGCGCCCACGGTGCCGAGGTTGGCCATGATCTGCGAGAGTTCTTTGATCTCGTCGTCTTCCATCATGGCGAACAGCTTGCCGGCCTGCTCTTCGCCCAAAGACAGCATCATGATCGCGGCCTTCTGCGGGCCGGTCAGACTGCGATAGTCCTCTTTGATACGCGCCATCTTCTTCTATCCCTTGATGCCGCCGATATCCGGGGCGGCATTATACGCTCTGCTGGTATCCACGCCTAACGGCGTAAAAGTGTTACGTTTCCTGGTAAAGCCAGGTTCTGATGATCGACAGGGCCTCTTCCGGGTGCTTGTCGACGATGTCGCCGATCTTGCGCAGGCTCGAGGCTTTCACGCGGCCTTCCACCTTGTCGATGTCGATAAGCTCGTCCAGATCCTCTTCTTCTTCCTTCTGGCCCATCGGCATGGGCACGCCGCCCGGGCCCGTGAGCTGCGCCATCGCGCCGTCGGTGGTGAGCAGGGCTTCGTCGCCCTGCGGCATCGCTTCGAAGGCGCGCGTGACCAGCGGGCGGACGACGAGCAGGATGACCAGCACGGCCACCACCGCCACGCCCAGGCCCTCGGCCATGCGCATGATCTCTTCCTTGTTGAAGCCAAGGAGGTTGAATTCGTCCTGGTTGCCCATCAGGTCGTCGAAGCCGGTGAAGGGCATGTTGACCACTTCGATCTGATCGCCGCGGTCGGCGTTGTAACCGACGGCGGTGTTTACGAGGGAGCGGATCTTTTCCATCGTATCGTCCGGGAGCGGCGCATAGGTGCGCTCGCCGGTTTCGGCGTTCGTCGTATAGGTGCCGTCGACCAGGACCGCGACCGACAGGCGCTTCACCGAGCCCGCTTCCTTGATACGGTTGGTGGTGGTCTTCGAGATCTCGTAGTTGATCGTTTCTTCCGAGCGGTTTTCGTTGGTGGTCATGCGCGCGCCGCCGGCGGTGTTGGCGTTCGCATCCGGAAGCTGATTGGCGACCGTCACGTCGGACGGGTTGCTTTCGTTCTGGGTGTTGTTCTCGGTCACGGTGACCTGGGAGCGGGGCACCTGCTGGTCGGGGTTGAACTCCTCGGCCGCGGTGACGACTTTGTCGAATTCCATTTCGGCGCGGACTTCGGCGCGCACTTTGCTTGGACCCAGCGAGCTTTCCACCAGCGAGATCACGGATTGCGACAGACGCCGCTCCATGTTCTTCACGGCTTCGTCCTGTTGCGCCGCCACCATCTGGCCGTCGTTTTCAAACGACCGCGAGAGCAGCGTGCCGCGCTCATCGACGATGGAGATGTTGGACGGCTTCAGCTTCGGCACCGCGGCGGCGATCAGGTGCTGCACGGCGTTCACTTGGTTCTCCGCCAGGCGGCCGGTGCGCATCTTGATGTAGACGGAGGCGGTGGGCTCCTGCGTTTCGCGGGTGAACATCTCGCGTGTCGGCATTACCAGGTGCACGCGGGCGTTCTGCACGCCTTCGATGGATTTGATCGTGCGGGCCAGCTCGCCTTCGAGGGCGCGCACCAGATTGATGTTCTGGATGAAATTGGTGGCGCCCAGGGAGTCCATGCTGTCGAACACTTCGTACCCGACAGAACCACCCGAAGGCAGGCCGAGCTCGGCCATCTGCATGCGCGTGCTCGTGACCTGTTCGCCCGGGATCAGGATCTGCGCGTTGTTGTCGGCGGTCTGGAACGGGACGCCGGAGAGTTCGAGCTGCTTGATGATTTCGCGGGAATCGGTGGCGGAAAGGTCGCCGTACAGGACTTCCATCGGCGCGGTGGAGAACCTCGTCGCGAAGAAGATGATGAACGCAATGAGGCCGACGGCGACACCGCCCATGGCGGCAAGGCGCGCGGGACCTAAGTTCTTCAGCTGCTGGACGAAGGGGTTCACGGGGCTTTTCCTCTCGGCCGTTATCGGGCGTCGGTTCTCGGTTTGCCGAGGGGCGCTGGCTCTTAAGGCAAATTCTGGACAGTCGTCCCCCGGTCCCCGGACGCTACCGCCCGCGCCGTGAAGAACAGGTTAACGATGGGAAATTTTTGCCGGTTTGCCGGTTTTGTGGGCGGCACTTTTTGCCTTATAGGTGGGGCCCATGAAGTCCGCCGTCGCTGAACCAGCACGTCTTTCGGGAATTGTGGTCGAACTCTCGGCCGCGATCGCCGCCGTGACCGATGAATCGCCCAAGATTCTCATGGTCCGGCCGCCCGATACGGCGGCCCGCGCCGGCTTACCCTGCGGTCCTTTCGACCCCACCGGCCACCGGACACTGGAGGAGGGGCTTCGCACCTGGGTGAACGAGCAGACCGGACTAGCTCTGGGCTATGTCGAGCAGCTCTATACCTTCGGCAACAAGTTCCGAGACCCGGAGGAGCGCGCCGGCGGGCCGCGTCCGGTGTCGGTCGGGTACCTCGCCCTGGTCCGCCAGACCGAGGTGAAGAGCAGCGCCAAAGCCGACTGGATTGACTGGTATCGCCATTTTCCGTGGGAAGATTGGCGCAAAGGGCCGCCGGCGGTGCTGGATTCACTCATATTGCCGCGCCTTCTCGCGTGGCGGGACGAAGCGAAGGGGCCGGAGAAACAGCGCCGCCGCGACCGCATCGTGCTGGCCTTCGGCACCGAGGGCGCGGCGTGGGACAACGAGCGCGTGCTGGAGCGCTACGAGCTTCTGTACGAGGCGGGATTGGTGTTCGAAGCGAGCTTCGACAGCGGGCAGAAAGTGGAACCGAACCTCGTCGCCGCGCAGATGGTCACCGGGGCCGCTTTGACCAAGGATCACAGACGCATCCTCGCGACCGCCTTGGGCCGCCTGCGCGCCAAGATCAAGTACCGCCCGGTGATCTTCGAGGTCATGCCGCCGACGTTCACGCTCTTCCAGCTGCAGCGCGCGATCGAGGCCTTGGCGGGCGGGCCTTTGCACAAGCAGAACTTCCGCCGTCTGGTCGCCAACGAAGGTCTCGTGGAACCGACGGGGCATATGTCCGCGCAAACCGGCGGGCGCCCGGCCGAGCTCTTCCGGTTCCGCCGCGAGGTGGTCCACGAACGCCCCGCCCCCGGCGTGCGCCTGCCCGTGCGCGTCCGCAAGCGATAATTATCTCTGATAAAAATAAGGCGGCTTATTTATCCGCTCCATATCAACCATAAAATTATATCAGAGATAATTTAAGAGGCTGATTTTGTTGAAAAAGCCGAGCGAGGCCCTTCGCTAGCCCATTGAGCCGGTTCAGCTTTTCCGCATTGCGGGAAGAGCTCTCGCCCGCATCGTAGGCTTGACTCCCACCCTTATGCTCCTTACGGTTCAAAGCCTAACACGTGGACCCTACACGTGCTTTTTTAGGGATTCACATATGCTCATACTAAGCACAAGTATCGCCGAACCGTAATACCGGCGCAGGCCAACAGAGGGACGAGCGCGCTCACATGAACGTCGTCAACACGCACATCACCCGCGCGAAAGAGCTGCGCTTCACCTCGGACGTCGAGCGCGACACCGCGCACCTCTACGACAAAGTGAAGACCGTCATCCCCGAGATCGAATGGCCGACGTTCGCGCCGCTCATCGCGCGCATCAATCAGCTGAAGGCGGAAAAGAACGCCGTCATCCTCGGCCACAACTACATGACGCCGGAGATCTTCCACTGCGTCTCCGACATCACCGGCGACAGCCTGGCCCTGGCCCGTAGCGCCGTGAAGGTCGACGCCGACATCATCGTCATGGCCGGTGTGCACTTCATGGCCGAGACCGCGAAGCTCCTGAACCCGTCCAAGAAGGTCCTGATCCCGGACCTCGGCGCCGGCTGCACCCTCGCCGAATCAATCACCACGGAAGACGTGCGCAAGCTGAAGGCACAGTACCCCGGCATTCCGGTGGTCACTTACGTGAACACTTCCGCGGCCGTGAAAGCGGAGTGCGACATCTGCTGCACCTCGGGCAACGCGAAGGAGATCGTGGAAGGTCTCGGCGTGCCGCGCGTCATCATGCTGCCGGACGAGTACCTCGCCCTCAACACCGCCAAGCAGGTGAACTGCGAGATCATCACCTGGAAGGGCCGCTGCGTAGTGCACGAGACCTTCACCCCCGCCGACATCCGCGGCCTTCGTGAATCGAACCCCGGCGTGGTCGTGCTCGCGCATCCGGAATGCGCGCCCGCAGTTGTCGCCGAAGCCGACTACGCAGGCTCGACCGCGGGCATGGTCGACTACGTGAAGAAGTTCAAGCCGCAGAAGACCGTGCTCATCACCGAATGCTCGATGAGCGACAACGTCGCCGCCGAGTATCCGGAGCTGGAATTCGTGCGCCCGTGCAACCTGTGCCCATTCATGAAGAAGATCGAACTCACGAACATCCTGCATACGCTCGAGACCGAGCAGCACGAAGTGACCATCGCGCCGGACATTGCCGCGCGCGCCCGTGTCTCGGTCGAACGCATGCTGACCGGTTGGAAGCCATAATCGCCAGCCGAGCGCAATGAAACTTCCCGACTATCTTCCGTCGAAGGAGTGGACCGACGATCTCATTCGCCGGGCCTTGCGCGAGGATCTGGCCGAGACCGGCGATATCACGACATCGGCCACGGTGCCGCGCGGCCGCTTAGCCTCGGCGGTCATCGCGGCGCGCAAACCCGGCGTGATCGCCGGTCTGTCAGTTGCGACGCGCGTCTTTGAACTGGTCGATCCCAGCCTCCAAGTGACCCAAGTCGTCGAAGATGGCGCCAAACTCGCGCCCGGCGACGTGGTGTTGGAGCTCGAAGGCAGCGCCGCTTCCATCCTCATCGGCGAGCGTGTCGCGCTCAACTTCCTCGGCCATCTTTCCGGGGTCGCCACTGCGACCGCCGCGCTTGTCGCTGCCGTCGCGCATACACGCGCGCGCATTTGTTGCACCCGCAAAACGACACCGGGGCTTCGCGCCCTCGAGAAATACGCCGTGCGGTGCGGCGGTGGCGTGAACCATCGCATGGGCCTGTTCGACGCCATCCTGATCAAGGACAACCACATCGCCGCCGCCGGCGGCGTGGCCGCCTCCATCCGCGCGGCGCGCAAAGTCGTCACGAAAGGCATTAAGTTCGAGGTCGAGGTCGATACACTCGATCAGCTCGACGAAGCGCTCACCGAAGGCATCGACCAGGTGCTGCTCGACAACATGACCCCGGCCCAATTGAAGCAAGCCGTCGCCAAGGTGAACGGCCGCGCCATTACCGAAGCGTCTGGGTCCATCACCGCCGCCACCGCCGGCGCTATCGCCGAGGCCGGCGTCGATCTGCTCTCGGTCGGCTGGATCACGCACTCCGCGCCGAGCCTCGATCTCGGCCTTGATTTCAAAAGCGGGATTTAAGGCCCCGCAAAGGGGGAGGCATGCCAAAGCCGTCCAAGCTCAGCGCGGTCACGGTGACCGGCCTGACACCGCATCTCGGGCAAGTGCCGCCGGGGTATCCTTCACCGTGGGAAGCCATCGCGACAGGCCGCAAGAAGTGGCAGCTCAGCTCGGCCTTCGGGCTTGCGGATTTCGGTGTGAACATCGTCGAACTCCCCGCAGGTCAAGCTTCCTCCCTGCGTCATTGGCATAGTCACGAAGATGAGTTCGTTTACGTCATGAAGGGCGAGCTCGTGCTCATCACCGACGAGGGCGAGCAAGTTGTTCGCCCGGGCATGGCCGTTGGTTTTCCAAAAGCTAATGCGAACGGCCATCATTTCGTGAACCGCGGCGAAGGGCCCGCCGTCTATCTCGAGATCGGTTCACGCCATGCCGACGACGCCACTTTCTATTCTGATGTCGATTTGATGTATGACCCGAAAGACGGCTTCGTCACGAAGGGCAGCGCCTCAAAATAAAAAGCCGGGACAGGTTTTGTCGCCCGTCCCGGCTTCTTTAGCCGATAGCCTGCGTGCTGTTATTCAGGCTCTCGACCGATCTCTAAACTCAATATAGGTCCCGCGTTGCGGATCCCAACAACGTGGGAATGTATTTAGACTTTGTTGCGCGTCGGTAAGGGCCGACATTTTTTATATCCCAGCGTTACGCGCGACGGGAACCCGCGACCACGAGCCCAACCCCCGCGATGGCGGCGAGGATCGCCGCGATCTGCGGGATCGGGATGCTCTCCTTGTTCTTTGCTTCGAGCTCGATCGGACCGACGTCGAGCACTGTTTCGTGCTTGGTGTAGGTGATGCCGCCAAATATCAGAGCGGCGACGCCGCCAATGATCAGGAGGATGCCGACAATCATCATGGGTTTCATAGGAGCGCTCTTTTCCTTGCTTACTCGCGGCGGATGACGACGCGCTTTGTCGGCTGCGAGAGGACGACTACGTTCGTCGCGTCGATTTCGGGATGATCAAAGATATCGTCGCCGTTTACCAAGCCGGACACGGTGACGCGGCTTCCGGGGCGAAGTTTACCGACGGCCACGGGATCATTGCGCATGGCGCCGGTGGTGATGTGGAATTCGCGCACGCCCGTGTCGAGCACGAAGTCGCGGCCCGTCACGCCTTTCACGGTGCCCGAAAGATTCACCCAGCTGGTGTCGGCCGGGCGCGGCGGCTCCATGGGCGGGAAGTAACGCGCGTTGCTGGCGTCGGAATATAGATACGTCTGTGTTGAGGGGCGATAAATAGACGTGGCTTCGATCTCGCGGCTCGTAAAGGTCGTGTCATCGATGCGGCCGTTGACGGTCACCGGCTCGCCGATGGTCAGGCCCGGCGTGCCCGGCGGAAACCAGTCGAGCCCGTCTGCGAGGTCGATGGAAACCCGCCCCGCGCCGTAGTCGAGGGTGAAGGAATCCTGCTCAATAGCTGCGACCTTGCCCGAGAGGCTGATCTCGCTGTCGGATGGCGCGTCGGACACGCGGTCCTGCGCATAGGCGGCGACGGCAAGACTCATCGCGGCGAAAATAATTGGGAAATAGACAAGCCGAACCATCTGAGCCTCCTTTCGGGGTCTTCTTCGAAAGGTGCAACGGCCCATCCGTGTGCAAGGTTCCAGGAACACGGTTCGCGCGCGCAACCAGCGCACGAAATGGCAATAAAAGCCCGGCACCAACCGCGGACGAAAAAGGAGCGTGTGCCGGACGAGAAAAAAGCCCGGCACACAAGGTGCCGGGCCTTTCGCTTTCAGCGGTCCATGGGTGATGGTGGCCGCTAAACTACGAACTTGGGCTACCGCTTGATGTTGAGCAGTTCGCTCAGCATGTCGTCGGCGGTTGTGATGATTTTAGCGGCCGAGGAGTAGGCGCGCTGGGTCGTGATCATGCGCGTGAACTCGGTACCGAGGTCGACCGTCGAGGCTTCAAGTGTCGCCGCGTTGATAAGACCGGCGCCGGCCGAACCCGCTTCACGCAAGGTCGGGTTACCGGAGAAGTCGGTCGCGATCCACACGTTGCCCGACAGCGACTGCAGACCGTTCGGGTTCGTGAAGCTCGCCAGCGGGATCATGAACACGGGGCGCGTCACACCGTTGTCGAACAGGGCGGTGACGATACCGTCGCTGCCAATCGAGACGCCGGCGAAGTTACCGAACTTCGCGCCGTTCTGCTGGAGGTAGTTGAGCTGGAAGTCGCCCGAGAGCTGAGTGATGCCGTCCGGCGTATTGTAGTTGCCGAAGAAGGTTTCGATTGCAGGGCTGTCTGGGTTGCCGGATTCCATGTTTTCCGCGCCGTTGGCCCACACGAGTTCAATGGTGAACTTCGGCGAGGGAGCTTCCGACGGATCGCGGCCGTAGAATTCGGCCGGCGTACCGTTCCCGGCGAATTCGATGCCCGCCACGCCGCGCTGCGCCGTTCCGGTGGCGCCGTTGGAGCCGAGCAGGTCGTACCAGGCGTAAGCAATGTCGCCCGCCACGCCGGTTTCGGCTTCGCCGTTGTCGAGCGCCGGCACGGTGTAGCCGTTCGGATCGTTTTGGAACAGAATCGTCTTGCCTGCGGCGTCAACGACCGGATCGGGCGTGGCCGAGTCGTAACCGAAGGTCATCGCCACGGTGGACGCCTGGTCAAAGGTAATGCCGTTTTCGCCCGAGATGCGGCGCGCCCAGTTTCCTGGCGGTGTCGGCGCCGTGGTGCCGTAGGCGGTTTCCATGTTCGCGTTGATCACGTCGGCCAGTTCGTCGAGAACCTGGCTGACCGTACGCGAACCGGTCGCGACCGTGGTGAGGCCGTCGTCAACGCCGGTCGGCGAAAGGGTGATGTTGAAAGGCGTATTGTTGACGTTGAACGTCATCGTGCCCTGCAGCGGAAGCTGCGCCTGATCGTTGAAGTCCATGCGCCCGGCGGCGAAATAAACTTCGCCGTTCTGCGTCTTCTGGGTCACGACAGCCGATTCCGCCGGCTGTTCGATGGTCGCCTGCCACTTGTTGGCTGCCGTCTTGGCGAAATTGTAGCTGATGTTGTGCGGATTGCCCAAGCTGTCGAAGATCAGGGCGTTCACGCGCTCCTGCGCGTTGATCAGCGCGCCCGCCGGCAAGTTCGCGCCCACCGACAAGGTGGTTGTCGGCGAAGCCGTGCCGCCGATGGTCTGCAGGTTCATCGGGCGCAGGTTGTTCGGGTCGATGATGTTGTCGTTGATGATGACCTTGTCGCCGTTTTCACGGATGTAGGCCTTCATGAACGTGTTGCTGCCGACCGTGACGGTCTTGGCCGAGGCGGTGCCGTCGTCGAAGCTGAGCGGCCAGCCTTGGAGATAACCGCCGCCGACGTTCTGCAGGAAGCCTTCGTTGTCGACCTTGAAGGAGCCGGCGCGGGTGTAGGTGAAGAGGTCGTTGGCGCCGGCGTTGGCCGAGGCGCTCGTGACGAAGAAGCCGGCGCCCGAGATGCCGACGTCGGTCGAAGACGTGGTCGCTTGCAGCAGGCCTTGGATGTCCACGTTCTGGCGCGGGCTCGACTGCACACCACCCGGCGAGTATTGGGTCAAGGAGACCTGCGCCGTGACGAGCGTCTTGAAGTTGACGTTCGTGCCCTTGTAACCAATCGTGTTGACGTTGGTCACGTTGTCAGCGATGGCGCCCATGGCGGAGGACTGCGACTGCAATCCCGATACGCCCGAAAACAATGCACCGAACAGCGACATCTTTCGTCTCCTTAGTTGACCGTTTCTTGGCCGTCGCTCGTGAGTTTCCCTCAGTTCGCGAACTTGACCCGGCCGGGTTAATTTCTTCCTAAGCGCACCCTGAAATGCGCTGATAAAACACCTAGTTTGCGCTCGTTTGCGGCGCCGTGACGGACAGGATCTTGTCCATCGGGATGCCGACTTTTCCGGTCAGAAGAATTGTCTGGCCGTTGATCTGCGTTACGCCCGTCACGCGTCCGAACGCCGTGACGTAGTTTTCCACCGGCTTGTCGTCGGCGCCCTGCGCCGTGACCGAGATGGTGTACGAACCGTCCTTGAGCTGATTGCCGTTGGCGTCCTTGCCGTCCCATTCGAACGAGTGAACACCCTGCGCGCGCCCTTCGGCCGAGTCGATCGGGCGCGAGTAGACGATATCGCCGGCTTCGTTACGCACGACGACGGTCACCTGCTTGGCTTCGGCGTTCAGACCGTAGGCGGCCTTCAACTTGCCGTCCTGCATCGCCACTTGGCCGCTTTCGCCTTCAATGGTGGTGCCGATGTAATTCACGGCGCTCGAGATGATGCTCTGGTTCGTCAGGCCGATCAGGCTCGTCAGATTGTCGTTCATGCCGATCTGCTGTTCGACCTGCGCGAATTCGACGAGCTGGTTGGTGAATTCCGAGCTGTCCATCGGCGACAGCGGATCCTGGTTCTTCAGCTGCGATGTCAGCAGCGTGAGGAACGAGTTCAGGTCCTTCGCCAGTTTGTTCTTCGAGGTGGCAACGTTTTGCGCTGCTTCCTGCGGAGTGGTGATGCCTGAAACTGCCATGGCCGGGGTCCGGTTCTTTCTGCTTTTCGCTTAAGCGAACGTGTCCACGCCGCCGCGGGCAAAGGCCGCCGCCGCGTAGTCGAAATTCTGTTCGGCGTTGTCGTTCGCCGTCTCGGCGTGCGCGTTGCCGCTGTTCTTGTTGCCGCCGTTGCCGCGCTGGCCGTCGGCCGCGCCCGCATCGGTTTCGCTGCGCAGGTTGAAGGAGAGGTTGTTCGCGTCGGTGCGCAGACCCGCGTCGTTCAACGTGCGCTCCAAGGTGCGGCTGTCGGTCTGAAGGAGGTTCAGCGTGTCCTTGTTGTCGGCGGTCACGGTGACGCGCACCTTGTGGTCTTCGCTCATCTCCAGCTTGATCTCGATGCGGCCGAGTTCCACCGGCTTGAGATTGATGGTGACGCGGTCGAGGCCCGCCTTGGCGGCCTTGGTGATGTTCACCTTGATCTGGTCGATGACCTGCTGTGCGGTCGCGGCCGGGCGGTCGGTCGGGTTCGCATGCGCGGCCTGCTGCGTCGTCTGCGCCGACGACTGGCCGCTTTGCGTGAAGGCGCTAAAGCCCATGTTGGCGTTCGACGCGCCGTTCGCGGATGCGCTGGCCTGGATCGCCATCGGCGCGCCTTCAGCGCGCGCGGGCGCGTTCGTCTGGCCGTTGGAATTCGTGCCGCTGACCGGCTGCGCGGCCTGGGCGACGACGGCCGCCTGCGCGGCGCCTTCAGTGCGCGCGGCCGGGGCCGACTGCGTCAACGCATTGGTCTCGTCGGCTTGGCCGAACTGACCATTCGCCAGGGAAATGGCATCCGCGGCGCTATAGCCGGAATAGATGTTGTAGATGGAAACATCCGGCATCGACTGCTTGGCGGCGTGCGCGGCGTTCACGTGCACCTGCACCTGAACGCGGTTTTCGGTGCCGAGCAGGCGGGCGAGATTGCTCGCCTGGTCCTGCGCGGCGGCGGAACGCACGGTATCGGTACGCGCGGCCGCGTCCTTAGCGGTGCTCTTGGTTTCGACGGCGGCGGTTTCGGTTTCAACCTGAGCCGTTTCGGTGTTCTGGGTGTCCTGGGCGGCGGTGGAGGCGCTGGTCGTCTGCTGTGCGCGCGCGACCTCTTTCACCGCGGCTTCAGGAGCGACGACCTTCTCGGCGGCCTTCACTTCGGTCTGCTGCACAGCCTTCGGATCGACGACGGTCTCGGCGGTCTGCGCTTCGGTTTCAGCGGCCACGACAGCGGTCGCGGCGACTTCCGTTTCAGCGACGACGGTCTCGGTGGTGGCGGCGGCCACGGTTTCCGTCACGGTCACCGTGGTCACGGCGGCGGCCTGCGCGACCAGGGTCGGATCGACCGCGGCGGCAACTTCGGCCTGCACGGCCTGCTGCGCGTCGGTTTGCGCTTCGGCGCCGGCATCGGCGGCATCGGAATTCTTATCCTCGGCGGCGGCGGTTTCTTCCGTCTGATCGTCGCCCTCATCGGCGTCGTCTTTCGCCGGCTTGGCTTTGGCGTCTTTGTCGTCCGAGCGTTCGGGGCGTTGTTTGGCTTCACGCGGTTCCGGCGCGCGCACCGCTTCGGCGTCCACGTCCTTTTTGAGGACGGCCGGATCCATCGCGCCGAGGCCGAACGCCCCTTTGAATTGCGAGCCGACCATATCCAGAAGCGCGGCAAAACCCGACGCTGGGGCGTTGTCCTCGTCTTGCGAAGAGGTCGCCGCGGGGTTCGTTTTGGCGCCGCTATAGATGCTCTGAATGTCCATCACATCGCTCCGTCTGTTACCTGGGGCCGTGGTGGACATGATTCGGGTGTCCACATACACGTTCCCGGGCCAAACACTGCAAGGGCCGGGCCAAGTCTCGGGCTTGATGTAACTTATTGATATGACAGGTAATTATTTGGAACCGGCGGGGCCGGGCAGCTCCGGGGCGTTCTCCGGGGCAAAAGATTCCGGGCCCCAGGCGGCAGTTTTTGCCGCGTCGTCCTAGGCGAGCAGGCTGAGGCTGGCCTGGGTGAAGGGGCTGTCGATGAAGCCCGCGAAGGCGTTCAGATAGTTCTGCTGTTGCGACGACAGGTTCTGCAGGTTGGTCAGCATCGCCTGGTACTGCTGGGCGGCCTTCACCTGGGCTTCCTGCATCTGCGACATCTGCTCGAACTGGGCTTCGCCGGACTGCTTCGTCAATTCGTCGAGGGCGTTATCAACGCGGCGCTGGTCGATCTTGGTCTGGACGGCCGAGCGCTCAAGCTCTGCGCTCGCGCTGGTCATGCTGACTTCCGCGGTGGAGATATCCTTGAGGGCGCGGGTGCGGTCGGCCTGGGTCGCGAAGTTGTTGTAGAACCAGGATTGCATGATCCCGGTGCCGGTACGCTTCAAGGTCCCGGTCACGGTGATCGGGGCCTCGTGCGGCACGACGGAAATCTTCACGGTGATCGCCTTCGTGGTCGCGTCGTAGCTCACCAGTTCCATGCCGTTGCGGGTCGAGGTCGCCTTGCGGATCTGGATGCCTTCGACGGTGGTGTATTTCTGAGCCGTTCCGCCGAGGCCTGAGTAGGCTTCAATGAGGTCCGAGCCCAAATCCGGCACCCACACGGTGCCATCGTTGGCCTCGATCCTAAAATCGCTGCCGGCATATGTGCCGGTCAATTGCGTCGTGCCGATGCCCAAATCGTTGCGGTATTCGATCTTGTTGGGCGTGCCGTCCGTACGGTTGATGTTGCCGATCAGGTTGAAACCGGCGCCGCCGCTGTCCGCCTCATTGTTGATCTGCGAGACCTGGCTGTCATACAGGTCCTTATAGAACTTGAGATCCTCGGTCGTCCCGCCGACGCTGCCGCGCATCAGCAGCAATGTCTGATTGATCTTCGCGATGCTCTCTTTGCCGTTATCGACCGCGATTTCGGCGTTATTGACCTGCGCCTTCACCGCGATCCAGCGTTCGTTCTGGACTTCGATCGCATCGCGTTTCTGGGTCGCGGCGTCCTGGATGGCCTGCTGCTGTTCGGTCAGGCGCGCGTTTGCATTCGCTTTGATCTGATTGATGAGCGAGCTGGTGGTCGAACCGATATTGCCGAGGAGGGCGCTGGTGCCATCCGAGTTGAATGCGCCCAGCACGGACGCGCCAGCCGAGCCGGCGGTTCCAAGCAAGCCGGATCCGGTCACACTGATAGGAAGGCTGGAAAGTAGGCCGACCATTTCGCTCCTCGGGTTCGTCCCTTACACCAGGATTTTTCGGTCCTGGGGGTGTCCTCGCGGCAAAGCTCACCTGCCGCCAGTGGTAACACGGCGGAGGGTCTTTTCCAAATTTGGACCTTTTAGGAGGAAGATTGAAGAAGGGTTAACGCGGTCCGTACACGCCACATCACGTCTTCCCACGCGCCCGATTCCTCCTGCCGGAACAAGCGCATGGCGGGGTACCAAGGTGTATCGTCCCGACCCAGCAGCCACCGGTAGTCCGGCATCTTTGGGATCAGAACCCAAACCGGCACGTTCAAGGCGCCCGCCAGGTGAATCGCTGCGGTATCGACCCCGATCACAAGGTCGAGTTGGGCGATCACCGCCGCCGTATCGGCGAAGTCGCCGACCTTGCCCTCACACGCGAAGACCAGCTTGTCTTGAGGTAAGGCCGCGGCCTCCTCTGCCTTCGGACCGACCTGAAGGCTGACGAAGTCCGCCGCCGTCTCTTCCATTAGGGGCGCGAACGACGCGGCCGGCAGGGTGCGGCGTTTGTCGATCTTGTTGTCCGGGGAACCGGCCCACACCAGCCCAATGCGCCGGCGCGCGGTGCTGGGGAGCGTGAGGTCGCCCGTTGCGCTCAGGTAAGGAACCCCGCGCGGCGTGGTTTCGGGCGTGGTCCCGAAGATATGCGGAAGGCTCATCAGTGGGGCGTGCGCGTCACAGTGCGGTAAGGTGTCGCCCGCCGCGATCACCTCATCGATCGCGGCCACAGTCTTGAACAGGCGCACGAGGGCTTTCGGACATTCCAGGACGAGACGGCCGCATCTTGCTCTTGCGTCCACCGCGTAGCGCACGAATTGAATGGCATCGCCGAGGCCTTGTTCGGCATGGAGCAGAAGCGTGCCTTCGATATTCGCGCCGTCCCATAAGGGCGCCGCGAAGCTGCGCCGCTTCGAGCTGAAGTGCCGCATGCGCCAGCGCCACTCATATTCGCGCCAGCCTTCACGCCATTGGCCGGTCAGCAGAAGGACCCAGGCGAGATTATAGTGCGCTTCGGCATTCTGCGGCGCGATCGCGATCGCCTTGCGGATCGAAGCTTCCGCATCCGCGATATCTCCCATGTCGAGCTGCGCGACGCCAAGGTTTGTCCATGCATCCGCGTTTCCTGGTGTGCGCATCAGCACGTCGCGGAAAAGGATGACGGCCTCGTGCGGGCGATCCTCGCGTGTCAGGAAAACCGCGAGATTGCAGCGGTGTTCCACGGAACCCGGCGCCAGCGCCACGGCCTGCCGCAGATGTTCCTCCGCGGCGTCTGTTTCCTTCAGCTCGGTCAGCGCATTGCCCAGGTTGCCGTGCGTGAGCGGATCGTGCGGCGCGATCTTCAGCGCCTCGCGGTAGATTTCGACGGCGTCGGCGGTGCGGCCCTGGGCGCGGATCACCACGCCCAGGTCGTTGAGCACATTGGCGTCGCCGGGCCGAAGCGCCAGCGCCCGCCGCAGACTGTGCTCGGCTTCCCCCGGTTGCTGATGCGCGCGCTCTTCCTGACCCTTGGCGATCCAAACATCCGCGCGCTCGGGAAACATTTGCGCGGCTTCGGCCAAGATCTTCAGGCCTTCAGCGCGCCGGTTGAGGCGCGCGAGCGCACGGGCGAGGTAGATGCGCGGTTCGGCAAGGTGCGGCGCCCGGTTGGCGGCGTCGACGAACTGGGCGGCGGCTTCGTGAACTTTGCCCAGCTTTGCAAGGGCGAGGCCCAGGCTGGTGCGATAAACCGCGTTTTCGGGGGCGATTTGCAGGCAGGCGCCCAGGAACGGCAAGGCCTTGTCCGGCACGCCCTCATCCACGGCGATCAGCGCCATGCCGTGCAACGCGGCGGCCTCGCGCGGAGCCCGGGCCAGCACACTCTTATATATGGCGCGGGCCTGTTCAGTAGATCCGGCGCTATGCAGGTAGATGGCCTCCTCTAAAAGAGAGGAGACGGGGGCGCTAACGAGGTCTTGCGTCATCTCTTACTCGAATGATATCGCGGATCATGCCCCAGTCAGGCAAAGAGCGCGAGATCATTGGCGGCCTCCTGGAGGACGCGGCTGCGGCATTTGACCGTGGCGCCGTCGATAAGGCGAAGGCGCTTTACGCGGGCATCCTGCGTCTCCACCCGGATGAGGTGTCCGCCTTGAAGCGGCTGGCCGAGCTCGAGCTCAACGCGGGCGACCCCGCCTTCGCGCTCGCGCTGTTTCAGCGGGCCAGCGCCGCCTCCACTCTCGATGCCGGCCTATGCTACGGGATAGCGACGGCGCTGCGCTTGATGGGCGATGCCAAGGGCTTCCGCCTTGCGCTTGAAGCGGCGCTGCGAATCAACGTCAATTATCCGCCCGCTGTCTACGATATTGCGCTTATCTATCAGCAGGAGAAAGACTTCGCGCGTGCGCAGCGCGCCTACCAGAGGCTCGTGGCGGGCGGCGCCCATGATCCCAATACCTTTTTCAACGCCGGGGTCGCGGCCTTCAAGCACGGCGATCTCGTGAGCGCCGAGCGCTGGTTTCACGCCGGCGCGATGATCGATCCCAAAGCGCCCCGCGCCTTCATCAATCTCGCCATGATCTATCGCACGTGGGGTTACGTGAAAGAGGCGGTCGCCTGCCTTGAGCGCGCCGTTGCCCTCGCGCCGGAAAGCGCCGAGGCTCACTGGAATCTTGCCAACGCGCTCCTGGTCTCGGGCGATCTTGCAAAAGGTTTCGCCGCATATGAATCACGGTTCCGTCGCCCGGGCCGCGAGGAACGTAAGCTCCAGATTCCCCGCTGGCGCGGCGAGGTCCTGAGCAAACAGACTCTGTTGCTCACACTTGAACAGGGGATGGGGGACGCTATTCACTTCGTGCGGTTCGCCGCCGGGGCCGCCGCGCGCGGCGCCTGCGTGGTGATGGAGTGCCATCCCGGTCTTGAAAAGCTCATGGCCACCGCGCCCGGTGTGGCGAAGGCCGTGACCGCCGGCACGCCTGTGCCGGAGGCTGACTGTTATCTCCCGCTCATGAGCCTGCCGCACCTCCTTGAGACGCGGCTTGAGACAATCCCCGTCGACATCCCGTATCTCAAGGTGCCGGCGGATGCGCCGCCGTTTGTGCTCTCGGGCGAGTTGAAAGTAGGCCTCGTCTGGCGCGGCAATCCTAAGCACGAAGCGGACGACAAACGCTCCGTGCCGCTTGAAGTGCTCACCCCGTTGCTCGCGGTGCCCGGAGTGTCCTGGTTCAGCTTGCAGGTCGGCGATGTAGCGGCCGAGCGCGAGTCCTCGCCATTCGCCGCGCGTATGATCGATCTCGCGCCGCAGCTGCGCGACTTTGGCGCGACCGCGTCAGCGGTGTCGGCCCTCGATCTCGTGATCTGTGTCGATACCGCGGTCGCCCATCTCGCCGGCGCATTGGGTAAGCCGGTCTGGACCCTGATCGCCGAAGCCAACGACTGGCGGTGGCTCTCGGCCCGTAGCGACAGCCCCTGGTATCCGACGATGCGCCTGTTCCGCCAGCGCCGGGGGCGGGATTGGCATACCCCCGTGAAATTGATGGCGGCCGAGCTGGGAAAATGGACCGCCGCGGCAACCCCTGGCGCAGCGCCTTAGCCGTTCCTACATGGGGCTCATCATGCCCCTCGATGTTGCAAATCCGGACGCGCCTTTGTTCGACGCTTACAGCCAGAGCGTCATCAATGCCGTCGATCATGTCGCGCCGTCCGTGGCGCATTTGCGGGTGCGCGGAAAGCGTCAGGGAAAAGAGTCCGAAGGTTCCGGCTCGGGTTTCCTGTTCACGCCCGACGGCTATATGGTCACCAACAGTCACGTCGTGCATCAGGACGGCGGCGGCGCGCCGGCGATCCGCGCGACGTTCCCGGACGGCAGCGAATTCCCCGCCTATCTCGTCGGCGACGATCCCGACACCGACCTGGCTGTGATTCAGGTGCACGGCAGTCATGTCCCGTCGCTGAATTTCGCGGACTCTTCCGCGCTGAAGGTCGGTCAGCTTGCCATCGCGGTCGGCAATCCGCTCGGCTTCGAATGCACAGTCACCGCCGGGGTCATCAGCGCGCTGGGGCGTTCCTTGCGCGCCCAAGGCTACAATGGTTTGGCGGGACGTCAGATCGATGACGTGCTGCAGACCGACGCCGCGCTCAACCCCGGCAATTCCGGCGGCCCGCTTGTCGACAGCAAGGGCAATGTCATCGGTGTGAACACCGCGACGATCATAGGCGCGCAAGGCCTGTGCTTTTCCGTCTCGGCCAACACGGCGCTCTTTACCGTCACGCAAATCCTGCGCCACGGCGCGGTGCGCCGCTCACACCTCGGCGTCGCGGCCCAGACGACCGGCATCCCGCGCCGGATCGTACGGGCGCTCGAACGCGGTCCCGAAACCGCCGCGCGTATCTTCAAGGTGGAAACGGGCGGCCCCGCGGATAAAGCGGGTCTTATGTCGGGCGACCTGCTCCTGACCCTGGACGGACAGGCCATCACAGGGGTCGACCACCTGCACCGCCTGCTTTCGGCCGAGCGCATTGGGCACGACGTGACGATCATGGTCCTGCGTCACGGCAAAGTCGTGACGGTTGCCGCCAAGCTCACTGAACGGCGCCCCTACTAAGCGCTTTGCGCATCGGTGCTCTGCTGTCATCCTGGGCCTATAGGCTCGGGATCCAGACGTCCGGGCGTCAGCTTAGTTGGGGCTATGAGCGACGACATTCCGATCATCTTCGCCGAGGATCTGCGGCGGCAGGACCGCAACGCGATTCCGACGGCGGTCTTTTTCTCCGCCGGATCGACGGCGCAGATGCAACAGTACGCAACCGCCGGCTGGCAGGTGATCGCCACGCCCGGTTTTCGCTCCGACGCGAAAATCGACCTCGCCGAAGTCCCCGCCGCCACGACGGCCGAAGCCTCTATCGCGGGCTGCACACTGCTCTCATGCGAAGCCAAATTCCTGCCGCCCGATACCGCCGCGCATCTGCGGCGCTGGCAACCGGCGGTCGCGAAATTCAATTGCGCCTTCTATGACATCTCGGACGCCAGCGCGCTCGCGCAGTCGATGGCGGGCCTCGGTTACATCCCGCTGGTGGCGATCTGGCGCGACGATAACAGTTTCGGATACCGCGCCCTGTCGAACCTCGGCACGCTCGCGTCGTTCCCGGCCCTCGAATGGGACCGCACCAATCTCATCGCGGTGCGCGAGCCGGCATTCGCGCAAACGCTCCTGACGCTCGCGCGTCTTTATGTGGGCGAAGAACGGCGGATCCAGGACCTGCGCGTCGCCAACGCGATCCGCAATAATTATATCGCGCGCCTTGAAGACGCGCTGCAGGCGCATCAAAAGCCGTGAGCACAGCCGGGCAGGTCGCATATGTCGTGATCGCGGTGGCCTTCGCCGGGTTCTTTGTGATGGCGTATATTGCTTATGATCAGTTCCGCTTGAAGTCCTGGCAGGCGTTCTTGATGTGCGTGACGGTGCTTTTTCTTCTCCTGATGATCATGAAGCGGGCGACGGACATCGCGACGCTGGCGCGCGAGGCGGTGAGTGAGAGTGCCGTGCCGGACCGCTAGACGGCGTCGGCTTTCAGCTTTTTCCGCAATCCGGCCAGCAACGCGTCGCCGACGGCGGCGCCGATGCCCTTCGTGCCCAGCTGCGCCGAACGGGTGGCGTCCCGGACCGCGTCGGCCATTTCGCGCCGCAAGCTATGGTCGGTGAGCAGGCGTTTGACAACGGTCACATAATCTTCCATCGAACGCGTCACCAGCACGTCGAGGCCGATTTCCTTGAGGAGCGCGGCGCTTTGCCGGCAACGGGCGGTATGGCCTTCGCGCACCACCGGCGGGCACCCTACGCTTAAGGGATCGAGTAGCGAGACCGCGCCCGAGTAGGGGAAGCTGTCGAGGTAGAGGTCGGCGAGCTTTAGGACGCCCAGCAACGGGGCGCGGCTCGGCTGGGATTCGAGGACGTGCAGGCGATCGACGCCGACGCCGCGTTCGGCGAAACGCTCCTGCACGAAACGCAGGAAGCCGTCCTTGTGCGGGTAGTGCGTCGTCCAGTTGGGATTGAACGGATACATCACCAGATGCGCGTTCGGCACCGCTTCCAGGATCCGCGCCCATGTGGTCAACAGTTCGGGGCCGATCTTGAAGTAGTTCGCGCCGGTGGCCAGCAGCAGCGCCGCATCGGGCACGCCAATGCGCTCCCGGGTCAGTTCCTCGGGCGCGATCTGCGCCTTGCTCGCGAAGATGTAGTGATTGGACGATCCGGGAACGAGGGCGAGTTCCTCGGTATAATCCTCCTCGGCATCCTCCGGTTCATTCAGCGCGCCGTTGATGAACATGTCCACGGTTGCGAGTCCCGTCGTCAGGCTGCTGCAATGCATGGCGACCTGTAAGCGCGCGAGGCGCTGCGCCATGAGAAGAGTCCACGGAAACTTGCAGGTATTGGTGATATTGGCGCCTGCGATCAGAACGTCCAGCTCCTCCTGCGCCAAGATTTGAGCGCAGGCGGTGATATCGGAGACCGGCAAAGCCACAAAGTCATCGGCGACATCCTCGAAGCCCGCGCTCACCGACGTGGCCGCTTCATCGGGCACGTAAGCCGTGACTTGGAATAGGCTGCGGTCGAGCCCCGCGAGGTGTCCGCGCATGGCGGCGACTTCACTGATCGTGCCCGGACACAAGATCCCCACGCGCACCGTCGTCTGGTTGTCCGGATGCGGCGGCGGGACGATGTCATGGGCGAGATTATGGATCTCGAGATACTTGCGGATCAGATCGCCGCGCCTTTGCGCAAGTGTACGCAGCGGCACGTCTTCACCGTAGATCGACGAGATCACGTAACCATCCATGAAGCCGGATAGGACTTCGCGGCGGAACTCAAGCTCGTCGATGACCATCACCGCTTTATGAATCTCGGCGACCGTGGCCTCTACATGGGCCAGCGCGCGGCGGCGCGCACCTTCGCGGGTGAAGAACATCGGGACCGCCAGCAGCACTTTGACAACGGTACACAGGAGCGGCGTCGGCACGTCGACGATATCGAAGGCGCGCTCGATGCTTTGCGGCGGCGTGAACAGCGATAGCGCGAGATAGGCGCTAACCTTGCGCGAGACGTCATGCTCGACGGAGAGAATGCGGTGGCATCGTTCCGCGACCGCCTGATCGCCCTTGGTCATGGCCAGGTGCCGCACGCCGGAATTGATCATGGTCATGATCGCGTCGCCGGCTGGGCTTCGGCACAGCTGCCCGATGCGCTCGACGCGGCCTTCCAGGCAGATTTCTGCCAGGTTCAGGCGCAGTTCCCTTAATTTGCGTTCCGACTCTTGATCCATGTGGCGGGGAATCTAACGGATTTTAGGGCCGGTGAGATAGGGCCCCAGCGCGTTCATCGTCTCTTTAACGGCATTGGCGTGCAGCGCCATGACCGCGCGGCCCGCCGCGCCCATCTTTTCGCGTGCGCCTCGGTCGCCAAGAAGACGGGCGATGGTTTGCGCCAGCTCGGCTTCACCGCTCACCTGCACGGCGGCGCCGGCGCCGGTCAGCTCGTCGGTTATTTCACGGAAGTTGCTCATATCCGGGCCCAGGATCAGCGCGCAGCCGAGCAGCGCGGGTTCGGCCGGGTTCTGTCCGCCGCCGACCGAAAGCGATTTGCCCATGAACACAAGATCCGCCGCCCGGAAGAACAGCCCAAGTTCGCCCATGGTGTCGGCGATATAGACATCCACATCTGCGCCGACCGCCGTGGTTTCCGAGCGTAGCGCCGTGCGCACGCCCAGCATTGCGCCAGCCATCATGCGCCCTTTGTCCGCGTGACGCGGGACGATGAGGGTCAGCAGGTCGGGCATGCGGTCCTTCAGCGATTGGTGCACACGCGCCACGATCGCGTCCTCGCCGGGATGGATGCTCGCGGCCAGCCACACGGGCCGCTGACCGATATCGGCCTTCAGCGCGGCAAGGCCCGTGACGTCGGCGGGTAGCGGCGCCGCGGCGAGCTTGACGTTACCCAGCGCGCGCACGTCGTAGGCCCCCAGGGAGTGGAAACGTTCTGCGTCGGCGGCCGATTGCGCCAGCACGAGGTCGAACGCCCCGAGCAGGCTCTTGGCGAACCCGGGCCAGCGCCGCCACCCGCGGAAGGCGTTGTCCGAGAGCCGTGCGTTCAAAAGCACGGCGGGGATCTCTTTCTCGCCGATTTCCGTGAGCATATTGGGCCAGAGCTCGGACTCGCTCCAGATGACGAGGTTGGGCTCCCAGTGCGCGAGGAACGCGCGCACCCAGGCCAGACGGTCCAGCGGCACGAACTGATGGATGCATCCGGCGGGTAGACGCTCGGCCATCAACGCGGCCGATGTCACGGTGCCTGTGGTCACCAGCACCTGCCAGCCCTGGGCGCGCACGCCGGCGATGATCGGCAGCAGCGACAAAGCCTCGCCGACGCTCGCGCCGTGAAACCACGCGAGCTTGCCGATCGGGCGCTCCTGAGAGGCGATGCCGCGCCGTTCTTGAAGGCGCGCGGCGACCTCCTTGCCGCGTCCGGCACGGTAGTTCAGCCAGCTAAGCAAAGGCGGGCCGGCCAAAGTGGTGAGCGCGCGATAAAGCGCCGCGATCATGTCAGGACCATGGGCGGCTCCGCCGCCAGCCAATTCACGATAGCCTGAAAGGCTGACGCGCTGTTGTGGTTTGCGGCGGACGTGAGAGCGGCGATGCGGTTTGCGGTTGTCCTGGTGTCGCCGTGGTCGACAAAATGAACTGGCACGCCCGCTCTGTCGCGAAGCGCGGTGAAAAAACGCCGCTGCGCGTCGATCATTTTAAGATGGCGCTCAAAATTTCGCCGCTCGCGTGTGCGGTCTCCATCCTTGCGCACGCGTAGGGCTGCGTCAGAGGCGCTTAGCAGAACGTAGCGGTCTGGAAAGGCGATCTGGCCGCGGGCGATTGCTGTTGAATAATAGTGCACGGCGTCTGTTACGGGACCAAACTCTGGATAAATCCAATTGTACCAGAGCGGTTGAAACGGGTCGCCGTCCAGAACCGCTGAATGACCTCGTTGAATGGCTGCTTTGGCCAAACGGTGGCGTTCCACTTGTCTGTCGAAGTACCAACGCGGGCCGCTACGCGTCACGCCTGCGAACATCTCGTTTACTTCAGCGATGCGAGGGTATCCGAAGCGTAGCTCCAAATCGCGGGCGAGCGTGGTTTTTCCAACCGCGCTTGGGCCTTCGAGGCAGATGATGGCTGGAGGGCTCACAGCAATTTCGCCCTGCACGTCGAAAAGACGGCAGGTAGTTTCGCGGAAGAAATTGGCGGTAGGCCTGGATTACTTCTTCGCTGCGGCCAGGAGCTGGTCGACGACCATCTGCGCCTTCGGCGCTTCCATCGCGTTGCCGGTCTGGCCAGCGATCCATTCCTTGACCTTCGCGGCGTCGACCGGGTGGTCCTTGAGCAGGACACAGAGAATGGCTTGCGTGGCGAACAGATTGGCGGCGAGGTCATTGATCGCCCCGAGGAGCATGTCCGTGGTCGCGTTGGCGGATCTGTTCATCTTATCGAGGTCATCGCTGACCTTGGCAAGAAGACCCTGCACTTGGCTCATCATGAATTCGGACATCGCGTTTTCCTTACCCAAACCCGGCTTCAAACTGCGCCCCAGACGGAGCCCAAAACCAGGAAGGTGCTGAGCGCACCAGTTCGTTGATCCTGCACGCTTACAGGATCACCGGTAAATAACACTTTAACCCGTGCCGGGGGAGCGTGTACCCAGGGCGGGTGAGATAACCGTTAAGAGTCATAAAAGATGGCGTCTCGGCAAATCGGCATCGGCTGGCAGGTCGGGGTGGCCAGCGGCTGGGGCACCTATGGCGTCAACCTGGCGGCGCAGTTGGTGCATCGGGGGATTTCGCCCGAACTATTCTTTGTCGCCGCCCCCTTGAACCTGACACCGCCTCAAGCCGAAGCGCTTGCGGGCCCTCTCGCCCGTCACGGCGAATGGCGTGCGGCCCGGTCGCAAGGCGAGGTCAGGGCCGGCTTTCCGATCCTCCATGCCCTCGGCGACAAGTTGGATTTCCCCCCAGTCCTCGCGGCACTGCACGGCATGCCCGACATCGGCGTCGTGTTCTTTGAATCCGCGACCATCCCGAAACCGAATATCGACGCCGCGCAGCGCTTTGCCCTGATCGTCACGGGGTCGACGTGGAACGCCGATGTCCTGAAGCGCCATGGATTTACAAATGTGCGCAATTGCTTCCAGGGCATGGATCCCGCCCTCTTCACCCCTGGCGCGCGGACGGGACGCTTCGCTGACCGCTTTGCAGTTTTCTCCGGCGGTAAGCTCGAGTACCGCAAGGGCCAGGACCTCGTCGTAGCGGCCTTCAAGAAATTCCACGCGCGCTACCCGGACGCGCTGCTCGTCACGGCGTGGCACAATCCCTGGCCGCAGGCCGCGCAAGGCCTGGCCCGTTCGGCGCATGTCGCCGGGCCGCCGCCGGTGACAGACGGCCGTCTCGATGTCACGGGCTGGCTGACGATGAACGGACTGCCCGCGGACTCTTTTGTCGATCTCGGCCCGCTCGCCAATACCGCCACCGCGCCGCTGCTGCGCGAGGTCGATGCCGCGCTTCTGCCGAGCCGCTGCGAAGGCGGAACGAACCTCGTCGCCATGGAAGCCATGGCGTGCGGCGTGCCGGTGATCCTGTCGCGCAACACCGGTCATCTCGATCTCGTCGGCGCGGACACGTGCTACACGCTCGATTTCCAGATCCCGATGGGCGAGGTCATGGGCCGCCCCGATCTCGATGGCTGGGGTGAATCCTCCATTGATGAAATCGTCGCCAAGCTTGAAGAGGCCTATACCGACCGCGCGGGCGCGGCGCGCCGCGGCGCGAACGGCGCGGCCTTCATGCAGGACTGGAGCTGGGAGCGCCAGGTCGGCAAACTGTTGGATGCAATCGCGCTCTAAGGAAGCCGCTTATGGCCCGGGTCAGGAAAGCCGTGAGAAAGACCACGAAGAAGATGGCCGCCAAAAAAGGCCCCGCCAGGAAAAGTGCGACCAAGAAAAACGCGCGCAAAAAAGCGGTGAAACTCCTCGCCGGTGGTAATCCGCAAGTTTCAAAAGCGGAGGGCAACGCCCCCGTGCAGGCCTATATCGCCGCGATCCCCGATTGGAAGAAAGCGGTGGCGCGCCGCGTCGACGCGCTGATCACGCGCGCCGTTCCCGGCGTACGCAAGGCGGTGAAATGGAATTCGCCGTTTTATGGCGTCGCGGGCGGCGGCTGGGTGATCAGTTTTCATTGCTTCACTAAGTACGTCAAAGTCGCCTTCTTCAACGGTGCGTCGCTGAAACCGCCGCCGCCCGGCGCCTCCAGGCAGAAGGAGGTCCGCTACCTCGACATCCACGAAACGGACAAGATCGATGAGGCGCGGTTCATCCTATGGGCGAGACAGGCCGGCAAACTCCCCGGCTGGCTAAAGGCGTGAGCGCAGCGCCGCCTGCATCGCCGCGGTGAAGTCGGCCGCGAAACGGCGTCCGTCGCACAAGGTCGCGGCAACCGTTTCACGCAGGGTTTTGCGGTACGCTTGAAGCCGGGCGGGCTCGCCGGCGAGCGCGGCGGCGAGAGTCTCAAAGCCGCCGCGATCCGCCGCGATGAGTTCACGAAGGCCGGCATGGGTGAGGTAACTCGCGGCGTGGCGTCCGGCGAATGTCGCGCCGGCGAACGTCACGACCGGGCAGCCCATCCACAGGGCTTCGCATGTCGTGAGGCCGCCCGAATATGGGAAGGTATCGAGCGCGATGTCGATCTCATCATAGGTCTGTAGGAAGCTTTCGCGCGGCGCTTTGCCTGAAATGACGAGACGTTCGGCGGCGACGCCTTCGGCGGCGAAAGCGGTGCGGAGTCGTTTCTGCACGCCGGGATCCTCGAGACCCCGGAACTTCAGCATCAGCCGTGCGCGCGGCACGCGTGCGAGGATCGCCGCGTAACTCGAGATCACGGCGTCGCTCAGCTTCGCCGGATTGTTGAGACTGCCGAACGTGACGAAGCCGTTGCGCATGGCCGGCGTGTCAGGTGCGGCGGGCGCGTCCGCGGGCGGGTCGAAGCAGGCATAGCCGTGGGGCAGGCGGATGATCTTCTCGACGTAATGCGCTTCGGTGCCTGGGGGCGCCTGCACGGCATCGGCGAGCACATAGTCCATCGCCGCGAGGCCCGTGGTTCCGACATAACCCAGCCATGAGATTTGCACGGGCGCGGCGCGGCGCGCGAACACGCCGAGACGATGCCCCGCCGTGTGTCCCGACAGGTCGAACAGGATCTGCACGCCGGCCGCGCGTATGGCGGCCGTCAGCGCCTCGTCCGATAGTCCGTCGACATGCCGCCAGTCGGCGGCGGCGCGGATGCGCGCGCTGATCTCGTCTTCACGGCCCGCGGGCCGCGTGCTGAAGACAACCGCACGAACGTCGCGCGCGTTGAGGTTCTCGAACATCCGCACGCTGAGCAAGCCGACGGGATGGACCCCGAAATCAGGCGAAACGAAGCCCACCGTGAGCGGCGTTCGCATTTCGGCGCGCGGCGCGCCCGGCGTCGCCGCAACGCCGTGCCGCGCTATCCATTGCGTATGCGCCTGCGCGAGGCTTTCTTCCGTCACGCCGGCGACATACTGCTGCGCGCTCAGCCAGTTGCTGGCCGCCGGCATGTAGGAAGAATCCTCGTTCATCGCGGCGGCGAACGCTCCGACCGCTTCGGCGGAACGTCCCTGGTCGGATAGGATCACACCAAGCGTATTGTAGGCTCTGGCATAGCCGCGCTGCGCGAGGACTTTGCGGATTTCGGCTTCGGCGGCGGTGAGTTTGCCTTGATCCCTGTACGCGTTGGCGAGGTTGTAGCGCGCTTCCACGAACCCCGCATTCTGGGCCACGGCCGTCTCGAAGGCTTCGGTTGCGGCGTCCAATTGTTCGAGGCTGCGCAACGCGCTACCGAGATTGGAATGCGCGTCGGGATAATGCGGCTGCAGACGTACGGCGTCACGATAGGCGCCGACCGCGCTGGCGGAGCGCCCCGTGGCCGCGAGCAGATTCCCGAGATTGAAGTGAAATGCGGCGGTGCCGGGCGCGAGCGCGATCGCCCTGCGCATCGGCGATTCTGCTTCGCCCAAGCGCCCCGCGGCTTGCAGCGCCGTTCCCAAATTGCCGTGGGCGTCAGCGAAGGAGGGCTTCAGCGCGACGGCTTTCTCGAGCGCGGCGATCGCGTTGCCGAGGTCGCCGGTTTGTACCAGCGCGACGCCGAGAAGATGCCAGGCGTCGGGGATCGCATCATTAAGGGCGAGGCCTTGACGATAAAGCTCCGCCGCCGCGGCCGCATCGCCGGCCTGATGCCGCGCGAGACCTTGTTTGAAAAGCTCCGCCGCTTCGTTCAAGTGAGCGCCTCGGTGAGGGTGACCGGCGCGGCCTGCGTCTTGATGTGATGAACCGCCACCTGCTGGAAGCGGTCGTAGAAGTCCGCCAGCATTGCGACGCCGGCGGCATCCGCCGTACCGCTTGCGTCGGCTTCGGTGCCGCGTTTGAACACAGCGCCGTAAAAGTGCTGCACGAAGTCGAACAGCAAGTCGAATTGCCGGCCTTCGGCTTTCGGGTTCTGGCCTCGCGTTTGGCGCGCGAGCTCCATGACGTAGGTGACGAGCGCGTGGAAGAATAGATAGACCGTGTCGTCCCAGCGCGTTTCATGACTCACGTGCAGCGCCACGGGGGAATTCAACGTCTTGATCGGCTTGCCGCGCAGAAGCGTCACCAACGGGAACCAGTAGTCCCAGAACGGCATGCCCATGCAGAACGGGCTCTCGGTATAGTCGTCTAGGAATTTACTCGGCAGAAAGAAGTAGTCGTAGCCGATGGAATAGACTTCGGCGCCTGTCGGAGCGTAGGTCGTGAAGTGATCGGCGCCGGGAACGTCCACGCGCGGTCCACACAAGAGGGCGCCTTGCGCCTCGCGCTGGATGAAGGATTTCAGCCCGGCGACGTCGCGTAGATGAATATCCGCGTTGATGATCCCGACGATGCAATGGGCCGGGTCATGGCCCGAACCAGCGACGGCCGCACGCAAAGCCTTTAGGAGATCGTGGATATACGGCACCGGCTTTTTCGCGAACCGTTCCGCGGTGCTCGGCGGCACAATGACATCGACGCCGGGATAGTCCGATCTGATCGCATCCGCTTCGGCCTTGCCGTTCACCGAGAGCACATGGAACCCCGCCGCCGCCCAGGACGCCACGGCGGCCGTCTGCTGCGCGATGTCGCGCCCGGGAACAAGGCTCGTGGCCAGAAAGATCGGTGAGGCGGACGCCATGCGGGAACCTACATGCTTTCTTTGTGATGGGCCGCGGTGAGCACGACCGGCATGAACTTCGAGCGGTCCATCGGCGGTAGATTGGCTTCACGGCGCAGTTTGTCGGCCAGCGCGAAGTAGTCGTTCATCGGCACAAGGCCGCAGAAATGGCACAACACCCCGGACCACAGGGCGGCGGACTCGCCCGCCGGCTGCTTTACGAGACGCAGATCGCCCGTATCGAGGTCCATGATGCCTTCCGTGATGTTCGGGGTCGTGACCTGTAACCGCGCGCTGATCGGCGGCTCCTCCGGGTCGATGCCGAGCAAAGCCAGCGCCGCGGCGAAAAAAGGTTCGTCCGCATATTCGCCTTCGTGCTTATAGCGGTAACTGATCGTATCGCGGTGCGGGCCTTCGTACAGCTCGCGCACTTTATCGAAAACGGCCTTTGAAGCGGGTGTGCGCTCGAAATACATCACACCGGCGTTGAAGACGGTCAGGTATCGCACGCCGAGCAGCGCGCACAAAGCCGCCGCATCTTTTTCGCCGAGCGAGCAGGCGAAAGCGGGGCCTTTACTCTGGCGGTGCCCTTCGACGACGAAGGGCCGGTCACGGAACTTGCGCCAGAAGAATTCGATGCGGGGACTGAACAGGAGACAGTCCGCGTCGATATAGAAAGTGCGCGCGTAGGGCGTCAGGTCGAACAGGCGCGCCTTGTTCATGGCGCCGCGCATATGGGCGTCATCTCCGGCCACGATCACCTGGTCGAAGAGTGCGGCCAGCGCCGGATCCACCTTCACCTTGGCGTTCACGGCCACGCTCACGGGGCGCCGCTCCACGCGTCGCACCGACAGCGCGAAGTTAGCCGCCAGCTCCAGGTAACGGGCATCGTCGAACGCCAGAAGGAGATAGCCCTCGTTCATTGGAGTGCGGGTCTCACAGCTAAGAGTTGCGCGGCGGGAAGGCTCCCACCAGTTGGACATTCATCAGTGCGGCGAAAAGCTGAAAATAAGGCAAATATCCTTGCCAGACTTGAGGTTAAGCGTTAACATTTTGATAATACTCATTAATTTTGCGTTACGGCAGTGTTTGACAGCGTCCCCGCGAGCCACTATAAATTGCGGTGCTCAGAGTAGCTCCTGAATGGAGGCCTGCTCTGAGCCGACAGAAATGTCGTCAACA
This sequence comes from Rhodospirillaceae bacterium, assembly GCA_041906145.1. Taxonomy (GTDB): domain Bacteria; phylum Pseudomonadota; class Alphaproteobacteria; order Rhodospirillales; family Rhodospirillaceae; genus SHVO01. Next base: position 34,291 of record JAYRJU010000001.1, on the reverse strand, counting down.
CTGTCCTAGAAAAGGAGCTACGCGTTATGAGTGATATTACTCTTTCAAGTGCGACACGCGCGAACCTGCTGTCGCTCCAGTCTACGACCGACCTCATCGGCCGTACGCAAGAACGTCTTGCCACTGGTCTTAAGGTCAACAGCGCCATCGACGACGCGCTGGCCTTCTTCAAAGCCCGTAACCTGAACAGCCGCGCTAGCGACTTGTCCGCTCTTAAGGACGGGATCCTCGGTGGTATCAGCGTCATTAAGGCCGCGGTGCAGGGCCTCGAGTCGATCGAGAGCGTCATCAAGCAGATGAAGGCGCTTGCGCAATCCGCGATTTCCTCGCCGGAAAGCACGACCCGCGCCAAGCTGGCCAGCCAGTTCAACGAACTGCGCAGCCAGGTGGACAACCTCGCTGAAGACGCCAGCTTCAACGGCGTCAACCTGCTCAAGAACAGCTCCAGCGCTTTCACCGGCGGCGCCGACCAGCTCACGGTGAAGTTCAACGAACGTACCGATACCGCGTCCGTCAACCAGCTCGTCGTGTCGGGCCTCAGCTCGGCCGACTTCGGCGACATCGTGGCCAGCGCCGCGACCGCCACGGGTTCGGGCACCGACGTGTGGGGCGTCACCGGCGCCGCCGCCGTCACCGCGATCACCGCCTCGATCCGCGCTCTCGACTCCGCGCTGGTCACCGTGCGTCAGACCGCGCAGCAGTTCGGTACCAATTCGGCGGTGCTGCAGATCCGCGCCGACTTCACCACCAACCTGATCAACACCCTCAAGGGTGGCGCATCGGAACTGGTGAACGCCGACTTGAACGAAGAATCGGCCAACCTCCTGTCGCTGCAAACGCGCCAGCAGTTGGGCACGATCTCGCTCTCGATCGCGCAGCGCTCCGAACAGTCGATCCTGCGTCTCTTCTAAGACTCGGCGGCGTTCCTCGAACGCGACTACGGACAGTGGGCGGGCCCCCTTATTGGGGGTCCGCCGGACTGGCCTTGGCCGTGCGCGAAGACGCCGGCGGTCGGGAAGAAGACGGGCGCTTGCCCTTACGCATTTACATTCTGGTATTTTTCATCGCGTAGGTTGAGCGTTCCTCGCATTCGCAGGAGACGCCAATGAGTGAAATCACTCTTACATCGGCGACACGCGCGAACCTATTGTCGCTGCAGAACACAACGGCTTTGATTGGCCGGACGCAGGAACGTCTTGCGACCGGGCTCAAGGTCAATAGCGCTATCGACGATGCGCTCGCCTTCTTCAAGGCGCGCAATCTCAATAGCCGCGCCAACGATCTTTCCTCGATCAAAGACCAAATCGCCAACGGCATCAGCACAATCAGAGCTGCGGTGGAGGGTCTGGAATCGATTGAATCGCTCATCAAGCAGATGAAAGCGCTGGCGCAGTCGGCGATCTCGTCGCCGGAAAGCACCACGCGCGCCAAACTGGCTAGCCAATTTAATGAGCTGCGCAGCCAGATCGACAACTTGGCCGAAGACGCGCACTTCAACGGCTATAACCTGCTCAAGAATACCACCGATCCCTTTGTCGGCGGCGCCGACATGCTCACGGTGAAGTTCAACGAGCGCATTCAGCCGCCGGGCCTCAGCCAACTCGTGGTCAGCGGCCTAACCACGACCGACTTCAACGCCATTATGGCCGAGGCGGCCGTGGCGACGGGGGCGGGGACCGACGTGTGGGGCGTGACGGGAACGGCCGCCGTCACCGCGATCACGAACTCGATCCGTGCACTTGATTCGGCGCTCGTGACCGTCCGTCAGTCAGCTCAACAATTCGGCACCAACTCCGCGATGCTTCAGATCCGTATCGATTTCACGAGCAATCTGATCAATACGCTCCGCGGCGGTGCGGCCGAACTGGTGAACGCCGATCTGAACGAGGAATCGGCTAACCTCCTGTCGCTGCAAACGCGCCAGGAGCTCGGCACGATCTCGCTTTCGATCGCACAACGCTCTGAACAGTCGATCTTGCGTCTGTTCTAGCGTGGCGCATTAAGCTGACGCCGCGCAGGATGCGGCGACGGCGCATGGAGTGGGGGTAACGGAAAAGGCGGTTCCTTGGGGGGAACCGCCTTTTTTGCTGCCGCGTGGCGCCTCTGCCCGGCACACGCCGGAAATTAACCCCTCCTTAACTAAAAAAACCCGCTTCGCTCAACTTTTTCGGGTCGCAGGCGCTTCAAGCCGCCCTGTTCATCTTCGGCTTAACCATTTGTTTGCACTTCGTGCGTAGAACGGCAGCGTGAACCGGCATGTTCACGCGCAGCTTGCGTTTGATTTGCGTCGCTTTTGGCTAGTTGCACGAGCGGTTCGGTTTTTTTGGGGACTAAACGGCTTCTAGAAAGTCACTGATCCTAGAAAGGGTACAAATATGGCTCAGGAAATCACACTCTCGACGGCGACACGCACTAACCTGCTGTCGTTGCAAAACACGACCGGCCTTATCGGCCGCACCCAGGAACGCCTCGCGACCGGCCTTAAGGTCAACAGCGCGATCGACGACGCTCTCGCGTTCTTCAAAGCGCGCAACCTGAATGCGCGCGCCTCGGATCTGTCCGCCGTGAAGGACGGTATCAGCGGCGGCATCAGCGTGCTGAAAGCTGCCGTGCAGGGCCTCGAGTCGATCGAATCGGTCCTCAAGCAGATGAAGGCGCTTGCGCAGTCCGCGATTTCGGCGCCGGAAAGCACCACGCGCGCCAAGCTCGCCAGCCAGTTCAACGAATTGCGCAGCCAGGTCGACAACCTCGCCGAAGACTCCAGCTTCAGCGGCGTCAACCTGCTCAAGAACGGCGCCGCCGCCTTCGACCCGGGCGCCGACCAGATGACCGTGAAGTTCAACGAACGTGTTGAGCCGAATGGCGTCAATCAGCTCATCGTCTCCGGCCTGAACACCGCCGACTTCAACTCGATCATGGCCAACTCCGCCCAGGCAACGGGCGGCGGCACGAACGTGTGGGGCGTCACCGGCACTGCGGCGATCACCGCCATCAACGGTTCGATCCGCGCCATCGACTCGGCGCTGGTCACCGTGCGTCAAGCCGCGCAACAGTTCGGTACGCAGTCCTCGATGCTGCAAATCCGCGCCGACTTCACCACCAACATCATCAACACCCTGAAGGGCGGCGCCGCGGAACTCGTCAACGCCGACCTCAACGAAGAATCGGCCAACCTGCTCTCGCTACAGACGCGCCAACAGCTTGGCACCATCTCGCTGGGTATCGCGCAGCAGTCCGAACAGTCGATCCTGCGACTGTTCTAGTAAGGCAGGCGCATCTCGGCGCGCCGAAGCTGCGTAGCAGCGAAGGCGGCTCGATCTTGCGCCTGTTCTAGTAAGTACTTCGTAGTCCGCTTCCAAAGCGGTTCGTTACGACGGCTCACGGCCGGGTCTCACGACCCGGCCGTTTTTTTGAAAGAGGGGCCGCCAAAGCTCGCCGCTCTTTTATCACGCCGACGCTCCGTAAGAGCGAAGGCGGATTGCAGCAAGCGCGAAGCGGAATTGGGGTCAGATACGAATAACCACGAAGACTCTTTCCGCTAGGCAGACGAGAGCGGTTTTTTCGTGTCTGACCCCAATTCCGCGCTCTCGGCAAACGCCGCAAAACTTTTGTCACGCGCCGGTTTCATTTCCCCTCGCGTTAACCTTTTTTTTGCCTCTTACGCGTATTCCGTATGGTGATGCGTAGAAGTACGAAGTGCGTATACGGCCAGAATTGACCGTAAAACCGCACGAAAAGCGCTCACCGGTTGACGCATCGCCGGCGGAGCAGGAGAGGTCAGCATGGCTTCGGAAATTACACTAACGACGGCGACGCGGACGAATCTGCTGTCGCTGCAAAACACGACCAGTCTCATTGGCCGCACGCAGGAGCGTCTGGCCACGGGTCTGAAGGTCAACAGCGCGATCGACGATGCGCTCGCCTTCTTCAAGGCGCGCAATCTGAATAGCCGCGCGTCCGACTTGCAGACCATCAAGGACGGAGTCACCGACGGCATCAACGTCATCAAGGCCGGTATCCAAGGCCTCGAGTCGATTGAATCGATCCTCAAGCAGATGAAGGCGCTCGCGCAGTCCGCGATCTCGTCGCCGGAAAGCACCACGCGCGCCAAGCTCGCCAGCCAGTTCAACGAACTGCGCAGCCAGGTGGATAACCTCGCTGAGGACTCGGCCTACAACGGTATCAACCTCATCAAGAATTCCACGCAGGCCTTTGCGCCGGGGGCCGACCAGCTGACGGTGAAGTTCAACGAACGCACTGAAACGCAGGCGGTCAACCAGCTCGTCATTTCGGGTCTGCGCATTGCCGACTTTAACACCATCATGGGCCGCTCGGCCCTCGCGACCGGTTCCTTGCCCAATTCCACCGTGTGGGGTCAGTCGGGCACGGGCGCTATTCGCGGCATCACCGCGGCGCTGCGCGCCATCGATAGCGCGCTCGTCACGGTGCGTCAGAACGCGCAAGCGCTCGGCACGAATTCCGCGCTGCTTCAAATCCGCGCCGACTTCACGACGCGCATCATCAATACGCTGAAGGGCGGCGCCGCCGAACTCGTCAACGCCGACATGAACGAAGAGTCCGCGAATCTGCTTTCGCTGCAAACCCGCCAGCAGCTGGGCACGATCTCGCTCTCGATCGCGCAGAAGTCGGAAGAAGCGATCTTGCGACTCTTCTAAGCCGCGCCGAAGCCTAGCGAAGGCGGGCGATTGTTCTAACGCTCTCGGTCTTGAAGGGGGGATTTTAGGTAAGGTTCATGCCTTCACGGAGCGGCTGTTTAAGTTCATATTGCCGCCCGACACTGCCTTCGAACCAGCTACCTAAGAAATGCCATGCCTTTAAAACTGACTCTGAAGCCCAACGAGAAAGTCCTGATCGGTACATCCGTGATCGCCAATGGTCCGGCGAAGACGGAATTCGTTGTTCTGAACCGCGTGCCGGTTGTGCGCGAGAAGGACATCATCACCGAAGAGAAGGCCGACACCGTCGCCAAGAAGCTCTATGTCACGATCCTCAACATGTACATTAACCCTGCACGTGAAAAGGATTACCATGGCATTTACTTCGTTTTAATGAGACAAATGATCTTAGTACCGGTGGACGCCCGCGCGGTGGACCTGATGGTCGAGATGTCCCAGCATATCCTTGCGGGAGACCACTACCGGGCCCTCAAAATGTGCCGGCAGCTGATAAAGTTCGAGGCGGAGGCCTTGGCGAATGTCAAAAGATAAAGTTGCAGTTTATCAGCAACAGCAGAAACGCAATCTCTCCCCGCGTGAGGTTGAGGCGATGGCCTTTACGAAGGCCGCGCTGCTGCTCGAAGATGCCAAGAAGCAGACCGGCAACATCGAAGAGTTCGCCAAAGCGCTGCGCTTCAACCATCTGCTGTGGACTATCATCCAAGCCGATCTGACCGAACCGGATAACCAGCTTCCGCCGGAGATCAAGGCGAACGTGATGTCGCTGTCGATCTTCGTCGATAAGCAGACCACCAAGGCGCTGCGCTCCAGTTCCGCCAGCGATCTCGATGTGCTTATCAACATCAACCGCAACCTCGCGGCGGGCCTGCGTACGAACGCGGAAACGGCCGGCCAGGCGGCGCAGGCCGGCGGCGCTCGTCCGACCGGCGCGTAAGCGCGTCAAAGCGATCTGGCGATGACACAGCCGTCTCCAGGGCGTGTCCTCTCGCCGCTTCTCCAACAAGGCTTGAACTTCCTCAAGGCCGGCGATGCCGCCGGCGCGGAAGTCCTGCTTGATACGTACCTCGCCCGCCATCCCGACGATGCCGACGGCCACAATCTTGCCGGTCTGGCGAAACACGCGCTGAGCCGCATTTCGGATGCGATCCTGCATCTTGAACGCGCCGCCGCGCTGAACCCGCGCGAGCCCTTATTCGCGGTCAATTTGTCCGCCCTGCTGAGCGACGCGCAGCGCGGCGACGACGCCCTGCGTGTGATCGATGATTTCCTGATACGCGTCCCAGGCCAGCTGGATCTCTTGCTTCAGCGCGTGCGCCTCCTGCACCGGGCGGCGCGCTTCGCCGAAGCGACTTCCATCGCCCGCATGGCGGTGGCGTTCCACCGCGGCGTTGACCGCGCGCATCATGCCTTGGGCCTCGCGTTGATCAAGGAAGGCAAATTCGCCGACGCCGCTGAAGCCTTCTCCGACGCCGTCGCGCGCGAACCGGGCGCCGTCGACAGTTGGCTCAATCGCGGTGTCGCACTCAAGGAAACAGGCAATCTCGCCGAAGCCGAGGCCAGCTATCGCCGCGCCCTCGCGCTCTCGCCCCAAGATCCCATCATTTACAACAATCTCGCAAATGTCGTCGGCGCCCTGGGGCGTCACGAGGAAGCGGTGCAGCTTTACAAGGACGCGCTTGTCCTCGATCCCGGCTACGCCGACGCCAAAGCCAATTTAGGCCCGGCGTTGCGCGAAGCCGGGCGGCTTGATGAATCGCTCAAGTTTCTTGCCGGTGCGGTGGCGCAACACCCTGACCATCCCACGCTTCTAAACGCCTACGGCAATGCCTTGCGGCAGGCCGAACGGTTCAGCGAGGCCATTGCCATCCTTGAGCAGGCCGTGGCCATGCTTCCGAGTTATGCGGAAGCCCATAACAATCTCGGCCTCGCATATGCCCTGAGCGGCGATCTGCAAACCGCCGCGCGGTCTTTGAAGCGTGCGGCCGAACTCAAGCCTGATGCGCCGATCATCAGCAATAATTACGGCGCGCTGCTTTTGCGCCTGTTCCTTTTCCAGGATGCGGTTGCCGCCCTTTCGAATGCGGTGGCGCATGCTCCGGAATACGACGAGGCGCTCATCAATCTCGGCGTCGCCCACTACATGCGCGGCGAGGGGCCGGAGGCGATCAAGGTGTACCGCAAGGTGCTCGAACGCCGCCCCGACAACGCCTTCGCGCGTTACAGCCTTGGCGTCGCCTTGCTCGAGGATCAACAGCTCAGTGAAGCCGAAGCCGAGATCCGGGGCGCGCTGGAACTCGATCCCACGAACGCCATGGCGCTGAACACCCTGGGCGTGCTTCTGCTTGAACAACATCTTGTCACGGACGCGCGCGCCGCCATGCGCGAGGCGGCGAACGTCAATACGCGGTCCGCGCCGATCTTCTATTCCAATTATGCGTTCGCCAGTCTGTATGAGCCGGATCTTTCCAACGAAGATATCTTCGGCATCCATAAGGAATACGCGCGCCGCTTCTCCACCGCGGCCCCGGACGCCGAGAAGCCGCACACCAATAGCCGCGACCCGGAGAGGCGCCTGCGCGTCGCTTATCTTTCGCCGGATTTCCGTGCGCACTCGGTATCCTATTTTTTCGAAGCGCTGCTCGAGAAACACGACCGCTCTAAATTCGAGGTATGCCTCTATTCCGATACCTCCCGCACGGACGTCATCACCGAAAGCATGCGCAAGGCGGCCGATCTGTGGGTGGAAAGCGCTGGGTTCACCAACGATGTCTTCGCCCAACGGCTGCGCGACGACGGCATCGATATCCTGGTCAATCTCGGCGGACACACCTCGGGCAACAGGCTGCCGGTCTGCGCGCTGAAGCCCGCGCCGGTGCAGATCGAGTATCTCGGCTATCCTGAAACCAGCGGCGTACCCGCCATGGACTACCGCATCACCGACGGGCGCGCCGATCCGCCGGGCGTGGCCGAACGCTGGTGTTCGGAAGAACTCGTACGCCTGCCGCACTGTTTCCATCTGTACCGGCCATCGGGCAAGGCGACGCCGCCGGCGCCCGCGCCGCATATCGAAAAGGGCTACGTGACATTCGCGTCCTTCAACGTCCTGCCCAAAGTGACGGAGCCTATCATCGCGGCCTGGGCGGCGATCCTGAACGCGGTGCCGCGGTCGCGCTTCTACATCAAGTGCAAACAGATGCGCGATGAACGTGTGCGCGCGCGCGTGCTCGCTGATTTCGCCCGCCACGGCATCGCGCCCGACCGCATCGAGATGACGGCGTTCGTGCCCTCGGTGCAGGAGCATCTCGGCAAATATGCCGGCGTCGATCTCGCGCTCGATACATTCCCGTATAACGGCACGACCACGACCTGCGAAGCGCTCTACATGGGCGTGCCCGTGCTGACCCTTGCGGGCGACAATCACAGGAGCCGTGTGGGTCTTAGCCTTCTCACGGCGGTGGGCTTCGCCGATGAGTTCGTGGCGTCTTCGCGCGACGACTACATCGCCCGCGCGATCGCCTTTGGAAAAAAACCGGCGCGCCTGGCCGAAATCAGGGCGCTGCTGCGCCCGGCCATGGAGCGTTCCGCCTTACGCGATGAAATCGGGTTCACGCGTGCGCTCGAGGACGCCTACCGCGCGTTGTGGCGCCGCTGGTGCGGCGGGCCGGTCACCCACATGCTGAAATCGCCGCCGGAATTACGCCCGGAAGATTCCATCCAGGGTGTATTGATCAAAACTTTATAATGTGAGCCGCCGGTGACGGTGGTCATATTATTTAATTAAATCAATACGATATAAGGTATTTTCTGCTGCATTGCTGCTATGCAACACGAATTCTTGCGCGGGCGCACGTCGGACCATACATTCCGGCCTCGTCTTCAAGGAAAGCCGCCCAACGAGCTTTCCATTTTGATTAGGAGCGCGTCATGAAAATGGTTCTGTCCTTTGCCGCCTTGCTGACCCTTGGCGCCGCGAACGTGGCCGTTGCCGCGACGGACTACACCACGGTCTGCAACTCCTCGAAGCTACTGGCCAGCGATCGTCACGAGTGCCGCGTGCAGATGACCATCGCGCTCGGCGACGAAGCCAAGCAGGCCGAGATCAACCGCGTCTATACCGCGAAGATCGAGAGTCTTCTCAACAAGCGCGCCGGCAACGTCCCGGCGATGGCCGCCACCAGCGCGGTCGTTCCGTCCGCTCAGTGATCCCCACTTCGATATTCCAGTCTCCAATCTTGTAACCTGAAGACGCGGTCTTCGGGTTATAAGAGGCGATGGATCCCCGCCTCGGCCTCGCTCTCAAATATTACGATCAGGGTCTGCCCGATGCCGCTTGGCATACGGTACACGACCTCGCGCGCGCGCCTGACGCGCCGCGCGAAGTGCTGCACTTGGCTTCGGTCCTGTGCCTTGAGATCGGCCATCACGCCGAAGCGCTGACCTTCGCCGACCGCCTGATCGCCGGAAACGCCGCCGACGCCGATGCGCATGTCTTGCGCGGTCAGGCATTGCGCGAACGCGGGCGTTTCGATGAAGCGCTCGGCGCCTTTACGCACGCCGGCGCCTTGCGCGCGCCGGACGCCGCGCTTCATTTCAACTTGGGCCTCCTGCATCACCGCGCGGGCCGCATCGCGGAATCCGAGGCGTCGTACCGCGCGTCTCTCGCGCTGCGCGAGGACGATGCCGGGGCATGGAACAATCTTGGCCTTCTCTATGACGATGCCGGCCGGCCCGACGACGCGCGCGAGGCCTTCGCGAGATCCATCGCTCTCGTGCCGGCGGTCTCGGCGACGCACAATAATCTGGGCGCGATACTTGCCGGGCAGGGGCGATATGCCGCCGCCGCCGCCGCGCATGCGAAAGCGCTCGAGATAGATCCGCGCAATACCGCTGCGCGCATCAACCTCGGGGTGGCGCAGCTGGAGCAGGGCGCGCTCGACGAGGCGCGGCGGACGTTCGACGCAGCGCTCGCCCAGGGGCCGCTCAACCGTCAGGCGGCGGACAATCGCCTCTATCTCGATATATACGCGGAAACCGATCCGGCGAAAATCTGCGCCCATCACCGGGCCTGGGGCCACGAACTGCATCCGGCGGTTCCCGCCGCGCCTCACGCCGCCCGCAAGCCGCTCAAACTGGGGTACGTCTCCGCCGATTTTCGCCGTCACTCGGTGAGTTTCTTCGTCGAAGAAATTCTGCGTCATCATGACCCGCGTGAAGTCGAGGTTCATGCCTACGCGGATGTCGTGCAACCCGACGCGGTGACCGCGCGGCTGCGTAAGATGGTGCCGCATTGGCACGACGTCGCGGCGTGGGACGACGAACGCCTGCGCGCCGCGATCCGTGACGAGGGCATCGACGTGCTTGTGGACCTCTCCGGCCACACCAACGGAAATCGTTTATCGGTATTCGCCAAGCGCGCCGCGCCTGTGCAGGTCAGCGCGCTTGGGTATCCCGCGACGACCGGTGTGTCGGCGATGGACTACCGGCTCTGCGACGCCGTCACCGATCCCCCGGGCAGCGAAGTCTATGCGACCGAGGAACTCATGCGTCTGCATGCGCTCCACTGCTTCACGCCGCCGGAAGAAGCCCCAGCTGTGTCGGCGTTGCCGCTACAGTCGCGCGGCTATGTCACCTTCGGCTCGTTCAACAAACTCGCCAAGATCAGCGATCACACGGTGCGCCTATGGAGCGGCATCTTGAAGACGGTTCCGGGTTCGCGCCTTCTGCTGAAGACCAAGCCGCTGGTGGAAGAAGAGACGCGTGGCGCGCTGCAGGGCCGTTTCGCGGCGCACGGAATCGACGTCGCGCGCCTCGATCTTCGCGGGTGGGAACCGGGCGACAAGGGTCATCTCGCCGCCTACGGCGAGATCGACATCGCGCTCGATACCTTCCCTTATAACGGCACCACAACCACCTGCGAGGCGCTGTGGATGGGCGTGCCCGTGGTGTCGCTTGCCGGGAAGGGCCATGCCGCGCGCGTGGGCGCCAGCCTCCTGACAAGCGCGGGCTTGCGGGCCTGGTGCGCCTCCAAGGAAGAGGATATTCGGGGAATTGTCGAGACGGCGCTCTCCGATCCCAAGACTCTCGCCCAGGTGCGGGCCGGACTTCGCGAACAGGTGCGGGCGTCGCGTTTGTGCGACGGCCTTACCTACACGCGCGATCTTGAGAGCGCCTACCGCGCGATGGTCGAATAAGCTAAGCTTCATCCCATGAAGGCCGGGCCGGCCTTCGTGGGGGGATTTCATGCCGTTAGAGCCGCGCCGTGCGCCGGCGCCCGTTTCACGCGGGCGCGCCTGATGATGCTGTCAGCCCTCGGCTTCCTCATGGTCGCGGCGTTCATGATTCTGATCATGACGAAGCGTATGGCGCCCATCGTCGCGCTCATCGTCGTCCCCGTCGCATTCGGCCTTCTCGCGGGTTTCGGCGGCCAGCTTGGACCCATGATGCTCGACGGCATCACGCGCATGGTCTCCACCGGTGTCATGCTGATGTTTGCGATCCTGTACTTCGGCATCGTCACGGACGCGGGCCTGTTCGACCCGATTGTCCGTACGCTTCTCAAAATCGTCGACAACGATCCGGTGAAGGTCGTGGTCGGCTCGGTGGTGCTGGCGGCGATGGTATCGCTCGATGGCGACGGCTCGACCACCTACATGATCACGGCGGCGGCCTTCATGCCGCTGTACCGCCGCATTGGCCTCAATCCCATGATCATGGCGTGCCTGCTGCTGTGCGCCAGCGGCATCATGAACATTATCCCCTGGGGCGGACCGACCGCCCGCGCGGCCACCGCGCTCCAGATCGATTCCTCGGGCGTTTTCATTCCGCTCGTGCCGGCGATGGCGGTGGGCCTGGCCTGGCTGGTCGTGCTCGCGATCTACCTCGGACGTCAGGAGCGCAAGCGGCTGGGCGCGCTGTCGCTGCCGGAGGAGGCGCATCCGGCGCTCGACGGCGCGACCTTCAGCGTCTCCACCGACCCCGCGATGTGCCGCCCGCGCCTTGTGTATGTGAACGCCGCGCTCACGCTCATTCTCATGGTGCTGCTGGTGATGGCGGTGCTGCCGCTGCCCGTGCTTTTCATGTGCGGCTTCGCTGTCGCGGCCATCCTCAACTATCCGCAGCCCGCGGTCTTGAAGACCCGTGTCGCGCAACATGCGCCGAATGTGCTGGCGGTGGTTTCGTTGATCTTCGCCGCCGGGATCTTCACCGGCATCCTCTCCGGCACGGGCATGGTCGAAGCCATGTCGAAAAGCCTGCTCGCCGTGATCCCGCCGTCGCTGGGGCCCTATCTCGCGCCCATCACCGGCATCATCAGCATTCCGATGACCTTCTTCATCTCCAACGACGCTTTCTATTTCGGGATGCTCCCGGTCCTCGCCGAGGCGGCCTCGCACTACGGCCTGTCGGCGCAGCAGATGGCCAGCGCCGCGCTCGTCGGCCAGCCGGTCCACCTCTTGAGCCCGCTCGTCCCCTCGACCTGGCTTCTCGCCGGGCTCGCGGGCGTGGACTTCGGCGAATATCAGAAGTTCACCCTGAAATGGGCAACGGCGACCAGCATTGTCCTGCTGATCGCCGGTTTACTGTTTGGAGCGTTCCCGCTCCGCGCGGGTTAGCGCAGGTAATGCAGCAGGCTCAGTTCCTGCATCTTCGCCAAAGAAGCGTAAGAGATCTGCAGGACCTGCGAGTCCGTCTGCAGGCGCACCGCGACTTCCGTCGTGTCGGCCTTTTCCAGTTCGTTCTGGCGGCCTTCGAGGAAGGCCAGGAACGAAGTCTGGATGCCCTTGGCGTCTTCCAGGGCGCGCTGGTTGATGCCGATGCGGTCCTGCACCGACTGCAGATCGCTCCTTTCTTCCGTCGGCTGCAGCGGCGAATGTTCGATCGCGTCGTTGATGATCGCGAGCGCCTGCTGCACGCGGTCGGGATTATTGATCAGGTCGCCTTGGGCGATGATGCCCAGCGCGCGCGTCAGTTTCTCGAACGCGGGGTCAAGACCGGTCACGTCCAACGTCACCGACTGCGTGTCGCTGATGCGTTGTTCGGTGGACAGGCTGGTGCCCGTCAGGAACGCGCGCGAATTGAGGCTGATGTTTTCCGGGAGGGCCGCGACCGGCACCTGGTTGTCGAAGAAGATCATGTCGCCGTTCACGATCTGGCCCGCGTTCGGGTCATAACCGGCCGCGACCAGTTCCGCGTTCGACGGCCAACGCACCGTATACGCGCCGTTGTTGCCGTTGGTCGAACCCGACAGCGCCATGGCGGTCCCGTTCGGGATCGTCAGTCCCATTTCAACCGTGCCCGAGGTTTCCGCGCCGGCGGTCACGTTCTGGTCGAGGGTGAGGGTCAGACCATCGGGCGACACGCCGGTGATGGTGTAAACGCCGTTATTGGACAGGGTCGAACCGTCCATGATGAACGTCTGGCCGACCTGCAGCGCGCGGAACGCGCCCGGCGTCGTCGCGCTGATCTTGCCGTTGGCGCCGACGTTGGAGAACAGAAGGTTGCCCGTCGCGGTCTGGTTAATGGTCGAGGTGATGAAATCGTTCGCCGCGCCCGTCACCAGCGTCATGGGATTGGAGGCGACGCTGGTGCTGGTGTAGTTGACGGCCTTGTTCTGGATGGAAAGGTCGACAAGGTTGGCGACGCGCGTCGAGGGGAACACCGCGTTGATACCGTCGTAGAACTGCTGGAATTCCTGCAGGTTCTTGTAGTCGAAGCTGATCGGCGGGGTGTCGCTCTTGGCGCCGCCGAAAATATACTTTCCGTCGATCTTCTGCGTCAGGAAGTACTGCACCTGGCTGAACGCCGAGAACACCTTGTTCTGTAGATCCTGAATGGCGGACTGGGTCTCCGGGTTCTGGGCCGAGAGGTCGCGGCTCGCGAACTGGATCAACTCGCTGCGGATCATGCGCGCGGTGTCGTCGACGCCCGTCGCCGAGGTGGCCTGCGCCTTCAGGGTCGTCGAAAGCAAGTCGTTGTTGGCTATGTAACGCGACAGGCGGGCGCGCTCGTTCTCGATGTTGAGGAGGCGGAAGCTGTCCTGCGCGATGCCGATATAGTCCTGCGACTTGAAGCCCGTCGACAGCTGTTGCTGTTCGTTGTTCACCCGCTGCTGCTGCTCCAGCATGCGGTTGACCAGGACCTGGTTCGAGACCGACGTTGAAATACGCGAGACCATAGTTCTACTCCTGCCTCACCCTTTAGCGGATGAGGTCATTGAGAATGTCGAGCAGCTGCTGGGTCGTCGAGATCACCTTCGCGGATGCCGCGTAGGTTTGCTGGTAGACCATCAGCTGGGACATTTCTTCGTCGAGGTTCACGCCCGAGACTTCCGATTGCTTGGTTTCGAGCGCTTCATGCAGGTCGCCCTGCAATTTGAGATTCGTGTCGGCCGCGGCCGCTTGCGTCGAACTGCGCGAAACGATCGCCGCGCCGTAGTCCGCGAAGGTGACGCCCGAGCCCGACAGCGAGCCGGCCGGCAGGAAAGAGCCGGCGCCCGTCATCACGGCCGCGAGCTGCGCGATGACCGCGTTGTCGCCGTTCGCCAGCAGGTATTCGCCGGTCAGGGGATCGAGCTGGATGTCGCCGCGCGCGATGCGCGAGCTGTCGTCCATGAGGGTCTGGCTGACCTTCAAGTTCTGCGAGAAACCCGTTGCCGTCCAATTGAGGCCGAGGGAGTCCATGCCGGTCGTGCCGCCCGCTTCCGTGATGATCAGGTCCTCGCCCTGTTCATGCTGGATGCGCAGGCGTTTGCCGGAGCCTTCCGGGATGACGTCGGCGCTGATGCGGTTCTGCAGCAAAGGGTCGGAATTGATCTTGTCGCGGATCACTTCCAGCGAGTCCGCCGGATTGATCGTGATGGACGAGATCATATTCGTGCCGCTGCCCATGCTGGTGGCATCGGCGAATTGCAGGGTCGTTGCCGAGGGAATGTTGAGCGAGTAGTTGGCCGGCTTGAAACCGGTGTCCCATTGCGCGAGGTTCGGCGCTGTCGCGAAATAATCGTTCAGCCCGAACAGGTTCGAGAAACCCTTGTAGGTCTTATCGTAGGTGCCGTCGGCGTCCAGGTCGATCTGCGCCGTGACGTCCTTCTGGTTCGAGCCCTTGATCGCCGACTCTTCGTCACGGAAGGCGATGCCGACGACGTCCGTTCCCAGGTTGATGGCCATCTGGCCGTCGGCGCTGAACTGCACCGTCGCGTTGACCAGCTGCGGGTCTTGCGCCTGGATCCAGTTCTGCATATCGGTGGCCAGCGCGTCGAGCGAAGAGCCGTTGGTGAAGTTGATCCCGCTGGTATCGAACAGGCGGGACGACGCGATTTCTTCGCCCTGCTGGTTGTACAGCATGATCACGGGCTCGGCGCCCGAGAAGTTCACGGCCTGCTCCGACGGCGCGGTGAACTTGCGGCTGCCAGTGAGGTTGTTGACGATGTTGGGATACGACGTGCCGCGGTTGTGGACCTGGTTCACCTGTTCTTTGAGGGCGCGCGCGAGTTCGTCGAGTTGCGCCTGCATGTCGGGCAGGGTGTTGTCGCGCATCTCGATCAGGCCCTTGAGCTTGCCGCCGCGGATCGAGTTGGTGATGTCGCGCACACCGGCGAAGATGCCGTTGAAATCGCCGCCGGCGTAGCTTGTCGCCGGGCCGACCTGGGTCAGCGCCGCATGCGACATCGGCACCGCCGAGGAATCCACGAGGGTCGTGCCGTCGCTGGTGAACACGGTCAGCGAACCGTTGGCGTTCTTGAAGTAGCGGATGTCGATCTGCTCGGCCAACTTGTTCAGCGCGACGTCGCGTTTGTCTTCCAGGTCTTCGGTCTGGCGGTTGGTCGCGGCATTGAAGGCGACCTGGTCGTTCAGGAATGCGATCGTGTTCAGCTGCGCATTGATGGTCTGGACCGACTGCTCGATTTCCACATCCGCGTTCATGCGCAGCGTTTGGACCGTCTTGCTCATGTCCGAGAGGTTGCGGGCCGTCGATACGCCGGCCTGCACGGCCGCCAACTGCTGGCTCACCGTCTCCGGCGAGGCCGTGAGCGTGGTGAAGTCCTGCTGCATTTTGTTCAGCTGATTGGAGATCGAGCTGTTGGATTGCGTCGTGCCGAACGTGTCCTGGACGCGCCGGAAATAGCTGTTTTGGGTCTGTAAAAGGCCGAGCTGGCTTTTCTGCCCGCGCAGGTCGCGCAGGAGATTCTGGTCGACCTTGTTGACGATATCGCCAAGCGCGACGCCCGCGCCCATGCCCGCGAGCACGATCGACTGCGGCTGGAACTGCTTGCGGGTATAGCCTTCGGTCTGGACGTTCGCGATGTTGTTCGAGATGACGTCAAGGCCGGCCTGGGCCGTCTGCAGGCCCGAAATCGCCGAAGTGAGTGCGAGGTTAAGCGACATGACCTATCTCACATCGTCTGATTGAAGCTGACCGCGAGACTGCGCTTGGTCACGGCGTATTGGCCGAGAGAGCCCGAGCGCGAGTAGGACGCGGAACGTTCGTCGTGACGGTTCTTGAGGGCTTCCGTCACCGATTTGAAGAACATGTTGATGGATTCGATGTTGGCCTTGAGAAGGCTGGCGTTCTGCTGCATCAGCTCGCCCAGTTTCATGGCCGACTGCGCGATGGCGTTTTTCTTGGCCGGTTCCAGCGCCGCCAGGACATTCTTGTCCTTGTGCACGGCGTTCATATGGCCCTGGTAAAGGCGCGCGAGCTGTTCCTTGCGTTCGGCAAGGCCTTTGACTTCGTCCATCTTGTGTTTCTTCAGCGCCGTGTTTTCCTTGACCAGGAGCTCGGTCAACTGGCGCATCACCATCATCATCTCGTCGGCTTTGGCGCTGGGCGGAACGGGACGGCCGCCCACCATGGCCGGACGCGCCGCCGCTTGCGGCAGCGGTTGCGGCGCCGCGCCGGGGCGCTGCGGCATATTCAGCGGACGCGCGGGCGCCGTGGCGCCCGGGCGCGCCAGCGGAGCCGCGGGTGCGGCGCCGGGGCGTGCAGGCGTACTCGGCGCTGTCGTGCGCTGGGCCTGGTTCGGAAGATCGCGGCGTACCATGTTCATGGTGGATACTCTTTACGTACTAATTACCGGCGAATCTGGCTGACGACGGGTTGAGCTGCGTTCTGCAACTCTTCTCCGGTTTGTCCGGCTTTCGGGATACGCACCTGCGTGGTCTGCTGATCGCGCTGTTCCTGCGCCAGCAGCATCCCGCGCATGACGTGATCGGCGATACCCAGCTTTCCGGACTTCGCCAGCTCCTTGCCGTATTCCTGGTTCAGCATCGAGCGCCACATGTCTTCGCCGGGGCCGCCGCCGAACGTCGAATCCGTTTCGATTCCCGCCATCATGTGCTCCATCATCTGACCGATGAAAAAAGCTTCGAAGTCCTTGCCCGCCTCGCGCGCCTTCTTCTCGTCGGCGGCCGACAGCTTCATGCCGGGCAGCGCCGTGCTCGGCGCATGCGCGCCGGCCTTCTTCGCGACCTGCGCGGAAAGGCCGGTGGCGTAAGAGTCTCTCGCATTGTCGAGCAGTGAAGCGGCGTCCATATCCGTTGTCCTAAACCTTCGCGCTTACATCACTTCGATTTCGGCCTGCATCGCGCCCGCGGCCTTGATGGCCTGCAGGATCGAGATCATGTCGCGCGGGCCGACACCCAGCGCGTTGAGGCCGTTCACCAGCTCTTGCAGGGACACGCCCGCGTTCACGACGGCCAGGCGGCGGTCGCTGTCCTCGTCCACCTGGATGTCGGTGCGCGGGACCACGACGGTTTCACCGGTTTCGGAGAACGGCGCCGGCTGCGAGACCTGCGGCGTCTCGGTGACGCGGATGGTGAGGTTGCCCTGCGCAATAGCGACCGTGGAGATGCGCACGTCGTCGCCGATGACGATCACGCCGGTGTTTTCGTCGATCACCACGCGGGCCGGCTGATCCGGCTCGACGCGCAGTTGTTCCACGGCGGTCATCAGTTCGACCATCGTGCCGGTGTAGCCTTCCGGCTGCACGATCTGCACCGTGCCCGGGTCTACGGCCGCCGAGGCCGGCGTGCCGAGGTAAGCGTTGATCGCGTCCGAGATACGGCGCGCGGTGGTGAGGTCAGGGTTATGCAGCGCGACCTTCACGGCTTTCATGCCGGTCAGCGCGAAATTCACTTCACGTTCAACGGTCGCGCCGTTCGGGATGCGCCCGCTGGTGGGCACGCCGCGTGTCACGGTTGCCGCCGCGCCCTGCGCGGTGAAGCCGCCGACCTGCACGTTGCCCTGGGCCAGCGCATAGACTTCGCCGTCGGCGCCCAGCAGCGGCGTCACGGCCAGCGCGCCGCCTTGCAGGCTGTCCGCGTCGCCGATGGAGCTGATGGTCACGTCGACCTTGCCGCCCTGGCGGGCGAACGCCGGCAGCGTGGCCGTCACCATCACCGCCGCGACGTTCGCCGTTTCCAAGCGGTCGTCGCGGCTGTTGATGCCGAGACGCTCGAGCATGCCGAGCAGCGACTGCTTGGTGGCGCCGATCTTCTTCAGGTCGTCGCCGGTGCCTTGCAAACCGAACACCAGGCCGTAACCCACGAGCACGTTCTCGCGCACGCCTTCGAAGCCCGCGATGTCCTTCACGCGCGAGGCCGCATGGGCCGAGCTCGCCGTCAGCAACAGGGCGAACATGACCGCATGGATCCCGACCATCCACAGACGATCGATCCAAGTGGTTCCCATGACCAGGCGGCGCACAGCAGTCATTTCATCCTCGTCTTCACAAATGCGCCAAGGTCCGATGTCGGACGCAAATCCCGGGCGCACACGTACTTTCCCGACGGTTTGAATGCGAAAAGCGTGCCAGCTTTGAAACGGCGATAACCTATTGAAATTATGATGATTTAAGAGGGGTAAACGGGGCGGGGGAGACTTTTGGGGCACTTCCGGCCCACCCGGCCCGGCAATTCTTACCCGGTTGAATAAGCGCGCCTCGTGGGCGACATTAGGGAACCAGGGCAGGGCGGCCAAAATGAAGGCCTCCCAACAGTTTAGCCCCAAAGTTACGAAAGGCCGCCTTCCGTGAAGGTCGAGGGTCCAAAATCCACATCCACCGTCCGGGGCGCCGGTGCGGCCCGTAAGGCGGGATCGACCGGTAAGGCCGGCGAGTTCTCCGCCGAGCTCGATAAGCTGGGCGGCGCCGACGAGACCTCCGGATCGGACACCGCCGAAAGCGTCTCCGGTGTGGTGAACGTCGGCGGCATACTCGCCGCGCAGTCCGTTGGCGCGGAGGGCGCCGGTCCCGACTATCAGGAACGCAAACGCCGCGCCCAGCGCGGGGCCGAACTGTTGGACAGGCTCGAGGAAATCCGCCGGGGCCTGCTTCTCGGTTCCGTCCCAAAGGACCGTCTCGGCGATCTCGCGCGCATGGTCCGCGAAAAGCGTGAGCGCGGCGCCGATGCCGTGATCTCGCGCCTGCTCGACGAAATCGAACTCCGCGCGGAAGTCGAAATCGCCAAGCTCAGCCGCCGGATCTAATAAGAAATTTATTTGAGATAATTTCTTGCGGGCCGAAGGTCCGATTGTCGGGTCAGACCGCCGTCCAACCGGCCCGCCCGCGAACACTTTTGGAACTGTCGGGCGCCCGGATTGTAACTCCCGCTCCTTTATTTCTAGAAGATACAGCAAAAACAGCTACATACAGCACCTTGCGGACAGGGGATGCGTCCCCATATATTCCCGCGCCATTCGCAACGGAGACCTCTGCCGATGACTCTCACGGTTCCGCCGGACTATCGGCCCACCGAAAAAGAACCGTTCATGAATGCCAAGCAGCAGGAATATTTCCGCCGCAAGCTTCTGAACTGGCGTGGCGAGCTCCTGAAGGAGTCTGAAGAGACTCTCGAAACGCTGCAGCAGGAAGGCGGCGCGCAGGAACCCGATCTCGCCGACCGGGCGTCGACGGAGATGGAACGCTCCCTCGAGCTGCGCACGCGCGACCGCGCCCGTAAGCTCATCGCCAAGATCGACGCTGCCCTGAAGCGGATCGAGGAAGGCACCTACGGTTATTGCGAAGAGACCGGCGATCCGATCAGCCTGAAGCGCCTCGAAGCGCGCCCCATCGCTACGCTCTCCATCGAAGCGCAGGAACGCCACGAGCGCATGGAGCGCACGCACCGCTCCGACTAAGGGCCTGATAGGCACAAGCGCTATAGGGCGCGGCTATTGCGCTTTCACGCTTTGCCAATCCTTGATCAACTTCTTCGCGCGGGCCACCGCGCAGGCTTGTTGCGCGAGCATCTCCCAATGATCTGCGGCGTCCATGAGGGTCTCGCGCCGATCCCCGGACAGTGTCGCGGCGAGGCCCCTGAGTTGGGCCGATCTTCGCAGATAAGCGTCTTCTAATTCCGTCTTGGCGATCATCACGCGGGGCGCCTCGCAAGAACTCTCTGTCTTCGGGAAACGCAGGGGCGCGGCAACAAGTTGCGGGCGGCGCAAGGCGTCCCCCCCGCGCGAAACACGGGAACTAGCGGAGCGGACCTTCGCCGGGCGCGGAACTGACCGGAAAAAGGTTTGACCGCCGCCGCTTCAGGACGAGTTCGTCGCGGTGCCAAACCTCGATCCAATCGCTGTCCTTATTCAACAGCGCGGTCACCGCCGTGCTGGCGGCCGCGCGGCAATCGGCCGCGGTCAGGTAAAGCGTTTGCGAGGAGGGCGGGGCGGTGCTCCGCACCACACAACGAAATGATTTCACGGACAGGCCCTGTTATGGGCGCTCGCCGCGTCCATCGGTCGCCGCAGGCATCCGCGTGGGCGTGAGGTCGCTCTCGTTTTCCCCCGCGAGGCGCACGCCGCGGCGGAAAGTGGCCATGATGACTGTATCGCCGACAACCCGGTTCTCGACGACGGCGACATCGCGGGGATCCTGACGCGACAACAGCTTCGCCATCGACATGGCCGAATGTTGATCGTCGACCGCTGCGATGAAAGCCCGCCCGCCGGCGCCGTCGTTGAAATAAATTGCGTACATAACAACCTTTACCCCCGCCCTCATCCAACCGAAACGATGCAACCCTGAATTTGTTCCAATATTTACAATGGCTTGAGCGTGGGAACTTATCTTCGGATAACTAACTGACAGGGCTGGATAAATTCAAGCCACGGGAAACACTTGCCAAAATGCGCGTCAGATTGTGGTGTGGGGACCGCGCCCGACCAGTGCTCGGGCGGGCGCCAAAAAGTAAGGGAGTCCCTCATATGAGTTTCACGCCTGTCCTCACCGGCCTCGTCGCGGCCGCTCTGCTGTTCAGCATTTCCCCCGCTGGGGCCGCGAGCAGCCCGCGCTTTGTAGGGGAGACGGGCGTCCCGCTGGATGCGCCTTACGTGCCGACCCCTCAACCCATCGTCGATGCGATGCTGACCGCGGCGAAAGTCGCCGCGGGCGACATCGTCTATGACCTGGGCTCGGGTGACGGCCGCCTCGTGATCTCGGCCGTGCGCGATTTTGGCGCCACCAAAGGCGTCGGCGTCGATATCGATCCGGTCCGCAACAAGGAAGCCAACGCGAACGCTAAAAGCGCCGGCGTCGCCGACCGCACGACTTTTGTCGAGAAGGACGTCTTCCGTTTCGACTTCTCCGAAGCCAGCGTCGTGACGATCTATCTCCTGCCCGAGATGCTGCAAAAACTTGAACCGACCCTCGCGGCCATGAAGCCCGGCACGCGCATCGTCTGTCACGACTTCTCCGTCCCCGGCTGGGAGCCGGAAAAGACCGAGAAGATCGGCACCGCCGTGATCTACGCCTACACCCTGCCGGCGAAGAAGGCCGCAAAGTAAGGAACTCCGATCCAGTGGATCGAAGTACAGTGATTTTCCAAACAAAAACCGCCGCCCTTTCGGGCGGCGGTTTGTGGATACAACCTCACCGTTCTCGACGATGAAACGAATTAGAGCGGCGTGAAGTTGTACCGGTAATAGTCGAGCGCATTACGCGCTTCGCCGCGGCTCACCGAGGCGTTCAGTTTATTCACCGATTCCAGCTTCGACGGCGACAGGAACAGGTGACCCCGGTCCAGGCCGGTCATCAAAAGAACGGCTTCCGAACGCACAGCGAGGTCGCTGCCTCTGTTCGAGACGCGGCCATACACGGTCACGTCGTCACCGCGCTGGATCTCATCGTTCACCATCCCCGGCAGGCGGGCATGGATGCGCGTTCCGGCGCGTTCGATCACCATCGACTTGCCGGAGATTTTCGTCACCATCCCGCGCACGGCCACCGGCGCGCCGTTCGGCAGGCGGCGCGCCTGCACATCGATACTCTCCTCGGCGGTGGTCATGACGACGCGGTGATCGGCGTCGCGCGGTATGGTGTTTTGCGCGGTTCCGACGCCGTCTTCATACCCGTAACGTTGGTCACGGGCGAGCTCACCGCGCGTCGGCGCATCCTCACCGTAATAGGCGTCGGTCTGGCGCTCCACATATTCCGCGTGATCGTCGTCATGGAGATTGTAGGCGGAGCTGTTGCCGTAATTGGCAGGGCCGTCCGACAGCGCGGGCATTGCGAACGCCGCGCCAAGCGCGGCGACAATACCGACCGTCATCAAAGTTGCGTTACGCATAACATACCCTTTCCTGTTTCTTCCAAATGGCGGCCGCTTAAGCTGCGGCTTTTTATGTGCGCGAGGTGACCCGATAAGGCGCTCACCGCTCCGATTTACGGCGAACTGCGCCGGGATCTTCCCGCGTGTACGGAAAGTAAAATAAGCCGACTCGTTCCAATGTTCCGAAAAAGCGCGCCAATGAACGTGTTGCGCGCGTGCTTACGACGGCCGCGCCAACGCCGGTTGTCGTTTGAGGCCTTGAAGGACGTGAATTGCGGCTATCTCTTCATCTGGTGAGTGCGGCAGACGCGTAAACTCACGTGCGCCTCATGCATGACATGGAATTCATCTCCGCGATTTTCATCCGGCGCGCATCGCGCTTCGGCCGCCGCGGCCAACTATCACGCTTCTTTCATAAAACTGTGCGCACAATCTCAATCGTCGCGGACTATGTCTCTCGCCCGGGGAAGCGCCCGAAAAAGCGCAAAGCAAAGCAAAGCGCAAAGCAAAGCACGAAGGAAATGGGGAACAACGCAGATGGCTTGGGGTTCTAAGGACCTTCACGCCATCCAACATCGGACAGCTGCGATGCTCGAAGACCCGTCCCTCTCTTACGATCCAGGTTATGCCGCCGGCGCCACCTTGCGGCGCGCGAGCGCGATCCACACCGAAACGATATGCGAGCAAGGACTCGCGCTCCGCCTCGAAAGCTGGGCCGAAGCGCACTTCGCGCGCGTCACGCCGGCCGCCGTCGTGACCGCGCAGCACCGCCAATCCGCGCGCGAGCATTTCCGCCGCGGTTTCCGGGACGGCTATTGGGCCCGCGCACGCCGGCGCAGCGAAGCGTTCGAGATGGTGGCCTGACACCATCGCTGTCATGGCCGGCTTGGAAACCTGTCCTCGGCCGCAGGCGTTACTTCGCGCCGAAAATTCCCAATCCCTCTCCATACCGGTTGTGCGGGCTTTCGGCCCGGTACGGGTTTCCCGCGCCGTTGGGGTTGTTGATGCTGTCCGGCGAATACGGGCTGCCGTAGCGTCCATAAGGATTGGCCACGGACTCCGCGTCATACGGATTG
This sequence comes from Rhodospirillaceae bacterium, assembly GCA_041906145.1. Lineage (GTDB taxonomy): Bacteria > Pseudomonadota > Alphaproteobacteria > Rhodospirillales > Rhodospirillaceae > SHVO01. The sequence continues at coordinate 10,975 of JAYRJU010000001.1, read as the reverse complement.
GTGCTTAACTTGCCGCGGTAAGCGCCATCGCGATCGTACAGCTTCGGCGCGTTGGCCGTGTAAGGGTTCGTGGCTGAGTCCGCGCTGAACGGGCTGCCATAACGTCCATGAGGATTGGTCACGCTGTTCGCGTCGAAGCGGCGCGCGGGGTTGCTTGTCGATCCCGGCGCATGCGGATTGGCGCTCAAATTGCCGAGCTCCGTTTGCGCGCCGCCGCGCGCCTGTGCAGGGAAAGGGGCGGCGGAGGCGGTGACCAGGGCGGCGATGACGCCGATGGATCTCAGCATGTCCGCCTCCTTAGGCCGCTGCGGCCGCTTCCTGCACGCGCTCCTGATAATCCGCGACCGTGTTCCACAGATCGCGCATCACCACGCCGCCGCGCCGGTCCACCAGCTCCGCGTCGATATACTCCAGCACCGCCTGCAAACGGATCAGCGCCTTGTCGCCGGCGCCCACGTAGCGCTCCAGGCTTTTCCAGACTTCTTCCGTGCTCATGGGCTGGGCCTGCGAGCGTTCGATCACCTGCCGGACCCAATCTCCGGCACTGCCTGCGTAAGACGCCATATCAGCCTCCTGAATTCGGCTTCTGCGAGAGAGCGAGCCATTTTGAAAGGAAAACGAGCCTACACCGGCCTTGAGAACAAAACAAGAACATTGTAATTCCGGTCCAGCAGAAGGAGACGCGCGTGCTGATCCGGGGTCCATGGAGAGGTCCAAAGAAGGTGGCCGAGCACGAGCTGAGACACCGCCAGCTGTTGACCCTCGAGGATTGCGTGAAAGCCGAGCGCGACCTCTGGGCCTTCTGCCGCCACTGCGGCAACGCCGCCCGCGTGCGCACCAAGACGCTCGTTCTAAGACTGGACTTCATCGCCCTCGCCGACGCCGCCCGCGCCCTGCGCTGCACGCGCTGCAAAAAGAAGGCGTGTGTACTGATCCCGGACCGGAAATGGCCGACGCGCGACTAACGCCGTTGTGACGCACGAGATCGCCCTGTACCGTGCTTCTATACGTCGCATTTTCGGGGGACCCACATGAAACTCCGCGCCGCCGTCGCCGCTCTTGCGCTCTTTGTGCTCTCCGCCGCCGCCGCGCCCCAGAGCCAGGTCGCGCCGCGTGATGCGATGCTGGTCTCCACCGCCTGGCTCGCCGAGCAAACGGGCGATCCCAACCTCGTCATCCTCCACGTCGGCTCGCCCGACAGTTATGCGCAGCACATTCCCGGGGCGCGCCTCGTGCGCACGGCCGATATCGCGGTGTCCTCGGAAGAGGGCGGCACGCTGGAGATGCTGCCCGAGGGCGAGCTGCGCTTGCATCTCGCCGGTCTCGGCATCGGCGACCGCTCGCGCATCGTGGTCTACTACGCCGAGGCTCCGCAGCAGGCCACCCGCGTGGTCTTCACCCTCGACGCCGCCGGCCTTGGCGCGCGCACATCGCTGCTCGACGGTGGTATGGCCGCGTGGCAGCGCGAAGGGCGGCCCATGACGGCGGAAACGCCAACCGAGCACATCGGCACGCTCGCGCCGCTCAAGATGAAAAAGGACGTCGTCGTCGATGCGAAATTCGTCCAGGAGCATGTGAAGGCGCCGGGCTATGCGGTCATCGACGCGCGCCTTCCGGCTTTCTACGACGGCACGCAAACCGGCGGCTCGAAGGAAAAGCCGCATAAGACCGGCCACATTGCCGGCGCGAAGAACGTGCCCATCACGTCGCTCACCGACGACAAGGCGAAGATCCAGCCCGCCGCCGCGCTCGCGGCCGCGTTCGAGAAAGCCGGCGTGAAGCAAGGCGACAAGCTCATCGTCTATTGCCACATCGGCCAGCAGGCCTCGGGCATCATCTTCGCCGCGCGCACGCTCGGATACGATGCGGTGCTCTATGACGGTTCGTTCGAAGATTGGTCGAAGCGCGATCTTCCCGTGGAAAAATAAACGTCCGCGTTGCGCTGGTTGCGTTACCGGAACACTTCCGGAGCGCAGCCGTTGCCTCGTGTGAGATCACATCACACGGAGGTTTACTCATGACTCATGATCAGAAACGCACGATGGGCTGGGTTGCGGCCGCTGTTGTCGTGCTCGCACTCATTGCGGTCTTCGCGATGCCGAACCGGACCACCACCGGGGACTCGCTCACCACCGGCACGCCGCCGGCGACCATGGACACCACGCCGGACAGCAACATGACGCCGGCCCCGGCGCCCGTCCCACCCACCGCGCCGTATTAGCAAGCGGCGCTACTAAGGGATGCGCAAAAGCAAAAACGCCGCTCCTTTCGGAGCGGCGTTTCGCCAGCGGTATGACTGCTAAAGAAGCGGGCGCCCACCCGCGAGCATTGCGAGCGGGAAAAAGAATCGCAGCAAAAACAAAAACGCCGCCCCGTGAGGAGCGGCGTCTTGCCAGCGGTATGACTGTGCTAAAGAGCGGCGCTTAGTGAGCGCTGCGCTTGTCCAGCAGACCTTCAGAGATCTGCAGGTTGGTGTTCGCAAGAGACTCGATGGTCTTCGCGTTCGCACCGTTCTGCATTTCGAAGGTCTTCTGGGCAACGAAGCTGGAAAGGCGGATCAAGTTGTCCTTGATCTGCATGGGCAGCGGATTTTCCGCCGAGGAAACCAGGGTGCGGATACCGACCCACAGTTTCAGGTTACGGTCGAGCGCCGCGGCGAGGCGGCGTTCGTCCTTGGATTCATAGGCGCGGCTGATTTCCAGCGCAGCCTGGGTCAAAGCGAGGGCGTCTTCCTCAAATACGGTGAGGTTCGCCGTGGCAGTGCTCATCATGTTCATCCGTTTATCCCCTTTGCTAAGTCATACCGTGGTTGCGAGGCATCGAGTGGAAACACGCTACTTACTATGGTGATGAGTAATGGCTCCGAATGGTTAACAAACGGTTTTAACCATTGGTTTTCAGCCCATTTTTCGCGGCTAAATTTCATCGCCTTCCGGTTCAAAACCACCCTTAACCGCGCATTCCCGGGCCCGTTAACCCTCAGACTCTGCAAGGATTCCAAGCCGTGTCCGGGCGGAAGCCGGATAAACCTGGGTTAATCGATTCATCTCCCGTTAACGAAAAAGTTGACCCTTAACGCCGTCTATTTTTGGAAATACCGCCCCAAAAGACCGCTGTCCCCTTAGGGACTCCGCGTAGCCGCAGGACTCCACGGAAACTGGCCCTTATCCCCTCTCTCTGATCCGGCTGCGGGTTCACTGCTAGCACCGGCCCCCGGCGCGGAGCGCCGGCGAAGGCCGGCATTTAAAAAGGCGCGCCTTCGCGCGCGCGCGACCGCGCTAAAAAAGAATCCATGGCCGCCTGGCAGCAAAAAATAAGCCGGTAGCAAAATGCTACCGGCTTTTGAGTTTGCTTCTGCACCGGCCATGGATGTGGCGGTGAGACAGAAGGCGCAGCCGGAAGGCCGGTGGACGTGCGGGGGGTGATTCCCGCTAAGCCGCCAGACCTTCCTTCCGCAAACTAATAGGGGAACAGGACGTCGAAGAGTTGCTGGCCCCAACGCGGCGACTGCACGTCGGTGACGATGCCGCGGCCGCCGTAAGAGACGCGGGCTTCAGCAATCTTGTCCCAGGAAATGGTGTTGTCGGAACGGATGTCTTCCGGGCGGATGACGCCGGCCACCAGAAGTTCGCGCAGCTCGCCGTTGACGCGCACTTCCTGACGGCCCGCGAGGGCGAGGTTGCCGTTCGGCAGAACCTGAAGGATGGTCGCGGCGAGGCGCAGGTTGATGCTTTCCGAGCGCTGGATCGATCCCGTGCCGGTCGAGTTGGAATTGCTGGTGGCGTCGAGGCCCGGGTCGGCCTGCAGGGCGCCGATGCCGAACACATTCGGCGTGCTTACGCCTTCGGTATTGTCGCGCGTGCGGCTGGTCTGCTGCTGCAGCTGCGCGCGTTCGTTCTGGATGTTCACCACCACGGTCAACACATCGCCGACCTGCTTGGCGCGCTGGTCCTTGAAGAAGGCGCGCGCGCCCGGACGCCACAGCGAATTCGCGGCGGGCTCCAGGATCAGCGGCGTCGGCATCGGCATGCTGACCGGACGGTAGTCTTCATGTTGGGTGGGGCTGGTGACCGGAGACATGGCCGGGTTCGCGCCGATGCGCGACAGGCGCTCGGCGGTCCCGCAGGCGGACAGCGCGCTCACAGTGAGCAGGCAGGCGGCGAGGCGGAAGAAGGTTGTCTTGGTCATGGCCGTTTTTCCTAAAACGTTCTGTTGTTGTCTTAGCGGGAAGAAACTTGGTCGGGCGCCGCGACACGCACCGTGCGGCTGTCGATGATCTCGGCCAGCACCGTCTGATTGCTCTTGGTGTTGGTCACGCGGATCACTTCACCCACCGCGCCGCGCTCCATGGTCTTGGCTTGGGCGGTCAGGTTCATCGACTTCACGGTCCACAGCACGGTGACCATCTGATTGCGTTCGACGGCGATCGGTTTGGTCATCGCGTATTTGCGAAGGGGCTGGCCGGCGCGCAGCATCAGGCGCGCGGTCTGGCCAACGATGCCGGCTTCGTCGGTCACGACGTCGCCCATCACATCGCCCTCGTTCATCATGACGTACGTAATATCGTCGGCGGTCAGTTCCGTGCCGCGGGCCACATCGCGCGCCAGCACCGGGATTTCGATCTGCTTGACCACCGCGACATCGGCGCGGCGGATCGGCGTTCCGGCCACCAGGTTGCGGCGCGGCGTCTTGCCCACCAGGAAGGCGGCGTCGGTGACGGCGTCGGCCGGAAGGCTGGCGGCGTTCATCGATACGACCTTCACATCGGTCTTGGCGATGCGGGTGTCGCGGTCCGTGGCGGTGATCAGGACCGGCACGTCGACCATGGTGATTTGCGCCACATCGTTCTCGCGGATCGGCTGACCGGCCTTCAGGAACATCTTCGGATTCTTGCCGATCAACTGGTTGGGATCGGTCAGGGTCTCCGGGCGCAGCTGGTCTTCAGCGACGTCGATGATATCGATCATATCCGCCGTGATGGCGGTGTTCTTGCCGGCGGCCGCCTTCAGGACGGGAAGTTGGACCGTCGGGAACGCGGTGCCGCGCAGTTGGATGAAGACCGCCTGCGGGTCGTTGCGCGGGATCTGCACGAGCGCGGAGAAAGTGCGGTTGGTCTGGTTGTAGACCGCTTCACGCACGTCGGCTTCGGTCGAGGCTTTCATCGCCACCGTGATGGGAGAGATCGTGGTCGCCGCGGCGACGCCATAGTTCTCCGGCATGCCGTTCGCGATCAGCGCGGCTTTCACCTGCGCCAGGATCTCGGCGCCGTTCACGGTCTGGCCGGGCTGATAGACAACCGCGCGGTCGAACGTGTTGGCCGGACGCCAGTCCAATCCATAAGTGCGCGCGGTGTCTTCCAGCCACTCGGCCGAAAGGGTCATGCGCTGGCCGGGCTTCGGCGCCTGGGCGACGACTTTTTCCGGGCGCGACAGGTAACCTTGGAACACGTCGCCAAGGGTGACCACGTCGGCTTGAACGGTGATCGCCGTGTTGAGGCGCAGGCCCTCATCAAGGGTGTTCGCACTGCCGCCCGTTTTCCCGTCGACGGCTGTGGCTGCTGCGAGGGGGGAGGCAGCAAGCATGACGGCGAGCGACAGTGCGAAGCTCCCGACCGTGCGGCGAAAGCCGAACGGCAAGTTTACCGAAGACATACGAGGAACCAACCGAAGACCCAACCGAAGACCCAACCGAAGACCCATGACGAAACGCCTTGGCTAAAAAGTGACTTACGAGATCTGATTGATGGTCGAGGCCATTTCGTCGGCGGTCTTGATCACCTTCGAGTTCATTTCATAAGCGCGCTGGGCGCTGATGAGGTCGGTGATTTCCGAGACGACGTTGACGTTCGAGGTTTCAAGGAAGCCTTGCAGGATCGTGCCGAAGCCAGGCGCCCCAGGAAGTCCCGCGGTCGCCTGACCCGAGGCCGGCGTTTCGCGATAGAGGTTGTCACCCGTCGCTTCGAGACCGGCGTCGTTGGCGAAGGTGGCCAGCTGGAGCTGTCCGGCCTGGGCGGGGGCGACCACGCCGTCCTGCGTATAGAACATCTGGCCTTGCGGGTTGATCGAGATCGACGTCGCGTCCACCGGGATCGCGCCGAGGCCCGTCACCAGGAAGCCGTTGTGCGTCACGACTTCGCCCGTGGGCGAAAGCTGGAACGAACCGTCACGCGTATAAGCCTGCGTGCCGTCCGGCAACTGGACTTGGAAGTAGCCTTTGCCCTGGATGGCGATGTCGAGGCTGTTGTCGGTCGAGAGCAGCGAACCTTGCTCCGAGATGCGGTACACGGCGGCGGTTTTCACGCCGAGGCCGAGCTGCACGCCCGCGGGGACGATGGTTCCTGCGTCGGAGGAGGTCGAACCGACACGGCGCAGATCCTGGTACAACAGGTCGTTGAACTCGGCGCGGCGGCGCGTGTACGCCGTCGTGTTCATGTTCGCGATGTTGTTCGAGATAACTTCCACGTTGGTCTGCTGTGCAAGCATACCGGTCGCGGCGATACTAAGAGCGCGGATACTCATGATCTTATCTCCTTAAGCGCTGGTCTGGCGGGCGAAGAGGTCGGACGCTTTGCGCTTCCGCTCGTGCTCTTGTTCCACCATCCGGGTCACGTCTTGGTAAGTGCGGTTGAGGGCGATCAGACGGGTCATTTCGCTGATGCCGTTCACGTTGGAATCTTCCAGCACGCCCTGCGCGATCTTCGGGTTCGGCATCACGATTTCCTGCTGGCCGGGAACCGTGACGAACGAGGTGCCGTCGACCTGCTTCAAGAGGCGCTCGTCGTCGAAGCGCACGATCTTGATCTGGCCGATGGATTCCGCGGTCTTCTGGTTGATGATCGAGCCGTCGCCCTGCACCAGGATTTCGCCCACATCGCGCGGGACGGTGATCGGGGCGTCGTTGGTGCCGAGCACCGGGCGGTTGTCCTGGGTGACGAGTTGGCCTTCGCCGTTGACCGTCAGGTTGCCGGCGCGGGTGTAGCGGACGGCGCCGTTCTGATCCTGCAGCGCGAAGTAGCCTTCGCCCTGGATCGCGAGGTCAAAGGTGTTGCCCGTGTAGTTGAAGGCGCCTTGCGCCAGGTTACGCACCAGACCGAAGTCGTGGGTGAACGCCACCTTGTCTTCAAACGTGCGGTCGTCTTGCTTCACGCGCTCGATGTACTGCGTGAACAGGACGTCGGTGCCCTTGAAGCCGGTCGTATTGACGTTCGCGAGGTTGTTCGCGACGACCGACAACTGGTTCCAAAGCGCCTGCTGCCGCGACAGCGCGATATATGTCGTATTATCCATGGCCTTTTCCCGCGCTTTTGCGCTGAGTGATTGGCCCATCTAATGCACATGCCGTGCCAGAGTGGTTTTCTGATGTAAATCAGGTGCTTGCGAGCTGGGTGAGGAGCCGCGCGCCCCGGCAAAGACTCTCTTTTGCCGCCCCTGAAGGGCAAAAAATGCCGCGAGGTGCCTTCACCGATGCGTCACTCTGGGGCGAGGCCATATATATGCAGCGAGCATGAGCCTCAATGCACGCTCAGATCTCCATATCGTCATCCTTGCGGCCGTAAGGCTGCGAGGATCCAGGGGTTTAGCGGTGCATTAACCGCGCTCCGCTTCTCTATTAAGTATATTGTTAACCCCAGCCCGGTACGTTTCCCGAACCTATCAAAGGCCCGGAGTGTGAGTCGGGCCGTAACGTGCGCTTCGCGCAAGGACTAAAGACCATGGCTGAAGAACAGGATTTCGAAGGCGACGAGCCTGAATTCGAAGGCGGCGGCGGCGGCAAAAAGAAGCTGCTGCTCATGGTCGTGCTGCCGATCGTGCTCGTGCTCGGCGGCGCCGCGGCGGCTTATTTCACCGGCCTTGCCGATCCGTTGGTCGCGATGATCACGGGCCAAGCCGCGTCCGAGGAACAGGCTGCCGCGCCGGCTGAAGGCGAACACGCCGCGCCGGCCGCCGAAGATCATGCGAAGCCCGCCGAAGGCGCGGCCGCGACGGCCGAGGGCGGCGTCGGCGCCGTATTCTACGAAATGCCCGAGATGCTGGTGAACATCAACACCGCCGGCCGTACGCGCAATTTCTTGAAGATCAAAGTGAGCTTGGAGCTCACCAGCGAAGCCGATATCGCGCGCATTGATAACGTGCTGCCGCGCATCGTCGATAATTTCCAGGTCTACTTGCGTGAGCTTCGCCTCGAGGATTTGCAGGGCGCCGCCGGTATGTACCGTCTGCGTGAAGAGCTGCTCAACCGCGTCAACGCCGCCGTGCGTCCGTCGCAGGTGAAGGACGTGCTCTTTAAAGACATGATCGTTCAGTAAGTACATCGTTAGCGTGCGAACCAGAAGGTTCGTAAATGAGTCCCGCGCGCGAAGGCGCGCAAATTAAAAGAAGCCGCGTACCGTAAAAGATTAGCGACCCAATAGGTTCGTAAATGTCTCCTAGTGAACCCGACGAACTCGCCGCCGCATTGGCCGATGCGACAACGGACGCCCCCGCGAAACCGGGCGGCGACGCCGACGCCGATGCGATGGCGGCGGAATGGGAAGCTATGCTCGGCGGCGCCGATGAAGGCGCCGATGATTTCATGGGCGGCGGCGGCCGCGGCGAGTCCACGCGCGTCCTGAATCAGGACGAAATCGACAGCTTGCTCGGCTTCGACGAAGCCTCCGACGAAGGCTCCGACCGCGCCGGGATCCAGGCGATCCTCAATTCCGCGCTCGTGTCCTACGAACGCCTTCCCATGCTGGAAGTCGTGTTCGACCGGCTCGTGCGCATGATGACCACCTCCTTGCGCAACTTCACGTCGGATAACGTCGAAGTCTCGCTGGACGACATTCTCTCGCAGCGTTTCGGCGACTATCTGAACTCGATCCCGCTGCCGGCCATGCTCACCGTCTTCAAGGCGGAAGAGTGGGACAACTTCGGCCTCATGACCGTCGACAGCTCGATGATCTACTCGATCGTCGACGTGCTGCTCGGCGGACGCCGCGGCACCGCTGCGATGCGCGTGGAAGGCCGTCCTTACACCACCATCGAACGCACGCTGGTCGAGCGCATGATCCACGTCGTGCTCGCTGACTTGTCGGCCGCTTTCGATCCGCTCTCGCCGGTCACCTTCCGCTTCGACCGCCTGGAGACCAACCCGCGTTTCGCAACTATTTCTCAGCCGTCCAACGCGGCCATTGTCGCGCGCCTGCGCATCGACATGGAAGATCGCGGCGGGCGTCTTGAAATCCTCATCCCCTTCGCGACCCTCGAACCGGTCCGCGAACTTCTGCTCCAGATGTTCATGGGGGAAAAGTTCGGCCGTGACTCGATTTGGGAAACGCACTTGGCCGAGGAAATGTGGTTCACCGAAGTGCCGCTGGAAGCGGTCCTCGATACCCAGGTCCTGCCGTTGTCGCGCGTCCTCAATATGAAGGTGGGCTCGAAGCTCCTCCTGAACGCGACGCCGGAATCACCGGTGATCCTGCGCTGCGGCGATCAGCCCATGTTCGTCGGGAAGATGGGCCGTCGGGGTAATAATATTGCCATCCGGGTCGATCATCGCCGCTTGGGGACCAATAAAGACAAGGGCGCTTCGGCTTAGGCCTTCTTTTTCCTCGTGTTTTTGGGGATGAGAATAAAGAAGGCGATCCCGGCAATTATTGCCGCCATTAACTAAGTTTTATGGCCCGGCGCTTGGCCCCGAAAAGTGGCGCCCGGTTTTCGGATAAGGCCAAACGCCATCAATAAAAAATCGCGGGCCGGAAAAAATTGCCGGGGCAGTTAACCAATATTTATGGCCCGGCGCTTGGCCCCGAAAAGTGGCGCCCGGTTTTCGGATAAGGCCAAGCGCCATCAATAAAAAATGCGGGCCGGAAAAAATTGCCGGGGCAGTTAACCAATATTTATGGCCCGCAGTGCGAAATTCCGTCCTGAAGCCGATATAATAAGCGAGACCCCCTTCGGGAGAGAGCCATGACGACCGATTCCATCCTCGACATTGTCGTTATCCTGCTGCTCGTCCCGACGATCGTTTATGCCGTCATCCTGAACCGCCGTCTGACCGCGCTGCGCAAGTCGCGCGACGAATTGTCCAAGGTGGTCAACAGCTTCAACGAAGCGACGATGCGCGCGGAAGCCGGCATCCCGAAGCTCAAGAAGGCCACGACCGAAGCTAACCTGTCGCTCAAGGACCGGGTCGAGAAGGCCCAGACCCTCCGCGACGATCTCGCGTTCATGATCGAACGCGCCGAAGAACTCGCAGGCCGTCTCGAAGGCGCCGTGCGTGTCGCGCGCAGCGAAGGTGTGTCCAATGTCGCTCAGGTCCAGGCTGTAACGGCTCCGGGCGCCCGCGCGACCTACGCCGATGTCGCCCCGCGTTCCGCCGCGCCTGCGGCCGGCACTCTCGCCCATACCGTCGCCGGATTTGAAGAAACAGCCGCCGATCTGCGCTCCGCGCTTGGCGCGGCGCGCGCTGAAGCCGGTGTGCCCGGCCGTGCCGCGCAGGCCGCTCCGGCGCCCGCCGCCGCCGCCGGTTTCCCGCGCCCCAAGCGCACATTGGAAAGCCAGTTCGAGCGCGCCGCCCGCCCGGAACAGCAGAGCCTGGAAGAAGAGCGTTCGGAAGCCGAGCGTGAACTCTTGAAGGCCCTTCAGTCCGCGCGGTAATTTAAGACAATGAATTCTCACCCCTACGACATGCCGCCCCGGACCCGCCCGCGCAATCTGCGCGACCAAAGCGCGTCGGCCATGACCGGACGCCTCGGCAAAGCGCCGTCGTTTCGCCTGCTGCCGGTGCTGATACTCGCCGCCGTCGGCATGCTGGGGTTCAAGCTTCAAGTCATCGTCAAGGAAGTCGCCGGCGAAACGCGCCTGGTGTCTTTCGTGATGGAGCAGTCGGCCGCGTTCGCGCAAGCCGCCGCGCCGAATAACGCCGCGAAGCCCGCCGCTCCGCCGGCGCCGGCCGCTGCGGCGCCCGCCGCCGGAGCCGCGCCCGCCGCGGCCCC
>JAYRJU010000004.1:0-326684 GCA_041906145.1 Rhodospirillaceae bacterium | reverse complement strand
CTACATCGGCGGCGCCTTGGCCATCTTCACGGCCTTCATGCAGCGCCACCTGGATGAGACGGAGCAGTTCACCGAAGCCAAGAAGCAGGCCGAGAAGACGGGCAAGAAGATCGGCGGCCTGCGCCAGCTGATGAACTACCCAAAGGAGATCATGATCGTCGTCGGCCTGACCATGGGCGGCACGACGGCCTTCTACACCTACACGACCTACATGCAGAAATACCTGAAGCTGTCCGTGGGGCTGACCGACCAGCAGACCACCATGGTCACCGCGGGCTCGCTGATCTTCGCGCTGTTCCTGCAGCCGCTTTACGGCGCGCTCTCGGACCGCATCGGCCGCCGTCCGCTGTTGGTATTCTTCGGCGTGGCGGGCACCTTGTTCACGATCCCGATCCTGACCAACCTGCAGACGGCCGCAGGCCCCTGGCAGGCCTTCTTCCTGATCGCCTGCGCCTGGATCATTGTGTCGGGCTACACCTCGATCAACGCGGTGGTCAAAGCCGAGTTGTTCCCGACCGCCGTGCGCGCCATCGGGGTGGGGCTCCCGTACGCTGTTACAGTGTCAGTATTCGGCGGCTCGGCCGAATCTGTTGCACTTTTGTTCAAGACCCAGGGTCATGAGAGCTGGTTCTACTACTATTTGACGGGTATTATCGCGACTTCCCTCCTGGTGTACGTCTTTATGCGCGACACCGGTAAAAACTCTGCGATGAACCGGCATGAGTGAGGCGATAACGCTTTGAAAGCACTACATTAAAAGAATGAAAATTGCGCGACGGGGTCACGCCAATATATAGTGGTTCTAAAGTAAGCCCCGCCTAGACGGCGGCGCATGTGGAGGTAGAGATACTCGTGAGTTCTTATTTCAAAGGATCGGTTTCGGCTTTGCTGCGCGGAACCGCCATCGCCGTGGTCTCGGCGTTCGCGCTTGCCAGCTGCTCCGCGCCGACCGCTGAAGGCACGAAGGCTGCCGCCGCGAAGCCCGCGACTGAGGCGGCGAAGACGGCGACTGCCGAGCCGGAGACCGCTGGTTCGGCAAATCGCCTGCGTCTTCTGTCGCAGGACCAGTATCTCAACACACTTGCTTATGTGTTCGGTCCGGATGTGCGTCCGGACGCCTACTTCCCGCCCGCGCAGCGCACCGATGGCCTCTTGAGCCTCGGCGCCGCGAAAGCCGGCGTGACGCCGACGCGCATGGAAATCTATCAGAAGGCCGCCCAGACCGTGTCGGCCCTGATCGTCGACCCGAAACGCCGCGATTTCGTCATTACCTGTAAGCCGGCCGACGAGAAGAAGGCCGACCGCGCATGCGCGACCAAGGTCATCACCGAAGTCGGCCGCTTGATGAGCCGCCGTCCACTCACCGCCGATAAGCGCGATGCGTTCGTCGAGCAGGCCGTGGGCGCCGCCGATAAGCTCAAGGACTTCTACGCCGGCCTTGGCGTCGCGCTCGAAGCGATGCTGGTCAGTCCGAATGTGCTGTTCGTGACCGAGCGTTCGGAAGCAGATCCGAAAAACCCGGGCCAGCATCGCCTGGACGCCTATTCGCTCGCGACCCGCCTGTCGCTGTTCCTTTGGAACTCCGCGCCGGACGATCAGCTCCTGAAGGCCGCCGAAACCGGCGAGATCCAGACGCCGAAGGGGCTCGCCAAGCAGGTTGATCGCATGCTCGCCTCCGCGCGCCTTGAGCAGGGCGTGCGCGCGTTCTTCGACGACATGTTTGCGTTCGACACCTTCAACGCGCTGTCGAAGGACACGACTGTATACCCGACCTTCACCGGTCAGGCGCTCAATGACGCGCGCGAAGAAACATTGCGCGTCGTCGTCGATCATCTGATCCATCAGAAGGGCGACTATCGCGACCTGTTCACGACGCGTGAGACGTTCATCTCCCCGGCGCTCGCGGCGATCTACAAGCTGCCGGCTCCGCCGACCTGGACGCGCTATGAGTTCCCGGAAGGCAGCCAGCGCGCGGGCATCGTCACGCACATCAGCTTCCTCGCCACGCACTCGCACCCGGCCCGTACGTCGGCCACGCTGCGCGGTAAGGCGCTGCGTGAACTACTGCTGTGCCAGCCGGTTCCGCCGCCGCCTGCGAACGTCGACTTCTCGGCCGTCGAAAATCCGCGTCCGGGTCTGCGCACCACGCGCGATCGTGTGGGCTTCCATCTGGAAAACCCGGTATGCGCCGGCTGCCACAAGATCATGGACCCGATGGGTCTCGCGCTTGAAAACTTCGACGGCGAAGGCAGCTTCCGCACGACCGAGAAGGGCGCGGTGATCGATGCCAGCGGCACGTTGGACGGCAAGCCGTTCAAGGATGTCGTCGGTCTCGGTAAGGCGCTGCACGATCATCCAGCCATCACATCGTGCCTCGTGAAGCGCGCCTACAGCTACGCCACGGGCTCGCCGACGACCAACAACGATCGTCCGCTGCTCGCCTACTTCAACACGCGTTTCGGCGAAGAGGGCTACCGCGTTCCCGACCTGATGCGCACGATCGCGCTCAGCTCGTCCTTCTCGCATGTTGTCGACACCACTCAATCCGCTCCGGGCAAGACGGCCGATGCGTCGTCCAAGGCCGCCTCGGCCTCGAATTAAGGGAGAAGCAAATATGACTCAGTTGAATAGACGTCGTGTGCTCCGCGGCATGCTTGGCGGCAGCGCGGTTACGGTTGGTTTGCCTCTCCTGAACGTTTTCCTGAACGGAAACGGCAATGCCATGGCTGACGGCACCTCGATGCCGCTGCGCTTCGGCACCTGGTTCTGGGGCCTGGGCATGAGCAAGTCGATCTTCGTGCCCAAGCAGACCGGCGCGAACTACGAACTGCCGGAAGAAATTGAATCGCTGAAGCCGATTCAGAAGCACATGAACCTGCTGACGAACCTCGTCGCTTACCGCGACGGCGCGTTCTTCTGCCACTACACAGGCTGGGTCGTGTTCCGTACCGGCTCGTCGCCGCAGGTGAACGACCAGGCTCCGGGCGAGAGCATCGACGTGACGATCGCCAACCAAATCGGCCGCGGCACGCGCTTCAAGAGCCTCACCGCCGCCGCCACGGGCGATATCCGCACGGTTGTTTCGTACGAAAACGCGAACACGCCGAACTCGTCGGAAGTCTCGCCGCTCAACATGTACACGCGCCTGTTCGGCGCCGACTTCCAGGATCCGAACGCCCCGACGTTCACGCCGAGCCCCAAGATCATGGTGCGCAAGAGCGCTCTGTCGAGCGTCACCGACGAGATCAAGGACCTTGAGCGTTATGTCGGCGCTGAAGACAAGGCGCGCCTCGACCAGTACTTCACCGGGCTGCGTCACCTCGAGCAGCAGTTCGACCAGCAGCTGACCAAGCCCGAACCGCGTCCGGCCTGCACGCCGGCGAAGGCGCCGAAGGAAGCGACGATGGGCAACGAAGCCTCGCTCGTGCGTCAGCGCCACAAGCAGATGGCTGAACTCCTCGCCATGGCCGCGGCTTGCGACCAGACGCGCGTGTTCAACCTGTCCTGGTCCAACGCGTCGTCGAACACGACGAAGCCGGGCTACGACAAGCCGCATCACACCTGCACGCACGAAGAGCCGGTGGACGAAAAACTCGGCTATCAGCCGAACGCCTCGTGGTTCGCCCGCCGTTCGTTCGAAGCCTGGGCCGAATACGTCGGCGCCTTCGCCGCGATCAAGGAAGGCGACGGCACGCTGCTCGACAACTGCTTCATCATGGCCAACACCGACGTGTCGTATGCGCGCGTGCACTCGCTGGAAGAAATGCCGGCGTTCACCGCGGGTAAGGCCGGCGGCAAGATCAAGACCGGCATGCACATCGACTGCAAGGGCGGTCAGGGTACTTCGCTGGGCTACACGGCCATGAAGATCATGGGCCTCGATGCCGAAAGCTGGGGTTCGAAGAGCAACCAGACCAACAAAACGATCAGCGAGATTCTCGCTTAATCGCCGCGTGGCGTGGGCGCGAAACCGCCCACGCCTCCAAGGGAGAGACTATGAAAGACTTCGGACGTTTTGGCAGTGTGCTGGCCGCGGCGGTGTTGATCGCCGGCGCGTCGAGCACCATCAGCACGGCCTCCGCGCAGTCGCGCGGCAAGGCGCCGGTGGAAGACTATGTGCGCGAACCGATGCCGCCCGGCATCAAAGTGATCGTGGCCGATTTTGAAGGCCCGGTTTTCGCCGACGCCAACGGCAAGACGCTTTACACGTGGCCTGTAACTCCGCTGCGCAATGGCGATGCCGGTGAGCAGAAAGGCAAGCCGACCTGCGGCGATATTCCGACGAAGGTCAATGCCGGTCTCATGAGCCCGTATCCGGGTGGCCTTGAACTGCCGGAACTCGACACGCGTCCGGCCTGCGCGACGATGTGGCCGCCTGTGCTGGCTCCAGCCGATGCGAAGCCGGTCGGCAAGTTCACGGTCGTGGACCGCGCCGATGGCAAGAAGCAGTGGGCCTATGACGGCTACGCGCTTTACACGACAACCCAGGATGAGATGCCGGGCGACGTGCGCGGCGGGACTAAGAAGAAGACCACGCGTGGTGATTCCGTGGGCGCTGGCCGTGAGCCGGCGGCACCGGCGGAAAACAATCCGCCGCAGTTCAAGGTCTACGCGCTGCAGAGCGGGCGACTGCTCGCCACCGCGGACTCCCGCTCGGTCTACGTCTCCGACCGCGATTCAAAAGGTAAGTCCAACTGCATCGGCGACTGCCTGAATGAGTGGAAGCCGATTCCGGCGCCTGCCAGCGTTCAGCAGCAGGGCGACTGGACGGTGATCGATCACCCGACAGGCATCAAGCAGTGGGCATTCCGTGGACTGCCGGTGTACACGCGCCTAGGCGACACCAAACGTCCGAGCCTCGAAGGCGGCGATATCGCCGGTTGGCACAATGTGTATGTGACCAAGCCGCCTGCCTACCCGAAGGGTTTCGGTCCGCAGGACATGCAGTCGGGCATGGTGCTCGCCGACGCCAAGGGCCGTACGATCTACACGTATCAGTGCATGGATGACTCCGTGGACCAGCTTCAATGCGACATGCCGACCTCTCCGCAGGTGTACCGCCTGGCGGTCAGCGGCCGCGGCGACCAGGCCATGTCCATGAAGAATTTCCCGTACGTGATCGCGGAGAAGGGCGCCACCAGCAGCAGCCGCATGTGGCAGGTGATGGCGATCGATCCGAAGACCGGCAAGAAGGCCGCCGCGGGTCAGCCCGATGCGCTCAATGTGTGGGCTTATCGCGGACGTCCGGTTTACCACTGTGCGCGCGATAAGGGTCCCGGCGACGCCGAGTGCGATACCTGGGGTGAATTTTACGGTTGGCGTAACGGCTACAAAGCCTTCTGGCTGCGTGACGATTACGGCGACAATGACGAATAAGATGCCGACGAATAATCCGGGATTCGGGAAGGAGAAACCCAATGCGTGGTTTTAAGAAATTGCTGTCGACGACCGCACTCGCGGCCCTCAGCATCACGGCCGTTGCAGGCAGCGCCTCTGCGGATGAGTCGATCCTCAAGGATCGCAAGATCGGCTTCGTGCTGAATTCGAAGGCGATGGCGGTTTATCAGACGGCGGATGCGAAGGCCGAATGCCCGAACGGCTTCAACGATGGCCCGCGTGAGCAGTTCGTGAAGTTTTTCCCGGAAGGCACGAAGCGCACGGTCGCCGACACCCAGCTCAAGTATGAGCAGGAGTGGTGGAACCCGACGACCGACACCTCGTGGGAGCCGCAACCATTCAAGGAGCCGGCCGGCAACATTGGGATCGGCCTTAACCTCGACGGCAAAGTGGGTCCGAAGGACTTCACCAGCCCGGACGGCGAAAAGGGCATCGACAATCAGCTCTATCGCGTCATCGGCTGCATCGTCGGCTGGCGTGGTCCGGAAGGTCAGTCGCGCCATTTCGTGAAAAGCTATCAGCAGAAGTTCGAATATAACCGCACGATGTTCGAAATCACGGACGTCGACAGCCTGACCAACGACGATGACGTCACCGTCACGCTGTATCGCGGCCGCGATCCGCTGTACTCGAACGCGGCGGGCGATTTTATCGCCGGCGGCAGCCAGCGCATCGACATGCGTTGGGGCAAGCAGTTCATCCACACCGTGAAAGGCAAGATCGTCGACGGCGTGCTGATGACCGAACCGAAGCGCGTGACAATGCCGGAATCCACGGCGCGCGGCGTGCCGAAGATGGACATCCACGAGTGGCGCTTGAAGCTGAAGCTGACCGAAACGGGTGCCGAGGGCCTCATGGGCGGCTATATCGATATCGAACGTTTCTATAACGCCCTCGGCCAGAACTGGGGCACGCACCACCGTTCGTACGGCCAAGAGTCGCTGCCGTCCGAATACAAGGCGCTGTACCGCAATGCGGACTTCGCCCCGGACGCCAATGGCCGCAACACGGCCATCTCTGCGGCGTGGGACGTGAAGTTCTCGCAGGTCTACATCATCCATCCGGCGCAGCAGGTTGCGGCGAAGGGTGACAAGGGCGCGGCCGCGGAGCCCGTGCCCGCGCGCTAAAAGAGAACACCCTGTTACAATAGAAAGAGAGGGGAGAAATCCCCTCTCTTTTTTTTATGACCTCATGAGTAGGTTTCGAGGCCCCCCGCCTGGACAAACCTCGGACGCGCGGGAGAGAGTAGGACCAGCGAAACCAATCCCCGGGGAGGATCTCATGACATTTTCGATTTCGCGCACGTTGCTCGCGGCCGCGCTGACGGCCGCTTTTTCCACCGCCGCGCTTGCTCAAGTCTCGCCGAACGACGGCAAGTCCATGGGCGGCGGCGATTGCGCCAAGAACAAGTATAACTGCAAAGACGTCGTCAACCCGTTGCCGAAAGCGAACACGGTGTGGCTGGAGAAGATGACGTGGATCGACGTCCGCGATGCGATGGCGGCGGGTAAGAAGACCATCATCATCCCGACCGGCGGCATGGAGCCGAACGGCCCGTGGCTCACCCTCGGCAAGCACAACTGGGTGCTGGAAACCAACTGCGAAGCCATCGCGAAGGCTCTCGGTGATGCGCTGTGCGCGCCGGTGGTGAAATTCGTGCCGGAAGGCGGCATCGAGCCGAAGACCGGACACATGACGACGATGGGAACCATCACCGTCAGCCAGGCGACCTATGAAGCGCTGCTCGGCGATATCGCCGGTAGCTTGAAAGCGCACGGCTTTGAAAAGATTTTCTTCATCGGCGACAGCGGCGGCAATATGAAGGGCGCTGCCGCGGTGAGCCAGAAACTGAGCGACGCCAAGACAATCGCCGCCGTGATCCCGGAGTACTATAACTACGACAACGTCGAGAAGATGCTGCGCGAGAAGGGCGTCCTGAAACAGGCGGACCCGAACGAAGGACTGCACGACAGCATCGGCATCACCCTCAACATCCTGGCTGAACATCCCTCCGAAGTGCGCCTCGATGAGCGCATCAAAACCAACACGGCGACTCTCGCCGGCGTCTCGTTCGCCGATAAGGCCGCGAACCAGAAGTGGGCCAAGGACGTCATCGACTTCCGTACGAAAGTCACCGTCGATGCGATCAAGAAGGTTATCGCGTCTAAGGGCCAGGCGAAATAAGGCTGAGTTTTGGGCCGGACCAGCTTATTCCGCTGGTTCGGCCTCCAGCGGCGCGCGCAGCGCGCTGAGTAGAAGTTCGAGGGCGGCGCCTACCGAAGCGCGCCGCACATCGGTTCGCGTCCCAGCGAACACATAACGCTTCACCAGAGCATCTCGGCCCGTCTCGGCCAAAGCCATGTAGACGAGGCCCACCGGCTTTTCTTTGCTGCCGCCGCCGGGTCCGGCTATCCCCGTCACCGAAATCGCGATGTCGGCGCCGCTCGCGGCCAGGGCGCCTTCGGCCATCGCGGATGCGACGACGTCGCTCACCGCGCCGTTCTCGGCAATCGCGTCGCGCGGCACGCCAAGTAGGCTGACCTTCGCTTCATTGGAGTAAGTGATCAGGCCGCCCTCAACGGCGTCCGAAGACCCAGGGATCGCGGTCAGGCAACCCGCGATCAATCCGCCGGTGCAGGATTCCGCGGTGACGATGCGCTTATTCGCGGCGCGCGCCGCGTCGAGTACATCATGAGCGAGATCGGTGAGGTCGGTGGGAAGTTCGGTCATTGTGAAACGAATGTGGAGGCGGGACCAATCCACCACATGAGGGTGGCCGCGTAAAGAAGAAGCGCAGCGAACAAGCCGGCGAGGTAGTCGTCCAGCATAACGCCCAGTCCGCCCTTAACGCTGCGGTCCACCCAGCCAATCGGCCAAGGTTTCCAGATGTCGAACAGCCGGAACAGGAGGAAGCCGAGGGCATAGGACAGCCACGAAGGATCAATCAGCGAAACCGCCAGCCACACGCCGGCGACCTCGTCGAGGACGATCCATTGGGGATCTCCCCCTTCCACTCCCAGTTCCCGCAGGTGACGGGCCGACAGCCAGCAGCCTAGGACAAAGGCGATCAGGCTGGCCAGCGGCAGGGCCCAGGGCACCCCGGCGGCCTGAATCGCCCAAGCAAAGGGCAGCGCGCCGGCCGACCCGACCGTTCCGGGAGCCCGTTTGGCATAGCCGCACCCGAACCAGGACAGGACGAGATTCTGGGGCGCAGTCTTGCGGAAGGATGTGGAAAACACGTGTGGCATTAAAGTGTTAGGGGTCGAAATTTTGCAACGGTCCGGTGGCAAAAAGGGCTCACTTTTATACTGTAAAAACGAACCTCATTGCTTTGATATAAAATACCTTTTGGCAAGTTTACTTTCTCTTTGAATTTCGGGCCTAGAATAGGCAGGATACGCGCGGCTGTTTGTAGTTTCCGAACGCCGGACGCAATTTCATTGCTTCATTCGACCCGGTTGGGGGCAACCCGTCGAAAAGCCGAAAGCGTCCAACAAGAGCGTAAAGCCGGTTTGGAAACGCGAGGGGCTGAGCCCGGAACGATAGCAACAATAAGAACACGGCCGGGCCGGATGAACTACGTGTCATCGAGAGAGGGGACGGCGTGTTTTCAGGTAAACCACACTCGAAATTTGATCCGCAGGACCGCGGCCTAAGCCGCGCGCAGAAACTGCTTCAGCGTTTCTTCCCGGAACGGCAGCTGATTGTGCGTTCGGGCGAGCACATGCGGACTCTTAGACTTTCCACCAACCGCCAGGCCGTGCTCGTCACGGTCGGGATCATCCTTGGCACCTGGACGCTGCTGAGCTCCGGCCTGGCGATGAACCATGGCGAGCGCATTCGCGCGAAAAACACCGAGATCAAGGACGCCCGCGTCGGTTACGAGCAATTGCTCGCGCAAGTCTCGATCTACAAGGAACGTGTCGCCGACCTCACCAAGGACTTGGAAGACAACTACACCAAGTCCCTGTCCTTGGCGGAAAAAGAAGTCGAGCTGATGAAGTCCAAGGCAGGCGACGCGCCGAGCGCCAAGAAGACCTTGGTTTCCAAGTTCACGACGCGCGCCAAGGAAGCGCTGGCGGATCCGGTCGGCGCCCTCTCCGGCGATTCCGGCAACACCGAACTGGCACTCAGCAAGTCAAAGCTTGAGCGCGGCCATGTGGACGACGCGCGCAAGGCGCTTCTGTCCGAGCTGTCCGATCTCGAGAAGTCGATGGTGGACGTCGTCGGCCATCACCAGAAGACGCCGTTCATCGCGACCGATAGCCTCGAGCTTCGCCAGGTCGTGCTTCAGCGCGATCTCGCCGTCTCCGAACGCGAGAGCCTTACCCAAAAGGTAGCCTCCCTGGAAAACCAGATCCGTGACATGGAGAGCAATCAGCTCCTGCTCTATCACCGCTTCGCGGAAGCCACGGAAACCAAGATCGCCGACATCGAGACTTCGCTCAGCGTCACGGGGCTCGATGTCGATCTGCTCGTACAGCGTCAGAAGGGCGGCAAGGGCCAGGGCGGCCCGCTGATCCCGCTGTCCGCGGTGCCAAGCGAATCCGGCCCGCTGAATGAATCGCTTAATCAGTTGAACGCGAATGTCGACCGTCTGCAGGACCTGCGTGGTCTCATGATCCGCCTGCCGCTCGATCAACCGGTGAAGAAGTGGGACATGAACTCCGGTTTCGGCGTTCGCAAGGACCCGTTCACGGGTTCTTATGCCCAGCATCAAGGGCTCGATATGGGCGCCGACATGCGTGAGCCGATCTTCGCGACCGGCGACGGCAAGGTCACGCACGCCGACTTCGACGGCAATTACGGCCGCATGGTCGAGATCGATCATGGGATGGGCCTGCTCACCCGCTACGGCCACATGTCGCGCATCCTTGTGAAGGTGGGCGACGTGGTGAAGCGCGGCGACAATATTGGCCAAATTGGCTGCAGCGGCCGCTGCTCGGGCCCGCACGTTCATTACGAGGTCCAGGTCAACGGACGTCCCGTCAACCCCCTGAAGTTTCTGAAGGCAGGGAGCAATGTTCTCAAGAACTAACCCGCACGGAGCGCAGGCTCAGGACATCCGCAACGACGGCGTCGCCGTGAAAGCGGTCCCGTCCATCATCAGCTCGGATCTCACCATCGAGGGCAATCTCAATTCGAGCGGTGAAATCCAGGTGGACGGCGTCGTACACGGCGATATTCGCTGTAAGGCGCTGATCGTCGGCGTGAAAGGTTCCGTGACCGGTGAGGTCGTGGCGCAAACCGTTCGCATGCATGGCGCCATCAAGGGCATGATCCGCGCGAAAAGCGTGTTCCTGGCCTCGACCGCCCGTATGGCCGGTGACGTCGAGCATGAAAGCCTCGCGATCGAGCCCGGCGCCTATATTGAAGGTCATTGCAAGCGCATCACCGAAACCGCCGCGGGCGTGATGGACGTGAACCGCATTGCGGCTCCGGCCCGTGTCGCCAGCCTCGGCAAACCGGCGATTGTCGGCGCCGGCTGATCAAAATTCGAGATGATGAAAAAAGGCGGCCCGTCGTGGCCGCCTTTTTTATTCTCTTCTGTCGTCCTTGGCCGAAGGGCGAGGACCTAAGGGGTTTTGGTTTCTGATTTTATAGAGCAGGAAAGAGACATCCCTGAATCCGCGCTCCCTGCGGGCGCAAGGATGACAAGCGGTGAATGAGGCAAACGACGCGTGTCCTTACTCGCGCCTTGCCAGTTCGGCTTCGAGGTTGCCGCCGATCTGCTTCGTATCGCTAAGCATCGCGCGGTACACCATCACGTTCTCCATCACGCGCTGCACATAGGTGCGCGTTTCGGAGAAGGGAATCTGTTCCACCCAGTCCACGGCATCGACGGACGGATCGCGCGGATCGCCGAATTGGCGCGACCACGCGCGTGGACGGCTGGGGCCCGCGTTATAGGCGGCCGCCGCCATGATGTACGAACCGCCGAAGCTTCTGACGAGGGAGTCGAGATAAGAAGCGCCGAGCTGGATATTGTAAGAACCGTCCGACGTAAGGCGGTTGCGGTCGAACTTCAGCTTGTTGGCACGGGCAACCGCGGTCGCCGTCGGCGGCATAAGCTGCATCAAACCGCGTGCGCCGACAGGGCTTTGCGCCGCGACGTCGAAATTGCTCTCCTGGCGCGTGATCGCAAGGACGAGGGCGCGTTCGGGCGCCGCGGGATACTTGAATCCCGGCACCGGGTAGCCGTGCTGGAGCAGGACGAATTTGTCGCGCGCCGATTGACGCGCGATGACCACGCCAAGGTCGGCCCGTTTGTAGCGACTGGCGATTTCAGCAACCATCTCACGGTCGGCAGCGAGATCGGATGAGTCGGCGAGGGCGACCGCGAACGCGCGTTGATAGAGTTTGGCGTCAACCTCGAGCACCATGCGCAGAGCATTTGTCAGTTCGCGGGCATTGAAGGCGGCGCGTTCTTCGGCGGTTGGAACGGGGTCGTGCGGCAATTGCGGGGTCGGACCACCCTTGAGACGCGAGAAGGACAGCTGGCCGTAATAGGTTGTGGGGTAGGCCGCCGCGCGCGTGTACCATTCGTTGGCAAGATCGGCGCGGCCGAGGAATTCCATCGTGCGGCCGACCCAATAGGCGCCCTTCGCGATGCTGAGCGGCATCTGCACGGTGTCGTAAACCTTCTCGAAGTGCGGCAGCGCCGCTTCGCCGTCTTTCAAGAACCGCAACGCGATCCAGCCCGCCAGCCATTCGGCTTCGGACACACTCAAGGCGTCCGTCGCGCCATGATGACGGGCAAGGCGATAAGCTTCCGTGATAAAACCCTTCTCCAGGGCGTCGCGCGCCAGGATGTGGCGCTCACGCCACCACAAATCCGGGCGCGGCGAATTCAACGGAAACTCGGGGATCAGGGCGCGCGCTTCATCATCGTTGCCGCGGGCGCGGCGCCACTGAATTCGATTGAAGATGAGACCTGGATCGTTCTGGAGCGACTGCGGGACAGCGGCGACCGCCGCTTCCACATTTTTCGTGGATCCGATCAGCGCGATACGCGCCTTCGCGACTTTGGCGTAATCATCGCTGAGGCGCGGCATCAGGCGTTCAGCGGCGGTGGTCTGTTCCGTATAAAGGATGGTATCGACGCGCGCGCGGTGATCATCCGGCGTCAGCGCCGCCCCGAAATCGCGCAGGAACTCACTTTCCTCGGTACGGTCGAAACTGCCGGAGCGCCACGCTTCGCGGGCCAGCGCGTCGGCCTCGGCGGTCTTGCCTTGGAGGCGGAGCGCGCGTGCGTAGGCGACCTTACCGTCCGTGGTGAGCGGCGGATACTTCGCGAACCACTCGGTTATGGCGCCCGCAGAAACATTGTCGTCGATGGAGGCCTCGGCCTGGCGCCGCATTTCGGCGGACGACGGCCAATCGGGGTGGGCGGTCAAAAATGATGTGCGCTCCAGGAAGCCCACATGCTGACCCGGTTCACGGATATAGGCCCACTCGATGATTTTGGCGACGAGAGGATTATTCGCTCGCCCGGCGGCCTGGCGGGCGGCGGACCATTGGCGTTTGCCCGCGGCCCTGACGGCTTGGCCGAGTAGGTCGCGATCGCGCGCGGACAGAACGCGGGGCTCGGCCGAGCCGGCGGACGCGGCGGCCGGCTGGGAGGACGGCGGCGTATAGATCGGCGCGGCGCGCTCTGGGACCGGCGGTTTAGGAAGCGGCAGGATTTGAGTTGCGGCGGGTTTGGCCGCGCTCGTCTTCGCGGATGTGCTCTGACCCAGCGCTTGCGCGGATAGGAAGGCCGCGGCGAGGCCTGAAAAAACACACGCCATCGCGGCGCGCCGGAGCCGGCGCCCTGATGGTGCGCGGTCAATCTTCGTAAAAAGCGATGCTACCATATCCGCGTCTGTTGTCTTACGCGGACGCCGAAACGTCAAGTAAATGCAGGGGTTCCAGGGCATTACGTGTGCGCAAGGCGCGGGAATCCCTGGGTTCTTGTCGCCCCGGACGTCTGTGATAATGTCCGGCCTCATTCAGGACGGTAACAGCCGTCTCACTTGCTAGGAGCTTTAAGATGTTCCGCGGTTCCATCACAGCCCTCATTACCCCCTTCAAGAAGGGCGCCGTTGACGAGAAGGCCTATCAGGACTTCATCGAATGGCAGATCAAAGAGGGTAGCCATGGGTTCGTGCCGTGCGGAACGACGGGTGAGTCTCCGACCCTGTCGCACGACGAACATAACCGCGTGATCGAGCTTTGCGTCGAAGTCGCCAAGGGCCGGGTTCCGGTCATCGCCGGCACGGGGTCAAACTCGACCGAAGAAGCCATTCAGCTGACCAAGCATGCCAAGAAGGCCGGGGCGGACGCCGCCCTCGTGGTGACGCCGTACTATAACAAGCCGACCCAGGAAGGCATGTATCAGCACTACATGGCGATCGCGAATGCCGTGGATCTGCCGATCATCATCTACAACATTCCGGGCCGCAGCGTGATCGACATGTCGATCGAGACGATGGCCAGTTTATCCGCCCACAAGAACATTGTCGGCGTGAAGGATGCGACGAACGACCTGATGCGCCCGATCCGCTCCCGTTTGGAGTTCGGCGAGGACTTCTGCCACCTGTCCGGTGAAGATGGAACCGCTGTCGCGTTTCTCGCGCATGGCGGGCGGGGCTGTATTTCAGTGACCGCGAACATCGCGCCGCGCCTCTGCGCGCAGTTGCAGGACGCCTGGCACCTCGGCGCCTATGACGACGTATTCCGCATCCGCGATGTGCTGTCGCCGGTCCATGATGCCATGTTCGTGGAGACCAACCCCACCCCGGTGAAGTTCGCCGCCAGCCTGCTCGGCAAGTGCGATCCGGACGTCCGGTTGCCCCTGGTGCCGCTGTCGATGAAGGCCAAGGCCCGGGTGGAAGAGGCGATGCGGGGAGCGGGGCTCCTGAATTAGGGCATTTGGTCAACTTTTGACCAAACGGCCTTTCGTCCCTACATATAAGCCATGGCCAAAGAACTGATCTCCCACGGCGGCGTTGCGCAGAACCGCAAGGCGCGCCGCGATTATTCTATCGAAGACACCATCGACGCCGGCATCGTGCTGACCGGCAGCGAAGTGAAATCGCTGCGCCATGGCCGCTGCACGCTGACCGAGGCCTTTGCCCAGGTCTATGACGGCGAGATCTTCCTCGTGAACTGCCATATCCCGACTTACGAGGGCGCCAGCCATTTCCAGCATGATGAGAAGCGGAAACGCAAACTTTTGGTGAAGCGCAAGGAAGTCGACCAGATCATGGCCGCGATCGGCCGCAAGGGGATGACGGTCGTGCCGCTCAGCCTCTATTTCAACGATCGTGGTTTGGCGAAAGTGCAGCTCGGCCTCGCCAAGGGTAAGAACAGCATCGACCGCCGCGACGACATCAAGAAGCGGGAGTGGGAGCGCGAGCAATCGCGCATCATGCGCGCGAAAGGCTAACAGCCATGAGCGATACCGACGACGGGCCACAGGGCGTCAAAGAGAAGCTGATCCGTACCAAGGAACAGTGGGCGAGGACCGGCCGAGGGCTCACCGGCGCCACTGCGCCGCCGCAGGAACGCCAGCCTCCCGGCCAACGCGTCACCGAAGATTTTCCGGTCCTCGATCTCGGGATCCAACCCAATCTCAGTCAGGCGGAGTGGAGCCTCACGGTTGGCGGTCGCGTGACCAATACCATCAAATGGGATTGGGCGGCGCTGGCGGCGCAGCCGCAAGTCACGCTCACGAACGACATTCATTGCGTCACGACCTGGTCGCGTTACGACAACGAATGGAAGGGCGTGGCCATGCGCACCCTTCTTGAACAGGTAAAACCGCTGCCGAGCGCGAAGTTCCTGATGCTCAAAAGCTTTGACGGCTATTCAACGAACGTGCCGCTGACCGATGTCGACCGCGACGAGGTCCTGATCGCGCATACCTGGCACGGCAAGCCTTTGGCCAAGGAGCATGGCGGCCCGGTACGCCTGGTCGTTCCGCATCTGTATTTCTGGAAAAGCGCCAAGTGGCTGCGCCACATCACTTTTATGGACCAAGATCAGCCTGGATATTGGGAAGCGCGCGGGTATCATATGCGCGGTGATCCGTGGAAGGAGCAACGTTATGGCTAAGACGATGCTGAAGACGATCCTGGCGGCGGCGTTTGCCGCTGCGATGATGGGAGGCCCGGCAATGGCGGAAACAGCACACGACTTCGTCTTCGAAAAGCTCGAAGGCGGTAAGCTCGATATGTCGCAGTACAAGGGCAAAGCCGTACTGGTGGTCAATACCGCCTCGTTCTGCGGCTACACGCCGCAATACGAAGGGCTCGAGAGTCTGTGGAAGTCCTACAAGGACAAGGGGCTCGTCGTGCTTGGCGTGCCGGCCAATAATTTTGGTTCGCAGGAGCCAGGCTCATCGGCCGAGATCAAAACCTTCTGCGAGGCCAATTACGCGGTCGATTTCCCAATGACCGAGAAGGTGGATGTCGTCGGCGGCGGCGCGCACCCTTTCTACAAGTGGGCGAAAGCAACCCTCGGCGAAAGCAATACGCCGAAGTGGAACTTCCATAAGTACCTTGTGAACACCAAGGGTGAGCTGGTCGCCGCCTTCCCGAGTGCGGTGAAACCCGAAAGCGCGGAGATCAAAGCCGCGGTCGATAAGGCTCTCGCGAAGTGATTTTTAGCGGTACGCCGCGATGCGGGCGGCCGGCTTGAAGCCGAGCCGTTCGTACGCGGCACGTCCTGCTTCCGGGGTCTGCAGGCTTGCAAGGCGCAGGCCTGCCTTCTTGGCATCCTTCAGCGCTGCGATCATCAATCCGGCCGTATAGCCTTTACCGCGGAACGCGGCGGGCGAACCCATCGTGTAGAAATTCAGAATCCCGTGGGCGCTGAACGCCTCAAGCACGGCCGCCGGCTCGTTGCCGACGTAGCCGATATAGAAGCGCAGCGGCGACGCCGGCGCGATGATGGCTTCCTTGGTGTCCGTGTAGAATGTCTTGATGGTTTCATCACCGGCCGTCGCGGCGGTGAGGACGTCGGCGAATTGTTCGACCTGCGCGGCATTCGCGACACGCTTTACGTCGAGGCCGCTGGGAATCGTGCCGGGGATGTTCACGGTGTCGAGCGACATTGCCATCACCCATTCGTCGCCGGGGCTGGCAAGGCCGAAGCTCTTCAAGGTCGGTTCCATCGCGCCGTGGCCGGAGAGGGGGCCGATGATCCAGGTGAAGGGGATCTTCTTGCTCTGAAAATGCTTGATCGCCGCCTCGACACGATCGGCGCCGAAGCGCGGATGAAGCGAGCACTTACCTATGGTGTTGAAGGTGGCGTTGGGGAGGCCGGAATCGACCAGCAAGAGCTCCGAGGTCTCCTCGACCGTGGAATCCTTGCGCGCTTTCGGCAGGAAAGCTGCGCGATCCCACAGGTTAGCTTCGAACGCTTTTAAAATAGCCCCGCGATCCATGACGTACTCTTACCATTCCCATCCAAGGTGAGCGTCCGGGGTTAAATACACCTGGAGTTATTAAGCACACCCTAAGCCGTTCGATTAATTGCGTTTATGGCCTGGTTCAACGCGCCATGGAACATGGCTTCGGTAAGCACGCCCGTGTTCACGTTATAGCGGGAGCAGTGATAGGAATCCGTCATAAATAGTTTTTTATCGAAACTATGTACCACGCCATGGCCGAACGGATAAGCGGCCTTGCGCAGGCCCAAAGTCGACAAAACGGCGTCGTGGGCGATGCGTCCGAGCACAAAAATCGACGTCAAACGGGGCATCGAGGCGATTTCGGCCACCAAAAACCGACGGCAGGTTTTCTGTTCGACCGGGGTCGGTTTGTTTTCAGGCGGAACACAGCGCACCGCGTTGGTGATCCGCGTCTCGACTAGCCTCAGCCCGTCATCAATGGACACGCCGTAAACACCTTTGGCCCGCCCGAACTTGATAAGGCTCGGATAGAGGAGTTCGCCCGCATAGTCGCCGGTGAACGGGCGGCCCGTCCGGTTTGCGCCGCGCAGGCCGGGCGCCAGCCCCACGATGAGCATGCGCGCGTCCAGCTCGCCGAAGGCCGGCACGGGGTCGTTGTGCCAGTCGGGGAAAGCGGCGCGGTTGGTTTGGCGGAATTCAGCCAGCCGTGGGCATAGCTGGCAGTCCTTAGGCGGGGTATCGGGCGGCATAGATGGCTGTTAAGCCACCTGAACGGCCGGCGCAACCCTCGCGATACTTCCCTGGAGTTCAACAAGATCGACGTAGTTGTCGGCCTGGCGCCGCAGTTCGTCGGAGATCATCGCCGGCTGGGTCTTGATGCTCGAGACGACCGACACCCGGACGCCGCGGCGCTGAACACTTTCCACCAGCCGGCGGAAGTCTCCGTCCCCGGACAAGAGCACGATGTGATCGACCCGGTCCGCGATCTCGAGCATGTCCACCGCGACCTCGATGTCTATGTTGCTTTTGCTACGCCGGCGGCCGGCGTGATCGGTGAATTCCTTGGCCGGTTTGGTCACGACGGTGAAGCCGTTGTAGTCCAGCCAGTCAACCAATGGGCGTAGGGGCGAGTACTCCTGGTCCTCCATCAGCGCGGTGTAATAGAACGCGCGCAGTAGCCGCCCTTTGGCGGCGAACAGGGCGAGGAGACGCCGGTAATCGATGTCGAAGCCGAGCGCTTTTGCGGTGGCGTAGAGGTTGGCGCCATCGACGAAAATGGCGAGCCGTTCTTCGGGATAAAAAATCACGAAAATCTCCGAAATATAATATAAACAATAAGATAAAAGTCTAATTTGAGAAAACAGGTTAGCTTTCGAAAGAAGCTTGCGTTGGTCAATCCAACAAGCCTATTCACCTTTCAGATGTAGAGGGAACGCTGCATCCCCCGGAATCTTCCGCGAAATATTTGGGTCGCTCTCATGATTTTCATCGGCGTCGGCGCCAACCTTCCGAGTGCGGCCGGGACGCCGCTCCAGACCTGCGAGGCGGCGCTCGTTCACCTAGGCCGTCTAGGCGTCGTGGTCGCCGAGCGCTCGCCTTGGTATGAGACCGCTCCAATACCGGTGTCCGACCAGCCCTGGTTCGTGAACGGGGTGGCCCGGGTCGAGACGGCGTTGTCGCCTGCAGGGCTGTTGGCGGCGCTCCATCTGACCGAAGCCGCTTTCGGCCGCCTGAGGACGTCGCCCAACGCTGCGCGGACCCTCGATTTGGACCTTCTGGCTTATGGGGACGCCGTTCGGATCGACGCGGACCCGATTTTGCCCCACCCACGGCTCCATGAACGCGCTTTTGTCCTTTTTCCGCTGCGGGACCTAGCGCCGAATTGGCGTCATCCCGTTCTTGGGGAAACGGCGGAAAATCTCGCGGCGAGGCTTCCAGAACAGGGGATTAGCCGGCTGGCCGGCTAGGCGCCGGCAGGGGCGCTGGGTGGTAACCCCTTGAGCCGAGCGTCCACAGCGGGTACATAGGCCCGCTTTCCAAGGTACGCTCACATTCCTATATCAGGGAATGGAGGGGGACGGCGTTGACCCGTTCCTCATTTGCGCGCACCTTAAACAATCTTAAGCGAGGACGACGATGGCCCGCGTTACGGTCGAAGACTGCGTTGAGAAAGTGCCCAATCGGTTTGAATTGGTGATGGTCGCCGCGCAACGGTCGCGCGAGATCTCCGCCGGAGCCGAGCCGCGCCTCGACCGCGACAACGACAAGAACCCGGTCGTCGCGCTGCGCGAGATCGCCGACGAGAAGGTCAGCCCGGAAGAACTTCATAATTCGCTGGTGCAGAGCTTGCAGCGTCATGTCGAAGTGGACGAGCCGGAAGAAGACGGTTTTGACGCCATGGCCTCGAACCCGGAATTCGCCGGCATTGCCGGTCAGATGAGCGAGCAGATGGCGGCTGCGGCTGGCATGGGCGTCGAAGGCGAAGACGAAGAAGAAGAGGAAGCGCAGCCAAAGCAGACGGGCTCGCATCCGAAGGTGTCCTTCGAGGACGTCGGCGCCGAAATGGACGACAGCAAGGGGTAATGGGCAGGCGCGCGCACGCACAGATCTCAGGTCTCGCGAGCGCAGCGTCATACCCTCTGCCGCGCCGGTCCCTTAGTTCGGCCCGAATCTCCCATAACGGTGCGTCATCATGATGCGCCAATTCGAACTTGTTGAACGCGTAAAGTCCTACGATCCGGAAGCGGACGAAGACTCGCTCAACCGCGCCTACGTTTACGCCATGAAGATGCATGGTACGCAGAAGCGCGCCTCGGGCGATCCGTATTTCTCTCATCCGATCGAAGTGGCCGGCATTCTGACCAGCTACAAGCTGGATACGGCTTCCATCGTCACTGCGCTGCTGCACGATATCGTCGAGGATACCAAGGTGACGCTCGAAGACGTGCGCGGCCTGTTCGGTGACGAAGTCGCGCGCTTGGTCGACGGCGTGACCAAGCTCGCGAAAATCCAGATCCAGAACATCGAGACCAAACAGGCCGAGAACTTCCGCAAGTTCGTGCTCGCGATGTCGGAAGATATTCGTGTGCTGCTCGTGAAGCTCGCCGACCGTCTGCACAATATGCGTACGCTGCGGTTCATCTCGGATCCGGCGAAGCGTAAATCCATCGCCATGGAGACGATGGAAATCTACGCGCCGCTGGCCGAGCGCATCGGCATGCAGGAAATCAAGACCGAACTGGAGGACCTGGCGTTCTCTGAACTCCATCCGGAAGCGCGCGCCTCGATTATGACGCGCCTCAAGTTCCTTGAGCTCCACGGCGGCGATCTCGTCGTGAAGATCATGGACGAGCTGGATCAGGTGATGCAGGAGGCGGGCGTCGAGGGTTACATCTCGGGCCGCGAAAAGACACCGTATTCAATCTGGCGCAAGATGCAGATCAAGGACGTGAGCTTCGAACAGCTCTCGGACATCATGGCCTTCCGCATCATGGTCGACAGCAACGCAGACTGCTATCGCGTGCTCGGCATCATCCACACGCACTATCCGACGGTACCCGGACGCTTCAAGGATTACATCTCGACTCCCAAGCGCAACGGGTATCGTTCGATCCATACGTCGGTGATTGGTCCGGAACGTCACCGCATCGAGATTCAGATCCGCACCCACAAGATGCATGAGGTGGCGGAACTCGGCGTCGCCAGTCACTGGCGCTACAAGTCGGAGGATCTGTTCGGCTCGACCGCGAAGCCGGTCGAAGGCCGCCAGTATTCGTGGCTGCGCGAACTGCTCGATATCCTCGAGCACGCCCAGTCGCCGCAAGAATTCCTCGAGCACACCAAGCTCGAGATGTTCCACGACCAGGTCTTCTGCTTCACCCCGAAGGGCGATCTGATTGCATTGCCGCGCGGCGCGAGCCCGGTGGATTTCGCCTACGCCGTTCATACCGAAGTCGGAAACACCTGCGTGGGCGCCAAGGTGAACGGACGTATCGTTCCGTTACGTACCCGCCTGCAAAATGGCGATCAGGTCGAAGTCGTCAGGTCGACCGCGCAGAAGCCCTCCCCGGAGTGGGAAGGGTTTGTCGTCACCGGTAAGGCGCGCGCGCACATCCGGCGCCGCTTCCGCGCCGAGGCGCGGGCCGAGTACATCAAGCTCGGCCGTCATATCCTCGAGCAGAGTTTCAACAAGGAAGGCCTCAGTCTCACGGACAAGGGCTTGAATGGGACGCTTGAAAAGTTTGCCGTCGAGAGCATCGACGATCTTTACGCCAAGGTGGGCGAGGGCCGTCTGATGGGCCGTGAAGTTCTAGTCGCGGTGTATCCGGGTGCCCGTCTTGGGGCGGCGGAAGACAATATCGTCAATCTCTCGCAGGCCCGGATGAAACACGCAGCGGATGCCGGCGATGCGATTGCCATTCGGGGACTAACCGCCGGCATGTCCGTGCATCTGGCCGAATGCTGCCATCCCTTGCCAGGTGATCGCATTGTCGGAATTTCCGGCGGCGGTCACGGTATCGATGTTCACGCGATCGATTGCGAACAGCTTGAGAAGCTCGCCGATCAGCCGGAACGTTGGATCGATCTCGCTTGGGATCCGGACCGGGATAAAGAACTCCACATCGGGCGAATCAATCTTGTGGTCGCCAATGAGGCCGGAAGCCTGGGCGCGCTGTCGACTGTCATCGCGCGTAATTTAGGAAATATATCGAACCTCAAGATTGCGAAGCGGTCGAAAGACTTCTTCGAGATGACGCTGGACATCGAGGTGAGGGGCGTGAAGCATCTGACGAATATCATCGCCGCTTTGCGGGCGACGCCGGCCATCAATTCGGTTGAGCGCGCGCGCGGTTAAAAACCTCTTCCCCCTGGACCTCCTTTCATGTTCCGCCGCCGTCAAAAGCTGAGCCTGCGCGCGAAGGTCGGTGGTTTTTTCTGGCCGCGCATCGGTTGGAAACGGGCTGCGCTTTACTACTGGTACCGCTTGCATCGCATGGAGGGAACCTCGCGCAGCATCGCGTCCGGCCTAGCTTTTGGCGTTGCCGCCGCGATGACGCCGTTCTATGGCCTCCATACCGTTGTCGCGCTCGCGATTGCCTGGATCTTCGGGGCCAATCTGGTTGGCGCGGCGGTCGGCACTTTCGCCAATAATCCCTGGACCGCGCCCCCGATCTGGTTTGGAACTTATTATGTAGGGGCTTGGATGCTCGGTGGGGATTCCTCGTCAAATCCCGATTTTATCAATATGTTTAAGCACCTTACCGAGGCGACGATAAATCTGGATATGCAATTGTTTGCCGGAAGCATTTGGCCGGTCCTGAAGCCGATGGCGGCGGGTAGCGTTCCGCTCGCGCTCGTCGTGGGATTCACGACCTACCTCATCCTTGAGCCCTTGATCCGCACAATGCACCTCGAGCGGGCGCTGCGTTTCAAGAAGTCGCCGCACCATCCCAAAGGACAGCCATGATCTCACGTGGGTACGATCGTCTTCGCCTGGGCGTGAACGTCGATCACGTGGCGACCGTGCGCAACGCGCGCGGCGGCGCCCATCCCGACCCGGTCCGTGCCGCGCTGCTCGCGGTGGAAGCCGGCGCCGACGGAATCACCGCGCATCTGCGCGAGGATCGTCGCCATATTTCCGACAGCGACATCGAAGCTTTGATGCGCGATCTCACCGTGCCTTTGAACCTCGAAATGGCGGCTACCGAGGAGATGCTTGCGATCGCGCTCCGGCATAAGCCGCACGCTGTATGCCTCGTGCCGGAAAAGCGTCAGGAGCGCACGACGGAAGGCGGACTGGATGCCGCGGGCGGGCACAATCATCTCGCCCCCTTTGTGCGCAAGTTGTCCGACGTTGGAATTCGCGTTTCGCTGTTTGTCGAGGCCGATCCACGCCAGCTGGATGCGGCGCGATCGATGGGCGCTCCGGTCGTCGAATTGCACACAGGCTCCTATTGCGAAGCCGAGCATGCCACGCGCGGTGCTTTGCTGAAACGCATCCAGGATGCTGCTGCCCACGCTCACAAGATCGGGTTGGAGTGTCATGCGGGACATGGACTAAGCTACGACACGGTGGGGCCAGTCGCGGCGATCCCGAACATCGCGGAACTCAATATCGGTCACTTCCTGGTGGGCGAGGCTATCTTCACGGGGTTCGCGGCCTCCATCCGGCGCATGCGTGAAGCCATGGATGCGGGCCGTGCGAAATGATCATCGGTATTGGTAACGATCTGATCGACATCCGCCGCATCGAGAAAACCCTCGTGCGGTTTGGCGACAGGTTCGTCAATCGGATCTACACCGAGGTCGAAAAGCGTAAAGCCGAACGGCGTAAGGGAGCGGGCGGGGCTTACGCCGCCACGCTCGCCAAGCGATACGCGGCCAAGGAGGCGGCTTCCAAGGCCCTCGGGACCGGCTTCCGAGCGGGGGTGTTCTGGCGCGATCTCGGTGTTGTGAATGAACCCTCCGGCAAGCCGACGATTGTGATGACGGGCGCCGCCGCGCAGCGCCTTCAGTCCTTGATCCCGGCCGGCATGCGCCCGCATATCGCGCTCACGATTACGGACGAATACCCCATCGCCGAGGCTTTGGTGATCATTTCGGCTGTTCCGGACGTTAAGTAATTCAATTTAGCTGCATATTTGGCGGAGGCCCGGCGTGACCCATTCCCTTGACTTTGGGGGCTCCCGCTGGCTTCATCCGGCCCTTCCGCGCCCCGGTCACGGCTGGGGGCGACGTTCCAACATTTATGACTAGATCCGGTATCAGCAGTATGAGCGCGAAAAAGCAGGAAGGTCTTGGCGAGACCTTGCTCACGGTTGTGTACGCGGTGCTGATCGCTTTGGTGATCCGGACCTTCGCCTTTGAGCCTTTCAACATCCCTTCCGGCTCGATGATCCCAACGCTCCTGGTAGGCGACTACCTGTTCGTGTCCAAGTACTCCTACGGCTACAGCAAGCATTCCTTTCCCATGAGCGCGGCGCCGTTCTCCGGCCGCATCCTGGAATCCGCGCCGCAGCGCGGCGACGTGGTGGTGTTCAAGACGCCGGCCGATGACAAAACCGACTTCATCAAGCGCGTGATTGGCCTGCCGGGTGACACGGTGCGCATGCAGGACGGCCGCCTGTTCATCAACGGCCAGCTTGTCGAGCGTCAACGGGTGGACGAATACACTTACCGTGACACTTACGGCAGCTTGGTGCGTTTCACGCTCTATACCGAGACGCTTCCCGGCGGCAAACAGCACCCCATCCTGGAAGACGGCGACCACGGGCACTATGACAACACGCCGGAGTACAAGGTGCCGGAAGGGCACTTCTTCATGATGGGCGACAACCGCGACAACTCGCTCGATAGCCGCGCTGATGTGGGCTTCGTGCCTTCCGAGAATCTCGTGGGCCGCGCGGAATTCATCTTCTTCTCGACCGATGGCAGCGCGCGCCTGTGGGAAATCTGGCGCTGGCCGTTCGCGATGCGCTTCGAGCGCTTCTTCAACGGCATCCACTAGGGCCGTGAACGCCCGCCATCACCCATTGGAGGAGGTCTTGGGACATCGGTTCCAGGACCCTAGCCTGCTTTCGCTCGCGCTGACTCACCGCGGCGCGCTGGGGTCTGGCCGGAGCAAGTCCAACACTATCGGCAATGAACGCTTGGAATTCCTGGGTGACCGCGTGCTTGGGCTCGTGATCGCTGAGGTGTTGCTGCAAAAGTTCCCCGATGAAAACGAAGGCGCGTTGGCGGCCCGGCTCGCGGCGTTGGTCAGCGCCGTCGAACTGACGCGCGTGGCGGAGGCGATCAGCCTATCCGGCTATCTGAAAATAGCGCCGACACAGAAGCTTGATCCGGCCGCGACGGCGGTTCTCGCCGACGCATGCGAGGCTATCATCGGCGCGCTGTATTTGGATGGGGGGCTCGACAAGGCCGCCGCGTTCATTAACAAACACTGGGCGCCCGCGATGGATATCACGGCGGGGCCGCCGAAGGATCCTAAGATGGCGCTGCAGGAGTGGGCGCAAGGCCGCGGTCTGCCGCTTCCGGCGTATAAAGACGTGGACGCTTCGGGCCCGGCGCACGCGCCATCATTTACCATGAGCGTAACCGTGGAAGGTTATCCGGAAGCCATCGGCAAGGGGCGCACGAAGCGCCTTGCCACACAGGCGGCCGCGACCACCTTGCTCGCGCAGTTGATCGAGAAGAAGGCATGACCGAAGACACACAAGGCGAACTTGAAACGACGCGGTGCGGGTTCGTCGCCGTGGTGGGAGCGCCCAACGCTGGAAAATCGACCCTGGTGAACGCTTTGGTCGGCGCGAAGGTCAGCATCGTTTCGCCGCGCGTTCAAACTACGCGCACGCTGGTGCGCGGGATCGCGATGTTTGGGGCGTCTCAGGTTGTATTCGTCGACACGCCGGGCATTTTCCAACCGAAGAAGCGTCTCGAGCGCGCGATGGTAGCGGCAGCCTGGGCCGGCGCCGCCGATGCGGAGATCGTGCTTCTGGTCGTGGATGCCGTGAAAGCGGGCAAGCCGGGCGGCGAGGAAGATACC
Organism: Rhodospirillaceae bacterium; assembly: GCA_041906145.1. Taxonomy (GTDB): domain Bacteria; phylum Pseudomonadota; class Alphaproteobacteria; order Rhodospirillales; family Rhodospirillaceae; genus SHVO01. Next base: position 301,344 of record JAYRJU010000004.1, on the reverse strand, counting down.
GATCGTATCGTCGCCGACCTTAAGGCCTCAAACCGCAAAGCTCTGCTGGCGCTCAACAAAGTCGACCTCGCCGACAAGGGTAAGCTGTTGGAATTGGCACAGCGCCTGAACGCGAGCGGCGTTTTCACCGAGATATTCATGGTTTCGGCCCTGACCGGTGACGGCCTTGAACGGATCCGCGAAGCGCTCGCCGGCATGGTGCCGCCCGGCCCCTGGTTGTTCCCCGAGGACGAAGTAACGGACATGCCGTCGCGCCTCCTCGCCGCGGAAGTCACGCGCGAGAAGCTATTCCTGAACCTTAAGCAGGAATTGCCCTACTCCTGCGCGGTGGAAACCGAACGCTGGGAGGAAAAGCAGGACGGCAGCTTAAGGGTCGAGCAGGTGATCTACGTCACCCGCGAGAGTCACCGGCCTATTGTCCTTGGCAACGGCGGTCAGCGCATCAAGACCATCGGTGCGTCGGCGCGCCGCGAGCTGGAGGAGATGTTCGACCGGAGGGTCCATCTGTTCCTGCACGTGAAAGTGAACGAGCGCTGGAACGAAGATCGCTCGCTATACGCGGCTTGGGGGCTCGACTTCAACGCTTAAGTCCGCTTTGATGCGGGGAGGGGTGCAGTCGTCGAGCGGGGAGCCGGGAGTGGCTGTTTTTGGCGTGTTGTCGTTTGTCGTGGGGGTCATCGCCCTCGCGGTTCTTGTGATCAGGCGCGGGCAAAATCTGCCGCAACGCGGCCTGGATCACCTTCTGGTCTTTCTCGGTACGGCCGGCGCCATCGTTGGCCTTGGCGTTATCTTCATGCGGTTCGCGTAACCTCGCTGGCGCGCCGTAGGCCGCGCCTCTAAAATCCTCGTATGGCCATCAGTTGGGAAGATCACGGCATCGTTCTCGCGGTTCGCCGCCTGGGCGAACACGATGCGATTGTGAGTCTTCTGACTGAAGCCCAGGGCCGCCATGCCGGTGTCGTGAAGGGCGGCAGCGGCAAGACCGCGCGGGCGCTTTTGCAGCCCGGCAACGTGGTCAAGGCCGCGTGGCGCGGACGCCTGGATGCCCATATCGGGACCTATTCATTGGAGCCCGTACATAACTTCGCCGCCGGCGCTTTGCCGTCGCCGGCTTCGCTGGCCGGACTCAGCGCTCTCTGCGCCATGGCCGAAACGGCCTTGCCCGAACGGGAACCGCACGGCGCCGTCTACCGCCACACCCTGAGTCTGCTGGAACATCTCGGCGCGCCGGGCTGGGGGGCAGAGTATGTCTTGTGGGAAATGGAGTTGCTGCGCGACATGGGTTACGGCCTCGATCTCCGCAGTTGCGCGGCGACCGGGACCACGGACGATCTCGTCTATGTTTCCCCCCGGAGCGGCCGGGCGGTCTCACGCGGTGCGGGTGCGCCCTATGTGGATAAACTTTTTGCTCTTCCCGCGTTCCTGAGAAGCGAACAGAAGGACGTGAGCGACGCGGAGATCGTCCAGGGGCTGGCTTTGACCGGCCATTTCTTCGACGCGCATGTTTTCGGGCCGCATCGCCAGAAAATGCCGGCTTCACGCGTACGGTTTGCCGAGAGGTTCAAAATCTGAACGCTGATGTGGCTTTTTTGATCTGGATCGCTATTCTCTCGCCCGCATGGCAAAAAAACCGACCTCTTCCGCACCCATTATTGAAGATATACGGCCTACCCCTTTGGCCGAGGCCTTGGGCGAACGCTATCTCGCGTACGCCCTGTCAACGATCGTCTCCCGCTCGCTGCCCGATGTGCGCGACGGCCTGAAGCCGGTCCACCGCCGAATCCTTTACGCTATGCGTGTGTTGCGCCTCGATCCCACCGGCGGCTTCAAGAAATGCGCTCGTGTCGTTGGGGATGTGATCGGTAAGTATCACCCGCACGGCGATGTCGCCGTGTACGAGGCGCTGGTGCGCCTTGCTCAGGAATTTGCGGTACGTTATCCGCTGGTTGAGGGGCAGGGGAATTTCGGCAATGTCGACGGCGATAACGCCGCGGCCATGCGATACACTGAAGCCAAATTGACGCCTTATGCCCAGGCCCTCATGGAAGGGCTGGACGAAGACGCGGTCGACCTTCGTCCGACCTATGACGGGGAGGAAAGCGAACCGGTCGTCATGCCTGCGGCGGTGCCGAACCTTCTCGCGAACGGATCGTCGGGGATCGCGGTGGGCATGGCCACCAATATCCCGCCCCATAACCTCGGCGAGATCTGCGACGCGCTTTTGCATCTGATCAAGACGCCGAAAGCGCAAATCGCGACGCTCGTCGATCTTATGCCCGGTCCCGATTTTCCCACCGGTGGCATTCTGACGGAAAACCGCGAGACCATCGTCGAAGCTTATCGCACCGGCCGCGGATCGATGCGCGTGCGCGCCCGCTGGCAAGAAGAAAAGCTCGATCGCGGTCAGTATCAGATCGTGATCACCGAGATTCCGTATCAAGTTCAGAAGGCAAAGCTGATCGAGCGCGTGGCTGCGCTGATGGAAGAAAAGAAACTTCCGTTCCTGGCCGACATTCGCGACGAATCCACGGAAGAAGTGCGTATCGTGCTGGAGCCGAAATCGCGCACGGTGGAAGCCGAGCAACTCATGGAGCAGCTCTTCCGTCAGACGGACCTTGAAATCCGTTTCGGCCTCAACATGAACGTGCTCGGCGCCGACAATATTCCGCGGGTCATGGATCTGCGCGAAGTCCTGCAGTCGTATCTCGATCATCGGCAGGTCGTGCTGGTCCGGCGCTCCAAACACCGGCTGGCCGAGATCGAGCATCGCCTAGAGATCCTCGAAGGCTATCTTATCGCCTATCTGAACCTCGACGCGGTGATCAAGATCATCCGGACCGAGGACGAGCCGAAGCCCGTGCTGATGAAGCGCTTCAAGCTCACCGACACGCAAGCCGAGGCGATCCTCAACATGCGCCTGCGTTCGCTGCGCAAGCTTGAGGAAATGGAAATCAAGTCCGAGCACAAATCCTTGTCCGACGAGCGCAAGGAGATCAACGCGCTGCTGAAAGATGAAGATAAGCAGTGGCAGACGATCGCTTGGCAGATCAAGGAAACCAAGAAGCAGTTCGGACAGGCGACGCCGCTGGGCAAACGCCGCACCACGTTGGGCGACGCGCCGAGCGCCGTGATCGTGCCAATCGAAGCGCTGGTCGAGAAGGAGCCCATCACGGTGGTGCTGTCGGCCAAGGGCTGGGTCCGGGCGATGAAGGGTCACAAAGACGACGTTCTGTCGGGCGGCGGCGATTTGAAATTCAAGGAAGGCGACGCCTTCCAAGCCGCGGTGAAGGCCCAATCGACAGACAAGATACTTTTCTTCGGGTCCGATGGCCGGTTCTACACCGTCGCCGCCGACCGTTTGCCCTTGGGCCGCGGTTTCGGCGAACCGATCCGTCTGCTCGTCGATCTGCCGAATGACGCCGAGCTGCTGACGATGCGGGTATATAACCGCGAGGAAAAATTCTTGGTTGTGTCTTCCGAAGGGCGCGGTTTCATCGTGCCGGCCGAGCAGGTCTTCGCGCAGACGAAAAATGGCAAGCAGTGCCTCAACCTCGCTGAGGGCGAGAAGGGCCGTGTGTGCGCCGTGCTGCCGGGAACGACGGGCGGTGGTGGCGATCTCCTCGGCAAGCCCGGAGATTCGGTCGCGATCATCGGCGATAACCGCAAGCTTCTGATTTTCCCACTCAGCGAAGTTCCGGAGATGGCGCGTGGGCGGGGTGTAATCCTGCAGAAGTACAAGGATGGCGGTTGCGCCGACGCGAAGGTCTTTAATTACAAGGAAGGCCTTTCGTGGAAATCGGGTGACCGCGAGCGTGTCGAGACCGACCTTAAGGACTGGCGCGGCGAGCGCGCTCAGGCCGGACGTTTACCGCCGAAAGGCTTCTCGCGCGACGATCGTCCATTCAGCGGTTGAGCCGGTAAATCGGGGTCCTCGCGTCTGACGAGAGCGGCCTAAAGGTTCCCCGGATTTTTGCGCGCCCGGCGGGTAGCGTCCCTGTAACTCTTTTCAGATTTGTGCGTTGAACATGGCATGAGGCACTGCCCCGGCGGCGCCTACCACGCGTACAATGGAGTGAAAGGGACAGCGCGCTTTTTTTGTCAGAGAGCCGGTTGTTCGTCGACATGGACGCGGCACGATTGGCAAACGATGCGTGGACCGTCCTTCAAGCCGGCGTCGATGCTCAAAAATCCAGCAGAGAGTTCATCCAGCATCCGGGCGGCGCCCGTATCGCCGTCTACCCAAATAGCCGAGCCCGGCCGAGCGCAACCGGGACACGTCAACTTTATCGCACGACGAATTGGGCACATGATTCCTCGGGCGCGCTACGTGCGCTTTTGGCGAGCCGGCCGCGCCGCCTCGGTGGCACCTCTTACTCAAGCCATAGATGGTCTTAGCATTGCCTCTCTGCCGCAAACCTTAACCTACGACAATGTTCGACATTCGCCCTTGGGCTAGCTTTTGGGCGGGGCGTAGGGGAATTCACCAGACGACGCGTGGCGCTATTGGCGCGGCGGCGTGTCCTATTCCCTTTGACTGTTGGTAGGCACGTTATGTCGAATGCATTTGTCCGTAAGCTTGAGAGCGTCGAGCGGCTCTCAAAAATCGAGCGGCAAGCGATCATCGAGACGACGAAGAACGTTCAGAAAGTGGGCGCGCGCCGCCCTATTCTGGGCGAGGGGCAACGCACCCCCGGCGCGCATATCATCCTTTCGGGCCTCGCGTGCCGCTACAGGATCCTTGAAGACGGCGGGCGTCAGATCACGGATTTTCTGGTTCCCGGCGATCTTTGCGAATGCGAGCATATGGTTGGCGTCGACAGCGGATATAGCATCGTGGCCTTGTCTCCGTGCAGCTATACGCACATCGATCATCCCTCGCTCGGTGCGTTGTTGGAGAAATATCCGCGCATCGCGCGCGCGCTATGGTCGCTCACGCTCATCAACGAAGGTGTTCTGCGTGAGTGGCTTGCGAATGTCGGCCGTCGCGCGGCGGTGCGTCGCGTAGCCTATCTGATGTCAGAATTATGCTTTCGCCTGCAGAACGCCGAGGCGCTGCGTCCGAGCAGTTGCGCGCTGCCGCTGACACAAATCGACCTCGCCGACGCGACGGCCCTTTCGCCGGTGCATATCAATCGCGTTCTTGGCCGCTTGCGCGAAAAGCGGCTGGTGAGCTTGCAGCGCCGCTCGATCATCGTGAAGGATACGGAAGGCCTCATGGCCTTCGCCGAGTTTTCCGGCAACTACATTCAGCGCGCGCACGGCGGCTAATCCGCTCTTCCACAACCTTACCTCGTCAAGCAACCCTCGAGCGGGTAACGGCTTCGCGGATATTTTACACTCGCCTTTTTTTCGCCGCACGTAAGACGCGTTAAGCTTTTGAAATAGCTGAATTCACGCGCGGTGGCACGGCCATTGCACTTCCCATCGACACTCGCTCAGAGAAAACACGGCCGGGAACGCGGTCATAACAATTGAGGGAGAGTCGATGTTTAGGAAGATTCTGTCCGCTACAACCCTTGCTTTACTTTGTGGTCTGACGACCGCTCCGGCGAAAGCGGCGCCGATTCTTGGAAGTCACGTCCAGGACACGCTGTTCATGTCAACGATCGCGCTGAACAGCGAAGGTTGGGCCTACCTGGGCGACAGCACGGGCTTGCCCAGCCCCTTTGCGGTGGGCGGCCGACTGACGCTGCTGTCGCGCTCGTCCTCGTATCTGAATTCGTTCGGGACGTCGGACATGGCCCATCGAAACCGTACCGAAATTTTCGGTGCGTCGGCCGGAAACGGGAGCATTTATGAGCTCGCGGCAAGCCCGGTTGATCGCCTGTTCTACTTCAACGCCAACGGCACGGATCTTCTGCTCGCGTCGGACGACAACCGTCAGTACACGGACGGTTTCTCGAGCGGCGGGACGCCGGGCCGTTTTCAGGGTGGCATGGATATTTTCTACCATGCGAATTCCCACACCTGGGCGTTCTTCTTTGATGACGCCGGTGGCGGTATTCCGATCCTTGGTGACGACAATGACTACGACGATTTGGTCGTGACGTTCCGCCGCGACATCGTTCCCGAACCCGGTGCGCTCAGTCTGCTCGGTCTCGCGCTACTCGGTTTCGGCGGCCTGATGCGCCGCAAGAAGACCTAATCTCCGCTTCCCGCAAAAACAAAAGCGGCGGTGTTTTCACCGCCGCTTTTTTTGTGAGCCGTGCGATGTGGATTACGTCGGCGGATGTAGCCGCTGCCACCCGTTTGGCCCCAAGCATTCAAGCGGTTGGAAACGCGCCTTGTAAGCCATCTTCGCGCTGTTGACGATCCAGTAGCCGAGGTAGGCGTATGGCAAACCCAGCTTGCGCGCCTGTTCGATCATCCAAAGCACGACATAGTTTCCGAGACCGTCGCGCGCGCCGCTCGCTTCGAAGAAGCTGTAGACCGCCGAGAGGCCGTCTGTCGTCCGGTCCGTGAGACACACCGCGATGAGGACGCCGGTGCGATCGCGGAACTCCACCATGAATGTATCGATCGGGCTGTCCTCGATCATCGCGCTGTATTCGTAGAAGCCCATCAATGCCATGTCGCTGCCCGCGTGGCGGGATTGCTGGTACCGGGCGAAGAGTTCGTATTGCTCGGTTGTCGCGCGGGCCGGAACGCGTGTGGCGACGAGGTCCGCGTTCTCGCGCCACAGGCGGGCGAGGGATCGCTTACGGCTGAACTCTTCCACAACGACCCGCACGGGTACGCAGGCCTTGCAGCCTGGGCAGGCCGGCGCATAGGCAATGGAATGACTGCGGCGGAAGCCGGAACGGGCGAGGGCTTCGTGAAGGGGCTCCGCGCCGGGGCCGGAAAGCTCCGTGACCAGCTTGCGTTCCAGACGGTCAGGCAAGTAGGGGCACGGCAAGGGCGCCGTGGTGAAAAAGAACTGCGGCCGTTTAAGAGGTGTATGATCCATGGCCCGCGCTACCTACGGCCTAGTTTGGAGGGCCGTGTCATTTCTGGCAAGCGCGGTAACGCCCGGGAAAACAAGGGTGTTCCGGGTTTCACGATTTTGTTAGGGCGTCCGCGGGGCGAGCGTCTCGCCCGCAGCGCCATTAATCGGCGCGGACTGCGTGGCTTTCTCAAGGAAATTCGGGAGACGATCAAAGGTATCGCCCTTCACGTCCTCGGCCCTGAGCAGCACGATAGATACGCGCCGGTTGCGCGGTGAGCGGAGTTGCGCCCTGTCCAGCGGCTCACGGTCCGCCACGCCGACGACTTTGCCAATCTGACGATCATCGATGCCGCCCTCGAGGAGCACGCGGCGGGTGGCCAGCGCGCGGTCCGAGGACAGTTCCCAGTTGGTGTAGCCGGACGGATCGACAGCCGTCGAAGGATCGGTGTGGCCGGTGATGCTCACCTTGTTGGGCATCTTGCGGATTACTTGCGCGACCTGTTTCAGCAAGTCCCTGCTGCGCTGATACATGGTGGCGCTGCCAGGCTCAAACATATCGATCTTGTCCTGGTCCATGAGCTGGATCCGCACGCCTTCGGGCGTGTTGTCGACCATCAAGCTGGCCGCGAGGGGCGCGAGGTCGGGTACGCCACTGATCTGTTGCTTGAGCTGGTTTTGAACCTGCTCGAACTCTTTCTGTTCTTTGGCTTCTTGCGCGGCGCGGATGGCTTCTTCGTCGACCCGCGCACTTTCGGCGGGGTCCGTCAGGTCGGAACCGCCCGAGCCGATCGAGGGGGGCGGGAGCACGACGGCTGCGGTGGAACCCGTCTGGCTTTGCGAGGCGCCTTCGCCGATGGCCTGACCGCCGAGCATGCCGCCGGCGCCGCTTTCACGGGTCGAGGCCGCAATCGGGGTGAAGTAGTCGGCGACGCCATTGAGTTGCTGCTCGGTCACGGCATTGAGGAGCCAGAGCAGAAGGAAGAAGGCCATCATCGCCGTCACGAAGTCGGCGTACGCAACCTTCCACGCGCCACCATGGTGGCCGTGTCCGCCCTTCTTGATCCGCTTGATAATGATCGGAGCGCCGTCTTTACCGCCGGCGCCGCCGCCAAAATCTGGCCGTTCAGCCATACCCCAAACCCGCTAAAACCTGATCCGCTTAAAACCTGATAAGCGACAGGCTATTTCACGCCCCAAACCTTAACGGACAATTTAGATGGTCCGGGCGTGGCCCACAAGGCGGCCCGGCGCGGGAAACCGGGGCATTTTACGGGCTGGGTTGGAGAGTGAGGCGGCGCGCGGCGGACGCCTCCGTGGGGCCGGTAAAATACCGTCCTTCGGCCCACGGGGTCAAAAGCGAGCCGTAGTCCTTGGACAACAGATGCCCCGACTGCCCGCCGGCCAGCGCGAACCGCGACTGCGCCAAGTCGTTCAGGTCGTAAATCGCCCGCAAACTCGCGCCGTGGAAGTGACGGAACGGACGGGCGGAGGCGGATGAGGCGAAGGTGCCCCGGTTCACGGTAAAGCCGTCGCCGCCGGTCGAGATTCGCAGGAGGCCGAGCTCTTTGATGACTGGGAAGTTCTCGAACAGAAGGTGTCCGAAAGTCGCCTGATGGAAATCTCCCCAGCGCAGCTCGGTGGGCGTTCCTTTTGTCGCCAACCACGCGACCGTCTGCGACCACGCGGTTGAGACCTGCACTTCGCAGGTTTCGGTTTCCGTGGTGCTGAGATCGTCGCACCAGCTTTGATCCGTCGTAAGGATCATCCGTAGAAGCTCGGGCCTGACGCCGCCGAAGTAGCGCATCATGTCGCCAAGATCGTCGGCGAGCACCTGGGTCTTCAAGCGCTCGATCCAAAGCGCGAACATGAGGGGCTCAAGGCGGCCGGCGTCGGTCTTGCCGTCCCATGATTTCAAACGCTCTAGAAGGTCGCGCTCCTGCGGCGTCTTCGCGCTCGCACGTGCCGTCATCAACGGCAGCATCTCGCGCGCCATGACCGAAACGATGTCGCGTTGAAGGTCCGCCGTAGCGTCCGTCGTGACCACTTTCTCCGTCGAAAGCACATCGGCGATGCGCATGGCGCGGTAAGAATCCGGCCACTGCGCGGCGAGGAGGTGGGTATAGGCGTCGCCCACCATCTTGTTGTTGGCGTTGATGATAACCTCGGCGTCGGTTCCCGAGACATGTGGAAGCTCGTCGAAGGGTATCCATCCCGTCCAATCGTGTGATCCGTCCCAGCCGGGGACAGGCACGAGGCCGTTGCCCGCTTTGCGCATGGGGACGCGGCCCGGCGCCACATAGCCCATTGCTCCCGTGCGGTCGGCAAACATCATGTTCTGATGCGGCGCGTGGAACAGGTGCACCGCGTCAACAAAGGCGGGCACGTCCTTGGCGTGATTCATCCCGTAGACGCCGTCCGCCGAGCGGTCCTCCGGCGCGAACAACGCCGCGGACAATGACAACGCATAAGGCTCGGGGATGAGATCGTTCATGCCCGCTGGACGGCGCAGGATATCCGTCACGATAGGCCCATGGCGGCTTTCGCGCACTGTCAGCGTGACAGGTTCGCCAAAGCGCACATTGATTATCTCGGTCCGTTCCGAGAATGCGCGCGGTCCATCGGGTGTTTCATAAGAACGCCCATCCGGCGTCAGTTTCTCGATGAAGAGGTCGCTGGTGTCGCTGTGCGTGGTGGTGATGCCCCAGGCGACGTCCGCATTGTGGCCCAGCATGTGCAGAGGAACGCCGGGCACGGTCGCGCCGAAGATCTCGAGCCCGGGCGCTTTAAGACCCGCGAAGTACCACACACTCGGCGATTGAAAGCCGAGGTGGGGATCGTTGGCGATGATGGGGCTGCCGCTCTGTGTGCGCGCGCCTGAAACAGCCCAGATGTTCGAGGCGTCGGTTGGATGGATCACCGTCGTCATCGCGGCATGCAGCGCACGCGTCGGCAGATCGCGCAGCACCGGCGCGAGGCGCGCCATCGTCACCGGATCTTCCGGGCGCGCACCCGGGGAAAGGGCTGCGGCTTTCTCCGGGCCAAGTTTGGCGACCAATGCGGCATTGATCAGCTCGTCATCCCAATTGCCCGAGAGCGAGAGGCCCATCAGTTTTTGCCAGACGAGGGAGTCAGCCGGTTTCCACGGCTCCGGCTTGAAGAACAGAAGATTGTACTCAAGCGGGAGAGGGTGACCTTCGCCGAGCCACGCATTCACGCCGGCGGTGTAGCGCTCGAACGCCGCCTGGGTTTCCGGCGACAGGCTTCTGAGGTCTTCCTCCGCGCGGCGATAGACACCGAGAGTGCGCATCATCTTGTCCGGCGACAGCCCGGCCGTGCCGATCAGCTCCGACAAACGTCCCTGTCCTTGGCGGCGCATAAGCTCCATTTGAAACAGGCGGTCCTGGGCATGCACATAGCCCAGCGCGAAATAGGCGTCGGCTTCGGAGGCCGCGGTGATCATCGGAATGCCGCTCGCATCGCGCACGATCGTCACGGGCGTGGACACGCCCTTGGCGACAACAAAACCATCGTGAGACGGGAGCGCTCTGTAAGCCGACAACCACAGCCAGCCGAGCAACAGGACAACGGCGAGAGCGATGAAGCCCGTTGCATACATGACACCGCGGGCAAGTTTTCTAAGCAATCGTCACCTGTTGGATATGGTAGAGTAGGCAGAGTGATGAGAGGCGCGAGCGACTTCAAGTGACCATGTCGGACCCACCTTACGATCCGGATCTACCCCAGGTCCTGTTCGAGATTGTTGCCATCGGGAATTCAGTGAAGGTGTCGGCCATCGATCCGATGACGAACACCGAAGTCTCGGTCGTGGGGTCGGTGGCGACGAGCGCCTACAGCCTCAAAATGAACGCGCTGCGCAAGCTGAAGGCCCGGCTGCGCAAGGACGGGCCGCCGAGCCCCGCTAACCCATTGAAAGGACAGCTCATATAACATCTTGTGTGTGATTGGCAGCATTCACCCAGATGTGGTATCGGTCCTCTGGCGCGGGTCATTTCCAGGCCTGCCAATAAACCCCCAGGGAGGCCGATATGAGCAAGACGCTGATTGCCGCCGCATTCGCCGCTACCACTCTGCTTTCGGGCGCCGCCGGCGCCCAAGACGCCAGCAAGATGAGCTTCTTCATTACCAGCGCCGGCCCCGGGAAGGGCGCGGAGCTTGGCGGCCTTGAGGGCGCCGACCGTCATTGCGCGGCCCTGGCCGCGAAGGCCGGCAGCAAGAAGGAATGGCGCGCCTATCTCAGCGGCATGGCCGCGGACGGCAAAAGCCCGGTGAACGCGCGTGACCGTATCGGCAAGGGTCCGTGGATGAATGCCAAGGGCGTCGTCGTCGCGACCAGCGTCGATGACCTGCACAGCGCGAACAACAAGCTCTCCAAGGAAAACTCGCTCACCGAAAAGGGCGCGGTCGTGAACGGCCGCGGCGACACGCCGAACACCCACGACATCCTCACCGGCAGCTCCGCCGACGGCCGCGCCTTTGCGGACGGCGCGGATCACACCTGCAAAAACTGGACGAGCAGCGCCGCCGACGGCAGCGCTAATCTCGGTCATCACGACCGCCAGGGCGGCGGCAACGACGGCACCTCATGGAACGCCGCGCATCCGTCCAAGGGCTGCGGCCAGGAAAACCTCGTGGCCACCGGCGGCGCGGGCTTGTTCTACTGTTTTGCGACGAACTAGGAGTTTGATTTGTCCGACGCACGCATTGCTCAACCCGGCGACACGATTGTCATTGCCAGCGACCACGCCGGTGTGGAGTTGAAGTCCCTGGTGACCGACGACTTGAAGCGCATGGGCTTCAGCGTGAAGGACCTCGGCACGAATTCGCCGGACTCCGTCGACTATCCGGACTTCGGACACGCGGTCGGCACGGCCGTGGAGACCAAGGAAGCCAAGGCCGGTGTCGTGATCTGCGGCACCGGCATCGGCATCTCCATCGCCGTGAACCGCCATCCGGGCGTGCGGGCGGCGCTGGTGCACGACGAAATGACCGCGCGCCTGGCGCGCGAGCACAACGATGCGAACGTCATGGCCATCGGCGCGCGGATCGTGCCGGCGGATCAAGCGCGGACGCTTCTCAAGACCTTTTTCGAAACCCCGTTTGAAGGCGGCCGACATGCCCGCCGCGTGGAGAAGCTGGGCTAATCCAGCCTCACGTCAACATCTGTAAGGACCGATATGTCGACTCCCTTCTTCTCGCAAAGCCTCGCTGAAGCCGATCCCGATGTAATGAAGTCGCTGACCCTCGAACTCGAGCGCCAGCAGACTCAGATCGAACTGATCGCGTCTGAAAACATCGTCAGCCGCGCCGTTCTCGAAGCGGTCGGCAGCGTGCTTACCAATAAGTACGCCGAAGGTTATCCGGGCAAGCGCTACTACGGCGGTTGCGAATTCGTCGATATCGCCGAAAGCCTCGCCATCGAGCGCGCGAAGAAGCTGTTCAATTGCTCCTACGCCAACGTGCAGCCGCATGCGGGCGCTCCGGCCAATGAAGGTGTGTTCCTCGCGCTCCTGAAGCCGGGCGACACCATCATGGGCATGAACCTCGCCTCGGGCGGTCACCTCACGCACGGCGCGCCGCCGAACATCTCGGGCAAGTGGTTCAACGCGGTCCAATACGGCGTGCGCAAGCAGGACGGGGTCATCGACATCGATCAGGTCGAAGCCCTCGCCAAGGAACACAAACCGAAGCTCATCATCGCGGGCGGCTCGGCTTACTCGCGTATCATCGACTTCAAGGCCTTCCGCCAGATCGCCGACAGCGTCGGCGCTCTGTTCATGGTCGACATGGCGCACTTCGCCGGTCTGGTCGCGGCCGGGATCCACCCGAGCCCGCTGCCGATCGCCGACGTCGTCACCACCACCACGCACAAGACCCTGCGCGGTCCGCGCGGCGGCATGATTCTTTCGAACAGCGAAGAGATCGGAAAGAAGATCAACTCGGCGATTTTCCCCGGTCTCCAGGGCGGGCCGCTGATGCACGTGATCGCCGGCAAGGCGGTTGCGTTCGGCGAAGCGCTGAAACCGGAATTCAAGGTCTACGCCCAGCGCGTGGTCGACAATGCGAAAGTCTTGGCGGAAACGCTGCGCAAGGGCGGTCTCGAAATCGTTGCCGGCGGTACCGACACGCATCTGATGCTGGTCGACCTGCGTCCGAAGAAACTGACCGGTAACGTGGTCGAACACCTGCTCGAACGCGCCGGCATGACGTGCAACAAGAACGGCATCCCGTTCGATCCGGAAAAGCCCACCGTCACCTCCGGCGTGCGCCTCGGCACCCCCGCGGCGACCACCCGCGGCTTCGGGACAGCGGAATTCGCCCAGATCGGCGAGTGGATCTGCGAGGTGATGGACGCCCAGGCGGCCAACCCGGGCAACACGGGCGCCGTCGAGGCCGATATCCGGGGCCGGGTCCAGGATTTGTGTCGCCGCTTTCCGATTTATCAATAATTAGCGTTCACAAAGGCGCTATAGTTCATAGGACCCGGCCGTTAACGTCGGGCGTCAGGGGATAAAGGGGTCGGGGAAATGCGCTGTCCGTACTGCGGGCATATGGATACCCAGGTGAAGGATTCGCGGCCGACGGAGGATAACTCCGCTATTCGCCGCCGCCGCTCGTGCCCGGCATGCGGCGCGCGCTTCACCACGTTCGAGCGTATCCAGCTCCGCGAGCTCACCGTCGTGAAGAAGGGCGGCCAACGCATCCCGTTCGACCGCGACAAGATCGCGCGATCGATCATCACGGCGTGCCGTAAACGTCCCGTGGACGAAGAGCGCATCGAACGCGTGGTCAACTCGATCCAGCGTCGCCTCGAAAGCATGGGCGAGTCCGATATCCCGTCCAGCGTGATCGGTGAAATGGTGATGGAAGCGCTGCAGGGCCTCGACAAGGTGGCCTATGTGCGCTTCGCTTCCGTGTACAAGAATTTCCGCGAAGTGAAGGATTTCGAGAGCTTCGTTGAGAATCTGACGGAGCCCGTTTCAGCCGACCAGAACTAATGCAGCCGCGCGCGTCCATCGTTGATCAAGAGTTCATGGACGTCGCGCTGAGTCTGGCGGCGCGTAACCTCGGCGATACTTGGCCCAATCCAACGGTCGGCTGCGTGCTCGTGAAAGACGGGCGCGTCGTCGGCCGCGGTTGGACGCAGTCCGGCGGCCGTCCGCATGCGGAAACCGAAGCGCTCGCGCGCGCGGGACAAGAAGCGCGCGGCGCCACGGCCTATGTGACTCTCGAGCCTTGCAGCCATCATGGGAAAACACCGCCTTGCGCCGATGCGCTTGTCGCGGCCGGTGTCGCGCGCGTGGTGTCCGCGACCACCGATCCCGATATGCGCGTTAACGGGCGCGGCCTTGCGCGTTTGCGAGAAGCGGGCATTGCGGTCACAGACGGTGTGGGCAAGGCCGCCGCCGACCGCATCAACGCCGGCTTCTTCTTGAAAGTCGCGCAAGGGCGTCCGTTGTTTGCGCTTAAGACCGCGACCAGCCTCGATGGGCGCATTGCATTGGCCTCGGGTGAAAGCCGCTGGATCACCGGCGAGTCCGCACGCCGCGCCGTGCATGCGTTGCGCGCGCGTTACGACGCCATTCTCGTCGGCTCGGAGACCGCTCTCACCGATGATCCTCTGCTGACATGCCGCCTGGAGGGATACGCGGGCCGCGCCAAGGTGCGTGTGGTGCTCGATCGGCGCCTGCGTCTCGCGCCCAATTCGGAGCTCGTGAAAACGGCGCGCGAGATTCCGACATGGGTCATCACCGCTGAACAGTCGCTCTCGCTGCCGCGCAGCGGCGAGTTGACCAAGAACGGCGTCGATGTGATTGGACTGAAAGACGCCTCCGACCATGCGACCTTTACCGCCGCCGTCGGGAGAGCGCTGGCCGAGAAAGGTCTGACGCGCGTCATGATCGAAGGCGGGGGGCAGGTATCGGCGGCCTTCCTGCGGGCCGGACTGGTCGATGAACTTGCCTGGTTCAGGGCCGCCAGCGTCATCGGCGGCGACGGCAGGGCCTCGATTTACCCCATGGGACTCCTGAATTTGGGGGATATGCCCCGGTTTAAGGCCGGGGAAAGCCTCAAATTCGGCGAAGACACACTGGATATCCTGGCCCGCTAACCCCTATATACCGGCCCATGTTCACAGGAATTGTCACCGATCTCGGCACCGTCATGGATGCCGTCCAAGGCGGCGCCGCGGCGGCGCGCTTTCGTATTCGCACCGTCTACGACATGCAGGGCGTCGCTATCGGCGCGTCGATCTCCTGCAACGGCTGCTGTCTTACAGTGGTCGAGAAGGGGCCTGATTGGTTCGCGGTCGACGCTTCGCGCGAGACCTTGGATCTCACGACGCTCGGCACATGGACCGCCGGCATGCGCGTAAATCTCGAGCGCGCGCTGAAAGCAGGTGACGAACTCGGCGGCCATATCGTCTCGGGTCACGTCGATGGGCTCGCGCTTGTCGAAGACATCCGGGATGAAGATGGCTCGAAGCGTTTCACCATCGTCCCGCCGGCGGAACTGGCACGCTTCATCGCTCCGAAAGGTTCCGTGGCGCTCGACGGTGTTTCGTTGACCGTGAACGAAGTGGGCGGAAACAGCTTTGGCGTCAATATCATCCCGCATACGCAGGCTGTGACCACCTTCGGGACATTGCGCGTGGGCGACCACCTCAACATGGAAATCGACCAGATGGCGCGCTATGTTGCGCGTCTCCTGGATACACTCCAAAAGTAAGAAAGTATCGCCGTGGCTGACGCTCTTCCCAAACCCTCCGTGTACGCCGACGTCCTGTCGTCGATCGAGGAGATCGTCGAGGACGCGCGCAACGGGCGCATGTTCATTTTGGTGGACGACGAGGACCGCGAGAACGAAGGCGATATCATTATCCCGGCGCAGATGGCGACGCCCGACGCTATTAACTTCATGGCTAAGCACGCGCGCGGCCTGATCTGCCTTTCGCTCACCACCCAGCGCGCCGAGCACCTGCGCCTGCCGCTGATGCCCGCCCATAACCAGTCGCGTCTCTCCACGGCTTTCACACTCAGCATCGAAGCGCGCTCCGGCGTGACGACGGGCATCTCGGCCGCCGACCGCGCGCGCACGATTGCGGTGGCCATCGATCCGACTTCGACTCACACGGACATCTCGACGCCGGGTCACGTGTTCCCACTGATGGCGCGGGACGGCGGCGTTCTCGTACGTGCGGGCCACACCGAGGCGGCGGTCGACGTCGCGCGGCTCGCGGGCCTGATCCCGGCGGGCGTGATTTGCGAGATCATGAATGACGACGGCACGATGGCTCGTATGCCGGACCTCATCAAGTTCGCGCAGTTGCATGGACTGAAGATCGGCACCATCGCCGATCTCATTGCCTATCGCCGCAAGACCGAAAAACTGGTGACGCTGCTCGCGGAATCGCAGTTTACATCCGGCATCGGCGGCGACTGGACTCTCAAGATCTATGCGGACTCCGTGTCCGGCGCCGAGCTCCCGGTTCTGGTCAAAGGCAAGGTGTCCGGCAGTGCGCCCGCGATGGTGCGCATGCATCATCTTAATATCCTTCCCGACGTGCTGCTGGATAAAGCCTCGGCGCGCACCGGCGATCTTCAGGCCGCCATGCAGATGGTGTCCGACTTCGGCAGCGGCGTGATCGTGCTGTTCCGCGATCCCATCTCGGGCGGCCTTTCGGAACGTATCCGCGCCAAGGCGAAGGGCGAGGAAGAAACCACCAAGCGCCTCGTCGATTACGGCGTGGGCGCGCAGATTCTCACCGACATCGGCGTGCGCGACATGATCCTTCTCACCAACACCTCGAAAGTGGTGGTGGGTCTCGAAGGCTATGGCCTGCGCATCGTCGACCAGCGCAGCATCAAAGTGAAGTAAAGATGGCCACGTCTCACATCCTTATCATCGAAGCGCGTTTCTACGATGAGAACGCCGACCTGTTGCTCGACGGCGCGAAGAAGGCGCTCAAGAAGGCCAAGGCGAAAGTCGATGTGATCACCGTTCCCGGAATCCTCGAACTGCCGGCGACGCTCGCCTATGCGTTTTCGAAAGGAAAAAAGGGATCGAAGAAGCCGCGCTATGCGGGTGCTGTGGTCCTGGGCTGCGCCGTCAAAGGCGAAACCGACCACTATGAACATGTGTGCCGCGAGTCCATGAACGGGGTTCAGCAAGTCGCGTTGGAGCTGAAAGTTCCTGTGGGCAATGGGATTTTGACCTGTCCGACGTGGGAACTCGCGCAAAATCGCGCCGATCCGGCCGAAGGCGATGCGGGCGGACGCGCGGCCCGCGCCTGTCTTCGCCTTGTTGAGCTGAAGCAACGCTTCGGGCTATAAGCTGCCGCGCGCGGCCATTCTCGGCGCGCGCGGTGGTCTTCTTTTTAATGTTAGGCGTGAATTGATGTCAGCGAACGCTGATACTCCAGACCGTGCACCTCTCGATCCGCAAGGCCGCAGCTCCGCGCGCTTGGCGGCCGTGCAGGCTCTTTATCAGGTTGAAGTCACCCAGGATCCGTCCGACCGGATCATCAAGGATTTCCTCACCGCGAAAGTGGGCGGGCTTGCCGTGGCGCAGGATAAGGAGACCGAACAGGAATCCATCGTCGCGCTGGCGGATATCGACGGCGAGCTGTTCATCAATCTCGTGCGCGCGGTCGACACGCGCGGCGCCGAGATCGATGAGATGATCAAGGGGTCCATCTCGCCCGATTGGCCGTGGGAGCGTCTCGAGATCACGTTGCGCTCGATCTTGCGCGCGGGCGTGGCCGAACTACTGACGCGCACGGATATTCCCCCGAATGTCACCATCGCCGAGTTCGTCGATGTGGCGCAGGCGTTCTACGCCGGTCCTGAATCCGGCATGGCGAACGCGGTGCTCGACCGGATCTCCCGCGCGCTGGGTCGTGCCAGCGGGGTCCGCGCCCGCGCCGGCAAGTAATGAGCCGCGCGCGCAGCGAGTTCGACGTCATCGCGGCGCTGTTCGCCCCGCTCTCCAAATCCGCTCCCGGCGCTTTCAACTTGAAAGACGATGCGGCCGCCTTTGATGTGGGCGCCGGCAACGAAGCCGTGATCACGGTTGATACCGTGATCGAAGGTGTCCATTTCCTGCCCGATGATCCGCCGGATTTCGTCGCGCGCAAGGCGCTGCGCGTCAACTTGTCGGACCTCGCGGCCAAGGGCGCCGCGCCTGTCGGCTTCCTCCAGGCGTTGTCTGTGAACACCGCGATCACGGACGCCTATCTTGAGCAATACGCCAAGGGGCTCACGGCGGATGTGGAAGAATTCAAGATCCCGCTGCTGGGCGGGGACACGACCTCCGGGCCGGGGCCGCTCACGGTTTCAATCACGGCCATCGGTTCTGTCGCGAAGGGAAAGATAATCCCGCGCGGCGGTGCGCGGCCGGGCGACGTGCTTTGCGTGACGGGCACGATCGGCGATGCGGCGCTCGGTCTTCAGTTCTTGCGCGGCAAATTGAAAGTCGCGAGCCGGGATAACGCGAACCACTTCGCGGCGCGCTATCGGTTGCCGCAGCCGCGCTTGACCGCGGGAGGTCTGCTCGCGGGCCGGGCCAGTGCCTGTCTCGATATCTCGGACGGGCTCGTCGCCGATATCGGACATCTTTGCGCGGCCTCGGGTGTGGCGGCGATCATCGAGCGGGACAATATCCCATTGTCGAAAGCCGCCCGTGCGGCCGTTACCCTTGAACCCGCGTACTGGCCGCAGATTTTCGGCGGCGGTGACGATTACGAACTCGCATTTACACTGCCGGCGTCACACGCGCCGGATCTTCAGCGCCTCGCGCAAGAGGCGGGGGTGGCCATGACAGTGATCGGTCGCATTGTCGGGGCCGAAGATGCTAAGCTTGGGTCCGTGACTGTCCTTGATGGGGCAGGCAAGCCGGTCGAAGTGCCCGTTGGGGGCTACCTTCACCGGTAGGGGGCTTGGCTACCGATGAAACGCGCCATCGTCATTATTCTTGTCATCTTGCTCGTCGCCGGCGGCGGCGCGGGCGGCCTCATGATGATGGGCATCATCCCGAATCCCTTCAACCCGACGACGCAAAGCGGCCCCATGAGCGATGCGGAGAAGGCTGCCGCCGAACTCGCCGCGAAGAAAAAATTCCAACCGCCCACCGCGCAGCTCGATCTCGTCAAACTCGACGACATGATCATCCCCGTGATTCTCGACGGGCAGGTGAACCGGCGCGTGTTCATCATCGCGCGC
Organism: Rhodospirillaceae bacterium; assembly: GCA_041906145.1. Classification (GTDB taxonomy): domain Bacteria; phylum Pseudomonadota; class Alphaproteobacteria; order Rhodospirillales; family Rhodospirillaceae; genus SHVO01. Next base: position 282,183 of record JAYRJU010000004.1, on the reverse strand, counting down.
CTCAGGGTGAATGCGCCGGCCAACGTCACGGCGGTCGAAGCGAAACTGCGCCCGTTCCAAAGCGCCGTCCTTAGCGACCTCATTCCCTTTTTTCAAAAGTACTACGTCAGTCATGACGCCGTGGACGCCATCATGGTGAAGGAACGTTTGACCGAAAACGCGAAGAAAACTTTCGGTGAAATGGTCCCGGAAGTGCTTCTGATCAACGTGTTTGAGCAGATCAGCCCGCGTCAGCGGTAAAGCTCCTTTAGGCCCTTCTAAAGTCCCTAAATCGCTATTTAGTCAGCCTGTTGCTTACGAGGGGGTCTTTCTGGCACTCTCGCGCAGCGCAAGGGGGGAATAGCGCCGATAAATCAGATCAGTAATTGCATCATCACATAACCAGGCCGCTCAAAAGCCTGGCGTTCCCACGACTCTAAACGGAGTGAACATGACACCAGGTTCTTTACAAGTCCTCGTGATCGCGTGCGGGGTGTTAGCTGTATTGTACGGCATCTTTGGAGTAACGCGTGTGCTGGCCAAGCCAGCCGGCAATGCTCGGATGCAAGAGATCGCAGGCGCGGTGCAGGAGGGGGCAGCCGCGTATCTTAATCGCCAATATCTGACCATCGGTATCGTCGGCATCGTCGTCGCCATCATTCTTGGCGTCGCGCTCGGCGGTGTTGTTGCGGTCGGCTTCGTGATCGGCTCGGTGCTTTCGGGCATCGCCGGTTATGTGGGCATGAACGTGTCGGTGCGCGCCAACGTGCGCACAGCCGCCGCCGCCATGAACGGCGGTCTCGCTCCGGCCCATGCCGTTGCGTTCCAAGCGGGCGCCGTCACCGGGATGCTGGTGGTGGGGCTCGGGCTGCTCGGCGTCGCGGGCTACTACTTTGTGCTCAGCGCGCAGGGCCGTGAGCTCCGTGACATCGTGTGGGGCCTGATCGCGCTCAGCTTTGGCGCCTCGCTCATCTCGATCTTCGCCCGTCTCGGCGGCGGGATCTTCACCAAGGGCGCCGACGTCGGCGCGGACCTGGTGGGCAAGGTCGAAGCGGGTATTCCCGAAGATGATCCGCGCAACCCGGCCGTGATCGCCGACAACGTCGGCGACAACGTCGGTGACTGCGCCGGCATGGCCGCTGACCTTTTCGAAACTTACGCCGTGACCATCGTTGCCACCATGTATCTCGGCTCGCTCTACTTCGCGGGTGAACAGGCGCTGGCGGCAATGATGTATCCGCTTGTCATCGGCGGCGTGTGCATCATCGCCTCGGTGATCGGCACCTTCTTCTCCGGCATCGGTTCGTCGGGCAAGATCATGGCCGCGCTTTATCGCGGTTTCATCGTCACCGCTGTCATTTCGGCCGGCCTCATCGTCGGGATCACAACGCAAATCTTCGGCGATGATGGCCTGACCACCGCCGCGGGCGCGACCTACACGGCGCAGGACCTCATCACCTGCGCCTTCGTCGGTCTGATCGTCACGGGCCTTATCGTGTGGATCACCGAGTACTATACGGGCACGGGTTTCCGCCCCGTCCGTTCGGTCGCGGCGGCATCCACCACGGGTCATGGCACGAACATCATCCAGGGTCTGGCGATCTCGATGGAAGCCTGCGCTCTGCCGGTGCTTGTGATCTGCGCCGGCATCATCGTGGCTTACATGACGGCGGGCATCTTCGGCCTCGCGGTCGCGGCGACCACCATGCTTGCGCTGGCGGGCATTGTCGTCGCGCTCGACGCTTACGGCCCGGTGACGGACAACGCCGGTGGGATCGCCGAAATGGCGCACCTGCCGCCGGAAGTGCGTAAGTCCACCGATGCGCTCGACGCGGTGGGCAATACGACGAAAGCGGTGACCAAAGGCTACGCGATTGGTTCGGCCGGCCTCGCGGCCGTCGTTCTGTTCGCCTCCTACACGGAAGACCTCAAACACTATTTCGCGAATCTCGATATCCAGTTCAGTCTGGAGAATCCGTTCGTGGTGGTCGGTCTGTTCATCGGCGGATTGCTCCCGTACCTGTTCGGTGCGATGGGCATGCAGGCCGTGGGACGCGCGGCGGGCGCCGTCGTGAACGAAGTGCGCCGTCAGTTCCGTGAGATCAAAGGCATCATGGAAGGCACAGCCAAGCCCGATTACGGCCGCGCTGTCGACATGCTGACCCGTGCCGCGATCAAGGAAATGATCATCCCGTCGCTGCTTCCGGTGCTGTCGCCGATCGTGCTGTACTACCTCGTGAATGCCATCGCCGGTCAGGCGCAGGCCTTCACGGCGCTCGGCGCGATGCTGCTCGGCACCATCGTCACCGGCTTGTTCGTTGCCATCTCGATGACCTCGGGCGGCGGCGCGTGGGACAATGCCAAGAAGTACATCGAAGACGGTCACCACGGCGGCAAGGGCTCGGACGCCCACAAGGCCGCGGTCACCGGCGACACGGTTGGCGATCCGTACAAGGATACGGCGGGTCCGGCCGTCAATCCGATGATCAAGATCATCAATATCGTCGCGCTCCTCCTGCTGGCCGCTCTGGCCGCGCACTAAGAGCGAACGTTGCGAAACGAGAAGCCCGGACCCTTAAGGTCCGGGCTTTTTATTTCTCGGTCTAAGAAGTAAGTGCAATTGATCATCAGTATCACCGATAGCGCACATTGGTGATCCGCGCTTGCCGCGCCAGTGTTTCTGCCGGTTTCAGAAATAATCACCCAAGTTTCGGCGATCTCATGACCTTCGCCGTGCAACCGCGGCATATCTAACGTGGTCTCGCGGGCCATGCTCGCAACTGGGCCTATGCCGCGTTCGAAGCCAAGGAACTGCGCAATGCTTTCGCGCGCATCGGCCGTACGATCCCGATCTAGCAGGAAAACGCGCTGCCTGATCTGTTCGCGGCTGCGACCGCTGCACAGATGGAAGCGCTCGAGGCTGCTATCAGAGCGCAGGACGCAAAAGCATTCGATGTCGCCTACAAGGATGTAACGGCAGCCTGCAATACGTGCCACGAGTCACTCAACCACGGCTCTATTGTCATTCAAGAGCCGAAGGTGTCTCCGTATTCCGATCAAAATCTCACGGGAAAAAAGGCGGCACGGGCGCCGCCGAGGCCTTCAATTTTTTGATAGGCTACCGAGCTCGACGTCCCATTGGTTCGAATCCCTTATGGCACGCCAGGGTCTGCATACGAATTGATCGATATCAATGACGTCTGACTGTATAGCGAGTCCCAATTGAGTGTTCGCTGAGCCTAATATTGCAACGCAGGAGGGGACATGAAGAGCGCTAGCACGTTTGGAAATGGTGCGGTTTTATCTTTCCTTTTATGCCTATGCGTGAACCCGACCTTTGGTGAAGCGCAGGAACCCAGCTCAACCTTCAAGGATTGTGCGGAATGTCCCGAAATGATCGTCCTCCCGGGAGGAGAGTTCCTCATGGGCACTGCTGAGAGCACACAGCGCCAAGAACATACTAATGAGGGACCACAGCGTCAGGTGACGCTTAAGCCCTTTGCAATTGGCAAGTTTGAAGTAACCCAGGCGCAATGGGAGGCTGTTATGGGCAGCAACCCGAGCGCGAACAAAGAAGCGATCCTGCCGGTTGAGAATGTCTCGTGGAATGCTGCGAGAGACTTTGTTGAAAAACTAAGCGAAAAAACCGGAAAACTGTATCGCTTACCAACGGAAGCCGAATGGGAATATGCCGCACGAGCGGGTAGTGCAACAGCCTATGAATTTGGCGACGACGCTGCACAACTTGTTGACCACGCTTGGTTCGATGGGAACTCCGGTTGGGCAACTCATCCTGTGGGTGAGAAGCTGGCTAACAAATTTGGTTTGCACGACATGTATGGGAATGTTTGGGAGTGGGTACAGGACTGTTTTCACGATAGTTACGTTGATGTTCCTGTCGATGGCGGTGCGGCCTCCGAGTACGCTGCGTGCGAGCGGGTTAGTCGTGGTGGTTCGTGGTATGATGTTCCAGAAGTGGCGCGCTCAGCCTACCGCTACAAAGATGGGCCAACAAATATTGTCAGCGGGATGGGTCTTCGGGTCGTGAGAACGCACCCCTAAGCTTGCGACGTGGGGTTTTAGTGTTGTCGAAGGACGGCGGGACAAGATATGCCACCGGTGCCCACTTTCATTACCTATGGCACGCCGAGTTACGTAAGCACTTCGTCCGCCCTGACTTTCAGTAGCCAGTTTGAAACAAAAGTGGGCACTCTCGCAGTGACTGCAGCAGGCCAACCTGACGCTTCACATGCGCGCGTCCCGTGTTTGCTCTTCTCCTGGCCCAATTGAAACAGCAACTTATTGAGACGGTGAGCGGCCTACCCTACGCGATCTAATTACTTTCGGCGGTGAAGGAAGACTTATAGGCTTGGCGTCTCGATGTGCGTTTAGGGGAGGGGCCTATGCGTTGTGTCACTGCGGCGCTCGCGATTGGCGTGACCTGGATCGCGCCGGCCTTCGCCGCCGACAGGCCCGCCCAAGCGCCCATCTTCGAAGTCGATCCCTTCTGGCCGAAGCCGCTCCCCAATCATTGGGTGACGGGGTCCACCATCGGTCTCGCTGTCGATGCGAAGGACAATGTCTGGACCATCCATCGTCCGGGCTCGGTCGAGGACAATTTCAAAGCCGCCGATCTTACCGTCGCCGACGCTGTCGATGACGAAGCGTTGCCCGGCGCTAAAGGCCCTGTGAACGGAAAAGATCCCATCGGCGCCTGCTGTAAAGTCGCGCCGCCGGTGCTGGTCTACGATCAAAGCGGCGCGCTCGTGAACTCCTGGGGCGGGAAGGGCGCGGGCTACGATTGGCCCGACAGCAACCACGGCATCACCGTCGATCACAAAGGCAACATCTGGCTCGCGGGCAACGGCGAGAAGGACACGCAAATCCTGAAATTCACCGCCGCCGGAAAATTCATGCTGCAAGTGGGCACGCACGGCGTTCACAACGGCAGCAACGATCTCGCGAATTTCTGGAAGCCGTCGAAGATCTTCCCCGATCCGGCGGCGAACGAGGTCTATGTCTCCGACGGTTACGGCAACCGCCGCATCATCGTGCTCGACGCCGACAGCGGAAAATACAAGCGCCACTGGGGCGCCTATGGCGCGAAACCGGATGACGCACCGCTCGCGCCCTACAATCCCGCGGGGCCTCCGGCGAAGCAGTTCTCCACCGTGCACTGCGTGATCGTGTCGAACGACGGCTTTGTCTACGTCTGTGACCGCGTCAACGACCGGATCCAGGTGTTCAAGAAGGATGGAACATTTGTGAAGGAGGCCTTCATCGATCCGAAGACCTACAGATCGGGTTCGGTCTGGGACATGACCTTCTCGCGCGATCCGCAGCAGACTTACATCTACGCCGCCAACGGCGTTGATCAGAAGATCAACATCCTCTTGCGGGAGACTCTCGAAGTACTGACGTCATTCGGCGACGGCGGGCGGCAGCCCGGGCAATTCTTCGGCGTGCACAACCTGGCGACGGATTCCAAAGGCAATCTCTACACCACGGAAACTTACACAGGCGCGCGCCTGCAGCGCTTCCTGTTCAAGGGCCTCGGTGCAGTGACGAAAAAGGATCAGGGTGTCGTTTGGCCTAGCGTGAAGTAGGAATATGGACCTACTAGGCGCGCGCTATTCGTTGCGCTTCGTTTAGGGAACCGACTTCGGAGCGTCTGCGCCGGCGGGTATATGCGTCGGAGCCGGCGTGGTGCCGGCGAGTTCACCCGTCGCGGCACCGGGCGGCGGCGCGGGATCCGCGCCCGGTTGGCACATCGGCGAGGTGGCCGCGCGTTGTTCCTTAAGGAACGCAATCACGTCGTTGCGGTCGGTCTCGTCGAACATGCCCGCGAAGCCCATCTTCGTGCCCGGCATATTCATGATGGGAAAAGTGAGAAAGTCGTGCAGGTGCGCGTCATCCCATACGAAGTTTGCCTCGCGCAGCGCATCCGAATAAGCAAAACCTTCCACCGTGGCGGCTTTACGCCCGACGACGCCGCAATGCGGGGGCCCCATGAGCGTCCGCTGCGCCGCATGACAGCCGGCGCATTCCTTATAAAGCGTTGCACCCCGCGCCGCATCAGCGCCCATCGCCGGGGCCGCCGCGGTCATAAGGGCAAGCGATACAAAAATGATTGAGTTTTTCCACATCCGCACGGCACCGCTTTCATGAAGGAAACTGATGGCTGGAGCGACTCTGCCATTGCGCCGGTCTCCCCGGTAGATTCGGAAACTACCTAGGTATTTCCCGCAGGTTTAGCCGCCCGCCGCCCGGCCTTAAAGTTGGGCGAAATATCGACTGGGAAGGAAAAAACATGTCCGTACGGGGCTTTGCCGGCTGTCTCGCGATTTTGGTGGCGCTGTGGGGGATTTCATCCGCCCAGGCCGCGCAGCGTAAGTTCGAGATGGACATCCAAGAGGTTGAGATCACGGTCGCGCCGGGATTCAAGGCGAAGGTCTGGGCGTTTAACGGACAGGTGCCCGGTCCGCTGATTCACGTCAAGGAAGGCGATGATGTCGAGGTTGTGGTGCACAACAAGAGCACCCAAGCCCATACGGTGCATTGGCACGGCGTCTACCAGTTCAAGAGCTGGGATTCGGATGGTACGCCGAACGTCACGCAAAAGAATATACTGCCCGGCGAAAGCCACACCTACAGGTTCGTCGCCGAGAAGGCGGGCAGTCTCTGGTATCACTGCCATACCAACGTCGCCGAGCATCTCGGCCTGCGCGGCATGTTCGGCCCGCTCATTATCGAACCCAAGAAGCCGGCGAAGATCGAGCGCGAGGTCACGAAGGACGCCGTTCTGATGTTTTCCGGCTGGAATGATCGCGTGGCGCAGAAGCTCGGCGAGGGGATGAAGCCCGGTGAGGCGCTCCAATATTTTTCCATCAACGGAAGGTCGATGCCGCTGAATCAGCCGATCCGCGTGAAGACCGGCGACGTTCTCCGCCTCCGTCTTTACGCCGCCACGATTCCAGTCGCATTCCACCTGCATGGCCACGACTTCCTCGTCACCCATAAGGATGGCAATGCCCTTGAGCATCCTTACAGCGCGGACGTGATCGGGATGCAACCCGGCGAGCGCATCGATGCCATCGTGCGCATGAACAATCCGGGTATATGGGCCAGCCACGATCACATCGACGATCACACCACCAACAACGGCCAGGAACATGGCGGCTCGATGCTGACCGTCGAGTATGAAGAAGTCGCGCCTCCGCCGTTCTACATGTGGAAGAACGTGAACTATAAGCCGGACTTCTACATGATTGAATCGATGGCCAAGCCGTTCGGCTTGTACAACATCGACGCGCTAAAGGGTGTCGCGGCGCCCGCTTCAGGTCCCTCGGGCGCGGCAGCGCCCGAACTCGAGCATAAGCACGAATAGAATCGCGGGCGAAAAAGGGCGTACGGCCCGCTAAGTGATTAGCGCGCTAAAATTTAGCGGGGGCCGCCGCCCGGCGCTTGCGAGCTGGACAGACGGCCAAGGTTGCCGATCAGCTGTTCGATGAGGCTGAACTCGCGGCCCTTGGTCGGCGTCTCGCGGCTGGCGACGTTCACATTCTGCCCGTCCTCGAGGCCCAGCTTGCGCACGTTCTTCAAGATGCCGCGCTCATCGAAGCTGATGGCGTAAACCGTGCGGTCGAGTTCGTGGTTCGGATAGAAGGCGTACTGGGTCGTGTGGGCGCTGATGTAATACCACGTCTCGTCATCGAACACGGCCGTCGTGGCCGGCGTGCCGAGAAGGCCGCGCACGTCCTGGCGGGTCTGTTCGCCGACGGAAAGCTGAGCCATGGCTTCGGGCGGCGGCAAATTACCACGCGCTTCGATGTCTTTGGCGCAACCGGCGAGCAAAGCGGTGCACAGGGCAAGAACGGCCGGGAGAGGCAAATGTCTGGTATTCATGGGCAACCGTATTATATCAGGCCAAATATTAAGCCTAGCCCCTTGTTGTACCCTCCAGAATCATTACAACCGGGCTTATTCACAATCTTGAGAAGAGCACCCGCGCCTTATGCCATTCGCGAGCTTTTTTAAGCGCAAAGACACGACACCCGATCCGGTGGATGCCCTCTATGCGGCCCTGGTGCAGAAGGCGCGCGACCCCAAGTTCTATACGGACCTCGCGGTGCCCGACACCGTCGACGGCCGCTTCGACATGATCGTGATCCACGCCATGCTTGTGATGCGCCGTCTGCGTGAGAGCCCGGAGGAAGTGCGCACGACCGGTCAGCGCCTGTTCGATCTCATGTTCCTCGATATGGACCGCTCCTTGCGTGAGATGGGGGTCGGCGACATGAGCGTCGGCAAACACGTGAAGAAAATGGCGAAGGCGTTTTATGGCCGCGCCGCGGCTTATGAAATGGGCATGGACGGCGAGGCGGATCTTCTGCCCAACGTCATCAGCCTCAATCTTTATCGCCACAATGAACCGCCCGCCGAGGCGCTCACGCGCATGGCGTCTTACTTGCAGCGCGCCAGCGCCCACCTCGCGCGCCAGTCCGTCGCGGACATCGCCGCGGGTAAAATTGATTTCGCGGTGCCGGTCCAGTGACCATCACACCCAATCCCGACTTCGAATTCTCCTTTCCGGTCGATGTCACGTCGTTGCCGGTGGCCGGGCGCCACTACGCGATCAAGGCCGATGAAGCGGCCCGCGCGCGGGTGGCAATCCGCCTCGGTCTTCAAGACGTCGGTGCGCTGACGGCGTCTTTTGAACTGATGCCCCGCGCCGGAGGGCTGGTGCGCGTGACCGGCACCGTCGAATCCACGGTCACGCAGACCTGTGTGGTTACATTGAAGCCCCTTCCGGCCGCTCTAAAGGAAGAGGTCGAAGTCACTTTTTCGACGTTTCCCCCTAAGCCCGCCCCGAATGCCTCCAAAGCAAAAGCGGGTAAGGCGGAGGAAGATGACGAGGAACTGGTTGCGCTGGGGGAGGAAGACCCCCCTGAGGAGGCCCTGGACGGGCTTATTGACCTCGGCGAGCTGGCGGTCGAGTACATGGCCCTCGGCCTGGAACCCTATCCCAAGGCGCCCGGAGCGGCCTTTGACGATGCTGTTTGGACGGGGAAGGGGCAAAAAAGCGAACCAGAGAGCCCATTTGCGGTTCTGGCGCAGCTCAAGAAAAAAGAGCCCCCCAAAGGGACCTAACCGGGCGTTACGTGCTTGCGCCCCCGAAGCTTTTTCGCTATTTAGGCGCGCTTTCGGGCAGCCCCACGGTGGTTTGGCTAGTCCCGATGCATTTACATCACGAAAGATTCGACCATGGCGGTCCCTAAAAAGAAAGTCTCCAAGTCTCGTCGCGACATGCGCCGTTCGCACCACGCGCTCAAGTCGTCCTCCCGCCAGGAGTGTCCGAACTGCGGCGAACTCAAGCGTCCGCACCACATGTGCGTTTCCTGCGGCCACTACGACGGTCGGGAAGTCGCTCCGCAGAGCGAGACTGTCGCTTAACCGGCGGCCTATAATCTCTCCCAGTCGCGAGGCGCTTTTACCGTGCCTTTGACAATCCAAAGGGGAGGGCTCGACATCGTGATGCGACTCTCTCGGGGGGCTAGGTGAGCGCACCACTCGTAATCTCGCTGGACGCCATGGGGGGCGATTACGCCCCCGAAATCGTGGTCAAGGGCGCGCGGCTGGCCCGTGTGCGCTACCCCGATGCGCGTTTCCTATTTTTCGGCGATGAAGCAAAGATCGCGCCTTTCCTGAAGGCGGACGCGGCGCTTGCCGCCTGCTCGACCGTGCACCACACCGACCAGGCCGTGGCCGCCGATGCGAAACCCAGCCAGGTCATCCGCTCCGGCCGCCAGACCAGCATGTGGAAGGCGATCGAGGCCGTGAAGAACGGCGATGCCGCAGGCGTCGTCTCGGCCGGCAACACCGGCGCGCTCATGGCTATGGCCAAGTTGATCATGCGCCCATTGCCGGGCATCGATCGTCCGGCGATCTGCGGCCTGTTCCCGACCAAGCTCGGCGAAACCACGATGCTCGATCTCGGCGCGAATGCGCAGTGCGATGCGCGCAACCTCGTCGAATTCGCGGTGATGGGCGAATGTTTCGCCCGCGCGATCCTCGGTGTCGAACGCCCGAGCGTAGGGCTTCTGAACATCGGCAGCGAAGACGCCAAGGGCACCGATATGCTGCGAGAGGCCAGTCAGATCCTGCGCAGCTCTCATCTGGATATGGAATTCAAAGGCTTCATCGAAGGCGATGACATCACCAAGGGTACGGTGGATGTCGTGGTCACCGATGGTTTTACGGGTAACGTCGCCCTGAAGACCGCCGAGGGCACGGCGAAGATGTTCGCCGCCTTCCTCAAGAACGCCATCAAAAGCTCGATTCTCGCGCAAATCGGCATGCTTCTCGCGAAGCCCGTCATTGCGCAAGTGGTGGCGCGCACCGACCCGCGCCGTTATAACGGTGCCTTGTTTGTCGGGTTGAATGGCGTGGTCGTGAAAAGTCATGGCGGAACGGATTCGATCGGTTTCGCCAATGCGATTGGTGTGGCCGTGGATATGATCGCGCGCGATCTCAACAGCAAGATCGCCGAGCAGCTTGCGCATATCGAAGCGCAGGAAGCCGTCATGGCCGAGGCGGCCAGCGAATGACTATCCGTTCCGTGATCGCCGGCGTCGGCGCCTATCTTCCGGAAAAGATCCTCACCAACCAAGAACTCGCCGAGCGGGTCGATACGTCCGATGAATGGATTGTCGAGCGCTCAGGCATCCGCAAACGCCACATCGCCGCCGACGATCAGAAGACCTCCGATCTCGCCATCGCTGCCGTGCGCCAGGCGCTGGCCGCGGCTGGGAAAGAAGGTCACGAGGTCGACCTCTTTGTCGTTGCGACCGCGACGCCCGACCAGACATTCCCCGCCACTGCTGCCCGCGTGCAGGCCGCAGTGGGCCGTCCGGGTGTGCCAGCGTTCGACATGCAAGCGGTGTGCTCAGGCTTCGTCTACGGTCTTGCCGTCGTCGACAACTTCATCCGGGCGGGTCAGGCGAAATGCGCCGTGCTTGTGGGCGCGGAAACCTTCTCGCGTATTCTCGACTGGAAAGACCGCACCACCTGCGTGCTGTTCGGTGACGGCGCCGGGGCTATCGTGGTGACCGCCGAAGACGGGAAGGGTACGACCGCCGATCGCGGCATCCTCTCGACACATCTGCATTCCGACGGACGCCATCACGACATGCTGTATGTCGATGGCGGTCCTTCCTCGACGCAGACCACGGGGCATGTGGTCATGAAGGGTAAGGAAGTTTTCAAGCACGCGGTCGTCAATCTCGCCGAAGCCGTGCGTGAAGCGCTCGCCGCCAACAATGTCAGCATTGAGCAAGTCGACTGGCTGGTGCCTCATCAGGCCAATAAACGCATCCTCGACAGCACCGCGCAGAAGCTGGGCATGGACCCGAGCAAGGTGATCGTGACCGTCCAGGAGCACGCCAATACCTCTGCGGCCTCGATTCCCTTGGCCCTGCATGCCGGCATCGCCGATGGGCGAATCAAGCCGGGCAATCTCGTGCTTCTTGAGGCGATGGGCGGCGGCTTTACCTGGGGTTCGGCGCTCGTCCGCATGTAATTGGCTATAATCTCGCGGCGTTTTCAACCTCTGGGTGATGATTTTAGCCAGTCTCCCCCTAAAGCCTTGTTTCTCATAGAGAACCTGTATTGACGGAATCAGGGGGCTCCTTTAACCTCTTGTTTTAACGCCTTTTCTTATGAAGGAGCGCGATCGATGGGCGAGACCATTACCCGCGCACAGTTGAGCGAGGCCATCTACCAAGAGGTTGGCCTCTCGCGGAATGAATCGGCCGACCTGCTGGAACTCGTGTTGAACGAGATCACACAGGCGTTGCTGCGCAATGAAACCGTGAAGATCTCTTCGTTCGGAAGCTTCTCCGTTCGGCAAAAAGGCCAGCGTATCGGCCGCAATCCGAAGACCGGCGAGGAAGTTCCCATTCTCCCGCGTAAAGTGCTGGTCTTCCGTCCGTCGCAGCTTCTGAAGGCGCGCATCCGCCAAGGTCACGCCGCGCAAGCGAAAGCTCAGGCAACACCGGCGCCCGCCGAATAACGGCGCCTGCACGTGGCGAGCGACGAACTCTTTCCTGCAGAAGATTCCGAAACCTCCGGCGCGCGCACCGGTAAATCCGACGCGGCTTTCCGCACCATCAGCGAAGTCGCCGACGACCTCGATGTACCGCAGCATGTCCTGCGTTTCTGGGAAACCAAATTCACGCAAGTGAAACCGCTGAAGCGCGGCGGTGGGCGGCGCTATTACCGGCCGGAAGACATCGTTCTCCTGAAGCGCATTCGCGCGCTGCTCTACACCGACGGCATGACCATCCGCGGCGTGCAGAAGTTGCTCCGCGAAAGCGGCGCCAAGGGTCTGATCAGCGAGCCGGTTGCTCCGGCGCCGGCGACCGCTATTGAGGCGGCCCCCGTTTCCGAGGCGACGGTCCATACCGCGCCGCGCCACGACATGCGCCAATTGCTGGGCGAACTGACCGCCATGCGGGACGAACTGCGCGCCGTACTGCGCTGAAATTTCGAACAGAACAGGCGTTGTTTTGCCGGGCGCTGCTGTCTATAGTCCCGCCGCGCCGGAAAGCCCCCCCATCTTTCAAAGCTTTCCTGGCCGTGTCGGGGCGTAGCGCAGCCTGGTAGCGCACCAGACTGGGGGTCTGGTGGTCGTGGGTTCAAATCCCGCCGCCCCGACCATTAAATTCAATGTGTTATGATTTCTTAGCGATGCGGTCTTTTCTCATGGCTAGCAACGTGGCTAGCGTTTGCGGGGAGGAATTGGTGTTTCCGAATCCGGTGCGATGGTGATTTTCTCCGGGATATGCTTGCCCCCGGGTAGCCGTTCGAAAACCCGGAAGGCATCGTATGGAGCAAGCGGTCGCATCGCTTTAAGTTTGTAGGGTCCATCCGGCGCTATAACGACGGGGACCGGGTGCTCGAAAGGGCGGGCGCGTAGAGATTCCACCAGCCAAATCGCCGAAACGGAAACTATCAGGCTCCCGAGAGCGAATAAGGTACTTATCCGAATCCCCATTGTGCCTTCCAAGGCCAATCGCGTCCGAGGCGAGTGTAACACATTTCCCGCCGTTGCGATTTCATGAGGCGCGCGATGCGACAGTCTAGTCATGCATGCACGCGAATTTCAGGCGATCCAACGCCTGTACAGGCCGCGTTTTCCAGGCGTGAGCCCAACGGGACACACCATGGAGTTTATCGGGGCCCCTCGTTACCGCCCCCGCCCCGCCCAGATTAATTTTTGGAGCGGGTACGTACACGTGGTGGATGCCAGTTTTCATGTGTTTCCGAAAACACTTTGCGCGGATCAGCGCCTATAGCGTCTACGATGAGCATGAATTCCAGCACGTCTACTCGGCGTTGCCCAGCCTCATACGAGAAAACGAAGGACTGGGACTTACCTCAGCGCCTTGCCAAGGCTATCTGCGTCAACTTCGCTCGCTTCCGAGCTGCGCTAAGACATTCGCCAACAAGGGCGTGCTGACGAGGTGGCCTGCTGCCGGTTTGGTTGACGCCTACTTAAGCTAATCCTGCCTGCATCTCGAACTCCATCGGGCTCATATATCCGATTGTCGAGTGTCGATGCTTCGGATTGTAGAAGCGTTCGATGTAATCGAACACATCGCTCTTGGCCTCGTCCCGCGTCCGATACACCTTGCGCGCTGTTCTCTCGGTCTTCAGCGAAGAGAAGAAGCTCTCCATAGCAGCATTGTCCCAGACGTTACCGGAGCGGCTCATACTGCAAGTAACTCCGTGATCTGTCATCAGCCTTTGGAACTGCTCGCTGGTGTACTGACTGCCGCGATCCGAATGATGCAAGAGGGCGTCGGGCCTGCCTCTGCGCCAGATCGCCATGATGAGGGCGTCGGTAACCAGCTGAGCCGTCATGGTCGCGCTCATCGACCAGCCCACCACCCGGCGCGAGAACAGATCGATGACCGCCGCCGCATAAAGCCAGCCTTCTGCTGTCCAGATGTAGGCGAAGTCGGCGATCCAATTGCGGTTCGGGATGGACGCCTCGAAAGCGCGATCGAGCACGTTGGCGGCAACTGCGCTGGTCTGACGCTCACCCTGATCGGACGGTAGGCGACGGCGGCGTGGGCGTGATCTGAGCCCTTGCAACCGCATCAATCGCTCGATCTTGTGAAGCCCGCAAGGCACGCCCTCGGCAAGCATATCGTGCCAGATGCGCCTGGCGCCGTATGTTCGGTCACTTGCCAAGAAGCTTGCCCGCACCTTTGCGCCCAGGTCTTCGTCAGTGCGGTTGCGCACGCTGCGGGGCCTTGTCAGCCACGCATAGAAGCCGCCTCGCGAGACACCGAGCGCCCCGCATAACCAGTCCGCCGGCCAGATCCCCCGGTGCTTCGCGATGAAGGAGAATTTCACGTGCTCTCCTTCGCAAAAAAGCCGACGGCAGCGATATCCTTCCCGGCGGCACGCAGGTGATCGATAACCGCTGGGGCAAACGTTACGTGCGGCATCTCAAGGGTAAGATCGTCGATGGCGTTCTGACGACCGAGCCCGTCGATGTCATTTGTCCGTGGGCCACATTTCGCCTGCCCACCGACCGCGAAATGCGCGATATGCCCGTTCGTCTGAAGCTGCTTCCCGCCGGTGCGAGTGGACTCCTGGGCGGCTATACTGATCTTGAGAATTTCTACAGCCAGACCCTCCGCTCCTTTTCGACGCATATCCACGCCTATGGGAAGACATCGCTGCCCTCGCTCTATCGTGCGTTGGTCCGCAACGCGGACGGTCATCCGGATCCTGTAACGGGCCGCAATACATCACTATCGTCCGTCCTCGATGTGAAGATGGTGCGGGTTTTTATTATCCATCCCGAGCGGCCGGTTGCGGCGAACGGGGCAGGGTCGGTGGAAGTCCCCGCCCGCTAGTTGGATAAATGAACACGTGATTTTCACGGTACGGCCCTCCCGCGAAGGCGGGCCGTATTGCGTTGCGGTATCAGAGGGCTGGCTCGACCGGGCTCGCCCGATGCTCGGGCATTCGGGTATATAGTTTTCGGTACGTCGATAGTAAGGGCTAAAGTCCGTATCTGATAACGAACTAAAATTGCGTGCGGAGGTAATGTGAGGCTGTTGAAGAAAAGACTGGTTCTCTGCGGGGTTCTTGCGGCCTCGATCGCCTTTACACTGACGGGCTGTAGCGGCGAGACGGATAGCGCGCGCACACCGGCCGTCTCCGCTAGCCATAATGCCGATGTTTCGACTGCAGGCTCCCCAAAGCGGCTCCGCCTACTCACGTCGGAGCAGTATCTCAACGTCCTTTCCAACGCCTTTGGCGAAGACATCAAGATTGAAACAAACTTTGCGCCGTTCGGCCGCGCGGAAGGTTTGTTACAGGTCGGCGCCGCCGACGCGGGCGTACCAGGCGCTCAGATGGAGCGATACCAGCGGGCAGCAGCGACTATCTCCGCGCGCTTAGTGGACCCCGCACACCGCGATTTCACGGTGCGCTGTAAACCGGCGGATACTTCAGCGGCCGATGCCCCCTGCGCCGCAAAATACGTGACGTCGGTCGGCCGCGTGCTGTTTCGCCGTCCTTTAACGTCGACGGAACGAGATCAGGCGGTGGAGGCTGCGAACACCGCCGCGACACGGCTTAAGGATTTCTATGCCGGATTGGGCGTGGCGACCGAGAGCCTATTGATGAGCCCGCACTTCCTATATTTCGAAGATACGGTCGAGCCCGATCCCACCCGCCGCGGCATGGAGCGCTTCGACACCTATACCATAGCATCGCGCCTCAGCTTCTTTCTGTGGAATTCGGCGCCGGACGAGGAACTGCTCCGTGAGGCGGAGGCAGGAGAACTGCTCACGCAGAAAGGTCTGGTGAAGGCCATAGACCGCATGCTCGCGAGTTCGCGCCTCGAGACGGGAGTGCGCGCTTTCTTCGACGACATGTTTCATTTCGATACCTTCGACACGGTCGCCAAGGATCCGGACGCTTATCCTGATTTCACCGGCGTCACGGCTGCGGACGCGCGAGAACAAACACTTCGCACGGTGGTCGATCACCTTATCGTCAAAAAACGCGACTATCGTGATCTATTTACGACGCGGGAAACGTTCCTTTCGCCATCGCTATCGGCCATCTACGACGTTTCAGTTTCCTCCTGGTCGCCATACCAATTTCCCGCCGATAGTCCGCGCGCCGGGTTGCTGACTCATATCAGCTTCCTTGCGCTGCGCTCGCACCCGGCCCGCAGCTCGCCGACGTTGCGCGGTAAAGCCATGCGCGAGATTTTCCTTTGTCAGCCTGTTCCCAACCCGCCGGCGAACGTGGACTTCTCCGCGTTGGAAAATCCGGACCCCAATATCCGCACGCAGCGCGAACGCGTAAATCAGCACCTCCAAAATCCGGTTTGTGCCGGCTGCCACCGCATCACGGATCCGGCCGGCCTAGCGCTCGAAAACTTCGACGGCGCTGGCCAGTTCCGCACGCGGGAGAAGGGAAGCCTGATCGACGCGAGCGGAAGTTTGGATGGGAAGGGCTTCAGTGATGTCGTCGGGTTGGGAGAGGCGCTTCGTAACCACCCCGCGCTGACATCTTGTCTCGTCAAGCGAGCGTATAGCTACGCAACTGGCGGTGCGACGTCGCAGGCCGATGCCGCCACGCTGGCCGCTATCCAGACGAGTTTTGCGAACGGTGGTTACAAATTCCCCGCCTTGTTGAAGGCCATAGTGTCGAACCCGGCTTTCCTGCGCGTGCGGCCTGAGCCTCGGCCCAGTTTGGGGGCATCGGCTGGTTCGAATTCAGAAGTTAAAGCGAAGGGGTAATCGATGAATAAGGTGAATCGTCGCCGCGTACTGCGCGGCCTGTTGAACGGCGGCGCCGTAACAGTCGCGCTCCCGCTTCTGGACTGTTTCCTGGATGGCAATGGCCAAGCGCTCGCAAACGGCAAGCCGATGCCGGTTCGCTTCGGAACATGGTTCTGGGGCTGCGGTATGAACGCGAAGATTTTCACGCCGAAGACCTTCGGCACCAGTTGGGACCTGCCGGAGGAGATCCTGCCGCTAAAGAGTGTCCGCCAACACATCAATCTTTTCTCTAACTTCAACGCTTATTTGGATAATGCGCCGAAGTTCTGCCACTACTCGGGCTGGGTGATGGCTCGCTCCGGTATCACCCCGCAGACCGGCGGGCATCGTCCCGGGGAAACCATCGATGTAACGATTTCCAAGCGGATCGGGCGGTCAACGCGCTTCCAGCATCTGACAGCGACGGCGACCGGTAATGTCAGAACCACCAACAGTTATGAAAATCAGTTCACCGAGAATGCGGCTGAATGGTCGCCTGTCAACTTTTATACCCGTCTGTTTGGACCGGACTTCCAGGATCCGAATGCGCCGACCTTTACGCCGAATCCGCGCGTAATGGTCAGAAAGAGCGCGTTATCGGGTGTGCTCGAACAGGCTAGGGAGATGGAGAAAACGGTGGGTGCGTCCGACAAGGCGCGCATGGACCAGTTCTTTACGGGCCTGCGTGATCTCGAACGGCAGTTCGATCAGCAGCTCACGAAACCCGAGCCGCTCGCGGCCTGCCACCTGGCGGCGAAGCCCAAGGATACCGAACGCGGAATTACGGCCGGCCTGGTCGCCTCGCGTCACGACATGATGGCGGACCTTCTTGCGATGGCCGTCGCTTGCGACCAGACACGCGTGTTCAACATGGCTTATTCGGAAGGCTTCTCGGCCACAACGAAACCGGGCTACGAAAAGCCGCACCACACATGTACTCACGAGGAGCCGCTCGACGAACAGCTGGGTTATCAGCCCACGGCCTCATGGTTCACGTTGCGGGCCATGGAAAGCCTGGAACGCTTCATTACCACCTTCGCGAAGATCAAAGAGGGCGACGGAACTGTACTTGATAACTGCTTGATCTTCGCGAACTCGGAGACGTCGCTTGCCCGCGTTCACTCTATGGACGCGATTCCGATGTTCACCGCCGGCCGGGCCGGCGGGCGGATCAAAACGGGACTGCATATCAACGGTGAAAGCTCGACCGTGTCCCGCGTCGGCTACACTCTCCTCCGCGTAATGGGGCTGGACGCCTCGGTATGGGGCGAGAAAAGCAATCAGACCAACAAAGACATCGGCGAGATTTTGGCTTAGCAAGGGTGGAACGGAAAATGTCGCTTAAACGCTCGTTGTTCTGTGCCGCTGGAGCGGCCCTCTTGATCATGCTCACGTCGGCCCACGCCGGCTCCGCCGAGCGCCGACCAGCGTCCGCTGCTTCGCGCGCGGTCGAACAATACAAACAGCTTCCTATTCCGCCGGGTTTCCAAGTGATGATCAATGAGCAGGTCGGACCGGTGTATGCCGACGCGTCCGGCAACACGATCTACACATGGCCATTTCGCGCCCAGCGCGCCGGGGAGACCGGCGACCAGATCGGTAAGTCAGCCTGCACTTTTGAAAAGCGCACCGAAAGCAGTGGCGTGTTCGAACCCTATCCGGGCGGCTTCCTGCTCCCAGAATTGGATAGGCGCCGTAGTTGCGCCGAGCAATGGCCGCCTGTGTTTGCCGCGGAGGACGCGAAGCCCGTCGGTGCGTGGAGCATCATCGAGCGCCCGGAAGGCCGCAAGCAGTGGGCCTACGATGGTTATCCGCTTTATACCTACGTAATCGATAAGAAGCCGGGCGACGTTCTGGGAGGAACGAAAGGCGCTGCGCGCGACTTCAGCGAAAGCGGCGGCGGCCGCGTCGCGATGGGCCCACCGGCTCTGGTTCCGCCGACTTTTTCGGTGGTTTCGACGATCAATGGACGGCTCCTTCTTACCAACAAGGGCGTCTCGGTATTTGTCTCCGACGCAGATCGGCCGGGCAAATCGAGCTGCAACGAGAAATGTTTGCTGTCGTGGAAACCCATCGTCGCGCCGCAATTCGCTGAGTCGGAAGGCGAGTGGTCGGTCTTCGAGCGCTCTCCGGGCGTCAAGCAGTGGGCTTTCCGCGGCCGTCCGCTCTACACGTTTGCCGAAGACGGCGAGAACGTCCGTTCCAGCATGCGAGGCGGCGACGTTCCGGGATGGCACAATGTGTATACGCAGCAGATCGCGCCACGGCCTAGTGATCTCACTCTGCAGGACACCGCGGCCGGGCAGGTGCTCGCCGACAGCAGGGGCCATACGATCTACGAATACAATTGCGCCGAGGACACGATTGATCAGTTTGTGTGTGACCGCCCTGACTCCCCGCAACAGTATAAACTTGCGATTTGCGGCCGCGGAGATGTCGACAAATGCCTCAAACTGTTTCCTTTCGTCCTCTATTCACCGACGGCTAAAAATGAGAGCTCCCTCTGGGCTCCGTTGTCGATAAACCAGCGAACCTGGCGTGAAGCCGGGGCGGACGACAAGGACGCTGTGCTGGTTTGGGCCTACAAGGGACAGCCTGTTTATACGTATTCGGGCGATAAGAAGCCGGGCGACATAAACGGTGACGGATGGGGCGAGGGCGGCGGCGGCCGGAACGGATTTACGATCTTCCTAGTTCGTAGCGAATTTCGCGGCGCGGAATAGGTGACACAATGAACTCCTTTACATTCTCGGCTGGAACTGCGGCGCTTGGTCTTCTGTTCGCGTCAGCCCTTGGGACGGCGAATGCAGCCGCTTTGGAAGATGGAGCTTCAGTTCTAAAGGACCGTTCCATCGCGTACGTCCTCAATCACCGTGACTGGGGCGTATATCAGACCGCGGATGCAAAGGCCGAATGTCCCAATGGACAGGCGGAGTGGGGACCCCGAGAACGCTTCAAAGCGTTCTATATGTCGGACGGAAAGAAGCGGACGCTCGAGGAAACGCAGCTCGCCCAGGAGGGGGCGATTTGGCATCCCGACTTGGAACCGGATCCGTATCCGTACAAGGAGGCCACCGGCAAGGTGGCGTATGGCCTTAACCTCGACGGAAGGGTGGACTCCGACGACTTCACAAGTCCCGATGGCATGCAGGGTGTCGATAATCAGCGTTACCGCGCCATCGGTTGCAACGATATTTTCCGCGGCCCGCTGGGGATTGTCTACGACATCTCAAACCAGTACCTGCGCAATCTCAATTACAATAGAATGATCATCGAGCTGACCGACGTCGACAGTCTGATCGATGACGACGATGTGACCGTTACGATCTATCGGGGCCGCGACCGACTTCTCATGGATGCCAGCGGCAAGAATGTAATAGCGGGCGGAACTCAACGCCTCGATTTGCGGTGGGGTAAAAGCTTTATTCAGCGCCTTCACGGAAAAATCGCAGGTGGCGTGCTGCTTACGGATACGTCAGACATCACGGTACCTTATGCCGTGCTACGGCCGCTGCAGGAGTCCTATCTCGGTGCGCGTCTGCAACTCAGCCTGACCACCGAGCGTGCCGAAGGCGTACTTGCAGGCTACGTGAAGGTCGATGAGTGGTATCAGTGGCTCAATAAAGGCTGGGCCACAGTGTTCCAGAGCTACGGCCGTATGGCAGCGGCCTCTCTTTATAAGCGCCTTCGTCCGCTTGCCGATGGCTACCCCGATCCGGCAACTGGCGAAAACACCGCCATTTCCTCCGCCGCCCGCATGTATTTCACGCAGGTCTATATCGAACGTTCGGAAAGCCAGGTTGCTTCAGGAACGGCGCCGGTCGCGGAATCGGGGCGGAGGGCAGCACGATAAACGAGTACGCTACCGCTCGATTGAAATCGGAGCGGTAGCGCCAAGGTCGCTGATAGTCAGCCCGCCGAGTACGATATCGGTGATAAGCGCGGCGAGGTCGGTGACTTTCACCTGGCCGTCGGCCCTGAATCAGGTATGTATCCAGTTCATCATGCCGACGCGCGATTTGAAAAACAAAACCCGCCAGCGGGGAGACGCTGGCGGGGTCTGTTCAATCCGCATGAGGATCAGCAAAGGGATGATTGCTGGATACGGACACTTCGAAAACTACGCAAAACGAATTTGCTCGAACTGGCCTGCTGCCGGTTCCATGTTGACACCTAACTCGGTGTCTTTGAAACCGGCAGCAGGCCGCGCCGACACTTGTTACAAAGATTGCGAGCGAACTCTTCATTCACCGCGATTTTGCAACGCACAAAACATTCCGCGACTTTTTTTGCCCGATCCCGCTGACGATATGGCGTTTTTCAGAACGGGATGCGTAGAGTGTTTTAGGATGCCATCGGCGCGCGCCGGCTTGTCGGGCGCTTCTAAGGGGGGAATATTTCGATGAATAATGATTCTTATAAGCGTTCTCGCGTGAAGGCGAACGCGCTCGCGTCTGTCAGCGGCTTGGCTCTGGCGGTATTGGGCTACGCACCCAGTGCATATGCGCAAACACCGGCGACGCAGGCGCCTGCCGCCGTCGACGAAATCGTCGTCACCGGCTCGCGCATCGTGCGCGACGGTTACGAAGCCCCGACGCCGGTGACCGTCGTCGGCGTCGAGCAGCTCCAGGACGCCGCCAAGCCCAATGTGTTCGACGCCATCTCCAGCCTTCCGGCCTTTTCGGGGAACATCAATCTCTCCACCAGCACGTCCGGGATTTCCATGGGCACCGGCGGGTCAAGCACGCTCAATTTGCGTGGCCTTGGCGTCAACCGCACCCTCGTTCTGTTCGATGGCAAGCGCTTTCCGAATATCTTCGTCACAGGCGGCACCGATGCAAAATTATTCCCCGACCTTCTGATCTCGCGTGTCGACGTCGTGACTGGCGGGGCCTCCGCCGTCTACGGGTCTGACGCGGTCTCCGGCGTCGTCAACTTCGTGCTCGATAAAGAGTTTACGGGCGTGAAGGGCAACATCATGGGCGGCATCACAAGCCGCGGCGACCACGAGCAGTATAAGGTGGCCTTGGCGGCGGGAACGCCGTTCGCCGCTGGGCGGGGGCATTTCTTGATCGCGGCCGACTTCGGCGATCAGGCGCATATGGAGGGCAAGGTCCGCGAATGGAACCAGGTCGGTTTCTTCCAAGTGACCAACCCCAACTACACGCCGACGAATGGGCAGCCTCAGCTTTTGAACCGTTATCACTCCGGCTTATGGGCGGCCAATCCCGGCGGCGTCATCGCCAGTGGCCCTTTGAAGGGCATCGCCTTCGGCCCCAACGGCGCGCCATACCAGTTCAATTTCGGCGACTTCATCGGCGGTTCGTTCAACGTGGGCGGCGACTGGCAGAACGCCACCGAACAAGGCGCCAACAGCCTCTCGGCAGGGACCAACGATAAGCATCTGTATGCCCGCGCAAGCTATGACGTCACCGACAACATGACGGTGTTTGCCGAGTACAATTTCGGCACAGTCCATTCGATCTACAATTGTTGCTGGACCTACTACCTGGGCGCCAACATCAATGTCAGCACCCAAAATCCGTTCATGCCTGAGGACGTTCGCACGCGCGCGACGGCGTTGGGTTTGACGTCGCTGGCGTTCGGTAAACAGCTGAAGGACATCCCGCCGTATACGGCCGATAACGAGCGCAACAGTTACGTCTATGTGGTGGGCGCCGAGGGCAACTTTGACGCTTTCGACACGGCATGGAACTGGGATGTCTACGGCCAAAAAGGACTGGTGAAACTCGACCTCAATTCGCCGGTTCAGGTGAGGCCGGCGAACTTTGCCCTGGCCATCGATGCGGTGCGCAACCCAACGACCGGGGCCATTATGTGCCGCTCCACACTCACCAACCCGACCAATGGCTGCGTGCCGTATAACCTTTTCGGTACACCGGGCGTGAATTCGGACGCCGCGAAAAATTACATCACTTCTTTCCCCAACCATCCGCACAACAGCCAGGCGCAACGCACGAGTTCGGCGGCGTTCAACGTCTCCGGCGAACCGTTCGAGGGTTGGGCGGGTCCGGTCTCCCTGGCCTTCGGCGGCGAGTGGCGTAAGGAGTCCATCGAGGGCGTGGCCGATCCCATCGCTCAAGCAAGAGGATGGTTCTCGACCAACTACATCAGCTGGCCTCTCGTTTCGCAAAGTGTCGTCGAAGGAAACATCGAAACGGTCGTGCCGCTGGCGAAGGATGAGGCGTGGGCGACGGCGCTCGACTTCAACGGCGGCGTGCGCGCCACTCACTATTCGGAGTCAGGCTCCGTCGTCACGTGGAAAGCCGGCTTGACCTATAGCCCGGTCGACGACTTCCGGCTTCGTTTCACGCGCTCGCGTGACATTCGCGCGCCGAACCTGAACGATTTGTACGCGCCCGGTCAGCGCGGGAACAGCGCCATCGCCGATCCTTTCCTCGGTAACCAGAGCTTTGTGTACGGGAACATCGCGGGTGGAAACGTGAATCTCGTTCCTGAAAAAGCCGACACGACCGGGATCGGGGGCGTTTATCAGCCGTCGTGGCTCCCGGGCTTCAGCACGTCGGTGGACTATTACAACATCAATCTTAAGGGCGCGATTTCCTCACCGGCGACGACGTTCATTTTGCAGCAATGCTTTGAAGGGGTGGCGTTTTACTGCCAATTCATTAATCGCCGGGCCGACGGCACGATCGATACGATTTACCAGAGCCCGGTCAACGCCAACGCCCTCAAGGCGCGCGGGTTGGATATCGAAGCCAGCTATCGCACACCGCTGTCGGCGTTCGTCGACTCATGGAACGGCGATCTGTCGCTACGGGCGGTGGCCACACATATCATTGCGCTGGAAGGGCAAAGCACGACCCGGAGCGTGTCGACGGGCGCCATTGGCGCCGGCGGCCTGATCAATGCGCCGGCCCCGCGCTGGAGCGGGCAGCTCAGTCTCAGCTACAGCCTTGAACCGTTCCGCTTCAACTGGACGACGCGCTACATCAGTTCTGGCGATATGTTCGCGGACTTTATCGCCTGCGCGTCGGGGTGCCCGACGCCTGTCCCGGCGGGACGCCGGACGGTCGACTACAACCATGTGCCTGCATACTACGCCACGGATATCGCGTTCGCTTATGCCTTCTACACGGACGGCGATCGCAATGCCGAGGCTTACCTCAACGTCGACAACCTTTTTGACAAAGACCCGCCGCCGGTCGCCGTCAGCGGGGTCGCCTACAGTCCGATGACGCAGGCGGCGCTGTACGACGTGTACGGACGTTCGTTCCGGGTGGGCGTGCGCTTCAAGATGTAAACGCGAGGTTCCCGCGGCACGCCATGAGTGGCGTGCCGCGCACGACTCGCCCAACGCACGTTTCCGATTTTTTGAATCATTAAATTTGCAGCTCGTGTAAAAATCGATCGACGAAAAATCGGGTCATGGCGCATTCTTATGCGAGGTTAGTCCCCGTAAGCGGGCTTGCCGCCGTTCTTTGACATCGTGAATCTCGAGATCTCGCGGGGCTGTCGCAGCCGACCGGCCGCGACTGTTGTGTTGGATCTGTTTTTAGGGCGGAAGCCTAGAGCTCTGAAATTCTACGATTTTTTCGAAGCGTCGCCTGATGTCGCCCTTATGTCGCCCAACGCAAGAAATGCACTAACCTATTGAGACGTATTTGTTTTTAGCCACATGTCGCATGTCGCCTATGTCGCCCGGCGGGGCTTGTAATGTGGCCGTTTTTGCCCGCAACCCCTAGTCCGGCCCCGGCGTTGTGACCGAGGAACCAATCCTTTATAAATCGTAAAGGCCATTCGCTAGGGGACCATGGCGCTCACCGCCGACATTCTCGTTACGCCGCCGCCGATCATGGCGGCCGTAACACCGCCGCAACCGCGGCCGGTGATTGCGCCGTCTGGCGAGCGCGACGGCGCCAATAATCAGCGCCGTGACTCCGGCAAGAAAGAAAACGGCCCGCTTTCCTTCCGCGCCGCGCTCGGCGAAACCGTCATTGACCGTCTCGACCGCGCGTCCTCACAGGCACTTGCGTGGGCCTGGGACGGCGAGGGGCAGGAGCGTCTTCATCGCGAGGCGCGCTTTCCCGACAGCGGCCCTGTCGAACTGACGGGCGAAGAGGCGAGCGATCTGTTCGAGCGGGCGGTCGCGAACAACAGCCGCAGGGGCCGCGATCCGGCCTTCGCGGCGGCCACATCGCTGTATGCCACCAGCTACTTTGCCGGCTCGTCCTTCCACACGCGTCCCGGCGAAACGCTCGAAATCACCGCGTAATCGGCGCACTATCGCAACAAAAGACAAAACGGATCGTTTTGGCGGGATAATTCTCGCCAAAGGCGAACCATGGCCGAACCCCTTCAAAATCCCGAACAATGTCCCATCCGCGAGGATCTGCCTTTTCAGCGGATCATGTGGAGTATCGAGCGGCTAGGCTGGGTCGTCATGGCGATCCTTGTGCTTGCCGCGATGGCCGGCCTGCTCGGCGGACCGACGACGCGCCAGGAAACGCGCGATGCCTCGGGCCGCGTCCACGTCGAATATCAACACTTCCAACGCCATCTCGACCCAACCGCCCTGCGGCTGAAGATCGATACGCAAGGCCAGTCGCTTTTCGAGCTCACCATCGGCAAGGAACTCGCGCAGGCCTTCGAGATCCGCAGTGTGGTTCCCGGGCCCATTGAAACGCAGGCCCATGAAGGCGGGCTTCTGATGAAGTTTGCCGCCAGTCCGGACAATACGATGCCGGCGGAGATCGTCATCATCGGCATTCCGGATCGTCCCGGCCGCGTCACCGGCGGGATCGGTTTGTTCGGCGAAACGCCCGCGCCGCTCAACATCTTCATCTATCCGTAGGAGGCTCGTTCACATGGACGCCGTCCTGCGCGCAGCCGCGGTCTATTTCATCCTGCTCATCGCCGTGCGTCTTGCAGGCCGCCGCACTCTGTCCGAACTCACCACGTTCGACTTCATCCTCGTCCTTGTCATCAGCGAGGCCGTGCAGCAGGGCATGGTCGGGGACGATTATTCGCTCACCACCGCGACCGTTGTTGTCGTGACGTTGGTGCTGATCGACGTCACGCTGTCGTTCGCCAAAACCCGTTTCCGCTGGCTGGAGAAGATACTCGAAGGGGTGCCGACCGTGCTGGTCGAGAACGGCCATCCTTTACGCGAGCGCATGAAGAAAGCCCGTGTGTCCGAGGACGACATCATGGAATCAGCGCGCGAGCTGCAAGGGCTCGAACGCATGGAACAGATTAAATTCGCGGTGTTGGAGGTCGGCGGCAAGATCACGGTGATCCCGGCCGAGAAGGGGGCCGCGGGTATCGAAGAGCCGAAGACGGAAGAAAAGAAGAAACCCGCTAAGCGTCGAGCGCCGCGCGGCCGGTCTTCGTGAGCTTGCAGACCATCCAGTCGAGCTTGAGCTGGTTGTTGAACCAGGGCTCGGCCCAACCTTCATCGAGACACTTCTTCACGACTTGAAGATTCACCTTGCGGCCTTCTTCGTCAAACAGAGGCAGTTTGCCGCCCGGCTGCGCGAGGCCGCGTTCCAGCCACTTGCGCTGCGCCGGGGAAAGCCGGGAGAAGGATCGCTCGCCGCCGTCCATGATCAATCTTCCACACTCAAGAAACGTCCGCGCGTGTTGCCGCGCTTTGGATTTAGGGCCTAATCTGCAGGCGTAGATGTGAATATTTCCTGAAGTGAGAATAGGCAAGTGCAAGGATCGCGGCCCATGCGTGAGGCTCAAACCGTCCCGTCCACCCATTGTATGGTGTATGTCACCGCCGCATCGAAGGATGAAGCGCTACAGATTGGGCGTACGTTGGTGAAGGAACGGCTGGCCGCCTGCGCCAATATCCTGGACGGAATGCATTCCGTGTACCGCTGGCAGGGCGCCGTCGAGGAAGCGCAGGAAGTCGTCCTCATCCTGAAGACCCGCAAGCAGCTTGCCGACAAGGCGGTGGCGAGGGCGGCGGAGCTGCATAGTTACGATACGCCCTGTGCGGTCGTGTACGACATGTCCAATGGGCTTGCTGGCTACCTCGACTGGATCGACGTTTCGACAAGCCAAGTCTAGGCGTAGCGGACCCGGCCTTCGGAACCTTTGCGAGAACCTTCGCGTTGAATAACCGTCACTCTCACGGGGAACTGCCATGGCGCAGGCGAAAGCAAAACGCAAAATGAAGGGGAAGGTTAAAACCGCGAAGAAGGCGGCCGCGAAATCCGCCTCCCAGGTGCGCCGTGTTGTGAAGAAAAGCGCGCCGCGCGCACGCCGGAAAACCTCGTCGCTCGCCAAGGAGTTCGGCGCCCTCGCCGACAAGATCACCGGCTTCGGCAAAGCCGCGTTCGAGCAGGGTACCGAGAAGGCCGGAGAGATCGCGCGGGCCGGATTGTCGGCCCTCGAACAAGGCAGTGAAAAGATGGGCATTGAAATCGCCGCGATCAAGCGCGCGGCGCTGTCACGCGCGAAGCTTTAAGACGCGATGGACACCGCTGCGGCGATCGGCGCTGTTGCCTCCCTCTGTTCGGTTGCAAGTTTCACACCGCAAGCCTGGAAGATCATCAAGTCCCGTCATACCGACGATATCTCCGCCGGGATGTTCGTGCTCACCGTCACAGGCTTTGCCTTTTGGACCGCCTACGGCGTCCTGCTCGGTAAATGGCCGATCATCATCACCAACGCGATCTGCTTTGTGCTGGCGGGTTTCATCTTGATGATGAAGCTTCTGCCTTCGCGTAAGAAAAACAAAGTCGCGGACGCGCTGGATCCCGAAGCGTAACCACCCCTTGTCATCCTCGGATAAACCGGGCGATGACACCGATGATTCTTGCGGGAGGTTTTGAGGAAGCTAAAGGCGTATGGTCGCGAGCGCCTGGGCGGCGATCCCTTCCTGGCGCCCAGTAAAACCAAGACCTTCCGTAGTGGTGGCTTTCACGCTGATGCGGTCCGCCGCCACGCCCAAAATCTTCGCCATCTCGTTCACCATCGCTTCACGATGAGGACCCACCTTCGGGCGCTCGCAGATGATCGTCACATCGAGATGCACCAGGGTGCCTCCCCGTTCGGCCAGAAGGTCGTAGGCGTGACGCAGGAACTGATGCGACGCCGCGCCGCGCCATTTCGCATCGCTTGGCGGAAAGTGATGGCCGATATCCCCCGCGCCGAAAGCGCCGAGGATTGCATCGGTGGCTGCGTGCAAGGCAACGTCCGCGTCTGAATGTCCCTCTAGGCTGTGCGTATGCGGAACGCGCACGCCGCACAGCATCACCGCGTCGCCTGGACCGAATTTGTGGACGTCGAAGCCGCTGCCGGTGCGAGTCTCACTCAGCATCGCATTCACGCGGGCAAGGTCATCCATGGTCGTCACCTTGATGTTGGTTTCGTCGCCCGCCACGGTGATGACGCGCTGTCCCGCGCGTTCAAGCACACTCGCGTCGTCCGTCAGGGCTTCACCGGCATGCGCGCGGTGCGCTTTAAGGATTTCCGTAAACCGGAAACCCTGCGGCGTCTGCGCGCGGACCAGATGCTCCCGCGAGACGGTCGCGGTGACCGTCACACCGTCCACCCGCTTCAAGGTGTCGATGACCGGGACCACGGGTAGTACGCCCGGCGCTTCCTTGAGGCCCGCGATCACCCGGTCGATTAGCCCGGGGCCGATCACGGGACGCGCGCCGTCGTGGATCAGGACGAGGTCAGGTGCTGTCGCGGTGAGGGCCTCGAGCCCAAGGCGCACGGACTCTTGCCGGGTCGCGCCGCCCGCGACTGGAAACACCCGGGGCAGGCCTACGGCGGCTGTCTGGAACAGGTCCTGATCGTCCGGGTGGATGGCCACGGCGATCGGCCCGACGCCCGGGTGATCGCAGAAGGCTTTCAGGGTGCGGCGGAGCAGAGGGCCGCCCTTAAGGGGTGCGTATTGCTTGGGTCCCGTGCCGCCAAAGCGCTGGCCGCGTCCGGCGGCAACAATCAGGGCGGCGCAAGTCTCGGGCAAGGCGGTCCCCCAAAAAAGGCTAAGTTACGGGCACTACAGTAAAAACCCGGGCGCGCCGAGGCAATTTGTCTTTTGCCGTGCAGTGTTGCTAGACTGTGGTGCGCGGTTGCAACAGGGGGCAAAAAACCTTGCTTTTAAGCCACGTTCCTGGGCAAATGCCTAACTTTTAGCCAATCCCTTTGCAGTTTCAATGACAGTTGCGCAAATCCGCATCGGCAATGTTCTTTCGTCCGGGATCGTGTTCCTGGCGCCGATGTCGGGTGTAACGGACCGGCCGTTCCGCCGGTTGGCGCGAAAGTTCGGGGTCGGGCTCGCCTATACCGAAATGATCGCCAGCCAGGAAATGGTCAAGGCGCACCGCCAGCAACCGCGCATGGGCGCGGACTGCCGCGATGAAACGCCGCTGGCCGTCCAACTCGCGGGCTGCGAGCCGGGCATCATGGCCGAGGCCGCCAAGCTCAACGAAGACCGCGGCGCGGCCATTATCGATATCAACATGGGCTGCCCGGTGAAGAAGGTCGTGAACTCCTGGTCCGGGTCCGCCTTGATGCGTGATGAAGACAATGCCGCGCGGATCGTCGAAGCCGTCGCGAAGGCTGTGAAAGTCCCCGTGACCTTGAAGATGCGTATGGGCTGGGACCACGACAGCTTGAACGCCCCCACGTTGGCCAAACGGGCGCAGGACGCGGGCGCGCAGCTCATTACCGTGCACGGCCGCACACGCCAGATGCTCTATAACGGCACGGCGGACTGGGCTTTCATCCGCAAGGTGAAAGACGCCGTATCGGTCCCGGTGATCGGCAATGGCGATGTGAATACGCCGGCTGACGCGCAAGAGCTGCTGCGCTTATCGGGCGCCGACGGCGTCATGATCGGGCGCGGCGCGTTTGGAAAGCCGTGGATCGCGGCGCATATCGAGCAATTTCTCGCGACCGGCGCCTTGCCGGCGGACCCGTCCGTCGATGAACGGCGCGGCATCGCGCTCGAGCACTACGAGGCGCTGCTCTCGCATTACGGCACGGACAAAGGTGTGCGCATCGCGCGCAAACATCTCGCGTGGGCGGCGGCGGGCCTCAGGAACGCCAATGCGTTCCGTGTGGCGGTGAATACCGAAACCGATCCGGAGAAGGTGAGGCGCCTTATCGGCGAGCTCTTCGTGGCGGAAGAGCCCGTGCAGGAGGCCGCATAGTGTCACAGCCGATCGCTTTCCCGCGCCGCGGCAGTGCGCGCGAAACGCTTCCATTCAATGCCGAGGCCATTCTCGGCGCGCTTCCGGCCGCCACGCTGGTTATCGATAATCTCAGCATCATCCGTTACGCCAACATGTCGGCGGAACAGTTGTTTCAGGCGAGCGCGTCCATCCTGATCGGTGGACCGTTGGCCGAGATCGTACCGCCGACCGGGCCGCTGCTCGCGCTTGTCGAGCAGGCGCGTCTGGCCGACGCCCCGATGTCCGCGCACGGTGTTATCCTCGACACGCCCAAGACCGGTATCCGCACGATGTCCGTGCACGTCGCGCCGATGGTCGACACGCCGGGTTGGCTGGTTGTTTCGCTGCAGGAACAGACGCGCGCGCTCAAGATCGGCCAGCAGCTCGAACACCGCAGCGCAGCGCGGTCCATGACGGCGATGGCCTCGATGCTCGCGCATGAAGTGAAGAATCCGCTGTCCGGCATTCGCGGCGCCGCGCAGCTTCTCGGCCAGGGCGCGAGCGAGGAAGACCGCAAGCTGACTCAGCTCATTTGTGACGAAGCGGACCGCATCGTCGCGCTCGTCAACCGGATGGAAGTTTTCTCCGACGACCGGCCGCTCGAGCGCGGACCGGTCAACATCCACGTCGTTCTCGAACGCGTCCGCCGCCTGGCGGAAAACGGCTTCGCCAAATCGGTGAAGTTCGTCGAGCGCTACGATCCCTCGCTGCCCGCCGTCGACGGCAATCAGGATCAGCTCGTGCAGGTCTTCCTGAACCTGATCAAGAATGCGTCGGAAGCCGTGCAGGGCAAAGAAGGGGGCGAAGTCGTCCTCTCGACCGCCTATCGCCCCGGCGTGCGCATCGCCGTGAACAGCTCGAGCGAGCGCATTCATTTGCCGCTGGTCGTCACGGTGCAGGACAACGGCGCCGGCATTCCGGAGGACTTACGCCCGTACCTATTCGATCCGTTCGTGACAACGAAACCGAAGGGCAGCGGTCTCGGCCTTGCGCTGGTGGCGAAGATCATTAGCGATCACGGCGGTATCGTGGAATTTGAAAGCGAACGTGCGCGCACGGTGTTCCGGATCATGCTTCCGGTCGCCAAGGACTAAAGGGATTTGGGATGAACGCCGCGACCGTACTCGTAGCCGACGACGACCATGGCATCCGCACCGTCCTGACGCAGGCGTTGGGCCGCGCGGGATACGACGTGCGTACCACCGGTAATGCCGAGACTCTATGGCGCTGGGTGTCCGACGGCGAGGGTGACCTTGTTATTACGGACGTCGTGATGCCGGACGAGAACGGGCTCGACTTGATTCCGCGCATCAAGAAGGTGCGCCCCGACCTGCGCATCATTGTCATGAGCGCGCAGAACACACTGCTGACCGCCGTGAAGGCCGCGGAGCGCGGGGCGTTTGAATATCTGCCTAAGCCGTTCGATCTGGGCGAACTCGTCAATGTGGTAAACCGCGCGCTCGCGCTGAAACCGCAGGAACATACGCCTGCGAATGATACCGCCGAACGTCTGCCGATCGTCGGCCGCTCGCCGGCCATGCAGGATATTTACCGCGCGGTCGCGCGCTTGATGAACACCGATTTGACCGTGATGATCACCGGCGAGTCCGGCACCGGCAAGGAATTGGTGGCGCGCGCGCTGCATGAATTCGGCCGCCGCCGGGGCGGTCCGTTCGTCGCCGTCAACATGGCGGCGATCCCGCGGGAGCTGATCGAAAGCGAACTCTTCGGGCACGAGAAGGGCTCATTCACCGGGGCCGTGACCCGCGTGACGGGCCGCTTCGAGCAGGCCGAAGGCGGTACGCTGTTTCTTGATGAAATCGGCGATATGCCACCGGAAGCGCAGACCCGCCTTCTGCGGGTGCTTCAGGACGGACGTTATACGACCGTCGGCGGACGCACGCCGATCAAGGCGAACGTGCGGATCGTGGCGGCGACGCACCGCGATCTCACACAGCTCATCAAGCTTGGCATGTTCCGCGAGGATTTGTTCTATCGTTTGAACGTGGTGCCGATCCGCATTCCGCCGCTGCGTCAGCGGGCGGAAGATATCCCCGAACTCGTCGGCCACTTCCTCGCGCAAAGCGCGGCGGAAGGCCTTCCGCCCAAGTCATTGGCTCCGACGGCGCTCGAGCGCCTCAAAACTCATCGCTGGCCTGGTAACGTGCGCGAGCTCGAAAATCTCGTGAAGCGGCTGGTCGCGCTCTACGGTGAACCCGTGATCGGTCCGGACGTCGTCGAACTCGAACTCGCCGGCGCTACGATGCCCGAAGTCTCCAGCGATCCCGCCGCCGCGGCCACGTTGGCCGGCACCATCGAACGCCATCTGCGTGAGTATTTCGATGGTCATAAGGGGGTGTTGCCGCCGCGCGGCCTCTACGACCGCGTCCTGCGTGAACTGGAACGCCCATTGATCACCCTGACTCTGACCGCCACCCGCGGCAATCAGGTGAAAGCGGCTGACGTTCTCGGCCTCAACCGCAACACCTTACGCAAGAAGATCCGCGAACTTGAGATTGGCGTGGTTCGCGGCGTTAACAAGTAACGGACGAGAATGAGCACCGACGTTTCCGCGGCCGACGTCTCCAGTACTCCGCGCACCATCGTGCAGCGCGGGGCGGAACGCGTGCGCAACCGGCTTGTGCCGGGCCGCGCCGCCGAAGTGCTGGCTGTCGTTTTGACCGCGGCTGCGGTAATCGCCGGGATCGGGACGTTCGTTGCGCTGTGGGGTTGGGGCGATAAAGGCCCGAACGCCACCGCGACCCAGGTGCTTCTCATCATCGACCTCTTGATCGTGCTGGGTTTGGCCACATTGGTCGGGGTGCGTCTTGTAAAGCTCTGGCGCGCGCACCGCACGCGCACGGCCGGTTCGCGGTTGCATATCCGTCTTGTCGCGTTGTTCGCTGGGATCGCGATGACCCCGACGGTCCTCACGGCGATGTTCGCCACCATCTTCTTCACCTTCGGGGTGCAAACCTGGTTCGGTGACCGCGTGAAAACGGCGGTGACGGAATCTGCGGCGATCGCCCAAGCTTACTTGCGTGAGCACCAGCAAGCGATCCGCGCGGATGCATTGGCTGTCGCGAACGACGTCAATCGCCAGTGGGCGGCCCTTGGAGGCAATCCCGCGCTCCGGGACAACTTCTTGTCCACGCAAACCACTTTCCGTGGTCTCGATGAAGCGATCATTTTTACGCCTGACGGCCAGGTGATCGCCAAGGGGGGGTACACCTTCGCGCTCTCGGGCGAAGTCGTGACCTTCGAAGCTATGGCCCAAGCGGATGTCGGGCAGGTTGCGGTCGTGACCAGTCCGGATTCCGAACGCGTGCGCGCGCTCGTGAAGCTTCAAACCTACCCGACGACCTATCTTTCGGTCGGCCGGTTCGTGGACAATCAGGTGCTAGCGCGCCTCAATCGCACGGAAGAGGCCGTTTCAGAGTATGTCCGCCTGGAAGGTGAGCGTGAGAGCTTGCAACTCAGCTTCACAGCGTTGTTCGGCCTGGTTGCGCTCCTCCTCCTGATGGTGTCCGTCTGGTTTGGCCTTCAGCTCGCCACCCGCTTGGCTAAGCCGGTCATCGAACTCATCAACGCCGCCGAAAGCGTGCGCGGCGGCGACCTGTCGGTGCGCGTGAGCGAGAACACCACGGACGATGAAATGGCCTACCTCAGCCGCGCGTTCAACCGCATGACCAAGCGTCTTGCCGAACAGCAGACGGCCTTGCAGGAAACCAACGCTCAACTCGATGCGCGCCGCCGGTTCACCGAAACCGTGCTCGAAGGGGTAAGCGCGGGCGTGATCGGCCTCGACCGCGCCGGTAATATCACGCTGCCTAACCATTCAGCATCGGACCTTTTGGATACCGACCTGTCGGTGGCCATCAACCGTCCATTGTCCGAAGCCGTGCCGGAGTTCGGGCAATTGCTCGATGAACTGCGTGAAGCGCCGCAAGGCGTCGTGCAGCGCGAAGTCGAGATCTCGCGCGGGAAATCGACCAAGACCTTCCTGGTTCGACTGTCGGTCGAACACGGCGACGACGCGGACGTCGGTTACATCGCCACCTTCGATGACATCACAGCGCTGCAGGCCGCTCAACGCAAAGCCGCGTGGGCAGACGTCGCGCGCCGGATCGCGCATGAAATCAAGAACCCTTTGACGCCGATCCAGCTCTCAGCCGAGCGGCTCAAGCGCAAGTACGCGGGAAAGATCCAGGACGATGTGGACCTGTTCACGCAATGTACGGACACCATCATCCGCCACGTCGGCGATATTGGGCAGATGGTCGATGAGTTTTCCTCCTTCGCACGTCTGCCCGCCGCTGTGCTGCGCCCGGCTGACCTGACCCAGGTCGTGCGTGACGCCGTGATGTTGCAGCGGACCGCCTATCCGCGCATCGCATTCACCAATCGCTTGCCGGACAATCGCTGGATCAAGTGCGATGCCCGCCAAGTCGGCCAGGCTCTCACGAACGTCTTGAAGAATGCGGTGGAGGCGATCGATACGCGCGTGGCCGCCAATGCACTGACGCCCGGCCAAGGCCAAGTGATCGTTGAATTGCTGGAAGACAGCGACGAAGTCATCGTGACCGTGACCGACAACGGCGTCGGTTTACCGGAAGCCGAACGGTCACGCCTCACGGAACCCTACGTAACGACCCGCGCTAAGGGAACAGGCCTTGGCCTTGCCATCGTGCGCAAAATTCTTGAGGAGCACGGCGGCCGGATCACGCTCAAGGATACCGCCGACGGTGTCGGCGCCCAAGTCACGCTTCATTTCCCCGCCACTCTCAAGACCGAGCCCGAAGCTGCGGGGTATCGCTCCCACGGCTCCATCGCTCTTGCTGGAGAATAGACGTAATGACTCATCCATCCGCAACGAACGCACCGGACATCCTGATTGTCGACGATGAAGCCGATATTCGCATGGCTGTCGGCGGGATCTTGCAGGACGAGGGCTTCGCGATCCGCGAAGCCGGTTCCGCTGAACAGGCGCTTGAGCAGGTCAAAACGCGGGCCCCGTCGGCCGTCATTCTCGACATCTGGCTTGAAGGTAGCCGCATGGATGGGCTTCAGGTGCTGGCGGCCATCAAGGCGATGCGTCCAAACGTGCCGGTGGTGATGATCTCCGGTCACGGCACCATCGCCACGGCCGTCGAGGCCATCAAGCACGGCGCTTACGACTTCATTGAAAAGCCGTTTCAGGCAGACCGCCTGTTGATGGTGTTGGGCCGGGCGCTGGAAGCGGCGCGTCTGCGCCGCGAAAATCTTGAACTGCGCACGCGTGCTGGCGCGCCGGAACAACTGATCGGCTCTTGTCCGCCGATCACGGCGCTCCGCCGCACCATTGAACGCGTAGGACCGACCGGTTCACGCGTTTTGATCTCAGGCCCGGCGGGTTCGGGCAAGGAAATCGTCGCGCGCCAAATCCACCTGCATTCGCCGCGCGCACATGGCCCGTTTGTGGTGGTGAACTGCGCCTCCCTGCATCCCGATCGCCTGGCGGAAATGCTATTCGGCGGCACGAAGGCGCAAGGCGAGGATTCGGCGGGCCTTCTTGAGCGCGCGGACGGCGGCACGCTGTTGCTCGACGAAGTCGGTGATATGCCGCTCGCCAGCCAGAGCAGCATCATCCGCATTCTTCAGGACCAGAAAGTAGAACGCATCAACGCGCACGGACCGGTGGAAGTGGATGTGCGTGTCATCGCCACCACGAACCGCGATCTGCGTTCCGAGGTCAAGAAAGGTCTGTTCCGTGAAGAGCTGTTCTATCGCTTGAGCGTGGTGCCGGTTCAGGTGCCGTCGCTGGCCGACCGCCGTGAGGATATTCCGGAACTTGCCCGTCATTTGATGGACCGCGCCGCCGGCGCAGAAGGTCTTCCGCGCCGCCAACTGGGCGAAGACGCGATCACAGCGCTGCAGGCTTATCCGTGGCCGGGCAACGTCCGTCAGCTCCGCAACGCCATCAACTGGCTCCTGATCCTGGCGCCGGGCGGTGTCGGCGATGCGATCCGCGCCGATATGCTGCCTCCGGAGATCAACAGCGAAACGCCGCAGATGCTTAAGTTGCAGCGCTCGGACGAGATCATGACCCTGCCGCTGCGCGAAGCCCGCGAGATGTTCGAGCGGGAGTATCTGATGGCCCAGGTGATCCGTTACGGCGGGAATATCTCGCGCACCGCCGATTTCGTGGGCATGGAGCGCTCGGCGCTTCATCGCAAACTGAAGTCCCTTGGGGTCAGCACCGATGCGCGCCGCCGCGATCAGGCGCCCCCGTTACGGGAGGTGCGTAACGAGGTGGGAGATGGCACAGTGCGTCCGCTTCCCTTGAAACGTCCTTTCTCAGCGTCCTAGAGCCGTCCATGTCGCATATCGCTTACGTCAACGGCAGATACCTGCCGCAACGCTCTGCCACCGTACACATTGAAGATCGCGGCTATCAGTTCGCCGACGGCGTGTATGAGGTTTTCCTGGTCTGGAACGGCGTGCCGGTCGATTACGGCCCGCATATCGTGCGGCTGAAGCGCTCCCTGAGCGAGTTGCGCATGCGCGAACCGATGAGCCCGGCTGCGCTGACGGTGGTGATGAAGGAAGTCATCCGGCGTAATCATCTGAATACCGGGATCGTCTATATCCAGGTGAACCGCGGGGTCGCTTCGCGCGCGCATCCGTTCCCGAACGGCGATATCAAGCCGAGTATCGTGGTGACCGCCAAGCATTTCGCCGGTTCCTCCGATGCCATGGCCGAGCAGGGCGCGAAGGTCGTCACGGCCCGGGATATCCGCTGGGAGCGGCGCGATATCAAAAGCGTCGGGCTTCTGGCCAACGTCCTTGCCCGCCAGAGCGCGAGCGAATCAAAGGCCTATGAAGCGATTTTGGTCACCGCCGACGGCACCGTGACCGAAGCCAGCGCCTCGAACGCCT
Organism: Rhodospirillaceae bacterium; assembly: GCA_041906145.1. Classification (GTDB taxonomy): domain Bacteria; phylum Pseudomonadota; class Alphaproteobacteria; order Rhodospirillales; family Rhodospirillaceae; genus SHVO01. The sequence continues at coordinate 245,249 of JAYRJU010000004.1, read as the reverse complement.
GGATCATCACGGCCGACAAGACCATCGTGACGCATCCGACCACCAACGCGATCCTGGGCGGCGTGACCCGGGCCACGGTAAAGGACCTGGCCAAGCAGGCCGGCTACACCGTGCAGGAACGGCCGTTCACGCTGGAAGAAGCCCAAAACGCGAAAGAAGTTTTCCTGACCGGCACGACCACCTTCGTCATGCCGGTCTCGCAGATCGACGATAAACCGGTCGGCAACGGGGCGGGGGGGCTGATGGCCCTAGATCTACGTCAGCGTTATCGCCGCTACATCGAAACTCTGGACGCAACGACGGCCTGGAATGTCTGAGGCGCGGCAGCTTTCCCTGCCGCGGCCGCGGGCCATCCTGTTCGACTGGGATAACACCCTGGTCGATACGTGGCCATGCATCGGCAAGGCCACCAACATCACCCTTCAGGCTATGGGCCTCGCGCCTTGGGACGAGGATGAGATCCGCGCCCGGGTCGCCGGCTCACTGCGCGATACCTTCCCAAAGATCTACGGCGAGCGCTGGGAAGAGGCGCGGGAGGTCTACTACAAAGCCTTCGGCGATGTTCATCTCGATATGCTGACCTGTCTCGCTGGCGCTGAAGATTTGCTAAACACTGTCATGGATGCCGGCCTGTACCTCGGCGTCGTCAGCAATAAGACCGGCCGCTATCTGCGGGCGGAAGCCGACCACCTTGGCTGGACCCGATTCTTCGGAAAAATCGTCGGCGCCCAGGATGCGAGCCGCGATAAACCGGACCCCGAGCCGGTCCACCTTGCGTTATCCACAGGCAAAATCCCGGCAGGCGCCGACGTCTGGTTCGTGGGGGACGCTCCGATTGATGTGACCTGCGGCCGGGCCGCGGGATGCACGACAATTATGGTGGGCCCGACGCCCGCAACGCTTGTAACCGAGCCGGCCCACGCATATGTGAAGGATTGCGCCGCCCTCGCGGCTCTGGTCCGGGCGCATTTAGCCTAGATAAAAGCCAGCGGACCCGGTTGACCGGTTTCCTTGAAAAATTCTAGTGTCGCCATTGATGCGGGTGGTTTCCTAGCCGGTCTGCCCCATGAGTCGAGAACCGTAACGATAACAACAAAATAGCGACAGGGTGCAGACTCCAATGGCCAACGAAAAGGCACAGAACGTTCAAGACGTTTTTCTCAACGCGATCCGTAAGAACAAAACCCCCGTGACCGTCTTTCTTGTAAACGGCGTGAAGCTCCAGGGAATTGTGACGTGGTTCGACAATTTCTCGATGCTGCTGCGCCGCGATGGTCACACTCAGCTCGTCTACAAGCACGCGATCTCCACGGTCATGCCGTCAGCGCCCGTGCAGTTGTTCGAGCCAAAAGAGGAGGCGGCGGGTTCAGGAGAAGCGGCGCACTAACTCGTTCGCCGGCTCCCTATCCGCTACACTAGTTTTTGTACGACACCCGTAAGACTGCCACCGCAACCGTCATCGTCCACCCGCGCCTGAAAACGCGCATAAGGGATGATGATTACGGCGAACGTTCGCGCCTGGACGAAGCGCGCGGATTGGCCGCGGCCATTAACCTCAACGTGCTCCATGCCGAGGTGGTCAATGTCGCCAAGCCCAATCCCGCCACCTACCTGGGTGACGGGACGGTCAAGCGCCTCGCGGACGGCATCAAGGATATGGGCGCCCAACTCGTTGTGGTCGACGGGCACCTGTCGCCGGGCCAGCAGCGCAATCTCGAAAAGGCTTGGAACGCGAAGGTCATCGACCGGACCGGCTTGATCCTGGAAATCTTCGGCGAGCGCGCCCGCACCCGAGAAGGCCAGTTGCAGGTCGAACTCGCGCATCTCACCTATCAAAAAAGCCGCCTCGTCCGGAGTTGGACCCACCTTGAAAGGCAGCGCGGCGGCTTCGGCTTCCTCGGTGGCCCGGGCGAAACCCAGATCGAAATCGACCGCCGTCTTATCGGCGAGCGCATCACGCGCCTCAAGAAAGAGCTCGAGACCGTCACGCGTACCCGCAGCCTCCATCGTGAGGCGCGCCGGCGCGTGCCTTATCCCATCGTGGCTTTGGTGGGCTACACCAACGCCGGTAAGTCGACCCTGTTCAACACCCTCACAGATGCGTCGGTCGTGGCGATGGACCAGCTGTTTGCGACCCTCGATCCGACCATGCGCCAGCTCCGGCTGCCGTCCGGGCGCACCGTGATTTTGTCCGATACGGTCGGCTTCGTGTCCGATCTCCCGCATGAACTGGTCGCCGCGTTCCGCGCAACCCTGGAAGAGGTGCTGGAGGCGGACGTCATCGTTCATGTGCGCGACATCGCCCATCCGGAAAGCGAAGCACAGCTCCGGGACGTTGAGGACGTGCTCAAGCAGCTTGGGATCGACCTGCACGGCGAAGATACGGGCACGACGCGTCCCGTCATCGAAGCCCTGAATAAGATCGACCTGCTCGACGAAATCGGGGTGGAAGCCATCGAAGCACAAGTCGCTCGAACACCCAATCAAGTCGCGATGTCGGCGCTTTCCGGCGTGGGCATGGAGGCCTTGCTCGCGAAGATCGAACGAGAGCTCGCACATAAACGCCAACCGTTCTCGGTCTTGGTACCGCTGGAAGACGGCGAAATCATCGCCTGGCTTTACCGCCGGGGCGAGGTGTTGGGGCGTACGGATAGCGAGACGGAAGCGCGCTTCGAAGTCCTGTTGGATGATGCCGATCTCGCGCGCGTTAAGAAACGCGGTATCGTCCTGGACCGCGCGGCCGAATGATCCCGGCTGACACGCGCGCGCTTGTTCACGGCGTCATCACCTCCATCCGTGAAGTTGCCGACGCGGTTATCGTCCCGCGTTTTCGCCAGCTGGCGGCGCACGACATCAAATCGAAAACGCATCCCGGCGATGTGGTCACGATCGCTGACGAGGAAAGCGAACGCCTGTTGGGCCCAAAGCTGAATGGGCTGCTGGAAGGTTCGCGTGTCATCGGCGAGGAGGGGGCGTTCGCCGATCCCACGCTGTTCGATCTACTTCAGGGCCAGGATCCCGTCTGGATCATCGATCCCATCGACGGCACCGCCAATTTCGTCAACGGCGTGGCGCAGTTCGCGGTGATCGTGGCGCTCGTGCACGGCGGCGAAACGAAGATGGGTTGGATCTATGAGCCACTCGAAGGGCGCACGCTGTGGGCCGAGAAGGGGAAGGGCGCTTGGCGCACGGGGCCGATTGCTCTCGGCGCAAATCCCGATCATGGGCAGGTGTGCATTCCGCCGCAGAGCGGCCAGATCAAGGATATGGTCGCTTCGATGCACAACAAGGACCTGGGCGCACTTCGCGGCAAGTTCGCGCGCAACATCCGTTTGGGTAGCGCCGCGCATGACTATTGGTCGCTCGCCGAAGGGCGCTCACAGGTGCTGGCCTACCGCAAACTAAAGCCGTGGGATCACGCTGCCGGTTTGCTCATCCATGAAGAGGCGGGCGGCTACAATCGGCTTCTCTCCGGCGAACGGTATGACCCGACCCTTCGTGAGCAGACCGGGTTGCTATGTGCCCCGACCGAAGCAATCTGGCGAGAGATCAAGGAGATGGTGAAGACAGTGGAGTATCCGCAGCAACTCCCCTTGTTCGGCACTACGCCATAAACCCCGGGAAAACTGTCTTAATTCCGCCGTAGTGGATGGTCATATTCACGTCCATGGGCCGGGTATTCAAAACGACATTGTCGATCATAGGCGCGCTGACCGTTTCGACGGCGGCGCATGTCCCCTTCGCGTCGGCGCAGGAGTACTACGATCCTCCTGCCACCGCGCAAGATGAGCGCCTGTCGCCGCGCGAGCTGGATTCGCTGCTGGCGCCGATCGCGCTCTATCCTGATCAACTTCTGGCTCCTCTGTTGATGGCTGCGACCTATCCGCACGACGTCGAAGCGGCGGCAAACTGGGCTTCGCGCCCGGTGAACGCGTCGCTGCGTGGTGACGGACTGGCCTTCGCTATCGAACCCTTCGAGTGGGATCCCAGCGTCAAAACCCTGGCGCAGTTCCCTGATGTGCTGCGCATGCTCAACGGCGAGTGGGAGTGGATGGTGCGCGTCGGCAATGCGTTCTACCTGCAAGAATCTGATGTAATGGATTCTGTGCAACGCCTGCGCCATCAGGCTTATGCGATGGGCACGCTGCGCTCGAGCGACCTGCAACGCGTACGCTTCGAAGGCGGTGCGGTGATCATCGACATGATCGATCCGGGGAGTGTCTATATTCCGACCTACGATCCGGTACGCGTCTATGGCTATTGGTCGTATCCGGACTTTCCGCCGTATTATTTTCGCCGCCCGGTGACCGTGACGCGCTATGTGGTCGTGCCGACTCTATGGGGCTGGTCTTCGTGGGAATGGCACAATCACCGCATCCGTATCGATCGCCCGCGCTACAGCTATTTTCATCGCTCGAACCCGTGGCGCTTCAACGACAACACGTGGCGCCACGATCCCCGTCGCGGGCGCGAAGTGAATTTCCGCCGCGATGACCGGCGTGGCGATTGGGGTGGTAACGACCGTCGCGACGGCGACCGTCGCGGAAACGTCCGTGGTGACTGGAACAGAGGGGACCGCAATGACGGTCCGCGCGACGACAGCCGCCGCGAAGGCCGACGGGACGAGCAGCGCGCGAACCTGGCGCCGGCCGCTCCGCCGCCGGCGAATAACTACCGCAGCGATCCGGGCGAACGACAGCGGCAGCTCGAACAGGGCCGCCGCAATGAGTTCCGCGAACGTGGCAATGACGGCAATCGACCGCGCTTCAAAAGCGGCGGCGAAGTCCGGCGGTTCCAGCCGCGCGAGCGGCAAGCCTATGCCGGCCCGCAGTTGACGCCGCCGGCGCCCGTCGCTCCGATCGCGCCGATGCCGTCCCAGGCGACCCGTGAAGATCGTGGCCGCGGCTTCCGCGGTGGTCAGGATGAAGGGCGTCGGCAGTTCGGTGGAAATCCGGGTGGCGAGGAGCGCATGCGGAACCGTCCGGAAGGCGGCGGAGATCTTGGCCGCCAGTGGCGCCGGAATGGCCGCGGCGAGGGCGGTGATGGCGACGGCAACCCTCCGGGGAACGGCCGTGGCCGCCGGGACCGGAATTAAAGAGTTTCGCTACTTATCGACATTGACGGCGCCGCCTCGATAGGCGGGAACCCCGGTCCGGGGGTCGATGGCTAGCCGCCCGATGAATTTCGGCGGCGGATCGCGAAAACCTCGAATGCGCCAGTCGTATTGGGTGAAACCTGGGGTCGGCGAAGCGCGGACGAAGGTGGCGTTATGCTCCAGGACCTCGACGTCGGTGACGATGCGCAGGAGCCCCTGGGATGAGAGCCCAATCTCCTCGAACCGTTCCGCGTAGAGCTGGCCCTGGCCCGACCCATTGACCTGGATGAGCCCATCCTCGGTGGTGCGGATGCGGAAGATGGCCTGGTTCCGGGTCGCGAAGTTCACCATCTGCATGGCGCCGCCAAAACGGCCTTCGCGCTCGAACCGGACCTGATAGCGGCCTTTGCCCAACGGCGTGACCTCCTTGAAGGCGGTGTCGCGCTTGAGCTGCTCTTGAATCATCTTGTCGTTCGCGGCGGCCTTCTCGGGGTCGATTTGGCCGCGCACGATTTGGCCGTAGAGAGGGGCATAGGTGAGTTGGCCCAGAAAGGTCACGCCGTATCCGCCGTCCCTGGTCAGGCGGATTTCGGTCTCATAGCGGTCCGGAATGTAGCAGCTCGCGAGCAAGGCGAGGGCAACGCCCACTGTCGCGGCGGCACGCGCGCATCGTCCAAACGTCCGGCTCATCACTCCGGTTTTCAAGCTCCTGCCCCTTCGTCTCTACGCTATTATTTATAACCGCTTAGCGAATAATCCGAATCTAAATTATTAGGTCTTGGCGCGTTCTTCGTGCTTCGCTTTGACCCAGAGTTCTTCCATCTCTTCAAGGCTTGCCTGGTCGGGTGATTTTCCGGCGGCGCGCAGCAGGGTTTCGACCCGCCGGAAGCGCCGGTCGAACTTCAAATTGGTGCCCCGAAGCGCCATCCCGGGGTCGATTCCCGACTTACGGGCAAGGTTCACGCAGGCAAAAAGCAGATCGCCGATCTCGTCCGTGAGGCGCGCTGAGCTTTGTGCGGCGCCCTCGGCCTCGCATTCCGCGCGGACCTCGTCCAACTCCTCCTGGATCTTTCCCAGGATGTCCTTGGCCTCAGTCCAATCGAAGCCGACCCGGGCGGCACGCTTTTGGAGTTTCTCGGCCTGCTTCAGGGCGGGCAGGCCGGCCGGAAGGCCGTCCAGCACGCTTGGCGGTGTTCCAGGCTCGCCGGCGGCCGCTCGCTCCGCCGCCTTCATGTTCTCCCAGGCTTCGGTCTGAGCGGCCACATTCTCGAATTTCGCCGTGCCAAACACATGCGGGTGCCGGCGGATCATCTTGTCGGTGATGGCGCCGACCACGTCCGGGAATGCGAATAGGCCGGCTTCCTCCGCCATCCGGGCGTGAAACACGACCTGGAACAGGAGGTCTCCAAGCTCGTCCTTCAGCGCGGGCATATTGCGACGCGCGATCGCATCGGCCACCTCATAGGCTTCCTCGATCGTGTAGGGCGCGATGGTGGCGAAGGTCTGCTCAATATCCCACGGGCAACCGCCGTTCGGGTCGCGCAGGCGGGCCATGATATCGAGCAGGTCTTGAATGCTTTGGTCTGGCGGGGCGTGCGGACGAGGGGGCGCTTTTGGCGCGGGCGACATAGGATGCGACACCGGTTCTAAATCGGAAGCCTCACCTTACGCTGACCGTTCTCGCCACGAAAGCTAACCTTTGCGTGCGACCAGTCGCTGCCAGTGAGCCTTGGCGTTATGGAGGCCCAGGGCCTTTAAACCCGCCGCAAAGGAGGCAGGAGCGCGCCGTGGAAGGCTCAGGGATAAGGGGTAAGGCTGCTCGGACGCAGTCGGTGCCGGCGGTGAGAGGTCTCCCAGCTCATCCCACGCACGGGGCGTCGCACGGGTGAGCAATAAGGTCGCGCCATCCCACACTTCGACACGATCATAGTCACCGGCGTGGATCGCACTGGCGGCAGCTTCGATCGCGCGCTCGCCGTCATCGGCGGCAATATCGATGATTGTGTTTCCGCCCGCGTAATTGAAAACACAGCGATAGCTCTTCATCTGAGACCCCCGCAGCGTTTGCATGGACCGAAACTCTACGCTGCACGCCGCCTCGTGCAAGAGCCGTCCAAAATAAACGCCTGTTTTGCAACTCACGTTGCACATGGGCGCGAAATTCGGGGCCGATAATTGCGCCGAGGCTCCGTAGGCGTTGAGTGCTTTGTCGCAGGTGCCGCGTTAGGTTGTCAGGGTCAACTGTGGAAGGGCCGCGTTAGAGAGCGAGTCGCAATGGGCACGCCGAAAGCACTTAGTTAGAGGCGTCACGAGGGCCGATTGCCGCCGCGCGGCGTTAGACGCGGTCCGTTCACGCGACGCCCATTTGGTGGGAACTAAACCTGGGTTAAGTACGTTTCCACTAAGAGGAGAGCGTTTTGACCCAACACCCGACCGATCGTCGATCCCGTTACTTGGAGCACGCCGACCTTTGCCGACGCGAGTCAGCGCGTTGCGCGACCGAAAGTAAGCGCGATCAATATTTGAAGTTGGCGCTGGAGTGGGAGGCGCTAGCCCAAGAGCTTCCCGCCGGAACGAAGCGCCGGGTGACCTATAAGGGGGGCCAGCATGGGGACGTAATTCGCCCGGATTTCCGTCGCGGTTAGATACCTGGCACGGCCTGATCGCCGACCAAAAATGTCGCATAATGTATATAAAACAGCCGGTTTGGGTCCCTGAAGAGTCAGGGATTCCAAGGTTATGCCTCCTTTGCAGTTTCAATTTTCCAGTGAATTTCCGCCCGAAGGCGGCGAGCGTAGTTCGGCGTAACGTTCAGCTTACGGGCGATGTCAAAGACGCCCGCGCCCCGTGCCTCCCAAATCGGCACAAGGGTGGACCGCATACGTTCAACGCGTTTCCATCGCGCGTTACAGGCATGCTTAACCAAAATTGCGATGACCGACGCCGGACGCGAATAGGAGGCAGCAAGGCCCTGAAGCGCGGCGGCTCTGTCGATTCCCGCGCGCTTGAAGCGTCGGATCGCTGAGGACCATCGGAGTCCAAGAATCCGGTTTTCCCGCTTCACCTTCTTCGTGGCGGGGCTGTCTTCCATTTCGCGGAGGCTGATTGGCTCCGGCTCGGGAAGTGCGTTGTCCTGAAACCGCGACAGACGTTTCACGACCTCATCGGCAATCGCTTGAACCCAGGGAAGGGAGCCGTCATCACCGTTGTCCGCATAAACGAAGATTCGTCCGCCTGGACCAAGGGGCAGGGTCGTGGTGCCCTGAATCCAGACGGGCACCGCAGCCTTGCCAGCTATTTGACCGAAAGTGACAAGCATCCTCTCCCATATCTCGGGGCTAATGCCGTATGGACGTGGCGGGTCTGTGTCCTTATCTTCCCCGCCTGTAGGCGATCGCATGAACGCACCTCCGGGTGCTTTGTGCAGGGCCGCGCCAACGGCCCCACGGTTTCTACGAATGCAGACGGCTCAGGTTTCGCGACCTGAGCCGTTTATTCTTAGGGCCGGAACACGTATCCGTCCTCGACATCGCCGATACTCCAATGGAGCTTCCCACCCCACAACATGGAAATTCGCGCACCCAACATCATCTTCACAGTCTCAATGACGTGCGGCTGATCCTGAATGACTTTTTCCATTTCAGGCCAATCGCAATCCTTGGGCGGGTCTGCCATGGGTTCGATTGTGATATCGATAACACCGCCGTTTCTTCGACTCAGCGCCCTTTCTAGTGCCGGGGAAATCCTATCCACCACCTGTGTGGTTGGGACATTTGACTCTTGTATTAACTGGAAGTCTTCACCCTCTTCGGTAAGCCAACGTTCTTCAGATTGGCTCCATTCTGTTGCGGAGCCTTGGAGGGTCACCGACACAAAATGCAATATTTCGCCGCTTCGTGCTGTTGCCGACATCGCTTGCACTCCTCACTTCGTTGATTGCGAGAGCAGTCCGCTTAGGAGAATTTTTACTACGATCATCATTCGTCTTCCGAGACGTATGATGCGCCCTGAGTTTTGAGCGCGGTAGCGTCAGAGACGTTGCGCTTCGCAAATTCCGTGCGCTTTTCGTGCGAAATTTCGCCGCGCACGAGTTTCCAAAATGCTTTTGTTTTTTCGGCTAGAGCATACGCGTAACTCTTTCGCGACCACTCAGTGCTGTCGTCCATCTGTGCTCGAAAATCAATCTTCAGCAACTTTTCGTATTTGTTAATGGTAGAGCGATTGTGGACGAGAAGTAGTACCTTCCATCCCATCGTCTTACCTATGAACAGCGCACCAATAGCTGAGCCCATCGTCGGCGCGTAGCCGCCAAACTCTTTCACCGCCTCGTGGATGGCTGCGTTCAATTCGTCGTTGCTGAGTCGATTGGCCATTACGATCTCCTTATGAGACCGTATTAGCAAAGTAGATGGTGTAAATCTACATTTTTGTAGATTGTTATAATCTACTGTTTTTTTGAAGGCCTAGAAGCTGGCGCGGAGTGAATTTGCTGGCGGATGACTTCCAACTGTTCCTCCAGTGCTTTTGCGCGGTGTTCGAGGTCATTTGACAGTTGATTCACTCGCTCGGGAATCTTTTCGAGGCGCACTCCCTCCTTTTCGATGGCGCGGAGTCGGTCGTCCAAACCGTCTACTTGGTTGTATAGGCGGTCGATTGTATAGCCTCCGATCAGGATCACCAAAGCAGCCAGGCCTCCGCCGATCCACATAAGGAACGTCGAAATATCAACAGTAGAAGTGGGAGGAGAGCCGACGCCCGCGCCATTATTGAACTGCACGCCCACCCCCCCCTGCGATCCGCCCCTGCGCGCGTTTCTGGCCATTGGTGCCCCGCGTTACTTCCGCGAGTTTTCCATTTGGGTTTTAATCCCGTTCAATGCTTCCACGACTTTAAAAAAGGCCTCAGTGGAAATTGCTAGCCGTGCAACGATGTGTTTTTTTGGGTCCGTCCCATCGTAGGTATATTTGATCTCGTAGAGATTTATCTTCGTGACGCCCTCCGCAGAGGTCACGCCCCAAAAACCATCGCAGAAGATGGTGGGCGCATCCGCGTCAAACGCTGTTGCCATTTGATCCGGCGGAATAATGCGAATTTCTTCTTTTGGCATTCTGTGCTCCTTCGTCAATTGATACTACTTTACTAGCAGCGCTCGGCGAACGCCACATCCTACCATGAGCATGCCCAGAGCCATTTTGGCCCTTCCTGCACCAGCCGGTTAATGTGCGATTTAAGGACAGCCTTATGGCGATCAAAAAGCTTAATTAGTTCGTGGTCCACGGCGACGTTGAAGGGAAAGAGGGCGACGACCTTCGGTACCACAATGCCTCTCGATCTCTTGTAGCGGTGATCCCCTGCGCTATGCGCAGTGTCGATATCTTTCGTGATGTATTTGCAGAGATATCGGGCGAGGGTAGGGAGGTTCTGTCGGAAGAACTGCACATCTACGTTGCCTTTTTCCGGCCCGCCAATTACCTCATGCCAAAGTACTCTCAACAACCGAACGTCCTGAAAGCCATGCACAGCCATGTGCACATGAATCGCTCCGCGCTTCTGACGCTCCAGTACGGCAATGAAAGCGAACGGTTTACCGGTGCGCTTCTTGACCAATCGTAGAAAACGGGTGGTGTCGCGCCAGGCCTTGCGGGGACAAGCCTGGTTTTCGCGATAGGTTAAAGTCAGCATGTGATCAAGCTTTGCAGCCATGATTGTCTGGCGAATGGCCGTGCGTGCGCGCCGTATCGCGCGCTGTTCGTTGTCTTCGATTTGCTCCGAGTTCTTTTGATGCTGCGGTTCTGGTCGGCGGCGCTTCCGCGGCGGAACTCGCACAGTCACGCCAGCTTCAACCAGCCCATCGCCGTAGTCTCGAATCACGACCCGATAGGCCTCATCGCGTGGCTCAGGATTCTCGCGGTCGCAATTCGTCCCCGTATCAAGTCTAGAAGAAGAGGGCGCCGGGGCCGGGGCGGGGCGCGCCTCCGGCGCGCTCCCGCCCTCAGCCGCCGGTCGCCCGCCTTCTCTGGTTTCGACACCAGCGCCGATCCTTTCCCGCGAGGTCCCAGTCCGCTGCCTTTTGCTCGGCAATGAAGAAACAGGAAGGTCTGCTAGGCGTCCCTCAGACGCCGGGACCGGCTTTTCAGTTGGAGTGCGCTGGTTGTTCATCGCGCACCGCCGGCAGCAGTGGCCGCTGCTTTCAGTCGGTCATAGTCCGGCGTCGAGGCCCGAAGTGTCTTGAGCAGATCCTTTTCGCTCGCGAGCAGCCGCGAGACAGTTTCAGGGGCGAGCTTGACCTCGCGGGCTATGGCGGCGTTTGACCAGCCCTTGAAGTACAGGCGGATGATTTGCGCTTTGCGTTGCTCGATACCGTTCTGGCGGGACTCGGCCTTAAAGACCCGGCAGATGGAGTTTATGAACGAGGCCGTGACCTTCAGTTCGGCCGCGAGCTGTTTGACCACCGAGGACCGTTGACCGGGGCCGTTCGACCGCCTGGCGATCTCGGCTTCGCAATGGAGGGCCAGCGCTGCCCATTCGGCCTTGTTGTCCTCGCACTGCTTGTCGAGGAATGCGCCGACTTCCTTGTGGTGATGGGTCTCGGCCTTCCTGGCTTTGACGGCTGCGCCTATGACATTCAGGAGCCCAGGGCCATGTTTGACCAGAAGTTCCGCAACGTCCCACGGAAGGTCCAGAGTGACCTTGCAGGTCGGCCCGTACGGATTGGGGAAGCTGCCGCTCATGGCGACCCCCAACCAAAACGGGAATTGTTTGGAACAAAGTTCCACGGCGAACGTTTCGGCCTACCGGTGGGTAGCCGGATGCCGACACGCAACGTCAAAAAGACTGAGTATTTAGCGCGCGCTAAGGACGCACGCCGTATGGCGGCAGCGGAGCCGAAATTAGAGCGCCGTAACCAGCTCCTGACTATTGCCGAGGGATGGGAACGGTTGGCCGCGCAAATTACGCCTAAGAGTAAAAGGGACTGAACCGACGATGCGAACGGCGTAGGAACAGAATGACGCCAATTGTCGCATAATGTATATTATGATAAAGTCGAGCTGATTAAAACCGTCATATTTTCAATGAGTTATGCATCCTCATGCCGCGCCTTTAACTTGACGCTCCCCAGTATCGCCCGACGGTGGTTGTTTCGAATGGCACCCGCGCAGCCAGACCAAGCGTGGGAGATTCGGGGTTGTCTTCGAGACAAGCCGCCAACCGACTCTATCGATTCAGCAGCCCAGTCTCAGATATTGATCGTCATTCCGTCATGGGCCGGCACGACATGGTTGGGCAGCCCAGTTTTCAAGGTCTCATAGTCGATCGCGTTACTCATGTGGGTAATGATGGCTTGTTCGGGCTTCAGCTCCGTAATCCAGTCCAGGACTTTGGCGACATGGGCATGGGTCGGGTGCGGCGCCAACCCAAAGGCGCCCACAATCCAAAGCTTGGCCCCGCGGACAGCCTCCCGGGCGGCTCCGGGCAGTTCGAGGATATCTGTCGAATAGACGACGTCGCCAAACCGGTAGCCGACCGTAGCGCTGTGCCCGTGATCTTGAAGGAACGGCAGAACAGACATTCGGCCAACTTGAAACGGCGTTCCAGGTTCGATCGCGTTTGGCTCCAGCCACGGCCGGAATATCGAGGCGCCCGGCGGGATGCCCTTAAAGACGTAACCAAATCGGGCTTCAATGATTTCGAGGGTTTCGCGGACGCCATACGCCGCCAGCGGCTTCTCGGTGATCCGGTTCACTTCACGCAGTTCATCGATCCCGTGGATATGATCCGCATGCCCATGAGTAAAGAGCACGGCATCGAATGTGCGTGTTTCGGCATCCAAAAGCTGCTGGCGCAAATCTGGCGAGGTATCGACGAGAAGGCGTGTAGTCCCCTCCTCCACCAAAATCGACGCGCGCCGGCGCCGATTGCGCGGGTTGGTCGGATCGCAGTCGCCCCAGCCCGACGAGATCGCCGGAACGCCGGGGGCGGACCCGCACCCGAGGATAGTGACTTTAATGGCGCACATGTCCCTGAAACGTAGGGCGCGCGCGCGTGAAAGGCCAGCGCCGTATCCGCAAAAAAAAACGGCGCGCGTCACTTGGTGGCGCGCGCCGTGGAGAGACAGATTTTTATTAGAAGTTAAAGCGCACGCCACCGATGAAGCGCTGGCCGAACTTCTCGTATTCGATCGGGTACAGATCGCTGTCGCCGTAACGGCGGGCACCCTGGTTCAAGAGGTTCACGGCATCGAAATAAGCTTCGATGTTGCTGGTGACCTGGTAGCGCACCGAGAGATCCATTTCTTCATCGGAATCCCAGTAGATGTCGCCGTTGTCAACCGGGTACAGCGCGCCGTTGATCGTGCGGTAAGCACCGACCGACTGGCCCCACGGCGAGCGCCATTGGTACGCGAGACGCACCGATAGATCGTACTTTTCGTATGTGAGCTGCACGTTGTAGACAAAATCAGACGAACCGAGCAGCGGGATGGTGCGCGCGGCGACACCCGGGAGAGCGGCGAGCTTGATCTTCGAATCCGTGGCGGTGAAAGAGAGATTCGTACCGAAACCGCCGAGCCATTCCGGACCGTTATAGCCTTCGACCAGGTCTTCGATATTGCCGGTGAAGGCAATTTCGACGCCTTTTAGATTGCCGTCGCCCGCGTTGCCGACCGAGGTGTATGCGTAACCCGAGCGATCGAGCGTCGGCGTGTCGAGGGTATCCAAACCGAAAACGCGGCTGGTCTGCACGAGGGCTTTCTTGATGTCCTTATAAAACACGCCGGCCGAGAAGTAGCTGGTTTGGCTAATGTACCACTCGAGGTATGCGTCAACACCCATCTGCTTTTCAGGTTTCGCGGTCGGATTGCCGCCCGAGATCGACTGGTTGGCATCGCTGATGGTGAAGTTCGGGCGCAGATCGTCGAAGTCCGGACGCGAGGCCGACGAGGTGAAGCTGACGCGGGCTTTCAGATCGCGCTCGATGTCCCAATTCACGTGTAAGCTGGGATAAAAGAGCGTGACCGAAGCGCCCACATCCACCAAGCGGGTTTCCGCCGGCGTCGTGCCAACGGCGGGAAAGGTGACATAAGCGCGGCCGTCATTCTTAATGTGCTCGACGCGCGCGCCGTACACCACGTTACCCCAATCGAAATAAGTAGTGCCCATTAAGTAGCCGGCAAGGATGTCTTCGCCGACTTTGTAGAAGTTGGGGCTTGTGTCCGTCTTGGGCGCCGTACCTGCGGCGACGAGGTTCTTGACGTAGTTTGTCGTGAAATCCTTATCGGTGTAACGGAACGTATACTTGAGATCTTGCGTGCCAAGATAACCGATGGTGTTGCCGTTGACGAAGGTCGACCAGGTCGGTGCGGTGGCAAACGCGGTCTGGCTGTGCGCGGTTTCGCGGGATTTCTTGATGCGAGTTGTATAGAGACCACCAAACTCGATCTTGGTTTCATGCCCGCCAAAATCAACGGTACGGTCGAGATCCAGTTTTGCGGTGTGGGCGATGGTCACATCGCCGCCCCACAGGTCGCCGGCGCTGGTCGCCGGGAATTGGAAGTCTTCGATGTTGGTGACCTGAGCGCCTCTGGTGCGAGCCGTCGTCACGCCGCCTGTCTGGAAGAACGTGATGAAATTCTTCGCAGTGTCACGCAGATCGTAGTCAATGGTCGGGCGCAGGTTGAAGGCACTCGGGCTCTGGAAAGCGGCGGTCACCGGCGTATCGCGACCGTCGAAGGTCCAAGTGTAGTTGTAACGCCACGACGCAGCCCAGTCGCCGAACATATGTTCGCCGCCCAGCGTGCTGGTAGACATCTTTTCCTTCGTATCGCGGTAATCGATACGGGCGTTGATGCGTGCCCCGTAAACCGTGCCCTGCTTCGGGTTGTTGGGCGTGATATAAGCTTGGCTGGTGTAGCTGTTCCCAGCGGCATCCGTTCCCTGATCGAGACGGACGATGAAGTTATCGCGCAGCTCGTCGTCGTGATAGAGCGTGTAGATCGTGCTCGCGAAGATGCCGTTGTTCTCGTCCCAGCGATAATCCATGCGGGTCGAACCCGAGATGTTCTGGCGGGTCAAACGGTAGTGCTTGTTTTCGTGCTCGCGGGCGTAACGCTCGCCCGGTTCGAACCTATTGCTGAGATACGGATCGGTTTCCCAGTTATCGGTCGCCATCTCGCGGCTATAGAACGAGCCTTGAGCGACGATGCCGAAGTTGTCTGAGAAGGTGTTCGAATAAACCAGGGAGCTGTCGTACTCCATGCCGCCGCCGAGCTTCACATAGCCCGCCGCAAGCTTACCGGTGATCTTCTGGCCGTCGTAATCGAACGCGCGGCGCGTGCGGATATCGACGTTACCAGCCACTGTGCCGCCCGGCATCGAAGGCAGGATGGCCTTTTCGACGGTGATCTGGCTCGCGATGGCCGACGGGATGTTGTCGAAGCGCGAGTCACGGCCTTGCGGGCTGACCACGCTGAGGCCGTCGAACGATAGTGTTGTCCAATACACCGGTGCGCCGCGCAAGTTCACATAGCGCGCCTGTCCTTGATCGCGTTCGATCGCGACACCCGGCAGACGGCCGATGGCGAACGCGACGTTCTGGTCAGGAAGATTGCCCACCGCATCGGCGGACAGAACACTGACGAGCGACGGGGATTCACGCTGAATAAGGAGCGCCTGAGCCTGGCTATCGGCCAATGGACGGCCAGTGATCACGATCTCTTCGAGCTGGGTTGCGTCGGCAAGCTGATCGGCGGCCGCGAGCTGCTGTTCTGCGGCGGACGCAATGTTGCTGACCATCATAGCGGCAGCGCTTACGGTGGTAAGCATGATCATGCTGCGCGCGCGCAACTGCGCCCGGTGACGGCTCTTAAGCATCAAGTTCTCCTGTAAATAGATAGCCCCTGCCGACGGAAGGCTGTGTCGGCATGCGCGGGGCATATCAGGCGAATGATGACGCCCTGTTTTCAGCTTCGTTACGGAAATACGACGACGTTCACCTGTTGCAGGAAAGCCGCAAATTGTGAGTAGTCATTTTTTTGTAGCACTCAGCCGTGATCGGCACGCTTAGAGTGTGTCGCATTTTTCTCGTTACTGGGGACTATCATGATCACGAGACCTGTTGCGATTGCGGCGATTGCCGTGGTTATTCTTGCCGGCTGCGATCAAAGGCCGCCGCGCGTCGCGCCGAAGGACGCCGCCATCACCGTGAGGCCATCTGTTGAGACCGCGGTGATGCCCGATGCGGAAGATGCAGCGGACGATCCGGCAATCTGGGTGCACCCGGTGCAACCGGAGCGGAGCTTAATTGTGGGAACCAATAAGAAACGCGGACTAGTCGTTTACCGTCTCGACGGCACGGAAGTGTCCAAGCGCGACGATGGAAAAATGAATAACGTCGACTTGCGGCAGAAGGTGATTATCGGAGAATTTCAAGGCGACCTTGTGGCTGCGACGAACCGCACCAACAAGTCGATTTCTGTTTATTCGTTCGACGGTGAAGCTGGCGTCCTCACCCCGATGCTGTCGATTCCGACCGGCTTTGAGGATCCATACGGTCTATGCATGTATCGCAATGTGACGACCGGCGATGTGTACGTGTTTGCCAACAACTCAAACGACGGTATGGTTGGACAATGGCGCATCACGGCCACCGGCAGCACACTGGACGCCGAACAAGTCCGCAGCTTCACCGTGGGTTCGCAAGCCGAGGGCTGCGCGGCCGACGATGAAAACGGCGTCCTTATCGTCAACGAAGAAGATGTCGGGATCTATGCTTACGCGGCCGATCCGGCAGCCGCACTAGCAAACAACAACTCGCGCCAAACAATCGACACCGTGGCGAATGGTCATCTGACCGCGGACGCTGAAGGGGTGACTGTATTGAAGTCCGCCGATGGCGCCGGTTACATCATCGCCTCCAGCCAGGGGTCAAACTCCTACAACGTCTATGACCGTGCGGCGCCGCATGCTTTCCGGGGTGCTTTCCAGGTCGGGCCAACCACGGAAGCGGCGGGAATTGATGGCGTTGAAGAAACCGATGGTGTCGATGCTACCGGTGCTTCGCTCGGGGGTATTTACGGCGAGGGCCTTTTCGTCGCGCAGGACGGCTTCAATTACGACGGGATCAAGGAAGAAAAGCGCGCGCACCAGAATTTCAAACTGGTGCCGTGGAGCGCGATCCGCGAAGGCTTGAAACTGCCGGCGCCGACAGTTCCGGCCGAATCAGTTGAAATCGCCCCCGCGGAAGCCGCGCCAGAAACGGCGAAGCCGAATTAAGCGGAGTTCGCTTTTGAGAACAGACGGAAGAAGTTTTCCGTCGTTTGCCGTGCGAGTTCGTCGCGGGAGATTCCTTTGATCTCCGCGACGGCCGCGGCGGTGTGCGCCACATAGGCCGGCTCGTTTGTCTTGCCGCGAAAGGGCACGGGCGCGAGATACGGACTGTCAGTCTCGACCAGAATCCGGTCCATCGGCACGATCTTCACGACCTCGCGCAAAGCTTCGGCTTTTTTGAATGTCACGATGCCCGACAGCGAGATGTAAAATCCGAGCGCAAGACACTGTTCGGCGAGTTCCCGGCCAGAGCTGAAGCAATGGATGACGCCGGTAAATGCCCCCTTCCCGATCTCCTCGGTCAGGATCGCGCCGGTTTCCGTATCGGCGTCTCTGGTGTGGACGATCACCGGCAGCTTGTTCTCGCGCGCGGCGGCGATATGCGTGCGAAAGCTGCGTTCCTGCTCAAGGCGGGGGCTGTGTTCATAATAGAAATCGAGGCCGGATTCGCCGAAGGCTACGACTTTCGGATGCCGAGCGAATTCCGTCAGCTTCTCGACGTCCATTTCGGGCTCAACGGCGGCTTCGTGCGGATGAATGCCGACGGAACAGGATACATTGGCGAACCGCTCCGCCATGGCGAGTACACCTGGGAACGCCGTGATCTTGGTGCCGATCGTCAGCATATGGCCGACACCGGCGTTGCGCGCGCGGGCAATAACGCCGTCGGCGTCCCCCGAGAGTTCGGGGAAGTCGAGGTGGCAATGGCTATCGACGAGCAACGCTTGGCTCATTTCGCCGCCTCGCCCGGAGGCGCAAAGCGCGGGAAGACGCCTTGCGGGGCCGGCAGCGGTGTGCCGGCCTTGAGCGCGTGTGCTTCTCCAAGGAAAGCAAAGCTGCGCTGATCTTCGGGCACCGCGAGCTGATCGAGCAACTTGGCGACCGCGGACGGGACGAAAGGCTGCATCAGGATCGCAAGATGACGGGTGGCTTCCGCAAGCACATAGAGGACGGTGTTCATGCGCGCGGGATCGGTCTTGCGCAGCGCCCACGGGGCCTGCTTGTCCACATACACATTCGCGGCGCGCACGACCAACCAAACGGCATCGAGCACACCGTTGAAGGACTGCTGATTGATGGCGTCGCGGCATTGGTCGAGCAGGCGGTGGCAAGCTTCCAAAAGTGCATTGTCGTCTTCATTCAACGGGCCCGGTTCAGGCAGCACGCCGCCCAGGTTCTTGGCGATGAACGAAAGAAAACGCTGCGCTAGGTTGCCGAATTCGTTGGCAAGCTCGCCGTTGATGCGTTGGCCAATCGCGGATTCGCTAAAATCACCGTCGTTGCCGAACGGCACCTCGCGCAGCAGGAAGTAGCGCAACTGATCGAGGCCGTACTTTTCGACGAGCATGTGCGGGTCTATGGCGTTGCCGAGGGACTTCGACATCTTCTGTCCCTCTATCGTCCACCAGCCGTGCGCGAACACGCGCTTTGGCACGGGCAAGCCGGCGCCCATCAGGAATGCGGGCCAATATACACAGTGGAATCGGATGATGTCCTTACCGACCATGTGCAGGGATTCCGGCCAAAAGACCTTCATGTCCTCAGTCGCCTGCGGATGGCCGAGACCGGTGATGTAGTTGGTCAAGGCGTCGATCCATACGTACATGATGTGGCGGTCGTCGCCTGGGACGGGGATGCCCCACGAAAAGGTCGTCCGTGAAACGGAAAGGTCGCGAAGGCCACCGGCGACGAAGCTGCGCACTTCATTGAGGCGGCTCTTGGGCGCGATGAAATCCGGATTTGAGTCGTAGAGTTCCAGCAGCTTGTCCTGCCACTTCGACAAATCGAAGAAATAGCTTTCTTCCTCGACCCATTCGACGGGTGCGCCGGTCGGGGCAAGCTTGCCGTTGGGCCCTTCCGTCAGTTCGCTTTCATCGAAAAATGCTTCGTCCCGGACGCTGTACCAACCGGCATACTTGTCGAGATAGATATGGCCGTTCTCTTCAAGCTTCCGCCATAGCGCTTGGCACGACTCAACGTGGCGCTGTTCAGTCGTCCGGATGAAATCGTCGTTGGTCGCGCCAAGAGTCTTGGCGAGTTCGCGGAAATAGAGCGAGTTCTGATCGCAGATCGCGATCGGAGGAACGCCCTTGTCCGCCGCCGCCTTGGCAACCTTTTGCCCGTGTTCGTCGGTGCCGGTCAGAAATTTAACGCGAAACCCGTCGAGCCGCTTGAAACGCGCCATGACATCGCACGCGATTGTCGTGTACGCGTGGCCGATGTGCGGCTTGTCGTTCACGTAATAGATCGGCGTGGTGATGTAGAACGCCGGCTGCGGGACGGGCTTAATGGACAAGGTTCAAGGCTCCGAAATGTGAGCCTTCATATAGTCGTTTACGCGCCGTGGGGAAAGCCCACGGCGCGTAAGACAAGCCAGCAAAGAGCTGGATTTATTGGATTTCGAGCAACTGGATCTCGAACAGGAGGGTCGAGTTCGGCGGGATCGGGCCAGCGGCGCGGTCGCCATATCCCAGATTGGCGGGGATCGCGAATTCCCACGTTTCGCCTTTGCGCATCATGGGCACGGCTTCCTGCCACCCCGGGATGACCGCGTTGAGCGGGAACGTGATCGGTTCGCCGCCCTTCGAGCTGTCGAACACCTGACCGTTGGTCAGCTTGCCTTCGTAGTGGACGGTGACGGTCGAACTCGCGGTCGGTTGAGCGGCGCCTTCGGCGGCGCGCTGTTCCGGGCCTTTGAACTGCAGGCCGGTCGCGGTTTGACCCCAACCGGGATTTTTGAGGTTTTCTGCCAGGAATGGATCTTGAGCGGGCGCCACGGTTGCACTTTCTTGGGCTGGGGTTTCGGTCTGAGTCTCAGAGGTGGAGGCTTCTTCGGCCGGTTTCTTGTCGCAGGATGCGAGCGCAAAGGCGCCCACGATCAGGGCCGCAACTGCGATCTTCTTCATTGTAGTTCTCCTTGGATGTAGAGCCGCCAGTTTAAGCGGCGGTGGGAGCCTTGGCCACAGCCTGCTCGATGGACCAGAGCATGAGCATAAGACTGCGCTTCCTGTCCAGGTTGATCGCTTCGGTACGCCGCGCGAGGTGCCCTATCTTGTCCCAAACCTCGGCCCAGGCCGCAGGCGGCGCCGCCGCCAGCAAGCGACGCGCGAGCGTGCGTTCGCCCGGTACAATCTCTGACATACTATCTATCATGCCGCGCGCGCCCGCCGCGACGATACGCGCGAGCCACCATCCCAAAAGGCCTGACAGCGTCCGGAATGCATCTCCGCGCAACGCCTGATCGCTGAGGCTGTGGAGTTTGCTGGCGTTGAGCTTCGGGACTTCGCCGAGAAGCGCCATGAGATCGCGGAAAAGTTCAACACCGCCTTCTTCCGAAAGCTCTAACGCGCGCCCGATAGACCCGTCACCGAGGACAGCCAATGCCGCCACATCTTTCGGCGCAATTTCTGGGCTGTAGCGGTTGAGAAGACTTGTAACTTGCTGCTCGCGTAATGGACGCAAGTCGAGCTTGCGGCAGCGTGAGCGGATCGTGGGCAAAAGGCGATCGGCGTTATGGGCAACCAGGAACAGGAGCGCGCGTTCAGGCGGCTCTTCGAGCACTTTCAGAACCGCGTTCGCCGCGTTCGGGTTCATTTCATCGGCGGCATCGATGACGATGGCGCGCCATCCGCCTTCCGACGGCGTCATGGATAAAAATCCACCGATCTCGCGCACTTCGTCCACGCCGATCACGGTCTTACGCTTTGTCTGTTTGCTGTCGGACCAGGGGCGTTCGACGACACGAAAATCCGCGTGCCCGAGCGATGCGACACGCCGGAACACAGGGTCTTCCGGAGACATAGCGAGCGAGGTCGGTTTGGGCGGCGCGCCGAACATGTCGTTCTCGGCAACGTTGCCGCCTTGGGCCAATGCGTAGCGCGCCATACGGTAAGCCAGCGTGGCCTTCCCAATGCCGCGTGGACCCGCGAGCAACCATGCATGCGCAAGGCGGCCGCTATTCCACGCCGCGAGAAATTCGCGTTCGGCATTCTCATGGCCGAGGAGGTAGGGATTGAGCCGCGGTTCCAGGAGCGTGGGCGGTTCTTCGGGCTTTCGCAAAGTCACCATGATCAGTGCTGGCCGAGAAATGGCGTGACGGCGCTCATGATCGCGGCGTGGACGGCTTCAATGCCGTGATCCGCATCGATGACGCGGCAGCGTGCAGGCTCGGCCGCGGCAATTTCCAGGAAGCCTTGGCGCAGCCGTTCGTGAAAAGCCACGGCCATGGATTCGTAGCGTGTCTCGGCGCCGCCGCGCACCTGGGCGCGCGCAAGACCTGCGTCCGCGGGTAAGTCCAAAATCAAGGTGATGTCCGGCTTGAAGTCGCCGATAGCGACGCGTTGCAGCTCGCGCAGCGCTGCGATGTCCAGTCCGTGACCGTAACCTTGATAAGCGATAGTCGAATCAAAGAAGCGGTCCGAAATAACGGTCTTGCCGGCGCCCAACGCGGGCCAGACGGTTTTGAGGAGATGGTCGCGCCGCGCGGCCGTATGCAACAACGCTTCGGTAAGTCCGTCCCACCGGTTGCTGGCGCCTTCGACGAGCAATTTGCGGATCGCTTCGGCTCCCGTCGCGCCGCCGGGTTCGCGTGTCAGAATTACGTCGTGTCCGCGCGCCGTAAGAACCTCGGCAAGCTTGCGCGCTTGGGTGGACTTGCCGCCCCCCTCGCCGCCTTCGAACGTAATGAAGATGCCCCCGGCCACCGGGATTTATTGCGCGGGCGGCGTCGCGGGCGGCGAAACCGGCGCGGCCGGCGGCCCGAAGACGATGTAAGACGCGGCGGCTTTCAAGCGCCCCACATACCCAAGACGGCCGACGTCGGCCGCGGCTTGGAGTGGAATTTCGATCGGGGCGAGATCCTTGCCGGTGATGACGACCTTCGCGACTTCGGTCCCCTTGGCGATCGGCGCCGGAAGCGGTCCTTGATAGACGACTTTGACTTCAAGCGCCTGGCTGGCTGCGCGCGGCACAGTCACCATGACATCTTTCGGGATCACGAGATTCACACTGCCCGTATCGCCGAGCCAAACTTCGGCATCGGTGACGACTTCGCCCGCGGTGAACAGCGAGCGGTTGGTGAATTCGCGGAAACCCCAGTCCATGAGTTTCGCGGTTTCCTCGTCGCGGTCTTTCATGGTGTCCATGCCGTTGGCGACAAGGATCAGGCGGCGGCCATTGCGGATCGCCGACCCCGTGAGGCCGTAGCCGGCAATGGATGTATGCCCGGTCTTGAGGCCGTCAGCGCCGCTGCCAACCCGATAGAGCAACGGATTGCGATTGCCTTGGGTGATGTTGTTGTATGTGAACGACGTTTCGCTATAGAGCGAGTAGTACTCCGGGAATTCGGTGATCAGGTGCCGCGCCAAAATCGAAAGATCGCGCGGCGACATATAGTGTTCGTCGTTCGGCAGACCTGTCGCGTTCATAAAGTGGCTATTGGTCATGCCAAGCTCTTTGGCTTTCGCATTCATCTGTTCGGCGAAAGCCTCTTCGCTGCCGGCCAGCGCTTCGGCAAGCACGATGCAGGCGTCGTTACCGGATTGGACGATCATGCCGCGCAGGAGGTCTTCGACTTTGACCCGGCTATTCGGGTTGAGGAACATGGTCGAACCGCCGCTGGCGGCGCCGCCCTGCTGCCACGCATAACGGCTGACGGTAAGTTCGTCATCGAGCCTGATGCGGCCGGCTTTCAAGGCGTCGAAGGCCATGTAAGCGGTCATGAGCTTGCTCATGGAGGACGGCGGCATTGGTTTGTCGGCGTCTTTCGCACCGAGGATCGCGCCGGTCTGGAAATCAATCAGCACATATTCGCGCGCGTTGATGTCAATCGACGCCGCAAAGGCGGTGCCGGCCGTGACTGCTGCAAAGCCGAAGACGGTGGCGAGGAGAAAACGCTTCATCGAATTTCCAAACATTAAATTGAAAACATGGAGCGGCGGCGAGCGTCGTCCATCAACGATGGGATTCTAATCCCGAACGATCTGCGCGTCATCATAACCGTAGGACTTCACGCGCGTGAGAAGCGCCTCGGCCTGTGTTTGATCCACCAGCGGGCCCAGCCGGACGCGGAAAATCTGCTTGTCTCCCGACGTCACCGGCAGCACCAGAACGCTGCCGATGGCGAGTTCTTTCAATTGCTGCTCGAGGCGATGTGCGTTCGCAATTTCGCCGAATGCGCCGGCTTGAATGAAAAGGCCGGTTGCGGGGCCGCTCGCGGGTATTGCGACCGCGGGTTTAGCGGCGATGGCCGGCGCTACGACTTTCGCTTGTGGTGGTTTGGCCGGCGGCTTGACGGGGGCCGCGGCAACGGTTTTTACATCGCCCCTCACCACCGTCGGCGGCGGCAACGAGGACGAGGCAACGGAACCCCGCGGAACAGCGGCGACCATCGGCATTTCGGGCGGATTGCGCTTCAGCGCGACATTCTTCAGATCGAGAGACTGCACGGCGTCAATTTCCACGCGTACGCGCGCGGTACCGGCTTCGTAGAAACCAAGGAGCTGCGCGGCGCGGCGCGAAAGATCGATGATGCGTTTGCTGTGGAACGGTCCGCGATCGTTGACGCGCACGCTGAGGACGCGGCCGTTATCGAGGTTCGTGACCTTGACGATGCTGGGCAGCGGCAAGGTCGGATGCGCGGCGGTAACAGCATTCATGTCATAGCGTTCGCCGTTGGCGGTACGCTTGCCGTGAAAGTCCTGTCCGTACCAAGAGGCCGTGCCTTCCTCGGCGTAGGCGTAGTCTTCCGAGGGGTAATACCAGGTTCCGGCAATCTCATACGGATTGCCGACCTTATACACGCCGCCGTTAGGGATCTCGGCGCCGGCGGTGGCGGCAGACGGCGGCGGCGGTGCCGTGACGGGGGCATTGCCCCCCGCGCAGCCCGCCATACCCAGGGCCACGCCAATGGCCGCCGGACGAAGTGCCCAGTGAAAATTTCTCATTACTAGCGTCTAAGTAGGCCTAGCCCCACAAGAGCTTGTATCGTACTGGAAAGTAGCCCCGACGGCAAGTTTCGGGCCCAGCCGGCGCGATCAGGCTGCGGTCACCACGGATATGAGCGCCTTATCAGCATAGCCATCGGGGGGGAGCCCGCGCGCCTGCTGGAACCGGCGAATAGCCTGGCGGGTTCCAGATCCCATCACCCCGTCGGCCGTGCCCTTGAGGAATCCTTGGGAGATGAGCCCCTCCTGCAGCGTGACGACGTCCTGCCGACGCAGGGGTTCGGCGGCTGTGGCGAGGGTTGTTAACTCCTCACCGCCCGTCATGCGGTCCGCGAGGTGGCCGACGGCAATGGCGTAGAACGCGGAGCGGTTCCAGCGAAGGATCGTGCGGTAGTTTTCGTAGACCAGCAGCGCGGGTCCGCCCGCACCTTGTGGCAAAACCAGTGAGGCGGCGATATCCCGGTTCGGAAGCGCTCCGCCGTCGGCGCGGCGGACACCAAGTTTGGCCCATGCGGGCAGCGGCTGGATGTTCTCCTTGGCGTCGACATCGAGGCTCGAGAGACCGATATCGAACCCGCGCGGCAGCCTTACTTCGCGGCCCCAGGTCCCCTCGCCGTCCCAGTTCATGCTGTGCAGGTAGTTCGCGGCGGAGGCCAGGGCATCGGGCACGCTGCCCCAAATGTCGATATGCGCGTCGCCGTCACGGTCCACGGCGTGACGCAGGAACGTCGACGGCATGAATTGCGTATTGCCCATGGCTCCGGCCCAGGAGCCCTTCATGCGCGCGAGGGATATGTGGCCTTTGTCGAGGATGTCGAGCGCTTTGAAAAGTTCATCGCGGAAGAACGCTTCGCGGCGTCCGTCATAGGCCAATGTCGCCAGCGCGGCGATCACTGAGAAATCGCCCATCACCCGGCCGTAATTGGTCTCCATCCCCCAAAACGCGACGAGGAAGCGCCCCTGAACCCCGAAATCGCGCTCGAGCGAGGCAAGCAACGCCGCGTGTTGGGCCATCATCGCGCGGCCATCCGCGATGCGTTTGGGATTCACCGCATTATTGAGATAGCGCGAGAAGGTCTGTGTGAATTCCGGCTGGCGGCGATCGAGTTCGACCACGCGCTGCACCGGTTGCAGATTGTCGAGCGCCGCATGGATCGTGGGCTGCGAGATGCCGCGCTTGGCGGCCTCGGCCCGGACACCTTCCAGCCAGCGTGCGAAGTTCTCGGGCGAAAGCGGGGCCGCCGGAGGCGGTTCAGGCGGCGGAGAGGTCGGCGAAGCGCCAACGGGCGCCTGAGACGTCGGCCGGCTCTGGCACGAGGCCACTAGAACTCCACCGAGGAAGCCAAGAGCCGTGCGCCGTTGTATTGGGGACTTACTAATCTTCATCAAATCTACCACCTAAACCCTCGTCATATGGGGAGAAATGCTCTTCGGCAAGACGCCCGCAACAGTGGAAATAGATTGCTCATTCCGTTAGACTTTCCGCCGCTTCCGGGGTGGGCCGGATAAGAGGGGTTGAGCACTATGGCCGAAGAAGCTTTCACGTACACAAACGAACTCGCCAAAACCGGTGCAGCGGCGCAGGAGACCGGCTTTTTCACGGAATGGTTCGTGAACATGTTCGCCGGCGCGATCGAAATTCAGCTCCATTCTCCAATCCTGACCCTGATCTACGCGGCGGTGATCTCCGGGCTCGTGATCCTGCGCCTTTATACCGAGAACCCGATCAAGTCGCTCGGCTGCCTTGCCATTTATATCTATACCACAATTCAGACCTTCTCGCTCTACCGCGCCTCGAGCTTCGTAACAGACTTCACGCCGCCGGGCTGGCAAGTCACGGCCAAGAGCCTGATTTTCGCCGCGATGTTCGTTGGTATCGGCGTGTGGGGTGTTTCCCGCGTCGCTCAGTCCTTCATCACCGCGCTGGTCACGATGGGCCTTGGCCGCCTGCTCGCGCCGCTCAATCCTCTGCGGTTGGTCAACAAACTCGGCAAGAGCGACAAAGAGCTCGACGCGATGGAGGAAGGCTCGGCTAAAAATCCGAAGCGCCAAATGACCGCGATCATGTTCACCGACATCGTCGGTTATTCGAAGCAGATGGGCGCCGATGAAGCGGCCATGGTCAAGAAGCTGAGCATTCACAACGAAATCATGCGCAATCAGATCGTGCGCAACCGCGGGACAGTGATCAAGACCATCGGCGACGCGTTCATGGTGCGCTTCCGGTCGGCTGAAAATGCCGTGCAATGCGCCCTTGATTGCCAAAAGGGCATCGCCGACTACAATAAGGGAAAGCCCGCCAACGACCAGTTCCACATCCGTATCGGTGTTCATATGGGCGAAGTGATCCACACCGGTACCGACGTGTTCGGTGAAGGGGTGAATATCGCCGCCCGTATCGAACCGCAGTGCGACCCTGACGGCGTGACGGTGTCGGACGTCGTGGCGAACGCCGCGCGCAATAAGGTTCCGGCGCACTTCATGTCGATCGGCGTGCGTCCTATGAAAAATATCGCCAAGCCGCCCGAGCTTTTCAAAGTCTTCGCGATCGAAGAACAGCAATCGGCGAAAGTCGCCAAGCCCGGCGCGCAAGCGGCCCCCGCGGCCGGCGCGGCGCCCGGCGGCGTGTTCAAAATCTGATGTCCCTGCGCGGCCTTTGCGGCGTCGCCGCCGGTCTCGCCGCCGCGCTTGCTTCGTTCGCGGTCTTCGCGGCCGACAAGGTCTCGCTCGGCACGGACTGGCGCGCGCAGGCCGAGCATGGCGGCTATTATCAAGCTGTCGCGACGGGCCTGTATGCGAAGGCCGGACTTGAGGTCGATATCCGCCAGGGCGGACCGCAGATCAATCATTCCCAACTGCTCGCGGCCGGCCGGCTCGATTTTTCCGCGGTGCCGAATTCGTTCATTCCGCTGAATTTCGTAGCGCAGAATGTTCCTGTGATCGCGGTCGCGGCCATATTCCAGAAAGACCCGGCGGTTCTGATCGCGCATGCGGGCGCGGGACACGACACGCTCGCCCAGCTCAAGGGCGCGAAGATCATGATATCGCCGGACACGCGGATTGGATTCTGGCGCTTTCTCAAAACCAAGTTCGGCTATACCGACGAGCAGGTAGCCCCTTACACCTTCAATCTGACTCCGTTCCTCTCAAATCCCGCGGCGATCCAACAGGGGCTTTTGTCCAGCGAGCCTTTCCAGATCGAACGCGCCGGACAAAAGCCGGTGGTCATGCTGCTCGCCGATGCGGGATATGCGAGCTATTCCTCGGTCATCATGACGTCGAACAAGCGTGTGGCCGAACAGCCCGATCTGGTGCGCCGGTTCGTCGAAGCCAGTATCGCGGGTTGGGTGAGCTATCTGACCGGCGATCCGGCACCGGCGAATGCGCTGATCAAGCGAGACAATCCCGACATGAGCGACGCGTTGCTGGCCTTCGGACGCAGCAAACTCATCGAGCACGCGATGATCACCGGCGGTGATGCCGAGGCAAAGGGCGTGGGCGTAATGACCGATGCGCGCTGGAAGGCGTTTTTCGACGTAATGGCGGCCGATGGCCTGTACCCCAAACAGATGGACTACAAAAAGGCATTCACGACCGCGTTCATAGAAAAGGGCACGCGCCCTTGACGGAACCCGCGCTTCGGCTGACCGGAGCCGCGAAGACCTATCCCACCGGCACCACCGCGCTCGCGCCGACAAGCTTCGACATCGCGCGCGGTAGCTTTGTAAGTCTGGTCGGGCCGTCCGGGTGCGGGAAGTCGACGCTGCTTCGCCTCATGGCGGGATTACTCGCACCAAGTCATGGTGCGGTCGCGCGTGGGACCGATATCTCCGAAACCGGTTTCGTCTTTCAGGACCCGACTCTCATGCCTTGGGCGAATGTGCACGCGAATGTGGCGCTGCCGCTGACGTTGAAGGACAGGTCCAATGCTCATGTGCCGGAAACATTGAAGCGCGTGGGGCTGGACGGCTTTGCGCAGGCCTATCCGCGCGAGTTATCGGGCGGTATGCAAATGCGAGCCTCTATCGCCCGTGCGATTGTCACCAGCCCCCAATTGCTGCTGATGGACGAGCCATTCGCCGCGCTCGATGAGTTCACCCGGTTTGGGTTGAACGACGATCTGCTGGCTCTGTGGCAGCAGAACAAGTGGACGGTCGTCTTCGTGACGCATTCTATCCGCGAAGCGGTATTCCTATCGCAGCGCGTTATCGTCATGTCGCCGCGGCCTGGCCGCGTGATCGCCGATGTTGCGATAGAACTGCCTGAGCGCCGCGACGAAGCGGTACGCGGCAGTCATGCCTTCGCCGATCAATGTACGAAGATCAGCGCGCTCCTCCGCGCCGCGACGGCGGTGCAGGCCGCATGAAACGCGCGCTCGCCCCCCTCGTCTTCGCTTTTTTACTTATGGGCGGCTGGGAGCTCGGCGTCCGCCTGGGCGACGTGCCTGCCTATATTCTTCCAGGTCCCGCGGCGATCATCGGCGCGCTTTGGGCCAATCTCGGCGAGCTTTCCTCATCGCTCGCAGTCACGCTGGAAGTCACCCTCGCCGCGCTCGCGCTTGCCGCGATTTCAGGCGGGGTAATCGCCATATTGCTTGCGCAGTCAGAGTTAGCCGAGCGCATCGTCTTTCCCTATGCGGTGTTCCTGCAGGTCACGCCCATCGTGACAATCGCGCCGTTCGTGATCATATGGGTGGAGAATGTGTTCGTGGTGTTGCTCATCCTTGCGTGGATGGCGGCGATTTTCCCCATTATATCCAATACGCTTTTGGGATTGAAAAGCGTGGATGCCAACCTGAAGGACCTCTTTCGGCTCTATGGCGCAACGCGCGCGCAAACGGTGCGCCGCCTGATGATCCCGAGCGCGCTTCCCTATTTTTTGGGCGGCCTGCGTATCGCGGGGGGGCTTGCGCTCATCGGTACCGTGGTTGCCGAAATGGTTGCGGGGACCTCGGGAACCCGCTCCGGTCTTGCGTCGCGTCTGGTGGAAGCAAGTTACCGCCTGGAGCTGGCGGTCGCCTTGGCCTGCTTCTTCCTTTTGAGCGCGACCGGGCTTGTGCTCTATCTGGCGCTCGACGCCTTCTCGCGCCGATTGCTGCGCCATTGGCACGAAAGCGCGCGAACGCCCGCTTAAGGCCGCTCAGCGCCCGCAAAGACCAGATCGGGATCGTGCGTACTATCCTGTTTGCCGTAGCTGCGGAACAGGGCAATGACGCGGGTCATCTCCGCTTCACTCAAGATGTCCGGTTTACCTGCGGCTAACGCCGCGCAGTATTGGGCCGCGAGATTCTCAACTTCACCGGCGAGGCGTAAAGCGCCGGCAAGATCGGAGCCCGTCGCAATGACCCCGTGATTGGCGAGGAGACAAGCCTTGCGGTCTTCGAGCGCGGCAACCGCATGGTCTGACAAAGCTTGCGAACCGAACGTCGCATAGGGCGCGCAGCGGATGTCAGCGCCGCCGGCGATCGCAACCATATAATGAAACGCCGGAATACCTTGACCCGTACAGGCAAGGGCCACAGCGTGTTTGGAATGTGTATGAACAATCGCATTTACATCTGGGCGCGCTTTCAAGATATCGCGGTGAAAGCGCCATTCGCTCGATGGGCGGCGATTGCCGTACCAACGGCCCGTGAAGTCCATCAGCGGAATATCGTTCAACTGCTCGTAAGGAACGCCGGTTGGGCTGATGAAAAATGTCTCGCCATCACGCCGAACGCTGACATTTCCTGAGGTGCCGTGCGTCAATCCCCGCTGCGATAGCGCGCAGCAGGTCACGATCACATCGGCCTTCAAGCGGGCGTCATTATTTGTATGTGTGAGCGTGTCCATTTAGGCGGCAACAAGTGCTTGTTCAGGAAAAAGCGTAAGAAGACCGTCGCGGCTCGCCGGGCATATCCCGCGCTCAGTGATGAGGCCCGTCACATAACGCGCCGGGGTTACATCAAAGCCGACGTTAAGCGCCGCGCTAGACGGCGGATAAACAGCGACGGTCTCGAAAGCACCGGCGGCTGTACGGCCCGTGACATGCGACAACTCCCGCGCGTCACGCTCTTCAATCGGAATGTCGGCACCTTGCGCGAGCGTCCAGTCGATTGTCGTGGACGGCAAGGCGACATAGAACGGGACTTTGTTGTCGAAGGCCGCCAAGGCTTTAAGGTAGGTCCCGATCTTATTGCAAACGTCGCCATTCGATGTCGTGCGATCGGTTCCGACGATAACCAGATCGACTTGGCCGCGCTGCATCAGATGTCCGCCCGCATTGTCCGCGATGATGGTATGCGGAACGCCGTGGGCGCCCAGTTCATATGCCGTCAACGAGCCCCCCTGATTTCTGGGGCGTGTTTCATCGACCCAAACGTGCACCGGCAGGCCGGCGTCATGGGCTTTATAGATGGGCGCCAGCGCCGTTCCCCAATCAACGCAGGCGAGCCAGCCGGCGTTACAATGCGTAAGGACGTTGAGGGGTCCCTTTCGGCCCTTCTCTTGAAACCGTTTTTCAAGGACGGACAGGCCATGTGCGCCGATGGCTTCGCAGAGCGCGACGTCCTGATCGCAGATTTCCGCGGCGCGTATAAAAGCACGTCCAGCTCGCGCACCCGGTGGGCACGTTAGCGCGGCGGCCATTTGGTCCAATGCCCAGGCAAGGTTCACCGCTGTCGGACGGGTTCCGCGAAGAAGCTCGGTTGCCCGCGTCAGGTGAGCATCACTGGGATCGCGCCGCATCGCGAGGGCGATGCCGTACGCCGCCGTAGCGCCAATCAAGGGTGCGCCGCGCACCGTCATATTGCGGATGGCTTGCGCGGCATCCTCCAGGCTCGCAAGGCGCACGGTCTCAAACTCAAAAGGAAGGCGGGTCTGATCGATCACCAAGAGGTCGCCGTTTTCGGCGCGCCAGATCGTCCGAAAATGCCGCCCAGCGATCCGCATCCAGCGCCTCCTTTTGCGCGCCGCATCATAAGTGAGGCGGTGCTCATTTCGAGAAAAACTACGATGCCGCGAAAAATCCAACTCGCGGGTGACGATTGACCGACTGGCCGATCTTTAAAGGTTCGCCTCTATACCGCTCCGTAAAATTTAAGGGTTAATAATTGCGACTATTAACCATATGCTTTATAAAATTAATCACCATTACGAGAACTATTGGAAGATAGCCTACGTTTAAGTGTGTATGTGATGGAGGACTGCGGGCGTGGCCTTGGCACCCTGGCGGCTAGGGATAGCAGTTTTGGCATGCGGTGAGCCGAAGAACAGCGGCATCCAGGCCCCCCTCCCTGCACGTCAGTTCCCTGGCCAAAAAAAACAAAATGCCGGCAACGGCGAGCGCTTTTTTGTGCCTTGGCTGGCCCCCCTGGTTTTCATGCCGCTGTGAATTTTCGCAGCGTGAAGCCTCGCCACGAGTTTCATATGGAGCAATTACCCTCGGACAAAAAAATGCGAAATGGATTTATGTGAGGCCACGTTCGCCGACTGCCAAAGGCGGTCCTATTAGCCCCCGCGCGATTTGAAAGGCTCAATAAGTTCCGTGGTTAGAGATAGTGCGTGCAAATGTTTGAACGAGAATTGTCCATGAATGCGGAAATTGATCGCCGGCTCCGCGTGCTTGTCGTCGATGACAAAGCTTTTGCCAGAACGATGACCGGCCGGGTCTTGCAGACGGCCGGGATCGAGAATGTCGCGTATGCGTCCGACGGAAAGGAAGCGATTGAATACCTCCGGCAGGCCAGCCCGCGCGTTGGTCTTGTCTTCTGCGATCTTATGATGCCGGACATGGACGGCGTTGAAGTCGTCCGTCATGTCGCCGGATTTGAGCATAAGCCCGCCTTCGTATTCGTGAGTGGCGCCAACGCGGCTTTGCTGAGCACCGCCGCCGACATGGCCCGTGCCCGCGGTTTGCTCGTCCTTGGCGCAATTGAAAAACCGATCAGCATTGAAGCCGTGCGTGGATTGCTTTCGCGCCTCGACAGTGTGCGCCCCGCGCGCGCCGCTCCGCCAAGCCTCGGGCTCACCCCGGCCGACCTCCAGGGCGGACTGGGAGCCGACCAGATTACCCTGCACTACCAGCCCAAGATCGACATCCGTACACGCACGATCGCGGGGTTTGAGTGCCTCGCGAGATGGCAACATCCCGATCACGGGCTTGTTCCCCCCGGCCAGTTCGTGGCGCTCGCCGAGGCAAGCGGTCTCATTAAACCGCTGACGGATAGGGTTTTGTCCCTTGCCCTTCGGCAATGCGCGGCGTGGAACAAAGCCGGGCTCACGACAAAACTCAGCATCAATATCTCGGCGCATCTTTTGATCGATCTTGGAATGCCGGACCGGATTGCAAAGGAGTCGGCGGAACACGGCCTTGACGCACAACAGATCGTGCTCGAAATCACCGAGACCGGCGTCTTCCGGGATGCCGCCGACACTCTCGATATACTCGCGCGCTTGCACATGAAAGGCTTCGCCCTTTCGATCGATGATTTTGGCACCGGTTATTCATCGATGGAGCAATTGCGCCGCGTCCCGTTCGCCGAACTGAAGATCGACCGCGCCTTTGTCAATGGCGCGGGGCAGAATCAGAAGGCAAAGGCTATCCTTCAATCGAGCGCGGCCCTTGGGCGTAATCTCGGGCTATCGGTCGTGGCGGAAGGCGCGGAGACGCAAGAGGATTGGGATCTGCTCTCCAGTCTCGGGGTTGACGTTGTCCAAGGGTACTTCATCGCAAAACCAATGCCTGTCGATGGCGTGCTTGCGTGGTGCGAAAAGTGGAACGACCGTATGGCGCCGAATATTTAGCGAGCGAGAACGCGACCGGCGATCGGCATCAACTTTCTTACCAGTTCTGAATCCCGCGCTGCCGGCGCGGTGATCAGTGCGGAATCGAGGGCTCGGTGGCAGCCGCGGTCGCACGGCCCGTGATGAGCGCCAAGCGCGGGCGTGACTTCTTTTACGAGATTCCGCGCTTTATCGGCGTTCGCCAGCAGCACGCGCACGACCTGCTCGACCGTGACCGCCGCATGCCCCTCATGCCAGCAATCGTAATCGGTGACCATGGCCACCGTGGCATAGCAAAGCTCGGCCTCACGGGCGAGTTTGGCTTCGGGCATGTTGGTCATGCCGATGACGTCGCAGTTCCATGTACGATACAGCGTGGATTCCGCGAAGGTCGAGAATTGCGGGCCTTCCATCGCAAGGTAAGTGCCGCCGCGCGCGTAGCGGACTCCGATGCTTCTGGCGGCGGCCTCCAAACGGTCGCCCAGCCGTCCGCACACCGGATGCGCCATCGAGACGTGCGCGACGAGGCCTTTTTCGAAAAACGACTTTGTGCGCGCGAATGTGCGGTCGATAAATTGGTCGACGATGACAAAAGTGCCCGGCGACAAATTGGCCTGCAGTGATCCGCAGGCCGACAGCGACAGAATTTCGCTCACACCCGCCATCTTCAGGGCGCAGATATTGGCGCGGTAATTGAGGTCCGTCGGCGCGTACTTATGGCCGCGCCCGTGGCGGGGAAGAAAGACAACCCGGGTGCCGCCGATGTCACCGTGCAGCAATTCGTCCGATGGATCGCCGAAAGGTGTTGTGACCTTACGCCACTCCTTGTTGCTGAGCGCCTCCATATCGTAGAGACCCGAGCCCCCGATAATTCCGATCACCGGCGTCTTTCCGCCCTGCCCGTCCATTAAGCCCCCGCAGCCAAAGTCCAAACCTGTCTGAGATTATTATGGACCAGCCACCGCCGGCCCGCGGTAAAAAACCCGCAGACTTATGAGATAGACTTGTTATAAGCACCGTTCCGGGAAGGGTGGCCGAGTGGTTTAAGGCACCAGTCTTGAAAACTGGCGTGCTCGCAAGGGCACCGTGGGTTCGAATCCCACCCCTTCCGCCATTACCGTTGCCCGCCGAGAGGGAACCCGCCCAGGCGTCACAAATGCCTACTTGACCCCAAGGCGGCTGCGGGGAACGCTTATATCCAGATCGCAGGGGGAGGATTTCATGAAACATAGCTACGGACTTTTGGGCGTCTCTTTGACGGCGCTTTTTATAGCCACCGCGCCGGCCATCGCCCAGGAAAAGGGCGGACTGGATTTGACCGGTCCCTATGACGTCGTGGTTGGCTGGTTCAAGCCAGGCATCGAAGGGTGGAACCAGCGCGTCGTTTCCGTGAATGCGGAAGATCCGAACCGCGTCTTCATCGGCGCCGTCGACCGCAACGACACCCGCGAAGGTCATCCGATGCTGACCGCCGACGGCAAGGTGATGAAGGAAAAGACCAAGGTCGTCCGCGACAACAACTTTTTCGACAAAGGCGACGTCAACAACCTGCTCGTCCTGAATGCCGACGGAAAGGTGATCGAGAACTGGTCGCAATGGAACAGCGAAATCTCCATCGCGCACCACATCATCATCGACCCATATGATCCGGCGCACCCGGTTTGGGTCGTGGACCGTTTCAATCACCGGCTCCTGAAGTTCAGCAACGACGGTAAGCAATTGCTGCTCAAGGTCGGCGAGAAGGCGGTCCCTGGAAACGATGAAGGGCACTTCCACGATCCGGCCAGCCTGGCGATCATGCCGGACGGCACCTTCTACGTCGCGGACGGTTATACCAACTCGCGCGTCGTCAAGTTCGACAAGAACGGCAAGTATGTTATGTCGTGGGGCACGAAGGGCACTGGTCCCAGCCAGTTCAGCCTGGTGCACTCGGTCGCGGTCGACGCTGACCGCGTCTATGTGGCCGACCGCAACAACGACCGCATCCAGATCTTCGATCACAGCGGCAAGTTCCTCGACCAGTGGCCGGGCACCGCGCGTGTCACACGCGTCATCACCACCGACGACAAGCGCGTGTGCGTCTCGGCCACCACGTACGGCCGGTTCGCATGCTATGACCTGAACGGTAAACTTGTCGGCCAGTGGGGCACCCTGGGCGATGAGCCGGGCGTCAGCGACAACGCCCACCAAATCGACGTCGACAACGCCGGTAACTTCTATGTGGCGGACGCAAACAACAACCGCGTGCAGAAGTTTGTGCCGAAGAAGAATGGCGACAAGAAGCTTCTGATAGGTAAGGAATTAGTGCTGAAGAAGTAATATCCAGCGCTGAGAACGAAGCGGAGGCGGCCTCGGGCCGCCTCCGCTTTTCTTTTTGTGTCTACTTACGCACGCCGTCGAAATAGTCGACCACGCTCCGCGCCACCTCGCCCATCATGTCCTCGGTGTCGGCTCGCGATCCCGTCATGTTCATATTGTAGAACGAGATGACGATGGGGCCGGATTTCGCATAGATCACCCCGACATCGTTGGTTACGCCGGTGGTTTCGCCGGTCTTGTGGCCAACCGGAACCGTCAGATAATGGGGGATCTTCATCGTGCCGGCCTGCTGCGCGCGCAGCATGCGGCGCATTTCATCGCAGCTTTCCGGTTTTGCCACGGTGCACTTTTCAACGCCTTCGACAAGGCGGCCCATTTCACGCGGGCTGGCCGCGCCAAACCAACGGCTTTCGTTATTTGGATCGCTGGGCGCCGGTGAGCGGTTGGTGTCGAGCGCCCTCACCTCCTCTATCAACGCTTTGCGCTGATCCGAAAACACGGGCATGCGGCGGACCGTCGTGTCGGCACAGCACAGCGCGAACACGTCTTCCATTGAAATATTGGCGTACTTCGGATCCATCGCGGCGTAGATAAGCCGGAAATACTCGCCGGTCGTATGGGTCTGATTGAGGACGTGGTATCCGGCGTCCTTCAGCCAGGCGTTGACACGTTCCTTGCCGCCCACCTTCGCGATCATGAGATCGGTGGCGGTATTATCGCTGGTGATCACCATTTCGGTGATCAAGTCACGCACGGTTGGACGCAGGCCGAGATCCTTATAGCGATAAATCCCCGAGCCGCCGCGCAGCACGGCTGGCGTCAACTCGACCCGCTCTTCCAACTTCAGTTTTCCGGCGTCGGCCATTTGAAAGGCGATAACCATCGTCGCGAGCTTGATGGTAGACGCGCTCTCAAAGTGTTCGTCAGCCTGCACCATGCCTTCTTCGCCGCTCGGAAGATGCTTGATGTAGATTCCTGACTTGGCTGGCATGCGCGCAAGCTGCGCCTCCAAGAGGCGCGTCAGCGCGCCGGGGCCTTCCGCAGCTTGGGCAAAACTGGATAGCGCGAAACAGGACACAAGCCCCACGACGCAGGCCCGCGCAGACGTCTTCAATCCCATGTGAGTTCTCCCCTTCTGTCCCCTTAGGCGATGCTAGCACAGCCCCTTCTTAAGAAGAGCGCCGGCGGGCATTTTTCCGCCGGCCCTAAAAGAAAACGGGCGCCGGAATGCTCCGGCGCCCGTCCTGGTGCACGAAAGGAAGATGCCTTTTAGGCCATGATCTCGCTGACTTCCTTGCTGGTTTGGTTGCTCTTGGTACCCCATTGCGGGGTATTCACACCCATCAGGCGCAGGCCGGTGTAGCCTATGCGGCAGCCGGTATCGCCCTTCAAGTCGAAGTGATAGCCGTTCTTCACCTTGCCGCCGCAACCGCCCGCGGTCATGAGCGGCATGCCGTCCAGCGAGTGGACGCGGGCATAGCCGTGATCGGTCGTGGCGTAGATGAACACGTTGTCGAGGAGCGTGCCGTCGCCTTCCTGAACCTTCGTGAAGGCTTCCACATAGTAAGCCCACGCCGACATCAGCTTGCGGGTGAAGCCCGAAACTTCCTTTTGATAACCGAGTTGGTCGTCGATGCGCTCTTCGTGGGTCGCGGTGTGGTGCGGTTTTTCGTAACCCGCTTTGCTGGGGTCGCCCGAACGCGTGGTCATCGCCATATTGAAGACGCGGGTCTGGTCGCAGGCCACGGCCATGACCATGATGTCGGTCATCATCTTGTGACGCGCGGTGATGACTTCGATTTCTTTGCCCGGCGGCGGTTCATTCTTGAGTTCGGCCGGCCTCTTGCAGGAGGCGATCGGCTCTGGTTTGGTGAGTTGCTGCTCGAACTGACGCTCGAGATGGCGCAGACCCGTGAAATACTGCTCAAGACGCGCACGGTCTTCGGCGCCGATCTTGGAATTCAGCGCCTTCACCTCATCCATCACACCCGACAGCACGCTCTTGCGCACCATGATCTTCGGGTTCGGTTTGAACTCCGGCGCGTTCGGATCCTGGAAGTCGGGCCCAAAGATTCGGGTATAGAACGCCAGCGGCGAGATTTCCGGCTGGTTCGGCGTATTCTGATTTTCGTAGGACAAGGTCGAACCGGTCTCGCCTGTGCCCGTGGCCGTCAACATTTTGAAGCGCGTGGTGCGGCCAATCTGGTTGGCGACCGTCACGTCCAGTGATTCACCGGGAATGTGGCCCCCGTCTTTCGGGGCGCTACCTGTGCGCAGGATGACCCAGCCAGAGTAGTGGCAAAGGTTTTCGTAGTTGTCGCGGAACGCGGTCGTGTTCGTGAATAGGTTCATGTGCTTCTGGATCGGTTTCCATGAAGCGATTTCTTCCGGGAGTTCGTAATTGAGGCCGGTCTTCTTGGGGACGAACACGTTCGTCTGCATGCCCAAGCCCCAGTGCCAAGTGCCGAAGCGGACCGGCATCGGCTTACCGTCGGCCAGCGCCGTGCCGTTGCCGTTGAGGAAGACATTCAGGAGCGGCAAGCCAACCGTGACCGCGCCGCCGCCCAACATGCCGCGCAGGACGCGACGTCTCTCGATACCGCTCATCTCGAAACCCTCCACCGGTTCGTTGTCTTTACAGGCTCTCCGCAGCAAAAAACTCCATCATCCCGGCGCCGGGTTTCCAGAACCAGAGCCAAGGCTAGATTATCGAATAATATACACACGTTTTCTTGGATAATTCTTGCGATTTTGGGTAATCCGCGGCCCCGCGGACGCTAGATACTGCCGCGCAGGCCCGCTACTGACTGAGCTCCGCACCGGCCGCCGCCGCGGCGGTTTTCGCAGGCGGCGCATAGGGTTCGGCGACCCGCGAAAAGGCGTTAGAGAGCGCGATGGTCCGCAGCAGATCCGGGATCCTGTAGCCCTCGGCGACGAAGCTCTCGTTCAGGTAACCGAGGGTCGTCTGG
Source organism: Rhodospirillaceae bacterium (assembly GCA_041906145.1). Taxonomy (GTDB): domain Bacteria; phylum Pseudomonadota; class Alphaproteobacteria; order Rhodospirillales; family Rhodospirillaceae; genus SHVO01. Next base: position 206,837 of record JAYRJU010000004.1, on the reverse strand, counting down.
TCCCGCACATTGGCCCCGGTTGCGTAGCTGAACATCCGCCGGACGAGGCACGATGACAGCCCCGGATGGTCATGCAGCGCCACCCCCAGGCCGATCACGTCGGTGAAATCCTTGCCGTCGAGCCGTCCGCTGGCATCGATCGCGGCGCCGCCCTCGGTTTTACGGTAGCGCCCCGCCCCATCGAAGTTCTCGAGCGCGAGGCCCATAGGATCCGTGATCTTGTGGCAGCCGGCGCAAACTGGATTTTCGGCATGGAAGTTCAGGCGATCGCGCGCGGTGCGCAGGCGCGGATCCGGGTTTTCCACGGCTGAGAAGTCGACATTTGCGGGCGGACGCGGCACCGGCTGGCAAAGCAACAACTCGCGCAGGGCTTTTCCGCGCACGGTCGGCGAACTGCGCCCAGGATGCGAATGTACCGCGAGGAAACTGATATGGGTCAGGAGTCCTGCCCGCGGGCTGTCGGCCGGGAACTCGTAAGGAACCCAATATGGAGGCGTCGGCAGCTGGTAGAGCGCGGCCAGGGCCGGAGAGAGGAAGGTTTCCCGCGTGGTGTAAAGGTCGCGGTAATCACGGCCCTTGGTGATCAGGAAGTTGTATGCCGTACGCAGCGTTTGTTCGCGGGCATCCTGGACGGTGACGCCGGTGAAAGCCGGATAGACATTCGGGTCCTTCGCCAGATTGTCGAAGTGATCAAAGCCAAACATGTCGTCGAAGAAAGCGCGCATGCCGGCTTCGAGCCGTGGGCTGGCCAGCATCGTCTCGACGATCCGCGCACGACCTTTCGGAGTCTGGATCTCGCCGCTTTCGGCGGCCTTGAGCAGCATGTCGTCGGGCGAAGCGTTCCAGAGGAAAAGGCTTAAGCGTGACGCAAGCGAATATGCGTCCAGCCGCGATTGGCCAGGATTATTCGGATCGGGTTCTGACTTATCGGCAATGAATAGGACTTCCGGCGCGATTAGCATGCCTTCAAGCGCGACGCCAACACCGGCGTAAAAGTCCTTGAGACGATCGCCGGTTTCGCCGGCCTTCAACACCGCTTCATCGAGCAGATTCTGATCCATCGGGCGCCGGTAAAGCATCCGGCCTGTCGCGGCGAGGAACTTCGTTGCGCAGGCTGCGTCCGCCTTTTTCTCATCGGCGGGTTTGCATGGAATCAAGAAATCGCGATGCCCCGCATCGACAACCCGCGCGGCGACAGTGGCGGCGGCGCGTTGATACTGTTCGATCTGGCCGGCCGGAAAACCGGCGGTCGCGGCGCCGACGGCAAGAAGCCCGTCCGTCCGGCGGTGCGGCGGAAACTGGGTCTCTATCTTGAAGTCTTTGCCAAACGTATGGACGAGTGTGTTGACGTACTGTTGGGAGGTGATGAGACGGAGCAACGCAGGTGAGCCCGCGACGGCTGGCTCTTTCACGGTCTTTGCCGCCGGAACATTCTTGACGGTAGACGTCTCGGCGCCCGAGCAACTCGCCAGACCCAGCGCGGCGGCGAATGCGATCGCCGATGGAACCAAGTACTTCCGAAACGAATACACCAGCATCCTCCTCAAACACGCCACATACTTATACTACTGAACCGGTCCACCTCCGCACAGCGGAAACAGGCCGCAAAACAATCACGTCTTCAACAGCTTACGCGCGAGCTCCAAACTTCCCGCGCGTTGCTGTTGCCAGCGAGGGGCCTATCAGGCCCCTCGCCCCACACGCACCTAATATTTGAAGCGGATCCCCGCGCGGAACGAGCGTCCGAGCACGTCGTACAGGAGACTGTTCGTGCGGTGCCAATATTCCGGAGAGGATGTCGCGACGACCGGAGGATCGGAGTTGAGGATATTGGACACGACGAGGAAGGCGTCCGCGTCCACCGCGCCCGTATCCTTGTGCAGAAAACGGAAATTGACGTTCACGTCATAGAGCCATTGTCCGGCGATGTAGTTGTGGTCGATCGTGCGCTGGAACGGTGTAGAGACCGGACAGCCGCTCGTGCAGGACTGCCTGACGTACAGAGGGCCATAATGTCCTGAACTGACGCCGCGTGCCGTCATGCCGATTGTCACCGGATCGAGCGCATAGTTCGCGGTCAAGAAGAATTTCCAGTACGGCGGTCCTGGATTCGTATTGCTGTTGTTGCCGGCCGTGTCCAGAGGCGGGTTTAGACCGTCGTCGGAGGTGGACTCGATCACGTGCGCGGCGAGGCCGCGGAGCATGATGCTTCCCGACCAGGTGTCGACCCATTCATCGAGATTAGTCGTGTATGACGCTTCGAAGTCCAGTCCACGCGTGAGGTTGAAGGCGTAGTTCGTCGGGCGTGAGGTCACGAGAATAATGGTGCCGGCGGGATTGGTGGGTGTCGCCGGTCCACGCTGGATGTTTTGGCAAAGGGCGGTCTGCCCGATAAAGCAGAGATCGAGGGTGGTCTGGGCGTTGACCTGCTGGATCGCGCCTTTGATGTCGATCGAGTAGTAATCGACCGCCGCCGAGAACCCCGGCAGGAACGCTGGCTGGAGGACGATACCGAGGCCAAGCGTGTCGGCCTTCTCGGGCCGCAGGCTGGGATTGCCGACCGTCTCGGTGAGAAACAGCCCCGCCGTCTGGTTGCCGTTGAAGGGGTCGCGGATGCCGCCCGCCTGGCCTCCTGTGCCGGTCGCGAAGATTTCCCCGAGGTTCGGCGCGCGAATATCCCGCGATAACGTGCCGCGAAGGCGGATGTCGTCGATGGGATTATAGGTCAATCCCACCTTGTAGGTGGTGACATAGCCGGCGGTGGAATAGTCGGTCGCGCGAGCGGCCGCGTTGAGTTCGAGGGAGCGCGCCCACTGCGTGTCTTTGGCCAGCGGCACGACGGTTTCGACGAAACCTTCGGTGACGCTGTATTTACCGTTCGTGGGTAAGTAATTACCCGCGCTGAAGGGCCGGGTGAGCGAAACGGGGTCGTAAGCGTTGGGACCGAAGTTCGGATCGACGACCTTCTCCTCGCGCCAGCCGCCGCCGAAGGCAATCGAGACGGGCCCTGCCCACAACTCGAAAGGCTCGCCACTAGCCGAGAATTCGATCAGCTTTTCGGAGTTGTCCTGGAGACGGTGAGTCGTCCCTTTCACGTATTTGATGACCGCCGCGTCGTTCTTGCCCCAGCCAAAAGGGTTGTAGGGTAAGCAACGTGGATCGTCGTTCGAGGGATCGGTATCCGCGTTGACCCGACAAACCACCGCGCCATTGGCATTGCGCACCGCGTCGACAGCGAGCGGAAAGAGCCGGTTGTTGCGGGTGGCGACCCGCAAATTGTTCTTGGCGAGGCTGTACTGGCCGAATATCTCCCAGGTCCAGGCCGTGTCCATGACATCCGACGAGCCTTCGAGCCCGGCAGAATAGACCCAAGTGCGCCGCTTGAAATCCGAGGAGAGGTTGGGGATATCGAGATTGAACGATCCCATCGTGAAGGACGTGAGACCGAGAGCGGCCATGCGCGCGGCGACGTCGGTCGGGATATACGGATTGTCAGCGCGGATAGTCAGATTGCCCTGAGAGTCATCGAGCTTCGAAAGTCCGGCAGTCTTCGAATAGTGATTGATGAACTGGGCGAACAAGGTGACGTTCTCACTGATGTCGTAGCTTGCGCGGAAGAATACATTCTCCTGACGGCTGCGCGTCGTGACGTTCTGAGAATACTGCGAGGTGTCGTTCAACGGCGCCATGCCGCCGGCGATGAAGCCGGCACCTTGAACATCGGGATAGATGAACTGGAAGGGAGAGCCCTCCTTGTTGAAAGCTGTTCCCTTCAAAGGCCCGGCCGTGATGATCCCGCCGGGGGAAGCGTTGATGAGGCCGGTATTGCTGCGCACGATGAATTCCGGAACGCTGGTGCTTTGCCCTGGGCCCGTGCCGTAGGCCGAATTGGTGAGCACTTTCCATGCGACGCGGTTCCACTCGCGGGCGCTCATCGGGAACAGGCCCGGATCGAAATTCCAGTCATAACTCGCCACGACATGACCGCGGCCGCCCGCGAACGGCATGCCCGCCGCAATGTTGGATTTGCCGGTCCAGTCGTCGCCGTACGTCGTGATGCCGCTGGACACCTCACCCTTCACGCCCGTGAATTCCGTATCGATGACGAAGTTCACCACGCCAGCGAGCGCATCGGAGCCGTAGGCCGCGGAGGCGCCCCCAGTGACAACGTCAACGCGGCTGATCAGCGGCTGCGGAAAGACGTTCGTGTCGATGGCGCCGTTCAGGTCGGACGATACGATGCGGTGTCCATTGAGGAGCGAGAGCGTCCGCGTTTCACCGAGGTTGCGCAGGTTGAAGGTGTTCTGACCCTGGCGTCCTGAGGACACCGAATTGCCGCCGGCACGAGTGCCTTCCCCGGACGAGCCGAACGCTGGCATGGTCCGCACGGCATTGAAGAGATCGGGAAAGCCGGATTGCTGGATCTGATCCACTCCGACAACCGTCACCGGCGTCGGCGCTTCATAGCCGTCACGAACCACGCGCGATCCCGTCACGACGATTTCGTCAAGAGATGCAGCGGCCGGTGCCGCCGTTTGGGCGTTCGCACCTTGAATGGCGGCGAAGGTCGCAGTGAGTATAGCGAGCGCGCTCACGGTGGTCATGGAGTACGGGCGGACCCCGCGGTGGCGCTTCGCGCGCGCGGCGGCATTGATATTCAGCATGGACGTTCCCCCTAGATGGATACGGATTGAAAAATCAGCTCGATGTCGGCCGCAAAACCCTGAGTTAAACTCAGCGCCGGTAATCGCCTCCCAGCGATCAGATATCCTATAGTCTTTGTCGGGACCTCCTCGGCGGCGCGCGGACGCACTGGCGCTGAAACAACTCAGGTTTGGTGTAGTGCTTCAACCCGCCGGCGGCGCCTCCCAGCATCGCCCGCGTGTAAGCCTGTTGCCCCTATCTGGAAGCAACTTCCTTCGGCGGATGCTGGATGAACACTTGCGTGAACTTCACTGCGAGCGCTGATGAGATAGCGGTGTTCTTGCCGGTTTTCGGGTCGGGATAACCGTCAGCGAGGCGGTGCAGGTGCTTGTAGAGCGAGGGCGACGATAACTGGCCGTAGCTCTGGTGATGCGTGGACCAGGAATGATTGAGCTGCCGGTACCAGTTGTCGATATCCGAGTACCCCGCGAGCAAACCCTCGGCGCGTTCCGGCGTCAGCTTGAGTTGGAACACAGCGCCTTTCATGTGATCTTCGCCCGGGATCTGATTGAAGATCGCGTGCGGCAACGTGACGTCACTGGGCTGTGTTGTGAGAACGCCGTCGACGATCTTACCCGTCAGGCGCTGTACATATTTTTTGCCCCATCGCATATCGACGCGGTTCGAACCGCCCGGGATGATATCGTTGCCGGTCGCGTCGGCCATCATGCGGTCGCGTCCGCGTAGAATCGTCACATCGACATGAGGGTCGTTGACCATGTCCTCGACGCCGGAGATTTCGATCAAGACGCGGTTGAACTCGAAGTCGCGCAGATAGCGGTTTACCAAAAAGTGCAGGATGCCGGTCGGGCCGCGGAATTCCTCGATGCAGCCGATGGCGCGGTACAGCTGATTGTCGATCCCTTTAACGCCGTCCGGCGTGATCTGGTCGTCGGCGTCGACGCGGCCGTCAAGATTCACGCCGTAAGACACATTGCCGACCGGTCCACGGAAGGGAAACGGGTCTTCTCCAAGTTCGGGATGCCAAATCTTGGCTTCCCAGGCGAGTTGGGCTTCTTCAAGCGTGCGCTTCTTGCCGTCATCAACGAACATCTTTTTGAACTGTTCACGTGGCCCCCACGCGTTCAATCCTTCGGGACACTCCTGTTTGCCTTCCGGCGTCTGGTACACCGCCCACACCTCGTCCGTCAGGATGTAACCGATGACTCCGTTTACTGGAGCCGCCGCCGGCGTATCGTTCGCCGAGGCGGCCGTCGCGGTACTGGAAGCGCTCATCGCGAGGCCAACCGAGAGGCTGAGCGCGGCGGCGAAGTGTGTCGTCTTCTTCATTGTCGTTCTCCCTCTAACGCGTCTTACGAGGCGTTATTGAAATAATCGTCGCGGAACCAGATCGCCTTGAAGCCATTGCGCTGGCCCTGGAACTCGCCCCAGGAATCGCCGTTGATGTCGCCGGGCTCTTTATCGAGATAGAAAGTGTAGACGGGCCGGTCACGCCACGCCCAAACCCGCAGAGCATCGGCCTGCCCCGCGCTCGCGCGGTGGCCTGTTTTCGGATCGATAGCCATCACACTCCACGCCGTGTTTTCGCTTTTGGCATCGCGGCTCGCGAGGACGTAGGGGAACATCTGCATGCATTTTTCCTGGCTGCCGGCGCCGCAGATGGCCAATCGATATGCTTGTGTCAGGTCGGGATGATTGCAGGCCTGCTGGTCCCAGGCGTCGTCATTGCAGTTGTATACGTAGACGGTCTTGCCGTTCTTGTCGGCGAGCACTTGGCCGGAAGGGGCGTCTTGAAGCGTGAAGTCGCGGCCCGGGAACGGCGTGGCCTGGGTATACACGTTGTGCCAACCGGGGACATCACTGCCTTGCAGGCTTGCGTTGCGCCCTTCCGGTGACAATGCGTAGGTGTAGAGCGGCTTTCCACGGAAGGTCCACTGACGCACGCCGGGTGAACGCTGGATGACGCCCCACTCGCCTTGCGCTTCGGCGAATTCGGGCGCGGTGACCGGCGTCCATTCGTCCGCACAGCGATCAAAGCAGTTCGATTTGTTGAGCGCGTCGCGATCCCATGTGTAGACAGACTGGCGGTCAGCCGTCGCGAGCAGCCGTCCCGTCGCGACTTGGATCACGATGAATCCTGGGGGCACCAACGCAGGTGGGCCCACGGGCTCACGCTGAGCGCCCGACGCGTTGCCGCGATTGGCGCGGCGGCGCGTGCCGCCATTCACATCACCCGGCTTCTTGTCGAGCAGCGAGGTGTACATGGGATAACCGTCATAGGCCCACTGCATTTTGCCGCTGGGATGTTTGATGGCCGTCCACTTGCCCACGTTTGTGGCGCCTTCCGGCGCCCACACCGGCGGCCAAAGCTGGACGCAACTCATGCGCGTCTCCGCGTCGGGCATGATGAACCCACCCGGGTAAGGACTCATCAGGCCTGCATTCTCTTTGAAGAGCTTATCTGTGCAGGTCGGTTTGCCTTTTTGGTCGCCGGCGTCGCCATTGCGCAGCTGAATGAATGGCCACTGATACAACGTCTTTCCTTCGGCGGTCGCAAACAACGGGCCTTCTTCGTCGGTCTGAATGACCTGAATGCCGGCCGGCAACGGTGCACGCTGATACTGTTCCTTCGGCCCGCTCTTCTGCGTCTGACCATACGCGGCGCCGGCGACGAGCGCAGCCGCGAGTGTCAGGGCGGAAACTCTACGCAGATGACGCATGATCGATGCCCTGGCGTGCGCGCTCACGACGCGTTGTTGAAATAATCGTCGCGCAGCCAGAAGGCCTTAAAGCCATTCCGCGCGCCCTGGAACTCACCCCAAGAATCGCCGTTGATGTCTCCCGGCTCCTTGTCGCCGGAGAACGTGTAGATGGGCCGGTCGCGGTACGCCCACACGCGAAGCGCATCGCCCTGTCCCGCCGCGGCGCGGTGACCGGTCTTCGGATCGATCTCGATCACGCTCCACGCCTGGCTGTCGCTCTTGGCATCCTTATCGGCAAGCACGTATGGAAATGTGCGCATGCACTTTTCCTGACTGCCGCCACCGCACACAGCGATGCGGTACGCCTGGGTCAGGTCGGGATGATTGCAAGACTGCTGATCGACGGCGTCGTCATTGCAGTTGTAGATGTAAACGGTTTTGCCGTTTCGATCTGCGACGACTTGGCCAGACGGCGCATCCTGTACGGTGAAGCCTCTCGGTGGATTTGGCGCGCGCTGCGTATATACGTTGTGCCACCCCGGCACATCGCTCCCTTGTAGGCTCGCGTTGCGGCCTTCGGGCGAGAGTGCGTACGTGTAGAGCGCTTTTCCGCGGAATGTCCACTGACGCAAGCCCGGTGAACGCTGGATGATTCCCCATTCGCCGAGCGGCTTGGCGAACTCCGGCGCCAATACCGCGGTCCACTCTTCCGCACAGCTCTCATAACAATTCGATTTGTTCGGCGCATCGCGGTCCGACGTATACACAGACGAGCGGTCCGCGGTCGCGACGAGACGGCCTGTCGCCACTTGAATAACGATGAAACCTGGCGGAATAACCGCCGGCGGTCCGACCGGCTCACGCAGCGCACCAGCCTCGCCCGTTACGCGGCGGCGCGTCCCGCCGTTCACGTCGCCCGGCTTCTTGTCCAGGATCGAGGTGTACATGGGAAAGCCGTCATAGGCCCACTGTAGTGTGCCGTCCGCACGCTTGATTGCAGTCCATTTATCGACGCCTTTCGCATCGGCCGGCGCAATGACGGGCGGCCAGAGCTGCGCGCACGATAGACGCTTGTCGACATCAGGAAGGATGAAGCCGCCGGGATACGGGCTCATGAGTCCGGCGTTTTCCTTGTAGACCGTATTGTCGCAGGTCGGCTTGCCCTTCTGCTCGCCGCCGTCACCGTTGCGCAGGGCGCGGAAGGGCCATTGATAGAGCGTCTTGCCCTCGGCGGTGGCGTACACCGGGCCTTCGACGTCCGTGACGATGACCAGAATCCCCGGGGGAAGCGGCTGGCGCTGATAGTCCTCGACCGGCTCGCCCCGCTTCATCTGCGCGGCGGCGCCACCCGCCATGAGCGCAGCGGCTGCCACCATCGAGAAAATTTTTGCCGTCCGCAATGGCCGCATGTCCTTGTCCCTCCCGACAACGAACTTCGACTTCGGTTAAATCGGGGCTAGGCCAGGATCTCGCTGATCTCCTTCGAGGTGTTGTTCGACTTCGTACCCCAGGACGGAATATCGAGGCCAAAGACCTTTTGGAGGGTGTAGCCGAGACGCACCACGGTCGAACCGCCGCCCGCCACGTGCAGGCCGGTTTTGATCTTCCCGCATGCCTTACCGGCCGTGAACATCGGCACGCCATCCAAGCTGTGGATGCGTGCGAGCGATTGGTCCGTCGTTCCGTAGATCAAGCAGTTGTCGAGCAACATGCCGTCGCCTTCCTTCACTTTCGTGAAGGCTTCGACGAAGTAGGCCCAACTTTCCATCGAACGCTGCGTGAACCACGACACGATCGGCTGATACCCGAGCTTCTCGTCGAGCGGCTCCTCATGGGTGGTCGTGTGGTGCGGCTTCTCGTACCCGGCCTTGATGGTCGCGGACTGCGCGGCCGAATAGGACATGTTGAACACGCGCGTCTGATCGCAAGCGATCGCCATCACAAGAATGTCGGTCATGAGGTTGTGGCGGATCGCGGTCAGCTCGGTGTCGCCTCCGGTCTTCGGATCTTCCCCCGGTTTGCCAGCGGGTTTGCAAGCCGCAATCGGATCCGGCTTCGTCAGCTGCTGATCGAACTGACGCTCGAGATCACGTAAATTGCTGAAGTACTGATCGAGGCGCGCGCGGTCCTCGGCGCCAACTTTCTCATGCAATACTTTCGTCTGATCCATCACGCCCGAGAGCACGCTCCGGCGGGCCATGGTGCGCGGGTTCGGTGTGAAAGTCGGGGCGTTTGGATCCTGGAAATCCGGACCAAACACGCGCGTGTAGAAGTTGACGGGCGACCATTCGGAGGTGTTTGGCGAGTTCGCGTTTTCGTAGGAAAACGTGTTGCGCACATCTCCGGTCGCGGTGGCGGTGATTTGTTGGAAGCGCGTTGTGCGGCCGATTTTCTTCGCGATCGTTACGTCGATGGTTTCACCGGGACGATGATCGCCACTCTCCGGGGCCTGACCGGTACGATTGCAGATCCACGCGGTGTAGTGACAGAGATTGGGCGCCGTATCCTTGAAGGCGTTGAAGCCCGAGAAGATATTGAGGTGCTGCTTCACATTGCGCAGCGATGCTATCTCCTCCGGCAATTCATAGTTCGCGCCCACCTTCTTCGGCACGAACAGCTTTTCATTCATGCCGCAGCCCCAGAACCATGTTCCGAAGCGCAAAGGCATAGGCGAGCCGTCAGCCATGGCGTTGCCGTTTCCATTGAGGAAATAGTTCAAAAGGGGGATGCCAACGGTGACCGCTCCACCATTCAAGATGCCGCGCAGGACGCGCCGTCTATTCAGGCCGTTCATTTCAAACCCTCCTCGGTTCGAAGCTCGTGAGGCACGAGAGCAACAGGCGGAATTGTCGTCGCTTCTCTACGATGCCTATATCGTGTAGGAAACCTCCGGTGACTAAAACATGAGGCGGTTTGGATGCCCCACTTACGTCCTAAATTTTACGCTATCTCCGCGCACAGCGCTGAGCGCCTCTCCCACGCGTTTATCGGGCGACCATAACTACATATAAGGTGGGTCACAATTCTTTTTGATTTTACACGAAATCACGAAATCTGCTTCTACGTTCTGTCTGAGGGGTGCCGAAACTATAATTGCTCCCCTCACTGTATTACATAGCTGACATTGTCTTTCCCTCATTTTTCAGGAGAAACGGATGAAAAAGTCAGGATCGGCGGTTTGGAGCGGCGGACTCAAGGACGGCAAGGGCAGCATCTCGACGGAGAGTGGGGCGCTCAAGAGCCATCCTTATGGCTTCACGGCCCGCTTTGAAAACGGCCCGGGCACGAATCCGGAAGAGTTAATCGGAGCGGCCCATGCCGGCTGCTTCACCATGGCTCTGTCGAACATTCTCGGCGAAGCCAATCTTACGGCGAGCGAGATGAACACCAAGGCGGACGTGACCTTGGAAAAGCTTCCTGACGGTTTCGCGATCACCGCGGTGCATTTGACGCTGCGCGCGAAAGTGCCGGGCGCGAGCGCGGATAAATTCGCTGAACTCGCCAACAAAGCGAAGGCCGGCTGCCCCGTCTCCAAGGTGCTGAAGGCAAACATCACGCTGGATGCGGTGTTGGAAAACTAGATTCCATAACTCATCGTCAAACGGTTATCCTTCGTTCGATCACACGCGGGGAGGCTCCAATTAAAGTCTTAATCACCGGCGGAACCGGATTCATCGGCTTGCGTCTCGCGCAAAGGATTCTCGCGCGCGGCTCCCTTGCCGGTTCTTCCGGTGCCCCTCAGCGCGTGGATGAAGTGTTACTTTTCGATACGCCGTCGGCCACCGCCCTTCCCCTCGACGACGCGAGGGTGAAGGTGGTGCGCGGCGATATCTCTGACCGGGACACCGTCGCGAAGTTGATAGATCGGCCGGATATATCGGTCTTTCACTTGGCCTCCGTGGTGAGCGGCGGCGGCGAACTCGATTTCGACCTGGCGATGCGCGTCAATCTTTACGGTCATTTGCATGTGCTCGAGGCGTTGCGCGCGCTCGGCTCCAAACCGCGCCATATCTTCTCGAGCTCCGTGGCCGTTTACGGCGGCGCGCAGCTGCCAAAGGAAGTTTCGGACTCGACTCGCCACGTTCCGCAAACCACGTACGGCATGACCAAGTCCGCCGGCGAGCTTTTAGTGAACGATTATACCCGCAAAGGGTTCATCGACGGCCGCTGCGCGCGGCTGCCCGCCGTGATCGTGCGGCCCGGGGCGCCGAACAAAGCCGCGTCCAGTTTTGTCAGCGGCGTAATCCGCGAGCCTCTCAACGGCGTCGATATGGCCTTGCCGGTCGCGCTGGACACTTCAATGGCGGTCGCGGGCTATCGCAGCATCGTCGACAACCTGATCGAGTTGCATGAACTCGACGGCGCTAAGATGGGTGATGACCGCGCCGTCAATCTTCCGAACCGCACGGTCACGCTGCGCGAAATGGTGGACAGCATGAAGCGGGTCGCCAGCGGACGCACGCTCGGAAATGTGACTGTTGCTCCGGACTCCTTCGTCGAGAAAATCGTCGCGGGATGGCCCATGGGCCTCGACTCTTCGCGCGCCAAGGCGCTCGGTCTTGCCCCACCTGCGGATCTGGACACCATTATCCGCGAATATATAGCGGACTATTTGAATTAGCAATTTACGATTGGAGCACCCGTCACTGGGCCGGCTTGTTGCCGGAACGTGCGCGGAGGCTCACTCGCAACCCGGTTTCGGGTTAGAATTGGCCTAGATAACCCATTAAGATGTGGCGCATCCCTGGCCGTCACTGCATGGAGACATGACTGTTGGCTTTTCGTCTGCGCTATCTGCTCGTGGCGCTCATCTGCGTCGTCTCCGCTTGCAGCACGTCATCGCCTAAAGTCTCTGACTACTTGCAGGCCCGGGTCCTCTCAAATGAAGCCCAGGCGCTGATCGATGAAGGCCGTTATGAGGAGGCCATCGAAAAACTGAATCGCGTCATCGCGTTCGGGTCCATTGATGAAATCGACTATACACGCCGAGCTTCCGCTCACGGCAGCCTTACCCACTACGCCGAAGCCATCATTGATCTCGACCGCGCGCTGGAACTGAAGCCCGACAATTGGCGCAGTCAGCTTTTGCGCGGCGTCTTCAAGCAAAGACTCGGTCAATATGACGCCGCTATCGCTGACCTTGAAGGTGTCCAGCGTTTGACCCCGGACGCCGTCACGCCGATGCGGAGGACCGCCTACCTCAAACTCCTGGCCGGCCAATTCGACGAAGCGGCCGTGCGTTATCAACGCCTGCGTTCCATTCCCGGCCAGTCCAACACCTCTGATCTCGGACAGGGCATGGCGATGTATCTGTCGGGCAATTGGCTCGGCGCGTCTGAAGCTTTCGGGCGCGCGCTCAAGGAAGCCCCCGACGATAGCTTGGCCGCGCTCTGGTACGTGAAGTCCGGCATGCGTGCGGGAATCTATGTCGACCGTGAATTGCTATCCGCCGCGTTGGGGGGGGATGAGGGCGCCATGACCCGCGCCCTTCTCGCCGATTCAGAAGAAGTGCCGGCCGCGGATCCGCAAGCGCTAAGATCAAAGACGGCGCGGTGTGAACGCGCGCTGTTCCTTGGCGCAATGCGTATCATCAAAGCGAACGGCAACGGCGCACGCGAGCAATATCAAGCCGCGCAACGTGAGTGCCCACGCGACAGCATCGAAGCCGCAGAAGCTCGGGCAGAACTGGACCGCCTGCTGACGCGCGAGAATCTTCCCTCCGGCGGCTAAGCGGCTCGTCACCACCATCGCGCGTCCCTCGGGAACCAAGCGCCCGTCGCCACGTTGTAGAGCCGTTGATAACGCTCGGCTTTGACGTCGCGAGGATTTATGCGCCCCCTGCTCCTTTGGTTGCTTGGGATACCTCTCCCCCTAGTCCTCCTGCTCTACCTCTTCAAGGTGGTTTAGGCCGGCGAAGGTGCGGCCGGTTGCCGCTCCGGCTTCCCTTTCGCCACTTGGTTGCTGATCGGGTTCACGCCTCCTCTTTCACGTATTTCGCGGACATCCGATGCGCATGAACCCACGTCCTCGTTGCTTTGCCTTCTCCCGCCAGGTGTTTTGAGTGTCGGGGCTTGGTCATAGGATTGCCACCGGCGCCACCTGGATCGTCCTCCAGCGGTTAGCTGTGCGGATTATCGGCCTCATCAGCACAGTCATCCTCGCGCGTCTCCTCGTTCCGGCGGACTTCGGGCTTGTGGCGCTCGCGACTACCATGCTGGCCGTTCTAGAGACGCTGCTGGAACTGGGCTTCGATCTTGCACTCATCCAAAAGCAATCGGCCGACCGCTCCCAATACGATACCGCGTGGACCCTTTCGATCGCCCGCGGTGTGCTGACTGCACTTCTGTTTGTCGCGGCCGCGTACCCGCTCGCCGACTTCTACAATGATCCGCGTTTGGCCACTGTCGTGATGTGGCTCGCCGCTATCGCGCTGATGAGCGGCTTCCAGAATATTGGCATCGTCGAATTTCGCATGGAACTTCAGTTCGAGCGCGAGTTCCGGTTGCTTGTCATCAGTAAAGTCGCCGCGTTCATCGTCACCCTGGCTCTCGCATGGCATTGGCGCGATTACCGCGCGCTGGTCGCCGGCATCATCACGGGCAAGGCGGTGGCCTTCCTGCTCAGCTACACGATGCATCCCTACCGCCCTCGCTTATCCTTAAAGGGCGCGACGCCGTTTCTGCACTTCTCGAAATGGCTGTTAGTCAACAATTTGATCGTGCTCATACGCCAGCGCATGGACACCTTCGTGGTCGGCAAGATGTCGAGCGCAACCGCGCTCGGTCACTACACGGTCGCGTACGAAATTTCCAATCTGGCGACGACTGAACTCATCTGGCCGATCTCGCGGGCGCTGTTTCCCGGCTTCGCGAAGATGCAAGGCAATCCGGCGCGCCTGGCGGACGGCTTTGTCGCTTCGCTCGGCATCATGTTCTTTCTTGGCGCGCCGCTGGCCGTGGGCGTTGGGCTAGTCGCGGAACATATCGTACGAATTTTCCTTGGCGCGCAGTGGATGCCCGTCGTTCCCCTCATTCAGGTTCTTAGTCTCTACGGCTTCCTGAACCTTCCCGTTGCGAATGGCCAAGCCATCTATCTCGCAATCGGCCGCCCGGATCTCATCACATGGCGTGGTCTGCCAAGCGTCATTGTGCTTCCCCCAGCCCTGATCGGCGGCGTTTATTACCTGGGCCCTGTGGGCGCCGCGTGGGGGCTTGTGCTGAGCGCGGCTATTGGACTTGTCGTGCATTTCTGGCTGATCAAGCGTCAGTTGACCGTCACCGCGAAGGGCATCGTCGGAGCCTTGTGGCGTCCAAGCGTTGCGCTTTGCGCGATGGCTGCCGTCGTCCTTGTCATTGACCGTGCATGGCCCGATGAAGAGACGCTGACCAGCGATCTCATACAGACCTTGATCCTGGTTATCGCGGGCGCGCTGACCTACTTCGGGACGGTCGCCCTGTTGTGGCTTGGTGCGGGCCGGCCAGACGGAACCGAGAGGCGTATTCTGGCAACGGTTGAAGAATGGCTGGCCGCACGCCGGAGCGCGGCGACTGTGCTTCCGAGGTCAGAACCGCCGACCGCCTAGACTCGGCGGCGCATCCGCTCCCCGAGCAGCCCGTAATTGGTGAAATACACCTATCGGATGTACGCGCCTTATCCTTGCAGGCGAACATCCGGGTTTTTCTTTTGAAGCGCGCCGGAGCAGGCGCGAGAAATAACGGTGTGTAAGTTATTCCACCTCAAGTTATTTTTGCCTCAAAACTTGTTTTATCCACAAGGTTGCGCTTACCCCACCCTCGGTAGCGTCAGGGGGACACGGCGTGTATTGTTAGTCATCGCTATTACGGGGGAATTTCAATCAACGATATAGCGAACCGTTCGACAACTGCCGTTTGCCTCAACTGGTGGTCATGAGTTTCGCGCCAGGCTCTTCCGGTGAATTCGATTTCTCCAAGATCAGCTTTTTGGTCGTGGACGATAAGCCCTTCTTCCGCGAGATGGTTCATGCTGCCTTGCGCGGGCGTACGCGCGCGTTGCGCGACGCCACCACGGTAGACAAAGGTGTCGAGGTCCTTCGTCACTACGGACCGGACATCAACTGCATCATTTCCGATTGGGATATGACCCCGCTCGGTGGGCTTGATCTCCTACGCATGGTGCGTGCGCGTCTTATTCCGACCGTTTCGCCGCGTGTCAGCTATGTGATTTTGACCGCGCGCGCCGACACGGCTGCGGTGAAATGCGCTATCGATCTTGACGTCAACGGGTTCGCTGTCGCGCCGCTTTCGATCGAGAGACTCATCAAAACGATCGGAACCGCGTTGCGCCGTACCTGGATGCTGCATCAGCCGATGCACTACGCCGCCGTGATACCGCTTGTCCCGACGCCACTTTCGAACGATACACCGGCCCCGAAGGCGACCGCACCGGTACAAGAGGCGCGTAAACCTGCGCCACCTGCCGGCCCGCCCCTCAAGAACATCCGTATCTGCGGGATCGACGCCGTACAGCCCGGCGCCATCCTCGCGAAAGACCTACACGATCAAGATGGGCGGCTTCTCCTTCCCACCGGGACGGAATTGCGCGCAAACCTCATCGATCAGGTGCGCGGGGCGGCGCAGTTCTTGTGGATCGGGGATGACCCGAAAGGGACATAAATCCCGCAAAATAGAGCGATTTCGCGCCCTCCACGCCCGGAACCAAACTCTCATCCGAGACGTTGATCCTTTTCCTGCAAGCCGAGATATCGCGCTGACGGGCAGGCTGGGCCATTTTCTCAACCATTGGATTAGAGGTCGTCCATGATCGCCGCCCACGGCCCTCACGCCGATTTCAATCTCTCCCGTATTGGCTTTCTCCTCGTCGATGACAAGCCGATGTCTCGCGAAATGGCGCATACGGCGCTTGTCAGCCGCGCGCGCAATGTTCGGCAAACCATGAGTGTCGAAAAAGCCACCGAGATTCTCACGCAGCCGGGCGCCGAGGTGGAATGTGTTGTCGCCGATTGGGACATGCTGCCGGTCGGAGGACTGGAGTTGCTGCGCATGATCCGCTGCCGCGCGCTGCCGAACGTCGATCCGCGGACCAGTTTTGTGATTTTCACGGCGAGAGCCGAAGAAGCCGCGGTCAAATGTGCGATCGAGCTCGACGTGAACGGTTTCGCCGCTGCGCCGCTTTCCTTGGACAAACTCGCCCGTACCATCAGTGCTGCTGTGAGCCGGACCTGGAACTTACAGGATATCGGCCACTATGCGTCGGTACCGTGTGTCGTTCCGCCGCCTCTCCCCTCGGAGCCGATCATTTCCCGCACGCCGTCCACGACGGCCGGAGCGTCAGGAAGTTCCCCGTTCCGCCACGTGCAGGCGCACGACCGCCGCACGGTCAGCGCGCGGATGTGCGGTCTTAAGGATATTCAGCCGGGCTCAATCCTTGCGCGCGATATCCGCGATGTTCATGGGGCGCTGCTCCTGCGCACCGGCACGGCGCTGGACCCTGCTATCCTGGACCGGCTCCGCAAGGCGGCCGGAGCCGGCGCGGATCGTTATCAGGTGTGGGTCCGCACCTAGCGGTGGGCCCGCAGGGGCCCTAAGATGGCACCATGCGTATCGACATCGTATTCGACACGGTCTGCCCCTGGTGCTTCGTCGGCAAGCGCCGGTTTGACCGCGCCCTTAAAGCTAGGCCTAACCTCAAGCCTGAGGTTCGCTATCGATCTTTTCTTTTGAATCCCGATCTGCCGCCGCAGGGTGTCGATCGGCGCGAGTATTTGGAACGAAAGTTCGGCGGTAGCCATCAATATGACCGGATCGCCGAGGCGCTGGTCTACACTGGCAAAGCCGAAGGCATCAATTTTGCCCTCGACAAGATCAAGCGCGTCCCCAATTCGGCCAACTCGCATCGCCTCGTGCGTCTCGCGCATACGCTCGGGCGGCAAAACGAGGCGGTGGAGCTGCTTTTCAGCTCTTTCTTCGAGCAGGGTCTCGATTTGGGGAATGTCGAGGTCTTGATCAGGCTTGCCGAGCAGATCGGGATCGAGCGTCACATGGCGCATGCGCACCTTTCCGGCGATAGCGACCTCAACGCGGTTTATACCGAGAACGCACGCATGCATCGTCTGGGTATCACCGGTGTACCGTGCTTCATCTTCAACGATGGGCGCGCCATCGCTGGCGCCCAGGAGCCCGAAATCCTGGCCCGGATGATCGATATGGCGGTGGCGCAGGACGCCGAACGTCCCGCCATGCAGAGCATCGGCTAATTCTTTTTGCCGAACTGCACCAGCACTTCACACATCGGATGATCAGCGGGCGATAAATCTCTGATAGAAAGAGAAATCCCACCCCAGGTTGCTCCTGCAACCGGACCTCTGCGTTAACCCTTTTCTTACCACCGCCGGACCATCCTGAGCGCCCGCTTTTCTCGTTTCAGCGAAGGTCAGATACGATGTCCGAGCAGTGCGATCATGCTTTCAAGGTCACGGTGAACACGTCAAAGTTCGAGGCCGTGGTCGCCAGGTCCTGTAAGGCCGCCTACGCCGTTGAACTGGTCGCGCACGATCCGACGAGCCTGCCGCATGTGCGGGTCTTCAACGTGGTCTTCACAAGCCCGGAAGACCGCGACCGCGTGCGCATCGCCATGCGTTTCCTCGAAAAGGAACAGGCGGAACTCGCCAAGACCAAAAGCCAACCGGCTTCGCCGACCCTCGCCCGCCGCCTGGCGAGCGCTTAAGCGGCGTTTTCCGCGATCTTCGCCATACGCCCAAGGACTGTTTGCAATCCCTTGATCCGCGCACTTGGGGTTTCCCACGGGCGGATGAACACGATCTTCTGATCCGGCCGCAGTTTCACGGTCCCCGCCTGCTCTGCGATGAAGTCCACGAGGCCGGCGGCATTCGGGAATGTGTTGTTCTTGAGCGACACGACGGCGCCCTTCGGGCCCGCATCGACCTTCTCCACATTGGCTTTGCGGCATAGCGCCTTGATCCCGACCACGTCGAGCAGGTTCTCGACTTCCGGCGGCAATGGCCCAAAACGATCGATCAGCTCGGCCGCGAAGCCGTCGATCTCGTCGCGGTCCGCAAGGTCGCCGATGCGGCGGTAGAGTGAGAGGCGAATGCCGAGATCCTTGACGTAGGTATCGGGAATAAGGACCGGCGCGCCGGTATTGATTTGGGGAGACCACTCCTCGGATACCGGCGCTGCGCCCTCGTCCTCGCCGGCGCGCGCGGCCGCCACGGCCTCCTCAAGAAGATGTTGATAAAGTTCGACCCCAACTTCCTTGATGTGGCCGGATTGTTCGTCGCCCAAGAGGTTGCCGGCGCCGCGGATATCGAGATCGTGACTGGCGAGAGAGAAGCCCGCGCCGAGGCTGTCGAGTGTCTGCATGACGTCGAGGCGCTTTTGCGCCGTGGGTGTCGGCTTGCGGTCTGGCGGCAGGGTCAGATAGGCGTATCCACGCGCCTTGCCGCGCCCCACGCGCCCACGCAGCTGATAAAGCGCCGCCAGGCCAAACATGTCGGCCCGGTGGATGATGATGGTGTTCACCTGCGGCATATCGAGACCGGACTCGATGATGTTGGTCGCCAGCAGAATGTCGAACTTCCCTTCGCTGAAGGAGGTCATGACGTCTTCAAGCGCGGTCGGGCTCATCTGCCCATGCGCGACGGCGTATTTGACTTCCGGTACCAGTTTGCGGAGGCGCTCTGCCACGCCATCGATGTCGGCGACGCGCGGGCACACATAGAAACATTGTCCGCCGCGGAACCGCTCGCGCAAGATGGCTTCGCGAACCACGACAGGGTCGAACGGAAGTACGAAAGTACGCACCGCGAGGCGATCGACCGGCGGCGTGGCGATCAGGCTCATCTCGCGTACGCCGCTCAAGGCCATCTGCAAGGTGCGCGGGATAGGTGTCGCCGTCAGGGTCAAGACGTGAACTTCGGCGCGCAGCTGCTTCAGCCGCTCCTTATGCGCGACACCGAAGTGCTGCTCCTCATCCACGATCAAGAGGCCAAGGTCCTTGAACGCAATGCTTTTCGCAAGAAGAGCGTGAGTGCCGATGACGACATCTATGGTTCCGTTGGCGAGGCCCTCTTTGACCGTGGCCGCGTCTTTCGCGGTCACCAAACGCGAAAGCTGGGCAATACGTAAAGGAAATCCTTTGAAGCGTTCAGTAAAGCCGCGTGCATGCTGACGCGCGAGGAGCGTCGTCGGAACCACGACGGCGACCTGCGTGCCGCTCATGGCAGCGACAAACGCGGCGCGCAGCGCGACTTCCGTTTTGCCGAAGCCCACGTCGCCGCACACCAGGCGGTCCATCGGGCGCCCCTTCCCGAGATCGTCGATGGTATCGGAAATGGCTTTGATCTGATCGTCCGTCTCGGCATATGGAAACCGCGCACAGAATTCCTCGAACAGCCCCTCAGGCGGCGCGATGACCGCTGCCTCCTTGATCTGGCGGTCGGCGGCAATCTTGATGAGTTGCTCGGCCATATCGCGAATGCGCTGCTTGAGCTTCGCCTTACGCGCCTGCCATGCGGCGCCGCCCAGCTTATCGAGCTGAACGCCAGCCTGTTCAGAGCCAAAGCGCGAGAGCACATCGATATTCTCGACGGGCACATATAAGCGATCATTGCCGGAATAGGTGATCCGCAAGCAGTCGTGCGGCGCGCCGCCAACGGTCAGCGTCTCCAGGCCTTCGTAGCGGCCGATCCCGTGCTCAACGTGCACGATGAGATCGCCCTCGCTGATCTGGGACGCGTCCGCGATAAAGGCGTCGGCGCGGCGTTTCTTGCGGGCGGTGCGAACCAGACGATCACCGAGCAGATCCTGCTCGGTCGTCAACGCAAGATCCTTGGTCGTGAAGCCGCGTTCCAGCGGCACCGCTGTAACGATCAGCAGCGACGGATCCGCCGCCAAGGCCTCCTGCCAGGTGTCGACCGGCAAGATCTTTTCCTGCCCGTGATCGCGCAGCAGTCCCGCGATCCGGAGTTTAGAGCCTGCGCTGGCGGTGGCGAGAACGACCTTCCGGTTCTCCGCCTGCTGGGCCTTCACATGCGCGACGAAGGCCTCGTAGATATTTTCATTGGGGCGTGCGCGGACATCGGCGAAATCGCGTCCCAAACGTCCGCCTGCGTCTTCGCCGCCGCCGACGTCAGCCGCGGCATAGGAACGGAATGCGGCCAATTGTCGGCCGCGCAACACCGCCATCCAATCAGCTTCATCGAGGAACATCATGGCCGGCGGAATCGGGTGGTAGACGATGCCCTCGTCGATTGAGAGCTCCTTCTTGCCGCTGCTTGCCTTATCGACGATGCGCCGGGCTTCGTAATAGTCGCGGATCGTTTCAAAGCGAACGGAAACGGATTCCTCAATGTCCTGGTCGAGGCTGATGCTTGCATTCGGCAGATAATCGAGGACCGTGCCGAGGCCGTCGTGGAACAGTGGCAGCCAATGCTCCTGGCCGAGGAACTTTCGGCCGTGGGAAACGGACTCATACAGCGCGTCGTTGTCGGCCGCCGCGCCGAACAATTCGCGGTATTTGGTCCGGAACCGGGCGATGGACTCCGGCGTCAGGACCGTCTCGCTCATCGGCTTGAGAGAAATACTGGTGCGCGTTCCTGTCGTGCGTTGACTGACAGGATCGAAAGTGCGGATCGTTTCAACGTCATCGCCGAAAAGATCTATGCGTACCGGTTCGGGCGCCCCTGGCGGGTAAAGATCGATGAGGCCGCCACGCACAGCGAACTCGCCGGCTTCCATCACCTGCTCTGCGCGCGAATATCCGTTGGCGGCGAGGAACGCGTCAAAAGCCTTGCGGTCGAGAGTGGATTTCACCTTCAGTTCGAGCGCCGCGTCCTTCAGCGTCTCGACCTTCGGCACGCGCTGGAGGATCGCGCTGACCGTGGTGATGACAAGACGGCATTTGCCTTGCGCGGGCGGTGACGTCAGGCGAGTCAATGCGTCGATACGACGTGCGACAACCTCGGAGTGCGGCGACACCCGGTCGTAGGGAAGACAGTCCCACGCGGGGACGGTGATGATCTCGACATCCGGTGCGAAATAGGCGACCGCTTCGGCAAGCGCGCTGAGACGCAATTCATCACGGGCCACGTGCAGCGTGGAATCGCGAAAAGCGCCGCGCGCGCGTTCGGCCAGCACAAGAGCATCGAACCCTTCCGGAATCCCGGACAGAATCCGCGCATCCACCTTGGCGAGAAACCCGTCCATCCTCTAACCGCCTTGCCTCTTCTTTTCCCAGGCCAGGACATCGTCCAGCAGGGACCCGTTCCAACGCGCGGGAATTGCTTTCCGCCCCAGGATCCAGTCCATCAGGTCGAGGTCGGAAAGCTCAAGAAATTCCTCGGCTTCCGAGAGCCGTTCTTCTGGCAGGCTGGCTGCGGTTTCCTCGAAAAATCCGCCGATAATGAGGTCGGCCTCCTTCGTGCCCCGGTGCGTGGCGCGGAAAAGCAGGCGCTTACGCCTGGGATCGGTCGGCCGGTGAGGTTCCATGGGTCCAAAACAATAGATTCCCGCAGGACGGGCCAAAATTGACCTCCTGTGGGGTGCTTCCGGTATAACGGGTCACGTCCCATTTGTCAGCCTGGAGTCCATGGCCCTCCTCCGTCCCCAAATATTATTTCCGCTGTTCGCCAAGGCCACCACCTTGCCGGGCATAGGACCGCGCCTTGGGAAGCTTGTGGAGAAGATCGCGGGCGACAAGGTCGTGAACTTGTTGTGGCATCTGCCGTCCGGTTTGGTCGATCGGCGTTTTTCGCCAAAAGTGGGTGATGCCCCGCCAGGAAAGATAGCGACGCTAGTCGTCGACGTGCTGGCGCATGCCCCCTCCCCACCGCGTAATAAGCGTATCCCTTACCGCATCACATGCGGAGATGAGACCGGGCGGATCACGCTGGTCTTCTTCCACGCTCAGGAAGACTATCTTATGCGCATGCTGCCGGCCGGCGAGAAGCGCGTGGTCAGCGGTAAGATAGAACTCTTCGATGGGAAGCGGCAGATGACCCATCCGGATCATATCGCGCCGCTGCATCAGATCGAGGACGTGAAGCGGGTGGAGCCTGTCTATCCCTTGACCGAGGGGCTTTCGTCCAAAGTGCTCGATAAGGCGATCAGGGCTGCTGTCGCCCAGGCGCCGGACCTGCCGGAGTGGCTCGATCCCGCCTATCAGCAGCGCAATGGTTGGCCATCCTGGAAAGCAGCGCTCACGACGGTGCACACGCCGAGGTCGGAAGCAGACCTGTCCTTGAGTACCGTGGCCCGGCAGCGCCTGGCGTTCGATGAGTTGTTATCGAATCAGCTTGCGCTTGCGCTTGTACGGTTAAAAAGCCGGACGCGGCGTGGGCGAACCCTGAGAGGCGACGGCACACTCCGTAAGAGGGCCGAAGGCGCGATGCCGTACCAGTTGACCGGCGCCCAACGCCGTACACTGGAAGAAATCTATACCGATATGGCCGGCAAGAACCGCATGCTGCGCTTGCTACAAGGCGACGTGGGCAGCGGTAAGACTATTGTTGCGCTGATGGCTATGCTCAACGCCGTCGAGGCCGGCGGGCAAGCTGCACTCATGGCGCCCACGGATATCTTAGCGCAGCAACACGGCGAAACCTTGCGGCCTTACGCCGAGGCTTTAGGTCTTCGTCTTGAAGTTCTGACTGGTCGCATCAAAGGCGCAGCGCGCGGGGAGATCCTCGCCGGCGTTACAAGCGGCGCCGTACATGTCGTTGTGGGTACCCATGCGTTGTTTCAAAAGGATGTCGAGTTTCACGACCTTGCGCTGGCGGTTATTGACGAACAGCATCGGTTTGGCGTTCATCAGCGGCTCGATCTCGCCGATAAGGGCAACGGCACAGATGTGCTGGTCATGACGGCGACGCCGATTCCGCGCACCCTCGCCCTCACGGCTTACGGGGACATGGACGTCTCGCGGTTGGATGAGAAGCCGCCCGGTCGCGCGCCAGTCGATACAAGGCTGATCAACCTTGAACGCCTCGAGGAAATCGTCGGCGGCGTCTCCCGCGCCATCGGTAACGGCGCAAAGGTCTACTGGGTTTGTCCGTTGGTCGAAGAATCTGAAACCAGCGATCTCGCCGCGGCTGAAGACCGGTTCGTGCACCTCAAGGAGCACTTCGGCACGAAGGTGGCCCTCCTCCATGGGCAGATGAAGGCTGCGGACAAGGATACGGCCATGGAGTTGTTCGCGGCGAAGGATACGGCGTGCCAGGTCCTCGTGGCGACCACTGTCATTGAGGTCGGCGTCGATGTCCCCGACGCGACCATTATCGTGATCGAACACGCCGAGCGTTTTGGACTTGCGCAGCTTCATCAGTTGCGCGGACGCGTGGGACGCGGCGGCAAGCCGGGCACCTGCCTTCTGCTGTATGCCGGCCCATTGACGGAAACCGCGAAGGCGCGCCTTTCCACTTTGCGCGACACTGAGGATGGGTTCGTGATCGCCGAAGAAGACTTGAAGTTACGCGGCGGCGGCGAAGTTTTAGGGACGCGCCAGAGCGGCCTTCCCGATTTTAAGCTTGCCGACATCATGGTGCACGGCGAGCTACTGGCGGCCGCCCGCGACGATGCAAAACTCACGATCGCGCGCGATCCAGAGCTCGAGACACCGCGCGGTCAGGCGCTGCGCACGCTTCTGTATCTTTTCCAGCAGGACGAAGCGGTGCGGACGCTTCGGTCTGGCTGATTCTCAGGTTCGGGTAAGCGTTTTCGCGGGCGGGACGACGATGCCGCCGGACACGATCATTTTCAGCGCCTCCTCGATCGTCATATCCACTTTGGTCATATCTTTGCGCGGCACGAAGACAAGGTAGCCCGACGTGAAGGACATTGTGGGAACGAAGACGCTGTAAATCTCTTCTTCCATCTTGCTTTGGACTTCCGGAGGCGCGCGGCCGATCACGAAGCCGAGCGCCCACATTTCCTTGCGGGGATACTCGACCATGACGACTTCGCGGAAGGACTGGGTCTGCTTCGATAGAACGGTCTCGAAAATCTGTTTCACCGCGCCGTAGAAGCTGCGGACGACGGGCATCCGGTTGAGAATCCCCTCGCCGATCCTTACGGCCATGCGGCCTAGGTAGTTCGTCGTGATGAAGCCGATCAGCGTCAGGAAGATGACCAGGATGACGATGCCGACCCCTGGTGCGTCGAGGTACGTGCGCGGGTTGAGAGCCTCTGGCAGCAGGCTGGTGACCGCCGCGTCGATATAGTCGACCAGCGACCATGTCACATAGAGGGTGATGGCGATGGGCGCAGTGATGAGGACACCGGCCAGAAAGTAGTTCCGCAGGCGCGAAACGACTGGATGACGCCCATCGTGCGGCGCGGGCGTTGGAGCGGGAGGCATGTTCATGCCATCATCATCGCATGACTGAACCCCCAGTCCCAAGCGGCGAACACCAACGCCCCTCCGTCGGAATCGGCGCCGTCGTCCTCAAGCGTACGGGCGCTGGGCTTGAAGTCCTGCTGATCCGGCGCGGCAAGCCGCCGCGTATGGGGGAATGGAGTGTCCCCGGTGGGCGCCAAGAATGGGGCGAGACCATCCGCGAGACTGCTGTACGGGAGGTCCAGGAGGAAACGGGCATCACCGTGATAAATCTCAGGCTGATCGACGTGGTGGACGGAATCACCCGGTCGGCCGGCGCTGTGACGGGACACTGGACGCTGGTCGACTTCCGGGCTGATTGGGGTGGCGGAGAACCGCGGGCAGGCGACGACGCCACCGATGCCAGATGGGTTCCGGTGGCGGCGCTCCCGACGTACGGCCTTTGGAGCGAGACTCAGCGCATCATTGATGCAGCGCTGGCTTTGGACTAACGGTGGTACATGATTGACGCTGAATGGATCCCCGTCCCTAAGCCGCTGTTCACGGTGCGTGTATGCATCAATAAGCGGCTGAACACCGATAAGTTACCGTCCTGCGGCGGACGTGGCAGCCGCGGCGTGGCCGACGTGCTGGAGCAGCGTATCATGGAAGAACGCCTACCCGCGTCTGTCACTCGTGGGCCGTGCATGAACAATTGTCTGCATGGTCCCACGATCAAAATTCAGGGCGCCGATTTCATCAGCTTGGAAGGCGACGTAAGCGCCTCTCAGATCGAAAAAATCATGGCAGCGGTACGTGCGGAAGCCGAGCGGCGGAAATCTCTACCCCTTGTCTCCGCCGACGCTCCCGCGCCGTGACGGCAATCCTCTCGATTTGCGGCGTTGTCGTCGCGATCATCGCCGGTCTGGCGTTGGCCTTGCCATGCAAGGGTTGCCAACTGAGACGCGAGCGCCTTCACAAAGCGTACGAAAAATGGAAAAGCACCCGAGACCGCGGCTGACTATCGGATCATCGCAAGCGCAGAGTTGATCCACATCAGGATGTGGACTTTCATGAGTTGGAACTGAGCGTAAGGCCAGATGAAGGCGTTGATCATTGCCTTATCCATCGGCGTCCGCTCAACCATCAGGTCTCGCACAAAAAACATGATCCCAGTGACCGCGTACACGGCCTGGAGCAAGGCAAGTTTACCCATTGTAAAATCTCCCCCCATTCCCGGCCAAATGGTGCACCAGCCAAACGGGAAAATCCAGCCAAGCTAAATAGATTAGCCGGCTTGGCCGGGCTTACTGCGCAGGTCCGCGAGGGTTCGCTTCATGATCGCGACCTTGTAAGCCGGCACTTGGAAAACCCGTCCCTCACCCCGCGCCTTGATCCCCGCCATGGCTTGCGCCGCGCTGCTTTCCGCCGCGAGGCCAGCTGCCGGATTGGCCGAAATCTTGATCCAGCTTTGTCCGTTGGCTTCCGTCATCTCGGCGGTGATGGTGGATCCCTCCACCGTCTCTATGACCGCCGTATAGGTCTTGTCCTTGGGAAAGGGAATCTGTTCGGCTGGCGCGATGTCGTCCGCCTGTAGGCCAGCGAGTATTCGGCTGTATTCCTCGGCCGTGAAATCGCTTTCCAATGCAACATTGCGCGGCAGGTTTTCGATCGCGAATTTCTCGTCCGCGCCGCGCGCGGCAATCACCCGTTCTCCTTTGGGAGTGGTGATGGTGACGCGCTTAACCGCGGCGTCCGGCACATCTACGATATCCTTGGCAAGCCAATCACGCGGTGCAACACCCGGATTCACTTCTCCAAGCGCAAGCCACGTCTGCGCGTCGCCCGGCAGCCGGATGTAAGTGCCGCCCTCCTTACCGCCGAGCGTGTATTTTCGTTTTCCGACGATCAACGTTGCCATTTCCTTGCCGCCCGCATCCAGCAAGGTCACTTGTTTGGCGTTCGAGCCTTTTTCCGTTGGGTCCTGGAGGTCGAGCCGTGCGTAGCGGTCGGGCTGATTTGTCTTTCCCTCAAGCTTCGTCAGACGTGCGATATCGACTACGAGGTCGACCACCTTCTGCGGGTCCGCCGGATAGTTGGCGCGTTCACGGTAATGGAAGGTGTTGCCGTCGCGGTCGAGGGAGATCGTTCCGCCGGCATGACGAATAACAACTGACTTCAAGTTTTCCTGAAGTTTTTCTGCTAGGCCGGGGAATACCGGCGCGCCGTTACCCGACGACGTTTCAACGCGCGGCTGGGTGATGACGGCGGCTATGGCGAGAACCGCTCCGGCGGCCGCGGCGCCGGCGAGAGCGAAGACCGTTTTCTGTCTCATGTCCGCTCTCCCTATACAGCTGCCGACCGGCGGCGGCGTCGCCGCACGGTCGCGAAAACAATCAGTCCAAGGCCGAACAGGATCGGCACTACGGCGATATTCACGAAGGTCAAAATTCCCTGCAGCCTGTCTATGTCCTCACGCAAAGCACGCTGCACTTCGCGGAGTTCCCGGCGTGTCGCGAGAATGTCGCCGCGGTAGCTTTCGATGGTGCGCTGATCTTCATCGCTCAAGATGGCCTGCCCCTGCCCATCTTCACGGACCTGCATGGCGCTGACCTTCTTTTGCAGCTCCTCGAGACGGCCGGTGAGTGATTGCTCCGTCTGCCGATACTGCATCTCAGCGTCACGACGGATGGACTCCAACAGCTCGAACGGGCGGCTTTTGACACCGCGGCCGCGCAATGCCGAAAGCGCGGGCGAACCGGTCAGGTTCTCGAGCACATTGATGGCGAAGTTCGCATTGTCCGCGGTCGGAACCACGATCTGCTCACCGAGGAACGAGCTGTTTTGCGTCCAGAAGCGATCCCCGAGGATGTCCGTATCGGCGACGACGACAACCTGAATTGGTTGCTTCGATTCGCTCAAATGCGCCATCGCGGGAGCTCCCTCCATCTTGGGCGCCTCAGTGAATGCGCTTTTCGCCGGGCCCGAGATGCGCGCCGCGATGATCTCCGCCTTGTTCTGAGGCTTGAACTCGCGGAACAAGGTCACGACATCCGGCAGCCCCATGAACTTGTCGGCGGGCATGCGCATCGACTTCACGCCAGTGGAAATGAGCGGCGTGACAGTTGTTGTCGCCCCGTCCAGCTTCTCCAAGACACCCGAAGTACCGAGGTTGATTTGCTGGAGGTCACCGGTGATAGCGTCGCTGGTATCGAAGTGCCCGGCGCGGAGCTGGAGCCACGCCACATAGTCGGCGGCGACGGGACGGCCTTCGGCCTGGATGCCGACACGGGCGGCCGCTTCGATGTCGCCGACCACTTGTCCCTCAACCATCCGTACGCCCCACGCCGAGAGCAGCTTATTGATGCCCTGCTTATCACCTCCCCCCGGCGGCCCGCCCATCCCGGCAGACTCAGCGTTGGGATCGACGAAAACCAAGGCCTTGCCGCCGCGCAGGATGAACTGATCGATGGCATAAGCCGCCGCGTCAGAAAGTCCATCGGGTTGGACTAACATTAGGATGTCGATATCCGCCGGGATCGAGGTGATACTTGGGTTCAAGGTCTCGATCGTGAACGTATCGCGAATTTGGCCGAGCACCGCCCAGGGACGCGGCTGCTGTTGTGGCATGCCCATCATGTTAGGCATCGCGGGCGCGCCTTCGATGGGCAGCGTCGAGATGAGGCCGATTTTAGGCTGATCCGGCTCCGACAGGCTGTAAACGAGCTTTGCGAGATCATATTCCAAGAACTGCGCCCGCTCGAGATTGAAGAACGGGATCACCTGCTGATCGTCCGTTGAATTCGTGGCGGCGAGCCCGAAGTAGCCCACCTCACCCAGTTGCCCCAGCGGAACGGCTTGGAGACCGAAGCCGACCGCGCGATCCTCAACATCGGAGAACGGTTCGGGGTTGTAGAGTTCTACCTTGATCTTGCCGTTCGCGAGTTCGGAGTACTGCTGTAGCAGGTCGCGCACGCGCTGGAAGTATTCGGCGTGACGCGGGCTGGCCCGTCCGATCGCTTCCGAGAAGTAAACCCGCACAACGATGGGTTCCTTGATGCTCGCAAACATCGGTTTGACCTGTGCCGACGTGCTGTAAGACGCGCCTTCCGTGACATCAAGGCGCAGGTTGCGAAGCCAGGTGTTGGAAACGACGTTGATCGCGACGAACAGCACCGCGGCGGAAACGATGCCGATGATGCCAAGAGTGCGTGAATCAATACGCTGCATGCTTAGGCCCCTTTACGCGTATCAACGGCAAGAATGGCGGCAAACAGCCAGAACGCCATCAGCGAGAAGAAAAAGACAAAATCCCTAACCGCGACCACGCCGCGGGTCATGCCGTCAAATCGCGTCAGGAAGCTGAATGATGCGATTGTGTCGACGACCGCTTCGGGCGCCCAGCTCCGGAAGGCGTTCAAAACCATGTCCAAGCCACTCATGGTGAACAGGAAGCACACGACTGCGCCGAGAATGAAGGCGACGATCTGATTGCGCGTGAGAGCCGACATGCAAATGCCGATCGACAGGAACGCGCCGGCCACGATGAAGCTACCCACATAGCTGAGGAGGATGACGCCGTTGTCGGGGCTACCGAGCACATTCACGGTGATCCACATCGGCACGGTCAGCGCGAGCGCGATACCGCAAAAGAGCCATGCCGCGAGAAATTTCCCCAGAACCGCCTGTGTGGTTGTCACCGGCAGCGTCAGCAACTGTTCGATCGTTCCGGACTTACGTTCTTCGGCCCACAGCCGCATCGCCACGGCGGGCACCAAAAAAACATAGAGCCAGGGGTGGTGGCTGAAGAAGTTCTGGAGGCTGGCCTGGTTCTGGTCGAAAAAATCACCAATGTAGAAAGCGAATGCGCCGGTCAGACCGACAAAAATCGCGATGAACACGAATGCAACGGGCGTTGCGAAATAAGCCGCCAACTCGCGCTTGGCTATGATCCAAATTTTACGCATCGGAACCTCTGATCAAGCGGCTGCGCGCGGCGCGGCGCCGGTCGTGATAAGCCGGAAAACGTCATCCAGGCTGCTGCGATCCTGGTAGACCTCGCTTGCAGGGATGCCTTGTTGGCGAACGATGGAGGAAATCTCGGCTGCGAGTGCCGCTTCGCCTTTCGGAGTAATGCGGAGTTTTACGTTCCCCTCTTCCGCCGGCGTTTCAAACACTGCGGCTACCGAGGGCAGCGCCTTGAAGTGAGACGCGGCGGCAGCGGCAGCCGCTTGCGGCAGCACGACGCAAATCGCGTGACTTTCTGGTAGGCGAGTCCGCAGCTGACTTGCGGTGCCGTCGGCCAGGACACGGCCGCCGCTGATAATGACGGCGCGGGTGCAGACGGCTTCGACTTCTTCCAGGATATGCGTGGAAACGATAATCGCCTTCTCCGCCGCCATTTCAGCGATGAGGGCGCGCACCTGATGTTTTTGATTTGGATCCAGACCGTCGGTCGGCTCGTCGAGGATCAAGACCGGCGGATCGTGCAAAATGCTTTGCGCAAGGCCTACGCGGCGGCGGTAGCCCTTCGAAAGGATGTCGATCGGTCGATGCACGACTTCGCCGAGCCCTAAGCGCGCGACAACGTTCTCAACGCGGGCATTCCGTTCCGTCCCCTCATACCCGCGAATTTCGGCGATGAATTTGAGGAAACCGCCGACGGTCATGTCGTCGTAGGACGGCGAACCCTCCGGCAAATAGCCCAGCATGCTCTTAACGCCGGTCGGGTCTTGCACGACGTCCCGCCCGCAGACCTTGGCCGTGCCCCCGCTTGGCGTCAGGAAACCCGCGACCATCCGCATCGTGGTCGTTTTGCCCGCGCCGTTTGGTCCGAGGAATCCAAGCACCTCGCCTTTTGAAACCGTCAGGCTAATACCATCGACCGCCCGGAAGTCCCCAAAGGACTTCGAAAGCTGATCGATTTCCACCATCACTGTCATGCGTTTCCCCGCTTCGCTTACGCGCGGGCGAAAAATTAGGGGTTCACCCGCAGGTGTGCAAGTCTCGGAACCGTGAGCGAAATGAAAGGGCTGTAACGCGCCGGATCGTTAACCGGCGAGGTCTTTTTCGGTGGGAACCGCCGGGGTGCGGCGGTCGAGGTCCGGCACGCTTTCGATCAGTTTGGCTATTTCCTCGGACAGTGTGCCGACCTTCTGGGCCACATCGGCTCCCTCTTTCCGAACAGCCGCATCGGCGGCGCTTTCGAGATAAGCACGGATATGCCGCGCTTGTTCGCGAATTTCGCGGACGGAGTCCGACATGCTGCGGCCTTTGGGCGCGTATGCGTCATGCACCATGCGCAAGCTGTTGCTGAGCATGTGCAGAACAGTACGCACCAACGGATCGGACGCCGCAAGCTTGTCCTCGATCATTTCCTTCGAAACCAATGACAGCGTGCAGTCTTCCAGCGCCATCGCGGAGTTGCGGCGCGGGCGGCTATCGATGATTGCCATCTCACCGAAGAATTCGCCCTTCTTCACGCGCGCGACGGGAATGCGCTTGCCGTCGGATTCCTTGAATATGCCGATCGCGCCGCTGTTCAAGATGTACGCTGATGTCGGCGGATCGCCCTGGCGGAACAGGAACTGGCCCTTCGACAACGGCAGGATTTCGATAATAGGTTCGTCCATCGCTACGACTGGCGGGTCCCCCGGACTACGGTGTATCTCGCTCGCCTCGCCAAAACTTGCCCGGTCCCGTTGCTGATAGACCTCGGCCGCCTGGCGCGTCTCTTGGTCCAGCTTATCAGGGGGAGTACGCGGTTTCACCGCAGAAACAACTGCCCGGGATAGCTTCTTGATGAGGTCGATATCCTTGCTCGTGGGCGTCGCATAACGCTCTGCGATTGAATCGACATCGCGCGAAAGCGAGCCGCATAAGAGGGCCAATTCGCGTTCTTCCAGGCGTTCCGCGGTTCTTGCGGCATCGCGCAAAAGATCGACCAAAACCCCCAGTTTCTCTTTGATTTCTCCGGTAATCTGATTGGTCTGGTAGGCCTCCAAAATCAGGTTACAGACGAACCCCAACCGATACCCGTGTGAATCCAGGCGTGCCTGTAGAACTTCATTCATCGACCCATCGACGGCGTCGCGAATATTGGTGAGATCCAAATCCCTGCCGCTTGCTTTTTCCAGCATGGTATTGAGGACATTGATGCGCCGGATCGCCGACGGTCGGTTTTTCGCGCGACGGTCCGGCCCTAGATAGTCGCTGGTGACGACAAAAGCGGCGCGGTTGACAGTCACGCGCTTCAGACGCTGCAGAAGCTGCTCTTCCTTTACGGGCTTGATGATGATGTCATCGGTGCCGGCCTGCATTGCCCGCTTGACTGCATCGACGTGGTTCGGCGCGATGAGTGTCGTGATCAACACAAAAGGATTGGTGCCGACCTTGTTGTGGCGGATGTCGCGAATAAAATCGAAGACGCCGGGACCAAGGTCGTCCGCCAGGATCAATAAATCGGGCGGTATCTGCGAAATCAGTTTAGAGAGATTCGAAAGATTGCTATGGGCGCTGACTTGCTTCACGCCGGCATGGTTCAATATCTGACGCAGCTCCTTTCGGACCTGATCATCAGGCTCGCCCACAAAGGCGACGACCTTGTCCATCGACTGAAGGTCGAAGTCACTCATTGCAAATGATGTTCCCCACTTCGCCGGGGACTATACCCTCACAGCCCCGCCGCGCGCAGCGTATCCCCGGCCCCATCCATCCTCTGAACCAAGCTGGCAAATCAAGCCATTATTAACCAAAGCATTGATTCGAAACCGTAATACACAGCTTTTGCTTCACCCGTTGCCCGAATCATGAGAATGTAATTTCGCGGAGCAGTTGTTTCCGCAACTGCAGAGCGTGAGATGCCGGAGTCACTACCTAGAACCGCGTGAATGCGGCGAGGCGAGGCGCCGGCACAGGGCTGGGGGACTTTTGTGGCTGAGACTGCCACCGATCAGGCTTTTGCGCCGATCCCGACGCGTAAGAAGCGTGGGCTGGCAGGGCTTGCGTGGCGCTTGTCGCTGCCCGTGCGCCGCTTGTTAGGATCCGACGATATCGACAACAATGTCGAGGCGCAGCTCGCGGTTTCCTACTTTCTGAATGAGATGACCGCGGCCGCGGCGCGCACCTATCCGACGTGGAGCCGCCTTCTCGACAGCGCCCTCAGCGAGTGCGCGCTCAATTTCGATGAGCGGCGGGCGCTGCTCGAAGTTCATCCGATCGATGATTACTATTTCGCGGGCGTGGTTGCGCTGGAGTGCGCACGAATGCGTGGGTTCTATAACGTGATCGAGGCCAGCGAGATCCTTGGTGAAGTGGGGGATCAAGTCGATGCCGTTGCCGGACGCCCGGATCGCGTGGTCTCCGATCTTGTTTTTTACATCATGGGTAAAGTGGAACTCGGCTCCGGCGTTGATCGCATGAAGGCGCCGCACGACAAAGTCGTGAAGGCCATTTTGCACCACATTGGTGTCGACAAGGTCGAAAGCACACGCGCGCTCCTGCGGGACAAAGCCCTCAGACATCAGCTTGGTGAACCCCTGGCGACCGGCATTCCGCAGTGGTGGAAAGCCTTCCAAACACAGTTCCGCCTTTACTGGCCGACGCCTGAGGAGCGCGCTGCGGAAGCGCAGATTGAAGAAAAAGCCGCGCCGCCACCGGCCACAAACGACACGCCTTTGCCTATGCGCGGACGCCGCCGCCGCCGCGCTGTTGCCTTATAGCTCCAATGACGCCGCGGATACTCTTGCGGGTGCGCGAATTATTATGCGTGAAAGAGTGCGGTATGCGCGTCTCCCGCATTATCGTTCAAGAACTATCGGGAGAATTTCGGGGCAAAAGCGTGACGCGTCAGCGTGCCGCCTGCGTAGCGCGATATAAGAACCGCGGCGCCGTCCGCTGAATCGTGGACGATATCAATCGGCGACAGCCACAATTTCGACCAGACGCGTGCGAAGTAACTGGCCGTATCCTCATTGTCCAAGCAGGCAATCAATCGCCGGTCGCTGTCCTTGCTTTTATAAAACAGGAAATACAATCCCGGCCTTACCAGCTATCTCGAAGGGGCGACCATCACCACCTTGCATTCCCACAACGCAGCATAGCACGTACAGTCTCGGCGCTTATACGACCGCTTTTCACGCGAAGATATGCCACTTATAACACTTCGAGATGGCCAGGCTTCGCGAACCTATTGAAATGACTACGCGCTCAGAACAGGTCCTCACACCGTGACGCATGCTCTCTCCCGAGGGCGGCTTCATTTTTCCGGTCCCGGGAGCGCCGCTGTGCTTTTTATACATGGCGGATTTCACGGCGCTTGGTGTTGGTCGGGAACAGCGGATTCCCTTGCCTCTTGGGGCGTGGCGACCGCCGCAATTGATTTGCGCGGTCATGGCGGACTCCCACAGGACGACTCATTCTTGGATGACGGCGTCGATGCCATGACCCAGGACGTACTCGAGGCGATGCGCGTTACGCCTGTTCCTTTCCTGGCGGGCCACAGCTTAGGCGCGTTGATCGCAATGAAAGCCGCCGGTCTCTTCCCACTTCGCGGATTGATCCTTCTCGCACCCGCCGCGCCTGCGGGTATATCGCGTGCGCACCCATTACCTCGCTTTCCACCGGGGCGCGCCGTTCAACCGCCCGATGCAACACGCGCGCGGAAATGGTTCATGTCCGGAGCGAGGGCGCCGGATATGACACGTTACTTGGCGCACCTCTGTCCTGAGAGCCCCAAGCTTTTGAATGAGTCTTTTCACGAAGGCGTTGCGATTGAGCGCACCTCGATAAACTGTCCGATCCTCTGCCTGTCGGGCGGGAAAGACGACTCACCGCTGCATCCGGCGGGACAGGATCAAGCGATAGCAGCGCACTACGGCGCAGCATTGAAAGTCATCGAGGCTTCGGGCCATAGCATGATGATCGACGACGGGCGGGAGGAAACCGCATCGGCGATTCATACTTGGATCGTGGGGCGATAGTTCAGCGGACGTTGAAGTCACCGGCTTCTTCGTGCGTCGATTCGCCCGCTTGTTCGGCTCCACGCGATGTTCTAGAACCCCCCTAGCAGCCGGCAAGAGCTGTTGTTCATTTTCACAGTCCCTAACGCACGACCGCATGCATCTCGCATTTTCGCGGATGAAAAGGACAGACTGTGACCAATCAAGAAGCTTGTTTACGCCCGCTGGTACCCGCCGCTTTAACCGTTGCGGCCCTCTCCCTGGGATACGTCCTGTTGAGCCCCTCGGAGGCGAATGCCGCCTGCTCGCAGAGCGAAAATAATGTCGAATGCACGGGCGTCGACGGCGATGGTTTTATCTCCACGCAATCTCTGAATGTGCGCGTCGATCCCTACGCACTCGTGGGGAACATCGTATCTCGTAATGTAACGGGGCGCTGCCCACTCTCGCTTCCAGCGATATCCGTAGGTGCCGCGAGTAACGTCTTCAACGAAGGCACGATTTCCACCTACGGCGTTTGCGGTTTCGGCATCGTGGCCGAGAACGGCAGCACAGTGTTTAATACCGGCGCGATCCTTACCCATGATTTGATCGCTTATGGCATTCTCACGGGGGACAACGTCACCGTTCGCACGAGCGGCCGCATCTCCACGGACTACCAAGGCTCCGGCGGCATTTTTGGTGGAGCCGGTATGCGTGTCGCGGTCGAAGCCGGCGGAACCATCAATACGAACGGTATTGGCGCTAACGGCATTGAGGTGGGCACTAACAGCTTCGTGATTAACGACGGCGCGATAGTTGCTCGCGCGGACGCGAGTGTAGGCGTCAGCGGCGCGACCGGCACGATGCTGACCAACAATGGCAGCGTGGAGACAAGCGGCAAAAATTCTGTTGGCGTTCAAGTCGTAAATGCCAGTCTCACAAATACGGGCCGCATCCGAAGCATCTTGTCGGGGCCGGCGCTCGCACTGACCCCGACGATCGGTGTTTCGGTGATTGGCAAAGAAGCCTATTTCACGAATGCCGCAAGCGGCATCGTGGAAGCCACGCACATAGGTGTACGCCTTGAAGATCCCCAAACAGCGGCCGTTGCCAATGCTGGGCGGATAGAAGCATCCCCCGCAAGGAATATCGACGGCACGCTGCAGCTCAACGGTGCGGCGATTTTCGTCGCTGGCCCCTCGCCCGCAGAAATCGCCAACACGGGTATCATCACCGGTCGTGACGGCCTTCCGGCCTTACGGAGTATGGAGGCTCAAGTCACCCTCGATAACGGCGGCACGATAACAGGAGACGTGCTGCTCGCCGGCGGCAATGACGTGGTTACTTACCGCGCAGGATCAATCATCAATGGAATGGTCGATTTAGGAACCGGTGACGATCTGATCATCTTCCAAGGTGACGGCACGTTTGCCGCACCGGTGCTGAATGCCGAGATACTCTCAAAAAGTGGCAGCGGGAACTTGGTCCTGGCGCGCGACCTCATGATACGCGATCAGGTCAACATCTTCGCGGGCGGTGGCATCGTGATAAATCCCGGCGTGCGTCTGACCTCGGCCGCGACGGGCAATACCGGCCTGCTGCGCGGCGCCGGTACAATCAACGGCCTCGTCACCAACAGCGGCACCATCGCGCCCGGCACTCAAAACGCGAAAGGCGCGTTGACGATCTCCGGAGCTTTCCACCAGTTCGCAAACGGTACGCTTGCGATCCGTATTTCGCCGGACGGCTCGTCCGACAGGCTCTTTGTCGGCGGTACGGCCAACTTGGCCGGCACACTTGCACTGATCTATGAGGGCACGGCGTTCCGTGACGGGCAGCGATTTGATGTGATCGCCCCGCTGTCAGGATCGCTTTCCAGTACGGGGCAATTTACGTTGGCCGCCCCTGAACTCGCATTCGTAAAGGCAGGATTGGTGACAGGCGCCTCCGGTGGGGTGGCTGTGGAGATTGATCGGTTATCCTACAGCGTCGCCGGCGTGACCCCCGGCCAGCAGTCCGTCGGGCGGCTCTTCGATCGATTGCATGCCTCGCCGCCTACGGCGCTGTCGGCAACCTTGGAGCGGTTGGAATTTTCCACGCCGGACGCAGCTACGGCGCTTCTCGCCGATTTCACCGCGGAAGCACCCGGCGGCGTTCAAAACCTCGGTCTCCTCACCCTCGAACGCCTTGCCCAGGGCCTGGAGCGCCGCCCTCCCGTAAAAGACTCCAGGGGGCATATAGCGTGGGCGCATGGTTTTTCTTCGGCCAGCCGGTCACGCGGCGCAGCGTCTGCCGCAGATTTTGACGTCCACGGCCTCATCGCGGGTCTGGACATGGCGTTCGGTCAAACGTGGTTCGGCATCGCCGCCGCACGAGCCGACGGCGATTTCGGACGCGGCACGACCACCGCTTCGCTTGACGCATCGCTGCTCGCCCTAACGGCAGGCACGACCTTGGGTGACTTCGGCGTCGCCGCAGCTATCGCTTATGGACGTGGATCGCCCGAGATGCGGCGCATGCTCAGCGTCGCTCCCCATGAAATAGCCTCCAACGCGCATAGCGATCTTTGGTCAGTCAGCCTCGAAGGCTCCTATGAAAAGGCGTTAGGGTCCGTGATTCTGTCGCCTCATGCCGGCGCTGCTTATCACCGCGTCGGCCTCGGCGCGATTGACGAGGGACGGACTCTTGCCGTGCTGACTACATCTGATGCTTTGAACGCGTTGCGCGCGCGTCTGGGCGCCGGCTTAAGCGCCGCAATCGGACGTGTTCGTCCCTATGGCGACGTATCGTTGTCAGTCGAGTTGCTGCAGCGTATGCCCCGGATTTCCGCCAGCCTTATCGGCGTCCCAAACAGCGGTTTCGAGCTTTATGGTGATGCTCGGCGACGCTTTGCTGTCGATGCGGAAGCTGGACTCGCGGTTACGGTCACGCCCGGATTGGAGGGGTACGTGGCGGGGCGGATGACCGCCAACGATCTTTTGGCCGGCCGTACGCTCTCGGCGGGACTGACGTATCGCTGGTAAGGCTTTAACGCGGTAGATCGCTGGCTCCCATGAGGAACTCATCGACTGCGCGCGCGGCTTGGCGTCCTTCGCGGATCGCCCACACCACAAGGCTTTGCCCACGGCGCATATCGCCCGCCGTGAACACTTTAGGCACCGAGGTTTGATACTTAAGCGTATCAGCCTGCACGTTGCCCCGCGCGTCGAGCGCGACACCTAAGTCCTTGAGCAATCCTGTGTGGATTGGATGGACAAAGCCCATCGCGAGAAGAACGAGGTCGGCGGGCAGGTTCTGAGCACTGCCAGGAACTTCCTGACCTTGCGCAAGATGGACAATTTGCTGGCGCTTGACCTTGCCGCCCTCGCCGATAAACGCCTTCGTAGCGACGGCGAATTCCCGCTCGCATCCCTCCTCCTGACTGGAAGATGTGCGAAGCTTCAAAGGCCAGTATGGCCATACCATCGGTTTGTTTTCGTGCTCCGGTGGACGGGGCATGATTTCGAGCTGAGTGACGGATGCCGCGCCTTGGCGGATCGACGTTCCAATACAGTCTGAGCCCGTATCGCCCCCGCCGATGACAACAACGTGTTTGTCGGTCGCCGTGATGGCTTCGTCGGCCGGGATGGCATCGCCAGCGACACGCTTATTGTTCTGACCCAGGAATTCCATCGCGAAGTGAATACCCTCCAGTTCGCGTCCGGGTACCGGCAAATCGCGCGGCACCTGTGCTCCACCGGTCAGAATAACGGCGTCGAAATCTTTGAGTAGGGCGTCAGCATTCACATCCTTGCCGACATGGCAATTCGGTTTGAATGTCACGCCTTCGGCCGTCATCTGCGCGATGCGGCGGTCGATGAGATGCTTCTCCATCTTGAAGTCCGGAATGCCATAGCGCAGAAGGCCGCCAATCCGATCGTCCTTCTCGAACAACGTGACGTCATGCCCGACGCGCGTAAGCTGCTGCGCCGCGGCCATGCCGGCCGGTCCGGAGCCAATCACCGCGACTTTTTTGCCAGTCTTGCGCTTAGATGGCAGAGGCACAATCCAACCCTCGGTCCATCCGCGATCGACAATCGCGCATTCGATGCTTTTGATCGTGACTGGGTCATCGTTGATGTTCAGCGTGCAGGCCGCTTCACATGGCGCCGGACAAATACGGCCGGTAAATTCTGGAAAATTGTTTGTCGAGTGCAGCGTCGATAGCGCTTCGTGCCACTTGTTTTTGTAAACAAGATCGTTCCAGTCCGGGATCAGATTATTGACCGGACAGCCGTTGTGGCAGAAGGGAATGCCGCAATCCATGCAGCGCCCACCCTGCTTCTTCATCACTTCGTCGGGAAGGTCGTGAACGAACTCCTTCCAGGATGTGACGCGCGCGGAGACCTTATCGTAAGAACGATCTTGCCGGCCTACTTCAAGAAATCCGGTTGGCTTACCCATGGATTTTAAACGTCCTCTCGCCATCGAGTTCCTGATGACGCGAGGCGGCCAGGATCTTGAGGGATTTGCTGTAGTCGATGGGCATCACTTTCACGAACTTCGGCAGATAAGCGTCCCAGTTCGCCAATATTCCAGCGGCCCGAGCGCTGTTGGTATAGTGAAGATGGCGTTCGATGAGCGCGCGCAGACGCGGCGCATCCTGCTCTAAGTGGTTGAGCATGAGTTGCCGGAAATTGCCGTCCTCGCTGCTCACGAGAGGCTCAGGCTTTACGTCCTCGAGGTCGACCATCGCCATATTGCAGCGCTGGCGGAACGAACCATCTTCATCGAGGACGTAGGCGATCCCGCCCGACATGCCGGCGGCGAAATTACGTCCGGTCATGCCCAGAACAGCAACCACACCGCCCGTCATATATTCGCAACCGTGGTCGCCAACACCTTCGACGACAGCATAAGCGCCTGAGTTGCGGACGGCGAAGCGCTCGCCGGCTACGCCGGAGAAATAGCATTCGCCCTCGATAGCGCCGTACATCACGGTGTTGCCGATGACTATGTTCTCCGATGGCGCGGCGGGACATTCCTTCGGCGGATAAACGGCGATACGTCCACCAGATAATCCTTTGCCGACATAGTCGTTCCCGGCTCCGACGAGTTCGAGGGAGATGCCGCGCGCCAGGAACGCGCCAAAGCTTTGTCCAGCGATCCCGGTGAAGCGGATGGAAATCGTGTCTTCCGGCAGTCCAGCTTGCCCATACCGCTTCGCCACTTCGCTCGACAGCATCGTGCCGACGGTACGGTTGACGTTACGTATCGGCATCTCGAATTGCACCGATTGTCCGGTTTCGAGCGCGAGTTTGGCGTTAGCTATCAATGCGTGATCGAGCGCACGATCCAATTGGTGATCCTGCGTTTCAACGCAGCGGACATGGACACCATTGCCGACCGGCGCGCGATACAACAGTTTCGAGAAATCGAGGCCGTTGGCCTTATAGTGACCGACCGCACGGCGGGTATCGATCAAGTCCATTCGCCCGATGAGATCTTCGAACTTGCGGATGCCGAGGCTTGCCATGATCTCGCGCGCTTCTTCGGCCAACAGGAAGAAGTAATTCACGACATGTTCCGGCACCCCGGTGAAACGCGCGCGCAAGACTGGGTCTTGCGTGGCAACGCCGACCGGGCACGTGTTTAGATGGCACTTGCGCATCATGATGCAGCCCAGCGTGATGAGCGGCGCAGTCGCAAATCCAAACTCATCAGCGCCAAGCAGCGCACCGATCACGACGTCGCGCCCCGTCCGGAGCCCACCATCAACCTGAACCGCGATGCGCCCGCGCAGATTGTTAAGCACCAGTGTCTGATGAGTTTCAGCAAGGCCGATTTCCCACGGCGAACCTGCGTGCGTTAACGATGTGAGCGGTGATGCGCCCGTGCCGCCCTCAAAGCCGGAGATCGTGACGTGATCCGCACGGGCCTTTGCGACACCGGCCGCGACAGTCCCCACGCCGATCTCGGACACTAATTTAACGCTGATACGCGCCCCTGAATTGGCGTTCTTAAGGTCGTGTATGAGTTGCGCCAGGTCTTCGATCGAATAGATATCATGATGGGGCGGCGGTGAGATCAAGCCTACGCCAGGAGTCGAATGACGCACCTTGGCGATGGCGCCGTTGACCTTATCACCCGGCAGCTGCCCGCCCTCGCCCGGTTTCGCGCCCTGCGCCATCTTGATTTGGATGTCGTCGGCGTTGACCAGATACTCGATGGTGACTCCAAAGCGCCCGGAAGCCACCTGCTTGATGGCGGAACGCATGGAATCTCCGTTCGGCAGCGGCTTGAAGCGATCCGGCTCCTCGCCGCCCTCTCCCGTGTTCGAGCGCGCGCCAATCCGGTTCATCGCCACGGCCAGGGTGGTATGAGCTTCGCGGCTGATCGAACCGAACGACATTGCGCCGGTCGCGAAGCGCTTTACGATGTCCTTGGCTGGCTCAACTTCGTCGAGCGAGACCGGCACCGGCGCTTTCTTAAGATCAAAGAGCCCGCGCAAGGTCATCAATCGTTCGGACTGATCGTTGATGAGCTGCGCGAATTCCTTGTAAACGTCCCGGCTATTGCCGCGCGCGGCATGCTGCAGCTTGGCGATGGTATCGGGCGTCCACATGTGATTTTCGCCGCGCAGACGGTATTGATACTCACCGCCCGGATCTAACGCATCGCGCAAATGCAAAGCCTCGCTAAAGGCCAGGGAGTGGCGTTCGACGGTCTCACGCGCAACCTCGGCCAGGCCCACACCCTCAATTTGCGTGCCTGTCCCGGTGAAATACTTCTCGACGAAGTCCGAGTGTAATCCCACGGCGTCGAAAATCTGTGCGCCGCAATAGGATTGGAAGGTCGAGATGCCCATCTTGGACATCACCTTCATGATCCCTTTGCTCATGGCCTTGATGTACTGATTCCGGAGCTTCTCTTCGGAGTACTCCAGCGGCAGCTCATCGCCGCGCATGGAGTTGAGCGTCTCAAAAGCCAAGTACGGGTTGATGGCTTCGGCGCCGTATCCACCCAACGTGCAGAAGTGATGGACTTCCCGCGCTTCGCCTGTCTCGATCACCAGCCCCGTCTCTGTGCGAAGACCTTTGCGGATCAAATGATGATGAACGGCGGCGGTCGCGAGCAGCGCCGGAATCGCAACGCGGTCCCGATCCACGGCGCGATCGGAAAGGATCAAGATATTATAGCCCTTGAGCACGGCGTCTTCGGCGTCCGCACACAGTTGACTGAGGGCAGGCTCCATCCCGTCGGCGCCCTGAGCAACGGGGTACGTCAAATCCAATGTGCGCGTTTTGAACGTCTCGCCCACGAGATCGCCCAGATGACGGATCTTGGTCAGGTCTTGATCGGTTAGAATGGGCTGGCGCACTTCAAGGCGCAGATGGCTCCCTTCGGTATCAAAACCGAGCAGGTTCGGCTTAGGGCCTACGTGCGACACCAAGGACATCACCAGTTCTTCGCGGATCGCGTCGATCGGCGGGTTGGTGACTTGGGCAAAACACTGTTTGAAGTACGTGTAGAGCAGTTTAGAGCGGCGCGAGAGAACCGAGATCGCCGTGTCCGTACCCATCGACCCGACGGGGTCTTCACCCTTGT
The DNA here is from genome assembly GCA_041906145.1 of Rhodospirillaceae bacterium. Classification (GTDB taxonomy): domain Bacteria; phylum Pseudomonadota; class Alphaproteobacteria; order Rhodospirillales; family Rhodospirillaceae; genus SHVO01. The sequence continues at coordinate 164,611 of JAYRJU010000004.1, read as the reverse complement.
GAGCAATAGGCTCCAGGAACCGTGACAGGTCTTCTTGCGTATAGCCGAAGGCCTGTTGCCGGTCGAGCAACGCCTCACGCGTCTTATGTTCATCAGTCGGGACGCTACCTGGCAGGTCCTCGAGGACGAATTGTGTTTTTTCCAACCAAGCCTTGTAGGGCTTCGCGTTCGCGAGTTCCGTCTTCAAATCCGCATCGTCGATGATGCGTCCCTGCTCCAAGTCGATCAGGAACATCTTGCCCGGCTGCAGGCGCCATTTCTTGATGATTTTGTGCTCAGGAATATCGAGAACGCCGGCTTCCGACGACATCACCACGATGTCGTCGCTGGTAACGATGTAGCGCGCTGGGCGCAAACCGTTGCGATCGAGGGTGGCGCCGATCTGGCGGCCATCCGTGAACGCCAGCGCGGCGGGCCCGTCCCAGGGCTCCATGAGGCCGGCATGGTACTCGTAGAAGGCGCGGCGATTCTCATCCATCAACGGATTGCCGGCCCACGCTTCAGGGATCAGCATCATGACCGCGTGGGCGAGCGAATAGCCGCCCATCACCAGAAGTTCCAGCGCGTTGTCGAGGCTCGCCGTATCCGACTGACCTGGCGCGATCAGCGGCCACAACTTTTCCATGTCATCGCCGAGGATGGCGGATTTGATGCTGTGTTTGCGCGCGGTCATCCAGTTGATGTTGCCGCGCACAGTGTTGATCTCGCCGTTATGGCAAACCATGCGATACGGATGCGCCAGGCGCCAAGACGGAAAGGTGTTCGTGGAGAAGCGCTGGTGGACCAGCGCTAACGCCGAAGTCAGGCGGGGATCGCTGAGGTCCCGATAATACTTGTCGAGCTGCGGCGCGAGGAACATGCCTTTGTAGACAAGCGTGCGCGCGGAAAAGCTCGGGATGTAGAAGTCGCTTTTGCACTCAAACGCGCAGCCCGGAATGAAGCTTTCCACCTGCTTGCGAATGACGAACAATTTGCGTTCGAAAGCGTCGCCGACGGGGGTATTGGCCCCGCGCGCCACCAGCAACTGGCGGATCCACGGCTCGCAAGCTTTTAGGGTCTCTCCCAACGGCGAGGTGTCGACCGGCACGTCACGCCAGCCCAAAACTTTCTGCCCTTCATCGGTGACCGCTTTTTCCAGCAGGGCGATGTAGTGCTGAGCGACAGCCTTATCCTTGGGAAGAAAAATCATGCCGACGCCGTAATCTCCCGGCTGAGGCAGTGTGACTTTTTGCTTCGCGAATTCGTCGCGCAGCAACGCATCGGGTGTCTGAATAAGAAGCCCCGCGCCATCGCCGGCGAGCGGATCGGCGCCAACGGCGCCGCGGTGCTCAAGATTCAATAGAATTTGCAATCCCTGCCGAACGATGTCGTGGGACTTTTTGCCTTTGTAGTGCACGACAAAGCCGACGCCGCAGCTGTCGTGCTCGTTAAGCGGATCATAAAGGCCTTGTTTGGCCGGCAAGCTCATAGGCAACTCTTCCGATAACTCGCGCTCGCGTACCTTTTTGGGACGGCGTTTCGCACGAAGCCAACGCTTCGCGCCTGCCAGCTCCAGGCCGCAAGAGCACATATACGGTACGGTGAGAAGCGGTCTCCCCAAGACCGTGGGGCGTCAATAAACCGCAGCCTTGACCAAAACTCAATTATCTAAATTCAACCATCGAAAAAACCCATACATCCAAACGGTCTTGGTGCATTTGCGAAGGAGATTTCGCACCGCCGCGACGGTTTTTAGGGCGTATAATTCTCACGCTCAGATCGACGTCATTTTCCTCTGCTTTTTTCCAACCGGAGGGTCCATGGCACTGTCTTCTTTGCACACCACACATGTTACGCCGGCTCAGCCTGCGGTCCGGAAAATCGGGCTGCGGGATATCACGGAAGCGATTCACGAAGGGATCGGGGACTTCTCGGCCAAGCCGACACACCTCTATTTCCTAGGGCTGATTTATCCACTGATGACCCTTGGAGCTTTCCTGGTGGTCTTCAATTACGACCTTCTTCCGCTCGCCTTCCCCGTGATCTCAGGCTCGCTGTTGATCGGACCATTCCTGACCATCGCGATGTGCGAAATCAGCCGTAGGCGTGAGCGCGGGGAGGACATATCGAGCTCCGGCGCCGGTAATTTCCTGCGAAATCCGGCCGCCCGCGAAATCCTCATGCTGGGCGGAGTCCTGCTCGTCCTTTTCCTTTTCTGGCTGACGACGGCGGCAACGATCTACGACATGACTCTTGGGGATCCGTGGCGAACGGTCGCACCGCGTTCTGCGCAAGAGTTCATGGCCCAGTTGTTCTCTACGCCGCGCGGCTGGGCATTGATCGCGGTCGGCAACGCGGTTGGACTTTTCTTCGCCGTCACAGCACTTTGCATCAGCGTCGTGTCGTTCCCGTTGTTGCTGGATCGTCACGTCGGGATCGGCACCGCGATCATGACATCAGTCCGGGCTGTGCAAACTAACCCGATCATCCTGGCCGTTTGGGGATTTCTGGTCGCCCTCGCGCTTATAATCGGGGCAATCCCCTTCCTGGTCGGACTAGCCGTCTGCGTACCGGTGCTCGGTCACGCGACCTGGCACCTTTATCGCCGGCTGGTTGTATAGGAAGTTGGTGAGTCCGGATGGATTCGAACCATCGACCACCGCATTAAAAGTGCGATGCTCTACCGCTGAGCTACGGACCCGACCGCGAGAGGGCCGCACCATAGGGGCGGCCCCTCCCCCGGTCAAGAAGTCCGGCAGCGATTGCCGGACCGCGATCTAAGCCGTAAAGATGCCCCTTACCGTCCGGCATCTCACGGGCACGCTTGCGGTCCATGCAATCCATTGAAGAACAGCGCGATAGAGCGGCGAATCTGCTCGCGGCGGGTGATGTCGCCGGAGCCCTGCAATGCGCCGGAGGGGCGCTGGCGACCGCGCCAGACGACATCGGCCTTCTTCAGATTCTTGCCGACATTTACGACCAAGCCGGCGAAAAAGGGCATGTCCTTAAAATTTGCCAGCGCCTCGCCGGGCTTACCCCCCTCAACGCCGGTCCCCGCCTGAAAGCGGGCCAGATTCTGCTCCAGCTCATGGATTACGCCGCGGCGGAGCGGGAATTTCTGGCGGCCCTGAAAATCGACCCCGCCAACCACGCCGTAATCGACGGGTTGTCCAACCTCTGGCGGCTAAGCGGCAAGGTGCAGGACGCGCGCACGCTTCTTCGCGAATCCGCGGCCCGTGACCCCGACCAAACCCGCGCCGCGATCTTGCGCTTCAAAGCCGCATTTACACAGCCGGTCATTCCCCGCGCCATCGCGGAAATAGAAGAAAGCCGGACGGCATATGCGGCGATGCTGGCCGCCGGCCCCGAGGTCGCGATCCCCGATCCTCTCGCTGCTGGCTTGGGACCTAACTTTTTCCTGGGGTACCAAGCGGGGAACGATCGTGCGCTTCAGGAATCGCTGAGCGCCTATTACCGCGCGGCCTGCCCAGCGCTCTCATTCACAGCCACGCACATCGGCCGTCGCCCGCCCGGGAAACTGCGGGTGGGTATCGTCTCAAACTATTTCTCGTATCACACGGTCGGCTACCTGGCATTTGGCCTGATCTCGGGCCTTGATAGATCTCGCTTTGACCTCACGCTGTTTCGCACCCCGCATGCACAGCAGGATCCGGGCACCGCCCGTTTTCTAGACGCCGCGCCGTGCGTCGACCTGCCCAATGACCTGACGGCGGCACGCCAGATGCTGGCGGACGCTCAGCTCGACGTGCTCCATTATCCGGAAGTCGGTATGGATCACATGGCCTACTTCCTGGCATTCGCACGGCTTGCGACCGTTCAGACCGCGGCGTGGGGGCATCCCATCACGACGGGCCTCTCCACGATCGATCACTTCCTGTCGGTCGGAGACATGGAGCCGGAAGACGCGCAGGCGCACTACACCGAAAATCTTGTTCGGCTACGCGGCCTATCATTCGCCGCCGAGCCTCCAAATGCGACAAGCGCCGACCGCGTAAGCGCGGGCCTCTCAGCGGCGCCCGCCTACGTGTGCAGTCAGAGCCTCTACAAAGCTCATCCGGACTTCGACGCCGTAGCTGCCAAGCTGCTCGAAGATGACCGTGACGGCCACATCTACTTTGTCAGTCTAGGAGCGCAAGCGGACCGTCTTTTCCGTGCCCGCATGGCGGAAACGGTCGGCGCGAACATGAACCGTCTGCACATTCTCCCGCGCACCACAAAAGCCGGTTTCCTTAGGCTGGTGAAGTCCGCCGACGTAGCTCTCGACGTCCCGCAGTGGTCGGGCGGTAAAACATCACTGGAGACGTTGGCGTTGGGAACGCCCGTTGTTCACATGCCGGGCGCGTTCATGCGCGGCCGCCATACGCTTGCTTTCTACCGCCGTATGAAGGTGGCCGCGCCGGTCGTTAATTCCATGGACGACTATGTGCAGACCGCCGCACGGCTCGTTCACGAGAGCGCCTTCCGCGCTGAGGTCCGCGGCCAAATAGAAGAAGCCCAATCCACGCTTTTCGCGGACTGGGCTTCCATTCGTGAAATCGAAGACGTGTGGAGCGCAGCGGTCAAAGACCGCCGCTAGTCTTTCTACTTCTTCTTTGCCTTGTCGGCGTCGATGGCGACCTGCATGCGGACAATGCGGTCCGGATACGGCACACGACCGTTCGCGCTCGGATCGCCTTTGCGGATCTTATCGACAAACTCCATGCCGGAGACGACTTGTCCCCAAAGCGTGTAGTTGCCGTCGAGGTGCGTGCTGTCTTCCAGCACAATGAAGAACTGGCTGTCGGCGCTGTTGATGTTCGCCGCGCGGGCCATGGAGACGGAGCCGCGCACGTGGCTTTCCTTGTTGAACTCGGCCTGGATGTTCTTGCCCGAGCCGCCAGTGCCATCACCCTTCGGATCGCCGGTCTGCGCCATGAAGCCGTCAATCACGCGGTGAAAGACGATGCCGTCATAGAAGCCCTGACGCACGAGTTCCTTGACGCGCGCGACGTGGACTGGCGCGAGGTCGGGCCGCATCTTAATCACGACGCGGCCGTATTCGAGATCCATATAAAGCGTGAATTCGGGGTCCAATTTAACAGGCTCCTTCGGTTGGACAGGTGCGGCTGGCGCCGGGGCCGGTTTGGCGGCGGGCGCTTGTGAAGCGGGTTGGCCGGTCGGGCTTGGTTTCGCCTTCGGCGGCGCAAGCGGAGCTACCGCGGGCGGCTTCGCCTTAGCGGGCGGCGGAGATTGGGCAAAGGACGCTGCGCTGAATGCAACGCTCAGGAAAAGCGCGACGGCAAACGCGACGACAGCAGAAAAACGGAACTGAAACACGGGGCGATGTCTCCTCGAAAGGACGGCAAGTCATAACCGCCCCCTCGCCCCGACACAAGGGATCAGGGCGCGAAAAACGAAAGCGTCAAAGCTGCTAAGGCATTAGGAAAGCTTATATTTCCGGCGAACGCGGCTGTGCACGCCCTTCGGCACGAAGGTCGAAATATCTCCCCCCAATCGGGCGACTTCCTTGACCAGCCGCGAGGCGATGAACTGGTGATTTTCAGACGCCATCAGGAAGACCGTTTCGACATTCGCATTGATGCGGGTGTTCATGCCCGCCATCTGGAACTCGTATTCAAAGTCCGACACCGCGCGCAAGCCACGGACGATGAGATTAGCGCCCATGTTGGTCACGAAATCCATGAGCAGAGTATCGAAAGGTACGACCTCCACCTGCATGCCGTTGAGCTTGAGGCTTTCGACTTCGCTGCGGCACATCTCGACCCGTTCTTTGAGCGAAAACAGCGGCCCCTTCCCGGCATTGACCGCAACGGCAACGATCAGCCGGTCAACGAGCCGCGCCGCGCGGCTGATGATGTCCAGATGCCCGTTGGTGACCGGATCAAAAGTGCCGGGATAGACGCCGATCCGGAGGCGGCCGCCTTTCTCCGCAAGTCCAGGCCCGCGCGACTGCTTCTTCGCCATGCTGTATCCCCCTCGCACCGCGAACTATGTGTCGACCGACTATACGCTTTCCGCGACCTGTTCTTCACCACCGTTTTCGCCGCCGCTTTCAACGCCATTTTCACTGGCGCCTTCTTCGAGCGGCAGGTGGGCCACCGACGTCACATGTTCATCTTCGCCGGTCGCAAACAGGGTCACCCCCTGGGTGGAACGGCCTGCCACACGAATGTCGGCGACGGGAATGCGGATCAGACGTCCGGCGTCCGTGATCATCATCACCTGGTCGGTATCGGCCACAGGGAATGATGCACTGACATCGCCGTTACGCTTCGTCGTGGCGATGGATACGATGCCTTGCCCGCCGCGCCCCGTGATCCGGTACTCGTAGGCCGATGTGCGTTTTCCGAAGCCGTTACGGGTGGCTGTGAGGATGAACTCCTCCGCCGCGCTGAAACGCTTGAACTCATCGTCCGTGAGGACTTTGGACGAACTCGCCGTCTCGGCGGCGTCATCAGCACCGTTTTCCTCAGCTTCGTCGGCGCCCCGGAGTTTCTTGGCCATGCGAAGGTAGGCATCGCGGCTTTCCGTGTCGAAATCCACATGCTTGAGGATGGACATGGAGATAACCTCATCGCCTTCCGCAAGCTTGATCCCACGGACCCCGACCGACGAACGGCTTTGGAACACGCGCACGTCCGAGACTTCAAAGCGGATGCACTTGCCCTGGCGCGTGGACAGCAGCACATCGTTCTGGTCGTTACAGGTGTCGACGCCAATCAGACGATCGCCGCTCTCTTCGAGCTTCATCGCGATCTTGCCGCTGCGGTTAATGCTGACGAAGTCGGACAGATCGTTACGGCGTACCGTTCCGCCCGACGTCGCGAACATGACGTTGAGCTGATCCCACGTGCTTTCGTCTTCCGGCATCGGCATCACGGTCGAGATGGTTTCGCCATCCTTCAGCGGCAGAAGATTGATCATTGCTTTGCCACGGCTTTGCGGCGTGCCCACCGGGAGCTTGTAGACCTTCAGCTTGTAGACCATGCCAAGGGTCGAGAAGAACAGAACTGGCGTGTGCGTGTTGACGATATACAGCGCCTGAACGAAATCCTCTTCCTTCGTCGCCATGCCGGCGCGGCCTTTGCCGCCGCGGCGCTGTGCGCGGTAGGTCGAGAGCGGAACGCGCTTGATCCAGCCCGTATTGGTGACGGTGACCACCATGTCTTCGCGCTGGATCAGATCTTCGATGTCGGTCTCGAATTCCAGCTCTTCAATCGTCGTGCGGCGCGGCGTGCCATACTCGGACTTCATCTCCTGCAGCTCATCGCGCATGATCTGATACAGACGCTCGCGGCTGCGCAGGATGTCGAGATAGTTGGCGATCGAGCCGCCAAGTTCTTTCAGTTCGGCGTGGATCTTGTCGCGCTCGAGGCCGGTGAGGCGGTGCAGGCGCAGATCGAGGATCGCCTTGGCCTGCTCTTCCGACAGCTTGTACACGCCATCGACGACCTTGCGGCCGGGTTCATCGATGAGTTCGACGAGCGGCTCGACGTCGACAGCGGGCCAATCGCGGGCCATCAGCTGCTCGCGCGCGACGTTTGGATCCGGCGCGGCGCGGATCAGGCGGATCACCTCGTCGAGGTTCGCAACCGCAATCGCGAGGCCGACCAAGGTATGCGCACGGTTGCGGGCCTGGTTCAATTCGAACACCGTGCGCCGGCGAATGACTTCTTCGCGGAACGCGATGAAGGCCAGGAGGATCTGGCGCAGGTTCATCAATTCCGGACGGCCGTTATTGATGGCCAGCATGTTGACGCCGAAGCTGGTTTGCAGCGGCGTAAATTTGTAGAGCTGATTCAGAACGACGTCGGCGACGGCGTCACGCTTCACTTCCACGACCACGCGCACGCCGCGGCGGTCGGACTCATCACGCAGATCGCCGATGCCCTCGATGCGCTTATCACGCACCAGCTCGGCCATCTTCTCGATCATCGCCGACTTGTTCACCTGATACGGGATCTCGGTGATGATGATCGCCTGCTTGTCCTTACCGACTTCCTCGATCTCACAACGCCCGCGCATGACGACGGAGCCGCGCCCCGTCATCATCGCCGCACGGCTGCCCGCGTGCCCGAGAATGATGCCGCCGGTCGGGAAGTCGGGACCCGGGACGATTTCCATCAGACGTTCGTCGGTGGTGGACGGATCGTCGATCAGCGCACAGGTAGCGTCGACGATTTCGCTGAGGTTATGCGGCGGAATGTTGGTCGCCATCCCGACGGCGATACCGCCGGCGCCATTGACGAGCAGGTTCGGGAAGCGCGCCGGAATGACGACGGGTTCGCGTTCGCTTTCGTCGTAGTTCGGCTGGAAATCGACGGTGTCCTTGTCGATATCGTCGAGCAGCGAGTGCGCCGGTTTGGCCAGGCGGGATTCGGTGTAACGCATCGCCGCCGGAGCATCGCCGTCCATGGAACCGAAGTTCCCCTGCCCGTCGATGAGCGGCACGCGCATCGAGAAATCCTGCGCCATGCGGACCATCGCGTCGTAGATCGATTGGTCGCCATGGGGGTGGTACTTACCCATGACGTCCCCGACGATGCGCGCGGACTTGCGGAAGGGCTTGTTGTACTCGTACCCCGCTTCCTTCATGCCGTAGAGGATGCGCCGGTGAACGGGCTTCAGGCCGTCACGCACATCGGGCAGCGCGCGGCTGACGATTACGCTCATGGCGTAATCGAGATAGCTGCGGCGCATCTCGTCTTCGATGGTGACGGGCGTAATATCCAAGGGCGTCGGTTTCGTGGTTTCGGTCACCGGCTCACTCGCTAAAATTCACACAAAATACGTCTCGGCTCCGGCCTGTTTGTTGCATCGCACAAGCCGAACACTGAATGTTCTGAAGGCCTATGATTTTGGACATTCTTACCGCCCGGAGCGGGACGGATTGGACCCACAAAATCTAGCAGATCGCGCTAGTCCCATACAACGCCGGCGTGCCGGGCCGCCTGAGGGCTGAGCGGCCGCTCATGAGACAGGATTTACGCCTGTTTTGGGGGCTCTTTTTGATACTCCTACCCGAACCAAGAGAGCGGCGCGACGGCCCGCCGTTGAGGCATATGCGCCGGGCTTGCCGCAGGACGCGCGACTCGAGCCCTGGTATGCCCGCTGACCCAGCGCTGTGGATAAAAATGGGTGTTTTCCGGTGGTCGTGAACGCCTCGGCGGGGAAGCTCAATTGGCCAAACATTGCTGCAATGCAGTATTACACGCGAGGCGCGGGCTTTTTGCCATTCGTGCGAGCCATGATACGAACGGCGTTCGCGGAGGGAATTTCCAATGGCGTTGCCGGAGCTGTTTCGTAATCGTTTGCGCGTGCCCGTTGTCGGCGCGCCGATGTTCTTGGTTTCACGGCCGTCGCTGGTGATCGCCCAGTGCAAAGCCGGCGTGCCCGGCTCCTTCCCCACTTTGAACGCCCGGCCGATCGAACAGCTTGACGCCTGGCTGACCGAGATCGCGGACGCCATCAAGAACGATCCAAAGGCTGCGCCATACGGCGCCAACCTTATCGTGCACCGGACCAACACGCGCCTTGAGCAGGACATCGCGCTGGTCGTCAAACACAAGGTTCCGTTCGTCATCACCTCGGTGGGCGATCCTTCCGAGATCGTCAATCATATCCATGGCTATGGCGGGATCGTGTTTCATGACGTCACAACGCTCCGTCATGCCCAGAAAGCCATTCAAGCCGGCGTGGACGGCCTCATCCTGGTGAGCGCCGGGGCCGGCGGACACGCCGGCACCATGTCCCCGTTTGCCTTGGTGGCGGAAGTGCGCCGGATTTTCGCCGGTACGATCCTGCTTTCCGGTTCGCTGTCGAACGGGGCCCAACTCAAGGCTGCTCAGTTGATGGGCGCCGATCTTGGCTACATGGGCACCCGGTTCATCGCGACAAAGGAAGCCTCGGCCGACGATCAGTACAAAGAGATGATCGTCCAGAGCACGATGGCCGACATCATCTACACCCCCTATTTCAGCGGCGTGCCGGCCAACTACCTTAAGCACTCCATCACAATGCGCGGACTCGATCCCGCGCGCGTGGCGGGCGTACGCGAAGGCGCCAATCTCGGCATCGACGAGCGCCCCGATGAGTTCAAAGCCTGGCGTGATATCTGGTCAGCGGGGCATGGCGTGGGGACCATTGACGATGTCCCCTCGGTCGAAGATCTGGTCGCGCGTATGAAGCGCGAATACGACGCCGCCACGGTTTAAGAAAAACGCGTCTAAACTACAGTTTAGATCGATTTCATGGGCGTTTGCGTGAGGGGATGCTCCACTCTACGCCCGTTTCGCGGCAGCGCAATCCCGTAATTGCTGCGACGCAAAAACTTCATTGGTGGACCGGGGTAACGCCTGAGACCCTAAGCGGGCTTCGGGAGGCTACATCGTCACCCACATAAGGAACGTAGCCATGAAATTCGCTCTCGTACTCACCTCCTCGCTACTCGCTTCGCTCTCCTTCGTGAGCGCTGCGAAAGCCGACAGCTACAGCGCCCTTCTCGACAAAAGCGCCCGCGCGATCGTTGCGGAAAAGTGGCGCGCCGGCCTCGCGGCCACGCGCGAACTTCTCGGCACGCCGAACCTGACCGCGGAGCAGCGCGCCGAAGGCCTCACGCATCTTTGCATCCATCTGACGCAGATCGGGCGCTCCGAACATGCCCTGCGCGCTTGCAACGAAAGCATCGCGCTCAACGGCGGCGATTGGGGCGCGTACGTGAACCGCGGAAACGCGCACTCTGTCCTGGGCAATCGCATCGTGGCCAAGGCGGACTATCGGAAGGCCAAGGAACTGAATCCGACAGCCGAAACTGTCGAGATCGCTGAAAGCATGCTGAGCGAAACACCGTACATTTTCGCCCGCCCGTCGGCGGGCGCCGGCACGCAACAGGCGTTAGGTGAGCAACGCCTCGCCGAATAATCACGATTGATAAGGGGTCGGGGGACGCCTGAAGGGGGCGCGCTTACGGGCGCGCCCCTTTTAATTGGGCGATTGGATTAGACCGGGAAGTACTTCGCGTAGACCTTGACGGCGGTGATGAGCAGCGACGAAGCTACCGAGGTCGAACCGAGGAATAGCATCACCGCGCCGAAGATTTTCCGACCGCGCAGCCCCGCATCGAAAGCGCTCGTGATGGCGAGGCCTGTAAAGCCGATCAGATAGAAGCTCGCCCCAACCATGAGGCCGGCGGCGAGCGGCGCGTCATCCATGGCGCCAATGGCCGCAAGTAAGCTTGCGACGAATGCGACCAGCGAGATCCAAAGAAGCTGCATTGGTAATAGTGCGGACTAGAACGGGATATCGTCGTCCATATCGTCGCGGGCGGGACCCTTCTTGCCGCCGCCCGAGCCGCCGCGCGGGGCGTCCATCGGCGGAGCGGAATCCCAACCACCGCCGTCATCGCCCATTCCGCCGCCGCCGCCACCGCCGCCACCCTTGCCATCGAGCATGGTGAGTTCGGAGTTGAAGCCCTGCAGTACGACTTCGGTGGAGTACTTTTCCTGGCCCTGCTGATCGGTCCATTTGCGCGTCTGGAGCGAGCCGCAGACATAAACCTTGGAGCCCTTCTTGAGGTAACGTTCGGCGATATCGGCGAGTTGACCAAAGATCACCACGCGGTGCCATTCGGTCTTTTCCTTACGTTCGCCCGTCGACTTGTCTTTCCAGCTTTCAGAGGTGGCCAGCGAAAGGTTCGCGACCTTGCCGCCGTTCTGCATGGTGCGGACCTCGGGGTCCTTCCCGAGATTGCCGATGAGGATGACTTTGTTGACGCTGCCGGCCATTTCTTACTCCGAGTAGGGAACGCTTTCGAAAAGTCTTACAGGGTAACTTAGGTCTTTACCATCACGACGAACGAGTCGAAAAAGCGCCGGGCGGCGAAGTCCGGGAAGACGTCCGCCGGGCCTGATACGAGCAGTTCGTAGACCATGCGCGGGCCGAATACCAACCGTTGGCGGTACATCTTCCCGTCGAGATAAACGTGACGCTGGTAGACCGGCAGCTTACCGTCGATCCGGTCCCATTCATAAAGATCGAAGCCATTCTGCTTGGCGATCTCGTAAGCGCTGCGTTCATCGGACTTGCGCCGCTGAACCGCGACCACGGAGAACCGCAAGGTTCCCCGGTCGAGTGTGTAGGACTGCGGCGGCATGACGCCGGCGGTGATGTAGCTGGCGGGCGCTATCATAAACGAACCGGGTGCCTCGACGGCGAAGCCGCGGGCCCAATCCACATAGCCGTGCCAATAGTCCTGTTGGCGGGCCGTATGCTCGACACCCTTCGGGAGAGTGGAGCAACCGGGAAGCGCCAGAATCGCGAGCAAAACGACGAGAATCCGGGTCATTGGGTTTACCTTTCAGGCTGGCGACCTATATGGGGGGGGTCGAACGCCAAACAGTCCGCGCTAAACGCGCGAAAACGATAACAAAACCAATAACTTATAACCTTGGAAAATGTCCCCGTGGCCACCGGCACCAGCAAATCCACGAAGGAAACATAACAAGAACATCTAAGCCTTTTCCCGCCCCTCTGGCAAGAGCGGAAAATGCGCGGATGTACGCCGTTTCCGGCCTAGGGCGCCGTCAGTTTGAACGAGGAGAAGAAGCGCTGGGCCTGCTGTTCAGAGAACGTCTTCTGCGGACCGACAGCCATGAGTTGGTACAGCACACGGTCCTTGAAGATGAGACGCACGACGTTGCGCTGACCTTCGAGGACGAACTCGGTGTCCACGGCCGTCGTGCCGTCGGAACGCGGAACCGGTTTCGTGGCGCCGCCGCCGAGCCCCTTGGCGATCGCCTCGACGCTGCGTTTATCGCCCTCGGGGCGGGTCGCGACGGTAACGCTGAAATCGTTGCCCATGTCGGATCCGACGTAGCTTTGCGCGGTCACCTGTTCGCCGTCGAAGTTCATGTTGGTGTACATCGACATCAGCAGACCGGGCGTCGTGATCTGGAAGTCGTGCTCGGCGATGACGTGCGAACGCCACGGTGCGGTCGTGTATTTCCGCCCCTCGGTGCGCCAGCCGTACATGAAGGCGAGCATCGCGACGGCGAGCAGCACGACGGGGATGATCGCGATGAGGCGAACCCTGGGATTCAGTTGGCGGATGTTGTTCAGGCCGTCGTCGTTGTCGTCGAAGCTCACGTAAACCTCGTCAGAAGTGCCACTTGCCGCTGAACGGCTTTGCGCATAATAACAAGAGCCGCCTCAGAACAGAACGAGAACTTTGATCCCTTGCCCGCTTATCCACAGGCGCGAATGGGGTCTCGCTCCCAACCTTGTATTCGGACACCATGCCCAAAGATACAGATCGTTCCCCGAAGAAGAAGAACATCGTTCACGAGATGCTTACCGACATCAAGGTCCGCGGCGCGCGCGAACATAACCTGCGCGGCGTCAACGTCGATATCCCTCGCAATAAGCTGGTGGTTGTGACCGGGCTTTCCGGCTCGGGCAAAAGCTCGCTTGCGTTCGACACCATCTACGCCGAAGGGCAGCGGCGTTACGTCGAATCCCTTTCGGCTTACGCGCGCCAGTTCCTGGAGTTGATGCAAAAGCCCGACGTGGATTCCATCGAGGGCCTGTCGCCCGCGATCTCCATCGAACAGAAAACCACGAGCCGCAATCCGCGTTCGACCGTGGGCACGGTGACGGAGATCCACGATTACATGCGCCTTCTGTGGGCGCGCGTCGGCGTTCCCTATTCTCCGGCGACCGGCCTTCCCATCGAAGCGCAGACCGTTTCGCAAATGGTCGACCGCATCATGGCGATGGGCGACGGCACGCGCCTCTACCTGCTGGCCCCCATCGTGCGCGGCCGCAAGGGTGAGTACAAAAAGGAACTGCAGGAGCTGCAGAAGAAGGGCTTCCAGCGCGTTAAAGTCGACGGAACGCTGTACGAGATCGGCGAAGTTCCGACCCTCAATAAAAAACTCAAACACGACATCGAAGTCGTCGTGGACCGCGTTGTCGTGAAAAACGGCGTGCAGTCCCGCCTAGCGGATTCTCTCGAAGCCGCGCTCGGGCTCGCTGAAGGCATTGCGTTTGCCGAGAACGCCGACAAACCAGGTGAAGAAGGCCGCACCGTCTTCTCGTCCAAATTCGCCTGCCCAGTGTCGGGTTTCACGATTGAAGAGATCGAACCGCGCCTTTTCTCCTTCAACAATCCCTTCGGCGCCTGCCCGACTTGCGACGGGCTCGGCGTGAAGATGTTGTTCGATCCGGCGCTGGTGGTGCCGGACGAAGAGCTTTCGGTGGAAGACGGCGCCGTGGCGCCTTGGTCTTCCTCCTCCGTGCCATCGCCCTACTATTTCATGGCGCTGAAGGGCGTGCTGGCTCATTACGGCTGCAAGGTCGACGTGCCCTGGAAGAAGTTGCCGTCGAAGGTGAAGAACGCCGTTCTGTACGGCACCGGCGATGATGAAGTAGCGATCAAATACTCCGACGACGTGCGCAAATACGAAACGCGCAAACCGTTCGAAGGCGTGATCAACAACCTTCAACGCCGCTGGCGTGAAACCGATTCCAGCTGGATGCGTGAAGAACTGGAGCGCTATCAGACCAGCCAGCCGTGCGAAGCTTGCGGCGGCAAGCGCCTGAAGCCGGAAGCCCTTGCGGTGAAGATCAACGCGAAGAACATCGCGGAAGTCTCGGAGATGTCTATCGCCGACGCCGGCGCGTGGTTCGGCGGTCTGCAGACGAAGCTAACCAACAAGCAGATGGAAATCGCCCGTCGTATCTTGCGCGAGATCGACGATCGTTTGCATTTCCTGAACAACGTGGGGCTCGATTACCTGACGCTGTCCCGAAACTCCGGAACGCTGTCCGGAGGTGAAAGCCAGCGTATCCGCCTTGCATCGCAAATCGGATCTGGGCTGACGGGCGTGTTATACGTGCTCGATGAGCCGTCCATCGGCCTGCATCAGCGCGACAACAACCGCTTGCTCGAGACGCTTCGCCGCCTGCGCGATATCGGCAACTCCGTGCTCGTCGTCGAACACGACGAGGATGCGATCCGTACGGCGGACCATGTGATCGACATGGGCCCGGGCGCGGGCGTGCACGGCGGCCAAGTGGTGGCCGAGGGCTCGCCCGACGACATTATGAAGAACAACGAGAGCCTGACCGGCGCCTATCTGACCGGCACAAAGTACATTCCCGTGCCGCAGGAGCGTCGCAAGGGCAATGGTAAGAAGCTCACCATCAAGAATGCCCGCGCCAATAACCTGAAGAATGTCACGGTGGATATCCCGCTGGGCATCCTTACCTGCATCACAGGGGTATCGGGCGGGGGCAAGAGCTCGCTGACCCTTGAGACGCTTTATAAAGGCCTTGCGAAAGAACTTTACGGCGCACGCGACCTGCCGGGGCCGCACGACAAAATCGAAGGCATCAATCAGCTCGATAAGGTGATCGACATCGATCAATCGCCGATCGGCCGGACGCCGCGCTCGAACCCGGCGACCTATACCGGCGCGTTCACGCCAATCCGCGAGTGGTTCGCGGAACTGCCCGAAGCCAAGGCGCGCGGTTATGCGCCGGGGCGCTTCAGCTTCAACGTTAAAGGGGGGCGTTGCGAAGCCTGCCAAGGCGACGGCGTCATCAAAATCGAGATGCACTTCCTGCCGGATGTGTACGTGACCTGCGACGTCTGCAAAGGTAAGCGCTACAACCGCGAAACGCTTGAAGTGCATTTCAAGGGGAAAAGCATCGCCGACGTGCTCGACATGACTATTGAGGAGACCGTGGATTTCTTCAAGGCGGTGCCGGTCATCCGCGAGAAAATGGAACTGCTGAAGAAGGTGGGGCTCGGCTACATCCACCTCGGCCAGCAAGCCACCACCCTTTCCGGCGGTGAAGCGCAGCGCGTAAAACTCGCGAAAGAACTTTCCAAACGCGCGACAGGGCGTACGCTCTATATCCTCGATGAGCCGACGACAGGTCTGCACTTCGAAGACGTACGTAAATTATTGGAAGTCGTTCATACCCTGGTGGATCAGGGCAACAGCGTGGTGGTGATCGAGCACAATCTCGAAGTCATCAAGACCGCAGACTGGATCATTGACCTCGGGCCGGAGGGCGGTTCCGGCGGCGGCCGGATCGTTGCCACGGGGACACCCGAGGACGTGGTGAAGGTGAAAGAGAGCTACACGGGCCACTTCCTGAAACAGGCGTTGGACGCAACACCGAAGCCGACGGCGAAAAAGCGGGCTTAGGCGGCCCGCATCGCCGACTGTCACACGTTCACGCGACACCTGCGACACGCGACACTTTCCGAATCCTGTTTTGGAAGAAGGTGTTGGCCGAAATTTCGTCACGCGACATTTGCGCGACGCTTCGCGACGGGCACGGCGTTTCTGCATGAGATCGCGGTAAGTCATGCTCTGCGCGGCGATCTCGGCGACCTTGTTCCATCAGTGGGAAACACCCGGCGAAGTGCTGTTGGCCAAGTTCTGGGGGGCGGATGAGATCGGCACCACGCCCAACCCACTACGGCGCATGGTTTACAGCCCGGCAACGCGCAGCATCGCGACCGAGGTAATCCATACGAACGGCACCAAGGTGCAAACGACCTTCAAACGCGGGCCGAACGGCGAGAGTATAGAAACGCAGCCGGACGGCGCGACCTGGATGCTGTCGGGCGCGGACAATGAGTGGACTTCATTGTTCACGGCCGCGAACAAGCAACAGACGAAAGTCAGTTACCGTTCGATGGACGACAACATGCTGAAGATCTTCGCCGACCGTACGCAAGCCAAGCAGGCCCGCCTCGCCCAAGAACGCGCGCAAGCCGCCGCGCAGGCGGCACAGGAGGATTCTGGTCCGAGTCTTCTCGACGTGCTCAACTTCGCGAATACGATCCAAGGCGCGATGTCGAGCCCCGAGGCCTATGTCGCGGCCGTGGCGCAGGCGGCGCCTGAACTCGCGCCGATCCTGAACGGCGTTGCCGCCGCGCAGGCCGGAGGTAATCCGGTGGCGGCTGGTCTCGGCCTGGGCGGTGGTGGCGGCAATCCATTGGGCGCGATGGCCGGCGGCGGCATCAATCCATACACAGGCCTCGGCGGCGGACGCAGCGCCGGATTGGGAGGCTTGGGTGGAATGGGCGGTGGGCCGACGGGCGTGCGCGGAAGTTATCCGACGCGACCAAATTTGGCCGAAGGGCCGCAATGCCCAGGCTTCACAATCAGCAACTATCGCACCCACGCTTATGAAGGCGGACGCGACCAGCAACTCTACTCGCACTGCGGCGTCGCGTTCGAATATTACAAGTGGTACCTGAACGCTATCGAGCAGGGTTATTCCGAAGCCGATGCAAACCGCACGTATAACGCCCATGAGGGCGCCGTGCGCGTTTTGAACTCGATGTAGGGAAAAGACGTCATGCGTGTATTGCTGTCCCTCGCCGCATCCGTCATCGCGGTGACGTTCCTCGTGTTCGCCGCGCAGGCGCAACAGGCCGTGCAGTATTTTTATTGCTACGTGCCGAACGCGGCGACCAGCACCGTGTACATGACGCAGACCCTGCCGGTCGGACCGGTCAGTGAACGCGGCAAGTATGGTGAAGAGTATGCGGCTTACTTGCGCGGCGAAGGTCTTGTGAGCGCCTCCGCCCGCGGCTACTGCACCATGCGCCCGACCACGGGGGAGATCGCGGTCGCGCGCCAAGATCTCCAAAGCTATTGCTCCGAGTGCAATGGCGCGACCCGGTTCACCACAGCCCCGTGGTCGCGCCCCGGGATGCAAACCGTTCCGGAGCAGAAAACAGCCCAGACCGCGATCGAGGCGGTGATCCCGCAGCAGCCGAAGCAGACCGTCCCGCTTGCCCCAGAAAAAGCGCCGGAACTGCGCCTGGCGGTAATGGGCAACGACGTGACCGGTGAAGTCCTGGTCGTCACGGGCCCGAATGCCGAGACGGCCGCTGAAGACGCCGCGGCCAACGCTTTTCCGACGACAGGATGGCAGAAGCTGGCGATGTCGGAAGCTTCTGGATATGGCATGGCGCTCTGTGTCGATGGACCGCCGATCACCTTCTTTGTCGCCGAGGGCAAAAAGACTCTCGCCGATGCCGCCGCGGAAGTCCTGCCTCAGGCGCGCGCTTACACCAAGCAAACGGGTAAGCAGTCTTACATGTGCCGGCACTGGCACATAAAGGAAGCGGGATATGTCGAACCGGTGTGGGAGTCTTCGGTGGTGGGTACCGTGAAAGGGCACCTCCGCGCCTATCTCACGTGCAAGGCGGCAGAGTCGGACTGCTTGAAAGAAGCTATCTCGCGCATGGTGTCATTCGCGGTGCGCGGCTAGGAAGCGTCAGGTTTCTTGACACAGGCGCAGGTGGGCCGCGCGCTAAGTTACGAAATTCTCACAAACTCCGGCAGTGGCACGGGTGTTGCATCGCATCCGTCATATCTCATTGCCGAAAGTGACCGCCTTGTTGAAGAACGTCTTGGCCGCCGCTGCGCTATTGTCTTTTCCGCTCCTCGCCCACCCCGCCGCCGCAACGCCTTTTGTGGATGTGCGCGCGACCTGGAGCGCGGCACCGATCGAATGGGAGCCTTTGCCCGAAGGCCTCACCTTGAGTTGCCGGGACGATGCGCAAGGCGGCGCGGCGGGATGCGGCAATACACTTTACCTAAGTCAGACAATTACCGAGTCCGGCGCGTATACCGTCACATCAACGGGAAGTGTCGTGATCACCAATACCTCCGATCACCCGATCAATGGGTTTGCGAGCCTTAGCGTGTGGTTCAGCGCCTTCAATCCCGGCGGCCCCAGCGTTGGTCTCGGGATCGACGATCCCGCGACACAATGGGCCAGCTTTTCGAGCAGTGTGGGCGGAAGTGGGAGCGTGAGCGATCGGCACGGCTGTTCCGTTGGCACGCGCGGCGAGTCCGGAACCGTGTTTTCGCCGACAACATGCGGCGTGAGTTCGCCCGATTCCAGCCAGGCGCCAGTCTACGCGGAACTGATCGACTTCCTACCGGGCGCGGAACTCATTTTTACGTTCGGCATGAACATCACGGCGACGTTCGACCTCGGCGTAGACGCGCCGGCCGGCGTCCCCGAGCCGTGGGCTCCCGGACTTTTACTGCTCGGACTGATGGGCGCTTATATCTCTAACCTCATTACTGCGGGCGCATTGCGTTCAATGCACGTTGGACCTGATCCACGCGAACGGCTTGCGGATAGCCCGGGCCGCTAGCCCGCTGGAACGAAACCCGCGAATTCAGCCTACATTTATTGGCTTTGCGGCGCGTTCGAGCGCCGGTCTTTACTTCCGGGCGAATTTGGCTATGGTGCGCGTCATGCGTATGACGCCGAAAACGACCCCGACGAAAAAAACGACCACCTCCGGTGGGCCGTCGAGGGCGTGCGCGTAAATACAGCAAAATAAAAGCACACACTCAACACAGGCCCCGCCGGATCGACGGGGCCTGTGTTGTTTTAGGCGCCGCGCGATCGCGGATCACACAGGAGAAAAGAAATGCCCGCCTCTAAATTCCCCAAGAATGTCGGCGTTGTCGGCGCGACCGGTCTTGTGGGCGAATTCATGTTGTCGATCCTCGCGGAACGCAACTTTCCGATCAACACGCTGCGCCTGTTCGCGTCCGAGCGCTCGGTGGGCAAGAAGCTGCGCTGGAAGGACCGCGAGATCGCCGTGGAAGACGCGGCGACCGCGGACTTCAAAGGGCTGGATATCGTGTTCTTCTCGGCCGGCGGGTCAACCTCCAAGGCCCTCGCGCCGAAAGTGGCGGCAGCGGGCGCGATCGTGATCGACAACTCCTCGGCCTGGCGCAAGGACCCGGACGTTCCGCTGGTCGTCTCGGAAGTGAATCCGCACGCCCTCAAGAACATCCCCAAGGGCATCATCGCGAACCCGAACTGCACCACCATGGCGGCGATGCCGGTGTTGAAGCCCTTGCATGAAGCGGCCGGGCTCACCCGCATCATCGCGAGCACCTATCAGGCGGTATCCGGCGGCGGATTGGCGGGCATTCAGGAACTGGAAGCGCAGATCATTGCCGCCGGCCCGACATCGGCCGCGCTGTCGCGCAGGGG
This sequence comes from Rhodospirillaceae bacterium, assembly GCA_041906145.1. GTDB lineage: Bacteria > Pseudomonadota > Alphaproteobacteria > Rhodospirillales > Rhodospirillaceae > SHVO01. The sequence goes on along the minus strand of JAYRJU010000004.1, from coordinate 144,556 downwards.
CGATGCCGTGGACCTTGGTCCGCACAAGAAGAAGTGGCCGCAGGGCATCGCGTTTAACGTCTCGCCGCTGAATTACGTCTATGTAGAAGACGGCTACACCGAGGAAGAGTTGAAGCTGCGCGATGAAAGCCGGAAGATCCTGGAGATCCCGGACCTGCAAGTGTCGGGCACCTGCGTGCGCGTTCCGGTGTACACGGGCCATTCGCTCTCGATGAACCTCGAATTCGAGCGCCCGATTTCCGCCGAACAAGCGCTGGCCCTTCTCGAGAAGGCGCCGGGCGTGGTGGTGAGCGAAGTGCCGAACCCGCTGGAGGCCACCGGCGCCGATCCGGTCTTCGTGGGCCGCGTGCGCAAGGACCCGACCGTGAAACACGGCCTCGCTTTGTTCGTGGTGGGCGATAATCTGCGCAAGGGTGCCGCGCTGAACGCGATTCAAATCGGCGAGTTGCTGTAAGACCCTAGAGCTTGGGCGGGCGGCGGTATTTCGCCGCCTGCTCAAGCGCGTGGGCGATGCCGATCAGCGCCCCCTCGCTCCATTCGCGCGCCAGGAATTCGACGCCGACCGGTACGCCGAGAGGCGCTTCGGCGTTGGGCGCGGAAAAGCCGCCCGGCACCGTAACCGCCGGCAATCCGCTGGCGTTCGCCAGCACGCCGTTACGCTCCAGTTGCTCCTCGCCGATCTTGGCGACCAGCCGGCGTTGATGCGGATACACCAAGGCGTCGTATTTATTCTGAGACATTACAGCCTGTAGCGCTTTGCGCAGATTGCTCCGCTTCGTGAAGATCGCACCGTAGGCGGGATCCCACATATTCTTAACTTGCGCGGCTTTCAGCTGCGCGGCGATAGCCGGCACGAAGCTGCCGTGCGCGACATAGGCATCGAAGGAGTTCACGGGTCCATCGACGTTGGCCAAATATTTATCGAGGCCAACCTTCAATTCGTAGTCGGCGAGGCCTACATCCGTTGTTAGCGCTTCCAGATCGGGGATCTCAACGTCCACGACGGCGGCGCCGAGTTCCTGGAGTTTGTCGAGTACGCGCGCCACGACACGATTGACCTCGGCATGCACCACGTCGCGGCCGAACATTTGGCGCAAGACACCGAAGCGCTTGCCCTTCAACGCGCCGGGATCGAGGAAGGCCGTATAGGTCTTCGGGACATGGCCGACGGCGGCTTCGGTGATGGGATCGGCGATATCGAACCCCGCCATCACATCCAGCATCCGGGCGAGGTCGGCGGCGGTGCGCGCGATGGGGCCGGCTTCATCCTGGGTGAAAGAAAAAGGGATAAGGCCGTTGCGGCTGACAAGGCCGCGCGTACCGCGCAGGCCGGTCAACGCACATGCCGAGGACGGCGAACGGATGGATTGGTAGGTATCGCTGCCGGCGCCGATGACAGCGTAATTGGCCGCAATCCCTGCCCCCGTGCCGCCGCTGGAACCGCCCGGCGTGCGCGTGAGGTCGTAGGGGTTGAGGGTCTGTCCGTGCAAGGAGCCGCAGGTCGTGCCTCCCATGGCAAGTTCGGTGAGCGCGGTTTTCGCGAGCACGAGTGCGCCCGCGGCCTTGAGACGCGCGACGGTAAAAGCGTCCTTCGTGGGCCGAGATTCCTTCAGCGCGAGGGCGGAGCCGGTTGTGGGCATGTCGGCGGTATCGAAATTATCCTTCAGCAGGATCGGAATTCCGTGCAGCGGCCCGCATGCGCCGCGGTTGTCGCGCCAAGCGGAGTCCATGGCGCCGGCGATCTCAAGCGCACGCGGATCAAGGGTGATGACGGCGTTGAGCTTTGGGCCCTGTTGATCGAAAGCCGCGATGCGCGCGAGATAGGCTTCAACAAGGGCGCGGCAGGTCAGCGTTCCATCGGCATAGGCCTGATGGACGCACGTGATGCTGGCTTCTTCGAGCTCGAATGACATGCCCGCAGTATAGCGGTGGACCCGTCACGTTCGCGCGCGTTTCTTCGGTTTCGCTCTTTTTCCGGCCGCCTTTTTGGCTTTGAGCTTTGGAAGCGGCAGTTCGCGCGCCGTGGCGCGGATGAGATCGGAGATCCAATCGGCATCCTCCCACAGATCGCCGTCGATCAGGAAATGCGGTTTGGCGCCGGGATAGGGCCGCCCTTCCCGCGGCTTTCCGAGCAGCGCGCGGCCGGCGTCCGTGGGTTTCACAAAAAGCTGGTCGTCGCACACGAGCGCCACCACCTTCCCGTCGCAATAGATGGCGTATTCGCCGAACATCTTCTTAGCCGAGACGCGGCCCGCGCGGGCAATCTGTTCGAGGAGGTAGTCGGCCGTGTCCTGACGTGAGGCCATGGTTCAGACCTTTTGCGAGGGCCCGACGAGGTCCCAGAGATTGCCGTAGAGGTCCGTGAAAACGCCGACTGTGCCATATGCCTCGCGGCGCGGCGGGCGTACGAAGTTCACGCCGCGCGCGGTGTAGGCCGCGAAGTCGCGGTCGAAGTCGTCGGTATGCAGGAACATGAACACGCGCCCGCCGGTCTGATCGCCAACGCGGGCCGCCTGCGCTTCGCCGGACGCGCGCGCGAGAAGAATGCGGGCGCCCGTCCCCTCGGGTGATTCAAGCACCACCCAACGTTTTTCGCTCAGGGGCGTATCCTCGGCGAGACAAAACCCGATCTTGTCGCGGTAGAAGGCGATGGCTTCGTCATAATCGCGCACGACGATGGTCACGAGAGCGACGCTTGGCACGCTACTGGACGAGGCCCTTGAACAGCCACTTCTGTATTTTTCCGCCGTTGGCCTCCGACGTATAGATGTTGCCCTTGGTGTCGGACGCCAGGAGATGCAGGCGCAGGAACTGGCCGGCGTAAGGGCCGGCGTGACCGAAGGCCGCTTCGGGGATCACTTCGAGGCTTTTGCGATCGAGCACCGTAACCCGGAAGTTGGCGAGATCGGCGACATAGAGGAAGCGCTGCTCTTTGTCGGCCGAAAGCGCGAGGCTGAAGGACGTGCCGAAGCTCGAGCGCGTGGCGCGGTCGATGAACACCTCTTTCTGGAACTTGCCCTGAAGGTCGAACACCTGGATGCGGTTGTTCTGGCGGTCGTTGACATAGACCAGACCGTCGTTGGCGATCTCGATGCCGTGCACGTTGTTGAACTGCTGCGGCGGCGGGCCGTCGAAGCTGCGCTCGCGCGGCGCGCTGTCGTCGGGCTTATTGCCGTAGGCGCCCCACATGCGCTTGAATTTGCCTGAGTCCGCATCGACCACGATCACGCGGCGATTCACGTAGCCGTCGGAAATAAAGGCTTCGTTGGTCTTGGGCCACACGACCACTTTGGTTGCGTGATTAAGGTTCTCGGTATCGAGACTACCCTTGCTCATGTTGGGCTTGCCGATCTGCAACAGGAAGCGGCCGTCCTTTGTGAACTTGAGGCAGTGGTTGTCGTCCTTCTTGGCCTCGCGGTTATTCACATAACCGCAGATCCAGACGTTGCCTTTGTAGTCGACGGTAATACCGTGCTCACCCTCGGGCCAGTCGTAGGCGCCCGCGTCGGCGGTGGGCGTGAACGGTCCGCCCCAGCCTTGGACATAGTTGCCGTCGGCGTCGAACTCGGCGACGGCGGGCATGTAGGTGCAACACACGGACGTCGGCGGCGACTTGATGAGGCCGAGCCACTCCGGATTCACATTCCGTTGTCTTGAGAGCACCCATACATGATCGTTGGAGGGGTCCACCGCCACGCCGGCGGGATCGCCCATGATCATGTTGCCGGGGAATTGCTTGGGCCAGCCCCGATCTAGTTCGTGTTTAGGGTAAGGCCGCTTCGGCGCATCGGCCGCGCCCGTCGCCAGAGCGCTTAGCGAAAACGCCGCCGCAAGAACGGTAACGAGCACCTTCTTCATAACGCCCTCCCCTGGGATGTAAGGGAAAGACTAGCCTCGAAACGAACCTGGCGACAACCGGCTATTAGGCAGCGGCAGCGGCTGGTTGTGCCGGGAGGAACGGGTCGGCGAAGATGTGCTTGGAGGCCAGGCCCGCGAGGAACGCCTGGCGGCGCATGCCGTTCACGAACTCCGGCGCGCCGCACAAGAACAAGCGCGTGATGGCCTTTTCCACGGGCATCGCCGCCAGGACCGCGGTTTCGATCTGACCGGCGAAATAGCCCTGCCCCGCCGCACCATTCAGCACACAAGGCGTGTAACTGAAGTTCGGATGCAGCGTCGCCAGTTCCTGCAGGCGCGCCTGAAGATAGAGATCGGGTTCGTTGAGCACGCCATGGAAAAGGTGGATCAAACCTTTATGCCCCTGCGCCAGAGCCGCCTGAAGAATACCGTAAAGCGGGGCGAGCCCCGTCCCGGTCCCCGCGAGCATGAGTGGATAATCCTGCGCGCCCTCGGCTACGTAAAAGCATTTTCCCGCCGGGCCCCGCACGACGAGGGATTCCCCGGGATCGGCGCCCACAAAAAAGGTGCTCATGACACCGCCGGTGAGCAGGCGCACATGTAGTTCGATGAAATGATCCGTCTGCGGGTTGTTGGCGACGGAATAGCTGCGCGCGGCGCCGCCGGCGTTGAGTAGAGTCACATATTGGCCCGGTTCGCATTCATAGGGTGTAGGCGTTACGATACGCACGCGCATGACGTTATGATTCAGCATCTCCTTGGAGCTGATGACGGCGTGCGTATCGATCGCGGCGTGATCCGGGAGAGTGACGCGCATATCACCCTCGGGCCGGCACTGGCAGGCCAGGAACATGTTCTGCTTGATGTAGGCCGGCTGAAGATCCTTCTGCGCGGCCTCCGGGATTTGCCCCTCTTCGGCGTGCATGAGACACGACTGGCAAACCCCGGAGCGGCACGCATGCGGGACAGTCACACCATTGCGCGTCAGGCAATCGAGAACGGTTTCACCCGATTGCGTTTCGAACGTCGATGGGCCGCAGGCAATACGTGCCGACATAGCTTGTACCTTTACGACTTGAACAAAATAACTTTTAGCGGTCGAGGACGTCGTCGCGGACGCTGTTGGCGATCTTGGCAACCTCGGCGATATCGCTATCGGCCACGCCAAGTTCCTTCAGGGTCGCGCCGAGCAGTTCGATGATCGCGTCGACGTGGCTGTCATTGAGACCGCGCGCGACGAGATGTTTGTGACCCTTGCGCATATCGAGGCCCGTGTAGTTATTCGGCCCCCCGAACGCCATGGTCAGAAAGCCCTTCTGCTTGGCGATCTGACGGTCCATATCGACATTGTCAAAGAAATGGGCGACGCGATCATCGGATAGGACTTTGCGGTAAAAGATATCGACCGCGGCATTCACGGCGGGGGCGCCGCCCAGGCGGTCAAACAGGGATTTCACGGCGATGTTCATGGTTGTTTTCCTTCGGTTGTGATGTGCGTGGAAAAGACGGCGCCGCGACGCTCGCCAGCGTGCGGCCCTCGAGAGTTGTCAGAAAAGCGCGGGTTGCCTCGCCAAGGACATGCTTTAGACGGCAGGCGCGCGTGATGCGGCAGGTATTGCGGGCGGGATCGAAACACTCGACCATATGGAAATCGGTTTCCGTCGCCCTTACGATTTCGGCCAGCGTGATCGCCTCGGCCGGGCGGGCCAACCGGAGGCCGCCACCGCGCCCCTTGGCGCTGGTTACAAATCCCAGGCGTCCGAGATTGTGCGCCACCTTCACAAGATGGTCGCGGGAGATCCCGAACCAGTCGGCGATTTCACGCACCGAGCAGGCCCGGTCCGGGTTCTCCGCGAGATAGAGCGCGACGCGTAAGGAATAGTCGGTGTACTGGGTAAGGCGCATAAACAAAGGGTTTTAAATATGTATAGGAGATACATATTCAGTAGCCGCCCGCACCGAATTGATTTCCGTCAATGCCAAAAACGATTATGACAGAACGGCGTCCGCGCCCTCGGACCGCGACTTTGGATCCATAAACGATATGAACCCGCTGACCTGGCCTCCCCGCCGCATCCTTTTCATGGGCATCGTCGCCGCGATCCTGACGATGACACTGACTGTCGGGGTGCGACTGATGAATGAGAAAGTCGCGGAGCGCGATGCGCCGGGGCATGCGGACGACCGGCGCCTGGAGGATTTACAGCGCATCGCGGATGCTGCCATTGATATTTACAAGCAAGATGGCGTACTGCCGCAGACGCTTGACGAGGTGCAGAAGAAAGCGCGCGACATCCGCACCGCGGATCCAGAGACGTTTGAGATTTATGAATATCGCGTCCTCGATCCGCTGAAGATCGAGGTGTGCGCACGGCTGCGCGAAGAGCACCCGGGCTCCACCGCTGGGCAAGATGGGCGGCGGTGTTTTGGAGTGAGCGCGAGTTAAGCGCCGGTTACTCGACGACGACCCTCGGAAAATAAAAGCTCACAATCCAATTCGGCATATCGACGATCTCGCTGATGCGCAGATCACCGCACACTGAGCACAGCATGTAAGCCTCCGGCGGTGAGAAGCCGTGTTGGGCGACGAGCAGGTCGATCATGTTCGACACGGCGGCTCTGGCGGCTTGCATGAGGTCGGGGCCGACACCGGTGGTCACCTCGTAGCCTTTCTTGTCGAGATGCGCGGTGACGGGACCCGGGGTGGTGAAGCGTGGGCTCGAGAGTTTGGTCTGTTTAACGAGATCGAGTTTCACGGCAACGTTCATCGGGCTTTCGATGGCCGTGCCGCACACTTCACCGTCGCCTTGGGCGGCGTGCGTGTCGCCGATGGACAGCAGCGCGCCCTTCACTTCGATGGGCAGATGGAGTGTTGCGCCGACGTTGAGGTCGCGGATGTCCATATTGCCTCCGACGTGGCGCGGCGGAACGACGGAATGCAGCCCCCGCTCGCCCGGTGCGACGCCGATGGTGCCGGCGAAGGGTTTCAGCGGCACGCGCGCAGTCTTGCCAAACAGTACGGGCGCTAGGCTGGTGCTGTCGTATTTCCAGACGTGGAGCTCAGGATCGGGGAATTGGTCGGTTAGCAGACCAAAGCCGGGGATCAGCGCCGTCCAGCCCCAGCCCGAGGGCTCGAACCCCAGGAGCGTGATCTTGAGGACATCGCCGGGTTCGGCGCCGTCGACGAAGATCGGACCCGTCACGGGGTTCACCTTGCCGAAGTCGAGGGCCGCGAGCGACGCGGCGGTGCTGCTTGGGTTGAATTGGCCGGCGCTGGAGTCCGTGCACTCCAGGAACACGGTGTCGCCGGGCGCGACGGATTTCACCGGGGCGAGCGCATTGTCCCAGCCGAAGTGGTGATGGTGGCGGTGGATGGTGTGTTTGCAGCCGAACAACGACATCGAGCCCCCAGAAAACGGAAAAGAGAAAACGACCCCCACCCCGCCCGCTCCCTTTTAGGCGGCGGGAGAGATCGGACTACTGCTCGTCCAAGCACTCGCCGGCTTGGATTTTGGACCAGTCGAGGGCGGCGCTGCACCACAACTGTCTTTTGGGGGTGAGTTCGCGGCGTTGCTTCAAAGGGCCGGCGCGCAGGGTGATCTGAGGCGCGGCGGGCGAGACGCTGGCGGAGTAGATGCGCGTGGCGCAGGTCGGGCAGAAGGCGTGCGCGCGTGCGCGCCCGCTGGCGGCGGTCGTCTTCAAGTAGATGCTGGGCTGGGCCTTCGTGAAATTCACCTTCGCGTCGACGGTGGGCACGCTGAAGGTAAAGGCGGTACCGCCCGTGATCTGGCAATCGTTGCAGTGACAGATCGAGCACTTCGCGGGGTCGACCTCGGCCGTATAGGTAATGGCGCCGCAGTGGCAGTTTCCGTCGACTTTCATATGGATACTCTCCCCAAGTTCTATTCGTTCTAAAAAGCGCAGGATTAGCAAAAACTAGGCCCCGCACGCCATTCAGGCAACTCTAGGGCCGTTTGGGGTTCTATTCCCTCAAAAAACTGAATGCCGGCCCCGCGAAAATCGTCGGTCGCACCTTTTAGACCGCGTGGTATTACTCCGTCATTGGGGTATGGGGAAATTACCCATCACTGACGAAAGACCAGACAATGCACTCGACCACTCAGAAATTTCCGATGATCGCCATGGCAGGCGCGATCTCGTTCCTGGCGACCCTCGGCGCCTTCACCGCCATGAGCGCACCGGCCAAGGCGGACTCCCAGCTCTCGCAGCTTCCGATGCCCGGGTTCGCCGATCCGTACGGCAAGACCCCGATCCTGGGCTATAAGCCCGGTGAGTCCCAGATCCGCCTCGCCAACATGCGCGACGAAGGCGCCACCACGAACTACATCTCCATATGGGGGCTCGATGAGAAGCGCTGGCTGGGCACGGTGCAGGTGGACGTGCCGGCGAAAGCCTCCGTCGCGGTCGAACCCCACTTGATGCTGGAGACCTTCGCGCCGGTGAACTGGCGTCAGCCGGTGGCGCTGTATGTCGAGAACGGCCGCGAGAAGCAGCTGTGGCAACACGTGCGTTCCACGGCGCGCGCGAACGAGCTCAAAGACCTTAGCGTTTGCACCTATTCACCGCACGCCGATTACATCCCGGCGAGCCAGGTCGTGCTCAATGCGTTCATCAGCCGCGTCGGCGCTGTGCGTTCCGTCGTGAGCGTGCATAACTTCAGCGAGCAGGACGCGGTGTTCGAAGCGCGTCTTTATGACGCGGGAACGGGCGCGCCCCTCGGCAAGGTGGAGATTCCGCTGGCCGCGCGCGAAACATTCAGCCACACGGCGCTGTGGCTGTTCGACAATTCCGACCAGGTCCACATCCGCGCGCCGGAACTGCCGGGCTCGCTGAACATCGAGTTCGTGCAGAAAGCCCCGCAAGACGGCGCGCACGTGTCGGTCGCGCACTGGGTGGCCGATTACACGACCGGCGAAACGACCAATCTCTCGAACCCCTGCCCGATCACCGGCGGCACGATCACCATTCCGCCGCTCCCAGCCCCGCAGGCGGCTGAAGAAAAGTAAGATATCTCGAGAGGTGCGGACGGCCGGCGGGGCTCACTACCCGTTGAGGCGTGCCGCGGATAACGCCGAGGCGGCCCGTCCCGCCTCGGCGTTTTCTTTGGTGTGGTCCGCACAAAGGTCGCCGGATCGGTGACCTTGCACAACCCTTCGAGCACGCCACTCGACCTCGATGCGCGTGTGTACAGCGCCTCGACCGGGCGTCTTGTCGGCACGTTTACCATGACCGTCGGCGCGCATGAGACGGTGAACCGCTCAGGCCACTATTTTCCGAGCACTGCGGGCTGGTTCTTCCCCGATGCCGCCGATTTCAATGTGGAATTCGTCGCGCGTCCGGGCGAAGCCGCTGCGGACCTTATTGTAGGCCACAGCATGGTGGACTTGATCACCGGCGACAGAACGAACCTCGGCGACCCGTGCCCGGTCAAAACCACGGCGACAGCCGCAGCCACCCGCTGACACGAGCTTCAGGGGCCGCATGCCAACATAAGCCGGACCGTTTCCTTTAGAGGAAACTTTCCGGTACGGCGTTCACCGACAGCGCGACGCGGTGGGCGACGGCGTCTTTAAGTTCCTGGAAGTTCTTGAACCGGGCGGCGTCATAGAAGACGTAGACCAGTTGGCCCGCGGCGGTGAAATCCGCGAGGCCGAGGCGGCCGCCAGTATACCCGGCTTCGCGTACACGCTCCTCGATCAGATAAAGTATATCGATGATCGGCAGGCCACGGCGGCGGCAATGCTCGAGGACCTCGAGGCCGTCCGCCGCATCGACCACGCAGCCGTCCTGCATCAAAATCTGTGTCAGGTACGCGTACAGGCCCAGCACGATGCCTGGTTTGCCGGCGTGATGGCGCGTCCAACTGTTTTCGATAGCCGCGATAACCGATGAGGTGTCGTCGCACCGGATCGGCGCAGGGCGTACCTGCGCTTGCGGAAAGACCAAGGCCCGTCTCCATCGTCTGATAACTCGCGGGGATGCGTGATTGCCCCCCGGGGGTTAACGCGGAACGCGACGGAAAGTTGGGGATCTCCCGTGAAAAAGTGCGCAGCGTGGCGCACGCTACTCCTTCGCCCCGCCAAGGGCGGTTTCAGGGACGTCGAAGCTATCGTCGTCCTCGTCATATGCGCGCTTCAATCCCGCCGGGCGCTGCGGGTGATGCGTGCCTTTACGGACGCCGGCGCCCTTGCTCTTCAAGGCGGGGGGCCTTCTGATGGTCATCGTTCTCGCTCCGTGTGCTCATGTTCAACGCGCCCCCGGATGTCCCCCGCCGCCGCGGCGCGCGCGGCGCCGCTTCATCGTCTCCTCATGTCTCTTCGCTCACCTTGGTCATTGAATGCGTCCGCGTCGCCCCCCAATACGGCGGGCGATGGGCCTTTCAAAAAGACCGTGGAAAAGCAGCCCAATTATAGCGCTTCGGGTGCGCCGGACCCTTGCGGAATCTGCGGCCCGCGCACGCTTTTTAAGCGCCTGAATCGGGCGTTTGTGGATAATTTTTAGTGGTAACCGCGGGAACTTTCCCGCGGTGAAATTTTACGGTTTCAGCTCGGTCCAACCGGGCGGAATTTTAACGTCCTGACCCAGGGCCTGGGCGACGTTCTGATAGATCGGTTTGCCCTTGTAGACCCACTGCATGTAGCCGTTCCCGCGATCAAACAGCGTCCATTCGGCTTCCGGTTTAGCGTTCGCGCGGGCCCGCACCGGCGACCAATCTTCCTTGCACTCATCGGTGCAGGTGGACTTGTTAGGCTCGTCCTTGTCGCGGGTGTAGAACGGATGGCCGTCGCTGGTCGCGAATTTGTAGACTTTCTTGCCATTGACGACTTTGTCTTCAAAGACGCTGACTTCGGCGGGAATAAATTGCGGGACACCGTCCTGCGCAAAGGCGGGCGTGGAAACGGCGGCGGTTCCGGCGGCCAAGGCCGCACCTAATGCAATGTAATTCATGAGGCTAATGTAGAGAGCCGCGCTTTGCCCGTCCAGGGGCGGCGGGGCGGCTTCTTGTGCAATTCTCAACCTTGACGCGCGACCTCGCCTAGGATTGAAGGGCGGGCTGGCGCACGGGAACCTGGAGGACGCCTCGCCTTCTAGATGCTATGATTCGTGCGAGGTTGGGGGGTACGTGGCCGGCAACGGCTGCGCGAACGACATGAGCGAGCCCGAAACCGCGCCAGGCGGTGAACCTGGCCGCGACATTCTCGCCGCCTACCGCGAGCGCATCATGCGCTTGATGGCGATGGCGGGCGTGATTTTCCTGACGCCTTTTGCGATCAACGATCTCGCGCAGGAGCGTTACGCACTCGGCGGCGCGATCCTGACGGTCGTCTTCATCCTCACGGTCGACGTCATAGCCATCCAAAATAAGAAGCGCCCGCCCTTCCCATTCGGCCTTCTGCTGATCCCAATGGCGGCAAGCATCGTGCTATCGCTCAAGCAGCAGGGCTTCTACGGCGCGCTGTGGACTTATCCCGCCGTATTGTTTTGCTATTTCGTGCTGCCGCGCCGTGCGGCCAATGTCGGAAGCCTAACCCTGAGCGCGTTGGCCGCGGTGGTGGCCTATATCTACGTCGGGCCGGAGATCACGCTGCGTTTCGCCGTCACGCTGGCCCTCACCGTTGTGATCATCAACATCATCCTCAACATCATCGGCCAGCTTCAGCAGGAACTGGTGGGGCAGGCTCTCACCGATCCCCTCACCGGCGCATACAATCGCCGCCAGATGGATGCCTCACTGGCGGACGCGATCGAGCGCAATCGGCGCACCGGCGCGCCGGTTTCAATCCTGGTGCTGGACATCGACCACTTCAAGCGCGTCAACGACGATTTCGGCCACCATGTCGGCGACAAGGTTCTGAAGGGCATGGTGACGCTGATCAAGAATCGCTCGCGCAAACTCGACCGCCTGTTCCGCATGGGCGGGGAAGAGTTCCTGCTGCTGCTGCCCGACACGCGCGCAAGCGCCGCCGTGAAGCAGGCCGAAGCGCTGCGCAAGCTGATAAGCGAATCCCGCCTGATCGATCAGCGCGCGGTGACGATCTCCATCGGCGTGGCGGAATACTGGTCCGAGCAAACGCAGGAAGCCTGGATGCAGACGGCCGATGACGCGCTGTATCAGGCGAAACACCAAGGCCGAAACATGGTGGTGTGCGGCTCCGCCGATACAGACTCCATTCCGGGGCTATCGGAAAACTCCGAAAGGAAATATGGCCGCGCGGGCTAATTACCGGACGCCGCAAAGCCGCCATACTCCCCTCCCGAAATCCAACACAATCGCACGCGACACTTGCACCCTCAGCGCAACTGATGGGGGCTCTCATGCGGGCAATGTTTACGCTTACGCCGCTTCTTGCGGCGGCACTCGCGCTTTCAGGATGCGCGGCTCCGGACTGTTATGAATCCGGTTACAGCAGCTCCGAGAGCTACGGCGGTTACAGTTCCTACTACGACGGCGATCAGGATGATGGCGGCTACGGTCGCCGCCCGCACCACAGCGGTTGGGGGCGCGACCGGCGCGATCAGGAAGACCGCGCTCTGCGTGACCAAGAACGGGAACGGGAACGCGACCGCCGTGCGGCGCAGATGCGCGAAGTCCGTGAACGTCAGGAGCAGGAACGGCGCGACGCTATGGCCCGGGACAGAGCGCGCGAGGAAACACGGGCGCGGGCCGAACGCGAAGCCGCGCAACGCCACGAACAGGAGCGCGCCGCGCGTGAAGACCAAGATCGGCGCACCCCCGCCGCCGACGATCAACGTAAAAAGACGGAAGAGGACGTGGCGCGCGGCCTCTCCGGAATCCTGTCAAGAAAGTAGCGGACGGTTACGTCATGCGCACAACCACATCCACTTTGACTTTGTTTGCGATGCTCGGCCTCGCTGCCTGCGAGGCGCCTCATCCGCCCCCGCCCCCGCCGCCGGCGCGCCTCGGCGTGACACTGACGGAATCGCCGCCGGGCGCTGACACGATCAACAAAGCGAAAGAAGCGGTTACTCGCCAATAAGCTCTCGGCCGGCAGCCGGGGCCGCGGCGCGGCGCACCACCGAGGGCACGCCGACATTCTCGAGTGCGCGCGCGGAATCCAGGTCCTGATAGGACCGCCAGATTTCGGCGATCACGAGGATCGCGAAGGCGCCGATCACGACCATCAACGGAAGAGAAACCACGAGCGGCAAGCTCGCGAGGCTGATGAGGCCGCCGAGTAAAACGAGCAGGAAAACAACCAAGGTGACCATAACGACACTCTGACTAAATATGATTCTTACCCGGGGCCGCCGGCATCACCAGCCGGCGGCCCTGGCAGAAACGCGCTAGTTGACGACCAGATCGTTGTCGACCCGGCGCACGCCCATTACGGACGCAGCGAGATCCTCGGCGATATAAGCGTCGCGTAAGGATTCCACCTGCCCCGTTAGCTGGACAATGTTGCCATATGTGGTCACGCGGATGGTCGAGTCACGCAAGCGCGGCTCGTCAAGGATCGCGGCGGCGACTTTCGAAGTCAGAGCCGCATCCTCGAGATATTCACCTTTGCTGTCGTAGTAGTCAGCACGGGCGCGTTCGTACGCAGTCGGAGAACTTCCGCACGCCGCCAGCGCGAGCGGCGCAAGGGCCACAGCGATGATTCCGACGCGCGTTCTCAATAAGCCAAACATTCGCAGAGCCTTTTTTGATCCAGAAAAACCGTTGCCGAAGCAACGTTGCCTTGTGAACGCAAGGTGTGAGGAAATGGTTCCACCCCGCGGCACGTTGCGCGTGTATCAAGTTGCGAAGTTGGGCGTGAAATTCGCGCGGTTCTAGATGATGCCGGCTTTACGCAACGCGCCTTGCTCATCTCCGGCAATGCTGCCGAAAATCTTGAGCGCGCCGGCCATCCGTCTCACGAGGTAATGCACATCAAAGTCGACGGCGATATCCGCTCTGTCGTTAAGGCTGTACGTTCCCCGCCAATGCACGGTCGCGACGCTGTGATCCTCACAAATGGGATAACTGTCGACGCCGGTCACAGTCATTTCCTTGGCGCCGATGGTACGGTAGTAGCCATAACCCTTCTCGAGGACTCTCATGACATCTTCGCCGTTGTCGGCACAGGTCACGCCGTTCGAACCGGATTCGACGAAGCAAGCAGAAAAGTGGCCGGCAAGGGCGGCCAGAGCCGCCTCTCCTTGCAAGGCGCGGGTGAAGGCGCTCGCATAACCGGCAAAGAATTGGCCGATATCATCTGGGCTGATCGTCATTTGGTGGGCAACGCCACGAACCTTAGCCCGGTTCCGGCGCTGACGGCTTGCGAAGCAATAAATCCGCGATAGGATGCCGCCAATTGTAATTTGCGTGCGACACCCCGGACGTCATGGCGAAAAGCGTTTCTTGCATTCTAGTGGTCGAAGATGATCGAGCGGTGCGCGATCTGATCGTCGCCTTCCTGCGAAAGGGCGGCCATACAAAGATCGTCACGGCGGGGAACGCGGAAGAAGCTCTGTTCTACCTGTTCCGTGACGCCGGCCTCGACATTCGTCTCGCCATCGTCGACCTAGTCCTGCCCAATGCCAGCGGCCTCGCGCTCATCCGCAAACTCCGGAACGCCAAATCCGCGCGCCGGCGCGCGACCCCGGTGATTGTGCTGACCAGCAGGACCGATACGAATACCTACAAGATGGCCGCCCGGCGTGGGATCCAGGGCTATCTGATGAAGCCCGTATCGGCGTCTCTCTTTCTTCAAACTGTCGCCGATGTGCTGATGGGACGCAAACCCAGCTCGGCTGCAGACGCCCCGGTCGTCCAGGTATTTCAGGCGCTTAACGACGTTCCGCCCCCGCCGACCCTGGACAACTGACCTCCGTCTAGACTGCACGGTCTAAGTCGGCGCTTTTCCGTACGTAGAATCCACAATATTCGCCCCGGCACCCTTCCGGCACTTTCTGCACGCGTCATCGTGCTGGCCGGCGGATAGCTGGGGGAAACAGCGGTGGGATTTCAGCCGGCCGGCACGGGGCGCGCCTAGCGAGGTAACGAGTCAGGAGAAGCTTCCAATGACACCGTCCTGCGCGGCCATGAGTTGGAGAGAGTGCATGAATCTTTCGGACCTGACCGAGGACGAACTCGCCGATCTCGCGACCCGCGGCTTCGATTTCGATTTCGAAGACGCCCACCTGGACCATTATCTCGTCATCACGCCAGAAGGGCGCCTTTCCATCCGCGCCGTGCTCGGTAATGACATTCAAGACGCGCTGGAGCGCGGCGATGTCCGCCGTAGCGGCACCCTCAAGCAAGTTCTTCTTCGCTTCATGCAGGTCTACTCGGCCCGTACGGCCTAAGGAGCAACGCGATGTCTTCGGATACCCATAACGAGCATAAAGCCGCAGACCACAAGGGTGGTGACGTCAAAGCGCCACCCAAGGCGCCAGCCCCCATCAAAAAGGGCAAACCGGAAGAGGACGAACCGGCGGAAGCTATCCCAGCGGTGAAGCAAAAAACGCTGCCGACAGGTCTGTCGCGGGCCATCGTCATCGCGACATTCATCTTCTCGGTCGCTTACGCAAGCGTAGGACTGCTTGCTGATCGTTATGCGATCTCTCCCGTACCTAATTCACCGAATAGCTTCGTCTACCGCATCGATCGCCTGACCGGTTCAATCGAATTTTGTGGAGCACAGCAATGTTCCGCCGTCCGAATCAGCGCCGCGGAATAGCTCAGCGCCGCCCGAAGGTGGTGTCCGCATCGCAGCGGCCCGCCTATCGCGCGTCGACACGGAGCGAAAAAAGACAGGAAACGCCGATCGCGGCGCTGGCGTTCGTCCGCCATAGCGCCGCTGATCCGAAACGCGCGAACTAAGCGGTATATTTATTTTTCGAGAGAACGCTTCAGAGCAGAAAGCTCGTCGTCCACGCGACGCATCGCCGCGGTGAAATTCCCCTCGGACACGATGGTCGGCTTGGTAAATGTCGCGACATAAACGGCGCCGCCTCCCGCAGCCACGACGCGGGCGGCGACCGTCCACTGGTTGCCCGCCGCATCGATGAGGGTGTGGTCGACAAGACCTGTTTCCGCATCACTGCGCGTCATTGCACCGCCCGTCCACGGCGCCTTCGGCTTCTGCGCCGCGAGGTGCTTGAACACCGCGCCGTGATCGGCCGCGATAGCAATCGACTTTGTCACAGTGACAGCCAACCGAACCGCGCCGCGCTTCGCGCCGGCGTCACCGGCTTCGTAGTTCTCGCGAATGTCGTAGCGCATGAGCGCGTCGTCGATGCTCTTCGACGCAAGGGCGCGCCAGAAACCCAGCGCTTCGCCTTGCTCGAAAGGTCCGTAGACCTCTAGTTCCTTGCCCGGCGCGAGGCGGGTAAAGCCGGAATCAGCGTACTCGCCGCCGACTACCCAATAGCTGCTTTTCTTCTCGCCGGCCTTTTCGTCCGCGGAGATGAAATAACGCACCATCGCGTTATCGATGCTCTGACCCGTGAGTTCGCGCCAGCGCACTTTCGCTTCCCGCTCAGTGGCGAAGGGGCCGTAAGTCTCCAATTTCGTGCCGGGATAGGGCTCGCGGAACGAGGTATCGGCGTACTCGCCGCCGACGACGTAAAAGCGCTGTTCGGACATGTCTCTACTGGGCCGTTAGTTGAAAGGCTGTTGCGGGGGCGGAACATACAACAGGCCGGGCCGGCATTGAAGCCACGTGAAGTGCGTGGCCGATAAGCGAAAAATGGAAGCCGGTCCCCGCAAAATGCGGCTCACCCCGGGGTTGCCAACGCTTCGGCGGACGCCGGACACGATTTCATGCGTTGATGTTACGGTTCCAAGGCTTATGGTGCGCCCATGATCCTTGAAAAACCTATCCATATTGTCGGTGGCGGGCTCGCGGGCAGCGAGGCGGCCTGGCAAATCGCCGAAGCCGGCCACCCCGTTGTGATCCACGAGATGCGCAGCCTTTCGATCCCCGGCCGCATGACCGACGCTCATAAGACCGAGAGCCTCGCGGAATTGGTCTGTTCCAACTCCTTCCGCTCGGACGACGCCGACTATAACGCCGTGGGCCTCCTGCATTCCGAGATGCGCCGTTGCGGCTCACTGATCATGGCCGCCGCCGACGCCCACCGCGTGCCCGCCGGTTCCGCGCTAGCCGTGGACCGTGACGGTTTCGCGGCCGCGGTACAGGAGCGGCTGCTCGCACATCCGAACGTGACACTGGTGCGCGACGAAGTCGCGGGACTTCCGCCCGAGGATTGGGCGAGCGTCATCATCGCGACCGGCCCCCTCACCTCGCCATCGCTAAGCGCGGCGATCCGCGGGCTGACCGGTGAAGACGCACTGGCTTTCTTCGACGCCATCGCCCCCATCGTACACAAAGAGTCCATTAACATGGACATCGCCTGGTTCCAGTCGCGTTACGATAAGGGCGCGGAGGTCGAGGGCGGCGGCGCGGACTACATCAACTGCCCTTTGGACAAGCCCCAGTACGAAGCGTTCGTCGACGAATTGAGGCGCGGCGAAAAGACCGAGTTCAAACAGTGGGAAAAAGACACGCCCTACTTCGACGGCTGCTTGCCCATTGAAGTCATGGCCGAGCGCGGCGTCGAAACCCTTGCACATGGCCCCATGAAGCCGGTTGGGTTGCGCGATCCGCGCACCGGACATCGGCCTTGGGCGGTGGTGCAGCTGCGTCAGGACAATGCGCTTGGCACGCTCTTCAACATGGTCGGTTTCCAGACCAAGTTGAAACACGGCGAGCAGGTGCGCATTTTCCGCATGATCCCCGGCCTCGAGAGTGCCGAATTTGCGCGTCTTGGCGGCATTCACCGCAACACCTTCATCAATTCGCCGCGCCTGCTCGACAAGACGCTGCGCCTGAAGGCGATGCCCCGTTTACGTTTCGCGGGTCAGATCACGGGCTGCGAAGGCTATGTGGAAAGCGCGGCCGTCGGGCTGATGACCGGCCGTTTCGCGGCCGCGGAACGGCGCGGCCAGGAGCCCAACCTGCCGCCCGCGACCACGGCGCTGGGCGCGCTGCTGAGCCACATCACCGGTGGGGCTGATGCGGCGACCTTCCAGCCGATGAACATCAACTTCGGCCTGTTCCCGGACCTTGATGTCCGCGACGGCAAAGGCCGTCCGATCCGCGGCCGCGACCGCAAGAAGGCCGTCGCCGACCGCGCGCGCGCGGACCTCGAAACCTGGTTAGGGACGAAACTGGCGGCGGAATGAGCGCCTACTTCAAACATCTGATGCGGACTTGGTATTTCCGCATCCTTCTGACGGCCTACGCGTTCTTCGTCTTCTTCGGCGTGATGCCGAAGACGCCGCCGCGCGGGCGCTTTCAGAGCATGACCGAACACTTGGCCCTGACGGTGGGCAATTCGCTCGGCGGCTTCGTGGTGCTCGCGGCGTTGACCTTGGCGGTGTGCGCATTGTGGGCGGCGATTGCCGCGTCCAGGGGCCTAAAACCGCCCGCGCAGCCCGTTCCAGATGAGACGTCCGACGGCGGGCCGCTGTAGCGCGTGGCGCGGATCGAAGACGTCGTATTTCCGACGCTGCAGTCCATACAAATAAGAATCCGCGAGCGTAGCCGGTAAAAGTGCCGGAAGCGCGCGCCGGTCAATGCGGGCCGCGTACGTGCGGGCTTTCGCGAGATGGGCATGAGCTGTCTGCGCGACCTGCTCAATCACCGCACCGAGGCGCGCGGCATTGCGGCGCTCCTGAACATCGTGGGGTGTGAGGGCGGCGTCCGTTAAAAGATCCTGCGGTAAAAGTACGCGGTTGGCTTTCGCCTGGAAGAGCACCGCCCGCATCAGGCCCGTGAGCGCCCAGGCAATCCCGACATGACGTCCAGCCACGCGGCTGGCCTCGTCCGTCGCACCCAAAATCTGAAGCGCAAGCGACGTGAGGCGCGCGGACGTCCCATCGGCATACGTTTCAAGATCTGCGACGTCGGCGAAGTTCTCATCCCCCACATCCCGCTCGCGGGTATCGAGCAGCGTTTCGAAATCATCGCGCGCGAGGCCGTGGCGCTGGATGATATCCGCAAGAGACTGGACGACCGGGTTCCCTTTCGGAACGTCGCGGCCTTCATAAATCGTAGCTATCAGATCGCGCCACCATTGCAGCTTCATGCGTCCGATGAGTTGCTCGCTCACGCTTTCGCGCACTTTCGCGACCTCGGCGTTGAACGCGTAGAGGGAGAACAAGTCCTCGCGCACGGCCGAGGATGCGAAGAGTGCGCATAGATAACGGTCGTGATCGTCGCGTCGAACGTGATCGGCGATGTAGCTCATGCCCAATTCATTACGAGGTTATTGCAAAGCGATTTCTTTAAGGATTTGAGTTTGTTCATCTTTTGGCACCAGAAGTTTGCACCGTGCGGGAAATGGAGTAACATAGCAACCCTCGCGCGGGCCGACGGGAGGATCTAACGGGTCGGCCGCACCGCGCAATGTGGCTCACAAAAAGGGGAATCCCATGAGTGCCGTTCTCACTAATCTCCGGAACACCGTCATCGCCGCCATCGTGCTGGCGATCATCGTGTTCCTGATCGTCGGTCTCCAACGAAACGACTCTTTCGACATCACATTCTGGAGCTGGCTGTTCCGCTACTTCCATGTCGCCGCCGGCGTCATGTGGATCGGTCTGCTCTGGTATTTCAACTTCGTGCAGATCCCGAGCATGCCCAAGATCCCGGACGAACAGAAGCCGGCGATCGGAAAGGTCATCGCTCCGGCCGCATTGTTCTACTTCCGCTGGGCTGCCATGGTCACCCTCATTACGGGTCTGATCGTCGCACACCTGTCGGGCTATCTCGTGGACGCTCTGATGCTGGGCCAGATGACCGGTCAGGCAACCATCATCGGCGTCGGCATGTGGCTGGCGATCATCATGTGGTTCAACGTCTGGTTCGTGATTTGGCCGAACCAGAAGAAAGCTCTTGGGATCGTGCAGGTGGAAGCGGACGTGAAAGCCAAGGCCGCCCGTACCGCCATGCTGTTCTCGCGCATTAATACGCTGCTGTCGCTGGCCATGCTGCTGTGCATGACCGGTCAGATGCACTTGTAGTCGGCGCACTACGTAAGAGACCAAACCGGAGCCGGGGCTGATCCGAAAGGGTCAGCCCTTTCTCTTTGGATTAGGCCGCGTTTGGCGCGCAGGAGAATGACAGCAGTGGCGCGGCTAAACCGCGATCAAAGCCGCCGCCACTGCGCGCCCCTCGCCCGCGAGGACGTTGTAGGTGCGGCACGCGGCGCCGGTGTCCATAGGATCGTGGGGGACACCGGCCTCTTTGAGCTTGTTGCGAAGAGCCAGTGGGATCGGCAAGAGCTTGGCCCCGCACCCAATCAAGCAGACATCCAGCGTGCCCGCGAGTTCCAGAACCGGCGCGAGGGTCTCCAGAGAAAGGTCCGCAACGCCCGTGATCGCCCAAGGGATCACGCCCCCCGGGTGGACGATGATCGAGCCCCGGTATTCCTCATTGGCGACACGGAAACCGCCGCTGCCGTACTTTTGGATCTGCGGCTGCGAACCCGTCGTTTGGCGCGTGAGGTTGACCGAAATGGGCGTTACTCAGCCGGCTTGGGCGCGCGCTCGTATTCCGGCACAGGAGCATTGCCCGCGCCCGGCGTGTCTTCACGGCGCAAGTCCGTATAGATCAGGATCGGCTTGGCGACGTAGATGGTCGAATAAACGCCGATCACGACGCCGAACGTCATCGCGATGCTGAACGGACGGAGCACGTCACCGCCGGCGACGAGCAGCGCGAGGGTCGCGACGAAGGTAGAGGCGGTCGTCAGCAGCGTGCGCGCGAACACCTGATTGGATGCGAGGTTCAAAAGGTCGGCCAACGGCATCTTGCGGTATTTGCGCAGGAGTTCGCGGATACGGTCGAACACGACCACGGTATCGTTGACCGAGTAGCCGGCAATGGCGAGCACCGCCGCGATTACGGTCAAATTGAACTCGAGCTGGAAGAGCGAGAACATGCCGAGTACGGCCACCACGTCATGCGTGAGCGACAGAAGCGCGGCGAGCGCGAACTGCCATTCGAAACGCAGCCAAACGTAGATCGCGATGCCGATCAGCGCCAATGCCACGGCCAAGGCGCCATCAATCATCAGCTCGGCGCCGACTTTAGGACCTACGACTTCCGTACGTACGACCTTGAGATCGCTCGGCAACGCGCTCTGGACCTTCTTCAAGGCTTCGTTCTGCGCTTGGTCACCGCCTTCTTGCTGCTGAACGCGGATCATGAGATCGCGGCCATCTGGGCTAGCGGTGGTGATACTGACTTCCCCAACGTTCAATTTCGCGAAGTCGTTGCGAAGCTCCTCGATATTGACCGCGCGCTCGGAGCGCGTTTCAAGCAGTACGCCGCCGGCGAAGTCGATACCGAGATTGAAACCCTGAGTCAGGATCGAAATCAGGGCTACAACGGTGATGATGGAGGAGAGCATCATCGGGAAGAAACGCACCCCGATGAAATCGAGATGAAACTCGCTGGGCAGATAGTGGATGAAGGGGCGAACGGCCATGGGAACGCTTCCTTAAATCGGCGCTGTCTTCGGCTTGGAATACTTGAACCACAGCGCGACGAGGAGCCGTGTGATCATGATGGCCGAGAACATTGAAGTTAAGATCCCGAGCACCAGCGTCACGGCGAATCCGCGCACCGGACCGCTGCCCAGGAAGAACAAGAGGATGCCCGCGATCAGCGAGGTAATGTTGGCGTCTGTGATGGTGGTAACGGCATTGCTGAAGCCAGATGTGAGGCCGTTCAATAGCGTTCGTCCTGAACCCCACTCGTCGCGCATGCGCTCGTAGATAAGGACGTTGGCATCGACGGCCATGCCCATCGTGAGCACGATACCCGCGATACCCGGCAGGGTCAGGATTCCGCCAACGAGGCTCATCACCGCGAGCAGGAGAATGAGGTTCACGGCGAGAGCAATGACGGCGAACACTCCGAAGCGGAAGTACGCCGTTATCATGAAGATGCCGACGAGAATCATGCCAACGATACTGGCCGTAGCCCCGTCGTCGATGGAGTCCGCCCCGAGGCTAGGACCGATGGTGCGTTCTTCAAGGACGATCAATGGCGCGGGGAGTGCGCCGGCGCGCAGCAGAAGCGCGAGATCCTGCGCCGCCTTAACGTCACCGACGCCTTCGATGAATCCGGCGCCCCCGACGATGGCCGATTTGATGCGCGGTGCGCTGATGACTTTATCGTCAAGCACGATGGCCAGGCTTTCGCCGACGGCGGCGCTGGTGGTGCGGCCGAAGGCCATCCCGCCCGCCGTATCGAAGCGGAAGTTCACGATCGGCTGACCGTTCTGGAAGCCTGCCTGCGCGTCCACAAGCCGCTCGCCCGAGACTTCGACCCGGCGGCGCACGACGTAATTGAAGTTAGGATCCTGCGAGGACGGCATCAGCATCGTGCCGGCGGGAAGCTCGCGACCCGCGGATGCGCCGGGTTCGACCAGATGGAAGGTCAACTTCGCCGTTTGACCGATGAGGTTTTTGATTCGCTCCGGCTCATCGACGCCGGGAAGTTCAACGATGATACGGTCGCGGCCCTGACGCTGGACGTTGGGTTCGCTGGTGCCGAATTCGTCGATACGGCGGCGGACGATCTCAAGCGACTGCGTAACCGCCGAAATCTCACGGTCACGGCGTACATTGTCCGGGACTGAAATGCGGATGCGTTCCGGGTCCACGCTCTCGACCGTCATGCCGACCGCCGCTTTAGCGATCGCAGCCCGCGCATCTGCTGCATCTTCCGGCTTCGTCAGGGTGACGAACACCCCCTCGTCTGTCGCACGCAGCGTACGGTACCCGAGTTTGGCTTCGCGCAACGCGGCGCGCGCTATTTCGGTTAGGTCGTTCAGCTGTTCCTTGGCGATCGCGCTGGTATCGACTTCCATCAGCAGATAGGAGCCCCCGCGCAAATCGAGCCCGAGAGGCAAAGGCTTCATCCAATGCGGTAGATTTGTCCGCACGCTGGCCGGCAAGAAGTTCGGCGCGGCAAAGATGAAACCGGCGATCGTTACGATGATGACGATCGCAAGTTTGATACCGCTATACTGCAGGGAATTCGACGACATATCAGTGCCTCAAATGAGGGCCGAAGCGGACGGCCAACTACTCTTTTTTGTCGGCGTCGGCCTTATCGGCGACGGGTTCGGTCTTGCTGACGATATTCGAGACCATGCTGCGATCCACGTGCACGCGCACCCCCTCGGCGATCTCGACGATCAACTCGCGATCTTCGACTTTGGTGACCAAGCCAATGATCCCGCCGTTCGTGACGATGCGGTCGCCGCGGCGCAGCGCGCCAAGCATCGCCTTATGTTCTTTCAGCTTCTTCTGCTGCGGCCGGATCAGCAGGAAATAGAAAACGACGAAGATCAGAAGGAGCGGCAGGAACGCCGTGAAGGCATTCTGCTGACCCGCAGCGCCGGCGGCCTGTGCGAAGGCCGGAGAAATCCACATTTAGGTAGCTCCCTCAATAAACTAGGCCCCATTTTAGGGGCCAGAACGGGCGGAATATACCCACCCAGGCAGGTCTTGCAAACCTAAACCACCCCTAGAAGACCTAGAGGCCAAATAGGCTCGCGTTACGAGTTCTGCAAGCGGAACAAGACGTTAATAGCCAGGTGTAACGGAAGCGTGACCGCCGTTACCGTGTCGCGAGGAATTCGACGGGGTTCATGGCCTGAGTCCCCTTGCGGACCTCGAAATGGAGCTGAGGAGAGTCCACGTTCCCGGTGCGTCCAACAGTCGCGATGACCTGCCCCTGGGTGACCGTGTCGCCACGCTTCACCAGGAGCTTTTCATTGTGGGCGTATGCGGTCGTCCAGCCATCCGCATGCTTGATGAGCAGCAAATTGCCGAAACCGCGCAGTTCATTACCCGCGTAAGCGACGACGCCGTTATCGGCCGCCCTAACCTCGCTGCCTGCCGCCGCGGCGATATTGATGCCATCGTTATGCAGGCCGCCTCCGGCGGGGCCGAAGCTCGCGATGACCTTGCCCGCGATAGGCCAGGCGAAGCGCGCCGCGGCACGCGGCGCCGGATCGGGCAGTTGTGAAGGCGGCACAGTGGCCATTTGGGTTTCGGCGCCGGGCTTTGGTTCTTCCAGCGGCGGAGCGACGGCTGCCGGCGCTGGCGGTGCGACCGGTTTCGGCGCGACGACCGCGGGAGCCGATGGCGCTGGGACGGGCTGCACGAAGGAGCCTGTTTGCACAGGCGCGCCCGGCGGCGGTGCGAGCGATTCCGACGTGATAGTCGAGCGGAGCGGCGGCGCCACCGCGACCTCGGCGACGTCAATGTCGGGGCGTTCGTTACGCGTGGGCTGCGCAGCCTGGGTGAAGGGATCGGGAATCCATATCTCCTGCCCGGGCTTTACGGTGTATGGGCGGCGCAGATCATTGGCCGACGCAAGCAGCGCAAGGTCGACGTCATAGATCCGGGCAATTGCCTCTAAGGACTGACCCGCCATCACCGTATGACGGCGCGCAGGATCGAGGATCAGCGTCTGGCCGACGGTGAGCACGAAGGGCGGGCGAATATCATTACGCGCCGCGATAGCTTTCGTCGGCACGTCGTAGCGGCGCGAGACGGTGTAGAGCGTATCGCCGGGCTGCACGACGATGGTGCGGCTTTTGTTGTTGTTCCACAGGAACCCGCCCACATAACCCGGCGGCGGATTAAACTCCGGAGCGCACGCTGAAAGCGCCAAGCACGCGACGATGAGTGATTTCCTGAAGCTCATTTGCGGGTCGCCTCCGGCACGCCTTGCACGAGCGGCACAAACCGCACGGGAAAGAGACGTTCGCTCGTGAATTGTTTGCCGTCCTTACGCACGCGAATAACTTCCTGATTCAGGCCGCCGACATCGCCGACGGGAAGCACCATGATTCCCCCCTCGTCCGAAAGCTGCGCGACGAGGTCGGGCGGAACGATACGCGCGGCGGCCGTGACAAGGATCCGGTCGAAAGGCTGCTGACCCGGCCACCCTTTATATCCGTCGCCCACCATTGTGGTGATATTGTGAAGCGAGAGCGCCTTAAATCTTTGTTCGGCTTCCGCGAGCAGATCGCGATGGCGCTCGATGGTGTAAACGCGGCGCGCCAGTTTCGATAAAACGGCGGCCTGATAGCCTGAGCCCGTGCCGACCTCGAGCACCTTATGGCGCTCGCCGACCTCCAGCGCCTGGCTCATCAGGCCCACCACAATGGGTTGGCTTATGGTTTGGCCGCAGTTGATGGGCAGCGCCTGATTGGCGTAGGCCTGATCGACGAAGGTTTCCTCGACGAAGGCTTCGCGCGGGGTGCGTTCGATGGCCGCGAGCACGCGTGTGTCCGTGACACCGCCATTTCGCAGGTCCATCAATAGGCGAATCTTGCGGCTCTCTGTGCTCACAGGACCTTGCGCAGCATATCCATCGCGGGACGGTCGGTTAGATCGACGTTGAGCGGGGTGACGGAGACAAAGCCTTCATCCACGGCCTTGAAATCGCTGTCGTCGGCAAACGCCTCGGCTTCGAGCCGCGCGCCAATCCACAAGTAGGGACGCCCGCGCGGGTCTTCGCGCAGGATTAGATTGTCGCCGACCTTGTTCTTCCCTTGCGCGGTGACCTTCACACCAAATACGTCTTCGGGCCGGCGCGCCGGGAAATTCACATTCACGAGCACGTCTTTCGGATAGGCCGCCGCGCAAATCTTGCGGATGAGTTCGGGCGCAAGGCCCTCCGATGTCGCCCAGGGAATGTCCGCGCGGTCGACAAATACCTGCGACAGCGCGATGGAGCGCACACCAAGCAATACGCCTTCGAGCGCGCCCGCGACCGTTCCCGAATAGTGCACATCCTCACCAAGGTTCGAGCCGTGATTGATGCCCGAGAGAATGAGGTCCGGCGGATTATCCTTCATGAGATGATGCAGCGCGACCATCACGGTGTCGGTCGGCGTCCCCGTGACGCTGTAGCGCTTCTCGTCGATCCTGATTGGCCGCAGCGGATGATGGATGGTGAGCGAGTGCCCTGCTCCGCTTTGCTCCAAAGTCGGCGCGACGACCCAGACATCGTCCGACAGCGAACGCGCGATGCGCTCCAAGACCGCCAGTCCTTGCGCGGCAATGCCATCATCGTTGCAAAGCAGGATGCGGCATTTGGCGAGGTCCGGCAGTGGCGCGAACATGATGTCTACTTTTTAGAAATGACCTCGAGGCCGCCCATGTACGGCTTCAGCGCCACCGGCACGCGAATGGAACCGTCGGCTTCCTGATAGTTCTCCAGGATCGCCACCAGCGTGCGGCCGACCGCGAGGCCGGAGCCGTTCAACGTA
Source organism: Rhodospirillaceae bacterium (assembly GCA_041906145.1). GTDB lineage: Bacteria > Pseudomonadota > Alphaproteobacteria > Rhodospirillales > Rhodospirillaceae > SHVO01. The sequence continues at coordinate 118,360 of JAYRJU010000004.1, read as the reverse complement.
TGCAGGAAACGCGTGCCCTTGGTTTCGCCGGCGGCGCGGAAGCGTGCGTTCATACGGCGCGCTTGGAACTCGCCGGTGTTCGAGCAGCTGGAGATTTCACGGTAAGTGTTCTGGCCGGGCAGCCACACTTCGATGTCGAAGGTGCGGTTTGAGCCGAAGCCGATATCGCCGGAGCAAAGCGCGACCACGCGGTATGGCAGTTCCAATTTTTCAAGGATGCCGGTCGCACACTTGGTCATCCGGTCCAATTCCGCTTCGGACTCTTCGGGCGCCACGATGCTCACCAGTTCGACTTTCTCGAACTGGTGGTTGCGGATCATGCCCTTGGTGTCCTTGCCCGCCGCACCCGCTTCCGAACGGAAACACGGCGTGAAGGCGGTCACGCGCATTGGCAGCTCACTGCCGTCGACGATGCGGTCGGCGACCAGGTTCGTGAGTGACACTTCCGAGGTCGAAATGAGGTAGAGTCCGGCCGTGGTCTTGAACAAGTCTTCCTCGAACTTCGGAAGCTGGCCGGTCCCGTAAAGCGCTTCGGGCTTCACAAGCAGCGGCACATTCATTTCCGTGTAGCCGTTCTCGCGGGTATGCGTGTCGAGCATGAACTGTGCAATGGCGCGTTCAAGGCGCGCGAACTCGCCTTTAAGAACGACAAAGCGCGCCCCCGACATGACGGCGGCTTGCGTGAAGTCCATGAGGCCGAGATTGGCGCCAAGGTCGGCATGTTCCTTGGCCTGGAAATTGAGCTGACGCGGCGTGCCCCATTTGCGCACTTCCACGTTCGCGCTTTCGTCTTTCCCGTCGGGCACATCCTTATGGAGGATATTGGGGATCTTCAGGAGGACGCCGCGCACCTCTTCGCCGATCTCTTTTTCCTGGGTTTCCAGGGCGGTCATCTTGTCCTTGATCGACGCGACTTCGGCCATGAGCTGCGCGGCATCGCCGCCTTTGCCCTTCACCTGGCCGATCTGTTTCGAGACGTCGTTACGGCGGCTTTGCAGGCTCTGCAGCTCGGTGATCGTTTCACGGTGGCGCTTATCCATCTCAAGGATGGACGCGGACATGGGGGCGGCGCCGCGGCGGGCCAGCGCGGCGTCGAAGGCGTCGGGGTTTTCCCGGATGAATTTCAGATCATGCATGGAAAGGGCTTATACGCGAGCGCCGGTTCATCCGTCCAGGATGCAAGCACCCTGGACATCGGATCGGACCGATTAATTTAGGGAATTCTCGCGGAACTTTTGGCCCGCTCAGGCCTCGTTAAAGTCCGTGTCTTCGCCGCCGGCGTCTCTTCCGTCGGCCATGGCGTCCTCGGGCTTCTTCTCGACCATTTTCGCGAAGATGATCGAAATCTCGTAGAGGAGCAGCATCGGTATCGCGAGGCCGAGCTGGCTGACGACATCGGGCGGGGTCACCACCGCCGCGAACACGAACACGCCGATAATGGCGTAGCGGCGCTTTTCACGAAGCGCCTTGGAGCTGATGATCCCGACACGGGCCAGGAGCACAAGCAGCACCGGCATCTGGAACGCGATACCGAAGGCGAGGATAAGGGTCATGACCAGCGAGAGATAATCGCCGATGGCCGCTTCCAACTGGATGGGGAGCGCGGTTTCCGCCGCCGTCGTCTGGAAGCCCAAGAGGAATTTCCAGGCCAGCGGCATGACCATGTAATAGACGAGCGACGCGCCCATGACGAACAGGACGGGACTTGCGAGCAGGAACGGCAGGATCGCCTTCTTCTCGTGCTTGTAGAGCCCCGGCGCGATGAAAGCCCACATCTGGTTGGCGAAGATGGGGAACGTCACGAAGATTGCGGCGAAGAAGCCGACCTTCAGCTCGACGATGAAGCCTTCCGCCAAATGGGTATAGATCATGCGCTGCGTGCCGCCGAACTGGTGCATGGCGTCGGCATAAGGCTGCATAAGGAAGTTATAGATGTGCTGCGAAACCGCCATTCCGCCGAAGAAGGCGAACAGCAGGGCGATCACGGAATAGAGCAACCGCTTACGCAGCTCCATCAGATGGTCGAGGAGCGGCATGGTGTGGTTATCCGGGTCGTCCGAACCAGTCACCTGAGTACTCGGGACCTGCTTGTTCATGTGGCCGCCGGTGGCTTCTGGTCGGCCGACGCGGTTTCGGAGGGAGGTTGCGCGGGCGGTTCAACGGCTGCGACATCGGGCGCGCCGGGCGTGGCGACGGCTTGATCGGCGGTGGTGGATGGGACTTTCTTGTCCGGATCCTCAAGCGCCGAGGTCACTTCCTTGGCCACTTCACCTTGAGGGTCGACATAATTCGTGACGTGGTCGACGAGGCTGGTCTGGGAGAACTTCTGGACCTGCTTGCGCACCTCGTCCAGTTCGGCCTCACGCAGCATTTCGTTGAAATGGCCCTGAAACTCGGAGCCCAGGTTCCGGACCTTCCGGATGGCCTTTGCGAGGGTGCGCATGGCGGTCGGCAGTTCTTTCGGTCCAAGGACCAGAACGGCGACCAGGCCGATGACGAATAACTCGGACCACGCGAGATCAAACATAGAAAGGGTCCGTTCCTTCTTTGGGCGGGCGTCCCCTTAGAGCGCCCGCCGAACGTCCGTTTTAGACGGGGTCTTTTTCCTTGGAGGTCGCATTGCCCTCGATGGTCGTGCGAGAGGCCGTCGGCGTCTCGTCGTCATCTTCCTTCATGCCCTTCTTGAAGGACTTAATGCCTTTGGCAACGTCGCCCATGATTCCGGAAATCTTGCCGCTGCCGAACAGCAGAAGCACGACCACCAGGACGATGACCCAATGCCAGATGCTACCGAAACCCATGGCTCAACAACTCCAATGGCTTAGCGAGGGAAGCTCACCCTGCATCATCGCAAAAAGGGCCCCCACCCGCAACATCGATGCCCCCTATCTAAGAGGGCGAACCTTTAAATACCAGCACCTTACGCGTTTTTATCTTCGTCTTCCGCGGGTTCGGCGCCGGCATCAGCACCCGCATCCCCCTCGTCGCCGCTCATAAGGGGCTCAAGGGCTTCATCGGACTCATCCGTATCGAACAGCAAGGTGTCGCTGCCGCGGGTGGCGTAAGCCATACCGCCACGGCTGTCGAGCAGGCCCGCCGCCCGAAGTTCGTCGATGCCCGGAAGGTCCTGGATGGATTCAAGGCCGAAATGATCGAGGAAGGCGTTGGACGTGCCCCACATGACAGGACGTCCCGGAACCTGCTTGCGGCCGCGCGGCTTGATCCAGCCTTCTTCGAGCAGGATGTCGACCGTACCGGTAGACACCACAACGCCGCGGATCTCCTCGATCTCGGCGCGGGTGACCGGCTGGTGATAGGCGACGATCGCCAGGGTCTCGATGGCCGCGCGCGACAGCTTGCGCGGCACCAGCTTCTCGAGACGCAGCCGTTCGGTGACGTCGGGCGCCGTGCGGAACGACCAGCGGCCGTTCGCCTGCAGGAGTTCAACGCCGCGGCCTTCGTAATAGCGCTTCAGGTCTTCCAAAAGCGCCGGGATATCAGCCTTCTCACCCAGGCGCTCAGCGATGGCGCGCTCCGTGACGGGCTCACTGGAAGCGAACAACAAGGCTTCGAGAACGCGCAGTTCCTCGGCCATGCGGGCCCGGCGGTCTGCGTCCTGTTCGGCCACCTGCTCGGCCACGGCTTCCGGCATCACCGGAAGAGCGCCGGACTCGTCCGCCTGGACTTGCTCCTCGTCTTCTTCGTCGTCTCCCTCGTCGTCTTCGCCGTTCATCTGATCGGCGTCTTCGTCTTCCTCGTCGGCTTCTTCGCCGTCTTCCTCATCGGCGTCGTCGTCCGAATCCTCGTCCTCATCCAAATCCTCATCGTCGAGGTCGTCGTCATCTTCATCGACAGCTTCGTCGTCAGCGAGGTCTTCGTCGCGGGACTCAGGCGCAGCGGAAAGAACGTGCGTCTCCAGCTCTTCATCCAGAGCGGGCGCGGAGAAGGTATCGGTATCGATATTAGTCATTGGCAGAAGGCCGGTCCGCTGGTTTCAAGTAAATGGGTGAGTAGGCGCCGCCGTCCTGACGGAGGTCGGCCTTGCCCTGACGCACCAGCTCGAGAACGGCGATCAGGGTCGTGGAAATCGCCGAACGGCGCATGAGAGGACGGCGCTCGCCTTGGGGCAGGAACGCCTTGAGGTCGGTCCAGTCCGGGACACCCGGTAGAATCTCCCTAAGGCGCGCGATCGCTTCGTCGATGGAGTAGAGATCGAAGGCCTCGATTTCAAGCGCCTTGATGTTCTTCTCGCGGTGCTGGGCGCCGTAAGCGCGCAGCAGGTCGTACAGCGTGATGTCGTAGACCGTGCGATAGGTGATCGGCAGGCCTTCAGTGAGACCGCGCGGGTAAAAATCGATCCCACGGCGAGGCAGTTCGAACAGCTTGCGGCCGGCCTCCTGCATCGCCTCCAGGCGGCGCATCTGGAACTTGAGGGCCTCGGCCATCTCCTCGGCCGTCGGTTCGACGCCGGACTCTTCCTTAGGCAGGAGGAGCTTGGATTTCAGGTAGGCGAGCCATGCCGCCATGACCAGATAGTCGGCGGCCAGTTCCAGGTGATGCTCACGCGCCTTCTCGACGAACAGAAGGTACTGTTCGGCCAGCGCGAGGATCGACACCTGCATGAGATCGACTTTCTGGTCGCGCGCGAGCACGAGAAGGACGTCGATAGGGCCTTCGAAGCCCCCCAGGGTCAGAACAAGCTGGGACATCGGGTCCGCCGAGGGGGACGGCGCCGGATCTTCCACGAACTCAGGGAGGTCACCCGGTAGTTCTGGGGGCAGTTCGGACGGTGAATCGGACATACGTAATCTTTAACCAGTGAGTCCCGCGACGACCGCGATCCCGTTCACCACGGCGTCCGTGAGAGGTAGGAGTGTCCACGCGAGGATGTTCAAATCGGCGCCAATGTACGAACCCAGCCAGGGCAGGATGACCACGGCGCCGAGGATCAGGAACATGCCGTAGTTTTCCAGGCGCGCCAAGGCCCGGGCGGCCGGGAGCGGCAACAATCCGACGGCGACCCGGCCGCCATCCATAGGCGGCAATGGAATCATGTTAAAAAGGCCCAAAATCACATTGAATTTCATGCTTTCGATGAGCATGGAAATAAACCACTGGCGGGACGGGTCCGGGGCCAACAACGCCAGGTGAATCAACAGAGCCGATACAATCGCGAGGAATAGGTTCGTGCCCGGGCCGGCAATCGCCACCGTGACCATGTCCCGGCGCGGATTCTTCAGCCGGGCGAAGTTCACCGGCACCGGCTTGGCCCAGCCGAACAGGAACGGAGCACCCGAGGCGATCAGGAAGCCCGGCAGAAGGATGGTGCCCATCAAATCGATGTGACGGATGGGATTAAGCGACAGGCGGCCCGCCTCTTTGGCCGTCGGATCGCCGCGCCAGAGCGCCGCATAGCCATGCGCGGCCTCATGCAGGGTGATGGCCAGGATCGCCGGGATCGCGAAGACCACGACTTCAGCGAACTTTGTCAGCAGTTCGTTATCCACGGCGCAGGGCCGCCATGATCTTGAAGTCCGCGGCCGGTGCGTCGGCCATGACCATGCGCGGACGCCGGCGGACGCCGGCACTGTCGGCGAGAGCCTTGAGGCCGCGTTCACCCAAAGGCCCGGTCCCCCGCGCAACGGCTTCCATATCTTCCATATTCCCGTCGCAGTGCAGGACCACATCGCAGCCCGCCGCCAGCGATTTGGCGGCGCGCTCGTCGTAGGAGCCGCTCAGGGCCTTCATGCCCAGGTCATCGCTCATGAGCAGGCCTTGAAAGCCGATTTCGCCGCGGATGATGTCTTCGATCATGCGGCGCGAAGTCGTGGCGGGCAGATCGGGGTCAATCGCTTCGTAAACCACGTGGGCGGTCATCCCAAAGGCGATGGGCCGGTCGGCGGCACGGCAGAAAGCACGAAAAGGCGCGAAATCTGTGGCGCGCAAGGTCGCAAGGTCGGCGCCGACGCGCGGGAGTTCCAGATGGCTATCGCTCATGGCACGGCCATGGCCCGGGATATGCTTGATCACAGGGACCACGCCGGCATCGATAAGGCCTTCGCAGACCTGGCGGGCGAGTTCGTAAACGGTGGTGGGATCGGTGCCGTAGGCCCGGTCGCCGATGACGTCATGGGAGCCTGGCACGGGAACATCCATGACCGGCGCACAGTCCACGTCGATGCCGACGGCGCGCAGTTCCTCGCCGATGAGCTGGAAGTTGATGCGCAAATGGCGCGCGGCGGCGTCCGCGTCCTTGTTGAAAAGCGCGGCGAACTCCGCTCCCGCCGGCGCGGGACGCCAGTACGGCGGCTTCAAACGCTGTACCCGGCCGCCTTCCTGGTCGATCAACACGACAGGATCCTGGTCGGAATTTAGTGAACGAAGATCGTTCACCAGTGCAAGCACTTGCGCCGGGTTTTCAATGTTGCGTGCGAAGAGGATGTAGCCCATCGGACGCACGCTTTTGAAGAAGGTGCGCTCCGCCTCGTTAAGGACGAGGCCCTTGAAACCGAAGATGGCGGCGAGCGGAGCCGCCGCGAGTTGGGATGCGGGCATCGGCTTAGGGTCTGACGACGATACAGCCGACGTTCTGCGCGCCGAGGGCTGAGCAGACCGTATCCGCCGCCGCCTTGTCCTTGAGCGGACCAGCGCGCAGACGGAAGAACACCCCCTTCTCGCCCAAGTCGACCCGGGCGACGTTCGGGGTCAGGCCCGCGAGAGCATCCTTGTTCTTGCCGACGATGCGGTTCCATTCACCCATAGCGCCCTGCTCCGACCGCGCCGAGGCAAGCTGGATCTGGAAGGCGCCGGCCATAGCCGCGGGCGCCACCGCCGGCGGCGCGGTCACGGCCGCGGCCGCGGCAGGCGCTGCCGGAGCGACAGGCGGCGCGGCGGCGACCTGGGTTTGCGGCGCGGGGGCCTCGGCGACGGGCGCCGCGCCGGGCTTAGTATTGATGGGGCCAGTCGCCGCTTCGCGTCCGCCGGTGGCGGCTGCAACCAAAGAGGCGAGATCGTCCTGCTCCGCCTTCGCGGGCGGCGCGGGCTTAGCCGGTTCGGCTTTGGCCACCTCTTTCGGGGGTTCGGGCTTGGCCGTCTCAACCGGCTTCGCGGACTCGGCGGGCGGCGGCTCCGCTTTTGCGGTCTCGACCGGCGGGGCGGGCTCAGGCTTCGCAGATTCAGCCGGCGGGGCGACGGGCTTCGGCGGCGCTTTGGGTTCTTCGGGCGCGGGAAGCAGGTTCTCAACGCGCGGCGGCGCTTCACCCTTGGCGACGCGGTCGTACACCAGCTTGTCCTGGTTCTCGACCTGCATGCCGCCCGGATTTTCCGGTTTCACTTTGTACGGATCGGGATTGGCTTTCACGAGTTGCAGAACGCCATCAGCGGAGCTGCCGCCGCCGAGCGCGCCGCTGGTCCACAGATACCAGCCGATGCCCGCGACAGCCGCGACGCCGATCACAACACCGGCTATAAGGCCGAACGGCGCGCCCGCCTCTTTGCGGCGGGTGTGATACTCGCTGAAAACGTCATCAGTGAACGGCTGGACGCGCAAATCGTCCGCGGACCGGCTCTCAGCGGATTGACTCCGTTTTTGGTCCGGAGCCCGGCGCAAAGGCGGATCGTCGTTGTCGCGCAGCGGCATTAACGCATTTCCTCCACGGGCTCCACCCCGAAGACCGCAAGACCAGAGGCTATCACCAGCCCGACGGCGCGAACAAGCGCGAGGCGGGCCAAGCTCACTTCTTTGTCATCAGACTGCAGGAAGCGGAGTTCGACCGCCTCGTTGCCTTTATTCCACAACGCGTGGAACGCCGAGGCTAGATCGTACATGTAGAACGCGAGGCGATGCGGCTCGTGGGCGAGTGCGGCGCCTTCCACGGTACGCGGCCAGGAGGCCATCAGGCGCATGACGCCGATTTCATCTGGGTCCGTGAGGCGCGCAAGGTTGGCCGAAGCCAATCCCTTTTCCGATAAATCGGCGCCGGCGAACATTTCGGCGGCGTGGCGGAAAACGCTGCGGCCACGGGCATAAGCATACTGCACGTAGAACACCGGGTTCTCGCGGGACTTCTCGGTGACTTTGGCATAGTCGAAATCGAGCGGCGCGTCGTTCTTGCGTGTCAGCATGATGAAGCGCACGACGTCCTTGCCGACCTCGTCGATGAGATCGCGCATCGTGACGAAAGTGCCGGCGCGTTTCGACATCTTCACCGGTTCGCCGTTATTGAACACGCGCACCATCTGGGCGAGGAGCACGTCCAGCTTGCCCTTCCCGTCGGTCATCGCCTTGATCGCCGCCTCGACGCGTTTCACGTAACCGCCGTGGTCGGCGCCCCAGATGTTGACGAGATCGTAGAAACCGCGGTCAAGCTTGTCCTTGTGATAAGCGATGTCGGCGGCGAAATAGGTCCAGGCGCCGCTCGACTTCTTGAGCGGGCGGTCGATCTCGTCCCCGAATGCGGTGGCCTTGAACAGAAGTTGCGGGCGCGGTTCGTAATCGTCCGGGGTCTTGCCCTTGGGCGGTTCGAGCACGCCCGTGTAGGTGAGCCCCTTCTCGTCCATGAACTTCAGCGCGTCATCGACCTTGCCGGCCTGAGTCAGCTTCTTTTCCGACGTGAAGACATCGTGCTTGATGCCCATGGCCGCGAGGTCTTCTTTTACAATGCGCATCATGAATTCGACGGTGAAGTCGCGCAGCGCCGGGATCCACTCGGCATCGTCGGTGATGCTCGCCCATTTGTCACCGTCGCGTTTCGCCAGAGCCTCGGCACAGGGTATGAGATAGTCACCGCCGTACTGGATTTCCTTACGCTCGAGCGCGCCCTGCACGTCTTCGGCGGTAACCTTGCCGAGCACTTGGAGATAACGCATGCGCAGCGCGCGGGCGACGTTATCGACCTGCCCACCGGCATCGTTGATGTAGTATTCCTTCGTGACCTTGTATCCGGCCTTCGCCAGGAGATTGGCGAGCGCGTCACCGATCACCGCGCCGCGCGCATGGCCGACGTGCATCGGACCGGTTGGGTTCGCCGAGACGTACTCGACGTTCACCGGGACATTGCCGCCGATAGAGGCATCGCCGTAGCGGACGCCCTCGGCGAGCACATCGCGCAGCGCACCACGCCAGATATCGTCGTTGATCTTGAGATTGATGAAGCCGGGGCCTGCGACCGAAGCGTCCGTCACATCCGGAAGTTTCTTCAGACGCTCCACGAGCATGTCGGCGATCACGCGCGGCGGTTTACCGGCGGGCTTGGCCAGGATCATGGCGGCGTTCGTGGCGATATCGCCGTGGGCGGTTTCGCGCGGCGGTTCCGCCGCGACGCGCGTGAGATCGAGGCCGGCGGGGAGCGCGCCTTCGGCCATCAGTTCCCCGACGACGGCATCGATGCGGGATTTAAAGGTCTGGAAGATGTTCATTGAGGTCTCCGGACGCCAGCCGTTTGGAAGGGCGCAAAATGGGTGGTTAAAGCACTGATTTCAATAGATATGCACGAGAAGATCACTCTCCTCGTCGGTGCCCACCCCAAGAGATGCTGGCCAGCGCGCAAAACATGGGCCCTCAATAACCGAAGGGGCCCGGTTTGCAATGGAAATCCGCTATTTGAGCTTCCGGCGAAGCGCGTCGAAGAACAACTCAGATTGGAGCCGCTCCTGCACGCACTGCGCGGCGACGTGGCCGGCCAAGTTGGCGGACACCGGCGCGAGCGGCACGCCGCTGGCCGCGGCGATCATCTGCGTCTGACACGCGCGCTCGAGGAAGTAGAGATCATCATAAGCGTAGTCGATACGCCCGCCGCAAACGATGACGCCGTGATTGGCGAGGAAAACGATGTCCGCATTGCCCATGGCCTTGGCGATGCGCTCGCCTTCCGATGCGTCCAGGGCAAGACCGCTGTAGTTCGGATCGAAGGCGACGCGGCCGTGGAAGCGCATGGCGTTCTGCGAGAGCGCCGTATCGAAGGGCATGCCGCGGGTGACGGACACCGCCGTCGCGTAGGTCATGTGGGTGTGCATCACGCAGGCTTTGCCGGCGACCCGGTGCACGGCGGCGTGGATGAACATCGCGGTGGGTTCGACTTCGTGACGGCCTTCGAGCTTACGCCCCTCGGCGTCGACCATGAGGATATCGTCGGCGCCTATCTCGCTCCAATGCAATCCACGCGGATTGATCAGGAAGCGATCACTGGAATCGGGAACGGCGAGACTGAAGTGATTGCAGACGCCTTCGGACAGGCCGTGATGATCGGCTGCGCGCAAAGCCAGTGCGAGGTCGGCCCGAAGGCGCTGGACGCGTGGATCATCGAACGAGAGCGCAGCCAAATCCCCGAGCCTCACGCTTTATCGGCGTTATATTTCTGGTGGATTTCGGCCCACATCTTGGCATCGGCGATGGCGAGCGAGGCTTCGCGCGGGACCGTTGGAAGGCCGGCAATCTTGCCGTCCTTCAAAAGCGCGGCCATAGCCGCGTGCGAGGCGCCCAGCGCATAAGGCTCGATCGCGAACGCCGGAACCCTCACCCCGACGGCGGCTTCTTCCGTAACCGACGCGGGACCGCCGGTCGAGAACAAGGGCTTGCCGGTCGTTTCGGCGATCTTCTTTTTCTGCTCGAGCGACGCGCCCGACACGAAAATCAATTCCGCGCCAGCATCCGCATAAGCTTTCACGCGCGCGAGGACCTGATCGAAACTCTCGCCTTTGCCGAGGCCGTCACTGCGCGCAAGAACGAGCGGACCGCCGGCGCCGCCGGCATCCATCGCGGCTTTGATTTTATCGACGTGCACGGCGAGCGGGACCATCTGGCCCTCGGGGCGGCCCGGCACATGCTTCGCGCCAGTCAGGTCTTCGAGAAGGACGCACGCAACACCGCCTTTGGCGTAGCGCTTCATGGCGCGGTAGACGTTCATCGGATTTCCACCGCCATCATCGGCATCGGCGATGAGCGGGGTTTCCAGCGCTTGCGCCATACGCACCGCCAGCTCCACGAGTTCGGAGATGGTGGCCATACCGTAGTCGCCCATGCCGTACATGCCGCTGGACGTTGCGCTTCCACCGATGGTGATGACCTTGAAACCCATAAACTGAGCGAGCTTCGCCGAGGCGACGTCATAGACGATCGGGGCCGGAAGCGGCGCGGCGACCTTCAAAAGTGTGCGAAGTTTATCGCCTTGAGAAGACGAAGCGGGAGCGGCCGCCGCCGCGGCTGCCGCCGGCGTTACGGCCGTCGCCGCGATTGCCGCGATACCCGCTGCGGCTCCAAAAAAATCGCGTCGCGATGCGCCTGATTCTTCCTGAGACATTGTGCCCTCCCCTGTTGGCCGTCGTCTCTTAGATGCGCGGCGCGTTATCTTCCGCCTGCGTTGTCGAAGTAATCGTCGCGCAGCCAGAAGGCGCGGAAACCGTTGCGGCCGCCGCCGAATTCGCCATTGGAGTTACCGGTGTAGTCGCCCGGTTGCTTGTCGCGATAGTGCGTGTACACGGGAATGCCGCGATAGGCCCACACCCGCAGCGCACCCGGCTGACCATCCTGCGCGATGTGACCCGACATCGGGTCGATGGTCATCACTGTCCAGGTGCGGTTCGGGCTTTTGGCATCCGCCGACGCGGTCACATACGGCCAGTCGCGCAGGCAGCGCTCTACCTTGCCGCCGCCACAGATGGCCAAGCGATAACCCTGCGGAGAGTCCGGGAACGAGCAATCGAGCTGGTCGGCGGAATCGTCACCGCAGTTATAGGTGTAGATCGTCATGCCTTTGGAATCGGCCAGCACGATGCCGATGTCGGTATCCTGTTCCGTAAACCCTTTGGGCGCGGCGGGCGCGGGTTGCGTATAAGCCACGTTCCACCCCGGTACGTCGCCGCCCTGAAGGCTGCTCGTTTCGGTGTCGAGGACATAGGTGTAGAGCGGCTTCTTGCGGAAGGCCCACTGACGTACGCCCGGTGAGCGCTCGAATACGCTCCACTCACCTTGCGACACGGCGGACTGCGGCGCGATCACCGGCTTCCAGGTTTTGAGGCAGCTGGCGTCGCAATTGGACTTGTTCGCGCCATCGCGGTCCGAGGTGTAGATCGAGAAATATTTGTCGGTCAGCAACTGACGGCCGGTCGCGACCGTGTTGATCGCAAAGCCCGGCGGCACGGCTGGCGGCGGCGTGGCGACCTTGCGATGGGCCGGCACTTCGGCGGCCCCGCCCATATCGCGCGTGGTTGCGCCAAGCACGTCACCAGGAAGCTTGTCGCGATTGGAGGTGTACAGCGCGTGCTCGTCGTAAGCCCACTGCTTGCGGCCATCCTTGCGCGTGATGATGGTGAAAGCGCCAACCGCCTTGGCGTCGTCGGCCGCCAACGCCGGTGGCCACACTTCAGCACAGGACAGGCGCTTGTCGAGCTCAGGCAGTTCAAGGCCCGGCGGGTACGGGCTCATAAGGCCGGCGGTCTTCGTCGTTTTCTCGTCCATGCAGGCGGATGCGTTCGCAGCGTCGCCCGTCACGCCATTGCGCATCGTGCGCAGCGGCCAATAATAGAGCGTCATCCCGCGCTGATCGGCAAACACAGGCCCTTCCACCTCGCTCTGCTCGATGCGAAACCCGGGGGGCATTGGAACGCTGGCGGCGCTTTCGCGCACCGTCTCGGCGGCGAACGCTGCCCCGGTGAAAAACGTTCCGGCGGCGATCAGGGCAATGGAGAGGGTTTGACGCATCGCACTCGTCCTTCAGGCAAAAGGTATGAGCAGCCATGGTACACGAAGGAGGCGTTAGCGGCACAGCCCCTTAAGTGCCGCAAAACGTTTGATGTACAACCTGTTCGGGACGCGGCGGCTGCCCATAGACCTCACGTCCAGGCTGATCGTCGAATGGCTTGGCAATGACCTCGAGCAGCGTTTCGAAGGGCTGAAAGTCGGCCTGATCCACGGCGGCAGCGAGTGCCTCCTCGACGAGGTGATTGCGCGGAATGAAGGCGGGATTCACCGCCCGCATACCTTCCGCATCACGCAACCGCGCCCGCCAGACGGGGAGCCAAGCATCGAGGGCCGCGGGATCTCTGAAAAGTCGGCGCACGCCGGGTTCTTTCGCGGGGTCTGCGGCCGCCTCGCTCAAGCCGCGGAAGCTGAGCGTGAAATCGGCGCCGTTGTCGGCCATGAGGCGTAACAGTTCCAGCGCCAACGCCACATCCTCTTCCTCGGCGTCCAGCCCCAGCTTTCGGGTGAGGCCCGTCCGGTAAGCCGCTTCGAACTTGGGGCCAAAGGCCGCCATGGCCTGTTCGGCTTCAACGATCGCCGCCGCTTCGTTCTCCGCCAACAGCGGCACCAGGGCCTCGGCGAGGCACACAAGATTCCAATGCCCGATGGTCGGCTGATTGGCATAAGCGTAACGGCCGCGCGCATCGATCGAGCTATAGACTTGGCGTGGATTGTAGAAGTCCATGAACGCACAGGGCCCGAAATCAATCGTCTCGCCGGAGATCGTCATATTGTCGGTGTTCATCACGCCATGAATGAAACCGACAAGGAGCCACTTGGCGATAAGTCCGGCCTGCGCGTCGATGACCGCATCGAAAAACGCACGGTAAGGATTCGGGGCGTCACGGCAGTGCGGATAATGGCGCGCGATCGCATAGTCCGCGAGCGTGCGCAGTCCATCCGTGTCCTGGCGCGCAGCGAAATACTCGAATGTCCCGACGCGCATATGGCTCGCCGCCACCCGCGTGAGCACGGCGCCCGGCAAGGGCCTGTCGCGAAACACCTGATCGCCCGTCGTTACCGCCGCCAAGGTGCGTGTGGTTGGAATACCGAACGCGGCCATCGCTTCGCTGACGATGTATTCCCGCAAAACCGGCCCGAGGGCCGCGCGTCCATCGCCCCTGCGTGAAAAGCGTGTTTGCCCGGCACCTTTCAAGTGAATATCCCGGCGCGTCCCGTGATTATCCAGCACTTCACCAATCAGGATCGCACGCCCGTCACCAAGCTGAGGCACGAAGTTGCCGAACTGATGCCCCGCGTAGGCCATCGCCAGCGGCTCGGACCCCGGCGCGATCACATTCCCGGCGAAAATCGCGGCCGCTTCAGGAGATGCCAGACGCACGGGATCAAGCCCCAGTTCGCGCGCCAAGGGAACGTTGAGACGGATCAGAGCGGGCGCGGTAACAGGTGTAGGCGCGACACGCTGATAAAAGCGCTCGGGCAACCGTGCGTAGCTATTATCGAAGTAAAAAAGGGCGGCGCCGTCCTTGGGGCTCATCGGCTGTGCTTAGCATATAAGCCCCACAGAGAGCGAACCGGCTCAATGTTTGCGCTGACGCTTCGCGCCTTTTGCCGCGCCGGCGACCGCGATCGCGTTGCGGCCGCTTCTCCGGAGATAGGCGGAGATTCCAAGACACCGCTGCGCTCTTGCCAGAGCGCCCGCAGTAGGAGTTCCTTCGCCTAGGTCGGGCTATGCATTGCCCACGAACACCCGTGTGCGGCGGGTTCGGTGGGCGAACCGAATTTTTGGAAGGGCCCCGCCCAAAGAATAAGCCCCTCCGGGGGGAACGGAGGGGCTTCGTGGTCCTGCACTTGTTGGCTGGGGGGCTGGGGGCGCAGGACCCAGACATAACGTGGGTGCCAAACGGAAGTTCCAAGGCCGGCCAAAAAAGTTTTGGATCGACCGTGCCGTCGGTGGACAATCATAAATACAAATCTTTTTAATGGGTTATGGTTCCACGAGACGTGGGAAACAGTTCGACGTTGCTAATTCCGGTACCTTTTTCCCCGAAATTACCAGCCTTGCGGCAGCCCGGCGCAACACTTTCTATTCAGGGTCATTGATCCCTAGGGTTTCCACAGCCTCCGGGTGAAAGCTTCGCTTGCAGCGCGCCCGGGAATTCGAGAGATTCCCGCCAAGTCTTTGTTGGAATTATTGAAGGTGAGGAATGGCCTGCCGCGTCCTAATCGTCGAAGACGAAGCCATCATCGCCATGGATTTGGAGATGATGCTCCAGGACGAGGGTTGCGATGTCGTGGCGACGGTAGCTTCCGTTAAATCCGCGCTTGAACAGATTGGCAAGCAAGACCTCGACTGCGCATTCCTCGACATCAACCTCGGCCATGAGCAGGTCTTCCCGGTCGCCGACGAACTGGCGCGCAAGGGTGTGCCTTTTGCCCTGCTCAGCGGTCACACCAAAGCGGTGGTCCCGCCAGCGCACTTCAACCGCCCCGCTCTGCCGAAGCCCTACCTCAAGAAAGACGTTCTGAAAATTCTAGAGCAGCTGCGCGGGAACGGCGCACCGGCGTAAAAAGGGGCGGCCCTCGCGGACCGCCCTCTCTCATTTCGTTTAGCGCCTAGCGATTGCGCCGGAAATTACCGCCCGATTGATTGCGGCCATAATTATCGTCGTCGCTATGTTGGCTCATCTGACGGGAACGGCTTTGGCCACGCCCTCGCGAGCTACCGCCGTAGTCCTCATCGCTTTCATAGCGGTTGGACATGCTCTGCTGGCCATAGTTCCCACCCGTACTCTGATCGTCGAAGTCGCGGTCACGTCCATAGCGATGATTGTTGTCATAGAGGTCTTCGTCTTCGGTTCCGTATTGCGATCCGCCGCCGAAACCTTGTGAGCGGTATTGAGAACCCATGCCACGGTTACCCTGGGACATGCTTTCCTCTTCCTGCCAACGGCCCTGGCGTTGCTGACGGCCGCCAAAATGTTCTTCGTCGTCATCGTAGGACTCATAGGCGCCGCGGCTGCCATGGTTGCGGCCGCCTTGGCTTTGTGGGCTGTAGCCACCTTCAGAGCGGCCGCGCGACATATTATGGTCGTGTTCATTCCAGTTCTGCTGGCTCTGTTGACGGTTCTGATTACGGCCGGAACCCTGGCTTTGCTGGCCGTAGCCGTTATCCTGCTCGTCTTCCATGCCCACGTACTGCTGACCGCGGCGGCTGCCGCTGCGATTGTACTGGTCCTGATCGTCCCGATCGAAACGGCCTTGCTGACTCATCTGATCGCGTCCACGGCCATATTCGTTCTCGCCGTAGGCCCTCGACTGCTGCCGCCCGCGGCCGCGTGACATGTTGTGGTCGTCGTCATTCCAATTCTGCTGGCTCTGCTGGCGATTATGATCGCGGCCCGAGCCCTGGCTCTGCTGGTTGCGGTTTCTGTTCATGCTGCTTGTTCCCTCATTGCGTGACTGCGTTTGCGTGGATGCCTGCTTGCGGCCGCCGGTCTGCATTTTCCCTCGGCCCTTAGGTTTCATCGTTTCGGCCTCGCTGCTCGATTGAGACTGCTGCTTCTGCCCGCGGCCGGCCGGGCTTCGACCGCGCGAAGCCGCAGAACTTGCGGTCTTGCCTTTCGCACCACGCGTCGAGGTACAGGAGCGCGCGCCGGCCTTTCGGCTTTTTGCCATCATCTCCTCCTGGATGTGATTTCGAATTATTTCAGAGAGACCGACAGGATCGGCGCCGGTCCCTAAAGCGCAACGATGCGCTCGCGGAACTGTTCGCCGCGCAAGATCATTTTTTCGCCGCGATCCGTCACGAGTTTGCCACGCGATAATTTAGGCACGCCGCTCGTGCATTACGGCAGTGCAATCTCGCCTGCTTCAGCCTCTCGTCTGGCGCTGCCGCGGGGGCGCCTCCTGTAGGGCGTTACGCGCTTGTTCAGCCAAATCGTGGTAATAACGCTGACGCGCGAGCAGTTCGTCTTCATCCATCTTCTCGAACTCGATGGCATCGTTGCTCGCCTCTTTTACGGCGCGAATGATTTCGTCCAGCTTGAGATGCATCGCGGTGGTGTCGTGAGCCTGCGCATGCTGCAGCAGGAAGATCATCAAAAACGTGACGATCGTGGTGCCAGTATTGATCAGGAGTTGCCAGGTCGTCCCCCACTCGAACATCGGACCTGAAACAATCCAGATCAGAACGATTGTGCAGGATGTAATGAAAGCGATAGGCCGCGAGGAGTAGTAACTAGCCTTGCACGCGACACGCGAGAACAGATTGCTCATTGTGCGCGGATGATGTGGGTCGGATCGTTCAGCCACGGATGACCTCAAGAACAAAACACAGACTCCCCAAACGGATGAGAGAGGGCAAGGTTTCGCGTGACAAAGGGCCGAGACGAACAAGGGCGCTCGCCGTTGTGGTGCCATGCGCCACGCGCGTTTCATCTTCCTGATACTTGCCGCCACGCTCCTGCTCCATCGCACAGCGAATGCGTCGGTGGTTTACGCCTGGGTTCCGGACGATCCCAACGGGTGCTGCCGCGGGGTCCTCGAGCTGAGTGACGCCGCCTACTCGTCCGGCGGCGCCGTTTGGACACCCACTCAACGACCGAACAGCAACCCCGTGGAGCGCTTCCATTTCGAAGGACGGTTCAAGGTTGGCGCGATGCACCCTGCCTCCACCGCCGGCGGCAGCGATATCGATCTTGTCGTGAGCTTCGCCGCCACGCCCGAAACAGCGCGCTGCTGCGCCTGGGACTTTGCCTTAAATGTCACGGGGACGGAGCTCACTGGCCGTCTGCGCGTGACTACCCAGAACGATGATGTGATCCTTTCTGGGACGGCAGCTGGTTGGACGATCGAGCGCGCGGGTAGCGATGCGATCGCCTCAGGAACAATCTGCGGGATCGGCGCGGAAACCGCCTGCCTCAACAGCGGCGGACGTTGGGTAATGATCTCCGGACCAGCCGTCCTTCAGAAAACCAAGGCTCACGCTCCCGCGAGTGGGCTCGCGGATACAAGTTTCCCCTTGAGATAGACGGGCGAGACGCTCCATTCTAGCCTCATGACCCGCATATCTCTTTTCCTGCTGAGCCTTCTTTGTAGCGTAATATTGGGGCACGCCGGCGATGCTCACGCTAAGGCGGTTTACGCTTGGGTCCCGGACGACCGCGCGGGATGTTGCCGCGGCGTGCTTGAGATCAGCGACGAAGCGTATTTCGCCGGTCAGGCCGCCTGGCAGAACGACAAGCCCGCGCCGGCCGTCGCCGTTGAGCGTTTCTTCTTCGAAGGCAAGTTCACCGTTCTCGATGAACTCAAGCGCAATCCCGAAAACCCGACCATGGAAGTCACGGTCAGCGTAAATCTCGCGGTACAGGATTCCGAACATTGTTGCGAGTGGGATCTGCAAGTGCGCGTCACCGAAACCGGCGGCCTTGACGGTCACGTGCGCCTCAAGACGAAAGCGGACGAGATCGTTATGTCGGGGGAAAATGACCAGTGGGGCCTCGATCGCGCCCGCAGTGATGTGCTGCCGTCCGGAATCGTGTGTGGTCTTGCGCCGAAGACGTCCTGCTCGCGCGCGGGCGGCCGCTGGATGCTGGTATCGGCGCCGCCGCCTAAAAAATAGACGGCCGGAAAAGTAAGCCTCCTTCCAATTATCCACGGCCCGCCGCGTCCGGAATGTTCCGGACGAAGGCACAAATTTTCCGTGCGCGAGTCCCGGTTTTTTCCCGGGCTTGCCGGAACCCTGGACGGGGCCGGGCGTTTATCTTGTGTTCCCGCGCCCGAAGCCCCCTCCCCCCACGATATCCCCAGGGCGCAGAACATCTTTCAAAGGCCCGCGGTTCCCCCCACCGCGGGCCTTATCGTATGATGCGCTTGGTATCGTGTAAGGGGACCCGCACATGTTGAAAGAATTCCGTACGTTTGCGTTGCGCGGCAACGTCATCGACCTTGCGGTCGGTGTGATCATTGGCGCCGCCTTCGGCAAGATCACCGCCTCGCTGGTGAACGACGTCATCATGCCGCCTATCGGCCTGCTGCTTGGACGCGTGGATTTCTCGGACCTCTTCGTGGATCTTTCAGGCGCCAGCTATCCTAGCCTGACGGCGGCAAGGGATGCCGGCGCACCGGTGATCGCCTACGGGACCTTCGTGAATACGATCATCGAATTCACCATCATCGCTTTCGCGGTGTTCATGCTGGTGCGTCAAGTCAACCGGCTGAAAGACCGCTTTAAGGAAGAACCGGCCGCCGCGACGGAAAAGAACTGCCCGCGCTGCCTCTCGGCGATTCCGCTTGCCGCGACCAAGTGCAAATACTGCACCGCCGATCTCTAAAACCGTCCTAGGGCTTTACGGCCGGATCAAATAGCCGCGAGTGCTCGTCGAGGGCGAAACGGTCCGTCATCCCGGCGATATAGTCGGCGACGCGGCGCGCCGTGCGGGTCGTGTTGGGAACTTCGGTGCCGTCCCGCCAGTCGTCAGGCAGAAGGAGCGGTTCGGCGAGGAGCAAGGAGAACAGATCCTTCACCACCCTGCGCGCCTTGCTGGTCATGCGGTTGACGCGTGTATGCCGGTACATGCGCGAGAATAAAAAAGCGCGGATGGCAGCTTCGGCTTGGGTGACCGCGTCCGAGAACCCCACCAAAGGTTTACCCATCGCACGCACGCCCGCGGCCGTTCCGGGTTTGGCGGCCAGCCATCGGCGGTGCGTTTCTGCGATCACGTCGTTCACCATGGAGGCAATCAGGCGGCGCAAGGATTCATGAATGAGGCGCGTACGCTCGACGCCTGGATGCCGATCCATTACGGCTTTGAAAATGGGTCCGACCAGCGGGAGCGCCAGCACATCCTCGAGCGGGAACAGACCTGCCTTCAGCCCGTCGTCGAAATCATGCGCGTTGTAAGCAATACCGTCCGCGAACGCGGCGACTTGCGCCTCTGCGCCCGGCCATGTCGCGAGCTCCAGGTCATGCCCGGTGTTGTATTCCGTAATGGCAAGCGGAATAGGCTCGCCTTTCCGCTTAGCCTCCGCCGCCGCACCAATGACCGGCCCATTGTGTTTCACGAGACCTTCGAGGGCTTCCCACGTGAGATTTAGGCCATCGAAAGACGCATAGCGGTGCTCGAGCTTGGTCACGATGCGCAAGGACTGAGCGTTATGGTCGAACCCGTTGTAGCCCACCATACACTCTTGCAGGGCGTCCTCGCCCGCGTGTCCGAAGCAGGTATGGCCAAGGTCGTGCGCCAGCGCCAGCGCCTCGCCCAAATCCTCGTTCAGCCCCATGAATCGGCACAAAGATCGCGCGATTTGCGCAACCTCCAGGCTATGCGTCAACCGCGTGCGGTAATTCTCGCCTTCGCTGTAAACAAAGACCTGCGTCTTGTACTTCAGCCGGCGAAACGCGCCGCAGTGGATGATGCGGTCCCGGTCACGCTGAAAAGCGGTGCGGGTCGCGGATTCCTCTTCCGGATGAAGACGTCCCCGCGTCTGCGATGGATCGCATGCGGCCGGCTTCAGAAAACCTTGTAGTTCGGCAATGTCCCCCATGGCGGCAAAGTAGCGACCCGGCCAACGGAGGGCAACAATCAGAAAAGGTCTAAAACGGTGGCCGCCCGGAACCTGAGTTCCGGGCGGCTTCTCCCTCACCCACCTTCAGCGCCGCCGGGCGGTCACCGAAGATTTACGTTCAATGGAATCGACGTCGGCGCGTTTAGGTCGGCGGAGCCGTACTATCCATGTCCGATTTCAGAGTTTTATGCACCTCGGTAAAAACGGCGATCCATCGCGCCCGCTCATCGTCGCCAAGTTGATCCCATGAATTGAAGACGTGGACGGTTCCGAGATGAAAGCGCTTGATGATTTCACCATATGCCAAATGCGCCAAGCTTTCGACGTCTCTCATCGTCCTCTCTCCTTTCTAGTGATGGCGCATCCAGGGGAACTCCGCCTGCAACCCCGTCCCAGTGATCCCGTCGCCGGTGCCATTGGAATCCAAGGCATCGCGGCAAGCGTCGGCGCAGGTCCGGCAACTTTCGGCGCAGGCCCGGCAATGTTCATGCGCATCCGCATGGCGCAAACATTCCTCCCGGCATGCTTCACAGGCCGCGGCACACAGTGCGAGCCCGCCCTTGAGAATTTCAACATTTGAGCCTGTGCGCCGCGAACAGATATCCTCCGTCATGCGACAGACATCCGCGCAATCTAAATTAAGGCGCACACACCGACGCAGGTGTTCCACGGCTTGTTCGGACAAACAGGCGTCCGCGCATGACGTACAAGCCTGCGCACAAGCGGCGCATTCATTAATACACGCGGTCAAACTTTGAAGATCAGCATCCCTGGCATTCGGATGAAACCCAATGACATGTTGAGTCTGCATAGCTCGCTCCATGGCATGTCATCAAACAACGAGCGTCTGCCCCCTTAGTTCCGAAATCACACTCAGCGGCTGTGCGTGCGCGGGTCATTTATAGTTCACGCACGCGCCGGTAGCGCGCGGCGCGCATTCGGAACAAAGCCTTACACGTAACGTTGCCTAAGCGACGGGTTCTTCCCTCACCACCGTCATTTCGCAATCAAAAATCGGGAGACTTCACTAATGACGCAGAACCACGATCAGAACCAGAATCAGCAAAATCAACGTCAGCAGAGCCAGAGCCAAGATCAGCAGAAGCAACAGGGTCAGCAGGGCTCTCAGCGCGACATGTCGGGCGATTCCGAAGGCAACGCGAACCAGATGAGCGGCTCGGACCGCAATCAAAAAACGGGTTCGCAGCAGAGCCAGCAGGGCTCGCAGCGTTCGGATGCGCAACAGAGCCAGGGCGCCGAGAACCAGGGCGCCCGCAAGGGGCAGCAGCAGCAAGGCAGCTCCACGGACGAAGATGAAGATAACGTCCGCGGAACCGGCCAAAACCGCTAACTGAATCTCAGGCGGGGGTGCAGGCCTTCACTGCACCCCCGTTTTCTATTTTCCCCAGGACAATCAATGGCACCGAAAACAAAAGCTAAAGCACGTAAGACCGCCGGTTCTTCGTCCGGTGGCCGCGCGCGATCCACTTCGCGCCGCAGCGCAGATCTCGCAAAAATCGTCAAGATGCTCGAGGACGATCACGGCAAGGTGGACAAACTGTTCAAGAAATTTGAGAAGCTGAAAAAGGCTGAGGACGAAGGCCGCTACGCGCTCGTGCCGCAGATTTGCTCAATGCTCAAAGTCCACATGAGCCTTGAGGAAGAACTGCTCTATCCCACCGCCCATGAGATCATGGGAGACGATGCGGACATGGTCGACGAGGCCCAAGTCGAGCACGCCTCGGGCAAACAGTTGATCGCCGATCTGGAACATATGGACACGGATGAACATCTGTTCGACGCCAAGGTCAAAGTTCTTGGAGAGTACATCAACCACCATGTCGAAGAAGAAGAAGACGAGTTCTTCCCGACGCTGAAGAAAAAAGCCGACGATCAATTTGACGGCGTCTTTGGCCAGATGCAGGAAATGCGCCGCACGTTGGAAAGCGGCTCGGGCATGGCCAAGACGGAGCGCACAAAGCGCCGCCAGGCCGCGCATGGCTCGACGGCTCATTCATGACCGGCTCTGCGGGACGGGAAGAAGGCCAAATGGCCGCGAAACAGGGCAAGGACCTTGACGAGGCGCTTGAGGATACCTTTCCGGCCAGTGACCCTATTGCGGTGGCGCCCAAACGCGGCGGCAAAGACGATAAACGGATGGACTGCGCCGCGTCGACGGGTCCCGCAGAAAGAGAAACCAGCGATGCGAAAACGGCTTCAAATATGAAGGCTTTTCACAAAGCATTCGAGAGGCGCCGGCGTTAAGCCCCGCGACATATCGCAAAACGGAAACGGCGGTCTCCCAGGAGACCGCCGTCCGCATTTCGGAGAATTGGATCGCAAAATCAGAGAATCGCGGCGGCAAAATCACTCATAAAAAAAAACGCAGAGACCTTAAACATCCAACAATACCAATAAGACGCCGCCGCACCGGAAATCGGGATACGTGAGCTGGCCACCGGCACATTTGATACTGCAAGTCCCTTGCCAACTCGGCGAAAGGCCCATTTTTATGCTTATTTTGAATAAGCATGACGGGCGTCGTAAAGGAAACCGACAACCCAGTGTTGCCGGTTGGGCCGAGGGTGGCTTGAATGGAGCGGGGCACCTCCTTACATTCCCGATGTTCACAACGAAAGCGCGCCCTTTGAACCAGATCGCCGAAGCCCCGCCTGTCTCTATGACACCCGCCGCCGCGGCACGGGTCCAGGAGCTGATACGGGAGGAAAACAATCCTAACCTCATGCTTCGTCTCGCGATCTCGGGCGGCGGTTGCTCGGGTTTTTCCTATGGCTTCAGCCTGGACGGCGAGCGCACCGCCGATGACCGCGTATTTGAGTTCCACGGCGCTAAACTGATCGTGGACGAGAACTCCTTGGATCTCCTCAACGGTTCGCAGATTGATTTTGTCGACGACCTCATGGCCAAGTCGTTCCGGGTCGTGAACCCGAACGCGGCATCGACGTGCGGCTGCGGGACATCGTTCTCGCTTTAAGTCTTATTTCGGAGCCGTATCCGGCCCACCCCAATTCTTGCAGAGCGCGGTCACCGCGGCGTAGTTCGACGGCGTATCGATGCGCCCGTTCCGCGCCCCATGCAGCGCATTGAACTCATCTCGAAGCTTCGCGAGTTCGGCATTCACCGGCACGAGCGCACGCTGCGCCGCGCCATTCCCATTTCGTGCCGCGAACGGTTTCGTGCGGGTGAGCACGGCCTCGACCCGCGCCCGGGCGCGTGGGGCGAATTCAGCCAAGGCGCTCCGGAAGATGGCAACATGCTGGTTTTCGTGATCACGCACCGCGCGATATTCACACGAACCCTCCGGAAACTCGCTCGGCACATAAACATCCATACGGTCCCATCCAAACTCGATATCGACCGAGGTGAGATGAACGCAGAATCCATCTCCCTGCGGGTCCAGCGCCACCTCGCCTCCGACGCTGGAGAGCGTGTTGGCCACTGTTATCCCGACCGGACGGCTACCGCCCGCTATGCGTCCGCCCTGCGAGCGGGACAGACTGGCGATGCCGCCGAGCGTGAGACGGTGATTGTATGTCGTTGGAGCAGCGAGCGTCTTGAAGTCGAGCTTGATCGCCGTCTTGGATGGCGGGCAGGCCGGCGCCGCCGCCCAGGACAAATGGGCGGGGAAAAGGCAGGCAGCCAAGGCTATCAATGCCTCCCGCTTGCCGCCCCTTAGCACCCGTGCCAGCATAGCCCCAATCATCAATCCCACGTGCAACGACCCGGACTCCCGTGAACGCCATCTCGACACCGCACCGTACGATAAAGATCGCCACTTGGAATGTGAACTCTCTGAAGGCGCGCCTGCCCAATGTCCTGACATGGCTGAAGGAGGAAGCGCCTGACGTGGTGTTGATGCAGGAGATCAAATGCATCGACGATGCTTTTCCGCGCATGGAAATCGAGGAGGCCGGTTACAATATCGTCAGCCACGGCCAGAAGACTTACAACGGCGTCGCCATCCTTTCCAAATCGCCCATTGAAGACGTTGCGCGCGGGCTGCCGGGCGGCGAAGGCGACGAACAGGCGCGTTACGTTGAAGGCACCGTCTTCGGTAAAGTCCGGGTCGCGTCAATCTATCTTCCCAACGGCAACCCACTCGGTACGGAAAAATTCACCTACAAGCTCGCGTGGATGGACCGCCTCAAAGCGCACATGGCCAAGACCGTGCTGGACGACGAGATCCGTGTATACGGCGGCGACTACAACGTCATCCCGACCGACAGTGACGTCTACAGCGCCAAGGCTTTCGCTGACGACGCGCTATTGCAGCCCGAAAGCCGCGCGCGCTTCCGCTCGCTCCTCCACCTGGGGCTAACGGATGCCTTCCGGGCCTTCAACACCCTCCCACATCAGTATTCGTTCTGGGATTATCAGGGCGGCGCGTGGCCGAAGGACAACGGCCTCCTTATCGACTTTCTCCTGCTGTCCCCGAAGGCGGCGGATGTTCTCACCGCCAGCGGCATCGACAAAAAGCCGCGCGGTCAGGAAAAAGCGTCGGACCACACACCGGTGTGGTGCTGCTTGACGATCTAAACGCTAGGCCGGACGCTTCCAGAGTTTCGGATCGGTTTGCACGACGACGCGCGGCGCAACGGCCCGGGCCGGAATTGGGGCAGGCGCGGCATTGTCTCCGCCCAAATAGCTCCGCGCCAACCGTTCGAAGTCCGCAAAGGTCTCCGCATCCGGGAACGCACGGCCGGGCACAACATGGGCGAGATAGGGCGATATCCAAAATGAGAGATAATCCCCGCGCCGGGTAATACGATGTACGCCCCGCCACCGCGTTAGGGAGTCGGTTACAGGCGTCACATCGCGGAAGCCTTCCGGCAATATTTCGATGTCATGCGGGCCGACCACGCCGCTGGTGTCCCGAACGATCACCACCGCGTTGAGGACATTGACGATCAGGAACAACAGGAAAAAAGCTACCGCAAACAGCACGCCGCCGGCCACGTAGATGAACCAAGCGCGTTGATCGGCCGGCATCCCCAAATCCGAGATGAGATAAGCGCTGTACGCGAACGCGATCACCGCGCACATGGCATAGCGCGCCCGATTGGAGACATAGTTCCGCAAATTAACGGCGACGACGTCGGAGACTGTGAGTTCGGTCGTGACCTTCATTCCACCCGCCTGCCCGCGATTAGTGACGTGTGACAGTAACACGCAGAAAGGTGGCGGGAATGGACGTAATCGCTTGTCCGGACGTCTTATTCTGGGCTTCAAACAAAGATTCTAGTTCCGCCACCAATGCGGACGCCTTCCCGTTCTTTTCAGCCGCTTCAAAAGCATTCATCGTTGGGCCATAGAAATTGCGGAACTCCGCGACGAAGTCCTTGGGCGTTCCCTCGAAATTGAACACGTAGGTATCCCTCAGACAGGACACATTTTCCTTGGGCACGCCGGCGGCGGCGAAACGCTCAACGACGTTAGCCTCGCTGCCCCAAGTCATCGGACTGATGAAACCGTCGGGCGGCGGCGGCGTGTAAGATGAGCTGATCTTCAGGATCTGTGCGACAAGGGTCGGGTCGCCTGGAATCCAATTGCCCATGACGATGCGCCCGCCCGGTTTACACACGCGGACCATTTCCTTGCCACGTCGAAGGGCCGGGGCGCAAACATCGCGCCAAAAATACTCACCACGAAATCGAACGAAGCGTCCTTGAGGCCCTCAAGGTTCGACGCGTCGCCTTCCTGGAACTTGAGATTTGAGAGCCCCATCTCCTGGGCGCGCTTGTTACCCGCGGCCACCAGATTTACGGCGATGTCCACGCCGAGCACGTCCGCGCCGCGCTTGGCCTCCGGCACCGCGGTGGTACCGTCGCCGCAGCCGAGATCAAGAACCTTGGCGCCCTTCCCGATGCCGATGCTGCCGACGAGCGCGTCGCCGCTCTCGCGCATCGTCCGCGCCAGGCGCGTGAAGTCGCCTTTTTCCCACAGCGCCTTATTCGGATTCATGCCCGCCTCCCATATGAAGCGGCAAGCATCCCATCCAGATAGACCTCTGTCCTTTAAATATCCGCGTATACGTGGGTTTCAGCTTCGGCGCCCGGGTGCGTCACGGCCCCGTCGCACGCATCCCCCACGATCTGGGCGTACTTCCAAAGGACACCCGACTGGTATTCGTTCCGGCGCGGCTTCCAAACGGCGCGGCGGCGGTCGAGTTCCTCCTTGGAGACTTCAAGATCGAGGGTCCCCTTGGCGGCGTCGATAGCGATCATATCGCCGTCCTTCACCAGCGCGATCGGTCCGCCCACGGCGGCTTCCGGTCCCACATGGCCGATACAGAGGCCGCGCGTCGCGCCGGAGAAACGTCCGTCGGTGATGAGGGCGACCTTATGGCCCATGCCCTGCCCCGCAAGCGCCGCGGTCGTGGCAAGCGTTTCACGCATGCCGGGTCCACCGCGCGGACCTTCGTAACGGATGACGATGACGTCGCCTTCCTTGTACTGGCGTTTCTGAACCGCGGCGAAGGCCGCATCTTCGCTGTCGAAGCACAGCGCGGGGCCGCGGAACTGAAGATGATCCATGTGCGCGATCTTCACGATCGAGCCCTGCGGCGCGAGCGTGCCTTTGAGGCCCGTTACACCGCCGCGCTGCGACATGGCGCGCGAGGTCGGATAAACGACATCCTGATCGGTCGGGAACACGATATTTTTCATGTTCTCCTCGAGCGTCTTGCCCGTGACCGTCATGCAGTCGCCGTGCAAGTAGCCGCCATCGAGCAGCGCCTTGATCAGAACCGGGATGCCGCCGACCCGATAGAGATCGGCCGCCACGTATTTACCCGCGGGCTTCATGTCGGCGATGTACGGCGTTTCGTCGAAAATCTTGCAGACGTCATCGAGCGAGAACCTGATGCCGCACTCATGCGCCATGGCGGGCAGATGAAGACCGGCATTGGTCGACCCGCCAGACGCCGCGACCACGCGGGCGGCATTCTCAAAGGCTTTACGGGTGCAGATGTCGCGCGGGCGCAGGCCGCTCTGCAGGAGGTGCATGACGGCGACGCCGGCTTCGCGCGCATAATGATCGCGCGCTTCACGGATTGTGGCCGGGATGCTGGCGGAAACTGGAATGGCGAGGCCGATCGCCTCGCTGACCGTGGCCATGGTGTTGGCGGTGAATTGGCCGCCGCACGCGCCCGCGGAAGGGCAGGCCACGCACTCAAGCGCATGAAGGTCCTTGTCCGACATCGTGCCGGCCGCGTGCTGGCCGACCGCTTCGAATACGTCCGCGATCGTCACGTCCTTGCCCTTGAAGTGACCGGGCATGATCGCGCCGCCGTAGAGGAAGACACTCGGGATGTTCAGACGCAGCATGGCCATCATCATCCCGGGTAGCGATTTATCGCAACCCGCGAGGCCCACCATCGCGTCATAGGAGTGGCCACGCACGGTGAGTTCGACGGAATCTGTGATCCAGTCCCGCGACGCGAGCGAGAACTTCATGCCCTGGTGACCCATGGCGATACCATCCGTGACGGTGATCGTCGTGAATTCGCGCGGCGTACCTCCGCCGGCCTTCACGCCCTGCTTCACGAACTGCGCCTGACGCGTGAGGTCGATGTTGCACGGCGCGGCTTCATTCCAACACGTCGCTACGGCAACGAGCGGCGCGTGGATCTCCTCCTCCGTCAGTCCCATGGCGTGATACATCGCTCGATGCGGCGCCCGTGCGGGACCTTCGGTCGTGTGGCGGCTGGGAAGCTTCGATTTATCGAACTTCGGAGGCTTGTGCGCGTCGTTAGGCATCGGAGAATCCTTCTCAATCCGGAAATCGTATAGGATTTAGGCTAGCCCGTCGCAGGCGCCTCGGGGAGTCCTTTCTACGCGCGGCGCAAGAAGATTACGTACTGATCCGCGCCAGTGCGTCCTGAAGCCGCACGCGCGCTGCTTCAGCGGTCGCGATGCGCTCACGGTTCTCCTCGACCACCTCCAGCGGCGCCTTGGAGACGAAGGCCTCATTCGCCAGCTTCTTCTGGGTGCTGGTGATGTCGCCTTCGAGCTTGGCGATCTCCTTCTTGAGGCGCTCGCGTTCCTTTGCGAAATCGATGACGCCTTCGAGCGGAAGAAGCACGGTCGCCTCACCCACCACCACCTGGGCCGAACCCGCCGGCACCTGGTCGGTGGCGGCAATCGAGGACAGCCGCGCGTTGGCGCAGATGAGCGCGTTGTGGGTCGACAGGCGCGCCTTCGTATCGGCGTTGCCGTCCTTCACCAACGCGGGGATTTGCGAGCCCGCCGGGACGTTCATTTCGGCGCGCACGGAACGGATGGCGGTGATGATGTTCACCACCCAATCGATTTCCGCCAGCGCGTCCGGCGCCGCGAGGCCGTCATACTGCGGCCACTGCGTGGTCATCAGGCTGGACGCGCGCGTGATGCCCGCCGCTTCGGCCAGCTTTTCCCACAGCGTTTCGGTCACATAGGGGATGAGCGGATGGCCGATGATCAGGATCTGATCGAGAACCCAGGCCGACGTCGCGCGCGTTTCGGCTTTGGCCTTCTCGTCGGTGCCCTGGAACACGGGTTTCGCGAACTCCAGGAACCAATCGCAGAACGTGCCCCACGTGAACTGATAAAGACCATTGGCTGCTTCATTGAAGCGATAATTGGTGATCGCGTCGGACACATCGCGCGCGGCTTCGGCGACTTTCGCGACAATCCATTTATTGAGAGTGGTATTCACGTCCTTCGGATCAAAACCGGGCACGATCACGCATTCGTTCATCTGGCAGAAGCGCGCGGCGTTCCAGATCTTGGTGACGAAGTTGCGATAGCCTGCGATGCGGCCTTCGGCGAGCTTGATATCCCGGCCCTGCGCGGCCATGGCTGCCAAAGTGAATCGCACGGCATCGGTGCCATAGCTATTGCAGAGGTCCAGGGGGTCCATGACGTTGCCCTTGGACTTGGACATTTTCTGGCCCTTCTCGTCGCGGACCAGGGCGTGGATGTAAACATCGCGGAACGGGACATCACCCATGAAGTGATGGCCCATCATCATCATGCGCGCGACCCAGAAGAAAATAATATCGAAGCCGGTGACGAGGACATCGCCCGGATAGTACTTCGCGAGTTCTGGCGTCTTATCCGGCCAGCCGAGGGTCGAGAATGGCCACAGAGCCGACGAGAACCACGTGTCGAGCACATCGCCGTCGCGCACCAGAGTCACTTCCTTTCCGAAGTGTTTTTTGGCCAGCTCGCGGGCTTCATCTTCATCATAAGCGACGAACGGATGACCATCGGGCGCATACCACGCAGGGATCTGATGACCCCACCACAGCTGGCGCGAAATGCACCACGGCTGAATGTTGCGCATCCATTCGAAGAAGGTGTTCTCCCACGTCTTCGGAACGAAGCGCGTGCGCCCCGTCTCCACAGCTTCGATGCAGGGCTTCGCGAGGGTCTTCGCGTCCGCGTACCACTGGTCGGTCAGCCACGGCTCGATCACCACGCCGGAGCGATCGCCAAAGGGAATCTGCATGGCGTTGTCTTCGACCTTCTCGAACAACTCGAGAAGCTCCATGTCCGCGACCACCATGTCGCGCACTTTGAAGCGGTCAAGGCCACGGTACTTCTCGGGCGCTTCTTCGTTCAGCTTCGCGTCGCGGTCGAAGATGTTGATCATCGCCAACTTGTGGCGCTTACCGACGGCGAAGTCGTTGAAGTCGTGGCCCGGGGTGATCTTCACCGCGCCCGTGCCCTTCTCCGGGTCGGCGTATTCGTCAGCGACGATCGGGATGCGGCGTTGCGTCAGCGGCTGGATGCAGTTCTTGCCGACGAGGTCTTTGTAACGCTCATCGTCCGGATGCACCGCCACGCCGGTATCGCCGAGCATGGTTTCCGGGCGCGTGGTGCCCACGGTGATGAACGTGCCGCTGGCGCCTTCCACCGGGTACTTGAAGTACCACATCTTGCCCTTCACCTCGCGGTTCTCGACTTCGAGGTCGGAGATCGCGGTGTGGAGTTTCGGATCCCAGTTCACCAAACGCTTGTCGCGATAGATGAGGCCCTGGCGATACAGTTCGACGAAAACTTTCGTCACCGCCTTCGACAGCCCCTCGTCCATCGTGAAACGCTCACGGCGCCAATCGGGCGAAGCCCCAAGACGGCGGAGCTGATGGGTGATGATGCCGCCGGACTGTTCTTTCCAGGACCAAACCCGCTTCACGAACTCTTCGCGGCCCAAGGCGCGGCGGTTCGTGCCCGATTGCTCGAGCTGGCGCTCGACGACCATCTGCGTCGCGATACCGGCATGGTCGGTACCCGGCTGCCACAGCGCATCGCGGCCCGCCATGCGGTGATAACGGATGAGAATGTCCTGAAGGGTGAAGGTCAGCGCGTGACCGATGTGCAGGCTGCCGGTGACGTTCGGCGGCGGCATCATGATGGTATAGGGGCGTTCAGCCGACATGGGCTCCGCGCCAAAATCGCCGGATTTTTCCCAGCGGGCGTACAGCGCTTCTTCGACGTCTTGGGGATTATAGGTTTTATCGAGCATCGGCCTTGCCTTCGTAAACGGAAGGCAAGGGTTTACCCGCCCATGAAGGCGGGTGCAACGCTGACAAAAGTCAGGAAATTGCGCGGGTTAGGAGCGTTCCGAACGCGTGGCGATCCGCTCGATTTCCTGCTTCACGATGCGCTCGACGATATAAGGCAGGTTGGTGTCGAGCCAATGCTTCAGGATCGGCGTGCAGATTTCGCGCACAAGCTCTTCCAGCGTGAGGCCGTGATTGCCGAGAGAAACCGCACGCTCGCGGGCAACAGCCTGGGCTAACTGGGAGATGGACGCACCGGACGCGGCCGCAACCGCATGCGACACAAGCCCTTCGCCGTAATCGTACGGCTGATGGTACTGCGGCGCCGGTTCCGGATCGGCGTAATGATGCTGCATCTCCTCGACCATCATTGAGTCGGTGAGTTGCAACGGCATATCCGGCTCGGGCTCCGGATTGTAAATCGGCTCTTCTTCCGGCGGCGCATCGAAGATCGACGCGATCGGCTCTTCCTCGATCGCCGGCTCTTCCATCAGCAGCAGCGGCTCCGGCTCCGGTTCTTCAATAACCGGGGGCGGCGGCGGCGGTGGGGGCGGCGGCGGTGGGGGCGGCGGAGGCGGTGGCGGGGGTGGCGGAGGAGGCGGCGGCGGAGGCGCAGCCTTCGGCGGCTCAGGCTTTGCAGCCTCGCCGTCGTCTTCGGACAGAATCTTTCTGATGGAGGCGAGAATGTCCTCCATCGAGGGTTCTTGTTGGCCTTCGGCAGTCATGAGTCCAAACGCTCCCCACCGGTTTTTCCCGGCTATTCTGAGGAAGCCTAAGTGAATTGGTTAAAGAATTCTATAACACGGCCAAAGATTTAGGGGCAGTCCAAATTAGGGGCTGACGTTCATAAAGGTAAATTTCGCCCAATAGCTGAGACAGACCGCTGTAGGCGGTCAAGCCTCACCGTCGCCTCCCTTCTCCGCGCGGCGCTTTCCCGAGAACAATTTGAGCGCTCCGCTTGCATCTTACAAACAGTCGCGCGAGGCCCGTCCGGAAAAACCGACTCTGGACGATCTTAATGAATGATCCGATGAACGGCCTGCAGCACGGCGGATGACCTGAGGTCACCCGCCGCGTGCGGCCTGTTTATTTTTCGTGACGCTTGTCGGCGCCGGCGTCGGCATCGCTGCCGAACGGCTGGTATTCGACATCTTTGAAATGCGCCACGGGGTCGTAAATCTGAACTTCGAGGGCAAGATCGCCGCCCGTCAAAGTCCCAATCGAAGCGAGGATCTGGTGCGCGGCGACGAGTTGATCGCGCTGCGCGCGGATCAAGTTGACCTGCGCCGAGAGATAAGCTTGCTCGGCATTCAAGACATCGAGCACGGTGCGCGAACCTACTTCAGCCTCGCGGCGCGTTCCTTCGAGCGCGATTTCGTTGGCCGAGATGGCTGACTGGTAGCTCGCGATGGTCGCCGTCGCTGACTGGAAGTTTTCCCACGCCGAGGTCGCCGTATTGCGGGCGTCGAGACGCGCCTGATCGGCCAGCAGATGCTGTTGGCCGGACGTATGTTTGGCCTGGCGCAGGCGAGCATATTCAGCGCCCTGCTGATAGAGCGGAACAACAACCTGCGCCGCCGCGATGGCGCTTTCGTTGCGCGACTTGTCGGCCAGCGTGTTCCAGCCGCGCTGATAGGTGGCGCTGAGATTCACGGTGGGCAGAAGCTCGCCCTGCACTACGGTCACGTTGTCTTCTGCGGCCTTCGCCGTGTAATCGGCGGCGAGGAAACTTGGGCTTTGCGCCATGGCCGCCGCGATGGCCGCTTCCAGATTTGCGGGCAGATTCTTCGGAATTTCCGGCTGCACGAGACCTTCCGGCACTTTCCCCACAACGTTCAAATACGCCGAGCGGGCAAGCTGAAGAGAACTTTCAGCCTGCACCAATGAGGCGCGCGAAGCGGCTAGGCTGGCTTCGGACTGTGCGACATCGGTGCGCGTGATCTCGCCCACTCGGAAGCGGTCGTTGGTGGCGTCAAGCTGACGGCTCAGGACCTGCACGTTGTTGCGCTGGACGTCGACGAGCTTCTGATACTGAAGGACATCCAGGTACGCTGTGGCGGTCTGGAGAAGCACCTGCGCTTCGGTCGATTCAAGGCGCGCACGCTGGGCCATGACTTGGTTGCGCGCTTGAGACGTGCCCGCCACCGTGCGGAAGCCGCGGAACAACGGTTGGATGACCTGCGCGTTCACCGTCTGCTGCGTGCGCAGCGTCATCCCGGAGGTATTGACCGGACCGCCGGTGCTGTTGTTGCTGATAATCTCGCTTTCGTTGCGGTTACGCTGTGCGTTGCCGGTCACCTGCAAGCTCGGACGCCAGCCCGACAGCGCGATCGGCACGCTTTCGTCTACGGCACGCAATTGCGCGCGCGCGGCACGAAGATTGGGGTTGCCCTCATAAGCAAGGGCCATGGCTTCACGTAAAGTTTCGGCGTGGGTCGGCTGCACCAGCAGCATGACAGCGGCGCTGCTTAGAAGCAGTTGTTTCAAGGTGTTAGTCATATGGCTTTGCCCCGATTAAAATGTAATGCCAGCCATCGCGTCGTTCCCACACGCGTCGACCTCTATCTGAAGAAAGTCGGGAATGCCACCGCTTTTCAGTAAGAGGAGGCAACATCACGGAGACGTAACCCCGTCTCGTAAAATAGCTGGCTATGTGATATTAATTTTAATGTCGGTTCGCGTTTAGAACACAAACTTCGGCTGGGGCGCGAACTCCGGGAGGAACGGCATGATCAGATCGAAGTCCGCCCGGCTGCCGAAGGCATCGCCGACGCGGCTGACCAGGGTCGCCCGGCCCACGGGACCCGAACGCACGACAGCGACAAGACGGCCGCCGTCGGCAAGCTGACGCTTCAGGGCCGCCGGAATTTCGCTCACCGCACCGTCGATCAGGATCACGTCGAAGGGCGCCTTCGCCGCGACACCCGAAGCGAGATCACCCTTAATAACCGTGACATTCGGGATGACGAGCTCGGTCATGATCTTGCTGGCCTTATCGGCAAGCCCGGTGTCGTTTTCGAGCACGACGACCGACTGCGCGATGCGCGCGAGCACGGCGGCGCTATAACCGGTGCCGGCGCCGACAACGAGGGCCTTGTCCTGCGGCTGAATGTCAGCGAGCTGCAATAGACGCGCGAGCGCCATGGGTTCCATGATGAAGCGGCCGTTGCCGACCGGCTGATCTTCATCGAGATACGCAACCGCGCGGCGCTCGGCCGGGACAAAGTATTCCCGAGGCACCTGCTCCATCGCTCCGCTGACCAAAGAGTCCGTGACCTTGTTGGTCCGGACTTGGCTGGCCACCATTTTGCGGCGTGCGGCGGCAAAATCCATCGAAAGCCCCCAATAGAAAAAGGAATTATTGAAGCAGCTTATACGCGCCCCGCCCAAAATTCACAACGCCGGCCAAGGGCTTGGCCCCATGTAAAAAAACCTACTCTGACGCTTGACCCCGACTAAGGTGGCCCTCTATAAGGCGCTTCCTTCGCTGGACCGGCCCTTCGGGGACGGCTTGGTAAGGGGTGGCGGCTTGGGGATTGTTTTTCAGTTCCCATGGGCCGAGAACGGCCGAGTGGCAGAGTGGCCATGCAGGGGACTGCAAATCCCCGTACGTCGGTTCGATTCCGGCCTCGGCCTCCACAGATGCATGGTGTTCCGGCGTAGCTCAATGGTAGAGCACGCGGCTGTTAACCGCGGGGTTACAGGTTCGAGCCCTGTCGCCGGAGCCATTCTTCTCTCAAAAAAGCCAGGCGTGATGGCTAAAGACACGCTCTCTATTCATGATCTCGCTCCTCTCGGCGACGGCATCCACCGCGCCGGGCGTGAGCGCGTCTATGTGGACCGGACGCTGCCTGGCGATGTCGTCGAGGCTCAAATTCAGAAACCATCCGGCGGGATTGTGCGCGCTGATGTTGTGCGCATCGTCGAATCCTCGCCGCACCGTGTTAAAGCCCCCTGCCCGCACTACGATATCTGCGGCGGCTGCACGCTTCAGCATGCAAGCGAAGAATTTTATCGCGCGTGGAAAGTTGAAATGGTGCGTACGGCCTTCAGCCGGCAGAACATCGAACCTGCCGCGTGGCTGGATCCTGTTTTTCTGCCCGAAGGTAAACGCCGGCGCGCGACTTTTGCCGCCTCCAAGAAAAAAAACAACGTCACACTCGGATATTTTCGCCGCCGCTCGCATAGCGTGACCGACATCGCGGCGTGCCTGATCGCCGATCCCGCCATCATGGACATGCGCCGGAAACTTGTGAGCGCGCTCGCGCCGATTCTCGCGGATGGAAAACCGGCGGACATTTTCGTTCAAACGGTCGGCGGCCAATTTGACCTCGCCATCACCGGCGCCGTCGGAACGAAGGGCCACCCCGATCTTGTGATCTACGAGGCCGCCGCAGAACTCGCGCACAAGCTCGGCATCGCGCGCATCTCCTGGAGACCTAAGGAGTACAGCGAAGCGGAGACCTTGGTGGAGATCACCCCCTTTACCGCGCGTTTCGGCATTCTCGATGTCCCGCTTCCGCCGCTCGCGTTTCTCCAGCCGACCAAAGCCGGCGAAGATGCGCTCACCGCCGCCGTGATGGCGGCGCTGCCGGACAGCGGCATCTTCGCCGATCTCTATTCCGGCTGCGGCACGTTCAGCGGCGCGATGCTCGCACGCGGGCCGGTAGATTCTTTTGACAGCGTCGAACCTGCGGTGCGCGCGCTCGACAAGGCGAAAGGGCCGCACCCGTTGCGGGCTCAACGCCGCGATCTCGGCCGCCAGCCCTTGGATGACGACGAAACCAAACGCTACGACGCCCTGGTTTTCGATCCGCCGCGCGCCGGCGCGGAAGAACAGGCCAGAGCGCTGGCCATAAGCAAAGTCCCGCGCGTCGTCGGCGTCTCATGCAATCCCGTGAGCTTCGCGCGCGACGCGCGCATCCTTATCGAAGGCGGCTACAGACTCGACAGCGTGCAAGTCGTCGACCAATTCACCTGGTCGCACCACGTCGAATTGGTCGCCGCCTTCTCACGCTAGGTGTTGAGCGCCTTTGGGCCGCTGACGAAGGGATTGTCCTTAACGAAAAACCGCAGGAGCGGCGCGGCGTTCTTTGTGATGCCGATGCGCTTGCTCGCGCCGATCTTGCCCACCTTGTAGCCATCCTTCGCTAGCCACAGATCGCCCTTACGGCAAAGGTCCAGGCCCTGCAGCGACAAATCGATGGCGAAAGCTTGCGCGAGACGTCCAGGTCCGCGTGTAAGATCGCGCAGCTTCGTCATTCCCCGATTCTTTTCCATGAGTTCAATTCCGCTCACGGGATCGAGCGCGCGAATCAACACTCCTGTGCCGACGCCTTCCTTGCCGGCGCTGACGTTGAGCATCATCGAGACGCCATAGGCTATGTAGACGTAAGCGTGCCCCTTCTCGAGGAACAGCGAACGGTTGCGCGGCGTCATCCCGCGGAAGGAATGCGCCGCCTCGTCATCGTGCAGATAGGCCTCTGTCTCGACGATGCGGCCGATCATAATGCCCGCGCCCGTATGCCGGACGACGAGTTTGCCGAGAAGCCACTTGGCTTGGGTGACAGTGCTGGCCGGAAATTCGTCCCGGCGGACCAACGCGGGAAGTTTCACTAGCCGCCGGCGACGAGAATCATCTGCTCGCGCGCGACGACCGTGCCCGACCATTCCTTGCGCGCTTCGAACTCAAGCTGACGCATGAAGTCGTCGTTGTGATCCGGATCGTGATGGAAGATCGCGAGTTGACGCGCGCCGGCCATCTTGCACAGGCGCACGCCTTCCTGCCACGTCGAGTGCCCCCAGCCGATCTTGGCTTTGAACTCGGCATCGGTGTAGGTGCAGTCGTAGACGACGATGTCGGCGCCTTCGATCAATTTAAGAACGGTCTGATCGGGCTTACCGATGACATGCTCGGTGTCGGTGACGTAGCAGATCGACTTGCCCATATATTCGACACGGTACCCGGTCGCGCCGTTGGGGTGATTGAGCGGCGCGGTGATGATCTTCACGCCGCCGTCGAGCCCCCAGCTTTCGCCAGCTTTGAAGTCTTCAAATGTAAGCGTGGCCTGCAGCGCTTCGAGCGGTACGGGGAACGTCGGGTTTGCCATCTGGCTGGCGAGCACATTCTCAATGCCGCCGGCGTTGTAGAGATGGCCCGCCGCGATGGTGAAACGGCTGTTCGACATGAACGCCGGACCAAAGAACGGGAAACCGTTGATGTGATCCCAATGGGAATGGGTGAGCAGCAACGTGCCCTTCCTCACTCCGTCCTTGATGAATTCTTGCCCGAGATTGCGGATACCCGTGCCGGCGTCCATGATGATCCGCTCGTCGCCGGCGCAGATCTCAAGACAGCTCGTATTGCCGCCGTAGACCACATGGTCCGGCGACGGACACGCAATGCTTCCGCGGACACCCCAGAATTTGACCGCTAACGTCAACGTCAGCCCTCTTACAACCCGCAGGAATAGCTTGTAACACCTAGGCTTATCATAGGAAAAGATAATCTACGCTAGGGACAAATCAACAGCTCTACCTCAAGTTGAACCATTTTCCGCACCAGGACCTCCCGCGATGACACAGAAGCCCATCGTCGCCGCCACGCGTCGTCTCGTGAAACCCGCCGAGGACCGCGTTTCCGCCCGCTTCCAGTTCCGCCCCGGTGACGATGAGGCCGCCTATACCCCCGAGCTGGTGGCCAAGATCGCCGAAGGCGCCGTTGCCCTTCTGTGCACCCCGACCGAACCAATCAACGCCGCGGCCATCGCCATGCTGCCGCCGGGTCTGAAGGTTCTTTCGACCGTGTCGGTCGGCTTCGAGCATATCGACCTTGCCGCCGCCAAGGCGCGCGGGATCCGGGTTACAAACACACCCGGCGTTCTGGACGATGCGACCGCGGATATCGCACTTCTGCTCATCCTCGGCGCGACGCGCCGCGCCAGCGACGGTGAACGGCTGATGCGCGCCGGCAAGTGGATCGGGATTCGCCCGACCCAACTTCTCGGCATGCAGATCACCGGTAAACGCCTCGGCATCATCGGCATGGGCCGCATCGGCAGCGCGGTCGCGACACGCGCCAAAGCTTTCGGCATGTCCGTCTGCTACCACAACCGCAAGCGCGTCGACCCCTCGATGGAAGCCGGCGCTATGTATGTTGAGAAGCTTGAGGATTTGCTGGCGCAGAGCGACGTGGTCTCGCTGCATGCCCCGCTTACGCCCGAAACCAAAGGCCTGATCAACGCGCAGCGCATCGCGCAGATGAAGGACGGCGCCTGCCTCATCAATACAGGTCGCGGCCCGTTGATCGACGACGACGCCGTCATCACGGCGCTGAAAGCCGGCAAGCTCTCCTCGATCGGCCTCGATGTGTATACGGGCGAACCGAAGGTCGATCCGCGTTACTACACGCTCGACAATGCGATGTTGGTGCCGCACCTCGGCAGCGCGACCTACGAGACGCGTCTCGCCATGGCGATGCTGGCGCTCGACAATATGGAAGCTGTGCTGGACGGGCGGGAGCCGCCGTTTCCGGTGGCGTAGAAGAACACAGCACCCATCGCCCGGTTACCCGGGCGAGCCACCTTTTCGCTAGGAATCTTTGCAAAAAGGATTCTCCGCGTGCGAAGGCGCGCATCTTAAAAGGTGCGGCCCTACGCCCCCGCCTTCGCAGGAATGATAACAGTATTTGCTACGCCGCGTCTTCGCTGCGCGAGGACTTGCTCGAACCGACATACGCGACGGCGCAGTGTTCGGAGCAATAGGGCTTACCGGCGTGCACCGGCTTGCCGCAAAAACGGAAATCTTCGTGCTTGGGATCGCCGATCGGCCAGCGGCAGGTCTGCGCCGACAGATCCGTCAGCGTGAAGACCCGCGTTTCCTTCTTCACTTCGACCGGCTTGTTGGGCTGGCGTTTGATCGGCGACGGACGGCCCTTGAGACCGAGGCGGTGCGCCTTGCCGACGACGGCGTTCTTGGAAACGCCCAGGCGCTTTCCAATCTCACCCGTCGTGAGACCTTCGGACCACAGCTTCTTCAGCCGGCCGATCTTCTCGTCGTTCCACATGCCGCCCTGTTCAACTCCGGCGGCGGTGGCCGCGGGCGCTTTTGCCGCGTCGGTCGAGGGCGGCACCGGGGTGCCTTTGGCTTTCGGTTTGTCAGACATCGAGAATTGGTCCGTCTAATGTGAACTGTGCCTTGGGGTCTTCAATCTCAAGCACCCAGACATCAGGGTCGTATTTAGCCTGGCGCGCAAGATACGCATCGGCGTCCCTTTCGGAAACAGGTTTTGGGCCGATCGCGCGCATCCAGGCCTGACCGCCGTCCGGGGCGCTCACCCCGGAGAACACCTCGCACCCGGCGGCGAAGCGGTTGATCTTGAGGATCACCGCCCCTGACTCCCCCTCGCCCTTGCGGGCGACCGTCGCGATTAAGCCTTGGGCGGCGCACTGCCGGACCCACGCCTGGACACGTATTTCGCTCTTAAGCCGCTGCATTCCCGTTACTTTATAGCGCCCTTATAGCGCTTAGGGCCGGTCACAGTTAAACCTTTTAATAATGTTTCGTGCTAGGGTAACCATTGAATTCGTGGGGCTAGCGGCGCTAATCGCCGCTTATGGGTATCAGGGGCTTCTTCCGCCATGATGGGCATTGTCGGGATTGTTTTCGTTTTCGTGATGGTGTTCGGCGGCTTCCTGCTGCACGGCGGGAACATCATGGTCGTCATTCACGCTCTTCCGACCGAGTTGATGACCATCTTCGGCGGCGCCATCGGCGCGATGATCGTAGGTAATTCGGCCGATACCCTGAAGGGCGTCGGTAAAGGCATCAAGCAGGTCTTCTCCGGCCCGGTGTGGAAGGAGCAGGACTTCAAGGACATGCTCTGCCTTCTGTTCACGATTACGAAAATGATCAAGTCCAAGGGCATCCTGGTCATCGAAAGCCACATCGAAAAGCCCGAAGAAAGCACGATTTTCCAAAAGTATCCGCGCATCCTTCACGATCACTTCGCGGTTGATTTCATTTGCGACACCCTGCGCATGCTCTCGATGAACCTCGACGACCCGCACCAGGTGTTCGATGCGATGGAAGCCCAGCTCGAGAAACACCATCACGAGAAGCTATTGCCGCAAGCCGCCCTGCAAACCATGGCCGACGGTCTGCCCGCCATCGGGATCGTGGCGGCGGTGCTCGGGGTCATCAACACCATGCAGTCCGTGACCGAGCCGCCCGAAGTTCTTGGCGGCATGATCGGATCGGCCCTGGTGGGTACTTTCCTCGGCGTGTTCCTGGCGTATACCGTCGTCGGCCCCTTCGCCGTGCGTTTGAGCCAGGTTATGGGCGAAGAACACCAGTTCTACATGATCATCCGTGACGTCCTCGTCGCGCACCTCAATGGCAACGCCCCGCAGGTTTCGGTCGAAATCGGCCGCGGCAACGTTCCGACCAAGGTGCAGCCGTCCTTCTTTGAACTGGAAGAAGCCCTGAACGCGACTAGCGACGGCTGATCGCCCGTTAAATTTTAACGCTCCGACGCGCGACTTACGACGCATTAACTACTCTAGCTAATGATCCCCCAGGCCCCTTTTTTGGGCATGGGTCGTGATTTCGTTGCGATCCCATACTATTCTTTGTAGAAGATTAGGCCTTTTTGTTGAGGCACTTACACGCAACGGCAAATTTTGGCGCCCGTTAGTGTATAGAGGTGTGCAGAGTACAACCCGGGGAAGCCCGCGGCGCGGAACCATATGACAAACCCCATTGTGGACAGCGATATCGATTCGTTGTTCATCCTGCCCCTCAGGATCATTCCCTTTAAGACCGAAGGCCTTAATCGGTCCCGGCTGGTGAAAAACAGCCACCTCGAAGGCGTCCTCGAACTTTATGCGGAACGTGAGACCGGCAGCGGCCAGGTCGCCATCCGGGATTTGCCGCAGCATTTCAAATGGAAAGAAGGCGCCGGGCACCCGGACCTCTCAATTCTGCATTCCCTCGCACCGCTCCCGAGCTTCGACGTCTATAGCCTGCGCCGGACCCTCAGAGACAGGGGCATCCCGGTCAACAACTACGACGACCTACGCCTCTCGGACGAGAAGAACAAACAACTCACCGGTTACATGTCGCGCTTCACGCTGCCGCTGATCAAGGAGATCTACGGCGACGACAGCAAAGGCATCAGCCGCTTCGAGGATATCGTCGGCCTGTTTAAGGACCCCGACGTCAAGAAGGCGCTCGGTCGCCTCAAGCAGATGGCCGAGAAGCTGAAAATCTCTATCGACCAAATCCCAAAGTTCCTCGAGAACTACGGGGACATCTTCATGTCGCTCTCCTACTACAATCAATGTCTCGACCGCCTCGCGCCGCTCCTTGACGCCTTCATCTATGCGATGAAGGAAATGCGCAAGAGCATGCAAGTGCGCAATGACCGCCCGCTCATGGCCGAGATGGACAAGGTCGAAAAACTTATCCAAGGCCTCGTTAACTTCTTGAAGCGCACGTTCCAGGACTTCGGCACCATGTCGCAGGACATGTGGAATAACCTCACGGCGGCGAAATTCGAGCAGGTGAAAGCCTATATCGAAGATACGCAAGTGAAGGTCGGAAGCGTGCTGTGCGGCCTTACCGTGAAGATGAATGCGTGGGTGATCCGTTTCCCTAACCCGAAGTCGGGCGGCCCCGGCGCAAAGGGCGAATTCATCATGACCGACATGCGCCAGGGTTTGGCGGAAATCGTTTCGATCGCCCGCGGCCAAGCCTGGTCGCCGGAAGGCGCGGACGCGCCAGCCTAGCAGGTTGTATTTGCGCGGTGAAAATCGCGCGCACCGAGAAACTTACATCGCAGCGTTGTCAGAGCCGTCCCACTCGTCCATGGTGAGGCGCGAGGATGTAACGTTAGACGATGCCAGCCCCGACAAAAACACCCCTTTCCCCGATCTTGAGCGCGGTGCAACGCGCGGTCTTGCGGACGCGTGATTTTCGCACCACGCCATGGAAGGGCTATCCCGCCGCCATCGCGACGGTCCTGGCGTTCTTTGGCCTGCGGCTTTTTATCGGCGATGCGCTGCAAGCCGTACCTTTCCTCCTCTTCTTCCCGGCCATCGCCATCGGCACATTCCTCGGCGGCGTGGGCGCTGGACTAGCCGCTGTCGCGGCCAGCGTTCTGATGGCTTGGTATTTCTTTATCCCGGTCTACCATTCATTCGAGATCACAGGGGCGAATGCGCTTCCGATCGCGATTTACACGGTCCTCGTCGCATTCGGTGTTTTCATGGTGAACTGGCTAATGGAGATAGCCGTCCATGTCGCCGACTTTGAGGAGCACGAAAAAGAATTGCTGCGTGAGTTGCAGCACCGCGTGAAAAATCACGTTCAGATCGTCTCGTCGCTCCTGCAAATTCAGGCGCGACGCGCGGATCCGACGACGCAGGCGGCGCTCAACGATGCGGGACGGCGCCTTTCAACCATCTCGACGGTCTATGGCAGTCTTTATCGATCGGGCGCCCAAATCGACTTCAAGACTCATCTCGAGGAGCTTTGCCACGTCGCCATGCGCGCCGCGCCGGACACGCATTGCGAATTCGAGGTCGTCGCACAGCCGGTTTCCTGGGGAATGGATCTCGTCATGCCGCTTTCACTGATCGCCGGGGAACTGATCGCCAATGCCATCAGGCACGGCTGCGCCAACAGTTCAAGTGGCCGTATCGAAGTTGTGTTGAAGCGCGCGAACGGCGATGTAAGTCTTACCGTTTCTGACTCCGGCGCGCGGCTACCGGATGATTTCGACGTCGAGAAAACCAAGGGCCTTGGCCTTCAGTTGGTCCGCACGCTGTCACGTCAGGTGCAGGGAAAGCTCTCCGCCACGAAGGACAGCATGACGCGCTTCGTGATCGAATTCCCAGAGGCGCCCAAGGACCCGCACTAAGCGGGCCCTTGGTTCATCGCATCACTACTTTTTCGGACGGTAGACGACGATCGTCGATTCGTTCGGGTTATCGTTCTTCACCAGGTCCGCGTGACCAGGATAGAGCGAACCGTCGGCGCCGATTTCGGTTTCATGCGACATCATTTCGATGCGCCCTTCGACCGCGCCGGTCTTCGTGTTGATCTTGAAGATATTCGCGTTCTCGTCGAGCGTCGCACCGCCCTTGGCGGCGACACCGACATAAACGCCGCCATCGGGCGCGGCGGCCACACTATAGAGACGCCCACCGATCAGCTTCTGGCCGAGATACTTCTCATCCTTATCGAACCATTGCACACGGCCGTTCTCGCGGTCGGCGACAAAGATCCGGCCTTCCGTGCCGATGGTCACATCATGCGGCAAGGTGAACTCGCCATTGCCCTTGCCTTTCGTGCCCCACGTTTTCACGCGCTTGCCGTCTTGCGTGTACTCGAGGATACGGGCATTGCAGTAGCCGTCGGAGATGAGCACGTTGCCGCTCGCCGGGAACGCGACCCCGGTGACGCTGCAAAAGGGGCGCTTTTCGTCGGGGATTTCGCCGACGGTGATCTCCAGCAGCGGCTTCCCGTCGGCCGAGAACTTACGGACCTTCGAGGTATTGGCATCCGTGGTCCAGACGCTGCCTTGCGGATCGATATGGATGCTGTGCGGAATGGTGTACATCCCCTTGCCGAAGCTGCGCAAAATCTTGCCGCCCTTATCCACGACCACGATCGGGTCGCCGTCTTTCGGGCGATGCAGAATGTAGATGTTGCCCGCCTTGTCGACCGCCATCGCCGAGACCATGCCGAGCTTCATGGGCACCTTGATCTCCGTGCGTTCCATGGGAAGTAGCGGCACGGTCTTGATCATCTCGACCAGACTGGCGTTAAGCGCCTTGTCTTCCGGCGACATCTCGCGCGGCGGCGCGGCGGTGGGCGCCGCGCCTTGGGCGAAAGCCTGGCCGGCAAGCGACATGGCAACGAAGGCGGCGGCGAACGACAGAATACGCATGGAAAACCCTCCCCTGGGATGAACTCTGCTTAAGCTGATGATCGGCAAGCGATCTTCCGCCCATCATACCCAAGTTTGGAACCCGCCAAAGCAGGTTTAGGCGGCGCCTTCCGCCTGTTCCAGCTCGCCTTCAAGGGTCATCCAGGCCTCTTCGGCCGCGGCGAGATCCTTCTCGATCCGGCCCATCTCTTTTTGGACATCGAGCGCCTTGACGGCGTCGGCATAAAGTTTGGGATCGGCGAGTTTCGCGGCAAGCTTCGACTTTTCGCCTTCGAGTTTGGTGACCTTCGCGGCGGCTTGATCCACCTTCTTTTTGAGCGGCGCGAGGTTCTGCCGGCGTTCAGCCGACTTCTGGCGTTGCGCTTTGCGATCCTCCTCGGCGGATGGCACCTGCGTTTTTTCAGGCGCCTTGTCGCGGGCCTGCAGGGTCCGGGTACGATAGTCGTCGAGATCGCCCTCGAAATTCGTGACCTTGCCGTCCTCTACGAGCCACAAACGATCCGCCGTCATTTCGAGGACACTGGGATCGTGGCTGATGATCACGACGGCGCCTTCAAAAGCATTGATGGCCTGCGCGAGGGATTCGCGCGTGTCCATATCGAGATGGTTGGTGGGCTCATCGAGCAGCAGGATATGCGGCTTCGCGAGGGTCATGAGCGCGAACAGAAGCCGCGCCTTCTCGCCGCCGGACAGTTTGCCGATTTGGGTTTGCGAGCGCTGCTGAGTAAACCCAAACCGACCGAGGTGATTGCGTGCTTGTTGTTCGGTCGCTTTCTCGAGGCGGCGCATCATCTCGACGACCGGGGTCACGGACAGATCGAGTTCATCGGCCTGATGCTGCGCGAAGTAGCCGATGCGGAGCTTCGACGAGCGCGAAACTTCGCCCGACATGGGCGCCAAGCGTCCCGCCAGCAGTTTCACCAGAGTCGATTTCC
Organism: Rhodospirillaceae bacterium; assembly: GCA_041906145.1. Taxonomy (GTDB): domain Bacteria; phylum Pseudomonadota; class Alphaproteobacteria; order Rhodospirillales; family Rhodospirillaceae; genus SHVO01. Next base: position 73,643 of record JAYRJU010000004.1, on the reverse strand, counting down.
CATTACCGTTAGCGCCGAGAATGCCGATGCGGTCTTCGTTGTCGAGGCGCAGTGAAATGTTGTGAAGCACCACCTTGTCGCCGTAACCGATGTTAACGTGGTTCAACGCGTACAGCGGCGGTGCGAGCTCATCGATCTTCGGGAAGCTGAGATCGATAGAGGCCTCTTCATGATGCTCGGCGATCGGCTGCAAGCGTTCGAGCATCTTGATGCGCGATTGAGCCTGCTTCGCCTTAGACGCCTTGGCGCGGAAGCGTGCGATGAACCCTTCAAGCTCCGCCCGGCGCGCCATCTGCTTGGAGCGCAGCTTCTCGTTCTGCTCCAGCTGCATGCGGCGCGTGGCTTCGAAGCGATCATAGTTACCCTGGTAGAGCGTCATCTTCGCATTCTCGAGATGCAAGATGGTGTTGACCGCGCGATTGAGAAGATCGCGGTCGTGGCTGACCATGAGGATCGTGCCGGGGTAGTGTTTCAGATACTCCTCGAGCCAGAGCGTCGCTTCGAGATCGAGGTGGTTGGTCGGCTCGTCCAGCAGCAGCAGTTCGGGCTGCGTGAAAAGAAGCCCGGCGAGCGCCACGCGCATGCGCCAACCGCCGGAATACGAACTGCAGGGACGCTGCTGCGCCGCTTCGTCGAAGCCGAGACCGGACAGGATCGACGCTGCGCGCGACGGCGCGCTGTAGGCGTCTTTGTCGGCAAGGCGGGTATGGATTTCCGCGATGCGGTAAGGATCTGTTGCCGTCTCGCTTTCCGCGAGCAAGGACACCAACTCAGCGTCGAAGGCGAGCACGGTGTCGATCAGGCTCTTGTCGCCGCCCGGAGCTTCCTGGCGGGTGATGCCGATGCGCCAGCGGCGCGGCACTTCGATGCTGCCGCTCTCGGGCCCGATATCGCCGCATATCAGCCGCAGCAGCGTCGTCTTGCCGGTGCCGTTACGGCCAACAAGGCCGACCCGGTCGCCGACGTTTACGGACGCACTGACCTCTTCAAGAAGGACGCGGGGGCCGATACGGTAGGTAAGACTATCAATACGCAACATGGGCGCGCCGTTTACCATAGGTCCGGCGTCCTGCCACGGGTCAAACGACAGGAGGGTTTGAGATGCTGCGCTGGGTTCTTCTTGCCATGGCCGTCGCTTTTCCCCTGGCCGCGGCCGAACCGGGCATCAAAATCGAAGATCCGTGGGTCCGGGTGACCTTCGGCCAGTCGAGAGCCACGGCCGGCTACATGGCGTTGATCGACCAGTCAGGGAAGGGAAATACCCTCGTGGGCCTGGAAATGGCCGGAGGGGCGAAGGCGGAGATCCACGAGACCGTCATGGACGGCGATATCGTGAAAATGCGGATGGTGAAGGCCTTTACCGTCCCAGCGGGCGGCCGGGCTGAACTGACCCCCACAGGCGGCCACATCATGATCATGGGCCTCACCACGCCTTTGAAGATGGGGGAAACCCTTCCTATCAAGCTCAAGTTCGCCGACGGTTCTGAAATGATGGCTTATTTCGCGGTCCGGACCAACTAAGCCGACCCGCCGATTCCGCCTTTGTTAACCTTTTGGGCTGAAGGTTAAGGCCTTCACTCTCCCAGAAGGACTGCGGCCATGGGCCTCGCACTTCACAGCCTAGAAATGCCCCACTTGGCCCCTGTTATGCAGGATCCGGAGAGCTCGCTGACCTTCCTGGTCGACGACCTTCAGGCCTGCCGCTACGACAGCCCTGCGCACGCACATTCCGGCGCCGACCTCGAAGATTGGATGAACGCCCTGCAGCGGCAGGAGCGGCCCCTCGTCGCCTCGACTCAGGGCCGCGCCAACCTCGAAGCTTGGCTCGAGTTGGTCAACGCCTAAACAGCGCTAATCCTTTTTGATCGTCGTCGACGAGCCGTCCGGCGTGATGGTGCGCTCGATTGTCGTCGACGAGCCGCCGGTGGAGCTCGTGCCGCTGTGATTGGCGTTCCCGAAAAACAGGAAAGCGCCCAGTCCAACGATCACCACCAAGCCGCCAACGATGAAATACAACCCGTTGTTACCGCCGCCGTTTGAAGTATCGCTCATTTTAAAACTCCCTTCTGATTACTTCCGGAAGCATAAATGCGCGCGGAGCGGGCTAGGTTCCATTCGCTCGTAGGATCGCAATCAGCGAACGAGATCCTCGTCGAACTCTTGGCCCGGACGTGTTTTTGGCCCTCGTTCTACTGAGGACGTATCGTCTTCGAGAAAATGGGAGGTCTCGGGGCCCCGGCTTTCGCGCGTATCGCGAACAACGCGGCACACTGCGCGCCGTGGCTTTGGTTGCGGGGCGCGTGCGGGTTGCGGGGGTCTATTTTTCATGGCGGCACAACGTTTGCCGCTAGGCAATGTTTCAGCGCGCGAGCCAGCGCAGGGCTTCTTTCCCCGCCGCGCGTCCTGTTGCCAAACAGGCTGTCAACAAATAGCCCCCGGTGGGCGCTTCCCAATCGAGCATTTCGCCCGCAAGGAATACGCCGGGCAACGCCCGCGCCATAAGGTGCTCATCGAGTGCACTGAAAGAAGCGCCGCCGGCACTGCTTATGGCTTCGTCGATGGGCCGCGCCGCGCGAAGCGGCACGGGAAGCGCCTTGATCGCTGCCGCCAGAGTCCGCGCATCCGCGCGCTCGGGGTCAGGCAGGAGTTCGCGCACCAGGCCCGCCTTCACACCTTCAAGGCCACCGGCCTTGCGCAAGTAAGTCGCAAAGGACGCTCGCCCGCGCGGACGCGACAGGGCGTCGATGAGTTGGCGCTCTGTGCGGTCCGGACGCAAATCAATTTTCTGAATCGAAACCCCTGACGCGGAAATCTCCTCGCGCGCCTGCGCAGAGAGTCCGTAGACGAGACCGCCTTCGATCCCCGTCGCTGTGACGACGAATTCCCCTTGGCGGCGATTGATGGAAACGGGCTTTACTGGCGCACCAGCGAATCGCTCGCGGAAATGATCGCTCCAGCCGACATCGAAACCGCAATTAGATGGTTGGAGCGGCGCGACATCGATCCCCTTCCCGCTCAGGATTTTAGTCCACGCGCCGTCGGATCCGAGCTGCGGCCACGAGCCGCCGCCCAGCGCAAGGACCGTCGCCGCGGGCCGATAGACGCTTTCGCCAGCCGGCGTCTCGAAGACAAGTCCTCCGTCCTTCGACCAGCCGGTCCAGCGATGACGCATGTGCAAGCGCACGCCCTGCCCTCGCAGGCGGCGTAGCCAGGACCGCAACAGAGGAGCGGCCTTCATCTCGCGCGGGAAGACGCGGCCGGAGGTGCCGACAAACGTTTCGATCCCCAGGCCGTGAATCCACCCGCGGATCGCGTCAGGACCGAAGGCATCGAGAAAAGGCGCAAGTGTTTCGGCGCGCGCGCCATAGCGCCCCCGAAATGGCCCGGCGGGTTCGGTGTGGGTGATGTTCAGGCCGCCCTTGCCGGCCATGAGGAACTTGCGACCGGCTGATGGCATAGCGTCAAAGACATCGACACTCAGTCCCGCCTCGGCAAGCGCCTCGGCCGCCATGAGGCCCGCAGGCCCGGCGCCAACGACGGCAACAGCAGGCTTATTCACCCGCGCTCTCCCCACGGCTGCGCCGCGAACGCTTTTTCGCGTTGCGACCTTTTGCGCCCCCGTTTAAAATAGAACAAAAAAAGAACATATACATGCTCAGTACGCTGGAAAAACTCAGTATTCTTGCCGATGCCGCCAAATACGATGCCTCTTGTGCGTCGAGCGGGTCGGAAAAGCGGACGGCCGATTCCACATCCATTGGCTCCACCAGCCCAGGCATGGGGATCTGCCATGCTTATGCGCCCGACGGACGCTGCATATCACTCCTGAAGGTACTGCTCACCAACTACTGCAACTTCGACTGCCATTACTGCGTCAACCGGGTCTCGAGCAATGTCCCACGGGCCCGCTTTACTATCGCGGAGGTGGTCGAACTGACCCTTGGTTTTTACAGACGCAATATGATCGAGGGGCTCTTCCTTTCATCCGGGATCATCCAAAACCCCGATTACACGATGGAGCAGGTCGTCGCGGTTGCCCGGTCTCTGCGCGAAGAACACGGATTTCACGGCTATATCCACCTAAAGACAATTCCCGACGCAGATCCTCTGCTCCTGGCGCAGGCCGGCAAATACGCGGATCGCCTTTCGATCAATCTCGAACTCCCTGCGCCCCGCGCCTTGACCCAGCTTGCGCCGCAAAAAGACGCCGCGCGCATTCGCAAGGCCATGGGCACAATGCGCCTGCATATCGATGCCGCGCGCGAGGATGCGCGAGCCGCGCCGAAGGCCCCACGGTTTGCGCCGGCCGGACAAAGTACGCAAATGATCGTGGGCGCCGAGCCTTCGACGGACGCGGAGATCATCACGACCAGTCAAACGCTCTACGCGAACTACGGCTTGTCGCGCGTTTACTATTCGGCGTTCAGTCCCATTCCCGATGCAAGCCGCCTGCTTCCCCCCGCCGCACCGCCGCTCATGCGCGAACACCGCCTCTATCAAGCCGACTGGTTGCTTCGTTTCTACGGCTACGCCGCACACGAGATCAGCGCGGCCGCACCAGATGGAATGCTCGATCTCGCCTTCGATCCCAAAACGGCATGGGCGCTCAGTCACCGGGAAGGATTTCCCATCGACGTGAATACGGCGCCAAAGGAAAAACTTCTGCGCGTCCCGGGGCTCGGCGTACGAACCGTGGAACGTATCCTGGAAATCCGCCGGTACCGAAAATTACGCATGGTCGATCTTACCAAGCTCTGCCGGTCCCTTAAGACCATCCGCCCATTTATCGTATGTGCCGATTGGAGCCCCGGCGCTTTGACCGACGCGGCGGATCTGCGTGAGCGTTTGAAACCCGCCGCGCGGCAATTGAGACTGCTATGAGCCATGACGCCTGCATTGCTCATGCCGCGGACATTAGAGGCTGGCGGAACGCGGCGCGCCGCGCCATCGCGCGAAACCTCGCACCACACGAACTGACATGGCGGATCGCGAGTGAGACCGCCGATCTGCTCACCGCTAAGCAATACAACGCGCCGGCCCCCTCTTTCAAAGTGCCGAAACGGTTTCTCGCGCTTGCGGTAGAAGTCCTCCTTCATCGCGATCCAAGCCGTTTCGCGCTGATGTATCGCCTCTTATTTCGCCTTCAGAAACAGCCCGATTTACTGGCCGACGCGGTTGACGAAGACGTGTGGCAAGCATCTCGCATGGCGAAACAGGTCCATCGCGACATCCATAAAATGCACGCTTTTCTGCGTTTTAAGGAGGTGCAGGCGGATGGGGAAGCGCAATGGCTGGCTTGGTTTGAACCCGACCATCACATTCTGGAAGCGGCGAGCCCGCACTTCGCCGCGCGGTTCGCTTCGTTGAAATGGAGCATCTTCACGCCCGAACGGAGCGTGAGGTGGATAGACGAGCGACTTGTCTTCGGCCCCGGCGCGTCGCGGAACGCGGTTCCCGAAAAAGATCACTTCGACGAACATTGGCGAACCTACTACCGCAGCATCTTCAACCCGACGCGCCTGAAGATCGGTGCGATGACGAAGGAAATGCCGAAAAAATATTGGCGAAATCTGCCGGAGTCATCCGAAATTCCCGACCTCGTGAGAGCCGCCAACGCCCGCGCGCAAGCGATGATCGATGGCGGCGTGACGGACCCCTCACCCATGACCGCGGCCGAGGCGCGTCGCCGCGCGAGCGTTCCGGGCCGAACGGAGCCGCTGGCCGAGGAGAATATCGGCGCCTGTGCCCGCTGCCCGATCGGCGCCATGGCGACACAAGCTGTTAGCGGCGAAGGACCGCTCGACGCGCGAATGATGATCGTGGGGGAACAGCCGGGCGACCAGGAGGATTTAGCGGGCAGACCTTTCATCGGGCCGGCGGGCAAGGTGCTCGACGACGCGTTAGGTCGCGCCGGCCTTGATCGTCAGAGTCTATATGTGACCAACGCGGTGAAGCACTTCAAATTCGAAGCGCGCGGCAAGCGGCGTCTTCATAAATCGCCTTCGACGGGCGAGATCGATCACTGCCGCTGGTGGCTTAATCGTGAGCGGGCCCTTGTGAAGCCGAAGCTCATTGTCGCATTGGGTGGGAGCGCCGCGCGCGGCGTTACGGGCAAAACCCTTGCCGTGGGCCAGGAACGCGGACGGATCATGGCGCTTGAGGATGGAACGCGTCTCCTGGTGACGGTGCACCCGTCGTACCTGCTGCGCATTCCGAACGAAACCGCGCGCGCGCGGGAGACCGAGCGGTTCATCGCCGATCTTACGCTGGCGCGGACATGGCTCGTCGGGGACGCAGCGGCATAGCCCCGCGCGGTGAAGCGCGGGGCTCTCCAATCGCTATTTCATCGTCGGGATGAAGAAGTCAGCGCCGGCGCGAATGCCGGTGGGCCAACGCGACGTCACCGTCTTGATCTTGGTAAAGAACTTCACGCCTTCGGTGCCGTGCTGATTGGTATCGCCGAAAGCGGACGCCTTCCAGCCGCCGAAGGTGTGGAACGCCACCGGCACCGGGATCGGCACGTTTACGCCGACCATGCCGACGTTGACGCGGCGGGTGAATTCGCGGGCGGTATCGCCGTCGCGCGTGTAGATCGACACGCCGTTGCCGAACTCATGCTCCGATGGAAGCTTCAGCGCGGCGTCGAAATCGTTGACTCGGGCGATGGACAATACCGGCCCAAAAATCTCTTCCTTGTAGATACGCATGTCCGGCGTCACGCGGTCGAACAGGCTGCCGCCCATGAAGAAGCCGTTCTCGTAACCTTGCAGCGCGCCCATCTTACGGCCGTCGATCGCGAGATCGGCGCCTTCCTTGACGCCAAGATCGATATAACCGCGCACTTTTTCCAGATGCGCTTTGGTGACAAGCGGTCCGAAGTCCGCGTCGCTCGAAGTCGAGATGCCGACCTTCAACGACTGCACACGCGGCTCAAGGCGCTTGCGCAGCGCATCGGCGGTCTTGTCGCCTACGGGCACGGCCACCGAGATCGCCATGCAGCGTTCGCCGGCCGATCCGTAGCCCGCGCCGATCAGCGCGTCGGCGACCTGATCGAGGTCGGCGTCCGGCATCACGATCATGTGGTTCTTGGCGCCGCCCATGGCCTGCACGCGCTTACCATGCGCAGTGCCGGTGCTGTAGATGTAGCGCGCGATATCGGTTGAGCCGACAAAGCTGACGGCCTGGATGACGGGATCGGTCAGGATCGCATCAACGGCTTCCTTGTCGCCGTTCAGTACGTTGAGCACGCCCGGAGGGGCGCCGGCCGCGAGCATCAACTCGGCCAGACGCATCGGCACGCTCGGATCCTTTTCCGAGGGCTTGAGAATGAAGGTGTTGCCGCAGGCGATGGCGATGGCGAACATCCACATCGGCACCATGGCGGGGAAGTTGAACGGCGTGATGCCGGCCACGACGCCCAGCGCCTGACGCATCGAGTAGACGTCGATCCCGCCGGACACGGTGTCCGAGAACTCGCCCTTCAGCATGTGCGGAATGGCGCAAGCGAACTCGACGACATCGAGGCCGCGCTGGATGTCGCCCTTCGCGTCGGCCAGCACCTTACCGTGCTCGGACGCCAGAAGATGCGCGAGGCTGTCTATTTCCTTGAGCACGAGCTCGCGGAACTTGAACATGATGGCGGCACGGCGCGGCGCCGGCGTGTCGGCCCACCCTTGCGCGGCGGCGGCAGAGGAAGTGAACACCTTCGCGGCGTCGGCTTTCGACGCGAAATTCACGCGCGCCTGGACTTCGCCGGTGTTCGGATTGAACACGTCACCAAAGCGGGTAGACGTGCCGCGCATTTCCGCGCCGTTCACGAAATGATGGATTTCACGCATAGAGCTCTCCTACGGTCAGAGACTGTCAAAAGTCGCGGCATTCTAGTGGGCGAAAACATAAAGCCCATGCTATGTTTTGCAGATATTCTGTGCAAATAAGCACACCCCACCTTCCCGGCTCCGTGACCTCGCAATGTATGACTGGAATGACCTGCGCTTTTTTCTCGAGGTTGTGCGCCGCGGCAAATTAACCAGCGCGGCGACGGCCTTAGACGTCAATCACACTACAGTCGCACGGCGGATCGAGGCTCTCGAACAGCGCCTCGGCGCTCACCTTTTTAACAAGACCCCCGGTGGCTATATGCTGACGGCGGCGGGCGCGCAGCTCGTGCACATGGCCGAGGACGTCGAATCCCGATGCGTCCACATCGCCAACGCCGTCGGGCGCCAGGACGAAGTGCTGCGCGGGTCGATTAGGGTCGGGGTGCCGGAAGGTTTCGGCAGCCGCTTCCTTGCGCCCCGCATGGCCCAGTTCTACGCCCTCTATCCCGGCATCGACGTCGAACTGGTGGCAGGCACGCAGTTCCTGAGCATTTCCAAACGCGAGGCGGATCTTGCCATTACTCTCTCGCGGCCGCGCGTGGGCCGCGTGGTTGCAGGCAAGCTCAGCGATTACATGCTGCACCTTTACGGAAGCGCGGCTTATCTAAAGGGCAAGGCGCCCATCAAAACCGTCGCGGAGCTGCGTAATCATGCGCTGATCGGTTATGTCGACGATTTGATATATGCCCCGCAACTGCGCTACCTGGACGAAGTGGTGCCGCAAGCGCGCGTCAAGTTCCGCAGCTCGAACATCAATGCGCAATTCGCCGCCGCGGACGCGGGCCTCGGCCTTAGCGTGCTTCCCGCCTTCATGACCGAAGGCACGCGGCTGAAATTGGTGCTGGAAAACGAGATCGCGATCCGACGTTCGTTCTGGATATCGATGCACGAGGATTTCACACACGTCGAGCGCGTCACTGTCGTACGCGATTGGATCCGTAAGGTCGTCACGGAGGAGCAGCATGTGCTCCTTCCCCGAAATGCAAAGGCGGAATGACCGGGGTCATTCCGCCTCTAAATCCTCAAGCGCGCATCGGGCAAAAGCCCAGAGCGCTTAAGCCTTCGGGTTGATTTCGCTTTCCGAAACCACGCGCTCCTGCGCGGTGGAGGCGTTCTTCACGCGATAAAGGAAATCCGGGCCCTGCTCGGGCAGAAGGCGCGTAATTTCGAATTCGTTGGTATTGGCTTCTTCCACCTTGCGCGGCAGACGCGGCCCGGCGGCCTTCAGCAAAGTCACGGTTTGGCCAATGGCATACTTGTGGCGACGGCCCAACGCCTGAACGGGGTTCGGCGGCTGGCGTTTGTAAATGCGTCCTGCGATTTTTGTCATCGCGCTCTCCTTGTTTTTTATTGGATGGTCCACAAAACGCGGGCCAACATTATTCAGAAAGATCTAGCGGCAGCGCCGCGCACATTGAGGCGCGGCGCTGCGAGTTCTTAGAAGCGACGCTGCGGGCGACGCTGATTGCCGCCACGGGGCGGACCGCTGCTCTGATCGCCGCCACTCGGAGTGTCCTTGTGACGGAATACCAGGCGGCCCTTGTGAAGATCGTAAGGCGAAACCTCAACGGTCACGCGATCACCCGCGAGCGTACGGATGCGGTTCTTCTTCATGCGGCCGGCGGTATAGGCAATGATCTCGTGATCATTTGTCAGGCGCACGCGATAACGTGCCTCAGGGAGAATTTCGGTGACGACCCCTTCGAACTCGAGCAATTCTTCTTTAGCCATGGAGAAACTCCGTTGGGGCGCTTCTTAGACAGAAACGGCGCAAGGCGGCAGAGAGCCGGGCCGCCTGCCGCCGAATACAGACAAAAAAGAAGGGGCGACCTCAAGGCCGCCCCCTTCTCAACAATTCTTAGAGAGCCTTGAGGTTACCGGCCGCGGACTTGCCGCGCTCGGACACCACATCATAGCTCACCCGCTGGCCTTCGTTGAGGCGCTGGATGCCAGCGCGCTCGACCGCGGAGATATGCACAAACACATCTTTCGAGCCGTCTTCCGGCTGAATGAAGCCATAACCCTTAGTCGCGTTGAACCACTTCACGGTTCCGGTAGCCATTAGCACTTTCTCCAAACAAGATGTCCGCCGTGCTCATGCAGGGCGGGCCTGAACTTCAGAACGGGTGAGACCTTTCCGAGCTCTCTCGTAGAGAGCGTGTAGCGGGCAACCCATCACGAGTAGACCGTTGTAACATAAGGCGAGTGAAGGTTTTTCGCAACGCCCGAAGTGCCGCGCGCACCCGTGTTACACGGGAAACGCGCATGATTTGACGGCTAAAAGCGCGCAAACGGAGCAAAATCAGCCGCCGAGAGGCCGCAAAGCCTTGGATAGAGGCTTTTCCTTGGCTAAAAGGTCCGCCTTAGGCCGTTAAGAGGCCAGATCCGGCCCCAAGGTTTCCAAGAGATGATTCGCAAGCTGTACGACTGGACGATGCGCCTCGCGGCCCGCCCGAAGGCCCTGCACGCTTTGGGGGTCGTATCGTTCGCGGAAAGCTCCTTTTTCCCCGTCCCTCCGGACGTCCTTCTGATCCCAATGGTGCTCGCCCAGCGCCACCGCGCCTGGCTGATCGCGTCGGTCTGCACGGTGGCGTCGGTCCTCGGCGGCATCCTTGGCTACGCCATCGGCTACTACCTCTTCGCCACCATTGGGCAAGCCGTGATCGATTTTTACGGTCTGCAAGAGACGGCCGCCAAATTCCACGACTGGTATCGCGATTTCGGGCTGTACGTAATCCTGATCAAAGGCCTGACGCCGATCCCGTACAAGATCGTCACCATCATGAGCGGCGCCGCGCAGTTCGATATCTGGCTGTTCATCGCCGCGTCGACCATCACGCGCGGTATGCGATTCTTCATCGTCGCGGGTCTGCTTCGTCAGTTCGGCGAGCCGATCCGCGCTTTCATCGAACGGCGCCTCAATCTTCTGTTCTTCGTATTCCTGTTGATTTTGGTCGGCGGCTTCGTCGCCCTGAAGTATCTGGCTTAGGGGCCTTTATCACCGAGGCCCGCAGGCCGGTGCAGTTCAAGCTGCGCGGCGAGACTTGGCTGCTCCGCCGGTGTCAGTTCATGGAGCGGGCCGATCCTGCGCAGCGCCGGCCAAAATAACGTCACGGCGGCCACGACGACGACCGAGCCCAAACCGCCGCCAATCACCGCCGCGATGGGGCCGAACAGCGACGCCGTCATCCCGTTCCAGAACGCGCCAAACTCGTTGGAGAAGCCAACGAATACATAGTTGATCGAACTCACTCGTCCCCGCAGCGCGTCCGGGGTGATCATCTGTTCGATGGTCACGCGAATCACGACACTGACGGAATCGAAGGCGCCGGTGAGAAAGAGGAAAAACAACGAAAGCCCAAAATTGCGCGAAAAGCCGAAGCCCACCGTTGCGACGCCGAAGCCAACAACGGTCCAGAGCAGCACCTGACCCGGCCGTCTCCACGGTTTGAGACGCGTCATGACGAGCGCCATCACCATGCTGCCCACGGAAGGCGCGGCCCGCATCCAGCCGAGGCCACTCGGACCAACTTGTAAAATGTCCTTGGCGTAAATGGGGAGCAGAACCACCGCCGCGCCGAACAACACGGCGAACATGTCGAGTGTGATCGCGGCGAGGAAAACCGGACTTTTGCGGATGAACGAGAAACCCGCGAAAAGGTCTGAAACACTGCGCTTTTCGTCGCTATCCTTCGGCCAGATCGTCGGCAACGGGATCATCGCGATGATGAATATGATCTCCAGAACCGCGGCGACGAAATAAGCGTCGGTGGCGTCGCCGGTGAGTGCAATGATCAGTCCGCCGAAGGCAGGTCCCGAGACCGCCGCCAGCTGGAATGTCGATGACATCCATGCGTTGGCGTTCACGAATTCCGACGATGACACGAGCTGCGGAAGCAGCGACGAGCTTGCGGACTGTGAGAACGCGCGGGCGGCTCCGATCAGCGCAATCACGCCGTAGATGGCGCTCACGGGCCCGTGGAAATACGAGATCGCCGTCAAGCTAAGCGAGGCGATGACAAAGATGATCTGCGCGAAGATGGCGATCGTGCGCCGCGGATAGCGGTCCGCGATGTTGCCCGCCGGAATTGTCAGGAGCAGCACCGGCGCGAGTTCGGCGATCCCGACCAAGCCCAAGGACCAAGCGCTGTTGGTGCGTTCATAGAGCTGCCAGCCAACCGCCACGTTGACGATCTGGGCGCCGGTGACGCCGCAAAAGCGGGCGAGCGCAAGCCGGCGCACATGCGGATTGCGGAGAGCGGCGAAAGCATCAACGGTGGACGACATTTACACTCGACAGGCGAAACGGCTGCGCACTATAGCGGGGTAAATATTGGTTTTTAAGCGCGGAGGCGCGCCGTCCGCTGCAATTCCTCGGACAGGGCCGCCGCCGCATCGGGCCGGCCATGGAATGCGGCGGGCGTATTTTGAAAGAGGGCGACACGCCATGTTCCGCCAGCATTGACGGCCACCAAGGTCTGCACTGCGTTGACGGCTGGGTTGATCTCGGTTTTCCCCGCAGGGATCATACCGGCGTCGGCCCGCAGCAGCATGACGTCTGGCGCAAGCGCACGGACATCGCGCACGATCGACACGAATGCGCCGGTGGGATGATTTGCAAAGATCGGCGCCAGATGGGCTTCAATTTCCGCCGCGCCGCTCATATGGCTGCCGTCGAAGCCAACTTGCGTACCGCCCGCTGCATAGAGGCGCGCCATGCCGGCGGCATCCCTCCGGTTCCACGCGCCCAGAAGGCTCTCATACAGGGCGCGGACACCTTCTTCGCTTTCAGTCATTGGCCCCCTCCTTGGCAGCCAAACGCAAACCCGTATGATAATGTCTTTCCTGGATATCGTGGTCGACGGGGGAATGCATGATCATGCGTGCGCTTTTAGGCATCGCCATCGGCGCGGTTGTCGTTGGCCTCATTTGGATCGGGCAAGGTACGGGCGTTTTCCCCTACCCCGCGTCAAGTTTCATGATCGACCAAACGCCTTGGGCTTATCGCGGCGCCGCTCTCGCGGCCGTGGGGCTGATCGCCGTTTTTTTTCTGCGTCGCAAATAGGCGGAAATCCGCTTAATTTTGCGGATTCCAGAACTTGCGCTGGCCTGATGGACCGTGGCCTTATTAATACAGGGGTGCGGAAGGTGCGCGGGAGTGCGCGCCTGCGCGGTCATGCGGGGGATCAGTGCGTTTCAGAAAATGTCTTACGGCTCTCGCCGTCCTTTTGGGCGCGGCGGAGGCACCACCCGCATTTGCGCAGCGTGCGGCGGAAAATGCGCTGACGTCGGCTGAGGATGCGTTCGGCACCACGGTCGGCGGCGAGAGCATCGGCCTTTATAGCGCCACGAATGCGCGCGGCTTCAGCCCCGTGCGCGCCGGCAACGTGCGGATCGAAGGACTGTATTTCGACAGCCGCGGCGGCGGCGGCGGTCAGGTGCGCATGTCCTCGCGCGTCATTGGTCAAGCCACGGTGCGCGTCGGTTTATCCGCGCAGTCCTATCCGTTCCTCGCCCCGACCGGCGTCGCGGACTACACGTTGCGGGTCCCGGGCGATGAGTACAGGCTCAGCACCGTCTTCCGCGCCGGTTATCCAGAAGCCGAAGGCATCGAGATCGACGGCCAGATTCCGGTCACGGAAAACTTCAGCATCGGCCTTGGCGTCAGCGGTGAGCACAATACGACGGACTACGGCGAGAAGAACTACACTGTCGACGGCGCGGTCGTCGGGCGCTGGAAGGTCGGCGGCTTCGGTCAATTCATTCCGTTCTGGAGCCGCACGCGCACGTTCGAGAACGTGTGGGGACCGCTGATTTTCCTGGGCGGCACACAACTTCCCGCAAAGTATGACCGAGATCTTTCGTTCACGCAGGATTGGGCATACTACAACACCGACGACACCAATTACGGCGGCATCTTCAAAGGCGGCTGGGACGATTGGCGCATTTCAGCGGGCCTGTTCCGCTCCGTCGCTTGGCGCCTCCAGGATTCAAGTCAGGCTCATTATCGCAACGTGATGCCTGATGGATCGGCGCAACTTCAATACCAGCGCCTCGGCGTATGGCCCCTGCCCCACTCCAGCAAATCCGGCGAAGTGCGCCTCTCGCGCATCATCACAGAAGGCAATCGCCGGCATACGATCAACATCAATGCTCGCGGAAAAGCCTCGGGCACCGGCAACGGCGGCAACACCTCGCAGAATGGGGGGCCGATTCAATTCGGGACACCTATTGAGCTCCCGCGTCCGACTTTCGCGGCGGGCACGCGGGGGCGTGAATATGTGCGTCAGGGAACGCTCGGCGTTAGCTACGGCGTTCTCTGGAAAGACGTCGGGGAATTTTCCGGCGGACTGCAGCGCACGTTCTACAAGCGATTCACCGTGGGTACGAGCGCAACCCAAAGCGCGACGCAGGAATGGCTCTACAATGCGACCGCCGCGATCTACTTGTCCGAACGCCTCGTGATCTATAGCGGATATACGCGCGGCCTCGAAGATGCCCCGCGCGCGCCGCCATACGCCGCAAACGGCGGCGCCGGCGCGGCCGCCACGTTCACGCAACAAATGGATGGTGGACTGCGCTACACGCTGATGCCTGGCGTTCGACTTGTCGCCGGGGTGTTTGAAGTGAAGAAGCCGTTCTTTGATCTCGACCAGAACGTGTTCTTCCGCGAACTCGGCAACGTGCGTCATCGGGGCATTGAAATGTCCTTGAGCGGTAACCCGGCGCCTGGCCTGACGGTGGTTGCGGGCGTCGTCGGGCTGCAGGCCCGGCTCTCCGGCCCCATGGTGTCGAACGGCACGATGGGCGCGATCCCGCCGGAGACCATTCCGCTCAACGGCATCCTCAATGTCCAATACGGCCCCGCCAGCTGGAATGGTTTCTCGGTCGATGCGCGTATGTCGTACAACGACTCCTACATGGCGAACGTCGAGAACACTTTCAAATCTGCGGCCGTCACCATGGTTGATCTCGGTACGCGCTACCGCTTCAAGATCGCCGACCAGCAGGCGCTACTGCGTTTCCAGGTCACGAACGTCTTCAATGTCTGGGAATGGAAAGTGACGGGCACGCAGAAGCAGATCGAACCCACGCCGCAGCGGAAGTTTTCGTTGCAGATGACCGTCGATTACTAGTTCAGACCCTTATTTTCCTTGGTCGGACAAGGCTGTTTTTAGCGATTCCAACTCTTGCGGGACCGCCCTCGGCCATGGCCTTATGACTTCGACGAGGCGCCGGACAAGGGGTTGTCTCAACGCACACAGGAGAACGCCTTGCGTTCCGCAAAATTGACTTACGTGATCGCCGCCCTGATATCGGCGGGCGGCGGTGGCAGTGCCTATGCCCAGCGCGCCGACGAGAATGCGCTGGAGTCAGCAGAAGACGCTTTCGGTACGACGGTGGGTGGGGAAACCATCGGCCTTTATAGCGCGTCAAGCGCTCGTGGCTTCAGCCCGGTGCGCGCGGGAAACCTGCGCCTTGAAGGTTTGTTCTTTGACGCGCGGGGCGGCGGCGGCAATGTGAAACTCTCAAACCGCCTTGTCGGTCAGAACACGATCCGTGTCGG
The DNA here is from genome assembly GCA_041906145.1 of Rhodospirillaceae bacterium. GTDB lineage: Bacteria > Pseudomonadota > Alphaproteobacteria > Rhodospirillales > Rhodospirillaceae > SHVO01. The sequence continues at coordinate 58,196 of JAYRJU010000004.1, read as the reverse complement.
TCTCTCCGCACAGTCCTATCCGTTTCCGGCTCCGACCGGCATCGCCGACTTCACGATCCGCATTCCCGGCGAAAAGCCGGCGCTGAGCACCGTTTTTCGCGGCGCCTATCCTGAGACGGTTGCGTTCGAACTCGACGCTCAAGCCCCGATCACGGACGGTTTCAGTCTGGGCGGGGGCTTCAGCATCGACCGCGCGATGGGGGATTGGGCTGTCACCAACTACAATCTCGACGTGGCGATCATCGGGCGCTGGGAAGTCACGGATAGCTTTCAGGTGATGCCGTTTTACAGCCGGCAACGCCAATTCGAAAACGAATGGGGGCCCTTCATCTTCTCGGCTGGGACCACGCTGCCGCCGAAATTCGACCGGTCAAAATCCCTGACGCAACGGTGGTCGGACTTCGACAATGACGATGCCAATTTCGGCACGATCACGCGGGGCAACTGGAACAACTGGAATTTGAGCGCGGGTGTATTCCGCTCCATCTCCTGGCGCCGGCGCGGAGAGTCGACCCAAATTCACTGGCGTAATGTGCAGCCTAACGGCAATGCAGATCTATACTCCGTCACGCTCGCCGAACAATTTAATCCCAATGAAAGCACATCAGGCGAAGCGCGCATCTCGCGCAATTTCGTCGAGGGCGATCGTCGGCATACGGTCTATTTCAGCGGCCGCGGCAAGCGCGTGCAGAACGGTTATGGCGGAAACGCGACCCGCCTTATCGGCGCGGGCAATATCCTCAATCCAACGGTATTGCCGGATCCGAATGTGCGTGCGGGCACACGGGGGCGCGAGTACGTACGCCAATATTCTGGCGGCATCAGCTATCAGATGCTGTGGCGGGATGTCGGCGAATTCTCAGCCGGTTTACAGCGCACGCGCTTTACGCGTTTCACGCGTTTCGTCGATCCAACACCGGCGGAAACGACCAACGAATGGCTCTACAACGCCACACTTGCGGCCTATCTTTCAAAGAGCCTAGTGCTTTACAGCGGCTATACGCGCGGTCTCGAGGATGCGCCGCGCGCGCCGCCGTACGCTTTAAATGCCGGCGCCAGCGCCTCGGCAACGATCACCGAACAAATCGACGGTGGGTTCCGCTACACCGTTATACCCGGATTGACACTGGTCGGCGGCGTCTTCGAAGTGAAGAAGCCGTTCTTCGACCTGGATCAAACGGGTTTCTTCAAGAGACTTGGCAATGTGCGCCATCGAGGCGTCGAGGTCTCGCTCAGCGGGAGCCCACTCCCCGGCCTCACGGTCGTCACTGGACTTATCGGCCTGAAAGCGCGCCTTTCGGGTCCACTTGTCGACAATGGCACGATGGGCGCTATTCCGCCGGAAACGGTTCCTCTGACCGGGCTGTTCACGCTGCAGTACGGTCCGCAAAGCTGGAAGGGTTTTTCGATCGACGGACGTTTCAGCTACAACGATCCGTACACGGGTAACGTCGAAAATACATTCAAGTCGGCTTCCGTGAGGACCATCGACGTCGGTACGCGCTATCGCTTCAAGCTCGCCGACAACAACGCCCTTCTACGGTTCCAGGTCCAAAATCTTTTCGATGTGTGGGAATGGCAGGTGCAAGGGACACAACGCCAAATCCAACCCACACCGCGCCGGAAAGTCTCACTGCAACTCACCGTGGACTACTAGCCCAAATAAAAACGGCGGCTCCTCAAGAGCCGCCGTTTTGCTTTTCGCGAAACCTTTAGACCAGCGCGGTCTTGAAGATCGCGAGCATGCGGCTCCAAGCCTTCTCGGCCTGGGCCTGATCGTAGACAGCGGCGTCGGGCGGGCACCAACCGTGTTGCGCCGGATATACTTCGATCTCCGCCTTTACCTTGTTCTTGGCGAATGCGTCGCGCAGCACGTCCTTCGCGGTGGGCTGCTGCTGGTCGTCGTTTTGCGCGACGGCGAACAGATATTGCGCCTTGATCTTCGAGACGAGCAGATGCGGGCTGTTCGGCTGATCGGTCACGAGACCACCGCCGTGGAAGGAGGCGGCGCCGCCGACACGGTCCGGACGTTCCGCCGCCGTGCGCATGGTGATCGGACCGCCCATACAATAACCGGTCGTCCCCATCTTCTTACCGGTATCGACAGCGTTCTGGCTGTCGAGCCAACCGATGAAAGCCTTCGCGTCGGTGACATGGGTGGCCGGGCTGAGGGTGCTCATGAGCTTCATGATCTGAGCGCGGTCGTCCGGCTTGGCGAAATCGAGACCGGCCGGAAGAGCCGGCACCTTCGCCGTGCGATAGTACGGATTGATCGTGAGGACGGCGTAGCCCGATTCAGCGAGGCGCTTGCCCATCTGCGTGAACGCGGGGCGTAAGCCGAACGCGTCCGGCCACACGAGGACCGCAGGCGATTTACCGGCGGCCGGGTGAACGAAGTGGGCTTCGGCTTCACCGTCCGGGGTCTTGATCGTGACATTTGACTCCTTCACGTCCACCGCGTTCGCGGCACGCGGCAGCGCCACCATCAGGCTCGCGCCGATCGTCAGCGCCCCTAGGCGCCGCCGGCTCAGCTGGGCATCGGCCATATCCGTCATTGAATGTTCGTCGCACATAGATCCCCTCCTCACGTTAAGGCCGCCCAACGCGGCCGGGTTAATGCCGGGCTAGTGTAGCCGAGGGAGAGTAACGCCCGCCATCACAGTCCTGTGCTAAAAAGGCGCTTATTTCCAAGGACCTACGGGCCGGTTAGAGTGCCGGAAACAAGCATGGAGGATGCCATGGCTGAAGGTGAAGGCAAGGTCGCGGTTGTGACGGGCGCCGGAACAGGGATCGGGCGCAACGTTGCGCTGACCTTGTTGGGGCGCGGCTACAGAGTCGCCCTCACAGGACGCCGTCTCGCGCCGCTGGAGGAAACCGCGGCGCTGTCGAAGAACCCCGCCAACGCTCTGGCCTTGGCCGCCGACGTCAGCAAGCCAGACGATGTGGCGAAACTGTTTCAAGGAACGGCGGCGACGTTCGGTCGGATCGACGTCGTTTTCAATAACGCCGGCATGGGCGGACCGAAGGCGTTGCTAGAGGACATCACACCCGAACAGTGGCTTGAAGTGGTTGGCGTTAACCTGAACGGCGCCTTCTTCGTTGCCCAGGCCGCTTTCAGGGCGATGAAGGCTCAGGACCCGCAAGGCGGACGCATCATCAACAACGGCTCCATTTCGGCCGCAGTACCCCGCCCGAACTCCGCGCCTTACACCGCCACCAAACACGCCGTCACCGGCTTGACGCGCGCGCTGTCGCTGGATGGGCGCAAATACAATATCGCATGCGGACAAATCGATATCGGCAACGCCGCGACCGATATGACCCGAGCCATGCAAGCAGGCATTCTGCAGCCGAACGGTCAGACCATGGTGGAACCCACCATGTCCGTCGACAACGTCGGCGAAGCGGTGGCCTTCATGGCGTCGCTGCCGCTCAACGCCAATGTTCAATTCATGACGGTCATGGCGAGTAGCATGCCGTTCATCGGCCGCGGCTAGCATGAGCGCGCCGCCAGCCTTACAAACGGGCGTGAAGCGGCCCGTTTATTTTGCGGCCGCGGCGATGATTGTTTTCATCAACCTCGTCCTGCAGCCGCCGTGGCAAGTGGGAATGCCGTCCGTCTCCCTGGACCCGTCATGGGCCATGGTGTTGCTGCACGCCTTCGATCACGGCTGGCAGTTCGGTGAAGACCTGATCTTCACCTATGGCCCGCTCGGGTTCATCATGGTGCCGCAATATCATCCCGGCCTGTACTGGATCGCGCTCGGATATTGGCTCGTCTTTCACGGCACACTTGCCGTGGCTTATTGCGTTCTGTTTCGCGGCGCGGACGCGCGGAAGCTCGCGCTTCTTGTCATGGTGTCGCTTATCGCCACATATAGCTGGGCGCGCGACGGCGCCCTGTTCGCCGCTTGTTTCATCCTGTTCCTCCTCGCGCGGAAAAACGATCGCCTTTCGACACGCATCGCCGTCGCCCTCACCGTTCTCGTCGCAGCTGCGTCGCTGATGAAGACGACGTCGCTTCTTCTCGCGCTGCCCACCGTCATCCTCACGGACCTGAGCCGCGGCCTGACGTGCAAAAAACCGCCCATTTTCACGACCATTTTCGTTACCGCTTTCGCTGTCGCCTATACAGCGGCGGGGCAGTCATTTGGCGCCCTTGGAATCTACCTTTTCGCCGCGTTCGAGGTGTCGCGCGGTTATGGCGAAGCCATGCAGGTTTACGGCGCGATGCAGGACCTCGCCCTATTCGCCGCCGTCGCGTTGGCGGTGTTCGCGCTCATCGCGGCGCAAGCATTTAGGAACGGACGTCTGGAAGGGCTTTTCCTGGCCGCGATGACGGCCGGTTTCTTATTCATCATCGCAAAGTCGGGCTACGTGCGCCACGACGTTGGGCACATCATGATTCCGTGGACAGCCTTGGTCCTCGCGGCCACGGCTTACCTTCCGGAGTTTCAGTTCTCCCGCTCCGGACGCATAGCCTTCATCGGTGCGATCGCGGCAAGCGCGGCCGCATGCTGCGTCACATATATAGGCGGCGCGCGCGAGGCCGGGCGCACGGCGCCGGCCGGCAGCATCCTGCTGGAGGATATGATCAGCCAAATTCACTACGACACGGAAACCGTCGGCACCGTCCTATTCGGCGCGCAGGTCGCGGCCTTCGAAGCCGCCTACCACGCCCAAATGGCGAACCTTCGTACACAAAGCCCGGTACCAGATATTCACGGAACGCTCGATATCTTCGGCGTGAACCAATCCATCGCCATCGCCAGTGAAGCGGAATACCAACCTCGCCCGATCTTCCAGAGTTATTCGGTCTATACACCCGACCTTATTGAGCGCAACCGCGCGGCCATTTCCGGCCCGCGCGCGCCGGATACGATCCTTTTTGAGATCGATACCGTCGATGGCCGGTACCCGAGTCTTGATGAAGGCGCCTTGTGGCCGGATTTGCTGCGTCTTTACGACATCACGAATTTCGAGAGCGGCTATGCGGTGCTGAAACGCCGTGCGTCTCCGCGGAACGTCGCGCTGGCCGACCTCCACCAAGACAGCGTCGCCTTCGGCCAGGACATGGACGTGGCGCAGTGGGCCGACGGACTTCTCTGGGTCGAACTCGATATCCGCCCCACCCTCTTGGGTCGTCTCAGAAGTTTCCTGTTCAAACCGCCGATGCTGATGATGACTGTGACGACGGACGCCGGCAACACCCAGGCGTTCCGCATTGTGCCTGGAATGACGGCCAGCGGGTTCTTGCTGTCACCGCTCGTCGAGACCAGCGATCAGTTTGCTCTGCTGCCCGCGCGCGAGGAGAGCATCGCGCGCTTCTCCGTCGCGGCGGTCGGCCGCCCGGCCGGCGCCTTTCAGGACCGGATCACCGTACGCCTCAAGCGTCTGACGATCGCCGGGGAGAACGAATGGCCGTCGGCGCTGGACATGGTCACCCTGTCGCGGCTTCGCACGCTGCGCGCGCTCGCCGCCAGCGCGGGCGCCGTCGCCGGACAAAAGAAGGCTCAAATCCTGCCCGACGGAAAGGCGCTGGCCCACGCGCCTACCAAACTGTCCCTGCCGGTCCCGGCGGGCGCCACGGACCTCAGCTTTAGTTATGGCATCCTTGACGGGGCCTGGGCGGAGGGGCGCGAGGGCGATGGCGCTTGCTTCCGGATCAGTGCCGGCGAGAGCGTTCTTCACGAAGCCTGCCTTGATCCAAAGCGTGTCGCGGGTGACCGCGCGCTGAAGACCGCAAGCGTCGCTCTCCCCGCCGGCGCATCGCGCATCTCCTTCGAGACGCTCGCGCGCGACAGTACGGACTGGGATTGGACCTACTGGTCCCAGGTGGAGTTCAAATAGAAAAAGGGGAGCTTTTGGCTCCCCTTTTCCTTCTCGTCTTTTAGAACCGCGATTACATGCGGAAGCGGATACCGGCGTAGAATCGGCGGCCGATCGTGTCGTACAGCTGCGGATTGACGTTCATGTACCAATAGTTGGTGCTGGCAACCATCGGCGGCTCCTTGTCCATCAAGTTCATGATGTTGATATAAGCCGACGCGTTGGCGCCATTGTCGCTTTCCATGAACTTATAGGTTATCGACAGGTCGTGATAGAAACGGCTGTCGATGTGGTTGTAGTCGATGGTCGGGAACGCGGCGGTCGAGACCGGGCAGCTGCCAGGCTGGCACTCAATGTAGCGTTGCGTGCTGCTGCCGTACTGGCCCGAGCTCATGTAACGGCCCGTCCAGTTGATGCCGATCGGATCAAGTTCGTAGCCGGCGGTAAACAGCCAGCGCCACGACAGCGGACCTTGGCTGCTGTTGGTGCCGGCAGAGTCGAGTACGCCCGAACGGCGGTCGTCGCGCAGCGATTCCATGATGTGCGTGCCGACGGCGCGCAAGGACAGTTCGCCGCTCCAGCTATCGACGAAGCGATCAAGCGCCGTCGAGTAGCTCATTTCGATATCGAGACCCTTCTGGCTGAGGAAGGCCAGGTTTTCCGGGCGGCTTTCGATGATGCGCACGGTACCGATTGTCGGGTACTGCGGATCGGTCGGGTCGGCCGGGTTACGGATGATCGCCGCGCAGAGCGCCGAAGTGCCGCCAGAGTCAAAGCAGCGCTGCAGCACTTCACCCGGTGTTTCGATCGCACCGTTGATCTGGATGTCGTAGTAGTCGACCGACGCGTTGAAGCCATCGAACCATGACGGCTGATAGACCACGCCGAAGCTGGTGGTGTCGGCCTTTTCCGGATCGAGGTTCGGGTTACCGTTGTTGCTGCCGAGATAGCTGACCGGCGGCGCGAGCGGACGGAACGGATCGACGAGACCGGGCGACTGACCGCCGGAACCCTTCGCGTACAATTCGCCGAGGTTGCCGGCGCGAATGTCGCGCGAACGGGTCACGCGCAGGCGGACTTCATCAACCGGCGCGTAGGTCAGACCGGCTTTCCAGGTTACGACGAAGCCCGACGTCGAGTAGTCGGTCGCGCGGACCGCGCCGTTGAAGTCGAGCGAGCGGGCCCAGCTTTCGTCCTTCGCGAGCGGAATGACGGTTTCCACGAAACCTTCCGCCACGGTGTACGAGCCTTCCGTGCCCTTGTAGTTACCCGCGGTGTACGAGCTGGTGAGGCACTTCGGGCAGTAGGACCCGATACCCATGTCGGAGACCGCTTCCCGGCGCCATTCGAAACCGGTCGCGAGCGAGACCGGGCCGGCCCACAGGTCGAACGGCTCGCCGTTGACCGACGCCGCGACGAAGTGCTGCGTGTTGCGCTGATAGAGCTGAGCGCGGCCCTTTACGTAGTTGATTGCGGCTTGGCTGTTGACGCCGGAGCCGAACGGATTGAACGGCACGCAAAGCGGATCGTCGTTCGCCGGGTTGGCGTCGGCGTTGCCGCGGCACACGATCTGGCCGCTCGGCAGACGAACGGAATCGAGCGCGTAGGTCTGCACCCCGCCCAGGCCGCGCAGGCGGCCGAGGTCGAGCAGACGGCCCGAGAGGTCCGAGCGCGCGAGGCCGTACTGGCCGTGGAGTTTCCAGTCCCATGAGGTGTCGAAAGCGTCGACTTTACCTTCGAGGCCACCCTGATAGGTCCACAACAGACGATAGTTGTCCGTCTGAATGCCCGGGACGTCGAGCAAGAAGCTGCCCATCGTGAACTGCGTCAGCCCGAGCGTGGTCATGCGCGAGGCGACGGCCGGATCGAGGTAGGCATTGTCGACGCGGATGTTGAGGTTGCCGAGCTGGTCGTCCAGCTTCGAGAACGCGTAGCCGTAGCTGTAAGAATAAATGAAGTTGGCGTACGCCGTCACGTTATCGGTCAAGTCGTAGCTGACGCGGCCGAAGTAGGCCTGGCGGCTAACGTGATTGGACAGCGTCTGGTTATAGTAAGTGGCATCCGACGTGCGCCAGTCGCCGCCAACCGTGAACTGCGAGTTCACCAAAGAGCCGTAGTTGTACTGACCGGCAGCCTTACCGGTCTTGTCGAAGGTCGTGCCCTTGAGCGGACCGGAGGTGATGATACCGCCCGGCGTCGCAAGGATGGTCGCCGCACCGCTGCGCACGAAATAGCGCGGGTTGTTGCTGGCGGCGGTCCAGGCCGGGTTTTCGACGATGTGGTAGGTGTCGTAGCCCCAGAACCCGGCGCGCGATTGACCGGCGTGGAAGATGCCTTTGTTCCAGGCGTGCTCGCCCGAGAACAGGAAGTGACCACGGCCGCCGGCAAACGGCGTACCGGCGGTCAAGCTGACCTTGTAGCTCGGGTCGTCGCCGCGCGCGGTGATGCCGCCCTGCACTTCAGCTTTGACACCCGTGAACTCGCGGTCGAGAACGAAGTTCACGACACCGGCCACGGCGTCCGAACCGTAGGCCGCGCTGGCGCCGCCGGTCACGACGTCGACGCGGCTGATCAGCGGCGTCGGAAGATCCGAAGCGTTCACGGCGCCGTTGATATCGCCCGAGACGAAGCGGTTGCCGTCAAGCAGCACGAGCGTGCGGAACACGTCGAGGCCGCGTAGGTTGAGGTTGTTCTGCGACTGACGGCCGTTGGAGATTTCATTGCCGCCCGAAGTCGTGCTTTGCGCACCGGCGAAGGCCGGCAAGCGCATCACGAAGTCGGAGATATGCTGCATCGGCTGCTGTTCGATCTGCTCGATACCGATCACGGTGACCGGCGTCGGCGCTTCGTAACCGTCGCGCACAACGCGCGTGCCGGTGACGGTGATTTCGTCGATGCTCGGCACCGCGGCCGGAGCTGGGGCGGTTTGCGCCTGAACGGTGGAAGCCGCAAGCAACGCGATCGTGCTGGCGGTGCTCATGATGCCGAAACGCCGCGAGAATGCGGCCGTAGTCCTGTGAGACATGATCCTCTCCAAAAGGGTGAACGTGGGGCGCCCGCACAAGCGGTGCCAAACGCGAGAGGCCGCGCGGGGAGCGAGAACGGGCCGTCGAACCCAATAGGCTACTGAGCGGCTCCAACATCACGATCGTGATGGGCCAAGCCGGCGCGGAAATGAATCATGCGCCCCCTCTCTCCGCACCGTACGACCTCCGCATTCGTCATCGTCCGTGCGCCGTTTTCATCCCATAAAACGCCGCTAAATGACAGCACTCAACCACATGACGGCTGCCGGTTAACACAAACTGTTGCAGCGAAGTCGCGGTTTTTGTGCCTATTCGTAAAAAAATCCTGAAAGCAAAAGGCCGCCGGCATGACGCCGGCGGCCTGATGCAGTGCAAAAACCAGTTGTGAATCGCTTACATGCGGAAGCGGATACCGGCGTAGAATTTGCGGCCAATCGCGTCGTAAAGCTGCGGATTTACGTTCATGTACCAATAGTTGGTGCTGGCGACCATCGGCGGCTCCTTGTCCATCAGGTTCATGATGTTGAGGAAGCCGGTGAGCTTTCCACCCTGATCCGTCTCCATGAAATCGTAGCTGATCGACAAATCGTGGTAGAAGCGGCTGGCGATATGATTGTAGTCGATCGTCGGAGCGTAGCTGGTCCAGGCCGGGCAGCTGCCGGGCTGACATTCGACATAGCGCGACGTGCCTCCGCCGTACTGGCCCGAGCTCATATAGCGGCCGGTCCAGCCGATATCGATATTGTCGAGCGAGTAACCAACGTTGAACAGCCAGCGCCAGGACAGCGGACCGGTGCCGCTGTTGGTGCCCGCAGCGTCCACCGGCGGATTGCGCCGGTCGTCACGCAGCGATTCGATGATGTTCGTGCCGACGGCGCGGAACGACAAGTCACCCGCCCAGCTATCGACAATCCGGTCCAGGCTGGTCCGGTACGACATCTCGATGTCGAGGCCCTTCTGGCTCAGGAACGCGAGGTTTTCAGGCTGGCTGTTGATGACCTGAATCTGGCCAATCGTGTAGCCGAGCGCTCTATCCGCATCCGTAAGCGCGAAGCGCTTAATGGCGTTACAGAGGACCGACGTGCCGCCTGAATCGAAGCAGCGCTGCAGAACTTCGCCCGGCGTTTCGATCGCGCCGTTGATCGTGATGTCGTAGTAGTCGACGGAGGCGCTGAAGCCTTCAAACCACGACGGCTGATAGACGATACCGACGCTGGTGGTATCGGCCTTTTCAGGCTCGAGTAGCGGGTTGCCGGATGTCGAGTTGAGCCAGCTGTACTGCTGAGCCTGCGTCGACGATTGGCCCGGCAGGGTACGGAACGGATCCACCAGGCCCGGTGACTGCCCGCCACCACCGGCGTTGTACAATTCACCGAGGTTGCCGGCGCGAATATCGCGCGAACGAGTCGCGCGAATACGCAATTCATCAACCGGCGCGTAGGTCGCCCCGACCTTCCACGTCACGACGAAGCCGGACGTCGAGTAGTCGGTCGCGCGGACGGCGCCGTTCAGGTCGAGCGAACGCGCCCACTCTTCATCCTTCGCCAACGGGATAACCGTTTCGAGGAAGCCTTCTTTGACGTTGTACTTGCCGCTCGTCCCTTTGTAGTTACCCGCCGTGTAGGAGCTGGTCAGGCACTTCGGGCAGTAGCCGGCGATATCACCGGGCGATACGGATTCCGTACGGTATTCGCCGCCGAGGGCGAGCGACACAGGGCCGGCCCAGGTATCGAACGGTTCGCCGTTGACCGAGAACGCGTAGAAGTTCTGGCGGCTGCGCTGGTACAGCTGCGCCCGGCCCTTCACGTAGTCGATGGCGGCTTGGCTGTTGACGCCGGAGCCGAACGGATTGAACGGCACGCAAAGCGGATCGTCGTTCGCCGGATTCGCATCCGCATTGCCGCGGCAGACGATCTGGCCGTTCGCGAGACGGACGGAATCCAGAGCGTTGGTTGCGACACCACCGAGACCGCGCAGGCGGCCGAGGTCAAGCACGCGGCCCGAAAGATCGCCGCGGGTCAAACCTGTCTGACCGTGGATTTTCCATTCCCAATCCGTATTGAAGGCACTCGTCGTACCTTCAAGACCCGCTTGGTAAGTCCAAAGCTCGCGATAGTTGTCGGTTTGAATATATGGAACGTCGAGCAGGAAGCTGCCCATCGTGAATGTCGTCAGACCCAGCGCCGTCATGCGCGCGGCGATCGTCGGATCGAGGTACGGATTGTCCTGACGGATCGTCAAGTTACCGAGCTGATCGTCGAGCTTCGAGCGGGCGTAACCATAGCTGTAGGTGTAGATGAAGTTGGCGTAGGCCGTGACATTGTCCGTCAAATCATAGCTGGCGCGCGTGAAGTAGGCTTGGCGCGTCACATGGTTGGACAAAGACTGGTTGTAGTAAGTCGCGTCCGACATCGCCCAGTCGCCGCCGACCGTGAACTGCGAATTGGTCAGCGAACCGTAATTATAGTTGCCCGCCGCGCGGCCGTTCTTGTCAAACAGCGTGCCCTTCAACGGGCCTCCCGTAATGATGCCGTTCGGCGTCGCGAGGATCGAACCGACCTGGCTGCGTACGAGGAAGCGCGGATTGAGCGGCGATGCGCCGGTGGCCGTATTTGCGGTCGCGGCCCACAACGGATTTTCGATGATATGATACGTGTCGTAGCCCCAGAACTCGCCGCGCGATTTTCCGGCGCCGAAAATGCCTTTGTTCCAAGCGTGCTCGCCCGAGAACAGGAAGTGACCGCGGCCGCCGGCGAACGGCGTGCCAGCCGTCAAGCTTACCTTATAGTTCGGATCGTCGCCGCGCGCGGTGATGCCGCCTTGGATTTCAGCTTTGACGCCCGTGAATTCACGATCAAGAACGAAGTTCACGACACCGGCCACGGCGTCCGAGCCGTAAGCGGCCGAAGCGCCGCCGGTGACAACGTCAACGCGGCTGATCAGCGGCGTCGGAAGATCCGAGGCGTTGACGGAGCCGTTGACGTCGCCCGAGACGAAGCGATTGCCGTCCAGGAGAACCAGGGTACGGAAGGAATCCAAACCGCGAAGGTTCAGGTTGTTCTGCGACTGGCGGCCGGTAGAGATTTCGTTGCCGCCCGAGGTCGTGCTCTGCGCGCCGGCGAAGGCCGGCAGGCGCATCACGAAGTCGGAGATGTGCTGCATCGGGGCTTGTTCGATCTGCTCGACACCGATCACGGTGACGGGCGTCGGCGCTTCGTAACCGTCGCGCACAACGCGCGTGCCGGTCACGGTGATTTCATCGATGGCAGGAGCGCCGGTTTGCGCCTGTTGCGTCTGCGCCTGAGCGGCAAAGGAAGCGGCCAGCATGGCCACCGAGCTAACGGTCGTCATGAAGCCGAAGCGCCGCGCAGCGGCCGCGTTATTATAAGACATGAGGTCTCCCCAATTGGTGTGGACAGCAAGCGTGCCGCCACGTCAGCGCTCGGGGATGATAAATTGCGAAGTGACGAATAAATCGCTGACCGGCCGATCAGCCGCTCAGGGGCATATCCCCCCCACCTCGCACTCAGCGCTCCCAGGCTCCGTGATCCGACGCGTCTTACGTCGCCACATGCGCCTGTTCGCGAGCCCTCCCAGCCGCTCTACGTGCGTGCAACTAAATTTCTCACAGAAACGCGAGCCTTAGACAACGTAGAAGTGCTTAAGATCAGGCGATTTTTTGCCTGGCGCGCCCGACTGTGGCGTTCCCGCCACTGGTTTCGTACCGCAATAGAAAAGGCCTCCGCGAGGAGGCCTTTTCACGCACTAATCATGCAAGAATCTAACGCTGGGCCGGCTCGGCCCGAGGCTTCTCGGAAGGAGCACTGCTGGCCACCGCGCGGTCGGGATGCTCGATGAAGGTTTGTACCAACTTGATCGAAATCGAGGACGAGATCGCCGTGTTGGCCCCACTCGCGTCAGGGTAGCCGTCGGCCAGCCGATGCAACACACGGTAGAGCGAGGGTTGCGACAGGCCGCCGTAGCTGGAGTGATGAGTCGACCACGACCGGACCAACTGCTGGTACCAGGCTTCGACGTCGGCATATCCGGCAAGCACGCCTTCCGCGCTTTCGCCGCCCGGCGCGAGATTTACGTTCAGCCGCGCGCCTTTGATCTCGTAGTAGCCGGGACGAGCGATGAACACCGCCCAGGGGTAGCTGATGTCGACCGGGTCCGTCGTCAGCACGCCGTTTACGATCTTGCCCTTGGTCGCCCGGATAAATCTTTTTCCAAAACGTTCGTCCACACGAACGGAGCCGCCGGCGATGATGTTCGCACCCGTCGCATCCGTGATGAGTTTGTCCTTGCCGCGGTACATCGTCACGGTGACGTCGTCGTCATTGGCTATGCTATCGACGCCGGTGAGTTCAAACAGGATGCGATTGAAGTTAAACTCGCGCACCCACATGTTAGTGAAGTGGGCAAACGTGCCGTCCGGCGCACGGAACAGACGCGTGCAGCCGATCGCACGATAGAGTTCGTTGTCGATCCCTTTCACGCCGTCCGGGGAAACGAAATCCGAAGCTTTTGCCTTGCCATCGAGATCAAGGCCGATCGCCACCTTCCCCTTCACTTCGCGGTAGGTGAAGTTGTCGTCCTTGTCCATCGGATAGCGCGAGGCGCTTTCCCGCTCGAGCTGCGTATCATTGACGGTACCGCCGTTCGGATACAGCGCCTTGAACTGTTCGCGCGGGCCTTCATTGAAACCTTCCGGGCATTCCGCTTTCCCGTCCGGTGTTTGATGGAGTCCCCAGCGCGCACCGACGAGCGCAAAGCCGATGGTGCCGTTCTTGAGGCCGACGACCGGCATATCCTCGGCGAAGGACGAACCCGCGCTGAAGCCGGTAAGAAGCGTCGCCGCGCAGAGCGCGCGCAAAGTGATGCGAGTCCAGTTTTTTGTACGTTCCATTTTTACTCCTCTTCACCTCGAAGAAAGGCGCCTTGCGGCGCCTTTCTCCCACGGCGCATTCGCGGCGTGCCGTTTAACGGCGTGCCGGCTCCACGGACGGACGGGTCGTGCTTTCGACGGCGGCGACCTTGGCGTCCGGATGTTCGATGAACGACTGCACGAACTTCACCTGGATCGACGAGGAGAGCGCGGTCATCGCGCCCTTTTCGTCCGGGATGCCGTCCGCCAGGCGGTGCAGCGCGCGGAACAGCGACGGCTGCGACAGGCCGCCGTAGCTGGAGTGGTGCGTCGACCACGCGCGTACGAGCTGCTGATAGAAAGTATCGATGGTGGTGTAGCCCGCAATCATGCCTTCCGCGCGATCGCCGGCCGGGGCGAGATTGAGCTGCAGGCGCGCTTGCTTGATGCCGTAATAGCCCGGATGGTCGTAGAACACCGACCACACCCAGTCTACGTCGGCCGGCTCGGTGACGAGCACGCCGTTTTCGATCTTGCCCTTGAGCGTCTTGGTGAAGCGCTTCGAGAAACGGTCTTCGACGCGGTTCGAGCCGCCGGCGATGATGTTAGCGCCGCTGGCGTCGGTGATGAGTTTATCCTTGCCGCGATACAGCGTGACGTCGACCTGCGGATCGTTCTCCAGGCTGTCGATGCCCGTGAGCTCGACGAGCACGCGGTTGAAGCCCATCTCACGCACCCACATTTCGGTGAAGTGAGCGTAGGTGCCGTCCGGACCGCGGAACAAGCGCGTACAGCCGATGGCGCGATACAGCTGGTTGTCGATGCCCTTCACACCCTCGGGAGAGGTGAAGTCGTTGGCGCCGACCTTGCCGTCCAAGTTCATGCCGATGCCGACCGCGCCCTTCGCTTCGCGGTAAGCGAAGTTGTCTTCCTTGTCCATCGGGTAGCGCGAGGCGCTTTCACGCTCAAGCTGCGTGCCTTCGACGGTGCCGCCGCTCGGATACAGCGCCTTGAATTGTTCGCGCGGGCCTTCGTTGAAGCCGTCCGGACATTCAGCTTTGCCATCCGGCGTTTGGTAGAGACCCCACGCAGAGCTGGTGAGCACGAAACCGATCGTGCCGTTCTGGAGTCCGGTAATATTCAGCGTCTCCGCCGCGCTCGGCGTCAACGCAGAACTGGCCAACAACATCGCAGCGCCGACTGAGCCGATGCTCCATACTTTCATGCTCTTCATAACCATCTCCCTCACCTGAATTGGCTATCGACCAAACTCATCGCGAATGATGAATGCGCGGAAGCCGTTGCGGCTTGCGCTGAATTCGCCATTCCCGTGTCCGTACAGATCGCCCGGCATTTCATCATGGGCGTTGGTGTAAATCGGCTGTCCGCGATAAGCCCACACGCGCAGCGACTCTTCGCCGGCTTTCGCAAGGTGGCCCGTCTTCGGATTGATATCGAGGACCTGCCACGTACGATTGAGACTCTTTGCGCTCGCCGAAGCGACGACATAAGGCCAATCGTGCAGGCAGCGCGCCACCTGACCGCCGCCGCAGATGGCGAGACGATACGCCTGCGGGCTATCGACCTGATCACACGCAAGCTGGTCAACGGAATCATCAGCGCAGTTATAGATGTAGATGGTGCGCGCCTTGGAATCCGCGAGCACGACACCCGTGATCGAATCCTGGATGGTGAACTCAGCCGGGATCGCGGGCGCCTTCTGTACATAAGCGTTGTGCCAGCCGGCGACGTCGCTGCCCTCATAGCTGCGGATCTGAGAATCGAGCACGTAGGTGTAAAGCGGCTTCTTACGGAAGGCCCATTGGCGCACGCCCGGCGTACGTTCGAAGATCGACCAATCGCCCTGCGCCTGCGCGGAGGCCGGGGCGGTCACCGGCGCCCATGTCTTGGCGCACGTCGCATCGCAATTGGACTTGTTCGGACCGTCCTTGTCGGACGTATAGACCGAGAAGTTCTTGTCGGTGAGAAGCTGGCGGCCCGTCAATGACGTGTGCACCAGGAAGCCCGGCGGAATAGCGGACGGCGCGCTCGCGACTTCGCGGGCGGCCGGACCATCAACGCCGAAGTTACCGGTGGTCGCGGCGCGCACGTCGCCCGGAACCTGGTCGAGATAGTTGGTGTAGAGCGCGTGCTCGTCGTAGGTCCATTGCTTGCTGCCGTCCTGACGCGAAATCAGGCCAAACGCACCGACCGGTTTGGCGTCGGCGCCGGCGATATACGGCTGCCATACTTCGGCGCAGCTCTTGCGCCTGTCGAGTTCCGGCAGTTCAAGCCCCGGCGGATACGGGCTCATGAGACCCGCGGTGTGCGTTGTCTTTTCGTTGGTACAGTGTGACTGGTTCTTAGGGTCGCCGGTCACGCCATTGCGCATGGTGGTGTGCGGCCAATAGTAAAGGGTCATGCCCTTTTCGGTCGCGAATACCGGCCCTTCTTCCTCGGTGTATTCGACGTGGATATTGGCCGGCATCGGCACGCGCGCGAACTCTTCGCGCTCGGCCGGGATCACGGCGCGCGCCGCTTCGGCCGCGCTCGCAGCAACAAGCGGAGCGGTCAGAAACGTCCCGACCGTCAGCGCGCTGGCGAAAGTGATGATCTGACGCATAAGTCGTTCTTCCTTTGAAAAAGCATCCTCGCGCCCGCTTTCGCGGCGAGCGCGAGGTGCTGTCGCTTAAACCAGGATTTCCCCGATTTCCTTGGTCGTGCCGTTCGACTGCGTACCCCAGTTCGAAACGTCGAGGCCCATCACCTTCATGCAGGTCAGACCGAGGCGCGTGCCCGGCGTGCCGTCGCCCTTGAGGTGGTAGCCGGTCTTCACCTTGCCGCCCGCGCGGCCGGCGGTGAACATCGGCTGGTTTTCGATCGAGTGGATACGCGCCAGAGCTTGATCCGTCGTGCCGTAAATCAGCACGTTGTCGATCAGGTGGCCGTCGCCTTCCTTGAACTTGGTGAAGGCTTCGACGAAGTACGCCCATTCGATCATCGACTGCTTGATGAACCACGAGGTGTTCGGCTGATAGCCGAGCGCCGCGTCCACCGGCTCTTCATGCGAAGCGGTGTGGTGCGGCTTATCGTAACCCTGTTTGCTGGTCGCCGCGGCCGACTGGGAGTAGGCCATGTTGAACACGCGGGTCTGATCGCAAGCGAGCGCCATGACCATAAGGTCGGTCATCATGCGGTGACGTTTGCCAACGAGCGTGTAGTCGAGACCGGCGGCGGGCTCATCCTTCGGGGCCTTGCCGACGACGCACGCGGCACGCGGCTCAGGCTTGGTGAGTTGCTGGTCGAACTGACGTTCGAGGTCGCGCAGGCCCGTGAAGTATTGATCAAGACGCGCCTTATCGTCTGAGCCGACTACCTTCTGCAGGTCCTTCGCACTATCCATCACGCCGGTGAGGACGCTCTTGCGCACCATCGCGCGCGGGTTCGGCTTGAACACCGCGGCGTTCGGATCCTGGAAGTCTTCGCCGAAGATCTTGGCGTAGAACTGGATCGGCGACCAATCGGCGATCGTTTGTGAGTTCGCGTTCTCATAGGAGAAGCTATCGCGCACGTTGCCGGTGGCCGTTGCGGTCAGATGCTGAAAGCGCGTCGAACCGCCGATCTTCTTGGCGATGGAGATATCGATGGTCTCGCCCGGGAAGTCGGTCTGATTCATCGGCGCGATGCCGGCGCGTGCAATGACCCAACCCGTCTTGTGGCAGAGGTTCGGCGCCGCATCGCGAAAGCCGTTGAACTGTGTGTACAGGTTGATGTGCTGCTTCACGTCCTTCAGGGACGCGATTTCTTCCGGAAGGTCGTAATCCTTACCCACCTTCTTCGGCACGAAGATCGCTTCGTCCATGCCGAGGCCCCAGGCCCAGGTGCCGAAACGGACCGGGAGCGGCGCGCCGTCGGCCATCGCCGTACCGTTGCCATTCAGGAACACGTTCAGAAGCGGCAAGCCGACGGTGACGGCAGAGCCACCCAGCATTCCGCGCAGGACGCGGCGTCTATTGAGATCCATCATCTGATCCTCCCTTGAATTCAGCGCGCGGCGACGGATTGGGCCGCGCCCGCATCCGCCGACTTCTGTTCAACTGGTGCTTCAACGACTTCGTAAAACGCATCGCTTGTGGCGATCATGCGCAGGAGTTGCGGCACGCGATAACCCGCTTCGCCGAACGCCTTGTTAAGTGATTCCACGGCCGGATTGTCGGCGCGCGAAAGCGGGCCACCCGTACCGTAGCTGTACATGCGGCGCACGAGGCAAGAGGTCAGCGCCGGGTGATCGTGCATGGCCTGGCCAAGTCCGTTCACGCTGTCGAACTGCTTGCCGTCGAGAGCGCCGGAGCTGTCGATGGTCGCGCCCTTCTCCGTGGTGCGGAAGCGGCCCGCGCCGTCGAAGTTCTCAAGCACCAGACCCATCGGGTCGGTGATTTTGTGGCAACCGCCGCACACCGGGTTTTCGCTGTGCGCCTTCAAACGCTCACGTGCGGTACGCAGACGCGGGTCCGGATTTTCCAGCGCCGAGAAATCGACGTTCGCCGGCGGCGGCGGGACCTTCTGGCACAGCAGACGCTCGCGCAGCGCCTTGCCGCGATAGGTCGGCGAGCTGCGGGCCGGATGGGCATGCAGTGCGAGGAAGCTGATCTGCGTCAG
Source organism: Rhodospirillaceae bacterium (assembly GCA_041906145.1). GTDB lineage: Bacteria > Pseudomonadota > Alphaproteobacteria > Rhodospirillales > Rhodospirillaceae > SHVO01. The sequence continues at coordinate 39,815 of JAYRJU010000004.1, read as the reverse complement.
CAGGCCAACGCGCGGGCTGCCGTCCGGGAATTCGTACGGCACCCACCCCGGCTTCGTCGGCACTTGATAGACGGTCGCCAGCGCCGGCGACATAAAGGTCTGTCTTGTGGTGAAAAGATCGCGATAGTCCTTGTTCTGCGTGACAAGGTGATCGACGACGGTACGCAAGGTCTGCTCACGGGCATCCTTGATCACCGCGCCTGTCATCATCGGATAAATTGTCGGGTCTTTGGCGAGGTTGCCGAAGTCCTCGAAGCCGAACATGTCATCGAAGAAGGCGCGCACGCCGTCTTCCACTCGCGGGCTCGCGATCATCATGTCAACGACCTTCGCGCGCTTCTTGGCATCGAACAGGTCACCGCGCTCGGCGGCTTTCAGCACGGCGTCGTCCGGCGCGGCGTTCCACAGGAAGAACGACAGACGCGAGGCGAGCGAATAGGCGTCCAGACGCTGCTTACCCGGATGAGCCGGATCCGGCTCAACAACGTCAGCAATCAACAAGACCTTAGGATCGATCAACATCCCTTCCAGCACCGTGCCAAGACCGGCGTAGAAGTCCTTCAGGTCCGTTGCGCCCTTATGGGCGGCGGCCACGAGTTCGGTGACGCGCGCTTCAGACAGCGGGCGGCGATACAACAGACGGCTCGTCTGCGAAATGAACTTGCTGGCGCACGCGTCATCCGCGGCGACCGTATCGGCCGGCTTGCACGGCACGAGGAAATCGCGGCGGGACGGCGTCTTCTGTTCGATATTGCCCTTGTCCATGACCTGGGCAGCGATGCTCGACGCGCTGCGCTGCAGCTGCTGCAATTCGCCCGAGGTCACGCCGGCGCTGGACGCACCGGTGGCGATCAATCCATCGGTCCGGCGCAGCGGCGCGAACGGATTGCCGACTTCGATGTCGTGCCCAAATATGTACGTGACTGTATTGCGATACTGATCGACGGAAATGCGGCGCACGTGCGCGACAGTGCCGGCGTAGTCCACCGGCTTCACCGCCGGCGCGCTCGCGGCCTTCGGCGCGGACGCGCCGTCAGAGCAGCTTATCAAGCCAAGCGCCATGACGCAGGCGGCGCCGCCCATCAACATACGGGTGAAAACACTTCTGGCGGCGGAACGATCGGAAACAGACGTCAAGAAACTCTCCCTTTGCTCACTCGTACCTCCCCTCTGCACCGTTCAGCGCGGCGTTTGGGCATCCCGGCCCCCAAAGAGACAGCACGACGGGCGCCCGGCAACCAGCCGCGCAGCCCTCTCCCTGCGGTATCATACACTAATATACGCCAGCTCCGGCGGGCCTACACGCCGTTTTTGGAAACGGGCGTTGTCCGCCAAAGGTTTACGGGGCGAACTTTCTCCAAAAATGATCCCGGACATCAGTCTTTTGGCCACATTCAATGCGATTTTGGCGAATACTTTAGAATTAGTGTAATATTAGGCGACACACCGCCCCTTTGTCACGATGGCGCGATCACCCCATTGCGGGCTCTAACGCCATGCCCTACAGCACCCGAGCACCTTCGACTCGGATTCTGAAATGACGCACGCCCCAGGCGAAACGGCGGAAGAACTCCTCGATACGGCGTGGCGCGCGCTCAAGGCCGGACGGACAGGGGAGGCCGACGGACTGTATGAGCGCGCTGGGCATTTGCGCCCGCGCAGGCAGCTCCGGGCCTATTGGCCTCTCGCCCTGACCAGTCCCGGTCATGTCGGTGACGAATGGGCAACGCCGGCGCTCAAGCGCGCGGATATTCACATCAACTATCTACAGAACGATCGCGCGGCCGAAATTCTGCGCGGCGTCACCGAACCGGCTTTGCGCCCCTTTGTCCTTCTGGCGCACGCCCGGCTCGCCCTCAGCGAGGGCGCCGCAGCCGATGCGTTGGCGCTCGCCAATCAAGCCCGCCCACTGGCGCGCGAATCTTCCTACCTTGCCATCATCCTCGGCACGGCGCGGATGGCGGCCGGTCAAGTCGAGGACGCCCTGGCGCCGCTGAAAAAAGCAGGCGAAGCGGGGCGCGCGGGGGCCTGGTTCCTGCTCGGTCTGGCGTGGCAGCGCCTGCAAAACGCGAATGAGGCCGTCGCGGCCTATCGCCAAGCCTACGCCTTTGATCGCGACGATTTCGGACCGGCGAACAACCTCATGTCGGCGCTCATGGAAGCACGCGACTACGTGGGCGCTATCGAACACGCCGACAATCTCTTGGCGGCGAAGCCGGGACACACGACCTCCCTCGCCTACAAGTACATCGCGCTCGGCGAATTAGGGAGAAAAGACGAACTTCGGCCCTTCGCCGATTACGATACGCTTGTTACGCGTGAACAGTTGTCCCCGCCGCCGGGTTATAAGAGCCTCACGGACTTCCACGCCGCGCTTGCGCGTGAGATCGCGGCCGAACCGACGCTCGCCTTTGAGCGGAACACGACGCGCTTCGGCTATCAAACCGACGATATCGGCTTCAGCACCTCGCCTGCGATCCGCGCGCTCAACGCCATGCTAACCGCGGCGGTGCGGCGGCGCGCGGACCTCGCACGCCGTTCGCCTTCACACGCCTTCGACAAGGCTGTGCCAAAAGATTTCCGCCTGTATTCCTGGGGTGTGATCATCCGCGAGAAAGGCCACCAAGCGCCGCACTTTCATCCGCACGGATGGTTGTCCGGAGTCTATTACATCGAAGTTCCGGACGACATCACGGAGAACGATCCCGAACGCAGCGGCTGGATCGAGTTTGGGCGCGGCGATGAGCGTTGGAATAAACCGACGACTGATATGCCGGTTCGTCAGATGCGCCCGGAAGCCGGGGTACTGCTGACGTTCCCGTCGTTCTTTTGGCATAACACGCGGCCGCTGCGTACAGACAAGCCGCGCATCTCCTTTGCCTTCGACGTTATCCCGCTCTAGCGCTCGGCGCCCGTAGACTGCCGTTGCACGGACGGCGCCAGCGCCACGGGCCCACCGGGCGGGTGAATGATGAATGTTTGCACCAGCTTTGCCTGTAGCGAGGCGGAAATTGCCGTGTTCTTACCGGTCTTCGGATCCGGATAAGCATCGGCACGTTTGCGCAGGACTTTATAGATGGAAGACGGCGTCGACTGACCGTAGCTCTGGTGATGGGTCGATTCCGACTTCACCGTCTGCCAGTACCAGTTCTCCACATCCACATAACCCGCCATGATGCCAAGCGCGCTATCGGGCTGAAGTTTGATCTGCATGCGCATGTCGTGGAACTTCTGCTCCGTCGGCAATTGGAACGAAGACCACGGGACGACGGTGTAGGGAACCGGCTCGGTGATCAGCGTACCATCGACGATCTTGCCTTTGAAGTGTTGGACGTACTTATTGCCCCACTTCGTGTCGATGCGCATGGAGCCGCCGGGCAGGTATTTGCTTCCCGTCGCGTCGGTCAGCAGATTATCGAGCCCCCGATACATGGTCACATCGACGCTATCGTCGTTGATCATGCTGTCGACGTTGGTGAGTTCGAGCAGAACGCGGTTCCAGCGTTCTTCCATCACCGCTTTGTTGGCGTAGAAGGCCGTTGCGCCTTCGGGCGGGCGCAAGTTCACGATGCAGCCGATGACGCGATAGAGTTCATTGTCGATTCCGGCGGTTTTGCCGTCGGGAGAGACAAAATCATTCGCGTCGACTTTGCCGTCGAGATTGAGGCCGTAGGATTTCTTGCCCGTCACTTCATAGAACGGAAATTTGTCCGGCGTCTCGGCGTTCGGGAACCAGCCCGCGATCTCAAAGGCCATATGCGTGTCGCGCACGCTACCGCCATTTGGATACAGAGCTTTGAACTGTTCGCGTGGCCCCCAAGGATTGAGACCGTCGGCGCACTCTTCCTTGTTATCGGCGGTGAGATACACCTGCCACTCGAAGTCCGTGACGATGTAGCCGATGGTGCCGTTCTCCGGCACGAAATCTTCCGCGGCCACGGCTGCGGTCGAAGCAAACGCTGCAGCGCCAGCCAAAAGCACAGAACGCAGGGTGCGCGAGAAGGTATTGATCATGTGTTTCTCCATGAACGCTTAATTGGCGCGGCCGTAGAAATCGTCGCGCAGCCAGAATGCAGTGAAGCCGTGACGTTGCGCGCGGTGTTCGCCGAGCCCGTCGGCCTCGATATCGCCCGGCGCGCGATCAGCGACGGCCGGCGGCAGCTCTCCGTCAAACACATACAGCGGGCGGTCGCGATAGGCCCACACCCGCAGCGTATCCTTCTCGCCCGCTTGCGCGCGTTTCCCCGTCAGGCGGTTGATCTCCATGATGCTGTAAGCGCGGCTATTGCTCTTGGCGCCGACGGAAGCTTGCACCATTGGAAACCGCATCGCGCAGCGCTCCGGATTGCCGCCACCGCAAACCGCGATCCGATAGTCTTGCGGCGTGTCGGGATGATCGCAGATCAGTTGATCGTCGGCATCGTCATGACAAAAGTAGACATAGATCGTATGGCCGCGGCGGTCGGCCAGCACTTCCCCACCGGGGGTCACCTGGCGCTTGAGGTCGCTTGGGATTTCGGGCGCGAGCTGCGCGTAAACCAGGCGCCAGCCCGGCACATCGCTGCCGTCGACGCTGCGTCCGCGATAGCTGCGGAAAGGCATATCGCCAACATGTGTATAAAGTGGTTTGCCCCGGAAGGTCCATTGACGCACGCCGGAAGAACGTTCGACCAGACTCCACTCGCCGAACGCCTTGGCGAACTCCGGCGCCAGCATCGGCGACCATTCACGCAAACACTCCGCGACGCACGTCGATTTGGACGCCGTGTCCTTTTCAAACGTGTAGACCGAGGCGTTGACCGTCGCAGTCACCAGGAGGCGACCATTGACGGTAGAAATGACATCGAAACCGGGCGGCACCGCGGGCGGCGGACCGACCGGATGACGCACGGCCGGGCGTGCGCTGACGCCTTCGGACATGTCGCGATTGGTGCCACCGACTGTGTCACCCGGCATGCGGTCGAGCGCCGCCGTGTAGAGCGGCTGCTCGTCATAGGCCCACTGCTTGTTGCCGTCTTCACGCGTGATCACCGTCCACGCGCCTACGGGTTTAGCGTTCTGATCGGCGAGCACCGGCGGCCAGGCATCGACGCAGCTTTGTCGCGTATCCGCATCCGGCAGGCGTAGATTTGGCGGATACGGGCTCATGTGTCCGCCCTCGTCCTTGAAGATCTGGCTGGTGCAGGTCGACTTGCCGCGCGGATCGCCGGAGGCGCCGACGCGCGCTGGTTTGTATATCCACTTGTAGAGCGTCCGGCCCTTGGCGTCGGCGAAGACATTGCCCTCGAGTTCGGTATTCACGACCTGGAAGCCCGGGGGCATGGGGACGCGCGCGTAATCCTCCTTGATCGGTTTCTCGGCGGCTTGCGCGAGCGGACCGGCGAGCATCGCGGCGGCCGCGAAGATGATTGCGAAACGCATCGCCTGTTCCTTAAACAAGTATTTCGCCGATTTCTTTCGACGTCGTGTTGCTGAGCGTGCCCCACGACGGGATATCAAGGCCCAACACTTTCATCATGGTGTAGCCCAGACGCGTGCCCGCATCGCCGTTCCCCTGGATATGCAGACCGGTCTTGATTTTTCCGCCCGCGCGGCCGGCGGTGAACATTGGGATATTATCCAACGAATGGATCTTGGCGTAGGAGATGTCCGACATCGCGTAGATGAGGCAGTTGTCTAGCAACGTGCCGTCGCCTTCCTTGACACCGGCGAAGGCCGCGACGAATTCCGCCCAGTTCTCCATGGCGCGGCGCGTGAACCACGACACCTCGATCTGATATCCGAGTTTCGGATCGGTCGGCTCTTCATGCGTCGCGGTGTGATGCGGCTTTTCGTAACCCGCCTTCGTGGTCGCTGCGGTTTCGCCCGCATAGGCCATATTGAAGACGCGCGTCTGATCGCAAGCCACCGCCATGGTCATGAGTTTTGTCATGACCTTATGGCGTTCGCCCACTTTCACGGTGTCCAAACCGGCGCTTGGTTCACCCTTGACTTCCGAGGCGCGCACGCATGCCGCAAGCGGCGTTGGTTTGGTGAGTTGGAGATCAAACTGCTTTTCCAGGTCGCGCAGACTGGTGAAATACTGATCGAGCCGTTCTTTATCTTCGGAACCGGCACGCTTCATCACCGCGTTGGTTTCATCAAGCACTCCCGACAGCACGCTTTTACGCACCATCGCCCGCGGATTGGGTTTGAACTCGGCCGCGTTCGGGTCCTGGTAATCCGCGCCGAACATGTTTTGGTAGAAGCGTATCGGCGAGAACTCCGGCGCATTTACCGAGTTGGCACTTTCGTAGCTGTAGGAATCGCGCACATCGCCTGTGGACGTGGCGCTGAGAGTCTGGAACCGCGTCGTGTTGCCGATTTTCTTGGCGACCGTGACGTCGATGGTTTCACCGGGACGCACCTGCGTCAGCGTCGGCGCCATCCCGGTGCGCAAGATCACCCAGCCGGTGTGGTGACACATCAGCGGCGCGGCGTCCTTGAAGGTGTTGAAGCGCGTGAACAGATTGATGTGCTTCTGCACCGGCGCAAGGGACTGGATCTCCTCGGGTAGATCGAAGTTCGCGCCGATTTTCTTCGGCGTGAAGATGGCGTCATTCATACCAAGTCCCCACACCCAGGTGCCGAAACGCACCGGCATGGGAGAGCCGTCGGCAAGCGCGTTGCCGTTGCCGTTCAGGAAGAGATTGAGAAGCGGCAGCCCAACGCTCACTGCGCTTCCGCCCAGCATGCCCTTCAGGACACGGCGCCGATTGAGAATGTTCATTGGCTTCTCCTCGTTCAATTCGACGCCGCGGCCGACTTTTGCTCGGCCGGCGCGGGTGGAGTCACATCATAAAAGACCGGGCTGAGTACGATGGCCCGCATGAGGTCCGGAAATCTATATCCATGCCGCCCAAACTCGGCGGTCAGAAAGTCGACCAGCGGCTTATCGCGTGCATCGACAGCGGTGCCGGTGCCATAGCTGTAGACGCGCCGTACGAGACAGCCCGGCAGCGACGGGTGATTGCGTACGGCCTGCGCGAGCCCGGCGATGTCCGTGAAACCTTTACCATCGAGAGCGCCGCTTGCATCGATATCCACGCCCTTCTCCGTGCTACGGTAGATACCCGCGCCGTCAAAGTTCTCCAGGGCAAGCCCGATCGGATCGGTGATCTTGTGGCAGCCAGCACAAACCGGGTTCTGCAAATGAAAATTGACGCGGTCGCGCTGCGTGCGGTGCGCCGCCGTGGGATTTTCCAGCGCCGAAAAATCGACGTTGGGCGGAGGCAACGGAACCGGTTGGCAAAGGAGGAGTTCACGCAGTGCCTTACCCCTGCGTGTGGGCGAACTGCGCGCCGGATGAGCGTGCTGCGCGAGGAAGCTCACTTGCGTCAGGATGCCGACGCGCGGGCTATTGGCGGGGAATTGGTACTCCGTCCAGCCGGGCGTGGTCGGTACACGATAGATGGCGCCGAGAGCCGGCGACATAAAGGTTGTCCGGGTAGTGAAAAGGTCCCGGTAGTCGAGTTTCTTGGTAACGAGGTGATCGTAGATCGTACGGAGGGTCTGTTCGCGGGCGTCGGCCAGCGTGGCGCCGGTCTCCGACGGATAGGCGGTCGGGTCCTTGGCCAGATTGGCGAACGAGTCAAAGCCCAGCATATCGTCGAAGAAGCCACGCACGCCGCCTTCCAGGCGCGGGCTGGCAATCATCATATCCACCACGCGCGCGCGGCCCTTGGCGGTATCGAGCTCGCCGCTTTCCGCCGCCTTCAGCACCTTGTCGTCGGGCGCGGCATTCCAGAGGAAGAAACTAAGGCGCGAGGCGTACGAATAAGCGTCGAGACGCTGACGGCCCGGATGCTCGGGATCCGGCTCGGTCCGATCCTCGATGAACAGCACTTCCGGACTAATCAGCATGCCTTCAATGACTGTCGCGATCCCGGCATAAAAATCGCCGAGTTGCGTGGTCGATTGGCCCGCCGCGCTGACCATTTGCGCCAGCCGGGCCTCGCTCAACGGGCGGCGATAAAGCAGGCGTCCCGTCGAACGCAAAAACATTTCGGCACACGCCGCATCGGGTTTATCGGCGGCCGCCGGTTTGCACGGCATCAAGGCGTCACGATGAGACGCGAGACGCAATTCGAGATTCCCGTTGTCGACCACTTGCGCGGCGACTTGGCGCGCGGCGCGTTGGAATTTCTGAAGCTCGCCCGACGGAACGCCCGCCTTCGAGGCGCCAAGCGCCAGAAGCCCTTCGGTGCGCTGCATCGGCGCGAACTGAGCGATGACTTCGATGTCCTGCCCGAAAATATTCGCGACGGTATTGAGATACTGCTGCTCGGTGATCAGACGCCGTTGCGCCGGCGAACTCGCTTCGATCCCGGCCGGAACGGCGGCCAGTTCCGCGCCCTTGGGTTCGCTGACCGATTCAGAGCTGCTACAACTTGCCAGAACCGCGCCGAGCAAAAGACATGCCGTGCTGGCGGCCGTACGGAAGAGGCGCGTTGAGCGAAAAACTGACTTCATAAGACCCTGATTTACAAGCGATCGGGTCATACGGCGGTGAAGACCCCTCAGCTTGAAAGAAGAACGCGGCCAGGAGCCTGTCTCAATGCAAACGCCGTATGATCTAATTTAGAAATTCTATCACAGTTCAAAGAGAAGCACGCGGGCAAGAGCGCACCGAGGGAGGGACCGATGGACCTCCCCTGCGCACCTCTAAAGCTCTGATTCTTAATGCGAGTCGCGGGCGACTTTGGAACCGCTCTTACCGACGAGGAAGTCGAGGTCTGCCCCCTTCTCCGCGCCCATGACATGGTCGACGTAGAGTTTGGCGTAACCGCGCGTTGGCCCTGGCGGCGGCGTCCATCCCTTTCGGCGCTCCGCCAGGGTCGCATCATCGACCTCCAGATGGAGCTTTCGCGCCTCGACATCGAGTTGGATCATGTCGCCATTCTGGACGAGCGCCAGCGGACCTCCAGCGGCGGATTCCGGAGACGCATGGAGCACGACGGTCCCGTAAGCCGTGCCGCTCATACGCGCGTCCGAAATCCTAACCATGTCGGTAATGCCCTTACGCAGCACCTTCGGCGGGAGCGCCATGTTGCCCACCTCCGGCATGCCCGGATAACCCTTCGGGCCGCAGTTCTTAAGAACGAGCACGCACGTTTCGTCGACGTCCAAGCTTTCGTCGCCAATGCGCGCATTGAAGTCCTCGATATTCTCGAACACCACGGCGCGCCCGCGGTGCTTGAACAGGCTCGGCGTGCCGGCCGACGGTTTGATCACCGCCCCGTTGGGCGCGAGATTTCCCTTGAGCACGGCGATACCCGCCTCCGGCTTGAACGGCTGATCGTACGTGTGGATCACCTCGCGGTTCCAGCATTCAGCATTTTTGACGTTCTCGCCGATGGTTTTTCCGTTCACCGTCAGTGCGTCTTCGTGCAGCAGCTTCTTGTCCGCGAGTTCCTTCAGCACCACCGGCAATCCTCCGGCGTAATAGAAGTCTTCCATCAGGTGTTTGCCCGACGGCTGCAAGTTCACGAGGCAGGAGACGTGAGACCCGAGATCGTCCCAATCCTTCAAATTGAACTCGACCCCTATGCGCGCTGCGATCGCCAACAGGTGCACCACCGCATTGGTTGATCCGCCGATGGCGGCGTTGGTACGCACCGCATTCTCGAACGCCTTGCGGGTCAGGATCTGCGACATGCGCAGGTCATCGTGCACCATCTGCACAATGCGCCGCCCCGTCAGTTGCGCTTGCGTATAGCGGCGGGAATCCACCGCGGGAATTGCAGCGTTGCCCGGCAAGCCCATGCCGAGCGCTTCAACCATGGACGCCATGGTGGACGCCGTCCCCATGGTCATGCAGTGGCCTTTCGAACGGCTCATGCAGCTTTCGGCGGCGAGGAACTCGTCCCCGGACATCTTGCCCGCGCGCACGTCCTCGGACATTTGCCACACGCTGGTCCCGGAACCCAACGGTTGGTTCTTATAGTAGCCCTTCAACATCGGGCCGCCCGACAGGCCGATGGTTGGAAGATCGACCGAGGCCGCACCCATCAGCAGTGAGGGGGTCGTCTTGTCGCAGCCCATGAGGAGCACGACGCCATCGAGCGGGTTCCCGCGGATAGACTCCTCTACGTCCATGCTCGCCAGGTTGCGGAACAACATTGCGGTGGGACGCAGCATCGTCTCGCCGAGCGACATGACGGGGAACTCGAGCGGAAAGCCGCCCGCTTCCCAGACGCCGCGCTTCACCCAGTCGGCGATCTCGCGGAAATGCCCGTTACAAGGCGTGGTTTCCGACCAAGTATTGCAAATTCCAATGACAGGGCGGCCGTCGAACAGGTCGTGTGGATAGCCTTGATTCTTGAGCCAGGCGCGATGGATGACGCCGTGCATCCCCTTCGAGCCGAACCACTCCTGACTGCGAAGTTTCTTCTTCTCGGCCATACCTCGCCCCACCCTCTACTTAAATGCCACGACACGCTGCGTTTGTTCGCCCAGCTTGGTGATGCCAAGGCGCATGACGTCGCCGGGCTTAAGGAAGACCTGGGGCTTCTTGCCCATACCTACCCCCGGCGGCGTGCCAGTCGTGATGAGATCGCCCGGCCACAAGGTGCACGTCCTGCTCACATAGCTTACGATCTGCGCTACGTTGAAAATCATCGTGCGGGTATTTCCGCTCTGCATGCGCTGACCGTTCAGATCCAGCCACAAATCCAACGCCTGCGGATCGCCGACTTCATCCGCCGTCACAAACCAAGGACCGACGGGGCCGAAAGTATCGAATCCCTTCCCCTTGTCCCACGTCAGGCCGCGTTCCATCTGCCATTCGCGCTCGCTGACATCGTTCACCAGCGCATATCCGGCGACGTGGTCGAGCGCCTCGCGCTCGGAAACATGGCGCGCCGTCTTGCCGATCACAATGCCGAGTTCGACCTCCCAGTCGCCCTTCTTGGCGTCCGGCGGCAGCATTACATCGTCATTCGGACCCGAAAGACAGCTGATGGCCTTCGTGAAAACCACGGGCTCCGCGGGAATGGGAAGATTGGATTCCGCCGCATGATCGGCGTAGTTGAGGCCGATCGCGATGAACTTGCGAATGCCGTTGATCGGTACGCCAAGACGCGTTCCCGGCGCCACCGCCGGAAGAGACGCCGGATCGAGCGCCGCGAGTTCCTTCAACTTTCCGGGGGCCAATGTGTCTGGCGCGACGTCGGCGATGACCTTGCTAAGATCGCGGATCGTGCCGCCCGCATCGAGCAGACCCGGCTTTTCCTGATTTAGCGGCCCGTGGCGCAATAGCTTCATCGTGTCCTCCCCAACCCGATGACCGCCGCCGGCGGTCTAGATTTTGCCGATCCGCTCCATGACCCCGCGCAGTTCCGCGGTGCGGATATCGTCGATGGGTTCCATCACCGGCTTGCAGGTGTCGTGTTCGATCACGCCCATCCACTTGAGGGCGCGTTTGTAGCATTGCGGATACTGAAGCACGTTCGCGAACGCGATCGCATTCAAAGGCCCCACGAAGTCGTGGAAGATCTTGCGCGCCTTCGCGGTCTCGCCCTTTTGAATGAATTCGAACATGTCGCTTTGCTCACGCGGCAGAATGCAGCTTGCCGCCGAGGTCATCCCTTTCGCGCCGTACAGCAGCATTAGATAGTTCATCTGATCGTGCCCGGCCCAAGCCTGCAGCTTGCCGTCGGTCGCCGCGGAATAAAGCGCGATCTTGCCCGGATAAGGCAGAAACAGCTTCGAGCAATGCAGCGTCGGGATATTCTCCGCCATGCGTTTCAGCAGCGGCAGCGACAGTTCAATACCGGCGCCGCCGTCGTAAACCATCAGCGGCAGATCCGTCGCCTTACCGATTTCCTGAATATGACGGAAAATCCCTTCCGCGGCATGCGGATGGTAATAAGGCGCGGTCGTGAAGATGTAGTCCGCGCCGTTGGTTGCGGCATGTTTGGCCATCGCAACACTGGTGTCGCTGGCGGAATCGATGACGCCGATCCCGACCGGAACGCGGCCGTTGGTGTGCTTGATAACGATTTCGGCGAACAGTTTGCGTTCATCATCCGGAAGACAGAACACTTCGCCCGTACTGCCGAGCGCGAGGATTCCATGCACGCCCTGGGCGATGACGTAGTCCACGAGGCTTTTGGTGGAATCCACCTCGATGCCGCCCTTCGGCGTCAGCGGCGTCACGAGCAGCACGTGGTTTCCGAAAAGCTTTGCCTTTCTCTCGGCCAACGTCGGCATGGGCGATTTCCTGAAATGAAAAAGGGGTCCCCGCTGAATAGCGGAGAGCCGGCGAAAAGTCCAAGCCCGCGAGAGGGCTGGGCGTCACCGTTTAGAGAGGTTAGTCCTGATCGAACAGGGAACCGAAACGCTCCCATACCTGCTCGATATGACGGCGCATGGCGTCTTCAGCGGCCTTACGGTCGCGAGCCGCAATGCTCCGAATGATCTCGTTATGTTCGTCGAGCGCTTCCGCCGTGACCTTGGGATGATGCGGCAAGCGGAATAAGTGCAGATGGATATGGAGCTTCGCGAGTGTTTCACGCATCAAGCTGTTTCCAGCCGCAGCCGCGATCCGGTCGTGAAGCGCCGCGTCCTGGCGAACGAACTGGCCGTAGCTCGCCCCGCCGTCATCGAACTTCGGGCTGAGCATGGCCCCGGCGTAATTCTCAAGCGACGCGATGCCCTGATCGTCGATGATCTCGGCGGCTTTGCCGGCAAGGTATGGTTCGAGACGCAGACGCAGTTCGCACAACTCGTCGAACTGCTTCTTGCCGAGTTGCGGCGCGGCCGTATAACCGATGAACTGAATCTTGGTGACGAGGCCATAGGCCTCGAGATGGCCGAGCGCTTCTCGAATGGGAGTCTGCGAAACGCCGAACTCGCGCGCGAGGTCGTCGATATTGATGGGGCCGCCCGGCGGAATCTTAAGGGATGTGAGCTGCCCCAGGATAGCGTCGTACACCTCGTCGGCGAGACGCTGGGGGCGGCCAAGCATACCTGCCTGTCGCTGGGGCAATTCTAAAGTCTTCAGCCGCCGCATGTTCCGCTATCCTTTAGTGATCGGCTGACGAGCTTAGCGCGATTCCGGCGTCATCTTGAAGCGCTGGACGCGGTTGAAATCAGAAACATAGATATTGCCATGAGAGTCGAACGCCGCCTCGTGGTTGCGGTCGAGGTCTCCACCTTGGGTCCCATAGTGCCCAAAAGCCCCTATTTCCTTGCCGTCTTCGCGGCGCACGAATCTTACCTGGTAATTTCCCGGGTCATTGATGGCCAGGAAGCTCTGTGCGGGATCCGGCCAGAAAGAGACCGTTCCCACCGATCCGGACCCTAGGGTCTCCTTGGCGTAGACGAATTCTTTCACGAAAGTCCCATCGGTCTTGAAGACCTGGATCCGGTCATTCAGGCGATCGCAGACATAAAGAAGGCCGTCGCTCGCAAGACGCACGCAATGGACGATGCGGAACTGCTGCGGTGGCGGCGCCTTGGGATTGTAAGGACCAAGTTCATTGTCGGTCGGCGGCTTGCCGTAGGCGCCCCATTGGCGTTTGAACTTTCCCGTATCGGCGTCGACAACGAGAACGCGATGATTGCCGTAGCCGTCGGCGATGAACGCTTCGTTGGTCTTGGGATCGACCACGACGTTCGACGCTCCCCAAAGATGAATGGGGTCCGTGCTGCCTTTAGAAGGACCCCGTCCGCCGATCTGCATTAAGAATTTACCGTCGCGGGTGAACTTCACCACCATGCCGTCGGCCGGCAGTCCATCGTTGTCGCGCGTCTTGCTGCCGCCGATCCAGACATTGCCTTTGTAGTCGATGAAAAACCCATGGGTATTGGTCGGCCAGTCATAACCCTGCCCCGGCCCGCCCCAGGTCTGAACGATACCGCCCGCCGCATCCAACTCGATGACCGGCGGCGCCGGGATGCAGCATTTACCGCGCGCCGGGCTCACGGCGGCATTGAGAATCGCGGGATCAAGCTGTGAAGGCTTATGCGAAATCCAGACGTGATCGCGCGCATCGACGAAAATGCCGGCGATGGGTCCCAACGCCCAGTTATTGGGAAGCGGACGCTTGGGCCAGCTGTGATCGATTTGATAGCGCCCAGCATCGGGAGCGGGCGGAAGTCCGTCGGCGGCCAAACTCGCCGGCGCGTTCGCGGCAAGCGTGAAGGCGACAATATAAAAAGCAAAAAGGTTACGCATGGTCCCGTCCCCGTAACCGGATTGCTCGAAAGGGGCGGGAGATCGGAATGTCCGATCTCCCGCTCTTCTTATTACATCTTGAAGCGAACGCCCGCGCGGAAGGTCCGGCCGATGCGGTAGTCCTGATAGAAGGAGCCGTCGCCCTTCTGATACACACCGCTCGACAGGTTGCCCGCGACGCCCGGCGGGGGCGCGTTGGTCAGGTTGTTCACCACGAAGAACGTCTCGGCTTCTTGCGCGCCGTTGTCGATGATCTTGTAGTTGAACGACAGATCGAACGCGTGAACCGCCGGGATATGGTTGTTGTTGAGTGTCGGGGCGGCGGTGGCCGAAACCGGGCAGCCCGTCGTGCACTGAACCGCGTTGGTGGCGTAAACGCCCGAGCTGAGGCCGTAGAACGACAGCGTGACGCTTAGCGGATCCAAAGCGTAGGTCGCCGACGTGCGATAGGTGAACTTCGGCGCCGACAGCGGGAAGCTGACGAGGCTGGCCGCGTTCACCCCCGCGCCTTCCAGTTCCTTCGGGTTGGACGCGTTGTTGATCGTCTTGATCGAGAACACGCGGCTGCCGAGGGCCCGCAAGGACAGTTGGCCGTCCCAGCTGTCGACGATAGACGAAAGCGGGAAGTTGTAGCTGGCTTCAATGTCGAGGCCGCGCGTGGACTGCGACAGCACGTTGGCGGGCTGGATATTCACGCGGGTGAGCACGCCGGCGCTGTCACGGATGAGTAGCGGGCAGAGTTGCGTGACGCCTTCAAAGCACTGGTCGATGATCTGCTGAGCGTTCAAGGTCGCGATCGCGCCCTTGATCTTGATCCGGTAGAAGTCGACCGAGGTGTTGAAGCCCGGCAGGAAGCTCGGCGAAAGGACCGCGCCGACGCCCGTCGTGTTGGCCTTCTCGGGCACCAAGTTCGGATTGCCGCTGGTAACCGACAAAATGACCGGCGTCGTGTTCGTGAAACGGTCGATCTGCGTACCGGTGTTGGAGCGGCCGCCGAGGAACAGGTCGCCCATGTTCGGCGCACGGATGTCACGCGATTGGGTGGCGCGGAAGCGGATGTCGTCGATCGGGGACCATGTGCCGCCCACTTTCCACGTCGTCACGTAGCCGGAGTTCGAGTAGTCGGTGGCGCGAACGGCCGCGTTCAGATCGAGCGAACGGGCAAAGGCTTCATCCTTCGCCAGCGGCACAACGGTTTCGACGAAACCTTCGGTGACCTTGTTCGAGCCGCTCGAGTTCTTGTAGTTGCCCGAATAGAACTGGCTGGTCTGGTCAAGTTGGCTGGCGATGGCGCGCAGCGATTCCGAGCGGTGTTCGAGACCGAACGCCAAGGACACCGGACCGGCCCAGGTCGAGAACGGCTCGCCGTTCACGCTGGCGGCCGCGACATCCTGCGTTAAGCGCGTGAGGCCGTAGCCGTTTTCCACGACGTACTGCAGCGCCGCCGTGCTGTTGCGGCCGAGACCGAAGTAGTTGAACGGCACGCAGTTCGGATCGTCGTTCGTCGTGACGGCGTCGGCGTTCACACGGCAGACCGCCGCGCCGTTCGCGCCGCGCACGGCGTCAATCGCGCGGGTATAGTAAGTATTGACCGTATTATCGATCACGCGGATCGAGTTGTGGCTCGTGCTGCGCTGATAGTAGGCGTCCCACTTCCAGTTGGCGCCCATCGCATCGAAGTTCCCTTCGATACCGCCGAGGAAACGGCGGAAGATGCGGTCGTTACTCGGCGAGGCAATCGGGATGTCGAAGTTATTGCGGCCCATGGTGAGCGTGGTAAGGCCGAGCGCATCCATGCGGGCACCGACTTCCGCCGGAAGGAAGGCGTTGTCACGGCGGATTGTCTCACTCGCGAACTTGAACGGATAAGAGTTGTGCGAGAAGGCGTGCGAATGCGCCCAGTGGAACTGTGCGTAAACGGAAACGTTGTCGGACAGATCATAAGAGGTGCGCCAGAAGACGGTCTGACGCGATAGCTTCGCCGATAGATCGCTGTAACGGTCGGTACGGGATTCCGCCCAATCGCCGCCGATAAAGTAGTTGCCGGCGACACCGCTACCGTAGTTGCGCTGGTACGGATTGCCGAGCGGATCGAACGTCAAGCCCTTGAGCGGACCGGCCGTGACGATGCCGCCTGGCGCGGCAAGCGTGAGACCAACGTTATTGGCTACGATGTACTGCGGAACCGACGGATTGGTGGTCGCATTCCAGGCCGGGTTCTGCATCATCTGGATATTGTCGTCGGTCCACGGACGGAAGAAGCCGCGCTCACCGCGGGTCCAGGAGTGCTCAGCCGCGAGCAACACGTGACCGCGGCCGTTTGCGAACGGCGTGCCGTAAGCGAGCGAGCCCGAGTAGTTCGGCATATCGCCGTAGTTCGAAATCCCGCCGTCGACCGTCGCCTTCACGCCGGTGAAATCGCGGTCGAGCACGAAGTTGACGACGCCCGAAAGCGCGTCCGAGCCGTAGGCGGCCGAGGCGCCGCCCGTCACGACGTCGACGCGCTCCACCAGCATGTTCGGGATGACGTTGGCGTCAACCGCACCACCTTCCGGGGCGCCGTTCGCCGAGGCGCCGACCAGACGCTGGCCGTCCAGAAGGACGAGCGTGCGGTTCGCAGCCATGCCGCGCAGATTTAGAAGGTTCGTGCCGACGACGCCGTTGCCCGTGCCCGAGTTACCGGCGTGCGGCGTCGAGCTGCCTGCGAACGACGGAAGGTTGTTCACCGCATCGGCGATGTTGAGGGCCGCCTGCGCGTTGAGGTCTTCGGCGCCCAGCACTGAGACGGGCGTCGGCGCTTCGTAACCGTTTCTGACGATGCGCGAACCGGTCACAACAATTTCTTCTTCAACACCAGCGGCCTGGGCCACTTGGGTCGGAGCGGCGTCCTGCGCGTAGGCAGGCAGCGCGATCATCAGCGCGAGTGCGCTGGCGGTGCACATGCACGAGCTCCGCCGCAAGCGAGAAGCCGATACTTGTGCGAAGTGATACGCCGACATGGGTAGACCCTTTTTTGGTGTTGTGGATAAGTAGCGGGGTCTTTTCTTCTCTATCGATGGGTGAGAGCAACCCCCCCATCCGCCTCCCTCCGACTAAGATGAAGTCCATAGGAGGAAATTTTTCTCCTCAGACACAGTTTAGGAAATTTTGCTCGTTTTGGGGGAAGCGGCGGGTATTACATAGCCGCGCTTATCCGGTCCGTAACCCTCTCGACCACGAACTGAAATAAAGGATTTCGCGAGATAATTGAGCGTTTAAACGATCAAAATGACCCGCTTCGCCGATAATGCTAAATGCAGCTCATAGGGTGAAAGGCTGGCTTTCTCTCATATTTGAGCTAAAAAGCGACACCCCAGCTTGAGTTGCCACGCAGTTTATACGCTTATAAATTGTATATCCCGTGCCGGCGTTACAAAAGGACCGTTCCTTGGGAAGTACCGCCAAAACCCTGCACGACATCCGCTCGGATGCGTGTAACGCCATTCTCGCCACGCTGACACTGCTTGCGATTCCGGCAGTGGGGTTCAGTCTGCTGCGCGGGGTGGAGCAAGGCTGGCGTCCCGTCATGGGGCTGCATGTCGCCCTCCTCCTCATTCTGCTGGCGACAACCGCATTCAAAAAGAAACTGAGCCTCACCCTGCGCGCGAGCGTCGTGACGATCGTGCCTTACCTCGTCGCGACATCCGGCATCATCGCTTTCGGCCGCGGCAATGGCGTGATGATGTTCTACATCTCGGCCATCGTCGTCGCCGGCTGTTTCTTTGAACGCCGCGTCGCGCTCGGTGTCGTTGCTTTGTGCGTGGCCTCCATCGCCGCGCTCTACAGCGGTTATCGGATGGACCTTCTGCCGATCCCGATCAGCCCGTCGTCCTTCGATATGACACCGCTAAGCTGGACCGCGTTTTCCGTGGGCTTTCTGGCGGCGAGCATCGCGCCGTTGATCGGATTATCGGCCGTGTTGCGATCGTTGGATGCCGAGCGCAAGCGCGCCGACGAAGCGGCGAAAGTGCGATCGGAGTTCCTGGCCAACATGAGCCATGAATTGCGCACGCCCATGACCGGCATCCTCGGCATGGCCGACGTTTTGAAAACCACGCCGCTGTCCGATCAACAGCAGAATCTGATCGCGAACTTGACCCTTTCCGCGCGCAATCTGCTTGCCGTTCTCAATGATGTTCTCGATCTCGCCAAATTCGAGACCGGCGTGGTGCCGATCGAGAAAGCGCCGTTCCGGGTATCGGAATCCTTGCAAAACATATGCGCCGTCTTCGAGAGCCGCGCCGCGCAGAAAGGCGTGACCCTGCGCATAGAGCAACCGCGCCCCATCACCGACCACGTCGTCGGCGACGCGTTGCGCATCGGCCAGGTCCTGACCAATCTCATCGACAACGCCATCAAGTTCACGCCGCAAGGCACCGTCGTCGTGCGCGTCGAGCAGACAGTGCGAGACGATGTCGGGTTCGATCTCACCTACTCGGTCATCGACACCGGGGTCGGTATCGCACCGGAGCATATGGAACGGATTTTCGAGCCGTTCATCCAGGCAGACATGTCCACCTCGCGCACCCACGGCGGAACCGGTCTCGGCCTTTCCATCTGCCGCCACCTGGTAACCGCGATGGGGGGCGAACTGAAAGTCAGTTCACAGCCGCGCAGCGGATCGGCTTTCACCTTCACGGTGCCGGTTCAACGCGCGCTTTCGCCGCCTGTCCCCATCGGCCGGGCGCTCGAGCGGACCGCGCCGCCGGCGCCGCGCGCCAGCAAGACGCCATTGCTGCTCCTCGTCGCCGACGACGACAAGAACATGCGCACGCTGGCGGACATCATGCTGCTGCGGCGCGGCTTCGAAGTCACCCTGGTTGAAGACGGCGCTGCCGCCATACAGGCCGCCGCCGACCACGAGTACGACTGCATCATCCTCGACATGCATATGCCGGTGATGAATGGGCGCGAAGTCATGCGCGCCCTTCAGAAATCCGAGACGGACGGGTCCGGCCGGCGCACGCCGCTCATCGCCCTCACCGCCGACGTCGTCCCCGACCACGTGAAAACCTTCGTCGATGCGGGCGCGGACGCCGTTGTCGCCAAACCGGTTGAGTGGAATCAGCTGGAAGCGAAGATCTTGGAACTTGTCAGCGCACGCACGGCGGCGAAAGCGTCCTAGAACGTGTCGCACTTGGCGGGATCGCGGCTTTCGAAGCCCCGCCGCAGCCACTGCATGCGTTGCGCCGAACTGCCGTGAGTGAACTTCTCCGGCACCACGCGCCCCGAAGACTTGCTCTGCAGCGTATCGTCGCCGATGGCGCGTGCCGTCTTCAGCCCCTCCTCCAGATCGCCGGGATCCAACGCGACTTGTCCGTTGGAGGCATCTGCGGCGCGCGCGGCCCAAACCCCCGCATAACAATCGGCCTGCAATTCGAGCGAGACGGAATATTTGTTCGCTTCGGCTTCGCCCGCTGCGCGGCGCTGCGCCTGCTCAACCTTTTCCGTCGTCCCCGTCAGCCGCTGGACGTGATGGCCGATTTCATGAGCAATGACATAGGCGCGCGCGAATTCGGCGCCGGACGCGCCGAGACGCGTTTCCATCTCCTGCCAGAACCCTAGGTCGAGATAAACGGTCGCATCCACCGGGCAGTAGAACGGGCCCATCGCCGCCTGCCCATATCCGCAGCCGGTGGATGTGCCCTGCTCGTAAAGCACAACGCGCGGCGCGCGGTAGCCTTGAATCTGAGCGGCCCACACATCGTTGATATTGGCGCTGATCACGTCGACAAACTGGCCGGCGCGGTCGGAAGGCGTTCCCGTCACGCCCTGTTCCGGGGCGCCCGTTTGATTCAGCACCGCGGTCGTCACCCGGGGATCGATGCCGAAGAGAAGATACCCGATGGCGGCAATGGCGATCGTACCGATTCCACCGCCGGCGATTTTCGCACCGCCGAGACCACGGCGGTCCTCGAGCCCGCCGCCGCGACGGCCACCTTCCCATTGCATCTTGGAATCTCCTTACCGGAACGTTCCTGGCAGAACGCCCGGCACGTGACGCGGGTTCCGCCGCTAGAGCGCTTTAGGCGCCAGGTTCTCGCGGAACCAGTCGGCCAGCATCTGCCGCTCGTAGCGCAGGCGGTCGCTGTCAAAGTAGCGATTGAACCCGGTCAGGTAGTTGAAGTCATGAATGTCGGCTTCTCCGGATCGCACAACCGCGCCGTTCTGCGTGACGGTGTAGACGAACTGCAGTCGTGGCCACGATGATGTCCGCATGACGCGGATATCGTTGGCCATGGACATGGTCGGTTCAATGCGACCGGCGAGATCGATGTCGCGGACCTCGACCGTGAGCGATTGACCCGGCGCGAGATATTTATCCGCGAGTTGCGAGAACATCTTGCTGACCGCGTCCTGGACTTCGCGCAGGTGCTTTTCCGACCGGGGCCGGTCGAAAGTCGCATCGATGAACTTGTTTGGATCGGTGAACGTCACATCCGCCGCTTGCGCGGTTCCGGTCACGAAAAGCGCTGTGAGCGCTAAACCGAACTGACGCATAACCCGCTCCTGTCACAAAATCGCAAATCAAAGCGATTGATAGCCCAAGAACACGGCGAAATTGAGGTGACGGTCAGGACTTCGCGATGGCCGCGAGCGCCGGAATCGCCGCCGCGCTGACATCCTTGCCGCCCCGTTTTTCGCGTTCGCGGTTTTCTTCGGCGAGCTTCGCGAGCCGCTCCATATCACGCACCATGGATTCCAGCGCTCCAACGTCGCCGCCGTCGACGGCCGCCTGCATCGCCTTGGCGCGGATTTTGGAGGCCATCGCCTTTGCCTCTTCCGGCGTACCTGACGCCGCCGCGGCGACAGCCGAAGAAACCGCAAGCTTGTCTTCCAGCTTGTCGATAGCGGCATCCCTGTCCTCAGCGGCGCGCTTGAGGGCGTCGAAATATTCCACCTGCTGCGCGTTATCGCGCAGGCCCGTCTCCAGCTTCTGTGTGATGTTGGAAATATCGGCCATGGCTACCGCCGCGCCCCGCCGGCGATTTCGGCGCTCGGTTGCGCGCCGTTCGAAGCGACCGGCTGTTCAGGATGAGTCACATACACGCGCACGAAGTTCATCTCGAGCGCGGCCGAGATGGCGGTATTGCGTCCGGTCTCATCAGGATAGGCGTCGGCCAATGTATTGAGCGCGCGATAAAGCGGCGGCGCATACTCCTCGCCGTAACTGAGGTGATGCGTCGAGAGCGAGCGGATGATCTGGCGATACCAATTCTCGACATCGGTGTAGCCGGCGAGAAGTCCCGACGCGCGGTCCGGCGTCAGGTTCAAGCGGAAACGCGCATCGCGGAACCAGCGCGTGGTCACATCCTGGAAGGTGTACTTCGCCGGCATGTACCAGTTCGGGACGGGGTCGGTGGTCAGAACCCCGTCCTTGATGCGGCCCTTGAAGGACGCGATGAATTTCTTGCCCCACTTATGATCCGCCCGGTTCGAGCCGCCCGGCAGGAACTGACCCGCGGCATCGATCATCAAACCATCGCGGCCCCGGTAGGTGGTGAGCGTGACATCGTCGTCGTTGACGAGACTGTCGACGTCGGTGATCTCCAGCAATACACGATTGTAGTTGTAACGTTGCATGAAGGTCGTAACGAACACGGTGAGCGATCCACCCGGCGCGCGGCGATTCACCACGCACCCCAGCGCACGGTAAAGCTGGTTATCGATCCCCTTCTCGCCGTCCGGACTCACAAAATCATTCGGTCCGGTTTTTCCGTCGAGATTAAGGCCGATGGCAACGTTGCCTTGCGCGTATTTGAACGCGAAAGGCTCATCCTCCATGGTCGGCCCCCAGATGGCGCCCTCGCGCGCGATCTGCGCGCCGGTCAAAGGACCCTTCGCGCCGTCCTTGGGGAAGAAGCGCTCGAAGCGCTCGCGCGGACCGTCATTGTAGCCGTCCGGGCACTCCGCCTTTCCATCCGATGTCTGGTAAGTCGCAAAGTCATAGTCGGTGAGCACATAACCGATCGTGCGATTCTTCACGCCGTCCGGTTCGGCGGCGAACGCGGAACCCATACTAAAAGCGGCGATGAGAGCGAAAACTGAGACTTTCATCTTATTCACCGTTCCGATCGAAGTCGTCGCGCAGCCAGAATGCCTTGAAGCCATTCTTACGGCCATTGAACTCGCCCCACGCGTCGCCTTCCACGTCGCCGGGCGCTTTGTCGCCGGCGAATGTGTAGACCGGGCGATCGCGGAACGCCCATACGCTCTGGGCGCCCGCATCGCCGGCTTTGGCTTCGCGGCCCGACAGCGGATCGATCCACATCACCGTCCACGCGCGCGAGCCGCTTTTCGCTGTCGCTTCGGCGGGGATGTAGGGGAACGTCTTCACGCAGCGCGCCGGATCGCCGCCGCCGCAAATGGCCAGGCGATAAGCCTGCGGCGCGCCTGGGTGATCGCACAGCATCTGGTCCAGCGCATCGTCGGTGCAGCTGTAAAGGTAGACGGTCTTGCCGTTTGGCGCGGCCAGCACCTGACCGGTGTGCGTGTCCTGCACGGTGAAACCGGGGGGACCCTTAGGCGACAGCTGCATCCACACGTTATGCCAGCCCGGTTCATCGCCGCCCTGAAAGCTGCGTTCTTTCTCGTCCCCACTGAAGGTGTAGACGGGTTTGCCTTTGTAGGCCCACTGCTTCAGACCAGGCGCGCGTTGGAAGATCGTCCAGTCGCCTTCGGGCTGCGCGAGTTGACCGGCCGGGACCGGCTTCCAGGTCTTCTGGCACACGGCGTCGCAATTGGACTTGTTAATCCCATCGCGGTCCGACGTGTAAATCGAATAGCCCGCGGTGGTCCCGATCAAGCGGCCAAGCTGTACCGTATGCACGCTGAAGGCCGGCGGAACGCTGGGCTTGGGCGCGACAGGACGGCGGTAGACGCCGCCGTCGCCGCCGCCCGTCTGGCGGCCCGCGGAGCCGAGGACATCTCCGGCCTGCTTATCGCGTACGGAGGTGTAGAGGGGATATCCGTCGTACGTCCATTGCTTGCTTCCGTTCGGATGATCCGCGATCGCGAACTTGCCGACGGCCTTCGCGCCTTCAGGCGCGATCGCGATCGGCCACTCCTGCGTACAGGACGGCCGCTTGTCCAAGTCCGGCAATTCAAAGCCGCCCGGATACGGGCTCATGAAACCAGAAGTGACCTTCATCACCGCGTCGGTGCAAAGCGAGGGCTTGTTCTTCGCTTCTCCGATATCGCCATTGCGGATCTTGTTGAGCGGCCACGTATACAAAGTCTTCCCCGTAGGATCGGCGAAGACCGGACCTTCCAGTTCGGTCGCAACAACCTGGAAGCCCGGCGGCATGGGTTCGGCTTTGTAGTGGCGGGGATCGGCCGGGGCGGCATGAGCCGCCGCCATCATCAGGCTGGCCAGGGCAAAACCGCCAACGGTGGATCGCACGAGAGATCGCATGCTTGTCCTTAGTGTCAAAAGATCGCCCATATTATAGGAAATCAGAGGGCACCGGCAGCCAAAGGCGCGTAACACGCTACAGTCTACTTTAGAAATCCTGATATTTAACAGGCAGTTACAAAAGGCGCGAAAATTCCCAGGCGGCTGTGTCGGACTGCGGCGGGCGCGCCCGTCCTCTGGAGGATCGACCCACTCAAGGAGAAGCCCATGCAAAAGATCACCCCGTTCATCTGGTTCAACGACCAGGCGGAAGAGGCCATCACCCTCTACGCCAAGGTGTTCAAGAACGCGAAGGTCGTGAACGTCGTGCGCGGCGGCGACCGTGTCCATAGCGGGACCGTCGAACTGGAGGGACTGCGCCTGCACTGCTTCAACGGCGGTCCTCATTTCAAACCCAATGAAGCCATCTCCCTCATGGTCGATTGCGAGACCCAGGCGGAAGTCGATCACCTTTGGTCCGCCCTCACCGCCGACGGCGGCGCCGAAAGCCAGTGCGGTTGGCTCAAGGATAAGTTCGGCGTGTCCTGGCAAATCACGCCGCGCAGACTTGTCGAACTCTTGCGCGATCCCGATCCGGCGCGCGCGCAGCGCGCCGCCGCGGCCATGATGAAAATGAAGAAGATCGATATCGCGGAACTGGAACGCGCCGCCGCGTAATATTTCCGTCTATTGGGGGCGCTGTTTGGGGATTGGCGGTTCTGTTGTACGCTCCCCCCATGCCCATTCAGCGTCCCCCTCATATCGTCTGCTTCGCGCCCTACACGACCTGGTCGATCCATAGCGCACGCCAGGTTACGATCCTTCAGGCCTTGCGCCTGCGCGGCTGCACGGTGAGCTACATCACCTGTGACTCCGTCTTCAGCGACTGCGACGTCCTTCAACCGGCTAACGGCGCACCCCAAAAAAAGCCCGCCAACGCCTGCTTGATCTGCCAGTCATCGGTCGCGGCCCACATGGCGAATTGGGGGCTCTCCTACCGTTGGCTCGGCCGCTGGCTGACGACCAAGGATTTCAGCGACGCCGCTGCCTGGGCGCACGGGTTCCGGGGCCGTGAACTCGCCGACGCCCGGATGGGCGATTGGCCCATCGGCGCGTGGGTGGCGTCGAGCGTTCACAAACATCTGCGCCATTCCGCGCTTGATCTCGACGATCCGCAAACGGCAGGCGCTTACGCCAGCTACCTTTATAGCGGGCGTCTCGCGGCGGTGGGCCTCTCACGCCTTCTCGACGAAGAGAAGCCGGACTTCCTTCTGCTGTTCAATGGCCGCATGGGGCCGATGCGCACGGCCTTGGAATTGGGGAAGCTGCGCGGGATCCGCACGCTGGTCGAAGAGCGCGGCTTCATGCCGGGGCACCTGACTTTGTTCGAGGGCCGCCAATGCATAGACTCCCGCGACCTCGTCGCGCAGTGGGACATATGGAAAGACACGCCCCTCACGGCGCCAGAAATTGAAGCCGTCGGCAAACTGTTCAAGGAGCGCTGGCACGGCCAGAAGGACACGGTGGCCTTCATCGTCGGCGGCCAAAAGGTGGAAGAGACACGCGCGGCGCTCAAGCTCGACCCCGCGAAGCCGGTGTGGGTCTTGTTCACCTCGAACCTCGACGAGACCGTCGGCACCGGCCTTGCCGGCGGCGTCTTCGAATTGCACGAGGACTGGGTGCGGACCACCGTCGATTTTGTCCGCCAGCATCCCGAGATCCAGTTGGTGATCCGGGCGCATCCCAACAGCGGCAGCCAGCGGTCGTTCTCCAAGAACGCGCAAGAGCTGGCGTTCTACGAAAAGCTCGCCGGTGAATTGCCGGAGAATGTACGTCTCGTGCGCAGCAGCGAGACCCTCAACAGTTATAATCTCGCGGCCATCGCCGACCTTGGGCTCACATGGCACAGCACCATCGGCGTCGAGATGGCGGCCCTTGGCAAACGGGTGATCCGTTGCGGGTCCTTGGAGGTCAGCGCGCAGCCAAGCCTGCCGACACCGTCGAGCCCCGCCGATTATGTGCGCATGCTCAACGGCGCGCTCACCGCCGAGGCCGTCGATCCGCTGGTTTTCGCCCGCACCGCCTGGCGGTACGCGGCGGTCGCCTTTTTCCGCTACGCCTTCCCCTTCCCGCTCGTCAAACAGACCGACTGGCATATCGGCGAGATGAATTTCACCGATTACAGCGCACTCGCGCCCGGCAAGGACATGATGCTCGACCGCATCTGCGCCTACGCGATGGAGGGAACGCCGATTCACCCCGCGCCGCCGAACCGCGGCGCAGACATCGCGGCGGCGGAAGCGCAAGCAATCCGCCAATGGATCGCCGCAGCCGATCCCGGCGACGCGGCGGCCTAACGCGGCGGACTTAGTCGCCGGTCGATCGCCCGCTCCACCAAAGACCGCACTTCATCGCGCGGAAGATGGGCTAGTTCCGTGAGCGGACGATCCCGCGCGATCTCCTGGGCGATCAGAAATTCGATCAAGTAGCCGCGGCGCGGCGGGAGCCCGGTGTCATCCATGCCGCTGGAGAAAAGTGCGGCGAGTGTCTTCATGTCCTCGCTGTCGAGGACGCGCTTGGCCTGGGTCAATGCGGCGGGAAGATTTGCGCGCACCGCGCCGACGGCGCCGACGGGGAAGTCGAGCAGCAGTTCAGCCTCGTTCGCCCCGGGCACCAGCTTCGACGCGACGTAAGACGCGACGCCTTCGATCCACAGCATGCACCAGACCGCGCCGCACTCGCCGAACCGCGGCCGATGGTGGATGTGAAAAAGCTCATGCAGGAAAAAGGCGGACTCGCTGCGCCAGCCCTGGTGATACATCGCCATACCGTCGGCGCCGAAGATCAGCTGCGGCGCGCCGCCGAGATCGCCCGGAAACTCGCGATGTTGCCCGCCAGCGCTTGGCTGAACGCCGCCGCCTTTGCCGTGTACGCCGCGCGAATGGAGGGAAACCGATCGAGCGCCCGCGCGATCTTGCGGTCTTGCGCGTCTTGCGTGACGCGGCCTTCGAAGCGCTCAATGCCGTAGAACGCGGGGTAACGCGCCGCCACCCTCGCCTTGAAGGCGGCGATCCGGTCCGCTTCCGGGAAGGCGGCGGTATCGTCAAAAAAGCGCAGGAAATCGCCGGTGAAATCTTCGACCACGGCCGGCGCCGCGGTATTGCCAGCGCTCACACACGAGCTGAGTATCATCACGCTCACGGCAAAAGCACTGACCGCGCCCCGAAGCCTTCGCATCCATCTCTCCCGCGTTTTCCTCGAAAACGTATAGCCCAAAACAAATAGGCCTTGCAGCCCTTCGCGCGGGCGTGGTGACTATGGGGGATCGCTCCTGGGGGACCTCGCATATGAAAATCGCGCTCACATTTGGCCTGACCGCCGTCATCCTTGTTTCCGGCACGCAGGCCGCGCAGTTCTCGGCGCCCGCCGATGCGCCGAGCATTGAACTGGATGCGCCTTACGTGCCCACCGCGGAGCCGATCGTGAAGTCCATGCTGACCATGGGCGGTGTCGGCCCCAACGACATTGTTTATGATCTGGGATCAGGCGATGGACGCTTGCCCATCGCAGCCGTGAAAGAGTTCGGCGCGAAGAAAGGCGTCGGCATCGATCTCGACCCGGTCCGCGTGGCCGAAGCGAAAGCGAACGCCAAGAAAGCGGGCGTGGAAGACCGCGTCATCTTCCACCAGGGCGACATGTTCGAATTCGATTTCTCCGAAGCGACGATCCTGCCGCTCTATCTCCTGCCCGAGATGATGCTGAAGCTACGGCCGAAGATGCTCGATATGAAGCCGGGCACGCGCATCGTCGCGCACGACTATGCGCTGGGCGATTGGAAGGCCGACAAGTTCGAAAGCCACGGCAGCAGCACGCTCTATTTCTGGGTGGTGCCCGCCAAGGTGGGCGGCACCTGGCAATGGCGCATGAACGGCAAGGATTACAGCGTCGACATCGCGCAGACCTACCAACAAGTCGCGGGATCCCTGCGCACGGACGCGGTGAAGGCCTCAATGGACATCCCGGTTCTGGTGGGGGATTCCCTCAAGTTCGAAGCCCGCCTTCCGGGCGCGGGCGGAACCCAACCCCTCGCGTTTGACGGCAAGGTCAACGGAGACTCGATAGAAGCGACCGTGGTGCTGGCCGGCCGGACATCCAAAGTCGTCGCCAAACGCACCGCGAAATAACAGCCTCCGCAACTTGCGCGCGGCCTTCGCGCGCGTGCTCGCGAAATCGTAAGTCGTGCCGCCCAGCCGCGGACACGTTGAGATATGAACGCGCAAAAAGTTCCAAAGAATTTGACGCCGCGCCCTTGTCGTCCGCGAGATTTCCGCTAACGTTTGCGGCGTTGGGCTGGGGCAATTTTTTGCGGTTTTTTTGCGCGATCATTTGCGCTGTGCTGTCGCTCGCGGCGGCGCCAAGCGCACGGGCGTCGATCCTGGGCGACGACAATCGGCAGGCGGACACAGGTCAATTGCCGTGGACCAATGCCGTTGGCTACATCATGCGCGCCGACGCCAGGAACGGCGTCCTGTCCGGGATCGGAACGGCCTTCCTGGTCGGCCCGAGGGTCATCCTCACTAACTGGCACAATGTGTTCGGTGAAGACGGCAAGGTCCAAGCGGGCGACTGGGTCTATGTTCCCGAAGGCGCGGCAAACGGCCGCAAGGTGCGCATCCTGCACCAGTTCCAATTCACGGCCGTCTCGGAATCCGATCTGCCGCTGCGGGCGCGCACACGCCAAAAAGATGTGATCGCGCTGGTTCTGGAAGAACCGGTCGACTACGCGCCGTTGGCCCTTGCGCCGCCGGGGCCGGGCGAGCGCAATCTCGCCGAGATCGGCGCGGCGCGTTACACGATGGCCGGCGTCTCCCTCACCTTCGACTATGACGGCGCGACGCCGCGCACCGTGCAAAGCGGCTGCGCCTTCGCATCGCTCATCCGCAACGCCCAGTTCCCGCGCGCGCCTGGACTGGTCGGACATACTTGCGATGTATGGCCCGGCAACTCGGGCGCGCCTTTGGCGGAATCAACCGAGGGCCGCTGGGTTGTGCGCGCGATCAACGTCGCGCAGGTGTACCCGGAACTGACGCGCGAAGCCTACGAGCGCCGCAAGCACGCCGGGGAAACCATCCCGCTCGATCTTGTGAATCACATCAACATCGCCATTCCGGTGACCAACCAGATGGTCGACATGGTGCGCCGCGCGAACGCCTATGCCGCGAAGCTTGCCGCCACGCCGGTTCAGACCGCGGCCGCCCAATAGCGGTTACGGCGCGCGCGGCAGTTCGACCGTCGCGTACCAATCCTTGCGACCGACCTTCGTGCCGAACGCATCGGAGAGCGAGGTTGCCTTGGCGAGGATCGCATCGGCCTTCTCGCCCGTCACAAAATGAGGAATGCCTTCGGGCGTGAGTTCGATCGGCAGAAGTTCCATGCGGCGAAAACCGCCTTTGGGCGAAAGCACCATGCGCACGATCATGCTTTCGAACAGCTTGGGATCACTGGACAGGCGCTGAACGATCTTGAGCGTTTCGGGAAAGAAGGTGTAGGCGTCCGGTTTGAATTGGAACGCGAAGTTGCCGATGCTGTAGAGGATCGGTTTAGACTTATAGAATTCGATGCCGTTGATGAGGTGCGGGCCGTGGCCGAGGATGATGTCGGCGCCAGCATCGATCGCCGCGCGCGCGACCACCTGTTTGCCTTCGGGGTCGATGACGTCGCCGCCGCCCCAATGGATATGCATGCTGACCGCGACAAGATCGGCGTCTTTGCGGGCCGAGTTGATCGCGTCTTCCATGGCCTTGAGATCGGCGTCCCACGGCGCGATCACCGTGCTGCCGTCGGGCCGGCGGACGCTGGCGCCGCGCACCCATGCGACCCCAGGCGATTTCTCGCCGGCGCCGGTGCCGATGGTAAGGGTCGGCGAGACCATCACCGAGACCAAAGCCATCTTGAGGCCCTTGCGCTCCACCACGGTATGCTGGAACGCTTCGGCGAGGTTTAATCCCGCGCCGGAGTATTTGATACCCGCTTCATCCAGAGTGCGCCTCGTGGTTTCAAGGCCGCCTTGTCCGAAGTCCATCATGTGGTTGTTGGCCAAGGACACGACATCCGTCCCCGCCCAGATGAATTCCTTCACGATGGAAGGATCCGATTTCGCGATTTCCTTGATGGTCGGATAACCGCTGTTGGCGGTGACCATCTCGAAATTGATGAAGGAGATCTCGCTGGCGCGCATCACCTCGAAGAGCGCCTGGAGCCGCGCGTCCTTGCTGTCCGAGAACTTATCCAGCCAGATCGCATCGCCGGCGGCGGTCAAAACGATTTCATCGGGCGCCGGTTGTCCCAGCTCCGCGATGCGGCCGCGCCACTCCTTATTCAGAGGGCTGCGATCGGCAGCGCCCGCGACACCCGCCGACACCAGAGCGGCGGCGCAAACCATCCATGACCACTTCATGATCTCTCCCCCCCTTCTCAAAAAAAAACGAGGCGGACTCCTGCGTGGAGCCCGCCTCGCCTTGCATCGTCTCAAACTTATTTCTTCAGGCCTTGCACGATCGACAGCGACTTCTCCGCGTGTTCGTGCGGCGCCACCTTGTCGTCGTTCGAGGACAGGGTCGCGATGACCTTCTTGTCCGGCGTGATGACGAATGTCGTACGCTCGGTGAGCGCATGGGTGACGTCGGCGCCGCGCGTATCGGTCACCTTGCGGTCAAGAGTCATGGTGCTCAGTTTATAGGACGCCGTGATCTTGCCGCCGGCATCCGCCGCCACCGGGAACTTGCCCGCGCAATATTCCGGGTCGGCCGAATAGTCGTTCAGCTTTTTAATACTGTCTTGCGATACGCCGATGATGGTCGCGCCCGCCGCGGCGAACTTCTCGGCGTTGTCGGCGAAGGTCTTGGCTTCGATGTTGCAGCCGCGCGTATAGGCCGCCGGGTAGAAGTATACGACCACAGGGCCCTTCTTCAGGGCGGAGTCCAGCGAGAACGTGAATTCCTTGCCGGCGAGCGAGGCTTGCGCGGTGAAATCGGGGGCGGTCTCGCCATTCGTGAGCGCGGCATACGCCGGCACCATCACAGCACCGGACAACAGCGCACCGATCAGAAATTGCTTCATTCAATCCTCCTCAGATAGGCCTTGCGCCCAATGCCGCTAAGGCGGGCGAATTAGAGCACCGGCGGCCGGGCGGAGCAACGGCTGTCCATCGTCTGGACGGGGGTTTTCGTAACAATACAGCCGCCTGCCTAGCCCTTCTTTTTCGCGAGGACATAGTGCGCCGCCTGCTCGGTGCCGCTGTAAACAGGCTTTTCAAAGCCGAGGGCCGTGAGATCAAGCCCGCCCAAAAGGTGTTCGCCGTCCCCGAGCAGGACGGGGCTTACGGCAAGGTGCATTTCATCAATCGCCCCGGCTTTGAGATACTGGCGCACGGTACTGACCCCGCCGCCGATGCGAATATCTTTCCCCTTGGCCGCGGCCTTGGCCTTGTCGAGCGCCACGTGGATGCCGTCGGTGATGAAGTAGAAAGTGGTGCCGCCCTCCATCGGAAGCGGATCACGGGCGTGATGGGTGAGCACAAACACATCGCAGTGGTAAGGCGGGCTCGGCCCCCACCATCCCTTCCAATTTCCATCAGGCCAGGCGCCGCGCACGGGGCCGAACATATTGCGGCCCAGGATCCAGGCGCCGAGATTCTCCATGCCGCGCACGGCGAAGCCATCATCCACGCCCGACGTGCCGCCGTCCTTGCCGATCATCTTTTGGAAGGTGCGCGTCGGACGGAACCAATCATGAAGCGACTCACCGCCGACGCCGAGCGGACTTTCCAGGCTTTGGTTGGGTCCAGCGCCGTAGCCGTCGAGCGACAGCGCGAAACAGTTCACACGTACCTTGGTCATGCCGCCTCCGATTGATATGCACCACCGCCTATAGCGCGCCCCGGAGATTCATGACAAGCCGCGCCGGGCGACATGGGCGACATGCGACATCGGGCGAATTCGTGATGCGCGGCAAGGCGTTGAACGTTTTTCGGAAGCGGGCGACATGCGGGCGACATCAGGCGACATTCTGGCCGGCGTCTTTCTCGACGCGCCACGCATAGGCGACGCGCTGACGGCGCGGCGCGGAAACGCCCTGGAACGCCGCCTGCGCCGGCTGCACGATGCCGAGGCGCTCCATGCGGCGCATGATTTTATAGGCCGTATCGACGTCACGCGTGGCCTTGGGCCCTGAGCGGCAGATCTCGCGCAGGGTGACATCCTTCTCGGCTTTGGTGCGCTGGAGCCACTCGCGCAACATCTCCTCCGTCTCTTCCTCGCTGAGCGCGGGCGCGGCGGTATTCGATAGGCAAAGGCGCTCCTCGGCATAAAAGCGCGCGAGCGCGATGCCTTGCGCGAGCTGCGGGGCGCTAATCTCATCCGAAGCGCAATCCTCCATAAACGCGATGACGGCCGCGAGGCGCGCGGCGTGTTCGGCCAGCATGGAGGCGAAAGCGGCGATGGATGCGAACGGTCCGCCCGGCGCGAGGGCGGTCTCCGTGTCCCGCGCGAAGGACAGCCACGCCGCGGCGGCGTCCTTTGAGAATGCAATGATGCGCGAGGCCGCGGTAGCGGGCTTTTCGAACAGCGTGCCCAGATAGCCGAGCATTTCAGCGAGTTCGCTGGACGGGGCGTCGTCCTGAGCTTCCTTAAAGATGCGGTTGCCGAGACGCGACGGCGGCGCGGCGAGAAGCAGGCGCGCGGATAGGCCGCTCTCGGCGATCTCGGCGTCCTTCAGAAACGCCGCGGCCGCGCGCGGACTGGCGGTGACGTGAAGGCTGAGGCGTGGAAAGAAGACCTGCCTCACGGCGCGCTTGATGACCATACCGTTCCAAATGCGCGACAGGACGGCCGCCTCGCCGCGGCGGGACGGCCCCGGTTGCACGAGGTCGTGCGGATGCGCCGCGAAGAACCCCGCCTGACGGAGATAGAGGTTATACCGATTGCCGGGCTGGGCCTCGCGCGCGTCGTAGAACAGGTTGAGGTACTGAACGGGGTGCGGGCGCTGAACGCCGCTTTCGACGCCCTCATCCACATGCGCCGCGACACGCAAGGGGAATGCGTCCTCGAACGCGCGTTCCCAGAGCCGGGCCGGATCTACCACCATTTTCTCGACGGCGCCGCGGCCTTCCTCATGACAGGCCATGGTGGCGAAGAAGCATGAAACCGGACGCTCGGCGCCGGTGGGCAGACGCAGGCTGATCAGCCGCTGCGCCGCCATGGCCGCGAGGGTGAGAATCTCATGCGCGGCAAGTTCGACCGGCGCCTGCGTGCGGTGGGCGACCGCGAGGACCGCGCGCGAAAGGCGCGGACCGAGGGCCTGTACGGGAAATGTGGGACGCGGGCGTGCCCCCTCGCCGGCGAGGATGGTGGTGACAACGGGCTTGGGGATAGGCGCCATTTCTGCAATCTCCCTGCGCAATGAAACGGGGACAATTGTATCCTGTTTGGGGACTTTGTCAACAACACTCGTTCTTCGTTTCTATAGGAGCTTCGCTTTTGCCAACGGTCATTGGCGGGATGCGTGGTAAACTCACGCAGTTCGAATCCCCTACGGCACCCCGTTACGCGAAAATCACAGTCAGAACTCATGCAAGCGGCGTCAGCCGCGAGACCGGAGATATGGGTGCAAAGCGAAGGTTCAATCCAAAGGCGCTTGCAAGACAGGGGGCCGTCCAGATATGGGCACTATTGGGTGACGATAATTACGTTCGAGTCTTAGCCCGTGGGCCGAGAAGGACATAAGGGGGCACCGGGCTATGTTTGTTAATATGGGCACGTAAGACGAATTGCAGGCCTCACATTCGGCACAGGCTACAAGGTTGTGCGCGTTTACAACAAGCGCGCGGAAATCAAAGAAGCCAGCGGAAGAGGTTTTTCTATCAACTCTGGGACCGCACCGATGCCGTATGGCGAGCTGAGTTTCAGGTGCGGGCCGAAGGACTAAAGGCTGCGGGTATCAAGAGCCTCGCCGGACATGTACCTAGGCCAAGCGGCATTGCTGCGCGGGCTTTCTGGTACGCACACTACGCTGCGCTACCCTTCCGGCGGCAGCAACCCCGCTCGCGCTAGCCGCTGCATCCTCTCTAGATTGCTCTCTTAGAGGCGATTGCCGAGCTTCCGTACCAAGCGGGTAGCCGACCGCCCTGGCGGGGCATATCCAGCCCACGTAACCGCACAAAAATATTTCCGGCGAAGCATCAAAATCGTCCTGCAGCTTGACTCTGCCGAGCGCAGGTGTTTTTATAAATTTACTACGTTAAGGCGAGTTGGGGGTCGAAATGACAAAACCACAGAAATTCGAATTTCTGGGACCTGTCGATGATCAATTGCCGACCGAAGGGCAAGCCTGCATGCGCAGTACACGCATGCAAGCGGACCTAATTTCCATCGCCGCGCACCGACTAACCCCTGAACAGCAACAGAAGCTACGTTCGATCGCGGAAGTCCTTCAAAGGGCCGGCAAGGTCGATACGAAGCTGTTTGAAGAATTCCGCACAGCTGCTGCAAGCGTAACGATTGCCGAACCGCCCGTAGCTAAAGTTGGACTACGCAAAGCTTCGCGAAAAAAATCACCATAAAAGTCATGCCTCCTGAGGGCAGCAGTGCATGACTTCCGCGGCCCTGCCCTTTGCAGAATGGCAAACTCAATTTCTGCCGACGCTGCGCCTGTTCGAATATGCGGGCGAATACATCCTTGTTGACGTCGTCGTTCCAACCGTCGTCAGGCTGCGCAGCGACCTCGGGCGCCTTTTCAAGTCAGTGCTGGAGCAGCGAGATGTTGGCAATGCATCTCCGCAACTACTCGCCGACGCTGAGCACCTACTCAGAACGATGAAAGACCGCGCTAACGAGACTATAAGCAATCTCGAGACCGCTGCCGCAAAGCGACGCATCAGCAGCTATAGGCTCGTGTTGACGGAGCGGTGCAATCTTCGATGCACCTATTGTTTCATCCCCAAGTATTCAGACCGGATGTCAAGTGACGTATTACGCAACACGTTGCAAAAGCTCCTTCGCCTCGGGGAAGGCTATCCAATCGAAGAACTTCAGTTTTTTGGGGGAGAACCGTTAACCGCATTCGGAATGATTAAAGATGCGGTGCATTACCTAGAAGAACATAAGCACCTACATTCAATACCCTCAATCAAGTATACAACTACGACGAACGGTACCTTCTGCACCGCCCCTATAGTCGAGTTTCTGCGCGAACACGCTTTCTCAGTAGATATTTCGATTGATGGCGACGAGATAACAAACGACGCACAACGCGGCAAAGGTACATATAGACAGGCTGTCCTAGCGTATACTTCGATGCGCCTGGCGGGCATCGACGTCGGATTCATACTCACGCCTACTGTCCTTAGCTTCCGACAACTTCCCAAGTTTGTTTCTTATCTTATCGAATGCTTCTCGCCGCTTAGCATCACCATCAATTCCCCACAACCTACGGCGGATGGCTGGGGACTGCCGGGCAAAGAATTTGCGCGGATAATTCTTGAGTGCATAGACGTTTGTAAGCAGCGGGATACGCGGTTGACGTCGCCGGCGGATCGACAACTCGCGGCATTCAAACACCTCCGCCCTTATACGAACGCTTGCACTCGATTCTCCGACTCATACGGTATGCTGATCGACACAGAGGGAAATTTCCGAATTTGCGACGTCGACTGGACTCTGCCTGAATTCATCGTGCCGGACGAACGTCTCACAGACGGTAGGACTTTAATGGATTTGAAGACTAACGGCGGCACGCCCCCCGCAAAATGCCAGTCCTGCATTGCCTACGCTGGATGCGGCGGCCCGTGTCCACTTGAGCGGGCCCTTAATGACAAAGACCACATCACAAACACTAATCGGTGCGAATTTAACGAGACACTCGCGACAATAGCACTTTCTGGATACGCGATGCGGTCACATGCAGACCTTCAATAATTCTCAATCCCAGGCGCTCGCTTCTGCACTCCCAAATCTGCTCGCAGCAGTCCTGGACACGGCGTTCGCGCGGGAACTTTCACTTGCGCCCATCCTCGATGGTGTTCCGGAGCCCTATCATTCCGCGCTAGCAACTAAGCTGCATAGGGCAACGGGGGAGAAGTCCGATTGTGTCGAAATCAGTTTTATGGAACCGCAAGGGCCGGCCCCGCCCATAAGCTCGCATTCCCGTTCTGCCGTGGTCGAATTTCCATTCGGGGGACCTATAGATATTCAATTGCTCTACTTCCATGCGCTCTCCGCCCCTCGACACGAAATAGAAAGTCATAATCGTCGGCTCGCAGCTTTACTGAAGCGACGGTCAACACTGTGCCTAACCACACCGGCAACTAGGTGCACATTTTCCCTTACTGCTGTTCAGGTCACTTGCGACTCTAATTTCTTCGGTCCAGCAACGCTAGGATTGCAGTTGCCGGGCGGTGAAACTTTCATTGAATGTCCTGTCGGGTTCGGCGACGGCGACATCGAAGTTGAATTTAGTGGTTCGCTAGGCCGCGAGAGATGGAGAGTATCGCTCGAGCGCGGAGTGGTCCGCAAACTTACGCAGTCGCAGGGAAAGGCGAAATATCCTTCCGTGGCCCACGCTTTACACGGCGCCCGTACGGTCGAGATCGGATTTGGCACAAACCCCAATGCCGAGGCACTGGATGTTGGATGCCTCTTCGAAAAAACCCTAGGCACTATGCACGTGGGATTTGAGCTCGCTCACGGCGAATGCGACGAAAGACATGTAGATCTGCCACTTATCGACACGAAATGCGCTGAACTCGAAATATGAGGCAAGTCCATGGACACCCAAATCGCTAACGAGTCTGTGAGGAAATCCCTCTTCAACGTTCAGATTTCAACAATCGACGGCGACTATCTACTCTTTAATGGCGCAACACTTGCGATGCTTGTCGTGCCCAAAGACATGTGGTCGGAAGCCAAAGCCTTGCTTTCGTCTACGTCCACTTCAATGCCAAAAAGCACCATTGGTAGGATGTTGAAGGAGGGAGGATTCCTCGTTCACTCAGAGCGAAATGAGTTATGGGAGCGCGCGGCGATAGAGGAGGCCGAAGCAACTGACAAGTCAAAACTCCAGCTATACCTCTTCCCGACGATGGGCTGCAACATGGACTGCCCCTATTGCTTCGTAAAGAAAGAGGGGCTGGCGTTCAGCAAAGAAGTACAAAACGCGCTACTAGATTTTATTTCTAAACGGAGCGATGGCCTCAAACACTTAACACTGGTTTGGTATGGCGGCGAACCGCTTCTGGCGAAGAAGATGCTCCTCGACCTTTCTGGACGGATCCGTGCGGCAGTTCCGAACGTGTTCATTAAGCAAGGCATATACACCAACGGCTATTTGCTAAATCGCGAAACAGCGCTGCACCTCCGTTCCGCCGGCATTGACCAAGTTCATATCCCCTTCGACGGAGATAAGGACCTACACGATTCCAGACGAAAACTTATGATGGATGGTAGCCCGACGCTGGAAAAGATTCTGGACAATATCGCGGCTATCGAAGGGATATTCTCTAAAATTGAATTGCGCCTTCACGTTGACCGCGAGTCGATCCCATCAGTGAGCAGCCTCCTCCAGAGGCTTCACGATCGCGGGTTCCAGCGCCGCAAAGATATCAGCGTGTACTTTGCGCCGATGGAAGCGGAAACACCTACGTGCCGGACATTCTCTCAAATATGCTTCACCACGCGCGATTATGCGAAGTTGGAAGTAGCATTCGCTCTGGAAGCGATGCAATTGGGCTTTGAAACTTTACAATATCCGGCCGTGGCTCAGACGCATTGCCTTGCGCGGACCGACAATCAGTTTGCGATTGGTCCGGACGGAAGCATTTTCAAATGTGTCTCTGACATTGGATACAGTGATAAAGCGGCAGGCCATCTTATGCGCGAGCAGACCGAAGCGCAGGCGCACATGGAGGCAAAATACCGCAACGATACATTTATGAAAAAGCAGAACTGCGTGAATTGCAAAGTGCTTCCGCAATGCATGGGCGGCTGTTCATATAAAAGCCAGCAGCAT
The DNA here is from genome assembly GCA_041906145.1 of Rhodospirillaceae bacterium. Classification (GTDB taxonomy): domain Bacteria; phylum Pseudomonadota; class Alphaproteobacteria; order Rhodospirillales; family Rhodospirillaceae; genus SHVO01. Next base: position 2,100 of record JAYRJU010000004.1, on the reverse strand, counting down.
ACTGATGGCAGGTTAGGGGTAAACATAGCGCTCAAATTTAATATTAAGCAGAGCCTCGCAATCCAACACCAGTTGCGACGAGCCGACGAAGGAGCCGCTAGGGAACCCTACTTCCTTGTCCCTCCCCAAGCAGCGGCGGCGAATCTAATTCCAGTGACGGCCGCGGAATGACGGGGAGTCTCCTCTACTACGAAGTCGGCAATATTTGTAATTTCGCTTGTCCGTTTTGCATCGCGGAAAGTGCAAAGTCCCGGACGGTTCAGCCGACTGCTAAGCTGCCGCCTGACCGTTTTCAAGCAATCTTGGAAGTCTTAGCCAAGATTGGGTTTGCTCGTCTTATGGTTACCGGAGGCGAGCCGCTATATTACAAGGACCTACCGGGTATCTTGCGAATTGCACATATGGCGGGCTACGAAATCGACGTGATTTCCAACGGAGCAATGGTGACTACGGAGACAGTGGCTCTCTTCAGGGAAATCGAACTCGGTGAGCTTATTGTCAGCTTTGAATCGCTCGATGAAAACGTAAATAGAAAGCTTCGGACTGATCGAAGAAGCGGCCGGCTTGCGGTTGAGACCTGTCTTGACGCCGGTGTACCTGTCTCGATCAATTCTGTCCTGACTCCAGATAATCTGGAAACGCTGCCTGATCTTCTACGCTGGGCTCATGCCCGAGGCGTCGCCGTTGCTTTGCACCCAGTGTCGGGCCCCCGCGTAGCCGTATCGGAGCCGGGCAAACGATACAGGTTGGATGGCATCAACGACCAACAAAAGGAAGCTTTGGCTGCTGTGCTGGATTTAGCTGCGCTTCTTTTCCCAAATGCGGCCCCCTCGTTTGCTGTGATTGGTGACAAGTTTGTGCGGCGAACGGACACACCTAAGCCAGAACGGGGGTGCCAGATTCCAAAACGAAGCGCATTTCTCTCGGAGGACGGCACTCTGAGCCCGTGCTTCTATCACGCGCGGCCGTATGGAAATTTTATGGTCGATGCTTGGTCGATGGTACTTGCACAGCTGGAAGCTCGCGTTGGCTCCAAGACAGAAGAATTCAAATCCTGCTGGAAGGAGTCCTGTTACGGCCTCGTCCACGAGGACTTTCGGTTCTCCGGTAACACTGTAAAGCTCTTTTGAGCAAATCACTGGGTAGAGCAGTGGCGAACACACCGGCACTCGCGGGTCTTGTTGCAAAGTGTGTCCGTCATCTAGAGACACGACTAGGGCCGTGCCCCGTCAAAATTCCTTACATCACCTGGGACGAAGCGGACGAAAACTTTGGCCGTGCCACGGACGCCGCTATTTCTATCTCATGCAGGCTGGCAGTTCGGTCGCACTATTTGGCCCACGAACTTGCCCATTTATGGATCAACCCGAAAACGCGGCCGCTATGGACGTTGTGGTGGCAGATCGAGGCCGTCGCTGAATACCTCGCGCTCGATTTCCTTTGGGCGGTGCAGGACATACCAACACTCAAGATAATTGTTACAGAAAACATCGGTCGTTACGTGCTGGTCACCGAGATTCTAGGTATTCAGCTCGGACTAAACTCACCTGCACCGCCGTCTGATCATTCCGTGGAATCAGACGCAGTCAGTTTTCTGCTCGGTGCTCTTGCCTGCGCACTTATTGCCGAGGACGAACCAAAGCCATTTCTTGCGGAGTTTCGGGCGACATCCGACTATGCTGAATCGGTCCGCCTAAACGCGAAGACGAAACGTCTGCAGGAAGTGACAACATCGCGGCAGTTGGCAGCATATAGCGCGCAATGTTCGAAGTGTGCCGGATTGACGGGTTTCCTTTTCAGAACATGTGCGAGTGTTAGTCTCGGGCATAGGAGTGCGTTGGCACAAATGGCGCGGATGACCAGCGCATAGTCTCGCCAAGTCTGCATTCTTTGGGGTTGGCCTGCTGCCGGTTTGGTTGACACTGACCTGCCACTGAGTTTTCACCCAGCTGCAATTAGAGTCTGGCCCAAAGTGGTCCGGGGCCGAACTTTGGATCGCCGGAAGGTAGATTTTTCCGGCTCCGTCATGATGGCGGGCTGGCTGCGCCATCATGGTTGAGCAACATTATCGGGACTAAGTTCCCGATCGCGCCGTGCGGG